>CAWBYO010000004.1:0-774862 GCA_963793075.1 uncultured Alphaproteobacteria bacterium
CCAGCTTGCTGGGTTGATTAGTGGCGAACGGGTGAGTAACACGTGAGTAACCTGCCCCTGACTCTGGGATAAGCGTTGGAAACGACGTCTAATACTGGATATGATCGCCGGCCGCATGGTCTGGTGGTGGAAAGATTTTTTGGTTGGGGATGGACTCGCGGCCTATCAGCTTGTTGGTGAGGTAATGGCTCACCAAGGCGACGACGGGTAGCCGGCCTGAGAGGGTGACCGGCCACACTGGGACTGAGACACGGCCCAGACTCCTACGGGAGGCAGCAGTGGGGAATATTGCACAATGGGCGAAAGCCTGATGCAGCAACGCCGCGTGAGGGATGACGGCCTTCGGGTTGTAAACCTCTTTTAGTAGGGAAGAAGCGAAAGTGACGGTACCTGCAGAAAAAGCACCGGCTAACTACGTGCCAGCAGCCGCGGTAATACGTAGGGTGCAAGCGTTGTCCGGAATTATTGGGCGTAAAGAGCTCGTAGGCGGTTTGTCGCGTCTGCTGTGAAATCCCGAGGCTCAACCTCGGGCTTGCAGTGGGTACGGGCAGACTAGAGTGCGGTAGGGGAGATTGGAATTCCTGGTGTAGCGGTGGAATGCGCAGATATCAGGAGGAACACCGATGGCGAAGGCAGATCTCTGGGCCGTAACTGACGCTGAGGAGCGAAAGCATGGGGAGCGAACAGGATTAGATACCCTGGTAGTCCATGCCGTAAACGTTGGGCGCTAGATGTAGGGACCTTTCCACGGTTTCTGTGTCGTAGCTAACGCATTAAGCGCCCCGCCTGGGGAGTACGGCCGCAAGGCTAAAACTCAAAGGAATTGACGGGGGCCCGCACAAGCGGCGGAGCATGCGGATTAATTCGATGCAACGCGAAGAACCTTACCAAGGCTTGACATACACCGGAAACGGCCAGAGATGGTCGCCCCCTTGTGGTCGGTGTACAGGTGGTGCATGGTTGTCGTCAGCTCGTGTCGTGAGATGTTGGGTTAAGTCCCGCAACGAGCGCAACCCTCGTTCTATGTTGCCAGCGGGTTATGCCGGGGACTCATAGGAGACTGCCGGGGTCAACTCGGAGGAAGGTGGGGATGACGTCAAATCATCATGCCCCTTATGTCTTGGGCTTCACGCATGCTACAATGGCCGGTACAAAGGGCTGCGATACCGTAAGGTGGAGCGAATCCCAAAAAGCCGGTCTCAGTTCGGATTGAGGTCTGCAACTCGACCTCATGAAGTCGGAGTCGCTAGTAATCGCAGATCAGCAACGCTGCGGTGAATACGTTCCCGGGCCTTGTACACACCGCCCGTCAAGTCATGAAAGTCGGTAACACCCGAAGCCGGTGGCCTAACCCTTGTGGAAGGAGCCGTCGAAGGTGGGATCGGTGATTAGGACTAAGTCGTAACAAGGTAGCCGTACCGGAAGGTGCGGCTGGATCACCTCCTTTCTAAGGAGCATCTGGTCAGTGCTGTTCACCGTCATGGTGGGTGGTTCGCTGGTCCAGGCGCCCGATTCGGACCGAACGTGTCCGACGGGTAGCTCATGGGTGGAACATTGACAGTGCAGTGGGGAGTGATGCTTCCGACCTCAGTACGCTGTTCCTTCGGGGATGGTTGGGACGGGTCGGGGTGGAGGTTCCTGCTGGTGCACGTTGTTGGGTCCTGAGGGACCAGGCTTCCTACGCCGTTGACGGTGTGGGGGTTGGGCCGTACGGGTCGTGATGATCCGTGGGTGTCCTTCGTTGGGCCACATGAAGCCGGCAGGTTCTGCTGGGGGAGTGTGGTGCCGATCGTATGTTGAGAACTACACAGTGGACGCGAGCATCTTAGATCGCTCGCAAGCATGCTCACTTTCGGGGTGGGTGTGGTTGACGAGTCGATCGCAATTTTAATCTTTGTGGTCAAGTTTCTAAGAGCAAACGGTGGATGCCTTGGCATCTGGAGCCGAAGAAGGACGTAGAAATCTGCGATAAGCCTCGGGGAGCTGATAATCGAGCTGTGAGCCGAGGATTTCCGAATGGGGAAACCCCGCCAGGCGTTTTGCGACCTGGTGACTCCCGCCTGAATATATAGGGCGGGTAGAGGGAACGTGGGGAAGTGAAACATCTCAGTACCCACAGGAAGAGAAAACAACATGTGATTCCGTGAGTAGTGGCGAGCGAAAGCGGATGAGGCTAAACCGATCATGTGTGATAGCCGGCGGGCGTTGCATGGTCGGGGTTGTGGGACACGTCGCTCAGTTCTGCCGGACTGGGGCGGTTACAGCGCATCATAGTCGAACCGGTTTGAAAGCCGGGCCGTAGTGGGTGCCAGCCCCGTAGACGAAATGGTGTTATGGCCGGATGTGTATCCCAAGTAGCACGGGGCCCGAGAAATCCCGTGTGAATCTGTCAGGACCACCTGATAAGCCTAAATACTCCCAGATGACCGATAGCGGACAAGTACCGTGAGGGAAAGGTGAAAAGTACCCCGGGAGGGGAGTGAAATAGTACCTGAAACCGTTTGCTTACAAACCGTCGGAGCACCCTTGTTGGTGTGACGGCGTGCCTTTTGAAGAATGAGCCTGCGAGTTAGTGATATGTGGCGAGGTTAACCCGTGTGGGGCAGCCGTAGCGAAAGCGAGTCTGAATAGGGCGATTCAGTCGCATGTCCTAGACCCGAAGCGAAGTGATCTATCCATGGCCAGGTTGAAGCGACGGTAAGACGTCGTGGAGGACCGAACCCACTTCAGTTGAAAATGGAGGGGATGAGCTGTGGATAGGGGTGAAAGGCCAATCAAACTTCGTGATAGCTGGTTCTCTCCGAAATGCATTTAGGTGCAGCGTTGCGTGTTTCTCGCCGGAGGTAGAGCTACTGGATGGCCGATGGGCCTCAACAGGTTACTGACGTCAGCCAAACTCCGAATGCCGGTGAGTGAGAGCGCAGCAGTGAGACGGTGGGGGATAAGCTTCATCGTCGAGAGGGAAACAACCCAGACTACCAACTAAGGTCCCTAAGCGTGTGCTAAGTGGGAAAGGATGTGGAGTTGCACAGACAACCAGGAGGTTGGCTTAGAAGCAGCCACCCTTGAAAGAGTGCGTAATAGCTCACTGGTCAAGTGATTCCGCGCCGACAATGTAACGGGGCTCAAGCACACCACCGAAGTTGTAGATTTCGCACTATAGACAAGCCTTCGTGGTTCAGTCGTGCGGAGTGGTAGGAGAGCGTCGTGTGGCGAGTGAAGCGGCGGAGTGATCCAGCCGTGGACGCTACACGAGTGAGAATGCAGGCATGAGTAGCGAAAGACGGGTGAGAAACCCGTCCTCCGAAAGACCAAGGGTTCCAGGGCCAGGTTAATCCGCCCTGGGTAAGTCGGGACCTAAGGCGAGGCCGACAGGCGTAGTCGATGGACAACGGGTTGATATTCCCGTACCGGCGAACAACCGCCCAAGCTAATCCAGTGGTGCTAAGAGTCCTAACCCGGTATGTCCGGATCCCTTCGGGGTGATGGTGACCGGTCTAACGCTCGACCCCATGCTGGTGCGGTTAGCGTATGAACAGGTGTGACGCAGGAAGGTAGCTGAGCCAGGCGATGGTATCCGTAAGGTGATCCTGGTGTAAGGATGTAGGGCTGACGATAGGCAAATCCGTCGTCTGTATGCCTGAGATCCGACGCGTACCCGTGAGGGGAAATCAGTGATCCTATGCTGCCGAGAAAAGCATCGACGCGAGGTTGCAGCCGCCCGTACCCGAAACCGACTCAGGTGGTCAGGTAGAGAATACCAAGGAGATCGAGAGAATCGTGGTTAAGGAACTCGGCAAAATGCCCCCGTAACTTCGGGAGAAGGGGGGCCGGACACGTGACCGGACTTGCTCCGTGAGCGTTGAAGGCCGCAGAGACCAGTGGGAAGCGACTGTTTACTAAAAACACAGGTCCGTGCGAAGTCGCAAGACGATGTATACGGACTGACGCCTGCCCGGTGCTGGAAGGTTAAGAGGAGGGGTTAGCCTTTGGGCGAAGCTCTGAATTTAAGCCCCAGTAAACGGCGGTGGTAACTATAACCATCCTAAGGTAGCGAAATTCCTTGTCGGGTAAGTTCCGACCTGCACGAATGGCGTAACGACTTCCCAGCTGTCTCAACCGCGAACTCGGCGAAATTGCACTACGAGTAAAGATGCTCGTTACGCGCAGCAGGACGGAAAGACCCCGTGACCTTTACTACAGTTTGGTATTGGTGTTCGGAGTGGCTTGTGTAGGATAGGTGGGAGACTGTGAAGCGGGCACGCTAGTGTTCGTGGAGTCATTGTTGAAATACCACTCTGGTCACTTTGGATGTCTAACGTAGGACCCTGATCGGGTTCATGGACAGTGCCTGATGGGTAGTTTAACTGGGGCGGTTGCCTCCCAAAGAGTAACGGAGGCGCCCAAAGGTTCCCTCAACCTGGTTGGCAATCAGGTGGCGAGTGTAAGTGCACAAGGGAGCTTGACTGTGAGACTGACAGGTCGAGCAGGGACGAAAGTCGGGACTAGTGATCCGGCAGTGGCTTGTGGAAGCGCTGTCGCTCAACGGATAAAAGGTACCTCGGGGATAACAGGCTGATCTTGCCCAAGAGTCCATATCGACGGCATGGTTTGGCACCTCGATGTCGGCTCGTCGCATCCTGGGGCTGGAGTAGGTCCCAAGGGTTGGGCTGTTCGCCCATTAAAGCGGTACGCGAGCTGGGTTTAGAACGTCGTGAGACAGTTCGGTCCCTATCCGCTGCGCGCGTTGGAAATTTGAGAAGATCTATCCCTAGTACGAGAGGACCGGGATGGACGAACCTCTGGTGTGTCAGTTGTTCTGCCAAGGGCACCGCTGATTAGCTACGTTCGGACCGGATAACCGCTGAAAGCATCTAAGCGGGAAGCCGTCTTCGAGATGAGATTTCCATGCACCTTGAGTGTGAGAGGCTCCCAGCAGACTACTGGGTTGATAGGCCGGATGTGGAAGCGGGGACTAACGACCCGTGGAGCTGACCGGTACTAATAAGCCGAAGACTTGACAACACAACTATTTCCCGCACTTCGGTGCGGGGCTCGCGTCCACTTTGTGGTTCCCGACAGATGATCGGGAAATCGAAACTGAATACCGCGCTGCTCTGAGAAGAGCACTAGCGGGACAGCTTTCTTGATCCATTGGGTCAAGTCGAAGGTGTTCCGGTGGTCATAGCGAGAGGGAAACGCCCGGTCACATTCCGAACCCGGAAGCTAAGCCTCTCAGCGCCGATGGTACTGCAAGGGGGACCTTGTGGGAGAGTAGGACGCCGCCGGACTCAACGTTGGTAACACCAGGGAACCCCTGACCATGACTGGTCAGGGGTTTTCTGCGTTCACCGGACGGCTGACGCCGGTGTCGATCAGCCGGCCACGAGCCTCCAGTCCGTCATTCGTCGTCGGCGACGCCGTGCTACCTCGATGATCGCGAAGGCGGCGGTCGCGGCCCCGATGCGTCCCGCCAGCTGCTCCGCATCCCTGTGGAACGACATGCGATCCGTTTCGTCCGTCCAGCCGGTTCTGCGTGATGAGGAGTCGTCTCGAACGACGGCTCCCATCGGTCGAACCACGCTCGCGAGATCCGCCACGAGATCGCTCGGGGAGTGCGAGCTCCCAGCGGCTCGAGGGGGCCGTCAGGACAGCCCAGAGCGGCCATGTCCACCCCGTACTCGGGCATCAGGCGGATGGTGATGCGCTCTGGCCGGGTGCGTCGGCAGGACGGCGCATGAGGCGTGGCGTTCTTGTCGGCGGACGCTCTGCGTGATCGAGTTCGTCTGGCGCGGGCCGTTGCAGTCGGGTCGGCTCTCGATCGCTGTGAAGCGCCAGGTGAACGGCGAGGAGTCGTCCTTCGGCTTCATCCGGGAAGAGGTCGGGCTCGTCAGTGATCGGCCAGAGTGACTGCACCGTGAAGGTCTCGTCGCTGGAGGGATCCCGAACAGCCCGCCGCCGTGCGACCACCGCGGCGTGTTCGGGACCCGCACGAGTCGGCGACCGGTGTGCGCCATCGTTCCGGTGTGCCATGAGCGCGAGAAGTGCACGACGGCTTGGACCTCGGGGGCGTCGCTCTCGGGCCAGGGCATCACCTGGAGCAGACGCGTGTGCATCCGGCGATCGTACGCCGGGGCTGGATCAGTCGCTGGCCGTCGTGACCTGGTTCGAGTGCGACTCAGGCGCTTCGTCGTCGCGCGGGGAGCGCGCAGCCGCAGGGTCGCGCCGAGTCCGATCACGAGGAAGCCGGCGGCCGAGAACGCTGCGGCGCGGGTGCCGTCCGAGAAGGCGACGGCCGCAGCGTCGCGGGTGTCTCCGGTGAGTGAACCGATCGCACCGCCCGAGGACTGCACGACGGCGTCAGCGACCTTCGACGCCGCGGCTGCGGGTGCGCCGGCGTCCTGCAGGCGGTGCTCGAGGACGGTGCCCGTGGAGGTGAAGAGGACGGTGCCGAGGACCGCGATGCCGAGTGCGGAACCGATCTGGCGGGCAGTGCTCTGGGCACCGGAGGCCTCGCCGCTGCGTTGGACGGGGACGTCCTGCAGCACGACGCCGGTCAGCTGCGCGGTCGCGAGGCCGACACCGAAGCCGTAGACGAACAGGCAGGGGACGATCGCCCACCACGCTGTCGTGGCGCTGATGACGAAGCCGATCGCCGCGACACCGACGATCTCGGCGCCGATGCCCATGCGCACGATGGGCAGGGCTCCGATGCGCTGGCCGACGGTCGCGGCGAACCCGCTCGCGACGAACGAGCCGATGGCCAGGGCCAGCAGGACGAAGCCGGTCTGCAGGGCCGAGTAGCCGAGGACGTTCTGGAGCCAGAGCGGGAGCGACAGGATGATGCCGAACTCGCCGAGCGACACGATGAGCGCGGCGATGGAGCCGTTGCGGAACGAGCCGATGCGGAACAGGTCGAGGGCGATGAGCGCCGAGCGGCCGGAGCGCTGGCGGCGGAGGGACCAGCGGACGAACGCGACACCAGCCACGACGGCGACCAGGAACGCGATCGGGATCGGCGAGATGCCCCTCGACCAGGACCAGTCGCCGATGGTCAGCGGGGTCGACGACGGTGTCCACCAGCCGTAGGTGCGGCCCTCGATGAGGCCGAAGACCAGGGTGGCGCTCGCGACCACGGACAGCACGGCGCCGACGACGTCGATGCGGCCGGCGTGCTGCGGCGTCCTTCGACTCCTGCACGGCGTACACGAGCCCGATCAGGATGACGGCGACGATCGGCACGTTGATGCCGAAGGCCCAGCGCCACGAGAAGTCGGTCGTCAGCCAGCCGCCGAGCAGCGGACCCACCGCCACCATGCCCCCGATCGTCGAGCCCCAGACGGCGAAGGCGATGCCGCGCTCGCGGCCGGTGAACGTCGCGTTGAGGATCGACAGCGTGGTCGGCAGGACCATGGCGCCGCCGATGCCCTGCAGGATGCGCGAGACCACGAGCAGGTCGCCCGTGGGGGAGAGGGCGGCGAGGACCGATGCGACCGCGAAGACGATCACGCCCGTGGCCAGCAGACGACGGCGGCCGTAGCGGTCAGCAAGGGCGCCGAACACCAGGAGCAGGGCGGCGAAGACCAGCGTGTAGCTCTCCTGGACCCACTGCACGAGCGTCGAACCGATGTCGAGGTCGGCGACGATGCTCGGGATCGCCACGTTCACGATGGTCGAGTCGACGATGATCAGCGCCACGGCGAGGCTGATCACGACGAGGCCGATCCAGCGGCGGCGGTCGGGTGCGGGTGTGGTGCTCACGGTGGCGTCCTTCCAGGTGTTCAGCATGCTGACGATGTGACGCTACACCCCTGGTGAGGTCGGCGGTTGCTGGGTGGACGCCTGGGATCCGCCTGCGGTCGCCCGGTAGAACGGAGGGGTGAAGGTCGTCGGAGTACAGCAGTTCGGAGGGCCCGAGGCCCTCGCCGTCCACGAGGTCCCGGAGCCGCACGCGGGAGCCGGCTCCGTCCGGATCCGGGTGCAGGCGTTCGCGGTGAACCCCACCGACACGGGCGTCCGCGCGGGGGAGCGCGACAGCTCCCAGGCGTCGGCGCCGTACGTGCCCGGGATGGACGCCGCCGGGGTCATCGACGAGGTCGGTCCCGACGTGTCCGGCTGGCAGGTCGGGGACGCGGTGATGGCCATGGCGCTGCCGCTCAGCACGCACGGCGGGGCCTACGTCGAGGAGCTCGTCGCCCCGGTCGGCTCGTTCACCCACATCCCGAAGGACACCTCGATCGAGCTCGCTTCGACCGTGCCGATGAACGGGCTCACGGCGATCCGCATCCTCGAGCTCGCGGGTGTGCAGCGCGGTGGGACCCTGGCCGTCACGGGCGCCGCGGGCCTGCTCGGCAACTACCTGGTGCAGCTCGCGAAGGCCGAGGGCATCACGGTCATCGCCGACGCCGCACCCAAGGACGAGGCGCTGGTGCGCTCGCTGGGGCCGGACCACATCGTGCCGCGTGGGGACGGGTTCGCGGACGCCGTCCGTGGCGATCGTGCCCGAGGGCGTCGACGCACTCGCCGACGCTGCCGTCCAGCGCGACGTCGTCGTGCCCGCCGTGCGTGACGGTGGTGCGTTCATCGACGTGCGGGGCTGGGAGGGCAACGGCGCCGAGGGCGTCCGGTTCGAGCAGGTGATGGTGTTCGGGGAGTACCGGTCGTTCGACAAGCTCGAGCGGCTGCGGCACGCGGTCGAGGGCGGCACGATCACGCCGCGGGTGGCCGAGGTACTGCCGGCGTCGCGCGCGTCCGAGGCACACGAGCGCCTCGAGGCCGGTGGGACGCGGGGACGGTTCGTACTGACCTGGTGACGCTCGGGGGGATCGGCATGACACTCGGTAGGGCGCGAGGGGATGCGCCACGCGTGATCCGACGACGGATGCACCGATGACCCGGCACGTGCCGTGGGATCCGTGGCCCGACCCGCGGTGGGATGCGCTCGTCATCGTCGGGGCCCTGGTCGTCGAGGTCCCGGTCGGCTGGACGGCATCGACGACGGCGAGCGGCGTGCGGCTCGACCGTGCGGACGGCGCGGTGTCGATCGGTCTCCGAGCGACGTCCGAGTCGCCCGTCGAGGACGCACGTCGGGTGCTGGCGGCTCGGCCAGAGGCCGATGCTGCTGGAGGCCACGACCGACCGGATCCTGCTGGCGCTGCCGGAGCCCGACGACGTCGTCGTGCGCGAGCACCGGTGCGTCGACATCGCTGACGAGCGCATCCGGATCGACGTGCAGTGCTCCGTGCGGGACTGGCCCGCGACGTCCGAGCTCGTCGACGGCATGCTCGAGTCCCGGTGGTGCACGCTGGACACCGATGCCACGGTCGGCCTGCCGGAGTTGGTTCCCGACGGCGACACGGGACCGGTGCTGCGGTGGCGGACGGATGCCGGCGTGCTCGACCACCTCGTGCGCTTCCGGGACCGCGGCGTGGTGCCGGGCTCCGCTCGACACTCCGCGGCCGGCCGTTCAGCGCGGGAGCACGGACTGGTCGGCCGGTTCGGCGGCGTCACGGACAAGGGCGACGAGCTGGTCGGTCCGGTCCGGGAGAACGACGCGGTGCTCGCCGTCGAGCGCGACGACCCGGCGCACCCGGACGTCGTCAGCCGCTGGTCG
This sequence comes from uncultured Alphaproteobacteria bacterium, assembly GCA_963793075.1. Classification (GTDB taxonomy): domain Bacteria; phylum Pseudomonadota; class Alphaproteobacteria; order Rhizobiales; family Methyloligellaceae; genus Methyloceanibacter. The sequence continues at coordinate 9,614 of CAWBYO010000004.1, forward strand.
TGCTGGGTGCAGGGCCGGCGATGCGTGGTGCGCGCGGAGCAGCCGGACGGCTCGACGATGCTCGGGGTCGTGGACGTCGGTGCCGTCGCGGGGCACCTGCTGGCATGGCTCTCCCCGGATCCAGCGGTCTCGATCGCCGGCGCGGACACGGTGACGATCTCGTCCGCGCAGTTCGAGGACCGCTCCGGTCCGTGCCCGAGTGACGTCGCCTGGTTCCGGGCAGCGTGGACGGCTCCGACCTGGCAGTCCGTGCGCGCATGGAGCCACGCTGCGCGCTCGGGGTTCGGGTGGCTGGCGATCGACGGTGTCGGCGTCGCGACGTGGAGCCGGGAGGGCGACAGCATCACGCTGCGTCCCGAACGCCTGACCACCCTGCTCCGCCAGGTCATCACCACGACGAACGGGCTGGACCGGGCAGCCGTTCGGGGCTGACGGGCCTCAGCGCAGCAGGCCGAGCTCCATCGCGCGGGTCACCGCACGGGTGCGGTCGTTGACGCCGAGCTTCTCGAACACGTGGCCGAGGTGCGTCTTCACGGTGGTCTCGCTGAGGAACAGGCTGCGGCCGATCGCGGGGTTGCTGTTGCCCTGCGCGACGAGCCGGAGGACGTCGAGCTCGCGCGGGGTCAACGACGGCCCGGTCGGCACCGACCCCGTGGCGCGGCGGACCAGGGCAGCAGCGGCCGAGGGGGCGAGGGCGGTCTCCCCACGCGCGGTGGCCCGGACGCCGGCGAGGATCTCGGACTCGGGCGCGGCCTTGAGCAGGTAGCCCGTGGCGCCCGCCTCGATGGCGGCGAGGATCTGGTCGTCGGACTCGTAGGTGGTCAGGATGAGCACGCGGACGCCCGGATCGACCCCGAGGATCTCGGCCGTCGCCGCGGCGCCGTCGAGCAGCGGCATCCGCAGGTCCATGAGCACGACGTCCGGACGTTCGGCGAGCGTGACCGAGACCGCCGCGGCGCCGTCGCTGGCCTGGCCCACGACCTGGACGTCGTCGGCGTCCTGCAACAGCGCGACGATGCCGGATCGGACGATGGGGTGGTCGTCGGCGACCACCACGCGGATCACGGGGTCACCTGCGGCACGGGGCGTCCGGCCGACAGCGGGGCGGACGGGAGGGCCGGTGCGGGTGCCGACGGCAGGGTCGCCTGGACGACGGTGCCGGTTCCGGGCGCGCTGGTGATCCGGCAGGTACCGCCCGCCAGGGCGAGGCGGTCGCGGAGCCCCCGGAGCCCGTGACCCGCGGCCGGGAGCGACGGGTCGAAGCCGACGCCGTCGTCCTGCACCGACAGGACCGTCTGCTCGGGGGTGTGGTGCAGCGCGAGGTGCACCGCGGTGGCACCGGCGTGGGCGCGGACGTTGGCCAGGGCCTCTTGTGCCACGCGGAGCAGCACCACCTGGGCATCGCGGTCGAGCGCGCAGTCGGGAGCGTCGACGGTGACGGCCGTGCCGGTCTCGCGCGTGTGCCGCTCGCCGAGCCGGTGGAGTGCCCCGCCGAGGCTGTCGCGCGGGACACCGGCCGCGCCGGCAGCGATGAGCGCGCGGGACTCTTCGAGTGCGGCACGCGCGGACTCCTCGAGCACGACCAGGCGTTCCTCGAGGGCGTCGGTGCGGTGCCCGGCGAGGTCGCTCTGCGCGCGCTCGGTGAGCATGACGATGCCGGCGAGGTTCTGCGCGACGGTGTCGTGGATCTCGCGCGCCAGACGCTCCCGCTCGCTGGTCACGCCGGCGTGCCGGTTCGCCTCGGCCAGGGACGCCTGCGTTGCGCGGAGTTCGTCGATCAGCTGGCGGCGCTCGTCGGACAGGTGCGCGATCCGGGTGATCCAGAGCCCGAGCGCGCAGGCACCCACGATGCTGACCCCCTCGATCAGCAGGGTGCTCACCAGTTCGTCCGGGCCGGAGGCGATCTGCAGCCCGACCCCGGACGCGATGCCGATCAGCACCGAGACCACGACCGAGGTGCGGAGCCGGTCGAGCTGGCACCAGGCCACCGGGAACAGGATGCACTGCACGAACGCGGTGCTCGGCACCACCGCGGGGAGCACCAGTGCGGCGACGACCAGCAGCGGTACGAAGGCGGCAGCGGCACGCGGGTTGACGTACCCGCGCCAGCCGTACGACGCGTACGCCACGGCGAGGACACCGAGCATCGCGAACGCCGGCCACCGGGTCGACCACGGCGACCACCCGAGCAGTGCGATGACCGCGACGAGGACCACCGTGACGGCGAACGCCACGTGCAGGCCCCAGTTCCGGTCGGCGGTGGAGGTGTCCATGCCGACAGCATCCCACCGCCCGGTGCCGCTCCGACCGTTGTCCACAGGCACGATCAGGCGTCCTTGCGGTTCCACCGGAACGTGAGCAGGCAGGCCACCGTGCCCAGGACCAGCCATCCGACCATCACGAGCGTGCCCAGGAGGAGCTGCCACGAGCCTCCCGGCTCAGCGGACGCGAACGCGTCGGGCAGGAAGACGGACCGCATGCCGGACGCCATCCACCGCAGGGGGAAGACCGACGCGACGTTCTGCAGCCAGCTCGGCAGCTGCGTGAAGGGGAGGTAGACGCCGGAGATGAACTGCAGCACCAGCACGATCGGGACGATCGTGGCGGTGGCGCGGCGGCCCTCCCGGGGGAGTGCGGAGATCGCGATGCCGAGGACGCAGCTGGTGGCGATGCCCAGGATCATGATGCCGGCGAACCGGGCCCAGCGGGCCGGGTCGGTGGGCAGGTCGACGCCGAAGACCAGGCTGGCGATCGCCAGCAGCAGGGCGGTCTGGATGACCGTCGTCACCAGGACCATGCCGATCTTGCCGACGAAGTAGCTCAGGACCGGCAGGGGTGTGCCGCCCAGTCGCTTGAGCGTGCCGTCGCTGCGCTCGCCGGCGATGTCGACGCCGAGGGACTGCGTGCCCGACAGCAGGATGCCCGTCGCGACCAGGCCCGGCAGGTAGTACGTCGCGTAGTCGACGCTGACGTTCGGGCCGGCCTGGATGTCGGCGGCGCTGCTGAAGGCGACCGAGAACAGCGACAGCATGATGATCGGGAACAGGAACGTGAAGAACACCGAGTCCGGTGCGCGGAAGTACGAGCGGATCTCGTAGCTGATGCGGGCGGCGCCCGTGCGCACCGTGCTCGTCATGGTCTGCGTGCTCATCGTGTGCTCACCATCTCGAGGTAGACCGTCTCGAGGGAGGGGCGGATGACCTCGAGGTCGTGCATCGGTTCCGTGCTGCTGCGGATCAGTCGTGCGGCGTCGTCGGTGCGCTCCTCGTGCTCGGCACCCGAGTCGTCGCGCCACCGGATGCGGGGTGTGCGGGCCTCGGGGCCGCCGAGCTCGTCGATCGGGGCGATGTCGAGCAGCCGGCCGTCGGCGATGACCGCCGCCCGGTCGGCGAGCTGCGCGGCCTCGTCGAGGTAGTGCGTGGTCAGCAGGATCGTCGTGCCCTCGGCCTGCACCTGGCGGAGCAGGTCCCAGAACTGGCGCCGGGCCTCCGGGTCGAAGCCCGTGGTCGGCTCGTCGAGGAACAGGACCTCGGGGCGGCCGATGATGCCGAGCGCGACGTCGACGCGGCGGCGCTGGCCGCCGGACAGGCGTGCGACGCGGGTGGTGCGCTGGGACTCGAGCCCGACGGCGGCGATGAGCTCGTCGACGTCGCGGTGCCGGGGGTAGAGCTTGGCGAAGTGGACCAGCTGCTCGACGACCGTGACGTTGCGGGGACTCGCCGCTGGTCTGCAGGACCATGCCGACGCGGGCGTTGTGGCTGCGGCTGGTGCGGGCCGGGTCGTGGCCGAGGACGCTGACGTCGCCGGACGTGCGGGAGCGGTAGCCCTCGAGGATCTCGACGGTGGTGGACTTGCCGGCGCCGTTCGGGCCGAGGAGGGCGAAGGTCTCGCCGGCCTCGATCGAGAAGCTCACGTCGTCGACGGCGACCTTGCCGGTGGCGTACTGCTTGCTGAGGTGACGGACCTCGATGGCGGGGGTGTCGGGCATGCCTCCAGCCTGGCCGGGTTCCGGGTGCGGGGGATCGGTGGGGGCGGTGGAGGTGGGTCCTCCGATCGGGGGATGGCCTGCCGCCGATGCTCGCGCCACTCGCTGGGAGTGAGTACCTTGGACGACCGAGGCAGGCGTGGACGTGGCCGTCGGATGTCCTCGAGGAGCACCTGGGAGAAGGTGTTCGGATGCTACTGACTGTCGCCGCAACGGTGGCTGCAGCCCTGGTAGTACCGGAGGGCGCGCGGACGACTGACGAACGGCAGCGGCGGTCGCGCCGTACATCTCAGAACGAGGCGTCAGCCGGCATCTTGGCTGCTATCGGTTTGTCAGCATCGTCGAAGCTCTTCTCTGACTCGTACGGCGAGAAGCAACTGTCAGCTTCGGCAGTCCTGCGAGCCGACACGCGCGGTCGCGATCGTAATCGGGTCGATCCTCGGAGACGGTATCTGGACGCGATGAACGGCCGAACAGGATCGCCGACCTAGGCTGCGACCTCAGCGACTGGCCTCGCGTAGTCCCATCGCGAGCACCTGGTTACCGTCTGATGCGTCGGCTACGACGGTCTCGATAGTCGAGGACGAAGAACTCGCCCGAGTCGGAACGCACATGGAGCGTCGGCACCTGCTGGGTCGTGAACCCTTGGGTGGTGACCAGCAGCTCGTACACACGGGTCCTCTGGACGCAGTTCCGTCAGCGATGACCGCCGTAGACGATGATCGCCGCGCTCGTCGGAGTCTGCATCGCGGCCCACGGCGCTGATCTAGCGAGGCATGACGCCTGCGCTTCCGCATAGGTCTGATCCGCTTGCTCGTCGACGTGCATGTTCCACTTCGAAAAGCTTTTTCGCCTGCCCCGTCTGCGGACGGCCGCTAGCCCAGAGCGCTACGGCTGTCTACGGAGGGCGCTTATTCCGCTAGGAAGATTGATGTCCAACACATGACTCGGAGCCATAGCAGTAGGCGGGCTGCTCACTAAGCACCACTAATGGATTCACTCGAGGACCTCAACCGAGCGCGACGCCCTTCCGTCGATTGCACGGACCGCAGAGCACCTGCAGGTTGTCCGGTTCTGTACTTCCGCCCCGAGAGAAGGGGATGATGTGGTCGAACTGCAACTCCGCCGTGGAGCCGCATCGACCGCAGCGGCCACCATCACGCGCCCACACCAGCTCCTGCACATCGCGGGGAATCGATCCACGCCGGCGTCGAACGGGTTCTGCGGGGCTGTTCGCGATCGTGTGGGCTCGAGCGATCGTGGCAGCCTGACGACGATCGCGGGTCTCGAGAAGGGCGAAGACCTGTTCGGGGAGCAAGCTGTCGTTGTCCCAGAACCAACGACCGCGGAACCACCAGTACTGGCGTTCCTTGACGCGGCCCACCCTGACCGGACGCTCGTCAGACACTGCGAAGGACGCGGCCAAGTCGTCCTTCCGGAGCTTGGGTCCGACGTAGTAGGTCGAGCGCCCGATGGTCAGCTCGACCCTCCCCTTCCGCGTGAAGAGGTTCACTCGATGCCTCATCCCCACGTTCTCTGCCCTGCGCAGCACCGCTTCTCCCCTCAGTTGGCGCGTGTTGTTGAACGACCATCATTTCGAGACAAGAGGCTTCTGTGCACCACCAATTCGGGGCTGGTTGCGGCTCCGATCGCCGCAGTCGGAGACGACGCGGCTGCTACCGTGCTGGCGTGCCAGTGTCATCGGGGGAGACAGGGCCGACACGTGTGAACAACGGTGTCGGGTGGATCGTCGTGAGCGGACTGCTGCTGCCGGCGGGGTGGTTCGCGTGGCTGATGCTCGCGCTCGCCGGGGACTTCGGCCCCGAGGAGCAACGGCCGGGGCTCGCTGCCCAGACCGGCACGTCGGTGGTGATCACCCTCATCACTGCGGGGATCCCGGCGGCGGTGGGGGTCGTGCTGCTGATCCGACGCCGCACCGACCGCTCCATCACCTGGGTCGGGCCCGTCGCGTGCCTGGTGATCGCCGTGCTCGGACTCGGGACGACCGGGTTCGCGACCGTCAGTCTGGGCCGCCAGTGGCACGCCGACAGCCAGCAGCGGGCTGCACCGCTCACCGCGCTCGAGACCAGCCGCACGCCCGACCAGGCAGCGCAGGACCTGAAGACGCTCGGCAAGCGGTCGGTCGAGGCGCTCGGCGGGGACTTCGCCGCCGGCGACGTCGGCGCGTGGCAGGACAGCTGCCCGCTGTCCAACCTGCAGCGCGGGACGACCAGCCACTGGCACTGGGGCTGGTCGTCCGTGCCAGACGACGTGCCGCAGGGCAAGGCGGACGAAGAGGCGAGTCACCTGCCGGAGGACCAGGTCGTGGCGCGGACCGCGGCGATCCGCGCGCTGCTCGAGGACGCGGGCCTGACGGCAGAGCCGCTGGACACCGGGCTGATCCTCAATGGTCGCGAGTGGCTGCAGCAGGCGACGGTGCGGGTGACCTCCACCGAGCAGGGCGTCGGGCTGGACACCACGTGCCTTGCGCGGAAGGGGGCGAAGTGACGGAGGCGCCGGTGTCCGGGATCGAGGCGCCCGACGCGCCGGTGCGGGTCGTGCGCACCTGGATCGCGCTCGTGGTCGCGGCGCTGTGCACGGCGTACGAGGTGCTGTGCGGGGTCGTCCTGCACGTGTTCCAGATCGGCTTCCTGGCGCTGCTGCCGATCGTGCCGGCCTACATCGCCGCCATCGTGCTGCTGGTGTGGGTGGGGCGGCAGGGAGTGCCGCTCGCGCGACAGGTGGGGGTCGTGGTCGGGATCGTGCTGGCCGCGTCGCTGCCGCTGGCCGTGGTGATCACGTTGGCGGTGCAGCCGCTGAACTGAGGGGGACTGGAGGCTCGGTGCCGGGTCTCCAGTCGGCTCACCGCGGTTGATCGCTCGCGATCCGCGCGCGACGGGTCCCGACCGTGGCGCGGCTGGTCGCGATGCGCCACCACATGGCGAGCTGGCGCTCGACCTGGTCGGCTGCGTCGCGCGGGTCCTCGTGCTCCCACACCCGCAGGACCCTCCACCCCTCGCCGCGCAGGATCGCGTCGTGGCGGGCGTCGCGCTGCCGGTTCGCCAGGAGCTTCGCGCGCCAGAGCTCCGCGTTGGCCTTGGGCAGGTGCGCGTGCTCCTCGCAGAAGTGCCAGAAGCAGCCGTCGACGAACACGGCGATCCGGGCTCGCGGGAACACGATGTCGGCACGGCAGCGCGTGGCCGGGCTGACGCGGCGATCCACGAAGAAGCGGAGCCCTCGCGCATGGAGTTCGCGGCGGAGTGCGAGTTCTGGTGCGGTGTCCCGCCGGTGGAACCGGGCCATGTGCTGGCGTCGGGCTTCAGACGCTTCCCAGTGCTGCATCCGGGAACGCTAGCCGGCGACCGCTCGGCGGTTGCGGAAGCAGGACGATCGGTGGAGAACAGCGCGGTCGTAGCGCCGGCACCGGCACCGGCGGGGGAGGGAGGGACGGGACTTGACTCAAGCCCAGTTCGGCCAGCGCGGACGCTCGTGATCAGTGAGTGCCAAGGCGCCGTCTCAACGCACGTGGCGAACTCACTCCTTGCGCTTCCTGGACCCGAACAGCCCCGCGACACGTCCACCCACGGCATCCGCTGCCCCGGCAACGCTCCACCGATGGCCTTCACCGAGGTCATCGCCTTCGACTCGTCCGGGATGCCGTCCCCGTCGAGGTCGACACTCCGGAATGGACGCGTGACGCTCCCGGCGGCTGAGACGACGCCCCCGCCGACCGCGCCTGCTGCACCGCTGACCCACGTGCTGGTTGACCGGGCGGCGTCCTGCAGCGCGGCGAGAGCCGTGTTGTCGCTGTCCTCGTCTGAGCTCTCGGCCTCGACAGCAGGTCGAGGTACTCGGGGAAGTGCTCCGGTGCGCGGGGAAAGCCGTTCTCGACGAGCTCACCACGTCACGGCCGAAGGTGAACCGAGCGACGCCGCCGGTGACCGCGCCGACGCCGTACTCGATGCTCGCCCGCTGCTTCCCGGTCAGACCTTCGCGCACCGGGTCGAGCTCACCAGTCTGGATCGTGCGGAGCAGGCTCTGTGCGGCACTGCCCGGCAGAGCGTCAGACAGCGTGCTCGCCCAGTGTGACCAGTCGGATCGGCCGGCCGCGATCTTCTGGCCGGTCGCGACCACTCCGTCCGAGGTCACCTGCGCGACATCGCTGGCCATCGTGGCGATCTGCTGCTGCGCGACGCGCTCGTTCGTCAGGCCGTAGATCAAGGCGTGCGACTGGTCCTTGTCGAGGTCCATGCCGTGGATGTCGGCGAGCGCCAGGCCGAACACGGCCGTGATCTCGAACTGGATCTGCTGGTCCCCAGCGGGGAGCAGTCTGCGACTGCACCGCGCGCTCCCGACGCGGCCGCGTTCTTTGCGATGTTCTTCGCGCGAGCTTCGCTGCTTCCTTGCCCGTGTGCTTCGCGGCCTTGGCGCGATGCTCTTGCTGGCGACTGCAGCCGTTCCGACGCCGGGAATGAGCGGAGATCGCGATGTCTGCCGCTATCGAGCCGACCGAGATGGCGGCACCGGCCGTTGTGATGGAGGTCGTGTAATGCCGCTCGAGCATTGAATGACCTCTATCGGTGAGGCGTCCGGGTGCTTGTGCCGAAGCCACCTGACGTACTCCGTGCCACGGCTCGACGACCACTCACGGCGTTTGCGATTCGCGCTCGGCGTCGTCTCGGGACCTCTGCTTCGAGGACATCGTCAGTGGCGTCAGTCGTGTCGTCCATGGTGGCGTCTCCCGCGTCGCGGAGGAGCGCTCGGACGAGCGGTGATGGTCATCCTTTGCGAGTGCTGCGCTTCCCGAGTCGAGTGTAATCAGTTGAGGCCGGAGGCGGGCGCGCTCGCCTACTGCCTGTAGCTCGCGGTCGCGCCGCTTCTGACTGCACGTCGACGTCCGCATCCGACGATCGTGGGGTCGGCTGTGCTTCCGGCGGCGCGAACTGGAGGCCCGGCACAGCACCGAGCCTCCAGTCCGGCCTGTGGTCGCCGCTCAGGCGAGCCGCGTCGACGCGATCCCGCCGTCGACGTCGATCGTGCCGCCGGTGACGAACGCGGCCTGGTCGGAGACCACCCACCGGACGGCGCGCGCGATGTCGACCGGCTGCACCGGCCGCCCGGCCGGGGTGCCCTGCGTCATCGCCGCGAGGACCTCGGCCGAGTCCGCGTTGCCCGGCGTCGCCGTCGCGCCCGGCGCGACGGTCACGACTCGGATCCCGCGGTGCCCGTACTCGGCGGCCCAGGCGCGGGTGAGCTGCTCGACCGCGGCCTTCGTCGCGGGGTAGAGGGCCATGAACGGGACGCCGACGCGTGCCATCCACGAGCCGATGTTCACGATGTGGCCGCCTCCGCGCTCCGTCATGCCGGGAGCGAGTGCGGCGACGAGGACGTGGGGTGCCCGGATGTTCGTCGCGAGCAGGGCGTCGACGGTGTCGTCGGACAGCGACTCGGTCGGGCCGCCGGGGTAGAGGCCGGCGTTGTTCACGAGGACGTCGACGCGGCCGCCGAGTTGGTCGAGCACGTCGGCCGCGAAGGCTCGGACCTGTGCGGCGCTGGCGGAGAGGTCGGCGGTGAGCGCGACGGCCCGGCCGCCCTGGCGCTCGATGTCGGCGGCGACCGCGCGGGTGCGCTCGCTCGTCGCGGCCGTGGACGGCGACGGTCAGGCCGTCGGCGGCGAGTTCGCGGGCGATGGCCTCGCCGATGCCGCTCGAGGCGCCGGTCACCAGGGCGGTGCGGGGGGTGGTCTGGTCGTTCGGTGCAGTGGTCATGTGTCGATGTTCCGGCCGTCGGCCGGCGCGCACCTTGCCCGGATCCGCGAGGACCTTGCCGGATCCCGCGCCGGGGCATCGAGCCGCTCATCGCGACGATGAACGGTGGGTAGGTTGGCGACATGGACGACCGGATCGCGCAGCACCTGGACCGCGCTGCGGCGATCGCGTCGGCGCACGCGGCCGTGGTCGGCAGCGACCACCACGCTGCCGTCGCCCGCATCGGATCGGCGCACCACGCGGAGACCCTGGGGCTGACCGTGTCGCGGGTGCACGAGCCGACCGGACTGTTCGACCGGCGGTACGTGCCGTCACTGTCCGTCGTGCTGCGCGGGCGGAAGCGCTCGATCGTCGGGGACGACGACCAGGTGTGGGGCCGCGAGCGGTTCATCATCACGCCCGTGGACCTGCCCGTCGTCGCCGGGGTGGTCGACACCGCGGGGGAGGACGGCTTCGTCTCGGCGGTGTGGCGGCTCGACCCGACCATCGTCGGCGAGGTCGTCGCGTCGATGTCCGTGCCCGCCGTTGCCCTGGCGGCGCCGGTACCGCGGCTCGGGAGGTGGACCGAGCCCCTCGCGGATGCGTTCGCCCGGCTGCTCGGGCTGCTCGACGCTCCGGAGGACATCCCGGTGCTGTTCCCCCTGGTCTCGCGGGAGATCGTGCTGCGGCTGCTGCAGACCTCGCAGGCGCCGCGGATCATGGCGGCGCTCGACGGGACCGGCCCCTCGGTGGTGGCCGGGGCGACGGCGCTGCTGACCGGGCGGATGGAGGAGCCCTGGTCGATGGACCGGCTCGCGCGGACGCTGCGGGTGAGTGAGTCGACGCTGTTCGCCCGGTTCAAGGAGGCGACGGGCATGACGCCGGCGCAGTACCTCAAGAAGACGCGGTTGGCGGAGGCGCGGCGGCGGATGGTCGTGCACGGGGACACTGCGGCGCGGGCTGCGGCTGCGGTGGGGTTCCGGAGTGCGTCGCACTTCTCGCGGGACTACCGGGAGGCGTACGGGCGGCCGCCCGCCGCCGATGCGGTGGTGACGCGGGCGCAGTTGGCGTTGGCGACGGCGGTGTAGGTGCGGGGGTGGGACGGGGCGGACTGGAGGCGCGGGCTCACGCCCGCCGGCCGAGTGCTCCGACCCACAACCCGTCACGCGCCCGGGTCATGCCGACGTAGAGCTCGCGGCGGTCGAGCTCACGGCGCTCGCGGGCGGCGACGGACTGGGGACTGCCTGAACTCGGCAGCTGCTTCCGCGACGTCCCCGCGAAGCTGCTCGCCGATGCTCCCGCTCCGATCGTCCCGACGCGGATCATGTCCGGATGAGTGAATGCGGACCTCTTCCCCATGGCCGAATTGGGGTGCAGGTTTCCTCTGGTCATGGCAAATTCCGGCCGACGGAGAATCGCAGTTGAGGAGCACTTCTATTGCTGCTACGGTGCGAACATGGCGGATGAGGGGTTGCGCGACGAACTCCGGGCGTTCGTCGCCGAACGCGACTGGGCACAGTTCCACACGCCGGAGAACCTCGCCAAGAGCATCTCGATCGAGGCGGCGGAGCTCCTCGAGTGCTTCCAGTGGACGCCGAGGCCGACGAGGCGCGCGTCCGTGACGAACTCGCGGACGTACTGACCTACTGCATCCTCCTCGCGGACCGTCTCGGTGTCGATCCCGGCCAGATCGATCCGCGAGAAGCTCGCCGAGATCACGCAGGCAAGTACCCGGTCGACGAGCGCGAGGACGAAGCACGAAGTATGACCAGCTTTGAGATCGCAGCGGCTCCCGTTCACCGAGGAGCACTGCGGTTGTGGCGTGCAGATGACCCGTCGGCTTCCTCAACTGGCCAGTCGTCTACATCCTCGACGACGGCAAGCGGGTGTACGTCGGCGAGACCCTGAACACTGCCGTCGCGGATGCGGCAGCACCTCGATCAGCCGAGCAGCGCGATCTTGAAGACAGTTCGCGCTCGTCCTCGACGACACCTTCAACAAGTCGGTGTGCCTCGACCTCGAGTCGCACCTGATCCGCCTGTTCGCCGGCGACGACAAGTACACGGTGCTCGAACCGCAACAACGGCATCGTCGACGCGGACTACTACGACCGCGCGCGAGTACCGCGAGACCTTCGAGCAGATCTTCGACGCGCTGCGGACGCAGAAGCTGTTCACGCGGAGCATCGCGCGAGATCGAGAACAGCGAGCTCTTCAAGCTCTCGCCGTTCAAGGCGCTCAACCATGACCAGGCGGTCGTCGATGGAGGACATCCTCGAGGGGCTGTTCGACGACCTCGAACGCCGACGACAGCGAGCACGATCGTCGTGCAGGGCGACCCGGCACCGGCAAGACGATCGTCGCCGTCTACCTGCTCAAGCTGCTCCGGGACATCGCGCACGGCGACGGGCTGACGATCGAGGCGACGGCGACTCCTGTTCGCCGACTTCTTCACCGAAGAGAACCGCGAGCAGTTGCTCGAGGCTCCGGCTCGGGCTCGTCGTGCCGCAGCAGTCGCTGCGGCATCGCTCGAAGCGGTGTTTCGCAAGACGCCTGGCCTCGAGCACGACGATGGTGCTCACGCCGTTCGAAGTCGGGAAGAGCGATCGAGAAGTTCGACCTGCTGGTCGTCGACGAGACGCACCGGCTCAACCACCGTGCCAACCAGGCCATCGGGCACGCAGAACAAGAGCTTCGGAGAGATCAACCAGAAGCTGTTCGGAGCCGACGCCGATCACTACACAAGCTCGACTGGATCCGGCGCAGAGCACGCACCAGATCTTCCTGCTCGACTCGGAGCAGAGCGTGCGGCCCGCCGACCTTCCGCAAGGACGCTGCAGGCGCAACATCGTTGAGACGCGACGCCGCGGATGCGACCGTACTACCGACTCTTCACCCAGATGCGCGTGCAGGGCGGCGCGGACTACGTCGTCCTATCGTCACGCGCGCATCCTGCGCGACGAACCGCCGCGAGCGTGAGGACTTCGGCGACTACGAGTTCCGGTTCTTCGACGACCTCGGCGAGATGCACGACGCGATCCGCGCGCGGGACGCACGAAGTCGGGCTCTCCCGCCTGGTCGCCGGGTACGCGTGGGAGTGGAAGAGCAAGCGGGACACGAGCGCGATCGACATCGAGATCGACGGGCGCAAGCTGCAGTGGAACCGGACCCAAACCGACTGGATCACATCTCACCGGGGCCGTCGAGCAGGTCGGATCGATCCACACCGTTCAGGGGTACGACCTCAACTACGCGGGCGTGATCATCGGCCCGGATCTGCGGTACGACCCGGTCGCGCAGCGCATGGTCTTCGACCGGTCGAACTACTTCGACAAGAAGGGCATGGAGAACAACCCGCGCCTCGGGATCACCTACTCGGATGACGACTTCCTGCGGTTCGTGACGAACATCTACGCGGTGCTGCTCACGCGTGGAGTCCGAGGAACGTTCCTGTACGTGACAGACGAGGAACTGCGTCGCCAGCTCCGCCGGTTCATTTGACGCGCTAGAAGTGCGTCGCAGGCCGCGCGGCGATGCCACTCTGCGCGTGTCCCGCTCTGAAGCTCGGGCACGCTCATGCTGCGAAGTCACGAACGCAGAGGTTAACCTCTCGACCGTTAGCAAAACGGGCGAAGGGGCAACGTGCGGTTCTTCTGGGTCAACCAAGGGCAGACGTTCGAGGAGGAGCGGCGTGCGCGCGTGCTCTGGGCGCCGAAGCTGTCGCGCCCTCGTGCCGGCCGGGTAGCAGGAACGCCTCGCGAACACTGGGATCGACTGCTCGAAGCCTCGGCGGGCGATGTTGTCTTCCATTACTCACGAGGGGCCGTCAGGGCATGGAGCAACGTTCTTGCCCCCGCTTCGGACGGACCTCCGCCGTTCGAGGACCCAACGACGCGATGGTCCGCAGACGGACGAGTCCTCAAGATAGAGATGCAGGAGATTGATCGTCCTGTTGAGCTGGACCGAATCCCGTTCGAACTCCGTACCGAAAGGGACGAAACGTCGTGGCCGTTCTCGAGTCGCGGCACTGTCAAGCAGGTCTACCTCTCCGAGGTTCAAGGAGAGCTCTCCGACTGGCTTCTGAAGGAAGTCGGCCTACGAGTGGACGCCGCTCAACTACCCGCGTGGATGGACGAGGAGGCTCCCTCTGCAGACATTGAGTACCGCGGCGACCGTCAAGTCGTGGTCAAGGTCCGGGGCGAGCAGGCGCTTCTGCGGAAGCATCTCTTCGGTGAAGCTCTTCTCGCGACGTGTGCCCTGTGTGGGCGCGACCTGCCCGCAGCGATGCTCGTCACCGCGCACATCAAGCGGCGCGCCGACACCACTCGCGCTGAACGCGCTCGAACGGACACGGTCATGCCGGCGTGCCTGATCGGATGTGACTCCCTGTTCGAGCTCGGGTACGTGATCGTCAGTCGTGGCGGGACGGTTGAACGTGGACCTCGTCGAACCCCGATGACGGAAGACTTGTCGTTCGCCGTCGAAGCACTGCTCGGCCGGACTTGCAGTGCCTGGACTGCAACCACAGAACCGTACTTTGCTCACCATCGTCGCTTCCAGCGCGCCAAGGCGCGCCACTACGGGCTCGGCTGAGCGTTCGTCAGGAGCTGAACGGCAGGGAGGTCTGGTAGGGCCCAGTCCAGTTCATGCAGCTCCGATCGGAAGAGCCACCGGATCTCGTCGTGATCGGTGCTTTGCCGGGACTCGCGTCCGTCGAAATGAGCGCTGTAGCAGGCAAGGTCCACCATGACGTTGTCGACCCGCGTGGTGCATCGGAGGAGCAGATCCCCGATGAGGAGACGCGCTCCAAGCTCCTCTCGGATTTCTCGGCCAAGAGCCTGTCTTGGGTCCTCGCCTTCTTCGACCTTCCCGCCGGGAAACTCCCAGAGTCCCGCAGAAGCGCGACCCGGCGCTCGTCGACAAGCCAAGATTTGGCTGTCCGCTCGACTGATCACTGCGGCGACGACCTCGATGACCTGCATGCCGCAGTTCTATCGCGGATCGTGTGGGATGTCGGAAGCACAGTGCGCTCGTTCACGGATTGCGAATGTGGAGCCCAGCCCCGTTCGGCGAGAAGAATGCCCCGATCGACTCCGCTTGCGCGTCGAGGTGCCCAAGGGTAGCCACACGATCATCGGCTGGCAGATCCCGCAACGTGATCGCCACCTCCCCGCAGTACCTCCCCGCCGACGCCAACTGCACGGTGACCGACCCCGCCGGCCTCGGCTGCCCACCGACCTCGGGCAGCGGCAGCCCGGCGAACCGCTCCCGCGAGTGCTCCAGCCGGATCATCGCCTCGGCAGCGTCGGGGCGGTTCCGGTCGGGGACCGCCAGCGCCTCGATGACCGCCGGGTGCACGCCCGGGGCCGCGGTGCCGTCGAGCACGACGAGGTCCTCGCGGACGAACGACCCCAGCCGCGACCACGAGTGATCGGTCAGCGCCGGGTCCCCGACGTACACGTCGTCCACGCCGGCGTCGACGAGCGACAGCGCCTGGAACAGTGGCGGCAGTTCCGGTGCTCCTCGACGGTCGGCAGCCCCTCGCCGAGCGGCCCTCGACGGACCGAGTCGCCGGCGATGAACGCCCCGACCCGCCACCCGAACTGCCGGGCGACGGACACGGACGCCGCGACCGAGGCCAGCGCCAGCCCGGTCCACTCCCGCGGGTAGAAGTTGTGGATCAGCTCGACGTCCAGGTCAGCGAACGGCGCGAGGTCAGCGGCCCGCAGCGTGCTCGCGTTGAGCGCGATCGGCAGGACGGAGGCGATCGAACGGATCTCCGCGACCGAGAACCCGAAGTCGATCCGCACCCGCGCCACCCCGATCGACCGCAGGAACTCCCACGGCGAATCGCCGAGCAGCCGAGCGGTGTTGGGGGAGACGTCGGCCACGACCGACAGGCCCGACGAAGCGGCAGCCGAGACGATCGCGGTCGCCGCGGCTCGAGCGCCGGCGGGGGAGTCCTCCGGGATGTGCAACGAGGTGAACGCGAGCGTCGCACCCGCCTCCGCCGCGGCCGAGAACGTCGGACCCGCCAACGAAGCGTGCGCCAGGTACGCGCTCGCGCCCAACCGCATCAGCGCGAAGCCCCCGCCCGAGCGGAACCAGCAGCGGAGCCGGCAGCGGAACCAGCACCAGCACCCGCAGCAGCAGTACCCGCAGCCCCGGCAGCCGGAGGCGCATCGGTCGCGTCAGCAGGCACGGCCGACGACACCAGGTCGAGCGGCGCACCGGGAGCGGACTGCTCCTCGAGGTCGGCCTTGACCGACGCGGACACCCCGAACAGCAGCGTCGCCACGAACCCGACGACGTACGCCACGACGAGCCCCGACCCGTACCCGAGCAGCGCCCAGCCGTAGCCCGACGACCCGTTGAGCAGCGGCAGGAGCGACAGGTCCGAGGCCCCGATGGCGATCGCCCCGACGGAGTGCCCGAGCTGGTCGAACAGCCCGACGACACCGCCACCGAACGCCCCACCGATGCAGGCCGTGATGAACGGGCGACCCAGGGGGAGCGTCACGCCGTAGATGAGGGGCTCGCCGACGCCGAGGAGCCCGGCGGGCAGTGCGCCACGGATGGTCCGCGACGAGCGCCTCGTTGCGACGGAAGCGCATCCACAGCGCGAGCGCGGCACCGATCTGCCCGGCACCGCCCATCGCGAGCACGGGCAGCAGCACGGTCCACCCGGTCTGGTCGATCAGCGTGGTGTGGATCGGGGTGAGCGCCTGGTGCATGCCGGTCATGACGAGCGGCAGGAAGAACCCGCCCAGGATGAACCCGGCGAACGCGCCGCCGTTGGCCAGGAGCCAGGTCGCAGCCGCACCGATCGCGACCGAGACGACACCGGCGACCGACATCAGGATGCCCAGGGTGATCGACCCGGCGACGAGCACCGTGACGGTCGGCACGACGATGAGCGCGATGACGTCCGGCGTGTGCCGGCGCATGAAGCGCTCGACCAGGGCGGCGAGGATGCCGCCGGCCATCGCCCCGAGCACACCGCCCTGCCCGGGAGCGAGCGTCTGCCCGAACACCGTCACGTTGGCGACCCCGGCCGCGACGACGATCGCGCCGACGGCGCCACCGAGGATCGGCGTGCCGCCGAACTCCTTCGCGGCGTTCATCCCGACGAAGACGGCGAGCAGCGACAGGAACCCGGACGACAGCACGCCGAGGAACGGCGTCACGCCGGGCAGCCACCCGAGGTTCGTCAGGATGCCGTTGATCCCGGCGATGAGACCGCACGCGATCAGCGCGGGGATGAGCGGGATGAAGATCGCGGAGATCTTCCGGATGGCGCGCATGGTGCGGCCATCGGCACGGGACCGCGCAGTCGCCTTGATCGACGCCCCGCGCGCAGCCAGCTCGTCAGGCGACGCACCCGACGCACCCGCAGACCCGCGGCCCCCGACGCACCGGACCCACCAGCCGCAGCCGGCGGGGCGGAGGCGCGCAGAGCCTCCAGGTCGACGGCCACGCGGTCGACGAGACCCGGGCCGAGCACGATCTGCAGGTTCGAGCCGGCCGCGATGGCGGCCATGACGCCGTCGGTGGACTTGAGCTCGTCGAGCGCGACGGCGTCGGTCGAGACGACCTCGACCCGCAGCCGGGTCATGCAGTTCTCGACGTCGGCGATGTTGCCGGAGCCTCCGACGGTGTCGAGGATCCGCTGTGCGAGTTGCTGTGCATCGGTCATTGATGGTGCTCCTCGGGGGAAGGAAAGGGTCAGAGGACGGCTCGGAGGGAGCCGGAGGCATCGGCGAGACGCTGGCGGACCGTGTCCGCGGACGCCCCGGTGAGGATCACCGCGATGGCGGTCTTCACCTCGCCGTCGCTCTCCGCCAGGGCAGCGGAGACCGACGCGTCAGAGGCCCCGGTCACGTCCTGCACGAGCGTGAACGCCCGGGCGACGAGCTTGGCGTTCGTGGCACGCACGTCGACCATGCGGTTGCCGTACGTCTTGTTGCTGCGCACCATCGCGAGCGTGGTGAGCATGTTGAGCACGAGCTTCTGCGCGGTCCCCGCCTTCAGGCGGGTGGACCCGGCGATGAACTCCGGGCCGACGACGACGTCGATGGCGATGTCGGCGTGCCGCCCCGCGGCCGAACCCGCGTTGCACGCGACCGAGACCGAGCAGGCGGAGCGGCGGCGGGCCTCCCGGATGGCGGCGATCACGTAGGGCGTCCTGCCGGACGCGCTGATCCCGACGACCACGTCGTCCTCGGTCAGGCCGAGTGCGTCGAGGTCGCGGACCGCGGCTGCTTCGTCGTCCTCGGCACCCTCGACGGCGGTCGTCAGCGCGACCTGGCCACCGGCGATCAGGCCGACGACCTGCGACGGGTCGGTGCCGAAGGTGGGTGGGCACTCGCTGGCGTCGAGGACGCCCAGTCGGCCCGGCGTGCCGGCGCCGACGTAGACGAGTCGGCCGCCGCGCGCGAACGCTGCGGCGATGCGGTCGGCCGCTTCGGCGATGGCCGGGAGGCACGGCTCGACCGCCGCAGGCACGCTGCGGTCGCCGGCGTTCATGCGCTGGGCAGCCTCGAGGGTGGAGACCAGGTCGATGTCGTCGAGGCTCGCGTCGGTCGCCTCGGTGGTGAGGTCCTTGAGTTCGTCGCGCAGGTGGTCGTGGTGCATGGGTCGGCCTTCAGGATCGGTGGTGCGTGCGGACGGCGGCGCGGCTGCGGGCGAGGAGGGGACGGGAGCGGTCGTCGGTGCGCTGGGCGACGACGATGAACAGCGCGTCGACGATGGCGAGCTGGCTCATCCGGCTGCCCATCGCCGCGGGGCGCAGGTCGCTCTCGGCACCGGCGACCCCGAGCAGGACGTGGTCGGCGGCCCGGGTGAGTGCGGTGCCGCGGTGCCCGGTGATCGCGATCACGCCGGAGCCGCGCCGCTGTGCTTCGTCCGCGACCTCGAGGACCTCGGTCGTCGTGCCCGAGTGGCTGACCAGGACGACGACGTCGCGCTCGTCGACCACGCTCGCCAGGGTCAGGGCGTTGTGCGGGTCGTCGGCGATCGAGCTCGCGATGCCGATGCGCTCGAGCTTGAGGTGCAGGTCACGGGCGACGATGCCGGACGCGCCGACGCCGTACAGGACGACGCGGCGGGCGTGCTGCACGGCCTCGGCGGCGTGCTCGAGCGACGCCGGGTCGAGTGCCGCGCGGGTGTCGGTCATCACGGCGCGGACGTCCTCGGTGACCTTCGCGATGACGGTCGCGACGTCGTCATCGACCCCGACGCCGGCGTGGATCTCGCCGTGGTCGTGGATGCCGCGCTCGACGGCGCGGGTCATGCTGCGCTGGAGCTCGGCGTAGCTGGCGAAGCCGAGGTGTCGGGCGAAGCGGGAGACGGTCGCGGCGCTGACGGCAGCGCGGGTGGCGAGGTCGGCGGCGCTGCCGTTGGCGCTGTCCTTCGGGTTGGCCAGGACGGCGTCGGCGATGGCCCGCATGCCCAGCGGCATCGTCGCCGACTGGGTCCGCACGAGCGCGAAGGCGTCGGCTCGGTCGGGGCGGACCTCGGTGGTGGGTGACTCGGGCATGCATGCCATGAAAGCGCATTGCACGCTGTACCGCCAGAGCTGAAAGTAAATTACGTGTTACGGCGTCGGCCGGTACAGCGCCGCCGGCTTCCCCGGCCCCTCCGCCGCACGCTCCCCGGTCGCCGTCAGCATCGGCACCATCGCCCGCCGGAACGAGTCCGGCAGCAGCCGCTCGCCGAGCACCGCCTCGTGCAGCCCCCGCAGTGCCGACATCGTGAACGGCGAGGGCAGCAGTCCGTGCGGGTCCGGCGCGCCCCGGTGGTCCTGCCGGAGTTGCGCCACCGCTGAACCCGAGGATGTCGTCGTGCCCGTGCACCATCCCGGTGGCGTCGGTGACGGGCACGACGCGGGACGCCGTTTTTCCGTCCGTCCCGCCCGCGGCCGACAACAGCGAAGCCGGCACGACATCGAGGTGCGCCACCGACAGCACCCACCCCCGGTCGTCCCGCGCCGGGTCGTCGAACACGTGCAACTGCCGCGGCGCCAGCCCCGTCACGCCGGCCTTGTCGCGCAGTGACCGCAGCACCGCGTCCGCCAGTCGCTCGCCCTCGTGCACGAACGTCCCCGGCAGCCGCCAGTCCCCGTCGACCTGGTCGCGCACCTGCAGCACCGACAGCGGACCCCCGACCGGCACGGTCAGCACGGCGGTGTCGACCGCGACGGAGGGCCGTGGGTAGTCGGACAGGCGCTTGCCGCTGGCGTCGCGGTACGTGGTCATGGCAGGAGTTTACGCACGCTTGCGCAAATCACGCTCGCGTGCCAGGCTCGGTTTACGCAGTTCCGCGTAAATCTTCGGAGGGCTCATGACGAACACCCACGACCGCGCCGTCGGCGCCGTCCTCGGCTCCGCAGCAGGCGACGCCCTCGGCGCCGGCTACGAGTTCAAGCCCGCCGTCCCGGAACCGACACCGATCCGCATGGCCGGCGGCGGCTCGTTCGGCTGGGCCCCCGGCGAGTGGACGGACGACACGAGCATGGCCGTGCCGATCCTCCGTACCGTGGCCCGCGGTGGCGACCCGGCGTCCGAGGCCGCACTCGACGGCCTGGTGGCCGCCTGGTCGAGCTGGGCGGTCAACGCGCCCGACGTCGGCATCCAGACGCGCAACGTCCTGACCGGACTGGAGGCGCACACCGCCTCCCACGCACGCGCTTCGGCCCGACAGGAGCACGAGTACAAGGGCCAGTCGGCGGGCAACGGCTCGCTGATGCGGACCGCGCCGCTGGTCCTCGGGTACGTGACCGGCGCCGCGGACGAGGAACGCGAACTGGCCGCCGCTGCGCGGGCGATCAGTGACCTGACGCACTACGAGTCCGACGCGGGGGACGCGTGCGTGCTCTGGTGTGTGGCGATCCGGCACGCGGTCCTGACCGGTGAGCTCGACGTCCGGCGCGGGCTGGACCTGCTCGACCCGTCGTCACGCGACGTCTGGGCCGAGCGACTCACCACGGCGGAGCAGTCGGAGCCGGTGGACTTCACCGACTCGAACGGCTGGGTGGTGTCGGCGCTGCAGGCGGCGTACGCGGCGGTCAGGCGCAGCGACTCGCTCGAGGACGCCCTGGTCCGCGCGGTCCGCACCGGCAACGACACCGACACGGTGGCCGCGATCGCCGGGGGACTTGCCGGAGCGGTCTACGGGGCGTCGGCGCTGCCGGCAGCGTGGCGCGAGCTGCTGCACGGCTGGCCGGGACTGCGCGCGGACGACCTCGTCGCGCTGAGCGAGCAGGCGCTGCAGGCACGACAGGCCTGAGGGCGCCGCGACCGCGCGCGGGGCCACGCCGCTGCCGCGCGGTCCGCGAGCCCGGCATCACCCGTACGCTCGGGCAATGGCCAGCTTCACACCCGCCGTCCTCGCGCTCGTGTTCGGGTCGCTCATCGCGATCGCCGGGCTCGTGCCGTGGGCCGCCGTGCAGTACCGCCGCCGCGGAGGCCTCGGCTTCGGCAACACCGTCCTGGCGTTCATCACGGTGGTCTACGCACTGGCGCTCGTGACCTACACGCTGCTGCCGCTGCCGGACACCAGCGACGTCGCGGTGCTGTGCCGCTCGGCATCGGGGCCGCAGCTGCGCCTGTTCGCCTTCGTCGGGGACATCGCAAAGGAGGGCGGGCTCTCCGGCCCGCGCTCACTGCTGGCCAATCCCGCTGCAGCCCAGGTCATCTTCAACGTCATCCTGTTCGTGCCGCTCGGGATGCTCGTCCGCCACCTGTTCCTGCACGGACGGTTCCTGGCCGGGGTCATCAGCGGCACGGTCGTCGGGTTCGCGGTGTCGCTGCTCATCGAGTTCACGCAGCTGACGGGGGACTGGTTCCTGTACCCGTGCGCCTACCGTCTGTTCGACGTCGACGACCTGTTCGCCAACACCCTCGGAGCGCTCGTCGGCACGCTGATCTCCCCGGTGCTCGTGATCTTCGTCCGCAACCGGGCGTCGACCACCGCGGACGTCGCTCGCCCCGTGACCCGCACCCGGCGGGCGTTCGGCATGTTCTGCGACCTGCTCGCCATCACGCTGACGTCCGGCGCGACTGGTGTCGATCACGAGCCTCGCCCTCGCGCTGGCGAACCAGGACCTGCGGTCGACGACCGCGACCGTGCTGCTGGCGACGCTGCCGTTCGTGGCGCCGGCGATCCAGCTCGTGCTGGTCCTGGTCACCGGGCGCACCCTGGGGGAGGCCGTGGTGCGACTCCGTCCCACGCCGCGGCCCGTCCTGTGGCAGCGTCTCGTGCGGTGGGCCGCCGGGTCCGGCGGCTGGGCGACACTACCGCAGCGACGTTCCCGCTGTCGGGGGTGCTGGCGTTCGCGCTCGCGGTGGCGGCGCTCATCGGCCTGGTCGCGACGCGGGAGCGCCGGGGCTTCGCGAACGCGCTCGCCCGGCTCGACGTCGTCGACGATCGGGTCGACGCCGACGAGCGGGCTGCGGAGGAGTCAGTCCGGTAGACCGGCCTGCTCGCAGTCGGCCCACTGCTCGGGTCGCCGCTCCGCCAGCCACCGCGTGAACTCCGGGTACCCGCGGTAGCTCGTGAAGACCATGAACTGCTTCTTCCGGCGCTCGTTCCACCCGGTCAGGCTGATGAAGGTCGGGCCGCCGTTCGACTGGGATCCGTAGCGCAGGACGTGGATGTCATCGACCTCGCGCCGACGGCCCTTGCCGAAGCCGTTCTTGACGACGTAGTGCCGGTCGTGCACGGTGATGCGTCCCGCCCTGAGCGCGAGTCCGAACAGCAGGAACAGCGCGCCGCCGCCGAGGAAGAACCCCCACACCGGAGTCTCCTCGCGCGAGACGAGCAGCTGCACGAGCACGCCGCCGAGGCCGAGCACGAGGGCGCCGCCGCCGAGGACCACGAACACGATCGTCTGGTGCCACGGTCGCCGCACCACGAACAGCGGTTCCCCCTGCTCCGTCGACGTCGTGCCGCCCCATGTGTTGATGCTGTTGCTCATCGTTCCCCCTTGGTCGTCCACGCTACCGAACGAGCGCGACCGATCATCGTCCGCAGGCGAGGAAGCGACTCGACCCACTCAGTCTTCGCAGCCGACCCCGTCCCCGTCGCGATCGAGCTTCCGCGAGTACCCGGGGTCGCCGACGGTGATCGGGGCTGCGCCCGCCGCACGGACTGCGTCGCAGTTCTGGTAGAAGGCCGAGCCGCCGGCGGGAGCGGGCTGAGCGAGCGGTGCCGGAGCCGCGGCCGCCGCCGCGGCGGCCTGCGCGGCCGCGGCGTCTGCTGCTGCTTTCGCATCTGCCGCAGCCTGCGCGGCGGCAGCCTCTGCTGCTGCCTTGGCGGCAGCGGCATCTGCGGCCACCTTCGCAGCCGCGGCCTCAGCCGCGGCCTTCGCATCGGCCTCCGCCTTCGCCTGCACGGCTGCGGCCTCGTCTGCTGCTTTCTTCTCCGCCGCCGCTCGTACCGCGGCAGCGGTGGCAGACGCCGACGCGGATGCCGAAGCCGAAGCGGACGAGCGGCTGGCAGCTGCGTCCTCCGACCCGACGGAGCTGCACGCGCTCAGTGCGAGCATGACGCCGAGCGCGCCTCCGATGAGTGCGGCGGTGCGGCGGTGCCGCGGATTCCTGATCACGAGCGAGCTCCAATAGTTGGTTGAACCTCAGCTTCGGGGGTCGCGCGTCCCCTGTCCATCCCCGGAACGAGGGATGCGCGTTGCCGCAACGCGCGCGATCGCGCGGTCTCCGGCCATGCCGCCCCGCTTCACCACAGCCGTCTTCGTCAGTGCTCCGTCCTAGGCTTCTCAGGGTCCGGTCGAAGGGGGTACACGTGCAGATCACCGAGCAGGGGCGGGCGCTCCTCAGCCCGAGCGACCTCACCACGTGGGCGACGTGCGAGTGGGCCTTCCTGCGCCGCCTCGACGCCAAGCTCGGGCGCGCGGAACCGCTGCCGGACGAGCACGACGACATGCTCGACCGCACGGCTCGCCTGGGGGACCAGCACGAGCTCGACTACCTCGAGATCCTCAAGCGCACGCACGACGTCGTCGAGTTCGACCGTCCTGCACCGCCGCAGTACGCCGATGCCGCCGCCGCAGCAATCCAGGCCATGCGGAACGGCGACGCCGACGTCCTGTACCAGCCGACCTTCCACACGCCGCCGACCGAGCACGACGCGGGCTTCATCGGCTTCGCGGACTTCATCATCCGCAACGCCGCGGGGGAGTACGAGGTCTACGACACCAAGCTCGCCCGGCACGCCAAGATCAGCGCTCTGCTGCAGCTCGCCGCCTACGCCGAGCAGATGCAGGCGCACGGCATCCCGACCGGGCAGCAGGTCCACCTGGTCCTCGGCGACCGCACGACGACCACGCACGACCTGGCCGACATCGCGCCGGTGTACCGCACGCAGCGCGCCGAGCTCGTCCGGGTGATCGACGAACGGCTGCACGCTGACGAGCCGCTCGCCTGGGGCGACGTCCGGTACAGCAGCTGCGGCCGATGCGCCGCCTGCCAGACCCAGGTCGCCGAGCACCGCGACCTGGTGCTCGTCGCCGGCATGCGCCTGGACCAGCGGACGAAGCTGATCCGGCAGGGCGTCCTGACGATCGACGACCTGGCGGTCCGCACCACGGCCGTCCCCGGCATGTCGAGCACGACGCGCGATCGGCTGGTGCGGCAGGCGAGCCTCCAGATCGAGACGGAGCGCGCCGCGCACCTGGCCGGACCGGGCGGGCCGGCCTTCGAGCTCCTCGACCCGGTCGCGCTCGACGCGATCCCCGCGCCGGACGCGGGCGACGTGTTCTTCGACTTCGAGGGCGATCCGCTCCACACCGAGGACGGCGAGCACTGGGGCCTCGACTACCTGTTCGGCCTGGTCGACGACCGGGCCGAGTTCACGGCGTTCTGGGCGCACACCATCCGCGACGAGCGTCAGGCACTCGTCGACTTCCTGGCGTTCATCGAGCAGCGCCGCCAGCAGTACCCGGGCATGCACATCTACCACTACGCGGCGTACGAGCGGACGCACCTGCTGTCGCTCGCTGCCCGCCACGGCGTCGGTGAAGAAGCGGTCGACGACCTGCTGCGCGCGGGCGTGCTGGTCGACCTGTACCCGGTCGTCCGCAAGGCCCTGGTCGTCGGCAGCCGCAGCTACTCGATCAAGAAGCTCGAGCCGCTCTACATGGGCGAGGACCTGCGCGAGAGCGACGTCACCAACGCCGCCGACAGCATCACCGCCTACGTCGAGGCGATCGAGGAACTCCGCACCGGCGACGCCGCCGAGGGCCAGCGGATGCTCGACCAGGTCGCCGACTACAACGCCTACGACTGCCGCTCGACCCTGCGGCTGCGCGACTGGCTCCTGTCGCTGCGCCCGCCCGCCGCCGACGCCCCGGCCGAGCTCGACCTGCCGCCGATCCCCGTCGAGCGCGAGCCGAACCCGGTGTCCGTCGCGCTGGCCGAGCAGCTCGAGCACGTCGACGCCCTCGACCGCACGCCGGACCAGACGGCGCTGGCGCTCGCCGCAGCCGCGATCGACTACCACCGGCGCGAAGCCAAGACCTTCTGGCAGGACCACTTCGACCGGCTGCGCAACCCGGTCGACGAGTGGGCCGACACCCGTGACGTGCTCGTCGTCGAGCGCGCGAGCGTCGAGCGGGACTGGGACACGCTGCCGCGTGCCCGTTCGCAGTCGCGCGAGCTGCGGTTGTCGGGGACGCTCGCGCCCGGCAGTCGGCTCCGGCCTGGAGGGTCGCCCCACCTGGTCTACGACACCCCGCCCCCGCCATCGATCGGCTCTCCGGGCCCCGGGTCGAAGGGCGCGACGGATCGCGCCGTGGTCCTCGACGTCGTCGACCACGGCGACACGACCGAGGTCCGGCTGCTCGAACGGCTGCCCGTCGGCGGGGAGCCGCACCACGAGTACCCGGTCGCGATCGCGCCGTCGGCCCCGCCGCGCGCCAAACCCCAGCCCGAGGCGATCGCCGAGTGGGGCGGCTGGGTCCTCGACGCGCTGCCCTCGATGCTGCCCGACCCCGCGCTCGACCTGCTGCGACGGGTGCCGCCGCGTGGTGCGCTCGCGCCGGTGGTCGGCGACGACACGGTCGGGGCGGTGGTGGCGACCCTGCTCGGACTGGACCGGTCGTACCTGGCGATCCAGGGGCCTCCCGGCACCGGCAAGACGTACGTCGGGTCGAACGTGGTCGCGCGCCTGGTGCGCGAGCACGGGTGGCGCGTCGGGGTCGTCGGGCAGTCGCACGCGACGAGCGAGAACTTCCTGTCCTCCGTGGTCCGCGCGGGCGTGCCGGCGGACCGCGTGGTCAAGCAGCCGAAGTCCGGAGCCGATGCGGACGAGGTCGAGGCGGCCGAGTGGACCCCGGTGAAGAACGGCGCGGCGATCGCGGCGTTCCTGGCGTCGTGCGAACAGACCGGCACCGGGGGCGTCGTCGGCGGCACCGCGTGGACCTTCGCGAACGAGACGACGATCGCGCGGCAGTCCCTCGACCTGCTCGTCGTCGACGAGGCCGGCCAGTTCTCCCTGGCGCCGACGATCGCGTCGTCCGTCGCGGCCTCGCGACTGCTGCTGCTCGGGGACCCGCAGCAGCTGCCGCAGGTGTCGCAGGGCTCGCACCCCGAGCCCGTCGACCAGTCGGCGCTCGGCTGGCTCGCGCACGGTGAGCACGTGCTGCCGCCCGAGTTCGGGTACTTCCTGGCGCGGACCCGGCGGATGGAGCCCGCGCTGACGGCCTCGGTGTCGGGGCTGTCCTACAACGGGCAGTTGACGTCGATGGTGTCCGGGCGGCACCTCGACGGCGTCGACGCCGGCGTGCACCCGGTGCCGGTCGTGCACGCGGGGAACACGACGTCGTCCGTCGAGGAGGCGGCGCAGGTGGTCGCCCTCGTGCAGGACACCGTCGGGCGTCCGTGGACGTCGTCGTCGGGCACGCGCGCCCTGACCGACGAGGACGTCATCGTCGTCGCGCCCTACAACGCCCAAGGTGCAGTCATCCGTGCGTCGCTCGATGCAGCCGGGTTCAGCGGCACGCAGGTCGGGACGGTCGACATGTTCCAGGGGCGCGAGGCGGTCGTGTCGATCGTGTCGCTGGCGGCGTCGAGCGCGGCGGACATCCCGCGCGGGCTCGACTTCCTGCTCATGCCGAACCGGTTGAACGTGGCGTTGTCGCGGGCGATGTGGGCGGCGTACCTCGTGTACTCGCCGGCGCTGACCACGGCGTTGCCGCCCTCGATCCCGGGGCTGTCGCTGCTGTCCCGGTTCATCGAGCTCGTCGAGCCGCGGGCGGGACGGCCGCGCGGCTGACGGCCGCGCGGCTGACGGCCCAGCGGGGAGTTGGGGGGGGGGGTGAGGACTGGAGACCGTGGACTGGGCACGGGGCTTCGCGATCCGCGGTGACGAATCCGGTTCGCTCGACCCGGTGATCGCCGACCGGATTCGTCAGAGCGGATTGCGAACTCGACGCCTCAGATGGACCCGACCGTACCCACCGACGGCTCGCGCTCGTTGCCGGGCGTGTCGCTCGCCGAGTCGGGGTGCGCACTCGGGACACCGATGTCGGTGCGGGCGTCTAGCGTTCGTGGGAGTCTCCACCGCCCCCTCCCGAGGAGCCCCGTGCCGCCTTCGTCGCTGTCCCGCCGCTCGCTCCTCGTCGGCGCGCTCGGCATCGCCGCCGCCTCGGGCCTGAGCGGCTGCGTGGCGAACAACGGCCCCGTCCCGAGCACCGCCGCCGCGGGCTCGAAGGCCGACATCGGCGAGGTCGAGGGCACGCTGCGCTTCGCGTTCTGGGGCGGCAGCGACGGCGAGAACACCGGGTTCGCCCGCGCCAAGAAGGGCTTCGAGGCGCGACACCCGAAGGCCACGATCGAGCTGCAGACCCTGCCGTACGACGGGTTCTTCTCGGGCATCGACCGGGGCATCCTGTCGAAGACCGCGCCGGACGTGTTCCGCGTCGACTACACGAGCATCGGCAAGTACACCTCGCACGGCGTGCTGCTCGACATGACCCCGTACCTGACCGCTGCGGAGTCGTCGGCGTTCCTGCCGGCGCTGTACGACGCGGTGCGGTTCGAGGGCCGGACCTACGGCGTGCCGCACCAGACGGACACCTCGGCGATCGCGTTCAGCCGCAAGGCCCTCGACGAAGCGGGCATCGGCGCCGTGCCCGACCGGCTCGAGGACGCGTGGACGTGGGACGAGTTCGCGGCGATCAGCACGAAGCTCCGGCAGACCCTGCCCGACGACAAGTACCCGTTCGCCTACGACTGGACGGCCGCGGGTGCGTACCGGTGGGCGAGCTTCGTCTACCAGGCGGGCGGGTCGCTCCTGACGCCGTCGCTGCGGCACTCGGCGGTCGACAGCGACGCCGGGCGCAAGGCGATGGCGTTCACGCAGCGGTTCTTCGACGAGCGCTGGGTCCCGGCGAACAACACCATCAAGACGACGGTGTACTCGGACAACTTCTTCCTGAACCAGACGGTCGCGATGACGTTCATCGGCGACTTCCTGGTGCCGGAGCTGGCCGACGGCGCGAACGGGTACCAGGGCGGCGACTGGGCGACGACGTACATGCCGCGGGACCAGGCAGCGGCGTCGGACCTCGGCGGCAACGCCCTCGTCGCCACCCGCGACACCGCGAACCCCGAGCTGGCGGCCGCGTTCCTGAAGTACATGGTGGAAGAGGACCCGATGCGTGACTTCTGTCAGCGAGCGAACGAACTGCCCACCCTGCAGAGCCTGGCCGACACGACGCTCGACTACGCGGTGCGCCCCGACGTGATGGACGTCTTCACGCAACAGGCGACGACGATCACCGAGACCGCGGTGCGCGAGACCGTCGTGCCGGGCTTCGCGTCGGTGAACACCGCGCTGCAGGACCAGCTCGAACTCGCCTTCCACGGTCGCAGCACCGACGACGCCGTCACGGCCATCGACGCCGCGATCGACCAGGCGGTGTCCGCATGACGGGCGCGGCCGAGCGGATCGGCGGCGCCACGGCGGGCGGAGCCGTGCGGCGCGGACCGCGGCGGACCGTCGGGCCGTTCCGGGCCTCCAGTGGGGCTGCGGCGACCGCGTTCCTGGTGCCGAACGTCGTGCTCATCGTCGTCTTCACGCTGCTGCCGCTCGTGTACGCGCTGGTCATCAGCTTCCAGGACCTGGACTCGCTGGGCGGGACGAGCTGGGCCGGACTCGGCAACTACGCACGTCTGGTCACGGACCCGGTGTTCTGGCAGTCCGTGGCGAACACCGGCGTCTTCACCCTGTTCACCGTGCCGGTCGGCATGGCGCTCGGGCTCGGCATCGCGGTGCTGCTGAACGGGGTGCTGCCCGGGCCGTGCGGTGTTCCGCACGATCATCTTCCTGCCGCTCGTGGTCTCCGGCGTGGCGACCGGCGTGCTCGGCGCGTGGATGTTCGACCAGAACAACGGGTTCGTCGACGAGTTCCTCAAGGCCCTCGGGCTGCCGGCGCTGCAGTGGCAGTCGAGCGGCGGCTGGGCGATGACCGCCGTGATCCTGATGACGCTGTGGCAGCGCATCGGGTTCGACATGCTCATCTACCTGGCGGGGCTGCAGGGCGTCGACCCCGCGGTGCAAGAGGCGGCGACGACCGACGGCGCGAGCGGCTGGCAGCGCTTCCGGCTCATCACGTTCCCGCTGCTCGGCCCGTCGACGTTCTTCCTGCTCGTGATGAACCTCATCTACTCGTTCCAGGTGTTCGACACCGTGTGGGCGATGACCCGCGGCGGCCCCGGCTACGGCACGACGACGATCGTCTCGTACGCGTACCGGGTGGCGTTCGACGAGCACGGCCCGCAGCTGCTCGGCTACGGCGCTGCGGTGGGCATCGTGATCTACCTGGTGACCCTGCTCATCACCGGACTGCAGTGGCGGTTCAACGCCGGACGGGACCAGACGGACTGATGACCACCTCGACCTGGGACACCGGCGCTGCCGGCACCGCGCCCGCCGCGGTCGCGCCCGTCGCCGCGACCCGCTCGCCACGCAAGCCCCGCAGCCGCACGCTCTGGCTGCGGCTCACCGTCGCGGTCATCGTGACCGTCGTGATGGCGTTCCCGCTGTACTGGATGCTGCTCACGGCGTTCTCGACGCGTGCCGACCTGTACGCGCCGGGGCTGCAGCTCTGGCCGGAGCACTTCACGATCCAGAACTTCGTCCGGCCGTTCCAGGAGTTCCCGGTCTGGCGGTGGTTCGGCGAACTCGCTCGATCGTGTCGGTCGTCGTCACGGTGATCACGGTCGTCTGCAACCTGCTCGCCGGGTACGCGTTCGCCAAGCTGCGCTTCCGCGGCCGGAACGCGCTGTTCCTGGTGCTGCTGTCGACGCTGATGATCCCGCCGCAGGCGATCATCGTGCCGCAGTTCTTCATCTCGATCGGCCTGCACCTGTACGGCGGACTCTGGGGCGTGATCCTGCCCGAGGCGGCGGCGATCTTCGGGGTGTTCCTGGCGCGGCAGTTCTTCCTGGCGGTGCCCGACGAGCTCATCGAGGCGGCGCAGCTCGACGGTGCCGGCCGGTTCCGCACGTTCGTGTCCGTCGTGCTCCCGCTGTGCCGGCCGCTGCTCGCGGTGCTGGTGCTGCTGACGTTCATGGGGGAGTGGAACGCGTTCGGCTGGCCCCTCGTGGCGCTGTCCGGCAACCAGGACCTGTTCACCGTGCCGATCGGCATCGTCGGCACGCTGCAGGGCCAGTACACGTCGGACTACGGCGCGATCATGGCGGTCAACCTGCTCATGATCCTGCCGATCGTCGCGCTCTTCCTGGCGTTCCAGCGCTACTTCGTCGAGGGCCTGTCGCGGAGCGGCCTGCGGTGAGCCCGGAGCCTCAGGCCGCCCCACCGTCGCCGACGCGCGACGCTGGGTCGCCGCGGACTTCGGCGTGCAGCGCCGTCGAGGTCGAGCAGGTCACCGGCGGGACCGACACGTCGGCCGTCGTCTGGCGGATGGTCGACGACACCGGCACCGCCTGGGCCGCGAAGTGGACCACCCGACCGACCCGGACCGGCACTCGGCTGGTCGGCGTCGATGGCCGCAGCAGGGCTCGAGAGCACTCCGGCCGCCCAGCCCACCGGGGACGGCCGCCGACGCAGCCGTCGCGCGGGCGGCAAGCTCGCGCTCACCCGGTGGTCCGGTGGCGAGGACGCGGCGACGGTCGGGCTCGACCTGGAGGGGTGGCGCGCGTACGGCGCGCTGCTCGCGGACGTGCACGCGCACGCCTTCCCGCCGCCGGTCCGGAAACAGGGAGCGCGGCGGGGCATCCGTCGTCGCCGACGCCGCTACCGCGCCGAGATCCGCGCGCTCGACGCGGCGGCCGCTGCTTCCGCGGTCGACCGCGATGCGGTGCTCGACCTGTGGCAGGACGCTCGTCCGCGGATCGACCTGCTGCTGCGGGGGACCGCGCTCGTCCCGGGCAGCCCTGCCGAGGCGCGTTCCGTGCCACGGCGACCCGCACCTGGGCAACGTCCTGGTCGAGGCGGACGGTGCACTCCGTCTGGTCGACTGGGACGAGGCCGTCGTCGGCCCGCGCGAGCTCGACCTGCACCTGGTGGAGTTCAGCGTGCTGTTCGACCCGGCGACGCCCGAGCAGCTCGACGCGTTCCGCCAGGGCTACGGCCCCGCCACTGTCGACGAGTGCCGGATGGTGCGGTTCGCCTGTGTTCGAGCGCTCGAGGACCTGACGTCCACGATGACGGAGGCGCTCGCGACCACGGGCGAGGACCGGGACGAGGCACTTCGGGTGTTCACGGGCATCCTCGCGCCGACCGGATCGGCCTCGCTGGTCGAGGACCGGCTGCGACGTGCCCTCGCCGCGGCCGACGAAGCCGGACGAGCCGGCCAGAGCTGACGGGTACCGGCCCGAGCTGACGTCGGCTCGAGCTGACGGTGTCGGCTCGAGCTGACGGGTGTCGGCTCGAGCCGACGGCGCCTGACCGACGCCGACGGAACGGGCTGGGTCGAGGCAAGCAGCGCGGATCACGGGGAGCGGTGAGCGCTGGGGAGAGCAAGGTTCCGTGTGCGCGCTGACGAATCCGGTTCGCGAAAGCCGGGTTCGGAGAACCGGATTCGTCAGCGCCGCGATCGGAAACCGTCATGCGGGGACCGTCGGGACCGTCGGACCACCGTCGGGACCGTCGGACCTGGACCCGGCGGGCCGGTCCCGACCTGCCGGGCCGGTCCGACCTGACCGGACGGGGCGGTCCCGACCTGCCGGGCCGGTCCGACCTGACCGGACGGGGCGGTCCCGACCTGCCGGGCCGGTCCGACCTGACGGGACGGGCCGGTCCGACCTGCCGGGCCGGTCCGACCTGACGGCCCGGTTGCGAACCGGCGGGCGTCGTCGGTCTGGGTCGCCTAGGAACTGGCCGTGGCCGCGCTGGCCGCGATGACCCCGGCCATGACGGCAGTGGTCTGGATGTCCTGCAGGACGCCCTTGACGGCGGGCGACGCCCACGTGCCGGACGTGATGTCCTGCACGAGCGCCTTGTCGACCTTGCCGAACTGCCGGCGGAGCGACCCGGTGGCATCGAGCAGCGCGATCGTCGCAGCGGTGAACGGCGTCGGTGCGGCGCGGCCGTCGAGGACCTCGAGCACGGTGGACCGCAGTGTCATCTCGGGGCGGCCGTCGAGCTCCGGGTACGACGTCGACGAGAAGATCCCGAGCGTGGTCCGCTGCTGACTGGTCAGGAGTCCCCGCTCGACGAGCGAGGCGGCGACGTCGTCGCGGAGCTGCCGCTTGCCGAGCTTCGCCACCCACCACTTCGCCTTGCGCGGGGTCCCGGTCGCGGCGATCGTGCCGACGACGCCGTCGAGGACCGTGTCCCCGGTGGCGCTGCCGTCGACGACGCGCACCAGCTTGCCGTCCAGTGACACGGCGCCTCGCAGGGCGAGGTCCGCCAGGACCGCGCCGGCCAACCCGGTGTCGAACCGCTGCGCGTCGACCGCGCGACGTCCGTCCGGTTCGGTCAGCAGGAGCGTGAACGCCTGGGGCACGGTGAGTTGCTCAGCCATCCCGGCATCGTGCCACGTTCGGCGGGGGTGGGGCGAGCCTCCTGGACGTCGCGCGCGCCGCGACGGCGGGGCAGTCGTCAGTACGCGGCGGACTGTCCGCCGTCGATCGGGACCACGGTCGCGTTGACGTAGCTGGCGTCGTCGGAGAGCAGGAACGCGACGACCGCGGCGATCTCGGGGGCTTCGCCGTAGCGCTTGGTCGGGTTGACCTGGATGAACTCCTCGGCCGCCTTGCGCGGGTTCTCGGCGTCGAGCTGCTTCATCGAGTTCTCGACCATGGGCGTCCAGATCGCGCCGGGGGCGATGGCGTTGATGCGGATGCCGTAGCGGCCGTACTCGACGGCGGAGTTGCGGGTCAGGCC
Organism: uncultured Alphaproteobacteria bacterium; assembly: GCA_963793075.1. Lineage (GTDB taxonomy): Bacteria > Pseudomonadota > Alphaproteobacteria > Rhizobiales > Methyloligellaceae > Methyloceanibacter. Next base: position 42,715 of record CAWBYO010000004.1, read on the forward strand.
CACGACGCCGTGCTTGGCGGCGGCGTACCCGGACTGGTTGCCGATGCCGCGGATCCCGCCGACGCTCGCGGTGTTCACGACCATGCCGGAGCCCTGTTCGCGCATGATGCCCAGGACCTTCTCGAGGCCGAGGAAGACCCCGCGCAGGTTGATCGACACGACCTTGTCGAACTCGGCGGCCGTGAAGGACTCGGTCGGGTTCTGCTTGCCCTCGATGCCGGCGTTGTTGAAGAAGCCGTCGATGCGCCCGAACCGCTCGGTCGTGGCGGTGACGTAGGCGTCGACCTGGGCCTCGTCGGAGACGTCGGCGACGGTGGTGAGCACCTGGGCCTCGGGGGCGGCCTCGAGGACGGCGGCCTTCGTGGCGTCGAGCCCGTCGGACGAGACATCGACCAGGGAGAGCGCGGCACCCTCGGCTGCGAGACGGACGGCGGTCGCGCGACCGAGGCCGGAGCCGCCGCCGGTGATGAGGACGACGCGGTCGCTGAAGCGGGTGGGGACGGTGGTGGACACGGTCATGGGGAGGCCTCCTGAGGTCTTCGTCGTCGAAGGTCGATGCGTTCGCATCGGCTCGGATCTAGACTACACCTGTTGTTCAATCTGGGGGCTGGTCAGCAGCGGGCGAGGACCCGGGCCATCGCGTCGTGCTCGGCGGGGACGACCCACAGTCGGTAGGTCGTCTTCACCGCGATCTGGTGCTCGACGTAGGTGCAGCGGAAGGCCGAGTTGGCGGGCAGCCAGGTCGCGGCGTCGCCTGACCGCTTCTGCGCGTTCGCGTGCTGGTCGACGGCGAACAGGTTGTCGGGGTCGTTCGCCAGGGCAACGCGCTCGGACGGGTCGAGCTGTTGCGCGCCGGTGGTCCAGGCGTTCTCGAGCGCGACGACGTGGTCGATCTGCACGAGCGTGGACGTGGTGTCGCCGCGTACGAAGTCGACCCGGGTGCCGGTGTACGGCGACACGAGCACGCCCGAGGTCACCCGGCAGGGACCACTGCGCACGACGTCGGTCAGGTCGCGGGCGAGCACGTCGTTGCGGGTGTCGCACCCGTTGTGGTCGACGTCGAGCCAGGCGGTGCCGAAGTCGGCGGTGCGGTCGTAGCCGGTGGCCGGAGCGCGGCCCTTGACGGGCAGCGCAGCGAGGCGGGTGCGTGCGGTCGCGACGTCGGTCGGACTGGAGGCCCGGCTCGGCTCCGGCCCGGACGCTGCGGTCGGGCCGGTGTCTGCGGTCGGGCCGGTGTCTGCTGCCTGGCCCGTGGATCCGGTCGGGCCGGTGTCTGCTGCCTGGCCAGTGGATCCGGTCGGGCTCGCCGGGACGGACGTCTCGGTGGTGCTGGCGGCGTGCAGGGCGTACCCGGCGAACGACGACGGCGAGGACGATCAGCGTGGAGGACAGCGTGCGGCGGGTGGTGCGGCGTCGGCGGGACGTCATGCGGGGTGGTGCTCCTGGTGGTGCTCGGCGGTTCGTCCCTCGATCCTGGTGGTCGCGTCCGACATCGCCGCGTAGACACGGTGGCATGACCGACTACGCAGAACCGTCCGTGCCGGTGACCGGTGGAGCGATGCCGCTCCTCGGGTTCGGCACCTGGCAGATCGACGACGCCGACGCTCCCGCGGCCGTGAGCGCCGCCCTCGAGGCGGGCTACCGCCACATCGACACCGCGACCGGCTACAGCAACCAGCGCGGCGTGGGGAAGGCGATCGCCGACTCCGGGCTCGCGCGCGACGACGTCTTCGTCACGACGAAGCTCCCGCCGGACAACGCCGACCGGGTGCGCGCCACGATCGAGGAGAGCCTCGACCAGCTCGGGCTCGACCACCTCGACCTGTGGCTCGTGCACTGGCCGCCGAACGGCGAGGCGCGCCCCGACGTGTGGGAGCAGGTCGTGCAGGCGCAGACCGACGGACTCACGAGGGCCGTCGGCGTCAGCAACTACTCGCTCGCGCAGATCGACGAGCTGATCCAGGCGACGGGCACCACCCCGGCCGTGAACCAGATCAAGTGGAGCCCGGCCGAGTTCGACCGTGCCGTCGCCGACGGCCTGCGCGAGCGTGGCGTGGTGCTCGAGGGCTACAGCCCGTTCAAGGCGAGCAACCTGCGAGGACCCGACGCTGGTGTCCATCGCCCAGGCGCACGACGTCGACACCGCCCAGGTCATCGTCGCGTGGCACGTCGCGCACGAGTTCGTCGTCATCCCGAAGTCGTCGAACCCCGACCGCATCCGGTCGAACGCCGCCGGCGCGACGGTGACCCTGTCGGACGACGAGGTCACGCAGATCGACGCGCTCGGCCACTGAGGCCAACCGAACACCGAACAACTGACCAGTCGACCGGCCGGCCGCGTCCAGCGGTCGGCCGGTAGCGTCGCCGAGGTGAGCAGCGCACTCCTCGTCATGGACTACCAGAACAGCATCGTCGAGCGTCTCGGCACCGACGACGGCCTTGCGGCGGCGGTCTCGGCGGTCGGGGCAGCGCGTGACCGGGACATCCCCGTGGTGTTCGTCCGCGTGGCGTTCCGCCCCGGTGCGCCGGAGGTCGCCGCCGCGAACAAGATGTTCGGCGGCATGCGCGACCGCATGGGTGCGCAGGCACCGGACGCCACCGAGGTCCACCCCGCGTTCGACGTGAGCGACCAGGACATCGTCGTCGTGAAGAAGCGGGTCAGTGCGTTCGCTGGGTCCGACCTCGAGGTGCTGCTGCGTGGGCTCGACGTGCGCGATCTGGTGCTGGCCGGCATCGCGACGAGCGGCGTGGTGCTGTCGACCCTGCGGCAGGCGGCGGACCTGGACTACGGCCTGACGGTGCTGTCCGACGCGTGCTCGGACGGCGACCCCGAGGTGCACCGGGTGCTGCTCGAGAAGGTGTTCCCCCGGCAGGCCGAGGTCGTGACGGCAGCCGACTGGATCGCGTCGCTCGCCTGACCCCTCAGCGGCACCCCGGGCAGGTCCCACTCGAGATCGGCTGGAGCCCGATCGATGACCGGGAACCCGACGGCCCGCGCGACGCGGGCGAGCTTGGTGTCGAACGTCACCAGGGCGTCGCTCGTCATGATCGCGGTGTGGAGCACGACGGCGTCCGGAGCGCTGAGCCGGTGATGCGCTGTCAGTGCGGCGATGCCCTCTGCGTCGTCGTCCTCGACCGGGACGACGAGGACGCCGATGGTCATCGACATGGATCATGCATTCGTCCACCCAGGAGTCCCGCATCGGGCGAACCAGTACCTCTGCCAGCGTGACCGCGGTCGTCAGGAACTCGTCCCACTCGTGATGATCGAGCACCTCGACCGCGCGTTCGTGCGTGGCGTCGAACTGGTCCCAGCGCGCGATGAGCACGTTCGCGTCGAGGGTGATCACAGGCGTCCTGCCCGGAGGTCTCGGAGGTAGTTCGGTGGATAGGTCATGCCGGGGGTGAAGCCGAAGAGCGTCGACCGTCTGCCCGTTGCGCAGCGTGATGGACGAGGACATCCCGTTGTCGGCGCGACGGAGATGTGGGGGCCGCGGTCGGGTCGTCGTCAGGGAGGTCGGTCAGCGGGGCGTCGTCGAGCAAGGTCATGCACCGACGCTAGGAGCGCTCGGTCTCGATCGCCAAGCTCTTCAGATGTCGTATGTCGCGCCCGGCAGCTCAGTCGAGCAGCGACCGGATGTCGTCCGCCGACAGGTCGTCCGCGAACAGCGCGTCGTCGTCGATCATCGTGGCGAACAGCTGCGCCTTGCGGGCCGCGAGTGCGAGCACCTTCTCTTCGATGGTGTCCTCGGCGATGAGCCGGTTGACGTTCACCGAGCGGGTCTGCCCGATGCGGTGCGTGCGGTCGACGGCCTGGGACTCGGCAGCCGGGTTCCACCACGGGTCGAGCACGAACACGGTGTCCGCCTCGGTCAGTGTCAGCCCGAAGCCGCCGGCCTTGAGCGAGATGAGGAACGCCGGCGCGGTGCCGTTCCGGAAGCGGTCGATCACCTTCGTGCGGCCCCGCGTCGACCCGTCGAGGTAGTCGTACCCGATGCCCCGCTCGTCGAGCGCCGCGGCCACCATGCGCAGGAACGAGGTGAACTGGCTGAACACCAGCGCGCGACGCCCTTCGGCGGCGAGCTGTTCGAGCTCGTCGAGCAGCAGGTCGAGCTTGGCGGACGGGATGTCGTGGTCGTCCGGCGACGCCGAGGAGACCAGCGCGGGGGAGAGCGCGAGCATGCGCAACAGCGTGAGCGACCGGAACACGATCATCCGGTTGCGGTCGAGGTCGTCGATCAGGTCGAGGACCTTCAGGCGCTCCCGGTTGAGCGTGCGCTCGTAGACCTGACGGTGCGCCGGGTCGAGCGTGACGCGCACGACCTGTTCCTGCTTGGGCGGCAGGTCCGACGCGACGCTCTCCTTCGTCCGCCGCAGCATGAGCGGTCGGATACGCCGCCGCAGTCGTGCGGTCAGCTCGGAACGGGCCTCGCCGCGCAGGTCCGGCGAGGCGAGCGGCTTGACGTAGTCGTCGCCGAACCGCGTCGACGACGACAGCAGCCCGGGCGCGACGATCGAGAACAGCGCCCACAGGTCGGTGAGCCCGTTCTCGAGCGGCGTGCCCGTGATCGCGATCTTGACAGGGGCGCGGAGCTCGGACGCCACCCGGTGCGTCTGCGACTGCGGGTTCTTCACGAACTGCGCCTCGTCGAGCAGCAGCGCCGACCACGGCAGGTCGGTGTAGGCGGTGGCATCGAGGCGGAGCAGCGCGTACGAGGTGACGACGACGTCCGCGTCCGCCGCGACCCGGGCGACGAGGGACGGGTCCTTCAACGAGGTGGTCTCGATGGTCGCGACGCGCAGGGACGGGACGAAGCGCGCGGCCTCGGCAGCCCAGTTGCCGACGACCGAGGTGGGCGCGACGACCAGGAACGGCGGTTCGTCGGGTGCTGCACCGCGTCGGGCGGCGATCATCGCGAGCGCCTGCAGGGTCTTGCCGAGCCCCATGTCGTCGGCCAGGACCCCGCCGACCCCGTGCTCGACCAGGAACGACAGCCACGCGTACCCGGACAGCTGGTAGGGCCGCAGGTCCGCGTGCACGGTGTCCGGCACCACGACGTCGGTGGGCGGCGCGGCGTCGAGCAGCCGCGCGGCCATCGCACGCCACCGCTCGTCGTGGTCGGTCTCGTCGGCGAGCTGGTCGAACTCGGACCACAGCCCGGCCTGCAGCGGGGTGACCGTCATCGACTGCGACGGCTCCCACTCGTTCTGCTCGCGGGCTTCCTCGATCAGCTCCTTGAGCCGGTCGAACGCCGGGTCGCCCAGCGACAGGTACGAGTTGTCGACGAGCTTCATCCGGCGCTGCCGACTGGCGAGCGCGGTCAGCAGCGGCGTGAAGGGGATCTCCTTGCCGTTCACGCTGACGAAGATGCCCAGGTCGAACCAGTCGTGCTTGTCGGACGGCATGGTCGTGACCCGGATGTGCGGGCGTCCGGTCAGCCGCTCGTAGTCGAGCCGCTCGCCCTGCACCACGACGCGGACGCCGTGCTCGGCCAGCGCCGGCAGCAGCTCGTTCGCCAGCACGGCGACGTCGGCGCCCTCGACGGTGCCGTCGGCGAACCAGTCGAGTCCGCCACCGGGCCCGGCGGGGTGTCCGACGGGAGGCTCGGCCCGGCCGCGCGTCGTCGGCCGCGGTCGTGCCGAGGTGGTCGCGTCGTCGGCCGCGCGCACCCCCGTCAGGTCGGGGAGCGGACGCGTGCATCGCCACCGGGTCCTTGCGTCCGTCGACGTGCCAGCGCCACTGCAGGTGGGCGACGTCGTCCGTGCGGGGCGCCCGGGCGGGCTCGAACGTCACCGTCAGGACGAGTTCGGGCGGCGTGCGCTCGGGCAGCTCGATCGAGCCGTCGGAGCTGACCAGCCCGAGTGCACCACGGAGCCGCGGGGACCAGTCGGCCAGGAACTCGTCGACCTCGGCCGCGGGCACGTGGATGCGGGCGTCCTCGGTCAGCATGCGGCGCTGGTCCTCGGGCACGGGCTCGGGCGTCGGTGCCAGGTCGACACGGAACTCGGGCGACTCGCGGAACACGTACAGACCGTGGTCGCCGACGAGCCGTGCGGCGCCGTGCACCACGGGACGGCCGTCGAACACCGCGCTCGTGCCGATCACGAGTCCGTCGTCGGCCCGCGCGACGTCGAGCAGGACCCGGGCATCGGCGCCGAGTGCCGCACCGCCCTCGCGCTTGCCGGTGACGAACGCGATGCCGAGCGCCGGGGCCTGACGCAGCAGCGGCCACAGCAGCGGGCTCGGGAAGTCGTCGAGGTGGATCCAGTCGCTCTCGCCGGGCAGTCCCGCCAGTGCGCCGGCGCGGTGCAGGGCCGCGAGCTGCAGGAACCAGGCGTGCTGCTCGGCGCCGAGGCCCAGCCGGTTCATCGAGTAGGGGAGCGTGCCCCACGTCAGCTGCCCGCGCACCCAGTTGCCCGCGTCGCTGCGGGTGACGGGGCGGACGCCGAGCCGCACGGAACGGGACGCCGTGGGGACCGCCCGCCCGGTCGCGCGCGCCCGCGCCGCCATCCGTGCGGGGACCGCGTCGCGGAGCTCGAACTGCAGGCCGAGCGGGGTGGTGCCCTGGACCGGACCGGTCGGCGGGGCGTCGCCGGCGAGGCGGGCGACCTGGTGCCTCCAGTCCGGGGCTGGTGGCGGAGCCGCGGTGTCGGGGCGGGGTCCGGCGTGGGCGGCGACCGCACGGGCGTTGACGGTGAGCAGCGCGGCGGCGACGTGCTTGCACTCGCCGCCGATCGGGCAGGTGCAGCGGGAGCGCACCGGGCGGACGAACTCGCCCCGTGCGACCGTGGTGTCGACGTGGACGTCGTAGGGCAGGTCGGACGAGCCGGACACGGTGGCGGTGATGGTGCCGTCGTCGTGGACCGTGGCGTCGTCGACCAGCCCCTGGCGGACGATGTCGCGAGCACGCCCGAACGTCTGCGGCCCGACGAAGCGGATGACGTCGACGGCGTCGATCATCGGAGCGGCTGGCACACGCCCATCGTGCCAGGCTCCACCGACGCCCGCGGACCGCTCCCACCCGGACAGGGGCTGTCGCCCGACGCCCGGGTCCGACAGGGTGGGGGGACCATGCTGCAGTCACTGCTCTACATGAGCTCCGCGAAGGAACCGTTCGACGACGCCGCGCTCGAGGCCCTGCTCGAGCACGCGCGCGAGCGGAACACCGCGGACGGGCTGACCGGGTTGCTGGTGCACCGAGCCGGACGCTTCATGCAGCTGCTCGAGGGGCCGTACGACGCCGTGATGTCGACGTACGCGCGGATCCTCGCGGACGAGCGGCACGACGACGTCTCGCTGCTGGTCGAGGAGACGCTGCACACTCGGCGCTTCCCGGAGTGGTCGATGGCGTACGACCGCTCGGAGCCGCAGGACGTGCCCGAGGGCTTCAGCGACTTCCTGGCCTCGGGGGACAGCAGCGCCGACCGCAGCAAGTCGCGCGAGCTGCTGCGCTGGTTCCGCAACCACCCGCTGGCGGACCCGACGGCTGCGGGCGGCAAGCACCGCCGCTAGCGCTGCTCGCCCCACGACGACGACCCCTGGCCTGCCCCGAAGGGGCTCGGCAGGGGCCGTCGTCCTCTTGGTCAGACCTTGGCTGCGATGGCGTCGACGAGCTTGTTGAACCAGACGGGGGTCTTGTTGTGCGCTTCGCGGGTGACGTCGAACTCGCGGGCGTTGATCACCTTGACGTCGTACTGACCCGATCCCATGATGATGCCGAACTCTTCTGAGTTGAGCGAGCCGAAGTAGCCGGGGCCCACCAGGGCACCGCGTGAGCCGTCGTTGATGAGGTAAGCCATTCCGAGTTCCTTCTCTTCGATTGGTGGTGTGACGACGCCGCCCGGCACTGCCAGAGGAGCGCTGCTGAGGATCGATCCTGGGTCTGCGGACCGACCGCCGACCGTGTACTCGACGTGCAGGTGCGGGCCGGTGGAGTTGCCGGTCGAGCCGACGTCCCCCACTCGGGTACCGGCGCTGACCCGTTGGCCGTTCGATGCCCTGATGACTGACAGGTGGCCGTAACCCGTCGTCGATCCATCCGGATGTTGGATCCGGACGAAGTTGCCGTAGCCGCCGAGCACACCGGCGACGACCACCTGGCCTTCGCGCATCGCGTAGACGGCCCGGTTGAGGGGCGAGCCGATGTCGACGCCGTCGTGGAACGTACGGACGCCGGTGATCGGGTGGATTCGGTACCCGTAGGGCGACGTGACCGTGAAACGTTGCGTGTGTGGGTAGTACCACGTCGTTGCTGCGCGGGCGGGTGAGGCTGACAGCGCTCCCTCCGCTGCCATCGCCGCCAACGCTGCGGCGGCCAGCTGCACTATCCTCCGGCGAGTGAAGTCAGGTGGTGAGCCTGATGATTCGTTCAGTTTCCCCATGGTCCGATCATGGCAGAACGATCGGTCTATGCGCCAGTCCCCTCACGCACGGACTTCCTCGTGTCGGTGTCCGCCAGCTTGCTGTGCTTCCGCGAGTAGCCGAAGTACACGCCCAGTCCGATCGCGAACCACACCGCGAAGCGCACCCACGTCTCCCACTGCAGGAACGTGACGAGCCAGAGCGACGCGATCACGCCGACGATCGGCACGATCGGCATGAAGGGGAGCTTGAACTGCCGCGGCAGGTCCGGCTGGGTGTAGCGGAGCACGATGACCGCGGTGCAGACGACCACGAACGCCAGCAGGATGCCGATGTTCGTCAGCTCCGCCACGACGCCGATCGGCAGCACACCCGCCAGCACCGCCGACGCGATGCCGAGGATCCAGGTCACCCGGGTCGGCACGTGGCGCTTGGGGTCGGTCTTCGAGAACCACTTCGGCATCAGGCCGTCGCGGCTCATCGAGAACCACACCCGCGAGGCGCCGAGCATGAACGTCACGAGCACCGTCACGATGCCGACGATGGCGCCGATCGCGATGACGTTCGCCACCCCGCCGAGCCCGACCGACGCGAACGCCGACGAGAACCCCGACGCCGGGTCGATGTCGGTGTACTTCTGCATGCCGGTCAGGACGATGGTCGCCAGGACGTACAGCACCATCGAGATCGCCAGGGACAGCAGGATCGCCTTCGGCATGTGCTTGCGGGCGTCGATCGACTCCTCGGCCGCGGTCGACATCGCGTCGTAGCCGAACACCGCGAAGAACACCGTCGCCGCGCCGGTCATGACGCCGCCGAAGCCGAACGGGAAGTACGGGTCGTAGTTGGCGCTGTTGATGTGGAACACCCCGAGCACCACGATGAGCACCACGAGCGCGACCTTGATGCCGACGGCGACGAACTCGAACCGGGCGGCGCTGCGGATGCCGCGCGTGAGCACGAACGCGGTGAGCAGGCAGAGCAGGATCGCGAACACGTCGAGCACGTGCCCGTCACCCGTGCCGGGCGCGCCGAGCATCCACGCGGGCAGGTCGATGCCGAACTGCCCGACCAGGAACCCGACGTAGCCCGAGATGCCGATCGCGACCACCGCCACGATCGCCGTGTACTCGAGCAGCAGGTCCCAGCCGATGAACCACCCGACGATCTCGCCCAGCACCGCGTAGCCGTACGTGTACGCACTGCCCGCCTTCGGGATCAGCCCGGCGAACTCCGCGTACGACAGTGCTGCTGCGGCGCTCGCGACCCCGGCGACCAGGAACGAGATGAGCACGGCGGGTCCGGCCACGCCGTGGGCAACGGTGCCCGCCAGGGTGAAGATGCCGGCGCCGATGATCCCGCCGATGCCGATCGCGGTGAGCTGCCAGAGCCCGAGGTGCCGTTTCAGGCCGCCCTCGCCCCCGGTGTCGTCGTCGATCTCCTCGATCGGCTTGCGGCGGAACAGGGTGGGTCGCGGCGTCGTTGCCATGCGCCCACTCTGCACCCTGTGCGCGCGGTGTGCGCGGCGGTCGCCGCTGCACGGGACGGACGGGAGGCCCGGTGCCGGGCCGCCACGAGCCTCCTGTCCGTCAGGGGGTCGCGTACGGCGACCAGAACGGAGGCGGGACAGCGCCGCCGCTCAGCACGTACACGAGCTGGTACGCCATCGCGACGAACGCGACGCCGATGATGACGATGCCCGTCCAGGCCCACGCGCGGGGAGCACGGCGACGCCCCCCGATCGCGATCGCCCGCCAGCCGCTCAGCAGGCCGACGGCGCCGAAGAGCCCGCCGAACAGCACGTGGCGGGTGAGTTGCTCGGCGGGGATCACCAGGGCGAGGTACAGGGCGATGCACCCGAGCACGACCGCGACGAACGCGGGAGCCGCAGGGGGTTCGTGGTCACGGGTCCGTGCGGCCATGCGCTGAACCTACCGAACGCCCGTCGGGGACCGGTGGGCGCCGCGGTGGGTGTCGTGTTCGTGGTGTCGTGCTCGTGGCGCCGGGTTCGTGGTGCCGTGCGCGTCGGGCGCGGGCCGGGCATGCTGGACGCATGCGTTCGTTCGTCCGTGTCCTGCTCGGGCTCGCGCTGGTCTTCGCCGGCACGAGCCACCTCACCTTCGCGCGGAAGGACTTCCGGGCCCAGGTCCCCGACTTCGTCCCGCTCGACACCGACACGACCGTGCTGGCGTCCGGGGTCGCCGAGATCGGTCTCGGGTCGGCGCTGCTGTTCGCGAGCCGTCGGCGTCGTCGTCTCGTCGGGAACGTCGCGGCCTGGTTCTTCGTCGCCGTGTTCCCGGGCAACCTGTCGCAGTGGGTGAACCGCCGCAGCGCCTTCGGGCTCGACTCGGACGCCAAGCGCATCGGGCGCCTGTTCGGGCAGCCCCTCCTGATCGCCGCGTCGCTGTGGTCCACACGCGGCGGGTCACGCCGGCGCTCCTGATGGCCGCGGGGGTGGCGCCGTCCGAGCGGCACGGGACGGATCGCAGCGGTCCGGGATCGGGATCTGGTCCGGGAGCGGATCCGGGTCCGGGTTCGGGTGCCGGTGGTGCCGGTGGTGGTGGTCGTGGTCGTGGTGGCCAGGCGCGCCACCCTCTGGTCGGTGGCCGTCGTGTCGCGGACCTGGTCGCCACCATCGTCCTGCTGACGCTCGACGCGGGCGTCGCACTCGTCGCGGGGTGGGGCATCGTGTTCCTGTCGCTCGGCTTCCGATCGTGCACCGCGCCGGGCAACCGCTGCGACGAGGCGCTCGGCGGTGTCGTCGTGTACGCCGGGCCGGTGCTCGTGGCGCTCGCGTTGGCGTTGACCGTCGTGTTCTCGGTGCTGCGGCTCGCGCGACGGCGGCTGGCCTGGCCGGTCGCGGTGACCGGGCTGGTGGCGGAGATCGTGGTGTTCTTCGGCGCTCTGCTGCTCGTGGACAGCGCCATCACGCACGGCATCTGACCGGGTCCGCCGCGGTTGACCCTCCGGTCTGTGTCGGTCTTCCTCCACAGGGCGGGCTCGGGGTCCCGTCATCCACAGATGGTGCTGAGTGGGGCTGCCGGCGGTCCGTCTCGGCGAGCGTGGACCCATGCCAGACATCGATGTGCTCGACCGACTCGAGCGAACCGCAGTCCGTACCGATGACGACGTCGTGGACCTCGTCGTCGCCCTCCTCGAACGCCCCGTGCGACGACAGTGCTGGGTGCTCTTCCTCGCACCCCGGGGCGTCCCCATCCAGCTCGTGGTGCCGATCGCCGACCTGCCGTACCAACCCGACGACCACGTCGAGGACTTCGGTGCGCTCGTCGCCGACCTCGTCGAACAGGTCGATGCCGCCGACGTCGTGCTCGCGTGGGAACGGCCGGGTACCCGGGGGCTCAGTCCGGTGGACTGGGAGTGGGTCGACGCCATGGCATGCACGCTCGATGAACACCACGTGCGCCTGCGGGGTCAGGTCGTGGTGCACGACGGCGGGGCCGCGATGGTCGAGCTCGACGACGACGAGGTGACCGCGGTGGCGGCGTGAGCCCGCGCTGCCCGCCTGCCGACGTTGGGCTGGCTGGTGCTGGGTTGGCTGGTGCTGCGCTGGCCGGGGTCAGCCCTGCGGGGCGGTGTCCGGCACGTCCTGGCCGGTCAGCCCCTCGACCACGGCCTTCGCCGCCGGCCAGGACTTCGCGTAGTGCTCGGGATCGGCGTTCACCTGCACGGCGTGGGCCATCTGCGTCGGCGTCATGGTCTTCCACCCGGGGACCTTGACGAGCTTCGCGTAGAACATCGACGCTGCCGTGTAGGGGTCCATCCGCTGCTCGTAGGTGCCCCATGCGCCGTTGTCCCGCTGTTGGAACAGCCCGCGGCTGTCGGGGCCGGCGGCGTCGCCGTGGTCCAGGTTCTGCAACCCGGACTCGCCGATCGCCGTCATCACCCCGACGGCCTGGGTGTGCGGGCCGATGCCGAGCGACTGGGCGGCTTCGATCACGTACGCGGCGTTCACCAGGCGGTCCTGGCAGTAGCCGGCGACCGGGCCGCGGGGGACGACGACCCCGCCGATGGTCTTCGACGCGGCGGGCGGGCACGTGACGGCCTGCGGGGACGACCCTGAGCTCGCAATCCCGGACAGCGAGTTCACCGCGATGACGACGATCACCACCACGCCGATGCCGACCGCGACGATCCCGGCGCCGAACACGGACGCCAGCGTGATGCCGACACGGTGCATGCTCGGGTCCTTCCGTCCGGGGTCCGGTCTCGGTCCGGGCGCCAGGAAGAGGGTACGAGGACGGCCTGGGAACGACCGCCCTCGACATGCCCCCGTTCAGGTGCCGCTGGTCGGCCGCGGTGCCGCTGGTCGGCCGGGGCGCCGCTGGTCGGCCGCGGTACCGGCGGTCGGTTCCGGTGTGGTCCGGTCGGCGCCGGCGTTCTCCGATCAGCCGCGCTCGGCCGGCTCGTCGTCGCGGTGGACGACCTGCGTGGGCTCGGTCACCAGCCCGGTCGGTGCCTTGTCGGTGTGCTTGCGCCCGTGGGTGAACCACGTCACGATCCACAGCAGCACGCCCAGCGCCAGCAGGGCACCGGCGATCTGGTACTGCTCGGGCGCGCGTCCGGACGAGAAGGGCAGCACGAGCCACAGGCAGGTGACGACACCGATCACGGGGATCACGACACCGGCGCGGAAGTGCTTGTGCCCGACCTTGTCGCGCCGGAGCACGAGCACCGACAGGTTCACGACGGCGAACACGGACAGCAGCAGCAGCGACGTGGTGCCGCCGAGGACGACCACGATGGGGGAGTCCGGGCTGAGCGAGACCCAGCCGATCAGCGCGAGGGAGATCACCGTGGTGAAGACGATCGCGGTCGACGGGGTTCGGCGCGTCTGCGACACCTTCGACAGGAACCCGGGCAGCACGCCCTGCTTGCTCATGCCGTACAGCAGCCGCGACGCCATCATCATGTTGATCAACGCGGTGTTGGCGACGGCGAACATCGAGATGAAGGGCAGCAGGTTGCCGATCGGGAAGTCCGGCGCAGCGGTCTGCACGACGGTGACCAGCGGCGTCTCGTTGCCGGCGAGCTCACCGATCGGCACGACGGCCACGGCGCAGATCGACACCAGCACGTAGATCACCGCGGTGATGCCGAGGCCTGTGAGCATCACCTTCGGGAAGATCCGCGACGGGTCCTTGGTCTCCTCGGCCATGTTCACCGAGTCCTCGAACCCCACCATCGCGAAGAACGCCAGTGAGGTCGCCGTCGAGATCGACAGCAGCAGGCTCTTGTCCTCCGGGGTCTCGAACATGACCACGCGCGAGAAGTCCGCGTTGCCGCCCGCCATCGCCCAGAACCCGATCAGGATCACCATCACCAGACCGCTCAGCTCGACGAGCGTCAGGACGACGTTGGTCTTCACGCTCTCGCTCACCCCGCGGAAGTTCACGGCCATCACGGCGAGCATGAACCCCATCGCGATGAGCATGACCACGCCGTTCGGCAGCTCGAGCCCGAAGCCGACGCCGAGGTTCGCCGCGAACGCCCGCGACGCCGTCGACGCCGAGGTGATCCCCGAGCACATCACGATGAAGGTCACGATGAAGGTGACGAAGTGGATGCCGAACGCCTTGTGGACGTAGAGCGCGGCGCCGGCGGTCTGCGGGTACTTGGTGACGAGTTCCAGGTACGAGAACGCCGTCAGCAGGGCGACCGCGAACGCGATGAGGAAGGGGAGCCACGCCGCCCCACCGACCTCGGCAGCGACCTGTCCCGTCAGGGCGTAGACACCCGTGCCGAGGATGTCGCCGATGATGAACAACAGCAGGAGCTTGGGGCCGAGGACACGGCGCAGTTCGGGCTGCTCCGCCTTCGGACGCTCGGTGTTCGTTGTGGCCATGCACCACACTGTTGCGCCTGCACGCTTCCCTGTCCAGTCTCACAGAGTTCTCGCCGGTCATCGCAACACGTCCGTGTCCTGCCCGAAACCAGACGTCGTCGCTACCATCCGCTGCATGGACGACGAATCGAACACCACCGAGGAACCGATCGAGTTCGCCGACTTCAACGCGAAGCTGCTCGTGCTCGACGTGCTCTGCTACGACCTCGACGTGCTCGAGCCGTACGACGCGGACAGCGCCGACGAGTCGGACGAGGACATCGACGTCGAGGGGCAGGACGACCGCGCCCGCGCCTACTACGACGACCTCGACCTGCTGCCGTCGCACCTGTCCCTGGTCAACGAGCTGACGGTCGACTCCGACCTGGAGATCCTGCAGGACGTGCACCCCGGGTGGGAGGGCACCGACGACCGCTTCGAGCCGCAGAACTGGGACGACGTCCTCGAGCTCCCGGCGCTCGAGACGGTCTACGTCGCCACGCGGTTGCCGGCACACGTCGCCGATGCCCTCGCAGCGAAGGGTGTCGACGTCCAGTCCGCCTGACCCCGGCGCCGCCGTGCACGTGAGACGCCGCCGTGCACTCGAGACGCCGCCCCGGAAGGCGGCGTCTCGGCGGAAAGGCGGCGTCTCGGCGGAAGGGCGGCGTCTCGCCCGCGGCGCCTCGCCCGCGGCGCAGCCCCCGTCAGCCGGACAGCGCGGCCAGCTGCTCGGTGAACTGCGTCGCCCCACCCTGCGCCGGGTGCCGCACCGCGACCGCGTCGATCCCGGCGAGTGCGAGCGCTCCCTGCGCCTTCCGTCCGACCGCGATCACCCGTGTCGCACCCAGCACCTCGAGCAGCGCGAGCGTCACGGGTGCGCCGCTGCGGACCTCGGCCGGTCGCGGCGTCCGGTTCGTCAGCCGGTCGGTCCCGACGAACGGGTGGTGCGGGAAGATCGCCCACGCGACGGGGAGCGGTCCGCGCCAGCCGGTGAGCGCCGCGTGCACGACCCGCGACGAGGCCTCCCACGGCGCGGTCGGCTGCGGGGGCACCAGGAAGTCGGGCCCGAGCTCGCGCATGCTGGTGAACGGGATGCCGGTGTTCGTCATGCCGCGCCACCCGGGGGCCTCGGCGACGAGCAGGGTGTCCGTGTGTGGGCCGACGGCCTCGAGGTACCGCGTCAGGTTCTCGCGCCGCAGGTGTCCGTCGGCGGAGTCGTCGTAGAGCGCCTCGGCGTCCGGGTCGACCGGGACCGCGTCGAGCGCCGCCCAGAACGGACCGAGGTCGAGGGCCCGAGCCATCAGTCGCGCCCGAGCACCCGGCGGTACACCTGCTCGAGACCGGACGCCGACCGCTCCCAGCTCAGACGCTCAGCGTGCTCGCGACCCGCGGCGGACAGCCCGGCGGCGTAGGACGGCTCGGTCAGGATCCGCTCGATCTCCGCTGCCCAGACCTCGGGGGCGCGGGACTCCACCACGACGCCGGTCTCGCCGTCGAGCACCGCTTCGCGCAGGCCCCCGGTGGCGGCGGCGACGACCGGCACGCCGGACGCCGATCCCTCGAGCGCGACGAGCCCGTACGTCTCCGAGTGCGACGGCACGAGCACCGCGGACGACCCGCGGAACAGCAGTGCCAGGTCTGCTCGCGACTGCGGCCCGATGAACGTCACTCGGTCGGCGACACCGAGCGACTCGGCGAGGCGTCGGAGTTCCGCCAGGTAGTCGCCGGCCTCGCTCGAGGAGTCCCCGGCGATCACCAGGGTCGGCCGGACCGACTCGGCGATGCCGGCGATGGCCTCGATCGCCAGGTCGAGGCCCTTCAGGGGCTGCACCCGGGCGGCGGCGACCACGTACGGCACCGCGGGGCGGCGAGCCCCGGCGGCGGCGGGTCGGAACACCGAGCCGTCGACCCCCGGTGGGACGATCCAGACGCGGGCGGGGTCACCGCCGAGCCGGTCGCGCACGGTGTCGGCCTCGGCCTCGCTCACGACGACGACGGCGTCCGAGTCGCGTGCCAGGGTCGCTTCACCGGCCATCCGACCGGCGGACTCGGGACGCTCGCCCTCGGACAGCGGCGTGGCGGAGTCGGCGGCGATGGAGTGGAAGGACTGCACGTGCGGGATGCCGCGCTGTCGAGCGACGGGCAGCGCGGCGGCGCCGGAGAACCAGTGGTGCGCGTGCAGCACGTCGAAGGGGCCGAGCGCCGCGAGTTCGTGGCGGAACGGCTCGATGAAGGCGTCGTGCTCGCCCTTCGGCACCGGTTCGGCCGGCCCGGCGGACAGGAACCGCAGGCAGACACCCGGGACGAGCGAGACGGAGTCGGGTTGCGTCGGGGACGACCGCCGCGTGACGATCTCGACGTGGTGGCCGAGGTCGGCGAGTGCCTCGGCCTGGTGCCGCACGACGACGTTCATGCCGCCGACCTCACCGGAACCGGGCTCGTCGCCGGGGGAGGTGTGCAGCGAGACCAGGCCGATGCGCAGGGGTTCGGGGGTGCTGCTCACGCCATCAGCCTAGCCGCGGGGTCGCCGCTGCGACCCCCGTGCCGGGGTGACGACGACCGGCTTGCGGCCCGCCTCGTCGAGCGGATCGGACGGGAGGTCCGGATCACCTCCCAGGATCTGCACCCGCCGGTCGCCGTGCCGGTCCCAGAACGCGGCCGTCCAGGCACACAGGACCCCGTCGAGCAGGTCCTCGCGGTGCTTGTGCGTCGGTCCGTGCAGCACGGAGGCATCTCGGAGCGCAGCGGTCAGCGGGTGCGCGTCGAGGACGAGGGGCGGGTCGAGCGGTGTCTCGCGGAGGCGTCGGACGAGGTCGTCGAACGCCACGGCCCGACGTGCGCGAGCCTCGGGGGCGGGCAGCGCGGTGTCGAGCCGCTTGTACCGGGGGCGTTCGACGTCGTAGCCGAGCTCCTCGACCCCGACGAGCGTCGTGTACGGGTAGCACTCGAACACCACGGGTCCGCGTCGGTCGTGCATCGACGCGGTGTCACTGACGTACCCGATGCCGACCGCGGTCAGGCGTTCCAGCAGCCGGGCGCCGGCGCTCGCCGCCGAGGCCAGGTTCGTGGGGTTCGCGGCCACCTTCCAGCGGCCGTAGCGCTGACCGACCTGCCGCTCGGCCTCGCGGATGCCGGTCGGGTTCGTCACCACGAGCGAGGCGTCGACGCCGATGAGCGTCCGCGGTCCCAGGTGCGCGGTGATCCACGCGGTGACGTCGTCGACCCCGCGGGCCCACCCGGCGTCGAGCACCCGGCCGTCCTCGTCGAGCGCGGCGAGCCCGGTCTCGTTGGGTGCGCGTCGCTCCGTGCCGAGCCCCCACGCCAGGTCCACTCCGAGGTACGCGCTCACACCCCCATCCTGCCGCGCACCGCCGACCCACGCCGGTGCGGCAGCGTCCGCGGGTGTGCACGAGTAGGTTCCCCTGCATGGCGAGCGAAGCGACGACGCTGACCGTCCCGGGCCCGACGGCGACCGCGAGGTCCGGATCAGCAGCCCGTCCCGCGTGCTGTGGCCCGGACGTCGGGCATCACGAAGCTCGAGCTCGCGCGAGTACCTCGTCGCGGTCGGCGGCCCCTTCGTCGCGGGCGAACGGCGACCGGCCGGTCTCGCTGCAGCGCTTCGGCGCCGGCATCGACGGCGAGCCGTTCTTCTCGAAGAACCCGCCGAAGGGCGCCCCCGACGTACGTCCGCGACGTCGACGGTCACCTACCCGAGCGGCCGGACGCACCCGCAGCTCGTGCTCGACGAGCCGGCCGCGGCGGTCTGGGCCGCGCAGATGAACACCGTCGTGTTCCACCCGTGGGCCTCGACGGCCGAGGACAGCGACCACCCCGACCAGCTGCGCATCGACCTCGACCCGCAGCCCGGCACCGACTTCCACGACGCGGTCCCGGTCGCGCACGAGCTGCGGCGAGGTCCTGGCCGAGGCCGGGCTGACGGCCTGGGTCAAGACCAGCGGCAACCGCGGGCTGCACGTGTTCGCCCCGATCGTGCCCGACGCACGAGTTCCTCGACGTGCGGCACGCGGTGATCGCCGCGGCGCGCGAGCTCGAGCGCCGGATGCCGGACCGGGTCACCACGAACTGGTGGAAGGAGGAGCGCGGGCGAACGCATCTTCGTCGACTTCAACCAGGCGAACCGCGACCGCACCATGGCGGGCGCGTACAGCCCGCGGGCGCTGGCGCACGCGACGCGTGTCGACGCCGATCACCTGGGACGAACTCGACGGTGCCGACCCGGCGGCGTTCACGATCCGGTCGGTCCCGGAGCGACTGCCGACCGACCGGCGACCCGTGGGAGGCGATGCACGACGAGCCGGGCGATCATCGACCCGCTGCTGGCGTGGTGGGCAGCGGGACATCGAGGACGGGCTCGGCGAGCTGCCCTTCCCGCCGGACTTCCCGAAGATGCCGGGCGAGCCGCCGCGCGTGCAGCCCTCGCGTGCGAAGAAGCCGGCGGACCCGACGGACTAGAGCGTGGGGCGGTCCGGGCGACGGTCGGAGTCGTCGACGCGCTTGGTGTGCATCGGCAGGTCGATCGTGGCGGTGTGCAGCCGCGTGAGCTTCGACCAGGTGCCGCGGTTGCGGTCGGTGATGCCGTCGACGATCACGCGCCGAGTCCCATCGTGACGAGCGCGAGTGCCGTGGCGGTCACGCCGGCGATGCCGGTGACCAGGGCGCTCAGCTGCAGTGCGCGCTGGTGACGCGCCTCGCGCACCTCGGTGAACGGGTGCCGCTGCGCGTGTCGAACGAGAGTTGCGTTGCTCATGTCGATCCGCTCCGATCCGTCAGCACCCACCTCGGATGCCGTTGTCCAGATCCTTCCACGCAGTTACTAGTTTGCCTAACTAGATTCGAGAACACGGACATCGACGCCGTCAGGACAGCACTTTCCGAGGTCGTACGCCCCCGGAACCTCGAGCTGCTCGAAGCTGCACGACCGGGCGTCGCGGTCGGGCCGCCACCGCTCGAACTGCACGGTGTGGCGGAAGCGGTCACCCTCCATCTGGTCGTACCGGACCTCGAGCACGACGGTCGGGCTCGAGTCGCACGAACGACGTGTCGCGACCCGACGAGAACCGCGACTTCTCTCCGGCACCGGTGAGCGGCCTCCCGTTCGCGTCGCGGAGCACGACGGGCTCGAGCTCGTCGACCAGCGCGAGCCGCCGCTTGTCGGAGAACGCCGACACGCCGCCCACCTGGCGCAGTTCGCCGTCGTCGCCGTACAGCCCGCACCAGCAGCGAACCGACGCCGCTGCCGCTCTTGTGCACGCGGTAGCCGATCGCCACCACGTCGGCCGTGCGGTGGTGCTTGACCTTGAGCATCGTCCGCTTGCCCGGCGCGTACGGGCGGATGCGGGGCTTCGCGACGACGCCGTCGAGTCCGGCGCCCTCGAACTCTCGAGCCAGCGACGGGCCTGGTCGGCGTCGAGCGTGGTGCGGGTCACGTACAGCGGGTCGCTGACGTCGGCGGCCAGGGCCTCGAGCCGGGATCGCCGCTCGTCGAAGGGCAGGTCGGTGAGCTCGCTCGCCGTCGGCGGCGAGCAGGTCGAACGCGACGAACTGCGCCGGCGTCTCGACGCTGAGCTTCGCGATGCGCGAGGCGGCCGGGTGGATGCGCTGCGACAGCGCCTCCCAGTCGAGGCGCTCGTGCCCCGGCTCGCCCGTGCGCAGGACGACCTCGCCGTCGAGCACGACCGGGTGCGCGCGGCCGCCGAACTGCGCGCGGAACGCCTCGACCAGCTCGGGGAAGTACCGGGTCAGCGGCTTCGCGCCGCGGCTGCCGATCTCGACGTCGTCGCCGTCGACGGTGACGATCCCGCGGAAGCCGTCCCACTTCGGCTCGTACCGCAGCCCGCCTCGGACGCTGTCGGGTTCGGGAACGTCGGGTACGGCCTTGGCGAGCATCGGTGCGATCTCCATGGTCCCTGTCTACGCGTGCGCACCGACACGGCCCGGGAGGCCCGGCTCGGCTCGCCCACGTCCGTCGCCTCAGTAGGGTGGCCGGGTGTCGACCGTTCCGTCCCCGCCGCCGGCCGCGTCGCCCCCGGCTCCGGTCAGTCCCGTCCAGGCGCAGGCGCTCGCCGACGGGGTGCTCCCGCCGGTCGAGCAGGTCCGTCCGGGCATCTGGACCCTCGCCGTCCCGTTCCGGTCCGGGGTCCCCGACGCCACGCTCGTCTACGTGGTCGAGGGCTCCGACGGCGCACTGACGGTCATCGACCCCGGCTGGAGCGACGACGGGGAACTCGAGGTCCTGTCCGCGGGGCTCGCCGCGATCGGGCGTTCGGTGGCGGACGTCGGGCACGTGGTCGTGACACACCTGCACGCCGACCACCTCGGCGCCGCCGCTGCGGTCCGTCGTGCGTCCGGTGCGGCGGTCGCGATGCACGGACTCGAGGTCCGGGCACTCGACGACGAGCGCGCGGACGCCGAGCAGCACGAGGCGGACATCGCCACCTGGGGGATCCCGGACGACCTGCGCGCCGGGGTGAGCGTCGCCTGGGGGACCGGTCGACGGCTCGGGCTCGGGCGGGCGGCGGCGCCGTTCGCGGACGTGCTGCTCGACGACGGCGACGTGCTGCCGGTCGCCGGCCGGACGATCCGTGCGCTGTGGACGCCGGGGCACACCGCTGGGCACCTGTGCTTCGTCGACGAGGCCGACGGGCTGCTGTTCACCGGGGACCACGTGCTGCCGCGCATCAACTCCGGCATCGGGCTCGGCGGACGGACCGACACGAACCCGCTCGGCGACTACCTGGGGTCACTGGCGCGCCTGGACCCGTACGCGGACCTCGAGGTGTGCCCGGGACACGAGTACCGGTTCCGCGACGTGGTCGGCCGTGCTCGCACGCTGACCCGGCACCGCGAGGAGCGCAGCCGGCACGTCGCCGCAGCACTCGACACGCTCGAGTCGCCCACGCTGTTCCAGGTCGCTTCCCGCGTGCCGTTCAGCGGCGGGATCGCGTCGATGACCGGGTTCCTGCTCGCCAGCGCGTTGACACAGACGGCCTTCCACGTCGACCTGCTCGGCCGCGCGGACGAGGTCCGCCGCGTCTGACGGGTCAGAGGACGGTGGTGGCGAGCCGTTCGAGCGTGGTCTTCGCGTCGTGGAACTCGGCCGTGGCGTGGTCGGCGAGGGGTGCCAGGTCGGGCAGCCGGTCCGCGAGCGTCGCACTCACCGTGACGGGGTACTGCCGCATCCCCAGCGCGCTGGCCAGGACGATCTCGAGCACGGGGGAGCCGTGGTCCCAGTGCTCGGTCGGGGTTCCGGCGTCGTAGGTGCCGCCGCGGCTGACGACGGTCACGACGGGGCGCCCGGCCATGGGCTGGACGTCGCCCGCCAGGACACCGGGGATGTGGATCCGGTCGATCCAGGCCTTGAGGCTCGACGGCACCGTGTAGTTGTACAGCGGCGCACCGATGACGACGGCGTCCGCGGCGAGCAGCTCGTCGATGACGTCCTGGCGCAGGGCCTCGGCGGCGGGGTCGACGGACTCCTCGGCGGTGCGGTCGCCCGCTGCCCAGTGCAGTGCCGAGGTCTCCAGGTGCGGCAGCGGCGACGTGTGCAGGTCGCGACGCGTCACCGTGTACTCCGCGCCCCTGGCACGCCACGCGTCGGCGAACGCCGCGGTCAGGGCGCGCGAGCGGGAGTGGGCGAGGTCGGCCGAGGAGTCGATGTGCAGCAGCGTGGGCATGCGACCAACGCTACCGACCCCACGGACGTCCCGCGGGGAACGGACCGGCCCCGCCGCATCCCCGGGAGGGACGTGGCGGGGCCGAGCCGAGCCTCCAGTCCGTCAGGCGGGCAGCCGACGGACCGGACGGATCAGCGCTGGGTGCGACGACGCAGCGCGCGGAAACCGATCAGGCCGGCACCGGCGGCGAGCATCGCGAGACCCCACGGGAGTGCGCCCGTCGTGTCCGAACCGGTGAAGGCCAGCTGGCCCTTCGGCGTGGTCGGGGTGGTGGCCGCGACCGTGGCGACGGTCGGGACGACCGTGACGGGGAAGGCGACCGACAGGGCGTCGGCCGTCACCGTCAGGCGGTGGGTCGAGGCCGTCGGGAACGTGACCTTCGTGGCGAACTCGTCCTCGTCGAACGCGATCTGGTCGGTCGCGTGGTCGCTCGTGACGGTCGGCTGCGGGGCATTGCCCTCGTCGTCGTACTGCGTCGTGTCGTTGCCGTACTGGTCGACGGGCGAGCCGTTCACCCAGAGCGAGCCGCCCTGCTTGACGGTGGGCTGTCCACCGTCGGTGACCGTCGCGTCGCCGCTGAGGTCCAGCGGGGAAGGCGATCGTCAGGATGGACCCGTCGGGCTCGATGATCCACGCCGTGGTCGGGTTCACGCCGTCGAACGCGTCCTGGGAGGACCGGTCCGTCGCTGAGGCCATGACACCGATCGCCTTCGCCGGGTCGACGACGACCTCGACGTACTCGGTCGCGGTCGAGGTGCCGTTCGTGGCGACGACGGTGAAGTCGTACACGCCGGCCGACGTGACCTGGCCGCTGAGCGTGGCGGTGGAAGCGTCGAACTGGCTGTCGTACGGCAGGTACGAGTCGGGCTGGTCGTCCGGGTCGGTCGGGTCGGAGCTGTCCGGGTCGGTGTAGCCGATCGCGTACGAGACGGGGTCGCTGCCCGTCGCCACCGTGAACGTCTCGTCGAGCGTGTCGCCCGCGGTGATCTCGATCGTCCGGGGGGTGTCCGCGGTGGTCGGTGTGGCGAACGCGACGTCCTCGGTGACCTCGGCGGTCGTCGCGGTCGCGGTGTCGCCGTTCGCGCCCGTGATGACGACCGTGATCCGCTTGCCGAGGTCGGCGGCCTTCAGCACGTACACGCTCGACGTCGATGCGACGGTGACGCCACCGTCCGTGGACCAGGCGTAGGCGTAGGGGCCGGTGACCTCCGGGGCGTCGGCGCGCAGGGTGACGCCGACCTTCGCCTCGCCGACGATCTGCGCCTCGGACGCGACCGCGAGCGCGGAGACCGCTGCCTTCGGGGCCTTCGCCGGTGTGCCGGTGGTGCCGGGCGTCGCCGGGGCGGTGGGGGCGGCGGCCGGGTCGGTGTCCGTCGCGGTCGGCTCGTCGGTGGCGGGCGCCGTGGTCGGCGCCGTGGGCTCGGCCGAGTCGGTGACGGTGGGCTCGGCGGTCGGCGTCGAGGCACTGGCCGCGGTGTCGGTGCCGGCGGTCGACGTGCTGGTCGCCGAGGCGTCGGTGGTGTCGACGGCGTACGCGGACGTTGCGCCGAAGACGCCGAGGCCGGTCGTCAGTCCGATGAGTGCGATGGTGGTGCCGACGGCGCAAGCGCGTCGGACACCGGAGGTGCTGCGGTGCACGGGTTCCCCCAGTGTTCGGGTCCGGTCGGGTGCCGGATCATAAGAATCCGCCGAGAATCTCGGGCGTGCTCGGATCGTACTGATATCCGTGCGCCTGCAGGAACTCGATCGTCCGGAATGTGACCCGGGTTGGGGGTCCGGTGCGGGATCCCGCACCGCGCGCGGAGTCACGGCCCCGCCACCGGTCGTCGCGGGCGTGCCGCCCGTGTCGTCAGGTCGGGCTGTGGGTCGCGGCACGCTCGAGGGCCTGGCGGAACGCCGACACCGCGGGGGAGTCGGCACTCGCCATGCGCTGGGCGGTGAAGATCGTCCGGCGCGCGGGACGTCCGGCAGCTCGAGCAGCCGGCAGCTGGTCGACCGACCGGCCCAGACCAGGTCGGGCATCAGCGCGACGGCGTTCCCCGACTCGATCAGCCGGATCTGGGCCTGCAGGTCGGCGGTCTCGTAGCGGACGTCCGGCTCGAAGCCCGCGCGGCGACAGGTCTGCTCGGCGAAGTGCCGCGATGCCGCGCCGCGGGGCTCCATGACCCACGGCAGCGCGGCCGCCTCGTCGAGCGAGGACACCGGCCACAGCGCTGTGTCCTCCGGCGGGAGCGCGAGCCGTACGGGGTCGGTCGTCAGGTCGCGGCTGTCGAGCCCGGGGAAGCGCGGGGCGGCGTGCGCCGGGTACTGCTCGGCGATGACCATGTCGAAGTCGCGGGCCCACGTCTCGTTCAGCGCGGTCTCCGGCTCGCGCTGCACCATCTCGACCCGTACGTCCGGGTGCTCGGTCGCCATGGTGCGCAGCGCGCTGGGCATCAGTGCGAGCGCCGCGGACTGGAACACGGCGACCCGGATCCGTCCCTGCACGCTGGTCAGTGTCGACTCGACGGACGCCTGCGCCCGCTCCAGCGTGTCGAGGACGTCGCCCGCCGCGGCCACGAGGACCTCGGCCTGCGGGGTGAGCTGCAGCCGCCGACCGGCCTTGCGCAGCAGCTGCACGCCGGCCTCCTGCTCGAGCACGCCGAGCTGCTGCGACACCGCCGACGGCGTCAGGTTGAGCGCCTCGGCGACCGCTGCGACGGTCCCGCGGATCGAGAGCTCACGGAGGAGGACCAGACGGCGCACGTCGAGCATGTCGGAGAGTGTAGGTGAACTGAACGGAAAGCATCAGGAAGAGTTGCTTCCGCTACCGGAACCGCGGAGCGACACACTGATCCCATGACCGACGTGCAGCCCCGCAACGACGCGCCCGCCGCGACCGCCCCCGATGACCTCGCCGACGAGTCCGTCGCCCTGGTGCGACGGTGGCTCGCCGAGGCCGAGACGTACCCGGTCGACGGCTCGGCCAAGCAGCTCGCCGGTGTGCTGCGCCGACCCCAAGGGGCTCGCGTTCGCGGTCGGCTTCGTCGACGGCGTCGTCCGACCCGAGGACCTCGGCGTCGCCGCGCGCAAGCTCCGCGCCATCGCGCCCGACGCACCCGGGTTCCTGCCCAGCGCGCTCCGCGGTCTGGTGCGGCTCGGTGGCGGACTGGCGCCGGGCCTCCCGGGTGTCGTCGTCCCCGTCGCCCGCCGCGTGCTGCGGAACATGGTCGGCCACCTGATCGTCGACGCGACCGACGCGAAGCTCGGTCCGGCGCATCGCGAAGATCAAGCGGGACGGCGTCCGGCTCAACGTGAACCTGCTCGGCGAGGCGGTGCTCGGCGAGCGCGAGGCGGCCCGGCGGCTCGACGGCACGCACAAGCTGCTCGCGCGGGACGACGTCGACTACGTGTCGATCAAGGTCTCCTCGACCGTGCACCCGCACTCGCCCTGGGCGTTCGACCAGGCCGTGTCGACGACATCGTCGACAAGCTCCGCCCGCTGTTCGAGCGCGCCGCGGCGTCGTCGCCGGACAAGTTCATCAACCTCGACATGGAGGAGTTCAAGGACCTCGACCTGACGATCGCGGTCTTCACGAAGCTCCTCGACGAGCCCGCGTTCCTGCAGCTCGAAGCCGGCATCGTCCTGCAGGCGTACCTGCCCGACGCGCTCGTCCGCCATGCAGCACCTGCAGGAGTGGTCCGCCGCCCGCCGCGCCCGCGGCGGAGCCGACATCAAGGTCCGGCTCGTCAAGGGCGCGAACCTGCCGATGGAGCAGGTCGAGGCCTCGGTGCACGGCTGGCCGCTCGCCACCTGGCACACCAAGCAGGACTCGGACACCAACTACAAGCGGGTGCTCGACTGGGCGCTCACCCCGTCCCGCATCGAGAACGTGCGGGTCGGCATCGCCGGGCACAACCTGTTCGACGTCGCCCACGCCTGGCTGCTCGCCGGGCAACGCGGTGTCCGGGACGGCATCGAGTTCGAGATGCTGCTCGGCATGGCGCAGGGGCAGGCCGAGGCCGTCCGCCGCACCGTCGGCGCACTGCTGCTGTACACGCCGGTCGTGCACCCGGGCGAGTTCGACGTCGCGATCGCGTACCTGATCCGCCGACTCGAAGAGGGCGCGTCGCAGGACAACTTCATGTCCGCCGTGTTCTCGCTCGCGTCGTCGCCGTCGCTGTTCGCCCGCGAAGAGGCACGGTTCCGCGACTCCCTGGCCCCGCTCGCGGAGCCGGACGGACTCGCCGCTCCCGCGTCGCACCGTGTCGCGGACCGGTACGCGGCCGTCGGTCGGCCGACCGCCGGTCACTTCGAGAACACGCCCGACAGCGACCCGTCGGTCGCGGCGGTCCGCTCCTGGGGCGCGGCGATCACGTCCCGGGTCGCGACGTCGACGCTGGGCGCGTCGGCCGTCCGGGAGGCCCGGCTCACCTCGCGCGAGCAGCTCGACTCCGTCCTCGGCCGGGTCCGGGCCGCCGGTGCGGTCTGGGGGACCTGGTCCGGTGCGGCGCGCGGCGCGGTGCTGCACGCCGTCGGTGACGCACTCGAGGCGAACCGCGCCGCCCTGATCGAGGTCATGGCGTCCGAGACCGGCAAGACCATCGACCAGGCCGACCCCGAGGTGTCCGAGGCGATCGACTTCGCCCACTTCTACGGCGACCTGGCCGCCTCGCTCGACGACGTCGACGGGGCGACGTTCTCGCCCGCGGCGCTGACCCTCGTCGCCCCGCCGTGGAACTTCCCCGTCGCGATCCCGGCCGGGTCGACGCTGGCAGCGCTCGCCGCCGGGTCCGCGGTCGTGCTGAAGCCCGCGCCGCCGGCCGCCCGCTGCGGCGCGGTGCTCGCGTCGGTCATCGACACGGCGCTCGACGCGATGGGCGCCCCGGCCGACGTGCTGTCGTTCGTGGACGTCAGCGAGAACGACCTCGGGTCGGCGCTGGTCGCGTCGCCGCTCGTCGACCGGGTCATCCTGACCGGCGCCTACGAGACCGCGTCGCTGTTCCGCTCCTTCCGGCAGGACCTGCCGCTCCTCGCCGAGACCTCGGGCAAGAACGCGATCATCGTCACGCCGTCCGCCGACCTCGACCTGGCCGTCAAGGACGTCGTCGCGTCGGCGTTCGGGCACGCGGGACAGAAGTGCTCGGCCGCCTCGCTCGTGGTGCTCGTCGGGTCCGTCGCCCGGTCGCGGCGGTTCCACTCGCAGCTCGTCGACGCGGTGTCCTCACTGACCGTGGGGTACCCGTCCGACCCGACGTCGCAGATGGGCCCGGTCATCGAGCCCGCCCAGGGCAAGCTGCTCGACGGGCTGACCACGCTCGAGCCCGGCCAGTCCTGGGCCGTGCAGCCCCGCAAGCTCGACGACTCGGGTGCGCTCTGGAGCCCGGGCGTCCGCGGCGGGGTCGCGCGGGGCTCGGCGTTCCACCGGACCGAGTACTTCGGCCCGGTGCTCGGGGTCATGCGCGCCGCGACCCTGGACGAGGCGATCGACATCGTCAACGAGGTCGACTACGGCCTGACCTCGGGCATCCACTCCCTCGACCCGACCGAGATCGGCACGTGGCTGTCGCGCATCGATGCCGGCAACCTCTACGTCAACCGCGGCATCACCGGGGCGGTCGTCCGCCGACAGCCGTTCGGCGGGTGGAAGAAGTCCGCCGTCGGTGCGGGCACCAAGGCCGGCGGGGTGAACTACCTGGTCGGACTCGGCTCGTGGGCGTCGGCTCCTGCCCGTTCCGGCTCGACGCCGTCGGTCGCGGTCGCCGCGTTCGTGCGTTCCGCCGGGGTGTCCTCGCCGTCACTCGACCGGGCGCTGGCCTCGGACGAGCTGGCCTGGACGACGCTGTTCGGCACCGCGCAGGACGTCTCCGGGTTGCACGCCGAGCGGAACATCGCGCGGTACCTGCCGTACCCGGGAGTCCACGTGCGCGTGGCGTCGGCGCTGCCCGACGACGACGGGCTGGTCGCGCTGGTGCGGGTCGTGGCGGCGGCGCTCCGCGCCGGGACGACGATCGACGTCTCGTCGGCCGGGTTCGTGCCGCCGGCGATCGCGGCGCTGCCGAACGTCCGGTCGGTCACCGCGTCCGAGTCCGACGCCGCGTTCGGTGCCCGCGTGGCCGGGGGCCCGTCGACCCGCGTGCGGCTGATCGCTGACGCCGCTGGTGCCGCCTCGGACCTGTACGCCGCGGTCGGCGGGCGTCCCGACGTCGCCGTGTACGCCGAGCCGGTCACCGAGGCCGGGCGCATCGAGCTGCTGCCGTTCCTGCGCGAGCAGGCGGTGTCGATCACGGCGCACCGCTTCGGCACGCCGAACCACCTGACCGACGGCCTGATCTAGGGTCTCCGAGCTGCCGGGGGACGCGGGGGGGAGGGGGCGGGGCGGGGCGGCGAGCGGGCTGTCGGTCGGTGCGGGCGGCGGTGTCCGGGTTCCGCGTCCGTCCGGGGTGCTCCGAGCACGTGGGCGTTGTGTCGACCGTATGAGTGAACCGATCGCCCGTCCCACCGCCCTCGCCCACGTGCGCGTCACCGTCACCGACATCGCCCGGAGCAAGGCGTTCTACCAGCAGCTGCTCGGGTCCGACCCGGTCATCGACTTCAGCGACCAGGTCGACGAGCCCGGCATCCGCGAGGACCAGGCCCGCTTCTACGGCGGCTGCGTGTTCCAGCTCGGCGACCAGGTGTTCGGCCTGCGCCCGGTTGCTCCGGCCGGTCAGCGGTTCGACTCGACCACGGTCGGCCTCGACCACGTCAGCTTCGTCCTGGGCAGCGTCGACGAGCTGCACCAGGCGGCCACCCGGCTCGACGAGGCGGGCATCGAGCACGGCGAGGTCACCGAGCTCGGCGACGCCGGCATGACGATCCTGTCCGTGCAGGACCCCGACGACATCAACCTGGAGTTCGCCGCCCGCATCGGCTGACCCGCCCGTTGCCCGGGATCGCACAACCGGGACATCCGCACCACGGGATCCCATGGTGCGGACTGTTTCGTTGTGCGGCGGCGAACGCACCGCAGGACGCACCGCGGCGGCGCCAGCGGGTCAGGCGTCGACGGAGACCGTCATCGTGCTCGTCACGAGCGCACGGAGGGAGTCCGGCAGGGGCATCGGCCGCCGGGCACCCTCGCGGTCGATGACGACGTGCGCGAACTCGCCGGTGGCCAGCAGCGCCCCGTCGGACTGCCGGAACAGGCCGAACTCCCACGACAGGCTCGTGTTCCCGAGGTGCTTCGAGCGCATCCCGACCTCGATGACGTCGGGCCACACGGCGGACTCGACGAAGTGACAGCTCGACGACACCAGGACGGCGATCCAGTCCGAGGTGAACGGGTCGAGCCCGGCCTGCTCGCGGAACCAGTACGTCGCGGCGTTGTCCATCGCGCTGTAGTAGATCGTGTTGTTCACGTGGCCGAACATGTCGTTGTCGTTCCACCGCGTGGGGTACGCGGCGGAACGGGTACTCGTCGATGGTCATCGGTCTCCGATCGGTGCACCGACATCCTCTCTCGGAAACGAGACTGACGAGTCCCCGTCCTGGTTCAGTGCCGGCCCGGCAGCACGAGCACGTCGTCCGCCCATGCGACCACGGCTGGGTCGTGCGTCGCGACCACGATCGCGGAGCCCTGGGCCCGGAGCTCGGACAGACATCGCAGGACCTCGGCCCCGGTCGCGATGTCGAGCGCTGCAGTGGGTTCGTCCGCCAGGACCACGGGCGGTCGACGGATGACGAGTCGTGCCGAGGCCAAGCGATGTCGCTCGCCACCGCTCAGACGATGGGCCTTCGTCCGCTCGTCCACCTGCAGGCCCACCGACGCCAGTGCCGCCTGCCGGATCGGCGCTCGGGTCGACCGCCTGGTCGCGGCTCCGATGAACGCGACGTCGAGGTTCCGCCGCACGGTCCAGTCGTCCTCGAGCGCGCCGTTCTGGAACAGGTGTCCGATGGTGTGCCGGTACAGCGCACTGCGTCGACCGGCGCGGACTCGGGTGACGTCCTCGCCCGCGATCACGATCTGCCCGGCGTCGGCTCGTTCGACCAGGCCGAGGCACCGCAGCAGGGTTGACTTGCCGCTGCCACTGGGACCCGTGACGACGAGTGTTGCTCCGGGTGACACCGTGACGTCGATGTCGCGCCACAGCGTTCGACGACCGTGGGACTTCGCGATCGACGCTGCCTGCAGGATCGGTCCGGTCATGGCAACTCCTTCGTCCGGAGATGGAACGCGGTGAGGATGAGCACCACGAGGACGTCGAGGGCGGCACACGCGATGGACGTCGAGTCGGCGGGCGTGATGCCGGTGCTCGCGAGCACGGTGGTGGCACCAACGATCACGGCGGTCGGGCCCGCGACGACGGAGCTCAGTGTCACGAGCCGCCGACGACCGTGCAGCAGCGCGATGTCGGTTCGCCGACGTGCGATCGCGGCGATGGCCTGGCTCGCGAGGGCCGCGGAGAGGACGAGCACGAGGGCCACAACGCCGAGCGTGAGCAGCGCGTGCCGGAGTCCGCGTTCGATGACCACCGACCGGTACGAGACGAAGTCGCCGAGCGGTGAGATCGTCGCGACCGCGTCGGACAGTCCGTGCGCTGCGAGGTCCGCGCGGACTGCGCCCGGGTCGGTGAACACGACCTCGCCGGTCGTCATGGCGGCCGTCAGCAGGTTGTCCGAGACAGAGGGGAACGCCGTGGGCAGGACAGCGATCACGCCATCGGCCATGGTGCTGGTGAAGCCCAGATCATCGGTCGCGTAGGTGAAGACACGGTCGTCCCGGATGGGCGACACCTCCACAGGGACGTGGTCGGGAGTGCGGCTCGGATCCGCGGAGAGCTCCCGTTGGAAGAGCATGAACACCCGCCAAGCCTGGATCTCCGTCGTGGACACCTCGACGCCTTCGGGCACCAGGAGCGTGAGTGCCGTGGCCGACAGGTCCTCGGGGAGCACGCGTGTGCCGGTCGGGGACTGGATGGGCTGCGCACGGAGGTACTGCGCGTTCACGATGAGCACGTTGCCGTCGTCCGGGGCGTGCTGTGCGAGGTCCGGTTGCACCGTGTGGTCGACGAGGATCGCGGTGCCTGCGGCGTCCATGCGCTCGAACACACCCCCGAGCCGGTGCTCTGCGGCGTCGAGCTCGGCGACCGAGGACTCGAACCCCATCCGCACGTCACCGAGTGATCCACGCCACAGCCCACGTTCCGCTCGGTCGGCGCGGGCCAGGGCGACGTCGGTCCAGGCCGTCGCGGCGGCACTGAACCGAGCGTGAGCGCACCGAGGTTGCCGATGAGCGCGATCACGAGGACAGTCCGCCATGGCCGCGCGCCGTTGATGCTGGCGAGCATCGAACTCCGAGGCAGGGCAGCGGCGACGAGCGTCGTCGCCGCCATGGTCGAGACCGCCACGGTGAGCGACGCGACGGCGAGGAAGACGAAGGTGGTGATCCTGGTCCCGCCGTTGACCACCACGAGGGCCGTTGCAACGGCGGTGATCCCGACCAGCCCCCACACCGTCGTCCGCGCTGCGAGACCAGCCGCGTCGGACCAGGCCGACCGCACGGCGGATCGCCCATGACTCGCGGCGATCGCGACGCGCCTCCTGCGCCCGGACTGCCAGGCGGTGGTTCCGAGCACGACGGCGATCACCAGGCATCCGGAGAGGGGGATCGCGGGGATCTCGGACACGACCCAGAGCGAGATGAAGAAGGGGGAGAGCGTGTTGACCGTCAGCGCGATGCCGTGCTCGGCGAGCGACGCGGCGAACGCCCGCGCGCTGGCGTCACCCGCGTCGGTGAAGTAGGTGCCGTTGATCCGGTTGTCGGGCAGGTCGCTGAAGGGGTGGAAGCTCGTCGAGAGACTGGGATCGAACCCGGTCAGGTCCCGGCGGACCGACTCGAACGAGCGCGTAGCACCTGCGTTGGTGACGTACTCGCGCCGGACCACCCCCGAGCCTGACTCGTGCCGGAGTTCTTTCATCACGGTCATGTGGTGGTGTTCGGCGGTGCGCTCGACCAGTCGCTGGAAGGAGCCGGAGGAGGAGGCGTTCGAATCCCAGACAGTGATGATGTCGGTTGCACCCGGGGGAGCGACGTCATCGATGACCGTGGTGACGAGGATGGCGAGGCCGATGGCCAGTGCGACGGTTCCGGCGATGAGGGTGCGCAGCATGAGGACGGAGTGGCCCTCCGGACCGGGCGATCCGGAGGGCCTGTTCCTGGAGTTGCTAATTGACGAACCGGTAGTAGGCGATGTTTCCGGCGTAGGTCTTCGTGATCGAGGACTTCGCGGTCGCTCCGCCAGCGACAGTTGCACTCCGCGCAACGTTTCCACGGCCGTTCTGCACGGACGAGCCGTGCTTCCGGCTCGCGTGGTAGAAATTCGAGTACGCGGTGTTGTTCGGCCCGTTCGTGCCGTAGGTCCACGAGCCGCCGCCTTCCGGCGTGACCGTGTACCGCGGTGCATGCGCCCCTGAAGGGATGTGCACCCCGTTGCCCTCTGATGCCGCGGACTGTGGGACCGGTTCGACCTGAGCGGCGCTCGCTGCGGTGGGTGCTCCGAGCGCGCCGGTCAGGACGATGACGACCGACAGTGCGATGGTTCGTTTCTGCATGGTGTTCCCCTTTTGGATCTGCGTCGACAGTGACGCCGCGGCCCCCGTGGCCAGCACGACGACACTAGTACGCAGAATTTCAGCGGTCAAACATCACCGGAGGACGTACTCGAAGGTCGCTCGTGCACGCGCGGGGTCCGGCGTCTCGCCGGAGATCAGGTCGGCGTACGTGAAGGACTCGGAGATCCGGACGAGCAGCCTCGCGAGTTCGTCGGCGGACAGCGGCGCCGGGATCGAACGTACCGGACTGCTGCTCCACGGCGACCAGCTCGGTGACCGCGTGCACGAAGCGGCTCTGCACGTCGCTGTCGGTCGTGGTGAGCAGCCGCAGCGCCCGGGCCGGCTCGCGCGTCAGGAAGCCCCGGAAGTAGGGCGCCTCGATCAGGTCGGCGGTGAACCGGTCGAGCACGTCGACGAGCCGAGCAGCCCCCGAGCCGACGGCGTCGCGGCGCGCGGCGTCGAGGGTCGGGACCGCCAGCGACCAGAGCACCTCGGACAGCAACCGGTCACGGTTGCCCACCCACCGGAACAGGGACGTCCGGTCGACGCCGAGCGCGGCGGCCAACGCTCCCATGTCGATCCGCGAGCCGGCGATGAAGGTGTGGCGGGCCTCCCGGAAGGCGCGCAGCGCGGTTTCCGACGTGTACACAGATCTCCCTTGCAACGTTTCCGAGAATGATGCATCGTTGTTCCCATGTCAACGTCGGTGTCGCTGCCCACCCTGCTCGTGTCGGACTTCTACGGCTTCGCCGAGCAGCTGACGGACCAGGAGCGCGAGTCGATCGGGCGGGTGCGCGAGTACCTCGAGCGCGAGGTCGCACCGATCGCCGACGAGTACTGGGCGCGTGCCGAGTTCCCGATGCAGGTCATCAAGCCGCTCGCCGACCTCGGCATGTACGGGCCCGGCGTGCCGCTCGTGCGCCAGTTCGAGAACTCGGCCGTGTACCGCGGGTGGGCGGCGCTCGAGCTCGGGCGTGTCGACGCGAGCGTGGCGACGTTCATCGGGGTGCAGTCCGGCCTCGCCATGAACTCGATCGCCGTGGCCGGCAGCGACGAGCAGCAGCGCGAGTGGCTGCCGCGCATGGCCGCCGGCGAACTGATCGGTGCGTTCGGGCTGACCGAGCCGTACTCCGGCAGCGACTCCGCCAAGGGCCTCCGCACCACGGCGCGGCGCGAGGGTGACACGTGGGTGCTCGACGGCGAGAAGCGCTGGATCGGCAACGCCACCTTCGCCGACGTCGTCGTCATCTGGGCGAAGGACGTCGAGGACGGCCAGGTCAAGGGCTTCCTGGTGACGACCGACACCGACGGCTTCACGGCCACGAAGATCGAGGACAAGATCGCGCTGCGCGGCGTGCAGAACGCCGACATCGTCATGACCGGCGTCCGCGTGCCCGAGTCGCGGCGACTGCAGCGGGCGACGTCGTTCCGCACGACGGCCGAGGTGCTGCGTCTGACCCGCACCGAGGTCGCCTGGCAGGCCGTCGGCATCGCGGTCGGTGCGTACGAGGCGGCGCTCGCCTACGCGAAGACGCGCATCCAGTTCGGCAAGCCGATCGCCGCGCACCAGCTCGTGCAGGACCTGCTCGTCAAGTCGCTGGCGAACATCACCGCGTCGATCGCCCTGTGCACGCAGGCCAGCGCCATGCAGGACGCCGGGGTCGGCGGCGACGAGCACTCCGCGCTGGCGAAGGCGTTCGCGACGTCGAAGATGCGCGAGACCGTCGCCTGGTGTCGCGAGGTCCAGGGCGGCAACGGCATCGTGCTCGACAAGGGCGTCGCGCGGTTCTTCGCGGACGCCGAGGCGATCTACTCGTACGAGGGCACGCGCGAGGTGAACACGCTCATCGTCGGGCGGGCGATCACCGGCGAAGCCGCGTTCGTGTGAGCACAGCCGTGTGAACACGGCCGTGTGAGCACGGCCGTGTGAGCACGGCCGCGTGGGCACAGCTCCACAGACCGGGCGTGCGGCGTTTCGGGTCGCCGCACGCCCTCCAGCACGAGCAGGTCAGCCGAGCAACTCCGGTCGCTCCCAGTCCTGACCGAGCACGTGCTGGTCGAGGAACGCGAACACCGTCTGGTACCAGACGACCGCGTGCTGCGGCTTGAGCACCCAGTGGTTCTCGTCCGGGAAGTACAGGAACCGGTGCGGCATCGTGCCGTCGGGCCGCCGCGTGGTGCTCGGCGAGCTCCGACCAGAGCCGCAGGCCCTCGCCGATCGGCACGCGGTAGTCCCGGTCGCCGTGGATGACCAGCATCGGTGACGTGATGTCGCCGCACGAACCGGTGCGGGTCGTTGTCGTGCATGCCCTGGGCGTCGAAGATCGACTGCCAGTAGTCCGAGGCGTCGGTGGTGCCGTTGAACTGCTCGAGGGCCCACAGGCTGGCGTGCGTGACGACGGCCCGGAAACGGTCCGTGTGGCCGGCGACCCAGTTCGCCATGTAGCCGCCGAACGACCCGCCCATCGCGGCCGTCCGGGTCTCGTCGACGTCGGACCGTGCGACGACGGCGTCGGTGATCGCCATCAGGTCCGTGTAGGGCGCCTGTCCCCAGGCGTTCCACCCGCGGTTCACGAAGTCGAGTCCGTAGCCGGTGGACAGGGCGGGGTCGGGCAGCAGGACCGCGTACCCGTGCGCTGCGGCCAGCATCGGGGTCCACCGCCACGACCACTGGTTCCACGAGTTGAGCGGTCCACCGTGGATCCAGAGCAGCAGCGGGTGCGGTCCGTCGCCCTCGGGCAGCACCAGCCAGCCGCGCACGCGCGCCCCGTCGGCAGCGGTGGTCTCGACCTCTTCCAGCCGCCCGGGCACGGCCGGCAGCGCCGCCGGCGTCGCGAGCGGGGTCACCGTGCCGTCGGCGTCGATCCGGACGGGGTGCAGCGGCGCCGCCCAGGAGGCCCGCAGCGCGACGACCACGCCGCTCGCGGCCGACACGTGGAGACCCGAGTACGCCCAGTCGTCGTGCGTCAGCTGCTCGACGGCTGCGCCGTCGAGGGGGAGCCGGAAGACCGGTGCGCGACCGTCCTGGTCGGCGGTCGCCAGCGACCGCGGTGTCGTCCGCGGCGAACACGAGCTCGTTCGGCCACCGGTCCCAGCCGGTGGCGATGCGGCGGGCGTCGGAGCCGTCGATGCGCGCGACCCACACCTCTTGCTGGTTCGCGCCCGCGGGCGTCGCACGGACCGTGCGGACCCAGGCGATCGTCGTGCCGTCGTGCGAGAGCGCGGGGAGCTCGTGGTCGACGTCCGGGTCGTCGAACAGCACGGTGCGCTCGGCGGTGGCGACGTCGATCGCGACGAGCACACTGCGGTGTCCGCGGGCCTCGGCCACGCCGACCGCCGCGATCAGCGTGGAGCCGTCCGGGGTGAGGGCACCGGACACGTGGTCGAGCGACCGGCCGGGCTGCGGCGTGACGTCGACCGGGTTCGGCAGGAACGCCGGGTAGGGCTTCGGGAGCGCCGTGTTCGTCGTGCCGTCGCCCGTCGTGCTGGCGTCCGTCGCGACGCCCGTCAACGGCTCGGCGTCGGTCGGCTCGGTGAGGTCGGCCAGGTCGAGCGCGAGCACGTGGGTCTGGTCCGGACCGAGGTCGTGGTCCCAGTACCGGACCGGGTAGGACTCGTGCAGGATCGCGTGCACCCGCTTGTCGTCGCGGCGCTTCCGCAGCGCGGCGTCGCGCGAGACGACGCCGACGCGCTCTCCGGCCGCCGCGGTGGGGAGCAGTCCGGCGGTGACGGCGACCACGTCGCTGCCGCTGGCCGTCGCGAGCACGCCACCGGCGCCTCCGGTGAGTCGGGTCACCGGGCGTGCGTCGCCCCCTGCGGCCGGCAGCAGCCAGAGCTGGGTCGTGTCGTCGTCGTCGCCGTCCGCTCCCGGGCGGCCCGAGACGAACAGCAGGTCACCGTGCCGTGTGAAGGCGGCGCCGGACTCGCCCTTCGCGCTGCGGGTGAGGCGCACCGCCGGACCACTGCCGGACGACGGGACGGACCACACGGCTCGTCGGTACCCGGTCGCGTCCGGGTCGAGCGTGCTGACGGTCAGTGCGACACGCTCGCCGTCCGGGCTGAGCGCGATCCCGTCGACACGGGGCAGGGCGATGAACTGGTCGAGGTCCGAGAACGGCGTCGTCATGCCCCCACGCTAGCGACGTGGGACGACACCGGCCCTCACGCCCAGAACTCCGCGATGCGGGCGGCGATGGGCTCCGCCTGCGCGCGCCCCGCCTCGGCCGACGGGCGCTGCGTGGACAGCGCCAGCGAGTTCGTGCCGAAGGCCTGCTGCGAGGTGCTGTCGGCGACGACGACCTCGACGCTCGACCCGCCGGCACGCAGGGTCTCGACGGACTGGTCGAGCCACGGACCGAGCGGCGAGGGGCCCTCGGGACCGCAGGCGATGACGAGGACGCGCTCGTGGCCGGCCGCGACGTCCGCGTTGGTCGCGGAGCGCATGCCGCCGTCGATGTACGGACGACCCTCGATCGTGACCGGCGACCAGACGACCGGGACCGAACAGCTCGCCGCGACCGCACGCGCCAGCGGGACGCCGTCGGCAGCGGTCAGGACCCGGAACGTGCCGTCGGTCGCGTCGATCGCGGTGAGGGCGAGTGGACGCTCCGGCCAGTCCGCCGATGCCAGGGTCTGGGTGAAGGTCGCGACGCGCTCGTCGTCCGTCTGTCCGGCGGTGACCTGCTGCGCGAGGTGTCCCAGGCGTGCGCGGGCGTCCTGCTCCGAGGTGGCGCCGGCCAGCGCCTGCCCGATCTCCTGCTGCACGCGCTCGGCGTCGATCCGGACGGGTTCCTCGTACGTCGTCGACACCGGGGCGGTCTGCTGCGCGAAGGCCGCGGCGATGCCACCGTGCCGGACGAAGGTCCCCACGACGCTGCCGGCGCTCGTGCCGACGACCAGGTCGGCGGCTCCGAGGTCGACGCCGGCGTCCTCGAGCGCCGACAGCACGCCGAGCTCCCAGGCGATGCCGGCGACACCGCCACCTCCGAGGACGATCGCTCGGGTTCCGGCAGCGGGGGTGGCGAGTTGGCTCATGCACCATGCTTACCAACCCAGGTGGCGGCGTGGCGGCGCGGCGCGCGGGATCGCCGGGCGGGTTCCGGCTCAGCCGGCGGTCGGTCGGGGAGCGGCCAGTGCACCGAGCGCGCGGAGCTTGTCCCCGAGCTCGAACCGTCGCTCGTCGCGCAGGTGCACCAGGTAGTCGGCGGACACCAGGGCGTGGAGCAGCCGGTAGGCGGTGGGGAGCGGGAAGCCCGTCGCCGCGGCGACCTCCTTGGCGGTCGCGCCGCCGCGGTCCGCGACGACCTCCAGGATCGCGAGGGTCTTCTCGACCGTCTGCACGGTCCCGGTGGTCGAGGTCGGCGGGTGTGGCGGATCGTCGCTGATGCGCATCCGACGATGGTCCTCCCAAGCACCCGTGATGGCAACGGCGGATCCCGGACGGCGTCCGGCGTCGAGGTCGGTGGTCGGCCCTACGGTCACCACCGTGGACCAGGGGAACGAGCGAACACGCGGCAGACGGTACGGGGACGTCGTGCTGCCCGTCGTAGCCGCCGCGCTGCCGACCGCGGTGTTCCAGGCACCCAACCTGGTCGGCGTCCCCGTCGAGCGCGCCGTCCTGGTCGTCGTCGCCCTCGTGGTCTTCGCCGGGGTCGTGCTCTGGCAGGTCGTCCGGGCACGCCGGACGGCGCTCGCGCGACGACGAGCCGAGGACGCCGGGGCCACCGCGCTCGCCGCGTACGAGGTCGCCGTCCAGTACGGCTTCGGGCAGATCGCGACGCGCCTGACCCGGTTCGCGGCCCACGACCACGGCACCCGCAGGTCCGAACTCGGGGCGTTCGCCGACCGGGCGGCCGCCGCGCTCGCGTTCTACCTGCTGCCCCACGTGCCGGACGTCCGCGCCAACGTGTACCTGTTGTCGCCGGCGCTCGACGCGCTCGAGCCGATCGGCCACGGCGGTGCGGACGACACGGCGGGGACCTTCCGCGCGGGCACCCCGTACGGTGACCGGAACCTGGAGTGGGTGCTGACCGGCGGGCCGCCGCGGGTCGTGGGGGACCGCGAGTCCGACGTCGACGCCGTGGACGACGCACCCGACTTCGACCCGCGGTACCGGTCCTACGTCGCCGTCGTGGTCCGCGGTGAGGGCTACTCGTTCGGCATGCTCACGGTCGACTGCCCGACGCCGGACGCGTTCGCGGACCTCGACGTGCGGAACGTCGACGTCGTCGCGCAGTACGTCGCGGTCGCCTGCACGCTGGCGTTCCCGGGGCGACGACACGAGCGGCAGCCGGCATCGTGACCGCTGTCGGTCGGCAGTCGTACCCTGGCGGCATGACGAGCGTGCAGCCGGGTCCGTTCTCGTTCGGGCGAGCGCCGATCGGGCCGGGCGGCCGTCGGGCCGAGGGCACCGACGCCGACTACGACGACCCCCGGGTCATCGCCGCCAACCTCGACCGCGCACTC
This sequence comes from uncultured Alphaproteobacteria bacterium, assembly GCA_963793075.1. GTDB lineage: Bacteria > Pseudomonadota > Alphaproteobacteria > Rhizobiales > Methyloligellaceae > Methyloceanibacter. The sequence goes on from CAWBYO010000004.1 coordinate 81,651, forward strand.
CGCGCAGCGCGGGCCCGGCTGACCGGCCGCCCGCGCGGCCGCTGACGCCGGCGACCTACGCCGACGTCACGTCGATGAGCACCTTGCCGACGGTGTCGCCCTCGACGGCGTCGTGCGCCGCAGCGGTGTCGGCCAGGTCGAAGCGCGTCAGCGGCAGCCCGGCGTCCTCGCCCACGGGCAGGACCCCGTCGTGCAGCGCCTCGGTGACGTCCTCGGCGGCGGCAGCCAGGGCCTCGTCGCCGATCGTGTACAGCAGCAGGAACTGGTACCGCGCGTTGACGCTCATGTTCGGTCGGATCGGGATCGAGGCCGCGTCGCCGCCGTTGTTCGCGTAGATCGAGACGACGCCGTGGTTCGCCAGCACCTCGGCGACCAGGTCGGCGTTCTGCGGGATCGACACCTCGACGACGATGTCGACGCCGTCGGGTGCGATGTCCCGGATCTGCGACGCGGCGTCGTCGGAGCGGTAGTTCACCGTGTGGTGCGCGCCCGCGGCCTCGGCGAGAGCGGCTTTCTGGTCCGAGCTGATCGTCGCGATCACGGTCGCCCCGGCCCAGCGGGCGAGCTGGATCGCCGCGTGGCCGACCGCTCCGGCGCCGCCGGCGACCAGCACCGTCATGCCGTCGAGTGCACCGGGGCCGAGGCGGGCCGGGCCCTCCTCGTGCGTGGTCAGGGCGCGGTGGGCCGTCATCGCGGGGACGCCGAGTGACGCGCCGACGTCGAACGACGTGCTGTCGGGCAGGGGGACGACCCGCGACGCCGGCACGACGGTGTACTCCTGCGCGGTCCCGGTGGGGCGGGACGCGGCGGCCATGAACAGCCACACGCGGTCCCCGACGGCGACGCTGTCGACCCCGGGTCCGACCGCGTCCACGACGCCCGCGCCGTCCTGGTTCGGCGTGATCTCCGGGAAGGGCAGGCCGTCGCCGTACGTGCCACCCGCGCGGGCCTTCCAGTCCGTCGGGTTCACACCGGAGACGACCACGCGCACGCGGACCTCGCCGGCGGCGGGCTCGGGCACGTCGCGCTCGACGAGGGAGAGGACGGAGGAGTCACCGGGCTGGGAGTAGACGATCGATCGCATGTCTCCACGCAACCACCCGCGGCCCGCGGGGATTCCAGCGAGCGGTCAGTGAGCGGCGTCGTACTGCTGGCGGGCGACGGCGACGTCGGCCATGTGCGTCGTGGCCCAGTCCTCGAGCGGCTGCAGCACGGTGCGGAGTGACCGCCCGGCATCGGTCAGCGCGTACTCGACGTGCGGCGGGATCTCGGGGAACACCGTGCGGGTCACGAGCCCGTCGCGCTCGAGCGCCCGGAGCGTCTGCGTCAGCATCTTCTGCGACACACCCTGCACCGCGGCGGCGATCGCGGAGTACCGATGGGGACCGGACGCGAGGGTCCCGATCGTCAGCACGCTCCACCGGTCGCCGATCCGGTCGAGCAGCTGGCGCGAGGGGCACTCCGCCGCGTAGGGGCTGAACTCGAGCGCACTCATGGGACCTCCGGTCACGCACCGTGAGGTGCCTACTTACTGGGAGAGAGTAACACCCCTACAGTGAGTCAGGTCAGACCGCACCACCACGAGAGGAACACGCATGAGCACCATCGTCGTCGTCGGAGGTACCGGGTACGCCGGCTCCGCCATCACCCACGAGGCCCTGTCGCGCGGCCACCAGGTCGTCGCCGTCGCGCGGGACACCAGCAAGCTCGAGCCCGCCGAGGGCCTGACCCTGGCGCAGGGCGACGCGTTCGACGCGGACTTCGTCACCGAGGTCACGGCGGGTGCGGACGCCATCGTGGTCTCGCTGCACGCGGTGCAGGCCGACGGCACGGAGCTGAAGGACCGGTTCCAGCACTTCGTCGACGCGGCCGCTGCCGCCGGTGCGCGCCTCGGCATCGTCGGCGGTGCCGGGTCGATGCTCGTCGCCGAGGGTGGCCCGGCGCTCTTCGACACGCCGGACTTCCCGGACGCCTTCACGGCCGAGGCGAAGAGCCACGCCCAGGTCCTCGAGGCCCTCCGCAGCAGTGACACCGACGTCGACTGGTTCTACGTCAGCCCGGCGGCGGCCTTCGGCGGCTACAACCCCGGCGAGCGTCGCGGCACCTACCGCATCTCGGACGACGTGCTGCTCACCGACGCCGAGGGCAACTCGGACATCTCGGGCGCCGACTACGCGATCGCGGTCGTCGACGAGATCGAGCGTCCGGCCCACCACCGGGCGCGCTTCGGCGTCGCGTACTGACCCGACGCGGTCGCGCGGCGAAGCGGGAACGAGCCGCACCACCATCGGACGGGAGGCCCGGTGCCAGCTGGCACCGGGCCTCCCGTCCGTCAGCGGCGCACGCCGAACGCCGTCAGCGGTGGCCGACGATGGCCGGCAGCGGCATGTGGTGCCGCATGCGGACGCGCCAGGTGGAAGCCGCCTCGGCGGGCGAGGACCAGACCGATCACGGCCGCTGCGGCGGCGGGCACGCCGCCGGCCACCATCATCCCGACGTGGGCACCGAAGTGGTCGACGACCTGGCCCATGAGCGGACCGCCGATGGCCTGGCCGCCGAGCAGCACGAGGATGTAGAGCGACATCACCCGGCCGCGGATCGCGATGTTCGACGACAGCTGCACGAGCGAGTTCGACGCCGTCTGGAACAGCAGCTGCGACATCCCGACCGCGACGAGCATCACGGTGAACGGCGCGATCACGGGGATGCTGCCGCTGACGACCAGCAGGATCCCGGTCCAGAACACCCCGCCGACGATGGTGCGCAGCCGGACCACCGCCCGTCGTGTCGAGAGCAGCGCCCCCACGAGTGCGCCGACCGCGACCGCGGAGTTGAACAGCCCGTAGCCGCCGGCGCCGACGTCGTAGACCTTCGACGCGAAGGCGGACAGCAGCACCGGCATCGTCAGGGCGAACACCGAGAAGAACGCGACCAGGATCACCGGCACGATGATGGTGGGTTTGCCGACGGCGTAGCGCAGGCCCTCGACGAGCTGCCCCTTGCCCCGCGGGGTGGCCGGTGTGCGGTGGAGCTCCGAGGTCTTCAGGAACCCGAGCGTCACGACGACCGCCACGCAGGCGACCGCGTTGACGCCGAACGACCACCCGGCCCCGACGGCGACGAGCAGCGCGCCGGACAGCGCGGGACCGATCATCCCGCCCAGCTGGAACACCGACGAGTTGACGCTGATGGCGTTCCGCAGGTGCTCGTGGCCGACGATCTCGGTGACGAAGACCTGGCGGGCGGGGTTGTCGATGACGGTGACCATCCCGACCACGAAGGCGATGGCCCAGATGTGCCATGCCTGCACGACACCGGTCAGGGTCAGGACGGCCAGCAGCAGCGACAGCACGGCGAAGGCGCCCTGGGTGATCATCATCAGCGCGCGCTTGGAGAACCGGTCGACGATGACCCCGCCGAACAGCCCGAAGAACAGCATCGGGGCGAACTGGCACGCCACCGTGATGCCGACCTGCGCGACGGAGCCCGTCAGCTGCAGGACCAGCCAGTCCTGCGCGATGCGCTGCATCCACCCCGCGGTCATCGCCACCAGGTTCGTCGCGGTGAACAGACGGAAGTTCGGGACGGACAGCGCGATCAGGGTGTGGCGCCAGGGCGGACGGGTGGTCTGGATCGGGAGCGGTTCGGTGGGCGGGGGGAGGGTCGTCGGTGACGCGCTCACGGTGCAGGGACTCCGGACGTCGGATGCGGACTGGTACCTCATCGAAACTACGTGACGCCGACCCATTCGATCCCCGTATGGTTGCTATCACTCCATTGCGATGTCGAATGAGAGGCACCCGCGTGCTCGATCCCGTCCTGCTGCAGACCTTCCTGGCCGTCGCCGAGACGCAGAGCTTCACCCAGGCCGGCGCCCGTCTCGGCATCAGCCAGCCGACCGTGTCCCAGCACGTCCGGCGGCTCGAGACGGCGGTCTCTCGGACCCTGGTCGCGCGGGACACCCGCGGTGTCTCGCTGACGGACAACGGCGACGCGATGGCGGGGTTCGCGCGGACGATCCTCGCGGCGCACGCCACCGCGGACGCGTACTTCTCGGGTTCGGCCACCCGCGGGCGGCTGCGGTTCGGCGCGGCGGACGACCTGGCGATCACGCAGCTGCCTCGGATCCTCCGGGACTTCCGGCGGCTGCACCCGCAGGTGAACCTCGAGCTCACGGTGAACCAGTCGTCACCGCTGCTGCGCCGGGTGCACGCCGGGGCGCTCGACCTGGTGTTCATCAAGCAGACGGCGGGGGAGTCCGCCGAGGGCACCCGCGTCGCGACGGACCAGATGGTGTGGATGGCCCAGGACGGCATCGCGGTCGAACGCGACGAGCCCGTGCCGCTCATCGCCTACCAGGCGCCGAGCATCAGCCGGCAGATGGCGATCGACGCGCTCGAGGCCGCCGGTCGGACCTGGCGCATCACCTGCAACACGCGCGACGTCAACGGCGTGTTGGCGGCGGTGCGCGCGGGCATCGGGGTCGCGGTGTTCCCACACTCGCTCATCCCGGCCGACCTGGTGAAGGTGTCGCAGCGGCTCGGGCTGCCCGACCTGCCCGCCGTCGACTACGTCCTCATCGCGAACCCGACGGTCCAGCGCGAGCCGATCGACGCGCTGACGAACGCCATCCTGTCCCGGGGCGTCGTCCGCGCGGTCTGATCGCCGCCGCGGCGCGAGACGCCGCCGGGTGTGCCGCGCGCCGCGGAGCTGTCGAGACGCCGCGCTGCGGGTGAGACGCCGCGGAGCTGTCGAGACGCCGCGATGCACGGGGGCGTCTCGACCGGACGGGGGCGTCTCGTCCGGACGGGGGCGCAACAGTGTCCGCGCGGACCTCGGCGTGCGGCGCCGTGCTGCGGGTGAGACGCCGCGGAGCTGTCGAGACGCCGCGCTACACGGGGGCGTCTCGACCGGGCGGGGGCGGCGCGACCGGACCGCGGCGACGCCGAGCCCGGGCGCGCGTCAGGGTGCGAGCGTGGGGGTGGTTCCCGTGCCGGTGAGGTCCGGCAGGGGTGCGCCCAACGCCGCAGCCACGGCCCAGAGCAGCACGAGGGTGCCGACGCCGCCGAGCACCGCACCGAGGAGCGCCACCGGCCGCTGCCACGTGGCGGTCGGGGAGCGCAGGGCGGCGACCGAGCAGACGACCGCGAGCACACCGAGCAACAGGCCGAGGGCGTGCACCGTCGCGGGCGCGGTGAACCACGAGGCGGCCAGACCGAGCGTCGCGATCCCCGCGACGGCGCCGAGGACCGCGGCCGGGGTCGCCCCGACCGTGCGGCGCGCGCGGGCGGAGGACACGGACGGGAGGCCCGGCTCGGCCCCGGCGGGCTCGGTCGCGTCCGGCGCGCTCACCGGCGCCGGGGCAGCGGCGGGCGGGGTGGCCAGCACGGCCTCGAAGGAGCGTTCCGCCGCCGCCGCTGACGCCGGAGCGGTGGTGGCCTGCTGGTGTGCGAACCGCGCCGGTGTGCGGAAGCCGACGGGGCCCGTCGGCTCGGGCTCGATGCCCTCGACGAGGACGTGCTCGAGTCCGGGGACGGAGAAGCGGGGCTGACCGGTGCGCGGGAGCACGGAGCCCTGGTGGGAGCCGCCGGCGAGTGCGGGCTCGCGTGCCGCGTCGATCGGCGAGACCGGCGCGGGCACCGGCTCAGCGGGCGCCGGCGAGGATCCGACGGGTGCGGTGTGCAGCGTCGGTGAGGTCGGTGCCGGCGGCAGGAGTTCCTCGGACGGCGGGTAGTCCGGCACGACGGCGTGCGGGTCGAGCACGGGCAGACCGGACGGCGGGGTCAGCGCTGCGGGCCCGACCGGATCCGCGGGGACCGGGGCGGGGGACGTGGACTCGGGGGTGGCGACGACGGGAGCCGACGTGGCGGGCGCGGGCGGGGCCTCCCGGGTGGTCTCTCGCGTGTCGGGACCGTCGTGGGGCGCCGTCACCCAGGCCGGGACGGGCCGGCGGGGTCGATCGGAATCGGGCATGCGATGCGACGCCATCTGCGCGGCTCCCTCCGTCGGCTGATCCGGGTCAGTTCTACCGGCACCGCGGTGCCGCGACCCAGCCCCAGTTCCGGGGGCGCGGTAGCGTCGCCCGCATGACCGTGATCGAACACCGTCCACTCGGCCCCTCGGGGCTCGTCGTCTCCACCGTCGGCATCGGCTGCAACAACTTCGGCCGGCCGGGCACGGCCACCGAGTCGCAGCAGGGCACGGACGCCGTCGTGCACGCGGCGCTCGACGCCGGCGTCACGCTGTTCGACACCGCGGACGTCTACGGCGGCACGCCGGGGCAGTCCGAGTCGATGCTCGCTGCGTCCCTCGGCGGTCGTCGCGACCAGGTCGTGCTCGCGACGAAGTTCGGCATGGACATGCGGGGTGCGAACGGTCCGGACTGGGGTGTGCGCGGCTCGCGGCGGTACGTGCGGCTCGCGGTCGAGTCGTCGCTGCGGCGCCTGGGGACGGACTGGATCGACCTGTACCAGCTGCACGGTCCCGACGCGGTGACACCGATCGAGGAGACCCTGTCGGTGCTCGACGACCTGGTCCGCGAGGGCAAGATCCGGTACGTCGGCCACTCGAACTTCGCCGGGTGGCAGATCGCCGAGGCCGAGCTGACGGCCTCGATCGCGGGCACCACGGCCTTCGTGTCGGCACAGGACGAGTACAGCCCCCTGGCGCGCGGGGTCGAGACCGAGGTCCTGCCGGCGGTCCGCGCCTACGCGCTCGGGTTCCTGCCCTACTTCCCGCTGTACAACGGGCTGCTCAGCGGCAAGTACACCCGCAACGGCGGTCCGGCGGACGGTCGGCTGTCCCTGCGGAAGCCCGAGGTCCTCGAGCACGCCCCGTGGGACGTGCTCGAGGAGTTCCAGCGGTTCTGCGACGAGCGCGGTGTCACGATGCTGCAGGCCACGTTCGCGTGGTTGCTCGCACAGCCCGGTCTGACGAGCGTCATCGCCGGGGCGACCAAGGCGGAGCAGGTCACGCAGAACGCCGAGGCGGGCACGGCGTGGACCCCGAGCGAGGACGACCTGGCGGAGATGACGGTCGTCTTCGACGGGGCCCAGTCGCGCTGAGCCAGCGCTCAGCTCAGCCGCGCTGAGCCAGCGCCCAGCCGCGCTGCGTCACATGTCGCGGTAGCGCTTCGCGTCGGCGACGGCCTGCTCGAGCTCGAGCGCGGCGTACGGCTTGCCGTACCCGGGGGTGTCGCGCTGGATGCGCCATCCCTCGGCCAGCGCGCCGACGTCGACGGCGTCGAACCCGAACTCGTCGAGCAGGTCGGACACGACGCGCTTGGCCTCGGTGTCGTCACCGGCGACGACGAGGGCGCGTCGGCCCTGGGTGCCGGTCGGGGTGCCGGCGGTGGTCAGGTCGGCCGCCGCGATGTGGTTGAAGGCCTTGACGACCCGCGCGCCGGTCAGGTGGTCCTGCAGCAGCTCGGCGGTCGTGGTGGTCTCGTCGTCGAGCGCGGCGATCTGTCCGTCGCGCTGCGGGTAGTAGTTGTTCGTGTCGATGACGACCTTGCCGGCCAGGGGCTCGACGGGGATCGTCTCGATCGCGGCCAGCGGGGTGGTCACGACGACCAGGTCGCCGGCGGCGGCTGCCTCGTCGCGCGTGACGGCGCTGGCGCGGTCGCCCAGCTCGGACACCAGGTCCTGCAGGGTCTCCGGGCCGCGCGAGTTCGCGATGGCCACGTCGTACCCGTGCTGCACCGCCAGCCGTGCGAGTTGTGAACCGATGTTGCCTGCTCCGATGATGCCGATCGTTGTCATGCCCCGTGCAACTCCGACCGTCGGAGGTGCATTCCGCACGTCGGGTGTCGTGGCGGGCACTGTCGTCCGACACAGCCGGGGGGCATGATGGCCGCATGGCACACGAGTTCCGCCACGAGACCGACCGGCAGCGGTACGCGATGTACGTCGACGGCACCCTGGTGAGCGTGCTCGACGAGCGGGAGAACGCCGACGCGGTGGCCTTCCCGCACACCTACACCGTGCCCGCGCACCGGGGCCACGGCTACGCGGCCGACCTGGTCGCGCACGCGGTCGACGACGTCGAACAGCGGACGGACAAGCGCATCGTGCCGATGTGCTGGTTCGTCGGGAAGTGGTTCGACGACCACCCCGAACGAGCAGCACTGCTCAGCCGCACCGCCGCGGACTGAGCCCGACGACAGGACACACCATGCGGCAGATCGTCCCCTTCATCTGGTTCGACGGGCAGGCCGAGGAAGCCGCCACGTTCTACACCTCGGTGATACCCGGGTCCACGCTCGACCACGTCGAGAAGATGCCGGACGGATCGACGATCGTCGTCGAGTTCCGGCTGCACGGTCAGCCGTTCCGGGCGATGAACGCCGGACCCGGGCACCCGCACACGGACGCGATCTCGTTCCAGCTCGACGTCGACGACCAGGACGAGCTCGACCGGGTCTGGGACGCGTTCCTGGCGGGCGGGGCGACACCGTCGATGTGCGGGTGGCTCACGGACGCCTGGGGAGTGGCGTGGCAGGTGACCCCGGCGAACTGGGGGGAGCTCATGCACGCGGGCGGCGACGCCGAGGCCTCGGCCCGCGCGTACCGGGCGATGATGCAGATGGTGAAGCTCGACATCCCCACGGTGCAGGCGGCGATCCGCGGGGACTGACCGGGCGCCGGACGTCGTGCGCGAAGCCGCAGGAGCAAGCCGGATCGCGCAGACGTCGGCGCTGCGGCGCGACGGACCCCCGAGACCCGCGGGTATGGTGACCGCCAAGGGAACACGAGGGTTGGAGGCACCATGGACCAGCCGAGGCCCGACGTCCGCACCGCTGCGATCGGTCGCGCGTACACCGAGCTGTCGCGCATCACCCGGCGTGCGAGCATCCGGGCGCGCGGCACCGACTCGGTGCTGAGCGTGGTCGACCAGTCACTCGTCGACTTCGTCGTCCAGCACCCGGGGTGCATGGCCATCGACATCGCCCGCTACCTGCGCCTGAACCGCTCCACGATCTCCCGCCAGCTGGCCGGTCTGCTCGCCGCGGGCCTGATCCGGACGACCGACGGCGGCACCGGCAACGCGAAGCCGCTCGAGGCGACCGATGCCGGGTGCGCCGCGCTCGACCGCTCGGTCCAGCTGCACCGGGCTGCCCTCGACGAGCGCATCGCCGGCTGGTCCGACGACGACATCGCGCTGCTCGCCGGGCTGCTCGAGCGCCTGGGCGCCTCGGACGAAGCGGGTCTGCCGATGCCGACCCGCGACGGCGACGCGTGACGACCTCGCTGCTGCTGCTCTCGGACACGCACCTGCCGAAGCGCGCGAAGGTCCTGCCCGCAGCGCTGTTGCAGGACGTCGACGCGGCCGACCTCGTCGTGCACGCGGGGGACTGGGTCGACCTGACGACCCTCGACGCGCTCCAGGCCCGCAGCCGGTCGTTCGTCGGCGTCCGCGGCAACAACGACGGGCCGGAGTTCGACGACCGGCTGCCCCTCGTCGCGCGCTTCATCGTCGAGGACCTGCGGTTCGCCCTCGTCCACGAGACCGGGGCGGCCACGGGCCGGGAGCGTCGGGCGAGGGCGACCTACCCGGACACCGACGTGCTCGTCTTCGGCCACTCGCACATCCCCTGGGACACCGTGGCCGACGGCGGCCTGCGGCTGCTCAACCCCGGCTCGCCGACCGACCGCCGACGTCAGCCCGACTTCACTTGGATGCGCTGCACGGTCGACGGTGCCGCGCTCGACGTGCGGTTGGTCCGGCTCGCCCCCGGTGCGACGGAGCCCCGGGTCGTCGCCTCGCCCGGGTCCGAGTCCTCCGACTGATCCGACGCCGGGCGTCGGCGCCGAGGCAGGCGGGCAGGGCGCCGGGCAGGGCGCCGGGCAAGGCGCCGGGCGCCGGGCGCCGAGCACGGGTCACGACACCGCACGACGCATCACGGCCGGGCACGAGGTGCGTGTGGAAGGCTGGGGACGTGCCCGACGAGCTGCCCCCAGGTCCGCCTCCCGGACCGCGCGACCCCGGCGACGCCTGGGCGCTGGGCCCCGACGGCACCAAGGCCTGGGGCCTGTTCGGCGCCGCCGGACTGCTCGTCGACGACGGCGCCGGCCGCGTGCTGCTGCAGCACCGCGTCGAGTGGAGCCACCACGGGGGCACCTGGGGCATCCCCGGCGGGGCACGACACCAGCACGAGGACGCCGTCACCGGGGCCCTCCGTGAGTCCGCCGAAGAAGCAGGCGTCCCCGAGGACGGCATCGACCTGCGGCACACCGCCGTCCTCGACCTGGGCTTCTGGACGTACACGACCGTCGTCGGCCGCGCCGCACGCCCGTTCGAGCCGGTGATCGCCGACCGCGAGAGCCTGGCCCTGTCGTGGGTGCCCCTGGCCGAGGTCGACGACCTGCCCCTGCACCCGGGGTTCGGCGCGTCGTGGCCGGCGCTGCGTGCGGCGATCGAGGTCGCACCGCACGTGGTCGTCGATGCCGCGAACGTCGTCGGGAGCGTCCCGGACGGCTGGTGGGAGGACCGTGCCGGGGCCGCCGCACGGCTGCTCGACCGGGTGACGGCGCTCGCCGCGGCGGGGATGGCCTCGGCCGAGCTCGGGCTGGACTTCGACCGGTGGTGGCCGCACTGGACCGTGGTGCTCGAAGGCGCGGCACGGGACGCCGCCGGGTCGACGAGCCCCGCCGTCGAGGTGGTCCGCGCCCCGGGCTCCGGTGACGACACGATCGTCGAGGCCGCTGCCGCGGCCGTCGCGGCGGGTCACGCGCCCGTCGTCGTGGTGACCGCCGACCGTGGCCTGCGTGACCGGGTCACCGCCCTCGGCGACACCGTCGCGGTCCGCGGGCCGCGCTGGCTGCGCGACCAGCTCTGACCCGCCCGGCCCCGACGACGCGGGCGACGGCGCGGGCCCAGGCGCGGAACGATCGGCGTGCCCGGACCCGACCCTGCGGTGCCTACCCGCCGACGGGTGTCCGATCCGAGGATGGATCGCGACATCGCTGCGGGTGAGCCGCTACGCTGACCCACACGTCGGCAGCACGTCAACGGAGACGACCGCGACAGGAGGCTCTCATGGAGCGCATCACCAGGGCAGCGGACCGGGTCCACCGCCCGGCCGGCCCGTGGACCCGCACCGTCCACCGCCTGCTCGGACACCTGCACGAGCAGGGGTTCGTGGCGGCACCCGAACCCATCGAACTCGGCCACACGCTCGAGACCGTGTCCTTCGTCCCCGGCGTCGCGGGCGAGTACCCCTGGACCGAGGACATCGCCAGCGAAGCGGCCCTGGTCACGAGCGCACGCCTGCTCCGCCACTACCACGACGCGGCGGCGTCCTTCCCGCTCGACAGCGCCGTCGACGTGTGGTCCCAGTCGGCCCGGACTCCCGTCGAGACGGTCGTGCACGGTGACTTCGCGCCCTACAACTGCGTCTACGACGGCATCCAGGCCGTGGGCATCATCGACTTCGACACCGCCCACCCCGGTCCCCGCGTCTGGGACGTGGCGAGCGCGGTGTACCGGTTCGCGCCGTTCACCACCGGACAGGTCGAGGGCAGCACCGCCCCCACACTCGACGAGCGCCTGGCCCGCGCCGCGGAGTTCTGCGGGGCGTACGGCCTCGACCAGGAGTCCCGCGCCCGCCTCGCCCCGACGATGGTGGCGTCGATCGTCGCCCTCGTGACGACCCTCGAGTCCGAGGCCGCTGCCGGCAACCCCAAGTTCGTCAGCGACCTGCAGCACGGGCACGCCGACCTGTACCGCGCCGACGTGGCGTACCTCGAGGAACACCTCGACGCCATCACCGCCGCGGTCGTCTAGCCCGAGCGTCCGCGTGTGACGTCGTCCCCGACCGAGCTCCGAGCGATGCGCCTGGCCGCGCAGCGCATCGGGACCACGGGCGGGACGCCGCTCGACGTGGTGTCGCACATGCACGCGCTGCAGGGGCAGGACCTCGGCCAGTCACTGTGGGCCGTCGGTGCACGCGCGCTCGGAGTGACACGCAGCGACGTCCGCGCGGCCTTCGACCGTGCGGAGTTCGTCCGGTCGTGGCCGATGCGCGGCACCCTGCACGTGCTCCGGGCGGACACCCTGCGGACGCTCCTGTCCCTGACCGCCGGACGGACCCTGCGCGGACTGACCCGACGTGCGCGGGAGCTCGGGATCGACGACGCCCTGGTGGGCCGGGCCCGGGACCTGACGATCGCGGCGCTGCAGGGCGGACGCTCGCTGGACCGCGACGGGGTCTTCGCGCGCTGGCGGGACGCGGGCATCGACCCCACGGCCGGACGCGGCTACCACCTGCTGCTGCACCTGTCGCAGCAGGGACTCGTCGCGTGGGGACCGACCGGCCGTGTCGGACAGGAGCTCGTGCTGCTCGACGAGTGGGCACCCGCCACCGAGCCCGTGCCCGACCACGACGAGGCACTGCGACGCACCCTGGTCGGGTACCTGCGGGGGCGGGGCCCGTCGACCGAGGCCGACGCCGCGCACTGGACGAAGCTGCCGCTCGGCGAGGTCCGCCGCGCGCGAGCTGCCGCCGGCGACGCGATCGAGGACCTCGGCGACGGACTCCTCGCGCTCGCCGACCGCCCCGACCCCGACCTCGCTCAGCTGACCCGGGCGCACCTGCTGCCCGGGTTCGACGAGTACCTGCTCGGGTACGCCGACCGTCGCGGCCACCTGGCCGCCGAGCACGCGCACCGGGTCGTCCCCGGCGCCAACGGCATGTTCCTGGCGATGGTCGTCCACCGCGGGCGGGTGGTCGGCACGTGGCGCACCACCGAGCGCACCCGCGACCTCCGGCTCACGGTGACGCCCTTCGAGCCGCTCTCCGGCGCGGCGACGCGCGCTGTCGACGCGGCTGCCGGGCACGTCGGACGGTTCCTCGAGCTGCCCGTGACCCTGCGGGTCCTGGACCCGGCCACCTGACGGTCCGCACCGGCGGGTCCGCGCCGGTCCGGCCTCCAGGCAGTCCGCAGCGCGCATGCGGCTGGGTCATACGGAGCGTCCGGTACTGTGCCAGGGCCATGACCGACAGCCCGGCCGACGCCACCCCGTACGAAGTCCTCGGCGTCGCCGCGACCGCCGACGACGAGGAACTCCGACGCGCCTACCGGCGCGCAGCCCGCGAGACGCACCCCGACCTGGGCGGCGACGCCATCCGGTTCCGCCGCGTCCAGATCGCCTGGGAACGCGTCGGCACGCCGGCGGCCCGGCGCGCGTACGACACCGGATCGCGACCCACCTCCGCCCCGACGGCACCGTCCGGCGGGTCGGACTGGAGGACCGGGTCGGCTCGCGACGCCTACGCACCGCCCACGGCGCGCCGCGACTCCCGGCCCCGTGCCCGCTCCCACGGGCACCCCGGCGGTCGGTCGCGTGAGGTCTTCCTGGCGGCGGAGCGCGAGTGGGTCGGGCTCGGCGACCCCATCGAGGACCCGTACGACCCGTCGCTGATCCGCAGCGCGCCGCGGTTCATCCGCCGGCTCCTCGGCGAGGCCCTCGCCGAAGAGGCGACGGCGTCGATCGTCGCCGACCTGGGCATGGGCGTGACGGTGTGGCACGACCTCGACGCCGGGGTCCGAGGGCAAGCTCGACCACGCCGTGCTCATGCCGAGCGGGCTCTGGGCGCTCGAGTCCATCGACTGGGGCGGGCTCCGTGCGCGTCGAGCACGGCGAGGTCGTCGGCGAGACGCTCGAGCCCGGGGAACGTCCGGTCAAGGAACTCGTCCGTGCGGCACGCGCCGTGCAGAAGCAGACCCGCGTGCGGTTCACCGGTCGGCTGCTCGTCGTGCCCGACTCCGCGGTGGACGTCGACGTGCAGCTCGTCGGGCCGCAGCGGAAGCCCACCGCCTTCGTCGTCCGGCGCAGCGCACTCGGACAGGTCCTGAACGGCGTCTGGTCGCCCGAGGGAGCCGTCGACGTGTTCGACATCCGCGACCGGCTGCAGCAGACCGTCCGGTTCGTCTGAGTCCGGTCAGTACCCGCGGAGCTTCTCGAGGTCGCGGCGCTCCCGCTTGCTCGGGCCGTCCGGCGCCGCGGTCGCGCATCGGGCACGAAGCCCGCTTCCTCCTTCGGGAGCCGTGCGGGGGTGCGGTCGTCGAGGTGCTTCGCGGCCTCGGTCGCACCGACGCGCTTGAGGATGAGGCTCTTCACGACCACGATCCGGTCGAACCCGGCCTGGCGCACGCGGACCTCGTCCCCGGGGCCCACCGGCTGCGAGGGCTTGGCGCGCTCACCGTTGACCTTGACGTGCCCGGCCTTGCACGCGGTCGTGGCAGCGGACCGGGTCTTCGTGATCCGGACCGCCCAGATCCATGCGTCCACCCGGGCCTTGTCCATGCCCCCACCCTAGGCGCGCCGTACGCTCGGGTGCATGGGGGCGGACGCACAGGGGGACATCGCGCGGGCACTCGCGCTGCGGGTGCTCGGCGACGTGGCGATCGGTGACCGAGTCGTCGTCCGGGCCCGGCACGGCGGCGGCGCGCGGACGCCCTCGGGGAGCTCGTCGCCCGGACGCCGGACACCGTCACGATCGACACCCGCCGGGGTCTCGGTGGCGATCGACCTGCGGGACGTCGTCGCCGCCAAGCGCGTCCCGCCGCCGCCCGCGCCGCGGTCCCGCCCGCGCTGAGGCGCGTGGGCGCACCGTGCGGGGTCAGCACGGTGCGAGGTTGTTCGTCGGTGCGAGGTCGACGGCGTGGTGCGGCGTCAGTTCCTCGCACGGGCCGGCCAACCCCGCACCGGCCGCGAGGCGAGCACGGCACGCGCCCCGTGCCGAACACGCCCGACCCCGGCGAGCCGTGCCCGGCCGGTCCGCCGCCCGTCGTAGCCTCGCGCCATGGCAGTCCCCGTCCCGCTCGGCACCGAGGACCGCACCGCACGCGTCGTCCTCCGCCGCCCCGACTCCTGGCAGCGCGCGGACGTCGCCCAGGCGGACCTGCGCGTCAGCGGCGACGACGTCGTCCTGACCGTGCGCTCCCGCCCGAGCGACCGCACGATCGGGGACGAGAACGCCTCGCTGCTCGACCGCCTGCCGGGCTCCGTCGACGGCCTGCTGCTGGTCGGGTGCGACGTCTGGACCGGCGTCGGCGCTCCCGCACGCCTGGTCGAGTACGTCCGTCCGGACGCCGGCGACGAGGACCACGACGACGCCCACGGCGACATCGTCGGCGCGCACCTGGTGTTCGTGACCGGACGGCACCGCGTCGACGTCACGGTCGAGCGCCCACTGGCCCGGCTCCGCGCCACCGACGACCTGGTGTTCGCGGTCCTCGAGTCCGTCCGTGCCACCGACCCGGTCACGGCCCGCGACAGCCGCGACCTCGAGCCGCTCCCCGGGCCGCCCGTCCCCGCTCCGGTCGTCGGCCCGCGGCTCGGCGACGAGGCCCTCGGGACCCTGCAGAGCATGGCCGGCAAGCGGTGGACCCCGACGCTCCTGCGCACCGCCGGGCGGCCGCGAACTCGTCGAGGCCGGCCTCGTCGGCCGGTTCGGCACGCTCCCCGCGCACGACGCAGACGCTCATCGAACCGTGGAGCGGCGACGCAGCGCCGACCACGCTGGAACAGCACCTGCCCGACGGACGCGTGTCGCGCCTCCAGGCCTGGGCGGGGACCGTCGTCGACGCACCGGACGACCGCGGTTCGGTCCTCGCGCGGCTGTCGGCCGAGCGCGTGGTGCAGACGGCGGCCGGGAGGCTCGGTGTCGGTCCGGTGTGGACCTTCCCGTTCCGGACGGGGTCGCTCCGAGCCGACCTGCTCGGTCGGCGCCTGGCCGGCGGCGACGACGCTCCCGACCTGCCCGCGGACCTGGCCGAGGCCGACCCGCGACTGGCGCGGTTCTGGGCGGCGCCGTGGACCGTGTCCTTCCTGCGCCGACCCGGTGCTGCGCGTCCCGTGACGGTCGTGCGTGCAGAGGGCCTCGGTTTCGCGCGCGTCGGACGCACGGAAGCCGGCGAGACCGCGTTCTCCGCGGAGTCGCCGGCGAACGTGTACCGGTCGCTCGTCCGGGCCTTCCTGCCGGCCGACGCTGCCTAGAGCGCCGGGCCCGCCGTCAGCGTCACCGTGACGGTGCTCGCCGCGCCGGCGCTGTCCGTGTAGCCGACCGTGACCTGGTCGCCGACCGACTTCGACTGGATGACCTGCGTCAGCTGGTCGGAGCTCGTCACCGCGGTGCCGTCGATCGAGGTGATCGTGTCGCCGGCGGCCAGGCCCGCGGTCGCGGCACCCGAGCCCGCGACGGTGCCGGCCACCGCGACGCCACCGGTGGTGGCGGTGCCGCTGACCTGCACGCCGAGGAACGCGGGCAGGCCGATCGTGATCGTGCCCGACGGCGTCGCCGCCGAGGATCTTCTCGGCGATGGACTTCGCCGTGGCGATCGGGATCGCGTACCCGGTGACGTCGGCGGAGCCCGACGAGGCCGCGGTCGCCATGCCGACGACCTCGCCCTCGGAGTCGAGGACCGGGCCGCCCGAGTCGCCCGAGACGATGTCGGCCGCGACCTCGATGAGCCCGGAGAGCGACTCGGTCCCCGTGCCGGACTCGCTCTGCACCTGGATGGCCTGGTCCGTCGCCGTGACGGTGCCCTCGGCGGCGACCAGGTTGCCCGTGCCCTCGGCGTTGCCGACGTCGGTGACGGCGTCGCCGGTCTTCGCGCCGCCGTCGTCGTCGAGCGAGACCGTCGACAGCCCGGAAGCGTCCTTGAGCTTGAGGACGGCGACGTCGTTCGTGGCGTCGGCCCCGACCACCTCGGCGTCGTACTGCTTGCCGGTGGTCTCGTCGGTGACGCTGATGCTCGTCGCGCCCTGGATGACGTGGTTGTTGGTCAGGATCGTGCCGTCCGAGGTCAGCACCATGCCGGTGCCGGCGGCCTGCGACGCGGCGTCGTAGTTCAGCACCGTGTTGATCGTGACGACGCCCTTCTTCTGCGCCGCAGTCGCCGCGGTCGCGGGGGACTGGGTGCTCGACCCGTCGCTGCTCCCGCTGCCGCTGCCGTTGCCGCTTCCGTCGCCCGGCACGGTGAAGCCGTTCGTGCCGCTGCCGTCCGAACCCGGTGCCGCCGCCCGTGCCGGGCAGGGTCGTGGTGCCCTGCGACTGGCTCGACGTGGTCTGGGTGCCGTGCGAGGACAGGCCGAGGGCGGTGCCTCCGGCGGCGCCGAGGATCGCCAGGGCGGCGACACCGGATCCGATCATGAGACCGAGGCGACGCTTCTTCGTGCCGGGGCGGGTGCCGAAGGCGCCGCTCCAGCCCTGCGGGGCCGCGGCGCCGTGGCCGGACGCCGGCGTGGTCGCCGTGCTGGGCCGCGTGGGCCCACGTGTGGCTGCCGGCCAGCGCGGGGCTGCCGATCAGGTACGGGCCGCGGCCGTCGGCGGTGTAGGCGTAGGGGCCGGAGCCGTCCGGAGCGTAGAGGTACGGGCCCGAGCCGTCGAAGGCGTAGGCGGGACGGAGCGTCGACGCGTCGGCGTGCGGGGCCTCCCACGCGGAGCGGCGTGCGGTGTCCTGGGCGTCGATCGGCGTGGTGCCCGGTTCGGCGTCGGGGTTCGGGGTCTCGTTCATCGGTGCTCTCCGGTCGCTCTCGACGTCCCGGTCGGGCGTCGTGGGTACGAGTACAGGCCCGGAACCCATGACGTGCCTATGAACGAGCCCTGCGTGCGCTCACGACTCCCTCGGCGATCACCGAACGGGAGTCCACGTTAGGGTTGCCTCACCCCTCATGCGTTCCCCGTCGCCCGCGCCACCGGCGCCCAGCTCCGTGCCACGACTCGTCGGCGCGACCGTCCTCGCGGTCGTGGTCCTCGCCGTCGCGGTGGCGTTGAGCGTCGCCTTCGGGTCGCGGCCGATCCCGCTCGGGACGGTGTTCGACGCCGTGCTGCACCCGGGCCGGAACGACGAGGTCGGGCTGATCGTCATCGGCAACCGCGTGCCCAGGACCGTCGTGGGCCTGCTCGCCGGGGCCGCGCTCGGCGTCGCCGGCGCCGTGATGCAGGGCGTGACGCGCAACCCGCTCGCCGACCCGAGCATCCTCGGCATCAACTCCGGCGCCGCCCTGGCGGTCGTCACCGGCATCGCGGTCTTCGGGATCAGCGGGACCGCCGCCTACCTGCCCTTCGCGTTCGCCGGCGCGGCCCTGGCGGCGCTCCTGGTCTACGGCATCGCCGCCGTCGCGCGGCGCGGGCTGACGCCGGTCGGACTGGCCCTCTCCGGCGCGGTCGTCGCGGCGGCGCTCGGTTCGGTGACGACCGCGGTGCTCGTGACCAGCCAGAGCCTGCTCGACCAGCTGCGGTTCTGGCAGGTCGGCGCGCTCGCCGGCAAGGACCTCGGCACGGCCGGGCGTCGTGACCGTGCCCGTGCTCGTCGGGCTCGTCCTGGCGGTCGCGCTCGGGCGGTCGCTCAACACCCTGGCGCTCGGCGACGAGCTCGCGGCGTCGCTCGGGCAGCGGGTCGTGCTCGTCCGGGCGCTCGGGGGACTCGTCACCGTCCTGCTCGCCGGGTCCGCGGTCGCCGCAGCCGGTCCCGTCGCGTTCATCGGGCTCGCCGTGCCGCACGCCGTCCGACGGCTGAGCGGTCCGGACCACCGCTGGACGATCCTGCTGTCGGCGGTCGTCGCCCCGGCGTTCCTGCTGGTCGCCGACGTCGTCGGTCGCGTCGTGGCGTACCCGGGGGAGCTGCAGGTCGGCATCGTGACCGCGCTCATCGGCGCACCCGTGTTCATCGCGCTCGTCCGCTCGAAGGCGGTGCGGGGCCTGTGAGCACGCGCGTGGTCGGTGTCCGGCGCGAGCTCGTCGTCCTCGGGGTCGGTGCTCGTCGGTGCTCGTCGCACTGGTGCTCGTGGGCCTGGGCGTCGGCGAGATCCCCCTCGCGCCCGGACAGGTCGTCGCGGCGCTCGTCGGGCACGGCGACACGGTGTCGGACTTCGTGATCGGGCAGCTGCGCGGGCCCAGGACCCTGGCGGCACTCCTGGTCGGGGCGAGTCTCGGCGTCGCGGGCGCCATCGTGCAGAGCATCGTCCGGAACCCGATCGCGAGCCCCGACGTCATCGGCATCACCTCGGGTGCGAGTGCGGCCGGGCTCACCGCCATCGTGCTGTTCGGGGCGTCCGGGCGTCAGCCTGTTCGCGACGGTGGTCGTCGGCGCGCTCGTCGTCTCGGTCGTGATCGCCGCGCTCGCCTGGCGTCGGGGGATCACCGGCAACCGGGTCGTCCTGGTCGGCATCGGCGTCGCGGCGATGTGCCTCAGCGTCACGGGGTGGCTGCTGACGAGCGGATCGGTGCAACAGGCCGGGACGGCGCTGCTCTGGCTCTCCGGCAGCCTCAACGCGGTCGACCGCGGGGTCGTCGGGCTGCTCGGGATCGCGTTCGTCGTGCTCATGGTCGCGGCCCTCGTACAGTCGCCGCGCCTGACGGTCCTGACCCTGGGCGACGAGGTCGCGTCGTCGCTCGGACTGCGGCCGGACCGTGCGAAGGTCCTGCTCCTGCTGACCGCGGTGGGCCTGACCGCCGGAGCCGTCGCGACCGCCGGGCCGGTGTCGTTCGTCGCGCTGATGGCGGCACCCATCGCGCGTCGACTGGTGGGCGGGGGACGGGTCGCGCTCGGACCGGCGGCAGCGGTCGGCGCGGCGGTGGTCCTCGCCAGCGACCTGGTCGCCCAGTTCGCGATCCCGGGCACCGCGTTGCCCGTCGGCGTCGTCACCGGCGTCGTCGGCGCGCCGTACCTGCTCTGGCTGCTCGCCCGCGGTCGCTGAGCCGGTGCGCCGGACCCGCACCGGGCCTCCCGGCCGACGGTCGCGACACCCCGTCTGCACGGCGCTGACTGGTCAGGTCTTGTCGGAAGGACGCGCATCAGCCGACAGTCCTCGACCGGTCGGCGAACGTCAACGGGGTGTCGTGACCAGTCCAGACGACCGAACCGGACCCGCACCGGGCCTCCGGACGCGCGCTCCCGCACGCACCCCGCACGGGTGTTGCGGGATGCCGCACAGCAGGGCCCGAACCCCCCGTCCGGGTGTCCTCGTCCCCCGTCGTGTCCCCCTACCGTCGGACACGAACCGGACACCCGACAGCACGCGAACCCGATCGTGCGCTGGTCCGGACGACAGAAGGACACCCATGCCCGAAGAGTTCGACAGCCGCGCCCGTGCGCCGTCGGCAGTGGGGTTCCGAGCGGCGTACCCACCCGCTCGACACACTGCACGCCCGCCCCTCCGACCGGAAGCTCGTCGCCGGCCGCGTCGCCATCATCCTGACCATCGCCTTCTGGCTGGCGTACGTCGTCTACACGGTGATCCGCCAGTTCCTCGACTACGGCACGGAGAGCTTCCGGTTCACCACCGAGGCGCTCTCGTACCTGGTCGTGGTGACCTTCCTGACGTTCTCGGCGCTGATGCACCTGATCGCGCGGCAGGGGGCGCTCGAGCGCTTCGCCACGCACGTCCGGGTGCCCCGCGCCGAGCTCGACCGGCACTTCGCCGAGGGACACGAGTCGCCGCTGACCGTCCTGGTGCCGAGCTACGCCGAGGAGCCCGACGTCGTCGCGACCACCCTGTGGTCCGCGGCGCTGCAGGAGTACCCGTCGCTGCGCATCGTGCTGCTCGTCGACGACGCGCCGTTCCCGACCGACCCGGAGACGCTCGCGAAGCTGCAGCGCACCCGCGCGGTCGCGGCGGGCATCCAGACGCAGCTCGCCCCGGCGGCGGAGCGCTTCCAGGAGGCACTGCTGTCGGCCGAGGTCGAGGCGTCGCACACCCCGACGGCGACCGTCGACGCGCTCCGCACGCTCGTCGCGCACCACCGCTGGGCCGACGCCTGGCTGCGGCGCCACGCCCGCGAGCACGACGTCGTCGACCACGTCGACCGGTTCTTCAACGACCAGGTGCTGGTCGGGTTGGCGGACGAGTTCCGGCTGACCTCGGACGCGCTCGACGCGGCGATCACCGATGCGCTCGCCGCCGACGCAGCCCGCGTCGACGCACGGTGCGACACGGCCGAGCCGCCGCGCAGCGCCCCGTCCCCACCGAGTCACCTCGGCGCGGGTCGTCGAGCTGCAGCGTCGCCTGGCGTGGACCTTCACGGCCGAGATCACGACGTTCGAGCGCAAGCGCTTCGCGAACCTCTCCGACGAGGCGAACAAGGCGATGAACCTCAACTCGTACATCGGGCTGCTCGGTGGCGCGTACGCGTTCGACGAGACGGCCTCGGGCACGATCCTCCGCGCCGTCACCGACCCGGACACCGCCGACCTGGTGGTCCCCGCGTCGGACTACGTGCTGACACTCGACGCCGACTCGGTGCTGCTCCGCGACTACTGCCTGCGCCTGGTCTACTTCCTCGAGCAGCCGGAGAACGCCCGGGTCGCCGTCACCCAGACGCCCTACTCGTCGTTCCGCGGGGCGGCGACGCGCATCGAGCGGCTCGCCGGCGCCACGACCGACATCCAGCACATCCTGCACCAGGGGATGTCCCGCCACGACGCGACCTTCTGGGTCGGTGCGAACGCGGTGATCCGCACCCGGGCACTCCGCGACATCGAGGAGGTCGAGACGGTCGGTGGCTTCGAGGTGAAGCGCTACGTGCAGGACCGGACGGTCATCGAGGACACCGAGTCGAGCATCGACCTCGGCATGCACGGCTGGACCCTCGTGAACTACCCGGAGCGGCTGTCCTACAGCGCGACCCCGCCCGACTTCGGGTCGCTCATCGTGCAGCGTCGACGGTGGGCCAACGGCGGTCTGCTGATCCTGCCGAAGTACCTGCGTCAGGTCCGCGAGCGTCGTGCCCGCGGCGAGCGGGTCGGCATCATCGAGATGTCCCTGCGCATCAACTACATGGCGTCGATCGCGTGGGGGTCGCTCGGCCTGATCTTCCTGCTGGCGTACCCGTACGACTCGCGGCTGCTCAGCCCGATGGTGCTCCTCGCCGCGCTGCCGTACTTCTGGCTGTACGGCAGCGACCTGAAGTACTGCGGCTACCGGCGCACGGACATCCTGCGGATCTACGGCTTCAACCTCATCCTGATGCCCGTGAACGTCGCCGGCGTGCTCAAGAGCATCCAGCAGGCGCTCACGGCGAAGAAGATCCCCTTCGCCCGCACGCCCAAGGTCCGTGACCGCACGGCGTCGCCGGCGCTGTACGTCCTCGCGCCGTTCGCGATGGTGGCCTTCTCGGTGTTCACGTTCATGCGCGACTCCGACGCCGGCAACTGGGGCAACGCGGTGTTCGCCGCGTTCAACGCCCTGCTCGCGCTGTACGCGATCGTCGCCTACATCGGGATCTGGAACTCCGTCGTCGACGTGTTCCTCTGGGCGACGTCGTGGATGTTCTACGACCCGTCCGCCCGGGCCGCCCGTCGCGCATCGCGGCGTGCCGCCCGCGAGTCCCGCCGCGCCGCGAAGCGTGGACGGACGCCCGACCTGCAGCCCGCCACCGAGGACTGGCGCGCGGTGCTCTACTTCGGCGACCGTGGCCACGCGATGCCGAGCCGCCACCACGCGGACGTCGTCGGCGCGGCGCGGAGCGTCGCGCACTCCACATCGACCACCACGAACGAGAAGACGGCCGCCTGACCATGTCGAGCACGAAACGCCTCTCACCGATCCGCGTCTCCCTGGCCGCCGTCGTCGCCGTCGCCCTGGTCGCCACCGGCTGGGTCGGCTTCGACCGCTGGCAGTCCGCCCAGGCCTCGGAGACCGCAGTCGCCCTGGTTCGCCGCCTACACCGACGTCACCGCCACCCCGACGTTCGCCTTCGAGGACGTCAAGAGCCCCGGGGCCGCAACGTCATGCTGTCCTTCGTGGTCGCCGACCACGACGCCGCGTGCAGTCCGAGCTGGGGGTCGTACTACTCCATGCAGGGCGCCTCGGACCAGCTCGACCTCGACCGGCGCATCGCCCGCCTGCAGCAGCAGAAGGGCGAGGTCGGCGTGTCCTTCGGCGGTCTGGCGAACGACGAGCTCGCCACGACCTGCACGAACGCCGACGACCTGGTCGACGCCTACGCCAGCGTCGTCCGGCGCTACGACGTCAGCACCGTCGACTACGACGTCGAGGGCGACGACCTGACGAACCACGCCGCGGGCCAGCGACGCGCCGAGGCCGTCGCCACGCTGCAGCGCGAGCGTCGCGACGCCGGTCACCCGTTGGCGGTCTGGCTCACCCTGCCCGTCGCACCGGCCGGCCTGACGAGCGACGGCACCACCGCCGTCGCGCAGTTCCTGAAGGCCGGGGTCGACCTGGCCGGCGTCAACGCGATGACCATGGACTACGGCGACGCCAAGGGCGCCAGCCAGAGCATGTTCGGCGCCTCGGTGCAGGCACTGCAGCAGGTCCACCGGCAGCTCGGCGTGCTGTACACCCGCGCCGGCACCCCGCTGTCCGACGGCACGCTGTGGCACAAGGTCGGCGCGACGCCGATGATCGGGCAGAACGACGTGCAGGACGAGGTCTTCTCGATGGCCGACGCCCGCAAGCTGAACGCCTGGACGCGGCAGCAGGGCCTCGGCCGCATGTCGATGTGGTCCCTGAACCGCGACACGACCTGCGGCTCGAACTACGTCAACCTGTCCACCGTGTCGAACTCCTGCTCGGGCGTCGACCAGCACGGCGTGCTCTTCGCGGACGTGCTCGGCAAGGGCTACAGCGGGTCGGGTGCTGGCCGCCGCGTCGGGCGTCACGACGGCCGAGCCCTCCTCCACCGTGCAGCCCACCGACGACCCCTCGACCAGCCCGTACCCGGTCTGGAACGCGGACGCCTCGTACCTCGAGGGCACCAAGACCGTCTGGCACCGCAACGTCTACCAGGCGAAGTGGTGGACGTCGGGCGACCTGCCCGACGACCCGGTGCTCAGTGCCTACGAGACGCCGTGGCAGCTCGTCGGCCCGGTGCTCAAGGGCGAGAAGCCGGTGAAGCCGGTCACGCTGCCGGCGGGGACGTACGACGCGTGGTCCGGCACCACCACGTACGACACGGGTGCACGCGTGCTGTTCCACGGCACGCCGTACCAGGCGAAGTGGTGGAACACGGGCGACAGCCCCCAGGCCTCCACCAGCGACCCGGACGGGTCGCCGTGGGTCCGGCTCAAGGACGCCGAGGTGCGGCGGATCCTGCAGGACGTCCAGGCCGGCACGGCGGCCCCGACGCCGGACGCGGGCTGACGCGGATCGACGCGACCGGTCGCGGACGGGAGGCCCGGTGCCAGCCGGCACGGAGCCTCCCGTCCGCCACATGGCGGACACCGCGTGTCCGCTCGCCGCGGACAGTCCGTGTCACCCGTCCACGGGGCTCTCGACGGACCGCTGGTTTCCGATACGCTTGGGCGCCAAGAGGAGGAGGTCCACGATGCCAGATCCAGTGGTCCCGCAGCCCGAGGGACAGAAGACCCCGGAGCAGCGGCTGGTCGACACGACGCTGACCTTCAGCATGGAACTCGGAGCGGCACTCACGCCCGAGTCCGGTGTCTCGCCCGAAGAACGCGACGCGATCAACGCGCTGCCGTCCGGTTCCGCGCTGCTCGTCGTCCGCCGCGGCCCCAACGTCGGAGCCCGCTTCCTGCTCGACTCCGACGTCACGACCGCCGGCCGACACCCCGACGCCGACATCTTCCTCGACGACGTCACCGTGTCGCGCAAGCACGCGCAGTTCCTGCGGAGCGGCACCAGCTTCACCGTCAAGGACAACGGCTCGCTCAACGGCACCTACTTCGACGGGGAGCGCATCGACGAAGCGCCGCTCGCCGACGGGGCCGAGGTACAGGTCGGCAAGTTCCGCCTGACGTTCTACGCGTCCCGCGTCGACCTGGCGCGCCTGGCGAACGCGTAGTGGCTGCGCGCTCGGCCGCGGTGCGGTCGGGTTCGCCTGCTGCGGACCTGCTGACGATCGGGCAGGTCCTGGCTCGGCTCAAGCCGGAGTTCCCGGACCTGTCGAGTTCGAAGCTGCGGTTCCTCGAGGAGCGCGAACTCGTCACGCCGGTCCGGACCGCCAGCGGGTACCGCAAGTTCTCGCCCGCCGACCTCGAGCGCCTGCGCGTCGTCCTCGGGTTGCAGCGTGACCACTACCTGCCGCTCAAGGTCATCAAGGAGTACCTCGCCGACCTCGACGCCGGGCGCGAGCCGGTGCTGCCGGGCGGTGGTGACGGGCCGCGGCCGTCGATCCTCGGGGGCGAGAAGCGGTACTCCCGCGACGACCTCGTGCGGGCGGCCGGTGCGTCGCCGATGCTGCTCTCCGACGCGGTCTCGGCGTCGCTGCTGCCCGCGTCCGACACGTTCGGCGAGGACGCGGTCGTCGTCCTCAAGGCCCTCGTCGAGCTGCAGCGCACCGGCATCGAACCGCGACACCTCCGCACGTTCCGCAGCACCGCCGAGCGCGAGGTCGGTCTCATCGAGTCCGCGCTCATGCCCGTGTCCCGCCGCGGCGACGCCACCGCGAAGGCCAAGGCGCTCGAGGGCGCTCGCGAGATCGCCGGACACCTCGAGGTCATCCGGTCCAACCTCATCCGCGCGGCGATCGGGCGGATGGACGCATGAGCCGGCCGTGCCAGGGGCCTGTCGATCCGTCGGTGCGTGGGCGTATCCTCGACACGCCGGACGCGCCGAGTCGGATGTCCCGCGCCGGGGCCGTCGGAGTCGCTACCGTTGACCTCGGCACAACTCTCAACCCGTCGTTGAAGCTTCGGGTGAGGGCTCGATCGTCCTGGAAGGCAGTCCAATGAGTGGGAACGAAACCCCCGGTACCCCGTCAGACATGACGCGGTACGACCTGGGTCTGCTCTTCACCGACGGCCTGCCCGAGCACGACGAACAGAACGGCTACCGCGGCACCGTCGCCGCCAAGGCCGCCGGCATCAGCTACCGGCAGCTCGACTACTGGGCACGGACCGAACTCGTCGAACCCACCATCCGCGGGGCCGCTGGCTCCGGGTCGCAGCGGCTGTACGGCTTCCGCGACATCCTCGTGCTCAAGCTCGTGAAGCGCCTGCTCGACACGGGCATCTCGCTCCAGCAGATCCGGACGGCGGTCAACCAGCTGCGCGAGTCCGGCGTCTCCGATCTCGCCCAGACCACGCTGATGTCCGACGGCGCCTCGGTGTACCTGTGCACCTCCGACGACGAGGTCATCGACCTGGTCTCGCGCGGACAGGGCGTCTTCGGCATCGCGGTGGGCAAGGTCCTGCGCGAGGTCGAGACCTCCCTGGTCGAACTCGACGCGACGCCGGCGGCCGACCCCGCTGACGAGCTCGCCGCGCGCCGCGCCACCCGCGCTTCCTGACTCCTGCGTCGTCCTGACCTCTCCGTCTCGTGACCTCTGCGTCGTCCTGACACTGCGTCGTCCTGACCCCTCCAGGTTCCACGATTCGCGCATCTCGACGCTCGATGACGGTCGACTCGTGCAACCTCGAGGGACGTGAGCGGCGAGTGGTGCAACTTCGGCAGCGCGCGACCGGCGGCAGGGGCGGGCAACTCAAGCGTGACCGGTCGCAACACACCGTGAGCGACCCGGCCACCGGTCACGAACCGTCGCTCTTCGTCGGCCTCAGCGACGACTCTTGACCACTCGTGGGACGTGAGCGGGGTGTCGTGACCGGTCGCGCGAAGGCTCAGGCCGGGATCGACGAACGCGGGTCGCCGTGCCGGGCTGGCTCCGGGCCTCCAGGGCGCGTGCCGGGCGCTGCCGAGTGGTCAGGACACCCCGACGGAGGACGCCGAGCGGTCAGGACACCCGTCGGTCGAGCGGTCCGCCGAGCGGTCGGACATCCGCGAGTCGAGCGGCTCCCGAGACGATCGGCGCGGAGCCCCTCGGCGACACGTGAGCGGGGTCTGTGACCGATCAGCCCGGGGTCAGGCGGGGGCGCCGTCGGCGTACGGGCCGATCTTCCCCGTGCGCATGATGCGCTCGAGCAGCTGGTCGAAGTTGCGCGCCATCTCCTGGGCGGACTCGCCGGGCCACACGTGCAGGGGCTTCGCCGCACCCTGGGCCTGCTGCAGCGAGGTGCGCTCCGGCAGCTGCGGGGAGAGCACGAGCGGCCCGAACATGTCGCGGAGCTCCTTGATGCGGAACTGGTGCTCGAGGGACTGCACGCGCGCCCGGTTGACGATGATGCCGAGGGGCTGCAGGCGGGGGGAGAGCCCGCGGCGGATCTCCTCGATCGCGCGGAGCGCCCGGTCGGCGGCGGCCACGGAGAACAGGCCCGGCTCGGTGACGACGGTCACGCGGTCGGACGCGGCCCAGGCGGTGCGGGTCAGGGCGTTGAGCGACGGTGCGCAGTCGATGAGGACCAGCTCGTAGTCCTGCTCGACGTTGGCGAGTGCCTCTTCGAGCTTCCAGATGTCGCGGATGGAGGGGTGCGGGCCGTCGAAGTTGATGGCCGAGGGCGAGCCCACCAGCACGTCGATCTTGCCCTGCGAGCCCTTCGTCCAGCCGGACGGCGCGATGGCCTGGCGGACGATCTTCTCCTTCGGGTTCTCGAGCACGTCGGCCACGTTGAGGTGACCGGCGATGTTGATGTCGAGGCCGGTGGAGACGTCGGACTGGGGGTCGAGGTCGACGACCAGCGTTCGCAGGCCCTTGGCGAACGCGGCCGAGGTCAGACCGAGTGTGACCGTCGTCTTGCCCACACCGCCCTTGAGAGAGCTCACGCTGAGTACATGCACGTTGAGCAACGTTACCGCCAGTAGGGTTGTCCCACCTGACCCAGCGCTGAAAGGGCCCGCGTGTTCCGCAAGATCCTGGTCGCCAACCGTGGCGAGATCGCGATCCGTGCCTTCCGCGCGGCGTTCGAACTCGGTGCCCGCACCGTCGCTGTCTACCCGTACGAGGACCGCAACTCGTTGCACCGCCTCAAGGCGGACGAGGCCTACCTGATCGGGGAGCGCGGGCACCCGGTCAGGGCCTACCTCGACGTGGCGGAGATCATCCGCGTGGCGCGGGAGTCCGGCGCCGACGCGATCTACCCCGGCTACGGCTTCCTGTCGGAGAACCCCGACCTCGCCGCGGCTGCCGAGGCCGCGGGCATCACGTTCATCGGCCCCGGGCAGCACGTGCTCGAGATGGCGGGGAACAAGGTCACGGCGAAGGAGCACGCGATCGCGGCCGGGGTGCCGGTGCTGGCGAGCACCCCGGCCAGTCGGGACGTCGACGAGCTGGTCGCCGGCGCGGAGGCGGTCGGCTTCCCGGTGTTCGCGAAGGCCGTCGCCGGCGGTGGCGGTCGTGGCATGCGGCGCGTCGAGACGGCCGGCCGAGCTCCGTCCCGCACTCGAAGAAGCCATGCGCGAGGCCGACAGCGCCTTCGGCGACCCGACGATGTTCCTCGAGCAGGCCGTCCTGCGCCCGCGGCACATCGAGGTGCAGATCCTCGCCGACGCCTCGGGCACCGACGCCGGCACGATCCACCTGTTCGAGCGGGACTGCTCCGTGCAGCGCCGCAACCAGAAGGTCGTCGAGATCGCCCCCGCGCCGAACCTCGACCCCGCGGTCGCCGCTGCGCTGCACCGCGACGCCGTCGCCTTCGCGCGGTCCATCGGCTACGTGAACGCCGGCACGGTCGAGTTCCTGCTCGACACCGTCGGCGAGCGAGCCGGCCAGCACGTGTTCATCGAGATGAACCCGCGCATCCAGGTCGAGCACACCGTCACCGAAGAGGTGACCGACGTCGACCTGGTCCAGTCGCAGATGCGGATCGCCGCGGGGGAGACCCTGGCCGACCTCGGGCTCGCGCAGGACACCGTCGCCGTGCACGGTGCCGCGCTGCAGACCCGCATCACGACCGAGGACCCGACGCAGGGCTTCCGTCCGGACACCGGTCGCATCACCACCTACCGCAGCCCCGGTGGCGCCGGGGTCCGCCTCGACGGCGGCACGGTCGCCACGGGCGCGCAGATCAGCCCGCACTTCGACTCCATGCTCGCGAAGATGACGTGCCGCGGGCGGGACTTCGCCACCGCGGTCGGCCGGGCCAAGCGTGCCCTCGCCGAGTTCCGCATCCGTGGCGTCAGCACGAACATCCCGTTCCTCCAGGCCGTGCTCGACGACCCGGACTTCGCGCGCGGGGACATCTCGACCGCGTTCATCGAGGAACGCCCGCAGCTGTTCGGCGGCCACGTGTCGAAGGACCGCGGCACGAAGGTCGTGAACTGGCTGGCCGACGTCACCGTCAACCGGCCGAACGGCGTCCGAGGCGCGCAGATCGTCGACCCGGCACGGAAACTGCCGACGGTCGACCTGAGCACACCGCCGCCCGCGGGGCAGCGACAGCGGCTGCAGGAGCTCGGTCCCGCCGGGTGGGCGAAGGCCCTGCGCGACCAGACCCCGCTCGCCGTCACCGAGACGACGATGCGCGACGCCCACCAGTCGCTCCTGGCCACCCGGGTCCGCAGCAAGGACCTGGTCGCGGTCGCACCGCACGTCGCGCGTCTGACCCCGCAGCTCCTCAGCATCGAGGCCTGGGGCGGCGCGACCTACGACGTCGCCCTCCGGTTCCTCGGCGAGGACCCGTGGGAACGACTGGACTCCCTGCGCCAGGCGATGCCGAACATCCCGATCCAGATGCTGCTGCGCGGCCGCAACACGGTCGGCTACACGCCGTACCCGACCGAGGTCACGGACGCGTTCGTCGCCGAGGCCGCCGCGTCCGGCGTCGACGTCTTCCGCGTCTTCGACGCGCTGAACGACGTCAGCCAGCTCCGACCCGCGCTCGAGGCGGTGCTCGCGACCGACACGGCCGTCGCCGAGGCCGCGCTCTGCTACTCCGGCGACCTGCTGGACCCGGCCGAGGACCTCTACACGCTCGACTACTACCTGCGTCTCGCCGAGCAGATGGTCGAGGCCGGTGCGCACGTCATCGGCATCAAGGACATGGCGGGGCTGCTCCGCGCCGGCGCCGCCGAGCGCCTGGTGACCGCCCTGCGCGAGCGCTTCGACCAGCCCGTGCACGTGCACACGCACGACACGGCGGGCGGGCAGCTCGCCACGCTGCTGTCCGCGGCGCGGGCCGGGGCGGACGCGGTGGACGTCGCGGCCGCGCCGATGGCCGGCACGACCAGCCAGCCGAGCATGTCCGCGCTCGTCGCCGCCCTGGCGCACACCGAGCGGGACACGGGCCTGTCGCTCGCCGCCGTCGGTGACCTCGAGCCCTACTGGGAGGCGGTCCGGCGGGCGTACGCCCCGTTCGAGTCCGGGCTCGCCGGGCCGACCGGGCGTGTCTACAAGCACGAGATCCCCGGCGGACAGCTCTCGAACCTGCGCCAACAGGCCATCGCGCTCGGCCTCGGCGACCGCTTCGAGCAGGTCGAGGACTGGTACGCCGAGGCGAACCGGATCCTCGGACGCCCGACCAAGGTCACCCCGTCGTCGAAGGTCGTCGGGGACCTGGCCCTGCAGCTCGCGGCGGTCGACGCCGACCCCGTCGACTTCGAGCAGAACCCGCAGAAGTACGACATCCCGGACTCGGTCATCGGCTTCATGGCCGGGGAGCTCGGTGAGCTGCCCGGGGGCTGGCCGGAACCGTTCCGTTCCAAGGTGCTCGAGGGCCGCGACGTCACCCCGACGATCACGCCCGTGCCCGACGACGAGCGAGCCCACCTGTCCGTCGCGGGGCAGGACCGCCGCCAGGCCCTCAACCGCCTGCTGTTCCCCGGGCCGACCGAGGCGTTCCAGCGGGTCCGCGACGAGTACGGCGACCTGTCGGTGGTCCCGACGGTCGACTACCTCTACGGACTGCGGCCGGGCGAGGAACACGTCGTGCCGCTCGGCAAGGGCGTCGACCTGTTCGTCGGGCTCGAGGCGATCGGCGAAGCGGACGACCGCGGCATCCGCACCGTGATGGCGATCCTGAACGGGCAGCTCCGTCCGGTGTACGTCCGTGACCGCTCGGTCGAGGTCGAGACGAAGGCCGCCGAGAAGGCGGACAGGACCGACCCGAAGCACGTGGCCGCGCCGTTCTCCGGCGTCGTCACGCTCAAGGTCGCCGTCGGTGACGTCGTCGCAGCCGGGCAGGCCGTGGCGAGCATCGAGGCGATGAAGATGGAAGCGGCCATCACGGCTCCCGTCGCGGGGACCGTCGGCCGGCTCGCGATCCCGGTGACCCAGCAGGTGGACGCCGGAGACCTCCTGGTGGTGCTGCAGTAACGTGACCGTCCGTCCCATCCGCCTGTTCGGCGACCCCGTCCTCCGTTCGCCCGCGGACCCGATCGCTCCCACCGCGCTCGGGTCGCAGGGGATCCGCGACCTCGTCCAGGACCTCATCGACACCGTGAAGGAGCCGGGACGCGCCGGGGTGGCCGCACCCCAGATCGGCGTCGGGCTGCGTGCGTTCTCGTACAACGTCGACGGTGAGGTCGGCTACGTCCTCAACCCCGAGGTGGTCGAGGTCTCCGGCGAGCCCGAGCTGATGGACGAGGGCTGCCTGTCCGTCCCCGGTCTGGCGTACCCGACCAGTCGGCACCCGTACGCCAAGGTGCGCGGGGTCGACGTCGACGGCAACCCGGTCGAGGTCGAGGGCACCGGGCTGATGGCCGAGGCGCTGCAGCACGAGGTGGACCACCTCGACGGCACCGTCTACGTCATGACGCTCGCGCCGGAGACCCGTCGCCAGGCCCTGCGTGACATCCGCGCGCAGGACTGGTTCCACTGACCGGCGCACGTCCCCTGGCCGCCGTGCGGTTCACCGCACGATCGTGACACCCGGACGCGGGATTGTCGTCATGTCCTGACGAAGCGGTACCGTATCCGGGTCGGACTCCCTGCCGACTCGGTCACCCACACCCCAGGACGCACGATGGCCCCTCAGAACGACGAGCTCAGCTCGCACCGCACCCGCACCAACCGGCGCCCCGAGCCGGCCCCCGCTGCGACCACCGCCACGGCGGTCCTCGAGCCCACGGACGCGCCGGAATCAGACCGCGGTCGTCTGACAGGAGGCCCGGTGCCGGTCCCAGGGACCGGCACCGGGCCTCCAGTCAGGACGTCGCCACGCCGTGGCGGGCCTCCGGCCTCCGGGATCACCGTCGGCGGCGTCCCTGGACCACCGGCGTCGCCGTGGTCTGCACCTTCGAGCCCGCGTAGATGTGCTCGACGTCGGCCGCGAAGTCGCGCATCACGACGGCGCGCTTGATCGTCAGCTTCGGCGTCAGGTGACCGGACGCCTCGGTGAGCTCGGTGTCGAGGATCGTGAACGAGCGCACGGACTCGGCGCGCGAGACACGGCCGTTCGCCGCGTCGATCGCCTCCTGCACCGCCCGGTGGACGCGCTCGTCGTACGCGGCCTCGTGTGCCGAGAGCGCCGGCTCGATCCCGCGCGAGGCGCACCAGCCGGGCAGCATGTCCCGGTCGAGCGTGACGAGTGCCGCGACGAACGGCTTGGCCTCGCCGACCACGACGACCTGCCCGACGAGCGGGTGCTCGCGGATGCCGTCCTCGAGCGGTGCCGGTGCGACGTTCTTGCCGCTCGCGGTGACGATGAGCTCCTTCGCACGACCGGTGACGGTGAGGATCCCGTCGCCGTCGAGCCGGCCGAGGTCGCCCGTCCGGAACCACCCGGCGGCGAAGGCCTTCGCGCTCGCCTCGGGGTTGTTCCAGTAGCGGTCGAAGACGTCCACGCCGCGGATCAGGATCTCCTCGTCGTCGGCGATGCGGACCTCGACGCCGGGCAGCGCGCGCCCGACCGACCCGATGCGGAGCTCGCCGGCGCGGTTGACGGTGGCCG
Source organism: uncultured Alphaproteobacteria bacterium (assembly GCA_963793075.1). Classification (GTDB taxonomy): domain Bacteria; phylum Pseudomonadota; class Alphaproteobacteria; order Rhizobiales; family Methyloligellaceae; genus Methyloceanibacter. Next base: position 114,302 of record CAWBYO010000004.1, read on the forward strand.
GGGCCGTGGTCTCGGTGAGCCCGTAGCCCTCGAGGATCAGCACCCCGATCGACCGGAAGAAGTGCGACAGCCGGGGCGAGAGCGGGGCGGAACCGCTGATCGCGTACTGCACCCGTCCGCCCATGGCGTCGCGCAGCTTGCTGTACACGAGCCGGTCGAACAGCCGGAAGCGCAGGCGCAGGCCGAGCGGGACGCGTCCGGCGGCCAGTGCCTCGGAGTGCGCGACCGCGGTGGCAGCGGCGGCGCGGAAGACCCGGCCCCGCCCGCCGAGGTCGGCCTTCTGCTCGGCGGAGTTGTAGATCTTCTCGAACACGCGGGGGACGGCGAGCAGGAACGACGGCCGGAAGGTCGACACCGCGCGCATCAGGTCCTTCGTGTCCGGCTCGTGACCGACGAGCACCCCGGTGGAGATGCTCATCACGGCGATGAACCGCGCGAAGACGTGGGCGAGGGGGATGAACAGCAGGGTCGAGGACCCGTCGGCGACGACCTCGGGCATGGCCTCGGTCGCACCCTCGACCGTGGCGGTGAAGTTGTCGTGGCGCAGGACGCAGCCCTTCGGCCGCCCCATCGTGCCCGAGGTGTAGATGATCGTGGCGTCGTCGTGCCCGTGCACGTCGGCCGTCCGGGCGTCGAGTTCGTCGTCGGTGACGTCCTCGCCGAGCCGGGTCAGGTCGTCGAGCCCGCCGCCGTCGATCGTCCAGTGCTGCCCGAGGTGCGGCAGGTCCGCGGCGATCCCGGCCACGCGGCGCGCGTGTTCCTCTTGTTCGACCACGACGGCGACGGACTCGGAGTCCCCGAGGATCCACCGGACCTGGTCGGGGGAGCTGGTCTCGTACACGGGCACCGACACGAGGCCGGCGGTCCACACCGCGAAGTCGACGAGCGTCCACTCCAGCCGGGTGCGCGACAGGATCGCCACGTGTGCGCCCGGCTCGAGCCCGGCGGCGACGAAGCCCTTCGCGATGCCGCGGACGCGTCGCTCGACCTCGGCGGCACTGATGGTGGTCCACGTGTCGCCGTGCCGTTCCGCCAGGATCGGTCGGTCCGGGGTGGCCCGTGCCCGATCGGCGAGCAGGCGTGCTGCCGAGCCGTGGTCCGGGGCGGCCGGAGCCGCGTCGTGGTGTGACTCGCTGGTGGGTACGGGTCGCTGATCGTTCACGGCAACTCCCTTGTCGACCGGTTCGATGGCGAGGTCGTCTCACGTTGACGCCTCTGTTCCCAGCATAGAGGCGGATGTCGCACGTTCGATGAGCACGCAGCGAACCGGTAGGCTCGGTCTTCGTGCACGCCATCGGAATCGACATCGGGGGCACCAAGATCGCGGGAGCGGTCGTCACGGAACTGGGCGAGATCGTCGCCGAGGACCGCGTCGCCACGAACGCTGCGGACCCGGACGCCATGCTGGACGACGTCGTCGCGATGGTCTCGCGACTGCGCGCCGCGAACGACGTCGGCGCGGTCGGCGTCGCCGCCCCGGGCTTCATCGACGCCTCGCAGTCGATCGTCTACTACACGCCGAACATCCGCTGGCGGAACGAGCCCCTGCGGCAGAAGCTGCAGCAGCGCCTCGGCGACCTGCACATCACCGTCGACAACGACGCCAACGCCGCCGGGTGGGCCGAGTTCCGCTTCGGTGCCGGGCGTCTGGTGTCCGACATGACCATGCTGACGATCGGCACCGGGGTCGGCGGCGCGATCGTCACCGAGGACCGCCTGTTCCGCGGTGGCTTCGGCACCGGCGGCGAGATCGGCCACCTGCGCATCGTCCCGAACGGGCTGCCGTGCGGCTGTGGCGCCCGTGGCTGCATCGAGCAGTACGGCTCCGGCCGTGCCCTCCAGCGCATGGCGAACGACGTCGCCGACGCCGGCGGCATCGGCGTCGCACTGGCCCAGGCGCGTGACGACAACGGCGGACACCTCGACGGCGCGGTCGTCGGCGAGCTCATCCTGGCCGACGACCCCGGGTGCCCTGGCGGCCCTGCGTCGTCTCGGTCGGCACCTCGGCGAGGCCTGCGCGTCCCTGTCCGCCGTGCTCGACCCGCAGCTGTTCGTCTTCGGCGGCGGCGTCGCCAGCGCGGGGGAGCGCCTGCTCGACCCGATCCGTCAGGCGTACCTCAACAACCTCCCGGCCCGCGGGTACCACCCGGAGCCGGACTTCGTGATCGCGGAACTCGTCAACGACGCCGGTGTCGTCGGTGCCGCGGACCTCGCGCGGATCCACGCCCGAACCGCCTGACGCCCGCTGCCCGCCCCACCCACGACGGAGTCGACGATGCTCTACTGGCTGCTGAAGAACTTCCTGCTCGGCCCGCTCATCCTGACGCTGTTCCGGCCGTGGGTCGTCGGTCGTGAGCACGTGCCGACCTCGGGGCCGGTCATCTTCGCGTCGAACCACGTCTCGTTCATCGACTCGGTGATCCTGCCCGCGGTGCTCGACCGTCGCATGTCCTTCCTGGCGAAGAGCGACTACTTCACCGGCCGCGGCCTGAAGGGCTGGGCGACCAAGACCTTCTTCAACGCCATCGGCCAGCTGCCGATCGACCGGTCCGGCGGCAAGGCCTCCGAGGCGTCGCTCCGCACCGGCCTGCAGGTCCTGGCGCGCGGCGAGCAGCTCGGCATCTACCCCGAGGGCACCCGCAGCCCCGACGGCAAGCTCTACCGCGGCCGCACCGGCATCGCCCGGATGATCCTCGAGGGCCGCGTGGTCGTGGTCCCCGTCGCGATGATCGGCACCAGAGAGGTGCAGCAGATCGGCCAGCGCTTCCCGAAGTTCAAGCGCGTCGGGGTCGTGTTCGGCAAGCCGCTCGACTTCTCGCGCTTCCAGGGCTTCGAGACCGACCGGTTCATCCTGCGCAGCGTGACGGACGAGGTCATGCACGAGCTCGCCGGGCTCAGTCGCCAGGAGTACGAGGACGTCTACGCGACGAGCGTCAAGGAGCGCGCGAGCTCCGCCCGCGAGCAGGTCATGCGGGACCGCCGCAGCACCCCCGCACGGTAGGCTGGGACGGTTCCGGCGCACCGTCGGAGCCGCCACCAGCGAGAGAACACCGAGGTACGCCTTGTCCGAGTCGACCGACTTCGTCGCCCTGCAGGAACCGGACGCGATCGACGGTCTCGACTATTGGCGCACCCTCCCCATCAAGCAGCAGCCCGACGTGGCCGGACCAGGCCGCGGCCGAAGCCGCCTCGGCCGAGCTCGCCACGCTGCCGCCCCTCGTCTTCGCCGGCGAGGTCGACCAGCTCCGCGACCGGCTCGCCGCCGCGGCCCAGGGCAGGGCCTTCCTGCTGCAGGGCGGTGACTGCGCCGAGACCTTCGCCGGCGCGACCGCCGACTCGATCCGCGACCGCGTCAAGACGATCCTGCAGATGGCCGTCGTGCTGACCTACGGCGCCTCGATGCCCGTCATCAAGATGGGCCGCATGGCGGGGCAGTTCGCCAAGCCCCGCTCGAGCGACCTCGAGACCCGCGGCGACGTCACGCTGCCGGCCTACCGCGGCGACATCGTCAACGGCTACGACTTCACGCCCGAGTCCCGCCAGGCCGACCCGCGCCGCCTCGTGCAGGGCTACCACACGGCCGCGTCGACGCTGAACCTGGTCCGCGCGTTCACGCAGGGCGGGTTCGCCGACCTGCGCCAGGTGCACTCGTGGAACAAGGGCTTCGCGTCGAACCCGGCGAACGCCCGGTACGAGCACCTCGCCCAGGAGATCGACCGCGCGATCCGCTTCATGGGTGCCTGCGGTGCCGACTTCGACCAGCTCAAGCACGTCGAGTTCTTCGCCTCGCACGAGGGCCTGCTCATGGACTACGAGCGTCCGATGACCCGGATCGACTCGCGCTCCGGGCTGGCCTACGACACCTCCGGTCACTTCATCTGGATCGGGGAGCGCACCCGCGACCTCGACGGCGCCCACGTGGACTTCCTGTCGCGGGTCCGCAACCCGATCGGCGTCAAGCTCGGCCCGACCACCACGGTCGCCGACATGGAAGCCCTGATCGAGAAGCTCGACCCGAACCGCGAGCCCGGCCGTCTGACGTTCATCACCCGCATGGGCGCCGGCCGCATCCGCGACGAGCTCCCCAAGCTGCTCGAGGCCGTCAAGGGCATGGACGCCAACCCGCTCTGGGTGACCGACCCCATGCACGGCAACGGCCTGACCACCCCCACGGGCTACAAGACCCGTCGGTTCGACGACGTCGTGGACGAGGTCCTCGGCTTCTTCGAGGTGCACCGCGAGGCCGGCACCTACCCGGGTGGCATGCACGTCGAGCTCACGGGCGACGACGTCACCGAGTGCCTCGGCGGCTCCGAGCAGATCGACGAGGCCACCCTCGCCACCCGCTACGAGTCGCTGTGCGACCCGCGCCTCAACCACATGCAGTCGCTGGAGCTCGCGTTCCTGGTGGCCGAGGAACTGGGCGCGCACCCGTACCCGCCGCGCTGACGCGCGACCGCCACGACGGGAGGCCCGGTGCCAGCTGGCACCGGGCCTCCTGTCCGTCGGAGTGTCGCGAAAGCGACGTGGTGCGCGGTCTGCGCGTCGCTTCCGCCTGCGCGGTGTCGCTTTCGCGACAGTGCGGCGTCGGCCCCGCCCTGCCCGTGCCCGAATCCGGGCGCCGCAGCGTCCTACTGGTCGTAGGACAGGGGGATCGTGTCGCCCTTGTGCACCGTGGCGTTCGCGCCGGGGTCGGTGCCCGTGACGGGGAGCTTCGACTTCCAGTCGTAGAAGCCGCAGAGGATGTTCGTGCAGTCCGGGTAGGACACCTTGAGCCCGAGGTTCTCGAGGGTCGAGGCGGCCTGGTCGATGGTCTTGCCCTGCACGTCGGGCAGCGTGATCGGCGCGGGGCCCTTCGAGACGACCAGGTCGATGGCGGTGCCCTTGACGACCGGGTCGGCCTCGGCCTTCGCGGAGATGACCTGGCCGGAGGGGACGTCCTCGTCGTACTGCTCGGTCTGCGACCCGACGGTCAGCTCGACGCCCTGCAGCGTGGCCTGCGCCTCGGCGGCGGTCTGACCGGTGACGTCGGGGACCGCGCCGAGCGACACCGTCAGCGTGATCGGTCCGCGTTCGCCGTACTCCTGCACCGTGGTCAGGTCGACCGTGTTGCCGTCGGTGTCGCGCCCGGTCGCCGCGATGACCGTGTCCTTCGCGACGTCGGCCGAGAACTGGTACTGCGGGTCCTGCAGGTCGAAGTCGTCGTCGAGCGCCGCCTGTGCCGTGGTCGCGGACTGGCCGACGATCGTGGGGAGCGCGATCATCTTCGGTCCGTTCGACACCAGGATCTGCACCTGCGTGCCCTTGCGGACCTCGCGCGCCGCGGCGGGGGCGGTCGCGGAGACCTCGCCCTTGGCGACGACGGCGTCGAACCGCGCCCGGGTCTGGTCAGCCGCACGGAGCCCCTCGGCCTCGAGCATCTGGCGGGCCTGATGCCCTCGACGAGATCGGCGACCGGAACGTTGGTGGTGTAGCCGTCGAAGGAATGCGCCAGCGTGAATTGCGTTGGCGGAACGATGCCGGCTTCGGCGAAGATATCGTCGACCAGCACGCCTTCCCACGGCGTGTTGAACTTCGACCACTTGGTCACGCAATGAATGTCGCGCGTCAGCTTCGTCTGCGGCAGCGCGTTGAACTCCGCCCAGTTCCATTTCATGACCGGCTTCGGTCCGTCCTTCAGCGTGAAGGACCATTCGTCGGTGGAGACGCGCGGCGTCGGGCCGGCGGAGAGGACGGGAAAGTCCTGTTCCAGATATTGTCCGGGAGGCAGTCGCTCGGCGACTTCCGGTGTGCGGGAACGGCCGGTGAAGCCACGGGTGACCATGCGGATCGGCCCTCCAGATACTCGGCCGCCCGAGAGCGGCGCGGCGGCACGCAGATATAGCGAGTGCCCTCTGCGGTCCAATTCACGTTCGGGTGCGCAGATTCAGGCCGTCACCTCGTCGGTGACCACCTTGAAGCCGGCGAGCGTCGAGTCGGGCCGAAGCTCGTGGAGATCGCGACATCGGTGGCGTCGCGCCCGCGCGCCATCAGGATGCGGCCGATGCGCGGATGGTTGTGGCGCGCGTCGAAGGTGTACCAGCGCGCCGTCGAGGATAGGCCTCGAACCAGGCGGAGAAATCCATCGGGTTCGGGTCGACCGGCACGCCGATATCGCCGAGATAGCCGGTGCAGTAGCGCGCCGGGATATTCATGCAGCGGCAGAAGCGTGATGGCGAGATGCGCGAAGTCGCGGCAGACGCCGGTCCGGTCCTCGTTGCCCGCCCCAGGCGGTGCGCGTCGGATCGGCCTTCATGTAGTCGAAGGCGATGCGGTCGTGGGCGTAGTCGCAGATCGCCTGCACGCGCGCCCAGCCCGGCGGCGTGTTGCCGAACAGCGACCAGGCGAGATCGGCGAGCCGGTCGGTCTCGCAATAGCGGCTGCCGAGCAGGAAGACGATCGCCTCCTCCGGCAGGTTCTCGATCGGCATCTGCCGCGCCTCCGGCGGACGACATCCGGCAGGCCGGTGTCGCCGATCTGGAAATCGGCGGAGATCTGCAGCCGCCCGGCCGGCGCGGTGATGCGCGTGCAGATGTTGCCGAAGCCGTCCTCGTAGTTGCTCGAGGGGATCGGCGGGTCGAACTGGATACGGTGCGGCGTCGACAAGGTCGGCGAAGCGCGACGGGTGGATCGAGAGCACCAGCAGCATCGGCGTCGGCTGCGGGCACTCGTACTCGATCTCGTAGCCGGCGCGGATCTGCATGGCCTCCTTAAGCGCGAAGCCCGGCGAGAGGTTCCGCGTCGCCGGAATCTTCGCGCGTCACGTGACCTTCACCATCACTTCCATGCCGAGATCGTCGGAGGGAAAGCCCGCATAGGAGCCGTAGAGCGGCAGCGCCTCGCTCGGCTCGCGCGCGACGGCGACGCGGATCAGCCCCTCGTTGCCGAGGATGGCGTTGGTCGGATCGATGTCGATCCAGCCGGCGCCGGGCAGATAGACCTCGACCCAGGCATGCGTCGAGCCGCCGCCATGCACCTCGCCGCGGTCGCGGTCCGGCACATAGAGATAGCCGGAGACGAAGCGCGCCGGCAGGCCGAGCGACGCGCAGCGCCTCGATCATCAGCTCGGTGAAGTCGCGGCAGGTGCCGGAGCCGCGCGCAAGCGTCTCCGCCGGCGATCTGGATGCCCTTCTCGTGCCGGCGCACATAGGTGAGGCCGCGACGGATGCCGTCGATCATGCCGGTCAGAAGCTCAAGCGTCGGCGTCGGCTCGCCCGTCGCGCAGAAAGCTCCGCGCCCAGTTTTCGAGCGCGCCGTCGGGGTCGCGATGGCGCGGCGTCATGTAGGGCCGAAGATCGGAAAGCTCGTCAGCCTCGAAGGCGACGGGCAGCTCGACGCGCGCGGTCCTCGATGTTGAAGCCCATCGGATGCGAGCGCCGGAGTTCGACGCGGATGTTCGACTTCGAAGATGAGCGTCTCGGCGCGCACCGAGAAGCGCGCGACGCCGACGCGGTTGCCGAGCGCGTCGTCGGAGAAGCGCAGGCTCGCCGGCTCCGGCGTGATCTTCAGCGTGGACGACGAGCAGCCGCTGGTCATGCCCCTCGCGCGGCGAGAACATCATCCGATGCTCGCCGAACGCTACCGGCTGGCGGTAGCGGTAGGTGGTGACGTGGCGGACGCTGTAGATCGGCATTTCCGCTCCGGCCGCGCGCGGCCTCCCCCGCCGCAGGTCCGCCGCCGGCGCCGAAGCCGGCTTCCGCAATGGCCTGTCGACGGCAAGTATTCTCGCCCGAATCGCTCCACGATCCTAGCGGAGCAAGAAGGCGCAGGGCGCGGCCTCCGGATCACGCCTTCTCAAACTCCAGCGCTGCCGAATTCATGCAATAGCGCTTGCCGGTCGGCGGGGGGCCGTCGGGGAAGACGTGGCCAAGATGGCTGTCGCAGCGGGCGCAGCGGGTCTCGGTGCGCACCATCCCATAGCGAGCGGTCGACGATCTCGCGCACATGCTCCGGATCGAAGGGCTGAAAGAAGCTCGGCCAGCCGGTGCCGGACTCGAATTTGTCGCCGGAGCGGAAGAGCGGCAGCGCGCAGAGCCGGCAGACGTAAGTGCCCTTCTCCTTGTTATCGAGAAGCGCACCGCAGAACGGCCGCTCGGTGCCGTGGTCCAGCAGGATGTGGCGCTCTTCCGGCGTGAGCTTCTCCGCAAGCCGCGTCGATCTCGGCGGCGGGGAGGGGGCCGAGGTCGAAGCCCGAGGCGGAGCGTCCTTGCGTTCGAATTCGCGGCGGTCTGGGACATCGGACGTCTCCGGATTTTGGGGGGTGCCGCAAATATAGGGATTGCGGCGGGCGATGGCCATCTGCGCGAAGCAGGTCGGGAACCCGGACCCAAACATCACCGTTTACCTGCCCACAGATATTCGAGATGGGGGAAGAAGAATGAACAACAACGGCTTGGCGATGATCGTGGGCGGCCTCGTGGTGGTCGTGGGGCTGATGCTCTATTTCGGAACCGACATTTTCCGCGGCGGCGGAGGAGGTGGGAAAGACATCAACGTCAAGATCGAGGCACCCGCGACGCCCTCGAACTAAGACGGACTAGAGCTTTCCAAAGCCGCCGCCGGTCGGCGTCCTGACGATCACCGCCTCGCCCGCTTCAAGCACCGTCTGGTCGGCGCCTTTAAGCTCCTCGATCCGCCCGTCCTTGCGGCGGACGAAGGTCGCGCCGAGTTCGCCCGGCTCGCCGCCGAAGAGCCCGTGCGGATGCACGGTCCGGTGCGACGAGAGGATCGCGCAGTCCATCTTCTCAAGGAACCGCAGGGTGCGCTGCGTGCCGGAGCCGGCCGACCATTTTCCGCGCCCGCCTGAACCCTTCCCATCTTCGCCGCGGCGGATATGGAAATCCTCAAGCAGCACCGGAAAGCGCATCTCCAGCACTTCCGGGTCGGTAAGGCGCGAATTGGTCATGTGCGTGTGCACGCCGTCGGTGCCGTCGAAGCCTTCGCCGGAATTGAACACGCCCGCCGGCGAGCCGGAGCAGATCGTTTCGTAGTACTGGTAGCGGTCGTTGCCGAAGGTCAGGTTGTTCATCGAGCCCTGCGCCGAGGAGAGCGCGCCGAGCGCGCCGAAGAGCGCGTTCGTCACGTGCTGGCTGGTCTCGACGTTGCCGGCGACGACCGCGCGCGGATATTGCGGCGCCAGCATCGAGCCTTCCGGGATGACGATCTCGATCGGCTCAAGGCACCCGGCGTTCATCGGGATGTTACCCTCCACCATGACGCGGAAGGTGTAGAGCACCGCCGCGCGCGTGACCGGCGCGGGGGCGTTGAAATTGTTCGGCTTCGCCGCCGACGTGCCGGAGAAATCGACTTTCGCGGACCGCGCTCTTCTTGTCGACGGTGATCTTCACCTTGATCACCGAGCCCTGGTCGGTCGGATATTCGAATTCCGAATCCTTCAACGTCTCGATCACGCGGCGCACGCTCTCCGCGGCGTTGTCGCGGACGTGGCGCATATAGGCCTGCACCACGTCGAGGCCGAACTGCGCGCACCATCTTGCGGATCTCCGCGACGCCCTTCTCGTTGGCGGCGATCTGCGCCTTCAGGTCGGCGATGTTCTGCGCCGGGTTGCGGCACGGATAGGGGTGCTCGGTCAGGAGCTTGTGAAGCTCGGCTTCACGGAAACGTCCGCGCTCGACGAGGCGGAAATTGTCGATCAGCACGCCCTCCTCATCGACCGTCGTGGCGAGCGGCGTCATCGAGCCCGGCGCCGAGCCGCCGACATCGGCGTGATGCCCGCGCGACGCGACCCAGAAGAGGATGCGCCCGTTCGCGTCGTCGAAGACCGGCGTCACCACCGTGATGTCCGGGAGATGCGTGCCGCCGTTGTAAGGGGCGTTCAGCGCATAGACGTCGCCGGGCGCGATCTCGGGGTTGAGCCGCCGCACGATGTCGACAGAGCGGTCCATCGAGCCGAGATGCACTGGCATGTGCGGAGCATTGGCGACGAGCGCGCCGGTCGCGTCGAACAGCGCGCAGGAGAAATCCAGGCGCTCCTTGATGTTCACCGAATAGGCGGTGTTCTGCAGCGTCACGCCCATCTGCTCTGCGATCGACATGAAGAGGTTGTTGAAAACCTCCAGCATCACCGGGTCTGCACCCTCTTTTCCGTGGAGGCCCGTCCCGATCGCGTGTTGCGTCGCGCGCGGGGTGGCGCGGCGCAGCACGATGTGATCCTTCGCCGTCACCTCCGCCGCCCAGCCGGGCTCGACGACGATCGTCTGGTGCGGCTCCATGATGAGCGCCGGGCCGGCGATGCGGCTCCCCGGGTCAGCGTATCGCGCGGAAAAACTCCGGCCGTCGTGGCGGGCGCCTTCGGAGAAGAATCCGTGCTCTTCGCAGGCTTTGCGTCGGCTGGCGTCAGCCTCGAATCAGGCTCGGAAATATCCGCGCCGCCGCCCTCGCCTTCCACCTCCACCGCTTCGGCGACCAGCGGCTTCGCCTCATAGATGAAGCCGAAGCGCGCGCGATGCTCGGCCTCGAAAGCGGCGCGCATCGCGTCGGCGCTTGACGCGAACGTAACGGGAAGCGCCATGTCGGTGCCGTCGTAGCGGACATGCACACGCGCGGCGATCGTGACGTCGGAATCGCTTAGCCCCTGCGCCGCAAGCTCTGCGCGAACGTCAGCTTCAAGCGCCGTGCGAACATCTTCAAGTTCTGATTCAGAGTTCCGCAACCAGCGCCAACACCACCGCCCGGCTACGATTTGCGCGAATATCGGCGAGGCCCATTCCGTAAGCGGAAAGCACGCCCGAAAGCGGGTGGACATGCACCGTTTGCATGCCGAGCCGGTCAGCGATCATGCAGGCATGCTGCCCGCCCGCTCCGCCGAAACAGGAGAGCGCGTAGCGCGTCACATCGTAGCCGCGCGCGACGGAAATCTTCTTGATGGCGTTCGCCATGTTCTCGACCGCGACGGCGAGGAAACCGTCAGCGACCTCTTCCGGCGACTTGCCGTCGCCGATCTCCGCCGCCAGCGCCGCGAACTTTTCCCGCACGACTTTTGCGTCGAGCTTCTCGTTCTGGGCAGGACCGAAGATCGCCGGAAAATGTTCCGGCAGAAGTTTGCCGACCATGACGTTGGCGTCGGTCACTGTCAGCGGCCCGCCGCTCCGATAGGCGGCGGGACCGGGATCTGCGCCGGCGGAATCCGGCCCGACAGAGAATCGGCCCGCCTCGAAATGCAGAATCGATCCGCCGCCGGCCGCGACGGTGTGGATGCGCATCATCGGCGCACGCATCCGCACGCCCGCGACCTCCGTCTCGAAGGCGCGCTCAAGCTCGCCGGCATAGTGCGAGACGTCGGTCGAGGTGCCGCCCATGTCGAAACCGATGACATGGTCGAACCCCGCCATCCGCGCCGTCTCGACGGCGCCGACGACGCCGCCCGCCGGACCGGAGAGGATCGCGTCCTTGCCCTGGAAAAGATGCGCAGCGGTGAGCCCGCCCGACGACATCATGAACATAGGCGCGGGGAGATCTTCCCCTCCCCCCTTGCGAGGGAGAGTGCGCGGTCGCGCCAAGATCAGCGGCCACCTGATCCACGTAGCGGCGCAGGATCGGCGTCAGGTACGCATCGACCACCGTCGTGTCGCCGCGCCCGACCAGTTTCACCAGCGGCGAGACTTCGTGGCTGACCGACACCTGCGGGAAGCCCATCTCGCGGGCGAGCCGCGCGACCGTCGCTTCGTGCGCCGGATATTTCCAGGCATGCATGAAGACGATGGCGAGCGAACGAAAGCCGTCGGCCTTAAGCGTCTGTGAGGATCGCGCCGAACCTCGCTCTCCGTCCGGCGCTGCTTCGACCGTGCCGTCGGCGCGCACGCGCTCGTCGATTTCTTCGACGCGCGCATAGAGCAACTCGGGGAGCACGATCTTCTTGGCAAAGATGTCGGGGCGCGCCTGGTAGCCGATGCGCAGCGCGTCGCGGAAGCCGCGAGTGATGAGAAGCGCCGTGCGCTCGCCCTTGCGCTCGAGCAGCGCGTTGGTGGCGACCGTCGTTCCCATCTTCACCGCGCCGATGCGCTCGGCCGGGATTGCCGCGCCGGGCGCGACGTCCAGCAGCCGGCGGATCGCCTCGACCGCCGCGTCGTGATAGACGCCGGGATTCTCCGACAGCAGCTTTGATGCGGTAACCGGCCGTCCGGGTCGCGCGCGACGACATCGGTGAAGGTCCCGCCGCTGTCGACCCAGAAATCCCACTTGCCGACCTTGCTGTCCGGCAACGCTCAGCTCCCTTCCGTTGCGCCGGCGAGCGGCGTCACAGCCGGATTCGCGCGCGGTCCGACGCGCGCGCGAACGCCGATCGCGACGACAGTCGACGATGGCCACGGCAAAGAGGAAAATGCGCAGATCGACCGCTCTCGCCAAGGATGAAGCGCCGCGATCGCCAGCGTGGCGAAGGGCTGAAGAAGCTGGAGCTGGCCGATCCGCGCCACACCACCATGCGCGAGCGCAGTGTTCCACAGCCAGAACCCGAGGTACTGGCTGACAATCGCCGCATAGGCGAGACCCATCCAGGACGGCAGCGGAACCTGCGCAAGGTCGTTCGGCCAGAGCACGAAGGTCAACGGACCCATGACCGGGAGCGCGAGCACGACCGCCCAGGAGATCACCTCCCAGCCGGGCATCCGGCGCGACAGCGTTCCGGCGAGCGCGTATCCCGTGCCGCAGATTGCGACGCGCGCGAAGAGTATGAGGTCGGCGGGGGCCGGCACGACGCCGCCGTCGCGCAGCGAAAAGGCGACGACCAGAGCCGCGCCGAGCACCGACATCAGCCAGAAGAAGGGCGAAGGACGCTCGCCCGCGAAGAACACAGCCGCGACTGCGGTCGCGATCGGCAGCAGTCCCAGCACGACGCCGCCGTGCGCGGAGGACAGGGACGTCATTCCGACCGCCAACGAGGTCGGGAAGAGCGATGACAAGGCAGAGCGAGATCACGGCGAGCTGCGGAATGTCCCGCCAGGGGATGCGCCGGCGCAGCGTCAGCAAGACCGCGCCGGCGAGAAGGCCGGCGATGGCGCCGCGCGCCGCCGTCGTGAAATACGGATCGAGCGCAGCGACGGCGATACGGGTCGACGGCGGCGAGCCACCAAAAAGCATGACGGCGAAGAGGCCGAGGATGAGTCCGAGGATTGGTTTTCTGCATAGTCGGTCGCTGCGGGGGCGCAGGCGCTATAGCGGCTCGGCAGCCGGACGGCCAGCGTCAAGGTATGATGGCGGCACCTAATTGTCGCTTGCCGTCCATCGCTCCGCGACCCTATCTCTGCCGTGACCGACGGGCCGGCTGCGACCCGCCATGCCCTGCAAGGAGACCTTTCATGAAAGCCAAGCGCGCCGGGAACCCGAAGGATGCCAAGGCGCGGCGGATCGCGCCGCTGAAAACCCCGACAAATCTCGGCTCGAATGCCACACGCGATGTCGCAGGAGCGATGAATGCGATCCTGGCGGATACGTTCGCGCTCTACATGAAGACAAAGAATTTTCACTGGCATGTCTCCGGGCCGCATTTCCGCAGCCTGCACCTGCTCTTCGACGAACAGGCCGCCGAAATTCTCGGCACGACCGACGACATCGCCGAGCGCATCCGCAAGCTCGGCCACACGACGCTCCGCTCCGTCGGTCACATCGGTCGCGCTTCAGCGGCTCGACGACAACGACGCGGACTTCGTGACGCCGATGGACATGGTCGCCGAACTTCGCGAGGACAATCTCAGAATGGTCGCCAGCCTGCGGGAGGCGCATTCGGTCTGCGACGAAAGCGACGACGTCGCGACGGCGAGCCTCATCGAGAACTGGATCGACGCCGCCGAAAAGCGCATCTGGTTTCTCTTCGAAACGGGCCGTGCGTCCGGAGGTTGATGCAGCGCAAGCGGCGTCGCCCGGCGCCGCTCACGCGACCTTCCGCTCCTCCACGGCGATGGCGTCGATGAGGGCGTAGATGCGCTCCTTGGAGGCCGGGTCGTGAACACGGTCGAAGTCGGCCGCGAGCGGCTCCATCTCCATCCAGATCGCGGCGAGCGCTTGAAAAGCGCGGCGCGCTTCCGGATCGGCCGCGCGTTCGGCGAGCGCGTCGTAGCGGGCGGCCCGCGACAGGCAACGCGATGCGTTTGTCATCGATGCCCTCTCCCTGACGTCCCCCGTCTGCAACCTCGCAAACGAGAGCGACGAAACGACAACAAAGCGGTGGCGACCGCGCGATAAGGTGATGGCTTCAATGCGGCGCGCGCCTTCACCAATCGTTTGCCATGCGCTTGAATCGGCGGCAGAGGGGGACACGCGATGCCGAACTTGATTCAAAAGCTCTTCGTTCTGGCGGCCCGGATTCTGCTCGCCGTGATCTTCGTGGTCGACGGGTGGCTCGCCATCGCGAACTATTCCGGCACGGTCGCCTACATGCAGGCGAGCGGCGTGCCCGGTCTCCTCCTCCCTCTTGTCATCCTGACGGAACTCGGCGGCGGGCTGCTCGTTGCCTTCGGGCTTTTCGCCCGGGTGGCGGCCTTCGCGCTCGCCGGCTTCGCGCTTCTCACCGCCCTCTTCTTCCACTCGAACTTCGGCGACCAGAACCAGTCCATTCATTTCATGAAGAATATGGCGATCGCCGGAGGGTTTCTGCTGCTGAGCGCGAACGGGCCAGGGGCTTGGTCGCTGGATGCCTGGAGAGGCGCTTGGCGTACCGGGCGCGGTTCTCTACGCTAAGGGCGTGCGGCCAACAAAAAATGCGGATCTCGAGGGGGCCACAATGAGACGCGGTCAAGCCTTCGGCGCTCTTCTGGCGCTGGTGCCTGCCGTTCTGGCTCGGCGGCTGCCAGACCGCCGACTATTCGACGCCGTCCTACGCGCCCCATTCCGGTGGCGGTAGCGGCCTCTTCCGCCGATGGACGGCACATGGTCGTCGAACGACGGCGTGTTCGTCGCCACCTTCGAGGACGGCACCTTCACCTCGCGCTTCACGCGGACCAACGAGATTCTGGCGCAGGGCACCTACACGTTGACCGGCAACGTGCGTGAACCTGCAATGGATATCGGTCGCGACGCAGCAGCAGCGCTCCGCCATCTGCGCCATCATCGGCGCCCGGCACGCGTCACCTGCAACCAGTCGGGCGGCGGCAGCTTCGACCTGAACGCGCACCGTGCTGACGCTGCGGCGGGCGCCTCGCTAGCGCTATAGGCGTCGCGATGCCCGCCGACGCGCTGAACACCGCATCAAGATCACGGAAGGAAACCGACATGGCGAAAAGAACGGTCGGCTTCATCGGCCTCGGCCTGATGGGCCGCGGCATGGCCAAGAACATCCTCGACGAAGGGCAACGACCTCCTGGTCATGGCGCACCGGAACCGCGCGCCCGTCGATGAGCTGGTCGGCAAGGGCGCGCGCGAGGTGAAGACGCCGCGCGAGATGGCGGCGGCCGCCGATGTCATCGTCATCTGCGTCACCGGCAGCCCCGAGGTCGAAGGCGATCGTGCGCGGGCCGGACGGCATCCTCGCCGGCGCAAAGCCGGGCCTCATCGTGATCGATTCCTCGACCGCCGACCCCGTCTCGACCGCGGCGCTCGCGGCGGAGATGCGGGCGCCGGCGTCAGCACTGGTCGACGCGCCGCTGTCGCGCACGCCGAAGGAGGCGGAGGCCGGGACGCTCGACTGCATGGTCGGCGCGGCCGGACGACGACTTCGCCAAGGCGAAGCCCGTCATCGAGTGCTTCGCCGCCAAGATCGTGCATGTCGGGCCGGTCGGCGCCGGCCACACGATGAAGCTCCTCAACAACTTCGTCTCGATCAGCTACGCGGCGATCTATTCGGAGGCGATGTCGCTCGGCGCGCGCACCGGCATCTCGCCCGAAGCAGTTCCATGCCGTGATCGGCGGCGGGCGCATGAGCTGCGGCTTCTACGAGACGTTCATGAAATACGTCGTGGAGCGCGACCGCGACGCCCACAAGTTCACGCTCAAGAACGCCCACAAGGACATGCGCTACCTGATGAACCTCGCCAACGCCGCGGGCTCGGCGAATGTCGTTGCGCCGGTGGTGAAGGGCTATCTCGCGAGCGCCGAGGCGATGGGCAAGGGCGACGACTACCTGCCGATGCTCTCCGACCACATCGCCAGCCTGAACGGCGTGAAGCTCGCAGCGCGTGACGGCTGTGTCCGCTTTGATACACTGGCGTTAACAGCGGACGTTGAGACGAAAGGGAACGCGCGCGCCTCCTCCGTTCGGCTTGTGCGGCGCGTTGCGCGCAGCACACCAGATGCAGTGAGAACAGGCGCGGAATATCCACAGGCTCGCTGATTCGTCGCCGCTTCGTTCGCCGCGTTGATCAACTCGTGAACACGTCGGCGTTCATCAGCGAAATTGAATTAACTCCGGCGCAAGACATTACGCGCCGAGAGGGCGAGCGCGGCCCGCTCACGCCGCAGTTCGGCTGCGAAATCAGAGTGTTGCCGCGCGGGCACACGTTCTGAAAATGCTCCTCGACGGACCGGTCGAGAGCGGGACTCTGCAATTCGAGCTTGATGTAGAAAACTCCTCGACGCGACGCCCAATCGGGCGCGCGGGGATTGAACCAGAATCTACGACTTGATCCGATCGGGGGGCGATCGGAGGGGCGGCCAGGCCGCCCCTTCTTTTTTTGCCGACCGGCTTTTCGCATCCGCGCACGGCTTCTTGCAGAGCTTCGATTTTCTCTTGCGTTTTCAAGGCGAAGCGCATACATCGCGCGTTGCCCAAATTCGCACGTGCCTGTGGTCGCCCGAGGGTTTGGATCGGCGGCTTAAAGCAACGACGGTGGCGGGCTTTTTTGGTCTCTGCCGGCTCCTCCAAAGGCCGGCGACACTGAAGAGGCACACACTCTCTTTGCCGGACGTGCGGATCGGGGCTTTCCCGCTCCAAGCGATGGCTCACAGGTTCGGACTTCGTCCGTTCCCAAGGAGCTGTTCGGCGCGAACCACCCGGCCTTTTGCCGGTTGGGGGATCCAGGGGTTCCGACCCGTTTCCATCGCGGGTCGGCGGCCGGCGCAGGACTCCCGGGCTGCAACGCTTGGAAACGGGGATCTCGCCCGATGATGACCGACCGCATCCGCTCGTTCCTGAACGAGCGACGACCCGAGGGCCCCTGCCTCGTGGTCGACCTCGACGTCGTCCGCCGCAACTACGAAGCCTTCGCCCGCGTCATGCCGGACAGCCGCATCTTCTATGCGGTGAAGGCCAATCCGGCGCCGGAAATCCTGACCCTCCTCGCCTCGCTCGGCTCCTCCTTCGACGCCGCCTCCGTTGCCGAGATCGAGATGGTGCTCGCGACCGGCGCAGGCCCGAGCCGCATCTCCTACGGCAACACCATCAAGAAAGAGCGCGACATCGCGCGCGCGCACGCAGCTCGGCGTGACGCTCTTCGCCGTCGACTGCGTCGAGGAGGTGGAGAAGATCGCCCGCGCCGCGCCCGGCGCGCGCGTCTTCTGCCGCATCCTGACCGACGGCGCCGGCGCCGAATGGCCGCTGTGCCGCAAGTTCGGCTGCGTCATGGGCGAGGCCGTCGACGTGCTCGCCCGCGCCGCTGTCGCTCGGGCTCGTCGCCGCACGGCGTCTCCTTCCATGTCGGCTCGCAGCAGACCGACCTCGAAGGCCTGGAACCGCGCGCTTCGCGACGCGGCGCAGCGTGTTCCGCGCCGCCTCGGAGCGCGGCATGCAGCTCCAGATGCTGAACCTCGGCGGCGGCTTCCCGACCCGCTATCTGAAGGACGTGCCGGCGGCCGAGGACTACGGCCGCGCGATCTTCCGCGGGCTGCGCCGGCATTTCGGCAACCGCATCCCGGAGACGATCATCGAGCCGGGCCGCGGCATGGTCGGCGACGCCGGCGTGCTCAAGGCCGAGGTCGTGCTGATCTCCAAGAAGTCGCGCGACGACAAGGTGCGCTGGGTCTATCTCGACGTCGGAAAGTTCGGCGGCCTCGCCGAGACGATGGACGAGGCGATCCGCTATCCGATCCGGACGCCGCGCGACCGCGATCGAGGCGGCGACCGGCCCCTGCGTCGTCGCCGGGCCGACCTGCGATTCCGTGGACGTGCTCTACGAGAAGACGCCCTACGACCTGCCGCTGTCGCTGACGATCGGCGACGAGGTGCTGATCGAGGGCACCGGCGCCTACACGACGACCTATTCGTGCGGTCGCCTTCAACGGCTTCGCGCCGCTGCAGTCCTTACGTGATCTGAACGACAGGCGCGGCGGCTGGCGGCGCCTCCGCCTACGCCGCCGAGCCGCTTCATGCGGATGATGCACGTCGTTCGCGCCCGGCCTGCATCGTGAAGCGACGGCGTCGCTTGAAGCGCGGCACGAGCTCGTCGCCGGCTGCGCCGCTGAGCGCGTAGGGCTCGCGCGGCACGCCGAGGATCTTGTCGAAATCGCCGTTGCCGTTCACGTCCTGATAGCCGGCGACCGCGTAGGCGCCGGGCGGGATGTCCTCGAAGGTGCACCTCGACGGATCCTGCCGCGGCCGGAACGTCGCTCCTTGTAGGGACAGCCCTCGACGCGAAAGTCGATGTCGCAGAGCGCGACCCAGACCGTGCCCTCGCCGCAATTCCACATTCTCGACGACGCACGTGGACCGTCGCGACCGTCGCGGCGGCCGGCGGCGCGACCTGGCGCGGCGTCGCCGCTGCGCAACGCGGCGTGGCTCGGCGCCGGCTGCGCCGCGGGCGCGTCATGCGGCCGGCTGCCGCTCCGGCTGCGCGTGCGCGCTCGGCAACCAGCGCCGACTCAGCGACGAGAAGAAGCACTCGAAGCTTCATCCGCGACCGTTCCGTCGCTTCTCTCGAAGCCGCTCTCCGCAGCACGGCTCTTTGTCAAAAAGCCGGCCGATCGCGGCCGGCTGCGGCGTAACCCGAGGCGCGAGCACGGCCAAGCGTGCGGCGCATCTTGCCCGTCTGCCTTGCAACATCGGCGAACCGGCATATAGGTCAGTATTACTGACATAATATGTCCTGAGCCAATGCGCCTCGAGCCGCTCATCGCCTTCACGCTCTTCGCCATCGTGACCACGGTCACGCCGGGGCCGAACAACGTCATGCTGACGGCGACCGGCGCGAATGTCGGCATGCGCCGCGGCCTGCCGCATCTCTTCGGCGTCGCCGTTCGGCTTCGCCTTCATGCTCGGCGCTGCTGACCGTGACGATCGGCACGGCGCTGACCGACAACCCGCGCGCGCTCCTCGCGCTCCGCGTCGCCGGCGTCGCCGTGCTCCTCTGGCTCTCGTGGAAGATCGCGACGGCCGGCCGCAGCGGCCCGGCGAAGCGCGAGCGGCCGATCGGCTTCTTCGACGCCGTCGCTCTTTCAATGGGTCAACCCGAAGGCCTGGCTGATCTGCGCCGGCGCGGTCAGCTTCATTCAGGCCGAGGGCCGCCGCCTATGTGCAGGCGGCGCTCTTCGGCGCTGATCGAGGTCGTCGTCGGCACGCCCTGCATGCTGCTCTGGCTCGGCTTCGGCGCGGCGATGCAGCGGCTCCTGCGCACCGACCGCGCGCTTCGCGCCTTCAACATCGCGATGGGCGTGCTTCTCGCCGCGACCGTGCCGCTGCTGTTCTGAAGCCGCGGCACGTCAGCGCGCGGCGAAGCTTGCGGCCCGGCGAACAGCTCCGCCGAGAGCAGCTTCGGGTCCTGCACCAGGTAGAATTCGGCAACCGGCGTCGGGTCGGTGATCGTCACCCTGAACGCGCCGTCGCGTCCGGATCGACATGGCCGTCGAGAATTCGATCCGGTCGTAGGGCTCGAACAGCCGCTCGTTCTTGCAGGAACGCGTCGGAGGCGACGTCGCGGCGGCTCCGCGGCGAACTGCTTGAAGGAAAGCCCGTCGCCGTAGTCGCTCGGCTTGCCGAGCATCTCCTGCAGCTCGAACTCGAAGCCCGCCCAGACGCGGTTCGAGCGGTTGACGATCTCCTTCACCAGCGTGATCTGCGACTGCGCCGACGCCGCTGCGCGACCGCAAGCGATCGAGGTTGCGGATGACGAGCGTCACCGGCGCGACGTCGTCGAATTCCTCGCGCACGCACGACCGGATCGTCCGCTGTGCCCGTGCCGGAGCGCCGAGAGCAGCCGGAACCCGCCAAGCTCGTCGGAGAAGGAATAGCCGCCGGCGGAGAATTCCGCCGCGCACAGACGGCGCGGCCGAGAGCACGGCGCAGCGAAGCGCCAGAGCCGCTGCGAACGGCGGATGAAGCGCGGACGGCGCGCCCTGGGCATTCCTCACCTTTCGGGGGAGCCTGCCCGAGGCGCGCGGACGGAGACAAGCGACGCGTCGCCAACAAGTTGTCAGCTCAGCTTGCGCGGGCTGCTTCGGATAGGGCGTGCCGTCGCGATGCAGATAGGCGCCGCCCTCGTCTTCATGTCGATGTCGGAATAGACGGCCGCGTCCGCTTCGCGCGGCTGCCGACCTCGAGGATCAGCGCATCCTTGTCGGAGCGGTTCTGCAGATGGTGGCCGTCGGGATCGCCCGCCTTGAAGCCGGCGCAGTCGCCGGCCTTGCAGCATCTCCTCGCCGGCATCGGTGACGAGCACCACCTCGCCTTCGACGACGATAGACGAACTCGTCCTCGAGCGTCGTGCCAATGGCGCTGGCTCGACCAGGCGCCGGGCGGCAGCCGGCAGAGGTTGACGCCGAACTGGTCGAGCCCGGCGGCATCGCCGAGCCTGATGCGGCTGCCGCTCGCGGCATGGCTCGTCGAAGGGCGCGCGGATAGAGCGTGCCGCTCGACCGTCGGCGCTGTCGCGCAGGTCGATCTTCTTCGCCATCGCCTTCGCTCCTTCAGTCCGCCATCGTCTCGATCGCCGCGAAGCCTTCGGCGCCCTCCTCGTCCTCGAACGGCGTCGCCACCTCGACGAAGGTGTCGGGATAGAAGCCGTTGAAGTGCGTGCGCAGCGCCAGGCTGTAGGCGCCGATATGGCCGATCTCGATCCAGTCGCCGGTGTCGACCGTCTCCGGCAGCCAGAACGGCCGCGACAGGATGTCGACGGAATCGCAGGTCGCGCCGCAGACGCGGAACGGCGCGAGCGTCGCCGGGTTGCCGCTGCGGCCGCTTGCGCGCCGGATCGTGGATCAGCCGCGCCGGCAGCGTGATCTTGCCGGTCCAGGAATCGGACAGCGAGCCCCAGATGCCGTCATTGATGTAGAGCCGCCGCCCCTTCTTCAGAAGCACGCGCACGATGACGGAGAGCGAGCGCGCGACGATGACGCGGCCGGGCTCGGCGATGAGCGGCAGGTCGGAAAAGCCCCATTCGTCGATGGCGTCGGCGCAGCTCCGCCATCAGCTCGGCGAAGCTCGGCATCGGCTTGCCGGCGCGGCGCGGATCGTGGCCGTAGAGGCGCCGGGAAGCCGCCGCCGATGTCGAGCCCGGCAAGCTGCACGCCGGCGCGGCTCCGGACCCAGTCGGCGGAGGCGAGCGCCCGCTCATAGACCTCCGCGATCCTCGATCTGGCTGCCGACATGGAAGCAGAGGCCGGCGCGGAAGCCGATCCGGTCGATGCGCTGCAGCAGCTCCACCGCATGCGACGGCGCCGCGCCGAATTTCCGCGACAGCTCGTAGGCGGCCGGCCCCTTGCGTCTGCAGCCGCACGAAGAGCGTGATGTCGGCCGGGTCGAGGTCGAGCGCGCGCACGATGCGCAGGAGCTTGGCGATCTCGTCCTCGTGGTCGAGCGCGAGCACGCGCATGCCGATAGCGTCTCGAGCGCGAGCCGGATGTCGGACTGCGCCTTGACCGGATGCATGTAGAGGAGCTCCGCCTTCGGCGAGACGGCGCGCACGGCTGCGAACTCGCCGGGGCTCGCAACGTCGAAGGCGTTGATGCCGGCTTCGGCGAGCGTCGCGCAGGACGAAGGGCTCGCCGTTGGTCTTCACCGCATAGGCGGTCTTGCCCGGAAAGGCGTCGATGAAGGCGCGCGCGTCGGCCGCGAGCACCGACGGGCGGAAGCAATAGACCGGCGCATCGGGCCGAAGCGCGAGCGCCGCGTCGTGCCCTGTTTCGAAGCGATCGATCGCGCGCACTCCTGATTCGCCTCGCGTCTTAGAAGCTGTTCCGCTCCGATTGAAGGCAATGTGGCGACGCTCGTTGCGACGCGGAACCGCATCGCAAAGTGTCGCGCTGCGAATGACGGCACGGCTCGCGCGAAATCGGCGCTGGAGACATCACGGCGATCGACGCCGCTGCGGACCCGCCGGCGGCAACTCCGGCAGGCTCGAAGACCGCTTCGAGGCACGATCGCCTGCTGAGAAATCCTCACCTGTGGATGATCAACGATGCAATATATCGTGGTTAAGCAATTGATAAAATTCGATAAAGTTCAAATCGAACTTTCGCTGCGGGCTTGCACGTTTCGCAATGCATCACAGATTTCCTGTTCTGAACGCGCCGTTTCCGCGTTAATGATGCGTCGCGTGAAGCAGAGGGAGGCCACCCGATGACCTTCATCAAGCCTCTGAATATCGTCGCGGTTTGCGCCGCTTTCATCTTTCTCGGAGCGATCGTCTTCGGCGTCCTCTGAGCGCGCCGAACGCGCCGCTCCTCGGAGCCGCGGCGCAGCAGACGGCGGCACCCATGCTCCCGTTCCCGAGTCGCCTCAGGCTGCGCAGGCGGATGCTGTCGTCGGCGAGCCCAGACGCGGCAGACCGCTTCGGTCAGCTCGGCGCGGTTCAGCGTGTAGATGTGGAACGCATCGACGCCGCGCGCGACGAGATCGGCCATCTGCTCGCCGCGACTGCCGCCGCGACCCGCATGCGTCTCCTGAGTCCGGCTCGAGCCCCTCGAAGCGGTCGCGCGAGGCTTGCCGGAATCGTCGCGCCGCAGCGGCCGGCGAAGTCGCGCACCGACGGGAAGCGGTGGATCGGCATGATGCCCGGCACGATCGGGATGGCGATGCCGGCGCGGCGCACGCGCTCGACGATAGCGCTCGTAGAGATCGTTGTCGAAGAAGAACTGCGTGATGGCGCGGTCGGCGCCGGCGTCGACCTTGCGCTTCAGGACCGCGATCTCCGTCTCCCAGTCGGCGCTTTGCGGATGGCGCTCCGGATAGGCGGAGACGGAGACCTCCGCCGCCCCCGCGCGCTTCAGCGTCGTCGACCAGCTCGCGCCGTGTCGCGATAGCCCAGCGGATGCGGCACGATAGGGCTCGGAGAGGCCGCCCGGCGGATCGCCGCGCAGCGCCACGAAGCGCTCGATGCCCAGCTGCGCGGAACAGGCCGATCGTCTCGCGCGAGCGAGTCGCGGCTCGCGCCGGCGCAGGTGAGATGCGCGGCGGTCGCAAGCCCGCGCTCGTGCATGCGCCTGCACCGTGCCGAGCGAGCGCTCCTGCGACGTGCCGCCGGCGCCGTAGGTGACCGACACATAGCGCGGCCGAAGGCGCGAGAGCCGCGCGACGGTGTCGTCGAGCATCGCCGCCTGCGCTTCGGTCTTCGGCGGGAAGAACTCGAAGGAGACCGTGCGCGGCGCCGCGCTTCGCCTCGCGATGCTGGCGCGCCGCTCACAGCCGCGCCTCGGCCTTGCCGCTGCCGGCATGCCGCCGCGCGCCGGTCGAGCGCCGTCCAGATGGTGACGGTCAGTCCGCCGCGATCCGCCTCCGGCGCGAGATCCTCCGCCGCCTCGAGCGCGAAGCCCGGCGGCGGCGATCCACTGCTTCATCTGCGCGTGGCTGAAGCCGAGCCGGCGATGCGCCTGGCTCTCGCGCAGATGCTCGAGCTCGTGCGGCGCGAAGTCGACGATGACGAGCCGCCCGCCGGCGCGAGAGCGCCGCAGCGGCTTCGCGAGCGCGCGCGCCGGCTCGTCGAGGAAATGCAGCACCTGGTGGATGACGACGAGGTCGAAGCTGTCGCGCACCACCGGCAGGTTCATCACGTCGCCGAGCCGGACGCGCGCATGCTCGATCGCCGCGCGCTCGAGGTTGGCGCGCGCGACCGCAAGCATCGCCGGCGAAAGATCGACGCCGAGCGCGCGCTCGTAGCGGCCGGCGAAAAGCTCCAGCATGCGGCCGGTGCCGGTGCCGATGTCGAGCATGGCGCGAAACGGCCCGGGACCGGCGCGCAGCGAGCATCGCCGCTTCGACCTGCCGCTCCGGCACATGCAGCGAGCGGATCGCGTCCCAGCGGCTCGGCATGCTCGGCGAAATAGCGCTCCGCCGCCTCGCGGTTCTGCTGCCTGCAGGCTCGGCGAGGCGCTCGCTGTCGCGCCGCAGCCGCGCGTCGTCCGGATCGAGCCCCTTCACGATGCCGAGCGCCACCTCGCGCCCGGCATCGTCGTCGGAGAGGCGGTAGTAGACCCACGAGCCTTCCGGGCTGCGCGACACGAGCCCCGCCTCGGCAAGCACCTTCAGATGGCGGGAGATGCGCGGCTGCGACTGGCCGAGGATCTCCGTCAGCTCCTTCACGGTGCGCTCGCCGCGCTGAAGCAGCGCAAGAAGGCGGATGCGCGTCTCGTCGCCGGCGGCTTTCATCTGGTTGACGACGAGATCGACGGAGAGCGCCCATGCGCCTGCTCCGAGAACGATATGCGGATATCTTTATATCGTTACGCGATCGCGTCAAGAGTCGGCGTGCGGCTGAGGACGCACAGCTAAGGCGGCGGCGCCAAGCTCGCGCCGTCGGATTGCCCGCGGCATCGAGGACCGTGACGGCGTAGCGCCCGCCGCATTCGGCGGCGAAGCAGCGCCGACAAGCTCGTCTGCCGCGGCCCCCGGCATCGCCGACGCCGTTCGCCTGCAAGGTCACGACCGCGCGCCGGGTCGCCGGCCGATCGCCGAGCGCGCATCCTGCCGCCAGTTCCAGCGCCGGCAGAGCACCTTCTCGCGGTCGGCATAGACGACCTCGCCCGCCTTCGGCGGATCGGCGAGCGGCGCTGCCCTTTCGTCGAGCGCGCCCATGTCGCGGAAATCGTCGCCGTCGCGCGAGAAGCGGAACGCGAGGTCGCCGCGAACCCGATCGAGATCGTCGGCGCCCGGCGGGAAGCACGTGCTTCGAGCGAGACCGCGTTGTAGGCGTCGACGAAGCCGTTGATCTCGGAAGCGCCGCGCCGGCGAGCACGTTCTTCATCAGCCGCTCCACCGAGGAGCGATAGCTCGTCTTCTTGATGCCGAAAGCGCGATAGGCGCGCCGCCATGCGGCGATGCCGGGGATGGCGGAAAGCTCGGTTCCCGCAAGCGCGGCGCGCTCCGCCTCTCGCTGCACGCGCAATGAACGACTCAAGCGCCGGCGAGCGCTCGCCGGCGGAATCGACAAGTCCTCGGCGACCACGACGGCAACGGAAAATCCGGAAAGCGCGGCGCGATCTCCGAGATGTCGAAGCGCATGGCAAGAGTCCCCTTTCGTCGCGCGCCAATCCTGGCATGCCGACGGAAGCGGCGCTAAGCCTCGACGGCCATGGACCAGACGACGAGACCGACCCCGGCGAAATCCGCGCCGCCGTCGACCCCGCCGAGCCTCGCCGGCGACGCGGGGCTCGTCTTCATCGGGCGCGCACGACGCCGTGGAAGACGCGCCGCGACTGCCCAAAGAACCTGCGCGAGGCGCGCGAGACCGGGAAAGCCGCCGTCGATCGAGATCGACGCCGCGTGGCGGCCGGGCCTCGCGCGATGTTTCACCGGGCGACGCGATCGTCGTGCTCACCTGGTTCGACCGCGCGCGGCGCGACCTTGTGGTGCAGGCTCCGCGACATCGACCGACGCCTGCCGGCGTCTTCGCGATCCGCTCGCCGGTCAGGCCCAATCCGATCGGACTGCATGTCGTGCGGCTTCTCGCCGTCGACCCGGGACCGGACGGCTCGACGTCGATGCACTCGACTGCCTCGACCTGACGCCGGTCCTCGACATCAAACCCTGGCGACCCGGCATCGACATCCCGCCCGGGTTCGCAGCCGCCGCCCGTTAACCTTTCGTTAGCCATTGGGCTGGACATAGTAGCTCGGAAGCACAAGCCTGTCAGGCGAAGGTTTCCGTGCGCCTGCGTTGCCCGGAAACGGATTTTGAGTGCGATATGCTTTCGCCCGTTGCGACAAGCTCCGAAGACGCCGTCCGCCAGCTTGAGAGCGATCTGAAGCGGGCGGTCACCGATCCTGCGCGCTTTCCCCGCACCTGCAAGCTTCGCTCAGCCGGCGCGCCGCAGCAGGCGAAGAAGATGATCGAGGAAGCAGCCGAGCTTGCCATCGAAGCGGTGCGCGGCGATCGCGATGCTGCCGTCGCCGAAGCGGCGGACCTCGTCTACAACCTCGTCGTGCTGCTCGAAGGAATGGGCCTCAGCTTCGACGAAGTCTGCGCTGAGCTTGCCCGCCGCCGGAAGATCTACGGCATCGCCGCGAAGCAGCAGAAAAACGGCGCCGGTCCGGCAGCCAGCGGGAATTGAGCGCCCGGTCCCTGACCTCTCCTTCAAGCTCCTGATCCAAACAGCGACGCCACCGATCCCCGCGGCGCGTAAGCAGGTGCTCACGCCCTAAACTCCCGTTTGGTTGCATATAATATGCGACACAACTCGGGATTGTTTCTCATGGACACCTTTTGTGTGCTCCCTTTTGCACACCTCAATATCCACCCCAACGGACAGGCTTCGGTCTGTTGTGTCTCCAACGCTCCGCTGCTGGACGAGCAGGGTCAAGCGTACAACATCCGCACACATGAGTTGAAAGCGATATGGAAGTCCTCGGCGCTGCAGGGGGTCCGAGACCAGATGATGCGGGGCGAGCAGCCGAAGCAATGCCGCGGATGCTACGCAATGGAAGCGAAGGGCATTGAAAGTCGGCGGGAGCTTGAGAATTTTGCATTCCTGAAGCCGGCGCAAGGTGCACGCGACGGCATCGGCGCATACTTCGCCGAGCGCGAAGACACTGACGACCTTCGGCAATCGCGCGACGACTTGGTCCGATACAAGGGGAGGCCCTGGAACGTCGACCTCCGTTTCGACAACATCTGCAATTTGAAATGTGTGATCTGCGGCGGGCACTCAAGCTCGCGCATCGAAGCTGACCCGGTGCACATGGCGTGGACAGGCGAGCAGCAGATTGAGCGGCAGCCAAACCGCTTCGGCAACGTCGAGAAATGGATAAAGAGCGACGCTCTGCTTGAGGAACTTATCGAATTCGGCTCCGACGTCCGTTACCTGCTGCTCGCCGGCGGCGAGCCGTTTCGCAGCAGGCTCGCCATCGACTGGATGGCGCATCTTGGCAGTACAGGCCACGCCAAGAACGTCGTGCTGCGCATCTTCACCAATTTGCAGCGGTTCAACGAGGACATCGTGCAGTTGCTGATGCCCTTCAAGAAGATCCATTTGATCCTCAGCATCGACGCCACGGCCGACACATACGAATATGTCAGGTTCCCGGGAAAGTGGGCGGTGATCGAGAAGAATGCGGCACGTTTGGCGCAGGAGCAAACGGACCGACTGCATCACGCGAACGGGGGTATCCGGCTGAGTGTCTCGAGGTTCCTCAGGGCGCGGGCCGCGCAGGCAAGCGCATTCAGCTGCTCGCCGTTCTCCGTCTCAGGCAACAGAAGCAAAAACACGATGTCGACGGGCTGGTCGTCGATCGCATCAAACTCGATAGTGTGGTGCAGGCGCGCGAGCAGACTGAATGGCGTCTTCAGTCCGGCAATGCGGGCGTGCGGAAGCGCCACACCGTTCCCGACTCCGGTCGAACCCAGCTCCTCACGCTTCGTGAGCTTAATGGTCACCTCGTCTTGGTCGAGCCCTGCGCCGGCCGCAGCTTGAGCTGAGAGCTGCCGTAAGAGCTGCACTTTGTCGCTTGCACGAACATCGAGAAGGACATCGTCCTGCGAGAGAAAGTCGCCTATCTTCATGATGCTCCGTTCTAGTTGGGTGCGCGCAGTCGATAGCCCACGCCGGTTTCCGTGGTGATGTAACGCGGGCGCGTTGGATCCGGCTCAATCTTCTGCCTGAGCTGCCGCACGTAAACGCGCAGATATTGCGGGTCAATGGGTACGGACCAAAGCTCATTCAGCAAGAACTTGTGCGTAAGCACTTTTCCCGCGTGCTGCACCATCACGCGCAGCAAATCGTATTCCTTGGGTGACAGCTTCACCGCCTCGTCACGGATCATTACGACGCGCCGCACGAGGTCGACCGACAAGTCATCAAGCTTGAAGATCGGGCGTTCGCCGTGCACTTGTAGTCTATGGCGCAGCGCCGTCCGTATGCGCGCGAGCAATTCCTCCATGCCAAACGGCTTGGTAACATAGTCGTCGGCTCCCAAATCGAGAGCCTCTACCTTCGCCGTTTCGTCGCCGCGGCTCGACAAGACGATCACCGGCAAATCCTCTCGCCGCGCACGGATGGCGCGGAGAAGATCGAGGCCCTGCATGTCGGGAAGCCCCAGATCCAAGATCACGAGGTCGGGCTCCTCCGTCATGAGCTCCAGGGCTGACTTGGCGTTCGGCGCATCGAGGGTTTGGTAGCCCTGCGTGCTCAGTCCTGTGCGCAGCAATTTGCGGATAGGCGGTTCGTCGTCGATGACGAGAATTTTGAGCCGGGTCGCCGTCATGCCGCGGTATTCAAGCTTTCGCGAGGCGTTGGGATTGGCAGTGCAATAGTGAAGATCGCGCCCGGCCGATCCAAGCGGTTTGCAGCCGTGATCGTGCCGCCCATCGCTTCGACGAACCCACGGGCGATTGCCAGCCCGAGACCGGTGCCCGCTCGAACTTGGTCTACCTTCTGCGCGCGGTGAAACTTCTCAAAAATATGATCGATCTCTTCGACCGGAATGCCGCTTCCTTCGTCGGCCAGCTGGAGCTTGACGAGGTTCTCTTCACACCATGCTTCGACGAGGACCGTGGTGTCTGGCGGGGCGTACTTTGCGGCGTTGTCGAGGAGGTTGAATAGCGCCTGCTCAAAGAGAACCGGATCGATATCAAGCATGGGCAGATCGGGAGCGATGTCGATTTCGACCCTGTGTGCCGCGAGCATCTTGCCGGCACGATCAAGTGCCGTGGCGATGATGTCCCCAATATCGTGACGCGCGGTCTTCGGCCTGATCGCGCCAGATTCAAGTCGCGTCATGTCGAGGAGATTAGCGATGAACTTGTTGAGCCGCTCCGATTCCTCGATGACCGTATCGAGTAGCTCGACCCGCAACGCATCGCTTAGTTCTCTTGAAAATCCTTTGAGCGTCGCGGCGGAGCCAACGATCGCCGCAAGAGGGGTCTTTAGATCGTGCGAGATGGACGTCAGCAGCGCCGAACGAAGTCTGTCTGCTTCGACCCGGCGCTCTGCTTTGTCGAGATCATCGACCAGGTGAACTCGCTCGATTGCCAGCGCTCCCTGATCGATGAGGGCGTCGAGTAGGCGCCTTTGATCTGTCGTGAGCAAGGGGCCCGGCCTATCGCTATCCAACCCCACGATGCCGATCGCGCCGCGGCCCGTCCGCATCGGGAGGAACAGGCGCTTGGCACCGGGAAGTGTATCTGACCCTCGGCCCGCAGGACGGTTCTGCTCCCACGCCCATTTGGCGGCGGCAATGTCGGCTTCGTCCAAAACGTCTTCCGGCGGATATCCTGCCTTGACCGCGAGTGCGCCGTTGTCGGGCAACAGCAGCACGACTCGCAGCTTCAGCATCAAAGCGATTTGATACGCGGTCGCCCAAAGTACATCATCCAGCGTCCCCACGCCGGAGAGTTTGCGGCTGAATGCGTACAGGGACTCCGTTGTGCGCGTGCGCGCCATAGCCGAGACGGCGAGGGCGCGGGCTCTTGCGGCGACGTTGGAGACAATGACCGCAACGACCGTGAAAAAGAGAACCGCGATAACGTCTCGCGGGTTAGAGATATTGAGCGTGTGGTATGGCTCGGTGAAGAAAAAGTTGTAGCAAAGTGCCGACGCCGCGCTGGCGACGAGCGACGGCCACAAGCCGAAGCGAACAGCTATGCCCACAATCGCCGTGAGGAAGACCAGATCCGTGTTAGGCAGGCCGACCCACGGCCATAGCAGCTGGCTGATCCCGACGGATATGGCCACGGCCAGCAGCGCATAGATGTATGGCCGGGGTGAAACGGAAGCCGAAGCTTCGGCTTGACGCACGACTTTCTTTGGAATTGCGTCCTTGACGATCTCTTGACCGGCGATGACGTGGACGCTGATGTCGCCGGACCGCCGCACGAGATCGCCGACGATGGAGCCGTGCAACAAGGCAAACCACCAGGTTCGCGTGGATTTGCCTATAACGATTTGGGTTATGTTGTTCGACTGGGCGAAGCCGATCACGTCCTCAGCGACACTGGGGTGCCCGCCGGGGATGGTGAGGGACTCGCCGCCCAGCGCCTGCGCCAAGCGAAGCGTATCGGCGATGCGATCCCGCTCCTCCTCGGCCAAACGGAGGTTGCGCCGGGTTTCGACATGTAGCGCAGTCCAAGGCGCGTGAAGCCGGTCCGCCAGGCGCTTAGTATAGCGGACCAGACCTGCCGCGCGTGGATCTTCGTTCACACAGACCAAAAGCCGTTCGCCGACGGCCCATGGTCCTGCTATGGCTCGCGCCTGCATCTCCGTGAGCAGCTGCTCGTCGACGCGCTCCGCCGTACGGCGCAGCGCCAGTTCCCGGAGTGCCGTCAAATTCGCAGGTGAGAAGAAGTGCTCCAGCGCGCGCTCAGCTTGCTTCGGGACATAAACCTTCCCTTCCTTGAGGCGCTGAATGAGATCGTCTGGCGTCAGGTCCACCAGGGCGATGGCGTCGGCGCGGTCAAGGATCGAGTCAGGCACGGTTTCGCGGATGCGGATACGGGTGATTTGCGCCACGACATCATTGAGGCTCTCGATGTGCTGGATATTGAGCGTCGTGTATGCGTCGATGCCGTTATTCAGCAGTTCTTCGACATCGAGGTATCGCTTGGGGTGCCGGCTCCCCTCGACGTTGGTGTGCGCGAGCTCGTCGACCAGGGCAATCTGCGGCTTGCGGGCAATGATCGCGTCGAGATCCATCTCCTCGAGCCATTTCCCCTTATACTCGACACGGCGCTTTGGGATGACCTCCAGCCCGTCGAGCAGGGCCTGCGTCTCTTTACGGCCATGCGTCTCGACAACGCCGACCACAATGTCGTCGCCGCTTTTCTTTCGCGCTTGGGCCTGCTGCAACATCTCATAGGTCTTGCCGACGCCGGGTGCGGCGCCTAGGAAGATCTTTAGTCGTCCAGCACGGCCCTCTTCCTTATTTGCCTTTTCGAGCAGCGCCTCGGGAGAAGGCCGCTGGTCCTCATCGCGACGGTCCTTTGGCATTTGATGTGAGATCCTTCGCCGCTGGTGTCAGTCGAAAGACCGGTCTGCGGCCTCTCCCTCGCTCATTGTGTCACCATATCGAGCGCGAGATTGAGCTCCAGAACATTCACGAGGCGATCGGGGGTTAGGAACCCGCCCGGCGCGAACACATGCTGCTCGATTATAGTCTCGACCTGACCAAGGGGAATACCGCGCGCATCGGCCACGCGTTTGGCCTGATACACGGCCGCACCTTCGCTGATATGAGGATCCAACCCGGCGCCAGATGCCGTCGCCAACTCCGCCGGCAGCGGATTGTCCAGGGTGGCGCCGTATTTCGAGATGATCTCGTCGGCTCGCTCTGTCAAGTCGGCGCTGGTCGGCGATTTGTTGCTGCCTCCTGCGGCGGCTGCGTCGTAGTCCGCGGCAGAGGGCCGCGGCCAGAAATACTTGGCTTCCGTGAATTTCTGCGCGACCAGTCGGCTGCCAATGATCCTTCCGTCCGCTGCCGTGATCAGCGAACCCTGCGCCGTGGACGGGGTCAGGATCTGGCCGAGGCCCCAGATGATGGTGGCATAGCCGGCCACGCAGATCAGCATAGTCGCGACGACGAGGCGAGCGCTAGCGAGAAGGGAATCCATGGACATATCTCCGATGCCTTCTACTTCACGATGTACATGACATGCTCTGCGATCGGCCCGAGCGTCGCCGCCGGGAAGAAGGTGAGAGCGCCCACGATGAGGATCGTCACCAAGAGCATGCCGGCGAAGGTGCCGTCTTCCACGCCAAGCGTGCCCACCAATTCGGCGGTGCGCCGCTTCGTCATGAGCGAGCCGACGATCGCCAGCGGCAGGATGATCGGTATGAAGCGCGCGAGCAGCATGACGACGCCCGTCGCGATGTTCCACGGCACGGTATTGTCGCCCAGCCCCTCGAAGCCGGAGCCGTTGTTGGCGCTGGCCGAAGAAAACTCGTAAAGCATCTCGCTGAATCCATGTGGCCCAACATTATTGAGTGCCTCGGTCCCCCATGGGGTGGCTGCAAAAACGGCTGTGCCGCCGAGAGTGAAGAGACCATGGGCTAGAAGGGCGAGGATGGCGAACTTGACCTCGCGCGAACTCGACGCGCCAGCCGAGATACTCGGGCGTTCGGCCGACCATCATCCCGGCGATGAACACCGCCACGATGACGTACAGAAACATGTTGATCATGCCGACGCCAACCCCGCCAAAAGTCGCGTTCAGCCACATGCCGATCATCGGCATGAGCCCGGTCATGGGATTGAGGCTGTCATGCATGGCGCCGACCGAACCATTACTGGTCGAGGTAGTGAGGACCGACCAGGTCGGACCGGACGCCGCGCCGAAGCGCATCTCCTTGCCTTCGAGGTTGCCAACATTCTGGGCGATGGGAAGCTTGTCGAAGGCCTCGGTCGGCGCTGACTCGAAGTAGACCGCGCCGGTGATCTTGGCAATCAGCAGAACCAGCATCACGCCGAACACGACCGCGGCGTGGCGCAGGCGCCCCACGATCCTGCCGAACATCCACACGCACGCCATCGGTATGAGGATGATCGATATCATCGACAACGCATTCGTCCAGAAGCTCGGGTTCTCGAGCGGATGCGTGCTGTTCGGTCCAAAAAAGCCGCCGCCATTGGTGCCCAGCTGCTTGATGGCGAGGAACGCCGCCACTGGCCCGCGCGCGATCACCTGCTCGGCCCCTTCCAGCGTCATGGCGCGGGCGGCGCCCTGGAAGGTCATCGGGATGCCGCCGATCACCATCAGTGAGGCGACGATCAGCGCCACCGGCAAGAGCACGAGGAAAGACGCACGCTGCACGTCGACGAAGAAGTTGCCCACAGTCTCCCGGCCCGCAAGGCCGCGCGCCAGTGCCGCCAGAGCGGCGATACCCGTCGCCGCCGACACGAATTGCAGCCACATCAGCGCGCCGAGCTGCGAGAAGTAACTGAGGGAGACTTCGCCGGAATAGTGCTGAAGATTAGTGTTGGATGTGAAGGACGCTGCGGTGTTGAAGATGAGGCTGCCGTCGATCGCCTCCTTCCCATCGGGGTTGAGAGGCAGATATTGCTGGAGCGCCAGGATGGAGAAGCTGACCACGAACATCACTACATTGAAGATAAGCATGGCGACGACGTAGTGCTTCCAGTCCTGCTGCGCGTGCGTGATGCCTCCGCCGGCC
Organism: uncultured Alphaproteobacteria bacterium; assembly: GCA_963793075.1. Taxonomy (GTDB): domain Bacteria; phylum Pseudomonadota; class Alphaproteobacteria; order Rhizobiales; family Methyloligellaceae; genus Methyloceanibacter. The sequence continues at coordinate 147,752 of CAWBYO010000004.1, forward strand.
CATTGGAAGGCCTTGGTGAACCGCGCCGCACCACTATCGGCAGGCTCCGGATCCATCACCCATTTCATGTAGCCACCGAGTGGCCATGACAGGGCGATCGTCATACCGACGATAAGGACAACGAAGAGAATGGCATAGGTCAGCATGGGAGAACTCCGAAGGGGCCGGGTATTAGGTTCGGTCGACGGCCTCGGTCATCAGATAGAGAAGCACGAAGATCGCGATTCCGAGCAGGAGATAAAGGATCGTCATCGAGTAGGTCCTTCCGTTACGCCAGGTGCAGAGCGGTCACGAGAACGTCGATCAGCTTGATGCCCACGAAAGGCACGATCAGGCCTCCGAGGCCATAGACGAGAAGATTGCGCCGCAGAACTGCCGCAGCGCCCAGAGGCCGGTACGAAATGCCCTTCAGCGCGAGCGGGATGAGCGCGACGATAATCAGCGCATTGAAAATAATGGCCGATAGGATCGCGCTCTTCGGCGTGGTGAGCCCCATGATGTTCAGCGCCTCGAGCTGCGGATAAAGCGCGATGAACATCGCCGGTATGATGGCGAAGTACTTGGCCACGTCGTTGGCGATGGAGAACGTGGTGAGGGCGCCGCGCGTCATCAGCAGCTGCTTGCCGATCTCGACGATCTCGATGAGCTTGGTCGGGTTGGAATCGAGATCCACCATGTTTCCCGCCTCGCGCGCCGCCTGCGTTCCGGTATTCATGGCCACGCCGACATCCGACTGAGCGAGCGCCGGGGCATCGTTGGTTCCGTCGCCGCACATGGCGACCAGCTTGCCTTTGGCCTGCTCGTCGCGGATCAGCTTGAGCTTGTCTTCCGGCGTCGCCTGGGCGAGGAAATCGTCGACTCCAGCTTCTGCGGCGATTGCCGCGGCCGTCATAGTATTGTCGCCCGTGATCATGACGGTGCGAATCCCCATGCGCCGCAGCTCCGCGAAGCGCTCGCGGATACCTCCTTTAACGATGTCTTTCAGGTGCACCACGCCGAGCAACTTTCCATCTTTGGCAACCGCAAGCGGCGTACCGCCCGACTTGGCGATCTTCTCCGCGATGGCTGTGACTTGGCGTCCGGCCTCGGTCAGTCCAGTCGTCGTCTTTCGATTGCCGGCTGAGCCGCTTGTGTCGACGTAGGCAAGGACTGCATCGACTGCTCCCTTCCGAATCCAAGAACCACCGATGTCGACGCCGCTCATCCGCGTTTGCGCAGTGAATGGGACGAACTTTGCGCCGAGTTCGTGAATGTCGCGACCGCGTATGCCGTACTTCTCCTTGGCGAGCACGACGATTGACCGCCCCTCCGGCGTCTCGTCTGCGAGTGAGGCGATCTGTGCGGCGTCGGCGAGCTCCCGCTCCGTGACGCCCTTCATGGGGACGAACTCCGCGGCCTCACGATTGCCGAGCGTGATCGTGCCCGTCTTGTCGAGGAGTAGCGTGTCGACGTCTCCGGCCGCCTCCACGGCCCGCCCCGACATCGCGAGCACGTTGAAGCGCACCAGCCGGTCCATGCCAGCTATGCCGATGGCTGATAGCAGCGCACCGATGGTGGTGGGAATCAAAGCGACGAAAAGTGCGGCGAGGACGACGATCGGAATGGCGCCTCCCGCGTAGCTCGCGAAGCTCGGAATGGTCGCGACTACGATCAGAAAAATCAGCGTGAGACCTGAAAGCAGCACCGTGAGCGCGACCTCATTGGGCGTCTTCTGGCGTTCCGCGCCTTCGACGAGTTTGATCATGCGATCGAGGAACGTGGAGCCCGGGGCTGCCGTAATGCGCACTTTCAGCCAGTCGGACACGACGAGCGTGCCCCCTGTCACGGCGGAACGGTCGCCGCCGGCTTCGCGCACAACCGGCGCGGATTCTCCTGTAATCGCTGCTTCATTGACCGAGGCCACGCCCTCGATGACCTCGCCGTCCGAAGGAATCAGGTCCCCGGCTTCGACCAGCACGATCTGGCCCGTCCCGAGCTTACTTGCCGGCGTGGGCACGATAAGCCCCGTCTTCTCGTCGACGATGAGCTTCGCTTGGGTTTCCTCGCGGGTCTGCCGAAGCGTCGACGCCTGGGCCTTGCCGCGCCCTTCCGCGACGGCTTCGGCGAAATTCGCGAACAGGATTGTGAACCAGAGCCAGACGATGATCTGGAAGGAGAAGCCGAGATTTGAGTCGCCGGCTGCGAGATCGCGAATGAAAAGCACCGTGGCGAGCAAGGCGACGACTTCGACCACGAACATCACGGGGTTTTTGATTAGCGTTCGAGGGTCGAGCTTAGCGAAGGCCGAACCGATGGCCGGCACGAGAATCTGCGGATCGGTCAACGCCGTAACCGGCATCCGCTTGCGCGCGTGGGTGGTCTGCATGAGCCGGCCTCCTTAAAAGCGCTCCGGCCTGAGTAGGACGTAGGTGAGGTAGATAAGGAGCCCGGCTGTCACGAGCCCCGCGAGCCAATAGTCGAAAACCATGTGCATCCCCATCGAGAAAGCATCAGCCGTCTGAGCGGCCACGCCGGAAGCTAGTCTCGGGAGCTATAGGTTTTCGAGGTGGAGACAGGCCCCGTCTTATAGGAATCTCATAAAGGGCCCCCGGCGTGGTCAAGTCCGCCTTGGGTCAGGAGCGGACTCTGAGAGCCGCACGTTGCTGCTCCGCTTAGCGCAACCAAGCGGACATCGATCTCAGCAGCCCTTTGCTCTACGAACTTCAATGTGTTGAAAAATAAGAGAAAATTTCCCCTTCGCCAGCTCCGTGACATTGGTTTACAAGCGCATATAAAACCTGCTATTGGGTTTCTTATGCAGAGCTTCAAACGAAACCAGGCCTCGGAGGCCATTTCGGTTGCGATCGGTCAAGGCACGGCGCCGAGTACGTCTTTGCGCACCGAGATGAAGCGTCTCTTGGATACTGATCGAAGCGTCGATGTCAGTGCTCGCTCTAACGATCCCGAGCACGCCAACTACGCCTTCTTCAGTGGCGAGGCGCCGGGTCGCGGGACCGAAGTGTGGTTCTCTCAATACGAGATCTTTGCGCTTCGGCTGGGACTGGACTTGATGGAACACGGCTGGCCACAAGCGACGGTCATTTCAGTCCTCCGCCGCGCGCGCCCGGATCTTGAGCGAATGCATGCTCAGATCCTGCATTGGGATCCCGCTGAAATCTTCGATGAGAAGAAGATCTTGGAGGCTGCAAAGCCAGGCACATTCGCCGTCTGGACCACGCGTCCTGTTCATCTCGTGATCGCCTCGCGGAAAGGCCGTCCAATAGAGCAGACTCTCCGACGAAACGAGAGAGATCGCGGTTCTCGAAGACGACGAGCTCATGCCGTTCCTCCGTCGGGAAGCTGGCATCTCGTACACAATGATCGAACTGACGCGAATGGCGCACGACTTGAACGCGGCGTTAGCGAGCACAAAGCCGAGCAAACGCGGAAGGAGCAGTTCATGACTCTCACCGCGGGCAAGCATCACCAGCGACGGTCGGCACCAGCAGCGACGCGGTTACGCCGGCCGACATCACGTTCCACTACCTCGAACATCACCCGATAGGAGTCGACAATGGCAAAACCGTTGAAACGCCTCGCTCAATTGGAACCCAACATGAGGTTTCTGATGAGTCGCATCGCGGCGAAGCTGCCGTGGATGGTGGAGATGGTTCCGCCCGAGCACGCTCACGCCGGCCAAGCGCAATGCGCGATCCCATAACAAGGCGCAAGAAGCGGCCGTTGCGAACTCGTTGACCCACTTCGGCGTCATCAAGCCGGTCGTGATCGACGACCACAACCAGATCGTTGCCGGCCATGTAGTGTGGCGTGCGGCAAAGACACTCGGGCTGAAGCGGATACCGATCATCCGCGTCTCACATCTATCGGAGACAGAACTCCGCGCTTATGCGCTGGCCGACAACCAGCTCGCGACCAAGAGCGCCTGGGACCTGCGAGATCCTGTCGCTCGAGCTCGGCGAGCTCGAGTTGGCGCTGCCGGAAATCGGCCTCGATCTGACCATCACCGGCTTCGAGCCCGCGGAGATCGACGCCGTGTTCGACAGTCTGGAGGCCGACGTCGCCAATCCCGCCGACGACGCGCCGGAATTGGCGGAAGGGCCAGCGGTCTCCTTTGAGGGCGCCATCTTTGAGCTGGGTCGCCACCGGCTCCTGGTTGGTGACGCCCGCGATGAGGCTGCCTACGCGGAGTTGATGCAGGGCGAGGTCGCCGAAATGGGCATCCACGACCCGCCCTATAATGTGAAGATCCAGGGCAATGCCGGCGGTCGAGGCCGCATCAAGCGGCGCGAGTTCGTCTGCGCCTCCGGCGAAATGACCCCGCCCAATTCGAGGCCTTCCTCAAGGACACGCTCGGGCTTTGCGCGCACCACTCGATCGATGGCGCCATCCACTACGTCTTCATGGACTGGCGGCATGTCGCCGAGCTCTCGGCCGCCGGCGCCGAGGCCTTCGACGAACTCAAGAACATGTGCGTCTGGGTCAAGAACAATGCCGGCCAGGGCAGCTTCTATCGCAGCGAGCACGAACTCATCTTTGTCTTCAAGCACGGCCATGCGCCCCACCTGAACAATTTCGGGCTGGGGGCCGGCGGCCGCAACCGGTCGAATGTCTGGCGATATGCCGGCGTCAACACGTTCCGGGCCGGCCGCATGGACGAACTGGCAATGCACCCGACGGTGAAGCCGGTGGCCATGGTCGCCGATGCCATGCGGGACTGCTCTCGACGTGGATCGATTGTGCTGGACGCCTTTGCCGGCTCCGGCACCACGATCATGGCGGCCGAGCAGACCGGGCGCCGGGCCTTCTGCATGGAGATCGACCCGCACTACGCCGACGTCGCCATTCGCCGGTGGCAGAACTTCACCAAGCGCGATGCGGTCCTCGTCGAGCACCGGTCAGACCTTCGATGAGCTCGACGACGCAGCCGGCGAGAAACCTGACCCATCCAGCAGTCGGAGGCGCAAGTGACCAAGACAAAGCGCTTCGGGGGCGTCTCGAAGGGCCAAAAGGCCGATGCCGACTATGACGTCGGCTACGGCCGGCCCCCAGAGGCCACACAGTTCAAGCCGGGCCGCAGCGGCAACCCAAACGGTCGGCCTAAGGGCGCCAAAAGCGAGGACACGATCGTCCGGAGCGTCATGCATCGCAAGGTCGCCCTGAAGTCTCGGAGGCAAAGTCCGGAAGGTCGCCCTGCTCGAGGCGGTGTGGACCAGGATCGCCGACGACGCCCTCAAGGGTAATGCCAAGGCACAGAGCCTACTCACCCAACGCGGTCGCACGCTTGAAGCCACGGCTCCCGATGAGCGCGCCATGCACGAAGACGATGAGAAAGTCCTTCGGTCCTATCTCCGACAGGAGGCTGAACTAATGACCAAAAAGGAAAAGCCATGACGCCCATCGATCCGACTAGACGCGCTCGACGCCGGCACTACGCAGCAGCTTTCGCTCTTTTCGCTGAGCGCTGCTTTGTCCACCTGCACCCAGGCAAAGAGTTCCTGCCGAACTGGCACCATCAGGCGATTGACCATGTGCTCGGGCAAATTCGCGGCGGCGAGACCAACCGGCTGATCATCAACATCCAGCCCCGGTCTCTTAAGTCACTGATCGTCTCCGTCGCCTATCCCGCGTTCGTGCTTGGGCATGACCCCAAGAAGCGGATCTACGTCATCAGCTACGGCGACGACTTGGCCGACAGGCACTCCAGCGACTTCAGCGCGATCGTGGAGTCCGATTGGTATCAGCGCGTTTTCCGCAACATGCGGATCAAGAAGGGCCTCGGCGATGAGGTCACCACCACCGAGCGCGGATATCGCACGGTCGACGACCGTGATGGGTTCGCTGACCGGCCTGGGTGGCGACATCTTTATCCTGGATGACCCTCAGAAAGCCGTAGACGCCCAATCCGAGGCGAGGCGTGACAGCGTCAATCAGTGGTTCTCCAACACTTTGGTCTCGAGATTGGACGACAAGAAAACCGGCGCGATCATCATCGTCATGCAACGCGTGCATATGAACGATTTGTGCGGGTTCCTCACTGAAGCGTCGGACGAATGGGCAGTCCTCAGCCTCCCGGCTATCGCCGATGCAGAAGAGCGCATTCAGATCGGTGACGAACAGGTTCCATTGCCGGCAGGCCGGTGAGCCGCTCCACCCGGACCATGAGCCAATCGAGGTGCTGCAGAACCTTCAGAAGATCATGCCGCCCGACGTCTTCGACGCTCAGTATCAGCAGCGTCCGGTACCCGATGGTGGAGCCATGATAAAGCGCGAGTGGCTCCGCTATTACGAGCCATGCGAGCTGCCGGAGCGAACCTATCGGTCAAAGGTCTTTCTTAGCGTAGATACCGCTGCCAAAGACGGGGCCATGAACGATTGGTCAGTCTGCACCGCATGGCTGCTTCATGACGGCATCTACTATTTGATAGACCTCATTCGCGATCGGTTCGAATACCCACAACTGCGCGACATGGTCATCACACAGGCCAAGCTTCACAAGCCACGCATTGTTCTCATTGAGGATGCGTCTACCGGCATCGCACTTGCCCAAGAGCTTAAGAAGACGCTGCACATTGCGGTTAAGCCGGTGCCCGTTGATCGTGATAAGCGGGGCCGCATGTACGTTCAGCAAGAGAAGTTTTATGGGGGCAAGGTCCGTTTTCCGAAGGGCGCGCCATTCTTGCCTGAACTCGAGCGCGAGCTTCTCGCCTTCCCTAACGGCCCACATGACGACCAAGTCGACAGCATCAGCCAAGCGCTCAATCACAAACTGTCGGGCTATACGCTAGACAACATCCGGTAGCCGGACAACGACCGGCAGCTCTCGATTAATCCCGCAGAGAATGGACTGGACTTCGCCGCCGAAGAGAGCGTGCATGCTGTCAATGCCGTGACGGGCATACCGCCTTCGTCATCGCCCTTCCCTGGCCCCTTTGCCGGGCTGTGGGCGGTGGAAGCGCCGGCATCGGGCCGACGCGCCATGATGGAGGCAGCCATGCCCAAAGCCCAAACATCAAGCCCCAAGCTTACCGACACCCAGCTCGTCATACTGAACGCCGCCGCTCAACGCGGCGACCACGCGCTTCTTCCCCTCCCCGAAAGTCTCACCGCCAACGGCGCCGCGCTCGACAAGGTCATCGCGACATTGCGCAAACGAAACCTCATCGAGGAACGGCGGATTGCCGACGGCGTGTCCGAATGGCGCCGCGACGAGGACAGCCGCGCCTATGGCCTGTTTATCACCACGGCCGGGCTTCTTGCCCTGGGCATCAAGGAGACCGATGAGGACCGGACTTCGGTGGCAGCGGCAGCCATGCCGCGCAAACGCAAGATGGACGCGGCACGCCCGCGTCGCAAAGCCCAGACAGCCTCCACGGGCGCCCCTAAGCGGCGATCTGCGCCCGCGCAGACTAAGCAGGATCTGGTGATCCAGATGCTGCGGCGGCAGTCAGGCGTCACCATCGACGACATCGTCACCAAGACCGGCTGGCAGCCCCATTCCGTGCGCGGCTTCTTCAGCGGACTGGTGCGCAAGAAGCTCAGCCTGCCCCTCGTCTCCGACGTGGGCAAGGACGGCGTGCTCCGCTACCACATCGCCGCGGTGGCATCTCCAAAGACCTAAAGCCATGGCATCGCCCTTGGCCTCTCGCCGAAGCCCGCGCCCGAGGCAGTGCGGGCGTCCCTCAGCTCTATCAGAGCGAGAGAGCAGGGTGGGGAATGCGGAACCAGAGCCGCTGCCTGCCCCGGACTGCGCCAGCCTCGATGAACTCCGCCGCGAATGGCGGCGGCTTTACCGCAGCGAACCCCCAAGGATCAGTCGCGAGTTGCTGGTCCGGGGGATCGGCTATCGGATCCAGGAGCTCCAGCACGGTGGGCTCGGCAAGACCACGCGTCGCAAGCTGAAGACATTGGCAAAGATGTTCCGGACCGAAGGCCGGGTGGCTCCCGATCCCGGTCTTAGCCTCAAGCCTGGCGCTCGTTTGGTTCGCGAATGGCATGGCCGCACTCACACCGTCACGGTGACGGAAGACGGCTTCGAATACGCCGGAGCAAGTTATCCATCGCTCACCAAGGTCGCCAAGAAAATCACCGGGGCCCACTGGTCTGGCCCGCGCTTCTTTGGCCTCGTGCGATCGGGCACTCAACGCACAGCCAACGGAGGTGACAATGGCTGAGCCGCAGAGGGCCAGGAAGCTGCGCTGCGCGATCTACACACGGAAGTCCTCCGAGGAAGGCCTGGAGCAGGCGTTCAACTCGCTCGACGCTCAGCGCGAAGCCTGTGCTGCCTTTATTCTCTCCCAGAAGCACGAAGGCTGGAGGGTCTTGCCGCCGCAATATGACGATGGCGGTTTCTCCGGCGGCACGCTGGAGCGCCCTGCCCTGCAACGGCTTCTCGCCGATATTGCGGACGGTAAGGTGGACGTGGTTGTCGTTTATAAGATCGACCGCTTGACGCGCTCGCTGTTCGACTTCGCCAAGATCGTGGAGGCTTTCGACGCGCGCGGGGTTTCGTTTGTGTCGATCACCCAGCAGTTCAACACGACCACAAGCATGGGTCGGCTGACCCTTAACGTCCTCTTGTCTTTCGCGCAGTTCGAGCGGGAAGTGGCCGGCGAGCGCATCCGCGACAAGATCGCCGCCTCGAAGAAGAAGGGCATGTGGATGGGCGGCCTGCCGTCACTTGGATACGACGTGCAGAACCGAAAGCTGGTCGTCAATGACGAGGAAGCTCCTACCGTCCTCCACATCTTTCGGCGCTACGTTCAGCTCAGATCGGTGCGTACCCTCCAAGCAGAACTTGGTGATGCGGGGATAAGGAGCAAGCGGCGCATCTTGGCGGACGGGACAGCCTATGGCGGTCAGAAGCTGTCCCGAGGCGCCCTCTATCTCATGCTGCAGAACCGCATCTATCGCGGCGAGATCACGCACAAGGGCAATGCGTACCCCGGAGAGCATCCGGCGATTGTCGACGAAGCCCTGTGGGACAAGGTTCAAGCTATCCTCGCCGAGAACCGGGTCGATCGCGCCACCGGGTCGGACGCCAAATATCCGAGTCTGCTTGCCGGCCTGGCCTTTGACGAGACCGGCGAGCGATTGACGCCCACGCATGCCGTGAAGAAGGGTACGCGGTATCGGTACTATGTCTCGAGGTCTCTTATCATCGGAGCCGCCAAGGATCATTCAGCAGGGCGGCGGATCCCGGCCGGCAATCTCGAGGGCCTCGTGATCGGCAGGATTCGAAGCTTTTTCGCCGATCCAGGCGCGATCCTGGACGCCGTCCGCGATGAACACACAGATGGAGCTGGACAGAAACGACTGATCGGGCGGGGGCGCCGGATCGCAGAGGAACTTACGACCCTGGCACCAGACAAGACCCGAGCGATACTCATGGCGCTCCTCAGCCGCGTCGACATCAGATCAGACCGCATCGACATCAAAGTCTATCGGCGGAACTTAATCGAACTCCTCCATGCGCAATCGATGGATGCAGGCGCACCGGCCGGCAAACCCGATAGCGCGTCCGACGACACGCTGACGTTGACGGTGAAAGCGCGACTGCAGCGTGTCGGCCGTGAGATGAAAATGCTCGTGGAAAACGCCGATGGGAAAACGTCAGCCGATCCTGGGCTGCTCCGTATCGTCGCCCGCGCGCATGACTTTCAGGAACGATTGATGCAAGACCCCAATTTAACCGTGCCCGCGATAGCCAACCATGAGTGCCTTTCCATCGGATACATGTCTCGCCTTCTGCGACTGCCTACGCTGGCGCCCGATATCATCACAGCCATCATCAACGGCAAGAACCCACCTCAGCTCACGGCGAAGAAGCTGATGCGATTGGCGGCCCATTTGCCCGTCGACTGGGCCGAACAGCGAAAGCGGCTTGGGTTTCAGCGGCAATAGGTTGCGCAGTTGCTGCGCGATGCTGTCTGATGCACTCGTACGAAAATGTTGACCCCCAAATGCCCCCCGAGAGATTTTCGGGGCAGGGCGCAGGCGAATTCGATGAAAAGTCGTCTCTGCCACTTCAAACAGAGTCCGCGGGGTCGAAAAATGGCCGGATTCCGCGGGGAAGTCGGCCCCCTCGCCATAGGCTAACAATACTTCTATATCAGTGACTTAGTGTGGCTGGGGCGCCAGGATTCGAACCTGGGAATGACGGGATCAAAACCCGTTGCCTTACCACTTGGCGACGCCCCAATACCGGCTCACATCTCATATGAGAGACGCCCGCGTAACCTTATACACGCATATACCCTATACATATGGCGAGCGGCTGCCCTCCTACCAGGATCGGGCCCGCGGAGCAACGCCGCGCGGGGCCCCGGCGCCTCAGTCCGGAACCGGTCCAGGCGGAGCATGGGCGATCGCCTGCTCGACCGAGCGAGCATAGCGCACCAATGGCTTTTTGAGCCCCACCTGCAAGAGCCCGCGCCGCACACCAGGCGAAGCGCCGGCAAGAAAGACCATCGCGCCCGCCTTAGTGAGCTTTTCGGCGAATCTCAGCAGAGACTTGGCCGCGGTGCTGTCGACCATCGGCACCTCGGAGAAGTCGAGCACAAGCACGCGCGGACGCGAGCCGATCCGCTCCAGGACGCCGCTGACAGCGGCAACCGCGCCAAAGAAGAAGGCGCCGCTGATGCGGTAAACGACGACATCCCGGTCCGCCGACTCCGCCGGATCATACGACGTGCGGCCCGAGTAATCGTCGGCCTGGTCCTCGGCGATCAGGGGCGCCTCGCCCTCCACCTGCACGCTTTCGGCCATGCGGTGCAGGAAGATGAAGGCGCCGAGCACCACGCCAACGCCGATTCCGGTGGTGAGATCGACGAACACGGTCAGGAGAAACGTGGCGAGCAGGATGAGCCGGTCGCCACCGGAGGTCCGCAGCAGTGCGATAAAGTCGTGACGCTCGGACATGTTCCAGGCGACGACGGCAAGCACGGCGCCGAGGGCCGCGAGCGGGATGTAGCCCGCAAGGGGGGCCGCCACCAGCATGAACACGAGGAGATAGCCGGCGTGCAGCATGCCGGAGACCGGACCCTTGGCGCCGGCGCGAATATTGGTCGCCGTGCGGGCGATGGCGCCGGTCACCGGAATGCCGCCGAACACGGTCGAGCCGACATTGGCCACGCCTTGCGCCACCAGCTCGCAATTGGAGCGGTGCCGCCGGCCGGACATACCGTCGGCCACCACCGCCGACAGCAGGGACTCGATGGCGCCGAGGAGCGCGATGGTCACCGCGTCGGGGAGCACCGCTTGGAGCTTCGCCAGGCTGAAGGACGGCAGTGACGGGTCGGGAAGACTGCGCGGAAGCGCGCCGAAGCGCGAGGAGATGGTGGCGACGTCGAGATTGAGCGCCCAGGCGAGGCCCCCGGCGGCGATCACCGCGATCAAAAAGCCCGGCCAAGTCGGCAGCCATCGCCGCAAGCCAACGATGATGGCAAGGGCCGCGGCGCCGATCGCCAGCGCTTGCCCATTGACCGTGGCCCGCGCCTCCCACATGGCGTTGAGCTTGGGCAGGAAGGCGGCGGGCTCGCTTGCGAGGTCAAGCCCCAGCAGCTCTTTCAGCTGGCTGGCGAAGATGATGACGGCGATGCCGGCGGTGAAGCCGACGGTCACCGGAAAGGGGATATATTTGATGTAGGTGCCGAGCCGCAGGAACCCGGCGGCGATCAGAATCAGCCCCGCGACGAGCGTGGCGAGCACCAGCCCGTCATAACCCTGCCGTTCGACAATGGCCGCGATGATGACGATGAAGGCGCCGGCCGGGCCGCCGATCTGGAAGCGGCTGCCGCCAAGCGCCGACACGAGAAAGCCGCCGATGATGGCCGTGAACAGCCCCCGCTCCGGACCGACTCCGGAGGCGATGGCGATGGCCATGGACAGAGGCAGCGCGACGATGGCGACGGTGAGGCCGGCGACCGCATCGGCGCGGAAGTCCTTCAGGCCATAGCCTTCCCGCAAGACCGTGACGAGTTTCGGCGTGTAAAGCTCGGCAAAACTCGGCCCGCGCCGTTTTTTGGACCTCAAGGAGGCCTCCCTCAAAGATGGGAACACATCGATGCGTTCTCGGGGCCAGGCAAACGGATCACAGAGCGCAGTATGCGCCGCGGCGCTTGCCCCGTTGCGGCGGAACTCGACGAAGCCTGGCGGATCAACGGCCGTAGCTGGCCAGACCAGTTGCCACAATGCGCTTTAGTGGCGCGGGACCGGGTAACCGCCCGCCCCTCACCTGCCCTCACAGGCTTTCTTGCGGGTGAGCGCCTTGCCGTCTATATACGTCCGTCTTCAGCTAAGCGGAGTGTGGCGCAGCCTGGTAGCGCACCTCGTTCGGGACGAGGGGGTCGCAGGTTCAAATCCTGCCACTCCGACCACCATCTCGCATGGCGGTACTTGGCTGGAGAGACGCGCAAAGCCCCCGCGAAACGCGGCAAAATGCGGCAATTCCCCCGCCTTGCCAGTCATATTTTGCGCAAAAAGCCATGAGACCGTTAACGCTGCCAATTGGGTAGCGCTGCTGCCCGGCCGCCGCTCCGCTAAAATGCCGTGCGGGTTCACCAGAAGACCAACAACAATTCGAGACCATGTCGGCGGAGCTAGCTTTCAATCGTAGCGTGGACGTCGACTACGGCGTGGCCGAGGAGGTCGCGCCCGAGGTCCGGCGTATCGTGGCCAACAATCCGAGCCCCTACACCTTTCTCGGCACCAACACCTATATCGTCGGCTCCGGAGAGGTCGCGGTGATCGATCCGGGCCCGGCCGACGCGGCCCATCTCGCGGCGATCGCCCAGGCAACCCGCGGCGAGCGGATCAGCCATATCCTCATCACCCACAGCCATCGCGATCATTGCGACGGCGCGGTGCCGCTGCAGGCCATGCTCGGCGGCGAGATCGTCGCTTTTGGCCCGACGGACAAGCCGCGCGGCGCCGGCGCGCCGGGCCTCGGCGACGGCTTTGTCGACGCCGCCTTCACGCCGGACCGCCCGGTCGCCGATGGCGACACCATCAAGGGACACGGCTTCGCGCTCGACGTGCTGCACATGCCCGGTCATGCGCCGGACCATCTGTGCTTCGCCCATGTGGGCAAGCGCACGGTGTTTACCGGCGACCATGTGATGGGCTGGAACACCACGGTGATCGCGCCGCCGGAAGGCAACATGGCCGACTTCATCGCCTCGCTGGAAAAGCTGATGCAGCGCCACGACAAGACCTTCCTGCCCGGTCATGGCGGACGGATCCAGACGCCGCAGCGCGTGGTGCGCGCCTACATGACCCATCGGAAATGGCGGGAGCAGAGTATTCTTGCCTGCCTTGACGAGGGGCTCGGCACGATCCCGCGCATCGTGGCCAAACTCTATGGCGGGCTCGACGCCGACCTCAAAGAGGCGGCGGCGCTTTCGGTGCTTGCCCATCTCGAGCATTTGATCGCCCGCGACATGGTCGCGGCGGAAGGCGCCCACGACCGGCTTAGCGCTTTTTACGTGCGCCCCGCTTCCGGCTCTTCGTGATCTCTTTGGCCGGCGCGGCGACGGGTTCCTCTTTTTGCTTCGGCGCCGCCTGCTCCAGCACCGTCTTCTCGCCCTTCTCGAGCGCCGCATTCACCTCGCCATAGAGCGCCCGGATGCGGTCGGCGTTGGCGCCGAAATCAAGCATGCCGTAGCGGGAGACCGAGCGGACATCGATCAGCGTGCTGGCGTCGTCGCCCTTCACCCTGACGACCACATCGTCGGTGAAGCCCATGATCATGCTGCGGTCGGTGGCCTCGATGCGGCCGATGCCGCTCTCGCCGGGGGTCTCGTTGACGACGACGGTCCAGCCGAGGCGCCCGACCGCCTCATTCACCAGCACAAACACCTCAGGCGCCGAGCGTTCGAGATACATGGGGCCGATATCGCCATAGGCCTCGGCCTGCATGGCGGCCTTTTCGGCGTCCGGATCGACCAGGGGATTGGCGTCGCGGGGCCGCTCGTCCGCCAGCACGGTGAAGTGGAGCGGGTCCGCCGGCGATGTCTGCACATCGTTGAGCGGCGGCAAGGTCACGGCCTTGGCGAGGAAAAACACCGGGAGCGCCAGGCCGATCAGGCCGAGCACGATGGCGGCAAAATCCTGCGCCGCGCCGGTCTGGCCGCCGAACCAGATGCGAATGAGCGAGGCCACGGCGATCACGACGGCAATCAGCATGCCGACCACCGAGACGCCGATCAGATTGATGGCCGCCGGCGTGCCGAGCCCGGCAAAGCGGTGCAGGATGACCGTCAGGATGAGGAGCTGCAGGAAAAACAGCGCCATGCGCCGCGCCCATCTGGCCTCGCGCGCCTCTTTGAGCGCGTAGCGCGCGGTCGAATACCGGTCCATGGAATAGCTTGTTGTCACGTCAGCCGACCCTCATGCCGAAACCGCTCACCCAATAGTCTAATCGCTAAACGACAGGCGTGGCAGGTTTGTGATGGCGGCAAAGGACTCAACGCAGCCTCACGGAAAGAGGCGCGTCTTGGACCAGGCGCCGTCCGGGTCCGCGCGGCGGAACACGATCCGGTCGTGCAGGCGGAAGTCGCCACTCTGCCAGAACTCGATGGCGACGGGACGCACCCGGTAACCGTGCCAATAGGGCGGCCGCAGCACATCGCGGCCCTCGAACTCCTCCGTCAAGCGCTCCACGCCGGCCTCCAGGACGGCGCGGCTCTCAAGCGGCCGGGACTGGTTCGACGCCCAGGCGCCGATCCGGCTTTCCCGGTGGCGCGTGGCGAAATAGGCGTCCGCCTCGGCCTCGGTCACCGGCTCGATAGGCCCACGAATGCGGATCTGGCGCCCCAGGCTCTTCCAATAGAAGAGCAGCGCCGCCTTCGGGTTGGCGGCAAGCTCCAGCCCCTTGGCGCTCCCGCAATTGGTATAGAAGACGAAGCCTTGGCTGTCGGCGCCCTTCAACAGAATCATTCGCACATTCGGCAGGCCGTCGGCGTCGACGGTGGCCACCGCCATGGCCTCGGGATCGGCGGGCTCAGACCTCTCGGCCTCGCCGAGCCATTGCCGGAACAAGGCAAAAGGCTCCTCGGCGGCGGTGAAATCCGCGGTTTTCCGTGCTTGGCCATTCATCTCGCGCACTCGCTCTTCGTCGAAGAAAAAAAATCCCGTCCGGATACGGGCATTTACGTTTTGCTCACTCTGATAGGCCACCATGAGGTCAGTTGATAGTGGGCGTGGGGGAATACAGTATCCGCGTCAGAGTTTGGGGACGAATTGTTATGCGTACGTTCCGTGGGAACGCCCCTATCATTGGGGCGGGCGCTCTAGTGTTGTCAGTATTGTTGCCCGCCCCATCTCCTCTCATGGCCGGGGAGAGCGGGGCAAGCGATGTCGCGGCCGTGGCCACCAGCCATACACCGCAAGGCCAGATGCACCGCAAGGCCAAAATGCGCCGCAAGGCCTGAATGCTCTGAAATCCAGCCTCGATCAAAGCGACCGCACGGTTGCGCTGCAGGCGTTGCAGATGGCCCTCACCGAGCTCGGCGACGGGGTGACGCTGGTGTGGCGCCGCCCGGCCAGCCAACTCGCCGGCCGAATCAAGCCGGTATCGGCATTCCGCGACGATCAGGGGCGTGTTTGCCGTCACGTGGTCTATTCGCTCGCGCTCGGCGCGCACGAGAAGCAGATCGAGGGTGTCGCCTGCCGTGAACAAGACGGTAGCTGGGCGATCGCAGGCTAGAGGGATTCCCATGTCCAACTCTCAGACGACGACGGATGCGGCTTCCGCGAAGACGAAGGTCAAGGACCGCAATCTGCAAGGGCAGAGCTTGCGGTTCACGCCGCTGCGCAGCCACGTGCTGCGGGCACGCGACCTGACCCAGGACGCCCGGAGCGATCTAGCCCTGTCCCGCTTGATCCCAGCGCCGCGTCTGGAGACCTAGGCGAGCCTCCTGCCCCAGCCGGGCGCATGCGTTCTCGCGGCGTCCGGACAGTCAAGGCGGGAAAACATCCTCCCTGTATAGAATTGACCGGAACATGGGTCCGCATCGGCCTAAGAGGGGGGGTGGAGGCACTTAAAGTTGTCCCCCAATCCCTAGACCTTGGGCCGTTTTGAGCGGCTCTTTTTTTGTGCCTGGCCCGGTGTCTCATATTGCTCAGACCTGTGGGCGGCGCGGTGGCCAAATGCCATGGACCAGAATGCGGCGTGCCTGAGGCTCAGATCGCTATCCCTCACCGTCCGGGAGAGGGATGGCGATCTCTGGATACAGACCCCAGCCGGCAGCGATTCGTTCTCATCGCAACGACGCGTCCAATCCGCTCCTCGAGGGCCGGATTTCCCCTATTTGCCATCCCGACCGCCGACCCCCGGCTCTCGGGCTGAAAATCCTTCCGGCCCGGCTCGCGCGGCATGTATAAAGCCCCGACTTCAGGCATCAAGGAGGGGTAATGGGCGAGCGCGGAAATCTCATGGCAGGCAAGCGCGGCATCGTGTTCGGCGTCGCCAACAACCGCTCCATCGCCTGGGGTATCACCAAGGCCGTTGCCGCGCAGGGTGCCGAGGTGGCGCTGACCTATCAGGGCGAGGCGCTGAAGAAGCGGGTCGAGCCGCTGGCCGCCGAGATCGGCTCCAAACTCGTGCTGCCTTGCGATGTTACCGACCAGCCTTCCGTCGATGCGGTGTTCGACACGCTTGGCCGCGAATGGGGCTCCATCGATTTTCTGGTTCACGCCGTTGCCTTCTCCGACAAAGAGCAGCTCGACGGGCGCTATGTGGACACGACGGAGGAGAACTTCGTCCAGACCCTGCTGATCTCCTGCTACTCCTTCACCGCGCTCGCCAAGCGGGCCGAGGCGCTGATGACCGATGGCGGCTCGCTGCTGACGCTGACCTATTACGGCGCCGAGAAGGTGATGCCCCATTACAACGTGATGGGCGTGGCCAAGGCGGCGCTCGAGGCCAGCGTGCGCTATCTCGCGGTCGATCTCGGCAAGACCGGGATTCGCGTCAACGCCATCTCCGCCGGGCCGATCAAGACGCTGGCCGCGTCGGGCATCGCCGACTTCCGCTACATCCTCAAATGGAACGAGAACAATTCGCCGCTACGGCGCACGGTGACCATCGAGGAAGTGGGCGGCGGCGGGCTTTACCTGCTCTCCGATCTCGGGCTCGGCGTCACCGGCGAGGTGCTGCATATCGATGCCGGCTACCACGTGGTCGGCATGAAGGCCGAGGACGCGCCGGATATCGCCGTGGTGAAGGAGTAGCGGCAGCCTTAGGCGCCGTAAGCGCCCCTTCCTCCGCCTAAGCAAAACCTCGGCTTTGACGTCCCAGGCCAAACCGCATAATCTCCGCAGCTTTTTCAAGAGGGGAGCGGACAGATGACTGCCCTTATAAAACACGGCCATTCACGGTTTCTCGGGCCTCGCGCGCTCATTTTCGCGCTTCTATGTTTCGGCGCGAACTCGGCGCACGCTTGCCCCGAAGGCACGGTCTTTTCGGCGTATAAGGGAAATGGGATATGCGCCTATATCGGACAGGGGGCAAAAAAAGCGGTTCAGTGTACCCCCATGGTCAACTCGTGTCCGTCTGGTACATCCCGCGAGCACAAGAACAGTGATCCAGACCACGTGTATTGCTGTTCCAAAACGATAGCGAACGAGCAGTCGAAGACATGCGTATGGCGAGGAACGGCGCCGTTCTGTGAGGGCATCTGTGGATCTAGCGAGCAATACAAGGGCTCTGCCCGTGACGCGAATAGCGCGTCCTTCAACGCCAGCACCAAAGGTTGGTCAAACCTTTTCGGCAAAAGCTGCGTCTCAGGGAGCAAGGCGCTATGCTGCCATCACACTGGTTGACGCCTTTGATCTGCGCCTCGCCGGATCGGCCAGCGCAGCCTCGCCCCGTCCTCTGGGAAAAATTTGGCTGCCACCAGAGCGGCAACTCAATCACCTAAGCCGAGCCGCCTAAACGCATCACGATGCGGCGTCCGCCGACAGAATGCTGTGTATCTGCGCCACGACGGCGGCACCTTCGCCGACCGCAGCCGCGACGCGCTTGGTGGAGCCGGCCCGGACATCGCCGATGGCGAAGACGCCACGTTGGCTGGTCTCGAGCGGCTCGATGGGGCGCGATGCGTTCGGGCACGCTTTCCCGGTGACCACGAATCCTTTCTCGTCCACCGCGACGCAGCCGTCGAGCCAGGTCGCGTTCGGATCGGCGCCGATGAAGAGAAAGACCTGGGCCACGGGACAGGTATGCGTCTCGCCGGTCGCCCGGTCCTTGAACACCGCGGCGGATAGTCCGCCGCCGTCCCTGCCCTCGAGGCCGACGATCTCGGTGCCGGTATGCAGAGTGACGTTGGGTAGCGCCGCGATGCGGTCGATCAGATAGCGCGACATCGAGGCTTCGAGGCCGGCCCCGCGCACCACGAGATGCAGATGCTTGACCTTCGGCGCGAGAAAGACCACGGCTTGGCCGGCAGAGTTGCCACCGCCGACCAGCGCCACCTCCTGCCCCTCGCAGAGCTTTGCCTCGATCGGCGAGGCCCAATAGGAGACGCCATCCCCTTCGAAGGACTCCAGGTTCGGGATTGAGGGACGTCGATAGCGGACGCCCGACGCGACGACGACAGTCCGCGAGCGAACCGAGTTGCCGTCGGTGAGGTAGAGCCGCAGCGGCGCGGTTGCGTCGCGCGAGGCGTCCCGGCAGCACAGCCGCGAGACTTCGAGCGGAATGGCGATCTCCGCGCCGAATTTCAGGGCCTGATTGAAGGCGCGCCCGGCAAGGCCCAAGCCGGAAATGCCGGTCGGAAAGCCGAGATAGTTCTCAATGCGCGCCGAGGCCCCGGCTTGCCCGCCAAAGGCGCGCTGATCGAATACGAGAACCGACAAGCCTTCCGAGGCCGCGTAGACCGCCGTGGCGAGCCCCGCGGGGCCGGCGCCGACCACGGCGACGTCGTAGACGACGCTCGGGTCGAGTTCGGGCGTGATGCCGAGACAGACACCGGCCTCGGCGTCGGTGGGTCGCTTCAGCAGGCTGCCGTTCGGGCACAGCATCAAGGGCAGTTCCTCGATGCGCACGCCAAAGCGCTCGACCATGGCGCGGCCGTCGTCGTGGCTCGCATCGAGCACCGTGTAGGGATAGCCATTGCGGCGCAGAAAGACTTCCAGCCGTGAGATGTCCGGCATGCCGGGACGGCCGACGAGCACGCAGCCGACGCCGCCGTCTTCGAGGAGCCCGACGCGCCGCAGGATGAAGGCGCGCATGACGATCTCGCCGATTTCCGCCGAACCGATCATGAGGGCTCGCACATGCGCCGCATCGAAGGGAACCGCGGTGCAGCCGTCCGCGCCGGCCCGCCCCAAGGCAAGCGTTTCGCGGCCCGCAAGCTGGCTGACCTCGCCGGAGAATTGGCCCTCGTGATGGATCGTAATCGCAGACTCGCGGTCGAGGCCGTCGCGGCGCATGACCTCGATGGAGCCTTCGAGCACGATCCAGGCCGGCACAAGGCGCTGACCGATGTCGAACACGATCTCGCCGGGTGCGAAGGTTTGCGGCGGTCCGCTCGCGAAACGCTTGGCGGTCTCAATCTGCTCTTTGGAGAGCACGGGAAAGCGTTGGTGACTGCGGTCGTTCGTTCTCTGCCACGGCGATGTCCTCGTTACCGGTTCAAGTCTATCATCGCGGTCGAGATCTGCATGCGACCACTTGTCGGTGGATGCTGGCTTGGGACGCGGGCAACGCGCCCGCGTCCCGTTTGGTTTCCGATCTAGCCGATGCGGAACACGGCGCCCTGGACCGAGCGCGGGCGCTCGCGGACGCGGCCGTCGTCATTGCCCGACTTGACGATCCATTGGCCGCTCCTCGTCGCGGCCGGTGATCATGCCGACGTGATGCGGCCACACCACCACGGCGCCGACACGCGCGCTGGAGGGGCGGCCCCAGCTGGCCCAGTTCCGGGCCAGGTTCAGTTCGGGACCGCCGCCTTTTTGCGTGCGCATCCACCAGCCGCACCAGCGCGCGGGCTTGGGGCCGACATTGAAGTGGGCGGGCTTTGAGGCCTTGGCGGGCCTCTGCGAGGCGCCTTCGGCAAAGGGAGACGGGAAAGCTCCCGCGGGGACGGCAGCAAGCGAACTCGCCAGGACCAGGCCAGTGAACATCGTGAAAAACGCATGCGAAAAACGCATCGGCTACTCCATTACTGATTTCGGGGGGTTGAAGAACCGGCGAAGACTCGAGCCGGCCCGCGCCTTGGCGCGTCGCGGTCAAGCTATGGAAAAATAAGACGAAAACCCGCCTCTGGCGCGACCGCGAAGCGTCCATTTAGGGGCCTGGCGGCCACCGAAGAGGTCGCAACCGGGGTCGAAATCCGCAGACCTCCGCCGTTCGAGCCTTCACGCCTCCTCAACGGACGCGGTGAGAGAGACTCCATGTCGCACGCAGGCGGGCCATCCGCAGCGCCAGTGCGCACCCGCGTTCATCCCCCCGCCTCCAAACCTGCCGTACAATCCATCACCTCGTCCGTTTGAAGGGGCGCTTTCGCGAGGCGTCGTGAGATGCGGGGCGGGGTGCGGCGCCTGCGGGCTTCATCGCGGATGGAGCACTCGGGCGGCACCGGAACTCCCCCCGGGACCACTACGAGTCCCCGCCAGGAGCTGGCAGTTAGATCCCGGACAGACAGTCCGGGATTGAAGCGGGGCCCGAGGCTGAAAACGCTGCAGATAGCATGCGGACGCTTCGCTCTTGAGCGCATGTGGCGCGCCGCGAGGCGCCCGCGTGTCCCCGTAAAGGGACACGATACCAATACGGACTGCGCTTCTCGGCGCGCCATCCCCCTCACCGGGGGGCTTCATGGGAGAGACGAGGCACACCCGGGCGCGCAAACGTCGCGGCAACGATGCTGCACGACCAAGGGCCTCATCCTTCGAGACGGCGCGTTCCGCGCCCCTCAGGACGAGGATCGAAGGCCTCACGCGCCGCCGTCGATCCTCATGGTGAGGGCGGGCGAAGCCCGCGTCTCGAACCATGAAGGCCACGGCAAGTCCGGCAATGACCAAGGGGAGGACGGAAAAAAGGACGAAAGGGTTTGTTGCAAACTCGGCGCTATCCTTCGCCGCAACTGGACGCCGCCTCCCCACGCCACTAAAAGAACCCATGTCGCACAACAGCTTCGGCCATCTCTTCCGCATCACCACCTGGGGCGAAAGCCACGGGCCGGCGATCGGCTGCGTGGTCGACGGCTGCCCGCCCGGCATCCCCCTGACCACGGCGGACATCCAGGGCTATCTCGACAAGCGCAAGCCCGGCCAGTCGAAATACACGACCCAACGGAAGGAGCCCGACACAGTCGAGATCCTCTCCGGCGTATTCGAGACCGAGGGCGGCGAGCAGTTGACCACGGGCACGCCCATCGCGCTCGAGATCAAGAACGAGGATGCGCGGTCGAAGGATTACGGGGACATCAAGGACAAGTTCCGCCCCGGCCACGCCGATTACACCTATTTCCTCAAATACGGTCTGCGCGATTGGCGGGGCTCGGGCCGCGCATCCGCGCGGGAGACGGCCAGCCGCGTCGCAGCCGGCGCCGTGGCGCGGAAAGTGGTGCCGGGCTTGCGCGTGCGCGGCGCGCTGGTGCAGGTCGGGCCTTACGAGGTCGACCGCGATAGCTGGGATTGGGACGAGGTCGATAACAACCCGTTCTTCTGCCCCGACGCCAAGACGGCGCAGCGTGTGGGCCGACTTTTTGGACGAAGTCCGCAAAAAGGGCTCATCGGCCGGCGCCGTGATCGAGGTGGTGGCCGACGGCGTGCCCGCCGGTCTCGGCGCCCCGATCTACGGCAAGCTCGATCAGGACATCGCTTCCGGGCTCATGAGCATCAACGCGGTGAAGGGCGTCGAAATCGGCGCCGGCTTCGCGTCCGCCGCGCTGTCCGGCGAGGAAAACGCCGACGAGATGCGCATGCATCCGAACGGCCGTCCGGAATTCCTGTCCAATAACGCCGGCGGCATCCTAGGCGGCATCGCCACGGGCCAGCCCGTGGTCGCGCGCTTCGCGGTCAAGCCGACCTCGTCGATCCTGACCCCGCGCAAGACGGTGGGCATCGACGGCAGCGATACCGAGGTTTCCACCAAAGGCCGCCACGATCCGTGCGTCGGCATCCGCGCCGTGCCCATCGGCGAGGCGATGATGGCCATCGTGCTCGCCGACCATTATCTCCGCCACCGCGGCCAGACCGGCCAGGGCTGACGCGCCGATCAATGCCGTTCGAGAGCATCGTCATTCTAACTGGCGCCGGGCTTTCAGCCGAGAGCGGGCTCGGTACGTTCCGTGGGCACGACGGGCTGTGGGACCAATTATAATCTCGACGAGGTGGCCACGCCGGAAGGCTTCGCCCGCAATCCGCCGAAGGTGCACGACTTCTACAATATGCGCCGCGGCTGGCTGAAACAGGCGAAGCCCAACGCGGCCCATTTCGCGCTGGCGCGGCTCGAGCAGCAGCACGCAGGCGAAGTCCTCACCGTCACCCAGAATATCGACGGCCTGCACGAGGCGGCCGGGTCCAGACACGTGATCCATATGCATGGCGAATTGGCGCGAGCTCTGTGCGCCCGGTGCGGCACGAGCCTGCCGTGGACGCAAGACCTGTCGCTCACCACCGCCTGCCCCGTTTGCCACAAGGCGGGCTTCCTGCGCCCTGACGTGGTGTGGTTCGGCGAGATGCCGCGGGAGATGAACCGTATCTCCGCGGCGATCGGCGCGTGCACCTGTTCGTGGCGATCGGCACCAGCGGCACGGTCTACCCGGCCGCGGGGTTCGTCGAGGAGGCGCGGCAGGCCGGCGCCCATACCGTCGAGCTCAACCTCGATCCGTCGGAAGCGGCCAGCCAGTTTGCGGAGGCCCATTACGGCCCGGCGACCGAGGTGGTGCCGAGCCTTCGTCGAGACGCTGTTGCGCGGCTAGCGCTCCAGATGGGCGACGACCTCGATATGGGGCGAGAACAGGAACTGGTCTACGGGCGCGACGCGGGTGAGCCGATAGCCGCCATCGACCAGGATGCGAAGATCGCGCGCCAAGCGTGCCGGGATTGCAGGACACGGCGACGAGCCGCTTCACCTTGGACTTGGCCAATTGCTCGGCTTGCGCCACCGCCCCGGCGCGCGGCGGGTCGAAAACCACCGCGTCATAGCGGTCGAGCTCCTTCGGCCCCAGCGGGTTGCGGAACAGATCGCGGGGAACGCAGCGTACCGGCTTCAGCTTCGGCGTATGCCGGATCGCCTCTTCCAGCGCGGCCAGCGCCGCATCGTCGGTCTCGAACGCATCGACCTTGGCGGCCCCGGCCAGCGCGAAGGTGAAGGTGCCGAGACCGGCAAAGAGATCGGCGATGCGCTTCGCGCCTCCTACCCCTTCGCATACCAGTTCGGTCATAACCGCCTCTGCCTCGGCCGAAGCCTGGAGAAAGGCGCCGGGCGGCAAGCGCACCGCGGCGGCACCGAAGCGCATAACAGGCGGAGCCCCGGGCAACAGGCTATCGCCGTCCACGGTGACGCGCGCCACGCCGAGGCCGGCGGCTTGGCGGGCCAGATCCGGCCAAGGCCGCCTGCTTCGGCCGCACGCCTTCCACGACCACGTCGAGGCCGGTTGCCGTCTCGGTGACGCCGATGCGGGCCTCGCGCTTGCTGCCGAGCAGCGGACGCCAAGCTGCCTTGAGCTTCGGCAGGCGCGCAACGATATCGGGCGACAGAATGGGGCAGACATCGATGTCGATCAGGTCATGGGAGCGGGCGCGGCGATAGCCGAGGACAAGCCCCTGCCGGTTGCGGCCCGAGCGTGAGGGTGGCGCGGCGGCGGCTGCCGAGCGGCACGGGGCGCACCGGCTCGACCTCCGCCTCGAGCCCGCGTGACTGCAGGGCTTGAACCACTAGCTCCGCTTCCAAGCGGAGATAGGCGGCCTCCTCCAGATGCTGGAGGGCGCAGCCGCCGCATTCGCCGAAATGTGGGCAGACGGGCGCGATGCGTTCAGGGGATGCCGCCAGAACCTCGAGCAGGTCCGCATGCTTGCCGTCGGCGCTCAGGCTCGACGCGGACCCGCTCGCCGGGCAGCGCAAACGGCACGAAGAGCGGACCGTCGGGCCCTTCCGCCACGCCGTCGCCCTGGGCGCCGAGGCGTGCCGATCGTCGACCTCAAGCGCCATCGCCGACGCCATGCCCGGATCAAGACGGGCCCCATCAAAAATTCCACATTGCCGCTGCCGCCTTCGATGGGCGATTGGACGACGCCGAGCACGGTCCACCCTTCGCCTCGAGAAACTCGCGCACCCGGGTCTACCGACCGCGCGCGGTCCTGCTCGTCGCGGACGATGCCGCCTTTGCCCACCGCCTCGCGGCCGGCCTCGAACTGAGGCTTCACCAGGACCACGAGCCAGGCCTCCGGCGCGGCGCGCTTCAGTGCCGCCGGCAGCGCCTGGGTCACGCTGATGAAGCTCACATCGGCGACGATGACGCCGACAGGCTCGGGGATGGCCTCGGCGTCGAGGGCACGGGCGTCGGTCGCCTCCAGCGACACCACGCGCGGGTCCGCACGCAGGCTGTCGTGCAACTGGTCGCGGCCCACATCCACGGCGTAGACCTTGGCCGCGCCTCGGCCGAGCAGCACCTCGGTGAAGCCGCCGGTCGAGGCGCCGACATCGAGCGCCACGGCGGCCTTGCGGGTCAAGGCCGAAAGCCTCGAGCGCGGCTTCGAGCTTGAGGCCGCCGCGGGAGACATGGCTGCCGGCGCCCGGCGCCACGGCAAGGGCCGCGTCGTCTGCCACCAGGGCGCCGGGCTTGGTCGACCGCCTCGCCCGCCAAGGTGACGCAGCCCCGGCGGACCAGGTCGGCGGCGCGGGCGCGGGTGGGCGACGAGCCCCATCTCAACCAATCGTCGGTCGATACGCTTTTTTTTGTAGCTGGCCAAATGCGGTTCTCATATGCTCGCGTCGCGTCGGGAGTCCTCGCGCGCGGATGAAGGCCGGGAGCGGCCGGCGCCGCCTCAATATACATACTGCGAAGCGCCCCGCTCGGCGCGTGATCGCGGAGGTCTCGTGAGCCCAGACTCGACGGCTTACCTTTCCGACAAATGCGAAGTCAAAAATCGTGACGTAGCCGGCGGACATTCCGTCGTCGCCCGGCAGGTGATCGATCCCGGCGAGCTCATCGGCGTGTGGAGCGGCCGCATCGTGCCGCGCCGACGCGCTCGACACGCTGTCCGCGAGGAGATCCGGCGTCATACCGTGCAGATCGAGGAGGAGCTGTATCTCGCCTCTGATAGAGACGGACGAGCCCGCCGGATTTCATCAACCACTCTTGCGAGCCGAACGCGGGCCTCGATGGTCAGATTTCCATCGTTGCGTTGCGCCGCATCTTGCCCGGCGAAGAGGTGACCATCGACTACGCCATGTGCGATGGCTCGCCTTACGACGAGTTCGACTGCGGCTGCGGCTCGAAGATTTGCCGGGGCAAGGTGACGGGTGACGACTGGCGCAATTCCGCGTTGTGGGAGCGCTACGCCGGACATTTCTCGCCCTATCTTCAGCGGCGCATCGATGCGTTGCGGCACGCACAAGACGCGCGGCGGACCCCGGCGCAAGCGCGTTCTCGCCCTGGTGGGCGAACGCCCGTGGCGGTGTCCGATGAAACCCGGCGAGTGTCCCGGGCGCCAGACGGCGCCTGCCCCTCATCCGCACAACCCGACAATCCTAGGAGCGCGAAAATGCTGCTCATCAGCACCTATGTGGCCCAGAGCCCAATCGAGGGGCTCGGCGTGTTCGCAGACGAATATGCGCCGCGCGGAAGCCTGATCTGGAGTCTCAATCCGAAGTTCGACATCTTCGTCCACGAAACCGAGATCGGCGCGCTGCCGCCGCATATGCGCAGCTTCATAGCCCGGTTCAGCTATCCGCATCTGGAGCAGCCCGGCTACCGGGTCGTCGACGTCGACAATGGCCGCTTCATGAATCACGACCTCAGCGCCGAACACCGACTTCCGCATCTTCGACAAGGGCTATGCGCTGACGGATATCGCTCCGCGGCGATGAGATCACCTGCAATTATCACGAGTTCGATCCGAGCTTCATGGGCTTCCTCCAGGGCCTAGCCGGGGCGCCACACGAGACGTCGCTCCACGCCAATGCTCCCTAAGCTTACCGGGGTCTATGCTTCGGCCATGATCCTCGCCGCGGCCACCCAGGCCGCCGGCGAGTATCCGGGCTTTGCCTGGATGACGAATAGTGATGGCGGCAAGGCTTATCTCGTCTATGGCTCTCCGGAAACGGGTGAAGACTATCTCTTCGAGTCTCGGCTGCGACCGGAAGAAGAAGTCCAGCGACATGACCGTCTATGTTGATATCGTCGGCACCCAGGTCGGCGATCCCGTTGCGATCAAGGTCGGCACGAAAGCGGCCACGATCTCGCTTCCCGGCCATATCGCCACCGACGAGATGAGCGGTTTCCACTTCGCGGAGGCCAAGGGATTCGAGATCGAGCCGGTGGCCGCCGCCCTGATGCAGGAAGGCGCCGTTACGGTTAAGACGGGAAACGTGGTTACCACGCTGCCTGATCCTGAGCGGAGCAAGGCCACTGCCAAATTTGCCAAGGCTTGCGGGCTAGACTAAGCAAGAGCCGCATCGAAACCGCCCGGCGAGCGTCCCATGACATTGAGCCCCCTTCTCACGCGTTCTTCTTGCCGCGGGTCTGCTTGCGGCAGCGTTGCCCAAGGCGGGCTTGGCCGAAGAGACTTCGGTGTGGACCGCAAAGCTGAACGGCGACTTCGTCACGCTGACCTACGGTTCGCTCGACCCGGACAAAAGTCCCCTGCTCATGATCGCCTGCTTCAACAGCATGGGCATCGCCGTGCTCAACGTGCATGCCGACCTGCCCGAGATGAAGCTCGGCACGCCGCTCACCATCGAGTTCGCGTCCGATGGGATGACGGCGCCGGTCGACGGCCGAGGTCGGACGCGACGAGCCCGGCGACCCCATTTATGGCGAGGCGACCGACATCGCGCTTAAGCCCATCCTCGACGTGCTCCGCAGCGACAAGCCTGTGACCGTCAAGGTCGGCGCGGCCAGCGCCGAACTCGCCGTTCACGGCCGCGCGGCCGCGGTCGAGCAGTTCACCAAGGATTGCAGTCTGGACTAAGCGAGGCGTACCGCGCCTGAGCCGCCGCGCTTGATCGTCCTTGCCGAGGGCGTCCTTGCCGAGCGCGGCGAAGACCGAGGTGACGATACCGCGCGCATCGAGCCCGGCTTCGGCATACATCGCCGCCGGCTTGTTCTGTTCGATGAAACGGTCGGGCAGCGCCAGCGTCCGCACTTTCAGGCCGCGATCGAGCAGACCCTCCGCCGCCAGCGCGTGGAGCACTTGCGCGCCGAAGCCGCCGCTCGAGCCCTCCTCTACGGTGACGAGCACTTCGTGGTTCTTGGCCAGCTGGCGCAGGAGATCCATATCCAGAGGCTTGGCGAAGCGGGCATCGGCAACGGTGGTCGGCAGGCCGAAGCCAGCAAGCTCATCAGCCGCGGCGAGGCACTCGGTGAGCCGCGCGCCGAACGACAGCAGCGCCACGGCGGAGCCTTCCCGCACGATGCGGCCCTTGCCGATCTCGAAGCGGTGTGCCGCGGTCCGGCAAGACGCACGCCGCTGCCCTCCCCGCGCGGATAGCGGAAGGCGGACGGCCCATCGTCGATGCGCGCAGCGGTCGCCACCATGTGCATGAGCTCGGCCTCGTCGGCCGCGGCCATGACGACCATGCCCGGCAGGCAGGACAGATAAGCGACGTCGAACGACGCCGGCATGGGTCGGGCCGTCGGCGCCGACGAGCCCGGCCCGGTCGATGGCGAAGCGCACCGGCAGATGCTGGACGGCGACGTCGTGCACCACCTGGTCGTATGCGCGCTGGAGGAAGGTCGAGTAGATGGCGGCGAAGGGTTTGTAGCCTTCCGCCGCGAGACCGGCGGCAAACGTCACGGCGTGCTGCTCGGCAATGCCGACATCGAAGCAGCGGCCGGGAAACGCGTCGGCGAATTTGTCGAGGCCGGTGCCCGACGGCATGGCCGCGGTGATGGCGACGATCTTATCGTCGGCGCGCGCCTCGGCGATGAGCGCGTTGGCGAAGACCTTGGTGAAGCTCGGCGGTCCGCCAGGCGCGGCCTTCTCTTGCGTGCCGGTGACGACGTTGAAGCGGCCGACGCCGTGATATTTGTCGGCGGACTCCTCGGCTGGCCCGTAGCCTTTGCCTTTTTGGGTGACCACGTGAACCAGGATCGGCCCGTTCTGCATCTTCTTCACATTGCGCAGCACGGGCAGCAGATGATCGAGATTGTGCCCATCGATGGGCCCGACATAATAGAAGCCCATCTCCTCGAACAGCGTGCCGCCAGTCCAGAAGCCGCGGGTGAATTCCTCGGCGCGGGCCGCGCGCCGCTGCCAACTCTCAGGCAGCAGGCTGTGGGCGAGCTGCTTCATCCAGCGGCGGAAACTGCGATAAGTCCCGCCGGAGATGAGGCGCGCCAGGTGCGCGCTCATGGCGCCGACCGGCGGCGCGATGGACATGTCGTTGTCGTTGAGAATCACGATCAGGCGCGAATCCATGGCGCCGGCGTTGTTCATGGCCTCATAGGCCATGCCGGCGCTCATGGCGCCGTCGCCGATGACGGCAACCACATTGTTCGTGCCGCCTGAAAGGTCGCGGGCCACGGCCATGCCGAGGCCGGCGGAGATCGAGGTCGAGGAGTGGCCGGCGCCGAACGGGTCGTACTCGCTCTCGGCGCGCTTGCAAAAGCCCGACAGCCCGTCGCCCTGACGGAGCGTGCGGATACGGTCGCGGCGCCCGGTCAAAATCTTGTGCGGATAGGCCTGGTGACCGACATCCCAGATCAGCTTGTCGCGCGGCGTGTCGAACACGTGATGCAGCGCCACGGTCAGTTCGACCACGCCGAGGCCGGCGCCGAGATGGCCGCCGGTGACGGAAACGGCGCTGATGGTCTCCTGGCGCAACTCCTCGGCGAGCTGCTTCAGCTCACGGTCGTCGAGGCCGCGCAAATCCTCCGGCGTCTGGATCCGGTCCAGCAGGGGCGTGGAAGTGTTGTCGCTCATTCGCTTACCTGCCGGGTTTCGGGGAAAACATTCTAAGGATCAGCACGTTAATGCACCCTAATCGGCCCAAGGCCGGGCTGGCAACTCTCCTTTAGTCCCCAAATTTGGGCCGTGGCGAATGTCGCGACCATAGCGGACAGACCGTCGCGGCCCAAGAGCGCGTTTCCCCAGTCTCGATCTGCCGCCCAGCCAAGAAAGCGCCGGCGAAGACACCGGACGTTAAGCCAAAGTGCGATCTGGTCCTATTAGACTGGATTTCAAGAGGCTTTGCACGATGGCCACGTCCTGTGAGGGTTGCCGCGAGGACGGCTCTCTCCCCTTTGAGTTCGCAATGGCATTTCAGCCGATCATCGACGTGCCCAATCAGCGCGTCTGGGGCTACGAGGCCTTGGTCCGTGGGTTGAAAGGCGAACCTGCATTTTCAATTCTCGACCAGCTATCCGAGCACACCCGATATCGGTTCGATCAGTCTTCGCGCGTGATGGCCATAGAAACGGCCGGTGCGCTGTTCAGGGGCCAAGACCTGAGACTGTCAATCAACTTCATGCCGAATGCGGTGTACGAGCCGAGCGCCTGCATTCAAAAGTCGCTCGCCGCTGCGAAGCGGGCCGGCTTTCCACACGAGAAGCTGATGTTCGAGTTCACCGAAGACGAGCGGATCGTCGATCCAGGCCATCTGCAGAATATCGTCGAGACGTACCGGGAACTCGGCTTTCTAACGGCGCTCGACGATTTTGGCGCGGGCTATGCCGGGCTCGGACTGCTGGCGCGCCTCCAGCCGGATTTGCTGAAAGTCGACATGGAGCTTGTGCGGGACATTGATCTCAGCCAGCCAAAGCAAGCCATCGTCGCTGGCATCGTGGGCATCGCGCGGGCGCTCGACATTCTCGTTATCGCCGAGGGCGTGGAAACAGACAATGAGCTGACCATGCTGCGGTCAGCAGGCATTTCGTTGTTCCAGGGCTACCTGTTCGCCAAGCCCGCGCTGATGGCCCTGCCTGAGGTGCCCCTTGTCTCGCAGTCCGCAGCAAGGCATACCGCGGGCTGGTAGCCTCAGAGGCGCGAAAGCCTAATCCTCGACGTCCAGCGGCTCGGTGCCGGTCGGCTCGCCGCTTTGGTTGAGGGAGATTTTCTCCACGCGGGCTTCCGCCTGGCGCAGCAGGCCGTCGCAATGGGCGCGCAAGGCCTCGCCGCGCTCATAGATCACGATCGAGGCTTCCAACTCCACATCGCCCTTTTCCAGGCGGTCGACGATGGTCTCGAGCTCCTTCAGCGCCAGCTCGAAGCTCATGGACTTGATGTCGGTGTTGTCGGTCGGATTGGCCATGGCTTGGCTTAGCCCTTTCCGTTGAAAACAATCAAGCGCCCATCAGCGTCTTCACATGCACCGCGGTCGAATTCGGCCAGCGCCTGGAGATCGTAGCCGCCCTCAAGGGTCGAGACGAGCTTGCCGCCGGTATGCTTGGCCGCCGCTTCGAGCAGCTTCTCCGTAATCCAGGCAAAATCCGGCTCAAGCAGCCGTAGCTGCGCCAAAGGGTCCTTGAGATGGGCATCGAAACCAGCCGAGACCAGGATGAAATCCGGCGCGAAGGCATCGAGCGCCGGCAGCACGCGCCCCTCGTAGGCGGCGCGGAAATCCTCGCCGCCGTCGCCGGGCTTGAGCGGCGCGTTGCAGATATTGCCGACGCCGGTCTCATCCAGCGCGCCGGTGCCCGGAAACAGCGGCATCTGATGGGTCGAGCCGTAGAACAGGTCCTTGTCGGTCCAGAAGGCAGCCTGCGTCCCGTTGCCGTGATGGACGTCGAAGTCGATGACCGCCACGCGCTTGGCCCCATGGGCGGCGCGGGCGTGGAGCGCGGCCACCGCCACGGAATTGAACAGGCAGAAGCCCATGGCGCGGGACGGCTCGGCGTGGTGGCCCGGGGGGCGGATGGCGCAGAAGGCATTGTCCACCTCCCCTGCGGCCACCTGGTCGACGGCGTGGATCACCGCGCCGGTGGCGCGCAGCGCCGCTTCCCAGCTCCCCGCGCGACACCACGGTGTCGGGGTCGAGCCAATTATGGTCGTGCTCGGGGATCTCCGCTTTGACCATCTCCACATAGGCTTTCGGGTGCAGACGCTCGATCTGGCTGAGCTTGGCGCGGGGCGCCTGCTCGCGCTTCAGCCCCTCGAAGGCCTCGCCCGCGAGCGCATCGTCGACGGCGCGCAGGCGGTCGGCACGCTCGGGATGGCCAACGCCGGTATCGTGCTCGAGGCAGGCGGGATGGGTCAGAAGCAGCGTGGTCATGCGTGGGGCGAATTTCGGTTCACTGACATCGGGACTCTCGCTTGACCGGTCCCTGGTAACACGCGAAATGGGGACCGACCATGCCCGTCCTTCCCGCCACCGAAGAGGCCATCGGCCAAGCCGCGCGAGCGCTGGCGAAGGGCGATGTCGTGGCCTTCCCCACCGAGACGGTCTACGGGCTCGGCGCCAATGCCCTGGACGGCGCCGCCGTGGCCCGGGTGTTCGCGGCCAAGGAGCGGCCCCGCTTCAATCCGCTCATCGTGCATGTCCCCGATCTCGCTGCCGCCGAGCGCTACGCGGTGTTCGACGCCACAGCATTGAAACTGGCGCACGCTTTCTGGCCCGGGCCCTTGTCGCTGGTGCTGCCGTTGCGGCCCGGTTCCGGCATCGCCGACCTGGTGACGGCCGGTCTCGAGACGATTGCACTGCGGGCGCCGAACCATCCCGTCGCCCAAGCGCTCCTTACCGCCGCCAAGCTGCCCATCGCGGCGCCGAGCGCCAACCGCTCGGGCCGGATCAGCCCGACCATGGCCTCCCATGTGGCGGCGGAGCTTGGAGAGGTTCCCACCATTCTCGACGGCGGCCCCTGCACGCTCGGGCTCGAATCGACCGTGGTGAGCGTGGCAGGGCCCGAGCCCATTCTCCTGCGCTTGGGTGCGGTGCCGCGCGAGACCATTGAGGCGGTGCTTGGGACACGCTGCCGCTAGCCAAGGAGAACGCCGCCATCGCCTCCCCCGGCCAGCTCGAGCGTCACTACGCACCCAACACGCCGTTACGACTGGACGCGGCAGACGTGCGCGCCGGTGAAGCCCTGCTCGCCTTCGGCGAAAAATCGCCGCAAGGCGCGGCTACAATCGTCAATCTCAGTCCCACAGGCGACCTCGAAGAAGCCGCGGCAAAGCTCTTCGCCGCACTGCGGGAGCTCGACGCATGCGGCGCTTCCGCCATCGCCGTGATGCCGATCCCCAATCGCGGCCTCGGCGAGGCCATCAACGACCGCTTGCGGCGTGCGGCCAAGGCGCGCTAGCCCTCACCCATGAGCGAGACCTCAAAGCTTCGCCCGCCCACGCCGGACACGCTCGATGCGCTGGTGCGCATCGTCGGCGAGACGCATGCGATCCGTGACGCCACGGAGATGGCCCCCTATCTCGCCGAGTGGCGCGACCGCTACCGGGGCAAGGCGGCGCTTGTGCTCAAGCCCGGCTCGACCGACGAGGTCTCGGCCATCCTCAAGCTGGCCAACGAGACGCTGACCGCCATCGTGCCGCAAGGCGGCAATACGGGCCTGGTGGGCGGGCAAATCCCGTTCGAAAGCGGCAACGAGGTGGTCGTGTCGCTGGAGCGCCTCACCCATGTGCGCGACATCGACCTCGCCTCCAACACCATGACGGTCGAAGCTGGCCTCATCCTCGCGCTGGCCCGGCAAGTGGCCGAAAGCGCCGGCCGGCTGTTCCCGCTGAGTCTCGCCTCGGAAGGCAGTTGCCAAATCGGCGGGGTGCTCGCCACCAATGCCGGCGGCATGGCCGTCCTCGCCTATGGCAACGCGCGAGACCTGGCGCTCGGACTCGAAGTGGTGCTGGCCGATGGGCGCGTGCTGCACGGCCTTAACAGCCTGCGCAAGGACAATACGGGCTACGACCTCAAGGATCTGTTCATCGGCTCCGAAGGCACGCTCGGCATCATTACCGCGGCGGTCTTGCGCCTGTTCCCCAAGCCAGTGGAGCGGGTGACATGCGTTGCCGGCGCCGACACATTGGAACGGTCGACCGCGTTCTTCGCCCGTGCCTATGAGGCTGGCGGACCGATGCTGACGGCGTTCGAGATCCTGCCGCGGATCGGTATCGAGTTTGCGCTAAAGCACGCAAGTCAGGCCCGCGATCCGCTGTCGGCACCGCACCCTTGGTATCTTCTGTTCGAGCTCTCCAGTCCGCGCGCGAGCGAGGAACCACGAACAATCGCCGAAGCCTTGCTGCAAGACGGCATCGCGGCGGGCGAGATCGCCGACGCCGCCATCGCTTCGTCGCTGGCCCAGGCGCAAGAGCTCTGGCGTTTGCGCGAGTTGATGAGCGAGATGCAGAAGCACGAAGGCGGCAGCATCAAGCACGACGTCTCCGTGCCGATCGCGCGCGTGCCGGCGTTCATCGCCCGGGCCAACCAGCTCGTGGAATTGATGATCCCCGGCGCGCGGCCCGTACCGTTCGGTCATCTCGGCGACGGCAACATCCACTACAATGTCAGCCAGCCGCCGGGCATGGACAAGACGGTGTTCCTGGCGAACTGGGAAGCGCTCAACGCGGCGGTGCATGAGATCGTGCTCGACCTCGGCGGCTCGATCAGCGCCGAG
Organism: uncultured Alphaproteobacteria bacterium; assembly: GCA_963793075.1. GTDB lineage: Bacteria > Pseudomonadota > Alphaproteobacteria > Rhizobiales > Methyloligellaceae > Methyloceanibacter. The sequence continues at coordinate 181,477 of CAWBYO010000004.1, forward strand.
CACGGCATCGGCCGGCTGAAGCGCGATCTCCTGCCCCATGCGAAGGAGCCCCTTGCTCTGGAGCTGATGCGCAAGATCAAAGCGAGCTTCGATCCCAACGGCATTCTCAACCCCGGAAAACTTCTATGACCGACAAGCTGTGGGACAAATCCAAGGACACGAACTGGGACGCGATCGACGCCTATATCGCCGAGAACTTCCTCGACGACGACCCGGCGCTCGATGCTACGCTCGCCGCCAGCGAAGCGGCTGGGCTGCCGGCGATCCAGGTGGCGCCCCTGCAAGGCAAGCTGCTGATGATGCTCGCCACGGCAATAAGCGCGCGCCGGATTCTGGAAATCGGCACGCTCGGCGGCTACAGCACCATCTGGCTGGCGCGGGGCTTGGCGGAAGGTGGTCGCGTCGTCACCCTCGACGTGAACCCGGACTATGCGGAGGTTGCCCGGAGCAACATCGCCAATGCGGGGCTGGCGGACCGGGTCGAGGTCCGCGTCGGCAAGGCGCTCGATACGCTGGCCCAGATCGAAGCGGAAGGCGCCGGACCGTTCGACCTCATTTTCATCGACGCCGACAAGCCGAACACGCCCGACTATTTCGACTGGGCGGTGAAGCTCGCGCGACCCGGCAGTTTGATCGTCGTCGACAACGTGGTGCGCGAGGGCGCCGTGCTCGCCGCGCAGAGCGAAAATGTGCACGTCAAAGGCTTGCGCGGCTTCTATGCGCGCGCCGCCGCCGATCCGCGTGTCACCGCCACGGCCTTCCAGACCGTCGGCACCAAAGGCCATGACGGACTCGCCATCGTGCTCGTCACCGGCGCGTAAACGGCTTCCGCTTCTATTTCTTCTCGGCGAGCAGCTCCGCGTGGGCCTTCTCGATGGCTTTCATCTCGTCTTCGTCGACCTTGGGGAATTGAAGATCGAGAGCCTCCATATGCTCGGCGAGTGCACCGGCGACGACGAGGCGGGCGAACCATTTCTTGTCCGCCGGCACGACGTACCAAGGCGCGTCCTTGGTCGCGGTGTTGCGGATCGTGTCCTCATAGATATTGATATAGTCGTCCCAAAGCTTGCGCTCGGCCACGTCGAAGGTCGAGAATTTCCACGTCTTTTCGGGATCGTCGACCCGCGCCAGGAGGCGCTTCAGCTGCTCTTCCTTCGAGATGTTGAGGAAGAATTTGAGCGGCACCGTGCCGTTGCGGGCGAGATGGCGCTCGAAATCGTTGATGTCCTGGTAGCGCTGCTTCCAGATATCGTCGGTGACGAGCTTCGGCGGCAGGTTTTGCTTGGCGAGCAGCTCGGGATGCACGCGCACCACGATCGTCTCCTCGTAATAGGAGCGGTTGAAGATGCCGATATGGCCGCGCATCGGCAACGCCACGGTGCAGCGCCACAGGAAATCGTGGGCCAGCTCCAAGTGGCTCGGCTGCTTGAAGGAATGCACCGAGCAGCCTTGCGGATTGACGCCCGACAGCACGTGCTTGATGACGCCGTCCTTGCCCGAGGTATCGATGCCCTGCAACACCATGAGAATGGCCCAGCGCCCTTCGGCGTAGAGGCGCTCCTGGAGACTGGCGAGGCGCTTGACCCCGACCTCGAGGAGTTCCTTGCCGTCCTTCTTGTCGAAATCGACATCGCCGGTGTCGCTGGGATTGAAGTCCTTGAACCGGAAGCTATCGCCATTGGTGACGCGAAAGCGCTCGATGATCTTCGATGGCAGCATTGTCCCCCCCATTTCGTTCTCGCCCGCCGCACTCTTAGAGCAGGGAGAGCTGAAGCGGCTCTTGGATGCCCGGCTCGTCTTTTCGCGAATCGTTGATCTTCGGATGCATCTCGACCGCCTCGAACAGATCGTCGGCGGCGGGACCTAGGATGGCAAGGGCTTCCTCCGCCGTCACGCCCTCGACGTCGAGCCAGGCCTCGAACTGTTCCGGCTCAAGCACCACCGGCATGCGGTCGTGCAGCGCCGCGACGGTGCGATTGGCCTGGCAGGTCAGGATCGTGACCGTGTCGATCACGCCGCCTTCCGGGTCCTGCCAACTCTCGTAAAGTCCGGCAAAGGCGATCAGGCGCGGTTGGCGCGGGCGCAAGAGAAACGGCCGCTTTTTGCCCTTGGCGCCGGTCCATTCGTAGAAGCCGTCGGCCGGAATCAGGCAGCGCCGCCGGCGCGCTGCGTGACGGAAGGAAGGCTTGTCCAGCACCGCCTCGGAGCGTGCGTTGATCAGGGTGGGGAATCGCTTCGGGTCCTTGACGAAGGCCGGCAGAAGGCCCCAGCGCATCAGCCGGAAACGGCGGGACCCGCGGTCATCGAGGCACACCACCGGGATGGCTTGCGTCGGTGCGATATTATAGCGCGCCGGGAAGTTTGGCGTGTCCGTATAGCCGAAATAGGCCCGCACGGCCTCAGGCGGCGAGGTCAGATTATAGCGAGAGCACATGCAGGCGCCTTCGGTAACCCTTTGGCAATCATGATGGGGCAGCTTCTAGTTGAGGCCCTTAGGTAATGCGCAATGTCCCCTGACGAGAATCGTAACCCCCACGCGGCGGAAATCCAGGAAGATGTGTCCCGCGAGGATATCGTCTCGGCCTTCCGGACGGCCATGGTCGGCCATTTTCGCTCGCATATCCCGGGCACCAACATCAACGAATCCACGTTGCTCGCCAGCGATTATCTTAATCACTTCCACGAGCTCGTGATGCTGCTCGAGGCGCTGTCCTCCGAGCCGCAAGGATTCGCCGACGATCTTCTCTCCTGGCGCCCGCTGACCTACGAAGAGCATTTCTCGCAGTCGGGCTTCCGCGACAAGAATCTCGCCATCGCCGCCTATCGCCGCGCGCCGTCCAAGGTCCGGGCCCGCTTCGACGAGGCGGTGGCGCGGCTGCATGGCGAAGCGCTCACGCTGGTCGGCAGCGTCGGCGCCGAGCTTAATAGCGGCAAGAGCCTAGACAAGACCTGCCGAAACGCCGCCTCGCGGCTGCGCATCCTGATCGATGAGGCCAATGCCATCGCCAACGGCGAGATCGCGGCCGATCGCGGCGCAGCCGAGGCCCAGGGTGAAGTCAGTGGCCAAGCGGCAATCGACGCGCTGTTCGGCACCCGCTCGGCCTAGGGCCGACCAGCCGCACGCGGCGCCAGCCTCTCCGGTCGGCTAGATTTCACCATGAATTGGGGGTAGTGAAACCCCATGACCGTGCGCGCAAAACGCCTTTTGCTGCTTGCCTTCGGGGCCCTTTGGGTGGCCACAGGCACCGTGAGCTTTGCGCCCGCCGCCAAAGCCCAGTTCTTCTGGTTCTTCGACCAGCCGAAAAAGGCAGCCAAGCCGCGGACGCGGCCGTCGCGGCCACCGGGCGACGATTTGCCCCCGATCGTGCCGCGGGAGAGCTCCGCGCCGCCACCGCCGGACGACCGGCCCTATGACAACAAGCTGATGCGGCTGGCGGAGATTTTGGGCGCGGTTCATTACCTGCGCGAGTTGTGCGGCGCCGACGAAGGCCAGCTGTGGCGCGAGCAGATGAAGGACATCCTCAGGAACGAGGGCACGACCGCGGTGCGCCGCGCCAAGCTGGTCAACAGCTTCAACGATGGCTATCGGGGCTATCGCCGTACCTACCGCACCTGCACCCAATCCGCCACGCTGGCCACGAGGCGCTTCTCCACCGAAGGCGCCACCATCGCCGCGTCCCTGGCGCAAACCTCGGTTTTCGCCAGCGGACCGCCGGCTCAGGCCCAGAACGAGGTTTCGCCGGACACGGAGATTCCCAGCGTCGAGCCCGGCACCGACACCACCGCTGCCACGCCGGGGCAGACCAGCGCCGCCCCGGAACCGCCCGACTAGCCGCGTCCGATTAAGCGTAACAGTTAACCGTTAGTTCACTCTGTCCCACGGCTGGCAGAACACGGGTGTAGTTGTGACACCTGAGGTTCTGCTAGCCGAAAGGGGCACCGAAAGTGCGGACGGCGAAGCGACCATTGCAATCTTCGGACGGCGACGCCCGGAAACAGGCGGCGCTGCGCTACATCCTCGATGCCTGGGAGGAAGCGCTCCATGACGGCATCGAGCCGGAGATGCTCGCCAACGCGGCGCTGTATGCGGCTCTGGCCGATCTGGTCGACGTCTATGGCGAGGATGCGGTGTCCAAGATGACCTCGGGCCTATCGCGGCGCATTCAGCACGGCGAATTCACGCTGAGGCGCACCGCGCAGTAGTACCGCGATGCTAGCGGAAATACCGCAGCAATCCCTCGATAATCAGAGCTACGCCGAAGGCGAACAGCACGATACCGGCGATGCGGTTGATGACATTCAGCCGAGCCTCGGTGAGTTTGTGCCTAAACGTGGCAATGAGTTCCGAGAGGCCGAGCCACCACAGGAGGCTGCCGCCCATGATGGCGGCGACGAGAATCAACGCCTCGAGATTGGTGTTGAGACCGCCGATGAGCGAGCCGAGGCCGCCGATCATCGCCGCCATGCCGAGAATCGCGCCGGGATTGGTCACCGTCAGCACGAAGGTCTGCGGAATGATGCCCGCATGCTCGAAGAGATGGGACCGCTCGTTAGCCGGCGCCGCCAGGACGGGCCGACAGCGGAGAAGCGCGAAGCCGAAGCCGATCAGCAGCAAACCGCCGACAAATTGGATGGCGTCGCCATAGGCGACCATCACGTCCGAGATCGCCGCGATGCTGAAGGCGCCAATGGCGGCCAGCACACCGTCACCGAGAACGGCGCCGAGCCCCGCGGCAAGACCGCCCCAGAACCCACGCGACACCGCCCGTTGAATGACGAGCACGTTGACCGGACCGATGGGGGCCGCCATCAACACGCCGATACCGAGCCCGGCAAGCACGAGCTGGATGCCGGAGAGCACAATTTGGGCGCCTGCCTGCAAAGTCTCTGGCCTATTCGCCGATCACGAGAGGGATGGAAACGCCGGATCGGCGCATTCGCCCAATCGAGACCTGGACTTGCGCTTGTTCGCCGTTCTGCGAGATTGATTGAGCACTCATGGAGTGATGCATGAATCGCCACAAAAACTTGATCATGATTGCCCTGGCCGCATTGGTAGCGGGCACTGCCGTCCTTGTCTACGCTCAGGACGCCGAGAAGACCGCGACTCCCCAGTCGAATGCCGCCGCCGAGCCAGGGGCACCGGCCTCACCACCGGCCACGGATAAAGGCGCTGGCGCCACTGAGGCCCAGACGGAGGCCCAGGCCCCCAAAAATACCAAGACTCCAAGGATACCGAGACTCCCAAGGTGCTGTATGACCTCGCGGCCCTGCCGGATCCGGTGCAGCGCATGCTGACCGAGATCATCTTCACGGCGGAGACCGGCGAAATCGAGGCGATGCGGCCGGTGCTCGAGTCTGCGCGAGATCAGGCCCATGGTCGCGGCGGAGTTCGTGAGCGATCCAATCGCCTACTGGAAGCAGCAATCCGTCGACGGTACCGGCCGCGACGTGCTGGCCGCCATGCTGAACACGCTCGCCTCGGGCTTCGTGCTCAGCGGGGAAGGCCATGACGCGACCTATGTCTGGCCGTATTTCGCCGAGGTCGACCTGACCCAGCTCACGCCCGCCCAAGAGGTGGAATTCTACCGGGCGGTGCCGCCGCAGCTCGCCGCGTCGATGAAGAAGAGCGGCAAATACAGCTACTACCGGCTCGGCATCTCGCCTGCCGGCGTGTGGCACTATTTCATCCAATAGCTGTTCAGTCAGACGTTTTAGGCAGCGCCTCGCCGAAGCGGATCGGTGCGCCGCCGGCCTGAACCGAGCTCGCCCTCCCACATGGCGCGGCGGCCGCGCACCATCGTGCCGACCGGCCAGCCTTTGACCTTGCGGCCGGCGAACGGCGTCCAGCCGCATTTGCTGCCGATCCAGGCATCGTCGATGACGCGCTCCGCCTTGAGATCGACGATGGTGAGATCCGCGTCATAGCCGACGGCGACGCGGCCCTTGCCGGCGATGCCGAAAAGGCGCTGCGGGCCGGCGCTCGTCAGATCGACGAAGCGGGCGAGACTCAAGCGCCCAGCATTGACGTGATCGAGCATCACCGGCACGAGCGTCTGCACGCCAGGCATGCCGGACGGCGTGGCCGGATAGCTGCCGCTCTTCTCTTGTAGCGTATGCGGTGCGTGGTCGGAGCCGAGCACGTCGACGACGCCTTGGGTGAGCCCCCACCACAACACTTCCTGATGGGCGCGGTCGCGCAGCGGCGGGTTCATCTGTGCCCGCGTCCCAAGCATCTCGTAGGCCTCAGGCGTCGCCAAAGTGAGATGTTGCGGCGTCACCTCGACGCTGGCCACGTCCTTGTGGAGCGCCAGCAGCTCCATCTCCGCCGCTGTCGAGACATGCAGAATGTGGATGCGCTTACCCGCCTCGCCGGCTAGGCGCAACAGCCGCTCGGTCGACGCGAGTGCGGCGATGGGATCGCGCCATACGGTATGGCTCGACGGATCGCCTTCGACTTGCAAGCGACATCCGCTCTTTCAGCCGCGCCTCATCCTCGGAGTGAAAGGCGGCGCGGCGTCTGATCGTGGCGAGAATACGGGCCAGCGTCTCCTCGTCGTCGACGAGAAGATCGCCGGTGGAGGAGCCGGCGAACACCTTGACCCCGGCCGCACCCGGAAGGAGCTCCAGCTCGCCGAGCTCATCGACATTGTCGCGCGTGGCGCCGACGAAGAAGGCGAAGTCGCTATACATGCGACCCGTAGCGGCGGCGACCTTGGCGGCAAGCGCCTCGCGGCTCGTGGTCGGCGGTCTGGTATTCGGCATCTCGAACACGGCGGTGACCCCGCCGAGCACCGCCGAGCGGCTGCCGGTCTCCAAGTCCTCCTTGTGCTCCATCCCCGGCTCGCGGAAATGGACCTGGGTGTCGATGACGCCCGGCAGGACATGGAGGCCGCGTGCGTCGATGGTCTCGCCGGCGCGTCCTTCGCCGATATGGCCTATGGCGCGGATTTGGCCGTCGCGTGATGCCGAGGTCGGCGCTCGCCCTCGCCCGCGTGATTGACGACGCGTGGCGCCCTTGAAGACGATATCGAAGGTCTCGGCCATGCTGCGGCTTCGCTTCCCTTGCAGGCTCACGCCCACACTCCTAGAATTCGTCCGCCTTGGTAGCAGAAGGACGTCCCATGAGCCATTGCCGAGCGGCACTCCTTGCGGATCGCAGCGTACTGCGCGTCACGGTCAGGACGCCCATAAACTCCTGCAAGGGGTGATCACCAACGATCTCGACCGGGCGAAAGACGGCGCCGCGATCCATGCGGGGCTGCTGAGCCCGCAAGGCAAGATCCTCTTCGACTTCTTCGTGGTGGTGGCGGATGACGGCTTTCTCATCGAACTGGCCCGCGATAAGGCCGCCGAATTGGTGAAGCGGCTCGGCTTCTACCGTCTGCGCGCCCAAGTCGAGATTGCCGAGGCACCCGAATTCCAGGTGGCGGCCGTGTGGGACGGCGAATCACGTCTGCCGGCGGGCGTCATCGCCTATCCCGATCCGCGCCTAGCCGAGCTTGGGGTCCGCCTCCTGCTGGGCAGTGGCGAAAACATCGCCGATCTCGGCTGCGAGCCGGCAAGCGAAGACGACTACCACGCCATGCGCATCAGGCTCGGGGTTCCGGAGGGCGGCCGCGACTACGTCTTCGGTGATGCATTTCCGCATGATGCCCTGTTCGACCAATTGAACGGGGTCGACTTCAAGAAGGGCTGCTTTGTCGGGCAAGAGGTGGTCGCGCGCATGCAGCACCGCGGCACGGCGCGCAAGCGCATCCTGCCAGTGGAGGGCAATACCCCTCTCGCGTCAGGCGCCGAGATCGATGCCGGCGGCCTCCCCGTCGGGCCCATCGGCTCGGTGGATGGCGCCTTCGGTCTTGCCCTGGTCCGGCTCGACCGCGTGGAGGATGCTGTCTCCAAAGGCACGCCGCTCATGGCAGGCGAGACAGTCATCACGCTCCGCCGTCCAGGCTTCGTCACGTTCGCCGTGCCGATGCCCGTGCCTGCATGAGCACGATAGACGCGCAGCGTTGTCCGTGGCCGGGCACCGATCCACTTTATGTCGCCTATCACGACGAGGAATGGGGCGTGCCGGAGTATGACGACCGGGCGCTCTACGAGAAGCTAGTACTGGACGGCTTCCAGGCGGGCCTCGCGTGGATCACCATTTTGCGGAAGCGGGATGCGTTTCGCCGCGCCTTCGATGACTTCGCGCCAGAGAAAGTCGCCCGCTACCCGGAAAAGAAGGTGGCGGCGCTCATGCAGGATGCGGGTATCGTGCGCAATCGTATGAAGATCGACGGCGCGATCGCCTCGGCGCGCGCCTGGCTCAACATCATGGAGACAGGCGAAGGCTTCTCGAAATTCCTGTGGGACTTCGTCGACGGCAAGCCGATCGTCAACCGCTACAAAGCGATGGGCCAAGTGCCAGCGGAGACGGCGCTATCGCGCGCCATCTCCAAGGAACTCAAGCTGCGTGGCTTCAAGTTTTGCGGGCCGACAATCGTCTACGCCTTCATGCAAGCGACCGGTATGGTCAATGACCATCTAACGACATGTCATCGTCACGCGGTTTGCGCCGGCCTTGCAGAATCGTGACTTAGCCCCGGCCGCGCGGGTCGGCACTGCGCGGATAGGTGCGCTCTTCCTGGATCTTGCCGTCACGCTTTCTAATGCGTACCGAGCCAAGCTTCTTAACGGCTCTCTCCAGAACGCCGCCCTTTGTGGCCGCCGCCTTGGTCTTAAACCGCTTGATGACTTCTCCTGAACCCTCTCGCTTCAATTCCCACTTCTTGTTCTTATCATTGTGAGCGAGGGAAAATTTGGGCAGCCTTGCCATTGTGCGTTCTCCCGAGTCTGATTGAGATTGCCTCTACTCAAACGAGACCAGGTATGAATGACATCCACAGCGCTTGTCGTCCATGTTTTTTCTAGGGGAGTCATTTGACTTGCTCGCAGCCGATCACTCAGTGTCTTGGCATTGCTCGACGAGAATTGGACGATCATGAGTAGCGACGCCGGCAATACAACGCCCCGCGCGTGGCAGCGCATGCTGAGTGGACGGCGGCTCGACCTGCTAGATCCCTCGCCGCTCGACATCGAGATCGAGGACATCGCGCACGGGCTGGCCCGCGTCGCCCGGTGGAACGGCCAGACGAGCGGCGATCATACATTCTCGGTGGCGGAGCACAGCCTGCTGGTCGAGGCCATCGCCGGCGACCTCGACGGGTCGCTGCCGCAAGAGTTCCGGCTCGCGGCGCTGCTGCATGACGCGCCCGAATATGTCATCGGCGACTTGATCAGCCCGTTCAAGGCGGCGTTGTCACTCGACTACAAGGCCTTCGAGGAGCGGCTTCTGGCCGCCATCCATCTTCGCTTCGGGCTGCCGCCAGAGGTGCCGGAGAGCGCCGCAAAGCTGATCAAGCGCGCCGATAAGATCGCGGCTTACTACGAGGCCGTCGGTCTCGCCGGATTTGCCCGGGAGGAGGCGCGCCGGTTTTTTGGCCAGCCACGGGGCTTGGGCTCCGCTCTTGTCAACCGGCTGTCGCAGTTAAGCCCGCTTCCTGCGGCACAAGGAGAGGCGATGTTCTTGAAACGGTTTCATGAGCTTGCCAGATGATGGGGGTAAATGATGAAATCGATTCGGTGGGCAAAGACCAATGGATACGCTGATTTCTCCGCTCGATCGGACTAAGGTGCCGGCGGCCATGTCTCCAAAAACCATCTTCGTGTCGCCGCTCAGCCTGGTTCAGTCCACGGTTGCCGACGCGCGCGTCAGTCATCTCGTGACGCTTATCAACGGCGAGACCCTGATCGATACGCCGCCCAGCATCGGCCGGGACCGGCATCTCAGGCTGTCGATGAACGACATCTGCGAGCCGCGCGATGGGCTCGTCGTGCCTTGCGAGGATCATGTCGCCGAGTTGATCCAGTTCGCCCGCGATTGGGACCAGGAGGCGCCGCTCCTGATTCATTGCTGGGCCGGGATCAGCCGGTCTACTGCCGCAGCCTTCATCTCGCTTTGCGCCCTGAACCCGGAAACGGATGAGGCTTCGCTGGCCCAGGCGCTGCGCGTGGCCTCACCCACCGCCACGCCGAACCGCCGTCTCGTGGCGCTGGCCGATAACGTGTTGGCGCGCCAGGGGCGCATGACGGCCGCCGTCGAGAAAATCGGCCGTGGCGCGTTCGCCGAGGAAGGCCAGGTTTTCTCGCTGCCGGCGCGGCACGCCGCTTAGGCCATGGCCGAGCCAGGGCGCAACGAAGCGGCCAACGCGGAACCCTCAAGCGATCCTCAGATCGAGCTCGGGCTGAACGCCGCCATCGTCACGGTGCGTAACCAGCAGCCGCACATCCTCGTGGCCCGACCGGGCATGGCCGGCCCCGGCACATGGGATGCGCTCCCCTTCGGCCCCTTCGCTCCGCGCGCGCACCGGACGTTGGAGATCGGCTTGCGCGAGTGGGTGAAGCGGCAGACCGGCCTCGAGCTCGGCTATGTGGAGCAGCTCTATACGTTCGGTGACCGGGGGCGGCACGCAGAGCCGGGCGGCGCGCATACGCTGTCGGTCGGCTATCTGGCGCTCACCCGCGGCGGGGCCGAGGAGATGATGGGCGCGCATTGGTCGCCCTGGTACGCTTATCTGCCTTGGGAGGACTGGCGGCACGGCAAGCCCGAGATCCTGACCGAGGAGATCGAACCGCGGCTGAAAGAATGGGCCGAGCGCCCGCCGTCGCCCAATGACTCGGCGCGGGCCCTGCGTCGGCCGGAGCGGCTCAAGATCGGCTTCGGCATCGGTGGCGGCTGGGACGAAGAGAAGGCGCTGGAGCGCTACGAGTTGCTCTACGAAGCCGGACTGGTCGAGGAAGCCAAGCGCGACGGCCGCTCAGCGGCAGGCCAATGGAGTGATCTGCGCCAGCTTGGCCGGCCCATGGCGTTGGATCACCGTCGCATTCTGGCGACGGCCATGGGGCGCCTGCGCGGTAAGCTGAAATACCGCCCGGTGGTGTTCGAACTGCTGCCGCCGGAGTTTACCCTTTACGACCTGCAGAAGACGGTCGAGGCCATCTCAGGCACGCTGCTGCATAAGCAGAACTTTCGTCGGCTGGTTGAGAAGGGCGGGTTGGTCGAGCCCACGGGCAATGTGTCGACGAAGACTGGCGGCCGCCCCGCCCGGCTTTATCGCTTCCGCCGCGAAGTGGTCCTGGAACGTCCCGCCCCGGGCTTACGCGTGAAGGCGGGTCGGAGCTAAGCGCCATACGCACCGATGACGATGAACGCGCCTCGAACTTGTAGAATTCGCCGCCGGCATGGTTAGCAACGGTTTCAAGCACTGGTCTGTGGAAGACGGCGCTTGGCATAAAGGGGGTGCGATAATCTTACCCTTGGAGGCAACACTGAATCTGTTGCAATAGAGGGATACTGGCAGCGGATGGGACGTTTCATGCGTTATCAGCCTCGTGGCCGAACGTCAGACTTAGCCATCAGCGGAGACTATCATGCGCAACCGGGCGAGACACGGGCTGAGCCGCCTGCCGGCCAAGCGAGGCGCCGCGCCGGCAATGCTCGTCGCCGCGCTGCTGGTGCTGGCGCCCGCGTCCGGTTCGGCTGAAGACCGCATCCTCGACACCGAACTCGGCAAGATGAAAGTCGAAACGCTCGCGAGCGGTCTCGAGCATCCCTGGGGGCTGGCCTTCCTTCCGGATGGTCGCATGCTGGTAACCGAGCGGGTGGGCCGTTTGCGCATCATGACCCCCAACGGCACCCTGTCCGATCCGTTGACCGGTGTGCCGGAGGTTGTCGCGAAAGGCCAAGGCGGCCTGCTCGACGTCGCCCTGGGCCCCAAGTTCGATGAGACCAAGTTCGTCTATCTCTCCTATGCCGAGGCAGGCAAGGGCGGCGCCGGAACGGCCGTGGCGCGCGGGCGGCTCACAGATAGCGGATTGGCCGACGTGCAAGTGATCTTCCGCCAAATGCCCAAAGTCGACGGCGGCAACCATTTCGGCGGCAGGCTCGCCTTCACGCCGGACGGCAAATTGTTCGTGACGCTCGGCGAGCGCTTCAAATTCGAACCCGCGCAGGATCTAACGAGCCATCTCGGCAAGATCGTGCGCATCAATCCCGACGGTTCGGTGCCGGCGGACAATCCGTTCATCAGCCAGAAGGACGCCCAGCCGGAGATCTGGTCCTACGGTCATCGCAATCCGCAAGGCGCCGCCATCCATCCCGAGACGGGCAAGCTGTGGGAGACCGAGTTCGGCCCAAGAGGCGGTGACGAATTGAACATCCCGGCCGCAGGCGCCAATTATGGCTGGCCGGTGGTGAGCTGGGGCATGCATTACGACGGCAAGGACATCCCCAACCCGCCGACACATCCGGAATTCGCCGACGCCATATTTCACTGGACGCCGGTCATCTCGCCGTCCGGCATGGCGTTTTACACCGCCGACACTATTCCGAGCTGGAAGGGCAACCTCCTGATCGGCGGGCTGTCGTCGGAAGGCATCGTGCGCCTCAAGCTCGACGGCGAAAAAGTGATCGGCGAGGAGCGCATCGCGATGGACGCGCGCATCCGAGACGTAGCCCAGGGGCCCGACGGCGCGGTCTACGCGCTCACCGATGAGGATAACGGCAAGGTGCTGCGCCTCTCCCCGGAATATCCGTGAGCCCGGCGCTTTCGATCGGCTTTTTCGGACGATTCGGCCGCTCTGCATCCTTGCGCGCGTTCGACACGGCACTGCGGTCCGTGGATCTACATCCCAATCTCGTACCCGAGGCGGTCAAGCTCACCGCGGTGAAGATGCTCATCGAACAAACCGGGCGTGAGGCTCCAGGTGACGAAGCCATGCGCGCGGCCGCCGAGATCATCGCCTATTGCCTGCTTGGCGCCGAGGCCTTTGCCGGCGCCAACAGTACCCGGCTCGCGGACGCGGTCGAGCAGCGGATCGATGCGGCGCTGGCGGCTGGCACCAGCCTCGACGCCAGGCTCGTACTGCTCACGCTTCACGCACGCGTGATTCAGCCAAGCGTCGTGGATCACTTTAAGCTAGAAGTCGCTTCCGACTGACATCGGCCAAGACCCAATATTGCCGTACTGGTAGCCGATTGAAGGTCCCTTGCCCGCCACCCCTGCCCGACCAGCCCCGTAAAGCTCATGCTCCCCATCATCTCCGTCAAAGACCTGTCTAAGACCTACGGCACGGGCTTTGAAGCGCTCAAAACCATCAATCTCGACATCGACAAGGGCGAGATCTTCGCCCTGCTCGGGCCGAACGGGGCCGGCAAGACCACGCTGATCAGCATTATCTGCGGCATCGTCACGCCAAGTTCGGGCTCGGTGACGGTCGACGGCCACGACATCGTCACCGGCTACCGTGCCGTAAGGTCGATGATCGGGCTGGTGCCTCAGGAGCTCACCGCCGACATGTTCGAAACGGTTTGGTCCACGGTGACGTTCAGCCGCGGCTTGTTCGGCAAGTGGCCTAATCCGGCCTTTATCGAGACGCTGCTCAAGGATTTGTCCCTGTGGGACAAGAAGGATTCCAAGCTCATGACGCTGTCGGGCGGCATGAAGCGCCGGGTGATGATCGCCAAGGCACTATCGCACGAGCCGACGATCCTGTTTCTCGACGAGCCGACGGCCGGCGTCGATGTCGAGCTGCGCAAGGACATGTGGGAGTCGGTGCGCAAACTGCGCGATGCCGGGGTGACGATCATCCTGACGACCCACTACATCCGCGAGGCGGAAGATATGGCCGACCGGATCGGCGTCATCAACAAGGGCGAGCTGATCCTGGTCCAGGACAAGGACGAGCTGATGCACAAGCTTGGGCAAAAGCAATTGACGCTCCAGCTGCATGACGCGCTGACCGAGATTCCGGCATCGCTAAACGCGCATCATCTGAGTTTGGCCAATGGCGGCAGCGAGCTCGTCTACACTTACGATAGCCAAGGTCCGCGCACCGGCATCACCAGCCTCCTCACCGACCTCGCTCATGCCGATATCCGTTTCAAGGATCTCGACACGAGGCAAAGCTCGCTCGAGGACATCTTCGTGGATTTGGTGAGGCGAGATCGATGAATATTCCGATGAACTTGCCGGCGATCAGAGCGATCTACAAATTCGAGATGGCGCGGTGGGGGCGCACAATCCTACAGAGCCTCATCGCGCCGGTGATCGCCACATCGCTCTATTTCGTTGTCTTCGGTTCGGCCATCGGTTCGCGCATCAACGCTATTGAAGGCGTACCCTATGGCGCCTTCATCGTGCCGGGGCTCATAATGCTGATGCTGCTCACCCAGAGCGTCGCCAACGCATCGTTCGGTATCTACTTTCCACGCTTCACCGGCACCATCTACGAACTGCTATCGGCACCGATTTCTTATGCGGAGATCGTGACCGGCTATGTCGGCGCGGCCGCCACCAAGTCGATCATATTGGGTCTCATCATCCTTGGCACCGCGGCGCTGTTCGTGCCGCTACAGATCGACCATCCCTTCTGGATGATCGGCTTTCTCGTGCTGACCGCGATCACCTTCAGCCTGCTTGGCTTCGTCATCGGCATCTGGGCCGACGGATTCGAGAAGCTGCAACTCGTGCCTCTTCTCATCATCACGCCGCTAACGTTTCTCGGCGGAACGTTCTATTCGCTCAACGTGCTGCCGCCCTTCTGGCAAACCGTGTCGCTGTTCAATCCGGTGGTCTATCTGGTCAGCGGCTTCCGCTGGAGCTTCTACAGCACGGCGGATGTCAGCATCGAACTCAGTCTGGCGATGATCGGGCTGTTCCTCGCCATCTGCCTGGGCCTGGTGTGGTGGATCTTCAAGACCGGCTATCGCCTGAAGAGCTAAGGGGCGACGGCCTCAGCCGGCGGCGTCTTAGCCGGTCTCTCCGGCTGCTCCAGCCTGGCAATTTGATCGTCAAGTGCTGCGAGGTCCTTCCGCACTTGCGCATCCTGCGGCGACTGCGCGGCGAGCTTGGCCATGATCGTGCGGGCTTGGCGCAGCTCATCGAGCGCTGGCCCGGCCTCGCCCTGGCGCACCAGCACAGTGGCCGCGTCGGCATGGCTGCCGGCGAGGTCGCGCTGGCGCGCGGCATTGCCGGGCTCGGACCTGGACAGGCGATCGCGGACCGCCAGGCCGGCGCGGACGGAACGCAGCGCATCCGGCAGTTGGCCGCGAACCAAGAGTGCTCCGGCGACCTTGGTATGGCAGAAGGCCAAATCGGCTTGCCATCCGGCATTGTCCGGGTTCGCTGCGACGACGCGTTGAGAAATGCTGAGGGCGTCCTCATAAGACGACAGCGCCTGGTCCGCCGCATCTTGCGCCATGAGCATGTCGCCGACCCGATTATGGGTGATGGCCAGATCACGTTGCCAGTCGGCCCTTCCTGGATTCGACGCCACAAGCGCCTCCATGATGGACCGGCCCGCCTGGAATGCATCCAGCGCATCGGCCGATTGCCCCTTGGCCGCCAAGGCATTGCCCATCTTGTTGTGGGTGACGGCAAGGGCGCGGCGCCACGCATCGTCGTCCGGGTCGGCTTTGGTCAGACGCTCAAAGGCCGTAAGCAGCTGGCGATAGGCTCCTAGGGCACCGTCGCGGTCGCCTTGAGCCAGGAGCAAATCGCCCACGCGCTCGAGGCTGGCGGCAACGTCCTTTTGCCACTGCATGCTGGCCGGCTCGCCGGTGGCAAGACGCGTCCTGATATCGGTGGCTTGGCGAAAGGCATCCAGGGCCGCATCGGGGTCGCCCTGGTCCTTGAGCACGACGCCAATGCGATTATAGGCGATGGCGAGATCGCTCTGCCAGGTGGCATAGGAAGGATCAATCGCGGCCAGCCGCTTTCTGATGTCCAAGCTTGCCTCGAACGCAGCGAGTGCCTCAGCAAGCTTGCCTTGCTCCAGCAGGACGTTGCCGATCCGCTCATGGGCCACGGAAACGTCGCGCTGCCAACTCGCGTTGCCGGGATCGGATTTGGCGAGGCGGTCGGCGATCGCCAGAACTCTCGCGGAACGAAACAAGCGCCGCGTCGAGATCGCCTTGCAACTTCTTGACGTCGCCGATCTTGTTGTGAGTAATCGAGAGATCGGTCTGCCATTCGCCATTGGTGGGAGCGGTTGCGGCTAGTCGCTCGGCGATCACCAAACTAGCTTCGAAAGTGGCAAGCGCCGCATCGAGGTCGACTTGCATCGTCAGCGCCTCGCCGACCTTGTTCTGCGAGACGGACAGGCTCCGCTGCCATCCCGCATTGCTGGGGTCGCTTTCGGCGAGAGCCTCGGCGATGGCGAGGCCTTTGCGAAAGGACGCCTCCGCCAAATCCGGCTTGCCTTGCGCCAACAGAACGTCGCCGATCTTGTTGTGCGAGATCGAGAGTGATGCCTGCCAAGCGGCATTGCCGGAGTCGGACGCAACCAGGCGCTCGTCGATGACAAGACTTTCCTTGAAGGAGTCGAGCGCGTCGTCG
Source organism: uncultured Alphaproteobacteria bacterium (assembly GCA_963793075.1). Lineage (GTDB taxonomy): Bacteria > Pseudomonadota > Alphaproteobacteria > Rhizobiales > Methyloligellaceae > Methyloceanibacter. The sequence goes on from CAWBYO010000004.1 coordinate 197,919, forward strand.
AGCTTGCCCTGGGCAACGAGGGCGTCGCCGACATGGTCGAGGCTCGTGGCGAGATCTTTCTGCCAGATGGCGTTGCTGGGATCGATCGCAGCAAGCCGCTTTCTTATGGCCAGGCTCTCACGAAAAGCCTCAAGCGCGCTCGAGAGATTGCCTTGGGCGCGTTGCACGATGGCGACCCGGTTGTAATCCACGGACAGATCGCGCTGCCAGCTCGCGTTGACGGGGTCGCTGTTGGCGAGTTTCTCGGTGATGGCAAGCGCCTGGCGATATGCGCCCAGCGCCTCATTGAGACCGCCGCGTGCCATCTGCACGTCGCCGATCTTGTTGTAGGACACGGCCAGACCCCGCTGGTCGCCGGCATCGCCCGGCGCTGCGGCAGCGAGACGCTCGGCAACCGCGAGACTTTCTTTGTACGAGGCAAGCGCCGCGTCGAGCTTGCCCCGCGCCATGTGCACATCGCCGACCCTTTCCCGGGATACGGCGAGGACGTGCTGGAGCGCCCCGCTGTCGGGCCGTTCCTTCACGAGATCCGTGGCCGTGGCCGAGGCCTGCTCATAGCTGTCGAGTGCCCGGGGCAGATTTCCTTGCGTGAACAGCACATCGCCAATCTCCACATTGGCGATGACCAAATCGCGCCGGCGGCTTAGGTCGTCGGGCGCATCGTCGACGAGCGCCGTAAGGATGGCCTGAGCCTCCTCCGCGCGTGCCTTCCATTTGCTCGTGTCGCCGAGAGCCTCGTAGTTGCGGGCGAACTGAATCAGCATCCAAGCCTTTTGGTAGCGCAGCTCGCGCGTTGGCCGGCCGAGCAGCGCCATGTTGTCGAACAGCGCCTCGGCCTTGGTCAGGAGCGCCAGCGTCGCCGTCCGCGGCACGCCATAGCGGGTCGCCTGGGCAACAGCATCGTCGACGATCTCCGTGGCGGTTTTCAGCGTCGCGGTGAGGAAAGCTTCGTTGGTCTTGAGCTGCTGCCAGGCATACACGGCGCTGGCGGTCGCCGCGATCGCGAGAAAGGCCAGTACGCCGATGATGCCGTTGCGCAGGCGGCCCTTGCGCCGGCGCTCGCGCTCGGCGCGGCGGAACACATCGTCGGCCGACAGGCCGAGGAGCCCAGCCACCACCTTGGCCAGGGCAAGCGTCTTGCCGTCGCCCTCCTCCCGCGCGTCGGCCGCGAGCATCTCCACCTTGGTCTTGGAGACGCGCCCTTTGGGGCCGACCTTGAATTTGAGCGCGTCGGGAAAACATTCGCGCTCGGCGTCGTCGGGCCGGCCCTCCACGATCAGCGGGATCACCGGCCGCTTGGGATGGCGCACCTTGAAGAGGCGGATCTCCTCGTTGACGTAGTGGCTCTTAGCCGAGGCCGGCGAGCAAATGACCACCACAGCCGCCGACGCATCGAGGGCGGCGAGGGTTTGCTCGGTCAGACTATGGCCGGCGGTGAAATCATCGCGATCACGGAAGATGGGGCGCAACACGTCCGGCACGGTCCCGGTGGCCGTGTCCCGCCCGACAAGATCCTTGTCGATGCGGAAGGTCTCCAACCCGCGATGCAGCCACTTGGCCCACTTGGTGTCGGCGTGACTGTAGGAGATGAAGGCGCGGTATTTGAACGCGACGGGCTCAGCCATGCATCGGGATTATGGTGAAGACGGCCGGACCGATCAACTTACCGCTCTGTAAGGGAAAACCTCAAGTTTTCGGTCGAAACCCGGCTTTAAGACACAGATGCAGCAATTCAACGCATTCGCACACCTAGTTTTTAGCGTTGAAATCGCCTATATATGCTCTGCGGCCTGGCTTAGCTGGGCCCGCAATATTCTCCGTTATTTCTTGTACCCAGTGAAAGCTATACGCCATGTCGTCAATCGATTTCACCGCATCAGCCGAGCTCTTCCCTGCTAGAAGCTGGAAGGCCAGGTCGCGCGGCATCAGTTACAAGCGGTTTGCAGACGCAGCCGAGGCGGTTCGCTTTGCCATCGAAGAGCTGCCGCCAGAGTGCCTGCTTGGCACCTATCTTGAGGTCGACGAGGAGCGCTTCGACAGCCGTGGGATTCGCCGCTTGTACGATAGCGCCGATTTTGCCCGTGCCCGCGAGCCCCGCGCCAAGCCGAAACGCGCCAAGCGCGCCTAGAAGCGCGGCCAACTGCCCAGCTTCAGAGTAAGATCGATTGACACTTTCGCGCGCGGCATTGTGCTCGGGCAGGTGGCGGCAGGATGCCCAGATGAAGACTTATGTTGCCGAGATCGACGGTCGCGCGATTTTCGCATTTCGCGCCTTCAGCGACGTGTCGGCGCAAGCTTGGCTCGACGTGCATGCCGTCATGCGCCACCGGCTCGAGCTGCTCGAGAGTGGCGGGCAGCGCATCTGGAACGGCCATACGGAAATCATCGCGCGGCAAGCGAGCGCGGACGAAGAAATGACCTGGAGCCGATTGAGAGACGAGGCCGTCGAGGTGGACGCCAACGCGTATCCGGACAGCATCACCGTCTGGCTGATCCCGACCTCGGACGAGAGACGGACCAGCAAAGGCGCTTAAAAACTAACAAGCCGCCCCCGAAGGGGCGGCTCTTTTTTCGTCAAGGCTTGCGTTGTCGGTTTAGGACTACGCGGCCTTAATGTTGGCAACCGCGGTCTTGCCGCTGCGCTGGTCAACTTCGGTGTCGAATTGCACCTTCTGGCCTTCGGCCAGGCTGGACATGCCAGCGCGCTCAAGCGCAGTCGCGTGGACGAAAACGTCCTTGCTCCCATCATCCGGCTCGATAAAGCCGAAACCCTTTTGCGTATTGTAGAATTTCACAGTGCCCGTGGTCATTCGGGTAGTCCTTTCGTCTAGTCGGTACAGTGGTGCTTAACCCCGGACGCTCTGCCCAGGCTGAAGCGTGATGTCGATGTTTGGGAGGGTCTGAACGTGCGCCATAGCGCTACGGCATAGTTTCCGGCCAAATGTCGATGGTCATCACATAAGCGCAAAGCGTGGCTTTTACAAGGCATGAAACGCCTTGCCGTGTTAGACGGCGGGGCTCAGGCCGGACAAGGGGGTGATATGACTAACAAAATCAAAACAAGCGCCAAACCGGAATCGGCAGGCGAACCGACGCTTCAGCGCTCCATCGGACCGACGCAGATGGCCCTATACGGGCTCGGCAGCATGCTCGGCGCCGGTATCTACGGCCTGATCGGCAAGGCGGCGGGACAGGTTGGCAATGCCGTGTGGCTCGCCTTCGTCGTCGCCCTCATCGCCGCGCTGCTCACCGCCCTGTCCTATGCCTCGCTCGGCTCGCGCTACCCACGGGCCGCCGGCGCCGCCTATGTCACCCAGCGCGCCTACGGCTTCCCCCTGCTCAGCTTCATGGTCGGGCTGGCGCTCGTGTGCTCCGGCCTCACCTCCATCGCCACCCAGAGTCGCGTATTCGCAGCGAACCTCGTCGATCTCCTGGGGATCGAAGGCTTTCCCATCGCCTGGCTGGCGCTCGGCTTCCTGCTGGTCACAACCGGTATCGTGTTCCGCGGTATTCGCGAGTCGATGTGGGTCAACGTGGTGTGCACGCTGGTCGAGGCCGGCGGCCTCATCCTGGTTATCGCGGTGGGCTTCTCCTATTGGGGGTCGGTCGACTATCTCGAGACGCCGACAGGTCCCGTCGACGCGCAAACTTGGCTCGTCGTGGTGCAAGGGGCCGTGCTCGCCTTCTTCGCCTTTATCGGCTTCGAGGACATGTACAACGTCGCCGAGGAGGTCCGCGATCCGCAGCACACGATTCCTCTAGGGCTGATCCTCGCCATGGCCGCAGCCGCGATCCTTTATATGGGAGTGGCGATAACGGCGGTCTCGGTCGTCTCTTGGCAGGAGCTCGCCGTGGCACCGGGGCCCATCACCGCAGTGGTGGCACGCGCGGCGCCGATGATCCCGCCGGTGCTCTTTACCGCAATTACGCTCTTCGCCGTCGCCAATACCGGGCTCGTAAACTACATCACTTCCTCGCGCCTGCTCTACGGCATGGGGCGCCAGGGCATGTTGCCGGCTTTCTTCGGCAAGGTGCATGACGACAGACGGACGCCGCATATCGCTATTGCCGTGCTGTTCCTGATCCTCGTGCCGCTCGCCCTCGCCGGCTCCATCGCCGAGCTGGCATCGGCGACCGTGCTGCTGCTGCTCGCCGTATTCACGGTGGTGAACGGATCCCTGTTCATCTTGAAGCGGCGCAAGGGCGAGAAGCCGGGCCTCTTCGAGGTGCCGCTTTTCGTGCCCGCACTCGGCGCGCTGGTCTGTGTCAGCCTCATCATCGTGCGCGTCTCGACCGGCGACTGGCGCGCGCCCGCTATCGCCGGAGCGCTGCTGCTCGGTTGCTTCGTCATGTATGTCGCGATGCGCGCGCGCAATGGCGGCGATGCGCATGCTGGAGGAAGATGACGAGACGGCCTGAGGCGCGCGCCCTATCGGCTCTCGATGAGCCGGTGCGGCGGATGGCGCTGATCGCCTCGGCGATTCAGCCGGCGCACATAGGTGATCGTCGCTTCGGGCCGCTCGGCCTTGACCTTGAGCGCCGCGATCAAGGCATCCTCGGCCCCGACCACGATGCGGTCGCCTCTGCCCTCCATATTGATGCCGACGGTGAACTGCGACTGCATGGGCGCCCCTTCCTCTTCGGCGGCCTCAAGCCTAGCCAAATCGGCGCTGCTTGGCACCAACGATTCATGAACCGTACAAAGGTATATGTTTGTAGCCGGTGCTTTGGGAGGCCCGGTCAGGGCGCCGATGCGGCGAGACTACCGTTCGCCGGCTTGCGCGGCGGGACCGGCGCCGTCTGGGCGACCGCCGGTGCGGCCGCCGTGTCGCCGACGACCGCCTTCGCCACGACGGCATCGAGTTTGTAAACATCGGCGTAGGTCGTCACCTTACCGTCCGCGTCGGCCACGGCGGTGAAGTAGGTCGTGTGCACCGGGATGTGATGGTCGAGGCTGACGGACGCGTCATAACCTTTGTCCAATAGCTGATCGACCTTGGCCTTGGGCCAGCCTTTATCCTCGGCGAGCAGAACGGCGGCCACCGTGCCCGGGTTGTCGACGCGCGGACAATTATGGCCTTCGGCGCGCACCGTCAGCTTCAAGAGATCACGCTTGATGGTGTCGTGCATGTAGACGACGTGCTTGTTGGGGTAGATGAACTTCACCTTGCCCAGAACATTGGTCGGCCCCGGTGCCTGGGTGAAGGCGATCGCGCCCATATTTACGGTCTTCCAGTCGATCTTGCTGGGATCCACTTCCTTACCGTTGTAGCGCACCTTGAGCCCGTGCTGCTTGAGGATGGCCGTGTTGCTGCTGAACCAACCCCCGCTGCCGCCGCGCAATTTGGGCAGGAGATTTTCGCGGACAATGGTGGGAGGCACCGTCCATTCGGGATTGAACACGATAGTTTTCATGTCGGCCGAGAACACCGGGGTGGCGTAGTCCAGTTTGCCGACGACGATCTTTTCCGAATGGATGGTCTTGCCGTCCTTGACGACGTGCATCATGAACTCGGGCGTATTGAGCCAGACGTAGAGCGGCCCGAGATATTCCGGCATCCACCGCCAGCGCTCCATGTTGACCAGAAGCCGCTTGACCTGCTTGCGGCTTGGCTTCACCGCTCGCGCGCGCCTTGAGCAGCGCCTGGCGCAGGCGCTCGAACTGCTCATGCTTGGGATTTAGCCCCGTGAGATAGGCGCCAGGCGTGTCGGTCGCTGAGATTTCGGTCAGCACGGTCGTCGGATCGCGCAAGGGCGCCGTCTGGTCGATCAGATCGCTGAGGGCTGCCGGGTCCGCACGGCCACCGCGTGCATAGCGGGCGTATTTGAGAACTGCGAGGCTCACCGCGATTTCGGCGCTGGCCTGGTCGTCGGCCGCTGTCGGCTGGTAATCGGCGGGCGGCACTGTGAAGGCGTCGGCATCGAGCCCCCATTCGTCCGCCTTGGCGAACTCGCCGATGAGGCTTTGGGCTTCCGGCGACAGCCCGGCGCTCGTTACCCACAAGGCGGGGCCGCTATGGCTGGCATAGAAGGCCTCGACCGCCGCGAGATCGTCCGCGTGGGCACCGTTGCGCAGAGCCGGGTCGCTCAGCTTGCGCCGGATTGCGTCGGCGATGAAAAGCTTCTCCGGGAGAGCCGGCTCTGGCGCCATGACGTCTTCTGCGGCCGACGTCTCGTCGGTGGCGCTGGGCAGGCTGGCGACAACTTCCGCCTCTTGCACCTTGAGCGCCGCCAGGGCGGCCGGATTGTCGGGGATGTCGATGATGGTCGCGGCCGTCTGCGGATTGCCGGCCGTCAACCACACAGCCAGCAGTGCCGCAACTAGTACAAAAATGCCCGCCGCGCCAAGGATCGCGACTAAGGACCGTCCACGCATCCCACTACCCCGCTCGTAGCCCTATAGGTTAGTCGCAAGAGGCGCCTACGGCCACCTAGAATTGCCTATGTGTTAACCATAAGGCTAGGTTTTGGCGGTTTTCCGCCGTTCGACCTCGCGCACTGTAGGTCCACCTTCGTGCAGCAGCCCTTGAAGCCGGGCCTTGATGGCCTATACTCCAATTGAGGATAGGGAGTGAGCCGGCCTTGTGCCGGACCTTTTTACGCCCCATATATACTCATTATGAGCATTATATCCACAGGAGGCCTTGGCCCCATGGCGACAGTTCAGACCGGCACCCGTGAGTGGGAAGCAAAGGCGCAGGCCGTTTTGCCGCCGGCGCTTCTGCCCGATCTCGCCTATACGCCCGCAGTGGCGGCTGAGACCGCGCATCTCTATGAGCGCGTCAAGCGCGTGATCCCGCCGATCGAGTGGCCGGGCTTCGCCCCCTATATCAAGGCCATCAACGATCTGAAGCGGTCGCGGAACGCGGTGGTGCTGGCGCACAACTATATGACGCCGGAGATCTTCCATTGCGTCGCTGACGTCATCGGCGACTCGCTGCAGCTGGCGCGCGAGGCCTCCAAGGCCGACGCGGAGGTGATCGTGCAATGCGGCGTGCATTTCATGGCCGAGACTTCGAAGCTGCTGAATCCCGACAAGACGGTGCTGATCCCCGATAGCCGCGCCGGCTGTTCGCTGGCGGCGTCGATCACCGGCGCCGACGTGCGGGCGTTGCGCGAGGCTTATCCCGGCGTGCCGGTGGTCACCTATGTGAATACCTCGGCCGACGTGAAGGCGGAGTCCGACATCTGCTGCACCTCGTCGAACGCGGTGCGCGTGGTGGAGTCGCTGGGCGCCAAGCGGGTGATCATGATCCCCGACGAGTTTCTCGCCAAATGGGTGCAGACCCAGACCGACGTGGAGATCATCACCTGGAAGGGCCATTGCGAGGTGCATGAGCGCTTCACGGCGGAGGAGCTGCGCGCGTATCGCGAGGCCGATCCGGGCGTGAAGATCATCGCCCATCCGGAGTGCCCGCCCGAGGTGATTGGTGAGGCCGACTTTACCGGCTCGACTTCCGGCATGATCAAATGGGTGGAGGATAACCAGCCCTCCAAGGTGCTGCTCGTGACCGAGTGCTCCATGAGCGACAACGTTGCGGTCGAGGCGCCGAATGTGCAGTTCGTGCGGCCGTGCAACCTCTGTCCGCACATGAAGCGCATCACCCTGCCCAAGATCCTCGACAGTCTTGTGTTCATGAAGGATGAGGTGACCATCGATCCGGCGGTCGCCGGCCCCGCTCGTGCGGCGGTCGAGCGCATGATCAATCTCAACCACTAATGAGGGCGCGCCCTTTGGGCGCGAGGCGCACGTGACCAGCTTCGGCAAGCCGCCAACGCACGCGCTGAGCGCAGGCAATGGCATCGTCGTGGTGGGGGCCGGCTTGGCCGGCCTGTTCACCGCGCTCAAGCTCGCGCCACTCCCCGTGACCGTGATCTCGCCCGCCCCCCTGGGCGAGGGCGCCTCAAGCCTATGGGCGCAAGCCGGCATCGCCGCGGCGCTGGCCGAAGGCGACACGCCGGAGGATCACGCCGCCGACACGGTCCGCGCCGGGGCCGGTATCGTCGATGAAGCTGTCGCCCTGTTCATGGCGCAAGAAGCGCGCGGGCGCATCGAGGATCTCTTGCGCTATGGCGTGCCCTTCGACAAAGACCTCGAAGGCCGTTTGAGCTTGAGCCACGAGGCGGCACATCGCAGCCGGCGCATTCTCCACGTCAAGGGCGATACCGCGGGGCGCGCCATCATGGGCGCGATAACCGCGGCCGCGCGCGCCACCCCGTCGATTACCGTGCTGGAAGGCTTCACCGCCCGCGATCTCATCGTGCGCAACGGCCGCGTCCAGGGCATCGCCCTGGCGCCGGTCAGTGGCGAGCCGGGTCGGCAAGGACTGGTGCTGCCGGCACGCGCCGTGGTGCTGGCCACTGGCGGTGCCGGCCAGATCTACGCCATCACCACCAATCCGCATGAAGCCCGCGGCGAAGGAGTCGCCATTGCCGCACGCGCCGGCGCCGTGATCGCCGATGCGGAGTTCGTGCAGTTCCATCCCACCGCCATCGATATCGGCCGCGATCCCGCGCCGCTCGCCACCGAGGCCCTGCGTGGCGAAGGCGCGCTTCTGATCAACGGACAGCGGCGAGCGCTTCATGCGCGCGGTGCATGAAGACGCCGAACTCGGCCCTCGCGATGTGGTGGCCCGCGCCGTTCACCGCGAAGTCGCCAGCGGCCGGGGCGCCTTCCTCGATTGCCGCCCCTTGGGGCCGGATCTGGCGATCATTTCCCCGCAGTGGTGGCGACCTGCCGGTCGGCCGGCATCGATCCGACAGCGGAGCCGATTCCGGTGGCGCCGGCGGCCCACTACCATATGGGCGGTATCCTCACCGACGCTCAAGGCCGCAGCACGGTCGACGGACTGTGGGCCTGTGGCGAGGTGGCCTCGACCGGCGCGCATGGCGCAAACCGGCTGGCCTCCAACTCGCTGCTCGAGGCCGTCGTGTTCGGGGCGCGCGTCGCCAACGACATCGCCACCACCCTGCCCCCGCCACCGTCGCGAAAGATCGCGGCCGTGACGCCGCAGGCGGCCATGCCCGCTCATAACGCGGAGGCCGAGCAGACGCTCCGCCGCACCATGGCGGCCGAGGCCGGCGTGGTGCGCGACGCCCAATCCCTGACGAATGCGCTCACCACCATCATTTCGCTCGAACATGAGATAGAGGGCGATCCGCAGCTGGCCAATATGCTGACCACCGCCAAGCTGATCACGGCCGCGGCGCTGGCGCGGACGGAGAGCCGCGGCGCGCAGTTCCGCAGCGACTATCCGGCAGCGGACGACGCCCAAGCGAAGCGCAGCTTCCTCACCCTTGCGCAGGCCGAGGCCATCGCCCGCAAGGCGGCCGGCGTATCCAGCCCGCCACGCTTGCGCGTGGTCGCGCAGTGACCAAAGCGCCGCTGCCCCGGCTCGAACTTCCCGCGCTGCTCGTGGACCAGGCGGTCCGCGCCGCATTGGCCGAGGATCTCGGTCTTGCCGGCGACATCACCACCGATCCCATCATTCCGGCGGACCGCAAGGCGAGGCGGCGATCGTGGCACGGCAAGACGGCGTGATCGCCGGTCTCGACCTCGTCGAGGCCGCGTTCAAGATGCTCGATCCGCAAAGCCGTGGTCACGCGGGTTGTGGACGACGGCGGCAGAGGTCGCGGCCGGCGAGAGTCATTGCCAAGCATCAAGGGACGCACGCGGGCGCTGCTCACGGGCGAGCGGACCGCGCTCAACTTCCTCGGCCGACTGAGCGGCATCGCCACGCTGACGTCCGCCTATGTCGCCGCGGTCGCGGGCACCGGCGCGCGCATCGCCTGCACCCGCAAGACCACGCCGGGCTTGCGCGCCTTCGAGAAATACGCGGTGCGCTGCGGCGGCGGCGTCAATCACCGCTTCGGCCTCTACGACGCGGTGCTGGTCAAGGACAATCATATCGCCGCGGCGGGCGGGCTCGAGGCGGCGCTGAGCTTGCTCTGCGCCCGCGCGCCGGCCACATGGTCAAAATCGAGGTCGAGGTCGACACGCTTCAGCAACTCGAGGAGGCGTTGCGCTTTCCCGATCGATGCCGTGCTGCTCGACAATATGGACGTGGAGACGCTGAAGAAGGCGGTCGGCGCTGGCGAAGGGCAAAGTGCTGACCGAGGCGTCGGGCGGCGTCAATCTAGAGACGGTGGAGAAAATCGCGGAAGCGGGGGTCGACCTGATCTCGGTCGGCGCGCTTACTCACTCCCCGCGTAACCTAGACTCATCACTGGAGTGGGCGGCGGGGTGCTAGAGCCGGCGACGGCGCTCGACAGATGCGGTCACTGAATCCGTCACAGCGTTCACCGAGCCGGTGACGGCGCTCACCGCGGAGGCGAGCGAAAGCGTCGGGGTCAGAAGATACCCTGACTCATCCGAGTCGTCCTGTGCTGCCTGCGGCATCGGCCGAAGCCTCGACCACATAAGGCTTCTCGTTGCGCTTCTTGTAGAAGATGTGCCGGCCGATCTTGTCGATCTTGTTCATGCTGCGTGCCCAGCGCGGGTTCACATAATTCGCATGATAAAAGGTGGAATAGCCGACCTCGGGAAGCCATTGATCGCCCGACATGATCTCTTTGGCGAGATCCTGAGCCAACGCCCATTGCTCGTTGTCGCGCGGATTGTCGGTGTGTCCGTCACAGGCGAATGAGAACTGACAGCCCTTATGCATCTGGCCCTGATAGACGACACCGCAAATGGTCTCCGGGAAGAGCGGGCTGCGCACGCGGTTGAGGATTACCTGACCCACGGCGATCTGGCCGCGTTTCGGCTCGCCGCGCGCCTCGAAATAGATGGCGGTGGAAAGACAGCGGCGCTCGCGGTCCTCGAACTCGGCTTGGGTCTCGCCCTTGTAGCGGAAGTCGAGTGCTTCCGTGCCCGCCTGGTAGGCGATCTCGTCGGACGACGGCCGGAAGGCATCCACTTGGAAGTCGGCATTGAACGGCGAGGAGTAGCTCGCGTTCATGAAGAGGGAATTTTCGGCGCGGCCGGCGGCCGGAACCTTGAGCGCCACCTCGGTAGTGGCTTTCAAGCGGTCGGCCTTGTCTTCGCGGCTGACGGCGGAGACGGCGTGGGCCAGGCTGGGCGCGCCGGCGAGGCTTGCGGTCACCAGCTGTTTGCCGCCCTCGGTGGCGGCCTGGGCGGTGAGGTAATGGTCGGCGCGAGGCCCCTTGCCGCCGCCGGTGAACAGCTTGCCGGCTTGGCTCGGGATCTGGCTGGGTGTCGAGGATGCATCGGCGGTCCGCGCTGCCGTGGTTACGGCACCGGGGTCCGACATATAAAGCTCGACCTCGGTGGCGAGGGGCTTGCCCGGATGGGCAACAAAATAACCCAAGCCAATGAGGGGAAGCGGCACGAGCGCAACGAAAGTGTGCCACATCCGACGAGACGAGCGTCGGCCCATTATCCCTCCAGGTCCCCAAAACCCGTGGGAACCCGCCGGCATGGCCGGACGTCCCCCACATTTACCTTACCGACGCGCGGCAAAAGCCCGCGCTGGTAAAGCGTCCCCTTATACGCCAGGCAAATTGGCGGGAAATCAGCGTGTTAGCTTCGGAGATCCCCCACCGGTACAAGCCCGGAGTCCCGTCTATTGCCGTAAACGTTGCCCCAGAATTTAGGACAAATTGTGGTTATCGGCAACAACCGCCTATTTCGGCTGCTAAGGCCTAATTATCCGTTAGCGCTACTTTTTTGAGTGTTGCTTGGGCCGCTGCAAGGCGCGCCACCGGCACGCGATAGGGTGAACAGGACACATAGCTGAGGTCGATTTTCTCGCAGAAGTTAATGGTGTCCGGATCGCCGCCATGCTCGCCGCAAAGACCGATCTTGAGGTCGGGATGCGTGGCGCGGCCCCGCTCCGCGGCGATCTGCATGAGCTCCCCCACCGCCTCATCCAGCGTCACGAAGGGATCGTGGTGGATGATCCCCTTCTCGGCGTACTCGCTCAAGAACCGTCCGGCGTCGTCGCGGCTCAGTCCGAAGGTCGTCTGAGTCAGGTCGTTGGTCCCGAAGGAGAAGAACTCCGCGCTGCGGCCGATCTCGCCCGCCATCAGGCAGGCGCGGGGCAGCTCGACCATAGTGCCCACCTGAAAGGCGACGCTCGTCTCGCGCTCCTTCTCGACGGCGCGCGCAGTGGCGGTGATGCGTGCCTTGACGATATCGAGTTCGGCTTTGACCGCCACCAGCGGCACCATGATCTCGGGCGTCACCCGGTCGTGCAGGGCCTTGCCGGTCTCGATGGCCGCCTCGAAGATGGCGCGGGCCTGCATCTCGACGATTTCCGGATAGCTGACAAGCAGCCGCGCGCCACGCTGGCCGAGCATCGGGTTGAACTCGCTCAACACCCCGATGCGCCGCTTCAACCGCTCCAGGCTCACGCCCATCGCCTCGGCGACGGCGGCGATGGCGTCGTCGCCGTGGGGCAGGAACTCATGCAGCGGCGGATCGAGCAGGCGGATGGTGACGGGCAGGCCCGCCATGATCTCGAACAGCTCGATGAAATCCTGACGCTGGGCCGGCAGAAGCTTGGCCAGAGCCTTGCGACGGCCTTCCGGATTGTCGGCGAGGATCATCTCGCGCATGGCGAGAATGCGGCTCTCCTCGAAAAACATATGCTCGGTACGGCAAAGGCCGATACCTTCGGCGCCGAACGCGCGCGCCTGGCGGGCGTCGTCGGGCGTGTCGGCGTTGGCGCGGATCCTCAAGCGGCGAAAGCCGTCAGCCCAGCCCATCAAGGTGGTGAAGTCCGGCGACAAATCGGGCTCGCGCATGGTCACGCGCCCCTTGATGATCTTGCCGGTGGAGCCGTCGATGGTGACGATGTCACCTTTGTGGAGCAGCACACCGGCGGCTTCGAGCGTCTCACGCTCCAGATCGATATGCACCGCGGCGGCGCCAACCACGCAGGGCCGCCCCATGCCGCGGGCGACCACGGCGGCATGGCTCGTCATGCCGCCGCGCGTGGTGAGAATACCGACAGCGGCGTGCATGCCTTGCACGTCCTCCGGCGAAGTCTCGACGCGCGCCAAGATCACCGTGTGGCCTTGGGCTTTCAGATGCACCGCCTCGTCGGCGTCGAACACGAGCTCGCCGGATGCCGCCCCCGGCGAGGCCGGCAGGCCCTTGGCGAGCACCGTCATCTCCGCCTTGGGATCGAGCGTCGGATGCAAAAGCTGGTCGAGCTGGTTGGCATTGAGGCTCAACACCGCTTCCTCGCGGCTGATCAGCCCTTCCTCCGCCATATCGACGGCGATCTTCAGCGCGGCCTGGGTCGAGCGTTTGCCCGCGCGGGTCTGCAGCATGAAGAGCTTGCCTTCCTGCACGGTGAATTCGATGTCCTGGATGTCGCGGAAGCGCTTCTCCAGCGCCGCGCAGGACCGCTTGAGCTCGGCGAAGGCGTCGGGCAGCAGCGCCTCGAAGGACAGCTTGCCGTTGCCCGACGCACCGCGTTCCGCCTCGGTCAGAGGCTGCGGCGTGCGCAAGCCCGCCACCACGTCCTCGCCTTGGGCGTTGAGCAGAAACTCGCCATAGAGCTCATTGGCGCCGGTAGAGGGGTTGCGGGTGAAGACGACGCCGGTGGCGCTGTTGTCGCCCCGGTTGCCGAACACCATGGCCTGGATGGTGACCGCGGTGCCCCAATCGTCGGGAATGTCGTGGAGCCGCCGATAGGCGATGGCGCGCGCGTTCTGCCAGGAGCCGAACACGGCGGCGATGGCACCCCACAATTGCTCGTGCAGATCTTGCGGAAAGGGTCGTTCCAGCTCCCGCTCGACCACCGCCTTGTAGCGGGTGACGATCTCCGCCCAATCCTCGGCGGCGAGTTCGGGATCGAGCTCGAAGCCCTTGAGATTCTTGTAGTTCTCCAGAATCTCTTCGAACAGGCCGTGATCGATGCCGAGCACCACGTCGGCATACATCTGGATGAAGCGGCGATAGGTGTCGTAGGCGAAGCGGCGTTCGGACGTGCGCCGCGCCAGGCCTTCAACCGTCTGGTCGTTGAGGCCGAGATTGAGGACGGTGTCCATCATGCCCGGCATCGAGGCGCGCGAACCAGAGCGCACCGACACCAGCAGCGGGTCGTCGACATCGCCGAAGCGCGCGCCGGTTATTCTGCCGATCTCGTCGAGCGCCGCGTCGACCATGGGCTTGAGCTCATCGGGAAGCTTGCGGCCAAGCTCGTAATAAGCCGCGCAGACCTCCGACGAGATGGTGAAGCCGGGCGGCACGGGCAGGCCGATGCGCGACATCTCGGCCAGATACGCGCCCTTGCCGCCGAGGAGATCCTTGTCCTCGACGGAGCCATCGGCGCGCCCGTCGCCGAAGGTGAACACCCATTTCAGCGGGGCTCCCTCAGGCTGTCCGGCCTCGGTCATTGCTCGTTCCATGCTTCTCCCGCCAAGTCCGCCCTTGTAACCTTCTGGCCGCCTTGACACAAACCGGGTCAAGGCGAAGGCTTAAGAACGAACGGGCCGGCGCATCTTTGCGTTCCGGTGGGCGATGAAGTCGCCGCCGGGAATGAGACGCGCCGCCGGCGCTTCGCGCACGCCATAGGCCCAGGCGATGATCCTGCCGCCGCCGGCGAGCATCACCTCGAGGGAACTCCGGGCATAATAGGCATCGCCACCCTCGTAGATATCCAATTCGACAAGCAGACGCCCCCCGAGCGGAAGGGCAAAGACGTCGCCCACCACCATGCGCCGCTCGCCCGCATCGAATACAGCGGCGGGATACCAGCCGAAATCATAAAGGCGTCCGGGGACGCTGCCCTTGCCGATGAGGCGCGCCTGCGACGAAAGGCGCCGCGCCATGGGATGGTCGCTCTCACTGCGCAGCGTGCCGTAGACGAAGATGTGCGTCGGCTCGTTCATTCGGGCAGATCGATACCGCCATTCTCATGGAGCGGCCAAAACGGATTATGGGCCACCTCCCAGACATGACCGTCGGCGTCGGCGAAGTAGCCGCTATAGCCGCCCCAGAACACCTTAACCGCTGGCTTCAAGATGCGCGCGCCCGATTCTTCGGCCTTGGCCATCATGGCGTCGACCTCGGCCTCGCTTGCATAGTTCATGGCCACAGCCATGCCGCCATTGCCGCTCCAGAGCGGACCTGCTTGCGCATCCTCATGCAGCGCATCCCGGCCGAACAGTCCGAGCACGGCCGGACCGGCCTTGAAGAATGTCACCGCTTCTTGGCTCGCACTCGACCTGACGAAGCCGAGCCGTTCGTAGAAGGCCGTCGCCTGAGCAATGTCGGCGACGCCCAGAGTGATCATGCTGATATGCGGCGACATTTTCATTCTCGTTGTTCGGGTCCAGCTCGTTGACATGTCACGGCATGGAGGCCCGGATCAAGCCCGGTCACAACAGTTTTGTGGGCGCGCTTATTCGTCGCCGCGACGCGAGATGCGTCCGGCTCCTGTCAAAGAGCATGGCCCCCGAAAGGGGGATGGCGCGCCGAGAAGCGCAAACCTTTTGGCTCGTGCCTCGCGGCACGCGGGCGCCTCGCGGCGCGCCAATCCGCGGCGGTTACGGCGGCGGGCCCCGCTTCAATCCCGGACTGTCTGTCCGGGACCTACTGCCAGCTCCTGGCGGGGACTCCTAGTGGTCCCGGGGGGAGCCCCGATACCGCCCGAGTGACTTGTCACGTCCAAGCCCCGCGGGCGCCGCACCCCGTCCCGCCATCACGAACGCCTCGCGAGAACGCCCATCAACGGACGAGGTGGCATGAGTGTAAGGCAGGTTTGATGGGCGGGGATAAAGCGGGCACAGCACTCCCCCCTTATCGCGAATTTCGTGGCCACTGGATTCCCGCCTTCGCGGGAATGACAATCTTTAGCCAGCGATCTTGGAGAAGTCGGCCACAGTCTGAGTGGTGGCGCGGATGCGGTTCAGGAGCCGCAAACGATTCTCGCGCAGCTTCGGATCGTCCGCATTGACCGTGACGCGATCGAAGAAGGCATCAACCGGCGCGCGGAGCTTGGCCATTGCCGACATGGCCGCCTCGAAATCCTCGTTGGCGATGGCCGATGCCGCCGCTGTCTCTACTTCGTCAACGGCCTTGGCCAGCGCCTTCTCCTCGGGCTGCTCCAGCAATGCGGGGTCGGGCGCCTGATCGAAGGCGCGGCCGTCTTTCTTCTCCTCGATGCGCAGAATGTTCTCGGCGCGCTTGGTGCCGGCCAACAGATTGGCGCCGTCGTCGGCGTCGAGAAAGCGGCCCAGCGCGTCGACGCGGGCAACGATCATCAAGAGATCGTCGCCACCAAGCGCAAACACCGCATCAACGAGATCGTGCCGTGCGCCCTGATCGCGGAGATAGACTTTGAGGCGGTCGGCGAAGAAATTGAGGAGACTCTGCGCGACCTCATCCTTCTGCTTGTCGTTGCCCGGCAGTTGGGCGCGAAACTGCTGTAGCAGCGGCAGCCGAACGCCATTCTCCAGAATGATGCGGATCACGCCAAGCGCGGCGCGGCGGAGCGCATAAGGGTCTTTCGAGCCGGTCGGCTTTTCGTCGATGGCCCAGAAGCCCACCAGCGTGTCGAGCTTGTCGGCGAGCGCCACGGCGATGGCCACGGGATCGCGCGGCACCTCATCCGTAGGGCCTTGCGGCTTGTAATGGGCGGCGATGGCGTCGGCGACCACCGGACGCTCCTCCTGGTCGAGTGCGTAATAGCGGCCCATGACGCCTTGCAGCTCGGGAAACTCGCCGACCATGTCGGTGACGAGATCGGCCTTGGCGATGATGGCGGCACGCTCGGCATCGTCCGGATCGGCGCCGACCAAGGGGGCCAGCTGGCGCGCCAAGCGAAAGATGCGCTGCACGCGCTCATATTGGCTGCCGAGCTTCTCGTGAAAGGTAATGTCCTTGAGCGTCACCACACGGTCTTCGAGCGAGACCTTGCGGTCCTGGTCATAGAAGAACTTGGCGTCGGCGAGACGCGCGCGGATCACCCGCTCATTGCCTTCGGTGATTTTCTTGCCGCCATCCTCGGCCTTGAGATTGGCGACCAGAATGAAGCGGTTGGCGAGTTCGTCGCCCTTGGTGAGCGAGAAGCATTTCTGGTGCGCCTTCATCGAAGTGGCCAGCACCTCCGGCGGCACGCTCAAGAAATCCTCGTCGAACTCGCCCATGAGGACCACCGGCCATTCGGTCAGCCCGGCATTCTCGGCGAGCAGCGCCTCGTCCTCGACGAGCGCGAGACCTTGCTTGTCGGCGAGCTTGTGGGCGTGCTTTGCGATCAGCGCCGCGCGCTCCTCGCCGTCGAGAATGACGAATGCCGCGCGCAGCTTCTCCGCATAGTCCTTGAAGTTTTTCACGGCGAAGGCTTTGGGCGCCATGAAGCGGTGGCCGCGCGTTTCCTTGCCGCTCTTGATGCCGTCGATCTCGAACTCGACCACTTTGCCGTCGAGCAGGCAGAGGATGGAATGAAGCGGCCGCACCCAGCGGAGCTTGCCGCGAACCCCAGCGCATGGATTTCGGCCAGGGGAAGTTGCGCACGATGTCCGGCACGATCTCGGCGACAACATCCGCCGTCGAGCGCCCGGGCTTCTCCAGCAGCGCGACGTAGTAGCTGCCCTTCTTGTCCTCGCGGATTTCCGCCTGATCGACGGATGCGAGCCCCGCCGCCTTCAGAAACCCGTTGACGGCTTGCTCGGGCGCATCGACGCGCGGGCCTTTGCGCTCCTCGCTCACGTCGGGCGAGCGCTTGGGCAGGCCGTCGACCACGGCCGTCAGGCGGCGCGGGGTGGCGAAGGTCTTGATCTCACCGAACTCCAGCCCGGCGCCTTTGAGCTTGTCGCCCAGCAGGCGGGCAAGATCCGCTTGCGCGCGGGCTTGCATACGCGCCGGGATTTCCTCGGAGAAGAGTTCAAGCAGAAGCTCAGACATGCGCTAGCCGATGCGGTTGTGGAAGCCGAGATCGTAATCGGCGATGGCAAAGAGCAGCCGATCCTTCTCGATGCTGTACGGAACGACGCTGATGACGAGGTCAGACTGCGCACCGGCTTGCGGCAGCAACGGTACGAGGAGGTGCGCCGGGACGGACTCCAGAAAATCGTAAAAGCGGGCAGAGGTGTGCTTGCCGTGCTCGACATTGAGGGAGCCCACCGCCCATGAGACCGGCAGGTGGTTCTCATCGGTATAATCGAGATAGAGCGGGAAGCTCGCAAGCTGCGCGGCGAAGGGCGTCAGCATGGCGCGCAACTCTTGGTCCTCGATGTCGGACATCGTGAGGCTCGCATCGAGCTTCAGCATGAGCATGAAGCTTTCCGGTGACGCGCGCCATACACGCCCCGTCCACGATCTGAGCTTGGGTCTGAGCGCCGGCGTCCGCTCTTGCGGGGGCGCCACGCTCTCGCGATAGGGCTTAAGCATGTGGAGCGCCGCCCGCTTCGGTCTTGAGCCATGCGGCGCAGCACGCCTTGGTGAGATCGCGCACGCGCAGGATATAGGCCTGGCGCTCGGTCACGGAGATGACGCCGCGGGCGTCGAGCAGATTGAAAATATGCGAGGCCTTGATGGCCTGATCGTATGCGGGCAACACCATGAGATGGCGCTCGCCGTTCTCCCCTTTGGCCAACAGCGCCTTGCACTCGGCCTCGGCGGCACGGAAATCCCCAAGTAGCTTGGCGGTGTCGGCGTGCTCGAAATTGAAGCGGGAATATTCCTGCTCGCTTTGCAGGAACACGTCGCCATAGGTGACCTTATCGTCGCCGGTGCCACCGTTGAAGTTGAGGTCGTAGACATTGTCGACGCCCTGCACATACATGGCGAGGCGCTCGAGCCCATAGGTCAGCTCGCCGGAGACGGGATCGCAGTCGAAGCCGCCGACCTGCTGGAAGTAGGTGAACTGGGACACCTCCATGCCGTCGCACCACACTTCCCAGCCGAGCCCCCAGGCGCCGAGCGTCGGGCTCTCCCAATCGTCCTCGACGAAGCGAATATCGTGGTTCTTGGGGTCGATGCCGATGGCGTAGAGGCTCTCCAAATAGAGCTCCTGGATATCGCTCGGCGACGGCTTCAGGATCACCTGAAACTGGTAATAATGCTGCAGGCGGTTGGGGTTCTCGCCGTAGCGGCCGTCCTTGGGACGCCGCGAGGGCTGCACGTAGGCCGCGCGCCAATGTTTCGGGCCCAACGAGCGCAGCGTGGTGGCCGGGTGAAAGGTCCCTGCTCCCATCTCCATGTCGTAAGGCTGGAGGATGACGCAGCCGTGGTCGGCCCAGAAGCGCTCAAGCCTGAGGATCAGGTCCTGAAAGGACGGCACAGGCTTGCGCCCCTCGGATTTCTCAAGTTTGGCCATGTCGACTCAAGGCTGTGAGGAGGATTTCGCGCGCACGCTATTCGCCTAAGCGCGCCAAGGGAAGCCATAAGGGAAGCGATAGCTTTGTCGAAGACAACAATGGCGGCCCCGTTAACATCGGGTGCTTGGCGCGTCAGTGCATCTGCTTCGGCCGGTAGACGCCGGTCGTGGGGTCCTGCTCGAGCGGCACGGCACTGTCGAGCTCGCGGCGCTCCATCGCCTCCTTCGCCGCGCGGAGGTCGTCGGCGACGCGGCCCTGCTCTTTGCGGAGAAATCGGCGGGCGAGCCAGAGTCCGGCGCCGGCGACGACGAGGAGGAGGACTTGCGGCATGGCTTACAACCCGAAACGCGACCAAAGCGCCCGCGCTTCGATCGCCGAGATGGCGTCGGCGGCGAGCCCGCCCGGCGAGAAGCCGAAGTCGAGCAAGCCGCTCTCGGTAAACACGCCGCGCTTGCGGCGGAACCACGAGGTGGACGGCGTCACCAGCTTGAAGCGGACGTCGTCGCCGTAGACTTCGCGCATCTTGGAGCGCAGGTCCGACAGCCCGTCGATGAGACCGAGCTCGAGCGCGGTCTTGCCCGACCAGAACTCGCCGGTGAACAGCTCATCGTCGGGCTTGCTGATCTTGGCGCCGCGCCGTGACTTGACCAGGTCGATAAAGGCCCGATGCACGTCCAACTGGATCGCCTTGACGCGCTCCACGTCGGCCGGCTTTTCGGGCAGGAACGGGTCGAGGACGTCCTTGTTGGCGCCCGCAGTATAGACGCGGCGCTGGACACCGACCTTCTCCATCAACCCGGTGAAGCCGAAGGAGGCGCTGATCACGCCGATGGATCCGACGATGGAGCTCTCGTCGGCGTAGATCTCGTCGCCGGCGCAGGCCAGCATGTAGCCGCCGGAGGCCGCGACGTCCTCGGCGAAGACGTAGACCTTGAGATCCTTCTCCTCGGCGAGCGCCCTGATGCGCTTGTAGATCAGGGTCGACTGCACCGCCGAGCCGCCGGGCGAGTTGATCTGGATGGCCACGGCCTTGGCGCCACGCATCGAGAAGGCCTTCTCGATCGCCGAGGCCGCCGTCGACAGCGACAGACCCGGCTTGAGCGGCATGGTCATGCCGATGGGGCCGGTGAAACGGAGCACAGGGACGAGCGGCCCGGACTTGGTCCAGGACTCCGGGAGATATGATTTCATCACCGCGAGAACACCGCCCTCGCCTGCCGCACTGCTCATATTGTTCACCGTATCTTTCTCGAGAGACCCAAATCAAAGTTGCACCCTTTGATCTGTGCCAATAAAGGCCAGACGGGGGCGCCGTTGAAGCCTTTAATTAAGGCAGACGCGCGGCGGACATCGGCCTGTCCGAATAGCTTGTTATAATGCGTCTCGATGGTGGGCGTCAGCCCCACCCCGAGCCGCGCGCTCGATTGCCGCGCCGGTTCCACGAGGAGGATATGAGATGAAGAAGTTTGCGATCATGGCGGCGGCGGTGGGCGTGCTTGCGTTCACGCTCGTGTCGCTGGCGCCGCAATCGGCCGATGCGGGTTGGCGCCGCAAGGCGTGGCGGGGTGACTACGCGCCGGGTGTGTCGGTCTATGTCGGACCGCGTTACGGCTACTACGCGCCGCGCCGGACCTACCAGTATAATCGGCCTTACAACTATCCCTACGCCTACTACCCGTATTGGCGGAACCGCTACTGGGGCGGCTGGTACTAGGCACGAAGGACTGCCACAGGCTACGCATTGGAAGGGCCGTTTCCTGGATCGGGGAACGGCCCTTTTTCTATTCCGCGCGGGCTCTTTTCCGGTGAATACCCGATGAACGGGCACCTCAGCTTCGGTTCAGGCCAGACCTCCTAGAACGGCACCATGAGCGAGGGACAGCATCTCGCCAATTCTGAATCAACCGGCGCTGTCGCGCCAAGCTGGAGGTAAATCAATGCTGAAAACAACCATTCTTGCGGCTGCGGCCCTTTCCTTCGTCGCCCTCGGTGCTCCCGCTGCCTATGCCGGCGGCGGCGGTGGTGGTGGCGGCGGCGGTGGTGGTGGGGCGGTGGTGGTCACCACGGTCACGGTCACCACAACGGGTGGAACAACCATTACTGGCTGAACTACTCCTGGTACCCGTCCTGCCACTACGAGACCAAGAAGGTCCGCATCAAGCTGTGGGATCGCCACGGCAACCCCTACTTCAAGTGGGTCTGGCGCGACGTCAAGGTCTGCTAATCGCGGGCCTTGCTAGCCCGAGAGCTCTCCTCACGCTCGGGTCAAATGGGGCTGCCGCTTCACCCCCCGAAGCGGCGGCCCTTTTTCTTGTGCGGCCCCGCAAGCGACAAGGCCGTACCGCCCCTGAGCACGGCCTCCGCATCCGCCGTATAGGCGCCGTCCGGCCCATGCAATACGAGCCCCGGCAGAAGCCTTAAGCCCGCGCGGCTGCCTTTGCGCCCCTGGACGATGATGCGTGTCGCCGGTTCGCCCGCCTTGCCAAAGAGCGGAAAGACCGCCACATCGCCGAAACGCCCCTGAAGCAGACCGAGAAGCTCGCCCAGACAGTCGGCCCGGTGGATCAGCGTCAGCCGGCCTTTCGGAGCGGCCATGGTGGTGAGGAAGCGCACCCATTTGGTCGAGTTCTCCGGGCCTCATGACATGGGCAACCGCGCGCGCCGGCTCCGGCGCCGCCCGAACCGCGCCTTCGGCATAAAAGGGCGGATTGGCAATGACATGATCGTAGCTTTCGCGACTGAAGACCGGCGGCGCGCAGGATCTTGGCGGGCGCGGTGACATCGGCCTCGATGGCGGTGAAACGCTCGGCGACATTATTCTTCGCAGCATTCGCCTGCGCCAAGCGCGCATAGCCCTGGGTCGATCTCGACCGCCGTGACCTCAAGACCCGGCACGCGGGCCAGGAGACAAAGACCGGCAACGCCGACGCCCGTGCCCGCCTCGAGCACACGTTCACCGCTCTCCGCGGGGACAGCGGCGGCCAAGAACACGGCGTCGCTGCCGGCACGGTGACCGGCCCGCGGTTGGACAATTGTCACCCGCCCGCCGAGAAAATCGTCGGTTGTGGTGCCTGGCGGCCCCTTCGGGGACGCTAGCCTTTTTCTTTGTCGGTGATGTCATGGCCGATACCGGCCTCGGTCAGCAGGGTGCGCGCCTGATCGACGCAGTTTTCCTCGACCAGGACGCGCCGGGGCAGAATACCGATCGAGCCCTCCATCACGCTCATATTCGTATCGAGGACGATGAAGGCAATATCGGCGCCATCCAACAGAGCGCTGACAAAGGAGATAAGCACCGGATCGTTCGAGCGCAGCAGTTCCTTCATTGCCTTACCATACCTTTGTCGCAGGCCCGATGGCCCGTCGCACCTTGACCTTCGCCGCCGACCGCCGACAATATCCCCTGAGACTTATGCCCTTTCGGCACTGAAGGAGATCTGAGCCTTGGGAGTCGTCGTCAAACTTTCCGGCAAGCGGGAGCCGGGTGCGAGCCTTGCGCCGCTCGTGGCGCTTGTCGAGGAGGACATGAGCCATGTCAACCGCATCATCCTCGATCGGGCGCGTTCGAATGTCGATCTGATTCCCGAACTGGCCCGGCATCTGATCGATTCCGGCGGCAAGCGCTTGCGCCCCATGCTGACATTGCCGCGGCGAAGATGTGCGGCTACGACGGCGACGGCCATGTGCGGCTGGCGGCATCCGTTGAGTTCATGCACACCGCCACGCTGCTGCATGACGACGTGGTGGACGAGAGCAACTTGCGCCGGGGCAAGACCGCCGCCCGGCTCCTCTGGGGCAATGAAGCGAGCGTGCTGGTCGGCGATTACCTGCTCGGCCAAGCGTTCAAGATGATGGTGGATGTCGGCTCGCTCGGCGCCCTGCGCATCCTGTCGGACGCCGCGGCGATCATCGCCGAGGGCGAGGTGATGCAGCTCATCACCGCCAACAATACCGAAACCACCGAAGACGATTATCTCGCGGTCATCGACGCCAAGACCGCGGCACTGTTCGCCGCGGCGGCGGAAGTCGGCGCGGTCATCGCCGAGCGGCCGAAGTCGGAGGCCGCGGCGTTACGCTCCTACGGACGCAATCTCGGCCTCGCTTTCCAACTCGTCGACGATGCGCTCGACTATTCGGGCGAGCAGTCGGTGCTCGGCAAGAGCGTGGGCGACGACTTCCGCGAGGGCAAGATCACGCTTCCCGTGGTGCTGAGCTACCGGCGCGGCAACGCGGAAGAACGCGCCTTCTGGGAGCGCACGCTGAAAGAGGGCGATCATCGGCGAGAACGATCTCGCCGAGGCCGTCGATCTGATCGCGCGCCACAACGCGCTGTCCGACACCATGGAGCGCGCCCGGCATTACGGCGCGATCGCCCGCGACGCTCTCGCCATCTTCCCCGACGGGGAGATCAAATCGGCCATGCTCGAAGCCATCGAGTTTTCTGTCGACCGGCCATTCTAAGTCTCAGCCGATTAATTTGGGATCGCCGAGCGTGCTGGCGGTGATCCACCACTCCGGCTCGGCTCTGTGCCAGCGCCGTGGCGGCGCGGAGCGCCTGGCGGGGCGTGGCGAACAGGGCAAAGCAGGTCGAACCGCTGCCCGACATTCTGACGAGACGCACGCCGTCCAACACTGCCAGAGCAGCCAGCACATCACCGACTGCAGGCGCAAGGCGCAAAGCGGCGGCTTCGAGATCGTTACCGCGCGGCGTCACATAGTCGATGAGCTTGTCGAAATCGCCGGCAAAGTCGGGAGGCGCCAGACTTTGCGGCCGCGCCGATAGTGGCGGCGCATTGAGCGCACCATAGACTTCAGCGGTGGAGAGCTTCAGCCCCGGATTGGCGAGCACCACGCCGCAAGCCGGGAAGCCGCCTACCAGGCTGACGATCTCGCCACGCCCGGTGATCAGCGCCGGTTCGCTCCTAAGGCAGACCGCCACGTCGGAGCCGAGACCCGGAGCAAGCGAGGCCGCCGCCTGTTCAGTCAGCGCATCCGGATTGGCGCGGGCGATGAGCCGCAAGGCGGCGGCCGCATCCGCCGACCCGCCGCCGAGCCCGGCGGCGACCGGCAGCAACTTGACCAGGCGAAAGCGTCCGATTGTGAGGTCGGGCGCAACCTCACTGGCGGCCCCCACCGCGTCGGCAATGAGATTGGCGCCTTCGAGTGCTGCGGCAAACGGGCCTTCGACGGCGAGCTCGAAAGCATCTTGTGGGGTGAGCTCGACGGTGTCGCCGACGCCGGCGAAGGCGACGAGGCTCGCAAGCTCATGGAAGCCGTCATCGCGGCGTCCCAGCACCTCAAGTGTGAGATTAAGCTTGGCCCAGGCGATGTCGCGAAGGGCGTTTATTGCGACGTCTTCTGGTCCACGTGGGTGGTGCGATCCGCCGCCGCCTTGGTCTCGGTCGGCGTCCTCCAGCCCGGAAGCGATCTTCTTGGTCAGAGTCTCGGCCTGCTCGGGCTCCGGTTCCAGCGACATGGCCTGTTCCCACTGGTATTTCGCCTCGAGCTTGCGCCCGACCCGCCAATAGGCATCGCCGAGGTGGTCGTTGATGATCGGATCGTCGGGACGAAGCTCGACGGCGCGCTCCAACTGCTCGACCGCGTCCGGCATATTGCCGAGCCGGAAATAGGCCCAGCCCAGGCTGTCGACATAATACCCATCATCCGGCTTCAGCCTCACCGCCTTGCGGATGTAGTCCATGGCCTGCTTCAGGTTGAGGCCCTGATCGACCCAGGAATAGCCGAGATAATTGAGGATCAGCGATTCGTCAGGCGACAGCTCCAAGCGCCTGCTTGAAGTCGGCTTCGGCGGCCGGCCAGTCCTTCAGCCGCTCGTTGCAAACGCCGCGCGAATAGTAAAGCGCCCAATTTTCGTTGGCCGGCTTGTCGATGAGATCGACCGCGCGGGTATAATACTCTCGGGCCTCCTGGTAGCGCTCATGGGAACGCAGGATGTTTCCGAGCGCATCGAGCGGACGGCCGTCCTTGGGTGCGCGCGCGACCAGTTCCTCGAGCAGCGCCTTGGCCTCGTCGACCTTCTCCATGCGAATTAAGGGCGAAGGCCTTCTGGATCTGGACATTGGTCCAAAGGGGCGAGTCCTTGGGGATGCGGTCGAAGGCGGCGATCTCGTCGTCGTATTTCTTGGCGCCCTCGTAAGCTTCCGCCAGCGCCACATTGGCGAGCGGGAAGTCGGGCTTCAGGTTGAGCGCGAGTTGCAGGAAGACGATGCCCATGTCGAGGCCACCCTCGCCGGCAAGAGCATCGCCGATGCCGTAGAACACCTCGGCGAGGCCGTCGGTCGGATTGGCGGCCATCAGCGGGGGGGTCTGGCCGCTCTCGATCTCCGCGAGCAGCGCCTCGGACAGCGGGTGCGGGGCCGTCTTGGCGATATGCTCCTTGATGATCTGGATGGCGAGATCGCGATCATTGGAGTTGACCGCGTGGCGGGCATAAGCGTCAGCCACTCTGAGCGTGGTCGGGTTTTTCTTGAAGGCCTGCGCGTAAGCCTGGCTTGCCAGCTCATGGCGGCCGGCCACGTCGGCGATGAGAGCGCGATGATAGCGCTGATAATATTGAGCCCAATCGGCGCTGCTCAGACTGTCGAGGGCGGCGAATGCCTCATTATGCTTGCCGTCGGCCTCCAAGACCCAGGCGCGAGCCAGGGTCGAGGTCAGATCGGCGATGGGGCCTTGCCGGGCTGCGGCGAAACTGCTCCTCGGCCACTTTATAGTCCGCCTTCTTGAAGGCTTCGACGCCGAGCAAGAATTGGGCGATCCGGTGCGACGGCTCGACCTTGACGAGGTCCTTGGCCAGCTCGATGGCGCGATCCCAACGCGCCGCGGCGGTTTCGAGCAGGAAAGCCTGTTCGAGAATGACCTCGTTTTCGGGGTCGCCGTTCAGGGCCTTGGAGTAATACTCGGCCGCGGCGAGCGTATCGTGATTGCCGCGCGCCACCCGGCCCGACAGGTAATTGCCGAGCAGCGTGCCCGTATCAGGGTCGCTGCTATCGGACGGAATGACCTCGGAATAGGCGGCAGGCGCAGCCAGAATCGCAACAAGAAGGAGAGACCTCCACGCCCACTTGCGCAGAGACCCGCTGTTGGAAGTCATCATGTCGTCGGCTCGGCTATCCGCCGTCCCATTGTTGGTTCGTTGGCCCCCAAGCAAGGGTAAGAGCTTTTCCGACCCCTGCAAACCATAAAGGTTTTGAAGGCTAATCGCGGCGCGTTTATGGCCCTCGATGGGGCACTAACAGCGTTTGAGCGCTACATATTCGCGTAGTTGGGCCCGTCGCCGCCTTCGGGCGGCACCCAGGTAATGTTCTGGGCGGGATCCTTCACGTCGCAGGTTTTGCAGTGAACGCAATTCTGCGCGTTGATCTGGAAGCGCACAGTGCCGCCCTCCTCCACCACTTCGTAGACCCCGGCCGGGCAATAGCGCTGGGCCGGCTCGGCGAACTCCGGCAGATTCTGCTCGATGGGTATCGACGGATCGGCGAGCTTGAGATGCACCGGCTCGTCCTCGTCGTGATTGGTGTTCGACAGGAAAACCGAAGACAAAATGTCGAAGGTGAGCGCGTTGTCCGGTTTCGGATAGTCGATGGGCTTCGACTTCGCCGCAGTCCGCAAGCTCGCATAGTCGGGCTTCTTGTGCTTGAGCGTGTGGCCGAGGAACGGAAAGATCGTGTTGAGCCACATGTCGATGCCGCCCAGCATGACGCCGAGCCGCGTGCCGAGGCGCGACCAGAGCGGCTTCACGTTGCGAACTTTCTTGAGCTCTTTCGCCATTGAGCTCGTCTCCACGGCGCCGATGTACTCGACGAGCGTGTCGCGGGAGCGGCCCGCTTGAATCGCCCCGAAAGCCGCCTCCGCCGCCATCATTCCGGAGAGCATGGCGTTGTGGGAGCCCTTGATGCGGGGCACGTTCATGAAACCCGCCGCGCAGCCGATCAACGCCGCGCCAGGGAAAGCCAGTTGCGGCAAAGCCTGCCAGCCGCCCTCGGTGAGCGCACGGGCACCGTAGGCGATGCGCTTGCCGCCTTCGAGATGCTCGGCGATGCGCGGGTGGAGCTTCGAGCGCTGAAACTCCTTGAAAGGATTGAGATAGGGGTTGGCATAGTCGAGATGGACGACGAAGCCGACCGACACGAGGTTGTCGCCGAAATGGTAGAGGAACGAGCCGCCGCCGGTCTTGTCGTCGAGCGGCCAGCCCATAGTGTGCTGCACGAGCCCGGGCTTATGCTTCTCGGGTGGGATCTCCCACAGCTCTTTCAGGCCGATGCCGAACTTCTGCGGGCCGCTGTCCTCGTCGAGGTCATATTTCCTGATGAGCTGCTTGGACAGCGAGCCACGGGCGCCTTCGGCGAGGAAGGTGTATTTGCCGACCAGCGCAATACCCGGTGTGTAGCTATCCTTATGGCTGCCGTCGCGGGCCACGCCAAGATCGCCGGTGATGACGCCTTCGATCTCGCCGCGGGCGCCGATGATCGCATCGGTCACCGAGATGCCGGGATAGATCTCGACTCCGAGCGCTTCCGCCTGCTCGCCGAGCCATTTGGTGAGATTGCCGAGGCTGCCGGCGTAGCAGCCGTGATTGCTCATCAGCGGCGGCATGAACAGATTGGGGAGGCGGATGTCGCCAGCCTCGCCGAGATAATAGAAGTGGTCCTCGGTGACCGCAGTGGTGAGCGGCGCGCCCTGGTCGCGCCAATCGGGGATGAGCTTGTCGAGCGCCACGGGATCGATCACCGCACCCGACAGGATATGGGCGCCGACCTCGGAGCCCTTCTCCAGGACGACGACGGACACCTCCTTGTCGTTCTCGGCGGCGAGCTGCTTCAGCCTGATCGCTGCGGCGAGACCCGCCGGCCCGGCGCCGACGATCACCACATCGAATTCCATGGTTTCGCGTTCGACTTTGTCGTTCAAACCAGCATGCTCCCCTTAATCGACAGTCCGCGCTCGCGGCCGGCAGCGGCCGCGGCCGGCAATCGGTGCTAAAGTCGCTTGAGCCCAGCGATACGTCATTGCCCGGCAAGGCCGGGGAATGACAAATAGAGGATCAACACGGGCATCGCAAATGACTGGAAGCCAAGCAAAAGCCGCTAGCGCCCTGCTCGCCTGGTACGAGGCCATGGGCGTCGACGAGGCAATCGGCGACGAACCGGTCGACCGCTTCGCCGCGGCGCCCGATATGGCGGCCAAAGACCGCCCTGCCCCAGACCGAGTTGCCAGAGAGAGCCCGGCAAAAGCCCCGCAAGCCCGGCCGCGCCCTGCGTCTCCGTCCGCGCCGGAAGCCGCAGCACCTTCGCCCGCGTCTCTCGAGGCTGCCGCGACGCTGGCCGAACTCGAGGCATTGGTGGCGCAGTTCGAAGGCTGCGCGCTCAAGCGCACGGCAAAGAGCCTGTGCTTCTCGCGGGGCAACGCGGAGGCCCGGGTGATGCTGATCGGCGAAGCGCCGGGCCGCGACGAGGATCTGCAAGGCAAGCCCTTTGTCGGCCGCGCCGGCAAGCTGCTCGACCGAATGCTGGCCACGATCGGCCTGACGGAGGACAGTGTCTACATCACCAACACCATCTATTGGCGCCCGCCCGGCAACCGCACGCCGACACCGCAGGAGATCGGGGCCTGCGCGCCGTTCCTGGCGCGCCAGATCGAGTTGGTCCATCCCGATATGCTCGTGCTGCTCGGCGGCGCGGCGGCCAAGCACATTCTTGGCGTCACCGAGGGCATCATGCGCTTGCGCGGCAAGTGGAAGATCTACAGATGCGGCGACCGCGACATTCCAACGCTGGCGACGCTGCATCCCGCCTATCTGCTGCGAACACCGGAAGACAAGCGCTATGCCTGGCGCGATCTGATGGCGATAAGAACGCGACTGGAGGAAACACAATAATGCACCGCATCGACGAGAGCCGTCCCTTCATCCCCGTGCGCATTGCCGTGATGACGGTCTCGGACACACGCACGCCGAAGACCGACAAGTCGGGACCGCTGCTCATCAGCTTGCTCAAGGGCGCCGGCCATGAGCTCGCCGAACACGCCGTCGTCGCCGACGACGAGAAGTCGATCCGCAAGCAGGTGAAGAAGTGGATCAAGGATCACGCAAGTCGACGTGGTCATCACCACCGGCGGCACGGGCTTCACCGGGCGCGATGTGACGCCTGAAGCGGTCCGCCCGCTGTTCGAGAAGGAGATCGACGGCTTCTCCGTGCTGTTCCACATGCTGAGCTATCAGACGGTCGGCACCTCGACCGTGCAGAGCCGGGCCTGCGGCGGTCTGGCCAAGGGCACCTATATCTTCTGCATCCCCGGCTCGCCGGGCGCCTGCGAAGACGCCTGGACCGGCATCCTCAAGTTCCAGTTGGACAACCGCCACCGCCCCTGCTCGTTCATCGAGCTGATGCCGCGCCTCACCGAGAGCAAGAAGAAGAAGGCGAAGGCGACACCCGCTTAACCCTTCGGCCGCTCTTCGAAAAAGAAGCGCACCATTTCCCGGGAAGCATCGGGCCCCTGTGGGTCGGTATAGCTGCCATCAAGACTGCCGCCGGACCATGCGTGACCGCCGCTATGGATGAGCCAATGCTCTCCGACCGGAAAGCCCGCTTCGTCTCGCGTGACCGTATGCGTAAAGCCACGGCACTCACCGGACGTGTCCGTCTTGCGTTCGGTGTGCGTGCCGATTTTCCCCTGGGTCTCCACGATCCTTGTCGCATTCGACGGGTGAACGATATTATCGCCGTCGCCATGGAAGACGATGGTTGGCGTGCGCCGGTGATCAGCGAGCCCCGGTCCGCGTCGCGGCGCGCCTAAGCCAGAAAGAGCGTCGCCCCGCATGGCCGCGAAGGCGGAAGGGACATCGGTCGCCGACCCGTAAGCCAGCCCCGAATGAATGCCGACCGCGGCATAGAGATCGGGATAGGTCGCGCCCATGACAGCCGCCATGGCGCCTCCGGCGGATAATCCGGCCACGAACACGCGCCGCGGATCAACATCGTATTCAGAAGCAATTTCGCTGGTGATCCCGGCAATGATGGAAGGTTCACCGGCACCGTGCATCTGGTGCTCCGGCTTGAACCAGTTCCAATACAAAGAGGGATTCGCGGCTTTGGCTTGGTTCGGATAGGCGACGAGGAATCCATGCTCCTCGGCGAGAGCGTTCATGCGCGTTCCCGCCGCGAAGTCGTCGGCAGATTGCGTGCCGCCATGCAGCATGACGACAAGAGCGCGCCTGCCGCTGTGAGCGCGGCCTGGCACGTAGAGCTTGTACGTCCGGCTACCGGCCTCGCATGTGAAACGCTTGCTCAGAAATTGCGCTCCCTCTGGAATTTGGAGCGCCTTGCGCGGCTTGGCGACCGTCAACCCCTCGAGTGGAAGCCGGGGTTTGCGAAGATTGGAGAGAGATTTGCCGAGACGGCTGGTCCAGGCAGCGGATTTCGGACTCTGCGGGAGGTCCAAAAGACTGTCGGAGATCGCGGCGGTTTCTGACGACGTGCCCGGTTCAACGACTTCAGCCGTCAGGTCTATCACCTGAGCTTCGAGAGCATCATGCGCCGGCGGCGTCTCTTTCGGCGCCTGGGCGGATCCGGCCAGGCGGCCCGACAACGCGGCTTGAATGACTCGTGTCGCCTCGCCGAGCTTCTGATCACGCGTCAACCGCGTGGCAAAGCGCATAGCTTTTGAAATGTCCATGTTCATGTCATTCGTTCCTTGAGGGCGCCGTTATCCGATGCGATCGGCGAGCGCGCTTTTGATCTCTTTGCTGGCGTGCAGCGCGCCGAGCACGGTGATCGATTCAATCGTCGCCCGTGCAAGCGCCGGCGTCACGTCAGGCGCGATCGTCGCGAGTCCGAGTACTTTGATGCGAAGTTTCTCACCGGCGGCTTGGACGGCCTCCAGATCCGCACGCGTGTAGTGCCTCAGCCCGAGTTCCAGCGTGTGCCGCACGATCGATTTCCGGACTTCTTCATCGTGGGTCGCAAGCTGGTTGCGGATCGCGGTGCGGATGAAGTCGGTGCGGTTGGTATAGAATCCTTCCTGCACCAGCAGGTCGACTTGACCGAGGTCGACGAAACCGAGGTTGATCGTGATCTTTTCGGTGTCGCTGGTGCGATCGCGAAGCCTGTGAATTTCAGCCTGCATGCCATTCTCCATCTGTGTGGATGGTATATGGATGGTCTATAGATGGTTTACAAGCCGGCCTGGCTTTTTCCTTCGAAACCGGCGGCTTCAAGGAACGCGACCGCTTCACCCGGCTGTTTTAGGTGCGCTACCGGCCATTCTTGATTGCCCTACCGGCCTTCGGCCTACTTGAAGGCACGGCCTACTCGAGCGCGAGGCGCCGCAGATCAGAAACTCACGTTCTCATCCAGAGGGTCGTGGGTGATGAGGCCCATCACCTCGTTGCTGGCGAAGCTCAGCGACATGGCGCGCATCACGCCCGGCACCACGGCGATGTCGTAAAGCTCGCCCACCGGACCGTCGATGCGGAACCAATGCACGCAGGCGCCGGTGTCGAGATCGATCACCTGCACACCGCACCAGGCTTCCGAATCCGCGTCGGCCAATTTCTTGTCGAGCGCCAGCCCCTCGAAGCGCTCATAGCGCGGCTTGGACAGGCCGACGAAGGCGAACTTGCCGTGGAAGCCCAGGCCCCGCACGAAGCCCGGGCAGAACGCCACCACATGGAACTTGGCGTCGGCCGCCTTGTCCGCGCGCTCGATCCAGCCAAGCTCGCCGGTGCCTGAGTTCAGCACATAGAGCCTGCCGTTATAGATCCGCGGCGAATGCGGCATAGACAGCCCGCCGATAACGATGTCGCCGGTCGCCACGTCAATGATGATGCCGCCGTCGAAGCGCCGGTCGCGCCAACCGTCAATCGTGTCGGACTTGCTCACCGCCGTGACGTAGCGCGGCACGCCGTCTTCCATGGCGAGCCCGTTCAGATGGCAGCGATCCTCCTTGACGATCTTGGAGACGAAAGGCGGCTTCCACAGCGGCGTGAAGCTGTGGCGCTCGGAGGTGGTGGCGAGGCAATTATGGGTCGTGTTGACGAAGACGATGCGCCCGTCCTTGAGCTGCCCCACATCGTGGGCGTCGAGCTCGCCCGTGATGAAGAGCTCGCGCGGCACGTAGCAGGTGTCGAACACATTGTTGACCAGCTGGTCCGGGTTCAGCACGTTCTTGAACCTGATGATCTGGAACAGCGTGGCAAGCAGCAGCGTGTCCTTGTCGGGCACGCAAATGCCCATGGCCTTGCGGAAGAAGCGCTCGTCCACCAAGAGCCCGCCATCGACATTCTGGCCGAGCAGATAGAACTTGCCCGACTGATAGGACGAGATGGCGAGGCCGATCTTGTTGGTGCCGAGGAAGCCGGAGAAACCCGGCGACATCGAGTAGGTGACCTTCTCCTCGGCCGGCTTTCCCGCCATGTCGGCCAGAGACGCGTCGTTCTCCGCAGCGGTTGCCGGCGCATCGCCGCTCGGGGCAGATGATGGGTCGTCGGTTTGCTGAGACATGGACGGGCCTTCCTACGCTTGAGCCCTGGGTTTAGCCCGCTGGGGAGAAGAATGACAATTTTGAAAGACGGCGCCGATCATTCGCAACCAAAATCGGGGCACGCCAATTTCGCCGCCGCGACGCATGCTGCGGCGGATCATCGCTCCGCATCGCGCTGAAAGTCGTGAGCAAAAGCGCACAAAGAGAGAGAGCGGTGATAAATCAGCGGGTGAACCGTGATGACATCGCATGCTAGGTCCGCGCGGCGAGCAAGCTCGGGCAAGACTCTTTCACGTCACTGTCACAATTCATCGCTTCCCGTGACATTTGAATCACGGATCACGAGAGACTGCTTGTTTTGCCACTATTCCTACTTGCCGATGCGCGCGCGAATCAGGGACGGTTGTGTCACCGGGCCCTGGCACAACTACCGAGCGCGTTACACGCGCGATTTAAAGGGCGAAATGATGCGGCGGCGCGCCCTGCGGCAAAGACTCTTGCTCTCGACCACGATGCTCGTGGGTGCGCTGGCGGGCTATGGCGGGCGCGCCTACGGCCAGCAGGTCTGCACGGGCCCGGACTCGGACATCGTCTGCGACGGGGGCAGCACCGAAACCCAGGACCTGACGGACCTCACCAACGCCCAGATCACGACCCGCGATTATTTCGAGGTCAAGACCACGACCGGCAACGGCATCACCATCACCGGTGACGGTGAGCTCTTCTACACCGATGAAAACGATTCGCCGCTCTTCGCCCCGTACATAGCGCTCTATGTCAACAACTCCGGAGACTATGGAGGTACGCCCGGCGGCGTCATCGTCAACACCAACGGGTACTTGAAAGCGAATACCGGCCTCTACGTCTACAACCAGGCGAGCGGTGGAACCGACATCACGACCTACAACAAGGTCTACGGCACCTATTACGGCATTCATGCCAAGAACTACGCCGGCATTCTTTCGGTCACCACAAGCGGCCCCGTCACCGGGGGCGATTACGGCATCAACCTCAAGCAGGACGGCGGCGGCGTCTTTTTGATTTCCGTCGGTGGCGACGTAACGGGCACCGATGACGACGGCATCTTTGCCCAGAACGGCGCGGGCTCGTCGTTCGAGCTTACGACGGCCGCAGGGACGACCGTGTACGGCGGAACCTACGGTATCCGGGCGATCAACCTCAATTCCGATGCCGCGATGACGATAACGGCGAATGGCGATGTCCAAGGAGGGGGCAAATACGGCATCTACGCCGTCAATGAGGGTACCTATCTCACCATAAAGACTGGCGCGGGCTCGACGGTTCAGGCCGAGTACGGGATCAAGGCGCAAAACAATGGCAGTGGAGCCGCGACACTCGACCTCAAAGGCAAGGTCTACGCATCTGGCGATAACGGCTACGCAGTGCAAGTGTTCAACGGCTCGGGCAGCACCAGCGCCGGCACGGACTTGATCGTGACGACCCATGCCGGAAGCGTCGTCAAAAGCGAGGGCGGCATTCTCGCCGTGAACTACGGCAGCGGCGATCTCAACATGTCGATCGGCGGCGACGTCACCGCCACGAAATTCTATGGCCTCGCTCCCTCCAATAGCGGCGCGAACATGGAGATAACCGTAGACGGCAGCGTCTATGGCTACCTGGGTGGCAT
The DNA here is from genome assembly GCA_963793075.1 of uncultured Alphaproteobacteria bacterium. GTDB lineage: Bacteria > Pseudomonadota > Alphaproteobacteria > Rhizobiales > Methyloligellaceae > Methyloceanibacter. The sequence goes on from CAWBYO010000004.1 coordinate 232,360, forward strand.
TCAGGCGTTCCAAGCGACCAGCGGCTCGATCAAGATCCACGCGAACGGGTATGTCGGCGGTAGGGGAACCGCGATTTACGCGGGGTTCGGGAACGGCCTCGACGGCACCAGCGTCGAAATTACGACGGCCGCCGGCAGCACCGTGCAAGGGGCCAGTGGCATCGTGGTCGGCATAAACCCTCCCAATTCGCCCAAGGACGGCATCACCGTGACCGCGGACGGCACCGTCATCGGCAATGGTGGCAGCGGCGGCGGGCTGGGGGATTTACGCGCGTAACGGGTCGGACGCTGAGGTCAAAATCTACACAGGCGCCCAGTCTTCAATTCAGAGCACCTATAGCGGGGGCATCGGTGCGTCCAACTATGGCGCGGTGAGGATCCGCGCCCTCGGCACGGTGACCAGCCAATTCGGCAATGGCATCGGCGCCTATAATAAGGGGGGCCTACACCGAAATCACGACCGGGACCGGTGCCATATCGGGTACCACCGGAATCTCTCGCCAAAAACAACGGTGGCGACAACATCTCGATCACCACAAGCGGAGATGTGACCGGCACGTCCGGGGCCGGCATCAGCGCCACAGCCTCTGGCGGCGACGGCAACATCGCCATCACGACTTCAGGCGCCTCGGCAATCTACGGCGTGGGAGGCATCTCGGCCCATGCGGCCGGTGCCGGCTCGATCCACATCTCGACGCACGGACGCGTGGGCACACTCTACGGGAAGCGCCATCGCTGCGACGACGGCAGGCGCTCCGATCTCCATCGATGTCCATTCCCAATCGATGGTCAGCAGTCACCTCGGCCGGCGGGTATTTTCGCGGTTAGCGCCGCGGGCGGCGCCACGGCAACTTGACCGTATCGGCGGCCACGCTCGATCGGCGGGACCGGCGGCGCGGTGAGTTCGATCCGGGAACCGGTTTCGCCAACACGCTCAAGCTTGGGCCCGGCGCAAAAATCAAGGGCACCGTATTTGCCGGCCCCGGGAGACGAGCGACGCGCGTCGAATGGGCCGGTCTCGGGCTCCGGTACATTCGACCTCGGCGATATCGATACCGGTTCCGGCACGAGACAATACCGCCATTTCGAGACTTCGAGGTCAACAGCGGCACGTGGAGCTTCTCCGGCAGCACCGCGGCGCCGTTCTCCGTCACCGGTGGCACGCTGGAGGGGACCGGCACGTTCGGCAACGTGATGGTGACCGGCGGCACGGTGAAGGGCACCGGCACGTTTGGCAATCTGTCGCTGCTCGGCGGCACGCTGGCGCCGGGCAATTCGATCGGCACCATCAATGTCATTGGCGGCTTGGCGCTTGGCAGCGGCGCGGTCTACGAGGTCGAGGTCGATTCTGCGGGCAACAGCGACCAAGTGATCGTTAAAGGCACGGTCAATTTGACCGGCGCGACCTTGCGCGTGCTGGCGGCGAGCGGCGACTACAAGCCCAGCACCGACTACACGATCATCGACAACGACGGAAACGACGCGGTCAAAGGTAAGTTCGCCGAGATCGAGCACGAGCTCGCCTTCTTGAAGCCGACCGTCGTCTATAACGGCGGCGACGGCAACGATGTGGTGCTGACGCTGACCCGGCATCACGGCAGCCATAATGGCGGGGGGCCAAGCTTCTGCTCGGTGGCCAACACGAAGAACCAATGCAACACGGCACACGCGCTCGACAAGTTCCTGACGAGCAACGAACTCTTCCTCGACGTGCTGTTCCAGACCGCGGAAGGCGCGCGCCAAGCGTTCGATGCGCTCTCGGGCGAGATCCATGCAACGGTGCTGGGCACGCTCGCCCGCGATAGCCGCTATGTGCGCGATGCGATGCTCGGGCGGCTGATGCAGGCGGGGCACATGGGCGGCGACACACAGACGGCGTCGCTCGCCGCCGCCGGTCCGCAAGTGGCCTCGATCGATAGCCAAGCCATGGCGCTCGGCTTTGACGGCAGGTTCGGCGGCGCGCCGGGGCGTGAGCCCCTCACCTTCTGGACGCGGGCCTACGGCGCCTGGGGGAATTTCGCATCCGACGGCAACGCGGCTGGCGCCGACCGCAATCTCGGCGGCTTCGTGTCCGGCATGGATGCCAATATCGGAGGAAGCTGGCGCGTCGGTCTCGCCACCGGTGGCTCCTTCGCAAATGTTGGCGTGAGCGACCGCTATTCGTCCGCCGACGTGGAGAGCTACACGCTCGCCGGCTATACGGGCGGCATGGCCGGACGCTTCGCGCTGCGTGGCGGCGGCGCCTATAGCTGGAGCGACATCGACACGTCCCGCGCGGTGATTTTTCCCGGCTTTTACGAGCGGCAGAAGGCGCGCTACGACGCCGGCACCGGACAGATCTTTGGCGAATTGGCTTATCCGACATCGATGGGTGGAATGGCGCTCGAGCCCTTCGGCGGGATCGCCTATGTCGCGGTCGACCGGGAGAACTTCGGCGAGCATGGCGGGGCTCTTTCCGCCTTGCATGTCGACGGCGCCGAGGAGGACACCGGCTATTCCACCGTGGGCCTGCGCGCCGCCTCGACGATGCAGTGGGGCGCCATGCAGGTCGTGCCCCACATCTCCGGCGCGTGGCAGCATGCCTTCGGCGACGTGACGCCGGGCGCCACGCGCAGCTTCGCAGTCACCGGGATCGGCTTCGGCATCGAAGGCGTGCCGCTGGCGGAAGACTCGGCGCTGATCGACGCCGGGCTCGATTTCGCGCTCGGCGAGCGGACCACCGCGGGCGTGTCCTACACCGGCCAGTTCGGCGACGGCGTCACCGACAACGGCGTCAAAGGCCGCTTCACCTGGCTGTTCTAAGTCGGGCCGGCTGTTCTAGCAGGCGGTGGCGGTGGCGCGGGCGATGCCGTGCTTGGCGATGGTCATCACCGCCTGGAGCTCGGGCGGGGCCCCGGCCACGCAATTGCGCCCGCTTGCCTTGGCGGTGTAGAGCGCGGCGTCCGCCCGGGCGAGAAGTTGGTCGATCGAGTCGTCCGGCTGCGCTTCGCCGACGCCGATGCTCCAGGTGAGCGTGATGCGTCCCTTGCCGGTATCGAACGGCCGGGCCGCAAGCCGCTGGCACAGCTTCTCGGCAATCTCGACCGCCTCGGACAGCGTACGCTGCTCGAGCAGCAGCGCGAACTCGTCGCCGCCGAGCCGCCCGGTCACGGCCTCGTCCAGCCGCGCGGCGTCGGCGCAGGCGCGGATGGCCTCGTCGCCGGCATCGTGGCCGTAGGAGTCGTTGATCTGCTTGAAATTGTCGATGTCGAGGAGAATGGCGGACAGATTGCCGTCAGGAGTGGTCCGGGCGCGAACTTGCGTCGCCTGCTCGAAGAAGCCGCGTCGATTGCAAAGACCGGTCAAGGGATCGGTGGTGGCGAGACGGATCAACTCGTGCTGCATCGAGGCGATACGCTCGGCGGCGCGCAAGCGCGCATAGAGCTCCTCGGCAAGCGGCGGCTTGCCGATAAAGTCGTCGGCGCCGGAATCAAGCGCCTCCACCAGAGTGCGCTGATCGAATTGTGACGACATCATAAGGACGTAGATCGGCCGCCTGTGGGTGGCGAGCAACCTCGTCTCCCAGCACAGCTCGATACCAGACATGTGTACGAGTTCGGCGCTGGTGATCAGGGCATCGATGCGAAGGTCCGTCTTGATCTGCCGGAGCGCTTCGCGCTCGTCGGCAAAGGACACGACTTCATGATCGCGCGCTTCAAGCATGCGGGTCACGATCAGACGCGTTGTCCGACTCGGATCTACGAGCGCGATGCGCATACGGCTATGTCCTCCGTGTCCCCGTGTTATGCCTTAGAAAATTCCCCTTAAAGTTGGATTAAGCGCCGACACCCGCCGTCAGGCAGGATTGGCGAGGAGCCGTCCGGCATGTTTGTGTTGGCGGCAATAGTCGGCCTTCGTGTCGACGTCGCTAAGCTCATGCGCGAACGCGACAATTTTCCCGCGCAAGTTTGCGAGTGTGGCGGTGAGCGCCGCGTCCGTCGACCACGGCACATGGGCGAAGGGCGCCAGACGCTTTGGCGATTTTTTTAGGCCGACAAGCCAGTAGCCGCCGTCTTGCGCCGGCCCGAACACGGCGTCGGCGCGGCCGAGCAGCGCGAAGGCACGGGCGATATGCGGTGGCCGCATCGCCGGGATGTCGCTGCCGACGACGATCACCGGCCCCGGCGGCATCGAGTTCGAACAGGGTCTGCATGCGCGTACCGAGATCGCCCGCGCCTTGAGCGATGCGCGCGACGGTCCCGGGCGGCGGCCAATAGGGTGCCGTCAGCGCCGTGTCGGGGGTCACCGCAAGATATGTGCGCCAGCGTGGATCGGCGCCGAGACAGCGGACGGTGCGGGCAAGCGTGCTGCGATAGAAGCGCAGCGCCGCGATGTCGCCGATGTCGCGCGCCAGCCGGCGCTTCACGGCGCCGGCGACCGGCGCCTTAGCCATGATGACGAGACGCGGCGCGAAAGCCACGCCACGCGGACGGGACCTCTTAGCCATAGAGACGCGCGAGCACCCGCGGCGGCACGCGAAGATAATAGAGCAGCATCAGGCCGAGATTGCGAAAGCTCCGAACCAGATAGCCTTCGCGCTGATAACGCTCGGCGCTGGTTACCGCGCGTGACTTCAGTCGCACCAGCTCGCGCCGCTTGAGACGGCGGACGAGATCCACATCCTCCATCAGCGGCAGCGGCCGGAAACCGCCGAGCCGGTTATACAGCGCGCGCGAGATGAGGAGCCCTTGGTCGCCGTACGGCAGGGCGAAGAGAAAGCAGCGCAAAGCCACGAAACTTTCGACGAGGCGCGGCATGAAGCCGTCATCATCGAGGGTGAAGCGGAAATAGGCTGCGGCAGGCCCGCGGCGCCCGGTATCCACCCGCTCCATGAAGGCCTCCGCCTCCTCGGCCCAGCCCGGCTCGAGCACGGTGTCGGCGTGGAGAAACAGCAGCCAATCGCCACGGGCCAGCGCCGCGCCGGCATCGAGTTGGGTGCCCCGGCCGCGCGGCGCCTCGACCAGATGGGTGCCGGCGGCATCGGCGATGGCACATGTGTCGTCGGTCGAGCCGCCGTCGGCGATGATGGCCTCCTGGACAACCCCATGAACCAAAGCGGGCACCAAGGTGGACAACGTGTGCACCAGGGTCGGGCCTGCGTTAAAAGTGGGGATAACCACGGAAATCATGGGCGGGACTATAGCGTCTGGCGGTCATGCGGCAATCGCCGCATGCAGCTAACCAGAACTATGTTCTTGATTTGTTCCCTATGGTTCCCTATATGGGGACGATGACCGTGGCACTTAGAAAACCCCGCGACTCGGAGAGCTTCCCCCATGAGGCGGGTGGCGTCGCTTATGAGCGCCGCCATGGCCGCGGCGCCCAGACCAACCGGTCGGGGCGCTTCGAGCCGATCGCCTATGAGCCCGCCGACGATGGCTGGGATTCGCTCGGCGAGCTCGACGCGCTGGCGACCGAAGTTCAGGACGTGCCGGCCCGGCGCATCATCACCAGGAACACCTCTCCCGATATCGGCTTCGACCGCTCGATCAATCCTTATCGGGGCTGCGAGCATGGCTGCGTCTATTGCTTCGCCCGGCCGACCCACGCCTTTCTCGGGCTGTCGCCGGGGCTCGACTTCGAGACCAAGCTGTTCGCCAAGACCAACGCGGCGCAGGCTTTGGAGCGGGAGCTGGCGGAGCCGAAATACCGCGCGGCGATGATCGCCATCGGCACCAATACCGATCCCTATCAGCCGATCGAACGGCGCTACCGCATCATGCGCCGCATCCTCGAAGTGCTGAGCGCCACCAACCATCCGGTGGGCATCGTCACCAAATCGGCGCTGGTGTTGCGCGACCTCGACATTTTGCAATCGATGGCCGAGCGCGGCCTGGTCAAGGTGGCGCTGTCGGTGACCACGCTCGACCATAGACTCGCCCGCGCCATGGAGCCCCGGGCCAGCACGCCCGAGAAGCGGATCGAAACGATCGAGAGGCTGAGCGCGGCCGGCGTGCCGACATCGGTCATGGCGGCGCCGGTCATCCCCGGCCTCAACGACGCCGAGATGGAGCGCATATTGGAGCGCGCCGCTGTCGCCGGCGCCAGCGAGGCCGGCTATGTGCTGTTGCGGCTGCCGCTGGAGATCGGCGATCTGTTCACCGAATGGCTTGAGACCAACTGCCCGGACCGTGCCAAGCGCGTATTGTCGCTGATGCGCCAGACCCGCGGCGGCAAGCTCTACGACGCCAAATGGGGCGGGCGCATGGAAGGCGACGGCCCTTATGCCTGGATGATCGGCCGCCGGTTCGAAATGGCCGCCGAACGGCTCGGGCTGAACACCGAGAAGCTTCAACTGCGCACCGATCTGTTCACGCCCCCTGCCCGGCCGGGTCAGCAGCTCCGCCTGTTCTAGGCACCTTTTCCACAAGGGCCGCGCCGTTCTGGCGCGAGGACGTTGCCAAGTCCTCGCGGTTTGCGCGACAGTCGCGTCCATGGGCCTTCCCGCACGCGCCATCCCCACGCCGATTCTGCCGAGCTTCGACCTCGAAGCGGAGATGATGGATCTGCACCAGCTGCCGGTCGCCGGCATCGACGAGGCCGGCCGCGGACCGTGGGCGGGGCCGGTGGTGGTCGCCGCGGTGATCCTCAATCCCGACCGCATCCCCGAAGGGCTCAACGATTCGAAGCTGCTCACGGCGGAGGCCCGCGAGGACCGCTATGCCGAGATCATGGCCACGGCCTGTGTGGCCATCGCCATCGGCCAGGTGCGGCGCATCGACCGCGACAACATCTTGCAGGCGAGCCTGTGGGGCATGCGGGCTGCGTTCCGAGGCTTGCAGGTGCCGACCGCCGCGGCCCTGATCGACGGCAACATGATCCCGAAGCGCTTCCCCGGCAAAGCGCGCGCCATTGTCGGCGGCGACGGCATATCGTTGTCGGTGGCCGCCGCCTCCATTATCGCCAAGGTCACGCGCGACCGGATCATGGTGAAGCTCGCGCGGCGCTATCGCCGCTATGGCTGGGAAAGCAATAAGGGTTACGGCACGCCGGAACATGCGCGCGCCGTCAAGGCGCATGGGGTGTGCCCTCATCACCGGCGCTCATTCAGCCCGATCGAGCGGGCAATCCGGATCATGGAGCGCCGCGCCTCGGATATCGAGCAGGACTAGCGGTCGTTTTCGATCCAATCGGCGACCCGGCCGGCGATCTCCTCGGCCCCGGGCTCCAGCAGCAACATATGGGCGTGACCCTCGATCTCCCAGAACGGAGCCCCTGGATAGGCGCTTGCCGTGGCGCGCGCGGTCTCGATGGACACGATGCGGTCGTCCGTCCCCGACAGGCACAGGACCGGACAGCGAATCGCGCCCGTCTCGACCGACGTGGCCCCGGTCTGATCGAACATCCACATGAACAGCTCGAACAGAGCGCGACCCGACTCCGGCCCGAACTGATCGAACACGTGGCGCTGCTCCTCGGCCGGCAGACGGTTGAGAGTGTAGTGGCAGGCCAGATCGAAATTCGGGTCGATGACCCGCGTCCAGAACGGCCCGATCGACATTAAATCTTGGCCGAGCTGCTTCTCCGGCCCGGTCGGCGGCTCGATGCCGGCGCGCGGGGCGGGGCTCGCCAAAATCAGCGCTTCGGCGAGGTCTTCCGATGCCAATTGCTGGGCAATCACCGCGCCCATGGAATGGCCGAGAAGAATGGGCCGCTCCGGCAGCGCTTTGACAAACTCCACCATCTGCGCCCGGTAGTCGACGATGCCGACCCCGGCGAGAGACTCTTGCGCGCCGGCCTTGGCCGCGCCGTGGCCGATCAGGTCCGGCGCATGGCAGGTGAGCCCGCGGCCCGCGAACACATCGCGGAACCTATCGAAGCACCAGCCGCCGCAATTGGCCCCGTGCAGCATGACGATGTCTTTGGCCATCAATGCGCGTCTCCCCTTTCGCTTGCCATGCCCCAGGGCCGGTTAAGGCCGCCTTTACCGTAGTCCGCCAGCATGGGCGCCGTCCCGCCCCGAGAGGCGGGCTGAGTTCAGTATCTGCGTAACAAGAAAGTGGTGGCATGGCTGTGGGGGAAACCGGGGGCGCACGCCTTCCGCGTAACAAGATTATTGTCGGCGATTGTATCGAAGAGCTGTCGCGCCTGCCGGAAGCAAGCGTCGATCTGGTCTTTGCCGACCCGCCCTACAATCTGCAACTGAACAACGAGCTGTTCCGCCCGGACAACAGCCGCGTCGACGCGGTCGACGACGATTGGGACAAGTTCGGCAGCTTCGGCGCCTATGACAGCTTCACGCGCGATTGGCTGGCCGCCTGCCGCCGCGTGCTCAAGCCCAATGGCAGCCTGTGGGTGATCGGCAGCTACCACAATATTTTCCGCGTCGGCACCATCCTCCAGGATCTCGGCTACTGGGTGCTCAACGACGTGATCTGGCGCAAGACGAACCCGATGCCGAATTTCCGGGGGCGCCGCTTCACCAACGCGCATGAGACGATGATCTGGGCGTCGATGGGCCCCAAGGCGAAATATACGTTCAACTACGAAGCCATGAAGTCGCTGAACGAGGATCTGCAGATGCGCTCGGACTGGCTGCTGCCGATCTGCTCCGGTGGCGAGCGGCTGAAGCAGGATGACGGGCGCAAGACCCATCCCACGCAGAAGCCCGAAGCGCTGCTTCACCGCGTGATCCTCGCCTCCAGTCATGTGGGCGACGTGGTGCTCGACCCGTTCTCGGGCTCCGGCACGACCGCGGTGGCAGCCAAGCGGCTGGGGCGCGCCTTTATCGGCATCGAACGCGAAGAGAGTTACGCGGAGGCCGCGAAGGAGCGGCTCAAGGGCGCGAAGCCGCTCGATGCATCCTCGCTTCAGGTGGCAAAGGGCAAACGCGGCGAGACCCGCATTCCCTTCGGTGCGCTGGTCGAGCTTGGGCTGATCTCGCCGGGCACGGCGCTTTACGACCCGGCCGCGCGTCACGAGGCCAAGGTGCGCGCCGACGGCTCCATCGCCTGCGACGGCGCGCAAGGCTCGATCCACAAGATCGGCGCCCATGTGCAAGGCGCCATGGCCTGCAATGGCTGGACCTTCTGGCATTACGAGAAGAACGGCGCGCTCAAGCCGATCGACGATTTGCGCGCGACGGCGCGTCAGAGGCTGGTGCCCCAGGCTTCTTAGCGGCCCGCGCTTCAGCCTCGAAGGCATGGGCGAGAACCTTCCGCATCACCGACGGAAGCGCCGCACCCGACAGTTCGCGGCGCATAAGCCAGCGGCACCGCTCGCCTTGTGCGGCCTCGGTCAGCGCCGCCTCGTCACCAACCTCGGCGCGGTAGACGGAAAGCTCCAAATGAAAATGGGTGAAGGTGTGCTCGACGAGACCAGCGGTCTTGTCCCATGCGGCGTCGACGGGCGCGTACGCCGCGACCGCCTTGCCGTTCGGCTTGGTCGCGCCCCACGGCGTTGACGGCGTCTCCAGCATGCCGCCGAGCAGGCCTTTGAGCGGCCGCTCGCGCAACAGCACCGCGCCGTCGCCTCGGACAACAACGAAGGCCGCGCCACGCCGTGTCGGCCGTTCGGCTTTCTCTTCGCGATATGGCAGAACCTCGGCGAGACCGTCGGCGCAGGCGCGACAGCCGGGCCGCAGCGGACAGATCCCGCAAGCGGGACGGCGCGGCGTGCAGATGGTGGCGCCCAGATCCATCATGGCTTGCGCATAGTCGCCGGCGCGCTGCACTGGCGTGAGGGTTTCCGCCAGCGCCTTGATCTCGGCCTTGGCGGCCGGGAGCGGTGTTTCCACAGAAAAGAGCCGCGCGACCACGCGCTCGATATTGCCGTCGACCGGGGTGGAGGGTTTGCCGAACGCAATCGCGGCGATGGCCGCGGCGGTATAGGCGCCGATGCCGGGAAGCTTGCGCAATTCCGCCTCGGTCTCGGGGAAAGCGCCGCCATGGTCGCTGGCGACCACGCGGGCGCAGGCATGGAGATTGCGCGCGCGGGCGTAATAGCCGAGCCCGGCCCACGCGGCGAGCACCTCGCCCAGCTCGGCGCGGGCCAGCGAAATCACATCCGGCCAGCGACGCAAGAAGGCGGCGAAGCGCGGCGTGACCGCCTTGACGGTGGTCTGCTGCAGCATGATCTCGCTGAGCCAGACTTTATATGGGTCCTGACTGGTTTCAGGCCGCGCGCGCCATGGCAGCACACGAGCCTCCCGGTCGTACCAAGCCAGCAGCGTCTCGGCGACGGCGCCGTCAGCCTCTGACATGTGGCTTCCTTGCATAAGTGCCATTCGCGCCGCCCGCCTCCTGTCCGCATGGTGTAGACTCGAGGACCGCGAAGGCAAGGGGCGGCGCGCCGCTCTCCACCGCCGGCGGAAGGGGTCACGACCGGCCATGAACCACAATCAGCGCAAAGGTTTCGGCAAATCGACTGCGCGCGCCATCGGCAGCTTCGTGGCCAAGGCGCTCGATCCCGCAGCCCGGGCCCGGGGCTTCGCCACGACGGCGCTGCTCAGCGACTGGCCGGCCATTGTTGGCCGCGAGCTCGCCCAGTTCACCATGCCGGACCGCGTGTTGTGGCCGAGACGGCGCGACGAGGCGGCGGAGGATAAGCCGAAAAAGGGCCATCGCGCCGAGGGCGCCACGCTGGTGCTGAGAATAGAGGGGCCGCGGGCCATCGAGGTGCAACACCGGGCCGGCCAAATCCTGGAGCGGGTCAATTCCTATTTCGGCTACCGGGCGGTGACCGAGATGCGCTTCCTGCAAGCCCCCATCGCCCACGCCGCCAAACCTCGGCCGGAGCGGAAGCCACCGCTTCCCGCCTACAGCCTACCAAAATCGGCGGGCATCGAGGATGAGGGCCTGCGCCGGGCGCTGTCGCGGCTCGGCGCAGGTGCCCGGCTCACGAGAGGTTGAGGGCTTGCGTCCTTCTCTCACTTGCCGGATATGGGTCTATCAACGATTGTAGGCCCGCTTGGCCCCTAAGGGCCATTGATCGGATTTAGCTGGAGAAGTGACCGTGGCGAAACGCGAGAAGAAACCGACCGAGGCCTCGACCGACGAAGCCGCGGGCAAGAGCAAGACGGGGCTCTATGTCCTTGGCGCCGTGGTTGCCGTGGCCATTATCGGCGGCATTGCCTATTTCACCAGCGGAAGCGGCCCCGTCGACCCCAACGCGCCGAAAGTGGATCCCGACGTCGCCGCGCTGATGGAGCCCGGTCCGTTGGAGGACATCGCGATGGGGAGCGCCGATGCGCCGAACACCATCGTCGAATACGCCTCGATGACCTGCCCCCACTGCGCGCATTTCTACACGGACGTCTTTCCCGAGGTGAAAGCGAAATATATCGATACCGGCAAGGCGCGCTTCGTGTTCCGTGAGTTCCCGCTCGATGGGCTTGCGGTCGCCGCCTCGATGCTGGCGCGCTGCGCCGGGAATGACCGCTTTTATCCGATGGTCGACGGGTTGTTCGACACTCAGGAGACCTGGGCGGTGCCGGGCGAGGATGGCAAGCAGAAATTGTTGCTGATCGCCAAGCAGGCCGGCTTCTCCCAGGAAGCATTCGACAAGTGCCTGGCGGATAAAGAGCTTTTCGACAAGATCGTCGCGGTCCGGACCAGGGGTCACGACAAATTCGGCGTCGATGCCACGCCGAGCTTCTTCATCAACGGCAAGCGCTTGAACGGGGCGACGCTGAAGGATTTCGAGGCGGTGCTCGACGGTAAGACCCCCGCGGATACGCCGCCGAGCGGCTAGGTCATCTGATCGATGCGTTTTTGCAGTGGAGCCGCAGCCGTTCTGATCGCCGCCGGGCTGGGCCTATCCGCTTGCGGCGGAGCGGCCGGACCCGCCGAAATTGCGATCCCGCTGAAGGACCAAATTGTGGAGCCGGGGCCGCTCGGGGAGCGGGAATACGGCAATCCCAACGCTCCCGTCACCATCATCGAATACGCCTCGCTCACCTGCCCCCATTGCCGCAACTACCACGCCAAGGTGTTTCCCAAGGTGAAGCGGCAATATGTCGACACGGGCAAGGTCCGTTATATCATCCGGGAGTTCCCCATCGGGCGCACCGCGGGCACGGCGGCGATCGTCACCCGCTGCGCCCCCGAGGCCAAATATCTCCCCCTCATGGAGGCCTATCTGGCCCGGCAGAGCGAATGGGTGAGCCAGGAAGTCCGCCCGGACGCCATCTATAAGGTGGCAAAATCCAGTGGTATGAGCCGTGAGACATTTGACAAATGCCTATCGAATCAAACCATTATCGACGGTCTTACTGAGGTGAAGCAGCGCGGGCGCAAATATGGCGTGATCGGCACGCCCACCCTCTTCATCAATGGCCAAAAAGCGCAAGGTGAGGTCACCTTCGAAGAGATCAAGGCCATGATCGAACCTCAGGCGTCGTGAGCCTCACCCGGTTGCCGACCAAGTCGAATCACTGCCAAGTTCCGTACAAGATGTCCGCGTAGCCTCGCGCGTCGCCCTTTTTCCACTTGAGGATCGCCAAAACCGTGCAAATCACCCGACTCCGCCTTCTTGGATTCAAATCCTTCGTCGAGCCCACCGAGCTTCTGGTCGAGCCCGGCCTGACCGGCGTCGTCGGTCCGAATGGCTGCGGCAAGTCCAACCTGCTCGAGGCGCTGCGTTGGGCCATGGGCGAGACGTCCTATAAGAGCATGCGCGGCGCGGCCATGGACGACGTGATCTTCGCCGGCGCGCAGGACCGCCCGGGGCGCAACTCCGCCGAGGTCACGTTGTTCATCGACAATAGCGCCCGCAAAGCGCCGGCGGAGTTCAACGATGACGACGTTCTAGAGGTCACCAGGCGCATCGAGCGCGAGGCGGGCTCCGCCTACAAAGTCAACGGCAGGGACGTGCGCGCCCGGGACATCCGGCTGCTGTTCGAGGACGCCTCGACCGGCGCCCGCTCACCCGCACTCGTCCAGCAGGGCAGGATCGGCGAGATCGTAAATGCCCCGCCGCAGGAGCGCCGCCGCGTGCTCGAAGACGCCGCCGGCATCGCCGGCCTGCATAGCCGCCGCCATGAGGCGGAGTTGCGGCTGAAGGCCACGGAGACCAACCTCGCCCGGCTCGCCGATCTCATTGGTCAGATCAGCACGCAATTGCAGGCGCTGCGCCGCCAGGCCCGCCAAGCACAGCGCTATCGGGAGATTTCCGGCAAGATTCACGCGATGGAGGCCCTGCAATATCACCTGCAGTGGACCTCGGCTTGCGCCCATGTCGAGCAGGACGAGACCGCGTTCCAAGAGGCGCTTACGCGCGTCGCGCAAGAGACCAAGGCCGAAGGTGAGGCACTGCGCCAGCAGGCGGAATCAGCCGAGCAGTTGCAGCCCTTGCGCGATACGGAAGCCCAGCGCGCGGCGGTGCTGCACCGCTTGAGCGTCGACCGCGATGCGCTGGAGCGCGAGGAGGCCCGTGCCAAGGCGCGCCAGGCCGAGCTCGAGACGCGGCTGGCACAAGCCTCCCGGGATCTCGCGCGCGAAGAGGAGCATATCGCCGAGGCCGACAACATGTTGCGCGGGCTTGGCGAGGAAAGCCGCCGCCTGACCGCGGCGAGCGAGCGCGATCAGGAGGAGCCGCAGCTTCGCGCAGCGGCGGCCTCGGCGGCAGAGGCGCTTGCCTCGGCGGAAGGCGCGCTGCGCCAAGCCACGACGGCGCTGGCCGAGGCGCGCGCCGAGCGCGGCCGCCTCGACGCCGAGAAGACGAAACTGGCGGACCGCAGCACCCAGTTCGAGACTCAGGCCGGCGACATCGAGCAGCAACTGGCAGAGCTCGAGGCGAAGAGCGGCGGCGAGGCCAAGCTCATCGAGCTCAAGGCGGAGGCCGCGCGACTCGCCACGCTGGTGCAAGAGACCGAGACCGAGCTTCTCGCCGCCGAGACGGCCGAGGAAGAGGCCCGCGCCGAGGAAGCGCGGCTGAGAGGTCTGGCGGCATCCGCCAAGCTGGCGCGCCAGGAGATCGAAACCGAGCTCACCACCCTGATCAAGCTGCTGGCGCCGGCCCATGACTGGGCGCCCATCGTCGAACAGGTTCGGATCGAGGGCGGCTACGAGCAGGCGCTTGGCGCCGCGCTTGGCGACGATCTCGACGCTGCGGCAGAAGACACCGCGCCCGCCCATTGGGGGAAAGTCGCGGACGGCGCTGCCGATCCGGCGCTACCCGAAGGCGCCACGCCGCTCAGCCAATATGTCAAAGCCCCGGAAGCGCTGAAGCGCCGCCTGGCGCAGATCGGCGTGATCGACGCCGCCCAAGGCCCGGACATGCAGCTGGCGCTGAAGCCCGGACAGCGTCTCGTCTCAAAGGAAGGCGATCTGTGGCGCTGGGACGGCTACAGCGTTCAGGCCGGCACGGCGAGCGCCGCCGGCGCCCGCCTGGTGGAGCGCAGCAGGCTCGAAGCACTCAAGGGACAAAAGACCGAGGCGCTGTCGAGCGAGACCTCGACCGAGACGGCCCTGTCGCAAGCGGCCGAACGCACCGCAACAAGCGCCCAACGGATCAAGACGCTGCGTCAGCAGGCCAAGGACAATCACGGCGAGCTCGACCGGGCGCGCGAGGCCATCGCCGCGGCCGAGCACGAGGCGCAGGCGAACAGCAAGCAGCTCGGCGCCCTGGCCGAGGCCCTAACCCGCACCAAGGCCGCCCTCACCGAGGCCAAAGAACAGGCCGAGCGTACCGACGAGGCGCTGCTGGTGCTGGCATCGCTCGCGGGCCTGGAAGCCGCGCTGGAAGCCGCTCAAAACGATGCCGGCACGGCACGGTCGAGTGCCGCCCGCGCGGAAGCCACGCTGGAAGGCTTCGAGCGCGAAGTGCGCTTGCGGCAGGAGCGGATCGAGGCCATCCACGCCGAGGAAGAGCTCTGGCATAAGCGCATCGCCAATGCGCGCGAGCAGATCGAGACGCTGAGCGCCCGCAAGCAGGAGACGAGCGCCGATCTCGAAGCCTTGGCCAATCTTCCGGCCGAAATCGAGGAGCGGCGCGGCCGGTTGATGGACGCCATCGCCGAGGCCGAGCGCGAGCGGGCCAAGGCGGCCGACGACCTCGCCGTGGCCGAAACCGCCCTGAAAGCCCAAGAACGGGCGCTGCGCGCGGTGCAAGAGACGCTGGCCGAGGCCCGCGAGGCCAAGGCGCGCGGGGAAGCCCGGCTCGAGGCGGCGCGCGAGCGGCGCAGCGAACTGGCCCGCATGATCCGCGAGCATCTGGACTGCGCTCCGGAGGACTGTCTGGCGCTTGCCGCCTTGAAGGACGGCGCCGAATTGCCCGAGCTGGCCGAGGTCGAGGGCCGCCTCGTCAAGCTTAAGGCCGACCGGGAGCGCCTCGGCGGCGTCAATCTCAGGGCCGAGGAAGAGGAAGTGGAGCTCGCCGCCCAACTCGAGGAGATGGAGCGCGAGAAGGCGGATGTCGAAGAGGCCATCGCGCGCTTGCGCCAGGGCATCTCCAATCTGAACCGAGAGGGCCGCAAGCGCTTGCTGGAGGCCTTCGAGACGGTCAACGGCCATTTCGGCAGGCTGTTCCAGACGCTGTTCGGCGGCGGTTCGGCCGAGCTCAAGCTGGTGGATTCGGACGATCCGCTGGAATCGGGGCTCGAGATTTTCGCCCAGCCACCCGGCAAGCGGACCCAAGCGCTGACGCTGCTCTCTGGCGGCGAGAAGGCGCTGACCGCCATGGCCCTGATCTTCGCGGTGTTTCTCACCAATCCGTCGCCCATCTGCGTACTCGACGAGGTGGATGCGCCGCTCGACGACGCCAATGTGGATCGCTTCTGCCGGTTGATGGAGGAAATGGCCAAGGAGACCGATACGCGCTTCCTGATCATCACCCATCACCCGCTGACCATGGCCCGCATGAGCCGGCTGTTCGGCGTGACCATGCAGGAGCGCGGGGTGAGCCAGCTGGTCTCGGTGGACCTGGAGACTGCGGAGCGTCTGCGGGACGCGAGCTAGGGTTGATTTAGCCGGGACTACAGGGCGCCACTGCGGCGCCTTGACTTCCTTGACAGGCCCAATTCCCAAACTAAAGTGCGCGCCAAGCTTGAGGATCAGCCGATCCTTCAGGGCTCTCCCCGGAAATTGAGCAACGCCAATGGCCGGAGCCGAAAATCAGTCCGGACGCCCGCAAAGCGGCCGCGACACAGGGACAATTCGGCAGCGGCTCGACGCTCTCGAGGGGAAGCTCGCGACGGTTGAAAAGCGCCGCAAGCCGCCGCCCGAGGATCAAGAGGGCCGCGGCAGGGCAATGGGCCAGGCCCTCAGGTTAGCGACCGAGTTGGTCGCGGGCGTGGCAGTTGGTGGGGGCATCGGCTGGGCGCTCGACAGGCTGTTCGGCATAGCGCCGTTCGGGATGCTGGCATTTCTGGTTCTCGGAGCCGCCGCCGGCATCATGAACGTGATGCGGACAGCTAAATCCATGCAGGGCGAGCCGTTACCCGGCGAGCATCTGCGCAACGCGGCTGACGACGACGATGATGACTAGGGGCAGTTCGACGTGATTGGTGCAGCTTACGCCGCAGAAGAATCCGGACATGGCGGGGGCCACGGTGGTGGCGCGACCGGCCTGCCCGACCCCATGCATCAGTTCGAGATCAAGCGACTGATCGATCTCGATGTCTTTGGGTTCGACGCTTCGTTCACCAACTCGGCCATGTTCATGGTGATCGCCGCGGCGCTCATCACGCTTTTCACGGTGTTCGCCATGCGCAGGGGCTCGCTCGTGCCGGGCCGCCTGCAGTCCGTGGCCGAGATGTCCTACGAATTCGTGGCCAACATGGTGCGCGACAACGTGGGCACCGAGGGGATGAAGTATTTCCCCTTCATCTTCACGCTGTTCATGTTCGTGCTCGCGCTCAACATGCTTGGCATGGTGCCCTACTCGTTCACCGTAACCAGCCACATCATCGTCACCTTCGCGCTGGCCGCCTTCATCTTTATCGGCGTCACGCTGATCGGCTTCTGGAAGCACGGCATCAAGTTCCTGAAATTCTTCGTGCCGTCCGGCGTGCCCTTCGTCATGCTGCCGCTGCTCGTGGTGATCGAGATCATCTCCTATCTGACGCGCCCGCTGAGCCTTTCGGTGCGGCTGTTCGCCAACATGATGGCCGGCCACACCATGCTGAAAGTGTTCGGCTCATTCGTTGTCGCGCTCGGCCTGCTCGGCGGCTGGGCGGCCCTCGCCTTCATGGTGGCATTCACCGGGCTGGAACTGCTGGTAGCGTTCCTGCAGGCTTATGTGTTCGCCATCCTCACCTGCATCTATCTCAACGATGCACTCCACATGCATCACTAGCCTCAATCGACTTATCGTCTCACTGGGAGAAGACCAATGGAAGCAGACGCAGCAAAATTGATCGGCGCAGGTCTTGCCTCGATCGCACTGGTCGGCGCCGGCGTCGGCATCGGCACCATCTTCGGCAATTATCTGCAAGGGGCGCTTCGCAACCCTTCGGCCGCACCGTCGCAGTTCGCCAACCTGCTGCTCGGCTTTGCGCTCGCCGAAGCCACGGGCCTGTTCGGTCTCGTGGTTGCGCTCATCATCCTGTTCGTGTTCTAGGCTGAGCCACTCACGCTCCGCATAAAGGACGCGACCATGCCGCAACTCAATCCGCTCGATTGGGCGCCACAGCTGATTTGGCTGCTCGTCACCTTCGGCGTGCTCTATCTGCTGATGGTGTGGATCGCGCTGCCGCGCATCGGCGCCGTGATCGAGAGCCGCGCCGCCCATATCTCGGCCGATCTCGCCGCCGCCGACAAGCTGCGGCGCGAGACCGAGGAAGCGATCGCCGCCTATGAGCAGGCTTTGGCCGAGGCCAAGCAGAAGGCGCACGCCATCGTCGAGGAGGGCCGCCTCAAGCTGAAGGCGGAGACCGACGCCGAGCGGGCGAAGCTCGACAAGAAGCTCGCCGCCAAGAGCGAGGAAGCCGAAGCGCGCATCGAGAAGGCTAAACTCTCGGCCATGAAAGAGGTGAACGCAGTCGCGAGCGATGTCGCCTCGGATATCGTGCGCAAATTGATTGGCACGGCGCCCGCCAAGGGCGAAATAGACAAGGCCGTGGCTGCGGCGCGGAAGGCGTAAACGTCATGGATTTCCTCTCCACACCGGAATTCTGGGTCGCCGTCTCCTTTTTCCTGTTCGTGGGCGGGGTGCTCTATCTCGGCGTGCATAAGAAGATCGCCGCGGCGCTCGACGCGCGCGCCGCTGCCATCGCCAAGGAGATCGACGAGGCCAGGCATTTGCGCGACGAGGCGGACAAGGTGCTCGCCGACTACCGCCAGAAGCAAGGCAACGCCGCCAAAGAGGCTCAAGACATTATCGATCTGGCCTCCCGGGAGGCTAAGTCGCTCGCGGCGGAGACTTCCCGCTCCATGAAGGAGCATTTCGACCGGCGCATGAAGCTGGCCGAAGACAAGATCGGCCGCGCCGAGGCGGAAGCCTTGCGCGAGGTGCGCGCCGCCGCGGCCGATGCCGCCGTCACTGCGGCGCAGATGATCATCGCCGACACGCTCACACCCGCGACGGCGGACAAGCTGCTCAAGCAGGGCATCGACACCGTCAAGACCAAGCTGAACTAAGCAGCCGCTCTGCGGATCATGCGAAAGCTCCTGCCCAGGCTTCAAGGCATGGGGCTTTGAGGTTTGGGCGCTGCCTCATTTGCGCGTCCCGATTTTGGCAAATCCGTAAGATCGATGCGCTAAGGTCGCGGCATGGTGCATCTCGTCGAACCACGGCACCCGGTCGCGCTGACCGAGTATGAGAGCGTCGCGCCGTTGAGCGCCGCCGTCCGGGCTCTCCGCCATGACGCGCAAAGCCGGCTCCCCGAGCTCCAGGGCCGCCGGGTCTTCATGGTGAACAGCACGAGCCATGGCGGCGGGGTGGCGGAGATGTTGCCGCCCCTGCTGTCGTTGCTGCGCGAGCTCGGCGTGGACGCCCAATGGCTCGTGATGGAGACGCACGATCCCGACTTCTTCCGTCTCACCAAACGCCTGCATAACCTCATCCACGGCATCGGCGATCCAGCTCTCGGCCGCGCGGAGCGCGACCTCTACGAGCGGGTGAGCGCGGAGAATGCGGAGAAGATCGAGAAATTCCTTGCGCCCGGAGACGTGCTCGTCGTTCACGACCCGCAGCCGATGGGGGCCGGCGCCCAACTCCGGAAGAGACTGGATATCGCGGCGATCTGGCGCTGCCATATCGGCCTCGACCGCGAGACGCCGCAGACCCGCGCCGCCTGGGATTTTCTCCAGGGCTACGCGGAGGCCTACGACCATGCGGTGTTCACGGCGCCCGAATATATTCCAACCTGCCTGGCGGGGCGGGCCTCGATCATCCATCCGGCGATCGATCCGCTCAGCCACAAGAACCGCTTCCTGCCCGTCCACGAGTTGGTCGGCACACTCGCCAATGCCGCGCTGATCAAACCATGGGGGCCGGTCATGACCCCGCCCTTCGCCGAACCGGCCGAACGGTTGCAGCCTGACGGCAGCTGGGCGCCGGCCACGGAGCCCGAGGATTTCGGCCTCCTGTTTCGGCCCATCGTAACGCAAGTCTCACGCTGGGATCGGCTCAAGGGCTTCGTCCCGCTGATGGAGGGGTTTGCTGCGCTCAAGCAGGGGCTCGAGGCGCGCACCGATATCGCTGAGCAGCACCGGCATATGCTGCAACTCGTTCGGCTCGTCCTCGCCGGTCCCGATCCGACGTCGATCGACGACGACCCGGAGGGCAAGGAGGTGCTGGCGGAACTGTGCGCGGCCTATAGGGCTTTGCCGCCGCAGATCCAGAGCGACGTCGCGATCGTCTCCTTGCCGATGGCCTCGACGATGAACAATGCGCTGATCGTCAATGCGCTTCATCGGTGCTCAGACATCGTAGTCCAGAACTCGCTTGAGGAAGGGTTCGGCCTCACGGTGACGGAGCCCATGTGGAAGCGTGCGGCGCTGATGGGATCGAGCGCCGTCGGCATCCGGCAGCAGATCCGCCCCGGATTGGACGGCCTGTTGATCAAGGACCCGGAGGACGCAAGCGAAATCGCGAACACGCTCGATACGCTGTTGGAAGACCGGTCGAAGCGAGAGGCGCTCGGCAGAAGCGCGCAACAGCGCGTTTACGACCAGTTTCTCGTGTTCACGCAGGTGCAGCGCTGGCTCGAATTGCTGACCAATACGATTTCGGCCCGCTGGCCGGCCGCCTGATCGCTGCGGCCTCAACCGCTACTTCACCACGGCGATGATCGGCCCGTAGCCGCCATGAGACGGCGGATCGTTGCGGCCGAGCTCGGGCGCATAGAGTCCAGGCGCCGTGCCGCCATCCAGGAACAGCGCGTTGCCGCAGTGGAGCGCGTCGCGGAAGAAGCGGGCGAACGCGTAGAAGCTGACGCTGCCGCGGGTGATGACGAAATAGACCTCGGTCGGGCTCTTGACCCCCACACCGTCGCGCGGCTTCAGATCCGTCGAATTGACGATGAATGCCGGATGGATGGCGCCATCGATCACCAGCATCGGGCCGGATTGGGTGGCGAAGTCCGCGTCCGGCTTGCGCCTCAGAAATTGCTCGGTGACGAGGATGCCTGCGTTTCCCCCGCCGAGATAGAACACGCCGTTGGGCTTCTTGTAGAAATTGGGGATCTGACCCGGCCGGCCCTTGATAGTGGTCGTATCGGCTTTGGCCTGTTGTTTCCCATTCTCGATATACAGCCCCACGGGGCTGAGATCCTGCTCGTACATGCCGCCATTCATGGCGAACTGGAGCGTCTCGCCTCCGGCTTTTAGCTGCGCGGCAAGCGCACCGAAGGTGCGGTAAGGGCGGCCGTCCGCCTGACGCCAGACAATGCGTAGATCATCCTTGGAGGGGTCGAAGCTGCACACGATGTAGGCCGCGCCGCGGAAAGCCTCGTTGCGGCACAACTCGGCGGACGCGGCTACCGGCACAGCCGCAAGCAGCAGGATCGCCAGGACGAGAGGGAGGAGCCGCGTCACCAATCCGGTCTCTGCCCTATTTGGCGAAGGCGACGAAGATCTTGTAGTCCTCGGGCCGCGTGCCGACCTGGATCGGGAAGGTGATCTCACGCACCATGGAGAAATAGCCCACGGTTGAGCCTTGCGGCACCGTGCTGGTGATCGACATCTTGTCGGTGGCCAGCGTCTGCTTGTCGGCGCCGGCGGCGCGAATCTTGACCGGCATGGACACGGCGCCGGGTCCGCCCTTGGGGCCGAGCAGCACCCTGCCGGCAAAGCCATATTTGACGACGACGCGGCCGGAATAGAACTGACATTCGCGGGAGAGCTTGGTGATCTCGCCACGGTGGATCACAAACATGGCGTCGCCGTCATGGCCAGGCTGGTAGATGGTGCGCAGCCGTTCATTGGGCCAGGCCACCACTTGCGGGCAATTCAGGGCCCGGCCCTCGGCCGGCGGGCTGGTTTCGGGGGCGACGTCACCCTTCTCAGGCAGCTTGTCGTCGTTCAGCAATGAAGCGGAGGTCTCTTGCGTGCCCGAGCCAAACGGGTTGGACATTTTGGGCACGCCACAGCCGGAGACGAGCACCGGGCTCGCAAGCAGAGCGAGGAGCCCGAAGGCGCGCAACCATGGAAGACTGTCGATACGCCTCAACTCACCCCGTCCTTGGCTTGACATGCCCTTCTTTTAGGACATGGCTGTTGACTAATGTGCACCCAAGTCACTGATAATCATGATGTATGTTCACTAGCGTTTCTGGTTGTGCACCTAAATTCACCCCCGTATATTGGACAAAATTGGACAAACGGGGGTTTCAGGTATGGCACGACGCATACGGGACAACAACCTCGAGACCAGGTCAAGCCGGGAGAAATTGCGGGCTCGAGGCAAGCCGTACTTTCGCGCCATAGCTCCTAAACTCCATCTCGGTTATCGCAAGAATGCAAGCGGCGGGAAGTGGCTCGTCAGGCGCTACGATGCAGCTAAGACGCAGTATCAGGTCGAGACGTTCGCCGACGCCGATGATCTCACCGATGGCGACGGCGTCCGCGTGCTGGACTTCTGGCAGGCGCAGGACAAGGCGCGGGAGCTTGGGGGTCAGAAGAAGGCCGGCCCCTATACCGTTGCCGAGGCCGTCGAGGACTATCTCGTGGGCAAAGCGTACGACACGCGGAACCGGCTTCATGCGAATGCCCTGCCCGCTCTAGGCCACTATCGAGTGGACGCGCTGACGGCAGATATACTGCGGGATTGGCATCGGCGACTCGCCGAGTTGCCGCCGATCGTTCCCCGACGCCAGACCCGCAAGGATGTGAACCAGTCGGACCCCGAGGTGGCCCGCAAACGGAAGTGTAGCGCAAATCGCGTTCTGACGTTGTTGAAGGCCGCGCTGAACTATGCGTTCGCGGAGAAGAAAGTTGAGTCCGACTCGGAGTGGCGTCGGGTCAAGCCGTTCAAAGACGTGGAGCGCTCGCGAGCCACTTATTTGACGTTTGCCGAGTGCGAGCGGCTACAGAACGCCTGCGAACCTGAGTTCCGCAATCTCGTTCGCGGCGCATTGGAAACCGGCGCTCGCTACGGAGAACTTTGTCGCCTTCGCGTCGGCGACTACAACCGCAACTCCAAGCGAGTGCACATTCAAACCAGCAAATCGGGCGAGGGTCGCTATATCGTTCTCACGCCCGAGGGCGCCGCCGTCTTTGAGAGCCTGACGGTAGGCCGTGCACCAACCGCGCCGATGTTCGGCAGAGAATGGGCCGCAGGTCAGCAGGTCCGTAGGATGAAGGAAGCCTGCAAGCGAGCAGGGATTGCGCCGGCTGTTGGCTTTCACCAACTGCGGCACACCTGGGCGAGTCACGCGGTCATGGGCGGGCTACCGTGGATCGTAGTCGCCAGGAATTTGGGCCACGTCGACACCCGCATGGTCGAGAAGCACTACGGGCACCTGTCGTCGGACTTCATGGTCGAGGCCATCCAGAAGCATGGTCCACGATTCGGAGATGTCGAGCCTTCTAACGTTAGATCGCTCTGAGACACTCCCGGCCCGCGCGTCGACAACCAATTTAATAGGGGGAATCTATCTCCACAAACTACCCACAGTATTTCGCAGGCCGTCCTCATTTTTCTGATCGAAGTCACACGCGGAATAGTCAGGATTTCCGCAGCCTATCCACTCGTACTGCACAGGCCTTAGTTTTCTAGACCAAAATGCGCGGCGATGCCCTAAATAGAGTGCACTTCAAAAACATAGGAGTGCACGGCCCCAGTGCACTTCAAAACAGAGGAGTGCACGAATGACTGATACGCCGAGTTGGCTCGCACGCAGTTGCTACTTCGCAGAGCCGTCCTCAATTTGGTTGCTTATCGGGATGCTACCCAGGATCTCAGCGATGCGCTGTGGAAGGGGGCTAAACGATGAGCGACCCGGCAGAGATGTCGCCCGAGGAGCAGGCGAAGTACGAGGAGGCCGACCGTAGGCACTACGAGGCTTCGGCAAGCAGCATCATCGCTTGCACCGACGTGTTGGAGATGTTCGAGCAAGAAATCGCGAAGGTCGTCGCCGGCGAGAAACAGAACGCAAAGCTTCTCTATCTCATAGGCACGAGCCGCCTGTTTCGCAAGCCGATGCACGCGGCAATCAAGGAATCTGGCCAAAGTCCCGACGGAGCCGCACCGATGAAGCTGGAATAAGCCGGCCAAGGTCTTTCGCATAGGGCACCACGACCTTGATGTTTCCGACGGCGAGCCACCTCTGAAAGTTCTGCCAAGGCTCGACATTGATGGTCGCGCTCGGCGTGTTCAATCCTTCGATGTCGGCCACCATCTGCAGCACGTCCCGCGTCTGGCGTTCGGTGTCGTCGATTTCAAGCGACTCGACCTTGAGACTTGATCGAGTGTCAACGCGCCCGGCCGAGCAATCTGTCGGCAAGCGACTTGAGTGCACGCAGTGGCTCTGTAGCCCGCCAGCTTGTGGACCTGAAAACGTGCGACAGCCGCTCTTCGGCCAACAACGCGCGCGCCTCGATCTGCGCCACTTGCTGCTTGATTAGATCAATGTCCCGTCTCAAATTCTCGTTGTCTGCCTCAGACGCCGTCCGCCCCTTGATCTCATGGCTAGCAATTCTGGCAATCACGCCAAGTTGCTCGCGACTGATATGATAGAGCTCTTTGTCGGACGAGCTGGGCGCGTGCAAGTCGCGGTCCCTTCGATAGCGCTCCCCAGCATTCACTCGAGAATTGACGCGCTCAATTTCATCCGCCAAGCGCTCCCACATTCGTTCCTGCGCCGGGAGCGGCGGGTACAGAGGATCGCTTTTAAGGTCGGGCAGCGCGTTGCACAGCTCCCATGCAAAGGGGTAATAGGTCGACCCATAATGCTCATTTAGTTGTCGGCAAAACTCGAACTCCGCGCGGGTCAATGACCTATTGACCACGTTGACAGGGGGCCGAGCGAGGGTATGGGGCTCAAAGCCGAGCCAAGTCTCGACAACGGAGACAACATCCTGGGTCGAGGTGTAGTTCTTAACGGTCAGAGCAACTTGAGGCATGGTCTCCAGGTTGTCCAAGACCGTGTTCACATGTTGAGGCACTCGGTATCGGCCGAAATAGAACTCTATTGGTTTAGTGTAACCGACCTTGGTCTCCTGGAGGTAGCAGGAGCTTGCGTGAACAACAGGATCCCGAATAAACAGGAGTACATGCGCTTCAGAGAAGTGAGCGTCGATGAAACGTCTAATTTGGTCGAATGTTTTCCCGGCAAGATACTCGAAAAAGAACTCGCTGCTAAACAACATATCTCCTGAAATGCAGGGACTGTCTTGCTCAATCAACTCGAGGAATTGAGCGCGGTTTCCCGAAGAGATTGTTCCTTTCGCGGTTTCGGCTATCTCCGCGTAAGCGGGATAAATTAGCCCGTGCTCTTTCAGGATTGGCAGGCTGGCCGCGAGACTCGACTGAATGAAGCTTGAGCCGGTTTTGCCATGCCCGATATGCAGAAACAAATTCGCCAAAACCTAGCACCTGCAGAACATTCCCGCTTCGCTGGCCGAACAAAAGCCGCTCATCATTGGCTCCCCGTTGGCGATCTGTACGTTTACGTCGTGGAAGATGCACCCGACAAGCTCCATTTTTGTCAGGATGTGCTCCTCTAATCGAACGTCAGCACTCTGGCGATATCAGCTTCAGCCTTCGTCTCGCGAGCGTAGACCTAGACGAGGGCTTGGCCGGAAGCATCCAGCATCTTGAAGCCGCCCGGTATCTGCTCGACGGTCCACGGTGGGAAGCAGGATCCTGTTACCTCCCCGTTACCTAGTATCCCCCCATTCAACCGATTATTCCCCATTTACCGACATATGCAAATTCGCTATCGCGGCGTCGAGCCGAGCTACGTCAGCATAGGGAGCCAGATCCTTGATTTGAACAAGGGCCTTGCGTGCCTGCTGTAAGGCATCACGAGTGCCTGCCATGTTTTCCTGTTGGATCGACACGGCGGCTAACTCCAGGTTAATTAATGCGGCCTCGTACAACGCGTAGATAGGGGTCGCATCAGTAGCCCGGTCCTTCAGCCGCACAACAATCAGACGCGCCTGACGCAACGACTCACGAGCGTCTGCTGTCTCACCTAGCCGCATAAATAACAGGCCAATATTTGTATGGCTGTCCGCCAGAGCGCCCTGCGCGTCCTGATTGTTTGGATGCGCCTTGGCTAAGCGGTCAGAGATTGCCAAACCATCTTGGAAATATCTTTGTGCCTCGCTGAGACTACCTTGCGCCACCAAGACTTCGCCAACACAGTTGAATGAGTCAGAGAGCGACTGTTGCCATTCTGCGTTGTGCGGATCGGCTTCTGCCAAGTTTTCGGCAATAGCCAAGTCCTCTTGGAATGCTGTTAGCGCCCCGGCGAGATCGCCTTGCCGCATGAGTACCTGGCCAATTTTTTGGCGTGAGTAGTAAAGCCAGTGTAGTAGCGCGGCGTTGTCGGGGTCGGCCTTGGCCAAGCGTTCAGAGATGGTGAGGGCACCCTGATAGGCTACCATCGCATCCTTGAGATTGCCTTGCGCAGCCATCACGTCGCCGACTCTGCTGGAGGCCCCGGAGGCACTTTGCTGCAACTCAACATTGTCGGGGTCTGCCTTGGCCAAGTGTCCAAAGATGGCAAGGCCAACCTTATAGGCAGCAAGCGCATCCTTTCGATTGTGTTGCAACTCCAGCGCTCTGCCTACCTGGAAAGCGGCGATGGCGACATCGCTTAGCGCCAAGAAACTCTCTGGGTCAGCTTTGACCAGGCGGTAAGCAATGTCCATCTTGTCCCGGTAATACTTCAGGGCCTCGGCAAAGTGGAGCTGCTGCTGCAGTATGTCGCCGATGTCGCCATAGACGATGGCTAGACCGCGCTGCCATTCAGGGTCTGACTCGGCCATGGGCTTGGCCATCTTGCCGGCCGTGCGGTATTCGTCCAAAGCCGAGGCAAGATCACCGCGGTCCTGATGGATATCTCCGATTCCAATGCGAGACCAAAAGACCCATATCTTGTTTCCCTGTTTGGCGGTGCCAAGGACACGTTGAAAGGCTGTTTCCGCATCGCCCAGAGATCCCGCCTGTAGTTGAAACCATCCGTGGTAATACATGCCTTCGACGTTGTCTGGATCGAGTGCGGCTGCCTCGGCGAAGTAGGCTCGTGACTTTTGCGGTTCATAGATTGCGGCGATGGACGCGAGGTTTCGGTACGCCTCCGCCGCTTCCTTGTTTTGCGTTGCTGCCGCCTTCTTCTTGTCCTCGGCGACCGCCGCCAGAAGCGGTTCGGCCTCCTCGGGCTTGTTAGCCTTGAGTAGGTCGAGGGCCTTAGCGTAGCGGGGATCGCGTGCGGCGCCGTGAGCGATCGAGGTGATTGCATCGGTCAAGCTTTGCTTAGCTCCGGGAACAGCCGCTTCGGCAGTGCCGACGAAACTATATTGGGCCACGATAGCCTCGATCTCGCTTAGCCTTTGCTGGCTTTGCTGTGCCTGCCAGCCAAAAAACACTCCGACCAAAACAAGTGCGGCAATGAACCCGACGACGCCGTTGCGCACTCGGCCCTGGCGGCGACGTTCGCGCTCGGCGCGGCGGAACACGTCGTCTGAGGATACGTCGAGGAGACCTGCCACCACCTTGGCCAGAGCGAGGTTCTTGCCGTCGCCCTCCTCGCGGGCGTCTGCCGCCAGCACCTCAAGGCGCTCGTCGGTAATCTTTCCATCTACATCAAGCGTGAACCTGAGCGAAGGCGGAAAGCATTCAAGTTCAGGGTCACCTGGCTTGCCACCCACGATCAACGGGATCACTGGCCGGTCGGGGTGCCGCGCCTTGTAAAGCCGGACTTCCTCAGTGACGTAAGTGCTCTTGGCGGCGGCCGGTGAGCAGAGGACGATAAGCGCGGCCGAAGCATCCAGCGCGGCAAGCGTTTGTTCCGTGAGAGAATGACCGGCGGTGAAGTCGTCGCGGTCGCGGAAGATGGGGCGCAGGCTCTTGGGGATGATCCCCGGCGGCGTTTCGCGGCCTACAAGGTCCTTGTCAATGCGGAAGGCTTCGAGCCCGCGATGCAGCCACTTGGCCCACGCCGTGTCGGCGTGGCTATAAGAGATAAAGGCGCGATATTTGTAGGCGGCGGTCTCTGCCATAGCTGCTTCGACCCCCAGTCTCGAACCGAGGGCCGCCCCTGGGCAGATTATCCGAGAGACTTAGGGGTACTGCAACTTGCAGTTTGGCAGAGGACTGCAGCAGCAACCCGTGTGCGGAGTTATGTCCGCTTTGGGTCATTAGCAGGCCTGGTTGCGCAGATCAGGGATGTGGGCTTTACCCCCCTACCGACGTGCGGCCAACCCGCTCAAAGAGTCCGCTAAGTGCAACAAGCCGACATGACAAGTCATTGGCAGCGGTAAGCGGTGGGGTCTTAGCGAACTCCAATTACTAGGACTTGCGCCGTAGACTGGTGGGTTGGCCAATCACCTCTCTTCAACAATTTTTGCAGGAGACATTTTGCGGTAACGTCATCCATCTGACGGACGGGCCATCGTCAGTCTTTCGCTTGAGGGTTGGCACCGTAATCGATGCTGGGATCGTAGTTGAAAGGGATCGTGTCCCAACCCCAATATTTGTTCTCGTCCCCCGGCATGCCGCTATCTCTTGAATGTCGGATGCTAAACCCATCCCGGCGAATGTACCACCGCTCGCTGCCGCCAGTGGGACCGCTAAACACCACTATCTGTACCGACTGACAAGCCTTTCCAATGTCTTTTGCTGTCGTCCCTTCGCCATTGGGCTCTCTGAAAAATTCTCCGCTTCGGCTGCTCCAACCGATGCTGAGATCATCATTCCAATCTCTGTTAACGTCGGGGCCCAGTAATTCACTCGCTGCATTTGGTGCGCTGGAAAGGACGACTTTGCGACAGCCCGGCTCCAGATCTTTGACGCCAATCTCAATCGGCGATCGATCGCTTTGTGAGGAGGCAGTTTGAAAGCTCGCCATCAGAACTGCTCCTGTCATGACGGAGAGGTACGCCAGAAACATTGTGAGCTTGAAATTCACAGCCCCTGACCCTTTTCAGCCCCAGGACCGCAGGGAAAAATCACCCGAGCAATGTTGTTGTCGACTTGATAGGAGGTCAATGGGACGTCTGCCCGACTTGCCAGGGTGTTGGGAACCGGCGCGGTAATTTCATGGCAGCCTGCTTTGCTGAGTTGATTTCGACCGGCGATGTTTACTGGCAGTAGGTGACGTAGCAATAATAACTGCGAGGCGTCCTGGCTGCGCATTGATATAAAGCGATGCCCTTCGCACCCGATAGCGAGCCGGACGTCCCCCATCCCCATGAACCTGTCGCGCTCTTAGCTACACAGTAATAAGCCATGACTTTCGACGGCGCTAGCGCAGCGACACCGGCTACGATCACTGAAACCGCCAACCATTTAATTTTCATCGGGTCACCTCCTAGCTCTTCGGTCATTGCCTGTGTTACCGTTAGGGGTCCCCAACCCTATCCCAAAGGAGACGGATTATGTACCGTCAATCGATGCTCACACCGCTACTGAGTGCGCTCGCTTTGGTGCTGACAGTGGCCTCAGTTGATGTTGCTGGAGCTGCAGAAGCAGCAGATGGTCAAGGCGGAGGCGGTGATACAGCCCTAGAGTTGCATCGGGCATGTAAAGCGCAAGCAGACACTCAAAAGCTCACGCAGGCGGCGGCCGACACGTTCGTTCAGCGGTGCGCCAATGCGCCAATCAATTCGGCTGCCAGGAAGTCAGGCGACAAGCTCCGAGGCAGTAAATAGATGTCCGGTGAAGCCACTGATGACCCGACCCTATGGTGCGACGGCCGTAGACCACCGAGTGCTCAATCGACCTCTGTAGGGCCGGTATCGGCCAATGTGGCAAGAAGCTGGTCGTAAGGCTGCT
This sequence comes from uncultured Alphaproteobacteria bacterium, assembly GCA_963793075.1. Taxonomy (GTDB): domain Bacteria; phylum Pseudomonadota; class Alphaproteobacteria; order Rhizobiales; family Methyloligellaceae; genus Methyloceanibacter. The sequence goes on from CAWBYO010000004.1 coordinate 261,724, forward strand.
TCTCGGCGCATGCGTGCTGGCAACTAGGCCAAACGGTTTCCGGTCGAAACCAAGCTGTTGCTGACTTTGATCTTTCTGGCGAGCTCGCGACCCAACAGCTGATAGATAAGTCCCGCCACTTCTGCCTCATGCCGGAAAAACAAATTCAGCACGTCTTTTTTGAATACCAGCGCGCGCACGGTGGCATCGGCAATCACCGTCGCTGTGGCCGGCTGTTCGGTTAGGAAGGCGACTTCACCAACGAAGTTGCCTCTTCCCAAATGCGACACTTCACGACCGGCGATGGTGACTTTAACTTGACCCGCGCAAAGGAAGAAAAGCCGGTCGAGTGCCGTATGTTCTTCGGCCAATGTCGTACCCGGCGCGATTTCGCAAAACTCACCGGCTACAAGGAGGCGAGCGATCTGTGCGTCATCGAGGCCGGAGAGGGCACTGCGAAGCACCTCTTTGTCAGCCTCCGGGAGGTGGAGTGACAGGCGGTCCTGCAAAAGTCGATAGAGGTGGTAGACGTTTATTCCAATGAAGACGGTGTCCCATCCGATGCCCGTCCGCAGATCTCCGCCCGAAAACCAAAAATAGAGAATTTCGAGCGTCAGTCCGACAACCGCCACTAGCCGCAACCAAAACATGTTGGTCAGCCAATAGGAAACCGCAATGAGCAGGTAAGAGAGATGGCCGGGCCAATTATTTAGACTGAATATCGTCCCCAAATCGTCCATGTACCCACCCCTTATGGACCGTCAGCTTGCGGATTTGCCTTTCGCCTGGTCCGGCAAGGTCCAATTTTATCGAGGGCGCGGTCACTCCGCATCAACTGTTCCTCCTTTCCGCCCCTTAGGGTCGCGTCTCGAAGGCGGATTTAAGTCATAAGCAATCCGTTCCTGGCAGTCCGAGGACATGCAGGGTCGCCAACGCCATGTCTGCTTCTGGCACTTAGCCGACATCGAGTTCGACGCAGAGGATGTCTGCTCTTTGGGGTGAAGCGGACATGCCTGATCCGCGCGTCAATGTCGGCTAATGACCAAAAGCGGACATCGACTATTGCAGGCGTCCGTTATTGCCCCTTGGCGGCAAGGAGAAGCCTAGACAGCTCGTCACGCAATCGCTGGTGGTCCAAGGCCGCCGTGCTGATGCGCGGAAAGCCAGACGTGAAATAGAGGACCTCGTCCGGGAAGTCCGATTGATCGAGTTGGAAGACCAAAAAGCGCTTCTTGTGATCGCCGGCGACGTAAATCTCGCGAATGACGTGATCCGACGCGAAGGCGTTACGAGATCCCATGAGGGCGACGAGCTCTGCATTCTTGATGGCACTGACGATGGCAGCCGCGTAGCGCTGCGCGCCCTCGGCGTCGCGGTCGATCCAGACCCGGTGCCCTGCCTGCTCGATGTCCTTGACGAGAGTTCTCCACGGCGGCTGCGTCGCGACGGCTATAGGAGACGAAGATGGGTGGCGATATCGATGGCGCGTCCGTCGCAAAAATCTCGGCGTGCGAAGGCGCGGCAGGCTTGCGGCGCTGCTGCCGTCGTGACCACGCCCACATCAGTCAGGGCACCAGCGGTGGCACCCACAATCACGAAAGCAATGACATAGATGATGTCGCTCGAGCTGCCGCCGAGGTCCCTTGTGGCTGACGTTGTGTAGGTGAGCGAACCGAAAACGGCGCCGAGCACGACAAAAGCGCAAGCTGAGATCCAAAGCATCGGCCGGAGAATCGCCTTACGGCGGTTGAGGTTTGGGACGACCGGCTCGCTTTGATCAGGCACTTGAGGCGGTGCCGCGATGCTTCGGACTTGTTGGGCTAAGTCCGTCCAACCGGACTCGCCTGCGGGCAGGCCGATCGCCGGGAGATCCCTGAGGCCGACCGGCAAAGCGGCGTCGTCCAAGATCACGAGGATCAGCCGTCCGCTCGACCACGCCTGTACAGCCTGCTGAATGTCCTGCTGAGCGGTTGGCGCGCCGGCCGTGGCTTCCGACCAGAGGAGGATCAGACAAGAGGCCGCGTCGAGGCTTGGCGTGGGTCCATCGTCCGGATCAGCCACGTCGAGCCCCGCGTCCCTCAGGACCGTCACGACCGAAAGGCCCTTCTCGCTGTCTTTATCAGCGTATTTCACCACGACAAAAGACATCGGCGTCGGAGGGTTCGCTTTGCTTGGTCTTGGCCCAACATATCACCTGAATGAACACGGGTAACGCGGTTTTCTGCTGAGCAAAGCTTTTCGTTTGCTGCGTGATTGGTTTTCGCGTTTAATATTCGCGCTCGTTCTATTACGGTTTGAGGCCGGGTGAAATGCGTGGACCGATCGCCGCGTTGCTTGTGGTCATTGCCGTAACGGTGGCGGCGGGTGCGCGTGCCGAGCCGGCTTTTCAAACCCATACCAGGCTCGAAGGCGACAACACGCCGTCTCTCTGCAAGGACACGGACAGCGTCGAACTGATTGTCGACGTCCTCTCCCGAGCGATCGCAGCGAAAACCAATTCCGACAGCCAAAAGGCCAGGCGTCTCTTCGAGATCGCAGCCATGCTTCAAGATGAAATCTGCCTGCGACCGGGCAAGGAAGACATCGTCATACTGCGCTGCGCGCTTGATCAGCGGCAGATCGTCAACAGCACCGTGTCTCTCGTCAAGATGAGCGCGCTCCTTCACGCCGATGTGTCGGCCGGGGAGCAGCCGTTCTACGGATGGACCTATGCGCAGGTTTCAGGCGGCGACACCAATGGTGCGGATGCCAAGGACGCCGACAAGAAATGGTGCGGCGAGCAGACGGTCGCCGACGCCAGAATTGAGGCGACACCGGATCTCGTTCAGCGCATCCAGACGCGGCTCTACGACTTTGGGCTCTATGTGCCCCAGATCGATGGGACCTTGAATGCGGAGACGACCGAGGCACTGTTGACCTTTCAGAAATGGGCGGGGCTGCCTGCAACCGGTCAGCCGACCAAACTGACCGTCGAGAAGATTGATTCGACGACGGCCCCGAACGGCTGGCTCAGTCTCGCCTATGAGGCTTTCGGGAAGAACGCGCTGCTCGAGGGAGCGACGCGGCGCGTTGCCGAGCAGAAGGCCGTGGCGGCGCTGAGACGGACGATGAAAGGCGAATACAAGGTCTTTTCGGTGCCAAATCCGGACTGTCTTGCACTTTCCACAACGAGCTACAAGCACCGCAGGACCAGTTACGGTCAAGCGTTTGTTGGTGTAGGACGCTCCGACTCCGAGGCGAAGTCCGACGCGATGGCGAGCTGCAACCGTCAAAAGACGGGCGGCACATGCAAGATTCGCACGAGCTTGTGTCCCGCCGGCGTAATTCAGCCGCGTTTTGAGCCCGACAATATGCCCGTCAATTCCCCCGCGCCGTCCGCGTCCGTGCCGCGCTATGAACCTGAAAATATCCCGGCTAACTCCGCTGCGCCGGCTCCGCGCTACGACCCTGAAGATATCTCGATCAACGGCGCGCCGCCTCCTCGACAGTAGTTGTCCTAGGGCCCTTCATGGCTGCAGCGGCGCGTTCACCGGGATCGAGGATGGGTCCCAAGGGTGCTGCGGCGTGGCGCCGCCTGGGCTCGGCGCAAAGGGTAGATCTTGGACGCGCCGAACGGCGGTCCAAACCTCCGGTCCGAATGTTCCTTCGAGCGGGCCGTCATAGACACCGGCCTGTTGCAGGAGCCGTTGAAGCGCGATACGGAACGCGGGCGTCCAGCCCGCGGCCGGACCGCTCATCTGCTTGATGGAATAGTCGTGTCCAAGGCGCAAGGCGGCGTAGATCCACGCAGCGGCTTGGGGCGGATCGAACGGCAGGCCCTGGCCGCTGTCATAGGCCATAGCCACATTGAACATGCCGAACTTGTCTCCCTGTTGCGCCGCCAGCAGATACAGGCGCACGGCTGCCTCTTCATCCCGCGCCACGCCCTCACCATTGCTGAGCAGCCATCCATAATTGACGAGGGCGGCGAAATAGCCGCGCTTCACCAGGTTCCGATAGAGCGATGCAGCCTCGTCAAAGACTTTCGTCTTCTGTAGCGACCGGGCGAGTTGAAACTCAAATCGCGGGGTGTTGGGATATTTGGCGAGCGCCGCGCGACACGCGTTGACCCCGGCCGGGCCATCGAAGTCTCCGAACACCGAGCCTTCCGTGACGCGCTCCGGGTCGGTTGGGCTTGCAGCGATTTGATCGCAGAGGTTGATGGGAGGTTTTCCCGTGAGCACCGGCGTCTCGTCAGGTGGCATCATGCGCTTGATGTCCACTTTATCGCCACCGGCTTCCCGCTTCTTTTCGCCTTCACTTGCCACGACGGTCGGTGCGAGCCGGTGGAAGTAAAACTCGTTCACGAGCGATGACGTGTCCCAAGGCACCTGACGCTCGTTCGTCATCTTGATGACGTCCCGCCTGACATCCCGCATAACGTCCATCACATCCGCATTCGGCTTTTCGATGTGCTGCACCAGGGCTTCGGTGAAAGGACTGTTCGGTCCGTCGCCGTCAAGCGCGACATTGCCGGGCTGAGTCGAGAAGGAAATGAGCGTGTCCTTGCTTGCATAGATGCTGGCGAGACCCTTGCCGACGGCGTTGGCGCGCGAACCGAGCCGCTTAGTGAGCTTCTTGCTGAATGGATTGTTGCGGCACGCGTCCAATACGACGACGCTGGTAATGCGCTGGCTGGCCAGCCGCTGCAATGCGATGTCGACGGCAACCAGCTGAAAGGGGAGATCCGCCTCATTCGAGATATCGGCGTCGATCGGGACAAGATAGTTGCGTCCGTCTATCTGCAGCCCATGCCCGGCATAAAAGAACACGGCGGCTTCGGCTCCATTCAGCGAGTCGGCAAATTTCCGGATATGCTCCTCGAAATCGGCCTTTCCCGCATCAAGTAGAAGGGTGACCGAAAAGCCAAAGTCGATTAGACGCTGGGCAACCGCCGTTGCATCGTTTCTCGGATTGGTAAGACGCGGGACGGAGACGTAATCGGAATTTCCGATCACAAGCGCAATCCTTCGCCCAGGCTTCTCGCTGTCTGCGAGAGCCGCAAGTGGCATCGTGAACGCAGCAACCAGAAGGCCGGCTGCGACCAGCATGACAAAGCGCTTCATATCGAGCAGATGATAGTCCGGGTTGTTTCGGATTAAAACTAAACCCCTGACCCTGAGTGAAGCGCCGGGATGGTCGTGCTGCGTTGAAATTGCTAAAAAAAGCGCCCAGCGCCCCACCGCGCGAATTTGCGAGTGCTACCGCCGGGCCATGATCCCGGAGCAGTCGTTTGAAGGCCGTCGCGAGAACCTGAATCAAGCAAGCAAGCTATCGCGCACTTACACCTCTCTCTTAGAGGCACTCAATCGCCATCGCGGCAAGGGCCAGCAGAAGGTCAGCATGTCCACGTCCATTCCGGTGGCCAGGCGGTTGTCGGCGTGGTCGAGACCCCAGGGGGTGGGGATCACGCGAAATCGGAGGATCAACCCCGTGCAAAGCAAGTTGCCCATGCACCTCAGTCCCCGATGTGGGGCACAGACAAGGAGAGGGATGCCGTGCCAGTCACCGGCGATGCCGAACGGACGATGCCGGATGCACGGCGGAAAGTTTCCGGGCGCTCCAAAGGGTAATCGCAATGCTTGGAAGCATGGCCGCTACTCGGCAGAGGCAATCGCAATGCGTAAGCTCGTCAGGCAGTTAGTGTCGGAGGCCAGGGAGACAGTGGAGAGCATCTGACCGCGCCCCAACAACGGACGTACGGCGAGCCCGCTCAAAGAGTCCGCTATGTGCCATGTGTGGACGGCTCCAGGTTGGCAAGTCAAAACTTCACGTCGCAGCGTTGGTCGGTGCGGTCATGTGTTCGGTCTGTTGATGCGGTTCACATGACCGCTGGCCAAAATGCCCCCCGCGGCGACCTCAAGCAGTTGTTCAACACCCTTACGTCCCACCGGCGCCACGATCCCGAACTCGGCCATGTGGGCGCGGATGGCATTGATCACCGAAGTCTGCTGGCGGATGAAGAGCTGGCGCGTGCGATGGAGCATCAGGCAGCTCTGCTGCTCTGGTGTCTTGGTGAGGTCCACGTTCAGAGCATCACCATCCTCCGGGCAGTCCAACACAAGTCTTTCGACAGTCAAACTGCTTCTGCGGATTGGCGATAGTCCGAATGCACTTGCTGTCGCACTTATAGCGGTCGCTGGCTCGGCATCTGCGATTGCAATCCTGCTTTTCCGCCGTCGACTGATTCGCCTGCTTCATGAAACAGAGCTTGTAGCAAGGATCAATGGTCTGCGACGCTGTCGCCAGCTTGCCGATCCCCATCCCAGCCACGAGGACGAGCAGCGCCGCCGCTGTCGAAACGAAATATATGGCCTTCTTCATCGAGCCCTCTCCTAATCTTGATCGTCGTCGAGCTTGCGCCTGCGAGATTTGTATAGCTGCGAGGACTGTCACCCCGATCTCAGTTTGCGCATCGCGGATTGCAGTTTTTTACGCATGTCGGGTCGATTTGAAACTTGTGGTTGGCAATGGCATCCTGACGGCAGTCCTCCTTGCATCTCGCGAGGCACGCGGAGTTGTCCGGTTTGCTGTTGCCGCCGGAACCGTCCGAGCTGCTTGAACCGCCCGAGCTACCCGACGAGCCGCCGCTTCCGCCTTTGGGCTTGCCACCGTAGCCGTCGTCGTGACCGTAGCTCTTGCTCTTCCTTTTTTTCGGCTTGTACTCGTCCTCATCGCCATAGCTCTTCGGCGTCTTCTTCGGCTGATAGGCGCCATCATCATCGTCATAACTCTTGGGCTTCTTCTTCGGTTGGTCGTCGCTCCATCCGCCGCCGCTATCCTCGCCGCCGCCATAGCCACCGCCACCGCTGCTGCCGGATTCGCCGTAACCCTTGTCGCCCCAGCCGACGAACTTAATAGGGTTGCTCGCGCCGCCGCCGGGATATGAGCGGTCGAGTGCAGATGAAGACTGAACTAGCGCTCCGGTCGCAACTAGTAGGGTAAGGGTTCCTATCAAGTGGATCTTCATAGTGTTCAATCCGTGATGGGAGTTCTGCTTCGAAGGCTTGCTCCGCCTTCCTCAGTTGCAGTTCGGCGTGCACGCGTCCATGCATCGACTGAAATTGGCTTGGCCGGCTTTGTCTTGGGCGGTGCACTTGGTTTGGCAGGCGCTCAGGCAATTGACCGTGCTATCACCACCGCCCTTGCTACCGTTGGAGGTACTCGAAGAACTGCCGCCACTTGAGCCGCCCGACGAGCCACCGCTAGTGCTACCAGAGGAGCCGCCGCTCGACCCACCCTGAGAGTTGCCGCCGTAGCCGCCGCCGTCCCAGCTCTTGCTTTTCTTCTTAGGCTTGTAGTCGCCTTCGCCGTAATCCTTGCTCTTCCTCTTTTTCGGCTTGTACTCGTCCTCATCGCCATAGCTCTTCGGCGTCTTCTTCGGCTGATAGGCGCCATCATCATCGTCATAGCTCTTGGGCTTCTTCTTCGGTTGGTCGTCGCTCCATCCGCCGCCGCTATCCTCGCCGCCGCCATAGCCACCGCCACCGCTGCTGCCGGATTCGCCGTAACCCTTGTCGCCCCAGCCGACGAGGTCGACGATGGTCGAGGCGCGTTCGGGACCGACTTGGAAGCCTCCGCCGGCTAAGGCCGGATTGGATAGACAATAGAGTCCGGCCAGGGTAAGGGCGCCGCCGATTCCGAGGATCCTCATGAGACGTTCTCCACTTTCTTCGGCGCGTCAGTTGGTCTGGCACTGCCCCCCGCAACGCGCGCTGCAGGATTTCTGGCTGGTTGAGCCCGGCACGAAATCAGCCATGCACTTTTTCTGGCACTTGCCGAGGCAAGCCGCCTGGGTTGCCGGGAAGTTGCCCCCGCCGCTGCCCCCGGTTGAAGGCTGGACTGGGCCGCTGTCACCGTCGCTGCCGCCGTAGCCGCTTCGCTTTTTCTTCGGCTGATAGGCGTCATCGTCGTCGCCATAGCTCTTCGGCTTCTTCTTCGGCTGGTAGGTGTCGTCGTCGTCGCCATAGCTCTTCGGCTTCTTCTTCGGCTGATAGGTGTCGTCGTCGCTCTGGGACCCACCGCCGTAGCCGTTGGTGCCTTGACTGCCGCTGCCGTTGTTATTGCCGCCGCCATAGCCGCCCGCGGACTTACCCGCGGGCGCTTCGCCGTAACCGTCACCCCAGCCTACCGGTACGAGGATCGAACCCGCGCCCGAGGAGTCCTCGGTCAAGGCGGTAATCGGCGCAGCGCCGTCTGAGGCTGCACCATCCGTACTTGGCGCCACGCCCAGCGCTACGAAAAGCAGGACAGCGGTTGCCGTAAGCCTCATGGCGATAACTCGTTAGTTTGAAGACAAAGCGAATGCCGCGATAACGCCCGACGGTGCGACGGTGACACGTGGCGCGAAGCAACAAAATGGGGCCGATCTACCCCGGGCGTCTTGGGCTGGAGAGAACAAAAATCTGGTCCAGAGCGAACTCTGGACTTCCTTGGGGGGGCGCTGACAATGCTGATTTCCACGTTGGCGTTCACCTTGACCGTCTCCTTGCCGAGAGGGGCTGAGGCGCTGCACCCTAGGGCCGTCACGGAAACGACATCGGAATCCTTAATCAACTCGCCGCTTAACTTGCTTTTGACGCAAGCCTCGATGGACGCCTTGTCCGGCATTTTGCTGGTAACCGAGCCGTTGGCGAGAATGCCAGTAGTCTTCATTATCTCGCCGTCGATTTCGCCTTCCCGTGTTTCCATTTTGGCCGGCAGGCTAAACGCGCCCCAGGACTCGGTGACGGTTAGCGTGCCGTCGTCATCTCCCTCATAGACGAGCGTCATCTCCAAAGGCGCATCGCACTTGAGCGTCACCGTTGCCGCGTCCGATCGATTGGAAGCGCTCACGAAGATGGGCGCGAAGATCACGAGCCCGGAGGTTTGTAAGCAGCGGTGTGCAATGCGCATGGTGTTAACTTTCAATTCGCGGCGATCGCCAGCCGGTCCGTCGCGCTTACAACTCCAGACGGCAGCAATAAGAGTTGTTGCCACTCGGGCACGACCTGCCGACCCCAGTATGGGATTGATCGAGGACGTGGTTCTGGTCGTAGCTTCTGTCGAGCTGAATCTCGCCGGCGACGCATCCGCCGTCGCAGAACGGCGCCGTTCCCCGCCACACGCATTTGAGTTGCCTGCACTTGGGGCACCTGTCGCCATTCGGCGGGAATTCGATTGTTCCGGACCGGCCAGCGCACTTGCCCTTAATCACCTCTTCGTCCCCTTCGCAGGGCCGGCATTGCTCGTCCTGGAAGTTAAAGATCGTGCCGGACGGTTACTGACATTGGCCGTCCCTAAGCGAACTTAAGGGCTTACAGGTTGCCCGGCTTGGACTGGAGAGAAGTCGCGCATGGACTGGAGCGAAATGTCTTTTGACACTGGTTGAAGCAATTTCTTGTGTTCATCGCGAAATCGTCTTCCGCTGTATGCCATCGACACAGTAGATTTGCGTCGTGTTCGGTTGCGGAGCGGCCCATGGGCGCGGCGTTGGACGAGTGCGGATCTCTTCATTTTTCAACGAGCGATATTGTCACTCAAGATCGGTTGCCCTTCTGGCGCGATTTCTTCTGCCGCCAGATCGTCCAGCTGGACATTGAACCCAAGAGCGACCTCCCCATCGACGCTTCGGTGTCACTGGTATCCTGTCCGGGCCTGCAAGGGATGTGGGCGCAAACGGCAATCCCGGTTCGTCTCTCGCGCAGCGCGGAGATGATCATTGATGGGATCGATAGCGTCGCAATATTCATCAATTTGGCTGGCCGCGCCTCCGTGACACAAGGCACGGGCGACGCAACTTTGGGTGGTTTCGACGCGATCGGAATTCTGCACTCCGAGCCCGCAGCGATGTCCCGATCCGACGGCGCATGGATGGCGTTGATGGTTCCGCGGAAGGCGCTCTCTCCCATCATCCCGAGCGTCGAGCGAGCGACGATGCAGATCATTCCAGCCGGCAACGAAGCGGTCGGTCTGCTCGTCGCCTACATGGACTCGCTGAAGGACCGGCTGACGACGATGTCGCCCGAGCTGAGAACTTTGGCTGTCTCTCATATACACGACCTCATCGCGATGGCGTTCGGCCCCACAAACGCCGGAGCGGCAGCGGCGGCGCTGAGCGGCGGGGTACGTGCAGCACGACTTCATGCAATCAAAGCGGACGTTCTCAAGAATCTGGGCAGCCACGATCTGACCTTGACCAACGTCGCCAAGCGCCAGCGCGTCACGCCCCGATACATCCATATGATTTTCGAGCTCGAAGGTATTTCCTTCTCGGAATACGTCCTTGAGCAGCGGCTGCTGAGAGCTCTTCACTTGATGACCGACAGGCGGTTTGCGGATTGGAAGGTAACGGTGCTCGCCGCTGAGGCGGGCTTCGGCGACCTTTCTTATTTCAATCGAACCTTCCGGCGCCGGTTCGGCATGACGCCTTCAGAGGCGCGCAAGCTGCACGCCCCTTAGCAGTCCCGGCAGCTTCGCCACGTTCACTGCAATGCGCCGAGCCTCATCGAAGGTCAGCAACTTGGCGATGTCAGCTTGTTCAGGCGTCTCGCGAGCGTAGACGTAGACGAGCGCCTGACCGTTCGCGTCCAGCACATTGTATCCACCGGGCATCTCTTCGACGCAACGACGAGTTGGCATGACATCAGCCAGGCGCTATTTGATGAGTGAAAATGTTTGTCCGTGTTCTGGACAGAATTTGGACAAAAGTGGTTCAAGACATTGAGTTTATGATGGTTTACTTAGGCTTGACATTGCCAGGCATCCCCGCCTGATATGCCCGGGCTCGACCCAAAAAGGCTTGAAATGTCACGAGCTTCCGGACCCTGGATTGGCGTCAAACTAGCCGCCCCCGCTGGGCCCGACAAGGCAAGACTTGAGCCCCTCGCGGCCCGGAATGAGCCGTTTCTGGAGCACCGATGACCGGCATGGACAACGCCAATGGGCGGCATCGCGACCGTCCTCCTCTGACCGTATATCTCGCGTCACCGCGGGGATTCTGCGCGGGCGTCGACCGCGCGATCCAGATCGTCGAGCTCGCGCTCGAAAAATATGGCGCGCCCGTCTATGTCCGCCACGCCATCGTGCATAACCGCTATGTGGTCGAATCCCTCAAGGCCAAGGGGGCTATCTTCGTCGAGGAATTGGACGAAATCCCGGAGACCGACGCGCCTATCGTGTTTTCCGCCCATGGGGTGGCGAAAGCCGTGCCGGAGGCGGCCCGCAATCGGCGGATGTTCGTGCTTGACGCCACCTGCCCGCTCGTCTCCAAGGTGCATATCGAGGCAGAGCGGCTATTTGACGGCGGGCGCGAGATTCTGCTGATCGGCCATGCGGGCCACCCGGAGGTGATCGGCACCACGGGCCAGTTGCCGCCGGGTGCAGTGCATCTGATCGAGACGGTGAATGATGCCTTGGGCTTCACGCCCAAGGACCCTGACCAAGCTCGCCGTGATCACCCAGACGACGCTGTCGGTGGACGACACCAAGGAAATCCTGAGCGTGCTGCGGACCCGCTTTCCGACGCTCAGCATCCCGCGCAAGGACGATATTTGCTACGCCACGACAAACCGCCAGGACGCGGTGAAGCGAATCGCGCCAAACTGCGACCGCATGATCGTCGTCGGCTCGCCTAACAGCTCCAACTCGCTCCGCCTCGTCGAGGTCGCCGAGCGTGCCGGCTGCCCGCACGCCATGCTCATCGAGCGCGCCGGTGAGATCGACTGGACCGCGTTCGACGGCATCCGCCGGCTTGGCGTCACCGCCGGGGCCTCGGCGCCGGAGGTGCTGGTGGACGCCATCATCGACGCCTTCAGGATGCGGTTCGACGTGCACGTCGAGACCGTCACCACGGCGGAAGAAAATATCGCCTTCAAGCTCCCCCGCGAGCTCCGAGACATGCCGGCGCTGTAGGATGGCTGTCTATACCGACGTCTCCGACGAAGATCTCGAAAGCTTCATCGCAAGTTACGACATCGGCGAACTGACCTCGTTTAAGGGCATCGCCGAGGGGGTCGAGAACTCCAACTATCTCGTCCATACCGGCGCCGGTCGCTACATCCTCACGCTCTACGAGAAGCGGGTGCGCCCCGACGACCTCCCCTATTTCCTGGCGCTGATGGAGCATCTCGCCGCGCGCGGCCTCTCCTGCCCGCTGCCGGTGCATGACCGGCAGGGGCGCACCTTGCGGGAGTTGGCGGGGCGGCCTGCGGCGCTGATCAGCTTTCTCGAAGGCTTGTCGTTGCGGCGGCCGGGGATCGAACATTGCGCCGGGCTCGGCAAGGTGCTGGCGCAGTTCCATCTGGCCGGGGCCGACTTTCCCATGAGCCGCGAGAACGATCTTTCGCTGGCCGGCTGGCAAGCGCTTAACGATGGCGTCAAGGCAAGCGCCGACACCGTCATTCCCGGGCTCAAGGACGTGATCGCGCGCGAACTCGCCCATTTAGAAGCGCATTGGGCCAGCGATCTGCCCAAGGGCGTGATCCACGCCGACCTGTTTCCCGACAATGTCTTCTTCCTCAACGACAAGGTCTCGGGGCTGATCGACTTCTACTTCGCCTGCAACGACATGCTGGCTTACGACGTCGCCGTCTGCCTCAACGCGTGGTGTTTCGAGCCGGACGGCAGCTTCAACATCACCAAAGCGCGCGCCATGCTGCAGGCCTATGAGCGGGAGCGTCCGCTCACCGAGGCGGAGCTTGCCGCCCTGCCCCTGCTGGCGCGCGGGGCGGCGCTGCGCTTCCTGCTGACCCGCACCTATGACTGGCTGAACACGGACGCAAGCGCGCTGGTGAAAACCAAGGACCCCACCGAGTATCTGCGGAAGCTCAGATTCCATCAGCGTGTCGCGTCCTATCGCGACTACGGGCTCGGAGAGCATTGAGCATGGCCGAGCGGCCCAAGGTGGTCATTCATACCGACGGTGCGTGTTCGGGGAATCCGGGGCCCGGCGGTTGGGGAGCGATCCTCGATTCAGGGCCCCACCGCAAGGAAATCCAAGGTGGCGAGGCCCTGACCACCAATAACCGCATGGAGCTGACCGCGGCGATCGAGGCGCTGGAGGTGTTGAAGAAGCCGTCCGAAGTCGATCTCTATACCGACTCCAACTACCTGCGCGGCGGCATCACCAGCTGGATCAAAGGCTGGAAGCGAAACGGCTGGAAGACCGCCGACAAGAAGCCGGTGAAGAATATGGAGCTGTGGCAGCGGCTGGAGGCGGCGGAAGCGCGCCATATCGTGCGCTGGCACTGGGTCAAGGGCCATGTGGGCCATGACGACAACGAGCGTGCCGACGAGCTTGCCCGCGAAGGCATGGCGCCCTTCATGGGCGGCCGGCGCAGCAGCGGACTCTAGATTTCCTTGAGAATTGCTTCGGCGGTGCTGACTTCGGCGACGCCCGGCGAATCCTCGGTGTTCAGCGCCTTCACCACGCCGTCCTCGACGAACATGGCATAGCGCTTGGAGCGGGTGCCGAGACCGATGCCGCTGCCGTCGAAGTCCATGCCGATCTTGTTGGTGAACTCGGCATTGCCGTCGGACAGAAACAGGACCTTGTCCTTGCCGCCGGAGACTTGCGACCAGGCGCCGAGCACGAAGGGATCGTTGACGGCGACGCAGGCGACAGTGTCGATGCCGAGCGACTTGAATTTGTCGGCATTCTCGATGAAGCCCGGCAGATGCTTGAGGTGGCAGGTGGGCGTGAAGGCACCGGGAACCGCGAACAGCACGACCTTCTTGCCGGCGAAGACATCGGCAGTCGTCAGGTTATCGATGCCTTCGGGCCCCATGACCCTAAAGGTGGCCTCGGGCAGCTTGTCTCCTTTGGCGATGGTCATGCAGCCTCTCCCTTAATTTGTGCTTTCTGCGCGGCACCATACCGGCTTCGCCGGACCGGGCCAAGGCGGGGTTGAGCCAGCTATTCGGCCGTCCACGCGGTTCTGGTCGACCCTTCGTCGGAGACGAGGGTGAAGGTCAGAGACTTGCCCTTGATGGCGGCGGCCTCCGTGGCCGACATGAAGGCCACGGCAAAACGCTGCTTGCCGTCGCTGAGCGGCCCGAGCGCCTTCGCCACCGGCACGAAGACCTCCGGGCTCTCGACGAACAAATCCGTGCCCGTTGCGCCGTCCGGAAACACCGCCTCGACCTCGAGCGCCGGCGCCGGCCCATCGAGCGCGGCGGTGACGCGGGTGATCTTGGGCAGCGTGTCGCCTTGCGCGGGCTTCGGCACCCGGGCGAGCGCGGCCTCGAGCAGAGCTGCATCCCCCTTGCCGAGATCGGGCGGCAGGGCCAGGTCAAGCGCCGCTTCGTTGGGGATGCACAACTCTTTGCACAGGCCGTAGTCGAAATTCAGCGCAAGCTCGACCGGCTCGCCGGCGCGCTCCGGTGTGATCCTGACGGGAAAGACGACCTCGTCGTCATAACCGATGGCCGTGCCGCTGGCATCGGCGAAGCGATGGGGCGCGGGGTACAGCACCTCGGCGCTTTTCAGATTCTTTGAACCCGACCAGTCGAAGGTGGGCGGCACGCCCGAGTTGCCGGGATTGCGCCAATAGGTCTTCCAACCCGGCGCCATGCGGAGCTGAACGCCGGCATAGGGCGCGGTTGTCCCATCATTTGTGACAGTGCCGCTGACCAGCCTCACCTTGGAGTTGGTCTGGTCCATCCATGGCGACTGGCCCGGCGACCGGCCGGCAACGATGCCTAGCGAAGCGGCAAGTGCCAAACCCGTCAGCAACGGCGTGGCCCGGCGTGCGAAAAAACTCGTTCCGATCATGGCATCCAATTCATTATTCGGCGAAATGACGGGCGGCAAATCTAGCCGCCCCCGCTTCGCGGTGCGACCTCAAGCGGCTCCAGCAAGTGTCACTCTTTTGTGAGCCCGATTCGGCGAGAATGACGCGGCCTGCCTTAATTCAGGGTTGCCTCTTTTCTGCCGGTGGAACTGCTGTAGCATGGATGCATGGCAAGTCGCTCCCACCCCGACGATGAAGGCTATCTCGATGGCCAACTCCTCATCGCTATGCCGGCGATGGGCGATCCGCGTTTTTCCCGCTCGGTGATCTATCTTTGCGCGCACTCCTCGGAGGGCGCCATGGGCATCATCATCAATCAGCGCGCGCCGAATATCAGCTTCACCGAGCTGCTCGAGCAGCTCAACATTGTGCCCCCGGAAGACCGCATCGCGCTGCCCATGGGCTTGAGCGCCATGGCCGTGCATCTCGGCGGTCCGGTGGAGACGGGCCGTGGCTTCGTGCTGCACAGCGCCGACTATTTCAAGGCGGAGAGCACGCTGCCAATCGACGATGCGGTCTGCCTGACGGCGACCATCGACATCTTGCGCGATATCGCCAAGGGGAGCGGCCCCGACAAGGCGCTGCTGGCGCTCGGCTATGCGGGCTGGGCGCCCGGTCAGCTGGAGGAAGAGATTCAGTCCAATGGCTGGCTTAACTGCCCGGCCGATCCGTCGCTGATCTTCGATCCCGAGGTCGACCGCAAATATAACCGGGCGCTCGGCAGTCTCGGTGTCGACCCGATCCGCCTCGTCAACGACTCAGGTCACGCCTGAGGTTGCAGCGCTCGGACCGGGCAGCTCCGGGAGTGTGGCCTGACTTGGCGCCTGCACCTCGAGACCCGCGGGTGTCGACAGCTCCGGGGCGCGGGCCCGCTCACGCTGCTTGCGCTTGCGGTGGCTGGCGAGCGCGGCCAGCAGGGCGGCGACGTCCTTGGCCGACATCGGCTCCCCGTAATAATAGCCTTGGCCGAACTCGCAGCCGATCGAGCGCAGATAGCTCGCATCGGCTTGCGTCTCGACACCTTCGGCCACCACCTCCTTGCCGAGCTCATGAGCGAGCGCGATCACCGAACGGAGGATGAGCGGCGTCTGACCGTTCATGCTCGAGTCGCGGACGAGTGAACGGTCCACCTTGATGGTGTCGAAGGGGAAGCGGTGCAGATAGCTCAGCGATGAGTAGCCGGTGCCGAAATCGTCGAGCGCCAGGCTGGCGCCGAATGTCTTGAGCCAGGTGAGGATCTCGACGGCGCGCTCCGGATTCTCCATGACCAGGGACTCCGTGATCTCGAGCTTGAGCGTGCCCTTCGGCACCGACTCGCGCGCGAGCATCAGCCTGATCTCCTGCACCATGTCCTGGCGGAAGAGCTGGCGGCTGGAGACATTGACGCTGACGAAGAGAGGATCGCGGTCGCGCGGCAGCACTTTATGCCAGCTCGCCGCCTCCTCCAGCGCTTGCCCCAGCACATAGCTGCCGAGATCGACGATCAGGCCGGACTCCTCGGCGAGCGGGATGAAATCCTCGGGCGACAAACGCCCGCGGGTCGGATGATCCCAGCGCAGCAGGGCCTCGAAGCCGGCCAGCTGGTTCGACGCCAGACGGGTAATCGGCTGATAGAGAACGGCAATCTGCTGCCGATCGAGCGCCAGCCGAAGCTCGCTCTCGAGCGGCAAACGGCTCTCGTCTTCGCTGCGCATGGTGGGGTTGAAGATCTCGATCCGGTCGGCGCCGCTGCGCTTGGCCCGCAACATGGCGATCTCACCGTCGCGCAGAATGTCCTGGGCAGTCGCTTGCGATCCGTCATGGACGACAATGCCGATCGAGGCGGTGAGGATGATCTCCTTGGCGCTGATCTTCATGGGCGTCCTGAGCGCCCGCCTCACCCGCTCGGCCAGCGTGGCGACGTGGTGGGGATCGCTGTCGGAGATCAGCAATATGGCGAACTGGTCGCCGCCCAGACGGGCGAGCGTGTCTTGCGGATTGAGGTGGCGGCCCAAGCGGCGGCCGAGGGTCAGAAGCATCGAGTCGCCGATCACCAGGCCGAAGCTCTTATTGACGTTCTTGAAGCGGTCGATGTCGATGAAGATGACGGTGGGACGGTGCGACTGGCCTTCGGCGGCGCGGGTGATGGCGCCTTGCAGCCGATCCATGAACAGCTCGCGGTTCGGCAGCCCGGTGAGGCTGTCATGCACCGCATCATGCATGAGCCGCTCATGCGAACGCTTGAGGCTGGTCACGTCGCGCATCAAACCGACACAGCGCAGCAGGCGCACATTCTCGTTGGGCGCGGCATGAGCCTGCAGGTCGTACCAGAGATAGGTGCCGTCGTGACGCCGCATGCGGAAGTCGGTCCTGAGCTCGCCGCCCTGCTTCTCCTGTAGCGACCAGAGCATGAGCCGGAAGCGCTCGCGGTCCGACGCGTGCATATATTGGAGGAACTCCTCCACCGTCACGTTGAGGCTGCCGGGATCGAGCCCGAGCTCCGCCTCCACGTCATTGGTGACGGTGATGAGATCGCGGCCGGCATGCCATTGAAAGACGTGGGTACCCGAGCCGTCGACGGCCAGCGACTTCATCTGCACGAGGCTCGGGGGCCCCAGGCTGACGGCGCCGCCGCCGCTGCGGAAGGCGAACTGGGTGACGGTGAAGCCGAGCAGCACAATGATGAGGACCAGGCCGGCGACGAGGCCGGAGACGACGACTTCGCCCGACAGCTTGCCCGTCACGATCATCGAGGCGCCGAATAGCCACACGATCAGCAGCATCCAGCTGGGGATCAGCGACAGGGCGCGATCCTGGCCGCGCAATGCAAAATAAGCGATGAGGCCGGTGCCGACCGTGGCGATCAGCAGGGTCGAGGCTCGCGCGAGGCCCGATGCGGTCTGCGGATCAATGATGGCGACGACGATGAGGGCGAACTGAGCGGCGATCCAGCCCCAGAACAAGGTCCTGATCCACACATGCCAGAGACCGATGCGCAGGAAGGTGTAGAGGAACAGCACGAGGCTCGCGGCCAGCCCCGCCTCGGCGGCGGCGCGATACAAGGCAGTGCGGTCGGGGCCGACGGGGAACAGCTTGTTCCAGAAGCCGAAGTCGACGCAGAAATAGATGAGCGCGGCCCAGGCGATCAGCGCGGTGGCGGGGAAGATGGCGCGATGATTGGCGGCGAAGATGGCCGTGAGGAAGATGGCGAGAAGTCCGGTGATGCCGAGCAGCACACCGTTGAACAGCATGCGGTCCTGCTGCTTCGCCTGGTAGAAATGGGGATCCCACAACGTGAGCCGCGGCACTTTCTGCGAACTCAGCTCGGCGGCGAAGGTGACGGTCTGGCCCGGCTCCAGATTGAGCCGGAACATGTCGCCGCGGTCGCTCTTCAACGGTTCGGGGCGGAAGCCGAGCGAGGGGGTGACCGCGGTGATGCGCGGCGCGTCGAGCTCGGGACGAAACACGCCGGAATTCGCCAGCGTATAGCGTGGCGCCACCAGCCAGCGGACGATTTGCTCCTCGGTGGGGTTGGACAAGGCAAAGACGAGCCAGCCCGGATTGGTGCCCGGGGTCGAGGCCTGTACCGCCATGCGGCCGATATAGCCGTCGGGGCCCGGCGCAGTTTCGATCTGCAGCCGGTCGCCGCGGCCCTCGTAAAGCTCGCCCTTGGCGGTGATGTCGATCTTGGGCTGGTCGGGCTCCACCGGGATGGCCTCGATGGCGCGGGCGAGCCCCGGCGACAGCGCCACGAACGCGAGCAGGGCAACGCAGGCGAGCGCACGCAAGCAGCCCCGGCTTGTCTGCCAGGGAGCCGCTTCAGCGTGTGCCGAGACATTCGTCTCCGCCATTCCGCCCCCGTTCCTGTCCTGTTGCACCTTAGCGGCGCGTATCGGAGTCAAGCAGCCCATAGAGCAGATGATCCTGCCATACGCCGTTGATCCGCAAATAACGTCGCGCGAGACCCTCGCGCTTAAAACCTGTCTTTTCCAAGAGCCGAATCGAGGCGGTGTTGGTCGGCAGGCACGCCGCCTCCAGCCGGTGCAGCTCAAGTGAATCGAACACGAACGGCACGACGGCGCGGACCGCGGCCGTCATATAGCCTTGCCGGGCATGATTGGCGCCAATCCAGTAGCCGAGCGTGCAGGACTGGGTCACGCCACGGCGCACATTGCAGAGCGTGAGGCCACCCACCAGCGTGTCGGTCGCAGTGGCGTAGATGAACAGCGCATAGCCGACATCCTCGCGCAGATCGCGCAGATAATGGCGCACGCGCCGCCGGAAAGAGGCGCGCGACAGCTCATCCGGCGCCCAGAGCGGCTCCCACGGCATCAAAAACTCGCGGCTCGACGCCCTCAGCTCGGCCCAAGCGGGATAGTCCGACATCTGCGGGGTCCGCAACATGACGCGCCCGGACTCGATGACCGGCCCGAAGTCACTTGGGGAGGTAGCTCGCAGCAACGCCATCGACTAAGCACCCTCTTCAGGCGGCCTTGCTCGCCGAAACAGTGAATTTTTCGGCCACAGCTTCGAATCGCGCAACATTAACAATGGGTCCGACCGTGGCAAGGCTGAGCGGCGAGACCAGCACGCGCTGCAACATGGATTGCAGGGCGCCGACGTCGACACCGTCGACCCTGTCGATCAGTTCCTTGGACGGGATGACCCGGTCATGGATCAGAATCTGCCGAGCGAGCTGCTCGGCACGATCGCTGGAGCTTTCGAGGCCGGTGAGCAGGCCCATCTTGAGCTGCGCCTTCACCCGGTTGATCTCGGCCTCGTCGAAGCCGTGGTCCGCCGCGCGCTCGAGCTCATCGCGGATCACGGCGAACAGCTCGTCGGCCCGGTCCGGGGCGCCGGCCGCGTGGATGACGAACATGCCGCTGTCGGTGAGACCGGTGGAGAAGGCGTAGATTGCGTAACAGAGACCGCGCCGCTCACGCACCTCTTGAAAGAGCCGCGAGGACATGCCGCCGCCCAGCGCGCCGGCAAGGATCTGCGCCGGAAAATAGTCGGCATGCTGGTAGGCGGGCGCCTCGAAACCGAGCACGAGATGGGTCTGCTCGAAGGGCTTGTCCGACCGCAAGGTGCCGCCGGTATAGATGGCCCGTTGGGGCTGCGGCGGCGTGTTTTCCGGCAGTGCCGAGAGGCGCCGCTCGGCCTCGGCGACCAGGTCCGCATGGTCGACGGCACCGGCAGCGGCGAGCACCATATTGGGCGCATGATAATGGGCGGCGAGATAGCCGGAGAGATCGTCGCGGCCGAAGCGGCCGACGCTCTCCACCGTGCCGAGGACCGTCCGGCCGCAAGGCTGATTGGGATAGGCCGCCTCGGAGACGAGGTCGAAAACGATGTCCTCCGGCGAATCCAAGGTCGCCGCGATCTCCTGGAGGATCACGCCACGCTCGCGCGTCAGCTCGGTCTGGTCGAACAGCGGCGCCAAGAGGATGTCGCTCAGAATATCGAGGGCGAGCGGCATATCCTTGCGCATCACCTGCGCGTAATAGGCGGTCGAGTCGACGCAGGTGGCGGCGTTGATGTCGCCGCCGACCGCCTCGATCTCCTCGGCGATGTCACGGGCGCTGCGCCGTGTCGTGCCCTTGAAGGCCATGTGCTCGAGAAAATGCGCCACGCCGTGCTCGTCGCGGCCCTCGCTGCGGCTGCCGGCGCCGATCCAGATGCCGAGCGACACGGTCTCGACTTCGGGCATGGCATGGCTAACCACGGTCAAGCCGTTGGACAGTTTTGACCGCTGGATGCTCAAGCCCCCGCCTCCGCTCGGGCCGGCGCGGCGCGGCCATGACTGACGATGAACTCGGCGACGGCGGCGAAATCGTTGGGCAGCACGGTACAGCGCTCGTGTTGGCCGAGGCGAGCCCGCAAGCGCTCCGGCTGTTCCGGTACACGCCCGGTGGCCCGCTCGACGGCGTCGGGGAATTTGGCAGGATGGGCGGTCGACAGCACGACCATGGGCGTGGCGCCGAGATCGCTCTCCTGAGCCGCCGCGGCGATGCCGACGGCGGTGTGGGGATCGGTCAGCATACCCGTTTCTTCAAAAACCCCCCGAATGGTCATCTCCGTCTCGTGCTCGCCGACCGAATGCGCGCCGAACAGCTCACGCAATTGACCGAGCTCCCCTTGGCTCAAACGGAACGCGCCGGTGGTGCGGAGCTCCGCCATCAAGGCCCTGACGCGGGCGGCATCCCTGCCGGCAAGCTCGAACAAGAGTCGCTCGAAATTGCTCGCAAGCTGGATGTCCATGCTCGGGCTTGAGGTGGCAACCACGCCTTGCGGCTCGTAAATCCCCGACGCAAATGCGCGCGGTAAACTGTCGTTGAGGTTCGTGGCGATAACGAGGCGCGAGACCGGCAGGCCCATCGCCCGGGCCGCGTAACCTGCGAAAATATCACCAAAATTTCCGGTGGGCACGGTAAAGGCCACCGGCCGGAAGGGCGCGCCGAGGCTTACGGCTGAGGTGAAATAATACGGAACTTGCGCGAGGATCCGCGCGAAGTTGATCGAATTCACGCCTGTCAGACCGAGCCGTCCGCATAAGGGCCGATCGGCGAACAGGGCCTTCACGATCGCCTGGCAGTCGTCGAAATTGCCCTCCACGGCGATGTTATGGACATTGGCCTCCGTGGCCGTGGTCATCTGCCGCCGCTGGACGTCGCTGATACGGCCCTTGGGGTGAAGGATGAACACGTCGATGGCGTCGAGCCCGCGAAAGGCCTCGATGGCCGCAGCCCCCGTGTCGCCGGAAGTGGCGCCCACCACGGTGGCATGGCCGCCTTTGCGGCGCAGCGCGCGGTTCATGAACCGCGACACCACTTGCATGGCCAGGTCCTTAAACGCGAGTGTTGGCCCGTGGAACAACTCTAGGATGAAGGCGTTGGGGCCGACCTGGCGCAGCGGTGCGATGGCCGGATGGTGAAAGCCGTCATAGGCCTCGGTCAGCACGGTTTGCAGGTCGCCGTGGCAAGGATCGCCTTCCAGATACGGGCTCATGACCCGATAAGCCGCATCGGCATAGTCGAGGCCGGCGAGCGCGGCGATCTCGTCCGGTTGAAGGCGCGGCCAAGCCTCGGGCATGAACAGCCCGCCATCGGAAGCGAGCGCGGCCAGAAGCGCGCCCTCAAAGGAGAGCGCCGGCGCCTCACCGCGCGTGGAAATGAACTTCAAGATCTGCCTCTCGCCGAAAAGGTGGCTTTTCCGGCTGACCCTACCGGTCGGCGGGGCCCCCCGCAATAAGGCCCGGACGGGCTCGTTAAGACCGATCGCCCCGATAGGCGCCCCAGACATAGACGGCGTAGATCACCACCAGGCAGAGCGCCAGGGCGAACCAGGTGATCGCGTATTGCAGATGGTTGTTGGTGAGCGTGAGGCGGGTCTGGCCGCCTTCCGGCCAGCCGCCCGGCACATTGCTGGCCTCGGCCTCCAGGAAGAACGGGGCGACCTGGACAGTGCCGCCAGGGAACATGGACCGCGCCATGGCCGGCAAATCCCGGCTGAACCACTGGTTGGCGGCGATATCGTTGTCGGGGATGAAGACGCTGGGCTCATCCGACGTGCGCGCCAGCCCGGTGACGGTCACCACTTGCTGGATCTGGCCGAGACGGCGGCTGGACGGATCGCGCAGACTGTCCGGCACGAAGCCGCGGTCGACCAGCACCACGGTGCCGTCGACCGTCTCGAGCGGCGTGATGACGTGCCAGCCGGGCTCGCCTTCGAGCGACAAGGCATAGAGATAGCGCTCGCGGGCGTGATGGAAGCGGCCTTCGGCGCTGACGGGATAGTAGGTGACATTGCCGCCCTCGCGGGCCAAGGCGATGGCGCGCTCGAGACTCATGGGCTTGCGCTCGGTCCGCGCCTCGATCCGGGCGATCAGGCCTTCCTTCCACTCAAGGCGCTGCAACTGCCATAGGCCCAGGCCAACGAGAAGCGCCAACCCGGCAAGGGTGGCGATGGTGAGCTTCAGAAGTGCGCTGGTTTGCATCGATCCACCTCTATTCCGAGGCGAGCTTGCCTTCTTCGGCCTTGTGCCTGTACTGGAGCGCGATCAGCACTCCCTTGAAGGACCGAAGCAGGAGCAGAGGCAGGGCAAGGGCGAGGCTGCCCCAGATCAGAGCGTGCAGCCAATATGGCGGCTGGTAATAGACCTCGACCAGCAGCGCCGCGCCGACGATGACGAACCCGGTGATCAGAATGACGAAGACCGCGGGTCCGTCGCCGGAATCGGCGAAGTCGTAGTCGATCCCGCAGACGTTGCAGCGGGGCGCCAGGGTGAGATAGCCGGCAAACAATTTGCCCCGGTGACAGGCGGGGCAGCGTCCGGTCAGGCCGGCCCAAACGGTGGACCCGAAAGGCATCGGCGCCGGTGCGTTTTTTGTCTCGTCCATGAAAAGGTCCAAACCAAAATGAAAAAGGGGCGGCCGCTCGACCGCCCCTTCTTATTAGCGTAGCGCGCCGCTAGCTGGGATAGGCGGTACCCGCGCCCCACACATAGATGCAGGTGAACAGGAACAGCCACACCACGTCGACGAAATGCCAGTACCACGCGGCAGCCTCGAAGCCAAAATGCTGCTTCGGCGTAAAGTGGCCTTGCAGCGCCCGAAACAAGCACACGAGCAAGAAGATCGTGCCGACGATCACATGAAAGCCGTGGAAGCCGGTCGCCATGAAGAAGGTCGAGCCGTAGATGTGGTTGGCGAAGCCGAAGCCGGCATGCATGTACTCGAAGGCCTGCAGGCTGGTGAACAACAGGCCGAGCAGGACCGTGCAGGTGAGCGCCCAGGTGAGGCCCTTACGGTCGTTGTGCAGCATCGCATGATGCGCCCAGGTCGCCGTGGTGCCCGAGGTGAGCAGGATCAGCGTGTTGACGAAGGGCAGGCTCCACGGATTGAAGGTGTGGCCGAAATAGCCGAGCCCCGGCACGCCGGTCTCGTCGCTCGGAATCGGCGGCCACTGTCCGCCGAGCACCTCGGTGCGGGCATAGGTGGTCAGGTCATTGGGGAACAGGGCCACGTCGAAATAGGCCCAGAACCAAGCGACGAAGAACATCACCTCGGAGGCGATGAACAGGATCATGCCGTAGCGGAGATGGAGCTGCACGACGGGCGTCTCGTAGCCGCCATGGGCCTCCAAGATGACGTCGCGCCACCAGCCGAACATGGTGAGAACCACCAGCGCGAGCCCCGGCAGGATGTACCAGAGATGCGGATCGCCGGCCTTCTTCGACATGAAAAACATGAGAAGGCCGATCGCCAATGTGAATGCGCCGAGGGCGCCCACGAGCGGCCACGGACTCGGATTGACGAGATGATAGTCGTGTTGCGGTTTAGCGTGGGCTTGGGCCATCGTGCGTTCCCCTTCCTCCCCAGTGTCTCTCACCGGCGCTTTGCTTGCGCCGCTTGGCTTACGATCCCGAGTTCTCGCCGCCCGGCGCCACCGCGACGTCCGGCTGATCATCGTTACGGTAGAATGTGTACGACAGCGTGATCTCGGTAATGTTCTTGGTCGTGTCGTCGTCGACGATCTTGGGATCGACGAAGAAGGTCACGGGCATGTCTGCGCTTTGGCCGGCGGCGAGCGTCTGCTTGGTGAAGCAGAAGCACTGAATTTTGGTGAAGTAGCGCCCAACGGCTTCCGGCGCGACGTTGAAGCCCGCCGTCCCGGTCACGGTCTCGTCGGTATTGTTGTGCGCCCTGAAAAATGCCAGCGAGCTTTCGCCGATCCTGACATCCATCGTGCGCTGCACCGGCTCGAATGTCCACGGCAGCCCGCGGTCGACATTGGCGTCAAAACGAATGGTGATGGTGCGGTCGAGCACATCGCCGGGCGCCGCCTCGGCCTTTTGCGTCGCCCCGCCATAGCCGGTGGTCTGGCAGAAAATGCGGTAGAGCGGCACGGCGGCAAAGGACAGCCCCAACATACCGGCAACCAGGCCGGCCAGCGCCAGTGCGACCAAGCCCTTGCGGTCCCGCTTGTGGCTGCCGGTGTCGTGGTTATCGATTTTGCCTGTCATACCGCGCGCCGCCGATCAGAGGGGCCGAACGGCGACATTGCCGCCGAGCCTGACAATGGTGACGATGAAGAACAGGATGACGAGCGCCCCGAGAATCCCGGCAATGGCCAAAGACCTCCTGCGCTGACGACGTTTGCGTTCCGCTTCCGCATCATTCATCACGACGCCCAGTTAAGCGGCGATACGCCGCCGGTCGCACCGAAGCCATGCTCGACGAGAAGCACGGCGAAGAGCAGGAAGAGATATAGCACCGAAAAGGCGAACAGGTTCTTGGCCGCCCGCTCACCGGCCTCGCCTTCCCGCGTGCGATAGCAGCCCACAGCGAAGACGACGAACAAGGCGCCGAGGATCGAGGCGACGACGGTATAGAGCATGCCGCCAAAGCCCAAAACCGCGGGCGCCAGGCCGAGCGGCGCCAGGACGAGGCTGTAGATGAGGATCTGCCGCCGGGTCTCATCGGGGCCGTGGGTCACCGGGAGCATCGGCACCCCAGCGCGGGCATAGTCGCCCGCCCGGAGCAGGGCCAGGGCCCAGAAATGCGGCGGGGTCCAGATGAAAATGATGAGAAACATGCAAGACGGATTTAAGGCTCACCGTACCGGTGGCCGCCGCCCAGCCGATCATCGGCGGCACCGCGCCCGCTGCCCCGCCAATAACGATATTCTGCGGCGTCGAGCGCTTCAGCCACATCGTGTAGACGAGCACGTAGAAGGCGATGGTGAGCGCGAGCAGCCCGGCGGCGACCCAGTTCGCAATCAGGCCAAGACAGAGCACCGAACCCACGGCGAGCACGCAGCCAAAGCCCAGGGCTTCGTCCGGCGTCACCGCGCCCCGCGGCACCGGCCGCGCGGCGGTACGCGCCATGCGCGCATCGATGTCCGCGTCGTACCACATGTTCAGGGCACCTGAGGCGCCGGCGCCGACGGCGATGCAAGCGAGCGCGGCAATGGCCAGGATCGGGTTCATGGAGCCGGGCGCGGCCACGAGACCGACCAGCGCGGTGAACACGACGAGGGACATGACCCGCGGCTTGAGCAGCGCGAAATAGTCGGCAACATCGCCTCCCAAGACGACGGGGTCGACCTTCCCAGAAACTGCTTGGACCGTGGCGTCAGACATCAGCCTAGCCTACTCACTCAAAGCGCCTTGTTAGGCCGCGATCAAACCGCCATGCCGGATTGCTTGCCGGATCACTTGATGCGCGGCAGCGTCTCGAAGGTATGGAACGGCGGCGGCGAGGACACGGTCCATTCCAGCGTCGTCGCGCCGACACCCCATGGGTTAGCGGCCGCCTTTTGCCTCTTCGTGAACATGTAGACGATCGAGAACAGGAACACCAAGAGGCCGGCGAAGCCGATATAGGAGCCGATGGAGGAGACCATGTTCCAGCCCGCATAGGCATCGGGATAGTCCGCATAGCGGCGCGGCATGCCGGCAAGGCCCAAGAAATGCTGCGGGAAGAAGGTCAGGTTGGCGCCGATGAACATCAGCCAGAAGTGCAGCTTGCCGAGGGCCTCGGAGTACATGTAGCCCCACATCTTCGGCGCCCAGTAGTACCAGCCAGCGAAGATGGAGAACACGGCGCCGATGGACATCGTGTAGTGGAAATGGGCCACCACGTAATAGGTGTCGTGCATCGAGCGGTCGACGCCGGCGTTGGACAACACGACGCCGGTGACGCCGCCCACAGTGAACAGGAAGATGAAGCCGAGCGCCCATAGCATCGGCGTCTTAAAGGACAGCGAACCCCCCCACATGGTGGCAATCCACGAGAAGATCTTGATGCCCGTGGGCACGGCGATGACCATGGTGGCGAACACGAAATAGGCCTGCGTGTTCACGTCGAGACCCGCCGCGTACATGTGGTGGGCCCACACCACGAAGCCGATCACGCCGATGGCGACCATGGCATAGGCCATGCCGAGATAGCCGAAGATGGGCTTCTTGGAGAAGGTCGAGACGATCTGGCTGACGATGCCGAAGCCCGGGATGATGAGGATGTACACCTCGGGATGGCCGAAGAACCAGAACAGGTGCTGCCACAACACCGGATCGCCGCCATGGGCCGAGTCGAAGAACGCGGTGCCGAAATTGCGGTCGGTCAACAGCATGGTGATGGCACCGGCCAGAACCGGAAGCGACAGCAGCAGCAGGAAGGCGGTGACCAGCACGGCCCACACGAACAGCGGCATCTTGTGCAGCGTCATACCCGGGGCGCGCATGTTGAAAATCGTCGTGATGAAGTTGATGGCGCCGAGGATCGAGGACGCGCCGGCGAGATGGAGTGCCAGAATGGCGAAATCCATGGCGATGCCCGGGATGCCCTTCGTCGAGAGCGGCGCGTAGATGGTCCAGCCGGCGCTGACGCCAGTCGAGCCGGGGGCGCCCGGCATGAACAGAGACAGGACCAAGAGGCTGAAGGCCATCACCAGCAGCCAGAACGAGATGTTGTTCATGCGCGGGAAGGCCATGTCCGGCGCGCCGATCATCAGCGGCACCATCCAGTTGCCGAACCCGCCCATGGTCGAGGGCATCACCATGAAGAACACCATGATGAGGCCATGCGCGGTGACGAAGGCGTTGAACATCTCAGGGTTGCCGAAGATCTGCATGCCCGGCTCCATGAGCTCGGCCCGCATACCCATGGACAACAGACCGCCAACCACACCCGCCACCATGGCCAGGATGAGGTACATCGTGCCGATGTCTTTGTGATTGGTGGAGAAGAACCAGCGACGAAAGAAAGTCGGATGATCGTCGTGATGGGCGGCTTCCGCCTGGGCGCTGTTTGCCATGACTGTCTTCCCTTATCGCCTTTTCGTTCTTTTCAGACCCGCGGCCGGTTCAGGCC
Source organism: uncultured Alphaproteobacteria bacterium (assembly GCA_963793075.1). GTDB lineage: Bacteria > Pseudomonadota > Alphaproteobacteria > Rhizobiales > Methyloligellaceae > Methyloceanibacter. Next base: position 289,367 of record CAWBYO010000004.1, read on the forward strand.
ACCTGTATGTTTCCGGCTTCCGGCCCTATTGCTGGGCGGAAGCTACTTTGCCGTCCGCATCGATCGCGGCCGTTTTATGCTTGGCGAGCCACGCATCGTACTCGTCCTGCGAGACCACGCGAACGGCAATCGGCATGAAGGCGTGATTGCGACCGCAAAGCTCGGAGCACTGGCCGTAATAGATGCCTTCGCGCTCGGCGCGGAACCAGGTCTGCTGCAGCCGGCCCGGCACGGCGTCGAGCTTGACGCCGAAGGACGGCATCGCCCAGTCGTGAATCACGTCATTCGACTTGAGGCCGACGATCACGTTCTTGTTCACCGGCACGACCACTTCGTTATCGACGGTGAGGAGACGCGGCTGGCCCTCTTTCAGACTGGCTTCAGGCACCATGATCGAATCGAATTTGACCCCCTCGTCGGGATATTCGTAGCTCCAGTACCACTGGTTCCCCGTGGCGGTGATGGTGATGTCGGCCTTAGGGAAGTCGTACTGGGCGAACAGAAGCCGGAACGAGGGAATGGCGATGGCCACGAGGATGAAAATCGGGATTACCGTCCAAGCCACCTCAAGCGCCGTGTTGTGCGAGGTGCGCGAGGGCGTGGGGTTACGCTTCTCGTTGAAGCGCGCCATCACGTAGATCATGAGCACCAGAACAAAGAGTGCGATGACCGTGATGATGACGGTGACGTAGGTATGGAAATCAGTGATCTGGGTCATGATCGGCGTGGCCGATTTCTGGAAGCCCATCTGCCAGGGCGTTGCCAGGCCATCCCCGGCCAAGGCAGCGCCGCTTAAGGCAAGACTGCCGGAGGCAAGCCCCGCAAGAAACGTCAGCGTCCGGTGGAAGATCGCCATACCTTCACTCCTAAAGCCTGCTCTCGGCCTTCCCCCTCAGCACGAAGGGTCGGCCCATTATATTGGGCAGGTGCAGCGTTGCACATGCCGCTCTGTCGCAGGGACAGCGCGAAAATCTTCGGCGCGAGATTAAGGCGTCGCCCCCGCAGTCATTCTTGGCTTCCCGTCCCCAGTCTTGGCGCAGGGATTGGGAGGTTCTTTTGCGTTTTTAAAAATCATAAAGGATATTGATTGGCAACACTCATGATTCAGGCGGCCGCTGCGGCATAAGCACGCTTGACACCGCACTTTCAGCCAGTTGCCTCAATGTTTTGCGGGCACAACCGACATTCGTCAGGAAAGCCGCCGTCGAAATTTGGCCCCAATACTCGGCGATGGCCGTTTTCCATGCCGTGGATCGCCGCTTCACACCGCCGCGCTTGGCGATCTAAGACTTCGCGATTCTCTTCGCGCTTGATAAAGGCGGCCGTGCCGGTCTTTGTGATGCCCATGGTCCACCACATGCACTCCCTCGCGCGTTCACATCGGCTCGCCCCCTTCGCCATGGCGCTCGCACTCGCGGTCGCACTGGCCGGCCAGGCCGGTGCGCAAGGCGCAGCAACCGATGCCACCGCCCCCGGGGCCACCGGACCGGGGAGCGTGGTGCGCGAGACCCACGGCGCCTGGCAGGTGAGCTGCCGCACGCCGCCCGGCGCCAAGGAAGAGAAATGCGCCCTGGTGCAGAGCGTCACGGCCGAGGATCGGCCGAATGTCGGCCTGACCGTGGTGTTCTATAAGGCCATCGGCGAGAACAAGAAGCTGTTGCGCGTGGTCGTGCCGCTCGGCGTGCTGCTGCCCACCGGGCTCGGCCTCAAGATCGATAATGAGGACGTGGGCAACGCGCCCTTCCTCAAATGCAGCAAGCGCGGCTGCGTGGCCGAGGTGGTGTTGCAGGACGAGGTCATCGGCAAGCTCAAAAAGGGCGAGAATGCCATGTTCATCATCTTCGACACGCCGGAGGCGGGCATCGGCATTCCGGTCAGCCTGCAAGGCTTCGCCGACGCCTTTGCGGGACTGAAATAGCCGCGATTTTCGCTTTTCGGACATAAAAAATCGGCGGCAGAAAAGGAGAAATCTGCCGCCGATAATCCGTCTTGGGGGACGGACCTACGCCCCATTCCGTGCAGGGTCGGAAAGGGCGCTGACTTGGACAGTATATGGCCATCAGAGGCCGACTTTCAAGATTGACGGGCTGTCCGGCTCAGACGCCGTATTCCTCGGACCAATCCTTGAGTTTCTTCAAGATTCCCAGCGCCGAGCGGCCGATATCGGTGATTTCATAAGCCACGGCGATCGGCTTGGTGCTGATCACTTGGCGCCGCACCAGCTTCGCCCCTTCGAGTTCCTTCAAGCGCTCGTTGACCATCTTCTTGCTGGCACCCTGAAGCTGGCGCGCCAGCTCGTTGAAGCGCACCGGGCCGTCCCTGAGATGCCACAGGATCGAGCCCGTCCACTTGCCGCCGAGGATGCGCATGCCGGCTTCGATCGGACACGGCCCCGCGGGCTTGTCGGCGACCTCGCGGCCACTCCTCCGGTGCTCTCTGCTAGTGCCATTGCCCGCGCCTCAGCGTGGTTACAAAAAGTATACTGGTTGATTATGGGAACCTGAGATGCCACGTCAAACGGACATTCAGAGTGAGCGCTACAAAAAAACGGAGATCGGCAGCGATGCAAGCGAAGCTATTCACGCCTTTGAACCTTGGCGACCTGACATTGCCCAACCGCATCGTCATGGCGCCGCTGACGCGAAACCGCGCCAAGCCGGACGGGGACGTTCCTTACGAACTTCATGTGGAGTACTACGCCCAGCGCGCCTCAGCGGGCCTGATCATCACCGAGGGCACGCAGATCTCGCCGGAGGGCAAGGGTTATATCCAGACGCCCGGCATTCACAGCGCCGAGCAAATCGCCGGCTGGAAGGCGGTCACCGGGGCGGTGCACAAGGCGGGCGGACGCATCTTCGCCCAGCTCTGGCATGTGGGTCGCATCTCCCACGTCTCGCTCCTGCCGAATGGCCAAGCGCCAGTTGCCCCCTCCCCGATTCGCGCCAATTCGCAGACCTTCACCGCCTCAGGCTTCGCCGACGTATCAGAGCCGCGCGCGCTTGCGACCGAGGAGATCGCCCGCGTCGTCGACGACTACCGCAAGGCAGCGGACAACGCGCGGACAGCCGGGTTCGACGGGATCGAGGTGCACGCCGCCAACGGCTATCTGATCGACCAGTTCTTGCGCGACAGCACCAACAAGCGGACCGATTCTTATGGTGGCAGTCTCGAGAACCGCACGCGGTTTCTCGCCGAGATTCTCAGCGCCGTAACCAAGGTCTATCCGTCGAAGCGGGTCGGCGTACGGTTCAGCCCGTTCTCCGGCTTCAACGATATCGCGGATAGCGATCCCCTGGCGACCTTCGGTGCGGCGATCGCGCGGGCCAATGACGCGGGGCTGGGTTATGTGCATCTCGTCGAGGGCCAGACCGGCGGGCCGCGCGAGTTTCCGGCGGGCGCCATCGCCAAGCTTCGGGCCGGCTTCGACGGCGCCTACATGGCGAATAACGGCTATGACCGCGCCCGTGCGATCCACGCGGTCAACTCCGGTGAGGCCGACCTCATCGCCTTCGGAAAGCTGTTCATCGCCAATCCGGATCTCGTGGAGCGCCTGGAGAAGGACGCCCCCCTCAACGAACCGGACCAGAGCACGTTCTATGGGGGCGATGAGCACGGCTACACCGACTATCCGACGCTGGAGGAAGCCACCGTCTGAGGCCCATCCCCCTCCTAGCCGCCCTCGCCACGCCCGGCCGTCCACAATTTTGACCTCGTCCGCGCTATACTGGTGGTGAGGGGCGTGGCGAACAGAGGGATGGCAGATGACATCCAGGCACTCCGGCGCGGTCGTCGCCGCCCTGCTGCTCATGGGCCTTGTCATAGGCCTTGCGCCGGGCCGGGGTGGCGCCGAGGCGGTGCGCCCCGCACCAGGGCGGCTCGCCGCAACCTATGACGCCGGGCTTGCGGGAATCAGCCTCGGGACGTTCCAAGTGACCGCGACGATCGAGGGCAACGCCTACGAGATGACGGCCGATGGCCAATTCTCGCTGCTCGCCGGCCTGCTCTACAGCGCGACCGGCAAGACCACGAGCAGCGGCACGCTCGGCGGCGCGGCGCCGCAACCGGCAACCTTCACCCTCGACTACGACGGCGGCAAGAAGCGCGAGCAACGGAACTTGCGCTTCACCCGCGGCGCGGTGAGCGAAATTCGCATCGTGCCGCGGAAGAAGAACAAGAAAATGAACCCGCGCTACGTTCCCATCAGCGCCGAACAGCTCAAGGACGTGCTCGATCCGCTCACCGCCGCCTTTCTCTCGGTGCGCGCCGACACGGCGGCGGGCGGTCTAGACGTCTGCCGTCAGACCATCCCGGTGTTCGACGGCACACAACGCTTCGATCTGGTGCTCACGCCGAAGCGGACGGAACGCCTCGACGACGGCGCGCCCGACGGTCTCAGCGGGCCCGTTGCCGTGTGCCGAGTGCGGTACAAGCCGATCGCCGGACACCGGACCGACCATCCCGGCGTCAAGTTCATGGCGAAGACCGATGAGATCGAAGCCTGGCTCGTGCCCGTCCCCGGCATGGGGCTTTACGTCCCGTACAAGATTCTCGTGCCGACGGGCTGGGGCAGCGGCTCGGTCACGCTCACCGAAATCAAGGCAAATCGCGGCGAAGGGCAACGCGCCTCGGTGCCCTAAAGCGCTTGGGTCTCGAACAGCCGGTCGATGTCACCGTTCCACGGGCCGTTATAGGCGTCCAGGAGCCGGTCGGCGGGCGACTTTCCGTCGTCGAGGATCTCCCACAGACGCTTGAGCGAGCGCGTCTCGTCTTCGCCGTTGTCATTGAGCCGGGCGCGGCGCGTCAGCCCCTCTTGCGCCAGCGTGACGACCTCGCGCGCCACATCGCGCAGCGTGCGCCCGCGGAACGGCGTGGCCAGCCCAAGCCTGGGGACGGCATCGCGCATGGCCTGGCGCTCTTCGGCCGTCCAGTCGGCGATCAGCGTGGCGGCGCCATCGAGCGCGCTGCGGTCGTAGAGCAGCCCCGCCCACAGGCCTGGCAGCGCCATCAACTCGCGGAACTGGCCGGCGTCGGCGCCGCGCATCTCGATGAAGCGCTTGAGGCGGACTTCGGGGAACAGCGTGGTCAGATGGTCGACCCAATCGTCCATGGTGGGCTCTCACGCCCGGTAGCGCTTGAAGCTTGCCGGCCATGAAATCATCGAACGAGGCCCCGGCCACGTCGACATAGCGGCCGTCGCGATAGACGAAATACATCGGCACCTTGAGCGCGTAGTCCACATAGCGCTCGAAGCCCATGCCGTCCTCGAAGGCGAAGGGTAGCATGCCGGTGCGGTCCGGATCGGTGTCGCGCCAGACTTCGGCGCGATAGGACTGGAAGCCGTTTGGCTTGCCCTCGGTGAAGGGGGAGTTGGCGAACAGCGCGGTCGCCACCGGCTGGAGCGCCAAGCCGACACGGAGCTTCTGCACCATGTCCGCCTCGTCGCCAAAATCCATGTTCACTTGGACCGTCGCGGTGCGGAACATCATGTCGAGGCCGCGCTTTCCGCGGGTCGGCATGTAGCGCATCATGATGCGGTAGCGCTCCTTCGGCACCAGCATCAGCTCATCCAGCGTCCATTTCGGCGAGAAGCCGAGGCCGAGGAAGCCGATGCCGAGCTCGCGGGCCACCTCGCCCACTTGGGAGAGATGCTGGCGGAGTTCCTCTTCCGTCTCATGGATGGTGGCAAGCGGCGCACCCGAAAGCTCGAGCTGGCCGCCCGGCTCCAGGCTGATCGAGCCACCCTTCGGGCAATCGAGACAGGACAGCGCGATGATGTTGCCGTCCTCGCGGATGGGCTGCCAGCCGAAGCGCTCGTGATGGGCCTTGAGCAGCGCGCCGATGCCATGGTCCCCAAGATAAGGGACCGGCGAATGGTCCTTGATGTTGAAGCCGAATTTCTCGTGCTCGGTGCCGATCGACCAGTCGGCTTCCGGCTTCGAGCCCGCCTCGAGATAGGCGACGAGTTCGTCCCGCAACTCGATGATGGGGCTCTGCGGCCCACTCACCCGTGTCGACATCGAGATGACTCCGCTTGGATCGAGGGGACATGGCCTAATAAGGCGAGGCTAAGGTCCCAGAGGTAAAGGGGAACTCTATATCGCGCGAGGCGCGCGGCCGGGCAAGGGGGTCGAAAGGCCAATCACACAATGCTGATCGTGGCGCACCGATCGCCGCCTTGCGCGCAAATGCCTCACACCATCATCCGATGGTAGAGGTCGAACATGATCCAGAAGCTGCCGCCGAGCATGATGCAGATCAGCAGCACGGCAAACGCCAGCGCGACCAGATTCTCCCGCGGCGTGGTGCTCAAGTTGATGTGCAGGAAAAAGCGCAGATGGACCAGGATCTGAATGACGGCGGCAACGGCGATGACGACAATCGTGGTAGTGCGGGGCAGCACGCCGGTGGCGGCCAGACCGAAGGAGATGGCGGTCAGCACCACGGCGAGGCCGAGGCCGATCAGATAAGGCGTAGTGCTGCGCTCAACCGGAAGTCCTGAGGCGTCCATTCAAAGTACCCCTGGCAGATAGACGACCGAGAAAATGACGACCCAGATGATGTCGAGGAAATGCCAGAACAGGCCGAGCCTGGCCAGCCGCGAGGCGACGGGGCGCGTCAGCCCCTTAATCAACACCTGGCCGATCATCACGAGGATCCACAGGATGCCGATGCTCACATGCAGGCCGTGGGTGCCGACCAGCGTGAAGAAGCCGGACAGGAACCCGCTGCGGTCGGGGCCGGCGCCTTGCGCGACCATGCCGGAGAACTCGCCGATATTCGAGGAAGATGAAGCCCAGACCCAGAGCCACCGTCACCACGAGCCACAGCAGCACGCGGGACCGGTCGGCGGCGGCGAGCGCCACGGCGGCAAAGCCGAACGTGGTGCTGCTCAACAGGAGAAGCGCGGTCTCGCCGGCGGCGCGCTCCAGGCTGAACAGCTCCTTGCCGGTGGGACCGCCCGCGGTGTTGCCGAGCATCACCACATAGGTGGCGAACAGGAGCGCGAAGATCACCCCGTCGCTCATCAGGTAGAGCCAGAAGCCGAACGCTTTCTCTTCGAATTTCTCGGCGCCTTCGGACGGTGGCGCGATGTCGGTCACGGTGGCGGTGGCGGCGGTCATGCGGTGCCCTCCGGTAGGGGCTCGCCGGCAAAGCCCGGGTCGTCCGCCATCTCGTTCTTTGGCGCCTTGGCCAGTTGGGCGAAGCGGGCATCCTCGATGGCTTTCACCTCGGCCGCCGGGATCACGAAATTGGTGTCGTCCTGGGAGGCGCGAATGACGATGGCGGCGAAGATGACGACGAGACACAGCAGCGCCAGCCACCAGATGTACCAGACCATCGAGAATCCGAAGACGAAGCCCGCGCCGCCGATGACGGCGCTGAGGAAGGTGTTCTTCGGCAGGGTGATATCGACGTAACGGTCGGGCCGCTCATAGGCGACGCCGCGCTGCTTCATGTCCCAGAAGGCATCGATGCTCTGCACTTGCGGCACCAGCGCGAAGTTGTACGGCGCGGGCGGCGAGGAAGTCAGCCATTCCAGCGAGCGGCCGTTCCACGGGTCGCCGGTGAGATCAAGCGCCTGCTGGCGGTCCCGGATGGACACGACAAGTTGGACGATCAGGCAAACGATGCCGAGCAGGATGACGAAGGCGCCGATGGCGGCGACGATCAGATGCGGCTGCCAGGCGGCAATCTCGTAATGCTCCATGCGGCGGGGCATGCCGAGCAGGCCGAGCACGTAGAGCGGCATGAAGGCGAGGTAGAAGCCGATGATCCAGCACCAGAACGACCACGCCCCCCATTTCTCGTTGAGCTTGAAGCCAAACGCCTTGGGAAACCAGAACATGTAGCCCGCCAGATAGCCGAACAGCACGCCGGGGATGATCATGTTGTGGAAGTGGGCGATCAGGAAGGTGGTGTTGTGCATCAGATAGTCGACCGGCGGCATGGCGAGCAGCACGCCGGACAGGCCGCCGATGCAGAAGGTGACGAGGAAGCCGATGGTGTAGAGCATCGGCGGCTTGAAGATGATGCGACCGCGATACATGGTCAGCAGCCAGTCGAAGACCTTCACGCCGGTGGGCACGGCGATGATGGTGGTCATAACGCCGAAGAAGGAATTGACGTTGGCGCTCGAGCCCATGGTGAAGAAGTGGTGCAGCCACACGGTGAAGGACAGCAGGCCGATCGCCATCGTCGCCAACACCAGCGAGATATAGCCGAACAGCCGCTTCTGGCTGAACACCGCCACCACCTCGGAGAACACGCCAAACGCCGGCAGGATGAGGATGTAGACCTCGGGATGACCCCACAACCAGAATAGGTTGATGTAGTTCATCATGTTGCCGCCCATGGCATTGGTGAAGAAGTGGAAGCCGGCGGTGCGGTCGAGCGCGAGCATGACGCAGGCGACGGTCAGGGCGGGGAAGGCGAAGATCATCAGGATGCTGGTGACGAACACGGTCCAGGTGAACAGCGGCAGGCGGAACATGGTCATGCCCGGCGCGCGGCATTTGATGATGGTGACGAGGAAATTGATGCCGGTCATGGTCGAGCCGACACCGGAGATGAGCACCGCCCACAGCCAGTAATCGACGCCGACGCCCGGCGTGTATTCGGGGCCCGAATAAGGTGGGTAGCCGGTCCAGCCGGCGGTGGAGAATTTGCCGATCACCAGCGAGATGAGCACCAGCCCGGCGCCGGCGGTGGTGAACCACAGGCTGATGGAGTTCATGAACGGGAAGGCGACGTCGCGCGAGCCGAGCTGCTGCGGCATGATCAGATTGATCAGCCCCGAGAGGAACGGCATGGCCATGAAGAAGATCATGATCGTGCCGTGGGACGAAAAGATCTGGTCGAAATGGCCGGGCGGCAGATAGCCGTCGCTGTTGAAGGCGACGGCCTGCTGGCTGCGCATCATCGCCGCGTCGATGAAGCCGCGCATCAGCATGACGAGCGCCACCATGATGTACATGATACCGATCTTCTTATGGTCGAGGCTCGACACCCAGTCGAACAGCACGAGCCGCCAAGCGCCGAAATAGGTGATGACGCCCGCGACCGAAAGCGCGCCGAGCACCGTGACGCCGGCGCCGGACGCGGCAATGGCGCTGTAGAACGGCAGTGAATCGAAGGTCAGCCTACCGAAGAGTTCCACTGGTCCTCATTCCGCTGTTGCCGCCGCCGGGACGACCGGGGCGGGATCGGTCATGTCGCCATGGCGCCATTTGGCGATGATCCGGTCGAACAGGTCGGGCTCGACACCCGAGTAATAGGTCACCGGCACCTTCTGGCTCGGCTTGGCCAGCGTCTCATAGGCGCCGGCATCGAGCGTGCCGGCGGCGCCCTTCACCTTCGCCACCCAGGCGTCGAAATCGTCCTTGGTGGTGGCGATGGCGCGGAATTGCTGATCGGCGAAACCGGTGCCGCTATATTGGACGTTGCGGCCCCAGAAATTCCCGGGCTCTGTGGGCCAGGAGATGCAGCCGCGTCTGCATCCCGGCCATGGCGTAGATCTGACCGCCCAGCGCCGGAATGACGAAGCGAATTCATCACGGTGTCCGAGGTGATCTTAATGGCGAGCGGTTGGCCTGCGGGGAACACCAGCTCGTTGACCACGGCGATGTTCTGCTCGGGATAGATAAAGAGCCACTTCCAGTCTTGCGCCACCGCCTCGACCTGAAGCGCTTCCACGCCGGTATCGATCGGATTGTAGGGATCGAGGCGATGCGTACCGGGCACGAGATGGAAGCCGAGCCAGATGATGATCGCCGCCGGCACGCCCCAGACGAGAATCTCGATGGGCCAGTAATAGGCGAGGTTGGGCGTGTAGCGAGCGCTGCGGTTGGTGCCGCGATAGCGCCAACAGAACAGCGCGGCCATGATGAAAACCGGCACGATGACGATCATCATGATCGTCAAGCCGTCGAACAGCAGCTGACGTTCGGCCAGCGTGATCGGACCCTTGGGATCGAGATCGGGGCTCGTCAGCGCGCCGCAGCCGCTGCACAGCAGCGCCAAGCCAAAAGCCAGGATGATCTGCGATCGATAGGCAAGAGCTTGTCTCACGATCACGCCTTGCGGTTCGATGGGGCAGTCGGACGTCCGATTCGCCGCAAAGGCTAGCCGTTTCCGCCCAATTCGGCGACCCTCAATGGCTCAAACGCCGGTTCATCGTGAAAAATGCGTCAAGCTTGGTTCAGGTAATTGTCAGCGCCAGTCGCCGAGCACTGCGTTGACAAGGGCAAGACACGCGACGCTCGCGGTATCGGCGCGCATCACGCGCGGTCCGAGCGATATGGGCAACACGAAAGGCTGCTCGCATAAGCGCGTTGCGTTCTTCCGCATCGAAGCCGCCCTCGGGCCCGATCAACACGGCGAGCGGCCGCGCGGTTTGCGCCGACAGGGCCTCAATGGGCGATGCGGTTGGCGCGGCCTCGTCGGCGAAGATCAGCAGCCGGCTCTCGTCCCATTGCTCGAGCAGCTTCGACAATTTCTCGGCGCTCGCCGACCTCGGGCACGCGCAAGATCCCGCATTGCTCGGCCGCCTCGATGGCGTTGGCCTTGAGCCGGTCGGTGTTGACCCGCTCGGCCACCGTGCGGCGGGTGATCGCCGGCTGGAGCCGGCTTACGCCCATCTCGGTCGCCTTCTGTGCCATATAGTCGAGACGGGCGCGCTTGATGGGAGCGAAGAGATAATGCAGATCGGGACCTTGCTCTTGGGGCCGCGTCTGATGCTCGAGCGACGATCTGCGCCTTCTTCTTGCCGACGCTCACGAGCCGCGCGCACCATTCGCCGTCCACGCCGTTGAAGACAAGGACATGATCGCCGGAATTTAATCGCAGACACGTTTCCGAGATAATGCGCCTGCTCGGGCGACAGGGCGATGTCGGCCCCGGCCTCATCGGGGACTTGACGAAGAGCCGCTGAAGTTTAGAGGGCATGGACGTGTCCGGCGAAGCTAACGAGGCGAAGCGAAACGAGACATGCCACGTCCCGTATCCGAAGACAAAGCGGCAAGCGTCGCCGACGCGAGCGCCAAGAACTGGGTAGACCGGTTCGCGCCCGCGCCGCTCCTGCCCTATTTGCGGCTGGCCCGGGCCGACCGGCCGGTCGGCTTCTTCCTGCTCGGTGCTGCCCTGCTTCTGGGGCGTGGCGCTGGCCGGGCGGAGCATCGGCGCCCCCTACCCCGACCCCTGGCTGCTTGTCCTCTTCGCCATCGGCGCCATCGCCATGCGCGCCGCGGGCTGCACCTATAACGACCTCGTCGACCGCGACATCGACGCGCAAGGTGAGCGCACACGGGCGCGGCCGCTGCCGAGCGGACAGGTGACGATCACAGGCCGCCGTGATGTTCATGCTGACGCTATGCATCGATCGGGCTCGCCGTGCTGCTCAGCCTGAACCGCTTCTCCGTCTGGCTCGGACTCTGCGTCATCCCCATCGTGGCGCTCTATCCGTTCGTCAAACGCATCAGCGATTGGCCGCAAGCCGTGCTCGGCCTCGCGTTCAATTGGGGCGCGCTCATGGGCTGGGCCGCGGTACTCGGCAGCCTCGGCGCCGCGCCCGCCCTGCTCTACGCGGGAGCGGTGGCCTGGACCATCGGCTACGACACCATCTACGCGCATCAGGACCGCGAGGACGACGAGCTCATCGGCATGAAGTCGACGGCGCTCAAATTCGGCGCCGCGACCAAGGCGTGGCTCGCTGCCTTCTATGGCGCCGGCGTGGCTCGCCATGCTGCTGGCGCGGGACTGCTAGCGGATGCCGGAATCGTGTTTCTGATCGGCATGAGCGTGGCCGGCGTGCAGCTCGGCTGGCAGGTGACGACGCTCGATATCGACGATGCGGACAATTGCCTGGCGCGCTTTCGCTCGAACCGCGATTTCGGGGTGATCGTTTTTGTCGCAGCCACGGCCGACATGGCGCTTGCATCGATGGCCTAGAAGGCCGATTCGGACTCGAGAAACGCGGGGCCTAGGAAAAGCAAGAGGGCCCCGGAGCGGTGCTCCGAGGCCCTTGGTGACGCCTTGCTGTTATCTTCCTTATTGGCTGCCTTGAGGTAGCCTTGATTGCCATGATCTTGCCACGGAAGTTTTCCCGGACGCTTAATGGACGTCGTTAATGACCGGTAGCTTCCCACATAGTTTAGAGAGTCTTCTCTTCGCCCCATGACCGCAGTGACACCCAAGAAAATCTCGGCCGCAGCGCCGCCGTTGGAAGAAGATTACGCACTTCTTAAAGACGCGGTGCGCGCCGGCGGCGCCCTGGCGCTGAGCTATTTCAAGCAGGAGCTCCAGGTTCAGACGAAACCTGACGGCTCGGAGGTGAGCGAGGCCGACCTTGCCGTCGACGTCGCGCTCAAGCTCGAACTCATGTCACGCCGCAAGGATTATGGCTGGCTGTCGGAGGAAAGTCCGGACGACCGCGAGCGCCTCAAGCATTCGCGCGTGTGGATGATCGATCCTATCGACGGCACCGGCGCTTACTTGCGCCACGTCCCGGAATGGACGGTGTCGGCGGCGCTGGTCGAGGACGGCGTGCCGGTGCTCGGCGTGGTGTACAATCCCGCGTCGGACGAGTTCTTTCACGCCATGCGGGGCCATGGCGCCTTCCTCAACGACACGCCGATTCACGCAAGCGACAAGCCGACGCTCGACGGCGCCAAGATGATCGCCAGCGGCGGGCTGTTCAAAAAGAAGATCTGGCAGGAGCCCTGGCCCGAGGTGACGGCGCGCTGGGTGAACTCCGTCGCCTACCGGCTGGCGCTGGTCGCCTGCGGCGAAGGCGATGCCACCATCTCGCTGACGGCCAAGGCCGAGTGGGATCTCGCCGCCTCGGCGGTGATCATGGACGAGGCCGGCGGCATCACCACCGATCACCGCGGCAATCCGCACGCCTATAACCGCGAAAACCCCAAGTTTCCGAGCCTGGTGGCCAGCGGCAAGGCCCTGCATCCGCTGCTGATCGAGCGCACAGGCCGCATAGACCTTTAGGGCGGATTTCGGCAAGGTGCCGGCGATCACCGGACATACGGAGGGGACTGCGGAAGCATGGCTGCGAAAAGGCAAGACCACGGACGGAGGCAACAACTGCTCCATCTCGTATTCGGAGGCGAACTGACCGAACTGGACAAGGTCGAGTTTCACGACCTCAAAAAGCTCGACATTGTCGGCATCTACCCCAATTACGCGCTCGCCTACGATGCCTGGAAGGATGCCGCCCAACGCACGGTCGACGACGCCCATATGCGCTATTTCATCGTCCATCTGCACCGTCTGCTCGACCCCGAGCATGATGCGGCCGAGGCCTAGGGTCATAGGTCGAGAGCTAGGGGTTAGGCGCTTTTACTTCCAGGGTTTTTCGCCTTAAAGGGGGCGGGAGCCCCGTGCTAGAAGGGGGCGACCGGAGCGGCACATCCTGTCGGGCCGGCTCATGAATCGGGGAAACGCTTGAAAGATCAGCTGTTCAGAGACGCCAACGCGATCTCCCGGGGCGCCGACGAGCTCAACGCCAGATATACGCACGGCGGACATCGTCAAGCGCATCTGGAAGGAGCATCTGCGTCCGCGCGCCGGCCTGCTCGGCATCGCCGTGACGGCGATGCTGCTCACCGCGGTGACCACCGGCGCCATCCCCTTCCTCATTCAGCGCACGGCCGACGACGTGTTCGTCGGCAAGCAAGAGCAGATGGTGTTCTGGATCGCCGTAGCCATCGTCGTCGTCACGGTGATCAAGGCGATCTCCGAATATATTGCCGACACCACCGTGGCCTATCTCGGCCACCGCTTCATCGCCGATCTGCGCATTCAGATGTTCGCCAAGCTGGCCCGGGCCGATCTCAGCTGGATCCAGACCGTGCATTCGGGGCGGATCCTGTCGAGCTTCCTCAACGACGCCAATCTGATCCGCGCGACCGCGAGCCGTTCGATGGTCACGCTCGGCGAGAACTTTCTGAAAGTGATCATCCTGGTCGGCTCGATGTTCTACATGGACCCGCGCTTCTCGGTGCTGATCCTCATCTTCCTGCCGCTCGCGATCATCATGCTGTCGCGCCAGCGCCGCAAGATGCGCAAATCCACCACCAAATCGCTGCAAGAGACAGGCGACCTTTCGGCGCTCATAACCCAGACCTTGCGCGGCATGCGCGTGGTGCGGGCCTATCGCCAGGAAGGCCAGGAAGAGGCGCGGGCGGCTTCGGCCATCAACCGGGCGCTCGAGTTCACCATGCGCGGCACCCGCGCCCGGGCGCTGTCGAGCCCGTCGATGGAGCTGCTGGTCGGTTTCGGCTTCGCGCTCGCCATCTATTTCGCCGGTACGCAAGGCGTGCGCGGCGATCTCACCCTCGGCCACTTCATGGGCTTCATGACGGCGGCGCTGCTCATCTACAGCCCGCTCAAGAGCGTCGCCACGTTGCAGACCCAGCTGCAAGAGGGCGTCGCCGCGGCAAGCCGGGTGCTCGGGGTGGTCGACCATCCGATCAATCTGGTCGAACTGCCGGACGCCAAACCGCTGGCGCTCGACAAGGGGGAGATCGAATTCAAGGACGTCACCTTCGCCTACGATCCGGAGAATGTCGTGCTGAAAGGCGTCAGCCTCATCGTGCCGCCGGGCAACACCGTGGCCTTGGTGGGCCCGTCAGGTTCGGGCAAGAGCACGATGGTCAATCTCGCGCTGCGCTTCTTCGATCCCGAGCAAGGCGCAGGTGCTGATCGACGGCCAGGACATCAAGCATGTCACCATCAACTCCTTGCGCGAGTCCATCGCGCTCGTGACGCAAGACCCGGTGCTGTTCGACGACACCATCCGCGCCAACATCGCCTACGGCGCAAAGCCGGTGGTGGAGGACGAGGTGATCGCGGCGGCGAAGGCGGCGGCGGCGCACGACTTCATCATGGGCCTGCCCAAGGGCTACGACACGCGCGTCGGCGAGGCGGGCGGGCTGCTGTCGGGCGGCGAGCGTCAGCGCATCGCCATCGCGCGGGCCATCTATAAGGACGCGCCGATCCTGTTGCTCGACGAGCCGACCAGCTCGCTCGATTCCGAAGCCGAGGCGAAAGTGCAGGCGGCGCTGGAAGGCTTGATGAAGGGCCGCTCGGTGCTGATGATCGCCCACCGTCTGTCGACGGTGAAAAAGGCCGACTTCATCTGCGTGCTCGACCAGGGCCGCATTGTCGAGATCGGCCGCCATGACCAGCTCGTCGCCAAAGGCGGCTTGTATACGAGGCTTCACGCCACGCAGTTCGGCATCGCCGGCGGGTTCGACGACGCTGCTGCGGATGAAGTTGCGCCCGTCGCCGTGGCCGGCGAATAGCGGCGTCTGACGGGGATGTTGCAGCGGCTGCTAGCCTCGAAGCCCGCCGTCGCCATGGTGAGCGCGATCGCCGCGAGCTATATCCGCCTCGTCTACGCTACGAGCAAAATCAAGCGCGAACCGGCCGACACCGACGCCAAGCTGTTCGACCAGCATCCGCAAGTTCTCGCCTTGTGGCATGGCCAGTTTCTGCTCTTGCCCAATTTGAAGCCGAAGCGGCCGGCGGACGTCAAAGCCATGGTCTCGCGTCACGGCGACGCGACGATGCTCGCCGCGGTGCTGCGGCGTTTCGGCATGGATCTGATTCGCGGCGCGGGTGCCGGCAAACGGCGCAGGAACCGCGGCGGGGCCACGGCCATGCGCGAGTCGCTCGCGCGCGCTTACCTCCGGCGCCTCGGTGGCCATGACCGCAGACGTGCCGCCCGGACCGGCGCGGCGCGCCGGTGAAGGCATCGCCACGCTGGCCGCCAAGTCGGGACGGCCGGTGGTGCCGTTCGCCATCGCCTCCAGCCGCTTTCTCAAGCTGCCCACATGGAGCGCTTTCACCATCAATCTACCGTTCTCGACGCTCGCCGTGGTGATCGGCGATCCCGTCCACGTGGCGGCGCTCGATGCCGCGGAGATCGAGACGGGACGCGCCGCCATCGACCGGGCGCTGGCCGAGGTAACGGCGCGGGCCTATGCGCTGGCCGGGGCCATCGATCCGCTCAGCAAGGAGGCGCGGTCGAAGCCCGGCCTGTCGCTCAAGGCTTATCGTCTGGCAACGCGGCTTGCCGCACCGGTTGCGCCGGCGATCCTGGCTTGGCGCACAAGGCGCGGCAAGGAGGAGCCCGATCGGCACGGCGAACGTTACGGCCGGGCCAGCGCGCCGCGGCCGTCAGGCTTCCTCGCCTGGTTCCATGCGGCGAGCGTCGGCGAGGTCAATGCCGCGCTGCCGGTGATCGACGCCATCGCCCGGGAGCGGCCGGACGTCCGCCTGCTGCTCACCACGGCGACCGTCACGTCGGCGCGGCTGGCGCGGGAGCGGCTGCCCAAGGCGCGATCCATCAATATGTGCCGCTCGACCGGCAGACCTATATCCGGCGCTTCCTTGCCCATTGGCGGCCCGACCTCGCCGTGCTCGTGGAGTCCGAGATCTGGCCAAACCTCGTCTTGGAGACGAAGGCCGAAAACATCCCCCTCCTCCTCATCAATGGCCGCATGTCGACCGCGTCCTTCAAGGCCTGGCGGCGGCGTCCGGGCATCAGCCGGCCGCTGTTCTCGGCCTTCGACCTGGTGCTGGCGCAGAATGACAGCCTGGCCGAGCGCTTCGCTCAACTCGGCGTGGCGCAATCGCGCGCCGCGGGCAATCTCAAGGCCGATGCGCCGCCGCCGCCGGTCGACGCGGCCGGCAAGGCGGGGCTAGCCGCGGCGCTGTCGGGCCGGCCGGTGTGGCTCGCGGCGAGCACCCATCCGGGCGAGGACGAGGTGATCGCCGCCGCCCATGCCGTCATGAAGCGGACGCTGCCCGATCTCCTCACCATCATCGTGCCGCGCCATCCCGACCGCGGTCCGGACATCGTCGAGCAGGCTGCGGGCCGCGGGCCTCAGCGCCACGCTGCGGTCGGGCGGCGACCTGCCCGATAGCGGCACCGACATCTATGTGGCCGACACGATCGGCGAGCTCGGCCTGTTCTATGCGCTGGCACCCGTCGCGGTGATCGGCGGCTCGCTGGTGGCGCGCGGCGGCCAGAATCCGGTGGAGGCGATCAAGCTCGGCGCGGCCGTGCTCACCGGCCCCAACTGGCAGAACTTCCGCGACTCCTACGCGGAGTTGCTCAAGGCCGGCGGGGCTAAGGAAGTCGACGACGCGGACAGCCTTGGCGGCGGCGGCGCTCGAACTGCTGCAAGACGACGCCGCGCGCGGCGCCATGATGGTGCGGGCCGAGGCCGCCATCGCCGCCATGAGCGGCGCGCTGCCGCGCACGCTTGCGGCGCTCGAAGACTATTTGCCGCCGAAGGCGACGCTAGCACCATGCGTCTTCAGACCCCATCCTGGTGGTATCGCAAGCAAGGCGTGCATGGCGTCGGCGCTGGCGCCGCTGGCCGCGCTCTATGGGCGCATCGCCGCGGCGCGCATGGCCAAGGAGGCGTCATATCGCTCGCGGTTGCCGGTGATCTGCATCGGCAATTTCACCGCGGGCGGCGGCGGCAAGACGCCGACGGCCATCGCCGTCGCCACAGCGTCTGAAAGCGATGGGCCGGAAGCCGGCTTTCCTCACGCGCGGCTATGGCGGCGCGGCCAAGGGCGTCGTGCGCGTCGCAGGATCAGAGCGCCGATGAAGTTGGCGACGAGCCACTGCTTCTCGCCGAGGTGGCGCCCACCTTCGTTTCGGCCGACCGTGTCGCCGGCGCCAAGGCCATCGAGGCGAGCGACGCCGATATCATCGTCATGGATGACGGCTTCCAGAACCCAGCGCTGGCCAAAGGACTTCTCGCTGATCGTGGTGGATGCGGCGTCAGGGCTCGGCAATGGGCGCGTCATCCCGGCCGGGCCGTTGCGTGCGCCGCTTGCGGGCCAGATCGCGCGCGCCGACGCGCTGGCCGTGATCGGCGAGGGCAACAAGGCGGCGGCGTTGATCGAGACATTCGAGCGCGCCGGCAAGCCCGTGCTCAAGGCCAAGATCGCGCCCGATTGCGATCCGCGCTGGCTCGGCGTCTTGCCGGTGATCGGCTTCGCCGGCATCGCGCGGCCGGCCAAGTTCTTCGCCACGCTGCGCGGCAACGGTGCGCGGCTGCTCGACAGTCACGCTTTCCCCGACCATCACCGATTCAAGGAGCGCGAGGCGCAGCGCCTGCTTAAAGCGGCGGACGAAAAAGGCGCGATGCTGGTGACGACGCAGAAGGACTGGGTGCGCTTGCCCGACGACGATCCGGAAAGCGCCGTCACCGAGCTCAAGAACCGCTCCCGCCCCTTCCCCATCGTGGTGACGTTCGAGGATGCGGACGCGCTGCAAGGATTGCTGAAACGAGTGGCTGGCCGCTAGCCTTCGTCGCCAAGCGGCGCGGGATGGGTGTCGCGGAAGCGCTTGAGGGAGGTGGCCGCGTCGGCATAGGCCTCTTGCAGCTCGACGTTCCAATAGCGCAACTCGTCGAGCGGGATCGCCTTGCCGGTGACGGCACAGCGCACGAAGTCGCCGGGCGTCATCACCTGGACCTCGCCGTCGAGATATTTGAGCTTGGCCTCGCCCTTGAAGCCGATATTGCGTTCGAAGCGGTTCATCAAATCCGTGGCACTCTCTCGTGATCCGTCACCATAGCGTCATGGCCGATCGGTTGCCAGCGCGCTCTCTTATTTCCGCATGATCTTGTCGGAAAACCAGTTCCCACTTTTCCCAATCATGCTCAGAGCAAACTTCCCTGCTTGCCGTCAGAAGGATTGCGCGCGGTCTTTCGCCGAGCTCTGGGCTTACTCGCGGGGCCCTTGGTGCCGCGCGGATCGGCATGGGCGTCAACATGGCCATCGGCGAACTCGATGTCCAGAGCCGCCCCGGGCGTCACCTCGCCGGCGTAGCGCAGCATGGTGCCGTCGGCGGCGCGCACCAGAGTGAAGCCGCGCGCCAAGACATTTTGATAGCCGAGGGTGGAGAGCAGCTTGGCCTGACCGTCGAGACGGCGGCGCGCGCGATCCAGGAGGCGTGTGCAGCGACCGCGCCTTCGCGCGGTCGAGACGGATGAGCTTGTCGCGGCCCGCACTCGCCGCCCCGGCCACGAGATGCGGCCGGAGCCGCGAGCCGGCACGATCGAGGCCGGTGCGATGGGCCACCGCATTGGCGAGTAGCGCGCCGGGGCAATTGTCCGCTGGCGTTGTCGAGGCGCTGGCGCGGCAGGGCCAAGATGTCGGCGCGTCGAGGCAGGCCACGGGCGGAACCCAGAAAGCGGTTACGCCACGATTTCAAACGCCCGCCTGAGCGTGCTCGCCCCGCGCAGGCCGAAACTCCGCACCGCAATGATGAGATCGGCGCGCACCGGCACGGCGCGCTCGGCGGCCGCGGTCGGCGTCGGCGCGCGGTGATCGGCGACGAGGTCGATCAGGGTCCAATCGGTTTCATGGCCGACCGCCGAGATGAGTGGAATGGCGCTCGCGGCCACGGCGCGGACAACGATCTCCTCGTTGAAGCCCCACAGATCCTCGAGGCTGCCGCCGCCGCGGGCGACGATGATGAGATCCGGACGCGGCATCAGCGCAGCCGGGCCCGCGTTGAAGCCCGCAATGGCGCCAGCCACCTCGGCCGCGCAGGTCTCGCCCTGCACGCGCACCGGCCACACCAGCACATGCGAGGGAAAGCGGTCCTCCAGGCGATGCAGGATGTCGCGGATCACCGCGCCGGTGGGCGAGGTGACCACGCCGATGATGCGCGGCAGGTAAGGCAGCGCCAGCTTGCGCGCCTCGTCGAACAGGCCTTCGGCGGCGAGCTGCTTCTTGCGCTGCTCGAGCAGCGCCATGAGCGCGCCGACGCCGGCCGGCTCGAGATCGTCGATGACGATCTGGTATTTCGAGCGGTCGGGATAGGTAGTGATCTTGCCCCGGGCGATGACCTCGAGTCCGTCCTCGGGCTTGAACTTCAGCTTGGAGAAGGTGCCGCGCCAGATGACCGCCTCGATGAGGCCTTCTCGTCCTTCGAGGTGAAATAGCAATGGCCGGAGGCGTGGGGTCCGCGATAGCCGGAAATCTCACCGCGCAGCCGCACCTGACCATAGGCGTCCTCCACCGTCCGCTTGAGCGCGAAGGCAAGCTCGGAGACGGTGTACTCGACGAGATTCGTCGAACTCGGTGCGGTTCGATCAGCCATATCTTCGATCAGCCATATCTTCGCTGGGCCAGGTCTTCAATCAGCCAGGTCTTCAATCAGCGATGTGGATGGATCGCTCTCACGTTTCGCTTCCAGGCGTCAAGGCATGCTAATGAGCGCAAACGACTTGTAAGGGTAGGGAATTGGCCCCAGCGCCCGAGCAATACAAGCCTCGGGGGCCGGCAACAAGCGGAGCGTAACCCGGTGAATGTGCTTCTGATCGGCGGCGGCGGACGCGAGCATGCGCTCGCCTGGAAGCTCAAGCAAAGCCCCATGCTCGATACGCTCTACTGCGCGCCGGGCAATGCGGGCATCGCCGAGGTCGCAGACTGTATCGCGCTCGATGTGGCCGACCATGACGCGGTGGCGCGGTTCTGCCGGGACAAGCAGATCGGCCTCGTGGTGATCGGGCCGGAGGCGCCACTGGTCGCGGGCCTCGCCGACGATCTCGAGGCGATCGGCATTGCCGTGTTCGGACCGTCGAAGGCAGCGTCCCAGCTTGAGGGCTCCAAAGGCTACACCAAGGATCTCTGCGCCGCGTACGGCATTCCCACCGCGTCCTATAAGCGCTTTGCTTCAGCTCCGAGCGCCAATGCCTACGTCATAGAAGTCGGTGCTCCGATTGTCGTGAAGGCTGACGGGCTCGCTGCGGGCAAAGGGGTTACCGTCGCTGCAACGGTCGAAGAGGCCATTGACGCCATTGACGTCTGCTTCACCGGCGCCTTCGGGGCGGCCGGCGCGGAGGTCGTGATCGAGGAGCATTTGACCGGAGAAGAGGCGAGCTTCTTCGTTCTGGTAGATGGCGAGACGGCCCTGCCGCTGGCCACGGCGCAGGACCACAAGCGGGCCCATGACGGCGACACCGGGCCCAATACCGGCGGCATGGGCGCCTATTCGCCGGCGCCGATCATGGGCGAGACACTATGCAAGCGCGTCATGGACGAGATCATCATGCCCACGGTCGCCGCCATGAAGGCGCGCGGCACCCCATTCAAAGGCGTGCTCTATGCCGGGCTGATGATCCAAGACGGGGCGCCCAAGCTCATCGAATATAATGTGCGCTTCGGCGATCCGGAGACGCAGGCGCTGGTGATGCGCCTCAAGTCGGACCTGCTGCCGGCGCTGCTCGCCACGGCGCAGGGCACGCTTGGCGGCTTCACGCTCGACTGGCATGACGACGCCGCGCTCTGCGTGGTCATGGCGGCGAAGGGCTATCCCGGCGACTACCAGAAAGACACCGAGATCAACGGGCTCGAAGCGGCGGGCGCCGAGCCTGAGGTGGAGATCTTCCACGCCGGCACCAGACGCGAAGGCGACCGCATCCTTGCCAATGGCGGCCGGGTGCTCGGGGTGACGGCGCGGGGGCCGGATATTGCCGCCGCGCAGGCGCTCGCCTATGCGGCGGTGGACAAGATCGATTGGTCGGGCGGCTTTTGCCGCCGTGACATCGGCTGGCGGGCGGTGAAGCGCTAATCGCGCGCAAACGGCATCCGAATTAGCGAGAGATTCACTTGCCTCCGGCAAAATGGGGGACTTCGACGCTGTTTTGCCGTTTTCTGGTGTTGAAGCGTTGCGAATTCACGATGGCGTCACTATTTCCAAGTCATCTGGCGCCGCTTTGGAGAATCAAATGACGCACGATCCGACCGTATCCAAGAAAACCCTGTGTGGGTTTATGGGGGTCGCTGCGATTCTCTTCTACATTTGGCTGCTGACCTGGTCCGGTCCGGTCCACGCCGCGCCGGGCCTTATCGCCCCGCCGCAAGGCCACGCCAGCCAAGTCGAGCAGGCCAAAATCTTCCAGCGCGGCCGCACGCCGCAATATCCTTTTGCCACCGGGGTCGGCCCCCGCGGCCGGCAGTATTATTTCGGCTTCGTGCCCTACGAGAAGGGCAATATCGAGTTACAGGCGCTCCAGCGCGCGTATCCGGAAGCCAACTATCCGCCCAGCATGCGCTACTGGACGCCCGAGTTCGAACTACTAGGCGCGCTCTTTCCTCCTCTTCATTCCCTAGAAGCTCCGAACGCCCGCGACCGCCATCTTGTTGCGGCGTGCCTGGTGAGATTCGCGCGCATGTCCCGTGCCTTGCGGTCATGCGCCAAGATCACAGTCCAAACTGCATTTCTATCAAATTTTATTCTAACGGCTGCTCTCCTATTACAAGTATAGCAAGGCGTTAGTCATGGCTTGTTCACTGCATTACTCAACGTAATATTAGGTCGCACCAGGGATGATCTGGTCTCACCCCACGGAGACTAAAAATGCGCACCCTGATCATCGCCCTTAGCTTCCTCGTCCTGACCATGCCCGCGGCCTTTGCCGCCGAAAGCGTTGGCCAGCAATGGGAAGAGTCCCTCCTTGCCCATAAGCACAACGGCACGCTGGCGGGCCCCCGCCCCGGCCAGAAATGCCTGTGGTCCCAGCAGCTCAACGGCTGCCTGTGGTACACGCCGGGCAAGTGGAACCTGAACCTGCAGAACTAGGTCTTCGCGCCCCGCCTAACGCCGGGCGGCGAAGAAGTCCTTCAGCAGCGCGGCGGCTTTGGCTTCGCCGATGCCGCCATAGATTTCCGGCGCGTGGTGGCAGGTGGGTTGCTGGAAGAAGCGCGGGCCGTGCTCCACGGCGCCGCCTTTTTCGTCGCCAGCGCCGAAATAGAGCCGGCGGATGCGGGCAAACGAAATGGCCGCGGCGCACATGGCGCAAGGCTCCAGCGTGACATAGAGATCGCAATCGACGAGCCGCTCGCTGCCGAGGTGAGCGCAGGCCTCGCGGATGGCCAGCAATTCGGCGTGGGCGGTGGGATCGCGCAATTCCAGCGTGCGGTTGCCGGCGCGCGCCAGCACTTCACCGTCAGGGCCGAGCACCACGGCGCCAATGGGCACCTCACCCCGATCGCGCGCGGCTATCGCCTGCTCGAGCGCCAAATCCATTGTGCTCTTATCCATGGGGCGCTTGCCTGGGGCCCCCGCATCTGCATATTTCGCCGTCATGGTGGACAAACTGGTCGAGAAGCGAAGCCGGGGTCAAGCGGCCCCGAAAAAGCCGGTTGCGCCCACGCCGCCGCAGGACCCCATGCGCATCGCCAAGGCGATGGCCCATGCGGGGCTGTGCTCGCGCCGCGACGCCGAAAAATGGATCGAGGCGGGGCGCGTCGCCGTCAACGGGACGGTGCTGAAAACGCCAGCCCATGTGGTGGGCCCGGCCGACACCATCACCGTGGATGGGCAGCCGCTGCCGCAAGCCGAGCCAGCGCGGCTCTGGCGCTACAACAAGCCGAAAGGGCTCGTCACCAGCCATAAGGACCCGCTGGGACGAAAGACCGTGTTCGAGGCGCTCCCGGCCAAGCTGCCGCGCGTGGTGTCGGTCGGCCGGCTCGACATCAACACCGAAGGCCTCCTGCTGCTCACCACCGACGGCGCGCTGGCGCGGCATTTGGAGCTGCCGAGCACCGGCTGGATGCGGCGCTATCGCGTGCGGGTGCATGGGCGGGTGACCCAGGAGGCGCTCGATAAGCTGCAAAAGGGCATCACCATCGACGGGGTGAATTACGGTCCGGTCGAAGCCACGCTGGAACGGCAACAGGGCACCAATCAATGGCTGATGCTGGGCTTGCGCGAAGGCAAGAACCGCGAGGTGAAGCGGATCGCCGAGCATCTAGGGCTCACCGTGAACCGTCTTATTCGCATCTCGTTCGGGCCGTTTGCCTTAGGCGATCTGGCGGCCGGCATGGTCGAAGAGGTCAAGCCGAAAGTGGTGGTCGACCAGCTTGGCGAGAAGCTCGCCGGGGAATTCGGCCTGCGCCGCGGCCATCTCGACCGGCAGGCGACCCGCCGAAAATGAGAATCATTACCGGCAAGTTCAAAGGCGCCACCATCGAGGCGCCGGCGGGGCTAATCACCCGTCCCACATCCGACCGGGTGCGCCAGGCTTTGTTCAACGTGCTGGAGCACGGCGCGCCGGACTTCGACTTCGACGGCTGCCGCGTGCTCGACCTGTTCGCCGGCTCCGGCGCGCTCGGGCTCGAGGCGCTGTCGCGGGGGGCGCGGCATTGCGTCTTCATCGAGGAGGATACCGCCGCGCGGGCCGCCATCCGCCGCAATGTGGAGGCACTAGGCCTCACCGGCGTCACCAAGATCTGGCGGCGCGATGCCACCAGCCTCGGGCCCGCCGGCACGGTGGCGCCCTTCGATCTCGTCTTTTGCGACCCGCCTTACGCACAAAGCCTGGGAGAACGCGCCCTCGCCTCGGCCATCGACGGCGGCTGGGTGAAACCCGACGCCATCGCGGTGATCGAGGACCGCAGTGGCGTCGCGGTCACTTGGCCGACGCCCTTCGTGGAGATCGACCGGCGCCGCTACGGCACCACGGAGATCGGAATCGCCAAAGCGGGCGGGTAGTGGAGCCGTGCCCCCTCCTTGCGCAAAATATGTTTAAATACAACGAGGCGCAGAGGGGGAGGCCGATGATTTTACGAGCGTTGCTTATTGCGCCTTTGATTTTGGCCGCCGCCGCGGGGGCAGACATCATCGAGGACCGCTTTACTTCAGGCGTATGGCAGGGCGACGCCAATTACGACGCGGACGGCCAGTTCTCCGACTGCACCATGACGGCGGAATCGCAGCGCGGCGTGCTGCTCGGCTTCGTGATCAGCAAGGATTTCGACTGGGGGGTCGTCATCGCCGACGAGACCAGGACGCTCGAAGTGGGGAGCCGCAAGGCGGTGCTCCTGATCATCGACGGGGAGAACCCCATCGCCGCCGTGGCCAAGGTGGTGGACGCCCACGGCATCCTCATTCCGCTGGAGAACTCCGACCCGATGGTCGAGTCGCTGCGCCACGGCAAGGTGCTCAGGATTGTCATCGACGGGGCGGAATTCAGCTTCGAGCTGACCGACACGCGTGACGCCATCGCCGCGCTGGCCGCCTGCGTCACCGACCACGAGGGCACGTCGCGGGTCGAGCTTTAGGCGCCCCGCGTCTAGCGCCTCTGGAACAGCTTCTCGATATCGCTGAGCTTGAGCTCGATATAGGTGGGGCGGCCGTGGTTGCACTGGCCGGAGAAGGGCGTCTTTTCCATGTCGCGGAGCAGCGCGTTCATCTCCTCTGGCGAGAGCCTGCGCCCCGCCCGCACGCTGCCATGGCAGGCCATGGTGGAGAGCACATGATCGAGCCGGTCCGCCAAGAGGCCGCTCCCCTCCCCGTCCTCGTCCGCCTCGGCCAATGCGCTCGCCAAGTCCGAGAGCAGCCCCCTGACGTCGCAATTGCCGAGCAGCCCCGGCACCTCGCGCACGACGATGGCCGCCTGCCCGAAGGCCTCGATGACGAGCCCCAGGCGCTCCAGCGCCTCCGACGCGGCGACCAAGGCCGCGGCCGCGTCGCCGTCGAGTTCCACCACCTCGGGGATCAGCAGCATCTGCCGGGCGATGCCGCCATTGGCGTAGCTGCGTTTCAGCCGCTCATAGACGAGACGCTCATGGGCCGCGTGCTGATCGACGATGACCAGTGCATTGCCGGTCTCGGCGATGATGAAGGTGTCCTGCACCTGGGCGCGCGCGGCGCCGAGCGGGTAGGTGCCGGCCTCGTCATCGGCCATCACGCTGCCGCGCGTGTCGCCGCTGGGCTCGGACAGCGATGCCAGTGGTGCTTGGCCCCGCTCCGCCAGACCGAACGCGCGCGGGCTTGTGTGGCTTAAATAGTTGCGCGGCCCGGCCTGTGGCGAGGGCGGACCGGAGGGGCGCACCATGCGCTGCAGCGCCGACTGGGACAGGCTTGCCGTGGCGCGATGGCCGGCAGCACCCAGCGCCTCGCGCAAGGCCCCGATCAGGAGCGAGCGCACGGCGTTCGGATCGCGGAATCTGAGCTCGGTCTTGGCCGGGTGGACATTCACGTCCACCTCGTCCGGCGGCACCGTCAAGAACAGTACCAGCATGGGATAGCGCCCGCGCGGCACGAGGTCGCCGTAGGCGGCGCGCACCGTGCCGGCAATCAGCTTGTCGCGCACCGGGCGGCCATTGACCACGAGATAGGCTTGCATGCCGTTCGGCCGGTGCAGCGTGGGAAGACCGGCAAAGCCCTCGACGGTCATTGTGCCGCGCGCGGCAGAGACGGGAAGCGCATCGTCGAC
The DNA here is from genome assembly GCA_963793075.1 of uncultured Alphaproteobacteria bacterium. Classification (GTDB taxonomy): domain Bacteria; phylum Pseudomonadota; class Alphaproteobacteria; order Rhizobiales; family Methyloligellaceae; genus Methyloceanibacter. Next base: position 315,637 of record CAWBYO010000004.1, read on the forward strand.
GAAATCGGGCCCGAGGATGCGACCGAGCCGCGCCAGAGCCGTGATCCATCAGCCCGGGCGAACACGCCTCGAGGCGTAGCGTGGTGCGCTCCCCATTGGACAACGAGAAGGCGATCTCCGGGTGGGCCAGCGCCAGCCGCTTCACGTTGTCGGCGATGGCGGCGGCCTCGGCCCGCTCCGACTTCATGAATTTGAGGCGGGCGGGCGTGGCGTAGAACAGGTCGCGCACCTCGACCTCGGTGCCGGTCGACAGGGCGGCGGGTTTCAGCGGTGCTTTCCGCCCGCCGTCCACGGCGATGGTGCTGGCCTCCTTGGCGCCTCGGGCCCGGCTCGTGATGGCGAGCCTGGCCACGGCACCGATGGACGGCAGCGCCTCGCCGCGAAAGCCCAGCGTTAAAATATGGGAGAGATCATCGTCCTTGAGCTTGGAGGTGGCGTGGCGCTCGACGGCGAGTTCCAGATCATCGGGCCCCATGCCGGCGCCGTCGTCGGTGACGCGGATGAGCTGGAGGCCGCCGCCGGCGGCAGTGACGTCGATGCGGCGCGCGCCGGCGTCGATGGCGTTCTCCACCAACTCCTTGACGACGCTTGCAGGCCGCTCGACGACCTCACCCGCGGCAATGCGATTTATGAGGTTCGGCGGCAGCTGACGAATGACCATCCGCATGCCTCCGGCTTCGCGCCGGGGAAATACCGGCGGGGTCGGCACTCTACCCGATTCTAGGGCTTAGGGGATCGCTTGGGCGGCTTAGCCGGGGGCGCCGACCGGTTGGTCACAACCGCCGGCTCGACGGGCTTGCCGACGATGGTGGTGATGAGATGGTCGCCGACCAGCATCCGTTTGGCCACCCGCTTGATGTCGTCCAAGGTCACCGCATCGACCAGCTCATTGCGCCTGGTGACATAGTCGATGCCAAGATCCTCGATCTCGATCCACAAGAGCTGGCTGGCGATGCTCGCCGAAGACTCGAAGCGCAGGGCATAGGCGCCGGTGAGATAGGCCTTGGCGCTCTCCAGCTCGTCAGCGCTCGGCCCCTGCTCGGCAAGCCGCTGCAGTTCGTCCTCGATCACCGCCAGCGACTGGCCGACAGCTTCGTTCTTGGTGGCCACATGGCCGATGAATACGGCGGCGTGCTGATAGGGGTAGAGGTTGGAATAGACCGAATAGGCCAGGCCGCGCTTTTCGCGGACCTCTTCCATCAGCCGCGAGGAGAAACCGCCGCCGCCGATGATGTAGTTGAGCACATAGGCCGCAATGAAATCGTCGTCCTGGCGCCCGACACCGGTATGGCCGAACTGCGCCACCGACTGGGGCACGTCCATGACGATAACCTGGCGGGTGGGCCCGAGCGGAAGCTTGGCCTCGGCCACGGTCACGAGATCCGACCGCTCCGGCAAATCGCCGAACATCTTGTCGAGCGCCTTGCCGAGTTCGTCGGCGTCGATATCGCCGACCACCGAGATCACGAGCTTGTCGCGCGCGAACACGCGCTTCACATAATCGTGGAGATCGTCGGGGGTGATAGCGGCGATCGACGCTGCGGTGCCTTTCACGGGGCGCCCGTAAGGATGATCGCGGAAAGCCAACCGGTCCCAGGCCAGAGCGGCCACGGTCTCCGGGTCGTTCTCGTCAAATTTGAGCCCGGCCAGAATCTGGGCGCGCACGCGCTCCATGGCATCTTCGTCGAAGCGCGGCTTGGCCATGACGAGCCGGACCAGATCGAACACCTCGTCCTTTTTCTCGGTCAAGGTCTGGACATTGCCGAGCATGACGTCGCGGCCAGCATCGAAGTCCATGCGCATGGCGAGTTCCTGCTCGCGCTCCTGAAACGCGGTGGCGTCGAACTCGCCCGCGCCCTCGTCCATCATGGCCGTCACGAAATAGGCCACGCCTTCCTTGCCGGAAGTGTCCTGGGACGCGCCGCCGCGAAAGGCGAAACGGATGGCTATCAGTGGATTTGCGTGGCTCTCGACGAGCCAAGCCTTGATGCCGCCGGGGCTCGTAACTTCTTGAATATCCATGCCGCTCCCTTGAGCCGCCGCAGGTCCAGCCAACAACGCCAGCGCCACCAGCGAAGCGCCAAGCCGAGGCATGAGGGAGGAAAGCGGAGAGCGAATGGTCATCCGCACTACGACTTGCCGTTCCCTGCCGCCTTGGCAGGCTTCTCGCCAATGCTGCTCGTGTATTCGGGCTCCGGCGTGAGAATTCCCGTGACCGCGTTTTCGTCAACAAGATATTTGCGGGCGACCGCCTTGATATCGCCGATGGTGACCTTCTTCAACCGCTCGGGCCACTCCTCGACGTCGGCGACGGTCATGCCGGCCGCGAGCCGCCACCCATATTGGCGTGCCATGCGGGAAATCGAATCTGAAGTCATAGACGAACTCGGCAATCTGAGCGGCGCGGGCGCGGTCGAGTTCGGCCTGGGTGACGCCGTCTGAACGGAGTTCCTCGACGACGCCCTCGATGGCCGCCTCGATATCCTCGGCCGTGTGCGCTTCGCCGGCGATGGCGTAGAAGCCGAACCGGCCGGAATCGAGCCCGGAATCGGTGTACCAGCCACCGGCGCTTGCGGCCGCCTTCTGCTCCACCACGAGACGCTTATAGATGCGGCCGACCGTGCCGTGAGCGGCGATGCGCGCCAACAGATCGAGCGCTTCGGCTTCGCCCGGCTTGGCCGAGGCATAGCTCGGAACGATGTAATAGCGCTGCACCGTAGTGCGGCCGGCGCGCGGATCCTCTAGCTTGACCGTAACCAGCCCCTCGTGCTCGGGCTCTTGCGGACGGACGCGCGGGTTCGGCTCGCCTGACCTTTTGATCTTGCCGAAGGTGTTCTCGGCAAGCGTCTTCACCGCGTCCGGCTCGACGTCGCCGGCGACGATGAGAATGGCATTCTGAGGCCCATAGAAGCGGCGGTAGAAGGTGAGCGCGTCCTCGCGGTCAAGCGCCTTGATCTCATGCTCCCAGCCGATGATCGGGATGCCATAGGGATGGTTGCGGTACAGCGCGGCCATCATCTGCTCTTGCAGAATGCTGCCCGGATCGTTGTCGACGCGGGAGCGGCGCTCCTCGAGGATGACATTGCGCTCGGTCGTCACATCCTCCTCGGTAAGGCGGAGATTGACCATGCGGTCCGCTTCCATCTCCATCACCGTGGCCAAGCGATCCTTGGCCACGCGCTGGAAATAGGCGGTGACGTCATGATTGGTGAAGGCGTTGTCCTCGCCGCCGTTCTTGGCGATGATTTTCGAGAAGGTGCCGGTGGGAATCCGCTCGGTGCCCTTGAACATGAGATGTTCGAGGAAATGGGCGATGCCGGAGGCGCCAGGCGGTTCGTCGCCCGCGCCGACCTTGTACCAGACCATCTGGGTTACGACCGGGGCGCGATGATCGGGGATGACCACGATCTGCAAGCCATTGGCGAGGGTGAATTGGCGCACCGGCGGGGCGGCCTCAGCGGAGACGGCTGCGACGGCCATCGAGGCAAGGGTCAAGCCGGCAACGATTAAACCCGTTCTCAGGTCTGGCGCGGCCGTGAGCTGATCTAGCATCCATTCCACCATTGAGCGGGGCCCGAGGTTAACAAGCGGCAAAAGGAGGTCCGCAGAAGCGCAAGGTTAAATTCCGCCGACCGATGTCCCCCATGTCAGCCCTCGAAGCCGGGGTTTCAAGATAAATTTGATGCAAATACGCGGCCAATGGCGGATTTGCGCGACCCGTTACCAGTTGGCGTTGTTGCCCTCTGGGTTCGACATGCCGCCATAACTGTCTGGCGAGGACGGCTGTACGGGCCTCGTCGGCAGCGGGTCTTGCGTCTGGTGGGGCGTGATCGCCTTTGGGGGCTCGTATCCCTTCTGAGCGACCGCCGTGTTTCCGTCCGGGACACGGTCCGACGCATCGGGCTCCGGCACGTCGGGGATCGGCTCTTCCACCGTCTTGTCCCGGCTCAAGAGCTTGTCGATCAGGTTGGGCTTGCCGGCATAGGGATTGGCGGGATCGCCAGCCGCCTGGATCTCGGCCTGCTTGGCCTTTTCCTGCTTGGCGACGCGCACGCGCACCTTCTCCGGATCGTCCGGCCAATCGGCGCGCGCGGTGGCGGTGGAGCCTGTGCCAGGCTGGGGCAATGTCTTGGTATTGGGCGGGATGAGAAGCGGTGGGCGCTCGCCCATGCGCACATCCGCCTGCTGACGATCGCCGGAGACGCCCATATAATCGAAGACCTTGCCCTGAAGCTCGACGCCACCACAGCCGCCAAGCGCCGCCACGCAGACGGCAGCGCCCGCGAGCTGCAAGACCCGATCAGCCTGTCTGGCGATGAAGTGCCCCAAGACTTCCCCTCGGAAATCCGCCAAATGCCGGATTTGATTTACATTTTGGAGAGATTTCCGGCCTTTTTGTGACCCCCGGTTAATGAGTCATATAGAAGTCCGATAACCCCGGCAACTATGGCCACGTCGGCGATATTGAAGACGTACCATTGCAAGCCGAAGGCGTGGAACGCGTAGAAGTCCGCCACCGCGCCATAGGCGATGCGATCGATGGCGTTGCCGATGGCCCCGCCGATGATGAGGCCGATGGCAATGGCGGTGAGCGGCGTGGTCACCCGGGCCAGCCACGCCGTAAGCGCTATACCGGCTAACAAGGCGAAGAGAATCAATCCCCAACGTCCATACGCGCTGTCCTGGGTCAGCAGGCCGTAGCTGATCCCCTTGTTCCATAACAGGACGAGGTCGAAAAACGGGGTGACGGTGACCGTGCCCTTGGCGCCGATATCATAGACATGGAGCATCCACAGCTTGTTGCCCTGATCGGCCGCGGCCGTGAGTACGGCGACAAGAAGGCCAACCGGCGACTGCGGTCCCCAGAACCAATAACGCATGGCTAGCTCGCTCCGCCAGCGCGGCGGGCATCGAACTGCCTGACCGCGGCGGCATCGCGCGGCGACAGCTCGGGGAATTCAGGGTCTGAGCCGACCTCCGGCAGGATCTTCCATGACCGCGCGCATTTCGTGCCCGTCGCGGGGGCAAAGACCACGGCCACGTCCGGCACATCTTCGAGACGGAAGGCGTCGCGTGGCCCCTCCTCGGGGATCAGGCTGCCGCCGCTGGTGATGGCGATCTCGGCCAGATCGACGCCGCGCAGCGCCTCGCGCAACCCTTCATCGGACACATAGACCTTGGGGGCGGCTTCCAGGCTCGAGCCGATGCGGCCCTCTTTCCGCTCGATCTCGAGCGCGCCGGTGACCACGCGGCGCAACGTCCGCACCTTCCGCCATTTCTCGGCCAGCGCCTCGTCGCGCCACGCGTCCGGCATGTCGGGGAACGCGCGCAAGTGCACCGAGCCCTTGTCATCGGGGAAGCGGTTGAGCCACACCTCCTCCATGGTGAAGCAGAGCATCGGGGCAAGCCAGGCGGTGAGCGCGGTGAAGACCTGATCGAGCACGGTGAGTGCCGCTTTCCGCGTCGTGCTGTCATAGGCGTCGCAATAGAGCGCGTCCTTGCGGATGTCCAAATAGAACGCGGACAGATCGTTGACGCAGAAGTTCAACAGCCCATGGAAGATGCGCTTGAAGTCGTAAGTTCCGTAGCCCTCGCGCACCAGCGTCTCGAGCTCGGCGAGCCGCGCCAGCATGTAGCGCTCGAGCTCCGGCATCTCATCGTATGGGACGGTGAGGTCGTCGCGGTAATGGGCGAGATTGCCGAGCAGGAAGCGCAGCGTGTTGCGCAAGCGGCGATAGGAATCGATGTTGGCCTTGACGATGTCGGCACCGATGCGCAGGTCCTCGGCATAGTCGGAGCTCATGGCCCACAGGCGCAAGATCTCCGCGCCCGACTGGCGGATGATATCGTGCGGCGAGACCACATTGCCGAGCGACTTCGACATCTTGCGGCCGTCCTCGTCATTGACGAAGCCGTGGGTGAGGACCGCCTCGAACGGCGCGCGGCCGCGCGTGCCGCATGCCTCGAGCAGCGAGGATTGGAACCAGCCGCGATGCTGGTCGGAGCCTTCGAGATAGAGCGAGGCCGGCCAGGCGAGGTCGGGACGCTGCTCGAGCACGAAGGCATGGGTGCAGCCTGAATCGAACCAGACGTCGAGAATGTCCGTCGACCTTCTCCCAATCGTCCGGGTTATCCACGATCCCGTCGAGGAAGCGCTGCTTGGCGCCGTTCATGAACCAGACATCGGCGCCCTCGGACTCGAAGGCCATCACAATCCTGTCGATCAGCTCGGCGGACGCATTGAAGCCCTGACGCGGGATCACCTCGCCGGTCTCCTTGTGCACGAACACGGTGATGGGCACGCCCCAGGCGCGCTGGCGGGACACCACCCAGTCGGGGCGCGTATCGACCATGCCCTTGATGCGCTTCTCGCCTTGCGGCGGCACGAAGCGCGTCTCGTCGATGGCTTTCAGCGCGCGGGCCCGCAGCGTGTCGCCGCCATCGAGATCGCGATCCAGGTCACGGTCTAGGTCACGATCCATGGCGATGAACCATTGCGGCGTGGCGCGGAAGATGACCGGCTTCTTGGAGCGCCAGGAATGGGGATAATCGTGCTTGTAGCGGGACCGCGCCAGGAGCGCGTTCGCCTCGTTGCAGCGCCTTGATGACCGCCTCGTTGGCGTCGCCGAACTTGCCCTTGTCGTCGACCACGCGCTTGCCCTCGAAGCGCGGCGCGTCCTTGGTGAAGAAACCCGCCTCGTCGACGGTGAAGGGGATTTCCGGATCGATGTCGCGCTCTTGCAGCAAGCGTTCGTTCGCGGTCCACACCTCGAAGTCGTCAACGCCATGGCCCGGCGCGGTATGCACGAAGCCCGTGCCCGCCTCTTCCGTGACGTGATCGCCGGGAAGCAGCGGCACCATGAAGCGATAGTCGGTCTCGCCGCGTAACGGATGAGCGCTCATGGACTGGCGGAGCATCTCGCTCGTCACGTCGCCCAGCCGCGACCAGCCGTCGATGCGTGCCGCGGCCTTCACGGTCTCGGCCAACGCATCGGCGAGGATCAGCCGTTCGCCGACCTTGGCCCAGTTGTCGTCCGGCGCCTGGGTGACCTCGTAAAGGCCGTAGCCGATCGACGGCGAATAGCTGACGGCGCGGTTGCCGGGGATGGTCCACGGCGTTGTCGTCCAGATGACGACGGAGGCATGCTGCAGCGCTTGCGGATTCGGATTTTCGGCGCTGGCGAACAGGATCGGGAACTTCACATAGATCGCCGGGCTCTCGATCTCCTGATACTCGACCTCGGCCTCGGCGAGCGCGGTGCGCTCCACCACGGACCACATCACCGGCTTCGAGCCGCGATAGAGCAGCCCGTTCATGGCGAACTTCATGAGCTCGCGGGCGATGGTCGCCTCGGCGCCGAAACTCATCGTCGTGTAAGGGTGATCCCAGTCGCCCTCGACGCCGAGCCGCTTGAACTCCTCGCGCTGGATGTCGAGCCACTTGGCCGCCTCGTCGCGGCATTCGCGGCGGAAGGCGATGAGCGCCGCAGTGTCGGTGAGGTCGGGCTTGGCGCGGCCCTTGGCGCGATAGTTCTCCTCCTCGACCTTCCACTCGATGGGCAGGCCGTGGCAGTCCCAGCCCGGCACGTAATTGGCGTCCTTGCCCATCATGCTTTGCGAGCGGGTGATGACGTCTTTGAGGATCTTGTTGAGGGCGTGGCCGATATGGAGATGGCCGTTGGCGTAAGGCGGCCCGTCATGGAGGACGAACTTCGTCCGGCCCATGGCCTCCTCGCGCAGGCGATCGTAAAGGCGCATCTCGGCCCAGCGCTTGAGCAGCTCCGGCTCGCGCTGCGGCAGCCCCGCCTTCATGGGGAAGTCGGTCTTGGGCAGGAACAGCGTCTCGCTCCAGTCGCGCCCGGTCTCGACCTTGGTTGCCGCGGCGGACGCCGCGCGGGGGCGGTCTCCTTCGGCGCTTCCGGCTTGGGAGCTTGTGGCTTGGCCGCTTGCGGCTTGGCGGCGACCGGCTGCGGTGGCGCGACCTCGAGTTTTGGCGTTTCGACCTTCGGCGCGGGAGCCGGCTTCTTCTTAGACGTGACCGTCTTCGGAGTGACCCTCTTCGGCTTGGCCGTCTTGGGTGTCACCGATTTCTTGGGCGCGGCGACCTTCTTGGCGGCAAGCTTCTTGGGTGCGACGGCTTTCTTCGGCGCGGCCTTCTTCTTGGCGACCCGCTTGGGCGCTGCGCTCTTCTTAAGGGTGACCTTTTTAGGCGCTGTCTTCTTGGCTGCGACCTTCTTGGGCGCGGCCTTCTTGGGCGCGGCCTTCTTTGCCGCAACCTTGATTTGGCAGCCGGCTTCCGCTTGGCGGCACTCTTCGCTGCGGCCTTCGACTTGGCGGATGCCTTGCGCTTCGGCGGCGTCTTCTTCTTGGTTACGGGTGCCTTAGCCAAGTCTTGCGCTGCGCCGGCGCCTTCTTGGACTTGGTCGCGGGCTTGGCCTTGGCGGCGGTCTCCCGCTTGGCGACAGCTTTGGCCTTGCTCGCAGCCTTGGTCTTGCCGCAGCCTTCGCTTAGCCGAGGTCTTCTGCTTAGCCGAGGTCTTGGCGACCGGCCTGCCGCTCTTGGTTTTTTTCACCATGGTCCTTGGTTCTCGCCCCGGGGTCTCGAATCGACGTGAGGCGTTCTAGCAACCGGCCTTGCCACAATCCAGTGCCCGGTCGGCCAGCGCCGCCCCGAGGGTAAAGCGCCGCATGGGGTCGTCGGCGTCGACGGCACGTAGCACAGCGCGGGCCTTCTCGCAGTCCGCCGCCATCTGGGCGGCAAGCGCGTCGGGGGTCTCGAAGGCATGGTCGGGACGGATAAAATCGATGAACTCGACCTCGACCTGCTCGCCATAGAGGTCGCCCGAGAAGTCGAGGAGATAGGCCTCCAGCATCGGATTCGCCCGGACCGAATGTGGGGCGCGGGCCCACATAGCCGGCGGCGTGATGGCGCTCGCCCGCATGATGGACGCGCATGGCGTAGATGCCGTGGCTGACGTCCTGGCCCGGCGCGAGCTTGTAGTTGAGGGTCGGAAAGCCGAGCCCCTTGCCCCGGCCGGCGCCCTTTTTCACCTCGCCGCGGGCCCGCCACCAATAGCCGAGCTGCTCGGCGGCCTCCCGCACCTCGCCTTTGCGCAGATGCTCGCGGATGGTGCTCGACGAGAAGGTGACGCCGCCCTCCAGGGTGACCGGCGCCACGATGTCGACGCCGAAGCCGAGCGTCTTGCCGAGCGCCGTCAATTGCTCGACCGAGCCGGTGCGTCCCTTGCCGTAGGTGAAGTCGTAACCGACCACGACATGGCTGGCGCCGAAGCTGCCGCCCACCACGTCGGTGGCGAAGGCCTCGGAACTGAGCGACGACAGCGCCTTGTCGAAGGTGATGACGAAGGTCTGGTCGAGGCCGAGCGCTTCGAGCAGTTCGAGCTTCACCGGCAGCGGCGTCAGCCGGAAGAAGGGCTGATCGGGGGCGAAGAACTCCCGCGGGTGCGGCTCGAACACGACGGCGCCCGCGGGCCGTCCCTCGGCTGCCGCGATGCGCTTCGCCTCGTTGAGCACGGCCTGATGGCCGCGATGGACACCGTCGAAGTTACCGATGGCGAGCACCGCGCCCTTGAGAGCGGGCGGCGTGTCCCGCCAGGAGCGGACGATGTCCATCGATTGTCCTTCGTGCCCTGCCTGTTACTGCGGCTTGCGATCGACCATCATCAGCGCCTCGCCCTCGAGAACGGTCTTGCCGTTGACGGAACAGTCGCAAGCAAGCGTGACCCGGGCCTTCTCAGGGTCCACGGCGGTGATCTTACAGGTCGCCACCACCTCATCGCCAATATAGACGGGGCCGCGGAATTTGAGCCCCTGGGCGAGATAGATGCAGCCCGGTCCAGGCAGCTTGGTGCCGAGCACGGTGGAGAACAGGGCGCCGGTCAGAAAGCCATGGGCGATCCGCTTCTTGAAGATGGTGCCGGCGGCGAAGTCATCGTCGAGATGGACCGGATTGACATCGCCCGAGAGCTCGGCAAACGCCTTCACGTCCGCATCGGTGATGGTCTTGGAGACGCTTGCCTCCATGCCGGGGGAAAGATCTTCCAAATAATAGCCGTGGCCCAAACTCATGATGTGCTGTCCCTGCTTCCTGATGATGTGAGGGCGCAAAATAGCGAAGGCATTGCTGCACCGCAATAAGGGTGCGGGCCTTTCGGAGGATCGGGCGCAAGCCCCCGCGGTGCAACCCTTAACCCTCCATTCACGGCCATTCCTTAATCTTCGGCAGTGATTTGCCGCCCGCTATCGGACAGGCCGGAGCGGGTTGGTGTCCTTTGGCGACTTAAAGACTTGGCGATGTCCAAGCGGCAAGCCGAAGGCTGGTGAGGAGTGGAGGAAGATATGGCTCTCGACCCAAGTGTCCCGGTACTCGTCGTCGACGACTACAAGACGATGATCCGGATCATTCGCAATCTCTTGAAGCAGCTCGGCTTCGCCAATGTCGACGAGGCGAGCGACGGTACGGCGGCGCTCAGCATGATGCGCGAGAAAGAGTACGGCCTCATTATCTCCGATTGGAACATGGAGCCGATGACAGGCTACGAGCTGCTGCGCGAAGTGCGCGCCGACGACCGCCTGTCGCGCACGCCCTTCATCATGGTCACGGCCGAGTCCAAGACCGACAACGTGATCGCCGCCAAGAAGGCCGGCGTGAACAACTACATCGTCAAGCCGTTCAACGCCGCGACGCTCAAGTCGAAGATCGACGCGATTTTCGGCGACGCCGCTTAGGCAATAGACGTTTTTTCAGAGGGAGTTTCATGGCCCAGCTTGGGGGAAGCAAGGCGAAGCGCAAGCCGCAAGCCCGCACCAAAGGTGAATGCAGCTGCAATACGCATTCGGTGACGGCGGAGATCACGCTGCTCCTGAACACGCTGCGTGAACTTGCCGCCATCCGCAGCACCGCCGAGGACGCCGCCGCGCGCATCCTCGATTCGGCGGAAGGCCTGCTGGCTCTGGCCGACAAGGAAGAAGCCAAGAAGGCCGAAGACGCCATCATGTCGATCATGACGGCCTGCGGATTTCATGACCTCGTCGGCCAGCGCGTCACCAAGATCACCGAGACGCTGGACCAGGTCATCGCCACCCGCCTTACCGGCGAGGAGCCGGCGCCAGGCAAAGGGTTCGCGGCCAAAATCGGAGATCAAACTCGACGGGCCCGGCCTGCCCGCCGGGAGCCACGATCAGGCGCGCATCGACGCGCTTTTTTCCAAGAAGAACTAGGTCTTACCAGTCGAGCTCATGGGTGGCGGCAAGCGGCCGCCGCTTCGTGTGCGCGAACAGCTCGGCGATATGGGGCGGGTCGAGCATCTCCCCGCCCTCGCCCGGCGCATGCAGCGCGCTGGCCACGAACACCGCATCGATTCCGATATTGCCGGCGCCGGCGATGTCGGTGTTAAGGCCGTCGCCAATGGCCAGAACTGGTCCTTGCCGACCTCGTTGCCGGCGAGTGTGGCGATGGTCTGAAGCGCCAGGTCGTAAACCGGCGCATAGGGCTTGCCCGCATAGATGACCTTGCCGCCTTGCACCTCGTAGGGGCAGCGAGCGCGCCGGCGCAGTAGATCAGCTTGTTGCCGCGCTCGACCATGTGATCGGGATTGGCGCAGATCATCGTGAGCTTGCGCGCGCCCAGTTTACGCAGCAGGTCCGCATAGTCGTCCGGCGTCTCGGTCTCGTCGTCGAACAGGCCCGTGCACACCACGAGCTCCGCGTCGGTCCAGTCCGACAAGCGTAACATCGACGCCGTCGAAGACCGGCCGGTCGCGCTCGGGACCGAGATGGAAGACGCGCGCCCCGCGATGCTTGCCAAGCTCGTGGCGGGTGAGGTCGCCGGAAGTGACCGTGGCGTCATAGGCATCGTCGGGCACGCCGAGATTGCGCAGCTGGTTTTGCACGCCGCTGGTCGGGCGCGGCGAGTTCGACAGCAACACGACGATGCCGCCGGACTGGCGAAAGGCGCGCGTGGCAGCGACGGCGCCGGGATAGGCGTCGCCTCCATTGTGCATCACGCCCCAAATATCCACGAGCCAGGCGCGATAGCGGGAGCCGATGTCTTTGACGGAATCGATGACGGGGATGGGCGGCGGTGTCAGGGTCATGGCGCCCGGTTAGAGGCTTGCGGTGAGAGGGTCAAGGCGCGAGCCGCATGTGCTGCTTTTTGTCATGACCGGCAAAGCCGGGTAAGCCAGCGATCCAAACCCTTTGAGGATATCCCGCATGGACGAGACAATGGTCGATCCCGCCGCCATGGGACGCTTGGCGAAAGCCTTGACGTTCATCTGCGGTCCGGAGCATCCGACAACGGTTGCCGCGCGCAAAGCGGCCGAAAGCGGCGCCGACCGCGACATCAAGGCCGCCCGTGCACTGTTTCTCAAGCTCAAGCCCGGGGACCGGAGCGCCGCCTTGGCCATGCTCGCCGATTGAGTGAAGCCGAGCCGCCCAAAAGGGGTTGCACGGGCCTGTGCCGCCCCCCACATAAGCCGCGCCGGGGGAGGGTCAGCAATAGGAGCCCCCAACGATGTCTGACCCCCTCGAACTGACCGTTCACACGTCCCAAAAGGCGCCCCGCACCCTGATTGCGGCCAGCGCGATTGCCTTGAGCTTCGGCCTTTTTGCCGCTGCGGCGCCCGCCGTGGCCACATCGGCTCCGGCGTTCGGCCTCACGCGCCAAGGTATCGAGGCGCCTGGCCTCGCTGTCCAGGATGTGGGCTACCGTCGTTATAAGAAAACCCGCCGCGTCTATAACGAGCGAGTCTTTCCCGCCGAACCGCTATCCGAGCTACCCGAACTACGCCAAGCAGCCGTCGATGCCCTTTGGCGGCAGTGCCGAGATCTTGGAGCTCCAACGTCGGTTTCCCCAGACCAACTGGCCGTCCAGCATGCGCTATTTCTAGCTGATGGGCGGTTGCCGGTGCTGCCGTCGTCGAGAGGTCCGGCGCGAGAAAACTCTTCGCGCCGGCCTCGCTTCCGGCTGCCCCGAAGCTCACGCCGCGCCGGCATCCTCCGGCACGCTTGAAAGAGCTTCGACCATCGGCGCGGGCCGGCCAAAGAGATAGCCTTGCGCCAGATCGATGCCGTGGTCGAGAAGCTCGGCCACGTCGCCTTCCTCCTCGACCTTCTCGATAATCAGCTGCATGCCGAGGCCATCGAGGTGCCGCTTCAGATCGGCAGCGGTTCGGCCCGGCCCGTCCAGGAATTTAGCGGCGCTGATCTTGATGTAGCGGAAATAGCGGTCGCTCAGGCCGGCGAAATCGCTGTCGAGATCGGACACATTATCGAGACAGAAGCTGTAGCCGAGCGCGCCCAGCGTATCGAGACAACCGAGTTCGGCTTCGGTCAGACCCTGCATCTCAGGCTGGCTCACCTCGAAAACCAGGCTCTCGCTCAGGCCGGAGTTCTCCTCCATGAACTCGACAAGCTCGGGGAAATAGTCGGGATCGAGCAGCGAGTGCATGGAGACATTGCCGAATACGCCCTGGACCTTTGACGTGGGCGCCAGCCGCCGCAAGGCCTGCACGCTCCGCACCAGCATCACATTGTCGATGAGCGGCATCAGGCCCGCCCGCTTCGCCACGGGGACGTAATCGCCAGGCAGGACGAGCACGTCGTCCGCAGTCCGGATGCGGGTCAGGCCTTCGAAATATTGGACCTTGCGGTCGGGCAAGCGTGACCGTGGGCTGCAGATAGAGCTCGATGCGTCCGCTCTCGACCGCCGTATGGATGGTGCGAAGCATCCGGTCGTCGTCGTCATCATCGTCGGCAAGGACGCCGGTGACGGCAGGTTCGCGCGCGTCGAGCTCCGCCGCAGCATCCTTTTCGAACAGCTCCGCGTCACCCAAGGAGAGCGGCGGCAGGGCGCCGAGCTCGTCATCCGTCTCGTCTTCAAACGGGTCTTCGAGCGTCTCTTCGGTCTCCGGCTCCAGCTCCACCACGGTCTCGACGGCAGCCGCGAGGGAAGGCTCTTCGGGGATCTCGATGTCCTCGACCTCGATGTCCTCGACCTCGATCTCCTCCACCTCGACGGCGGGCGGTGCGGACCATGTCTTGCGCGCCAAGCCTATGGCCGCCGCGGACGCCGCCGGTGCAGGTGCCGATGCTGCCAGATCGCCTGAGAGCCGCTTGACCAAGCCTTCGAGACCGGCGAGATCGCCCGCGATCCGGTCGCGCTGGCTGCGCTGCTCGGCGTCGACATCGGCGCGCAACGCCTCGATCCGCGCATAGACATTCTCGAATTCCGTGGCGAGTTCCTGAACACGGGCCTGGCCGCCGGGAAGCTCCAGCGCCGCGCCTCCGCCCAGCGCCTGGTCGAGGCGCTCGACGCGGTCCGAAAGCATGTCGAGGCGGGCGACGTCGTCCTCGACCCGGTCGATGCGCTGCAGATCGCTGTCGATGATCTCAAGCGCTTCTTCGAGTTCGTCCAGCCGCTCGCCGCTGCCGGACCGCGGGGCGCGCCCAAGCATGACGAAGGACGCCGCCATGACCAGAAACAGTGCCGCCGTGGCGATGAGGACCGGTAGCAGCGGTAGACCGGCCTGAAACGTCAGCCCAGCGGCGAACGCGGCCGCGGTGATGGCCATGGCGATCAGTACGATCACGTCAAGCATGGCTAGCCCTCCTGAGGAGGGGCTCTGCCTCGGAGACATGGTGATGCCGTCTTGCATGCTCGCGCCACCCCCTCGCACGGAATCATGGGCGACACGCTGCTGCAACGCAACATCATTCTGGCCGCCGCTGAGGTCAGTGATAGCAGCCAAGCGTGACAAGGCCAAGCCGCGCCCCGGTTTAACGGAGCCGTCCGAGAATGCGTGCGATCTTGGTGGTGATCTCGGCGAAGTCGTCGACCGAGGCAATGAGCGACGGCGCCAGCACAAGCGTGTCGCCGACGGCCCGGATCACCAGATCCTCTTCGAAAAAGGCAGCGTCGAGCACGCGCATCCCCCGCAAGCCGGGCGAGCCAGCGATCGGGGCGAGGTCGCCTCGGAGCCGGAATTGGCGAAGAACACACGGTCGAGATCGCCGGGCGCAAGGGCGGCGAGACGTGTGGCCAGCCTGAAGGCCGGCGCGTGGCCCATCTGAAAGGCGGGCGCATAATCGAGCCGCCCGGCCTGCTTGACGATGGCGTCGACGATCGGCTGGCGGCAATGGCCGGCATTGCAGCACCACAGGCCCGACATGGCGTCGAGCAGCTTGCGGCCGTCCGCCGTGTAGTAATGCATGCCCTCGGCCCGATCGACGAGGCGCGGCCGGCGCTTGAAGGCGCGGTTGGCGGTGAATGGCAGCCAATAAGCGTCGAGGTCGGCGGCGTCGGTCCAGGCGGCGGGAGCGTCGAGCGGCGGCATTCAGTGCTTTCCGATCAGATCAACGGCCGGGTGCGCGGCTGGTCCAAGTCGAATTTAGCGAGCTCCGCCAGCGCCGCAACGTCCGGAATGAAGCACCAGCCATGCTCCCATTGGACGAGACCACGCTCCGCGAGCCGCTTCAGCGTCTTGTTGGTGTGCACGAGCGAGAGGCCGAGCGCGTCGGCGAGGTGATCTTGGGTGAACGGGAAGCGGACCTTGCCCTCGGTGACGAGACCGACATCGTCGGCCCGCATATACAAATGCAGGATGTAATAGGAGGCGCATTCCACCGCATTTCTGCGGCCGAGACTCAGCAGGTGCTCGTTGAGCATGCTCTCATGGCGCGCCGAGAGCCAGGTGATGTCGAACGCCAGGCTCGGGCATTTTTGGAACAGATCCCAGACACGCTTGCGTGGAAACGCACACAGCACAGCCGACGTCAGCGTCTCGACGGAGTGGTCCATGTCGCCCTGCATGGAGGCCTGGATACCGATAAAATCGCCGGGCAGGGCGAAACTCGTGATCTGCCGGCGGCCATCGTCCAAGGACTTGTAACGGAAGGCCCAGCCTTCGAGCAGCGTGAACAGCTGGTCCGACGGGGCCCCTTCCTGCAGCACCGTCGATGCCGGTCCCGTGTGCAATTCCCCCACCTTCAGGGCGGAGATGACTTCGAGCTCGTCACCGGAAATCGGCTGAAAGACCTCGCAGGTCCTGAGCGGACATTGCGAGCATGGCACCTCGTAGCTGAAGGGCGTCGCCGTAAGCATGCCATCAACTGCCGCACGTTTGAGCGATGTGTCAAAGTTAAAAGACAGGCTTCGTAACCGGCGCGTAGAACTGCCCCATCGTTCGCAGTTGCCGCTGTCGTCCTGCGGCCTAGAGGCTAAAGCCACGGCCTACATATCTCTCAGCTCCCACATGACGAAAGCTAGCAATGGCCCCGGCCGGCAGGCTGGGGCCAATTTTCTCATGTCCGATCCCGAACAACTGGTCCGGGCCGTCGAGGCGGCGGGCGCCGGGCTGTGGGAATGGGATCTCGACAGCGACATCATCAAGATCAGTTCCAGGCAGGCCGCGCTGCTCGGGCTGGCGCCAGGGGTGTCGCAGATCGACGCGGCCCGCTTCTTCGGCTGCATCCATGGCGAGGATATCCCCCTCTTCAGGGTGGCCCTGGGCGAGGCGCTGCGGAACGAGGGGCCTTTCGTCCATGAGTTCCGGGTCGTCCAGGAAGGCGATAACGCGCTGCGCTGGCTCAGCTACCAGGGTCAGGTTCTCGAGTTCGGGGAAGACGGTAGCGCGGTGATCCTGGCGGGTCTCTGCCTCGACGTGACCGACCGACGGTTCGTCCAGGACGCCCACGATCTGCTCAACCGCGAAATCTCGCATCGCATGAAGAATTTGTTCTCCGTGATCGGCAGCCTGGTCAACATGACCAGCGAGGGTCGCCCCGAGGCAAGTGGGTTCGTGAGCGCGTTTCAGACGAGACTGAATGCCCTTGCCGGCGCGCATGAGCTGCTCATCCGCGCGGAGTGGCAAGCCATCCCGCTCGAAGACCTCGTGGAAAAAGCTCTTGTGCCGCTGGGCGTATGGAGCCGGATCGACCTCCGCACCGACCACATCACGCTCGGCGCCCACGATGCTCAGACCGTCGTGCTCGTGCTGCACGAGCTCGCCACCAACGCCATCAAATACGGCGCCTTGTCCAACGGCACCGGACGGGTCCAGCTTCGCTTCAGGCCGCGAACGCCATCCGACGAAGGCCCGGCGCTGGTCATGCAGTGGACGGAAAGCGGGGGACCGCCGGTCGACCCTCCGGCGGCGCGGGGGTTCGGCATCAGACTGATCGAGCGGCTATCCAAGCGGCAGACCTCCGGCGAGGCGGTGCTGGACTGGAAGACCGAGGGGTTGCGCTGCTG
This sequence comes from uncultured Alphaproteobacteria bacterium, assembly GCA_963793075.1. Classification (GTDB taxonomy): domain Bacteria; phylum Pseudomonadota; class Alphaproteobacteria; order Rhizobiales; family Methyloligellaceae; genus Methyloceanibacter. Next base: position 332,908 of record CAWBYO010000004.1, read on the forward strand.
TATCGAGCTGCCGCTCGCCTCGGCACGGCCCGGGGCCTAACTCACGCTCTAGGCAGGGGCAGCCAGCACGCGCTTTGCGCTGCGGCGCCGTGACACGCGGTGCTCAAGAAAGCGTGTAATCTGTGACACAGATTGCTGGCGTAAACTCTCTGGCGCCCAGCGCTCCTGAACAGGGATCTTCGTCATGTCCAACGCCGCCCACCTTTCTGTCTCCTCCCTCCTATCCCGCTCTACTCGCCTCGCCATTCTTCTTCTCGGCGTCCTGGTTCTTGCCGCGCCCGCGGCCAAGGCCGAGGCTCCCGAACCCGCGGCCAAAGTTCCCGCCGGTCCGGCCGATCTCGTGAATGCCCTGAACGACGTCTTCGGCAAGCATGCCGGGCAGCGTGCCGCGCATACCAAAGGCATTTGCCTGACGGGGACGTTCACGCCAGCGGCTGACGCGCCGAAGCTGTCGAAGGCCCCGCATTTTGGCAAGACCGTGCCGATCACCGCCCGTTTCTCGCTTGGCGGCGGCAACCCCAAAGCGCCTGACAGTGCCCAGGACAATGTCCGCGGGTTTGCCATCCGGTTCGATCTGGGTGACGGCGCCAGTACGGATCTCGTGACGATCAACGCGCCGGTCTTCTTCGTGCAGACCCCCGAGCAGTTCGTGGAATTGCTGCAAACCCTGGGTTCGGGCGATCAGGACAAGATCAAGGCGTTCTTCGCGAGCCACCCTGCCTCGACCAGGCAGAACGCTTGGCTGACCTCGCATCCCGTCCCGGCGAGCTTTGCCGGGGTGGACTATTGGGGCGTGCATGGCTTCACCTTCACCAACGCCGCCGGCGACAAGACGCTGGTAAAGTACAAGCTCATCCCGGAGGCCGGTGAACTCGGGCTCACGCCCGAGGAGGCGGACGCCAAAGGCCCGGATTTCTACGCCGAGGAGCTCAAGGAGCGCATCGCCAAAGGGCCGGTCGTCTTCGATCTCACCGCGATCATCGGCAAGGAGGGCGATCAGACCACCGATCCGACGCTCAGGTGGAACGGCGAGGATGACCGTCCGACCGCGCCGCTTGGCAAGATCAGCGTCGAGGCCATCGCTCCCGATGCGACCTGCAACGCCTTTAGCTTCCTGCCAGGCAATGTGGTGGACGGCATCGCCGGACCGCCCGACGATCCGATCTTCCAGATCCGTTCGCCGGCCTACATCGTCTCCTTCACCCGCCGGCTCACCCCGTTGATGCGGACTACGCGGCGTCCGGGCGGCGATAGGCGGCGAGGAAGGTTCTGACCGCCGTCCCGACGACGTGGTCTGTCCACGCCTCGCTCGGCGCTTCGGCCGCATTCATGAGCAGCGGAAGGAAGGTCATCGACTTGCAGGAATCGAGGAACTGCGCGGCGGCCACCTCGCAATCCGGAACGTCGAGGATCCCCGCGGCGACCTGATCCTTCAGATAGGTGGCGAGACGGTCGATACCGCAGGCCGGACCCATCGCATAGAAGCGCTTGCCGAGCTCCGGCATGCGCTCGGCAATGGCGATGACCGTGCGGAGCGAAGACACGCGGTGCGGCTCGCAGAGGAAGCCGATGAAGTCGCGGCCGAGGCGGGTCAGGACGCCTGCGACGTCATGATCCTCCGAATTGAGGTCGAAGACCTGCTCGGCCTGGGCGCCGCGCTCCTCCTCCACGATGGCCTGGAACAGGTATTCCTTCGACTCGAAATAGACGTAGAGCGTGCCCTTGGAGACGCCGGCTTCGCGGGCGATCTCGCCCATGCTTGCGCCATCAAAGCCCCGCGCCAGGAAAACGGCGCGCGCGCCATCGAGAATCTGGCGGCGCTTGGCGCTTTCGGCCTCCTCATGGGGGGCTTCGGCAGCAAAGGGACATGTTCGGCGGCTCCTTTCTCGGGTTTCCGCGACGATAGGACCGAACGGTTCAGTCGGTATTGACTTAGGCCACGACCATGCGTAAGTCAATGACCGAACCGTTCGGTCAATTGAGTGGAGAGTCGCATGTTTCGGGATCGTGGAAATGCCGCGGTGTCCGAAGACGCCCCGGAGCAGACAGGATCGGAGCCGGCTGAAGGCCCGCGAGCCTTCGGCCGAGCGCCGCGTGCGTCAGCCCTCGCTCCGCGCGGTGAGCGGAGCTGCACGCAGAGATCTCGCCTGCGCCCGCCCCTCTTGCCCCTGAAGAGCGCGTCCCCTCGCCTGACGCGCCCGAAGCGCCGGCGCCGGCCGCGCCCGCTCAAGCCGACGCGGAACTCGCGCCGAGCCCCCACGCGCCACCGAATTCGCAAGCTCGCCCTCATCACCGGCCTCGTCGTGTTGCTCGCCGCCGGCGCCTGGTACGGCCATTACTATTGGACCGTCGGCCAATATCTGGTCTCGACCGACGACGCCTATGTCGGCGCCAAGACCGCGACGCTCGCGGCCAAGGTTTCGGGCTACGTGACGTCCGTCGCCATCGATGACAACGCCCATGTCAAGGAAGGCGACGTCATCACGCGAATCGACGACGGCGACTATCGGCTGGCGGTGCAGACCGCGACGGACAATGTCGCCACGGAGCAGTCCACCATCGGCCGCATCGGCAAGCAGATCGCCGCGCAGATGGCTGCCGTCGATCAGGCGAAGGCCAATCTTGCTTCAGCGCAAGCCGAGCAGACCCGCGCCGGGCTCGAGCTTCAGCGCCAAGAGCAACTTTCGAAGAAGGACTTCGCCAGTCGGCAGACGCTCGAGCGGGCGCAAGCCAATCGCGACCAGGCCATCGCCGCCGTGCAGGCAGCCGAAGCCGGCGTCGAGGCGGCCGCGGCCAATGTCGAGGTGTTGAAGGGCCAGCAGAACGAGGCGAAGAGCACGATGAAGCAGCTTCAGACCACGCTGGCGAAGGCCGAGCGTGATCTCTCCTTCACCGTGATCCGCGCACCGTTTGACGGCGTGATGGGCAACCGCGCCGTTCAGATCGGCGACTACGTCCAGCCAGGGCAGCGTCTTGCGACGCTGGTGCCGCTTGGCGGCGTCTATATCGACGCGAATTTCAAGGAAACGCAGCTCCACGGCCTGAAGCCCGGACAGACGGTCGACATCTCGGTCGATGCCCTTCCCGATCGCGACATTGAGGGCACGGTGGAGAGCGTGGCGCCCGCCGCGGGCTCGGTGTTCTCGCTGCTGCCGCCCGACAATGCGACGGGCAACTTCACCAAGATCGTGCAGCGCGTGGCCGTGCGCATCGAAATCCCGGCCAACGTTGCCGACGAAGAGGTGCTCCGCCCCGGCATGTCGGTTGAGGTCAGCGTCAACACCAAGCCGGTCTCACCTTCGACCGCCGCCAAGGCGCGCGACGCGGCCTCGGCGTCGCTCCCCTAAGCGACCGGACATGGCTACCGCCGCAACAATCAGCGAAGGGCGCCCGACCCCGGAGATTGCGCTGTCTCGCGTCGACGATAGCATCGACCCGCGACGGCTGATCGCCTTCCTCGCCATGGTGTTCGGGATGTTCATGGCCATCCTGGACATCCAGATCGTGTCGGCGTCGTTGACCGAAATCCAGGCGGGACTTGCGGCGAGCTCCAACGAGATCACCTGGGTGCAGACCGCCTATCTGATCGCCGAGGTGATCATGATCCCGCTGTCGGGCTTTCTGTCGCGGGCGCTCGGCACGCGCATCTTGTTTGCGATGTCGGCGGCGGGTTTTGCCGCGGCAAGCCTGATGTGTGGCCTGGCGAGTTCGATCAACGAGATGATCATGTGGCGCGCCATCCAGGGCTTCATCGGCGGCGGCATGATCCCGACCGTGTTCGCTTCGGCCTATATCATCTTCCCACGGAGCCGCATGGGCCTGATCAATCCGCTGATCGGCCTGATCGCCACGCTGGCGCCGACCATCGGCCCGACCATCGGCGGCTACCTCACCGACACGCTCTCCTGGCACTGGCTGTTCTTCATCAACGTCGTGCCGGGCATTGCCGTGACGGTCGCGGCGCTGACGCTGATCGATTTCGACAAGCCCGACTTCAAGCTCCTGGAGCGGTTCGACTGGTGGGGCTTTCTGGCCATGGCAGGCTTTCTCGGCGCGCTCGAATATGTGCTTGAGGAAGGTCCGCGCAACGATTGGTTCGGCGACCAGAGCGTGCTTCTGCTCGCTTGGGTCTCAGGTCTTTCGGCGATCGTCTTCTTCGTCCGCGTGCTTCTGGCAAAAGAGCCGATCGTCGATCTCAAGGCCTATGTCGACCGTAATTTCGCGCTCGGCTCACTGTTCTCCTTCACCCTTGGCATCGGGCTCTATGGCCTGACCTATATCTATCCGCTCTATCTTGCCGCGATCAGAGGCTATGACGCGCGCATGATCGGCGAGACCGTGTTCGTGTCGGGCCTAGCCATGTTCCTGACAGCGCCTATCGCCGGGCGTCTCGTCACCAAGGTCGATCCGCGCTTCATGCTGTCGGCCGGGTTCGTGAGCTTCGCGATCGGCGCCTGGTGGATGACCTACATCACGGCCGACTGGGATTTCTGGGAATTGATGTGGCCGCAGATCTTCCGCGGCGTCGGGCTGATGATGGCTATCATCCCCATTAACAACGTCGCGCTCGGCACGTTGCCCCCTGAACGGGTGAAGAACGCCTCAGGCCTCTATAATCTGATGCGCAATCTCGGCGGCGCAGTCGGCCTCGCCGGCCTCACCACTATCCTCAATTACAGGACCGACCTGCATCTGGAGAGGCTGCACGAGGAGATCACCTTCGCGCGGCGCCCGGCGGTCGAGACTTTGGATCACCTCACCCAGCGCTTCCAGAGCTTCGGTAGCGATGCCCACGACATGGCGCTGAAGGCGCTCATGCAGATCATCCACGTCCAGGGCGTGGTCATGGCCTTTGCCGACGTGTTCCTTCTGCTGGCGATCCTGTTCGTGGTGCTGGCCGGTCTCGCCATCGTGGTGAAAAAGCCGGCCGCCTAGGGCTTCCCGGGCCAACCGCCCACTTACCCCGTAACGCAATCCTAACGCCGTTGCGGCATCAAGCAGGCCTTCGGGCCGCTCGATACTTCCTGTCTGTCGCCTTGACACCCTGCGGCACCCGTCATTACATGCGCGCTTGATTGGCACTCCTATTGCGTGAGTGCCAATAGGCGGCAGTTCCAGACAATAGGAGCAGAATCCATGAAATTCCGTCCCCTGCACGACCGCGTCGTGGTCAAGCGGCTCGAGGAGGAGCAGAAGACAAAAGGCGGGATCATCATCCCGGACACCGCGGCCGAGAAGCCGCAAACCGGCAAAGTCGTCTCCGCCGGGCCTGGCGCCCGCGGCGAGGACGGCAAGCTTCAGCCCATGGGCGTCAAGACCGGTGACAAGGTGCTGTTCGGCAAATGGTCGGGCACCGAGGTCAAGATCGACGGCGACGATCTCCTCATCATGAAGGAGTCGGACATCATGGGCATTCTCGGCTAACCCACCCCCCCAACCCAAAACTAGCTCATCCTTGGAGACGCGCCCCTCGCGCTTCTCGGGATGAGGATTGAAGCTCAAGAAGGAGCAAATTCAGATGGCAGCTAAAGACGTAAGATTCGCCGCCGATGCCCGCGAGCGCATGCTGCGCGGCGTCGACATCCTGGCCAACGCGGTCAAGGTGACGCTCGGCCCCAAAGGCCGCAACGTCATCATCGAGAAGTCGTTCGGCGCGCCGCGCTCGACGAAGGACGGCGTCACCGTGGCCAAGGAGATCGAGCTCGAAGATCGGTTCGAGAATATGGGCGCGCAGATGCTGAAAGAGGTCGCCCAGAAGACCAACGAGACCGCGGGCGACGGCACCACGACGGCGACCGTGCTGGCGCAGTCGATCGTGCGCGAAGGCCTCAAGGCCGTCGCCGCCGGCATGAACCCGATGGACCTGAAGCGCGGCATCGACAAGGCCGTGATCGAGGTCGTCGAGGCCATCCGCAAGCAGTCGAAGCAGGTCAGCGGCTCCGCCGAAATCGCCCAGGTCGGCACCATCTCCGCCAATGGCGAGAAGGCCATCGGCGACATGATCGCCAAGGCCATGCAGAAGGTCGGCAACGAGGGTGTCATCACCGTCGAAGAGGCCAAGAGCCTCGACTCAGAACTCGAAGTGGTCGAGGGCATGCAGTTCGACCGCGGCTATATCTCGCCCTACTTCATCACCAATGCCGAGAAGATGATCGCGGAGCTCGATAACCCGTACATCCTGCTCTACGAAAAGAAACTGTCCGGCTTGCAGGCCATGCTGCCGCTGCTCGAGGCGGTGGTGCAGTCGGGCCGTCCGCTGCTCGTCATCGCCGAGGACGTCGAGGGCGAGGCTCTGGCCACGCTCGTGGTCAACAAGCTGCGCGGTGGTCTGAAAGTCGCCGCCGTCAAGGCGCCTGGCTTCGGCGATCGCCGCAAGGCCATGCTCCAGGACATTGCCGTGCTGACCGGCGGCGAACTGATCTCCGAGGATCTCGGCATCAAGCTCGAGAATGTCACGGTGCAGATGCTCGGCAAGGCCAAGCGCGTGAACATCACCAAGGACGACACCACGATCGTGCGTGGTGGCGGCAAGAAGGAGGGCATCGACGCCCGCATCGGCCAGATCAAGCAGCAGATCGAGGACACCACGTCCGACTACGATCGCGAAAAGCTGCAAGAGCGGCTGGCCAAGCTCGCCGGCGGTGTTGCCGTGATCAAGGTTGGCGGCGCCACCGAGGTCGAGGTGAAGGAAAAGAAGGATCGCGTCGACGATGCGCTGAACGCGACCCGGGCTGCCGTCGAGGAAGGCATCGTGCCGGGCGGCGGCGTGGCGCTACTGCATGCGTCTAAGGGCATCAAGGTCAAGGGCGACAACGACGACCAGGAAGCCGGCATCAATATCGTACGCCGCGCGCTCCAGGCGCCGATCCGCCAGATCGCCGAGAATGCCGGTGTCGAGGGCTCAATCGTGGTCGGCAAGGTGCTCGACCAGAAGTCGGCGTCTTTCGGCTACGACGCCCAGAACGACACCTATGTGGACCTGATCGCCAAGGGCATCATCGACCCGGCCAAGGTCGTGCGCACGGCGCTCCAGGACGCGGCCTCCGTGGCCGGCCTGCTGGTCACCACCGAGGCGGGCGTGGCTGACGCGCCCAAGAAGGACGACGCCATGGGCGGCATGCCTCCTGGCGGCATGGGTGGCATGGGCGGCATGGACATGATGTAGGCGCCGCCAGCCCCTCTGGGGTTTTAGCGACACCTACGGGTCAAGCGGAAGGGGCGGCGTTTAGCCGCCCCTTTTTGCATCGGGCGCCCGTTCCCCGCCCATTCCCTTAAGCCTTACGCAATCGTAATTTCTCACGCGCCGGCCTTGGCCGTATCGTCCGGCAAGCTCCCCCGCTCCCTCCCGCTGATGGAGCCAATCGAGGTCGTCTCCCTACATGGCGAAGTTTCGGACCACGGCCAAAGAGTTTGCCCGTATCGCCTTCCCCTATTTCCGCGGCGACGACCGCTGGTGGGGCCGCGGGCTGCTGCTGGTAGTCATCGCGCTGCAGCTGTTCCAAGTGTGGCTGAACGTCCGCTTCAACGCCTGGTACAACACGTTTTATACGGCACTGCAGGAGAAGGACTGGGACACGTTCCTCTACCAGTTCCTGGTCTTCACCGTGCTTGCCGTGCTCTTCATCGTGACCGCGGTCTACCAGCTCTATTTGCAGCAATGGCTGCAGATCCGCTGGCGGCGCTGGCTGACCGAAGCCTATCTCGGGCGCTGGCTGGGGGCCGGCACCCATTACCGCATGCGGCTGAAAGGCGACACGGCGGACAACCCCGATCAGCGCATCGCCGAGGACATCAAGCAGTTTGTCAACTCCACGCTCGATATCGGCATCGCGCTCCTCGGCTCCATCGTTACGCTGGTCTCTTTCGTGGTGATCTTGTGGACCTTGTCGGCGGCTACGCCGCTGATGATCGGCGCTGCGTCCTACGAGATCCCCGGCTATTTGGTCTGGGCGGCGCTGGTCTATTCGCTGCTCGGCACCTGGGTCACCCATCTCGTCGGCCGCCCCCTGATCAAGCTCAATTTCGACCAGCAGCGCTACGAGGCGGATTTCCGCTTCAGCCTCGTGCGGCTGCGGGAGAATGCCGAGGAGGTGACGCTGCTCGCCGGCGAGCCGGCCGAGGAGGAGCACCTGCTCGACCGTTTCGGCCATGTGATGCTCAACTGGTACGGCATCATGAGCCGGACCAAGCGGCTCACCTTCCTCACCGCCGGCTACAACCAAGTCGCCATCATCTTCCCCTTCCTGGTGGTGAGCCCGGTCTATTTCTTCGGGGCGCTGACACTGGGCGGACTGATGCAGATCGCCCAAGCCTTCAGCCAGGTGCAAAGCGCGCTGTCCTTCTTCGTCACCGCCTATTCGAGCATCGCCGACTGGAAGGCCGTGCTCGACCGGCTGACGGGCTTCGAGGAGTCCATCGGCTGGGCGCAAGGACTCGATGAGACCGCGCCGCGGGTGGAATTCGTCAGCGGCGGCACCGGAACACTCCACGTCGATCAGCTCGCGGTGGGCCTGCCCAACGGCCAGCACATCGTGCGCCTCACCGATCTCGTCATCTCGCCGGGCGACCGGGTGCTGGTGACGGGACCGTCCGGCTCCGGCAAGACCAGCCTGTTCCGGGCGCTGGGCGGCGTCTGGCCGTTCGGCACCGGCACGATCCGGGTGCCGGAGGGGGCAAGCGTGCTGGTGCTGCCGCAGCGGCCCTATTTGCCGCTCGGCACGTTGCGTGGAGCGCTGGCCTACCCGGGCAAACAAGGCACCTTCACGCCGGACGAGGTCGATAGCGTGCTCGACGCCGTCGGGCTCGACGACTTGCGCGGTCAGCTCGACACGACCGCCTATTGGGCCGACAAGCTTTCAGGCGGCGAACAGCAGCGGCTCTCGATTGCCCGCGCCTTGTTGCAGAAGCCGCAATGGCTGTTTCTCGACGAGGCGACCAGCGCATTGGACGAGACGTCGGAGGCCATGTTGTATCGCCTCTTGATCGAGAAATTGCCGGACACGGCCATCGTCTCCATCGGCCACCGGTCCAGCCTCGTGCAGTTTCACGAGCGCTTCTTTCACCTGTCGCCGGAGATCGACGGGCCCCATCGCCTCACCGAGCAGGGCAAGGCGTCCGCAAGAATCGCGGCCGATCCCGACGGCGAGGAACGCGAGCCGGCGCTGCCGCCCGCTTAGTTCTTCACCTCGCAGCCGCTGCCGGCTTTGAGGCCGTTCGGGGCGCCCCAGTCGTTGGCCGGCACGTTGGGGAAGGACTTGCCGAGTTCCTGCTTCACCATGGTGAATTTGGACGGCACGTTCGAGTTCTCAGGGAAGTCAACGATCCAGAAATAATCGAAATTGTCGTCCGGCCAGGCCGCCGGCACGCCCGGCAGAATGTCGAGATGAAAGAGCTGTCGGAGCGTCACGGCCGCCTCGCGCTGATATTTGGCATCGAGCGCCTGATCGGCGATGTGCTTATGCTCCCACACCATCACCACCGTCTTTCCCTTGAGCGCCGGATTGGCGAGGATGTTGCGCGCCGCTTCTTGGGTGCGCGCATTCAGGGTGTCGGTCATCTCCTTTTCGTTGTCGTTGGGAAACACCGAATAAAATATGATGGGCTTGCCCCAGCTTTCGACCGCCGGCGTCGCGAGCTCCGCCGTATGCAGCGTGATGGCGAAGAAGAACGCGGGCGGCGTGTCCTCGGTGAACAGCGACTTGGCCGCATCCTTGCCGAGATAGTTGAACTTCAGCGCCTGGGCCCGCTGCTTGCCGATTTCGCACAGTTTCCAGTCGTCGGCCTTCTCGCCATGGCGCAGAATGATGATGCGCGACGGCGCGGCGAGCGCAGGCACGGCCAGGCTCACGGCGATGGCCGCCGCCACAATCAAGCGAATGAGCATCGTGACCTCCTTGCCGGATGGGAAGAGCCCGAAAGGGTCTTAGCGCGCGAACGAACGCGTCTGTAGCCACAATTCTTCACAACAAAGTGTGAAGCGCCCTTTAGGAGACTTGGAGCCGCCCCAGAATTTCTTCGCGGCGCTTGGTGGCCTCCGGGGTCCAGTCAGCCCCCTTCGCGGCCAGCAGATGGGCTTGCGACTTCAAAATCAGGCCATCCTCAAGCACTTTGAGGTGGTTGGCTTTCAGCGTCGTGCCCGTGCTGGTGATGTCGACGATGAGCTCGGCCGTGCCGGTGGCGGGCGTCGCCTCGGTGGCACCGACGCTTTCGACGATACGGTAGCCGGTGACGCCCTTGGCGGCGAAGAAGCGGCGCGTCAGGTTCATATACTTCGTGGCGACACGAAGCGGCCGACCATGGGCCCGCGTAAATTGGGCGGCGACATCTTCGAGATCGGCCATGCGTGAAACGTCGAGCCAGCACTCAGGGACCGCGACTACCACATCGGCGTGACCGAAGCCGAGCGGCTTCAGGAACTCAACGGTGGCGTCGAGATCGGCCAGCGTCTCGCGCACCAAGTCCTCGCCGGTGATGCCGAGATGGACGCGGCCGGCCTTCAACTGATGCACGATCTCGGCCGCCGAGGTGTATTCCACCTCCACATCGTCGAGCCCTTCAAGCTGCCCGCGATAGCCACGCTCGTGACCCTTGACGCGCAACATCATGCCGGCCCGCGCGAACAGCTCGGCAGCCTGCTCCTTCAGGCGCCCCTTGGAGGGGACGGCGATGACGAGGGACGGCGATGCCATCACGCGGCCCTTTCCACGGCGGCGAGCAGGCGCTCGGTGTGGATGGCCGAGCCGACGGCCGGCACCGCGCGCGGGGCGCCGAGCGCCGCCAGCAGCCCGTCATAGCGGCCGCCGCCGGCGACCGGCTCGGTCTCGTCCATGCCGGCGCCGTCGATCTGGAACACGAGACCCGAATAATATTCGAGCTTGCGGCCGAACTCGGTGGCGAAGGTCGCTTGGCCGAGATCGATACCGTCGCGAGCGAGCCGGTCGAAACGGCGTAGTGTGGCATCGAGCGCGCCATCGATGTCGAGACCGGCGCCTTTGGCGATCATGGCGACCTTGTCCGCGGCCTCGCGCGGCGGCGCGGCGACAGCCAGGAAATAGTCGATGACGGTCGCCACCTCTTTCGGCAACGGCTCGGCGCGGAGGTCGGCGGCATGGTCGAGCAACCGCTCGGCGATCTCGCTCAAGGAGCGGTTGCCGGCGAGCGGAATGGCTTCCGCCTCAAGGTGAGCGGCAACCAATTCCTCGGCGCGCGCAGGCGTCTCGTCCACAAGCGTGGCGGCAAAGGCGGAGGCAGGGCCGTCGCCGTCGGGGCGTTCGCCCTTGGCCAAGCGGTCGAGCAGGCCGTGAAAGACCGGCGGCCGCCAGAAATAGTGACGCAGCTTGAGCCGCCAGCGCTCGGGCAGGCAAAGCGCATCGATCAGCGCATAGAACAGGGCGATGTCGCCGAAGCGCAACCAAAACTCGCGAAGCCCTGCGCTGCGCACCGCCTCCACCGCCAGCAGCACCACTTCGACATCGGCGCTCTCACGGTCCGGCGCGCCGAAGCACTCGATGCCGGCCTGGCGGAACTCGCGCGGGTGGGTGCGACTCTGGCCGAGCGGCTGAAAGCGAAACGCCGGCCCGTTATAGCAATAGCGCGCCGGCCGATCGGCGCCGGGGTGGCGCTCCAGATAGAGCCGCGACACCGGCACGGTGAGATCGGGGCGCAAGCACAGCTCCTCGCCGGCCAGGTCGGTGAAGACATAGGTGCGTCCCCTCACCTGCTCGCCGATCTGGTCGAGGAACACGCCGGCCGGCTGAAGCACCGAGGGCGCGACCGGCTCGTAGCCGGCGCGCGCGAACAGGTCGAGCAGGGCCCGGGCCTGGGCTTCGAGAGCCTCGAAATTCTGTGCGGATTCGGCGGCCATGGCGCTTTACGCCTTGTGCCGGGCGATGACGCCCTTGACCGCCTTGACCAGGTCGGCCTCGGGCACGGCGAACTGCGCGAGCGCCTGCTGCTTGAGATATTCCTCGCGGTCCTCGATCGAGGTGAGCGTGGCGCCGAGGATGAGATCCTTGATCTGCACCTCGCCTTTGGCCTTCTCGTCGCTGCCCTGAATGATGGCGCAAGGGCCCCCGCGGCGGTCGGCATATTTCATCTGCGCCTTCATGCCCGAAGAGCCCAGATAGAGCTCGGCGCGGATGCCGGCGGCGCGCAGCTGTTGCGCCATCCTCTGGTAGTCGGCGAGCCGATCCTTGTCGAAGACCAGCACGACGACGGGACCTTGCACCTCGTCGCCCTTGTATTTGCCGAGAAGCTGCAGGCCGAATAGGAGCCGCGACACGCCGACCGACACGCCGGTGGCGGGGACCTGCTCGCCAGTGAACCGCTCGACCAGCCCGTCGTAACGGCCGCCGCTCACCACCGAGCCCAGTCTCACCGCCTGCCCGCGCTTGTCCTTGATGGGTGCCGTCAGTTCCGCTTCGAACACCGGACCGGTGTAATATTCCAGCCCGCGCACCACGGAAGGGTCGACCACGATGCGGTCGGAGGCAAAGCCGGCCGCCGTCAGGAGATCATGCATGGCGGACACTTCGCCGACCCCCGCCTCGCCGACCGCTGAGCCTTCGACCAGGCTTTTGAGGTCGCGAAGCGTCTGATCGCGATCGCCGCCGGACGCCTCGACGAAAGAGACGATCGCGTCGATCTGGTTGGCGGCGAGCCCCGCACCCTTGGTGAAGTCGCCGGACTCGTCCTTGCGGCCCTCGCCCAGAAGGAGACGCACGCCTTCGATGCCCAGACGGTCGAGCTTGTCGATCGCGCGCAGGACCGTGAGGTGCTTGCCAGTGTCGTCGGCCTTCAGTCCGGCGCGCTCAAGCACGCCATCGAGGATTTTGCGGCTGCCGATTTTCACCACATATTGCCCGCGCGGGATGCCGAGCGCTTCCAGCACATCGGCGGCGAGCATGCAGAGCTCGGCGTCCGCGGCGATGCTTGCCGCGCCGACCGTGTCGGCATCGAATTGCATGAACTGGCGGAAGCGGCCCGGGCCCGGCTTCTCGTTGCGCCATACCGGTCCCACCTGATAGCGGCGGAAGGGCTTGGGGATGGCCTGATAGTTCTCGGCCACGAAGCGGGCCAGCGGCGCGGTCAGGTCGTAGCGCAGCGACAGCCACTGCTCGTCGTCGTCCTGGAAGGAGAACACGCCTTCGTTGGGGCGGTCCTGGTCGGGCAGAAATTTGCCGAGCGCGTCGGTATATTCGATGGCCGGCGTATCCAGCGGCTCAAAGCCATAGGCCTCGAAAACACCCTTAATGGTGCCGAGCATCGCTTCCGTGGCGCGGATTTCTTGCGCCGATGTGTCCTGCAAACCCTTCGGCAGGCGGGCCTCTGGGCGAGGGATCGCGTCTTTGTTGGTCATGGAAGGATGTGGCTGATTGTAAAGGGGCTCCAGCCGCCGCGTTCTAGCCCATCGAACCGTGCCCAGCAAGCAAGGCTGTCCAGATGCGCCGCTCTAGTCGGCCAGCGCCCGCTCCTTGGCGGCGGCCTTGGCCATCTCCACCAGGGCTTCGATCGGATGGGCGGCGTCCTTCATCTTGATCAGGGCCGGCGGACAGGGGCCGCCGGTGGCCCAGTCGAGCAGCTCGACGGTGTGGACGAATGGGACGTCGGTGCCCGCCTGAAGCTGGGTCATGCAGCCGATATTGCCGGTAACGATGACGTCGGGCTTGATGGCGTCGATATTCTTCAGCTTACGGTCGCGCAGCTCACCGGACAGTTCGGGCTGCAGGATGTTGTAAGTGCCGGCCGAGCCGCAGCACAGATGGCCCTCGGGGATATCGGTGAGCGTATAACCGGCTTGCTCGAGCAAGCGCCGCGGCAGCGCGTCGAGGCGCTGGCCGTGCTGCAGCGAGCAGGCGCCGTGATAGGCGACTTTGAGGCCGGTCCACATCACCGGCGGATTGAGGCCGATATCGTCGAGGAACTCGGTGACGTCGCGGGCTAGCCCCGAGACATATTCCGCGCGCTCGGCGTAGCCGCGGTCGCGGGCGAGCAGATTGCCGTAGTCCTTGACCATGGTGCCGCAGCCACCGGCCGTCAGCACGATGGCGTCGAGCAGGCGCTCGCGCATGGCCGCGGTCCAGGCATCGATGTTGTGGCGCGCGAAAGTCCGCGCCTCTTCCTCGCGGCCGAGATGATGCACCAGCGCGCCGCAGCAGGCCTCGTCCTTGACCACCATGACGTCGACGCCATGGCGCCTGAGCAGGCGAATGGCGGCGAGATTGATCTGCGGCGCCAGCACTTCCTGCACGCAGCCGAGCATGATGGCCACGCGCTTGGCTTGCGGCGCCTTGGGATTGAAGGCGGATTTCGGCTTCAGGATCTTCAGCTTGAGTGCGCCGGCCGGGACTAGCTGAAGTGCCGCGGCCATGCGGTGGAAGCCCATCTTGGCGAACAGACCGCGGAACGGCTTGGCGAACCAGCCGAAGCCCAGCATGAGGCGGAAGCGGTTGGGATTGGGCAGCATCCGGCTCAAGAACCAGCGCGTCAGACGCTGCTTGGTGGATCGGTGTCCGCGCTGCTCGATGCGGACGCGGGCGAGGTCGACAAGATGCATATAGTCGACGCCGCTCGGGCAGGTGGTCATGCAGCCGAGGCAGGAGAGGCAGCGGTCGATGTGGTGAACCGTCGTCGCGGTGACGTCGCGGCCCTCGAACATCTGCTTCATCAGGTAGATGCGGCCGCGCGGGCTGTCGCGCTCGTCACCGGTCAGCACATAAGTCGGACAGGTAGCCGTGCACAGCCCGCAATGTACGCAGCGGCGCAAGATCTCTTCGGCGCGCGCAATGTTGGGGTCGCCAAGCTGAAGGCTGTTGAAATTGGTCTGCATGGGCTCCCGCTACATATCCCGGTACATGCGGCCCGGGTTCAGAATGCCGAGCGGATCGAAGGCGCGCTTGAGTTTCGCCGAAAGAGCTGCAATCGGCGGGTCGAGCGGCTGGAACACGTCAATGCCGGCCCGCGTCGCATTCTCGGCGCGGATCAACGTGGCATGACCGCCAAATTCGGCAAGGGTGCGGCGGATGTCGACAGCGCCGCCGTCGGTCAGGGCCGGCGTCTCCATCCAGATCAAGCCGCCCGACCAATCGTAAGCGGCATTGACTCGCATCTTGCGCGACAGATTGCCGACGAGCTTCGCCGCCGAGGACGGGGTGGTGGACACTCGCCAGAGCGGGTTGGGCTTGCTCTGGAACATCTTGAGGGTGCGGACCTCGCCCCAGAACGCCTTGCTCCGCTCGGTGTCGAGCTCCAGCGCCGGACTATAGGCCAGCAAGGCCTGCCTGAGGCTGTTCGCCCGGTAGCGGGCCGATGCGGGCACGTTCTCCACACGAATGGCGGTGACGGCGCCCTCGGCGCCGGCAATATCAGCATCCGACAAGCGCTCGGCCAGCGCCGCATGCAGATGCAGCGCGCCCGACACCTCGTAGGGCGTGCCCATGGCAATGCACAGGGCCTCGATGGCGGTCTGGTCGGTCAGGCCGAAACAGATGACGGTGCGGACCTCGCGCTGGGCAGGCAGCACTTTCAGCGCAACCTCGGTCATGATGGCGAGCGTACCCCAGGAACCGGCAAGCGTGCGGCCAAGATCGTAGCCGGTGACGTTCTTCATCACCCGGCCGCCGGCCTTGATCACCTCACCCCGTCCATTGATAGCCCGGATGCCCAGCACGTGATCGCGGGCGGCGCCTTTGAGAATGCGCCGGCTGCCGGAAATATTGGTGGCGATCACGCCGCCGATCGTGGCCTCGCCCGGCCCGTAACCAAGCAACTGTCCAAGATCCACGGGCTCGAAGGGGAGTTCCTGGTCGTTCTCGGCGAGCTTGGCCTCGATCTCGGCGAGCGGGGTTCCCGCCTTGGCGACGAGCACAAGCTCGGTCGGCTCGTAGAGCGGCACGCCGACCATGGCCTCGGTCGAAACCACGGCGCCGGATCCCACTGGGTGCCCGATCTCGCGCTTGGTGCCGCGCCCCATGACCTCGAGCGGCGTTCGCGTGTCCACGGCCTCGGCGACGAGGTGGGCAAGCTCCTCCTCCGTCTCGGGCGCGTGAAAGCCAAGGCGCATATGACCGGTCATGGGACGTCGTGCCCTTCCGCCAGTTCCGGCTCCAGCTCGGGCTCGAGTGCCTCGAGCTGATGCAGCTCGAGGCCGCGCATCTTGCGGGCGTCACGCCCCTCGATGGGGAACACCTTGCCGGGATTGAGCAGCCACGACGGGTCGAGCGCTTCCTTGACGCGGACCTGCTGATCGATGTCCTCGTCGGTATACTGCTCGTACATGAGCTCGCGCTTCTCGATGCCGACACCATGCTCGCCGGTCAGGCAGCCGCCGAGCTCGATGCAAAGCTTCAAGATCTCCTCACCGCAAAGCTCCACGCGCTCGAGCTGAACCGCATCGTTGGCGTTATAGAGAATGAGCGGGTGGAGATTGCCGTCCCCAGCGTGGAAGATGTTGGCGACGTCGAAGCGATATTTCCGGCAGATCCAGCCGATCTCGTCGAGCGCCTTGGGCAACTTGGACAGCGGAATGACGCCGTCCATGCAGTAATAGTCGGACAATTGGCCAATGGCGCCGAACGCCGCCTTGCGACCCTTCCAAATCAGCGCGCTCTCCTCGGCGCTCTGGCTTCGGCGCATGACGCTGGGGAAAAAGTCGGCGGCGATTTCCTCGACCTTCTCTAGTAGATACTCGATCTCGTCCTGCGAGCCCTCGACCTCGACGATGAGCAGCGCCTCCACGTCGAGCGGATAGCCGGCGCTGACAAAGTGCTCGCAGACATGGATGGCTGGGCGGTCCATGAATTCGATGGCCACGGGGATGATGCCGCCGGCGATGATGGCGGCGACACAAGACGCGGCTGCCTCCGCGGATTCGAAACCGAGCAGCATCGGCCGCGAACCTTCCGGCGCCGCCAACAACCGCACCGTGGCTTCGGTGACGATGGCGAGCTGCCCCTCGGAGCCGGTGATGAGCGGCAAGAAGTCGTAGCCGGGTGCATCGAGATAGGTGCCGCCGATATCGATAATCTCGCCGTCCATCATGACCATGCGGACACCGAGCAGGTTGTTCACGGTCACGCCGTATTTGAGACAATGGGCGCCGCCGGAATTGGTGGCGATGTTGCCGCCCACGGTGCAGGCGATCTGGCTCGACGGATCGGGCGCGTAGAAGAAACCTTTGCCGGATGCCGCCTCGGTGATGGCGATATTGGTGACGCCGGCCTCGACACGGGCGACGCGATTGGCCGTGTCGATGGCAAGGACCTTCCGCATGCGCGACAGGCACAGCACGATGGCGTCCTCTAGCGGCAACGCACCGCCGCACAGCGATGTGCCGGCGCCACGTGGCACGACCTTAATGTGGTTGTCATGGCAGAAGCGCAGGATCGCCGAGACTTCCTCGGTGCTGCCGGGGAGCACGACGGCGAGCGGCAGACAGCGGTAGGCGGTGAGCGCGTCCGACTCGAAAGTGCGGCGGCCTTCCTCGTCGGCAATCAGTACCGCCTCGGGAACCAGCCGTTTCAACTGCTTCACGATGTCGTTCCGGCGCGCCATGACGGCGCGGTCCGGATCGGGAAAGGTCACTGTCGACATCTAAAGAGGCTCCGAGACCGTCCGAGTGGCGTTGGCGGGAAAGGGCTCCGGTTAGTCTTTCGCATGGGCGCGGGAGCCGGGCAATACGCGCCCGCCACGGCGTCCCAAAATGGACCCAATTGCAACCCCCCGGCGACCTAGGCGTTAGCATGTCGCACATCGGTGCAGCTGGCCTCTGATACAATTACGCCGGGGTATCCAGGAAATGTTGGGCAATCCCCGACAGGCGCTCAAATGGCGCTTTTCGGGCAATCTCAAGGAGAGCTGAGATGAGGAAACTTGGTTTGGTTGGGCTTAGTGCTGCGGTGTTGTTCGCTATGACGGCGCCGTCGTTGGCCGCAGGCGACGCCGAGGCGGGCAAGGCCGCCTTCGCCAAATGCGGAATCTGTCATCAGGTGGGCCCGAACGCTCAGACGCTCGTGGGACCCGAACTCAACGGTATCGTTGGCCGCAAGGCCGCAAGTGTCGAAGGATTCGCCTATTCGCCGGGGATGAAGAAGCTGGGCGACGAAGGTTATGTGTGGACCGAAGAGCATATCGACAGCTGGATCGCCGATCCGAAGGCCATGCTCCCCACGTCAATGATGGCTCTCGCGTTTCAGGGCATTCCCGATGCCGACGAGCGGGCCAACATCATCGCCTATCTCAAGACCTTCCCGCAGTAAGGAACAGCGTCAGGGCGCGGCTTTGGCCTCGGGCGCTACGCCCAGTCCGGCCGCGTCCGGCACCTTGCCTGTCACCGCGCTCGACGCTTTGGCCGACTCCTTCGCCTGGAAGGCCTCGATGTCGTCGAGGACCTGCTTGAACAGGTAATCGCGGATGCCCTCTTCCCGGGCGATCTCGGCCCAGGAGGTGCGTAATGCTTCGATCACGCCGTCCGGCCAGGGCAAGACCCGGACGCTGTCCTTGGTGGACAGGGCGGCAAGGGCCTCGGCTTGCAATCCCGCGCTCGTGGCCAGGCTCGATTGCAGCAACTCGTGGCACGCCCCCTCGATCACATCCTGCCGGTCCTTGCCGAGCGCCTGCCAGCGATCCTTGTTGATCAGCAGCTCGAGCACGGTCGCAGGCTGATGCCAGCCGGGCATATAAATGATGGTGGCTGCGTGTTGCAGACCTGCCGCGCGGTCGACCGCGGGCGTGTAGAGTTCGGCCGCGTCAATCTCGCCTTTCTCGAAGGCCTTGGGTATGCCGTTGCCGGGCACGAGCACCGGGACCGTGCCCAGGCGCGACATGACGCGGGCGCCGAGCCCGAAAATTCGCATGCGCAGGCCGTCCAAGTCCGTCTTTGAGCCGATCTCCTTGGCGAACCAACCGCCCGCCTCGGCGCCGCCAAAAGCACACGGGATGACATGCACGTTGAGGCCGGCTTGGTCGTAGACCTCCTGGTAGAGCGAGCGGCCGTGCCCGTGGTCGAACCAAGCGAGATAGGTTCTCGCATCGGGCCCGAAGGGATAGCCCGCGAACAGGGTCGCGGCCGGTACCTTGGCCGCCCAGAAGCCCGCCGTGGCGAATCCGGCGTCGACCCGGCCGTCGGACACCTTGTCGAGGATTTCATAAGGCTTGGTGCCGTCCCCCGGCTGCTTCAGATCGAGCACGAGGGAACCGCCCGAGCGCTTCTTGATGTCTCGGGCGAGCGTCACGGCCGGCCGCCCCAAGCCAGGCAGATGCGTGCCGTAGACCACCGGCGTCACCAAGGTGATCGTCCCGCCCTCGGTCGCCGGCGCCTCGAGAGGCGGGAACAGCACGGCCGCGGCGAACGCCAAAGCGCCCAGGCGCGATGCCAGTCTTGGCCGTGTTGCCGCCGGATTGCCCATTTCCCTCGTCGCGCTGGCAGTGCTACATCCCGGCTTCAGTCCCCGGGACCCTCCATGAGCTTTACCGGAAGGCCATGAGACCTCAAGCCCGGTCGGAGGGCGGTCTCGCGGCCCGTCCCCTTGCTTCCGTTTGCCAAAGGCTTCGGTTATGGTTCAGCGCACTCTTCCTATGTGCATGATCTTCTTGCCCTATATGCCCGACCGTCGTGATGCGCATGAACGTCTTGGGTTGGGCCTAGGTCCGGAACGGGGTCGGCCGTCATGACGCTAGCCGTTTGGCTGATCGAGCGTCCTCGCTGGTTAAAGCGGACGCTTCTGATCATGAACGACTTCGTGATGCTCAGCATCGCGTTGTGGGGCGCCTATTCCTTGCGCCTCAGCCGAATCTACGTGCCGGAGACCATCGAGATTCTCCTGCTGATGGCGGCGGCGCCGATCGTCGGCATCGTCGTTTTTTATATGCGCGGCCTCTACAAATTGGTCACCCGCTTCATCGGGCCCGAGGGCACCACGCGCATTTATACCGCCGTAATCATGGCCGCGGTGTTGTGGGCGCTGGTGGTGCTGATGAGCGGCGTGCAAGGGCAGCCGCGTTCGGTGGTGGTGATCTATGCCCTGATCGCATCGGGTCTGATCCGTCTCAGCCGGCAATGGGTGGGCGCCCTACTGCTTAAGTCGGCGCCGCAGTTCAAGCCCATGAGCTTCGACGAGCGGAAGAACGTCATCATCTACGGCGCGGGCACGGTCGGCATTCAGCTCCTGCGGGCGCTGAATGAGACCGGCTCCTACCGCACCGTCGCCTTCATCGATTCGAACCCGTCTCTGGCCGGCCAAGTGGTCCACGGGGTCAAGGTGGCGCGGCCGGAGAAGATCGGCAAAGTCATCGCCGAGGAGAATGTGAAGGAGGTGCTGCTCACCGACACCTTCGGCGCTGCGCGGCGAGCGCCGCGTGGCCCTGAAATTCCTCGAAGTCCTATCCCGTGCTGGTGAAGACGCTCCCGGCGCTTGAGGAGATCGCCGCCGGCCGCGTCGAGATCAGCGACCTGCGCCCGATCGACGTGGAGGACTTGCTGGGCCGCGATCCCGTAACACCCGACCTCGAACTGCTCACCGCCCAGGTGCGCGGCAAGGTGGTGCTGATCACCGGCGCCGGCGGCTCGATCGGCTCGGAGCTGACGCGCCAGCTCCTGCAGCTCGGGCCGAAGACGCTCATCCTGTTCGACCTCTCCGAGGTGGCGCTGTACGAGATTTCCATGGAGATCGAGGAGATTCAGCGGCGGCGGGCGAAGCAGGCGCAAGGGGAGACGCCGGTCGAGACCACCATCATTCAGGTGCTCGGCTCCGTGCTCGACCGCAGGCTCGTGGCCCGCACCATCGAGGAGCAAGGCGTCGAGGTGATCTATCACGCTGCCGCCTACAAGCATGTGCCGATCGTCGAGGTGAACCCGTTCGCCGGATTGCAGAACAACACATTCGGCACGCTCGTGGTGGCCGAGGCCGCCAAGGAGCTCGGAGTGGAGCGCTTCGTTCTCGTGTCGAGCGACAAGGCGGTGCGCCCGACCAACGTCATGGGCGCCAGCAAGCGCCTCGCCGAGTTGATCCTCCAGGCGCTCGCCCGGGACGGCGCCCGCACGATCTTCACCATGGTCCGCTTCGGCAATGTGCTCGATTCGTCGGGCTCGGTGGTCAAGCTGTTCCGCAACCAGATCCGGGACGGCGGTCCGGTGACCGTCACCGATCCCGAGGTGATCCGCTATTTCATGTCGATCCCCGAAGCCGCACAGCTCGTGATCCAGGCCGGCGCCATGGCGACCGGCGGCGAGGTGTTCGTGCTCGAAATGGGCACGCCGGTGAAGATCGACGATCTCGCCCGCACCATGGTCCGCCTGTCGGGGCTCGAGATTCGCGACGAGGCCCATCCCGACGGCGACATCGCCATCGAATATGTGGGCTTGCGGCGCGGCGAGAAGCTCTACGAGGAGCTGTTGATCGGCGAGAACACCACCGGGACCAACCATCCGCGCATCTTCAAGAATTCCGAGCCAGTGCTGCCTTACGAGGACTTGATCGCGGCGCTGGAACGGCTTGAAGACGCGATCCAAAATGTCGACCTGGGCGAGCTGCATGACATGCTGCGCGCCACCGTCGAAGGCTATGTGCCGGCCGGCACCCTCCACCCTGTCCCCGTCAAGGGTGAGTGGCAGCCAGCCTCGCGCACGCTCCACTGACCACATGCCGCAAGCCGCGTTCGCTTTCTTGGGCCGCCGTGATGGCCATCAGTGCGGGGCTCAGCGCCGCGTCTGATCGCCGTGCTGAAGCCTCTGCTCATCCGCCATCTGCTCGCCCAGCCCAACCACCGCTCGTCGCACGCGACCCCCACACCTCAGGGCGCCGGCCTCGCCGTCATGGCATCGGTGCTCGCGGTCAGCGTCGGGGCGCTGCTGCTCGGTGTGGCCGTGCCGCCGCCGAGCCTCGTACCGGTGCTCACGGGCGCTGCGGTGTTCACCCTGGTCGGCGCGCTCGACGATGCCCACGCGCTGGCCGTGTCGTGGCGGCTCCTTTCCCAGATCCTGATCGCGGCCGCCGTCATCTTCTTGCTGCCGCAGGATTTCCGCCTGCTGCCGGACCTGTTGCCAGTGGGCATCGAGCGGGCCTTGCTGGTGATCGGCGTGGCGGGCTTCGTCAACGCCATCAATTTTCTCGACGGGCTCGACTGGATGACGGTGGCGCAGGTGGTGCCGATGACGCTCGGCGTGGTGATCCTGTATGGGCTTGGACGTGGTGCCCGGGCCCATCGGACTGCTCGCGCTGGCTCTGCTCGGCGCCATGCTGGGCTTCGCCGTGTTCAACAAGCATCCGGCGCAGATCTTCCTCGGCGATGCCGGCAGCCTGCCGATCGGCCTGCTGCTCGCCTTCATGCTGATCTTCGTGGCGGAGGCACATCTCGTGTCGGGACTGCTGCTGGCCCTCTACACGTTGAGCGAGGCGACGATCACCTTCTTCCGCCGCTTGTTCGGCGGAGAGCCCGTGTTCTCCGCCCATAAGTCGCATTTTTACCAGCGTGCCGTGGCGCACGGCCTGCGCGTACCGCAAGTCACGCTTGCGCGTATTCACGCTCGGACTTTGGCTCATGGTGCTGGCAATCATGGCAGCGCTCAGCCGGTCGCTTACTGCCGATCTCATCCTGTTGGCGCTTGGGGCCATCGCCACCGGCCGTCGTGCTGTTCAATCTCGGGCGGGGGCGCTAAATGACAAAGCGCGTGCTCATTACCGGCGCTGCCGGCTTCATCGGCCGCAAAGCCGTGACCGCGCTGGCGGCGCAAGGCTTCGCGAGTGCGCGCCGCGTCGCGCGATCCCGTCCGCGATCATCGCCGCCACCGAGGTGGAGCGCGTGGCCCTGCCGGACCTCGCCAAACCGTCCGATTGGTCGGCGCTGCTCGACGGCGTCAGCCATGTCGTGCATCTGGCCGGCATCGCGCATGCGCCGGGCGTCTTGCCCGACGATGTGTACACCCGCATCAATGCCGATGCGGTGGGCGAGCTTGCAGCACAAGCCAAGGGCAAGGTCGAGCGCCTCGTCTTTATGTCCTCGGTGCGGGCGCAAGTGGGGCTTGCGCTGCGGACCACGTCATCACCGAAACGGATGCGCCCGCAGCCCACCGATACCTATGGCCGCTCCAAGCTCGAAGCCGAGACGCCTGCTGGCCGCGAGCGGCGTCGGCTACACGGTGCTGCGTCCGGCGGTGGTCTACGGCAAGGGCGTCAAAGGCAACATCGCCTCGCTGGCCACCCTGGCCAAGACGCCCATGCCGCTCCCGTTCGCCGGTCTCGACAATCGCCGCTCGCTGCTGGCGCTGGACAATCTCGTCTCGGCGATCGCCCATGTGCTCGAGAGCGACGCCGCCGCGAACGAGACTTTTCTCGTGGCCGACGCCGCGCCGATCAGCGTCGCCGATCTAGTCGGCGCCATGCGCGAGGGGCTGGGCAAGCCCCCTCACCTGGTCAAGGTGCCCGCGCGGCGCGGTGAAGAAAATCATGAAGTCGTTCGGCCGCGAGGCCGACTGGGAGCGCGTCTCGGGCGAATTCGTCATCGATCCGTCGAAGCTGATGGCGACCGGCTGGCGGCCAGCCGTCGACGACCCATGCCGGCATCGTCGCGATGATGCGCGCCGAGGCGGCGCCTAGCCGCTAGCGCCTAGCGGCCGATCAGCCGATCGTAGAGAGCAACCGTCTGCCGGCCGATCGCCTCGGCCGAGAACTCGGTCTCGACCAGGCGACGCGCCGCCTTGCCGAATGTGTCCCGCAAGTCCGCATCCTCCGCCATGCGCGCCATGGCGTCCGGCCAGGGCTTCCGGATCGTCGACCGGCACGGTGAGCCCCGTCACCCCGTCGATGGCGATCTCGCGGCAGCCCGGCACGTCGGTCGCCACCATGGCGCGGCCGCAGGCGGCCGCCTCGAGCAGGCTCTTGGGCAATCCCTTCCCGGCGCGAGGCGAGCACGGCGAAATTCGCCTGGCGCCAGACCTCGCGGACATCGTCCACGTGGCCAAGCCACTGAATGCCGAAGGCGCTGGCGAACTCGCGGAGTTGCTCCGGCGCCAGCGAGCCGGGGTTTTCCTTGTCGCAATCGCCGGCGAGCAGCAGCCGCAGAGCCACGCCCGCGGCCGCCAGACGAGCGAAAGGCGTCGATCAGCGACCGGCACGCCCTTGTCGGCGAGCATGCGCCCGACATAGGCGCACGGTGACCGGCGGCGGCGGCTCCGGCAGGGGCACGAGATGCTCCGTATCGACGCCCGACCCGCGGATCAGCACCACATGGTCGGGCGCCACGCCGAGCGCGCGCACGAAGCCGCTGTCGTCGGGGTTCTGCACGACGGTCCAGCTCTTGTCCCGCCGCAGGAGATGCCCAAGGGCGAAGCGGACGGCGCGGCGCATGAGCCCGCTCACCCGCGCCTCGCCGATGAACAGCGAGCCGACGCCGGTCAGACCGTTGACGACGGCGGGCGGCAGACCGAGGCTCGCCACGAGCCGAGCACGACCGGCTTCAGCGAGACGTTGTGGACGATGTCGGGCTCGAGCTGCTGGAACAGCCGCCTGAGCTGGCGGATGGCGGCGAGGCTATCGCCCGAGGGAGAGGCTGCCGCGGCTCCAGTCGAGCGCGTGGGCGCGTGAAGCCCTCCGCCTCGATACGTGCGCGTCCGTCCTTGATTCGGGTGGCGACATGGACCTCATAGCCCGCCGCCTTGGCCGCCCGGGCCATCGGCAGCCGGTGCGACAGGAAATACCAGTCTTCGGTCACGACGTAGAGGATGCGGGGCGCCATGTCGCGAATGCTTGTATCAGCGTCGGGGCCTCAGCGGAACAGGTCGGTCGTTGCAAAGTGCTACAAAATCGGCTGAAAGCCGTGCCCTTGCCGCAATTTTCGCTCCAACTCGGCTATAGACTGTTGCGGCGCGGGACACGGTCGCGGCTTCGCGGGGACAAAGGCGGATCACGCCCTGGCATTCCGGCGCGATTCAGCGTTAGATTGCTTCGGCTGAGACAATCGGCTTAGAGGGAACACATGAAATATCTCGGTTTCGTTCTCGCGCTTTGCGGTGCCGCTGGACTGGCTTTGGCGCCGGTCGGCCGCGACTGCATTCGAGATTCAAGGCGAGGGCCAGGATCATGCCTGGCGAGCGCCGCCGAGTTCCAGGGCATGGCACCGATCTACGCGCTGCCCGAGTTCCAGGGCAGCTCTCTGGCCATGCCGTTCAACAGCAATGGCGGCGATAGCGGCCATGTCTCGGACTACGGCAACTCGATACCGATTCCCGGACCGGGCATCGACCAGCCGTCGCCGGCTTGGGCCGCCGGCCCCTTCCGTTAGGCCGCTACTCCTTGACTTGAGCTGAGGCGCTTTCGCGGCGTGCTATCGGCGCGTGCGCTGACTAGTCGCCGGCTGGTTCGCCTATCTCGCTGCGCAATTGTTTGATGAGCCCTTCAGGGGCTTGTTGTCGGGCTCGATCTTCGCGAGCTGCTCGGCATAGCGCAGCGCGGTCTTCGGCATCGCCGTCGGCGCGGGCGAAGTTGATGAGGGCCATGAGGCTCTCGCGGTCGCCCGGGTGGCGCTCGACGTTTCCTTCGAGGACTTCGATCGCCTTGGCGCGCTGTCCGATCGAATCAAGCCCGACCGCATAGACATAGGCGTAGCGCGGGCGGTCCGGCTCCAGTTCGGCCGCGCGGCGCAGATGCTCGATGGCCTCGTCCTGGCGCTTGAGGCGCACCAGAGTAAGGCCGAGCGCATGATGCAGCCCGCCGTCTTGCGGCGAGAATTCCAGCGCCTGGACGCAACACCGCCTCGCCGTCGGCGTCGCGGCCGGTCTGGCGGTAGAGATCGGCGAGATTGACGGCGGCGGGCGCGAAGTGCGGGCTCAAGGTCAGCGCCGCCCGATATTCCGCTTCCGCCTCCGCCATCTCGCCGGTCCGCGCATAGTAGCGGCCGAGCAATGCGCGCGCCTCGGGCCTATCGGCGTTGAGGGTTTGCGCGGCGACGAACTCGTCTTGCGCGCCGTGGTCAGCCGCGCGCGGTCGGCCGCCGGGAGATCCTGAGGCGGGACACCGGCGAGCAGGAACCCCGCCTTGATGCGCACGCCGCGCACCGGAATCGTCGAGCAGCGGCGAAACCAGCGGCCAGAGCTGCGCCGGCGGCGCCGCCTCCAGATGATCGAGCGCGGCGATGCGCACCAGCGGATCGGGGTCGGCGAGCCCTTCGCGCACCAGCGCCGCGGTCGCCGCCGACGGATAGGCGGTCAGCTCCTCGAGCGCGCTGGCGCGGACGAAGGCGGCGTGTGCCTGGATCGCCGGCGACGGCGGCAAGCAGCGCTTGCGCATCCGGCGCGCCGGTCCAGGCGGCATGGAAGGCAGGCCCGAAGGTCTGGAAGCCTTTGCGCTCCGGTCCGAACCACTCCTCGATGGACGCTGCCGCCCATTGGGCCGACTTGTCCGTGTGGCAATCGGTGCAGGCATTGTCGGCGCCGAGCGCGCCGAGAGATCGGGGCGCGGCACGCGGAAAGAGTGATCGTGGCGCTGGTCGATGACCATGAAGTCGCGCGCCGGCATGTGGCAGGCGACGCAGGACGGCGCCGCCTCGCCCTCGTGATGGGTGTGCGCCACCGTCTCGTAGCTGCCCGCGTGGCATTGCAGGCAGACTGGCATCGCCTTTCGCCTCAGCTTGGCGCTGTGCGGATCGTGGCAGTCGCTGCAGGTCACTCCCGCCGGCGAACATCTTGCTCTGCTTGAACTGAGCCGTAATTATAGACCTCGTCGAGCATCTGGCCGTCGGCCTGGTAGAGCCCGCGCCCGAGCAGAGAGACGACGCATGGGAGTCCGACAGCGGTCGCCCCGGCACGAAGTCTTCGGAGATGATGCCCCGGCGGGCATGGCAGCGGCCGCACATCTCGACTTCCTTGCGCAAACTGCGCCGGCGAAGCGCTGCGCTTTGGGTTGACCGGTCTTGGGATCGCGCGTCCAGGTGACGCCGGCCGCGCTCATCGAAGCGCGCGAGCAGACCTTTGGCGGCATCGTCCTTGCCGAACGGCGACCAGTCCTTCGCCCAGGCGACATGGGCCGAGCCCTGGCCGTGGCATGCCTCGCAGCCGACGCTGATCTCCTTCCAGGTGGTGTCGAAGCGGCCGGTCTTCGCGTCGTAATTCTTGGCGACGTCGGTCGAATGGCACTCGGCGCACATGAAGTTCCAATTCTGGTTGAGCTTGGTCCAGTGCAGCGGAT
Source organism: uncultured Alphaproteobacteria bacterium (assembly GCA_963793075.1). Classification (GTDB taxonomy): domain Bacteria; phylum Pseudomonadota; class Alphaproteobacteria; order Rhizobiales; family Methyloligellaceae; genus Methyloceanibacter. The sequence goes on from CAWBYO010000004.1 coordinate 360,081, forward strand.
CGTCGTGGCCGATATGCTCATTCGGATAGAGGTGGAACCAGCGCTGGCCGCCCTCCTCCTTCGTGCGGCTGTCCCAAGCGATGGTCAGCGCCTGCACGCGGCCGTCCGGAAACTCGATGAGATATTGCTGCAAGGGCTCGAGCCCGAACGTGTACTTCACCTCGAACGTACCGAGCTTGCCGTCCGCGCCGTCGGTCTCGACGAAGAACTTGCCGTCCTTTTTGAAGAAGCGGGACTTGGTGCCGTAATAGTCGAAGCTCGCGTCGTCGAAATCGCCGAGCACGGTGTCGGCGCTCGCGTGGGCCATGGCGTGGGCGTGCTGCGAGGGATGCCACAGCTTCCCCGTGTCCTGGTGACAGGAGATGCAGGTCTCGCTGCCGACGAAGGCGAGCTTTTCCGGGTCGAGGTCCACGGGCTTTGAGGGGCCGCGCCCAAGAGAGTTCAGCCCGAGGCCTGCGCCGATGAGGATCAAGGCGGCCAGGCCGGCCGCGATCCAGAGTTTTCGCTTCGGGCTGGAGGGCGGCGAGGCTTCGCCATCGGGCGCCTTGGTCTTTGCCGCGGGCGCCTTGGCCTTTGCCGCGGGCGCCTTGGTCTTTGCCTTTGCCGCGGGCGCCTTGGCCGGCTGCCGGGCCGGGCTTTTTCCGTGGCGATGATGGGCGTCGGCGACGGGTCACTTTATGTCCTGCTCGAGCGTTTTGGGATCGGCATGTCTGGAACCCGTGGCTTGCCTTAATCGTTCAAGCACCCGCATTCCAATCGATGGGGGACAGTCGATGCGTGATATCCGAGACGACCTGCAAGACCGAGTCAATTTCCTTCGGGAGCAGATGAGCACCGTGGAGGCTCAATTCGCCAAGCACGTCGACCAGATCAAGCAGGAGCATGACAGCAAACTCAAGGTTCTGAAGGCCGACCTGGACGCCGTGACTGCGATGATCGGGGCCGAGCAACGACGGCTCGGCAACACGCCATCCGAGCCCAAGGCACAGCCGCAACCGCAAGGGCCCCGCCCCCGGCAACAACCACCGCAAGCCCGCCCCCGGACGGCGCTCGCCGATATGATCGGGCTGCAGCGCGCCGGCTGAGAGCGGTCAATCCAAGTTTCCCGTTAACGAGATCGACGGGCAAGCGCGATCGCGTGCCCGCCGTTCCCTGTCTGCATCCGCTTAGAGACCGTCCACACAGTCACCGACCAGAGCGAGAGTCGCGTCGCCGGTCGTAATGCCAGCATGAAATTTGCCGGTCTTCATCGAGATCGCCGCGCTGAAAGACCGCGGTGAAATCTCGTTCCGGCCGATACCGTGCAACAGAACGATATCGCCCGTCTCCACCATGTCCTTGATGTCGATGTCCGTCGGGTCTTTGTCCAAATCGTCCGAGGTCATGACCTTCTTGTCGAAGTCGAGCTTGAGCACGGGCGGGAGATTGACATAGTCGTTGGGGACGCGCTTGCAGCCCGCCACATCGACGCACTCGAAGATATCGGTGAAGGCGCACATAAAGGTGCCCGAGGCCGCCGAAGCGGCGGCCGGCATGGTGATTAGACAGAGGAGCCCGAGGCCCGCTTTGAAAATCGATCGCATGGTTTGGCTCCTATCGTGCAACGGTATAGCCGCGACCTTCGAGGCAAAGCGCCCCGGCGCGGAGGTAATTGGCGTATAGCTCGTTCATCCGGCGCCTGTCGGCGGAGGTGCTCGCACCCCCGAAGGCACCTGAGCCCCAGCGCGGATCCGTGCCGCCGGAGGCGGCATCGAGTTTCTCCGTGACGCGCATAATGGTCCGGGTGTCGATGCCGGCTTGCTGCGCCGTGAAGATCGCTCTGGGATCGAAGCCGGTCTGCTCCACCGCCCAGTCGTGACAGGCCGCGCGGTCCGCACTCTCCTCTTCCGGCGTCACGCCTTGCTTATAGGTCATCAAGGCCCGACCCGGCGCCGATTGTGCATACACGGAAGGCGCCGCCGCGCTAACCGCCAATGCGGCGACCGCGCAACACAGTAATGAAATCCATCGTTTCATGGGTTTCCTCTCCTTGGTGAGCGTCGTCTTGGATTTCGGAAGAAGGCGGCCCCTTCGCCGGGCCGCCTTCCCGTGGCCTAGTTGCCCGTGGGCAATCCGATGCTGAAGCCGTCCTTCGCGAGCTGCTCTTGGACCGACTTGAACAGCTGGTATTTTGAGATGGTGATCGGTCCCGTATAGGTCTCGCTCTGAAGCTTACGCGGCGGGTACTTCACGTAAGACTTCATGAGTTTCGCGACCGACTCGTTGGCCGGGACCACCGCCCAGGTGCTCTCGGTGAAGGTGGTCATGAAGATGTCGTAGCGCTCCTGCGGGTCCGCCAGCAGGTCGAACACCTGGGGCACCGTGGCGACATACTCACTCGCGCCCTTCCAGCCGAGATTGGTGTCGACCGCGAGGCCGCCGGTAGTCGCACCATCGGCACCGCGCAGGTTGAAGACATATTTGAAATTGTTGACGCGGACGGCGCCGGGCGACAACTCGTCTTCCGTGAAATAGAACCACCAGTTGCGTTTCGACTTGCCGGTGCCAGTCATGACGGGCGTCATGTCGTAGCTATCGAAGATGATCGGCTGACCGTCGCGGTCGTTCGTCGGCAGCTCAATGCCCGCGATCGACGCGAAGGTCGCCATCAGGTCGAGACCGCCCACGACGTCGTCGCTCTTCGTTCCGCCTTCGACCTTGCCGGGCCAACGCACCATCGAGGGCACGCGATTGCCGCCTTCGCGCACGGTGCCCTTGGTGCCCCGGAACGGCGTATAGCCCGCATCCGGATAGACATCCTGCCAGGCGCCGTTGTCGACCGTGTAGAAGACGACGGTGTTGTCGGCGAGGCCCAGCTCGTCGAGCTTCTTCAAGAGATTGCCGACCCGCGTATCCAGCTCCACGACGGAATCGGCGTATTTGGATTTCGAGATGGATTTATGCTCGAACTCCGGCGCCGGCAGGTTCGGCTGATGGTTCTTCATGAAGTTGACGTTGATGAAGAACGGCTTGTCGGATTTGGCCGCATCCTCGAGGAACTCCGTCGCCGCCTTCTCGATATAGGCGTCGAGGAACGGAATGCCGACGACACCCTTCTCGGGCGTGTCGACATACTCACCGTTGACTTCCCAATCCTGCACCGGCGTTTCGCCCGCCTTGCCGGACAGCGCGCCCTTGGTCACCTTCTTGAACATCTCCCGCAACTCGGGGGTCATGTTCGGGAACCATTTCGGGTCGGCGTAGGTGTAGGCGTTGAGGTGATAGAGGAAGGTATATTTCATCACGTCGTAGCCTTGCGCGTTCGGCAGCGCGTAGTCCGATTCGCCGAGATGCCACTTGCCCGTGAAGTAGGTGTTGTAGTCGGCCTTCTTCAGCACCGATGCGAGGGTCCATTCCGCTGCCGGAAGACCGCCGCCCTGGCCTTGGAAGGCCACGGTGGTCATGCCGCTGCGATTGGGGATGCGCCCGGTCTGGATCGCGGCGCGGCCCGGGGTGCAGCTCGGCTGGCCGTAGAAATTGGTGAAGACCATGCCTTCCTTCGCCAAGCGGTCGAAGTTCGGGGTCTGCATGCCCCGCCCCTCGCCGCCGAGATAGGGACCGAGATCGCCCCAGCCGGTGTCGTCGGAGACGATCAGCAGGATGTTGGGCTTCTTGGCCGTGGCGTCGGCCGGCGCGTCAGCGTCCTGCGCGTGGGCAACGCCGCCGCAGGCGAGAAGCGCAGCGACCGATATGGTGCAGAGCTGTTTGTAAAAACCGGAACTCATTTGGGTCGTCCTCCTTCCAATGGGCGATCAGCGTTTTTGCTATTCTTGTGGGGGAAAAATCTCGATCCAGTCGTTCTTCATGTCGACCACAATCCAGCCTTTATCGGGCGCGTCGTCCAGCGCCTTGTCCAGCCGGCCGAACGAAGAATGGCGATCGTAGGCATATTCTCGTTCCGCATCAGTGTGATGAACGATGAGACCCAAGCGCGGCCCGTCGCCCGAGGTGGTCCAATCGAGCATCTGGTAGTCGCCGTCCGAGTTGCCGAACGCCGCGAGCGGGCGCTGGCCGATATGCTGATTTATGCCCACGGGCTTGCCGTCTTTGTCGTCGACGAAGTTCATCTCAGGCAGGCGTATGAGGGTCGGCTCGCCGTCGACAACCTCATATTTCGTCTTGATGCTGGAGCCGACGACCTGCGCCGGTGGGATGCCATAGACGGGCTCCGAGAAGTTGCGCACGAACTCGATGCCGCCGCCGGAGACGATATAGGTAGTGAAGCCGTTTTGGCGCAGATAGCTGAGCAGCTCAAGCATCGGCTGATAGACGAGGTGGGTGTAGCCGCGCTCGAAGCGCTGATCCTTGGCGGTGGCCAGCCAGTCGCCGACGATGGTCTGGAAGTCAGCCGGCGACATGCCGGCGTGGGTGGCCATCACAAGCTCGGCGACACCTTTCTCGCCGGACGCCGCAAGCGCTTTCATGTCGCCGTCGAGCACGGCCTTGAAGGGCTGCGTGGTCTTCCATTCCGGGTGCTCGGGCGCCAACTCCTTCACGCGGTCGAGCGCAAAGGCGAGCTGCACATACATCGGCTGCTCGAGCCATAACGTGCCGTCATTGTCGAAGGTGGCGATGCGATCCGCCGGCGGCACGTAGTCGCCGCTTTCCGGCTCGCTTACCTTCGTCACGAAATCGACAATGGATTGCTTGGCCGGGCCGTCGTTCCAGGACGGCAGGGGATCAGTTTCCGCAGACGCAGACGATACGGTGAAAAATACGAGAGCGATGCCAAGTACAAACCGGCTCAAGGTCGACATCATCATTCTCCGCAATTCAAAGGATTCAGTCCTCGGGCGAGCAGCGCTGCCGAGTGGCGGCCGGTCACTCGACATGACCGGCCGCAGCAACAGCTACTTAGGTCCCTCTGTCATCTGCTTCATGACGTCATCGAGGTTGAAGCTCGCCGCCTTCTGGCGCGGTGGATAGTCCTTCAACGTCGCAAGGAACTTGCCCACATAGTCCTGAGCTGGAACGATCAGGAAGACGTGGTCCAATACCCAATCGTAGTAGGTGTTCGAGGTAATATCCGCCCGCTCATACGGGTCCGTTCGAAGATTGAAGATTTTAGGGACGCGCAAGCTGGTGAAGGGATTGGCCCAGATCGCCAGCGTGCCGGGCGTACGCTGTTCCATGAACACGAGCTTCCAATTGTCATAGCGCACGCCGGTCAGCTGCTGATCGTCGTTGACGTAGAAGAACGATTCGCGCGGGCTCTTGTCCTCTTCCCCAGTGAGATAGGGCACGAGGTTGTCGCCGTCGAGATGGACCTTGTAGGTCATGTCGCCGACCGTATCGCCCTTAAGCAGCTTATCCTTCACGTCAGGATCGCCGGCGACGGCAAGGATCGTCGGCAGCATGTCGAGATGCGAAACGATGCCGTTGGACACTTGGTCCGGCTTGATCTTGCCCGGCCAGCGGAACATGGCCGGCACCCGATAAGCGCCCTCCCAGTTCGAGTTCTTCTCGTTGCGGAACGGCGTCATCGCCGCATCCGGCCACGAGTTCATGTGCGGGCCGTTGTCGGTCGCGTACATGACGAAGGTGTTGTCGGCAATCCCAAGTTCATCCAGCGCGTCGAGGATCGTGCCCACATTCTTGTCATGGTCAATCATGACATCGTGGTACGGGCTCTGCCAGCGTCCCGATTGGCCCACGCTCTCCGGCTTGGGATGCGTCCGGAAATGCATGTGGGTGAAGTTAACCCAGACGAAGAACGGCTTGTCGGCCTCCGCCTCCCGCGTGATGAAGTCCACGGCGCGGTCGGCGATGTCATCGTCAATCGTCTCCATCCGCTTTTTGGTCAGCGGGCCGGTGTCGGTGCAAGCCTGCTTGCCAACCTTGCCGAAGCGCGGATCGACCGTCGGATCGTCAACGTCCGTGGCCTTGCAATCCATTACGCCGCGCGGACCGTATTTAGCCTTGAACGCAGGATCTTTGGGATAGTCCGGCAATTCGGGCTCTTCCTCCGCGTTCAGGTGGTAGAGGTTGCCGTAGAACTCGTCGAAGCCGTGAACCGTTGGCAGGAACTCATTGCGGTCGCCGAGATGGTTCTTGCCGAACTGGCCCGTCGCATAGCCGAGCGGCTTGAGCAGCTCCGCAATGGTCGGGTCCTCCTTCTGCAAGCCCAAGGTGGCGCCGGGCAAGCCGACCTTGGTAAGGCCGGTGCGTAAGCCGGACTGGCCGGTAATGAACGATGCGCGGCCGGCCGTGCAGCTCTGCTCGGCGTAGTAGTCGGTGAACATCACGCCTTCTTTGGCGACGCGATCAATGTTGGGGGTCTTGAAGCCCATCAGGCCGTGTGAATAGGCGCTGATATCGGATTGCCCGACGTCGTCGCCCCAGATGATGACGATGTTTGGCTTGTCTGATTTTGTTTCCGTTTCCTGAGACCAAGCCGGCGCCGCTGCGACGACTAGGACGGCCGACAGCAATACGGTCGCCCTTATGTTTGCTCTCCTCATGTTTTCCTCCTCCTTCTTCCGCGTTAGCTCTTCACGTCGATGACGACTTTTTCGATCTCGCCGGTGAACTTGAACGGCGCCTTGTCGAAGCTGAGCTCAATGGTCGCCGCGCCGTCCGGCACTGGCTTGTCGGCTTTGATGACCGCGCGATCCTCGAAATAATTGTAGTCGAAGACCGGCACGCCATCCTTGAGGTGCGCGATCGGCAGCTCGGTGCGGCTCGGCTTGTCGCCAGACGGCGTGGCGTCTTCCGCCAGGACGTGGGTCGAAAAGAACAGCGCCCCTACCGCAGCGAGCGAAACCAGCACAACTCTTCTCTTCATTGGGGGGCCTCGTCCGTCATCCTCCGGTGGGGAACAGAAGCTGCACCTGGAAGCGCAACTGCCAGTCGGCGGCGCCTTCGGGCGCGATGACGTTGTCGTAAGCGCTGAGCGACATGTTCACGGGCTGCGCGCCGACTTTGAAAACGCGCCCCATGCCGCCGCCGAATGGCAGCGTCCATTGATCGTCAGCGGGTGCGTTCCAGTCGGCGGTGATGATCGGCGCCGAGGTGAGGTACCAGCCGTGCTTCAGGTTGTAGTTGACGAAGTACTGGAGCAGGAAGCTGTTCACGTCCGGCTCGTTGGAGTCGCCCGCGACGGACCAGATATTGTTGACGAGCGCACCGACCACCCATTTGCCCGGCGTCCACACGATGGCAGCGGTCGGGCCCACACCCCATTTGTCGGGTCCGAGACTTCGGTCGGTGGCCGTGGGCAGCAGGAAGGTCGGGCCGGCGCCGACCATGAGCTTCGGATTGACCTGTGTGACGAAGAAGAAGCTCGGATTGAAATCGCCGAGACCGAAATCACTCTCGTCGCCTTGGTACACGGGCGGCTGATACACCACGGGCAGGATCCAGCGGGTCACGAGGTTCCAGTTCTCGTTCAGCTTGAACGGGATGACTGGCTGGATGTTGAGGATGTTCTGGTCTTTGTCGAACGGCCCCACATTGAAGTTGGTGTTGTTCTGGAACGGGACCGAAATCAGATTGGCGATCGGGTTTTGCGCTTGCTGGGCGAGATCGCCAGAGTCCTGTGCCTGGACCGAAGAAACGCTCAGTGTGGCGAGCGAAAAAGCGCCCGCTAAGACCCCACGCAACACGTGCATGCCGCATCCTCCCAGCTAGCTGCGGACTCTTCGGTCCTCTTCGGGAGCATGGCATTGAGGCTGCCCATTTTTCCCGGAGTTTATGCAATTCTAGCAAAGGTGGCAGCGGGAGTCTCGCGCTGACAAACGCACGTGGCAGTTGTGCCAGACTCGGCGGGCTTTGGCCCCTGCTATTTAGGACTAATCCGGCGATGGGGGCCGTGCAGGATCGTGTCGATGCCGGCTGGGAAAATTCTCACGCCCTACCACCGAAGATTCACGCCCAAGAGCGGTCCGTGCTGCACGAAGTCGAGAACGTTTTCGCCAAAGGGGCCGTCCTTGCTGTAATCCACCGCAAGTGCACGATAACCAATCACAGTGTGAAGCGGCGTCCCGAAGCAATTGACGTCGAAGCCGTAGGTGGCGACGACTTGCCATGAGAAATCGCTTCCGACGCCGAACCCTCCAACGTCGCCCTCGAGGGTCACGTCCTTGTTGTCGCCAAACCCATGTCGGAGACGCCCACCGATAAACGGGTCGACCCATTCGAGATCCCCGCTGCTGGCAACGGCCACCGCCCGATCGATTTCGATCTGCACGCTTCGCTCCACGGTGATGTTTTTGCCGGGTCCGAAGCGCTTCTCGATCGCCTGCTCTACGAGCTTCGCGCCCCGGCGATTGAGTTTGAAACCGCGCTGGCGAAGAACGCGCTTAACCAGATCGCGAGGATCGATTGACGCGGTCGCGGTCGCGTTGACCGTCAGATCGCCGGTCAAGTTGACCGTGCTATTCACAGATTGGTTCCAATAGCGGGCGCCGCCCAGCACATCGAGGGCCGTGTGCGATGAAGAGCCGGACCACTTTGCGACCTCGAACCCGCCGCCTGATTGGATGATGGTCGACTCATAGTCGAGCTGTGCGTGGGACTTGGTCGCCAGATTGGCGTCGACGGTCACGTCGATGTCGGGGAACTTCGAGGGCCGTCCGGCCCCTTGGCGGTTAAAGTCGTTCTTTGCGTGGCCCGGAAAGCCAAGGTCCTCCCACACCACGTCGGTGAAGAACGAAAATGCACCCTTCCGCGCCTCGAAATACCCCATTAGCGCTAGGAGTGAGTCACTGTCCTCGACGATATCAATGAAGCTCGCATCGATGTCTGCTCTGTGGCCCCGCGCGGCGATGCTACCATCTACTCCCGTTGCCCAGGCGTAAGGCGTGAAGCTGAACTGCCACTGGCTTGGCTGCGCCGCCGATTGAGCTGGGTCCAGGCCCGTGTCGCTCGCCGCTTGCGCCGCGAGCGGAAACGCGCCTGCAAGCGCGCAGGCGCCAAGGACTCCTAACCAGAACGCGCGCCTCATCCTGCCCCCGCAGACCCTGCTAACCGCAGCAGAATAATGACGGTCGGAGAGGCTTGCTTGCCATTTCACGCCACGTGCGGCCCATTCCACGCTCCTGTTGCGTGAAGGCAACAGATTCGCCGCCGCCTCGGCAAAAAAGGGGGCGCCCCGCAAGGCGCCCCTCTCAAGCGATATGGAACCGGCCGGTTCTACGGCTGGACGCGGCCGAAACCGTGCTTCTTGATCCATGCCTTGGCCGCCATCTCGCCCTCGGGAACGAGGTCGTAGAGCGGCGGGTTGTTGGACAGGAAGCCGATCTTGAACTGCGGCGGATATTCGAACAGCTCCTTCATGTACCAGCCGGCGGTCTGTCCCAAGGGCACCGCCATCGGGATATGCCGGATGCCGACGCTCGCGTCCTCTTGCGGGTTCGTATAGAGGTTGAAAACGATACCGCCGCCGGTGTCCGAGAAGATCGAGCCGGAGAAGCCGCCGATATCGCCCTTCTGCACGACGCCGTTCTCGATCTCGCCGGTGACGACGCCCTTGAACTCGTCGATGCGAATGGCCGAGTAATACTGGTTCAAGGTGTAGATGCGGCTGCGGCGCGCCGACAGACCGTCATCGGCCACCAGGAACGCCGACTGGTCGACACCGTCGATATAGGTCTTGTCGGGGAACAGCTCCGCCAGCTTGGCGCCGGGATAGCCGGCCAGCGCCAAGGTCGTCGGTAGAATGTCGGCGAGGTCGAACAACTGGTCGGACTTGCGCGGCGCGATCATGCCCTTCCAGTAGACAAAGGTCGGCACGCGCACGCCGCCTTCCCAAGACGAGCCCTTGCAGCCGCGGAACGGCGTGCGTCCATGCGGCGGGATCTCGCATTCGGGGCCGTTGTCGGAGGTGAAGATGACGATGGTGTTCTCCGCCTCGCCGATCTCCTCGAGCTTGTCCATGAGCTTGCCGAGCACGTAGTCCATGTGGACCATGCAATCGCTGAACGCGGTGCGGGCCATGGACTTGCCGGCCCATTCATCCGACGGATAGTTGTCGAAATGGCAGCCGCGGGTGGCGTGGTAGAGGTAGAAGGGCTGCGTGCTCCCCTTCATCTTGTCGAGAAAGGCGAGGCTCGTCTCCATCCAATGCTTGTCGAGATCCTTGATGTAGTCGAGGTCAATGAGCTTGCCGTTCTCGCAGGTGGTCTTGTCGGCCGGGGTGCAATGCACCTCGTAGTGATCGAAGTTGTCTTTCTCCATCATCTTGAAGCGCTCGGGCGACAGCGCGACCTCGGGATTGAAGTAGATGTCGCGCCACTCGGTGTACATGTCCGACACGCCGAGGAAGCCGACATAGTCGTCATAGCCGACATTCTGCGGCAGGGAGCCTTCGTTCTCGCCCATGTGCCACTTGCCGACGCCTTGGGTGACGTAGCCTTCCTTCTTGAGCAGGGTCGGCATGGTGATGGCGCCGTCGAGACCGCCGGCCTCGCCATACATCGGCGGGCGCAGGATGCCGTGATGCAGCGGGTTCTGTCCGGTGTGGATGGTGGCGCGGGTGGGCGAGCAGGACGGCGTGGAATAGGCCGAGGTGAGGGTCAGGCCCTCGCCGGCGAGCTTGTCCATCTCGGGCGTGGCGTTGCCGACGGCGACGCCGCCGCCGTTGAAGCCCGGGTCCATCCAGCCCACGTCGTCGAGCAGGAAGATCAGGATATTGGGTTTCTTGCCGGTCTTCTCGGCCAGCGCCGCGAGCTTGTCGGCGGCGTTCTTCTCCTGCTCGGCGTGGCGGATCACCGGATACATGTTGGGGGCCGGCTTGACGGCCTCGAGGTGCATATATTGCTCGGGATGGCTGAAGCCGGGGGCCGTGGTTGGGCCGGTCGCGTCGCCGCGGATATTGGATTGCGCCAAGGCCGGCACGGCGAATGCCAGGCCCAAGACGGCAAGGGCACAGGATATGGCTAGGGATGGCCTCATCGTTGGGGGTTCCTTCGCGTCGCTATGGGTGAAAGGGCAGGCGGACCACCGCAAAGAGGACCACCGCTCAGCCAAAGGCAAGAGAAGCTTCGGTGACTGTCGGAGTAGAGCGCCAGTCGGCGCGATTATCGTGTCTGGAGGGGAGATATCAACCCAAAGCACGGCCCTTCGAAGCGATCGGAGGGTTTCCGAGTGCGCTCAGTGCTTTAGTGGCACGACCGCGGCCGGCTTGCGGGGCAGCACGAGAATGGGCACGCCGTCCAACCGCCCATCAATAGGGTGCTCGCCATAGGGCAGGAGATCGGGCAGACCACTATCAATGTCCGTTCCCTCGTTGCGGACCCGGTCGGCAAGCGCCTGGCTGATGACGAGGTCCGTGTCGATCGAGCGAGTCAACCGCTCCAGCCGGCTCGCGACATTTACCGTGTCGCCGATCACAGTGAAATCCATGTAACGATCCGAGCCGATGTCGCCCACGACGGCCGGACCGTAATTGACGCCGATGCCCACGCCGAGCGGCTTCTTGCCTTCGGCGGCGCGTTCTGCGTTCCAAACCTTCATGATCGCCAGCATTTCCCTGGCACAGGTCAGCGCGTTGGTGGCATGGGTCCCGCCGTCTTCCGAGACGCCGAATGTCGCGAGGATCGCATCGCCGATATAATCGTCGAGGGTGCCCCCGAAGCGGAACGTTGCTGCCGCCATTCGCCGGTGAAAATCCCGCAAGAGCTCCATTACGTCGAAGGGCTTCATCGTTTCGGAAATGGCCGTGAAGCCGCGCATATCGGCAAACAGCACAGCGACATCCAACAGCCGGGGTGGCCCGAAAGGTTCATCACGTTCGGACAGGGCCTCAACGAGATGAGGCGGAACGTAGCGCGCCAGATTTGCTTTGGCCCGCTGTGCCGCGATCTTCGATTGCAGCGCCTCTTTGAGAATATCGAGTTGGTCGAGGCTCTTCTTGATGGTGATCGTCAGATCTTGAAAATCGATGGGCTTGGTGACGAAATCGAACGCACCCCAATTCATCGCCGTGCGGATGTTCTCCATGTCGCCATAGGCGGAAATGATGATCGTCTTCAACCGGTCGTCGAACTCGCCGAGATGTTCGAGCAAAGCCAAGCCGTCCATCCGCGGCATGTTGATGTCACTGATGATCAGATCGATTGAAGGGTCTTCCTTGATCTTCTCCAGCGCCGCGGCGCCATCGTCAGCGAAGTCGAACTCGAACTCGCCATGGCAAATCTCGCGCCGATACCTCCGCTGGATCAGAACCTGTAGGTCGGGCTCGTCATCGACGACCAGAATTTTGACAGCCATTGCCCTAGCCCGATCTTGCCGCACGCATTTCAGCAATGAGATTTTTAAGGTCGGAGAAGTCGATCGGTTTGTTGAGGAACGCGGTTGCACCGCCCTCCATCGCGCCGCGCATAGTATCCTCATCGCCATAAGCGGTGATCATCGCCACGGACAGATCAGGCCAACGCTCTTTGCTCCGCTTCAACAGCTCGATGCCGCTCATGCCGGGCATGTTGATATCGGATAGGATCAGCATGATTTCAGGCTCGACTCCTTTGTCCAACATCTCCAGCGCCTCCTCTGCGGATCCGGCAAAATGCATCGCATACTCACCGCTCCGAAGTTCCTTGCGAAATTGCCGCCGGAAGAGGTCCACAATGTCAGGCTCATCGTCGACAATTAGAATTGAGACGAGATCGATAGCTAAGCTCCTTTCGGCAGTGATTTGTTCCGAGGCAGAGAGATCACAAACTCCGTGAACGATCCGGGTTCGCTTTCCACGTGAACGGCGCCACCATGCTGCTGAGCGATGATGTCAAAGCACAGGGACAGGCCGAGGCCGGTTCCATCGCCAGCTGGCTTGGTGGTGAAAAAGGGCTCAAAGAGCTTGGCCTTATCTTCTTCATCAATCCCCGTGCCATTGTCCCTGACGCGGATTTCGACAGTTGCTCCGCGGTTCAGCGTGGACAGGGTCATGCGCGGGACATAGCCGTCGGCACCGGCCTTCCGGCGTTGGCTGACCGCATAGAATGCATTGCCCATGATGTTCACCAGGGCGCGGGTGATATCCTGACGTCTAAGAACAGCTCTACCCGCTTCGCCGTCGAGGAGCCGTTCCGTCTGGAGCTGGAATGTTTTGTCGCGCGCCCGCTGACCGTGATAGGCGAGATTGAAAGCCTCCTCGACCAGCTCGTTGATATCCGTGCTCACTGGCACACCCTCACCGCCGCGGGCGTGATCGAGCATCGAATGCACAATGCCGTCCGCGCGGCCGGCATGGACGCGTATCTTTCCCAGATCGGCGGTCAGATCGGCCATTAGCTCGTCGATTTCCGGACGCGGCGCGGGCCCGAGAGCGGCGGAGATCGCCGCGTTCAGCTCACCAAGCAGCTCGATCGACGTCTCCGAAAAATTACTGACGAAATTGAGCGGGTTTTTGATCTCGTGAGCGATGCCGGCGGTCAGTTCGCCGAGTGCCGCGAGCTTTTGAGACGCAACGAGCTGATCCTGCGTCCTCGTCAACTGGCGGACCGTTTTCTCGGCTTTATCTCTCGCCAGCTCCAGTTCTGTCTCATATAGCGCTTGCTCGGTGAGGTCTCTGATTATGCCGGCAAAGCGCTTCACTCCTTCATGTTGAAACTCACTGATGGAGAGATAGATCGGAAAAACCGAGCCGTCCTTCCGTCTCGCCTCGGTCTCGCGACCGATTCCGATGATCTTGCCTTCGCCGGTCTGCAGATAGCGGCGCATGTAACCATCATGCTCGGATCGATAGGGTTCAGGCATAAGGATGCGAACGTTCTGACCCGCAAGCTCCCCGGCTCCATGACCGAACATTGTTTCGGCTGCCGGATTGACGGCGTGAATCGCCCCGTCCTTGTCGATCACGACGATCGCATGCACGGCGGATCTAAAGAGAGCGTCTAGCATTTACAGTGTTTTCCACTCATTTTTGCGTGCGGCCCATTTAGAAGCCATGCGGGGCAGGAGAAAGGCAGCCGTTCCGAGGGATAACGCGCGCCGGAGGGTTGGGCTCCGTCGCCGGACCGCTTAATTCCCCCAGAACCACGTGCGGAGTGGAGCGAAAGCGTCAGACGATCTTATTTGGGGGTAGCAGTGGGCAGTTGGGCGACGCTTAGCGCTGGCCTGCAACGCCCAAGTAATTGGTACCGCTGGGGAGATTCGAACTACCGACCTCTTGATCCACAGTCAAGCGCTCTAACCAACTGAGCTACAGCGGCACATGGGCAATGCCTAGGCCGGGAACCTAAGGGCAGGCAAGAGTTGTTGCAAGCAGATGGCGCGCCTCGCGTGCAAAGAACGCAGCCAAGAACCGGCACCCCTTCGACACACCATCGCCGCCGCCCAAAGAATAAGGCCCGGGGGGCTGGCCCCGGGCCTGACGCATTACAACGACGGCACTGACGATAATTAATAATGTCTCGGCGCTGCGCCTGACTAAGACGCCGTCTAAGACGCCTTGCGCACACTCTCCAAGGACCGGGTCACCTGATCCTTGATCGGCTCGGTGGTGTCGGCGGCAATCTTGGTCGTCAGCGCCCGGATCTCCCCGGCCTGGCTGGCGAACACCTCGAACTGGCTGCGGATGAAAGCCGACTGAAGCTCGACGATCTCGGCGAGATTCTTGGCGGCGGCCATGCTCTTGGCAAGGTCGAAGCCGGAATTCAGATTGCGCTGGGCAATGTCGATAAGCTTGCGGTTGAAGGCGGTGGCGCCCTGACCGGCCGCATCGAAGGAGCGCTCCAGCGCGTCAATCGACTCTTCAAGCGATTCCTTGCCGCGCTCATAGGCCTCGCGGGTCTGGTTCACCGTTTTCTCGGCGAGCAAGCGGACGCTCTCGGGCACGGTGGTATCGAGCTTGAGGGATTCAAATTCCTTGGCGGCCGTGTCGAAGCTCTCGGAAATCTTCTCGGCGGCTTCCTGGGGGGTCTGGGGAATGGCTGTCTCACTCATCATGGCACCTCTTTGTTGATCTCCTCGATTCGTCGTTCGGGGAATGGACGAACTTATTATCGCCGCTTATTTTTGTTGCAGTGCAATATAAATGGTGCAGTGCGACACTGCAAGAGGCAGTTTGCCCAAATGCGCGTCTTTTTTTGTTCTGTGGACGAAATTCTTCCTTTCGCGCTATGCAATAGACTGGATTCGCCTAAATTTAGTGGTGGAGTCGCATAAGCGCCCCAAGAAGGGGCGTCCCTAGTGGCTGAGCGGGCCTCTGCGCCAAACGCCAGAGCGGGCTCATTAGTTCATGTTGGGGCCGACCATGGCCGACCTCAGATCGCAACGGCGCATCGAAGACGGGGACCGCGAGGCGCTTGAGCATATCGCGCGCGCGCTCGAGGGCCGGGTTCTGCTTGGTCCCGGAGCCACGCCCCCTGTCCCGGGCAATTCTCCTGTGCCGGAGACGAACGGCCCCGCGGAGGCAGATCCAGTGGCCAGCCCCCTCGTCCTGCCGCCGGAGAGCTTGCGGCTTCTGCTCGAAGCCATGCCGGCGGCGATCGGCCTCCTGCGGGACGGCTCACTCATCTATGTCAACAGCGCCTTCGCCTACGCCTTCGGCTATCGCTCGCCGTCCGAACTGAGCGAGGCCGGCGGGCTCGACGCCATTCTTCCCGGCGGCGCGGCGCTGCTCATTTGCGAGGACGACACCGGGCGCACCGGCGAGATCGATGCGCTCACGCGCTCACGCCGGCGCCTCAAAGTGGTCTTCGCGCTCAGCCCGCTCGATACCGATCAAGACACGCAAGGTCTTGCGGCTCATCGACCAGGCGGATCTCGCGGCCGAGCCGCCCGCGCCTGAGCCCGTGGCGGCGGCGCCCGCGCCGGAGCTCCTCGCGCCTGAAACGCCGACGCCAGTGGCGCAAACGCCGGAAACACCTGCGCCTACGACGGGTGCAGCGGTGGCTGAAGTTCCGGCGCCGCCGGCACCCGCGCCGCAGAAATCCATCGACGCCGACGGCGCGAGCCGCCGTCTCGACTTCTTGGCGAAGGTCAGTCACGAGGTGCGCACGCCCCTTAATTCAATCATCGGCTTCGCCGAGTTGATGTTGCAAGAGCGCTTCGGGCCGATCAGCAATCCGCGCTACAAGGGCTACACGGAGGACATTCATCAGAGCGGCCTCTACGCGCTCAGCCTGCTCAACGACCTGCTCGACATCTCGAAGATCGAGGCGGGCAAGTTCGAGCTCGATTTCACCGCGGTGGACGTGGGCGACGTCGTCGAGAGTTGCGTCGCCAGCCTGCAGCCGCTCGCCAAGCGCACGCGCATCGTGCTGCGGACCTCGCTGACGCCAGACCTGCCGCTCGTGGTCGCCGATCCGCGGCGGCTCAAGCAGACCCTGCTCAACCTTCTCACCAACGCCATCAAGTTCACCACCGAAGGCGGCCAGGTCATCGTTTCAGGCACGCTGGTCGACGGCGAGCTCAGAGTGCGGGTACGCGACAACGGCGTCGGCATGAGCAAGAACGAAATCGCCTACGCCATGCAGCCCTTCCATCAGCTCGATACGGCGCCGCGCCGGCAGTCGGGGACCGGGCTTGGCCTGCCGCTCACCAAGGCGCTGGCCGACGCCAATCGCGCCCGGCTCGAACTGTCCAGCGAGCCGGGAGTTGGCACCTCGGCCGACATCATCTTCCCCGCGGAACGCCTGTTCTCCTCTTAGGCCTGCCACCCGCGCTCCTTGCCGCACGCTCCGGCAAGTCTTGTTCGCGACTGCGAGATCACTGCGTTTTTTCAGTTTCTTTGCAGTGACGTTACAACGTCATACTATAAGTCGGCGAACTTATACTTACTTTCTCGAACATTTCTAATGTATCATCACCGATTAGAAGGTTTCTAAGTTTGGTTCAATTACGATATTCTTGTTGACATCGCCCGGGGGCAAGCCTTAAGCGGGATAGAGGCTCTCTGGCTCTAGTCCAAGGGGGAGCAAAGTCTTTCGGTCCGATACCGGGGCCTTGAACCCCGGCCATTGGAGGTAATTGATGCGCTGGACACTGGCGCGCGCTGCTGCGCTCGCGATCTTAATCGCTATTTTCGCCCTGCCTTTCGCCCGCGCCGAGAAGCCGGGCGAGGTGAATATCTATTCTTACCGGCAGCCTTATCTGATCGATCCCCTGCTCCAGGAATTCACCGCGGAGACGGGTATCGAGGCCAATGTCATCTTCGCCGAGAAGGGGTTGATCGAGCGCATTCAGGCCGAAGGCCGCAATAGCCCGGCCGACCTGCTGCTGACCGTCGATGTCGGCAATCTGACCCAGGCCACGGCCGCCGGCATTGCCCAGCCCGTGGTGTCCGAGGCCATCGATGCGGCGATCCCCGCCACCTACCGGGGCAAGGACGATGAGTGGATCGGCCTCACCCGCCGCGCCCGCGTGGTCTACGCCTCCAAGGAGCGGGTCAAGCAAGACGCCATCACCTACGAGGATCTCGCCGATCCGAAATGGCGCGGCAAGATCTGCATCCGCTCCGGCCAGCACGTCTATAACGTCGCGTTGATCGCCTCGATGATCGCCGCTCATGGTGAAGCCTGGACCGAAACTTGGCTGCGCGGCGTGAAAGCCAATCTCGCGCGTAAGCCTGCCGGCGACGACCGGATGCAGGTCAAGGGCGTCTACTCAGGCGAATGCGACATTGCCATCGGCAACACCTATTACATGGGCGCCATGCTTCGAGACGAGAAGCACCCGGAGCAGAAGGCTTGGGCGAACTCGGTCAACATCCTGTTCCCCAATACGGGCGACCGCGGCACCCATGTGAACGTGTCGGGCGCCATCTTGGCGAAGAACGCGCCGAACAAGGACAACGCAGTCAAGCTTCTCGAATTTCTGGCTTCGGATAAGGGCCAAGAAATGTATGCGGAAGTGAACAACGAATATCCGGTGAAGGCCGGCGTCCCCTGGTCGGCGCTGGTTCAATCCTGGGGCGAGTTCAAACCGGACCCAATCTCGCTCAACGACATCGCGGCTTTGCGGAAAGCCGCAAGCGAAATGGTCGACAAGGTCGGCTTTGACGAAGGGCCAAGCTCATGAGGGGACGGCAATGAGCTTTCATAAGAGTATCGACAAGCAGGTTGGCGCTGGCGGCCGACGGCCAATCCCCGTGCGCAGCGGGGCGGAGTGGCTGGTGGGCGTCGGATTCCGATGCTGGCTTGCCGGTTACGACACTGGTGACATCGCCTGCTGGGAGAATGGCTGGAACGAATATAACCGCGTGCTCGGACCGTCGCGGGCCAAACGCGCCGTGACCGAGCTCGCCTGCTGGGTCAGGACCTTGCGGTCCACGGCGTCACGCAAGATCGAGTATTATCCGTTCGGCCGTCCAGGCTTTTGCCCCGACGAATGCATGGCGATCTCGCTGATCGCCGCCTCGCAGCATCACCGCTGTCCGGCCATGCGGGCTTGCGCGCTGGCGCTGACCGGCTCGGAGCTGGTGGAACCGGTGATCGACGCGGCCAACGCCTTCGCCGATGCGCTGCAGGACGCCGACCAGCGCCTGTCGCAGGAGGCGGTTGCCGCCCTCATGGCGCCCCAGCGCCAGGGCAGCGGGGACGTTTTCGCTGACCGGCGCTGAGCAAGACACCGCCTGCGCCCGAGCCGGAGAGACCGTTCCCTTTCGCCGGAGGCTTGCGCGCCTCACCGAGAGCGGCAATCTCGGCTGGTCCGTGGCGGCGCTGCTGCTGTCGCTCATAGCGCTCGCACCGCTCATCGCCATCGCGGTGATCGCGCTTCAGTCGAGCGGCGATACCTGGCCCCACCTCATCGACAATGTGTTGCCCGGCGCGGTGCGGCGCACGGTCGGGCTGATGCTGGGCGTGGGCGCGCTCACCCTGGTGATCGGCACCGGCACCGCCTGGCTGGTGACCATGTACCGCTTCCCGGGACGCCGCTTTTTTCAGTGGCTGCTGCTGCTGCCCATGGCGATGCCCACCTACATCATCGCCTATTGCTATCTCGAAGTGCTCGATTACTCCGGCGCGGTGCAGACAAGCATGCGCGGCCTGTTCGGTTGGCGTAACGCGCAAGACTACTGGTTCCCGGATATCAGGACCCTCGGCGGCGCGATCTTCGTCATGAGCGCGGTGCTCTATCCTTATGTCTACATCACCGCGCGGGCGAGCTTCATCGCCCAGTCTGTCTGCGTGATCGAGGCGAGCCGCACTCTCGGGCGCAGTGCCTCGCAGACCTTCTGGCAGATCGCGCTGCCGCTCGCCCGGCCGGCACTGGCCGCCGGCGTGGCGCTGGCGCTGATGGAGACGTTGAACGACATCGGCGCGGTGGAATTCTTCGGCGTGCGGACGCTGACGGTGGCGGTCTACGACACCTGGCTCGACCGCGGCAGCCTGGCGGGTGCGAGCCAGATTGCCTGCGTCATGCTCGCCTTTGTGTTCGCGCTGCTCCTCATCGAGCGGGCGATGCGGGCCGGACGGCGGTTCCACCATACGACCGGCAAATATCGCGACCTGCCGGAGGATACGCTCAGCGGTGCGCGAGGCACGCTCGCCGTGCTGGCTTGCGTGCTGCCGCTGCTCGTGGGCTTCGTGCTGCCGGCAGGCGTGCTCGTCGGCGACGCAGTCGCCCATGTCTCGTCCGGCCTGGCGCCGGCCTTCTGGGAGGCGGCGCTCCACAGCCTGCTGCTCGCCTTCGCCGCCGCGGTGCTCGCCGTGGCCTTCGCCGTGGTCCTCGCTTACGGGCGACGGCAGACGCGCTCCAAGCTCGTGCGCGGGGCAAGCCTGGTGCCGGCCATCAGCTATGCCATTCCGGGCACCGTGCTTGCCATCGGCCTGCTGATCCCGCTCGCCGGCCTCGACAACAGTATCGACGGGGCGATGCGGTCGATTTTCGGCGTCTCCACCGGGCTTCTGTTCTCCGGCACCGCCTTCGCCATCGTGCTGGCTTATACGATTCGCTTCCTCGCCGCCTCGCTGGGGGCGGTGGAAGCGGGCTTGAGCAAGATCTCAAAGAATATCGACGCGGCGGGCCGCACGCTGGGCGCCACGGTGTCGGACATGCTGTGGACGGTGCATCTGCCCTTGCTCCGCCCGGCGCTCGGCGCCGCCGCCATGCTGGTGTTCGTCGACTCCATGAAGGAATTGCCGGCGACGCTCCTGCTGCGGCCGTTCAACTTCGATACGCTGTCGACCCAGGTGTTCACGCTGGCCTCGCTCTATCGCTACGAGGAGGCCGGGCTGTCGGCGCTGACCATCGTTCTGGTCAGTCTTGCCCCGGTGCTGCTGCTGCATGGGATCATTGCCCGGAGCCGCCCCGGCGCCTCCGCCGGCCGGGTTTCCGGGGCGCGGACGGAGCCCGAATGGGCGTTGCGGATCTCTCGATAACCCAAGAGAATGCGGGACTTAAGAATGCGAATGCAGGACTTGGGCTCCTCAAGCAATTCGGGCTACAAGGAGCGCTCTTGCGGCGGTCACACGGGACGGTCGGGCTCGATCCCAGAGCCCCACGCCTAGAACAAGCGGAAAGGTCGGTATGAAGCCTCGCCAGCGTCCTTGGAAATGGCTTCTCCTCGGCCTCATTTCGCTTCTCCTTGTCGGCTTGGTGGCGCTTCCGCGCCTGATCGGAACCTCATCGGATCTGCGCGACCGGGTCGCCGCGGCGCTATCGGCGTGGACCGGTGCCACCGTCACGCTGACGGAGCCGTTGACCGTGCGCTATTTCCCTCCGCTTTCGTTGCGCGGCGGGTTCGTCCTCACCAACGCGACCAAGCTGCCGTGGATCCGTTCCATCGCCGCCCGGAACGTGAAAATGTCCCTGAGCCTGCCGGACCTGCTGATGGGCCACATCAAGATCGATGCCTTGCACTTCGCCCGGCCGACGATCACGCTCAAGGCCGACGCGGCCGCCGCCGCTCCGGCCGATCAGACGGCGGAGGGCCTCGTCGCCAACGGGCTGGCCGGAGCGCCGGTCGGCGTCGTGAGCGTGCGCCGCGGCACGATCAAGACGGCGTCGGGCGAGATCATGGCGCGCGATTTCGATGCGCGATTCGACGCCAGCGACGGCAGCGGCGCGCTGACGGCGCTCGGCTCACTCACTTTCCGCGACGAGACGGTTCACTTCGCCATCGACAGCGGCACGATCGCGGAGGGGGAGGACGGCCGCAGCGCGCCGGTCACGCTGACCATCACCTCCGTCCCCGTAACCGCCAAGTTCTCCGGCACCGCGCGCTTCGCCGAGAGTTTTGAACTCGACGGCGACATGCGCGCCGAGATGGACGATGCCCGGCAATTCCTGAATTGGGTGGGAATGTCGCTGCCACCGGGCGATAGCCTCAAGGCTCTGTCGGCGGCGGGGCCCGTCCATTGGAACGGCTCGACGCTCATCTTCGACGACGGCACTTTCTCGCTCGACGGGAACACGGCCGTGGGCCTTCTCGCCATCACCACGGGAACGCGGCCGCGGGTGGAGGGTACGCTCGCATTCGAGCGCCTGGTGCTCGATCCTTATCTCGGCACCGGCGACACCACAGCAATCGGGGAGCCGCTGTTCGACTGGGCGCTGCTCAAACATTTCGACGCCGACTTGCGCCTGTCGGCGGCCGACCTCCAGGCATCGTCCCTGGAGCTCGGGCGCGGCGGGCTGACGATCACCGCCAAGGACGGGACCATATCGAGTGAAGTAGGCGAGCTGGAGCTGTGCGGCGGCGAGGTGGCCGGCCGCGTGGGGCTCGACCTTTCCGGCCCGCGGACCAAGGCCTCCTTCGCCGGCACCCTCTCCGACGTCGTCATCGAGACCTGTCTCAAGCCTTTCGCCCCCGAAATCCCGATCAAGGGCACAGGCGATGTGAAATTCGACGTCTCGACCGGCGGTACCACCCTGGACGGGCTCATCCGCGGGCTGGCCGGCGATCTCAAACTGACCGCACAGGCCGGCGCCCTCCCCATCGACCTCCCGCAACTCCTGGCGGGCTCGGGCGAGGACGCAACGGGCTGGAGCCACGACGCCGCCACCCCCTTCGAGTCTCTCAAGGCCGACTGCCGCCTCTCTGCGGGCCATATTTGGTGCCAATTGTTCACGATGCAGACCCCCGGCGGCGTGGTTTCTGGGTCCGGAGGTGTCGATGTGGGGAAGCAAACACTTGATTGGGACTTCCTGATCGCCAATCCTGTGGCACCGCTAAACGCCTCGCAACTCGTCATGGAGACTCCACCACGGGTCACCATACGCGGACCGCTCACGCAACCCCTGATCCAGAGAGCGAATCGCCCCACACTTGGAGACGGATCAACGCAGTCAGGGCCGGGGACTGTCCCGGTCTCGCCGCGCTAGGCTCACCTGGACCGAAAATCGACCGAGATGAACGCCGTGTTTTGGCAGCCCCGTAATCAGCCTTTCACACCCCGCGCCATCGCGCTGGCCGCTGGCGTGGTTGCGGGACTCGTCGTCGGCCTCGGCTTGACCACGACCGGTGCCGGCGCTCAGGACGGCACGCTGAGTGTCGCCACCTGGGGCGGCGCCTACGGCCAGTCGCAGGAGATCGCCTTGTTCGAGCCCTTCGCCAAGGAGACCGGCACGGCCATCGCCACCGAGATCTATGATGGCAGCCTGGCCAAGCTCAAAGGCCTGCTGGAGGCCGGCGATCCGCCCGTTGACGTGGTCGATGTCTCGGCAGGCACGCTTGCCACGCTGTGCGGCGACGGATTGTTGGAAGCCATCGAGGTCTCGAGCTTGGGCGCGCCGCCGGACGGCCAGAGCATCGAGGAGGATTTCATCGACGGCGGCCTTTCGTCCTGCGGCGTGGCATCCGTCGCCTGGTCGACGGCGATCGCCTTCAACCGCCGGGCCTTCCCCAAGGGGGAACCAACGGCGATTAGCGCCCTGCTGGATACCGCCCGTTTTCCGGGGAAGCGCGCGCTGCCGAAAAATCCACGCTACACGCTCGAGTTGGCGCTGCTCGCCGACGGCGTTCCGGCCGGAAGCGTCTATACGGAGCTCGCCACCGAGGCCGGCGTTGACCGGGCCTTTGCCGCGCTCGACAAGATCAAGGGCGACATTCTGTTCTGGGACAAGGCCGGAGAGCCGGTCACGTGGCTACTGGAGAAGAAGGTCACGATGGCCGCCGGCTATAACGGCCGCATCTTCCGTGCTGCGGTCGGCGATCAGCGGCGGATCGGCGTTCTGTGGGACGGTCAGATCTACGATATCGATGCCTGGGCAATCCCCAAGGCGGCACGCAACAAGACGGAAGCCATGCGCTTCATCAGCTTCGCCACGTCGCCGGCGCGACTGGCGGCGCAGGCCCAACTCATCGCCTATGGCCCGATGCGCAAATCGGCGCTGCCACTGGTCGGCAAGCATCCAATTATCGGCGTGGACATGCGAGACTTTCTGCCGACGGCACCGGACAATTTCAAGACGGCGCTCAAATTCGACGCGGCATGGTGGGACGAGCACGGCGCGGCGCTAAGCCAACGCTTCGACGCATGGCTGGCGCCGATAGAGGCCGAGGCCGCCGCCAAAGAGGCGGAGCGCAAGGCCAAGGAAGCCAAGGCTAAGGCACCCGTCAGTAAGGCGGAGCCTTAGAGATTCGCGCGCATGCGCGTCAGCCGATGACAGTTGGAAGAAATTGCGGGCAAGCGGCAACTCGTGTTTGCCTTGGTTGTCGTCTTCATGTCATGCTGACGGGTAGAGCGAGTCTTCCGGACACAAAGTCCGACGACCTCCCTCTTACACAGAATGCACAACCAGAGTGCGGTTTGACTTTGCACGGTCGAAGTCATGCTGACGATGCTTAGCACTGCCGGGGCGGGGCCGGCAGTGCACTCTGGCCCTTCGCGCCGGCGCGCTCGATGCATTCACACCTTCCTAAAATGTGCGGTAGAGCCCGAGTGAGACGTAGCCGCTCGGGTCGTCCTCGAGATAGTTGCCGGTAAACCCGCCGGACAGCGTCACCTCGAGTTGACGCAAGTTGACGCGCACGAAGCCGCCACCCCGGCCCGCATCATATTCCTCATTGCCGAGTGCGCCGCCTTCCAGGCCTAGCGAGAGTCTGGGGCGGACGCGAAAGCCTATTCGCGCAAGACTCCAATAGTCCTGGAACGCCGTGCCGTAGGCGACGTCGGCGGATGCGAACCACCGGGGTGCGATGTCGTACCAAGTCTCGGCGAGAAGCCTGAGACCGATCTCCGTTCCTTGCACATTGTTGTTCGGATCGCGCGGGGTGATTTGCTGGTCTTCGGCTTCGATGCCGGCGAACAGCTTGACGGTAACGGCGCCGGGGCGGAACTGGTAACCGATCAGCGCCGCGGCGAAACCAACCTGGCCATCGAACGTGGTGGCGGCATAGTTGCTGCCGTCGAACAGGGCACCATCATAGTCATAGCGGCCATAGGCGCCGACGGCGCGGAGCCTCCAGCCCGGCGCGTAGAGCCCCTTGCCGAAGGCGTAGCCGCCGCCCACATAGCCGCTTGTGTAGTTGTCGCTGGCCTCGAAGCCGGTGAAGAATTCAGTGTGCGGCGCGTCGGGCTCGGCAGCGGCCGTTTGCCCCGGCAGGCCGAGACAGAGAGCAGCCGCCCATAGGACTCCGCTCGCGCGGAGCCCAAATTGGACGCCTGATGACTTGCCCCCCTGCACGGCGACCACTCGCGTGCTGCATCGACTAAGATGCATCTTATGCGCGAGACGCCCAGGACCGCCTGCAACCTAGTTGCGCGAACCCTGCGGCATGGTTCAATCTTCGGTTGGTAGATGCGTGATTTGTTCCCCACAGGCGCGGTGAAATGAGACCCGAGCAATTCGACAGCTGGCTCACGGTCGATCCCAAGGGCCTGTATTGCCGCCCGGGCCGCTTCCATATCGACCCGCACGGCGCGGTGGGGCAGCGCGGTGGTCACCCATGGACATTCCGACCATGCGCGGCCGGGACATGACGCCGTGCTGGCGACGAAAGAGACGCTCGCCATCATGCGCGCCAGGCTCGGCGAATTGGCGCCGCGGCGCCCGCAAAGTGCGGGGTACGGCGAGCCTGTCACCATCGGCGACGTCACGGTCACGCTGCTGCCTGCCGGCCACGTGCTCGGCAGCGCGCAGGTGCTGATCGAGTATAAGGGCGTCCGCGCGGTGGTGTCGGGCGATTACAAGCGCAGCGCCGATCCAACATGCGCGCCCTTCGAGCCCGTCCCATGCGACCTCTTCGTCACCGAGGCGACATTCGCACTGCCCGTTTTCCAGCATGGCGATGCGGGCGCGGAAGTCGCCAAGCTGCTCAAGTCCGTCGACCAATTCCCCGAGCGGGCGCATGTGGTCGGCGCTTATGGGCTCGGCAAAAGCCAGCGCCTGATCGCGCTGTTGCGAGCCGCCGGGTATGAGCGGCCGATCTATCTGCATGGGGCGCTGCAAGCCTGCTGCGACCTTTACGAGTCCTTCGGCGTGCGGCTCGGCGCGCTCGAATCGGCGACCGCCGCCGATCGCGACGCGCTCAAAGGGCAGATCGTGCTGGCGCCGCCGAGCGCAATCGCCGACCGCTGGGCGCGCCGCCTCCCCGATCCGCTCACCTCGTTCGCCTCGGGGTGGATGCGCGTGCGCGCCCGCGCCCGGCAGCAGGGTATCGAACTGCCGCTGGTCATCTCCGATCATGCCGACTGGCGCGAGTTGACCGACACGATCGCCGAGACCGGCGCGGCGGAGGTGTGGGTGACCCATGGCCGCGAGGATGCGCTGCTCCACCACATCCAGACGACGGGACGCCGGGGCCGTGCGCTCGCCTTGATCGGCCGCGAGGACGAGGACCAGTGAAAACCTTCGCCGCGCTGCTCGACCGGCTCGCCTATACGCCGTCACGCAACGACAAGCTGCGTCTCATGGCGGATTATTTCGGCGCGGCGCCGGACCCGGACCGGGGTTACGCGCTCGCGGCGCTGACCGACGGGCTGTTCTTCCGGGTGCCGTTCCGCCGAATCTTCGCCGAGATGCTGGAGAGCCGCGTCGATCCGGTGCTGTTCAAGCTGTCGCGCGACTATGTGGGCGACACGGCCGAGACCATCTCGCTGCTATGGCCGGCGCGCGAAGACGATGCCGCGCCGCCGCGCCTGGCCGATGTGGTCGAGGCGGTGCAGGCCGCCGGCAAGGCGGAGATCCCGGCATTGCTTGCCGGTTGGCTCGACCGCCTCGACGCCACGGGCCGCTGGGCCCTGCTCAAGCTCCTCACCGGCGCGCTGCGGGTCGGCGTTTCGGCGCGGCTGGCCAAGACTGCGCTCGCCCAATGGTCGGGGCAGCCGCTCGCCGAGATCGAGGAGGTGTGGCACGGCCTTACGCCGCCTTACGCCACGCTATTCGCTTGGCTCACGGGCGATGCGCCGCGCCCCGATACGGCCGGTCAGGCCGTGTTCCGGCCGTTGATGCTGTCGCATGCCATCGAGGACCGGGAGCTTGCCGGCATCACGCCCGCCGACTTCGTGGCCGAGTGGAAGTGGGACGGCATCCGCGTGCAGGCCAGCCACCAAGGTGGCGAGAAGCGGCTGTTCTCACGCACCGGCGACGACATCTCGGGCGCCTTTCCCGACGTGGTCGAAGCCCTGCCCGAAGGCGTGGTGCTCGACGGCGAGCTCCTGGTCATGCGTGACGGCGAGGTCGCCCCGTTCAACGATCTTCAGCAGCGGCTGAACCGAAAGACCGTGACGGCGTCCATGCTGAAATCGCATCCCGGCCATATCCGGCTCTACGACCTCCTGTTCGAGGGCGATGAGGATCTGCGTTCCCTCCCCTTCGAGGACCGGCGCGCGCGCCTGGAAGCCTGGCATGGGGCGCATGCGCCGCAGCGCACCGACGTCTCGGACATCATCAACTTCACCTCGATCGCCGAGCTCGAGACGCTGTGGGCCGGGGCGCGGGCGACCGGCATCGAAGGCCTCATGCTCAAGCGCCGCGACAGCCCCTATATCGCCGGCCGTCCGAAAGGCCATTGGTACAAGTGGAAGCGGGCGCCGCTGATGATCGACGCCGTGCTCATGTATGCCCAGCGCGGCAGCGGCAAGCGATCGTCCTATTATTCCGACTACACGTTCGGTGCTTGGCGCGCGCGCGAGACCGGCGAGCCCGAGCTCGTGCCCGTGGGGAAATCCTATTTCGGCTTCACGGACGAGGAACTGAAGCAGCTCGATTCATTCGTGCGCGCCCACACGGTCGATAGCTTCGGGCCCGTGCGCCAGGTCGAGCCGAAGCTAGTGTTCGAGGTCGCGTTCGATTCGGTGCACCACTCGGCGCGCCACAAATCGGGCGTCGCCATGCGCTTTCCCCGCATTCACCGCATTCGTTGGGACAAGCCGGCGGATGAGGCCGATACGCTCGAGACGCTCAGTGGCTTGATCGTGGACTAGCCGCCGTCGTCTGATTACGGCATTCCGGGTGCTAGGCTAAGCTTTCGCGACGAGGCCCGCGCCAATTGGGAGGACGATCCATGAGAATGATGCTGACTGCGCGTTTCCCCACCGACAGTTTCAATGACTTGGTTCGCAATGGACAGGCTGGACCGCTCATGCAGAGCATCCTGGCCGATTTGAAGCCCGAGGCGGTTTACTTCACGGACGATTGCGGTGAAAGGACCGCCGTCCTCATCATCGACATGCCGACCGCGTCGGACCTGCCGCGATTCGTCGAACCGTTCTTCCTCAAGTTCAATGCCGACTGCGAGCTGAAAATCGTGATGAGCCCCGAGGATCTGGCGAAGTCGGGGCTCGACGACCTCGGCAAGAAATGGGGCTGACGCGCGACCCTACTGGGTGAACACCAGCACGAGATAGGCGAAGAACAGCACCAGATGGACGAAGCCGAGCAGGATATTGGTCGGCGCGCCTGAGAACGTCATCTGGCACACGAACAGGGTCACGGCGAGAAGCGCGATCTCGACATTGTTGAGACCGAGCTCGATCGGGGTGCCGGTGAAGACGCTGATGGCGAGCACCACCGGCACGGTCAGGCCGATCGTCGACAGCGCCGAGCCGAGGCTGAGATTGACGGCGCGCTGGAGCTGATTGCGGGCGGCCGCCTGGCAGGCAGATGTCCATTCCGGTGCGAGAATGAGCATGGCGATCAGCACACCGCCGAGGGCGATCGGCAAGCCCATTTGCTCGGCGCCGAAGTCGATCAGCTTCGCCAGAGGCTTCGACAGCAGCACCACGGGCAGTAGCGTCGCAAGCAACAAAATGGCGTGATAGGGCGCGGAATAGACCTTGCCGTGTTGGTGCGGCGCGGCGCTTGCCGGCTGGGCGGGCTCGACGTTTTTCGGCGTCTTCTTCGGCTGAACAAAGAAGCCGCGATGCCGCGTCGTCTGGATGGTGAGGAAGGCGGCGTAGAGCAGCGCGGTGAGCAGCCCGAAGATCACGGCCTGCTGGGTGGTGAAGGTCGGGCCCGTGGTTGCTTGGGTGAAGGTCGGGATGACCAGCGCGATGATAGCGAGCGGGGTGATCACCGCGAGATAGGCCATGGCGCCTTGCAGATTATATTCCTGCTCGACATGACGCAGCCCGCCGATGGCCAAAACCGTGCCCACCATGCCGTTCAGCACGATCATCAGAATGGCGAACATGGTCTCGCGCGGCAGTGTCGGGTTGGGGTCGCCGCCGAGCATGACCGTGGCGAGGATCGCCACCTCCATGCTGATGACGGCAAGGGTCAGGATCAGCGTGCCGTAAGGCTCGCCCAAGAGTTCGGCCAGAGCGTCGGCGTGGCGCACGACGCCGAAGGCGCACCAGATCATCACGCCGAAGAGCCAAGCGAACAGCAGGGCGACGCGGGGGACGCTGTCGAGATCGGCAAGCCACTCCTTGCCGACGGTGAAGAAGATCACCGTCGTGACGATGCCGGCAATCAGCCCCAATTCCGGGACGCAAGCGTTCCACAATGCCGCCCGTATCGGGCCGCGTCTTGGGGCTGGCTTTCGCCGCGGCCTTCTTGGGAGCAGCCTTGTTAGGCGTTGCCTTGCTCGGAGAGCCCTTGATCGACGACGATCGAACCGCGGCCTTGCGCCTTGCTTGCATTATTGAGCCCTTGTCCCGCAGCCCAATTGCCCGACGACGGGCCCCTTCTAGCGAACCGCGCGGAGAGATGGAAGGCGGCACGTTCGCGCCGCCGGACCGGTTGCAGATCGTATCGCCTGCTAGACGTGGCGGCCGTGTTCGCCGGCGGCGATCTTTTTGAGGCAGACGCGATCCACCTTGCCGGTCGGGTTGAGCGGCATCTTGTCGATGATGATGATCTCCTCCGGCGCCTTGTAGCCGACGCGGGCCTTGGCGAACTGGATCAGCTCGGCGGTCTTCGGCCGCTTCATGCCCGATTTGACCTCGACATAGGCCCGCACGCTCTCGCCATGGGCCTCGTCGATCACGCCGACAACCCCGGCAAGCTCGACCGCCGGATGCTCCAGCAGGGCGTCCTCGACCTCCTGCGGCGAGATGTTCGAGCCGTCATGCACGATGATCTGCTTCTGGCGGCCGCAGAACCAGTTATAGCCGTCGCTGTCGACCTTCATCTCATCGCCGGTGTCGAACCAGCCATCGCGCAGGACCTCGGCGGTCGCCGCGGCGTCATTCCAGTAGCCGGCACATTGGGTCGGAGTCTTGACCCATAGGCGGCCTTCTTCCTCTTTCGGCAGCTCGTGCCATTGGTCGTTGCGGATGGTGAACTCGAAGCCGGGACTCGGCAGGCCGATCGAGCCGAGCTTGTCGACGCCCATGGGCGGATTGAGTGCGGCGAGACCGAACTCCGTCATGCCGTAGCCTTCGCTTACGGTCTTGCCGGTCAGGGCGATGAACTCCTTTTCCAGTTCGGCGGAAACCTTGTCGCCGCCCGAGCGGCACAGTCGGAGCGAGCTGAAGTCCTCCGCCGTCATACCGTGCTCGCGGATGAGGTGAAGCAGCGCGGTCGGCAGCATCGACAACAGCGTCGGCCGCGTGGTGCGCAATAGCGGGCCGATTTCGTCGTGGTCGAAGGCCCGCGCGATGATAAGCCGCGCGCCAGCCGCGAGCGCCGCCATGGAGAAGGTGAAGCCGCCAATATGGGTGCAGGACGAGCCCGGCAGCACCACGTCGTTGGGCGTAACCTCGAAGGCTTGCGCGGCGCTTGAGAACATCCAGCCGAGGGATTCACGCGTATGCGTGACGCCTTTTGCCGGTCCGGTGGACCCGGAGGTGAAGAAGATGGCCGCCGGCGCCTTGGGGCCGAGGGCCGGCAAGTCGGCCCGCTGCGGCTCCGTCTTGATCAGGCTTTCGATGCTTGGCTTGGTGTCGCCTTCGGCGTCGTACCAGACGATGCCCAGCGGCAGGGTTGCCGCCTTGCTCGCGGCGAGGTCGGCGGCGCGCTCGGCATGGGCCAGGATGATCTTGGCGTCACTGACCGCAAGGGCGTGATCGATTTCGGGCGGCATATAGCGGTAGTTGAGCGGCGTCAGAACGAGTCCCGCCTTGAAGCAGGCGATGTAATGGATCAGCAGGGCCGTGCGATTGGGCATCAGCGAGGCGACGCGGTCGCCGGGCTGCAGGCCGAGCGCAAGGTAGTTGGCTGCGAGCCGGCTGGAGTCGCTGTCGAGCTCGGACCACGAGACGAGCGACTCCAAGGACGTCACCGCCGGATCGTTCGGGCGGTTGTTAAGGCCGACCTTCAAGAGATCGGGTAGCGGCAGCGGCGCTTCCAATAACGGTCCTGCATGCAACATGGTCTTGTCTCTTTCGTTTCGAGCGTCGGCTGTGGGCCGCAGCCTTAGCGGTCGTAGCGGTAAATTCCGTAAAACCCGGTGGGATCGAGAAAAATCTGGCGCGCCTTGGAGAATCCGGCATCGCGGCCAAGTGCGAGCCAGGTTTCGGCATGCTCCGGCAAGTCGCAGGTGGTCACGTGGTGGTTGATCTGGTCCCACTCCTCGTCGGTGAGGAAGCTCCAGACGGGCCGGTTCACGCGGCGGAAGCGTGCCAGATAGGCCTCGCGGTCCTCGCCCTCGGCCAAGGTCGGCTCGTAGATCAGCGCCACATCGCGCGTGGCGCCGCACATCGCTTCGAGCAGCTTGCGCTTCCCGTCGGTCGGCAAATGGTGGATCGACAGACCACACCAGGTGACGTCGGTTGGAATCGGGTGCTTGGTCAACGCCTCGACGAAATCGCCATCGTCGAGTTCGACCGCGAAGGGCGCGCCGGCCAAATTCTTGGCGGCAAGCTCAAGCGCCGGCTCGGACAGGTCGATGCCGCGATAGTGGCGGGCCTTGGTGCCCTCCAGCGCGCGCTTCATCTGGCCGGCGTCGCCGCAGGCAATGTCCAGAAAATCAAAAGGCCTGGGAAGCGCCGCCAGGGCTTGGTGGAGAACCGAGCCCACTTCTTTATGGGCCAGTGAGTCGTGGTCCACCATCTTCTGGTAGGTGGCCCATTGCTTCTGAAACTGTTCGAGCGCCGCGGCGTCGTCAACCGTGCCGCCCGGCTCGAGATATTGGATATGGATGCTCATGCGCGCCACACCTCTCCGGTTCATGCCCAGGAGAGTTCTACCGCATGGCAGGTTTGCCAAAGGTTAGCGCGGCGGCCGGCGCATTAACGGCCGTGGCTTTAGATGTCCCAGCCCGGATCGTGAATGATGTCGTGGAACGCCTTGTGGATCGCCCCGCTCCAGCCCTCGCGGACGGCTTGCAGATACGGATCGTCGTCCTCGAGCCTGACCGTGAAGCCGGGCTTCAGCGAGTCGCGCCGGTAGATCATGACATCAAGCGGCGGCCCCACCGAAACGTTGGAGCGCATGGTGGAATCGAACGAGATCAGGGCGCATTTGGCGGCGTCATTCAAGCTCGTGTCGTGGTGGATGATGCGGTCGAGAATGGGCTTGCCGTATTTCACCTCGCCGATCTGGAAATAGATCGTGTCGCCCATGGCTTCGATGAAATTGCCGGCATCGTAGATCATGAACAGGCGGAGCTGGCCGCCCTTGAGCTGGCCGGCGAGGATGAAGGTGGCGGTAAAATCCACTTCCTGCTGTTGCAGATAGCCGCCGTCGACCTTGTGGACCTCGCGCAAGGCATTGCCCACGACGCGGGCCGCCCCGAACATTGACGTTACGGCATACAGGTCCTGCTCGGGGTTCTCGTTGTTGAGCCATTCGGTCACCAAGCTCACGACCCCTTGGGTGAGCGAGAGGTTGCCGGCGGTCACGAGCGTGAAGAAGCGCTCGCCCGGCTTGTCGAACGAGAACATCTTGCGGAAGGTGGAGACGCGGTCGATGCCGGCATTGGTGCGCGAATCCGACGCAAGCACCACTCCCTCATCGAGCAGAACGCCGATGCAGTACGTCACCTTGTCAACCCTCACTGGGTTTGTTGCTGGCTTGGAAAGCTCACTTTGACCGTCATCGTCTCAACCCCACCCCCGGCGCGCACCCCCCGGACCGGACTGGCCTCAGCATAATCGAGACCGACGGCAGTACGAATATACGATTCGTTGGGACTCACGCGATTGGTCGGATCGAAGCCGACCCAGCCCAGAGAGTCAACGAAGGCTTCCGCCCAGGCATGACTTGCCGCATGGGCCTCAATGCCGAACCCGTGGCTCAGATAGCCGCTGACATAGCGGGCCGGCACGCCCAAAGCGCGGCAGACGGCGCAGAAAACATGGGCCTGGTCCTGGCAAACGCCACTGCCCTGCTCCAGCGCCTCGGCCCCCGTGGTCTGCACATCGGTGTCGCCGGGGCGATACGCAACCTCGTCGGCGACGGCGAGCATGATCGCGTGCAGCGTCTGGATCAGGTCCTCTTTGGGCTCGGCCGAATAGCGCTCGGCAAAGTCGCGAATCGAATCGGTCACAACCGTGTAGGGGGTTTCGCGAAGATAGAGCATTGACGGCAATTCCGACGATGCCGTGCCAACCACGCCATTCGTGTCGCGGGTCCGCACCAGGCCACAGACCTTGATATCGAGATGATCGACCGGTTTCGGCAAGGTCAGGGTATGGCAAACATTGCCATACTGATCCTGCCATTGCGTCATGGCCGCGCCCGGACAGGTGAGCGCCCAGCTCTCAACGGCTTGGGTGCCGCCGGAGAGCGGCGTCATGCGCAGATATTGCGTCGTGGCGAGCAGTGGCTCGGAATACTCGTACGACGTCGCGTGTTCGACCCGGATCAACATGGTTGCCTACACCGCCTCCGCCATGACCATAGGCACCATCAGGAAGTCCTCCTGGAGCTGAACGCCGAGGTCGTTGTTGCGGTCGATGAACTCGGTGAGGAACTCGTGCAGCCCCCCCACGAAGATCCGGTCGATCCGGCCGTAACGAAGCGAGGCGTAAGTTTGGCCGGCAATCCGCGTGCATTCGAGCTGCTTCTTGCCGGCGAGATCTTCCAGCGTTGAGACCACCACCTCATAGCAGTGATGCAGCGAGCGCGGCATGTCCTCGCGCAAAATGAGCAGCTCGGCGATGCGCCATGGATAGACCATATCGTGATAGACGCGGCGATAGGCGCGGAACGCGCCGACGGAACGCAGAAGCGCGCCCCATTGATAATAGTCGACATAGCCGCCGACCTGTTCCGAGTCGGGCAGCAGCACATGATATTTGACATCGAGAATGCGTGCGGTGTTGTCGGCGCGCTCGATGAAGGTGCCGAGCCTGATGAAGCGGAAGCCGTCGTCATGCAGCATGGTGCCGAACACCACGCCGCGGAAGAGATGGGACCGTTCCTTCACCCAGTCGAAGAAATCGCGATAACCCCAGCGCATCAGCCCCTCGTAATCGAGATTCTGCACTTGCAGCCAGGTCGAGTTCAGGCTCTCCCATGCTTCGCTGGAAATCGCCGAGCGCTGGGCCCGGGCATTCTCGCGTGCATTCTTGATGAGCGAGCAGATCGAGCCTGCATTCTCTTGATCGAGTGCCACGTAGCGAATGATATTTTCGTGCGTGAGGCTGTCGTAAAGCTCGTCGAAGCGCCCGTCGCCAGGCGCGATCGACAGGATCGGCTCGAACTGAGCCTGCCGATCGAGCGACGACGGCAGCAGCGACATGCGGAAGCTGACATCGAGCATGCGCGCGGTGTTCTCGGCGCGCTCCATGTTGCGGGCCATCCAGAACAGATTGTCGGCGGTACGGCTCAGCATCTCAGCGCTCCAGAACCCAAGTGTCCTTGGTGCCGCCGCCTTGGCTCGAATTGACCACGAGCGAGCCTTCACGCAAGGCCACGCGGGTCAGGCCGCCGGCGATCACGCTCGTCTCCTTGCCGGACAGCACGAAGGGCCGCAGATCCACGTGCCGCGGTACGATCCGGCCATTGCACAGCGTCGGTGCCGTGGACAGCGAGAGCGTCGGCTGGGCGATATAGTTGCCGGGATTGTGCAGGACGCGCGCTTTGTAGGCCTCGCGCTCCTCGGCGGTCGAGGCCGGGCCGATCAACATGCCGTAGCCGCCCGAGCCTTGCACCTCCTTGACCACGAGATTTTCGAGATTGTTGAGCACGTGCTGGCACTGTTTGGGCTCGCGCAGCATATAGGTGTGCACATTGTTGAGAATGGCGTGCTCGCCAAGATAGAACTCGATCATGCGCGGCACGTAAACATACATGCACTTGTCGTCGGCGACGCCGGTGCCGAGCGCGTTGGCCAGTGCCACGCGCCCCGAGCGGATCGCCGAGAGGAGTCCAGGCACCGCAAGCATCGAGTCGGGCTGGAACGCCAACGGATCCATGAACTCGTCGTCGACACGGCGATAGATTACGTCGACCTTGACGGGACCCTCGGTGGTCCGCATCCACACATCGCCGTCGCGCACAAAGAGATCGCCGCCCTCGACGAGTTCGATGCCCATTTGCTCGGCGAGGAACACATGCTCGAAATAGGCGCTGTTGAATCGGCCCGGGGTAAGCAGCACGACCACGGGCTCGTCGGCACCGCTTGGCGCCACGGCGCGCAAATTTTCGAGCAAGCGCTCGGGATAATTGCCGATCGGCGAAATGCTTTGCCCGTCAAAGGCGTCGGGGAACAGCCGCATCATGATCTCGCGATTCTCGAGCACATAGGACACGCCCGACGGCGTGCGCACATTGTCCTCGAGGACGAAGAAATCGCGCTCGCCGGTGCGGATCAGATCGATGCCGGCGATATGCGCGTAGACGTCATTCGGCAGATCGACGCCGTGCATCTCGGGGCGGTAGGCCGAATTGAGCAGCACCAGTTCCGGCGGAATGAGGCCCGCCTTCAAGATCTCCTGGTCGTGGTAGATGTCGTAGAGGAAGATATTGATCGCCTTAACCCGTTGCAGGCAACCGCGCTCGACGAGGTCCCACTCGGAGCGGTCGAGGATGCGCGGGATCAGATCGAAGGGGATCAGCCGCTCCGTGGAGCCACCCTCGGTATAGACGGCGAAGGTGATGCCCAAGCGCCTGAATAGCTCGTCGGCGGCATGCTGCTTCGTGACCAGGGACTCGATGGAGAGGTTGTCGAGAAGGTCGGCGAGCGCCGCGTAGGCGGGGCGCACCGTGCCGTCCGGTTCTCGCATCTCGTTGAAAAATTTGCGGTAAAGGTCGGCGGGATCGTCTGCCTTCGCCTCAGCCGTCAGTATATCAGTGATTTGCGGCAAGCATGCCCGTCCCGGTTAAGCGCTCCTGAACGCCCTCTTCTTACTGCGTTTTCCGTCCCAGCGTCTTATTTTCAGGCATCATAGTCCGATGGCTAGCGCTTGGGCAACTCTTGCGCTCCGGAAGCCGTTCGACCAGGCCGGCCGGTCCTATTCGGCGGGCGTGCGGTGGACTTCCCCATGCTCCGCGGGCTTCCGCGCGAATTTGCGCACCACCACGTAGAACACGGGGGTGAAGATCAAGCCGAACACCGTCACCCCGATCATGCCGAAGAACACGGCGGTGCCGAGCGACTGACGCATCTCGGAGCCGGCGCCGGTGGCGATGACCAGCGGCAGCACGCCGAGGATGAAGGCGAAGGACGTCATGAGAATGGGCCGCAGACGCACGCGGGCCGCCTCGGTGGCTGCCTGGAACCGGTCTTCGCCACTCTCCTCGTTCTGCTTGGCGAACTCCACGATCAGAATCGCATTCTTCGCCGCCAGGCCGATCAGCACCACGAAGCCGATCTGGGCGAGAATGTTGATGTCCATGCCGCGAAGGAGTAGGCCGCTGACCGCGGCGAGCAGACACATGGGCACGATCAGCACCACAGCGAGCGGCAGCAGCCAGCTTTCATACTGCGCCGCCAGCAGCAGGAATACGAAGACGACGGAGGCGAGGAAGACATAGACCGCGGTGTTTCCGGCGAGCTGCTCCTGGAACGCAAGCTCGGTCCATTGGAACGAGTAGCCGTCGGGAAGATTCTCGGTGGCCAGCCGCGCCATCGTCTCCAGCCCATAGCCGGACGAGTAGCCGGGCGCTGTGCCGCCTTGCACCGCCGCCGACGGGTAGACGTTGAAATGCTCGACGCGATAGGGGCCGGTGATATCGCGGAAGGAGGCGACCGACCCGAGCGGCACCATCTGGCCGCTGGAATTGCGGGTTTTCAACTCCGAGATAGCATGGAGGTCCTGGCGGAACTGACCGTCGGCTTGCGCGGTCACACGATAGGTGCGGCCGAGGAAGTTGAAGTCGTTGACATATTGCGAGCCGAGATAGACTTCGAGGGTCTGGAAGATATCGTCGGCGTTGACGCCCAGCATCTCCGCGCGCACGCGGTCGATATCGGCATAGATCTTCGGCGTGCGGGTATTGAAGGTGGTGAACACGCCGGCAAGGCCCGGCGTCTGATTGGCTGCCCCGGCGATCGACTGGGCCACCGCCTCGAGTTGCGACAGCTCGCCCCCTTGGGTGTCCTGCACCTCCATCTTGAAGCCGCCGGTGGTGCCGATACCGCGGACCGGAGGCGGCGACACGCTGATGATAAACGCATCCTGGATGCCCTGAAACGCCTTGTTGAGGGCGCCCGAAATCGCTTCCGCAGTCTGGCCCTTCGCCGCCCGCTCCTTGAACGGATCAAGCGGCGTAAACACGACGGCAGCATTGGGCGCGGTGGTGAAGGTCGCGCCGTCGAGGCCGATGATGGGAACGGCATGGGCGATGCCCGGCGTCTCGAGCGTGATCTTGGTCACCCGCCGCGCCACCTCGTCGGTGCGCGCCAGCGAGGAGCCCGGCGGCAACTGGATGATATTGATCAGATAGCCGAGGTCCTGGTTGGGGATGAAGCCGGTCGGCGCCACTCTGAACTGATAAACGGTCAAGCCAATCAGACCGGCATAGACCGCAAGCATGATCACCGACAGTCGCACCAACTTACCGGTCATCGCCCCGTAGCGCGACGATGTCCATTCAAAGCCGCGATTGAAGCCCCGGAAGAAGCCACCAATCAGACGCGACGCCAGAGTCCTGCGATCCTCATTCGGATTGTGCGGCTTGAACAGGAGCGCGCAGAGCGCCGGGCTGAGGGTTAGCGAAACGATCAGCGAGATCGCCGTCGCGGTGGCGATGGTGACGGCGAACTGACGAAAGAACTGGCCGAGAATGCCGCTCAAGAACACGGTGGGAATAAACACGGCCGTGAGCACAAGCGCGATGGCGACCAGCGCGCCGCCAACCTCCTCCATGGTGCGATAGGCGGCCTCGCGGGGAGACAGCCCCTCGCGGATATTGCGTTCCACGTTTTCGACCACGACGATGGCGTCGTCGACGACGATGCCGATGGCGAGCACCAGTCCGAACAGCGACAGGTTGTTGAGCGAGTAGCCCAGCGCGGCAAGCATGGCGAAGGTGCCGATCAACGACACCGGGATGGCCACGATAGGCACAACCGAGGCTCGCCAAGTCTGCAAAAACAGGATGATCACGATCACGACGAGGATTACGGCCTCGAAGATCGTCTGGATGACAGCATCGACTGAATCGGAAATGAAGACCGTCGGATTGTAGACGATGTCGTATTGCAGCCCTTGCGGAAACGACTTCGACAACTCAACCATCTTGGCCTGAACTTGGTCAGCGGTCTGGAGCGCATTGGAGCCCGGGCGTTGGAAGATACCCATGGGAATCGCCACCCGCTCGTCGAGATAACCGTTGCGATTGTAGTCGGCGGCGCCAAGCTCCACCCGCGCCACGTCGTGAACCCGGACAACGCGCCCGTCGCTCTCCGACTTGACGATGATGTCGCCGAAGGCTTCCGGCGTGGTCAGGCGGCCTTGTGTCTCGACGTTGAGCTGGAAGGCCCCTGGCTGCGGCACGGGAGGCTGGTTGATGACGCCGGCGGCGACCTGCACGTTCTGGCCGCGCAGCGCGGTGATGACATCGCCGGCGGTGAGATCCCGAACGGCGAGCTTCTCGGGATCCAGCCACACGCGCATGGAGTAGTCGCGCGCGCCGAAGATGGTCACGTTGCCCACGCCATCGATGCGGGAGAGCACGTCCCGGACATGCAACGTGGCATAGTTCGAGATGTAGAGCAGATCGCGCGAGCCGTCCGGCGAGCTTAGATGGATCACCATCATCAGGTCGGGCGACTGCTTGTTGACGGTCACACCGATGGCGCGAACTTCCTCCGGCACGCGGGGGAGCGCGGTCGACACACGGTTCTGCACCAGCACCTGAGCGGTATCGAGGTCGGTGCCGAGCTTGAAGGTCACGGTGAGCGCCATCGACCCGTCACTGGTCGACTGGGACGTCATGTAGAGCATGTCGTCGACGCCATTGACTTCCTGCTCGATGGGCGTGGCGACGGTCTTGGCGACAATCTCGGCGGAGGCGCCAGGATATTGCGCTGTGACCTGAATCGAAGGCGGCGCGATATCGGGATATTGGGCGACCGGCAGGCTGAAATAGGCCACGCCGCCAACCATCACAATGAGGATGGAGATGACGGCCGCGAAAATGGGCCGGTCGATAAAGAAGTGCGAGAGGTTCATGGCCCGGTCCGGTCTCGGCCGCTCATTGCTGACTGGCCGGCGCGGCGTCAGGCGGCTTCACCGAGCCTTGCTCGGGCGTGACTTTCTGCCCGGGGCGCGCGCGCAAGAGGCCATTGATGATGACCTCGTCGTCTGGGCGTGATGCCGCTCCTGATAATGCGCAAGCCGTCGTCGGTCACCGAGCCGAGTTCGACCGGCTTCGGCACCACGGTGCCGTCGGGCGAGACCGTGAACAGCATCTTCGTCGACTGATCGGTGACCACGGCCGCGTCGGGCACGAGGATCGTCGGCTTCAATTGCGACATCGGCACGCGCACGCGGCCGAACTGACCGGGCGTGATAAACAGGTTTGGATTGGCGAAGGACGCGCGCACCCGGATGGTCCCCGACGAACGGTCATACTGATTGTCTACGAAGTCGATGGCGCCCTTGAGGTCCCACGCCTTCTCATCCATCAACTGTCCCTCGACCTGGATGCCATTGTCGCGCGCCGAGGCGATCTCGCCCTTTTGCACCAGGCGCTTATAGGTCATGCCGTCGCCTTCGCTCACGTTGAACATGAGCCATATCGGATCGAGGGAGACGATGGTTGTCAGGAGCGTGGTCTCGCCGGTGCCGCCCATGATCAGATTACCGACACTCACCTCGTGACGGCCGACGCGCCCCGCGACCGGGGCGGTGACACGCGTGTAATCGAGGTTGAGCTGGGCCTGATTGACCGCCGCCAGAGCGTTGTCCCGGGAGGCGGTGGCGCTTTGCACTTCGGCTGTCCGCTCGTCGAATGTCTCCTTGGAGGCAAAATCGTTCTTGAGCAGCTTTGAGGTGCGGTCGAGCTGAACCTTGGCGAGCTGAAGCTGGGCCTCGGATTGCGTGAGCTGCGCCTTGGCCGAATTCGAGCGCGATCTCGTAGGGCCGCGGCTCGACGACGAACAGGAGGTCTCCCTTCTTCACGAGCTGACCGTCAGTAAAATTGACCGATTCGAGATAGCCGCTGACGCGGGCGCGGATCTCCACGGACTCGCGGGCTTCGAACTGGCCGGTGAAGTCGCTCCATTCCTTGAGGTCCTGGACCAAGGGCTTGGCCACAGTGACTGCGGGAGGCGGCGGCCCGGCAGGGGCTGCCTGCTCGCCTTGCGGGGCGATCATGTAGCGATAGGCAATCGCCGCGACAGCAATGACGGCGAGCGAAATCAGCAGAATTCGGCCGCTGCGCTGGGCGCCGGGCGGTGGCGGCGGCGTGCTCTTGGGCGCCGGCTCAGGCGCCCGAGATGGCTTGGAAGCCGGGGCTTTCGTTTCACGCGCCTTCGGCTCTTCAGACGGGGTTTCGAGCCCGATATCCTCGTCAGGCACCGCGCGCCTCGCGTTTCGATTTCTCTGCTGCATTATGACCGCTTATCAAGCTTCGTATACGCGGGTCTAGTGCGGGCCGTTGCCTCGCAATTCCGCCCGCTGGCGCCTTCTGTAAGGAACGCTACCCTATTCGGATCGGCGAACACAGGGGCAACGACCGCATGCCGCAGCCATGGATGGCGAAAAACCGGCCGCTACAGCCCCGTTTACCCCACCCTCACGGCAATTTGTCCCTTGTCCAGGCGGCAACGGGCTGGCCGGGCGTCGTCTTACACACCCGGTCATTATACCCGATAATGCGCGGGTTCGGCCCGGGTGCCCGCGCCCGACACGTCAGGAGTCCCCGATGATCACCAGGCTCGCGCGCGCTCTCCTGCCCATCCTGGCCGCCCTGTTTTTGGCGGGGTGCGGGGACGAGGCGACCCTGCCTGTTGCGGCCGGGACCGGGCCCGACCCCGAGTTGCCGGCGCCGGTCCAGACGGTGGTGCCGACCGTCGTGCTCGCCCGCGCCGAGGGCTGGCCCGACGGCGCCAGGCCCAAGCCGGCGGACGGCCTGGCGGTGGACGCTATGGCCAGCGGCCTCGATCACCCGCGCTGGCTCTACGTGCTGCCCAATGGCGACGTGCTAGTGGCCGAGACGAATGCACCGCCGCAGCCGGAGGTGGAGCGCGGCGTCATGGGCTGGCTGATGAAGATGGGCATGAAATATGCCGGCGCCGGCGTGCTCAGCGCCAACCGTATCACGCTGCTGCGCGATGCGGACGGGGACGGCACGGCGGAGACGCGCTCCGTTTTTCTTGCGGGCCTCACCTCGCCGCTCGGCATGGCCTTGATCGGCGACGACCTTTACGTGGCCAACACGGACTCGGTGATGCGCTTTCCGTACGAGGCCGGCGCAACGAAGATCACGGCGCCGGGGGAGAAGATCGCCGACCTCCCGGCCGGTCCCTTCAATCTCCACTGGGTCAAGAACATCGTCGCCAGCCCTGACGGGTCGCACCTCTATGTTGGCGTCGGCTCCAACAGCAATCTCGGCGAGAACGGCATGGAGAACGAGAAAGGCCGCGCCGCCATTCACGAGATCGACCTGGCGACGGGAACATCGCGGATCTTCGCCTCGGGCCTGCGCAATCCCGTCGGTCTTGCCTTCCACCCCGACAGCGGGGCGTTATGGACCACGGTCAACGAACGCGACGAGCTCGGCAGCGACCTCGTGCCCGATTACATGACGACCGTGCAAGACGGCGGGTTCTATGGCTGGCCCTATAGCTATTATGGCAACCATCTCGATCCCAGGGCGCAGCCGCAGCGGCCGGATCTGGTGGCGAAGGCGATCGTGCCGGACTACGCACTCGGGCCGCATACCGCATCGCTCGGCCTCGCTTTCTATGACGGCACGCTGTTGCCTGCGCGCTATCGCGGCGGCGCCTTTGTCGGACAGCACGGTTCGTGGAACCGCAGACCGCCGAGCGGCTACAAGGTGATCTTCGTGCCGTTCGAGAGCGGCAAGCCTTCGGGCGCGCCGCAAGACATTCTCACCGGCTTCTTGAGCGATGACGGCGAGGCCTACGGTCGCCCGGTCGGCGTGGCCGTCGACAAATCCGGTGCGCTGTTGGTCGCCGACGACGTGGGCAACACGGTGTGGCGGGTCACTCCAAGCGCGACCGAATAGCGCCGCTTCGCGCAAAAAGAATTCCCAGCAGCACAAATCGAATTGCCCGGCCGGGTGGCCAAATCGGGCTCCACAATGCTATAGGCTCACCCGTTCATAAAATCCCAGCGCGCTTCACCCATCCTAGAGAAAGGGAGGTCCCCATCTCGGACGCAACGAGAACTTTGTTCGTTCCAAAGACCACGCAGGATTATGGCGACAATCCAATCGCCGTTCGGGAGACCGATACTTATGTCTCTGAATATGTGCGTGGTTTCGTCGAAAAGTGGGACGAACTCATCGATTGGAATCAGCGCGCGAAAAGTGAAGGCCGCTTTTTCATCGATGTTCTGAAGGCGCGCGGTAAGAAGAGCGTGCTCGATGTCGCCACCGGAACTGGATTTCATTCGGTTCAACTTCTCAAGGCCGGGTTCGATGTGACCTCCGTCGACGGGTCGGCGGAGATGCTGGCCAAGGCCTTCGAGAACGGCTGCAAGAAAGGTGTGGTGCTCAAGACCATCCATGCCGATTGGCGCCAGCTCAACCGCGGCGTGCGCGGCAAGTTCGACGCCGTCATCTGTCTCGGCAACAGCTTCACGCATTTATTCGAAGAGAATGACCGCCGGCGCGCGCTCGCCGAGTTCTACGCAGCGCTGAAGCATGACGGCATTCTGATCCTCGACCAGCGTAATTACGACCGCATCCTGGACGAAGGCTTCGCCAGCAAGCACAAATATTACTATTGCGGCGACAAGGTCGTGGCCGAGCCCGTGCATATCGACGAGGGGCTAGCCCGCTTCGAGTACTCGTTCCCGGACGGCTCGCGGCACAATCTCAACATGTTCCCGCTGCGTAAGGACTATACCCGCCGCCTGCTGCGCGAAGCGGGGTTCCAGAAGCTCCATAGCTATGGCGACTTTCAGGAAGAGGGCGAGGAAACGGATCCCGATTTCTTCATCCACGTTGCGGAGAAAAGCTATGGCGCAAACTGATCAGAGCATCGCGCTTGCCCGCGACTACTACGATAGTGACGAGGCGGACGATTTCTACCGCACGATCTGGGGCGGCGAGGACATCCATGTCGGGCTCTACGACACCGGACCCGACATCACCGCGGCGAGCCGCCGGACCGTCGAACGCATGGCCGGCAAGGCCGGTACGCTCGAAGGTAAACACGTCCTCGATCTCGGCTCGGGCTATGGCGGGGCGGCCCGCGTGCTCGCCGGGGAGTATGGCGCGCGAGTGACCTGCCTCAACCTCTCGGCGGTGGAGAATGAGCGCAACCGGTCCCTGACGCGCGAGGCCGGGCTCGAAGATCAGATCACGGTCGTCGACGGTTCGTTCGACTCCGTGCCGTTCGAGGGCGAGCAATTCGACTTGGCGTGGAGTCAGGACGCGATCCTGCATGCGCCCGACCGGCGCGCGGTCCTGGACGAGGTATCGCGCGTGCTGAAGCCGGGCGGCGACTTCATCTTCACCGATCCGATGCAAGCCGACGCGCTGCAAAGCAAGGACGCGCTCCGGCCGATCTACGACCGCATCCACCTGCCCGACCTGGCATCGTTCGGTTTCTATCGCAACGAACTTTCGGAGCGGGGCTTCGATGAGATCGAGGTCGAAGAGCTGACCGGCCATATGCGCACCCATTACGCCCGCATTACCGAGGAGCTCGACGCGCGCCGCGACGAGCTCGACGCAAGCGATGCCTTCATCGACCGGATGCTCAATGGCTTGGGCCACTGGGTGTCAGGGGCCGAGGGCGGCCTGCTCGCCTGGGGAATCATGCATTTCCGGAAGGCGCCATAGTGGAGGCCGGCCGCGACAGCGGCTCAAGCCCCCCAGAAACCCATTGCACGATCGGGGTCCCCACCAGCGCCAAGCTGATGGTCGCGGCCTTTGTGGTCCTCACCGTCGGTTGGCCGACGCTGGCAAACGAGAGCTTTGCCGCCGTCAGAGACATCATCTCGGCGTCCGCCGGCTGGTTCTACAGCGCCGTGGTGTCGGCGGCGCTGATCATGTGCGTTGTCCTCGCCTTAGGGCATTGGGGATCGGTACGGCTCAGCGCGGACGACGAGAAGCCGGAATTCGGCTGGATTTCCTGGACCGCCATGCTGTTCGCGGCCGGCATGGGGATCGGCCTCGTGTTCTGGTCTATCGCCGAGCCCCTCACCCATTATGCGGGAAACCCGCTGATCGCGAGTTGGGGCCCCGATCCGTCGAGCACCGTGCGGGCCCGCGTGGCCATGGAGATCACGTTCTTTCATTGGGGGCTCATGCCGTGGGCGCTCTATGCCGTCGCCGGTCTGATCTTCGCCTATTTCTCGTTCCGCAAGGGCGAGCCGCTCACCGTCCGTTCGGCCATGCGTCCGTTGATCGGCGACGCGGTCGGGCGCTGGCCCGGCAAGCTCGCCGACGTCGTCGCCATTGTCGCCACGGTGTTCGGGCTCGCCACGTCGCTTGGCTTCGGCGCGGCGCAGATCAATTCCGGACTCAACCGCCTGTTCGGCTGGCACGTCTCGACCGAGCATAAGCTGCTGATCGTGGCGGTGATCGCGGGCGCGGCCGTGT
Organism: uncultured Alphaproteobacteria bacterium; assembly: GCA_963793075.1. GTDB lineage: Bacteria > Pseudomonadota > Alphaproteobacteria > Rhizobiales > Methyloligellaceae > Methyloceanibacter. The sequence continues at coordinate 404,469 of CAWBYO010000004.1, forward strand.
TGTCGGTGAGCACGGGCCTAAAGCGGGGCATCCGCCTCCTGTCGCTCGCCAATGTCTGGCTTGCGGCTCTCATCCTCCTTGTCGTGCTGATCTCCGCGCCAATCGAGCCGATCCTGCGTAACGTCTCCTTGCGGCTCGGCGACTACCTCGCCAACCTCCCCTGGCTGACCTACGAGACGGCGCGTGACGACACGGGCTGGGCTGCGTCGTGGACCACTTTCTATTGGGGCTGGTGGATCAGCTGGACGCCGTTCGTGGGCTTATTCATCGCCCGAATCTCGCGCGGACGAACGGTGCGGGAATTCATCCTCGGCGTGGTCCTGGTGCCGACCGCCATCACCTTCGTGTGGCTGTCGATCATGGGTGGCGCAGCCATCTCGGCCGCGCGGGCCGGACCGGCCATCATCGACGTCGCCCGCAACGAGCCGGCGTTGTCTCTCTACGCGATGATCGACTTTCTCCAGTCGGGTCCGCTGGCCACGCTCATCGCCGGCGCCGCCACGCTTCTGGTCGCGATCTTCTTCGTCACCAGCGCCGACAGCGGCACGCTGGTGGTGACGACCATGCAATGCGGCGGGCATACGGAGCCGCCCATCCTGGAGCGCGTGCAATGGGGCGTCGGCATAGGCGCGGTGGCGGGAGCGCTCCTCGTCGCCGGCGGGCTTGGGGCTTTGCAAGCCATTGCCGTGGCGGCGGCGCTGCCTTTTGCCGTAGTGCTGGTCGCATTGGGGGTTGGCTTCATGGCCGCGCTCCATGAAGATGCCAACCAGCAATGGAAGGCGCGGCGCGCGCGAAAGTCCCAACGCGCCACCTGAGGAGAGCTCTCAAAAGTGGCGAAATCCATCTTGTGCTACGGCGACTCCATCACCTGGGGCTACGATCCGAAGGACGGCTCGCGCCTGACGCCCGAGAACCGCTGGCCGCGCGTGCTCGAGGACGCATTACACGGTCGCGCCCGGGTGGTCGAAGAGGGGCTGAACGCACGCACGGTGGCGACCGACGAGCCGTCGCGTCCCAATCGCAACGGACTTGCCATGCTGCCGCCGCTGCTCGAAGCCCACGCGCCGCTCGATATCGTCATCATCATGCTCGGCACCAATGACAGCGCACCGTGCTACCGCCTCACCGCGGGCGAGATCGCCATGGATTGCGCCGCCCTGATCCGCGCGGTCATTGCGGGCCCCGCAGCCCCCGGCGGCGCGGCGCCGCGGACGATTCTCGTCGCGCCCCCTCCCCTCGGCCCGCTCAGCGCGGAGATGGCGCTCTTCTATGCCGGCGGCGAGGCGACGGCACGCGGCTTGGCCGCTACCTATCGCACCATCGCGGAGTCCCACGGCGCGCTGTTCTTCGATGCCGGGCAGGTGAGCCAAGCGAGCTCGGCCGACGGCGTCCATCTCAATCCGCAGGGCCAGCGCGCATTGGGCCTGGCCCTAAAGGAGTTGGCGGAGCGCCTGCTTTAGGAGACAGACCATGGTGACCTTCGCTGTCTACCGCGACGCGTTTCACGAGATTCTCGGGACGGACTTTCGGCGGCCTGAGCTGATCGAGACCAATGCCCATGAAGGGCCTGTCTATGTGGCCTCCGAGCATGCGCTTTATTTCACCACCGTGCCGGAGCCCGGTCCGAAGAACATCGCCATCATGCGTCTGCAATTGTCGGGCGACGAATTTCCCTTCACGGCGGGAAAGCTCGAAACGGTGCGCCTGCCGTCCAACATGGCGAACGGCATGGTGCTCGACCAGGACGGAAAGCTCGTGATCTGCGAACAAGGCACCATGACGACCTGCGCGCAGATCAGCCGCATGGACCTCAAGACCCGCGAGACCGAGACGGTGGTCGATCAGTGTCGCGGGCTTCGCTTCAACTCGCCGAACGACGTGGTGGTGAAGAGCGACCGGACCGTGTGGTTCACCGATCCGAACTATGGCGAGATCCAAGGCTTCAAGCCCAAGCCGGAGGTCGGCGCTTTCGTCTACCGCCACGATCCGGCAACGGACGAGACGTCGGTGGTCGCCGACAGCTTCAACAAGCCCAACGGGCTCGCCTTCTCACCGGATGAGACCGTGCTCTACATCACCGACACCGGCGCCAACCAGGCACCCGGCACGTATTTTGTCGGCTTGCCGCATCATGTGCGCGCCTTCGACGTGGCTGACGGCCGGCACCTCAGGAACGAACGGTTATTTGCGGTGGTCAGTCCCGGCGTGCCCGACGGCATCAAGCTAGATGGCCACGGCCACGTCTATACGTCGTCGGGGACCGGCGTGCAGGTGTTCACCCCTGACGGCGATCTCCTCGGCGAGATCATGGCCCCGGGCGTCGCCAATTTTACCTTCGGCGGGCCGAAGAACGACGTGCTGTTCATCCTCGGCGATACGCGGATTTGGCAGGCGAAGCTGCAGGTGACGGGCCTCCTCACGTCCTGAGGCTCTGCAGTCCACGTTTGGCGGCTAGCTTTCCGACGTCTTCTTGATGACCGGGCTGCCCTCGGCCGGCATGGCCGTGTTACGTTCATGCCTGCTCTGGAGAAGCAACTCGCGCACACCGATGGCGATCTCCTGCAGCGACTTGTCCAACATGCCGTGGGCCTCTTGCAGCAGATCGAACTCGCGCCGGATGGTCTGGTGATCTTCGGTGGCGCGCGCCTCTGAATCGCGGTTCATGATCGCGGTGCCGACAGTGATGGCCGGCAGGAAGACGAGCTGCAAGAAGTTCGACCAATAGAGAATTTGGGTCTCGTAGTTCGGCCAGAAAACCGGCGTGAGACCAAAGATGACAAAGGCGTAGAAGGCCCAGATCGAGCCGACCAGCATGGTGATGCGGGTGGCTAGGACCGTGTTGACCCGCGAAACGAGGCTCTCTTTTCGAACATCCGTCATCGCACATCCCTTTTTCGCGTGCGCGGGCCGGGCCTTGACGCTCAGCGCGCGCGAAGCCCGTTCCCTCAAAAACGGGAGTGTTGCGCGACGATCTTAAGGAAATCCTTGGCAAGGCGTATCCAGCAGGCCGTGCGCGCGGAGACGGCGTCGAACCTGGATGTGCAAAGGAAAAATGGTGCCCAGGGGCGGATTCGAACCACCGACACGCGGATTTTCAGTCCGCTGCTCTACCAACTGAGCTACCTGGGCCTGCTTTGCGCGTCTAAAGACCGCGACCGTGCTGCCGCCACGGCGAGCCATGCAAGGCCCTGGCTTATAGGAAATCGGCCCGGTCCTGTCGAGACCGGATAGCGCCGCCCTCCCCCTATTTATGGCTCATGAAGACGGGCACGACCATGTGCTCCAAGACATGCCGCGTGGCGCCGCCGAGGATCCATTCCCGGAAGCGCGAATGGCCGAAGGCACCCATGACGATGAGATCGGCCCCCTCGCCGGCGGCAAGTTTCAGGATCGCCTCGCCGGCGCCCTCATCCGGGGCATCGTTCGCCTTCAGCTCGGCGGTGACGCCGTGATGGCGCAGATAGCCCATGACATCGAGATGGGCGATGCGCATGGTCGCCGGGAAGGTGCCGCGCGACGTGCCGGCCAGCACCGTCACCTGCTCGGCCCGCTGCAGCAGTGGCATGGCCTTGCGCACCGCAGCTGCGGACTGCTCGCTGCCGTTCCAGGCGACGACGGCGCGGCGCCCGAAATCCGGCGAGGTCCAGGTCCGCGGCACGATGAGTGCCGGGATGGCCGGACAGCGCGATCTGGACGGCCGGACCCCATAACAGATCGCTCGGGTCGCGGGCCTGCTCGACCACGGCAAGGTCCTGCAAGCGGCTGGCATGGACGATGAGGTCGGCATCCTCCCCCTCGCCAGTCAGCCAACTATGAGGCACGCCCACGCGATCGGCGATGGTGTCGAACGCGGTCTCGGCCGCCAAGGCTTCCGACGATTTCCTGCTCGATCAGGCCCTCGACCTTTTCCGGCTCGAGACGAATGAAGGGGTTTTGCACGGCGCTGCGCAGCATGGCCGTCTCGGTGAGGCTGCAAATGCCGGTCAGATGCGCGCTGAACGCCTTGGCCAAGCGGGCGGCGAGCTCGATCTGCACCTTGGCGTCGACCAAGGGCACATGCACGAGGATCGCCTTATAGGCCATGTCGTTTCCTCTCAATCGCGCTCATCGTCGATGGTCCCGTCGTCGATATTGCCGCCCGGCTCGCCGGGAACGGCATAGGCGCCCTTGAGCCAGCGGCCGAGATCGATGTCGGCGCAACGCTTTGAGCAGAACGGGCGACGGTCGGGCGCGCTGGGCTTGCCGCACACCGGGCAGCGGCCGGTTGTCTTTCGCTCCGCCGGCGTGCGCGAGCCCGCAGTCACTCGGTCTCGACCTCCGCCTTGGAGAGCCACAACAGGCTCACCGGATAGCCTTCGCCCGCCAGCAGGCTCACCACCTCGGTGAGCGGCAGGCCGACGACATTGGTGTAAGAACCGACGAGCTTCACCACAAAGGCGCCGGCGATGCCCTGAATGGCATAGCCTCCCGCCTTGCCCTTCCACTCGCCGCTCGCCAGATAGGCGCCGATCTCCTGGTCGGAGATGTTGCGGAAGCGGACACGCGTCTCCACCACCCGCTCGCGCCAGCGCCCCTCGGGCGTGACGAGGCAGATGGCGGTGTGGACCCGATGGGCACGGCCGCGCAGCATGCGTAAGGCATCGGCGGCCTCATGTTCCAGCTCGGCCTTGCCGAGCACCCGGCGCCCCACCGCCACCACCGTATCGGCGGCGATGAGGAAGGACTTGGCGAATTCAGGCTCCGACTTGATGATCTTGAGCGCGGCCTCGGCCTTGGCGCGGGCGAGCCGGCGCACGATGTGCCGCGGCACCTCGCCCTTGGCCACGCTCTCATCGACCGAGGACGGGCGCAGCGCATCGGGCGGAATTCCGGCCTGCTCGAGCAGTTGAAGCCGGCGCGGCGAAGCCGAGGCGAGCACCAGCTTCGGCCGGAAGCTCGAGCCTGGCGTCGGCGCGCGACGGCGCGGCGGCCGGGTCGGGCCTTTGGCCTTCTTCGGCACCGGGATCGCAGACTCGGGCTTAACAGGATCGCTCCGCGTCAGCCCAAGCTTGCTACTTAAACCGGTAAGTGATCCGACCTTTAGTGAGATCATAGGGTGTCATCTCGACTAGAACCTTGTCGCCAGCAAGCACCCTGATCCGGTTCTTGCGCATCCGTCCCGCCGTATGGGCGATGATCTCGTGTTCGTTCTCGAGCTTCACCCTAAAGGTGGCGTTCGGGAGTAGTTCTGTGACCACTCCCGGAAATTCGAGCATTTCTTCCTTCGTCATAAGGCTCCTTCCGCATCCGCCGATTGCCGCGGAGAATGGTCGCCCCGCCCGGTAAAATCAAGGACCATTCCCCCAAACCGCCCGGCGTCGGGCCACCCTTGCGGGAAGGGAAGAATTAAGAGCACGCCGTTATTTCCCGCCGGGAGGCGGCGGGGATAAGACGAGTTTCCGGTGACGCAATCGGGTTGGATTGATCTCAGTCGTTTGCTATTTTGTTCTCTCGCTGGACGAAATTGGGAAAGCCAAACTACCGGGGTTTTTTCTTATAGGTCGGGGGTAAATTGCGGGACTTCCTACAAGGCAATCGCCGCGGCAAGCTGATCGATTGGCTGAAAATCGATTCCTGGATCGATTCCGGGCTTTACGGGGCATGGATCGGCTTCCGCGACTGGTGGAGCGCCTATTCCTCGTTTTTCGGCCGTTTCGAGATCAAAGGCTTTCTGCGCGCCTGCAACGAGCTCGCCTGCGAAGGCCTGACCTTGAGCGTGGCCGGCTTCCTGGTCCTGCTGACCTTCGCCCTGCCCGCTTTCGAGGTCGCCCAAGGCAAGATCAATCTTTCCGACGAGTATAGCGTCACCTTCCTCGATCGCTACGGCAACGAGATCGGCAAGCGCGGCCTCTTGCGCGACGACTCCGTGCCGCTCGAGGAGATCCCCGATCATATGATCAAGGCGACCCTGGCTACAGAGGATCGGCGCTTCTTCGACCATTTCGGCATCGACGTCATGGGCACGTTCCGCGCTCTCGCCGAGAATGCCCGCGCCGATTCGGTCGTGCAAGGCGGCAGCTCGCTCACCCAGCAGCTCGCCAAGAACATGTTCCTGACGCCGGAGAAGGCGCTGTCGAGAAAGATCAAAGAGGCGTTCATCGCCATCTATCTCGAGAACCACTACACCAAGCCCGAAATCCTCAAGCTCTATTTCGACCGCGCCTATCTCGGTGGCGGCTCCTACGGCGTCGAGGCTGCGGCACAGTATTATTTCGGCAAGTCGATCCGCGACGTGACGCTTGCCGAGTTGGCGATGCTCGCCGGCATGTTCAAAGCGCCGACGCGCTATGCGCCTCACGTCAACCTCGCCGCCTCGCGCGCCCGCGCCAACGAAGTGCTGACCAATATGGTCGAGGCCGGCTATTTGAGCGAAGGCCAAGTTTACGGCGCCCGGTTGAATCCGGCCAGGATCGTCGAACGCAGCGACACGAATAGGCCCGACTACTTCCTCGATTGGGCCTTCGAAGAGGTGCAGCGACTGCTGAAGGGTCAAGGGGACCACATCCTCGTCGCTCGCACTACCGTTGATCTTGGACTGCAGAAGATGGCCGAGGATGCACTCGAGACCGTTATCACAACGTCAGGCAAAGGGCGCCACTTCGGGCAGGGCGCCATGGTGGTGATGGAACCGGACGGCCCGGTGCGGGCTATGGTTGGTGGCAAGGAGTACGGAACGAGCCAATTCAACCGAGCTGCACACGCTTATCGCCAGCCCGGCTCGTCCTTCAAACCCTATGTCTATCTCACCGCATTGGAGAATGGCTACAAGCCGACCACCGTTGTCAGCGGTGCCGGCGCAGTGTGTGGACGTTGGTCGCCGAAAAACTATTCCGGAGGCGGTGGCGGCGTCATGATGATGAAGGATGCACTGGCCAAGTCGATCAACACCATCGCAGTCAAGGTATCTCTCCAGGTCGGGCGCGAGAAGGTGATGGCCACCATGCAGAAGCTCGGCGTCACCCGTTTGAAAAAGACCTGCTCCTTAGCACTCGGCGATCAAGGCATGACGCCGCTCGAACAAACGGCCAACTATGCCGTCTTCGCAAGTGGCGGGCTTGAGACGCAACCCTACGGCATCGAAGAGATCCACGCATTACGAGGCCAGTTGCTTTATTCCCATGCGAGTGCCGAGCCGGCCCGCAAACAGCTCTTCGATCCAAAGGCGGTCGAAGCCCTCAACAGCATGCTGCAGGGCGTGGTCACCTACGGCACTGCAAGGAGGGCGCGGCTCGACTACACCCACAGTGTGGGCAAGACTGGAACCAGCTCGAACTATCGTGACGCATGGTTCATGGGCTTCACTGGCCAATACGTTGCGGGCGTTTGGGTCGGCAATGACGATTTCTCGCCAATGGCGCGGGTGACCGGCGGCAGCTTCCCAGCCCAGGCCTGGCACGACTTCATGGTGGCAGCGCACCATACCGATAACATTTCGACCATTCCCGGACTTTCGGCGCACCCGGTCCAGGTGGCTGAGCAGGGGCGCCTGGCAAAGATTCAAAAAGCTGCGGAAGCTGACTCCGATTTGATCGGACCAGCCGCGACCCCGGAAAGCGTCAAGGGCATGTCGAGCGCGACGCGTCGGGTGCTGGAAAGGCTTAGTGAGCTCCTGAAGAACGCGCCACCGGTCAGCCCGAACGACAATAGCGTTCCGGTGAGCGTCGCGCCGAAATCGAACGTCGCGGACATCGAGGGTGACGTGGCCGAGAGCGTCAACGATCATCCGGTCGATTAAGGAGGCCGCCCCGGCTCAGGGGCACTCTCACCAGGTACGGCTTTCGAGGAAGCGGTGAAGCTCCAGCCGCAACGACGCCCTGCCGAAAAAATCGCTGACTAAGACTAGTACCAGCGTCCGCGGCCGAACCAGCCGCCGCCGAGCAACAGCAATACAACGATAATTATGAGAAGTGTGGTGGTATCCATGGTCTTGCTCCGTGTAAGTGCAAAAACCCCGGACAGGTATTGCTCCCGTCCGAGGACTTACGTTTTTACAAAGTACCTGGACCCGGCAGGTCGGGGGGAGGAGCCACCCGGTCCAATTGAAGAGACAACCCACGCCTCAACTATTGGTTCCATCAAGAGCGGCGCTCGCGGCCAGTGACGAAGCGGCCTCGGGTATCGGCTGGGCCGTTTCCTTTTCCTGATCTGACGAGGTTCGGCCGACGATCACCAATCACCAATCACCAATCATCGAGGTTGCAGGACTGGCGCACAGCTTCGTCAGATAAGGCCCGATCTCGATGCTTTCGTCTAGCCCGTCGGGTCTTCAGCCCCGACTACGATCGGAGACGCTCCCGCCGGAGCTGTATGTCCCGAAGCTCTATTGAGCAGGCCACTTTAGATCTCTCGCGCCGCGCGGCGACGCCTAACTCACCCGCGCGGTGGTGGGCTGGACGATGATCGAGCCCTTGTCGCCGGTGACGATCTCGTCGTCGGCGAGCTTGAAGTTCTCCAGCGACACGGTGTGGAAGCGGTCGAAATAATCCTTGAGCGATTTCTCGATGCCCTTGTCGTAGTCGGGGCGGGCCACATGGGTCGCGCCCTGCACGACCTTCACCACCTTGCCATTCTTGACGATCAGCTCGCCGCCCTTGAACACCAGCTCCGGCGTCGCGAACATCGCCTCGCGGTCCTTGTTGTCCTTGTAGACGGTGATATCGCCGGCGGCGCCCGCGCCCAAATGACCGCGATCCTTGAGGCCCAGGCTCCGCGCCGGGCCGGCGCGCGTCAGAATTGCGATCTCGTCCAGCGAGTACTCGCGCGTCAGCGACGGCAAGATGCTCTGGCTTTGCGCGTCCACGTTGATCTTCAGGAACATGTCATCGCGGAAGCTCTTATCCATGAGCAGCCGGATCAGATGCGGGTAGGTGTAGAACGGCGCGCCGTTCGGATGGTCCGTGGTGAGGAACAGGCGCCACGGATCGTCGAACAACAGGAACGTTTCCAGCCCGATCACCCATTGCAGCGCATTGACGAAGCTCTTGTCGCGGTAGCGGATAGGCACGACGCCGCAACCGGCATCGCATTCGATATCCATGACCACCGACTTCTTCGGGTAGGCACTCTTGGAGATGGCGTATTGGCGCATGCTGTCGCCCGACGCCGTGCAGGTCTGACCGAACAGCACCTGGCCCACATCGATGGAGACGTTCGGCGTCTTGTTGAGCAGCTCGACGATCTGCGGCGCTCCGGACGAGAATTTGCGATCGCCCTCGGTCCCGTAGGAATGGAACTGGATGTGCGTGAGATGGATGGGCAGGCCTTCCGCCGCGTGGATGGTCGCGAGCGTGGTCTCCATGTTGCCGGGCACCCCGAGATTGCAGCCGTGAATGTGGAGCGGATGGGTAACGCCGAGCTCCTTCAACGCGCGGGCGAGATTGACGATGATCTGCCGCGGCGTGACGCCGTAATAGGCGTGGTTCTCATCAAGATCGAGCTTGCGCTGGTTGAACTTGAAAGCGCTGATGCCGCCCGGGTTCACCACCTTCACGGCGATGGCCTGGGCCGCGTGCATGGTCCAGGCGACATAGTCCTTGATCGCCTCGAAGTCCTTCTTGTCCGAGAGCTGGCGCAGGAAGAAATCGTCACTGCCCAGCATGGCGAAAGCGCCTTTGTCGACCATGGGCGTGTCGCCCATCTCCATATGCGCCTGGCGCGCATTGGCCGGCAGCATGGCGGGCTCGAAGCAGGCGGTGTAGCCCATCTCGGCATAGCGGTAGCCGGTGAGATGGGTGGACGGCACGGCATGGCCGCAGCCGGCGCGGGTCAGCTCGGTGCGGGCGACCGGATCGCCCTGATGGTCTTCGGGCAGAAGCATGCGGGCGATGGTCATCTTGCCGCCGCCGATATGGGTGTGCGGGTCGATGGCCCCGGCCATGACCACCTTGCCTCGGACGTCGTAGGTCGTGTCGGGCTTGGCGTCGGGCACGCCGGCAAGGATCTTGCCGTCCTGCACATAGATGTCACGCATCTCGCCCGACACCGCGTTGGCGGGATCGTAGACTTTGCCGCCGGTCAGTTTGATCAGCATCTGGAGCTCCGGACCTAAAGTGCGGCTTCGATGGCCGACAGCACTGCCGCCGCGGACGGCAGATCGCTGCGGCCGAGATTCTTTAGCGGCAAGGATACGACGCTGTCGACGCGGATGAGCCTTCCGGCGTGATCCACCCCCGGCGTGCCGATGGGAATGAACACTTCGGTCGACTTCGGCAGTTTGATGCCGGGCGTGCCGAGCACGATGGCCGGGACCTTGATCGCGGGCGGCACGAGGGTTGGCGAATAGGAGGCGATCCACACCAGCAAGTCGCCCTCGCCTTCCGCCAGCATGCGCGCGATCGAATAGCGATACGGATCGCACTCCGGCGCGCCGCTCGCATAGCTGACCCGCAACGGATAGCCGCTCTGCCATGTGGCGACGGACGCCGCGGTCGTGGCGCCCTCCGCGCCGCCGAGCGGCAGCCCGGCGAAACGATTGGTCGCGCTCATGTCCTTCACGAGCCCGGCGATCTGATCGACCGTCATCTCGGCGTGCGGAAAATTGAAGGCGGGCGGCGCCCAGACGACAACGCCGTATTCCGCCTTGCGGCAGCGCTCGGCAAGCGCATCGATGTCGGCAAGCGTCACCCCGCCGATATCGAGCTTGCTCAAGGTGAGGCCGCGGAGCCGGGCGCGGAGCGCGCCGATGACCTCGCCGGCCTCTTCGGGCTTGCAGGCAAGCGTCACCACCTCGCCGACGCCCGCAGCCTTCATCGCCTGGTCGAGTCCCTTGCCGATGACGACGACCGTGCGCTTTTTTGCCGTGACGCCGAACATCGAGTTCTTTCGGCGCGACGATGCGCTCGACGAAGCGCTCATGCAGAGCCGCGACGTCGGTGCCGGCGATGATGATGAGATCGGCGCGGTTGCGCGTCTCGGTCAGGGTCGACAGCGTCCAGCCCACGGACTGAAGCACTTTGAAATTGCGGTACTGGGCCTCGCTCAAGGCGTGATCGATGACGCCGCCCGAGCGTTCGGCGAGCGCGAGGGCCGCCCGCATGCCTTCGACATCGGTAGCCAGGCCGCCGTAAAGCGGCAGTGCCGCCTTGCCGATCAGACCGGCCGCTGCCGCGACGGCCTCGCTGAGCAGCACATCCTTGCCGCGTACCTGCGGACCGGCGGCCGGCAGTTTGCGCTCGAAGCCCGCCACGGCGCGGCCGCAGCCTGCTTTTCTGACCTTGAGCCCCGCGGCGCTGCGCTCAACCGCGAGGTCGTCGCAGATCATGCCGCAAAACGGGCACGCCACATTCTCAAACAGTTCTGTCGAAGGCGGCATGTGGTGGAGCATCCCAGGAGGTCCCCGCCAGTATGCACAGCGCTGGCGGCGATACAACTCACGCGCTGCCGCATCCTCGATCGTAACGACCTGGAATAAAGTCCTAGTTGCCGAACATGCCTTGCATCAGATCGTTGACCGCGCCTGCCGGGCCCTTCTTCTTTGGCTGAGGCGCGGCTTGCGGTGCCGGCTCCTGTTGCGCCGTACTCGCGGCAGGAGGCGCGGCCTCGGGCCCGGCCTCGGCGGCAGGCGCCGGCGCGGCCGCTTCCCCAGCCGCGGGCGGTGGCGCTTGCTGCGCGGCGGGCGCCACGGCTCCGGCGTCCGTGGCCGGTAGCGCGTCGCCTGGTGGCGGCGCATCCTTTTTCTTCACGCCGAGCATCTGGCCGATACCGCCAATTACGCCTTTGGTGACGGCGGTCGGGATGGCCACGCTCTTCTCCACGAGACCGCCATCGCCCGTATCGATCCCGAGCAGATTGGTCGGCATGGATATCAAGCCGCCACCAAGCGTATTGAGCTGGTTATACGCGGCGACCGGATTTTCGAGCACGCCGACGATGTCGGGATAGATCGCCGGCCGGTCCCATGGACCGGTGACGGCGATGGGCACGGGGAAGCCGAGCATGCTGTTCTTGCCGCTTTGCCCTTCGACGCTGGCGAGCATGAACGGGTTGACGCGGAATTTGAGGCGCTGAGCCGGAATATCCACGGTGCCTGCCCCGCCGACAGAGACCAGCGGACCCAAGAGCCGCAGGTCGTCGGTCACCGCCTGGCCGCCTGCGATCTTGAAGCTGGCGCCGAACTTGTTGAAGACGGTCTTGGCTTCCTGCTTGAACTGCCAGCCGGTGAGAATGCCAGTGGTCAGGTTGCGCAGCATGCTGGCGACATTGAGCCCGCGCAGCGCGCCGTCGGTGAAATCGAACTTCGCCGTGCCGTTGAGGCTCGAGACCATGGCGCTCTCGCTATCGCCGCTCGCGGTGAGATCGGCGTCGAGCGCCGCCTTGCCCTCGATGGTGGTGAAGTCGGCGACGTCGCGCAGAAACGGATAGGCGTCGAGACCGGCGAGCGCGAGCTTGAGACTGTAGGCCGGCACCGCGGCGCTGGCATCGATCACCAGGTTGACGGATCCGCCGCCGCCATAGGCCTTGAGGCCCGGCGCGTCGACCGTGAGCTTGCCGCCAGCGAGCGTCACCTTGACGGTGCCGCTGCCGATGCGGATGCCTTCATGGTCGACTTGATTGAGCGTCAGGGTGACATCGGCATTGACGCCCTTCAGCGCCAAGACGCCGAGCTTCTCCGCGCGCCAGCCAAAGCCGCTGTCTCGCGTACCGGCCTCTCTCGGGCCGGCCTTGGGCGCGGGGGCGGCCGCAGGGGCCGGTGCAGGCCGCTTCGGAGGCAGGGATATCCGCGGCCGGCGGTGCGACGGCAATTTCCGTCTCGCCGCCCGGCGGCGCCGCCATAGGGTTGTTTGCTGCCGCGGGCGGCGGGCTCTTGGCTTTATCGGTTGGGGCGGCCTGCTCCTGCGGCGGAACGGCATCTTTGCCGGCGCTTGCGGAGGTTGCCGTGAGCGTCGCGTTGATGCTGGGCACGTCGCCCGCGAGATTCGCGGTCATGGCTCCGGCCACCGTTTGATCGCCGGTCGCGGCGGTGATCGGGTCGAGAACCAGGATGTCGTCTTTATATGTGCCGTTGCCTGTCAGCCGGTAAGGGCCGGAGACGGCGGTGAAGCCGGTGAGAACCAGCGTGCCGTCTTTATAATATGCCTCGCCGTCGACGGACGCGGTGGCGGGCAGACGGTCCGGCGCATCGATGGTGAGCTTGATCGGCGCCGGCTCACCGCCGAGCAGCTTGTCGATCGCAGCGATCGAGCCGGCGATCTTCGCCGGCTTGCCGTCCTGCGTCACGGTGACATCGAGCGTGACGCCGTCATCCTTGTAGGCCGCGTCACCCGCGATCGTCTTCTCGCCCAGCTTCGCCGTGAACCCGCTGAGGGACAGGGCGTCGTCTTGGTACGCCGCAGCGCCCGACAGCGTGTCCGCACCGGAGGTCAGCATGAACTGGGGCAGAGCGAAAGCGCCGTCTTTATATGTGGCGGTGCCGGACAGGGCCGCCTCGGCCGAAAGATAATCCGGCGCCACCACGGCAAGCGTGAGCGGCGCTGCTTCCCCGGCGAAGAACTGGTCGACTTGGCTCACCGCAGCGGTGACACCGACCGGCTTGCCGTCAATCGCGGCGTTGACGGCGACGGTCAGGGCACCGTCGGCAAGCTTCGCCCTGCCGGCGAAGGGGGTCTTGTCGAACGTCCCTTGGGCAATCGTGAGGGTGTCGTCACCGTAAGTCGCGTCACCGGACAATGCGTGCGGGCCCGCCTGAGCGGTGAACTGCGCCAGGGTGAACACGTCGTCCTTATAGGTCGCGGTGCCGTTGATCGTGGCCCCGTCGGGCAGAGTGTCCGGGGCCTGGATCGCCAGCTGGACCGGCGCAGGTCCGTCCTCGAGGAAATGGGCAAAGCTGCCGATCGAACCCGACGCCGTCACCCGGTCACCGTCATAATTGCCGGCAGCCTCGAAGGTGAGCGGGCCGCTGGCATGGGGGAGCGTGGCATCGAGGTCTAATCCGGTGACCTGCTTGCCGGGGGCGCCATTGGATTCAGGCATCACGATGGTGCCGTTGCGGATATGGAGCTTGTCCAGGGTCAGCTGCTGCATCGTGCTCGCCGGCTTGGCCTCACCCTCGGCGGCAAGCTCCGGCTTTGCGTCCTTCGGCAACGGCAATGTGATGACCGGGTCGACGAGCGTCATCTCGGTGAACTGCACTTTGCCGGTCAGCAGGCCGCTCAGCACCAAGCCGAACCTCACGTTTCGCGCCGTCGCGAACTCGGCGGCGCCGCCCGCCGCCGGCTGGGCGATGCCCACATCGGAGGCGACGAGATCGAGAGAGGGAAAGAGAGCGATCTTTACGGGTCCGTCGACCCGCACGCGATAGCCCGTGGTGGATTCCACTTGGGCCAGCGCCTTGTTCCACAGATCGTCGGTGGAGATGAAGAGCGGTGCAACAAAGACGAGACACGCACCGAGGACAACAAGAACCGCTAGGCCAATGAGTATACGTCGCAACATTTTCCCCTTCGAGTCGGCTGAAACCCCGGCTGTCGCCAAAAATGGCGCCAAGGTGGCCTAACCTAGGGACAAAAGGCGGCGGAGTCTTGTCAGGCTCGAGGACCCGCGCGGTGCGGGCCCTCGCTGCGACCTGTGTCAGTTCGTTGCCGGATCTGCCTGCATGAACTGGAAGGGCTCGGCCTTCTCGAAATGCTCGGCGGCGTTGCCCGCATAATATTTGCCGCCGGCGATTGCCAGCTTCTTGGCCGGCGCGCCCTTAGAGAGATCCAGGTCCGCCAGCGGCACCCAGAACGTGTTCGGACTCGTCGCCGAATCGAAGAAATAGACCTTGTTCTTCTGGTCGGAGATCGTGCGCCACAGCGTCGAGGCAATGTTGGGCTCGTCGGGCGTCGTGATGCCGAGCGGCACGCTGACGGAGCGTATCACCGAGGTGACCTCGGCCACCGCTTGGTTGGCGAATGTGCCTTCGGGCACCGCGGAGATGAAGTTGGGATCGGAGTTGCCGGGAACCGAGCCGATCAGGAAGGAGGCGCGGGCAAAGCGGTCGGGCGCCGAGTTAGTGCCGGGCAGGAATTTCAGGCCGCCGATCCGCTTCCAATAGGAGTCGAGCGCCAGCTGCTTGTCGTAAGTCGGCGAGTTGGTCATCACCACGAATTCCTTGCCGTGATGAATCACGAGCTCGCCGGCGATATATTCGAAGATCGCCGAGTCGCCGCTGGGGTCAGAGACGGCCAGATGCAGGTCCGCCGCCGAGCCGTCCGGCAGCTTCGGTGCGATGATGCGGAAAGGCTGTGCCTTGAGACCGTCCACCGCCTCGGACACGGTGGCGTAATTGTCGAGCACATACTGCGCCCACAGGCCGATCGACAGCGGCGGCTTGTCGTCGAGCTTGCCGTAATCGGACTCGGCGAGATAGAGCAGGTTGGCGACGAGACCCTTCTCGTTCATGCCGTCGGTGGTGGCGATGTTGTAGCCCGAGGCGATGACGCTGCCGTATTTGGCAACCCATTCAGGCGAATCCGGTCCGGCCGAGCCATTGCGCGCCATGCCGGCGGGAAACGCCCACAGATCGGTTTGAATGTCCTGCATCCAGTCCATCGACCGGCCGGTAATCACCATGCCGTCGGAACCGGTGTAGAGCGCGCGCGTACAGGCCGCGGCCACCGGGGGAAGCGTGAGGGCCCCCGCCGAGAGGGTCAGCGCCAGGACGGATACTGCCGTCAATTTGTCGAAAGTCATGCCGATTCCTGCCTCCAAGTTGGGTTGAAACCGCTTTTGCGCGATCCACTCGCCAGGGAGATCCGATAGCCGAATTTCTTTAACAGACGTGCCGTAAACTCCCTCCGATTGGTCGGGCTTGAGACAGCGCGGCTTTTGCAAAAGCACCCCGGAGGAAAGCCAATGCTGTTCGTTTGCTACGTGACCATCAACCCGGACAATCGCGACGAGAGCCTCGCGCGCTTCAAGAAGCAGGGCATCGTCGAACCGAAAGGGGCCAAGCTGCTCGGCGCCTGGATCTCTGTGACAATGCAAGAGACCTGGGCCATCTTCGAGGCGGACGACGCCGCGGCGATCATGAAGCTCTACGAGCCGTGGACGGATCTCAACGTGCATGAGATCGCCCCGGTCATGACCTTTGACGAGCTGAAGAAAGTCGTCTCGTAGGGGGGGCGGGCGCGGGCGCGCTAAACGCTGGCGGCGCCGGTGATTGCGAAGCGCTGCTTGATCTTGGCGAATAGGCGATCGCGCACGGCACGGTAGGCATCAAGGATCTGCTCGCGGCTGCCGGTGGCCAGGGTCGGGTCCGGCGTCGGCCAATACTCCACGTCGATCGCGTAGCCATGAGCGAGTTCGAGCGCAGCGTGGTGCGCTTCCGGCGCCAAGGTAACGATCAGATCGAACGAGCTGTCGTGCAGATCGGCGATCGACACCGGCACATGGCGGGACATGTCGATACCGATCTCCTCCATCACGGCGATGGCGAAGGCGTCCGGCTCGCCCGGGCGCACGCCTGCCGAATTCAACATAGACGCGGTTACCGGCGAGATATTTGAGAATGGCGGCGGCCATCGGCGAACGGACGGCGTTGCGGCTGCAGGCGAAGAGCACAGCGCCTGGCAGGTCGCCCCGATCGCCCACGCATCAGCCCTTCCAGTGAAGCGCGCAGAGCAGCGTGAACAGGCGTCGTGCGGTGGCGATATCGACGGCGATCTTGCCGCGCAGCCGCTCCATGAGGAGATGGCTGCCCTCGTCGTGCAGGCCGCGGCGGCCCATGTCGATGGCCTCGATCTTGGAGGCGGGCTGGGTCTTGATGGCGGCGTAATAGCTGTCGCAGATGAGGAAGTAGTCCTTGACGATGCGCCGGAACGGCGACAGCGACAGCATGACATGCTGCAGCGGCGATTGCTCGGTGTCGCTCACCGAGAACACGAGGCGATTGTCGGCAAGCGACAGGCGCAACACGTACGGGCCTGGGCCGGCATGGCCCTCGAGCGAGAACTTATTCTTCTCCAGAAGATCGAAGATGGCGACCTCGCGCTCGTGCTCGACCTCGGAATTGTCGCGTCCGAGCGAGGCCTCATCGACGGTGACCTCGACGAGACGCGCGTCCTCGGCCCAGGACCGCTCTTCATTTTCGGTTTCTTGCGCGTCGTCGGTCATGTCTATTCCGGTAAATTCAATCGAACAGAGACGGAGCGTCGGTGGGCCTCGAGACCTTCGGCCCGGGCAAGCGCCATGGCGGCAGGGGCGAGCGCCTTCAAGCTATCCGCATCGAGCTTGAGTATGGAGGTGCGCTTCATGAAGTCGAGCACGCCGAGCCCTGAGGCGAAGCGGGCGCTGCGCGCGGTCGGCAGCACGTGGTTGGTGCCGGCCACGTAGTCGCCGATCACTTCAGGCGTGTAGCGGCCGACAAAGATGGCGCCGGCATCGCTGATCTTCTCGGCGAGCGCATCGGCGTTGCCGGTGGCGATCTCCAAATGCTCCGGCGCCAGACGGTCGGCAAGCGCCGGGGCCTCATCAAGGCTCGAGACCAGAATGACAGCACCGAACTCGTCCCAGCTGGCGCGCGCGGTCTCAGCGCGCGGCAGCGTGACAAGCTGGCTCTCGACCGCGGCAATCACGGCATCGGCGAAATCCGCATCGTCAGTGATGAGGATCGACTGAGCGGCGGCGTCATGCTCGGCCTGGGCCAGCAGATCGGCGGCGATCCAGGCCGGATCGTTGTCACTGTCAGCAATCACCACGACCTCGGACGGACCGGCCACCATGTCGATGCCGACCTGGCCGAACACCTGACGCTTGGCCGCGGCGACATAGGCGTTGCCGGGACCGACGATCTTGACCACCGGTTTGATGGTTTCCGTGCCGAAAGCGAGTGCGGCGACGGCTTGCGCCCCGCCGACGCGATAGATCTCGTCGACGCCGGCAAGCGTGGCGGCCACCAGCACCAGCGGGTTCAGCTCACCTCTGGGCGTCGGCACCACCATGACCAGGCGCTTGACGCCGGCGACCTTGGCGGGGATGGCGTTCATCAAGACCGAGCTCGGATAGCTCGCCGTGCCGCCCGGCACATAGAGCCCGGCGGAGGCGACGGGCGTCCAGCGCTGACCGATATCGATCCCGGCGTCGTCGGTGTAGCGGTCGTCTTCCGGCCGCTGGCGGCGGTGATGATCGAGAATGCGTGCATGCGCCAGTTCGAGGGCGGCAAGCGTCTCGGTGTCGACTTGCGCCCGGGCCGCGGCGATCTCTTTCGCCCCGACGGCGATGCCGGTCTCGTTCAGGTCGAGAAGATCGAATTGCCGCGTGAGATCGATCAGCGCGGCATCGCCCTCTTCGCGCACCCGGGCGATGATCTTGGCGACCGCGTCGTTGACGTCGGCGGCGCTCTCACGCTTCTCGCCGAGCAGCGCGGTGAAGCGCGCCTCGAAATCGCGATCGCGCGTATCGAGCCTCTGAGCCATGTGGATGCGTTCCTATGCGCCGGACGCGCCGGCGTCTTCCGCGCTGGCGGCGTCTTCGGTGCCTTCACCCGGATGCTCCGGCTTGTGGCGGGTGGGCCAGGCCGGTCCGAGATCCCGCAGCTCCACCTCCAGGCACTCAACCTCGAGCTGCACGGTGACGTCGCCGGAGAAAGTGAGCGTGACACGGCCGCTCGGCGCGTCGGATGCCTCGAAGTTGATGGCGAGCAGCGACAGCACGCGATCGGGCGCGTTGGGCCTGAGATCCTTGTGCTTGGCGCCGAGCACGCGGTCAAAGCGCAGCGCCGTGCGGCGCCGCCGGTAGTCGTCGGCCTTCTCGCCCACGGCACTTTCCCAGTCGAAACGATTGACGACCGCGGCGAAGCGCTTCTGCGAGGGCACATAAGCCATGTCGCCGACGCGCACCACGGCGTCCTGAAGATGGGACGACACGACCGCCAGGTCTTCTTCATCGAGGGCGAGCAGCTTAAGTGGGGTCATGGTCAAAAGGCGGCCTCTCTCGCAAGGGGGGTCCCATGCTCCGGGATTTCACAAGGAATGAATAGCGCAGGCGCGGCTAGCCGGAAAGCCGCTCAATCTGGGCGCCGCAGGATCGCAATTTCTCCTCGAGGCGGTCGAAGCCGCGGTCGAGATGATAGACGCGGCCGATCAGCGTCTCGCCTTGGGCGGCAAGCCCGGCGATGATCAGCGACACGGAGGCGCGCAGATCGGTGGCCATGACTTGCGCGCCGCGCAGACCGTTCACGCCGTGGACCAGCGCGGTATCGCCCTTGAGATCGATGCGGGCGCCAAGCCGGGCCAATTCCTGCACATGCATGAAGCGGTTCTCGAAGATGGTCTCGCGCACCTCGGACACGCCGCGCGCCGTACACATCAACGCCATCAACTGGGCCTGAAGATCGGTGGGGAAGCCCGGGAAGGGCTTGGTCTCGACGTTGACCGCGTCCAAGCCGTGACCGTTGCGCGCCACGCGGATTCCGGTGGCGCTCTCCTCGACCTCGACCCCACTGCCCCGCAACAGCTGAAGCGCCTCGTGCAGCAGATCGCCCCGGGCGCCTTCGAGGAACACATCGCCGCCGGTGATCGCGGCGGCCATGGCATAGGTTCCCGTTTCGATGCGGTCGGGGAGCACGGCGTGCTCGGCCGCATGCAAAGACGTCACGCCCTGGATATTCAAGGTTGAGGTGCCGATGCCCTCGATTTTCGCGCCCATTTCCACGAGGCAGGTGGCGAGATCGGCCACTTCGGGCTCGCGGGCGGCGTTCTCGATCACCGTATCGCCACGGGCGAGCACGGCGGCCATCAGCGCGTTATGGGTCGCGCCCACCGACACTTTGGCGAGATGAATGCGGCCGCCGACAAGACCTTTCGGGGCCTTGGCGATGACATAGCCGCCGTCGAGCTCGATATCGGCGCCGAGCGCCTGCAGCGCCGTGAGATGCAGATCGACGGGCCGCGTGCCGATGGCGCAGCCGCCGGGCAGAGACACCGTCGCCTCGCCGCAGCGGGCCAGGATCGGCGCCAGCACCCAGAAGCTCGCCCGCATGCGCGCGACCATCTCGTAAGGCGCCGTGGTGTCGACGATCTCGGCCGCGGTGAGGCGGAAGGTCTGGCCGTCTGTGGTGCTTTGACCGACCTTTTTGCCGGCGATGGTGATGTCGACGCCATGATTGCCCAGAATGCGGCCGAGCAGCGTGACGTCGGCGAGGCGTGGCACGCCATGCAGCGTCAGCGTCTCACGGGTGAGCAAGCTGGCGATCATCAAGGGCAGCGCCGCGTTTTTGGCACCACTGATGGGTATGGTGCCAACTAAGCGCTGGCCGCCGACAATGCGGATACGATCCATGATGATGTTGGCTCCCTCGCGCGATCAAGACCCCTCGCGCCGGCGAATTTCCCCGTTCGGCCGCCTCATAGCCCCCTCGGCGGGGCGGCGGGCGGCCAGTCTACTCCCCTAGCCTTCGGTCTGTCCCCCCTCTTTGGGGGTCGATTGCGGGGCTTTTCTGGCGCGATTTTGCGCCTTGCGTTTCAACAGGTTAGCGCGGAGCTCCTGTTCCAGCCGGGCGCGGCGGGCATCTGCCGAGGCGTCCGCCCCTTCCGGGGCGCCGCGGTCGCTCCTGTCGTCCTTCGGTCCCGTCATAAGAGCCGTCATATATCACGTGTGGCGTCGGCGCGAAGTCCCGTTGCTGCTCGCGGCTTCGCGGGGTCACACGGCACTCCACGCGCCTCGCCTCGGGCGTTGCACGCGGCTTGCCTTTGGCGATGCACGCGCCTTGCACGCGCAGCCACCCTATGGCAGTTTGCGCGCCGCACGCGAGGCCGTCCCGGAATCGCAGGGTCGTGGCTGCCTGGCGCCGACCCACCGGTCTCATTCGCCGCCGTAGCTCAGTGGTAGAGCGCGTCATTGGTAATGACGAGGTCCTCAGTTCAATCCTGAGCGGCGGCACCATTAAAACAATGCGTTAGCCGTCATTGCCACACCCGGCACTCGTGCCAGTAAGCACATAGCACCGGTTTCGCCGACCTCGGCACAGCTCAGTCTTAGCGGCTGGCATTGGTGAAAAGGTGTCCGGGACAGACCTCAGGCGCGGATTGGCATCAGGAACTCGGGGACGCCGCACGGCTCCACACCTTGAGCACTGCACACGTCACTCCAGATGGCGTCAGGCGTACTGCCTTCCTTCTCTGAGTCAGGCGTGCTGCCTTCCTTCTCCGACAGATCCTCTAGCGTCGGAGCGCCACTGTCAGCAAAACGCTGGAGCAGGCCGATGTTGTACCGCTGCTGGGCAGCCGGCCCGCACCCGACGGTGCGATATATCTCTCCAGCCATCTAGGTCCAGGCCCGCGCATGTAGTGCTGCTTAGGCCGATAGCGCTCAGACTGATATCCCATGGGAATACCCTCGACTGTTTTAGTCTTCACCAGCCGATAAGTCATTTGCCCTCGCTAGGGTTAAACGGTTGCACCGAACTTGGCGCATGAACAAGCCAGCAAGGTGCTGGCCTGGCTAGACGCGACCAGGCTTAAGGAAGCCGTTGTCCTCCCTCGGATCCTTGGAATTCGAGTTTGGTTTCTCCACCTGGGCCATGGCCACCATGTTCATCGCTGTCAGGAAGGCTGCTCCGCTGCCGATGACCGAAGCGATAGCCAACCCACGCAATGCTGCCCTGAGTTTTTCTCTCCGCCCCGGTTGCTCCAGCTTGATGGTCCGATTGATGTAGGCCAAAAACGCGCTTAGCAAAGCTAAGATTGACCCAACGCTGAAGAACAACATAGCTGCAGCAATCTTTCCGTCCACGGTCGCTTCAGACGCCTGCACCACGACCGCGAGTAGGATGAATGCGCCTGCACCGTTCAGAAGAACGAGGAGCGATAAGGCCCGGCTGGCGAAACGATTGCGCTCGCGCTCGATTAAAGCGCGATCGACCACGGGCTCGTTGGCCTGCGTAGCATTTGATTGAACCATGGCCATCCCTAGGGGAGCAAATTACTAGACAGCCCTAGCGGTAACGATCAACCGCCCGCAGGCAAGCATACCACTCTTCCAATCGATCAGTAGCGCGCCAATGGCATGCAGAACCGTTTGAATCAGAAGGCAACGCCGACCGCTACCGAGGTAAAGGTCCCTTGCGAGACTTCGGGGCAACTCCCCCGCGGGCCCGCAGGGCTCCGGCCTAGACCCCTGAACAAATGCACAGGGTGCGGCAAGGTGGCACTTCCCAAGCAAGGTCTTGTTAAGGCGCGCCGTGGCTAACCTGAGAGAGATACATTCGGGGGCTCAGGGACAATGAATACGTTCGACGCCGCAGCCGCGGTCGCAGTCTGCATAGTCGTGGCGCAACTGCTCTTCGGCTAACCTTGCCAACAAGACCTCGGCCTTCGTAACGTGAGCAAGCGTCAATCGACAAGGCCCTTTTGCCCCAGGGCGCTGCGCCAAAGAGGTGGTTCACCCAGCATCCGCTGTACGGTGGTGCGGGTGTCGAGCGCTCGTAGAGCTTTACGAGCCTCGTTGGCATCCTTGGCGGTCATGGGCTCTCGCGTCGATAAAGGCAGGTCTAGCCAGCCCGAATAGTAGGGCTCCTCGTCGTCTCTCGTCTCTGGTGCGCTTACCATTGGACCGTTCTCCAAAGCTGCTGCTGTGTTGCTTACCCTCCACCTCCCTTGGTTAACGAAGCCTTAGGATGATATTCTCGGCGTGCGGAGGAGCCAAAGAGGGAGGCTCCAATGGAAGATCAAGCTGAAGCTGTAATCCGGACGCTGCGCGAAGATGCTGAGCTAAAAGCTCGGATGGACGATGAGGCGCGGGCCACGGCCCATGCGATGATCCCGAGCTATCTGGGGCAAATCTCGTAAAGGGGAACACCAGCAGATACCGGGCGGCTTCATCGGCCTGTGCAGGCCAACCCACCGTAACGCCTACTTGCGATACTTGCGCTTCTTGGTTGGCTCTGGCGTGAGGTCGGCTATGCAGTTCGCCATGAACGCCTCCCCCGCCCCTCGCCGTAACGGCCAGGTTGCCTGCCGCGCCTTCTCAAAACAGAGGGCTTCGATTTCCCGTGGTGCAGCCGAAGCGGTGGTCACGCTCATCAACGCCAGAAAGGGGCCACCAGTACACATTTCGGTTTCAACATTTGGCTCCTACCTTCCAGTCAAGGCTGGCTCATCAACAGGTCCAAAAGGGTACCATGAAGCGCGCGTATTGCTTCTAGCGTGGCAACCTGCCCGAACTTTTTGGTGCGATGAAGATGCCGAACGGCGGCACCCGTTTTTCCTAGAGCCTTGCCTTGTGCCGCCTCAACCTTAACGGCGGATTCTGCCTGTTTGGTGCGCTTTCTCGCCACAAAGCGCGTGAAACCTCCGGGCCACAATCGGCGTTTAGCTCATAGCTTTCGGGGGGCACGCTTTAAGGAGCATGCCCATGAATAACGACCTATCGAACGAGCGGTCTGACGATCGCTCAAACTATCGTGGATATGAGATCCAGTTGCGGCACGAGTGGTCGAACTGGTGCGCGGCCGTGCATCCCACGCGTGCCGACCTGCCCATTCTCGCCCAGTCGCCCCTGCTCACCCTGTCGCTCAATCAGCACGAGGCGCTTGCCGCCGCCAAGCGCAATATCGACGAGGCGCTCGGCCATCTCGAGAAGCACGTGGCTTAGTGGCATTATTTATTGAGCAGCGCGTAAGCCGCGTAGCACAAGGTCAGCGCCAGCAGCGGCCGTAGGAGCCATTCCGGCGCGACCCCGGCCAGCCGCGTGCCGATGAGAATACCGGGGATCGAGCCGCAGAGCAGCGCCACGAGGATACCCGGATCGACATGGCCGAGGCCGAGATGGCCGGCACCGGCGACGAGGGTGAGCGGCACCGCGTGCGCGATGTCAGAGCCGACGATGCGCTTGGCCGGCAGATGGGGAAACAGAAACGCGAGCACCACCACGCCGATGGCGCCGGCGCCCACCGAGGTCAGGGTGACGAGCAGCCCTAGGGCCACGCCGAACAGCACGGTGGGGACGGTGCGCGGCGGCACCACGCCGTCCACGCTGCTGCCGACGTGCCCCTTCATCAGAATGGGATAGAGCACGATGGCCACGGCGCTGACCGGCAGGGCGAAAGCGAGCCCATAGCGGATCCATCCGGCCATGACGGCGGTGTCGAACGGGATGTAGGCCATCACCGCGAGCACGACGAGCGCGGCCGGGATGCTGCCCATCGCCAAGCGCAGCACGATCGGCCAATCGACATTCTCCGCCATGTGGTGGCGCCAACCGCCCACCGTCTTGGTCACCGAGGCGTAGAGCAGGTCGGTGCCGACGGCGACCGCGGGCGCGACGCCGAAGGTCGAGATCAGCAACGGCGTCATCAGAGCGCCGCCGCCGACCCCGGTCAGGCCCACGAGGAACCCGACACCAAAGCCAGCGCCAGCCAGCGGCAGCAGGGCAGATGCCCAGCCGAGGTCAACCATTGATGAGAGCCTCCCCCTAAGCTACCGGCGAGATCGCACCCTGTGGGCTTCTACCGTTATTATTGGTCAGTTTCGATCAGAACCGGAACCCCTGCCGAGCGTAGCAGAATTGCCACTTCCTGGGCACGCCGCTCGAATTCGGCAAGATCGGCCGGTGAATCGCCGAGATCGGAGCACAGCCCTGCCAGACGGACACGGTCGAGGACAAGAACATTGTCGCCGACAGCGGCCGCGCCGGTCTGCACCCAGGTGATCACGCCACCTGCCACGGTAGCGCCGTCGATGGCGTTGACCAGAACGAAATTACCGGTGAGCGGCAGGTCGCCGAACAGATCGAGCGCGGTGGCGCGGCCGAGCAGGATGCGGCAATCGGCGATGTCGTTGACGTTGCAGTCATGCGCCGGAGTCGAGCCGAGCGTCTCGAAATCGACCAGCGCCGACACGCTCATGGAGGTGACCGGCGTGAGATCGGTGGCGGTGCGGAGCAGATAGCCTGCCTCTGGGTCGAAGGACTGCTCCGAGAGCCAGACGAGGCGCGCCTCGATGACGTCGGCATTGACCGGGCGCCGCTTGATCTCCGACAGAACCGCGCCGCGCGAGATATCGAGATCGGTGTCGAGCACCAGCGTCACCGCGTCGCCCTTGCGCGCGGCCGGCTGGTCGCCGTCCATGGTGGCGATTCGCCGCAAGGTGGCGCCGAGGCCGCTGCGCGCATCGACCACGCGGTCGCCGACGCGGATGGTGCCCGAGGTCACGGTGCCGGCATAGCCGCGGAAATCGCCCGAGGCGCGCAGCACGAGCTGCACCGGCATGCGGAACGGCGCATCCACCGGCTCCACCTTGGGATCGACGCGCTCCAGATATTCGAGCAGGGTCGGCCCGGCGTACCAGGCCATCTCCGCCGAGCGGGCGACCACGTTGGCGCCGGTGAGCGCCGCCACCGGGATCGTGGTGATCTCGGCGAAAGCGAAATTCCCGGCAATGGCCTGGAAATCGGCCTCGATGGCGCGGTAGCGCTCCTCCGACCAGTCGATCTGGTCCATCTTGTTGACGGCGAGAATGACCTTCTTGATGCCGACCAGATTGCAGATGGCGGCATGACGGCGGGTCTGGCGTTTCACGCCATGGCGGGCATCGACGAGAAGAATGGCGATATCGGCGTGTGATGCGCCGGTCGCCATGTTGCGGGTGTACTGCTCATGGCCCGGAGAATCGATGATGACGAAGCGTCGGCGCTCGGTCTCGAAATAGCGCCAGGCGATGTCGATGGTGATGCCCTGCTCGCGCTCGGCCACGAGGCCGTCGAGCAGCAGGCTGAAATCGATCCGCTCGCCGTTGACCGCGCGGGCGTGCGAGGCGTGCAGAATCGCGGCGCGCTGGTCGTCGGTGACGCCGGCGGCATCCCATAACAGCCGGCCGATCAGCGTGGACTTGCCGTCATCGACCGAGCCGCAGGTCAGCAGCTTGAGCATGGCCTCGGACTTCTGGTCCGGCGCCAGGAAGGTGCCCGCGGAGATTGGTTCGTCGAGCGCAGCCAAGTTCATTAGAAGTAACCCTCACGCTTCTTCATCTCCATGGCGCCGGCTTGATCGTGGTCGATCAGCCGCCCCGACCGCTCCGATACGCGCGCCGACAGCGTCTCCTGCACCACGGCATCAAGATCGGCAGCGTCCGACTCGATTGCCGCGGTCAGCGGATAGCAGCCCAGCGTGCGGAAACGCACTCTGCGCATCTGCGGCACCTCGCCCGGGAGAAGCCGCATACGCTCGTCATCGACCAGCAAAAGCTGGCCGTCGCGCTCGACCACCGGCCGCAGGTCCGCAAAGTAGAGCGGCACCACTTCGAGCTTCTCCAGCATGATGTAGCGCCACACGTCGGCTTCGGTCCAATTGGACAGCGGGAAGGCGCGCACGGTCTCGCCGCGGCCAAGGCGGCCGTTCAGGAGCTGCCACATCTCGGGACGCTGAAGGCGCGGATCCCAACGATGACCGGCGGCGCGGAAGGAGAACACGCGCTCCTTGGCGCGAGAGGCTTCCTCGTCGCGGCGAGCGCCGCCGAAGGCCGCGTCGAAGCCGCCGGCGTCCAGCGCCTGGCGCAACGCCTGGGTCTTCATGATGTCGGTATAGACCGACGGCGGATGGTCGAACGGGTTCATGCCGCGCGCGAGCCCATCATGGTTGGTGTGCACGATGAGATCGAGGCCGAGCTCCTTCGCCGTCCGGTCGCGGAAGGCGATCATGTCGTGGAACTTCCAGGTGGTGTCCACGTGAAGCAGCGGAAATGGCGGCTTAGCCGGCCAGAAGGCTTTCCGCGCCAGATGCAGCAGGACGGTCGAATCCTTGCCGATGGAGTAGAGCAGCACGGGGGTGCGGAACTGCGCCGCCGCCTCGCGGAAGATGTGGATGCTCTCGGCTTCGAGGAGCTTCAGATGGGAAGTGAGCGCGGTCATGCGGCTATCTCTTTTTCTTTTCCGTTCTCGGCGACGTGCAAGCCGCACTCCTTGCTATCCTCGTTCTCCCACCACCAGCGGCCGGCGCGCGGGTTCTCGCCCGGCTGGATGGCGCGGGTGCAGGGCGCGCAACCGATGGAGACGAAGCCCTGCGCGTGCAGCGGATTGACGGGGATATTGTTGGCGGCGATGTAGTCCATCAGCGTCTCCGTCGACCAGTCGGCGACCGGGTTCACCTTGATGAGGCCACGCTCGGCATCCCAGGCGGCAAGCGGCACGTCGGACCGGGCGTCGGAATGTTCGCGGCGCAAGCCGGTGAGCCAGCCTTGGGCGCCTTCGAGTGCGCGATTCAGAGGGCGTACCTTTCGCACCTCGCAGCAGGCCTTACGGTTTTCTACGGCATTGCGAAATCCGAACACGCCGTCGCGGGCGACAAGCGCCTCGACCTCTTGTGCTTCGGGCGCGACGAGACGGATGCGGATGCGGAAGCGCAGCTCGGACAGCTCGACAGTCTCCAGCACCTCGGGAAACAGGCGGCCGGTATCGAGGGTAAAGACATCGATGTCGGCGCCGGACTTGACGATACCGGACTTGGCGATGGCATGGAGAATGACCTGATCCTCCAGGCCGAGACTGGTGGAAAAGGCGATACGGCCTTCGATGCGCGACGCGACCGCCTTGATCCGGGCAACGAGATCGTCGGTCTTGCCAAGGACGTCGTCCAGCGCGAGGGCGGCTTTGCGCGCGGCATCCCAGCGCTGCGGCAGCGTGTTGCGGACGGCCGGCTGATAGTTGCGGGTGATGCGCTCGAGCGAGGCCTTCCACACCGACACCGCTTCGGGATCGGTGATCTCGGCCGTGTCGAAGCCGGAGCGCAACAGGAACTGGCCGTGATCGGGAATGAGATAGCCGACCGCCCTGATCTCGCCCTTGAAGCCGTGCCGCTCGCGTAACAGGCGCGCCAGGCTGAAGCCGCGCCCGTCGGTGAAGCTCGGGAAGGCAATGGCGATCGGTCCGGCGTTGCCGCCCGACGCGGCGATGAGCGCGGCTTCGTCGGCCGTCGGCTCCAGCACCGTGGCGGCCTCGTCGGGATCGGC
Source organism: uncultured Alphaproteobacteria bacterium (assembly GCA_963793075.1). GTDB lineage: Bacteria > Pseudomonadota > Alphaproteobacteria > Rhizobiales > Methyloligellaceae > Methyloceanibacter. Next base: position 432,425 of record CAWBYO010000004.1, read on the forward strand.
GACGAGCGTGCCGGTGGTCAGATCAACGAGAACCATAGAGAGCCTCCTTGAATGGCGCCGCGCCCACGCGCCGCCACGTTTCGAGGAAGCTCTCTCCCTCATCGCGGTTGTCGATATAGGTGTCGACGATGGTGTCGATGGCTTGGGGCACGGCTTCCGCGCGGAAGCCCGGCCCGATGATGGTGCCGACCGAGGCGCTATCCTTCGGGTTGCCGCCGAGCGTGATCTGGTAGAGCTCGGTGCCTTTCTTGTCGACGCCGAGGATGCCGATATTGCCGGAATGGTGATGACCGCAAGCGTTGATGCAGCCGGACATGTTCAGGCGCAGCTTGCCGATCTCTTCCTGGCGCGCGGGATCCTCGAAGCGCTTGGCGATCTCCTTGGCGATGGGGATCGAGCGCGCGTTGGCGAGATTGCAATAGTCGAGGCCCGGGCAGCAGATCATGTCGCCGAGCAGCTCGTTATTGCCGGTGGCGAGGCCCGCAGGCACCAGCGCGTCGTACAGTGCCGTGACATCGGCAAGAGCTACATGGGGCAGCACCAAGTTCTGGGTGTAGTTGACGCGCACCTCGTCATGGCCGAACCGCTCGGTGAGATCGGCGACCAAGTCCATGGAGTCGGAGGAGGCATCGCCCGGCGTGCGGCCCGGCTCCTTCAGCGAGATGACGACCGAGGCATAACCCGGCACGCGATGGGCCAGCACGTTGTGCTTGAACCAATTGGCGAAAGCCGGATCGGCAGCCCGCCGCGCGGCGAGCGCTTCGTCACGGGCCGGCTGCGGCGGCAGATCGGGCGGCGCGAAATAGGACATGATGCGCCGCTTCTCGTCCTCGGGCAGATCGACGGCGGTCTTGTGCGTCGCCTCCCAATCGGCCTCGACTTCCTCGCGGAATTTATCGATGCCGAGCTGATTGACGAGGATCTTGATGCGCGCCTTGTGAATGTTGTCGCGGCGGCCGAACAGATTGTACACGCGCAAGATCGACTCGATGTAGGAGAGCAGATGCTCCTTCGGCAGGAAGGACCTGATCTCCTGACCGACATAGGGGATGCGGCCCATGCCGCCGCCAACCAGCACGCGGAAGCCGTTCTCGCCGTTTGGCCCCTTGACGATGCGCAAGCCGATATCGTGGAACGCGGTGGCGGCGCGATCCTCGGCGGCGCCGGAGATGGCAATCTTGAACTTGCGCGGCAGCCAGCTGAACTCCGGATGCAGCGTCGACCATTGGCGCAAGATTTCGCACCAGGGCCGCGGGTCCTCGAGTTCGTCGTTGGCCGCGGCGGCGAACGGATCGGCGGTGACGTTGCGCACGCAGTTGCCGCTCGTCTGGATGCAATGCATCTCGACGTCGGCCAGCGCGGCCAGCACATCGGGGATATCGACCAGCTTCACCCAATTGAACTGCAGATTCTGGCGCGTGGTGAAGTGCCCATAGCCGCGATCCCATTTGCGGCCGATATGCGCGAGCTGACGCAACTGGCGGGAACTCAGCACGCCATAAGGTATGGCGATGCGCAGCATATAGGCGTGGAGTTGGAGGTAGAGCCCGTTGCGCAAGCGCAAAGGCCGAAACTCCTCCTCGTTCAGCGCGCCCGATAGACGGCGCTCGACCTGATCCTTGAACTCCGCCACGCGATCGCGAACGAATGCGTGGTCGAACTCATCATAGCGGTACATCGTACCAGTCCTTCGTCAGTGTTGTGCGGTGGGCGGCGCGGATGCGCTCGCGCACGGAAAGCGGATCGACCGCGCCATCAACCAGCGCGACCGGCATGGGATAGACGGCGATAACCTCGCGCTCGCGCACGGCGTTCTCGGCGATTGTTTCGAGCGCCTTGGTCTCCTCCTCGCCGTCGGCGACGCGGGCATTGGCGATCTGCTCGGTCCATTGGCCTTCAGCGGCGAGATAGACGACGACGCCATCGGTGAGGCGGTTGGCGGTGATGACGTTAGGCATAGACACGCTTGACCTCCTCGGATGCGAGGATGTCCTCGACGATGCCGGACGCCGGCAGCCCCGCCACCTCGCCGAAGATGAGAACCGCCGGGCTCTTCAAACCCAGACTTTCCGGATGGGCGGCAAGGACCGAGATGGTGGTGCCGATGCGGCGCTCGTCGTCGCGGCTCGCATTCTCCACCGCGATCACCGGCAGCCCGGGCCGGAACCCGGCGTCCAGAAGCCTCTTCGCGACAGAAGCGGCGGTGGTGACGCCCATATAGACGATGAGCGTGTTTTTGCCGGCGGCGAGCGCGGCAAGATCCAGATATTCGAAGCCGGGCTCGGAGCCGCTCGCCTCATGACCGGAGACGAAGGTGACGCTGTGCGACACGTCGCGGTGGGTGAGCGGGATTTGCAGGCTCGCGGCGGCGGCGATGCCGGCGGTCACGCCTGGCACGATCTCGATGGCGATGCCCTCGGCCCGCAGCGCGTCAAGCTCCTCGCCGCCCCGGCCGAAGATAAAGGGATCGCCGCCTTTGAGTCGCACCACGGTCTGGCCGGCCTTGGCGCGAGCAATGAGCAGTGCGTTGATCTCACTCTGCGGCACGCTATGGGCGCCCTTGGCTTTGCCGACGGGCACCAGCTCGGCCTCGCGGCGGGCATGATCGAGCACGCCGTCGCCGACCAGGCGGTCGTAGAAAATTACATCGGCGGATTTGAGCGCGCGGACCGCTTTCACGGTGAGCAGCTCGGGATCGCCGGGACCGGCGCCGACGAGAAGCACGCGCCCCTGCGACGCACCCGCCTCGCCTGCCTTGTCGAGGGCGGCGTCGATCAAAGACCGCGCTTTCGGCTCGTCGCCTTCCAGCATGGCCTCGGCGGCGGCACCTTCGAACACCGCCTCCCAGAATCTGCGGCGCGGCGGCCCGGACGGCACGCGCTCGGCAACACGGCCGCGGAACTCGCCGGCGAGCTTCGCCAGCGCATCGAGGCGCGGATGCAGCTCGCGCTCGAGCCAAGCCCTGAGACGCTGGGCCAGCACGGGAGCCGTCGTCGACGTGCCGATGGCGATGGTGACCTCGCCGCGATCGACGATCGCCGGCAAAACAAAGGTGCAAAGCTCGATCCGGTCGGGCACGTTCACCGGCACGCCGAGCGCCCGGGCGATGGCCGAGACGCGGGTGTCCTCGGCGTCATCCTCGGTGGCGGCGATGACCAGCGGACGGCCACGGATCTGATCGATCCCGGGCTGCGGCGCGACAAGCGCGACCTGGCCCGCCTCGGCGAGCTTGGCGAGTTCGGGCACGAGGTCGGGCGCTGCGACCTCGACTAGGGGCGCCCGCTTCAGCAGATAGCCGCGTCTTGATGGCGGCAAGCTCGCCGCCGCCAACAACCAAAGGCGGCTTGCCCTCGAAGCTCACGAAAATAGGAAATGTGCGCATCAGCGGGCCCCTCCGACCGCCACCGGCTCTTCCGGGGCATCGGTCAGACTCTCCGGCGCCAGCTCGACCTCGAGACCGTCGAGCTCCGGCGTCATGATGATCTGGCAGCACAGCCGCGAGCGCTCGTCGACCTGAAAGGCGCCGTCAAGCATCTCCGACTCTTCGTCTGTCGGCGGCAGGAGCTTGGCGACCCAAGCTTCGCCGACCCAGACATGACAGGTGGCGCAGGCACAAGCACCGCCGCACTCCGCCTTGATGGGGAGTCCCCAGTCGCGGATCACCTCCATCACGCGCCAGCCCTCCAGGGCTTCGAGGCGGTGAGTGGTGCCGTCGGGCATGCGGACGTTGACGAACATGTTTAGGCAACCCTCGCAACGCGTTGCGGTTCGATCGAGGCGCTCGTGTACTTGAAACGTGACGGCTTGTCAGGCGCAAGATCGCGCCGGCGCCGTGCGGCCAAAGCCGCAGGAAGCGCCGCATAGCGCCGCCCGGTCGCGCATACGCCCGAAGCGTTCGCCGCGAAACCTGCGTCGATGACGTCGATGATCATGTCGCGCGCCTGTACCGGTCGCTCTCAGGCCTGCCCTGGGAGTCCCTACAATATGGGTGACAGTACTGAAAAATAATTCTCCTAAAAAGGCTATGTGACAGAATAAGTAGAACTTTGTTCCTACTTGCACCATTTTGAAGAACTATTTTTTATTACCGTCCAGAAATGCACGCAGAATCTCTCTCGCCGCGCCTGCACGAAAAAAGTGTTCTTGCGCGCCTAACACACGGAGCCTGCAGCAAAATCATCCACAGGTTGTGGACGATCCGGCGCCGGGGGTGGCGTGCCCGCCAGAAACGACCAACAATTGGGCGGGGATATTTATTGGGGGACCGAAATGGGGCGCTTGCATCGCCACGGGCGTAATTTGCGCGCCGCGAGGGACGAAAAGTCCAGGCACGCGCCATCAAGGCCCCTTCGGATTTTTCTCACCGGCGCCGAGCGCGGCGCCCTCTTGGCCGGCACCGCGCTGGTCTCGACCCTTCTCGCGAGCCTCGCCCGCTTCGGCGCAACAGGCGGTGAATATCGTCTCGGTCTTCCCCGTCAACGTCACCAACAACGACAACTGCATTTTCATCGGAACATGCGCCTCGATTATTACAGGCGGCGTCGGGGCCTCGATCAATTTCACCAACACAGGCGACTTCGCCACGATCGGCGCTGGCGCGATCGGCATAGACCTCCTCACCGGCGCTCTTGGCGGTCCGATCACTCTCAACAATAGCGGCGACATCGCCACCCTCGGTCTTGGCGCGATCGGCATCAACGCGGCTACGGGCTTCCCCTTCAGCCCCATCACCATCGTCAATAGCGGCGACATCGCCACCGCCGGCGCGGGCGCGATCGGCATTGCCGCCAATACCAGCATCTTGGCTCCGAAAAGCCCGATCAAGATCACCAATAGCGGCGACATTGCCACCACGGGCCTGGGCGCGATGGGCATCGAGGCAGCGACCTTTGGCACATCCAGTTCCGTCGCCATCGTCAACAGCGGCCAGCTCACGACGCGGGCCTACAATGCCGACGGCATCAACGCCGCTACCGCCGGGCGCAACAGCGATCTTTCGGTCGTGAATAGCGGCGATATCTTCGCGCGTGGCGAAGAGGCGGAAGGCATCTTCGCCACGACCGTGGGCCGGAACGCCGGGATCAGCGTCAACAACAGCGGCAGGATCAACACTACGGGACGGTTCGCCGAGGGCATTAACGCGGTGACCCGTGGCGTTAATGGCGATCTTACGATCACCAATAGCGGCGACATCTACACGCGGGGCTTCATGTCCGACGGCATCTACGCCGCGACGTTCAGCGAGAACAGCTCGCTGACCATCGTGAACAGCGGTAGCGTACATGCGGTTGGCGGCCGGGGTTACGGCATCTACGCCCAGACCTATGAACCATCATCGCCGATCGAGATTCAGAACTCAGGCGAGGTCTACGGCTCGACCGTCGGCATCTACACCTATAGCGGCACCTCGACGACGATCACCAATAGCGGCTCGATTTCGGCGGGCAGCGGTCTCGCCATCGATACCGAGGGCGCCAGCACCGCGATCGACAATTCGGGGCTGATCACCGGCTTCATCGACCTCACCGACAGTAGCGACACGTTCAAGAACAGGGCCGGTGGCGAGTTCAACGCATCCGACACGAGCTTCTTCGGCGGCGGCAGCGATACCTTCACCAACGACCTGAATGCTACGCTGCGGACGGCGACGACGAGGAAACGCCAGCGAGATGACCAGCTTCGAAGGGTCTTGAGCGGTTCCAAAACCGCGGTGTCATCACCATGCAAGACAATCAGGCAGGCGATGTGTTCAAGATCTCGAACACCGTCGGCGGCACCGACCTGAAGTTCGACGGCTCCGGCAATTCCAGCTTGATCGTCGATACCTTTTTCAGCGGGCCCAACAGGTCGAAGTCCGACGTTCTCATCGTCGAGGGCGATACTACGGGCAAGACGCGGGTCGACGTGTTCAACACCAACCCTGGCTCGGCGCAATTGGACCGCAAGGGTATCCCTGTCGTCTACGTCGAAGGCGACGTGAACAAGAACAATTTCTACCTGGAGAAGCCGGTCGACGCGGGCTTCTTCGACTACGACCTGATCTTCCGGCCGACGGGCAGCGGCGTGTTCGAGCTCAAGAATCATCCGGGCGGCGGCTCCCATATTCTGCCGCATGTCGTGACCTTCGCCCACGACACGTTCCACAACACGACGGAGACGTGGTTCGACCAGAGCACAGATCTGCGCGCGCTGCTGGCCGAGGGGGCCACCTGCATCGACCCGGCCCACAAGCAGGACGTCGTGCGCTGCCAGCAACTCTACGATTTCACTCCAGGCGTCTGGGTGCGCGGCGCCGGCGCCTTTATGGATCTGCAGGACAACGCCACCACACAGGCCAACGGCAAGACCTACCGCTACAATCTCGATCGCGATCTCGACATCTGGACGTTCGAGTCGGGAATGGATTTCGGCAAGCGTGACCTGTTTGCCGACGGCGATATTCTGGTATTCGGCATTCTCGGCGGCGCGGTCGAAGCGACCCTCGATTACAAGGCGTTGAGTCGCAATTTCCATCTGGGCGGCGGCGAGGTCGGCGCGTATGCCACCTATCTGAGGGGCGGGCTGTTCGTTGACACGCTGTTCAAGGCCCAGTTCTTCAAGCTCGATCCCGCCGACGTGCGCGGCTTCCCCGACAAGCTGGACAGCACGACCTACGGGTTCCGTACCGATACCGGCTATCGCTTCGGCGGCATGCGCCATGGCCCCTTCTTCGAGCCACTGGCTACTATTGCCGTCTCGTGGAACAAGACGGACGATTTCGCGGTCGACGGCAACGCGATCGACTTCAACGACGACGAGGACGTTCGCGGCCGCGTGGGCATGCGGCTCGGCACCAGCAGCGAAGTCTGGGAGGGCACCACGATGGAGCCCTTCGTCGTCGGCAGCCTGTGGGGCAATTTGTCAGGTTCGCATTCCACCACGCTGCAATCGAGCGGGGAAACCTTCGAGTTCACCGACGACCCCGAGCAGGTCTGGGGCGTGGTCTCGGGTGGGGTCAACTTCTTCAACCCGGGCGCCCAGACCGCTGTGTTCGCCAAGGTCGACTACACTTTCGCCGAGCAGACCCAGGGCGTCGGCTTCAAGGGCGGCATGCGCTATAACTGGTAAGTAGCATCCTGCCTGAGCGCCTAACCTTTGCGCTTACTGGTTGTGCGATGCTTTCGTCACAACAATAACCGTGACTGTGACATATCTGCACTAGTCGCCTGAAAGCACCGCGCCTAGGGTTAGGATTTAGCTCAATCGACCGGCGCGCTCGAACGCATCGGCACAGTTCCAGGGGGCAGTGAGTGGGGCACCGGTATCATCCGGGATCGCCGGCGTCTGCGCGCACGGTCCGGCGCGCTGGGCGTGGGCTCGGCCACAGCCGTCGGCAGCACACAACCCACTCGCAACGTCTCACCTGCGCCACACGCAAATCGCTGCTGCTCGGCACGGCGCTCGCCTCGACGTTGCTCATTGGCATTTTGGTTGCTCCGGCGCCAGCCGCGGCGGCGATCGTCACCTGCGCCGGCGACGTGGGCACCGGACCCTTGCCGATTACGCACGCCAATCCCGATCCCATTATCTGCGTCAACACGGAGACGCGCATCAACAATGCCGGGACTGCAATCTATCTTTCCACGACCGGGAACGGCAGTTTTATCGATCTCAACAATAGCGGCCCATTGGCCGCCGCGGCTTATGGCATTGACACCTATACGGTCGACGACAACAGCGGCATCGCCATTGTGAACAGCGCATCGGTCACGTCAGTCGCCAGAGACGCTATTTCCGCATTCGCCACCGGCTCGGGCAGCGACATCACCATCAACAACACAGCCCGCCTCACGACAGGAGTCGACGGCATCTACGCCAACAGCTTCTATGGCGACATCACCATCAATAATGGCGGCCCGATCGTGGCCGGCTACCATGGCATCCATGCCGGCTGCGAACACTCAGCCAGCTGCACGAGTGGCGACATCGCCATCACCAACAGCGGATCGATCAAGGCCGGCGACCAGGGCATCCTTGCCGGGACCGGCTATGGCGGCGACATCACCATCAACAATAGCGGCAAGATCACCGCGGCCTATATCGGCATCGCGGCCAGGACCGCCTACGGGTTCGGCTCCGGCGACAACAGCCCCCTCACCATCAACAATACCGCAGACATTACCGCGGGCTTTGCCGGGATCGCGACCAGCACCGGTTTTCCCATGGATCCGAGCTATGGCACCAACAGCCCGATCACCATCACCAACAGCGCCAAGATCACCGCTGGAATCTATGGCATCTACGCCGGGACCGGGGGCGACGGCAGCTCTATCTCCATCACCAATAGCGGCGATATCGATCCCTTTGTCGGCATCTATGCGTTGACCTTCGGCAACAATGCCCGGATTGCCATCGACAATAAGGGCACGATCGATGCCACCTATCTCGGTATCGAGGCAGACACCTACGGACCGAACAGTTCGATCACCATCGTCAACAGCGGCAGGGTGACGGCCGCCAGCACGAGCTATTACGGGCCCAGCACGGCCATCAATGCAAAAACGCGGTACAGCAACAGCGATGTCGTGATCGACAACAGCGGCACCGTCGAGGGGCGCGGAGCCTACGGATTCGGCGTATACGCGGTGGCGGCCGGGCCCAACAGCCGCATCCTCATCACGAACTCAGGCAGTGTCTATGGCGGCTATGCCGCCATCTACGCCATCGGTTACACCGGCACCAAGATCGTCAATACGGGCGACATCTCGGCCGGCCCCAATTCGCAATTGGCCATCAGCGTCTATGGCGCCAGCGCCAAGATCTACAATAGCGGCCATATCACCGGCTATGTGGACCTGAGCTATCAGGCTGACCTGTTCGTCAACCAGGCGGGCGGCGTGTTCGAGACGAAGCTCACCTCCTATTTCAACGCCGGCAACGACGTCTTCATCAACCAGGCGGGCGGCACGGTGCAGGCGGCGACCAAGGCAAGCGCCAAGGAGGCGAGCGGCTTCCAGGGACTGGAGACGTTCAAGAATATGGGCACCATCTCGACCGTCGACGGCGGCACGGGCGATGTGTTCACCCTCTCCAATACGCCGGGCGGCAAGGACCTCAGTTTCGTGGCCTCGGGCAGCTCGACCTTGGCGGTTGACGCCTTCCTCGGCGGGCCGGGATCCAAGGCCGACAATTTCATCGTGGAAGGCAATGTGTCCGGCACGACGACGGTCGCCGTCAACAACACCAATACCGGTCCCGGCGTGTTTAACCCGTCCGGCATCAAAGTGGTGTTCGTCACCGGCGCGGTGCCCACCGGCAACGAGTTCTCGCTGGCGCAGCCGGTTGATACCGGCTTCTTCGACTACGATCTGTTCTTCACGCCGACCGGCTCCGGCTTCTGGGATCTCAAGTCTTATCCGGGCGCCGGCGCGCATCTGCTGCCGCAGCTGGTGACGGCAGCGCAGGACATATGGCATCAAGGCTCATCGACGTGGTTCGACCGCACCGCCGATCTTCGCGTGCTGTTGAATGGCGGCGGCGCGCCCGCTGCCGCACCGGGCGTCTATGGCAATGGGGCGCAAGCGCCCAACTTCACGCCGGCCACCTGGGTGCGCGGCTCAGGCTCATGGCTCGACCGCAACGACAGCGCCAAGACATCTGCGTACGGGCGGACCTACAACTACAATCTCGACCGCGAGCTCGACACCATGGACTTCCAGATGGGGCTCGATCTGGGCAAAAGGGATTTCCTGAGCCAAGGCGACATTCTCGTCTTCGGCATGCTCGGCGGCTTCGTCCATGGCGATCTCGACTACGACTCCATCCTGCGACAGTTCGATTTCGACGGCGGCCAGATCGGTGCCTATGCCACCTATCTCAAGGGCGGGCTGTTCGTCGACACACTGCTCAACGTGCATCTGCTGGAGATGGACGCCAACGGCACCATCGGCTTCCCCAGCAAGACCGACGTGACCACGGTCGGCCTGCGCACCGATACCGGTTACCGCTTCGGCTCGTTCAATGGCGGGGCCTTCCTCGAGCCGCTGGCCACGCTGGAAGTCACCTGGGCCGATATCGACGGCTTCAATCTCGGCGGCAACCAAGTCTCCTTCGACGACGACGCCAATGTCAGAGGCCGGCTTGGCTTGCGCGCCGGCACCACCACGGAAGCCTGGGAGGGCACCATGATGGAGCCCTTCGTAACGGGAAGCTTGTGGGGCAATTTCACCGACGATAACAGTGCGACCCTGGTCTCGACCGGCAGCACCTTCCGCTACCAGGACAATCTCGACGATGTCTGGGGCGAGGTCTCAGCCGGCGTGAACTTCTTCAATGTCTCGCAGACTACCTCGGTGTTCGCCAAGGCCGACGTCACCTTCGGCGACGACGTCACCGGCCTCGGCGGCAAAGCCGGCATGCGCGTCAGCTGGTAGGATTTTTGCGCTACCGGCCTTTTTTATTGGCCTATCGGCCTTCGGCCTACTTGAGTGCAGGCGCCACATTTAGCGCGTTGCGCTACCCGCCTCCAGCTTCGCTGAGCGCGTTGCGCTAGCCGCGCTTCACCAGAGCGTCGCGGATTTCCTGAAGAAGCACCACCTCCTGCGACGGCGGCGGCTCGGTCGCCGGCGCTTCCTCCTGCTTGCGGCGCAACCGGTTCATGGCCTTGATCACCATGAACAGGACGAAGGCGACGATGGTGAAGCTGATCACGCTGTTGATGAACAGGCCGACATTCATGGTCGGCGCGCCGGCCTCCCGGGCCTGGGCCAATGAGTCATAGTGAGCGCCGCTTAGCGGGATATAGATGTTGGAAAAGTCGACCCCGCCGGTCAGGACGCCGATCGGCGGCATGATGACGTCGTCCACCAGCGACTTGACGATGGTCGAGAACGCGGCACCGATGACGATACCGACCGCCATGTCCACCACATTGCCACGTAGGGCGAATTCCTTGAATTCCTGGAGCATCTTCCGCATCTCCCTCCGCTTGCGAGAGCCCTGTCACCTCTCTGCCATGTTTCGGCGCAAATTGCATCTCAAGCCTGGTTTGCAAGCGCGCGCCTAGCTGCTACCTGCTTGGCAAGCTTGGGGAGATGTGAGCGTGACGGCGCAGGGGCCCGAAACGGAGCAGGCGGTGGAGCATGCGGCGCGCGACCGCCATCAGTTGCGCACGCTCGCCGTCGCGATCACGACGCTTGCGGCGGTGCTGTGCGCCGTGGTCGTCACCATTATCTACGCGCTGCCGCTCAACCGGCTCTGGTTCCTTCACTTTCCACTCGGCCTCTTTCTCCTGGCGCAAGGGCTCCTGATCTTCACCGTCGTGGTGACTTTCTGGTATGTCCGCGTGCAGGAGCGCATCGATCACACGCGCAGCGTGACCGAAGAGATCGTTTAGGCGATGACCGCCCCGTCGCGTCAGCACACCCCGAACCCGCATCTCGGCGCCTATTACGGCATCATCACCGCCGCCTTCGTGTCGCTGGCGATTTTGCTCGCCATGTTCGAGCAGCTCGGCTGGAGCGAGGGCGCCATCGCGCGCTGCATGATCCTGCTGCCGCTCTCGCTCTATCTCCTCACCGCGGGCGGATCGCGCACGCTCGATGCGGAAGATTTCTTCGCCTCCGGGCGGCGCGTCCCCCAGGTCTATAACGCGCTGGTGCTGGCCGCCATTACGGTGGGGGGCGTCGGCTTCTTCGCCTATAGCGGCGCCGTGTTCTTCCTCGGCTTCGATGCGCTCGCCATCGGACTCGGCTGGACCTGCGGCCTGCTGCTCGCCGGAGTTCTGTTCGTGCCATATTTGCGAAAAGCGGGCGCCTATACGCTCCCCGCCTTTCTCGGTCAGCGGTTCCGCTCGCGTCCGGTGCGCATGACCGCCAGCGTGTTGCAAGTGGCGCCCACGGCGCTGCTGCTCGCCGCCGAGATGAGCGTCGCCGCCATGGTCGCCTCGATCTTCCTGCCGCTGTCCTTCTGGCTCGCGGTCCTGCTGGTCGCCATCTTCATCGCCGCCGTCGGCATCCTTGGCGGCATGCGCGCCCTAACCTGGTCGGGAAGTGCTGAGTTCATCGCCGGCGCGGTCGGCCTGGCCGTGCCGCTCATCGTCGTCTCGGTGCTGCTCACCCACCTGCCCGCACCGCAATTCACCTATGGCGAGATGTTCGGCTCACTGCAAAGCGCCGAGACCGCCGCCGGGATGTCACCGGTGACGCCGGGCAATTTTACGCCGGCGCTGACGGGGCCCGCCCCGACGGCAGTCACCAAGCCCTTCCTGCAAGCCTTCGGCGCCATCAACGAGTCCGGCTTCCTCGTGTTGTTCTTCAGCTTCGCGCTCGGCACAGCAGCCCTGCCGAGCCTGCTCGTGCGCAGCGGCGTCACCCGCTCGATTGCCGATCAGCGGCGGTCCACCGCCTGGGCGCTGGCGCTCGTGGCGCTGTTCGTGATCTCGGCGCCATCGCTCGCGGTCTTCGCCAAGCTGCTGATGTTCCGCGACATGGCGCTCGCCCCCACGGCCGGTCTGCCGGCCTGGCTTGCGGAGTTGAGCGGACGGCAATTGGTGCAGGCGAGCGATCTCAACGGCGACGGCACGCTTGTGGCCAGCGAGCTTCTCGTCATGCGCGATCGCGTGGCGCTGGCACTGCCGATGCTGGCGGAGCTTCCCTTCGTGCTCACCGCGCTCATGGCCGCCGCCGGCATGGCCGTGGCGCTGGCCGCGGCCGGCTCTCACCTGTTCACCCTGTCGGCGAGCCTCGCCGACGACGTCTACGGCGTGCTGGACAAGCAGCCGATCGCGCTGCCGCGGCTCATGGCGGCATGGGCGGCGATTGCCGCCTGCGCGCTGTTCGTCTTCGTGTTTCTCATGATCGCCAATGTCGACATCTTGCGGATCGCCGTGACCGGCGTTCGCCTTTGCCGGGGCAACCTTCTTCCCGGTCCTCATGCTGGCGCTCTGGTGGCCGCGCTGCACGGCATGGGGGGCGCTTGCTGCTCTGGCGACCGGATTCGGGGTCCTGTTTCTCGTCCTCACGGTGGGCGGACTGTTCGGCGCGGCCGAAACCGCCGTGGGCATCGGGCTCGCCAGCCTCATCGCCGCCGTCTTGGCGGTGTGTGCCGGTGTCGGAACCAGCTTCTACGGGCCGGGCTCGGACTCCGTCGAGACGGCCTATTACGAGGAGATGCGCAAACCCGAAGGCGAGACGATGTTCGATCAAGCACAAGCCCGGGCGCTGACGGCTTCCGCGCGCGCGACCGAGGAGCTGAGTGAGCTCTAGCCATGGACCCGCAACGGACACCAGGCTCCTCCCGCCTGTCGCTCTATCCCGAGATCGTTCCCTACCGCACCGGGCGTCTCCAGGTTTCCGACCTGCACGAGCTTTATTTCGAGGAATGCGGCTCGCCCTCGGGCAAGCCGGTGGTCATGCTGCATGGCGGACCGGGCGGCGGCATCTCGCCCATCATGCGCCGCTATCACGACCCGCGCCTCTACCGCATCGTGCTGTTCGATCAGCGCGGCTGCGGCCGGTCGATCCCGCATGCTTCCCTGGACGAGAATACGACGTGGGATCTGGTGGACGACATCGAGCGCCTGCGGGCCCATCTCGGCATCGACCGCTGGCAGGTGTTCGGCGGCTCGTGGGGCTCGACGCTGGCGCTGGCCTACGCGCAAGCCCATCCGATGCGTGTGGCCGAACTCATCCTGCGCGGCATCTTCATGCTGCGCCGCGCCGAGCTCGAATGGTTCTACCAGGAGGGCTGCAGCTGGCTGTTTCCCGACGCCTTCGCGGATTACGTCAAGGTGATCCCGGAAGCCGAGCGCGCCGACATGATCGCCGCCTATTACCGGCGCCTGACCAGCGCGGATCCCGAGACCCAGACCGAGGCGGCGCGCGCCTGGAGCGCCTGGGAAGGCCGCACGCTATCGCTGCTGCCCGACTTCGACCGGGTGCGGCAGTTTTCGGAGGATCACTACGCGTTGGCCTTCGCCCGGATCGAGTGCCACTATTTCATCAATGGCGGCTTCTTCGAGGTCGACGGCCAGCTCATCCGCGACGCAGCGCGCCTCAAGGACATCCCCGGCGTGATCGTGCATGGCCGCTACGACGTGGTGACTCCGGTCAAGAACGCCTTCGATCTCGCTCACGCCTGGCCCAAGGCGGATTTGCGCGTGGTGCCGGATTCGGGTCACGCCATGACGGAGCCCGGTATCGTGCATGAGCTGATCGCCGCGACGCGGATCTTTTCGGGAAACTGAGCCAAGCGCCGGCGTACCTAGCCGCGCACTACATGGCCGATGAAGTTCAAGGCGACGTTGCGCTTGTGCGGAACGTTACGGTGCTCGATCAGGTAGACGCCCTGCCAGGTGCCGAGCGTCATCGCCCCGCCCTGAACCGGGATCGACAGACTGACCGAGGTCACCATCGCCTTGATATGGCTCGGCATGTCGTCGGGACCCTCCTCGTGATGGGCGTAGGCGCGGTCCTCCGGCGCCAGGATCTCGAGCGCATCGAGAAGGTCGCGCCGCACATTCGGGTCGGCATTCTCCTGGATGGTGAGCGAGGCGGAGGTATGGGAGACGAACACGGTGAGAAGGCCGTCGCCGGCCCCCAGAGCGTCGAGCCAGCCGGCAAGCGCTGTGGTGATCTCGACAAAACCCTTGCCGCGTGTCGGCACGGCCAGAGCATGGCTCGCCTGCACCAGGTCAGCTATGGCGCGCGCCCTCCCGTCAGCCGGTTGAAGCTTGTGCGGACGCGGCAAATTTGAGCCTGCGTGTCCCGCTCCAGGTCATTCCTTAACACAAAATTTACTCAGGCTTGACACCGTCACTAAGGCCGCTTCGTCACGCGTCTCCTCGGACCGGTCCCACAAGCAATGGGGCGCAGTTCAGCGGCGTCAACGCCATGGGGAACGGTATGGGCTCAGAAGCAAGTTGGCAAACCAGCAACGCCGGCGGGGGTAGCACCGCCTACTCGACAGATCAGCCCATGGACCAGCGCACCGTCGAAACCCTGCTGCGCCGCTTGGTGGAGCGGGTCGAGGATAGCGAGCGCCGCTACGGCGAGGCCCTCGACGAGCTTCATGCGCGGCTGGACCAGTTGTCGCAAACTACCGAAGCCGCGCGAGACACCGGCGCGCCGGAGAACAGCGACACATTCGACCGCTTGCACGCCCAAGTCAGCGATCTCGCCCGCCGCCTGGAGCAGGACACCTCAACGCCGCTCGACGATTTCGAGCGGCTCGGCAAGGCCCTGTCAGGCGCTCTGCATGGCGACCTGGAGAGCGACTTCGACGACGACCGCGGCAGCGATACGGCGTATCGCGCGCCCGAGCCGTTCGGCTATCCGCCCGAGCCGAGCCCGTTCGCGCAAGCCGCCATGGGCGGCAATATTCCCGGTGAGCCCGCGCCCGGCACGGCGCCCAGCACCGGCTACCCAGATTTCGGCTATAGCGCGCCTGAGCCCCGCTACCCCGTGCGGGACGAGACTCGCGCCGGCGGGACCGCCGATCTCGACAAGCGGCTGGTGGAAATGGCCCAGCGGCTCGAAGAGTCCATCGGCACGGCGATGCCCACAGGGGCCATCGAGGCCTTGAACACCAGATTGGACGAAATCGGCGGCCAGCTCAGCCAAGCCCTGGAAACGGCCCCGACGCGCGCCGCCTTGGAGCATGTCGAGCAGCAACTTTCCGATATGAGCCAGCAGGTTAACCGGGCCGAGGAACAGCTCGGCAAGGTTTCCGGCATCGAGGCGCACCTGACCAAGCTGATCGCTCGCCTGGATGAGAAGGCGGCCATGCCGGCGCCCCAGACGGACCCGGCGCAGCTCGAAGAGGTTGCCAACAAAGCCGCCGAAGGCGCCGCGCGCCTCGTCGCCGCCGACACCAAGAAGAACACCGAACGCCTCGACGCCATGCATCGCGACATCACGGCCATGAGCGACAAAGGCCGCGAGAGCGGCGACCGGTTGGTGAGCACGCTCGAAGCGGTACATGAATCCCTGAAGCAGCTGGTGCAGCAGGTCGAGCGGGGCTCGCCCGCCCTGCAGCCCAATTCACGCCCACCTTTCCTCGAGCGGGCCCGCCAGGCGGACGCGAAACAAGCGCAGCCGCAGGCGAAGCCGGCCATGCCGCAACAGCCGCCCTCCGAGGCGCAAGCCAGCGAACCGGCCGGGGCGAAAGCGGCCCCACGAGCGCCGGCCAAGACCGACCGCGCCGCGGAGGCCCCGGTCAGGGAGCGCTCGCTGCGCGACCGGCTCGGCGCTTCCATACCCGATTTCAAGGAGACCGAAACGCCGCCGCCATTCGGGCGCGCAAAGCGTCTTGCCACCGACGACGAGGCCGTCGATCTGGATGCGGCGCCGCCGCGCCGGGCGGGTGACGCCCAGGCGCCTGATATAGAGTCGCCGATGACGGCCGGGCTCGGCACCGACATCGACGCGCCCGACGATCTCGTGGCTGCGGCGCGCCGTGCGGCGCAAGCCGCAGCGCTCCGTGCCGAAGGACGCGGCGGCCGCCGGTCGTCCAGTCCTCTTCCCGGCAGCGGGCCGAGCGCCGACCAACCGGGGCGCCGCAAGCGGTCCCTGCTGATCGTCGCAGCCGCAGTCCTTCTCGTGTTGAGCGCGGTGCTGCTCTACACCCGCCTCGGCTCGAAGCCCGAGGCAACCGCGCCGGAAATCGAGCAGATCACGCCGGCGCCGGGCATTGATAGCGAGGCACGGGTACCGAGGATATGACAGCCCCGGGCACCGACGGCGAAGCCCCGGCGGCCGCACCCGAGAAGTCGGGATCGTGGGCGCCGTTACCTGCGGGCAAAAATCCGGCGGACAGCGCCAGCGGTGCCACGGGCGCAGCCGGCTTCACCGAGATGGCCAAATCGTCGGGCCGGGTCTCGTCAGGGCAAGTCTCGGCGCCGATGCCGGCCAGCGAGATGACCCCCGAGCCGCTGCTTGCTTCGCTGAAGCCCACCGGCCAGTCCGCCATGCCTCCGGGCGTGACCTTCTCCATCGAGGACCCGGCGTTCGGGCCCAATGCCGCGCAAGCTGCCGCGCCGGCGCAACTTCCCCTGGCGCCCGAGGCCCTCGGGCCGCTGGCGTTGCGCGAGGCCGCGTCCAAGGGCGACGCCGCCGCGCAATACGCCATCGCCGTCCGCTATGCCGACGGCGTGGGCACGCAGGCCGACCCGAAAGAGGCCGCAAAATGGCTCGAGCGCGCGGCAAACGCCGGGCTGGCGCCGGCCCAATACCGCCTCGCCGCCATGTATGAGCGCGGCGTCGGCGTCGACAAGGATCTCGGCCAGTCGCGGTTGTGGTACGCGGCGGCGGCGGCCAAGGGCAACGTCAAGGCCATGCACAACCTCGCCGTCAGCCTCAGCGGGCGCGAGGGCGGCGATCCGGACTACACGCTCGCCGCCAAATGGTACGGCGAGGCGGCCAGCTACGGCCTGGCCGACAGCCAGTTCAATCTCGGCATTCTGGCCGAGCACGGCCTCGGCATGAGCAAAAACCTCAGTGAGGCCTATAAATGGTTCTCGCTGGCCGCGGCGAGCGGCGATGCGGAAGCCGCCAAGCGGCGCGAGATTATCCGGGTTCAGCTTGCACCGGCCACGCTGGCGGAGGCGGAAGCCGGTGTGAAGGCCTGGAAGGCGAAGACCGCGCCGGCGGAAGCCAATGACGTAGCGGACCAGCCGGCCTGGGCCGCCGCGGCACCAGCCCCCACGCACAACGCCTCGCTCGTGACCCGGGCCCAGACCCTCCTCAACGCGCTCGGCTACGATGTCGGCCCGCCGGACGGGCTGATCGGCGGCCGCACGCGCACCGCGGTCAAGCTGTTCCAGCGCCGCAACGGTCTCGACGAGACCGGCGATATCTCGATCCCGCTCGTCACGCAGCTCGAGCGCCTGTCGAGCTAGCGCAAAAGCGCCGGCGGACGGACCAAACAGGTCCTTTGCGGCATCGATGCCGCCCATATTCCAAAAAGTGATGACATTTCGGTAAGTCGCGGGCCTAACGCATTGACAGGCTGGCGCGCGGCGAACAGTTTGCCAGGGCGCACCCTTTCCAACGCCCTGGCCGATGTTCCAAATTTATCTGCCTATTGCCGAAGTCTCAGTGAACCTTTTGGTCATGCTGGGACTCGGCGCGGCGGTCGGCTTTCTCTCGGGCATGTTCGGCGTCGGCGGCGGTTTCCTGCTCACACCGCTGCTCATGCTCTCCGGCATTCCCCCGGCCATCGCCGTGGCCACCGGCGCCAACCAGATCGTCGGCACGTCGGTCTCGGGCACTCTCGCCCAGTGGCGCCGCGGCAATGTCGACCTGCGCATGGGCCTAGTCCTGATCATCGGCGGCCTGGTGGGCGCCGTGATCGGCGTCTTCCTCCTCAAGATCCTGCGTCAACTCGGCCAGGCCGGCCTCATGATCTCGCTCACCTATGTGGCCTTCCTCGGGGTCATCGGCGCCCTGATGCTGTGGGAGAGCGTCAATGCGATGCAGCGCGCGCGCGCGGGCAAGACCGTGTCGTCGCGCCGGCCGGGACAGCATAACTGGATTCACGGACTGCCGTTCAAGATGCGCTTTCCGCGCTCGCGTCTCTATATCAGCGCCATTCCGCCGCTGGTCATCGGCGGAATGGTCGGGCTGCTCGCCTCGTTCCTCGGTGTCGGCGGCGGTTTCATCATGGTGCCGGCGCTGATCTATCTGCTGCGCATGCCGACCAACATCGTCATCGGCACGTCGATCTTCCAGATCATCTTCATCACCGCCATTGTCACCTTGCTGCACGCGACGCTCAATTTCACGCTCGACATCGTGCTGGCCTTCGTTCTGGTGATCGGCGGGGTCATCGGCGGCCAGTTCGGCGTGCGCGCGGGGCAGAAGCTGCGCGGCGAGCAATTGCGCGCGTTGCTCGCTCTGATGGTGCTCGGGGTGGCCATCCGCATTCTGTTCGACCTAGTGCTCAAGCCGTCCGAGCTGTTCAGCATCGTACCGCTGTCGGGGGCCTGATGAAGACCACCCTCCGCATTACCCGCGCTCCTCCTGGCCCTGTCGCTGACGGTCGCGCTGTCGGCGACTTCGGCACTCGCGCAAAATGCGCAAGAAGAAAGCAGCGCCGGCGGAGGAGCAGCCGCCGAGCCAAGAGCAGGTGCAGTCCGACATCTCCACGCGCGAGATCGCCATCCAGTCGAACTTCACCGGCATCGAGATTCTGATCTTCGGCAGCATCGACTTCAGCGACTCGCGGACGCCCGGCGAAGGCACTTACGACGTGATCGCGGTCGTGCGCGGGCCCGACAAGCCGATCGTCCTGCGCAAAAAGGAGTGGGTCGCCGGGATCTGGGTGAACGGTCCGGGCAAGACCTATAGTGCCGTGCCGGGATTCTACGCCGTGCTGTCGACACGCCCGGTCAGGGCCATCGCCACGGACGAGACGCTCAAAAAACTCGGCATCGGCCTCGCCGAGCTGGACTTCGGGCGCTACACGAAAGGCGATCCGCAGGAGCAGGCCTACCGCTCGGCCATGATCAGGCTGAAGAAGCAGAAGAAGCTGTTTCAGGAACGGGACGACGCCGTGAAATTCATCGGCCGGAGCCTGTTCCGGGCGACGATTGCCCTGCCGGTCAATGTGCCGATCGGACGCTACACGGTCGACGTCTATTTGTTTCGGGATGGCGTGGTGGCGAGCAAGAGCCAGGGCTCGCTCGAGGTGAACAAGGCCGGCTTCGAGGAACTGGTCTACACGCTCGCGTTCGGGCGCCCGTTCCTCTATGGCCTGTTCGGCGTCTTCATTGCCGTGCTGGCCGGGCTTGCCGGATGGTTCGCCTTCCGCCGCGATTAGAGGCGGGCCAGGGTCAGTCGGGCAGGAGCAGGCTGCCGAGCACGGGATAGACGGCGTGGCGGCCCATCATCCAGGCTTCGAGCTGCCGCCGCAGGAACAGCGGCTTGAAGGCCTCGTGCAACACGTTCAGGCCGCCGGCATAGGCGCCGAAAGCAGGCATCACCAAACGTTTCCCGTCGGTGGCGAAGCAGCGCCGCCGGATCACCATGCCGCGCCGGGCAATGCGCGCGATGGGATGCAAGTGGCCCACGATCTCCGGACCTTGGGGCTCTGCCGACGGTTCGTGCCGGAGCGTCACGCCGGACATCGACAGCGTGGCGCAGACCGTGCCGCCGATGCTCGCCGGCAGCTGCGGATCGTGATTGCCGCAGATCCAATACCAGTCGCGGCCATGCTGGAGCGCGGTCAGGAGGGCAAGATCTTCGGCCAGCAGATTGTCGGCGCACTCGCTGCGGTGAAAACTGTCACCGAGCGCCACCACCCGGCCCGGGTCGACGGCGGCGATGATCTTGCCGAGGCGGGAGAGCGTGGATCGGGTGTCGTAAGGCGGCAGCAACATGCCGAGCGCGGCGAAAGCCGCGCCCTTCTCCAGATGCAGGTCGGCGACGAGAAGCGTGTCCTCCGCCTCCCAGTAGAGCGCGCCGGCGGCCAGCGGCTTGAGCGCATGGCCGGCGACCTCGACATGAGAGCGGAGCGTGGGTGCCGTTTCCGGCATGAGATCGAGCCTAGCGCGCAGCATGTTCCCCCAATGCTTCAGCGATGAGTTCCTCGGCGGTCTCACGCAACAAGGTGTCGCCGACGTCGCTGGGGACGCTCTCGCGCCCGATCTCTAGCATGACCGGCACGGCGAGCGGCGAAACATGACTTAAGGCACTATGCCTGATTCGTCCGCCGATCCGTTTCAAGAATTGGCCGAGCCGGCCGACATCGATCAAGCCCGAGGCAGCATCGGCGAAGGCGGCCTTCAACAGGACGTGTTCCGGCTCGTGCTGACGCAACACATCGTAGATGAGGTCGGAGGACACGGTCATCTGCCGCCCGGTCTTCTCGCGCCCGGGATGGCGCCGCTCGATCAGGCCGGAAATGATGGCGCAAACTCTGAAGGAGCGCTTCATCAGGCTCGACTCCGCCAGCCAGGCATCGAGATCGTCGCCGAGCATGTCCTCGTCAAAGAGCTCCGCCAGATCGATGCGGCCCGTACGCACCATCTCGCTCATATCGTTGAGACCCCAGATGGCGAGCGCATATTCGTTGGCGACGAAGCCGAGCGGTGCGGCGCCGGCACGCTCCAAGCCGCCGCGTGAGCAGCATGCCGAGGCTCTGATGGGCCAGCCTGCCCTCGAAGGGATAGCAAACCAGATAGTGCCGCTGCCCCCTTGGAAACGTCTCGATCAGCATCTCGTCGGCGGCGGGCACATAGGAAAAATCCGCCTGGAGCCGCAGCCAATCGGAAACCTGGTCCGGCAACCTCGACCACGCATCCCGCGCGGCCAGCATGTGGCGGACGCGGTCGGCCAAATAGGTGGAAAGCGGAAACTTGCCGCCTTCATAGGCCGGCACCTTGGGATCGGTGGCGTGCGCCCGGGTGACGACCGCGTCCATCTCGCGCAAGCCCTCGAAGCGCAGAACCTCGCCGGCGAACACGAAGGTGTCGCCGGGGCTGAGCTGCTCGATGAAATATTCCTCGACCTCGCCGAGAATGCGGCCGCCGGCGAGCACGCTGCGGGCTTTGAGCGCGCCCTTCCCGCGCGCAAGCCGGACGCGCACCATCGGTGCCTCGACGATGGTGCCGACATTCAGCCGGTATTGTTGGGCGAGGCGCGGATGGGCGAGGCGGTACTGGCCCTCCTTGGTTCGCTTCAGCTTGGCGTAACGGTCGTAGCTGGCGAGCGCGTAGCCGCCGGTGGCGACGAAGGCCAGGACCTGGTCGAAGCCGTCGCGGGTGAGCCCCTGATACGGCGAAGCGCTGGTCACTTCGCGATAGAGCGTGTGCGGGTCGAACGGGCCGGCGCAGGCCATGCCGAGGATATGCTGGGCGAGCACGTCGAGCGCGCCGGGCTTCGACGGCGGGGTGTCTTGCGCCCCCTCTTCCGCCGCTTCGAGCGCCGCCTGGCATTCCATGACCTCGAAGCGGTTGGCCGGCACCAAAAGCGCCTTGCTCGGCTCATCGAGCCGGTGATTGGCGCGGCCGATGCGTTGGCTGAGACGGCTGGCGCCTTTGGGCGCGCCCACATTGATGACGAGATCGACGTCGCCCCAGTCGATGCCCAGATCGAGCGTCGAGGTGCAGACCACGGCGCGGAGCTTGCCCGCGACCATGGCCGCCTCGACTTTCCGGCGCTGACCGACGTCGAGAGAGCCGTGATGGAGCGCGATGGCGAGATTGTCGTCATTGCAGCGCCACAGCTCGTGAAACAGCATCTCCGCCTGCGAGCGCGTATTCACGAACATGAGCGACAGGCGGTGCGCCTTGATCGCCGCATAGATCTCCGGCAGCGCATAGCGCGCGGCGTGTCCGGCCCAAGGCAAGTCGGCGTCGGATTTGAGGATCGAAATGTCGGCCTTGATGCCGCCCTCGGCCATGACGATCTCGGCCAGCCGGGTGGCGGTCTGGCCCTCATGCGGCACGAGATAGGCGGCGAGCTCCGACGGCCGCGCCACCGTGGCCGACAGACCGATCGCCGTGAGATCGGGCGACAATGCGCGCAGCCGCGCCAGATCGAGGCTTAAGAGATCGCCCCGCTTGCTGGTGGCGAGCGCATGGAGCTCATCGAGGATCACGCATTTGAGCGAGCCGAACAGCTCGGCCGCGCTCTCATGAGCCAGCATCAGGGCGATCTGCTCGGGCGTGGTCAGCAGGATGTCGGGCGGCAGCACGCGCTGGCGCGCCCGGCGCGACGGCGGGGTGTCGCCGGTGCGCGTTTCGAGCGTGATGGGCAGCCCCATTTCGGCGACGGGCGTGGCGAGATTGCGGGCAATGTCGGTGGCGAGCGCCTTCAGCGGCGAGACATAGAGCGTGTGGATGCTTCGCGCGGGCGTCGGGCTCGGCCCTTTCGCGGCGAGATCGACGAGGCTCGGGAGGAAGCCGGCCAAAGTCTTGCCGCCGCCGGTCGGGGCGATGAGGAGCGTGTCGCGGCCGGCACTGACCGTATCGAGGAGGGCTAACTGATGGGCGCGCGGCTGCCAGCCACGCCCCCGGAACCAGCCGGCGAACGGCTCCGGCAGGCCGCGTTGCGGCGAGCGCGCCTCGGCCGTCTCCACCGCGCGGCTCCGCTTCGCGCTCACGCGCTTTGCCGTACTCAAAATGCTGCCCTTCTTGATCTTGGCCGGCTCCGGCCCCAATTGTGATAAAATTCGAGTCGAAGCTCTCGGGTCTCAAAGGAAGCGGACAGATGGAACGGTTTTTTGGCGGCAATCCGGCACTCGTCCTGCTCCGGCTGGTGATCCTATCGGTGATCGTGGGCGTCGTCCTGGCGGCCTTGGGCTTCAGCCCCTACGACATCATTCAGAACATTCGCGACCTCGCGGCCCGCATCTACGACATGGGCTTCGCCGCGGTGGAGAAGGCGTTCCGTTATTTCTTGTTGGGCGCGGTCATCGTGTTCCCGGTGTGGGTGGTGATGCGCCTGGTGAAGGTGGCCGGGCGCGACAGCCGCGACATGACCGAAACCGGCGCGACCAAGCGCGAAGCCTAGACGATCTTCAGCACCGCTTCGGGGGGCCGGCCGATGGCCGCCTTGTCCCCCGAGACCACGATGGGCCGCTCTATGAGGATCGGATTCTTGACCATCAACGCGAGCAGCTCATCGTCCGTATGCTCGCCGTCTTTCAGGCCCAGCTCGGCGTAGGCCTCCTCGCCTTTGCGGATGATGTCGCGGGCCTTGAGGCCAAGCATCTTGAGGATGCGCTTCAGCTCGGCGGCTGACGGCGGTGTCTCCAGATATTTTACGATCTTCGGTGTGATGCCCTTCTCCTCGATGAGCGCCAACGTTTGGCGTGACTTCGAGCAGCGCGGGTTGTGGTAGATGGTGACGGTCATACGACGATCTCCGGCAGTTTCGCCTCGGCCCAGTCGGACGCGCGCCGGCCGATGAGCGGCTGCAGCGTCTCGCAAGTGTCACGGGCCATCGCCTCGACCAACGTCCTCTTGATGCGGCCGATCAATCCAGGCCCTTCGAACACGAGCCCGGTATAGAGCTGGATCAGCGATGCGCCCGCCTCGATCTTGGCGAGCGCCGTCTCGCCGGAATCGATGCCGCCGACGCCGATGAGCGGCAGCTTGCCCTTGGTGAGCTGATAGACGCGCGCCAGCGTTCGGGTGGTGCGCAAGAAGGCCGGACGTCCCGACAGGCCCCCCGCCTCCCGGATCAGCGCCTGGTCACGGAGGTTGTCGCGGGCGAGCGTGGTGTTGGAGATGATGATGCCGTCGATGCCGTTCGCCTTGATGACGGCTACCACCCCGGGCAGATCGGCGTCGGCGAGATCGGGTGCGAGCTTGACCAGAAGCGGCGGGGCCTCCTGCCCAAGCGCGGCCCGCGCGTCCTGCACCTTTCCCAGCAGTTCGTCGAGCTTTCGCGGCGCCTGAAGATCGCGCAAGCCGGGGGTATTGGGGGAGGAGATATTGACGGTGAAGTAGCTCGCCACCGGGGCCATGCGCGTCACCCCGTCCACATAGTCGGCGATGCGGTCGGTGCTGTCGCGGTTGGCGCCGAGATTGACGCCGACAATGCCGCGCGGGCGATCCTTG
The DNA here is from genome assembly GCA_963793075.1 of uncultured Alphaproteobacteria bacterium. Taxonomy (GTDB): domain Bacteria; phylum Pseudomonadota; class Alphaproteobacteria; order Rhizobiales; family Methyloligellaceae; genus Methyloceanibacter. The sequence goes on from CAWBYO010000004.1 coordinate 456,969, forward strand.
CGCAGCCGCGCAAGCGCCGCCGCCTGCCCCTCATTGTTGAAACCGAGCCGATTGACGATGGCGCGGTCGGCCTGAGAGCGGAACACGCGTGGGCGTGGATTGCCCGCTTGCGGCCGGGGCGTCAGCGTGCCGACCTCGGCGAAGCCCAGCCCCATCTCCAGAAGCTGGCGCGGCACGCGGGCATTCTTATCGAAGCCCGCCGCCATGCCGATCGGGTTGGGGAAATCGAGGCCGAACAGCTCTTGCGCCAGGCGCTTGTCGTCGGGACCGGTGCTGCGGGGATAAATCCCGAGCTCGAGGGTTTTAACCGCGAGCTCATGGGCACGTTCCGGATCGAAGGCCAGCAACAGGCTTTGCCCGAGACCGAACAGCGCGCTCAACCCGCCAGCCCTTCGGGGAGGATGTGGCGGCTGTCGTCGTCGAGCTCGAGCCTGTCGGCCGACAGGACCGCGCCGAGCGGAAGCGGATCATAGAGATGCGGGAAGAGCTCGCCGCCGCGAGAGGTCTCCCATTTCAGGCCGGGACCGAGCCGGGCGGGATCGATGGTGAGCAGCAGCAGATTCTCCTGCCCGGCGTAATGCTTGGCCAGCGTGCCGGCGACCTGGGGACCGGCGGACAGATGGATGAAGCCGTCGCGCAGGTCGTCGCCCGTGCCCATGATCCGCCCCTCGCTTTTCGCGGCCTCATAGGCGGCCTCGGCGAGGATCTTGTAGATGGGCTGGGACGTCTCAGACGCGGGCATATCGGACCTGGCACTCCGTTATTGGGCTTTGCGCGGAGACTAGCCGTCCCCCAAGGCGCCAACAAGGATGGCGCGGCAGCTATCCAAAAATGGCTTCTGTGGTGGCATCGGACCGCCAAGCTCCTATATGGTCCGGCAAACGATCTTCGGAGAAACAATGAGCTATTCGATTCGGCGGGGGACCCCGCCCAACACCAGAACCGTCATGCGCCTGACGACCACGGACACGGTCAAGCAGGCGCGCGAGCTGATCGAGGGCGGCGACCACGAGTTCCGTATCTTCAATAGCCGCGGGGAACCGGTCAAACTCAAGGATCTCGAGCGGGTCCTGGAATTGCTTCAGGCGCGGTCCGGCTAGCGGCTGGCGCCAAATGCGATGGACGAGCGGCGGCAAAATAAGCCATAATTCCTATCTGTAGGCATATATTCCGATTCGGCGGGAGCCCATCGCTCCCTGCCGCCGTTTCGAGGCGCATTCCTTGAACAGGCTCACCCATGCCCGGGTTTGGTCGGCCATCGACGCGCTCGCGCGGCGCTACGGGCTCTCGGCGTCCGGCCTCGCGAAGCAGGCCGGCCTCGACCCCACCGCCTTCAACAAGTCCAAGCGGGTGACCGGCGAAGGCCGTCCTCGCTGGCCGACCACCGAGAGCATCGCCAAGGTGCTGAGCGCCACCGGCGCCTCTTTCGACGATTTCACGGCGCTGGTCACGGCGGCGCCCCGGGGGCGCAACCCGGCGCAGCCGATCCCGCTGATCGGCATGACGCAAGCGGGCGGCGGCGGCTTTTTCGACGACGGCGGCTTCCCGGTGGGTGGCGGCTGGGACCAGATCCGCTTTCCGCGCGTGGATGACGAGAACGCCTACGCGCTCGAGGTCACCGGCGACAGCATGGCGCCGCTCTACCGCGACGGCGACGTCCTCATCGTGTCGCCCAACGCCGCGCCTCGCAAAGGCGACCGGGTGGTGTTGCGGACCGTCGACGGGGAGGTGATGGCCAAGGTGCTGGTGCGGCGCACGGCCAAGACCGTGGAGCTTGCCTCGCTCAATCCGGCCCACGCCAATCTCGTATTTCCGGTCGAGCGGATCGACTGGATCGCCCGCATCATCTGGGCCAGCCAATAGGCTGAAAGCGCCCTTAAAGCTGCCGCGCATCTCGCCTAAGATCACCATCATGCGGCTCGCCTCACGCCTTCTCACCGCGCTTCTCGGCCTTGCGCTGATCTGGTTCCTATGGCCGTTCGGCGGCAGCGACGAGGTCGTGACCGCCGTTTCACCGCCGCCGACCGGGCACGATGGGCGGCTGTTCACGACGCCCATCGCCCCTGCCGCCAAACCGGCCGCTCCTGCAGTCGCCACACCCAAGGACGCAGCGCCCAAGCTCGCAGCCCCTATGGTCGACACGGCAAAATCCGCCCATGCCATCCCGGGGGCGCCGACGGCAGGGGCTGAGCAAACGGCGGCGCTGAAGGCGGACGCAGGTGCCATCAAGCCTCCGCTCAAGCCCAAGCTCTATTACCGCGTGATGGTGCGCGACGGCGGCACGCTGGAGTCGGCCGGCACGGTCATCGCGCTCGGCGGCATCAAGGCCCGGGCGGCGAACGCCAAGTGCAAGGACAAGACGGGGCGGAGCTGGGCCTGCGGCGCGCGCGCGCGGCTGGCGCTGATGCGGCTGATCCGCGGCCGCGCGGTCACTTGCGAGGTGCCCGTGTCCGGGGCGCCGAAATCGCTGACGGCGCGCTGCACCGTGGGCGGCACGGATCTGTCCATCTGGATGGTGGACCAAGGCTGGGCCGAGGCGGAAGCGCCGGCAGAGCCCAAGCTTGCCAAAGCCGCGGACGCCGCGCGGCAGAAGCGCGTCGGCCTTTGGCGCTGAGTTCGGTCACCCGGGAATGAAAAATGCGGACCGGGCCGCAAAGCCCGACCCGCATTTCAAACGACAAAACGCCGCTCGGGCGAGCGGCGCTGAGCCAAGCCGACTACGAATTGTCGCAGATGACCTGGACGTCGATATTGGCTTCCTCGCGCGTCGGATAGCCCTGCTTGCCGATCTGCATGCCGAGCTCATCTTCGCTGACGAGCTTCTTGTCGATGATGCGGCAATGCTGGTTCTTGTCCTTGATGATGACGAACTGGCTGGCATCAGCGGCGGCGGCGGCACCGGCAAAGCTGAGGACCAGAACGGCGGCGAGAGCGTATTTCACAGACATGGGGTTCCTCCGGGTTACAGTCACCGCACAAAGCCACAGACCTTCTAAAACGCGCCTAATCCGGTTCGCGCAAACTGGCGACAAATTGCGAGAGATTTTTAGGGCGGCGGGACCGAAGGTAAGTGTGCGCAATCGTGCTTGGGCGATTGCACCTTGACCGTCAGCCGATCACATTGGTCGGGTACCGATCAGTCGGAAGCGCTGATCCTCAAAAGGGAGACGGAATCATGTCGATCGGACTCATACTCATCATCATTCTCATTGTCTTCTTGTTGGGTGGCTTCAGTGGCCGCTTCGGCGGATACGGTTATGGCTACGGAAACGGTGGCATCGGTCTCATCGGTATTATCCTGGTCGTTCTCCTGATCCTGCTGCTCATGGGCCGGATTTGATCTAACGCCGGAGCTGATCCGGGGGCCGCTTCGCCGTCGGCATTGAAGGCGAAGCGGGCGCGTGGCGAGTCGCCCCAAAAGAAAGCGGCCCCGGAGATACCCCGAGGCCGCTTGGCGACGCTTCAAGTCCGCTCGCGCGAGCTATCCGCTACATCTTCTTCGTGTCGGTGTCGCCGGCAAAGTCGTCCTCAGACGGCGTACCCTTCATGTCGTTTCCGGTCGCCGCGTCGGCGCTGACCCAGCCCTTGGAGCAGCCATCCTTCCACTCGTCGGCGGAAATCTTGGCGTCCTTGGACGTGTCGACCATCTGGAAGTTCAGGATGTACGGCGTGGCCTTGTCTTGCGACAGGGTATCGCCGTCCGGTCCAGCCATCTCCCAGGCCTTGGTGCACTCGGCCTCGCTCAGAATCTTGCCCGGACGGCCCGAGGGGGCGTCCATCTGCGAGCCTTCCGGCACGGGGGCGCCGGCGCCGGCAAAGGCGTAGGTGGCGCTGGTCAACAGCATCACGGCGGTAAGGGTGGTGAGTTTCATAACTTGATCTCCTACGTTTCCTCGTGGGCTCAGCCCAAGCTGCGTGGAGGCGTTTGCTTCCACGTGCCCTTGCTCAAGAAACGCGCACCTACGGCTTCTGTTCCCGAGTGAGGATATCGCCCCGGTTCACCAAAGCCGCGGCAGTACGTGCAGCTAACGGACGAGGTCGCCCGCAAGCGCCTTGCCGATCAGCGCGCGGGTCTCGGCGATGCCGTAGAGCTCGACGAAGGAGCCGAAGCGCGGGCCTTGGGTCTGGCCGAGCAGCACTTCGTAGAGAGCCGAGAACCAGTCGCGCAGCGGCTCGAAGCCATGCTCCTTGCCGACCGCGTAGACCTCGCCTTGAATTTCCTCGGCGAGAACTCTTTGCCGGCAGCGCGCCGAGCCGTGCATCGAGATCGGCAAGTGCTGTGCGCTCCTTGTCGGTCGGCGCCCGGTAGCGCTTCGCCGGCTTCACGAAATCATGGAAGTAGCGAATGGCGTAGCCCACCAACTCGTCGAGCAGCGGATGGCCTTCCGGCGTGGCGTCGGGCGTGTAGCGGCGGATGAAGCCCCACAGCACCTCGGCGTCCTCGGAGTTCGAGGCAGACGCGAGGTTGAGCAGCAGGGCGAAACTGATGGGCAGCTCGGCCTCGGGCGGCGCGCCTTCATGGACGTGCCAAACCGGATTCATCAGCTTGGCCGCCCATTCTTCCTTCGGATAGGCGGCGAGGTGGCCGATATATTCGTCGACCGCGCGTGGGATCACGTCGAAATAGAGCCGCTTCGCCTTTTTCGGGCTTTGAAACATGTAAAGCGCGAGGCTCTGCGGTGAGGCGTAAGCCAGCCACTCCTCGATGGTGAGGCCGTTGCCGCGCGACTTTGAAATCTTCTCGCCATTCTCATCGAGGAACAGCTCGTAGTTGAAACCCTCGGGCTGCTGGCGGCCGAGAATGCGGCAGATGCGGCCCGATAGACGCACCGAGTTCGATCAGGTCCTTGCCCGCCATCTCGTAGTCGATGCCGAGCGCCGCCCAGCGCATGGCCCAGTCCGCCTTCCATTGCAGCTTGCAATGGCCGCGGGTGACGGGAACTTGCGTCAGCTTCCCCGTGTCGGGGTCGTTGTAAAGGACGGTGCCCGCCGCCAGGTCGCGGTCGATGATCGGCACTTGCAGCACCTTGCCGGTGGCCGGCGAGATCGGCAGGAAGGGGCTGTAGGTGGCGCGGCGCTCGGGTCCCAGCGTCGGCAGGATCACATCGCGGATCGCCTCGTAATGCTCCAGCACCCTGAGCAGCGTCGCGTCGAAGCGCCCCGACGCATAGCACTCGGTGGCGGAGAGAAACTCATAATCGAAGCCGAAGGTATCGAGAAAGGCTTTGAGCCGCGCATTGTTATGCTGGCCAAAGCTCGGATGCTCGCCGAAGGGATCGGGCACCTGGGTCAGGGGCTTGCCGAGATGCTGGGTCACCATCTCCTTGTTGGGGATGTTGTCCGGCACCTTACGCAAACCGTCCATGTCGTCGGAGAAGCAGATCAGCCGGGTCGGCACCTTGTCCTCGGTCAGCACGCGAAAGGCGTGGCGCACCATGGTTGTGCGGGCGACTTCGCCGAACGTGCCGATATGGGGCAGGCCCGAGGGTCCGTAACCCGTCTCGAAGATGATCGGGCCGGTCGGCTGCGGAATCCGCTTGATGCGGCTCAGCACTTTCCGCGCCTCCTCGAACGGCCAAGCCTTGCTGACATGGGCGTGGGCGAGCAGCTCGGAATGGATCTCGATCTTGGCGCGTGACGAAGGCATGGTGGGGAAAGCCGTTGTAAGGAAGCTACGAGGGGGACTGTCGCGTGGCGCGAAAGGGCCGCTGGGAGCGACAATTTTCACAGTTTTCGGCGGTACGCCAGTATTTCCGCCCGTGCCCCACTCGGCCCTTGCCCGGAAACGTGCAATTTCCTACCGTCGCGCCGCTTCGGGACCAACAGGGAATGAGGGGTGAAGAGCCTATGACCGCGCCATTGGACCATCACGATGCGCTGATCTATGCGATGGTCACCATGTCGGCCGTGGACCGCACCATGACCGACGCCGAACTCGCCCGCATCGGCGAGATCGTCTCTCACCTGCCGATCTTCGACACCTATGACGAGAAAAAGCTTATTCGAAGCTCCCAGGCTTGCGGCGAAATCTTGAGCGGCGACGAGGGACTCAAGCTGGTCCTGGAGGTTATCCGCACCGCCTTGCCGAAGAAGCTGCGCGAGACGGCCTATGCCGTGGCGCTGGAAGTGGCGGCGGCGGACCTCGAGGTGCGGCCCGAGGAGACGCGCTTCCTCGAGATGCTAAGCGACAGCCTGGATCTCGACAGGCTCACCACCGCGGCAATCGAGCGCGGCATTCGGGCTCGCAATACGGTGCTCTGAGCGCGCCGGCCCAAGCCGGTCACAACGCGAGCCCCCGCCTGGCTTAACCCAAAAAGCGGTGCGCCCGGTCGTCGAACCGGGCGGGACAGCGATCGCGGCACCGACGCGGCCCGCGCAGGCTTAACCGCTCGCACGGCTATTGTGGTCAATTCCCCTCGATTTCCCGCCTAAATGACGGCCGCTTAGCAGGGAAAGGTTTGGAATCGCGGCTGCAAGACTCGCAGTCTAGCTACCAACCGATGGAGGTTTCCCGTGAGCAAATATCTCATCGCCGCAGCCATGGTCGTCGCATTCGTAACGCCCGCTCTCGCCGAGCAGTTCTACGTCGCCTTCGATCCCGCAAGCCATAAATGCGAGATGATGCACAGCCAGCCCACCGGCTCGATGAAGAGCATGGGTGGCCCCTATGCGACCAAGGCCGAGGCTAACGCCGCCATGTCCGGCATGAAGGAATGTAACTAGTCAGACCCTCTCCTGACCGGCGAAGCTGCGGGCGTCGGGGCTTGACTCGGCGCCCGCAGACCTTCTCATGCCCCCAACAAAGATGGGTTAGGTCCGATCAACTGCCAGCGGCGGCACGAAGGCGGCACTTTCCCGGGTCATGCGAAACCGAGCCGTGCGAACACTGGCGGCTGGAACCAACGCTGTCGCGCGCCCGTTACTATATGATGAGCATTCTTAAGGCGGCGCTCGCGCGCCCGTGTTTCAATTCAGGAGGACGACATGATGTGGGGCTTGGCTGAACGCAAAACGTCAAGGTTCGGAAAAGACCTCGACATCGACGATCTCTACGACCAGCTCGATACCTTGCGCGGCTACGTGCAACACCTGTCACATAGCGCGGGCAAGAGCGCGGGTCATGGCTACGAACGCGCGCGTGGCCTCGCGGCCGATGCGGCGCATGACGCCGAGCAGACGATGAAGGATAATCTTCCCGCCTCGCTCGTGATCGCCATGGGTGTCGGCGTTCTTGTCGGCTACTTCTTGCGCCGCGGCACCGAGTAGCGCCTAGCGCGCGAGCTTGCCGGCGCCGGTAAACAGAGCTCCGCCAATCACACACGGAACCGCGATCGCCGCCTGGCCCAGCGCGGTCGCCGCGACGCAGCCGGTAGCAATGGCGAGCGAGCCCGCGGTCATGCCTTTCGACATGCCGGCTTCCGCGCTCATTTGTCGTTTCTGCGCATCCTCGATGGCGCCAAACTGATCTTTACGGATCTTCTCCGACTCGAAGAGCTCGGCTGCCTCGATCACATCCTTCAGCGGCTTGGCCACTTCCGGCGGCTGGCGCTCATACTCGGCGCGGTACAGCCTGATCAACTCGCGATCACGCTCGGCATAGGAGGCAAGGGTCCATTTGGCGGTGCCGCCGGTGGAGATTTTATCGACGGCGCTCGGGTCGGTGCTCCAGCCGGAGAAGATCTTGCGGAAAGAGAAGTTGGAGTCCTCGTCGTTCTTGGACCATTTCAGCGCCTCCATGATGCGCATGACGGGCTGGTGCTGGCCGGTGGCAACGTAATAACCCCACAGCGCGTAAATGCCCGGCGCGCCGCCAAGCTCTAGCGGCAAATCCATCAGCGCCGGACGCTTGCCATCGAGAAAATCGTCGATGAGCGGACGGCGCAGCGGCATGCGGGAGGAGTTCTTCTCCAGTAGCCCCCGCCAATCGGGACGCCCCGAATAAGCGATCGCCCTGATGATGACCTCCTGCTCCTTGTCGGGTATGGGAAACATGCGGGCGACGAGCGCGGGGCCGTCATGGGGATTGGTGCCGAGCACGCCGGCGATGAAGCCGATGCAGAACCACTCCTTCTCCTCGTCGCCGAAGAGTCCGTAATCGAGCATGGCGTGAACCGCCGCGGGCACGTTCCACAGATCGGGATGCTTGCGATAGTTGGACACCCAGTCCATCAGCCGGTCGGGGGAGGAGAAGACCGATTGCGGCGCCGGCTGCTGCTGTAACGGGGGCGTAAAACTGGGGGTACCCTGCACCGGCGCGGCATAAACCGGCTGCGGCGCGGGCTGCCCGGGGCCCACTTGTTGCGGGTAGACCCGTTGCCGCGTGGCCGCCTCCGGCGCGGCGACCACTGGCTCAGGCGACAGCGAAGGTGACACGGGCTGCGCGTCCTCACGCGCCGCCTTGTCCCCGCGCTCGGCTTGCGGCGCAGGCGATTCCGGCGGCCCCAGACGCTGCGGCACCGCCAGCTTCTTCGGCACGTAACTCGTCTTGGGCGCCTCGGACACCGCGGAGCTTTGCGCGGCGCAAGGCAACGCCATGGCGAGAACGCCGGCCGCGGCGAGCGCTATGGTCGTGGCGATACGCATGTCATCAGCTTCCTCCCCCCGGCCCCAGAGTGCTGACGATTTACATCGACATAGTTAACGCTAACCGGCTTGCGGCCAGCGCGAAACACCATGATTTTCAAGCGTTTCGTGGCGATTTAATGGCCGGCGCGTTAACCATAACAAAAGGTTACCGCCATTCCGGCGCCGTTGGCCCGTTGGAGTGTCCGGCCGTCCCTCCACTCGCGAAGCAGAGGGACGACCGGGGCCTCGCAGTCACGCCGCTAGGGAGCGATATTCAACGCGCGAGGTCGACCTTGATCCGGGCATCTCCTGGGTCTCGTAAGTCCTTCGTTTGCCTAGGCCCCGGAGTGGCAAGCCGGAGCCTTCGGCTCGTACATCGCTTATGCAGCCTGGCGGTCGCAATCGAGAGCGCCGTTTGCTGTTGCGTTAAACATGGTCGCTCCCGTACCATTAATCCAATCGATGGGATCGATGATGAGTATCGATCATGCCAATCTCAGCCGGCTAGATCTCAACCTGTTGGTTGCGTTCGACGCGCTTCTGACCGAACGGAGCGTTACCCGCGCCGCCGCCCGCGTCGGGCTCGGCCAGTCGGCCATGAGCCACAACCTCGCCCGCCTGCGAACCTTGTTCGGCGACGAGCTCCTGACCCGCGCCGCCGAGGGCATGCGCCCTACCCCGCGGGCCATGGCGCTGGCCGAACCCGTGCGCATGACGCTGGCGCAGATACAGTCGACCGTGCTTCAGCGCGAGGTGTTCGCGCCGGCGACCGCCAGCCGCGTGTTCCGGATCGGGCTCGCCAACTCCATCGAGGTCGCCGTCATGCCAACCCTGATCGAGCGCTTGCAGGAAACGGCACCGGGCGTCTCGCTACGGCTGCGCTCCACCAACCGCATCAGCATCCTGGAGGAGCTCGACACCGGGGTTCTCGATCTCGGCATTGGCGTGTTTGATCACGGCCAGACCCACCACAAGCGACGGCAACTTTACACGGACAGCTTTCTCTGCTTGTTCAGCGCCGAGCAGCTCAACCTCACGCCGCCGATCTCGCTGCAAGACTATCTGCGCTGGCCGCATGTGCTGACGAGCCTCGCCGACGATTCCCGCGGCGCGGTGGACGAGGCGCTGGCCAAGCACAAGCTCACCCGGACCATCGTCATGACCACGCCCGGCTTTCTCGCCGTACCCTTCGTGGTGCGCCGCGCGCGCGTCATCACCACCATGCCGTCGCGGCTCGCGCGCTACTTTTCCGAGACCTTCGGGCTGGTTACGAGTCCGGTTCCAATCAATCTGCCGAGCTTCACCATCTCGTTGCTGTGGCACGCCAGCTTCGATCACGATCCGGGGCATGTCTGGCTGCGCCAGACCCTGGCGGGGCTGGTTTCAGAGGACAATCTTGAGCTTTCGGCCTAGCCCACGGGATGTGGACAACTGCCGATTTGGCGGCGCGCGTCCCTATTATTGGCTGCATCATTGGCGCGATTCGATGCTCCCTTGTCATCACCTTGACGGGACTATCCTGGCCACTTCGAAGGAGGTCATCTCATGGTTACGAGTACTTCACTCGCCAAAGATCGCGCGGAGCACTGCGACGCGCTGAGCGACGTATTGGCCGATAGCTGGTGGGCCGTGGGCCTGCGCGGCATTCTCGCCATCGCCTTCGGCCTCATCTGCCTGGTGGTGCCCGCCGCAGGGATGCTGGCTCTCATTCTTCTGTTTTCCGCCTATATGCTAGTCGACGGCGTTTTCGCCATCGCCTCGGGCGTCAAGGCGGCGCGCAACGGCGAGCGCTGGGGCCTGCTGGTTCTCGAGGGCGTCGTCGATATCGCCGCCGGCGCCATCGCTTTCCTGTGGCCGGCGATCACCGCGGTCGCCTTCGTCATCCTCATCGCCGTGTGGGCAATCATTTCCGGCGCGCTGATGCTCGGCGCGGCCTTCACCCTGAAGCTCGACCATGGACGCTGGTGGCTGGCGCTCGGCGCCATCGCCTCGGTGATCTTCGGCATCGTGCTGCTGGTGGCGCCGGTGGTCGGCGCCGTGGTGCTCACCTGGTGGCTCGGCGCTTATGCCATCGTGTTCGGCGGCTTCCTCTTGGTTCTGGCCTTCAAGCTGCACGCCAAGAAGGAGGAGCGCGAGGCCAAGAAGCCCGCCGCGAGCCCCGCCGCCAAGCGAACCGCCGTCAAGCGGCCCGCCGCCAAGACGGCCGCGAAAAAGGCTTGAGCCGCAACGGCGCCAAGCGCGTGAGTGTTGAGGGGCGGCGCTTTCGGCACCGCACCTTTTTCATGGCCGTCACTCCGTCACAGACCTCGATCAGGCTCGCGTCTTTCGGCCTTGTGATCGGCGCGGTGGTTGGCTTGTCGCGGCACACGCGGCACACTAACTGACGGCAATTGGTCCTTCAGCCTAAGGCTTCCTTTCGGCCCGTTTCTCACGACCAAGCGGCACCCAATGGATAATGTTTTCGGCCAGGGCGACAGCCTGATCCGGCTCGGCGTGTTTATCGGGGTCTTCCTGGTGATGGCGCTCATCGAGCTCGGCTGGCCGAAGCGGACGCTGATCGCCTCGAAGGGGCGCCGCTGGCTGACCAATGTGGGCATCAGCGTCACGGCCGCATTTCTGCTCCGGCTGATGGCCGCCACCGCCGTGCCGGTCGCCGCGATCGCCGCGGCGTTCTATGCGCAGAAGCACAACATCGGGCTCCTGAACAATTTGGCCTGGCCGGAATGGGCGAAGATCGCCATCGCGCTGCTCGTGCTCGACCTCGCCATCTGGGCACAGCATCTCGCCTCCCACAAGATCCCGATCCTGTGGCGCTTGCACCGCGTGCATCATGCCGACCGCGACATCGACGTGACCACGGCGATCCGCTTTCACCCGGTGGAGATCGCGCTGTCGATGCTGTGGAAGATCGTCGTGGTGGTGCCGCTGGGGGCCTCGCCGCTCGCGGTGTTCCTGTTCGAGGTGATCCTCAATGCCTGCGCCATGTTCAATCACGCCAATATCGCGTTGCCGGGCTGGGTCGACCGGCCGTTGCGGCTGCTCGTCGTGACGCCGGACATGCACCGGGTGCATCACTCGGTGCTGCGCCCTGAGCACGATTCCAATTACGGGTTCAACCTTTCGCTCTGGGACCGCGTGTTCCGCACCTACACCGCCCAGCCGCAAGGCGGCCATCTCGGCATGAAGATCGGCCTGACGCCGTATCAGAGCGAGGACCCGACCCGTTTCGGCTGGAGCTTGTGGCTGCCGTTCCGCCGCGCGGGCTTCACAACGGTGCCGGCGTCGCGTAAGGGCGAAGAGACGACGCTCGTCTAGAAGAAGCTCATGGGGAAGTAACGCAGGAACAGCTCCTCGTAACGGCCGCTCGCATGCACCTGCTCGAGCCCATAGTCGAGAATCTCGGCGAGCTTTCGGTTGCCCTTCTTCACGGCGATGCCGACGCCTTCACCGAAATATTTCGAATCGAGATAGGGCCCGCCGCGGAACTCGCAGCACGCCTCACTGGTCACGCCGTTGAGCCAGAATGTCAGCGTGATGCCGTCGCCGAAGATGAGATCGATGGCGCCGTTCTTCAGCGCCTTCTGCGCGTCCTCAGGACTGTCGAAGGCGGCCACCGCGGCATCGGGGAAGAATTTCTTGAGATAGGCCTCGTGGCCGGTCCCCTTGGCGACGCCGATCTTCAGGCCTTGCACCGTCTCCGGGCGAATGTCCTTGAGGGCGCTTCCCTTATGCGCGACGAAGCGCGCCGGCGTGGCGTAATAGCGCGACGTGAAGTCCGCGGCCTTCAACGCCTCCTCGGTGATGCGGATCGAGGCGATGGCCGCATCGGCCTCGCCCTTGTCGAGGCTCGGGATGAGATCGTTCCAATTCGTCGCGTCGATCTCGCACTGGACCTCGAGCACCTGGCAGATGGCCTTGGCAAGATCGACGTTAAAGCCGGTCAGCACGCCCACCTCGTCGTAATAGTGGAAGGGCGGGTAGTCGGAGTCGGTGATGAAGCGAAGCTTGTCCAGCCCCTTCAAGTCCGGCTTCGGGCGGAGCGCGTCGCCTTGCCAATTGTCCGGGACGATAGTTTCCCTGTTCTGCGCCTGGGCCTGGGCCTGGGCCGGCTGCAGCCAGGCGAACGCCAGGGCAAGCGCCAGAGCGGCAAGCCAGTAAGGCGCCGCGGAGCGTCTTATCGAATGTGGAATCACAGGGCCGCGTTTTCTCACTCGAACCTCTTAGCGCGGCTTTGCGGGCGCCGCCAGAGCGTCATGGCACGCAATGATTGTATGTTTAGAAAATACACCATTCGCTAGCATGACGCGCAATTCAACTTTCGGTGCGCGTTCCATATTGCGCCTCGCCCAAGAAGTGCAAAGATGGCTTCGAGGGATTTGCTGGGGGCATTCCCGTGTCGCTTGTGGACCAGAGTCGCCCGGTCGCGGGACCGGACTTGCGCGCGCGCGTCGCATCGATGGCGCGCGTTCCCGCCGATGCCGAATACCAATTTCTCATAGGCCGTTTCATTGACGCCGAGACTCTGGCGCAGGCATGCCGCCTCGCGGCCCAATGGGGCGTCCAGCCTCATGACGTGCTGATCGCCAATGGCTGGCTCGACGCGGACGACTATTACCGTGCGCTGGCGGGCGCCTGCGGCATGGCGTTCAAAGAGGCGCTGTCGCCCGCCGAGGCCGTGCCTGCGGCCAAGACCACGCCACGGCAATGTCTGGCGACGGGGCTCCTGAAAGAGGGGGCGCATCACCGACGCTTCGTGCTGGCGCCAGAGCGTCTAAGGCCAACGGCCTTGCGCGCGATGCTGGCGCAACTCGCCCCTTACGGCTTCGCGCTCGCCACGCCGCGCGCCGTCCGGGACGCCATCTGTCATCACTTCGCACCCATCCTGGCGCGAGGCGCGGTCGAGGCTTTGGCGGTGCGCCGTCCCGAGCAGAGCGCGCGCCACGGGACCGCGCGCTGGCAGGCCGTCGGCCTCGCCGTCGGCGCAACCGGCCTCATCCTTGCGCTCCTGTTGGCGCCGAGCGAGACCATCCGCGTCGTCACTTTCCTGCTGGGCGTCGTGTTCTTACCCGTCATCGGGCTTCGCGCCATCGCCGCATATGCGTTGCTGCGAGGGCCGCACAGCGAGACGCCGCCGCAGCCCAGCATTCCCGACGCCGAGCTTCCCACCTACACCATTCTCGCACCGCTCTACCGCGAAGCGCATATGCTGCCGTCTCTCCTTAGTGCGCTACAGCGGCTGGACTGGCCGGCCGCCAAGCTCGACATCAAGCTGATCCTCGAGGCGGCGGACCGCGAGACGGTGGCGGCGGCCCGGGCCTTACGTCTTCCCGGCAATGTGGAGATCGTCGTGGTGCCGGATGTCGGGCCACGCACGAAACCGAAGGCGCTGAACTATGCGCTGCCGCTGGCGCGCGGCGAGTATCTGGTGATCTACGACGCCGAGGACCGGCCGGAGCACGATCAGCTGCGCCGCGCCTTTCATGCATTCAGCGCAGGGCCGCCCAATCTCGCCACGGTGCAAGCGCGACTCAATATCTACAACATCCGCGACAACTGGCTGACGCGGCAGTTCACCATCGAATATTCCGCCCTGTTCGACGGGCTGCTGCCAACGCTCGACCGCCTCGAGTTACCGATCCCGCTCGGCGGCACGTCCAATCATTTCCGCGTCTCGGCACTTCGATGGTTGATGGCATGGGACCCCTATAACGTCACCGAGGATGCCGATCTCGGCACAAGGCTCGCGCGGGCCGGTTATCGTTGTCAGGTGATCGCCTCCACCACATACGAGGAGGCGCCGCGGCGCTTTGCGAGTTGGGTCTGCCAGCGCACCCGTTGGCTCAAGGGCTTCGTGCAGACCTGGCTCGTGCATATGCGCAAGCCCGGCGCTCTGTGGCGGGAGCTCGGCGCACGCGGTTTCCTCGCCTTTCAGGTGATGGTGGGCGGCACCGTGCTGTCGGCGCTAGTGCATCCCTGGTTCTATGCGATGGTCGGCTACGAGCTGTTCGGCGGCGGCGGCTTCCTGGCGCATCCGGAAAGCCTCCTCGGCCTTCCCTTCTGGACCATCGCCTGGTTCGACCTGATCACCGGCTATCTGGCAGCCATGGCGCTCGGCCTTCTGGCGCTACGCCGCCGCGGGCTCGGCCGCCTGTCCTGGCAGATCCTGCTGATGCCGGCCTATTGGCTCCTGATCTCGGCGGCGGCCTACCGGGCGCTTTGGCAATTCGCCACCGCGCCCTTCAAATGGGAGAAGACCGATCATGTCGGCCCTCAGGCTGGGCTGACAGGGGGGATTGGAGCGGGTAGGGGGAATCGAACCCCCGACACGTAGCTTGGGAAGCTACTGCTCTACCACTGAGCTACACCCGCGTTAACCGCCTCATACAATGAAACGCAGGCGGCGAAAAGCAAGTTGGCTTCACGCAGTGGTGAAGGGCCCTGGACTTGCGGTTACCGCCCCAGGGCCTGTTAATGCGTGTTGCTGGAGGGCTTTATGACCGATGCCGCGCTGCTGACGAGGCCCGCGAAATTCGCCGATCCTGACCTGACCGCCTCGGGCGCGCCCCGCGCGCGCGTTCCCCTGTCGACGTTGCGGACCCTGTGGATCAACACCGGCAGCCTGTGCAACATCACCTGCCGCAACTGCTATATCGAGTCGAGCCCGGAGAATGACCGGCTTGCCTATATCGCTCGCGCCGAGGCGGCGGTCTTCCTCGACGAGATCGCCCGCGACGGCCTCCCCGTCACCGAGATCGGCTTCACCGGCGGCGAGCCGTTCATGAACCCGGACATGCTGGGCATGCTCGAAGACGTGCTGCAGCGCGGCCTCAACGCTTTGGTGCTGACCAACGCCATGCAGCCCATGCTGCGGCCACGCATCCGCGACGGGCTCAAGGATTTGCGCGCGGCGCATGGCGACCGGCTATCGATGCGCGTCAGCCTCGACCATTACACCAAGACGCTGCACGAGGAGGAGCGCGGTCCGGTTACCTTCGACAAAACATTGGAGGGCATCGACTGGCTTTCTTGTGAGGGCTTTTCCCTGGCGCTGGCCGGGCGCACCTGCTGGGGCGAGAGCGAGGCCGACGCGCGGGCGGGCTATGCGGCGTTGATTTCGGAACGCGGTTGGCCGGTTGACGCGGACGATGCCGCATCGCTCGTGCTGTTTCCCGAGATGGACGAGACGGCGGACGTGCCGGAGATCACGCAGGACTGCTGGGGCATTCTCGGCAAGTCGCCGTCCGAGGTGATGTGCGCCTCAAGCCGCATGGTGGTGAAGCGCAAAGGCGCGGACGCGCTCGCCGTGCTGCCCTGCACGCTCTTGCCCTACGACCCCGCCTTCGAGATGGGCGCCAGTCTGGCCGAGGCCGCGCACGCAAACAGCGGCATGTTCGACCACGGCGCGATCAAGCTCTGCCACCCGCATTGCGCCAAGTTCTGCGTGCTCGGCGGCGGCGCCTGCTCGGCCTGACACACGAGAGTCTCCACGAGCGAACCGCTACTGTGCCTCTTTAATCTCGAAGGGCAGCTCGAAACTCGCCGACTTGTCGCCCAGCTTGTCGTTGAATTTCAGCGCGGCAATGTATTTCCCCGGCGGCGCGTCGGTGAAGTCCACGGTCAGAACGGTCATGACCTCCATGTTCCGCTCATGGCTGTTGAAGGTGAACGTGCCGAAGCCCTCTTGCTGGGCGACGACCGTGCCTTCACCGTCCTTGACGACGAGATCGGCGACCAGAAGGGCATGATTGAGACCGTCTTTCGGCTGCCAGGTGAAGCCGACAGGCTCGACATAGATCACGAGCTTCTCGCCCTTCTTGAAGACGTTGTCGGGGCGCGGATCGTAGATGCCGAACCCCCCGGGCGCGCCCGTGACAAGCAGCGATTTGCGAAACAGCAGCGGGCCCGCGCTCCCACACTTGCTGGGTGGCCTTGCGCATAACGTCATAGGCGTCGAGATGCTTGCCGGCCTTGGCGGCGCTTTCGGCTTGCTTCGCCATGTCGGTCAGCGCCTCGGCCCGCGCCCTTCCCCCGGAATATGCGCCGGCCAGAACGGCAAGCGCGACGACGACTGCGGCATGTTTCATGATGGCCTCCCCGAAACCGCGGCAAGAGCTGCGGAACATGGCATACAGATTTGGCATGCGCCACACGATCAGCGCGACCCGTGTCGCCGGCTGCCGCATGCCTCAGAACGGATTTTTCTCCGACTTGCCGCGCGTCTTGAAGAACTCGCGGGAGGCGGCGAACACCACTGGGCTCAGCAGCGCGAGCGCAATCAGGTTCGGGATCGCCATGAGCGCATTCAGCACGTCGGCAAGCAGCCAAATGAAGCTGAGCTTGACGGTGGCCCCGATGATCGGCGCCATCGACCAGATGATGCGGAACGGGAAGATAACCCTCACGCCGAGCAGAAACTGCCAGGCGCGCTCGCAATAATAGCTCCAGCCGAGCAGCGAGGTGAAAGCGAAGACCGCCAGCGCGAGGGAGGTGATCTCGCTGCCCATGCCCGGCAGCGCCGTCTCGAAGGCGAGCGATGTCATCTCCGCGCCGGTTTCGCCGCTGGTCCAGGCGCCGGTGGTGAGGATGACCAGCGCGGTGAACGAGCAGACGACGATGGTGTCGATGAAGGTGCCGAGCATGGCCACCAGGCCTTGACTTACCGGCCCCTTGCATTCCGCGGCGGCGTGGGCGATCGGCGCGGAGCCGAGCCCGGCCTCGTTGGAAAAGACGCCACGCGCGACGCCAAAACGAATCGCCGCCCACACGGCCGCGCCGGCGAAGCCGCCCGTCGCCGCGATGGGCGAGAAGGCATGGGCGAAGATCAGCCGAAAGGCCTCGGGGACCGCCTGGATGTTGAGCGCGATGACGACAAGGCCGGCGCCGACATAGCTGATCGCCATGATCGGCACGAGCCAGCCGGCGACCGCGGCGATGCGGCGAATGCCGCCGATGAGCACGAGACCGACGAGAGCGGCGAGCGCCAAACCCGTCGCCCAGAACGGGACGCCGAAGGAGGCCTCCAATGCGTCGGCGACGGAGTTGGCCTGCACCATGTTGCCGATGCCGAAGCCGGCAAAGCCGGCAAACAGCGCGAAGCAGACCCCGAGCCAGGCCCAGTGCGGCCCGAGCCCGTTCTTGATGTAGTACATGGGACCGCCGACATAGTGGCCGTGCTTGTCCCGCTCGCGATATTTGACGGCCAGCACGGCCTCGGCGAATTTGGTGGCCATGCCGAGCAGCGCCGTCATCCACATCCAAAACACCGCACCGGGCCCGCCGATGAAGATGGCGGTGGCGACGCCGGCGATATTGCCAGTGCCGATGGTTGCGGCGAGCGCCGTCATCAGCGCGTTGAACGGGGTGATGTCGCCCTTGCCCTCGGCAACGCGTCCGCGCCACAGCATCCAGAAGGCAAACGGCAGGTCACGCAGCGTGCGGAGGCGCAAGCCAAAGGTCAGATAAAGGCCAACGCCGAGCAGGAGCACCAGCATGGGCACGCCCCAAACGAGGCCGTCCAGCCATTCCACAGCCTTGGTGACAAACTCCATGCTACGTCCCCCCGAGTTATATTCTGATTATTTGGCTGTCGCCCGCGCCCCTCAGCGTCACTCGTTCCGAGTCACTCGGGACGAGTCACTCCTGGCGGAAGTGCTTGGACAGCTTGAGCCCCTGGGCCTGATAATGCGAGCCGATGCCCTGGCCGTAAAGGGTTTCCGGCAACTCCGTGAGCTTGTCGTAGACGAGCCGGCCGACGATCTGGCCATCCTCGACGATGAAGGGAATGTCGAGGCTGCGCACCTCGAGCACCGCCTTGGCGCCCGGCGCCTTGCCTTCGCTGTAGCCGAAGCCCGGATCGAAGAAGCCGGCATAGTGGACGCGATATTCGCCGATCAACGGATCGAAGGGCGCCATCTCGGCCACATATTCGGGCGGCACTGAGACGCTTTCCTTGGACGCCAGAATGTAGAATTCGTGGGGGTCGAGCACGAGACGCCGGTCGCCGCCGAGATGCACCGCCTCCCAGAATTGTTGGACGTCGTAAGCGCCGACCTGATCGACGTCGATGACGCCGGCATAGCGGCGGGCGCGGTAGCCGACCGGACCGGACGACACGATCGGCGCCAGGCTGATGCTGAGATTGAGCCCTTCGCGGATCGCGGCCTCGCCCTCGACGAGCCCGACATCGGAGTGGATGGCGCGCAAGGCGCGGTCGCCCACCCGGCCCGGCCGCTCGTCGGCATCGATCTGCTGGCTGACACGGCGGCGGAAACGGATCTGACTGAGGCGGGAGCCGTAGCGGACCTTGATGGAGAAGGTGCGCGGGCAAATCTCGGCAAAGAGCGGTCCGGCATAGCCTTCCGCCACGGAGTCGAAACTGCCCTGATAATCGCCGATGAGCCGCGTGAACACGTCGAGCCGGCCGGTCGAGCTTTTCGGGTTGGCGAAGGCGGCAATGGTGGGGCGCAGCTTCAGATGCTCGACTAGCGGTACGAGATAGACGCAGCCCGCCTCGAGCACCGCCCCTTTGGTGAGGTCGATCTCGTGGAAGGTCACGCCTGTCAGCTTCTCCCGCACGGTCGCCTTGGTGCCTGGAAGGAAGCTGGCGCGGATGCGATAAGCCACCTTGCCGAGCCGCAGATCGAGGCTGGCGGGCTGGATCTGGCCCTCCTCGATCTTTTCCATACCGGCGATCTCGCCAGTAGCGATCAGCGCGCGGATGGCTTGCGAGGGCAGGATGCCCGTGCGTGTCAGGGCGGTTCCCCCAGCTGCCGTTGGGGCATCCTCGGGAAGCGCCTCGAAAAGCTGGTCGGTTGGGCTCATTAGCGGCTCTTATACCCGGCTCTCAGTTATTCGGGCGGTTCTTCGGCAGCATGAACGATGTTCTTGGCATTTGCCGGGGCTTCGGTCACCTTTAGCTCGGCCTTCTCCCCTGGATTCACAAGGGCTGGCGCGTGGGCCGCCAGTCCCGAAAGACCTCATCCATGATCGCGCAAGACCAGGCCCTGCAAATCGGCTCGCTCCTGTTCGAGGGGCTCGACCAGATCGACCTCACAGGCCCGTTCGAGGTGCTGAGCCGTATCCCTAACGCGACCTACCGCATCTACGGCCTCTCAGCCGAGCCGGTGCGGGACGTGAAAGGCCTGCGGCTGACACCGGACGCGGTGATCGGGGATGCGCCGCAACTGGATGTGCTGCATGTGCCAGGCGGCCCCGGCCAGGAGGCCCTGATGGAGGACGAGGCCGTGCTCGGCTGGATCCGGCGCCAGGCGGCGGGCGCTCAAATCGTATTTTCGGTGTGCACCGGGGCGCTCATCTGCGGCGCCGCGGGGCTGCTCAACGGACGGCGGGCGACGACTTATTGGGCGGCGCTTCATCTCCTGCCCTATTTCGGCGCGACGCCGGTCGATGCGCGGGTCGTGGTGGACGGCAATCTCGTCTGCGCCGCCGGCGTCACGGCCGGCATCGACGGGGCTCTCAAGGTAGCCGCCATGCTGCGCGGGGACGAGGTGGCAGAAACCATCCAGCTCTACATGCAATATGCGCCGGAACCGCCGTTCAATGCCGGGTCGCCAGAGACGGCGCCGCCGCAGGTCGTCGAGGCGATGCGGGCCTCGGCCGCCGAGATCATGGCGCGGCGCGAGGTCACGGCACGAGCAGTGGCCAAGCGGCTCGGCATTGCCCTGCCTTCCGGGCTTTGAGCGTCTTCCGGCCCGCCGGACTTGACGGCAGCGCCGGCGCGCGACATTAATCGCATCTCTCGTGGTGATTTGGCCGGCCGGCTTGCAGCCACGTAAAATAAGTCGCTAAAAGGCCGTGCGAGGCGTTTCAGCCGATCCCGGTCATTTGGCGGCAGCCAAGGTCCGGGTTTTTTTGTGGCCCGGCCACAATCGAGGCAGGAGTTCTGAGCATGGTCGCAAAGGACCAAAAAGACCGCCGCGCCGCCTGGCAGCCCGCCACGCAGCTTGTGCATGAGGGGACGCTCCGCAGCCAGTTCGGCGAGACGTCGGAGGCCATCTTCCTCAACTCGGGCTATGTCTATGACAGCGCCGAGCAGGCCGAAGCCCGGTTCAAGGGCGACGAGGAGGGCTATGTCTATAGCCGCTACGCCAACCCGACCGTGTCCATGTTCGAGGCGCGCATGCGTGCGCTCGAAGGCGCGGAGGCCGCGCGCGGCACCGCCAGCGGCATGGCGGCGGTGGCGACGTCGCTCCTCTGCCACCTCAAGGCCGGCGATCATGTGGTCTCGGGCCGGGCGCTGTTCGGCAGTTGCCGCTACATCGTGGAAGATCTGCTGCCGCGCTACGGCATCACCTCGACGCTGGTAGACGGCCGCGATCTTTCGGCATGGGAAGCGGCGGTCACGCCCAACACCCGCGCCTTCTTCTTCGAGACGCCGACCAATCCTGTGCTGGAACTGGTGGACATCGAAGGCGTGGCGAAGATCGCCAAAAAGGCCGGCGCAATCACCATCGTCGACAATGTGTTCGCCACGCCGCTCGGCCAACGGCCGATGGTGCTCGGCGCCGACATCGTCGTCTACTCTGCGACCAAGCATATCGACGGCCAAGGCCGTTGCCTCGGCGGCGTTGTGCTCGGCACGTCTAAGTTCATCGACGAGAGCCTGCATAATTTCCTCAAGCATACGGGCCCCTCGCTGAGCCCGTTCAATGCCTGGGTCCTGCTCAAGGGTCTCGAGACACTGCCCTTGCGCGTGGCACGCCACAACGAGACGGCGGCGCGGATTGCCGATTTCCTGGCAGAGCGGCCAGAAGTGGCGCGGGTGTTCTATCCCGGCCGCGCCGACCACCCGCAGCACGAGCTTGCCAAGCGGCAAATGACGGGTGGCGGGCCGATGGTCGCTTTCGAGATCACCGGCGGCAAGGCGGCAGCATTTGCATTCTTGAACGCGCTGTCAATCTTCAAGATCAGCAACAATCTCGGCGACGCCAAGAGCCTTGCCACGCACCCGGCGACGACCACCCATCAGCGGCTGTCGGAGGAGGCACGTGGCGAACTCGGCATCCTCGACAACACCATCCGCCTGTCGATCGGTATTGAGGACGCGGGCGACCTCGAGGCTGATCTCCATCAGGCGCTGGTAAAGGGGTAGCAATCGTTCCATGGCCAAGAGCGTGACCGCGACGGACGTGGAAGACCTGCTTGCCAAGCTCGTGGGCTTCGACACCACGAGCGCGAAGTCCAATCTCGCGCTGATCGGCTTCGTCCAGGACTATCTCGACGGCCACGGGATCGCCTCGACGCTGGTGACCTCGGCCGACGGCGCCAAGGCCAATCTCTACGCCACGATAGGAGATGGCGACGGCGGCATCGGCCTGTCGGGCCATAGCGATTGCGTACCGGTCGCCGGCCAGAACTGGACGAGCGACCCGTTCACGCTGACCAAGCGCGACGGCAGGCTCTACGGCCGCGGCACTTGCGACATGAAGGGCTTCATTGCCTGCGTGCTGGCTTCCGTTCCGCTGTTTAAATCGCGGACGCTGACCGAGCCGATCCACATCATCGTCTCCTATGACGAGGAAGTCGGCTGCGCCGGGGTCAGGCCGCTGATCGCGCGGCTCGGCGCCGACCTACCGCGTCCCCGCGCGGTGATCATCGGCGAGCCCACGTCCATGACGGTGATCGACGCCCATAAGCGGATCGACGTCTACCGCACCAGGGTCACCGGCAAGGAAGCTCATTCGAGCCTGCCGGCGCTTGGCGTCAACGCCATCTCGGTGGCGGCAAAGCTGGTGGCCGAGATCGACCGCTTGGCCGAGAAGACCGCCGCGACCGAGAACGATCCGCGCTTCGAGCCGCCCTACTCCACGATGAGCGTCGGCGTCATCGAGGGCGGCACCGCGGCCAATATCGTGCCGCAGCATTGCGCCTTCCGCTGGCAGGTCCGCAGCCTGCCGGACACGAAGATTGACGCCCCGCGCGACCTCGGTGCATTCGCCGAGACCCTGCTGCCCAAGATGCGAGACGTGGCGAAGGACGCGGCGATCGAAACCGAAAGCCAGACATCCGTGCCGGCGTTTACCGCCGCCCCCCAATCCGACGCCGTCGCTCTGGCATTGGCGCTGACCGGCGCCAACCGCACCAGTGCGGTATCTTACGCCACGGAAGCGGGACTATTCGAGGCGGCGGGCTGTCCGGCGGTGGTCTGCGGGCCTGGCGACATCGCGCAGGCGCATGCGGCGGACGAGTTCGTGTCGCTCGCCCAGATCGAGGCCTGCCTGAACTTTCTCGAACAGCTTGCGGACCGGCTCAGCGCCTAAGGGCGCTATTCGATGCCGAACGCCGCCGGGTCGAACTGGTAGCGCTCGTTGCAGAACTCGCACGTGACCCACACCTCGCCGTCCACCACCATGTCGGCGAGTTCTTCGGGCGAGAAGCTGCCGAGCAGTTCCTCGACCCGTTCGCGCGAGCAACTGCAATAGGTCTCAAGCGGGATCGCGCGGTAGACGCGCACCTGCTCCTCGTGGAACAGCCGATAGAGCAGCCGCTCCGGCGGCAGCAACGGATCGAGCAGTTCGTGGTCTTCGACGGTGTCGGCGAGCATCTTGGCCCGAGTCCAATCCTCCTCGAAGTCCTTGGCGCTCGAGACGCCGCCTTCGCGGGTGAGCTTCTGCACCAGAAGCCCGCCGACCCGCCATGTCCACGCGCCCTCGCCCGCCTGCCCGGCGCGATAATGCCGCGCCACGGCAAGGCGGATGAGGGTCGGAAGCTGCTCCGATTGGCGGAAATAGGTATGAGCGGCGTCGGTGAGGCTTTCGCCTTCCAACGGCACCACGCCCTGATAGCGCTCGGTCTTCAGGCCGCGGTCGATGGTCATGGCGAGATGGCCGTGGCCGAGCAGCGAGAGCTCGTCGCCAGCCTCGAACGCCGCGAGGCGTTCAGGGGAGAAGCGGGCATAGCCGCGTAAAGCCCCCGGCACCTGATAGTCGGCGACCAGCAGATCCACCGGGCCGTCGGTCGTGGCTTGCAGGATTAGCTTGCCTTCGAATTTGAGGGCGGCACCGAGAAGCGCGGTCAGCGCCACCGCCTCGCCCAGCAGCCGCGACACGGGCTCGGGGTAAGCGTGACGCGACAGGATGCTGTCGACCGTGGGGCCGAGCTTGACCAGGCGGCCGAGGACGTCGGCATGCTCCGCCTGAAACGGGAGGACCAGGTCGTCCTCGGGAATGACGAGCTCGGCGTGGCCTTCCGACGATGACTCGCTCACCTCTTGAGTCCGCCAGTCTTGGCTAGCTTCTTGGCCACACGCTTCTTGGCTACGCGCGTCTTGGCCACTTTTGCGGCAGCCTTGCGGCGTTTGACCGCGCGTTTGGCGTCGGCGAGATTCACCACTTTGGCGCGCTTCGCCTTCGCGTGACCGAGCGCGCCAGTGCCGAGACACCAGGCGAGAATGGCCTTTTGCACATGCAGCCGGTTCTCCGCCTCGTCCCACACGGCGGATTGCGGACCGTCGATCACATCCGCACTCACCTCGTCGCCGCGATGGGCCGGCAGGCAGTGCATGAAGATCGCGTCCTCCTTGGCCGCGCCCATGAGGCCCGCGTCGACCTGGAACGGGCGGAGCAGGGCTTTGCGCTTTTGCTCGTCATTGTCGCCCATGGACACCCAGACATCCGTGACCACGCAGTCGGCGCCGCGGGCGGCTTCGACGGCATCCTCGGTCACCTCGACATCAGCTCCCTCGGTCCAGGCCCAGGCGAGAAGCTCGGGCGCGGGCGCGAACTCGGCCGGCGTGGCGATACGCAAGGTGAAGCCGAAGCGCGCCGCGGCATGCACCCAGGACGTCGCCACGTTATTGGCATCGCCGATCCAAGCGATGGTGCGGCCTTTGATCGGGCCTTTGCGCTCCTCGAAGGTCAGCACGTCGGCCATCACTTGGCAGGGATGGGAGCGCACGGTGAGCCCGTTGATCACGGGGATCGAGGCGTTCTCGGCAAATTCGGTCAGCGTCGCGTGCGGTCCGGTGCGCAGCATGATGGCATCGACATAGCGCGACAGAACCCTGGCCGTGTCGGCAATGGTCTCGCCGCGGCCGAGCTGCATGTCTTGCGGGTTGAGCACGATGGACGTGCCGCCGAGCTGATGCATGGCGACCTCGAAGGAGACGCGCGTGCGCGTCGACGGCTTCTCGAAGATCATGGCAAGCACCGCGCCGGACGGGACACCGAGGGCTTTGGGCAGCTTGCCGGACTTCTTGATGCGCGCGGCGGTGTCGACGATGGCACGCAAGGTCGTGGCGTCCAACGTGTCGAGATCGAGGAAATGCTTGGTTGAGGGTGCCATAGGTGAATCTCGGGCGGACGGTCTCGGGCGGAAGATCTCGGAAAAGAGCTAGACTTGCTCGTGCGCGTTACTTTTCAACGCGACGCAGGCGGCATCGATCGTGTCGCAAGCGAGGTCGATCTCGTCCTCACTCACGATCAGCGGCGGCAGAAGCCGCACGACATTGTCGCCGGCTTGCACGGTGAGCATCCCGCGGTCGCGCAGCGCGGCGATCAGTTTCAAGTTCTGCGCCTTGCACTTCAGTCCGACCATGAGGCCCTGGCCCCGCACTTCTTCGAGGATGTCACCATGCTCATCGGCGAGCCCGGCAAGCCGCTGCTTCAACCTTAGGCCCATTTGCGCGACACCTTCGAGAAAGCCCGGCTCCAGCACCACGTCGAGCACGGCATTGCCCACGGCCATGGCCAGCGGATTGCCGCCAAAGGTCGAGCCGTGGGTCCCTGGCGTCATGGCGGCGCCCACTGCCTCGGTCGTGAGGCAGGCGCCGACGGGAAAGCCGCCGCCGAGCCCCTTGGCACTCGCCATGATATCGGGCGTGATGCCGGCCCATTCATGAGCATAGAAGCGTCCCGTGCGGCCAACGCCGGTCTGAACCTCGTCGAGCAGCAGAAGAATGCCCTTGTCGTCGCACAGCGCCCGCAGATCCTGCAGGAAGCGCCAGGGCACCTCGCGCATACCGCCCTCGCCCATAATCGGCTCCAGCAGCACACCGGCGGTCTCCTCGCCGACGGCGGCCTCGACCGCCTCGATATCGAAGCCCGCGACCTGGTCGAAGCCCTCGACCGGCGGCCCGAAGCCTTCGAGATGCTTGCCTTGGCCGCCGGCGGCGATGGTCGCCAGCGTGCGGCCGTGAAAGGCGCCTTGGAAGGTGATCAGCCGGTAGCGCTCGGGTGCGCCATTGACGAAGTGGTAGCGCCGCGCGGCCTTGATGGCGGCCTCGACGGCTTCCGCGCCCGAATTGGCGAAAAACACCCGGTCGGCGAAGGTGGCGTCGCACAGCCTCTGCCCCAGCCGCTCCTGACCGGCGATGTGGTGCAGGTTGGAGACGTGCCAGACCTTCTTCGCCTGCTCGGTCAGGGCCTCCACGAGGCGCGGATGGGCGTGTCCAAGGGCGGTGACGGCGATGCCGCTCGAGAAGTCGAGATAGCGCTCTCCCGTCTCCGTAAAGAGAAAGGCGCCTTCCCCGCGGGCGAAGGACAAGCCGCTGCGGGCATAGGTCGGAAGGAGGGCCGACATGAAAATTGCGTATCCCTGAAACAAAATTGCCGCCGAGGGGCGGCAGCAAGGAAAGTCAGAGTGTTAGGTCTCGCAATAAGGCCTGTCAATCTGCCCTAGCAACGGCTTATCCAAGGCTTCTCCACCCTTCCATCAACGCCCGCGTTTGTGTTCTCGCAAGAGAAGTGGCAGAATCCGCTGGTTCCGGTGGAAAACGAAGCATTCAAGCGTGGCGGACGCTTGTCGGATTCTACCGGCTTTAGTAGGGTAATAACTGCTCGGCTACCAGATGTCGTGGGTGCTGCGTGGCGCCCGAGCGGTCATTCTCAGCAGTAAATTCCGAGTATTTCGAAAATGCCGTCTCTTCACGGGACGGGGGGATTCTGAGTCCAAACGAGGAGGCCAAACCATGGGTTGGACTGAAGAAAGAGTCGAACTGCTGAAAAAACTCTGGGCGGAAGGACTGAGCGCGAGCCAAATCGCGGGTCGCTTAGGCGGCGTGACCCGTAACGCGGTGATCGGCAAGGTCCATCGGCTCGGCCTTTCGGGGCGCGCCACAAGCTCGCGGTCGAGCGCCCCAAGACCACGGCGTGCGCACGCGCCGCGGCAGAACCGGACGCCGGCGCTCACCTTCGGAACGCGCGGCAATGTGGCGCTCAAACCGTCATACGAGACCGAATATGAGCCGGCTCCGGCGCCGGTCACGGAACTCGTTATCCCGCTCCATGAGCGGGCGACGATTTTGACGCTGAAGGAGTTGATGTGCCGCTGGCCCATCGGCGACCCGACCGAGGAGGCGTTCCACTTCTGCGGCCGCAAGAAGGAGGGCGCGGTGCCCTATTGCGAGCATCACGCCCGCATGGCCTACCAGCCGGCGCAGGCACGCCGGCGCGAGAAGCGCTTCGCTAGCGGCTAGCGGCGCGCGGCCACAGGACTGTACGAAAGAGGCGCCGGCTCATCCCGGCGCCTTTTTTCATTCGAGCCGATCGGAAATCAGGCGGTTTCTTCGAGCTTGTCTGAGAAGGCGTAGCCGGCGCCGCGCACGGTGCGGACCGGATCGCGCTCATTGCCGCGCATCATGGCCTTACGCAGGCGGCCGATATGCACGTCCACGGTGCGCTCATCGACATAGACGTTGCGGCCCCACACACCATCGAGCAATTGCGCGCGGCTGAACACGCGGCCGGGGCTCTGCATGAGAAATTCGAGGAGCCGAAACTCGGTCGGCCCGAGATGGACCTGACGGCCGTTTCGGGTCACGCGGTGGGAATCCCGGTCGAGCTCGATATCGCCCACGGTCAACACCGAGGCGATCCGCTCCGGGTTGGTCCGGCGCAGGATGGCCCGCACCCGGGCCATGAGCTCAGGCAGGGAGAACGGCTTGACCACATAGTCGTCGGCGCCGGTGGTCAGGCCGCGGATGCGGTCATTCTCTTCGCTGCGTGCGGTCAACAAGATGATGGGGATGGTCCGCGAGTCCTTGCCGGTCCGCAAACGCCGGCACAGCTCAAGCCCGGACAGGCCCGGCAGCATCCAGTCGAGCACGATCAAATCGGGCGAACTCTCCGCGATGGCCACCTCCGCCTCGTCGCCGCGGTGGACGACGTCGACGGAATAGCCTTCGGCTTCGAGATTGTAGCGCAGGAGAAGGGCTAAGGGCTCTTCATCCTCGACAACTAGGACCTTGGCTCCAGCGTTCATCACGTTTGTCTGCAGCATGTTAGACCGCAGTCCGCTTCATTGAGACCGGCGTCGAGGCGGTGGTGTCGCCCTTCGGACGCTGGTCGGTGATGGCCCGGCCATGCACCAAGTAGAACACCGTCTCGGCAATATTGGTGGCATGGTCGCCGACGCGCTCGATATTCTTGGCGCCGAACAAGAGATGGGTGCAAAGCCCGATATTGCGCGGATCCTCCATCATGTAAGTGAGGAGCTCGCGGAACAGCGAGTTGTACATCGCGTCGATCTCTTCATCCTTGGACCACACGGCGAGCGCCCGGTCCGCGTCACGCTCGATGAAGGCGTCGAGCACCTCCTTGAGCTGACCGAGGGAAAGCTCGCCCATATGCTTCAAGCCGAGCATGAGCTGCTTGGGCTGCTGCTCGGCGACAACGGCGACGGCGCGCTTGGCGATATTTTTGCCAAGATCGCCGATGCGCTCGAGATCGGTGGAGATGCGCAAGGCCGCCATGATCTGACGCAGATCGTAGGCCATGGGCTGCCGCCGGGCGATCATCACCACGGCCTGCTCTTCAATCTCCCGCTGGAGCTGGTCGATCTCCTCGTCTTCGTTGATGGTGGCCGCGGCGAGCTCCGGATCGCGCCGCTCCAAGGCCTCGAAGGACTGACCGAGCACCTGCTCGGCAAGGCCGCCCATCTTGGCGATCTTGTTGTTGAGGAGGGACAGCTCCTCCTCGTAGGACCTGACGATATGTTCGTGCTGCTGTTCCATCGATGCGAACTCCTGAAGCGCCGAGATCAGCCGAAGCGTCCGGTGACGTAGTCCTGCGTCCGCTGGTCGGTCGGATTGGTGAAAATCTTGGAAGTCTCGTCGACCTCGACAAGCTTGCCGAGGTGGAAAAAGGCGGTGCGCTGCGAGACGCGGGCGGCCTGCTGCATCGAGTGGGTCACGATGACGATGCACAGGCTCTCCCGGAGCTCGTCCATCAGAGTCTCGATCTTGGCCGTGGCGATGGGGTCGAGCGCCGAGCAGGGCTCGTCCATGAGAAGCACTTCAGGGTTCACGGAGATGGCGCGGGCGATGCAAAGCCGTTGCTGCTGACCGCCCGACAGGCCGGTGCCGGGCTCGTCCAGCCGGTCCTTGACCTCCTCAAAGAGCCCGGCCCTGGTCAGGCTCTTGACCACGACCTCCTCCATCTCAGCTTTCGTGCTGCAAAGACCGTGGATCCGCGGCGCATAGGCGACGTTCTCGAAGATCGACTTGGGGAACGGGTTCGGCTTCTGGAAGACCATGCCGACCCGGGCGCGGAGCTGCACCGGATCGACCTGAGGCGCGTAAATGTCCTCGCCGTCCAATTTGATGTCACCCTGGACACGACAGATGTCGATCACGTCATTCATGCGATTGAGGCAGCGCAAAAATGTCGACTTGCCGCAGCCGGACGGACCGATCAGCGCCGTCACCGACTGATCGAACATATCGAGGTTGACGTCGAACAGCGCCTGTTTCGCGCCGTACCAGAGATTGACGTCCCGGGCCGCCATCTTGAGCTCGTGCTGATCAGCGGCGGTTTCGCCTTCTTTGGCTTGCGTCACGGTAGGCGCCTGCACGCGGATGGCTGGTTGTGCCTCCACCTTAGCCTCCATCACTTCGGTCCCCCTTACCATTTCCGTTCGAACCTGTGGCGGAAGTAAACAGCCACGCTGTTCATGACGATCAAGAACGCGAGAAGTACCATGGTGGCGCCCGCGGTTCGCTCAATGAAGCCCCGCTCGGCGGCGGTTGCCCACATATAGATCTGCACCGGCAACGCCGTGGACGGCTCAAGCGGCGTGGTCGGGTAGTCGACGACGAAAGCCACCATGCCGATCATGAGCAGCGGTGCGGTCTCCCCGAGGGCCTGCACCAAGCCGATGATCGTGCCGGTCAAAATTCCGGGCAAGCTCAGCGGCAGCACATGATGACCGATGAGCTGCATCTTGGACGCGCCAACGCCGAGCGCCGCCTCGCGGATCGAGGGCGGCACCGCCTTGATGGCGGCGCGGGTGGCAATGATGATCGTCGGCAGGGTCATGAGCGAGAGCACGAGACCGCCGACGAGGGACGCCGACCGCGGAAGTCCGAGGAAGTTGATGAAGACCGCCAAGCCCAGAAGACCGAAGACGATCGACGGCACCGCCGCGAGATTGTTGATGTTCACCTCGATAATGTCCGCCCAGCGGTTCTTGCTGGCGAACTCCTCGAGATAAAGTGCTGCGGCGACACCGAGCGGCACCGCCAGCAGGATTACGGTCAGCATCATGAAGGCCGAACCGATCAGCGCCACGCCAAGGCCGGCGGTCTCCGGACTGCTCGATGCGCCGTTCACGAACAGACCGGTGTTGAAGCGCTTTTCGATGACGTCGTCTTTGACCATCTGGTCGATCCAGGTGATTTGCTGGTCGCTGACCGCACGCCGCTCGTTCAGGGTCTTGCGGTCGATCGAGCCCTTCAAGAGGGCGTCGGTGTTGTCGCTGGCGAGCACCCAATATTCGCGCGTCTGGCCAATGAGCGAGGGGTCCGCGACCACCGCGTCCTTTAGCTGAACGTCGACGCCGCGCGACAGCAATTCATTGGCTGCGCGGCGCTCCTTCCTGTCGTCGGTGTTGACGTCGAGGACCTTATAGAGGGCATTGCGGGCGAGCTTGGTATAGTCGGCGCGCAGCAATTCATCGCGGTCGCCGGGATTGCCGGACGGATTGACCACCGCAGGGTCGAAATAGATCGACAGATGGATCGAGGTCTGTACGAACGCAGTCCAGCCCTTGCTGATAATGGTCCCGAACAGCACCACCAAGAACATGAAGCCGAACAGCAGCGCGAGAATGCCATAGATACGGAAGCGCCTCTCAGCGGCGTGACGCTTGCGCAGCTTGGCGGTCGCCGCCGAGCCGGGGCCGAAGGATGGGATGGTAGCCGCCTGGTCGGTCATTATTCGTACTGCTCCCTGTAGCGGCGGACGATATAGAGGGCGTAGACGTTCAGCCCGAGGGTGATGACGAAGAGGGTCAAGCCGAGCGCAAAGGCCACAAGGGTTTGCGGGCTGTCGAATTCGAGGTCGCCGGTGAGCTGGCTGACGATCTTCACGGTGATCGTGGTCACCGGCTCAAGCGGATTGAGGGTCAAGTTCGCCGCGATGCCGGCCGCGAGCACCACGATCATGGTCTCGCCTACGGCGCGGGAGGCGGCCAGCAGGATGGCGCCCACGATGCCCGGCAGCGCCGCCGGCAGGATCACGCGCTTGATGGTCTCCGATTGGGTCGCGCCGAGGCCATAGGACCCCTCGCGCAGAGATTGCGGCACCGCGCTCATGATGTCGTCAGACAGCGACGACACGAACGGAATGATCATGACACCCATGACGATGCCGGCGGTCAGCACACTGGACGCGGAAATATCGAGGCCGATATGGGCGCCGGTGTCACGCAGGAATGGGCCGAAGGTGACGAGGGCGAAGAAGCCGTAAACGATGGTGGGGATGCCCGCCAGGATCTCCAGCACCGGCTTGGAGAAGGTGCGGACCCTGGGTCCGGCATATTCCGACATGTAGATGGCGGCGAACAACCCGACGGGGACGGCAACGAGCAGTGCCACGATGGAGATGAACATCGTGCCCCACAGCAAGGGCAACAGTCCGAATTGGCCCTGCGCCCCTCCGGCACGCCCGACCGAGGAAAATCTCGGATCCCAGACCGTCCCGAAGAAGAAATCTTCAGGCGGAACCAGCTGGAAGAAGTGGATCGTCTCGAACAACACGGAGAGCACGATGCCGATCGTGGTGAGCACGGCGACGGTCGATGCCGCCAGCAGCCCCCAGCGCATCACGGACTCCACGATATTGCGGGCCCGCAGTTTGGGGGCGATGCGCGTATAGCCCCAAACGAAACCGGCTGCCGCAATCAGGAAGCAGAGGACGGGAATGATC
Source organism: uncultured Alphaproteobacteria bacterium (assembly GCA_963793075.1). Taxonomy (GTDB): domain Bacteria; phylum Pseudomonadota; class Alphaproteobacteria; order Rhizobiales; family Methyloligellaceae; genus Methyloceanibacter. The sequence continues at coordinate 488,696 of CAWBYO010000004.1, forward strand.
CCTCGGCTCCAGGCGCGGTTGATCGCCAGCTCGTCGGCGGCGGCAAGGACGTAGCGTTCGGGCGCTGAGCCGAGAATGACACCATGGCGGGCGAGAACGTCGCGGGCGTCGGCCGGGGTCACAAACCCGTAGCGCGCTTTGCGAACGATATCGCGCTCTTCGGCGGAGAGCTTGGGCAGGCCGGTGGCGATCGAATCGACGACACTCATGGTCAGCGATTTCTGCGCGTCCGAAGTCTCCAGGACCGAAGCCGGCATCTCTTTCATAGACAAATAGTTCAGGACCGGCTGCTCGGCGGCGGCCCAGAGAGTAAGAACGAGGACGGCGGGCAGAACGGTCCAAACCGCCAGATAGAAGCCGTGATAGGAGGGCCGGGAGTGAAGGGTGCGCTGTTCGCCCCGACAGACTTTGACGCTGCGGATACGTCCCACGAAATACGCGATGACGCCGGCGATCAAGAGAACGGCGAAGATTGAAAGACTGGACACGCTTCTAGCTCTCCAAGGATCAAGCCCAAATCGGGGGAGCAGCGGCCGCTCTCGGCCTACCGCTCCCCCAAAAGGGTTTGGCTGACGTTGCAGCCTTACATGCTGAGGACCTTGCCCTCTTTGATTTCAGCCTGAAGTGCTTCCATCTGATCTTCCGGAAGCGGCACCAGACCATATTCGGCAAGCGGACCGTCGGGGCCGATCATCTTCTCGCTGGTGAAGAACTCGACATACTCCTTCAGGCCAGGAATGACGCCGATATGGTCCTTCTTGACGTAGAAGAAGAGCGGACGCGAAACGGGGTATTCGCCGCTCGAGATCGTCGCGACCGAAGGAACGATGCCGCTCATGGTGGCAACCTTCAGCTTGTCGGTGTTGTTCTCGTAGAAGGACAGACCGAAGACGCCGACACCGGTCGGGTTCGACTGAAGACGCGCGAGCGTCTCGGTGTAGTCGCCGTCGATGTCGACCGTGGCGCCGTCCTTACGGACCTTGATGCAGCCACTTCCGGCGGCCTTCTCGTCCATGCCACCATCCATGAGGATCTTCATGCCGCCAGCGGCTTCGCAACCCTTGGCCAGCACCTTCTCCTCGAACACTTCACGCGTGCCGTGCTTCTCGCCGGGGATGTAACCGACGATCTTCCAGTCCGGCAGCTTGTCGTTGACGTCTTTCCAGGTCTTGTTCGGGTTCTTGGCCATCTTGCCGTCGACCGGGATTTCCTCGGCGAAGGCGAGATAGACGTCCTTCGGCTCAAGGGCGAAGTCGGGGCCCTTGATGTCCGTGGCGAAAACGATGCCGTCATAGCCGAACCGAACCGGCATGATGTTCTTCACGCCGGCCTCGGCGCAGGCCTTGATTTCGCTGTCCTTGATCGGACGCGAGGAGTCCGCGATGTCGATGGTCGCTTCGCCCAGGCCCTGGCAGAACTGCTTCAGACCAGCCGACGAGCCGCCAGACTCGACAACCGGGGTTTTGAATTTCGAGTAGGTCTTGCCGAAATCCTCGGCCACGATCTGCGCGTAAGGCAGAACCGTGGAGGAGCCGGCAATCTGAATCTGATCACGAGCCAGCGCCGGGCCGCCCGTACATAGAGCGGCGACGGCAAGCGTCGTCACTGCGATACCAATCCTGTTCACTTCACTCTCCCTTTATTGGATGTGAGCCTTCGCCAGCGCGAGTCACGCCGCCAGCTCGCGGGCACGCTAGTCTCCAGGGGTATTGGTTTTATGACAGCGATGATTCGACTTTGTGACAGTCTAAGTCACTGAATTTAATGTAATTTGGAAATTTAGGCTGTGGATAAGACGGCCGCTGCGTCAACTTGCGCGGACTTCGTTAAGCATGACCGTGAAGGTCGAGCCCTTGCCAGGCTTGGAGGCGATGGCGAGTTCGCCGCGATGGCGGTTCAGGATGTGCTTAACGATGGCCAGACCCAGCCCCGTGCCGCCCTTCTCGCGGCTCGAGGCCACATCGACCCGGTAGAATCGCTCGGTCAGGCGCGGCAAATGCTCCGGGGGAATGCCGGGGCCGTCATCCACGACGGCGATGGCATAGCGGCCGGTGGTTTGCCGGCCGAGCGAGGGGATATGCTTGGCCTCGATCCGGACCCGACCGCCGGGATTGCCGTATTTGAGGGCGTTCTGCACCAGATTTTGCAGGACTTGCAGCAGCTCGTCGCGGTCGCCGCGGACAATGGCCGGGCGGGGGAAGCGCTGGATTTCGAGTTTCATGCCGGAATCGCTGGCGAGCGGCTCAAGGGTATCGCCCGCATGACCCAAAACATCGTTCAGATTGACGAGGTCGCTCGGCGGGACGTGGGCGTTCATCTCCACGCGGCTGAGAGAGAGCAGCGCGTCGATGAGGCGGGTCATGCGCGAGGCCTGCTCGGCCATGATGGGCAGGAAGCGCTCGCGGGCGCTCGGATCTTGCTTGGCCGTACCTTGCAAAGTCTCGATGAAGCCGCGCAGCGAGGCAAGCGGGGTCCGCAACTCGTGACTGGCAAAGGCGATGAAATCGGCGCGCATCTGGTTGATCCGCTCGATCTCCGTCAGGTCGCGCAGCAGCACCAGGATGTTGCCATCCCGCTCATTGCCCCGAATCAGGGGGGCGACGGTGACGGCCATGCGGCGGCCGACGGGTACGCGCTCGGCATAGGTGACGGTGACCGCCCGCCCGCTCTCAGGGGCCGCGCTCACGGCGTCCAGGAATTCCGGGGTGCGGATCACTGAGGAGATGTGGCTCCCCTCGCGTAACGGAGCGAAGAGGCCGCGCGCCGGGCCATTGCAGGACAGAACCTGGCCCGAGCGGTCGAGCAGGATGACCGGATCGGGCAGCGCCTCCGCCATGACATGCATGGCCGAGGTCGAGCGGCCCGAAGACACCGAGCGCGGCAGGTCCGGCCCGAGGACCTGGTCCACGTCCTGGCGGGGCAGCAGCGCCACCGAGGCGACGAAGCTGGCAAAGGCCGTCAGCGCGAGCGCCACCGGAAGATTGCTGAGCGCCACGAGCGAGGCCATGATCACGGCCACGATCACCACCTGCCAAAGCGAGGTCCAGAGCCGGGCGGCCAGTTCGCGAAGGCCACGCCTGGTGGCCTGGCCGGCGCGCCAGAGCAGACCCGGAGGCAACCCTCGTGCGCTCTGTTCCGCCTGGTTGCTCAACAGTTTCTCCTGAGCTCTGCTACGAATCGCCACGTCCGCGATGCCGCCTATAATTGTCCCTGGATTATCACGATTTTGCGACAGGCTCCCTCCCGCTCTGCGACGTCTTGATGACAAGGGTTGCCTCTGTCATGCACGCAAGCGCTGTCCTGGGATGGATGTGGGGCGCCGCACCCGGCAATGCCAGACCCGTCAATCGGTGTATCATCGAGTTTGAAAGCAAGGATCGGGGTGCGCGAGCACAGCGCCCGGGGTTAGGGTCCGGCCATGAGGTCACGCGAGGATCAGACGATGCCACGGACGGTCTCCACCGCCAGCCGGCCCCCGGCGCCCGCGCCGGAGGAGGCGCGGTGGGAAGCCGTCCTCGCGCGGGACACCGCTTTCGACGGGGACTTCTACTATTCGGTCGCGACCACCGGCGTGTATTGCCGGCCGTCCTGCCCCGCCCGGCGGCCCAAGCGCGCCCATGTCGGATTTCACGACACGACGGCCTCGGCCGAAGCTGCAGGCTTCCGCCCGTGCAAGCGCTGCAAACCGGACCAGCCTTCGGCCACGGCGCGGCATGAGGCCAAAGTGGTGCAAGCCTGCCGCCTGATCGAAGCGGCCGAAGCGCCGCCCAGCCTGCAAGCGCTCGCCGATGCGGTGGGCTTGAGCCCTTCTCACTTCCACCGCCTGTTCAGGACGGCCACCGGCGTTACGCCACGAGCCTATGCCTGTGCGCATCGCAACGCGCGCGTGCGCGCGGGCCTCGGCAAAAGCGCGACGGTGACGCAAGCGATCTACGATGCCGGATTCAATTCCAATGGGCGCTTCTATGCGACGTCCGCCGACGTTCTCGGCATGGCCCCCAGCATTTTTCGCGCCGGCGGTGCCGATGAAGAAACTCCGATACGCCGTGGGCACCTGCTCGCTCGGCTCCGTGCTCGTCGCCACGAGCGACAAAGGCGTGTGCGCAATTCTGCTCGGCGATGGGCCCGTGGCGCTGCTTGCGGATCTGCATGGACAATTCCCCCGCGCCGTGATCATCGGCGGCGATGAGGAGTTTGCGCAGCTTGCATCCAAGGTGATTGCTTTCGTGGAGGCGCCGGGTTCCAGCCTCGACCTGCCGCTCGACATCAGGGGCACCGCGTTTCAACATCGCGTGTGGGAAGCGCTGCGCCGCATACCACCCGGCACCACGGCAAGCTATGCGGATGTCGCCAAGGCCATCGGCGCGCCGAAATCGGTGCGCGCGGTCGCCGGGGCGTGCGCGGCGAATAGACTGGCGGTCGCGATCCCCTGTCACCGCGTGGTACGCAGGGACGGCACTCTGTCAGGCTATCGTTGGGGGACGAGGCGCAAGCGCGCGCTGCTTGACCGCGAGAGAATTCAGGCCCTAGCGGGTCAGCCCCTTGGCGGCGAGCTCGTTGAGATAGCTTTTGAAGCGGGCATCCTGGTTCTCGCCGAGATCGCGCAGATATTCCCAGACAAACAGACCGGTGTCGTGACCGTCGTCGAAGCCGATGCGCACGGCGTAATTGCCGACCGGTTCGAGCCTGACGATGCGGACATTCTTCTTGCCGGGTACCGTGATGCGCTGCTCGGGGCTGTGGCCCTGCACCTCGGCGCTCGGGCTCATCACCCGCAGCAGTTCCGCCGGCAGGGTGAAGCTCTGCCCATCGTCGAAGCTCACGGCAAGGTTGCGCTTGTCCGCGTCAAGCTTGAGTTCCGTCGGCCAGGTTGCCGCCACGGTCTCAACCCAAGTCAATCTCGCCCTCGACCACATGGTCCAGGGCCGTGTCTTCGGCCGTCAGCATCATCTTCACTTTGAGCCTGCCCTTGCCGCCCAATCCGTCCTCGCGGACCACGCGTTCGATGGCCTGTTGCGAGGTCACGCCGACCTCCTTCAGGAATTTTCGCATCGACATGTTGAAGCGCTGCTCGTCCATCTTGGCCTCCTCCACCTTGCTGTCCCGTGATATGGAGACAGGAGGACATATATATAGGCGAACGACCATTAGAGACGGAAGAAGATGGCGCTCACACAAAAGATAGGCCGCGCCACGCCTAAGAAGCGAGCCGGCAAGATGACGCCCAAACGCACGGTTAAGCCCAAGAATGTGCCCGCCGCGGCGCTTGCCGATGCGCGCTACCGCAAGCGCGTCGTCAAAAGCGCCAAAACCTATAACCGCAAGGCCGATATCGTCGTGCCGGAGGATGAAGACGCGTAGATGAGTGAGCCCCTTTCTCCCATGGTCGACCGGTTCGGCCGCGCCGTCACGTATTTACGTGTCTCGGTGACCGACCGCTGCGACTTCCGCTGCACCTATTGCATGTCCGAGACCATGACTTTTCTGCCGCGCAAGGATCTCCTGACGCTGGAGGAGATCGACCGGTTGGCGAGCGCGTTCGTGGCTCGGGGCGTACGCAAGCTACGGCTCACTGGCGGCGAGCCGCTGGTGCGGCGGAACATCATGTGGCTGATCGAGGCCCTGTCGCGGCATCTCGGCAATGGGCTCGACGAGCTCACCCTCACCACCAACGGCAGCCAGCTTGAGCAATACGCGGAGGCGCTGGCCGCCTCTGGCGTGAAGCGGATTAACGTGTCCCTCGACACGCTCGATGCCGCCAAGTTCCGCGTTCTGACCCGGTGGGGCGATTTCGACAAGGTCATGCGCGGCATCGACGCGGCCGACCGCGCCGGACTGAAGATCAAGATCAACGCCGTGGCGCTCAGAGGCTGCAACGAGGACGAGTTCGCCGACCTTCTGCGCTGGAGCCACGGCCGCGGATTCGATCTCACGCTCATCGAGACGATGCCCATGGGCGAGATCGATGCGGACCGCACGGATCAATATCTGCCGCTGTCGCTGGTGCGCTCCCGGCTCGAGCAACGCTTCACGCTCGCCGACATCCCGTTTCAGTCGGGCGGCCCGGCGCGCTACACACAGGTCGCCGAGACCGGCGGCCGGCTCGGCTTCATCACACCGATGACCCATAATTTCTGCGAATCCTGCAACCGGGTGCGCGTCACCTGCACCGGCACACTCTTCATGTGCCTGGGCCAAGAGGACGCCGCGGATCTCAAACTGCCCATGCGCGCCAGCAAATCCGACACGCTGCTGCACGCCGCGATCGATGAAGCCATCGGGCGCAAGCCCAAGGGCCACGACTTCATCATCGATCGGACCGCCGCCCCGTCGATCTCGCGTCACATGTCGGCGACCGGCGGATAAGGCGGCCCAAAGTTAAGAGACCGTTAACGAAACTCACAACTCGGTGAGCCATCTCGGCCGCCAGATCGAGCAGGCGATGCGGCCGCATTGTTTTGTTAATCACTTGGCTTACGGCGTTTTTAACTTACCTGCGGTTAGTTTTGACATTGAGATCAGTGAGCGTGCGCGAGTTCGCCGAACAGGCTTGATCATAAATGTCGGGAAAAGAGACGCTCAACAGATCTTGGCAATGGGTCGGCTTGGCGCTGCTGGCGGCGCTGATCGGCGCGACGGCGATTGTCTTGCCCGGCCGCGTGAGCCTCTTGGAGCTGGAGCGCGAGGCGCTTCTCGCCGAAAACCGAATCCACGCGCAGTTGATAGCCGAACCCAACGTCGCGACCGATGCGCTCTATGCGCCCCGGGCTCGCCCCGCAGCTCAGCGAGATTTTCCAGCAGTCAGGATACGGCCATCGCGTACTCCGCTACGAGCTTTACGACGCGACGGGACGGCTTAGCTTCACCAGCGGCCAGGCCGGTCTCCCGCTCGACGATCAACGTATGGACCTGGGCAGCTCAGCACAGGACGGCGCCGCCGTCGACATTTACACAGGCAGCGACGAGGGCGCGCCATCGCATTTTGCTGTCCTGAAGATGCCGTTGGACATTATTGAGGACGCGCGCGGCACGCTCATCGTCTATCTCGACCAGACCGATCAGGCGAAAATCTTCTCGGGCTATTTCGACCTGATTGCCATGGTCACGCTCCTCCTGCTGTGTGTCGGCGTCGCCATACCTATCGCCTTCGCCTGGATGCGCAGCCAAGAGCGGCGCGCCGCGCAGGAGCAGGTGCGCTATCTCGAAAGTCATGACGCCCTGACCGGGCTGGCCAACCGCAGATCCTTCGCCGAGCAGCTGGGCGAGGCCATGCTTCGCATGAAGCGGGAGAAAACCCATATCGCGGTGATCTGTCTCGACATCGATAAATTCAAAGAGATCAACGACGCGAGCGAGCACGGCGGCGGCGACCAGGTGCTGCGCGAGATCGGCGCCCGCATCAGGGGAACCCTGCGAGATCGCGATATCATCGCCCGGCTTGGCGCCGACGAGTTCGCCATCGGCTTGGTGGACATCACCAATCTTGGCGACGTCATGGCATTCATGAACCGGCTGGTCGGTGCCTTGCGTCTGCCGTTTCATGTCAGCGGCAAAGAGATCCTGATCACCACCAGCGTGGGCATCGCGCTGGCTCCGGCCGACGGCGACACGGCCTCGACGGTGCTGCGTCACGCCACCATCGCGCTGTCCCGCGCCAAGGGCGATGGCGGTCAGCGCATGTGCTTCTACGAACAGAGCATGGACAAGGCGCTGCAGCGCCGGCGCACGGTCGAGCATGAGCTTCGCCTGGCGCTCGGACGCGAGGAGTTCGAGGTCGTCTACCAGCCGCAATACGATCTGGCCACGGAGCGGCAATCCGGCTCGGAGGCGCTGATCCGCTGGCACCATCCGGTGCACGGCAAGATCGCCCCTGGACATTTCATCTCAGTGGCCGAGGAAACCGGGCTCATCGTGCCAATCGGCGAGTGGGTGTTGCGGCAGGCCTGCCGGGAGGCCGTGACCTGGCCCGAGACGCTGACCGTGGCGGTGAATTTGTCGCCGGCGCAGTTCCGAGACAGCGATATCGCCGAGACGGTGGCCGAGGTGCTCCGGGAGACGGGTTTGCCGGCCAACCGGCTCGAGCTCGAGATCACCGAGAGCCTGCTGATCAACGATACCGAGGAAGTGCTCGGCAAGCTGAATCGCCTGCGCGATCTAGGCGTCGCCATCGCCATGGACGATTTCGGCACGGGCTATTCGAGCCTGAGCTATCTCGCCCGCTTCCCCTTCTCGAAGATCAAGATCGACCGCCAGTTCATGCGCAACATGACGCGGGACCCGGCGATGCGGGCCATCGTCAAGACCATCATCGCGCTCGGCAAGTCGCTCGACGTGACCATCACGGCGGAAGGGGTGGAGACGCCCGAGCAGGCCGAGATGCTGCGGAAATTCGGCTGCCGCCAAGTGCAGGGCTTCCTCTACGGCTATCCCGAGGCGGCGCAAACCGACGCCAAGCCCAAAGCCACGGCGGACGGCAAGGTGACGCCGATCCGGGCGCGACGGCCCCCCAACGCCGCCTGACACGGCCTTCCGCTTTTCCTTTCGGCGACGGCTGACCGGCTAACGGGCGGGCTTGCCGAGAAGCGCTTCCCAGGATCCCTGATAGGGCGCGGCATCCCCGGTTTTCGTCACCGGCGCGCGCGGCTGGGCGAGACCGAACAGGCCACGCTTCGGCGCGGGGACGGCGCGGCGGACGGGCTTTGCCGCCTGAACCGGCTCCCGCACGGGCTCTCGTTCCACCGCGGCTGGGCGCAGGATGGCCTCGCCATTGTCGTCGCGGCGGACCCGAATGGGCAGCGGCGGCATCACGGTATCCACATTGGCCAGTTCGGCTGGTGCCGGCTCCGGCTCCTCTCGCGGACCATCTTGGGCATCTGCTTCCATGCCGCTGTCCGTGGGCAAGTCCTCAGCCGGGGATGTTTCGGTGACCGACGGGTCGGGCAAGGCGCCCGTGGCGTCCTCCGACAGGGCGGCGGTAACGTCGTCCGCACCGTCGGCGGAATCATCGGCGGGCGCGTCGGCCGGCAAGTCGGCTGGGATGTCGGCGAAGCTGTCGGCAGGATCGGGATCCGCGTCCCCCTCGCCCGCGTCGTCCGTGAGCGCGCCGATGACGTCAGGGGCCGATGGCGCGGCGGAAGCCGCTACGATCTCCACCGGAATGGCGACGAGCTTGGCGGTGCTGCTTTCGCCGGGCGCCGGCAGCGTGATCATCATCGGCAGCACGAGCGCCAGAGCCGCCGCATGGGCCACGGCGGCGCCGAGAGCGCAGACCGGCAAGTTGACTGTGTCGACTGGGATCACGGACGGCCGAGAGCAAAGGTTTCGCCGATACGCTCTTCAACGCAACGTCCGAACTGAGTTAGCTGAGTCGGGCCCTGCCCGGCAAGCCTCTAGTTTTCCATGACAATTTTGGGCGCTTGGCGATCCGCACCCGACGACAACCGGGCGAGTTCGCCCCACGCCGCCGCCGCGATATCGCGATAGGCTTGCGCCACGGGCGATCCCGGATCGGTGGCCACCATGGGCTTGCCCGCATCGGAGGTCTCGCGCAGGGCCATGGTCAGCGGCACCTCGCCCAGGAAGGGCACGCCCAGACGCGCCGCCTCGTCCTTGGCGCCGCCATGGCCGAAAATGTCGGACCGCTCGCCGCAATGGGGGCAGAGGAAGGTCGACATATTCTCGACGATGCCGAGCACCGGCACATTGACCTTCTTGAACATGTTCAGACCTTTGCGCGCATCGATCAGCGCCAGATCCTGCGGCGTCGAGACGATGACGGCGCCGGCCAGCGGCACTTGCTGGGCCATGGTGAGCTGGGCGTCGCCGGTGCCGGGCGGCATGTCGACCACCAGCACGTCGAGTTCGCCCCAGGCCACGTCCTTCAGCATCTGGGTCAGCGCCGACATGACCATGGGCCCGCGCCAGATCATCGGCGTCTCCTCGTCGACGAGGAAGCCCATGGACATCACCTTCAGCCCATAGGCGCGCATGGGATCGAGCTTGTTGCCGGCGAGCTGCTGCGGCTGGCCGTGAATGCCAAGCAGCCGCGGCATAGACGGCCCATAAATATCGGCATCGAGCACGCCGACCTTGAGCCCCTGCTCTTTGAGCGCCAGAGCGAAATTGACCGCCGTGGTGGACTTGCCGACACCGCCTTTGCCCGAGGCCACGGCGATGATGTGCCTGACGCCAGGCACGCCGCCGGGCCGATGCCGCGCATCGCGGGCGGCGCCCGGCGCCGTGACGCCAGGACCTTGTTGGGTATGACCTTGTGGCGCATGCGCGTGCGCGTGCGGTGCGGGCTTCGCGCCCGCGCCATTGCCGCTCTCGCCGCCGGCGCCCGGCGCCCGGTCGGCGGTGAGGGTCACGGCAACGCCCTCGACGCCGGGAATGTCCTTCACCACGGCCTCGGCCGTCAGGCGCAGCGCTTCGAGCTCGGCGGCGCGCGCCGGGTCCACGGAAATCGCGAAATAGACCTTGCCCTTGTGGATCACCACTTCGGAGACGAGGCCCAGCGATACGATGTCGGCGTCGCGGTCGGGGTCGCGCACGCCTTTCAGCGCGGCGAGGATTTGGTCTTTGGTGAGTGTCTCGGTCATCATCCTGGAAAATGTAGTGACGAATGACCTGCAACGCAAAAGTGCAAATTGAAGCGGCGTTCTTGGCCTGCGCTACCGGCCTCTGGGCTGCTTTGAGCGCAGTCCGCAGCTCAAAAAAGAAGCCCGGCCAAAGAGCCGGGCTTGGATGAGGGAAGTTTCCGGAGCGCCGGGGCGGCTTGGGGCTGGGGGGCTCATCGCGCCGCGCCGGGTCCGTAAGAGCCCAACGTGGCCCCGCGCGGATGGTTCCAAGGTTTGCGAAAAAATTTTCGCGATCGGCAAAAATCGCCCAACCCCCCGATTTCTCCGGCAAAACCTGGATCAAGCCGCCGTTTTCACCCGGTTCGGACCGATGATGGGCCATCCCGCCAGGGATCAAATCGCATGGCGTATCGTTGTGCAGAGGCAATCTTGTCCCACCGGCCGGGAATACCGTCCCCGGCTCTTGGCGAAGGAGCCCGGAAATGTCTGACACAACCCTCAAGAAGGTCGAAGCCGATACCTCGCCGAAGGGCGAATTGGGTCAACGCTATCTCGTCTCGGGCAAGCGCGTCTCCATGCGCCTGTGGATCGAGGAGCCGACGCAGCAGCAGAAGCCGCCGACGCAGCGCGACTACGAGACCGTGGGCTTCGTCATCGCCGGAAAGGCCCAGCTCGACATCGAAGGGCAACAAATGACCCTGGCGTCGGGGGATTCCTGGCTCGTGCCTGCCGGCGCCTCTCATCGATACACGATTGTCGAGCCCTTCACCGCGGTCGAGGCTACCTCGCCGCCGGCGGAAGTCCATGGCCGAGACGAACCCCGCTGAGACGGCTCGCGCCTACCAAACCGCAAAAGAAAAGCCCCGGGCCGCAGGTGAAGGCGGGGTCCGGGGCTTTTTTGACAGGCTCGTTTATCAGGAACCTCAGAGGCTAGCGGCACAATATGACAACTCTGCTACAGGCGCGCGCACTCCGGTTGGAAACACTGGCATGCGACGTTGTCGCGCGGGGATCTGCTGGGTTCCGGCAGCGGCTGCGACCCCTGACGCGAGGATTTTTGCGCGTCGAGCGCTGACTTATGCCTTATTGGGGGCCATCGTGGATGTAGCGGCGCCCATTAGGGGCCCGAGCCGTGCCGGGAGCCTGCACCAATGAACCGTCTCGCCGAGGCCACCGCCAGCAAAGTCCCCGAGGTCACAATCGGCTTCTGGATCATCAAAATCCTTGCGACGACGCTAGGCGAGACCGGCGGCGACACCGTCAGTATGACGATGGACCTCGGCTATCTCATCGGCACGGCCATCTTTCTGTCGATCCTGGTGGTGCTGGTCGTCCTCCAGATCGCCGCGAAGGAATTTCGACCCTTCCTCTATTGGGCCACCATCGTCGCTTCCACGACCGTCGGCACGACCATGGCCGACTTCGCCGACCGCTCGCTCGGCATCGGCTATCTCGGCGGCGCGTCGATCCTGTTCGTGAGTTTGATGGCCGTGCTGGCGATCTGGTACTGGTCGCAAGGCTCCGTCTCGGTGGACACGGTGAGCACGCCCAAGGTGGAAGTCTTCTACTGGGCGGCGATCACCGTCTCCCAGACCTTGGGCACCGCGCTCGGCGACTGGGTCGCCGATGCAGGGCTCGGCTATGAAGGCGGCGCGCTACTGTTCGGCGCGGCGCTGGCGCTCGTGGCGGCCGCCTATTTCTGGACGAACCTGTCGCGCGTCCTGCTGTTCTGGGCGGCCTTCATCCTAACCCGGCCGCTCGGCGCCACGGTCGGCGATTTCCTCGACAAGCCGCTCGACCAGGGCGGGCTCGCCTTAAGCCGGCCCATCGCCTCAGGCGTGCTCGCCGCTGTCATCATCGGCTGCATCCTCCTGATTCCACAAAGAGCCGGCAGTCATCCCGGGGAGTCCACGGCGGCTTAGCTGACGGGCGGGCGGGCAACCGTGCAGCGCAAAATGCGCTGAGACGTATCGGCCTGGCTTGCCCGGTACTGGGTTAGCAAACGCGCCAAGGCATTAGGCGGTTAGATCGGCCGGCAAACGCATGGCGGTTGTGGCGTTCCGCAAATCCGGCGTCTTGCAACCTAAGATTTCGCGATCATCGTGGGCATCGTCTTTGTCTGGGTGCTGTTCCAGACATGGCGGCAGCTGAGGCGCAACTCCAAAGACGAGCCTAAATAGGAAGCGTGTTCGGCAAGATGCTTCCGGCCAGTCGCGGCTTGGATGGCGAGCAAAAAGTTTAGGCTCCTGGATTTCCTAGCTCTCCCAAGGGCCCAACGACACCCGTCCCACCCCTGTCACATTTGACGCCTTCAATAGGCATGGATCAGCCGCGTGGGAGCGCCGCGGCCGGTCTTTCGAGGGCCTTCGAGGACGAGTGCCCACGTCCTCGGTTTACGAAACGACCCCCATCGGAAAGGACCCGCCCGGAGCGGAAAGCCGGCGGATGTTAGCCCTTGCGGCAGGGAAAAGGCCTTGGCGTCGCGAAAAAACACGGCGGTCAAGGCTTCCTTAACCTCGTGCGGGCTATTCCTGTCTGCGACGGGGCAACAGCCATAGCGTCTGCCCAACGGCGACTTCCACAGCAGCGGGGGGACTTCATGCGCCTTGTGGTCGGTTCGGAACTCATCAACGAATTCAAGCAGGCTGAGCTCGATCGGCATTTCGACGCCATGTCGGGATTTGTCGAGCGGGCCCGCGCATCCGGCGCGGCTTCGCCGTGCTGCACCATGGTCCTGCGCTCGGCCCATTCGACCCCGGCCCAAGCCCTCGTCGCCATGAAGGACTCTCTTGCCGATGCCGGCGTGCGTGTCTCCGCCATCCTCGCTCATCTCGAGCCGCAAGACGAACTTCGCCAGCTCTTCGCCGCTCTCTCTGCCCTGTCCCCCGATGCGCCGGCCACGTCGCTGATCCGCTGGGCGCGCAACCCGCGCCTACTCGACGCCCATGAGCAAGTGACCTATGGCGCCGACATGTGCTGGTCGGGCGACGCCATGCGCCGCGACGCCGACAAGCGCAATCCGCTGGTGCTGTTCGACATGGACGCGCCCGAGGTGGCGATGCTCGGCATGCGCGCCTTCACCGCTTTGTGGGGCGCCTCGGTGGCCGTGCCGGAGCGTCATCTGCGGGCGCGCTCGGGCACCAAACCGTCCGGCGCCTATGAGCAGGCGCAGGACGCCCCGATCACGGCGCTGCGCCCGCATGTTCAGGGCTGGCCGCTGGTCCGTCACTAGGCAGGTCCGTGACGCGCCAGGTGCGTCACTCGGCGGCCGCCTCACCCAGCGGCTCCGTCATTAAACTCTCACATTAGTCGTCATTCTGAGATAGTCCGCGACAGCGGCCCGTCGAAGGATGACGCTTGCGGTTGCCCGTGCCATCCTTTGCGGCTGGACCTTAAGGACGTGCGTGACGGAGTGATCATGATTGCGAGACTGCTGTTTGCCGTGCTGCTGGCGTTCGCCGCGCCGGCGCTTGCCCAAAACGTCCCCCAAGATTTGCCCACAGCCGTGGCCCCGGCTCCAGCCGAAGCCCCGGCCAAGGCCCCGCCCATGGCCGAGCTGCTGAAGCTGCCGGCCTATGTCTATGCCTGGCAGGGCATGCTGGTGGGCGAAACGCCGCCGGCTTGGGTGACGGAGTTCGGCGCCACCTTGGACGGACCGCCGACGCCGACGATTCCCGTGCCGCTGGACGGCGAGACCTATACGCTGGGCTTCACCTGCAAAGCCAATGACTGCGAGGTCAACCAGCTCTACGTGCTGTTCGCGCCCGACGGGCGCGATGCCTGGGGCATGCTGGCGGGCCCCGACGGCGTTTCCTGGCTCGGCCGCCCGGACAAGCGAATCCAAGACGCCTTCACAAGCGCCTTACGGAAATAGACCGGGCGCGGGCCCCGCGCCATTTCGGCCGCAACGCTCGACCAAAAGGAGTGTCCCATGCTCGCCAGGTTGTTGCTCGTTCTCCTGCTTGCCGCCCCTGCCGTGGCATACGCGGCCGAAGAGGAGACGCCTTATCTCTACGATCTCCTCAAAGACCACGATCATCTCACCGCGTGGAACGGCATGCTGGCGGGCGAGACGGTCCCGGCCTGGCTCAAGAGCTACGCCAAAACCTTCAACGGCCCGGCCACGCCGTCGAAGGCCGTGCCCATCGGCGGCCAGCCTTATACGCTCGCCTGGGCGTGCAAGGCCCATGACTGCGGCGACAACCAAGTCTATGTGCTGTTCGCGCCGGGGGCGCGGCAGGCCTGGGGCTTGTTGATCACCCCCGGAGACAAGCGGACTTGGCTTGGACGGCCCGACCCGGCCATCCAGGCGGCTATCCTGACCGGCGTGCAATAGGCGCCTCATGCCGCCCGATACGATGCAGGCCATGGTGCTGGAGGCGCCCGGCGGACCGCTGAAGGCGATCGAAATGGCCGTGCCGCGGCCGGGGCCCAACCAGATCCTGCTGAAAGTGCTCGCCTGCGGGGTGTGCCGCACCGATCTGCACATCGTCGACGGCGAGCTGACTGAGCCGAAGCTGCCGCTGGTGCTCGGCCATGAGATCGTCGGCCGCGTCGAGGCGCTGGGACCCGGGGTCTCCGGCTTCCGGATCGGCGTGCGTGTCGGGGTGCCTTGGCTCGGGTTCACGGACGGCACCTGTCCCTATTGCCGGTCGGGACGCGAGAATCTCTGCGACGACCCGCGCTTCACCGGCTACCAGATCGACGGCGGCTATGCGGGTTATACGGTGGCAGACGCGCGCTACTGCTTTCCGCTGCCGGAGGGCTATTCGGACGCGGAAGCGGCCCCGCTGCTCTGCGCCGGGCTGATCGGCTATCGCTGTCTCAAGATGGCGGACGACGCGCTAACGGGTGAGACCAAGCGGCTCGGCCTCTACGGCTTCGGCGCCGCGGCGCATATCGTGGCGCAAGTGGCGCGCGCGCAAGGGTGCGAGATCTACGCCTTCACCAGTCCCGACGACACCAAGGCGCAAGACTTTGCCCGCTCGCTCGGCGCCCTATGGGCCGGTGGCTCGGACGAAGCCCCGCCGGACCTGCTCGACGCAGCGATCATCTTCGCGCCGGTCGGCGCGCTGGTGCCCACAGCGCTCAAGGCCGTGCGCAAAGGCGGCGTGGTGGTGTGCGGCGGCATCCATATGAGTGACATCCCGAGCTTCCCCTACGACACTCTGTGGGAGGAACGAGTGGTACGCTCGGTGGCCAATCTCACCCGCGACGACGCGCGCGAATTTCTGGCGCTGGCGCCGACCATTCCGGTCAAGACCAGCGTCGTGCCGATGAAATTGTCGGACGCCAACGCGGCGCTTCAAGCCTTGCGCCAGGGCGAACTGAGCGGCGCCGCGGTGCTCATTCCCGAGGGCTAGTCCTTGCCGACATTAATGTCGACGCCGTCATCCTTGGTGATGGTGCCCTGGAATCCGGGCACGTCGATCTTCACCACCTCCTGCTGCTTCTGGTAGTAAAGATAGCCCAGCACGCCCGCGCCAATCACCGCAATGGCGAGCAAGACGGCGAGGACCGGATTGGGCCCACTTCGGTTCGCTTCATCGGCCATGATAATCCCTCCCTGGTAATTCCCTGGAATCGAACGCCCCTTGTACGGTGCCGGTTCCCGATCCGCCAAGTCCCGCTTGACGGAGATCAAAGTCGGGTCTCTGATGAGGGAAAATAAACAAAAGAGACAGGCGTGTAAGGGAGGATCCAATGCTTCACCAGGTCATCGAGACCTTAAACTCGCGGGTGGCTTTGCGGGCCCGCTACGACAATTTTATCGGCGGCGACTGGGTGGCTCCCACTGACGGCCGGTATTTCGACAATATCAGCCCCATCACCGGCAAGCCTGTGTGCCAGATCGCCCGCTCGCAAGCGGCCGATATCGAGCTGGCGCTCGACGCCGCGCATAAGGCCAAGGACGCCTGGGGCAACACCTCGCCGGCCCAGCGCGCCGCCATCCTCAACAAGATCGCCGACCGCATGGAAGAGAATCTCGAGCTCATCGCCGCGGTCGAAACCATCGACAACGGCAAGCCCATTCGCGAGACCCGCGCCGCCGACATCCCGCTCGCCATCGACCATTTCCGCTATTTCGCGGCGTGCATCCGGGCGCAGGAAGGCTCGCTCGGCGAGCTGGACCACGACACCGTCGCCTATCACTTCCACGAGCCGCTCGGCGTCGTCGGCCAGATCATCCCGTGGAACTTCCCCATCCTCATGGCCTGCTGGAAGCTGGCGCCGGCGCTCGCCGCCGGCAACTGCATCGTCATGAAGCCGGCCGAGCAGACGCCGATGTCCATCATGGTGCTGATGGATATTATCGGCGACCTCCTACCGGCGGGCGTGCTCAACATTGTCAACGGCTTCGGTGTCGAGGCCGGCAAGCCGCTGGCTCAGAACAAGCGCATCGCCAAGATCGCCTTTACCGGCGAGACAACGACCGGCCGGCTGATCATGCAATATGCCTCTGAGAACCTGATCCCGGTGACACTGGAACTCGGCGGCAAGTCGCCGAACATCTTCTTCGCCGACGTGATGGCCGAGGACGACGACTATTTCGACAAGGCGCTCGAAGGCTTCGCCATGTTCGCGCTGAACCAGGGCGAAGTCTGCACCTGCCCGTCGCGCGCGCTGGTGCAGAAGTCGATCTACGACCGCTTCATCGAGAAGGCGATCGCCCGCGTCAACAAGATCAAGCAAGGCAATCCGCTCGACGCCGACACGATGATCGGAGCGCAAGCCTCGAACGATCAGTTGGAGAAGATTCTCTCCTATATCGATATCGGGGAGAAGGAAGGCGCCAAGTTGCTGACCGGCGGCGAACGGCTCAAGCTCGACGGCGAATTGGCCGAGGGCTACTACGTGAAGCCCACGGTGTTCGAGGGCCACAACAAGATGCGCATCTTCCAGGAGGAAATCTTCGGCCCGGTGCTGTCGGTGACCACCTTCGAGGATGAGGCGGAGGCGCTCGAGATCGCCAACGACACGCTGTACGGCCTCGGCTCCGGCGTGTGGACCCGCGACATCAACTGCGCCTACCGTATGGGACGCGGCATCCAGGCCGGTCGGGTGTGGACCAATTGCTATCACCTCTACCCGGCCCACGCGGCCTTTGGCGGCTACAAGAAGTCCGGCATCGGACGCGAGAACCACAAGATGATGCTCGACCATTACCAGCAGACCAAGAACTTGCTGGTGAGCTACAGCCCCAAAGCGCTTGGCTTCTTTTAGGAGGCATGACGCAGCACAAGCCCAACAGCGCCTTCGCGCTGGCGGTGAGCTTTCCGGTTTGGGCTTGGCGCAATAGGCCGGAACTCTGGTTGCTCGGCGGGATTTTTCTCGCCGGGCTTCTCCTTCTCGCTTTCGGGCATATCGCCGAGGAGGTTCTGGAGGGCGACGCCACACGGTTCGACCAAACCGTGTTGCTCGCGCTTCGCAATCCAGCCGATCACGCCGATCCGCTCGGGCCCGCCTGGCTCGAGGAGGCCGCCCGGGACATCACCGCGCTCGGCAGCTATGCCGTGCTCGGCATCCTGTTCATCACCGTTCTTGCCTATCTGCTCATGACGCAAAGACGGTCGGCGGCGCTGTGGGTCGCCGTCTCCACCGTTGGGGGCGGCGTGTTGAGCAATGTGTTGAAGCTCAGCTTCGAGCGGCCGCGGCCGGATCTGGTGGCGCATGCCACGCAGGTGTTCACCTCGAGCTTCCCGAGCGGCCACGCCACGCTGTCGGCCGTGACCTTCCTCACGCTCGGGGCGCTGCTCGCGAGCGTGCAATCATCGCGGCGATTGAAAATATTCTTCCTTGGCGTCGCCATCGCCCTCACCGTTACCGTCGGCGTCACCCGCATCTATCTCGGCGTGCACTATCCGACCGACGTGCTGGCGGGATGGTGCGTGGGCGCCGGCTGGGCCGCCATCTGCTGGACGGTTTTCCATTGGCTGCAACAACGCGGTAGGATCGAGCCGGCGGACGATGCTCTGGACGAAGGAGGCCGAACACATGGTCGATAGGGTTCTAGTGACCGAAGCGGCGCTCGACCTGATCGAGAAGTTGAAGCGGCAGCATGGCCCGCTGATGTTCCACCAGTCCGGCGGCTGCTGCGACGGCTCGGCGCCCATGTGCTATCCGGCCGAGGAGTTCAAGACAGGCGACAGCGACGTGTATCTCGGCGAGATCGGCGGCTGCCCCTTCTATATGGGCGCGGACCAGTTCGATTATTGGAAGCACACCCAGCTCATCATCGACCTGGTGCCGGGACGCGGCTCGGGCTTCTCGCTGGAAGCCCCCGAGGGTTTCCGCTTTCTGACGCGCAGCCGCGTGTTCACCGACGAGGAGGTGGATGCGCTGGCGGCCGCCGGTTAGCTCCCGGCCGGGGCCGAATCACAGTAACCTGTTAGGGTTTGCAGCCTAGATTCGGGCTCCTCATGACAGCTCGACGAGCCTTTGAGCCCAATCGGGCGCCAACGGATGCACGCGAGATGCCGGCGATCAGCACAGCCCTTTCCAGCCCAGAGCATCGACCGAGCCTCGAGGGCAAAACCGTCGTCATCGCCGACGACGACCCGATCATTTTGGACTATCTCGAACTGCGCTGCCGCCACCTCGGTTTGAAGGTGGAGACGGCCAGCGATGGCCTGCGCGCGGTGCTCAAGGTCGGCAAGGCGAGGCCGGACCTGCTCATTCTCGATCTCAACCTGCCGGACGTGGAAGGCTTCCGAGTCGTCGAGCGGCTATCCGACCCGAAATTCGATCCCGTGCCCGTGATCATCCTCACCGGACGATCGGACGACGCTTCGAAACAGCGTTGCGAGGACTTGAACGTCTACTACGTGCATAAGAGCACGGAGACCTGGGCGGATATCGAGCCCCTCATTTACGAAATCGTCGCCAGCAAGCCGGCGGAGCCCAGGCTGGAACTTCCGCCGGAGCCGGCGGTCGCGCCGCTGGTCCTCGTGGTCGACAACAAGCCTGATGTCCTGGCGGCGCTGACGCAACGCCTGCAAAAATATCAGCTGAACGTCATACAAGCCTCGGGCGGGACGCAGGGCTTCCTGCTCGCGCTCAGGAGCAAGCCAGACCTCATCATCACCGAGTACGACATGGAAGGCGGCAGCGGTCACTATCTGCTGAGCCGGGTCAAGGGCTCGCCATCGACCCAGCATATTCCGGTGATCGTCTATACCGGAACGACACTCAGCAAAGGCGAGGAATTCGCCATTCAGAGAGACTTGCGCGGCCGCGGTCAGGCCGCCGCCTTCTTGATGAAAAGTGCCAACTCAGCCGATCTCATGGCCGAGGTTCGCAAGCTCATCCCGTTGCCGGGCTAGGCGCGAACCGCGGTCTTTCTCTTGGCCGCGCGGGCGACCCGGGCTGTCTTGAGCGGATTTTCCTCCAGCCAAACCGTTGTTGGCGGCGTGGCGACACAGTCACGCCCTTCCAGCTTGGCCCGATACAGCGCCAGGTCGGCATTTCTAATCAGCCCGTCAATATCATCGCCCGGGGCGAGCTCGCTGACGCCGAGACTGCATGTCAAGTTGGTCTTCCCTTGCACCGTCTTGACGGAGAGACCCGCAATTGCGGCGCGCAACCGCTCGGCGGCGGCCAAGGCTTCCGCTTCGCCGTGGCCGTCGAGAAGAACACAAAGCTCGTCGCCGCCGAGCCGGCCGACGATAAGCTGATCCCGTTCCACTTCTCCGGCGACAGCACGCAGCGCCTCGTCGCCGATTGAATGGCCGTAGAGGTCGTTGATCTCCTTGAAGTAGTCGATATCGAGCAGGATGGCCGAGACGCTGCCCGGGCTTGCGGCTTGCGCGCAAATTTCGGTGGCGCGGCCGAAAAACGCCCGGCGGTTGAGCAGGCCCGTCAGCGAGTTGGTGGTGGCCAGGCGGATCAACTTGCGCTGCAGGGTAAGCAGGCGCTCGGCCGATCTCAGCTGAGCGCGGATTTCCCGCTTCCGCGGTGGCTTTTGAATGACGTCGTCGGCGCCACCATCGAGGGCCTCGATCGCCGTGCGTCCATCGACATCCGACGCCATCAGCGCGACATAGAGGGGCCGGCGCTCGCCGGCGATCAGGCGGACCTCCCAGCACAGCTCCACACCGGACATGGACGCCAGTTCAGCCGCGATGATGACGGCATCTATCCCTTCGTCCGCGTTGATCATGGCCAGCGCCTCGTCCGCGTCGGCAAGAGCCGACACGACGTGGCCGGCGGGCTCCAACATGCCTGCCACGGCAGCCTGAGCGGCGAGATCCGGATCGACTAAGACAACATGCATGGCGTTTTCTCCGCCGCGCACTATGCGGCGGATGCACTTAAGCCGCTGTTAAATTCATTCGCCGGGGCGCGGCTTGGCGCCGTACGCTACTGGCCCGAGAGATACTTGCCAGGCGCCGAAAACAGGCGCTCGACGTCGCGGCGCAAGCTCCGGGTGCGCTTCTTCGCCGTCTTTGTTTTCGCCTTAGGCTTCGCCTCGGCATCGGCCTCGGCATCGACCTTGGCCGGCTTCGCCTCGGGCGGCGGCGGGGTATCCGCCGCGGCATCCACGGCCCCCGTGCTTTGCGGATCCACCGTCGCGGTCTCGGTCGTTTCCTTACACGCCGGGGCTTGGCCCTCCGGCGCGCCAGCCTCTAGGGCCGGCGCGCCGGGACCACAAAAGGGTTGGTTTCGACTGCCCTCTCGTTCTTGTCGACGCATCGGTCGAGACGGTCCAAGGCCGCAGTGCTGCTGTCGAGCGGCACCCGGATGGTCGCGCCAGCGGCGACGACATTCAGCGCATTGGCAGATTTCAGGGAGCGTCTAAACTTCGCGTCGTCGACTTCCATGGAGACGGAGCTCGCTTCCGCCGCGACCTCCCTATCCCAGCTCTCGCCGCCGAGCTTCATCGTCACCGGATATTGCTTGCCGCGCTCCAGCTTCCAGTTTGGCGAGGAGAGCAGAAGGGTCAGCCCCTCGCCCGTGCGCATGAAGGTCGCGATGATATCGTCGTCGAGTTTTCGGCTGATGGTGCAGCGATCGAACTTATCGCCGTTATAGGCCGCTTCGATCTGCCAAGGCCCGATCGTCTCGGTAACGGCCTCGGCCGCGGCCGCTGGCGGCAGGAGGCTTAGGCCCGGAACCGCGAGAAGAAGGAGCCCGAAAGCTCGGCCGGTCTTGCTCGGCATGGCTGCGTTCCTCCGCGAAGCGTGTCGTTCGAGCGTATCAGATCCGTGGGAGACGCGCGCGGGCAAGGCGCTCTTTCTCCACTTGACGCACCAAATGCCGCTCGAGAAGCATGGCGTTCTTGCGATTGGCCTTGAACACAAAGTCGAAGAGGTCGCCGAAGATCGGGACAACACCGAGCACGAAGTCGATGGCGACGTTCCCCAACATACGGGCGAGCACATGCGCCGGCGCCTTGGTCTCCCAGGCGTGATGCACGATGAGGAGCGAGATGGCGCTGGTCAGCGCATCGCCAACTCCGGGAAACAGGCCGAGCACGCTATCCCAGCCGAAGCGCAAGGGCGTCCCGGGGATGCGAAAATTGCTGTCCATGAACTGGGCGAGCCACTTCGCCTGGGCGAGGCGCTCTTCATGGCTCATGCCGGACGTCAACTCGCGCACGAAGTTGTGCGCCTTGTCCGAACCGCGCGTCGTTGCGCCGAATGCGCGGGTGCCAAACACCTCTGACATATTGCTCATGGTTCACCCTTCCGGCGGCCGGAAGGCCGCGATCCCGGTAAACCAACGCCGCGCTGCGGCCCGAAGTTCCGCTATTGCACCTCGTCGCCCGCGACCACCACGACCCTGGCATCCTCCACAGCCGGTTGGGGCTCGCCCGCGTCGGCTCTTGTCGGCGAGCGCACGTCGCCGACATCGCCGATCATGGCCTTGGCGATCTCGTGCTCGCCCATGACCACGAGATTGGCCCCGAGCTTGATGAGATGCTCGATCTCGGCTTCCGAATGGGCCCGGGCAATGATCGGCAGGACGGGATTGATGGCTCGCGTCTGCTCGACCACTTGCCCGCCCTCGAAGGCGTCGGGAATGGCCACCAGGAGACAGCGCGCCGCGCCGAGATTGGCCGCCTGGATGAGTTCCGGATCGGCGGCGTTGCCGCTTACCGCCTCGATGCCCTGCTCCCTCAGCGCCGCCACGTCGTCCGCATTGTCCTCGATAACGAAGAGCGGGGTGCCGCGCTCGCGCAGCGCGTTGGAGATGAACTTGCCGACCCGGCCATGGCCGATCAGTACGACATGGTCCTCAAGAGCGGTCGGGTGGATGGGCTCGCGCGTCGGCAGTTCCTCGACCTCTTCCACTTCCGTCGGCGAGGCAGTCTCCGCCGCCTCTGCCGCCTTCTCGCGGCGGGCAAAGTAGGCGTCCAGCATGGCGAACAGGATCGGGTTGAGGAGGATAGAGATGATGGCGCCGGCCAGGATCAGGTCGCGCCCTTCCCCCGGCAACAGGCCGAGCCGCATGCCGAGATTGGCCAGGATGAAGGAGAACTCGCCGATTTGCGCCAGGGAGGCGGAAATGATCAGGCCGGTGGCGCGGGCATGGCCAAATAGGCGGACGATCGCAAAGGCGACAGCCGACTTGGCGACCACGATAATCAGAACCGTGGCCATCAGCGCGAGCGGCGCGTCGACGATGATCGCCGGATGGAACAACATTCCGACCGACACGAAGAACAGCACGGCGAAGGCGTCGCGCAACGGCAGCGACTCCGTCGCCGCCTGCTGGCTCAACTGCGACTCACTCAACATCATGCCGGCGAAGAAGGCGCCGAGCGCGAGCGAGACGCCGAAAAGCTCGGCGGCGAGGAAGGCGAAGCCCAGCGCAATCGACAGCACCGCAAGCCGGAACAGCTCGCGGCTGCCGGTGTGGGCAACATAGTGCAGCAGCATCGGGATCAGCTTCTTGCCGATCAGCAGCATACCGACGACAAAAATGGCGAGTTTGCCGAGCACCTCGGCGGTCTGGCGGGCCATCTCGGCGAAGTCCGGCGCCGCGTGACCCTCCTGAAACAGGCCGGTCAGCCCCGGCAGCAGGACGAGGGCCAGAACCATGGCGATGTCCTGAACGATCAGCCAGCCGACGGTGATTCGGCCGCGTTCGGTCTCTAGCAGGCGGCGCTCCTGCAACATGCGCAACAGCACCACGGTACTGGCGACCGACAGGGCCAGGCCAAAGATGAAACCGGCGCCCGGGCTCCAACCAAGCCACCAGCCAAGCGCCATGCCGAGCGGGGTGGCGACCAGGCCTTGGGCAATGGCGCCGGGCACGGCGATGGCGCGCACGGAAATGAGGTCCTGCACCGAGAAATGCAGCCCGACGCCGAACAGCAGGAGAATGACGCCCACTTCCGCCAGCTGATTGGCGATGTTTACATCGGTGCCAAAACCCGGGGTAAAGCCGATGGCGATGCCGGCCACAAGATAGCCGACCAGCGGCGGCAGCTTGAGGCGGTGGGCCAGAAGGCCCAGGCTGAAGGCGAGCACGAGGCCAATCGTCAGCGTGGATACGAGTGGCGGCACATGCAGCATCGAGGGGCCTTCGGCTTGGGTACGCAGGCCCTGCGGCCAGCGTTTCCCTAGCGTGACAACGAATTGTGGCGGCGACAATCCCCCGATAGCATAAAGAGCCGTGGGTGCCCCCGCGCGACAGCGAAGCGCCATAAGGCGTTTACGCCGTTAGGCATCTCTCCTTGACACTGGGGCGGCTGGCCTCCATGTTGCAGACACACTGATTGCTCGCGATCGCGCGTAGCTGCCGCAACAATTGCGGCGCCTCATCCCGAGACAATTTCCCGATTTTCGTCTGCCCCCAGAAGCGCGTGGGGTGAGGCAAGCGTCCTCACTCGCGCATGTCCGTGCGCCGTGTTTGGCGTTCAAGGAATAATTATACGTGACACCTACTTTTGATACGCTCGGCCTGGCCGAGCCGCTCCTGCGTGCACTAAAAGCCGAAAGCTATCTGACGCCGACGCCTATCCAGGTGCAGGCAATTCCCATTCTTACCGACGGCAAGGATCTGCTCGGCGTCGCCGAGACGGGTACCGGCAAGACGGCCGCCTTCGCGCTGCCGCTGCTGCACCGCCTTTCCCTCAATGCCGAGCCGCGGACGCCATCGTCCCCGCGTGCCCTCATCCTGGCGCCGACGCGCGAACTCGCCGGCCAAATCGCCGAGCGGGTCAACGCCTATGGGCGTCACCTCAATTTGCGTTCGGCCGTGATTTTCGGCGGCGTCGGCCAAGGGGCCCAGGTCAAGGCACTGCGGGCCGGCGTGGACGTTCTGATTGCCACGCCTGGCCGTCTGCTTGATCTCGTCTCCCAGCGCCTTGTGCGGCTGGACAAGGTTTCGATCCTCGTGCTCGACGAGGCCGACCGCATGCTCGACATGGGCTTCATCCATGACGTGCGGAAGATCGTCGGTTTCTGCCGGAAGGACCGCCAAACGCTGCTGTTCTCGGCGACCATGCCGCCGACGATCGCCAAGCTGGCGCACGACATCCTCGACAACCCGGTTCGCGTCGACATCTCACCGGCTAAGGTGAGCGTCGAGCGTATCGAGCAACGGGTCTATTTCGTCAGCGCCAACGACAAGCGCACGGTGCTGACCGACCTGGTCAAAGACAAGGAAACGGGCCAGGCCATCGTGTTCACGCGAACCAAGCGCGGCGCCGATCGGGTTTGCAAACATCTCATCCAGGCGGGGGTCGACGCGATCGCCCTGCATGGCAACAAGGCGCAGAACGCGCGGGTGCGGGCACTCGACGGGTTCCGCTCGGGCCGGGTCCGCATCCTGGTGGCGACCGATATCGCAGCGCGTGGCATCGATGTTCCCGGCATTTCCCATGTCATCAACTACGAGCTGCCGAACGAGCCGGAAAGCTATGTGCATCGTATCGGGCGCACGGCCCGGGCCGGTGCGCAAGGCATCGCCCTGTCGCTCTGCGATCCCAGCGAACGAGCTTATCTCCGTGCCATCGAAAAGCTGATGCGCACCGATGTGGTCGTTGCCGAGCATCGTCTCGCGGAGACGCGGGAAGAGGCGGCGCAGCGCCAGCCGGCGCGGACTGCCGCGGCCCGACCTTCTGACAATAAACGTCGGCGACGGCCTCGCGGCCGCCGCCCGAACGGCGCGGCCGCCCCTGTCGGCAAGTCGCGCGGGGCACCTCGTCAACCGGAGGCACGCATATGAGCAAGACGACGCCACGCGTTTCAGCAGCCCGGCGTAATGCCGAGACCATCCTGAGCCAGAGTCGGAAACGGCAAGAGAGCTTCAAGCTCGATCAAAAGACTGCGCATGACGCCATGGCGCTGAAAACGGCGCGATTGCGTGAACTGCGCCTGGCCAAAGAGGCCGCGGACGCGGAAGCGGCAGCCGCCGCTCCACCCAAGACGCGCAAGCCGCGGAAAGCAAAAGTAGCGACGGACTAGACAAGGAGACTGAGCGAGGATGGCGTTCAAACCCAATTACAACTTCCAGAAAGCCGAGCGGAGCCGGGCCAAGCTGCAGAAGAAGCAGGAAAAGCTGAAGCGCAAGGCGGAAACCCGCGGCGACGGACCCGAAGACGGGACGGCCCCTAGCGATACGGACGAGGCCGTACCGGCCGCGGTCGAGACGGCCATCGAGGCCGAAAAGAGCGCAGACGAGGCCTAGCCGAAGGTTGGAGTATCATGGCTAAGAAACAGCAGGCGCGCCCGAGCGGGTTCGTCTTATTCGACGTGTTCTACGAAGACGGCACGCAGACGTCGAACCGGAAGGTGCCCGTCACCGAACTCGGCGGCCTGGACGGCGATGCGCCTGCGCGTAGCTTCGTCGAGAGCCAGGACCGCAAGATCGGCGAAATGTCCGGCAGCCCCCGGTCCCCGATCAAGACGATCACCCGGGCGGGCAAGGTGAAAGCCAAGGCCAAGGCCTATTAACGTGGGGCCTTTGCCAGCCCTCCTGCCGCGGCTCACCGAGCCCGAAAACCCCCATATTGGTACCCGATAACGCTTGCCTGAGCGTGCGCGGACGGTTCCCCTCGCGCGCGGCGCCGCTATAGTGTGGCGCCGGCCGCTCGGATGCGGCCCTAATTGGCCGTTTCACAGGCGAGATCTCTCTGGGAGGTAGGTACATGCAAGTTCTCTTCACCGCCGTGAAGGGTGTGTTGGCTGTAGGCGTTGCGGTGTTCTTCATTGACGACGCGAGAGCGCAAGTTCCCATCGAGGACGATGCGGGGACCATCACGATGACCGGCACGGTCGAGGACATCAAGGTGCCGGAGCGGCTGATCACGGTGATCGGCCCGGACGGCAACACGATCGCGGGGATCATCAGCCCCGACGTGAAGGACATCAAAGAGATCAAGTTGAAAGAGACGGTCACCATTCAATTCACGCAAGAAGTGGCGACCGCGTTGGAACAGTCCGAAGAGCCGCCACAGACCAAGGAAGAGGGCCTGGTCAGCGACGAAGAGTCGGGCATGAGCATGAACGCGCCGACCGTGGCCGAGCAGGACTGGGTCGAGACGACGCCGTCGGGCGCCGAGAGCGACCTGACCACGATCGAGGTGACCGATACGGTCAGCGCCATCAACCGCAACAAGCGCTTGGTGACATTCGCCGGAACCGGCGGCAAGACCCGCACGATCTATATCGCCCCCGGCGTCCCGGGCTTCGACACGCTCGAAGTCGGCGACATGGTGGTGCTCGACGTCACCCGCGCCATGGTGGTCAACATCAAGGTGAAACCGCGTCTGAGCCCGTCCAGATAGACAGGCGCGGCGGCGCTACATCGTCGTCGCGCCGACCACCTCATGATCGGTGATCACGCATTGCCAAGCGCCGACAGCCGGGAACTCGGCGAGATCGTGCCGCTGCTCTAGGAACTGCATGGCCGCGAGAAAGCCCGCATGGCCCATGCAGGCATTGGGTGACATGAGGTCGGCGAGAAAATCCATGGGCACGGGCACGTCGATACAGCCCAGGGCCGTCAAAGCGGCCTTCCGCTCCTCAAGCGTCAGAGACTTCTCGTTGTCGTAAACCTTGCCTTGCCCGGTGGGCTCGAGCGGCGTCTCCGCCCGGTGACAGGCCTTGACGATGAGCTGCACGTAGACGGTCTTCTCTTTTTCCTCGCCCATCCGTGTGGGCCGCGAGGAGTCACCCTCGACTTGAGCTTCGGGCTCGGCGGCCGCGGCGATACCGCCGGCCATGAGGCCGCCCAGCGCGAGCGCGGCAATCAAATAACGGATCATGGCAACGTCTCACTCTCTAAGAGCCGACGGCCGTGCTCTTTGGCTCAAAGCTTCGCTTGCGGCTGGCCGGCGCCGCTTTGGGCACACATGTCCCTTTAGACCCATTCTAACGGCCCCCACGGGCAACGGCGATCACATTCACGGGAACGCAATCGCCAAACAAGGCGTTGATACGCCCAGATAAACCCAAGGAGGCCACAAATGAAAACCGCGACCCTGACTTTTGCAGCCGCCCTGCTGCTGTCGGCCGCCGCCATACCGGCGACCGCCATGGCCGCCGAACCCGGCAAGCCGATGAGCAGCGATCCCCACGGCACCCCGATGCCCGGGGACAAGGCCGGCGACGACGCGGGCATGATGGACGATAACCCCATGACCGACGATCCAGCGGTCGATGACCCGAACATGGTGGGCGACGAGGGCTCGACCGTCGGCGCCAAGGATGCGGGCAAGGTCGGCAGCAGCGATCCGCACTCGGGCAACTAGCCTCCCTAGCGCCCGGGAGGAAGAACCTCCGCCGAACAGGCGGGGTTTCTTTCTTGGCGCTTAGGACGACGCGACTACCTCATAGCCATACTCGGCACCACTCGCCGCAAGCCAGCGCCAGAAGCTGGCTGAAACGCTGCGGAAGAGGACGATGTCGTAGGTCTCCGCCTCGTCGCCTTGCCAAAGCAGCACGCCCATATGGGAGATGGTGCTGGTGACGGCGCTGCCGGGCGGAAAGACGCGGGGGTCGAGATCGATGGCGAGGCCCTTGGCCAGCAGGTCGCGGGCGCGCGGGCCGCTCACACGCAGTACGGCGCGGCCGCCGCTTTGATCCGAGATCGAGGCCAGGCCCTTGAGACGCGTGGCGAGATCCTCCGCCAGCGCCTCGTTTGCCAGCGTCTCCGACACCGCCAGCCACTGGCCAGGCCCATAGCCGATAAAGCTCACCGTTTTCCCGACCGCCAACGCGGACTGGGCCGGCAGGTCGACGCCGTAGGCTTCGCGCCCCGCCGCCCTCAGAGCCTGGTCCTGGCCCTTACGGGCGGCCACCGTGGCGAGGCCGAGATTGGCGCGCTCGGCGATGGTGACCCCGGGGGCGCCGTCCGCCTTGCCAAAGCGGCCGGGGGTGGCGATGCCATTGAGCGCAGAAACGGATGCCAGCTTAGACACGGAGGCGTGCTCCTTCCGGGTCGATGAAGCAGGTCGGACCGACCTCGGCGAGCAGTTCGATGCCACGCAGCGGATCGCAGACTTTGATCACCTCACCATGGCGCTCCGGCCCGCGGACGAGCATCGCCAGCGCAATCCACGTACCTAGCTCAGGTGAGTAGGCCATGGACGTGACGTAGCCCTGGTCGTGGGCGGCGGTGGCGTCGGCATCCTGGGGCACGAGATGTGCGCCGGCACGAATGCGGGTGTCCTTGTCGACGGGGCGCAAGCCGACCAACGTGCTCCGTTCCGCTTCGGTGAGCGCGGGCCGCTCGCTCATGAAGCGGCCAATAAAGTCCTTCTTCTTCGACACCATCTTGCCCAGCCCGAAATCGTACGCCGTGGTCTGACCGTTGAACTCGGGGCCGGCGGGATGGCCCTTCTCAATGCGCATCACGCCAAGCGCCTCGGTGCCGTAAGGCGCGATGCCATGGTCTGCGCCCGCTTCGATAATCGCTCGGATCAGGGCATCGCCAAAGCGTGCCGGCACACCGATCTCGTAGGCGAGCTCGCCGGAGAAGGAGAGCCGGTAGAGCCGCGCCTTCACGCCGTCGCATACCGTGAAGGTGCCGGCGGCCATATAGGGGAAGGCCTCGTTGGAGATATCCTGGCCGGGATCGAGCAGCGCCGCGATGACGTCGCGCGCTTTCGGACCGGCGACGGCATATTGCGCCCATTGCTCGGTGGCGGACACGGTCTGCACGTCGAGCTCGGGCCACAGCACTTGCTGGCAGAATTCGAGATGCTGCATCACCTTGACCGCGTTGGCGGTGGTGGTGGTCATGAAGTAGTGGTCCTCGGCGAGCCGCGCGGTGGTGCCGTCATCCATGGCGAAGCCGTCCTCGCGCAGCATCATGCCGTAGCGGGCCTTGCCTATGGCGAGCGTCGAGAAGGTGTTGGCGTAGACGCGGTCGAGAAAAATGCCGGCATCTTTGCCCTGCACGTCGATCTTGCCGAGGGTGGACACGTCGCACACGCCGACCTTGGTCCGCACCGTGGCCACTTCGCGATTGACCGCGTCTTGCGGCGCCTCGCCGGCTTGCGGGAAATAGAGGGCGCGGAGCCAGGCACCGGTCTCGACGAAGACGGCGTTGTGCTCCGTGGCGAAGGCATGAGACGGCGTCAGGCGCGTGGGGCGGAAGTCATGCCCGCGATGATGGCCGGCCAAAGCGGCGATGGCGACCGGCGTGTAAGGCGGGCGGAACGTGGTGGTGCCCACGGCGCCGACATAGCGTCCGGTCAGCCCGGCGATCACCGCAGCGCCATTCAAATTCGAGGTCTTGCCCTGGTCGGTCGCCATGCCGAGCGTGGTGTAGCGCTTGACGTGTTCGGGCACGCGGAAGCCTTCGCGGGTGGCGAGCTTAACGTCGGATACCGTGACGTCGTTCTGGAAATCGACGAAGGCCTTGCCGCGGCTCTTCTCCACTTGCCAGAGCGGGCTCGCGGGCGGGTTCTGCTCTGTTACGGCGGGACGAGCGGGGACCGAAGGAGAGTAGCCGCAAGCTCGCGCGGCCTCGGCCCCCGCCCCCTCGCCACTGGCAAGACAGGCGGTGATCGTGAATTTGCCGGCAGCGGCGCCGGCCACTCTCATGCCCGGCGGCAGATCGCCAGGGACCAAAGCCGACAGCCCGTGGTCCCACACCGGCTTGCCGCCAAGATGGGTGGTGAGGTTGATGGTCGGGCTCCAGCCGCCGGACATCGCGAGCACATCGCAGTCGAATTGCTGCGTATGACCGTTTGCCTCGGTGACCAGGACCGACTTGATGCCACGGGCGCCACGGACGCTGGTGATCGCGGCACCGGCGAAATAAGGCGCGCGCGCGGATTCCGCGACAGTCTCGGCCATGGCCGAGGCATCTCGGCGGGCATCGACGAGAGCTTTGACCTCGATGCCGGCCTCGGCGAGATCGGTAGCGGTGCGGAAGGCCGCGTCATTGTCGGCGAAGACCACCGCATGACGTCCCGGCGCGGCACCAAAACGATTGACATAGGTGCGCACGGCGCCCGCCAGCATCACCCCGGGGCGATCGTTATCGCCGAACAGCAGCGGCCGTTCGATCGCGCCTGCGCAAATGATCGATTGCTTGGCGACGATGCGCCACAGACGCTGGCGCGGCGCATGCTCCGGCGGCAACGGCACATGCTCGTTGACTCGCTCGATGGCCGCATAGGTTCCGCCATCATAGACGCCGAACACCGTCGTGCGCCGCAGGATGCGGCAATCGGAGAGGCTCGCGAGCTCGGCTTCCGCCGCCTTGAGCCACTCGAGTGCCGGCTGGCCGTCGACCTCTTCGCGCTCGGCGAGCAGCCCTCCGCCCAGACGAAAATCCTCGTCGCAGAGGATGACCCGCGCGCCGGCGCGGCCTGCCGCAAGCGCGGCCGACAAGCCCGCAACGCCGCCGCCGATCACCAGCACGTCGCAAAACGCATTGGACTTTTCATAGTGGTCCGGGTCGGCGGCGTCCGCGGCATGGCCAAGGCCGGCCGAGCGGCGAATCAGCGGCTCGTAGACCTTCTCCCAGAAGGCGGCCGGCCACATGAAGGTCTTGTAGTAGAAGCCGGCGCTGAAGACCGGTCCGGCGAGCTGGGTCGCGGCCCGCAGATCGAATTTCAGCGAGGGCCAGCGATTCTGGCTCGCGGCATTGAGTCCGTCATACAGCTCGACGGTGGTGGCCCGGGTATTGGGCTCGCGCCGCGCGCCGGTGCGCAGCTCGACAAGCGCATTCGGCTCCTCGGAGCCGGCCGTCAAGAATTCCGCGCGGGCGATGATATTTGAAAGAGCGTCCGACCAGGCGAACGCCGTTCGCCAGAAGGGCCGAAGCCAGCGTGTCGCCGGGATGACCGGTGAGGCGCGTGCCGTCGAAGTCGAAGCGCAACACCTTCTTGCGGTCGACGAGGCCCTTGTCGCGTAAGCGATTGATCTGCGGCGGTGACATGTCAGTTCCCCTCGCGGGCGAAATCGACAGCGAGGATCTCGTGGGTGCGGGTGTCGCGGGTCACCAGCAGCCAAGAATGGCACCCGGCACTGTGATGCCAATGCTCCTTGTGCGGGCCGGCGGGGTTGTCGCGCAAATAGACATAATCAACCCAGGCGTCGGCGGCGTCCGCATCGAGGCTTTCGGGCCGCGAGACGGTGGCGTCGCCGCGATAGGTGAACTCTTCCAGCGCGCGCTCACCGCAATAAGGACATTTGATCCGCATGGTCTTTGTCTCAGTGCAGGTTGGGTTGCGCGCCCATGCCCTTCTCGTCGATGACGCGCCCTTGCGCGAAACGATCGAGACGGTAGGCGGCGGCATAAGGGTGAGTTTGGCCGGTGGCAATGAGATGCGCGAAGCACCAGCCGGCGGCGGGCGTGGCCTTGAAGCCGCCGTAGCACCAGCCGGCGTTGAGATAAAGCCCTTCGACCGGGGTCACATCGATGATCGGCGAGCCGTCCATGCTCATGTCGAGCAGGCCGCCCCAGGAGCGCAGGATTCGCAAGCGGCCGATGACCGGCATCAGCGCCATGCCGCCTTCGGCGACATCCTCGACCACCGGCAAATTGCCGCGCTGGGCGTAGGTGTTGTAGCCATCGATATCGCCACCGAACACGAGCCCGCCTTTGTCCGACTGGCTGCAATAGAAGTGTCCGGCGCCGAACGTGATGACGGTGTCGAGCAACGGCTTGATGCCTTCGGTAACGAAGGCCTGGAGCACGTGGGCCTCGATGGGAAGGCGCAAGCCCGCCATCTCGGCGACGCGCGAGGAGCTGCCCGCGACAGACATCGCCACCTTCTTGGCGCCGATGAACCCTTTCTCGGTCTCCACGCCAATGACGCGGCCGTTCTCGATCCGGAAGCCGGTGACGGCGCAATTCTGGATTATGTCGACGCCCCGGCTATCGGCCGCCCGCGCATAGCCCCAAGCCACCGCATCGTGGCGCACCGTTCCGCCGCGCGGCTGAAGCAAACCGCCGCGCACCGGAAAGCGGGCGTTGTCGAAATCGACGAAGGGCACGAGTTTCCTGACCTGCTCGCGATCCAAAAGCTCGGCGTCAATGCCGTTGAGGCGCATGGCGTTGCCGCGCCGCACGAAGGCGTCGCGTTGCGGGTCGGAGTGGAAGACATTGAGCACGCCGCGCTGGCTGACCATGGCGTTGTAGTTGATGTCCTGCTCCAGCCCCTCCCACAGCTTCATCGACCATTCGTAGAAGGGCGCGTTGCCGGGCAGCATATAATTGGAGCGCACGATGGTGGTGTTGCGCCCGACATTGCCGGAACCGAGATAGGACTTCTCCAGCACCGCAACCTTGGTGATGCCGTGCTGCTTGGCGAGATAGTGGGCCGTGGCGAGGCCGTGGCCGCCGCCACCGACAATGATCACGTCATATTGGGGCTTGGGCTCGGGCTCGCGCCAGACCGGCTTCCAGTTCCGGTTGCCGGTGACGGCGTTGGCGAGGAGGCTGGCGAGCGAGTAGCGCATGCTCGGAAGTTTGCGCCGTCTCCTGCGGCGTGGTTGACATTTTGCGCCGCTTACTTGACCTTTTACGCCATGGGTGAAAATCCGCAAACCGTCGGCTTCCTGCTGGTGCCGGGGTTCGCCTTGATGTCCTACGCGGCGGCCATGGAGCCGTTGCGCGCGGCCAATCTGCTGGCCGGCAAGACGCTCTATCGCTGGTGGCATGCGGCGCCGACGCCCGAGCCGGTGATCGCCTCCAACGGCGTCGCCATCATTCCGGACTTCGGCACCCGCACGGATCGCGCCGCCCATATGGTGTTTGTCTGCGCCGGTGGGAATCCGGCCAATTTCGCCGACAAGCCGACTTTCGCCTGGCTAAGGCGGCTGGCGCGCAAAGGTACGATCCTCGGCGGCATCTCGGGCGGGCCGTACATCCTGGCGCGAGCGGGTCTGCTCGATGAGCGCCGGGCGACGCTCCATTGGGAACATCTGCCCGCGTTTCGCGAGGCGTTTCCCGATGTGAGCGTGGTGCCGTCGCTGTTCGAGATCGACGGCAACCGCATCACCTGTTCCGGGGGCATCTCGGCCCTCGACATGATGGTGGCGCTGATCGAGCGCGACCACGGCCGGCAGTTGGCGGCAGCCGTCGGCGATTGGTTCCTGCACACCCATATTCGCGAAGGCTATGGCCCGCAGCGCATGGACCTGCGCTACCGGCTCGGCATCGCCGACGAGAAGCTGTTGGGCGTGCTGGCCGCCATGGAGATGAGCCTGGAGACGCCGCTGCCGCGTGCGGCGCTGGCGCGGCAGGCCGGTATCTCGTTGCGTCAGCTCGAACGGCTGTTCAATACCCATGTCGGCCACGGCATCCACCAGCATTATCGTTGGCTCAGGCTCGAGCGTGCCCGCCAGCTGCTGCGCGAGACGGCGCTGCCGGTGCTCGACGTGGCCCTGGCCACGGGTTTTGCCTCGGCGAGCCAGTTTGCCCGCGCCTATTCCCACGCCTTCGGCGAGCCGCCGAGCCGCACCCGTGCAACCGCCTAAATAGTGGCTCGCGAAAATTTTGGTGCTAGGTTCGTTGCAAATTGCGGAAATGCTCGCATCGGGAGGTTTGATGGCGACGACGAGACTGACGTCCAAACAACTCCGCGAGCGCGCCCAGGCGCGGCAACGTTCAAGGTCCGCGCGGGCAAAACTAGCCAAGGCCGACGTTGCGGCCAAAGACGAGGACTCATACGCCACCGGCTCCAATGCCCCGACCACGGGGGAGCTCAACCTCGAAGTCTCGATCGGGCGGCGTGTCCGGCATTTGCGCCAGCGCTTGCAGCTTACGGCGACGGAGCTGGCGGCGGAGGCGGGACTGTCGCCCGGCATGCTGTCGAAGATCGAAAACGGGGGCACCTCGCCGTCGTTGTCCACCCTCAGAGCCCTGGCGCGGGCGCTCAACGTGCCGATGACGAGCTTCTTCGCCGACTTCGAGGAGCGGCGCGATTGCTCCTATGTCCACGCCGGTCAAGGCGTGCTGATCGAACGGCGCGGCACCAAAGCCGGCCACCGCTACGAGTTGCTGGGACACTCGCTGTCCGGCGACATCGTGGTCGAGCCCTATCTCATCACCCTGAGCGAGGACGCCAACCCCTACACCCAGTTCCAGCACGACGGCATGGAGTTCATCTATATGCTGTCCGGCAGGGTGATCTACCGGCATGCCGACAAGCTCTATCCCATGGGTCCGGGCGACGCGATGTTCTTCGATGCGGGCGCGCCGCATGGGCCGGAGGAGCTGATCGACCGGCCCATGACCTATCTCTCAATCATTATTTATCCCCGCCCCTAAACTCCCTCTGGACTTTCCCCAAAGGAAACTTTATTTCACCTGGGTTGACGATACCTATGGCGCCGTAGCATGGTGAACGGCGCTTAACCTGGAGCTATTCAGCCATGTGCGGCATTGTCGGACTGTTTCTCAAAGACCCTGCGCTCGAGCCTGAACTTGGCCGGCTAACCGCCACCATGCTCGCCACCATGTCGGACCGCGGACCGGACAGCGCCGGCTTCGCCGTCTACGGCGCGGGCAGCGCAGGCCAAACCAAGCTTACGCTGCGCGGAACGTCGCCCTTGGATATCGAGGAGACGGCGTCGGAGATCGAGGCCGCCTTCCCGGGCGCGCAGACCGATCTGCACGACACCCATGCAGTCATCGCGGTTCCCGACCAGGAAGTCGAGGCGGTTATCAAGTGGCTCGAACGCGAGGCGCCGGACACCGAGATTGTCGGTCGCGGCAAGCGCATGGAAATCTTCAAAGAGGTCGGGCTGCCTCAAACCGTGGCTGAGCGCTTCGGGCTTTCCACGATGCGCGGAACCCATGCCATCGGCCATACGCGCATGGCGACGGAATCGGCGGTGACCACCGACGGTGCCCATCCTTATTCCACCGGCAAGGATCAGTGCCTGGTGCATAACGGTTCGCTGTCCAACCACAATAATCTCCGCCGCGAGCTGAAGCGCGAGGGCCTGACATTCGAGACCGAGAACGACACGGAGGTGGCGGCCGGCTATCTCACTTGGCGCATGCGCGAGGGGCTGTCGCTTGGCGATGCGCTGAAAGTGAGCCTCGACGACCTCGACGGCTTCTACACCTTCGTGGTCGGCACCGAGAACGGCTTCGGGGTGCTGCGCGACGGCATCGCCTGCAAGCCGGCCATCATGGCCGAGACCGACCAATATGTGGCATTCGGCTCCGAATACCGGGCGCTCGCGGACTTGCCGGGGATCGACCAGGCCCGCGTGTGGGAGCCCGAGCCCGCGACCGTTTATTTCTGGGAACGCTAAACATGCCGGATATCGATCTCAGCGTCACACCGCTCAGGGACCTCAACGGAGCCCTGCACCGTCTGACGCCCGAGACCAATGAGCGCCACTGGATGATCGAGCATCCGGCCGGGCGGCACGCCATCGCCGCCGGCCTGCATGTGCCGATCACCGTCGAGATTAACGGCCCTGTCGGCTATTACTGCGCCGGCATGAACAAGCTCGCCACCGTGCTGGTCCATGGCAGCGCCGGTGTGGGCGTGGCCGAGAACATGATGAGCGGCTTCGTCCATGTGTCGGGGAATGCCAGCCAGGCGGCCGGCGCCACGGGGCGCGGCGGTCTGCTGCGGATCGACGGCAACGCTTCGTCACGCTGCGGCATCTCCATGAAGGGCATCGATATCGTGGTGCAGGGCTCGGTCGGCCATATGAGCGCCTTCATGGCGCAGACCGGCAATCTCGTGGTGTTCGGCGACGCCGGCGACGCGCTCGGCGATTCCATCTACGAGGCGCGGCTGTTCGTGCGCGGCACCGTCAAGAGCCTCGGCGCCGACTGCATCGAGAAAGAGATGCGCGACGAGCATAAGATCACCCTGCACGAGATGCTGAAAAAGGCCGGCTTCGACGGCGAGGTCGATCCCGGCGAATTCAAGCGTTTCGGCTCGGCACGGACGCTCTACACTTTCAACGTCGATCACGCGGGAGAGTATTGATGGACGCGACGCCCCGGACCACGCCGCGCAAGTCCGCCACGTTCGACGATTACAGCCTTTCGGAAATCAGGCGGGCCGCAGCGAGCGGCATCTACGACATCCGTGGCGGCGGTGCCAAGCGCAAGGTGCCGCATTTCGACGACCTGCTGTTTCTCGGCGCCTCCATGAGCCGCTATCCGCTCGAAGGCTATCGCGAGAAATGCGCCACCGATGTGTGGCTCGGCACCCGCTTTGCCGAGAAGCCGATCCATTTGAAAATTCCCGATCACGATCGCCGGCATGAGCTTCGGCTCGTTGTCCGGCCCAGCCAAAGAGGCGCTCGGGCGCGGCGCCAGCAAAGTCGGCACCTCGACCACCACTGGCGACGGCGGCATGACCGAGGAGGAGCGTCAGAACTCTACGATTCTCGTCTATCAGCTCCTGCCGTCGCGCTACGGCATGAACCCGGACGATCTGCGCCGCGCCGACGCCATCGAGATCGTCATCGGCCAGGGCGCTAAACCCGGCGGCGGCGGCATGCTGCTCGGTCAGAAGATTTCCGACCGCGTGGCCGAGATGCGCACGCTGCCCAAGGGCATCGACCAGCGCTCGGCCTGCCGCCATCCGGATTGGACGGGGCCGGACGATCTGGAGATCAAGATCCAGGAGCTGCGCGAGATCACCGACTGGCAGACGCCGATCTATATCAAGGTCGGCGCCTCGCGGCCGTATCTACGACACGGCGCTGGCGGTGAAATCCGGGCGCCGACGTGGTGGTGCTCGACGGCATGCAAGGCGGCACCGCGGCCACTCAAGAAGTTTTCATCGAGCATGTTGGCTTGCCGATCCTGGGCGCCATCCGCCCGGCGGTGCAGGCGCTGCAGGACCTCGGCATGCACCGCAAGGTGCAGCTCATCGTCTCCGGCGGCATCCGCAACGGCGCCGACGTGGCCAAGGCCCTGGCGCTAGGCGCCGACGCGGTGTCGATCGGCACGGCGGCGCTTGTCGCCATCGGCGACAACGACCCGGCGCTCGAAGAGGAATATCAGAAGCTCGGCACCACGGCCGGCGCCTATGACGACTGGCATGAGGGCCAGGACCCGGCCGGCATCAATACGCAGAACCCGGAGCTTTCCGCGCGGCTCGATCCCGGTTCTCGGCGGGCGCCGGCTGGCCAATTATCTTTCCGTCATGACGCTGGAGGCGCAGACCATCGCGCGCGCCTGCGGCAAAAGTCATGTGCATAATCTGGAGCCCGAGGATCTCGTGGCGCTGACGGTCGAGGCCGCGGCGATGGCCAAGGTGCCGCTCGCGGGCACCGACTGGGTTCCGGGAGCGAAATCGACACGAATAGGGTGGAGAGACGCGTGCCCGTAGAGGCATAACCAAGGGGAGTCACATGGCGGTTGATCTGGCAATCGAGGCCCGCGAGCGCGGGATCAAATATTTCCTGATTTCCTTTGTCGACCTGTTCGGCACGCTCAGGGCCAAGCTCGCCCCGGCAAGCGCCATCGCCGGCATGGCCAAGGATGGGGCCGGCTTTGCCGGCTTCGCCAGCTGGCTCGACATGACGCCGGCCTATCCCGACATCCTCGCCATCCCCGATCCCGATAGCCTCATACAGCTCCCGTGGAAGCCGGAAGTCGGCTGGCTCGCCGCCGATCTTCACATGCATGGCAAGGAAGTGGATCAGGCGCCGCGCAACATCCTCAGGAAGATGCTCAAGAAGGCCAAGGACGCCGGTTATACGGTGAAGACCGGAGTCGAGTGCGAATACTTCCTGGTGAGCGCCGACGGCGAGGAGCTCAGCGACAAATCGGATACCCAATCCAAGCCCTGCTACGACCAGTCGGCGCTGATGCGCCGCTACGACGTGATCAGCGAGGTCTGCGACTCCATGCTCGAGCTCGGCTGGGGCCCGTATCAGAACGATCACGAGGATGCCAACGGCCAGTTCGAGATGAACTGGGACTTCGACGACGCTCTCAAGACGGCCGACCGCATGGCCTTCTTCAAATACATGATGAAGTCGATCGCCGAGAAGCACGGGCTCCGCGCCACCTTCATGCCGAAGCCGTTCGCACATCTCACCGGCAATGGCTGCCATGTGCATGTCTCTTTGTGGAAGGGAGACAAGAACGCATTCGATGACAAGAGCGACGCACTGGGCCTGTCCAAGGATGGCCTACAACTTCATCGGCGGCCTGATCGCCGCCGCGGACGAGATGTGCTCGATCACCAATCCGACGGTGAATTCCTATAAGCGCATCAATGCGCCGGTGACGACGTCAGGCGCCACCTGGTCGCCCAATACGGTCACCTTCGCCGGCAATAACCGCACCCACATGATCCGAGTGCCGGGCGGCGGGCGGTTCGAGTTCCGCCTCCCTGACGGCGCCGTCAACCCGTATCTCTTGCCCGCCGCCGTCCTGGCTGCCGGGCTCGACGGCATCGCCAAGGGCACCGACCCGGGCAAGCCGCTCGACATCGACATGTATGCCGAAGGACACAAGGCGCCGGCCGGCGTGAAGAAGCTGCCGCTCAACCTGCTCGATGCGCTACGCCTGACCGACAAATCGAAGGTCTTGCGGAGCCAGCTCGGCGACGAGTTCGTCGACTCCTACGTCAAGCTCAAGACCAAGGACTGGAACGAGTGCCAGCGACAGCTGACGCCTTGGGAGCGGGCCACGACCCTCGACTGCTAGGAGGGCGGAGGGAACTCCGCTAAGCGCTCGACCGCGATCCCACGCACGGCGTCCGCATGACACTACGGTCGGCGGACAGATTTCGTCCGCCACCGCCTCTTCCTCACCCGGCTAGGGAGCGGCAGCCATCAGCTGCGTCTCACGCACAATTACCGCAGAGACCTCGCTCCAAATGCAAAGGGGCGCCGGCTCGGTTGAGCCGACGCCCCTCTGGAGGGTCAGACCGTCCGCTAGGTCAGACCGGATGCTCGTCGAGAGCTTTCTTGATCGATTCCTTGCTGCCGTATTTCCTGATGTCCTCGGCAAACTCCGCCTTCTCCTCGCGGAGTTGGATGATGTGCCAGAGGATCCATAAGGCGACGGCGACAATCACCATGATCAGTTCATAACCCTGCCAGGGGTAAACCGCCCCGGTATCGGCAAGGTCGACTGCCCAAGTGCTACCCATTTCGGTTCTCCTTTGTTTCGGTTATGGCGCTGATCAGACGAGAGCCTTCTCGGCCGCCCGGACCTCAGCACGTGCTTCCTCTTCTTCATGGAGCGTCCTGAAGTCGAGCCCCATGAGTTCGACCTCGCGCGGGATCCGCAGGAGGCCACCGGCATCCAAGAGCTTGGAGACGATCCAGGCCGGAATGAAGCCGAGGACGAAGAACATGATGACGGCACCAATGATGTTCCAAGCGGGTTGATCGCGGCGAAGCCGTCATACGGCGACGACGGATAGCCCCACAGCACGAAGCCGCAGATCACCACGCCGATGAAGCCGGCATAACCGTGAACCGCGACGGCGCCCACCGCATCATCGAGCTTGAATTTCCGCTCCACCCAGTAGTGCAGCTTGTAGGCGATCCAGATGCCGACACCGCCGATGACGAAGGCCTGGATCGGGTGGTAGAGGTCGTTGCCGGCCGATGCGGTGATGACGCCGGCGAGGCCGCCCGAATAGGTCCAGAACGCATCGCCCTTCGAGATGAGATAGGCGACCATCAAGCCACCCGACAGGGACATCAAGAAGTTGACGGTGATGGCGCCCAGCGTGGTCGGCGTCAGATAGATAGTGGTCGCCGTCCACGTCTCGCCGGTGATCTGGCCACCGATGGCCTCCGGAGAGATGATCGGCACGTTGCAGGCGGCGTAGAAGCCCCAGAAGCCGGTGTAGATCAAGAACAGACCGATCGTCACCAGCCAGGGATTGTGCGGAACGAACGCGCGAGGCGTACCGTCTGCCATGAAGCGCCCGAGCCGCGGCCCGAGCACGATGAGCACGCCAAGAGCCGTACCGCCGGAGATGGCATGGATGACGCCAGAGGCATAGGCGTCATGATAGCCGAGCAGCTTCACCATCCAGCCTTGCGGATGCCAGCCCCAAGCCGCATCGATGATCCAGGTCACCGAGCCGAGCATGACGGCGATGATCCAGAACGCGCCCGAGCGGATCCGCTCGATCACCGCGCCAGAGACGATCGACGCCGCCGTCCACGAGAACAGCAGGAAGGCCGCCCAGAACACGCCGGTGATGCGGTCACCGAGATTGGTGCCCATGGTCGGCGAAACGGGCGAGTTCGGCGCCGCGGCTTCGGTCAGCAGCGGTCCGGTGATCCACGGCCCGTTGGGAAATGCCCAATAAATCCACCAGCCGAAGAAGAAGAAGGTGATGGTGACCAACGGGATCAGCATCGTGTTCTTCATCAGCGTGTGCATGTGATTACGCTTCCGGCTGACGCCGACCTCGTACATGCAGAAACCCACATGGATCAGAAACATGAAGACGACCGTCACCCAGTAGTAGAACTCGGTGAAGACGGTCGTCAGAGCGTCTAAGTTATTGCCCATTGATATAACCCCCCTAGGTTCAATAGCCGGCGGGACGCATAGCGTCCCGCGGCCTCGATGGATAAGTCAGCTAC
Source organism: uncultured Alphaproteobacteria bacterium (assembly GCA_963793075.1). Taxonomy (GTDB): domain Bacteria; phylum Pseudomonadota; class Alphaproteobacteria; order Rhizobiales; family Methyloligellaceae; genus Methyloceanibacter. The sequence goes on from CAWBYO010000004.1 coordinate 530,238, forward strand.
ATCGTTTGCCTTCCTCACACTCCTCCAAACGTAAGGCTCTTAAAGGCCCCCCCGGTCGTCGCACGGCGTCGGCCGAAATTACCTCCCATTGTAGTCGATGCTAGGCGGTGCCCCCGATGCCGTCAACCAAGATGAAATTAGTTTTCCTCTGAGGAAACCCGAGGCTAAAGTGGCCCGAACGGCCCGTTCCAGGCGCCGAAATTTGACGAGAGGACCCCGAACGGGGCAGTGTAAAAACCGGTGAGCAAATCGACGCACAAGGGTCTCAGGGACAAATTTCTCACCTGGCAGTGCCAGTTGCGACAGGTGGCCATGCGCGAAGACGGCGGCCGTCCCTCCCCCGGCATGCAACCGCGCGTCTTGGACGAAGCGGGAGCCGAACTGGCGCCCGGGCTGACGGTTCTGCTGGTGCCGAAAGACCCGAAAGAAAGCACCGCCTTCTTCCGATTTCAGGCGCTGAAATATGCCGACCCGCGCGAGACCTACCAAAAGGCGTTGGCCTATTTGCAGGCCGAGTATTTCCAGAATGCCAAAGCGTTCAGAGGCCGGCTGCTGGCGACGTTGCCGGCGACGCGCCACTTACAGCGACGCTGCTTTCGGCCAAGCATTGCGTTCTCGCTTTCGCGCAAGGACGCTATGCCTTCCGCCTGCCGTGCAGGATCAAGATGCTCAAGCCGGACAACGCCGATCGCGCGGCCACGATCTGGCATAACCGGGTGTTCAATCCTGCACTGCCCGAGACCGTGCATGTCTTGCCTTTAAGCCCGATTGGGCCTCGGCCCGGACCGAGGCCGGACGCGAAGGCCGAGAATCGATGTCGGCCTTTAGAACTTGCGGTAAGCCTTGTTCAGCTCGTGAAGAGGATGGTTGGGCGAGGTCTGGAAGCGGACCAGAAGCTCTCGCGCCAGCATGTCGCGGTCTTGTTGGTTGCCGGGCAGCTTCATTGCTTTGGGGATGCGCACCCAGCCGTTGATGTTGCGGTCGAAGATAGCGGGCTCGCCCGCCTCGTAGCCCATATGCACGTCCTCGAGCCAGTTGAGGTCGTCCCAGCCCATGAACTCCATGTACTCTTTCAGGAAGGGCGTCAGCTTGCCGTAGTCGGGCAGCAGATTGACGTCGTAGCGATAGCCGATGTGCTGGCCGATCACCTTCTCGCGGTCGGTGTCGAGGCCGGCGGCATCCTTCAGATATTTGTCGACGTCGTCGGGCTTGCCTTCCGCCCTTGCCGTTCTTCACGTCCTTGGCCATCGTCTCGCTCCCCTCAACCCAGCTTGTGATAGTTCGGGACACCGACCGTGAGGTCGGTCCCGGCCAGCGGCACCTGAGCCATGGCCGAGGCCTCCATGGTCAACGCGGCGAGATCTTCCGGCTCGAGACTATGGACGTTGGTCTTGCCGCAGGCGCGCGCAAGCATCTGCGCTTCCAACGTCAGCGTGTGCAGGAAGTTGTAGACGCGCTCGGCCGCCTCGTCGGGATCGAGCCGCTTCCTGAGCTCCGGGTCCTGCGTGGCGACGCCGACGGGACAGCGCCCGGTATGGCAGTGATAGCAATAGCCGGCCGGCACGCCCATCTCGGCCTCGAAGTCCGATTCCGGGATTTCCTTGTTGCAGTTGAGCGCCATCAGCACCGAATGGCCGATGGCGATGGCGTCGGCGCCGAGCGCCAGGGCCTTGGCGACGTCGCCGCCGTTCCGGATGCCGCCGGCATAGACCAAGGTGACCTCGCCGCGCTTGCCGAGCTCGTCGATAGCGCGGCGCGCCTGGCGGATGGCGGCGATACCGGGCACGCCAGTATCTTCCGTGGCGATATGCGGTCCGGCGCCGGTGCCGCCTTCCATGCCGTCGATATAGATGGAGTCAGGCCCGCATTTCACCGCCATACGCACGTCGTCATAGACCCGCGCGGCGCCGAGCTTCAGCTGGATCGGGATTTCCCAGTTGGTCGCCTCGCGGATCTCCTCGATCTTGAGCGCAAGATCGTCGGGGCCGAGCCAGTCGGGATGGCGCGCCGGCGAGCGCTGGTCGATACCTGCGGGGAGCGAGCGCATCTCGGCCACCTGGTCGGTGACCTTCTGGCCCATGAGATGGCCGCCCAAGCCCACCTTGCAGCCTTGGCCGATGAAGAACTCGCAGGCATCGGCGAGCCGCAAATGATGCGGGTTGAAGCCGTAGCGCGACTGGATGCACTGGTAGAACCATTTGCTGGAATAGCGCCGCTCGTCGGGGATCATGCCGCCCTCGCCCGAGCAGGTGGCGGAGCCCGCCATGGTGGCGCCGCGGGCAAGCGCGATCTTCGCCTCGAAGGACAGCGCCCCGAAGCTCATGCCGGTCACATAGACCGGAATGTCGAGCTCCATGGGACGCTTCGCCTTCGGACCGATCACCGTCTTGGTATCGCATTTCTCGCGATAACCCTCGATGACGAAGCGCGTCAACGTTCCGGGCAGGAAGGTCAGATCGTCCCAGTGAGGGATCTTCTTGAACAGCGAGAAGCCGCGCATGCGGTAGCGGCCGAGCTCGGACTTCACGTGAATGTCGTTCATGACATTGGGCGTGAAGATCTGACTATGCCCGAGGATAAAGCGGCTCTGCTCCGCCGGCTCCTGCGCGCCGTTTCCGTTTCGCTTCTTGTTCTTTGCCATTTACCCAGCCCCTTCGTCGGCGCCTAGAGCACCATCTTCTTTTCGGTCGGTTCCAGATTGTCGTAATTCCACAGCTGCTTGCCGCTGCCGATCTTACGGAAAAACTCGATGCCGCCCTTCGGCATGACGCCGTACATGCGCAATTTGCGCTCAAGCCATTGGCGGTCCAGGTCGGTCATCTCGTTCCAAACCGCGTCGACGCCGAGGCTCTGCGGCTCGCCGGCGATGTAGATGACGCCGTCATACATGGAGTCGCCGAGATTCTTGCCGGCGTTGCCGCAGATCACCATGCGCCCGCGCTGCATCATGAAGCCGGTGAAGGCCCCGGTGTTGCCGCCGACGATGATATTGCCGCCCTTCATGTCGATACCCGTGCGCGAGCCGACATCGCCCTTGCACACGAGATCGCCGCCTCTGATGGCCGCGCCGAATTGAGAGCCGGCGTTCTTCTCGATGAGAACCGTGCCGCTCATCATGTTCTCGGCGCAGGACCAGCCGACGCGGCCGGAGATGCGCACATTCGGCCCGTCGATCAGTCCAAGGCCGAAATAGCCGAGCGAGCCTTCGACGATGAGATTGAGCCGGTTGAGAATGCCCACGGCGAGCGAGTGCTTGGCGCCGGGATTTTTGAGGACAATGGTGCCGTAGCCCTCTCCCATCAATTCGCGAATACGCAGATTGACCGCCTTGGCGTCCATGTTGGAGGCGTCGACCTCGCCGCGCTTGTTGAAGTCGACATCGAAGGCATCGGGCAGCGAGAAGCCGTGGTGCTCCTCGCTCAGGTCGATGTCGAAGAATTTCTGGATCGAGCGTCCGGTGAGCTTCTCGGTATGCATGCCCATCTCATGGGACATACGCTCCTGCTCGGACGGTGCCGATCGCGTTAGCGCTGCCATACGCGCACCTCCTCATCGTAAGGGTCCGAGGTATCGATCTCACGGGGAACGATGGCGCGGATGGCCACCTCCTCGGAGGCGAGGGCGACGAGATCGTCGCTTTCGTAGAGAACCATGGGCTTGGCCGCCATGGTGTCCTTGGCCAGGCCAAGCTCGCTGTCGGTGGCGACGAGATAGGTGAATACGCCGTCGATCTCCTTGATCGAGGCCTTGAGCGAGTCATGCAGCGTGGCGCCCTGCTCAAGATTGTTGGCGGTGTAGACCGCGAGCAGCTCGGAATCGCAATTCGACATGAAGCGATGGCCGAGACGCTCCATCTCGCGGCGCATGATCCAGTAATTGGTGATCTGGCCGTTATGGACCACGGAGATGTCGTTATAGGGATAGGCCCAATACGGATGAGCCGAACGGATATCCACATCGGACTCCGTCGCCATGCGAGTGTGGCCGATGCCGTGGGTGCCGCGGAACGTCCCCAGACCATATTGCCCGGAGACCCGGGTGGCGTCGCCGAGGTCCTTGATGAGCTCGAGCGCGCTGCCGAAAGACAAGACCTCGGCGCCCTCGATCTGCTCGATATCGGTGGCGAGCCGCTTGGTGTCGCCGGCATAGCGCAAGCGATAGCGGAACGCGTAGGGCCGAGGCTCGGCCACGTCGAGGGTCTCGGCGCCAAGCTCGGCCAGACGGCTGTCGACCAGTCCCTGACGCTCCCTAATCTTGTCGTGAATCTTGTAATCGGTCTCAAGATCCTCGGCTTCGGCCAGCTTGAGACGCATGACATATTCGTCAGGCGTGGTGACGCCGTAGACGGCGAACCCCGTGGAATCGGGCCCGCGGTGCTTCAAACTCTGGAGCATCGACGTCATCTCTTGGCCGACGCCGGTGGCGCCGCCGCGATGGATCACTCCGGCAATCCCGCACATGCTTGTTCTTCCTTCCTTCGGCTTCGCGCTATCGCTTCGCCACTTAGCGCGCTTCTTATTCCGCTACCGCTTCGCTGCTTGAGCGCCTCTACGGCAGGCAGTCGAGATAGGTTTCCAGATCCCATTCAGTGACGGTGTGGTTGAAGCGCTCCCACTCGTCCTGTTTGTATTGGTGGTAGAGCCGGTACATGTCGCCCGGCATCGCCGCGCGGATGACGTCGTCCTTCTCAAGGCGGCTCGAGCGCATCGCCGAGCGTCATCGGCAGCTTCCTGACCTGCTTGCCGGCCTCCATGGCCTGGTAGATGTTGCGCTCCTCGGACGGCCCGGGATCGATCTGGTTCTTGAGGCCGTCATCCATGGCCTTGAGCAGAACCGTGGCCATGAGATGCGGATTCACCATGGAGTCCACGGCGCGGTATTCGAAGCGGCCGGGCGCTGAAACGCGCAGGCCGGTGGTGCGGTTCTGGAAGCCCCAGTCGGCAAAGACCGGCGCCCAGAAGCCCGTGTCCCACAGACGGCGATAGGAGTTCACCGTCGAGCAGCCGACCGCGGTCAGCGCGCCGAGATGATTGACGATGCCGCCGATGGCGTGCAGCCCGATCTTGCCGGGAAGCTGCAAGTCGTCGGTCTCAGGCATGAAGGTGTTGTCGCCGCCGCTGCGATACATATAGTTTTCCGCCATGCCGGGCAGCTTGTCGGGGTCGTTGCCGAGCTGTTTCAGCTTGTCCTCGCCGCCGCGCCACAGGGAGATGTTGTGGTGGCAGCCATTGGCCGACACGCCCATGAACGGCTTGCACATGAAGCAGGCAATGATGTCGAACTCGCGGGCCACTTGCGCGCAGATCTGGCGATAGGTCGAGAGCCGGTCGGCGGTGCGCAGCGCGTCGTCATAGGTGAAGTTGAGCTCGAGCTGACCGGGCGAATCCTCGTGATCGCCCTGGATCATGTCGAGACCCATCGCGCGGCAATAGTCGATGACGCGGAGATAGACGGGCCGCAGGCTCTCGAACTGGTCGATGTGATAGCAATAAGGATTGGAATAGCCGCCGGCCGGCTTGCCGTTTTCATCCTTCTTGAACCACATCATTTCCGGCTCGGTGCCGTGGCGAAGCTCCAGCCCATGATCCTGCTTGAACTGATCGTGGATGCGGCGGAGATTGCCGCGGGCATCCGAGGTGAGGAAGGCGCCGGGATCTTTGCGCTCCTCGCGATTGCGGAACAGCGTGCACCACAGGCGCGCTACCCGCTTGTCCCAGGGCAGCTGCATGAAGGTCTCAGGCTCCGGGATGCCGACCAGCTCCATCGCCTCGGGCCCGTAACCGAGATAGTCGCCATGGCGGTCGAGGAACAGATTGACCGTGGCGCCATAGACGAGCTGGAAGCCCTTCTCCGCGATACTTTCCCAATGATCGGCCGGAATGCCCTTGCCCATGATGCGGCCGGTCACCGACACGAACTGCAGATAGAGATAGTCGACGCCGAGCTCGTCGATCTTCCGGCGGACTTCCTTGACTCGCTCTTGGCGTAGCGGATCGTCTACAAAGCGTTCGATATCCATCGACCGTCCCCTTTAACTCAGCTCCATGGAAATGGACTATGAGAGACCGGGTGCAACTCACCCTTGGCGAAGCGCGCGAAGCGGAAGGGCTCCAGCAGCGCACTCTTCTCTCCCATCAACTCTTGGGCCACCAGCTTGCCCACGCCGATCATCTTATAGCCGTGGTTGGAATCGGCGATGACGTAGACATTCTCGCGGTAATTATCGAAGACCGGGAAATTGTCCGGCGTGAAGCAGCCGAGGCCGCCTGACTTCTCTTTGTGCTTGTAGTGCTTGATCTGACCCTCGAACCGCTTCTGGCAATGGGCCAGCATCGAGCACCACATATGGATGAAGTCGTCGCCGACGATGAAGTCGGGCGATTCCGGGCCGTAAGGATCGATGGCCACGGTGTCGGCGTCCTGATCGACCTTGTAGGGCGATGCACCGCCCTGAATACCGCCGAAGTTGAAGTCCGGCTTGTAGTAGAGGCCCCACAGCTTGTCGGTGATCAGCGAGCCGTCGACGTCGGAATAAAGCGGCGCGTCGGTGTCCACGTGAATGACCGGCGGCATCTTGCCGTCATTGGTCTTGTGCATCTCGGGATCGACGCCGAGCGTGCCTTCCTCGAGACACCAGAACTTCCACATCGGCACGTTCTCGTGCATGTGGCCGTTCGCATCCTTGATGGTGATGGTCTTGGGCAGCTCGAGCATGTCCCAGACCTTGTTCACCCAGGGGCCGACGCCGACCACCACGGTCTCGCACGCGATAGTGCCCTTGTTGGTCTCCACGCCGGTGACGGCGCCGGAATTCGAGCCATACTCGAAGCCGAGCACCTCGACGCCCGTGGCGATGCGCACGCCTTCGGCTTCCGCCTTGCCGGCCAAGCCATAGAGAGAGGCGGTGTTGTTGGCGTAGCCGCCGCGCTTCTCGTGCAGCACTGAGGTGATGTTCTTCGCCTGCCAATCGTCGAACAGGCCGGTCATATATTTCTGGCAGTCGCCGGCGCCCTCGATGAAGGTCGACTCGTAGCCGAGCGCCTTCTGCTGCTCGTAGATGGTGCCGACATCCGCATGCATCACCTCGGGGCTGATCTGCATGTAGCCGACCGGATGATAGCTGTAAGCCTTGGGGTCGCTCTCCCACACCTCGACCGAATGCACCATCAACTCGCGCATGGCCGGCTGGAAGTAATTGTTGCGCACCACGCCGCAAGCGATGCCGGAAGCACCGCCGCCGATCCCGGTCTTGTCGATCACCAGGATGTCCGCGCCCGAGCCGCGGCCGCTCGCCTTCAGCTTCTGGGCGAGATGATAGGCGGTGCTCAGCCCATGAATGCCGGCCCCGATAATTACATATTTGACGCCGCTGGGGAGGCTCATGAGCGGGCCCAGCCAATGTCATAATTGGGCCCAAATTGGGCCTCACTCGGAGGCCAAATCGAACGCAACAACAGCGTCATCACCGTCATAACAATGCCCAGCGCGATGTTAAATCCAGTGCAGGCATTACCGCACGCTCTCGACCCATTGTAAACCAATTTTTTGTTTACGAGCCCAAAGAGGGCCGATACAGTGCCGCGAGAGGAGATTCACGGTGACCAATGAGTCTTTCAGGCAGGCCGAGGCGGCCTTCGCGCGACTGGCAAAACCGGGCTCCGGCGTCGGCGCCATCTCCGCCTATCTGCAACGCGCCATCGAGACCGGCGCTTACAGCGAGGGCGACCGGCTGCCGCCGGAGCGGCAACTCGCCGAGACATTCAAGGCCGCGCGTTCGACAGTGCGCCGCGCGCTCGACAAACTCGAGAAGGATGGCCTGGTATCGCGCCGGCTCGGCAGCGGCACATTCGTCGGCACGTCCAGCATCGCGGGCCGGCGCCCCGCCGACCTTGTGGACGAACTGAGCCCGCTGCAGCTCATCGAGGCGCGCATGGCGGTGGAGCCGTTCACCGCAAGGCTTGCCGTGCTGCACGCCACGCGGCGGACCCTCGATGAAATGGACACGGTGCTGTCACAAGCGGAAGCCGCGATCGACGACAAGGATGCCTTCTCCAAGTGGGACGGCGAGTTTCATTTGCTCCTCGCGCACGCATCGGCCAATCCGCTGCTGCTCAGCGTCTATCGCCAGATCAATCACGTGCGGCTGCATGCGCAGTGGGATGCGATGAAGGAGAAGATCCTGACGCAGGAGGTGATCGCCGCCTATAACCGCCAGCATCGCGCCATCCTTCGCGCGATCCACGTGCGCGACGCCCAGCTGGCGCAGACCCTCATGGGCGAGCATCTGGAGACCGCACGCGAGGATCTCGTCAAGGCGGCGAGCCCGTAAAGCCGCGCGCCGCGGCATCACAGCGCAATAAGTTTATTTGCGGGGAAAATTATTTCTCAGGGCGCAATCGCGTGCGCTAGCATTGTCGGGACGGGCAAGTCCAGAAACCGAGGGTGCGATTAAGATGCTCAAGCCGACCAAAGACCTCCAGGCCCTGCGCGAGCAGCTCGCCCGTGAAGGCGTTGAGTTCTTGATGGCGAGCTTCTCCGACATGCATGGCGTGTCGAAGACCAAGATGGTGCCGCTGTCCCATCTCGAAGACATGATGGCCGGCTCGGAACTCTATACGGGCGCAGCACTCGACGGCGTGCCGCAGGACGTGAGCGATGAGGAGGTCTCGGCGCGGCCGGATCCCGCCTCCTGCATCGTGCTGCCGTGGCAGAAGTCCGTCGCCTGGTTCGCCAGCAATCTGTGGTGCGAGGGCCAGCCGTTCGAGGCTTGCAGCCGCAACATCCTGGCCCGTGCCACCAAGCAGGCCGCCGATCTCGGCTTCGTCATGAATCTCGGGCTCGAGGCGGAATTCTATGTGCTGAAGGACAGCGATGGCGGGCGCCGTGCCGGTGTCGGAGCGCGATACGCTCGATAAGCCTTGCTATGACGGCTACGGCGCGCTGGACAATCTGCCCTGGCTGTCGGAGCTGGTGGACGCCATGGAGGCGCTCGGCTGGGACGTCTATTCCTTCGACCACGAGGACGGCAACGGCCAGTTCGAGATCGACTTCAGCTACGCGGACGCCATGACCATGGCCGACCGCTTCGTGTTCTTGCGGATGATGGCCAACGCCATCGCCAGGCGGCACGGCGTATTTCGCCTCGTGGATGCCCAAGCCGTTCGCCAACCGGACCGGGTCCGGCGCTCATTATAATATGTCGCTGGCGAGCGCGGAGACCGGCGACAATCTGTTCAAGGACGCCAACGATCCTCGAGGCTGCGGCCTGTCGAAACTCGGCTACCAATTCGTCGCCGGCGTGCTCCGGCATTTGCCGGCGATCAGCGCCGTCGTGTCGCCGACCGTGAACAGCTACAAGCGCCTCATCAAGCAGGGCTCGATGTCGGGCTCGACCTGGGCGCCGGTGTTCGTCTGCTACGGCAACAACAACCGCACCAACGCGCTGCGTATTCCTCTTGGCGGTGGACGAGTCGAACTGCGCGCCGCGGACTCCGCCAACAACCCTTATCTCGGAGCGGCCATGGTGCTCAGCGCCGGGCTCGAAGGCATTCGCGAGGATCTCGACCCGGGCGAGCCGCATACCGAGAATATGTACCGCAAATCCGACGGACGAGCTGAAAGAGCTCGGTATCAAGGTTCTCCCGCGTAACCTTGAAGAAGCCGTCGACGCGTTCGAGGGCGACCCGCTCTCGGCCCAAGTCATGGGCGCGAGCATGTTCCAAGCCTATGCGCGCTTCCGCCGGGATGAGTGGGAGGCGTATCACAACGCCGTCTCCGACTGGGAGCGGGCCCGCTATCTGAAGTTCTTTTAGCGCCCAGCGCATCTTGTCTATGAGACCTACGGCACGCTCGATGCCGACCGCTCCAACGCGATCCTGTTCCCGACGCGGTTCGGCGGAACGCATGAGGCTTGACGTCGCGTTTGACGCCTAGGCCTGCCTGCTTTCGAATTCCGGCACCAACAACTCGGGCGGCACGTAATGCGGGTTCTTTCGCACAAAGCCGTCGGCCAGCAGATAGGGGTGGGCGCGGGCTACATCTTCGAGCACGGAGGCGGGAAAGCGGGTGATGTCGTAGGCGCAGACGACAGCCTCGCTGTAAAGCGGCAGGACGAAGTTCAAACGGCTTTCGTAGAGCAACAACTGGTCCGCGCCCGATGCGTCCGGCAGCGCCCATTCCATGTTGGCCCAGGCGCGGGTCCTGGCGAAGCCGCGGCCGCGCCCGGTGTTAATCGTCTCTTGTACGAAGCCAAGCATCTCGGCGACCTCGAACCGGCCGCCACGCAAATACGCGTCGTCCCAGGTGTCGATTTCGAGCTGACCGTTCCGCTCAGCCGCCTCGACGTCGACGCCGCCTTTCCGTAGCCGCTCGATCCGCGCGCCGCGTTCGTGCGCGTCGACAAAGGTCACGGCACGGTCGCCGGCCTCCAACCCTTCTTTGAGGAACGGTAGAAGCACGTCATATTGCTCGTCGGTGCCGTCGTAAAAGGCGCAGACATGACAGGGACAAGTCAGGGCAGAGCCTGCCAGGGTGACCGTGTGGGTGGCGGCCAACCTGCTGTGCCTATCGTTGCGGCGTGCCATTCAACCCCTAGCCCAGCGCTTCGCGCGTGCTTGTTGAAGCGGGTATCCTATCGCCTAGCGCGGCCTTTTCACGGCTTTTTCGTGCAAGCAAAATGATGTGAATGGCGCGCCCGAAAGGATTCGAACCTCTGACCCCCAAATTCGTAGTCTGGTGCTCTATCCAGCTGAGCTACGGGCGCGTCTGCCGGTCGTTCTACGCAAACGGCGTGGGACAGGCAGGGGGCCTACCTAATACCTCGGGCGACCGAAGGCAAGACTGACAAGGCCGGCAGGCCGAACGGGTGCCCAGCACTTGGAAACCTGGCAGAACCCGGGAACCTTGGCCGAATCGAAACAGTTTTCGGGTATGTTGCGCCGACAACCATTAGGGAGAAGCACCCATGCACCGTTTTCTTAGCTATGCCTCAGCCATTCTGTTCGCCACCGTCCTTGCCCTCGGCTTGGCGAGCTGCGACGGGGCCAACAGCGCCTTCGCCGGCAAATACGAAACCACGGACACCCAAGGCAAGCCGATGACCATCACCTTGTCGAGGATGGTGCCGCCTCCGGCACTCGCGAGGGCGAGACCTTGACGGGGAGCTGGAAGGAAGATGGCGGCGCCGTCATGGTCACTTGGTCCGACGATTGGGCCACCAAGATCGCCAAGGACGGCGATAAATACACCAAGACTGCTTACAAGGGCGGCACCGCCGACGGCGAGCCGGTCGCCGGCCAAGAAGGTCGAGTAACGACGTCTGGCACTTAGACGCCTGACACTAAGGCGCCTGAAGTTAAGCGCGGCGTTGCCTGGCCCGTTCCAACTCGACGACCACGTCGGGAATGGTAACGCGGAAGGTGGCGCCGCGCTCATTGCTGTGAAGGTCAAGCTGACCGCCATGCGCTTGCACCAGCTCGGCGGCGATGGCCAGCCCAAGACCTGAGCCGCCTTTGCGCGAGACACTCTGAAACGCTTGAAACAGGCGCGCACGCGCCTGCTCCGGCACGCCGGGGCCTGTGTCGGCGACGTCGATGATGGCCACGGCGCCCTCGCGCCGGGCGACGATCATGATCTCGCCGGCGCGGCCGTCGCTTTCCAGCGCCTGCACAGCGTTGCGGCAGAGATTGCTCAAGACCCGGTAGATCTGGTCGCGGTCGGCGTCGACCTCCAGTTCGTCCTCGATATCGATCTTCCAGGCGATCAGATCTTCCCGCGGCAGGCCGAGACTGTCGCCGACCTCGCTCACCAACGGCCCAAGATCGAAGCGCTTGCGCCGCGGCGGCGCCTCCTGGGCCTGACCGAAATCCAGGGTATGGACGCAAAGCCGGATGGCGCGATCGAGCGAGGCGATCAGCTTGGGCACGAGCCGCTGCACAGTCGGATCCTTGACCGCGGCCAGGCGGTCGGAAAGGAGCTGGGCGCTCGACAGCATATTGCGCAAATCGTGGCTGATCTTGCTGACGGCCAGGCCGAGCGCGGCGAGCCGCGTCTTCTGCGACAGCGTTTCCGACAACTCATGTTGCATGGCGGAGAGCTCGCGCTCGGCCGTGCCGATCTCGTCGCGGCGCGACGACGGTACGATGATCCTGGTCGGATCCTCGGGCTGCTCGGCGAAGCGCACCATGTTCCAGGTGAGCTTGGTCATGGGCTTCACCAGTAGCGCATCGAGCGCGAGATAGACCAGCGTCGCAGTGATGATCGAGATGAGGATCGATAAGCCCAGAATGTCGAGCCCATAGCGGAGCATCGCCGTTTTGAGCGGTCCCTCGCCCATCACCACGTCGATGGTCTCGCCCTGATTGAAGCCCGGTTCGCCGACGACCCGGATGACGCGATCGTCGGGCGCGACATAGACCATGAGCGCATCGGTGATCAGGCTGAGCCAGGACGCATTGCGGAGATCGAACGAGGCGCCGATCTCCGTCGGCATATCCATCTCGATGATGAGCACCCGGGAGTTCGCCCGCTTCACGGCGATGGCCTTCACCTTGGCGCTGTCGAGCAGCTCGTCGCGGAGCGTGGAGGGCAGTTCGCCGCCGGGCGCGGCCTCGGCCGCGAGCGAGGCGATCTGCGCCGCGGCCAGCCGCTCCATCAGCCATTGGCGGCGGAAATTGGAGACCGACGGCACAAAGACGAGCACCTCCGCCACCATGACGAAGAGGATGGTCAGCAGCAAGAGCTTGGCCGAGAGCCCCGGCACATAACGGGACAAATGCGCGGGGGCCGGCGCTTTGCTGGGGCTTCGTCGTTCACGTCAGGGCACTCGCAAGAAGTCGCCTGGGGTCGTTAGGCGCGAAGTCTAGCGCCTAAGACCTAATTCTAGCCGAAAATCAGTCGGTTTTCCGCAAAACTGGCGGTCAGCCCAAGCGGCGCAATAAGCCGATGATGGTGCGCAGCCAGCTCTTGGTCAGGGTGGGCTGATAATAAGCGTAAGCCACCTTCTTCGAGAGCTCCGATAGAGTCGGATAGGGCAACACCAGGGAGATGAGATCGCCGATCCGGATGTCCTTGGCCATGGCCACGATCCACAGCTGGAGCAGCTCGCCGGCTTCGGCGCCGACGATGGTGACCCCGAGAATGGTGCCGTCCTTCTTAGTGATGACCTTGATGAAGCCTTCGGTCTTGCGTTCGCACTGAGCGCGGTCGTTGTCCGAGTAGGGCGCGCGGAAGATGCGGATGCGCCGATACTGCTGATGCGCCTCGGCCTCGGTGAGGCCAATCTGGGCAAGCTCCGGATCAGTGTAGATGACCCGGGGAATAGTTCGCAGCGCTGACGTCGGGCTTGAGCCGGAACAGCGCGTTCCTGATGACGATGCCGGCGTGATAATTGGCTAGATGGGTGAACTGCGGTCCGCCGATCGAATCGCCAATGGCATAGACCCGGCGATTGGTACGTCTTGAGCTGCTCGTTGACCTTGATGCCGTCGGTGGTGTGGGCGATGCCGGCGCGGTCGAGACTGAGCTGTTTCAGGTTGGGCTTGCGGCCCGTGGCGACGAGGAGATGCGAGCCCTTGATGATGACACTCTCGCCGTCTTTGTGGAAATGCACGGCGACGCCTTGCACGGACGGCTCGATGCGTTCCACCCTTGTGTTGGGATAGAGCACGACCTCGGTATCCTCGAGCCGCTTGAGCAGCACCTTGGCGGCCTCCGGATCCTCATGGGCGAGGAAGCCGGCGGTGTCGAAAATGGTGACGTAGGAGCCGAGCATGCGATGGGCTTGGCCGAGCTCGAGGCCGATCGGGCCGCCGCCCAAGACGATCAGATGCTGAATGCGCTCACTGACGTCGAAGATGGTCTCATTGGTCAGATACGGGACCTCGTCGAGCCCCGGGATCGACGGGATCGTCGGCGAGGAGCCGGTGGCGATGACGAAGCGGCGGGCGCGGACCAGCACGCGGCCGGCCTCCACGGTGAACTTGTCGAGGAAGTTGGCTTGCGCCTGGATCACGCGGACGCCGAGCCCGGTGAAGCGTTCGACGCTATCATTCGGCGCTATGGCGGCAATGGCGCCATGCACATGATCGTGGATGCCGCGATGGTCGATCTGCGCTTCGAGCACCTCGATGCCGAAGGTGGCGGCGGTGCGCACCGCATCGGCGCGTTTGCCGGCCGCGAGCAGCGCCTTGGAGGGGACGCAGCCATAGTTGAGGCAATCGCCCCCCATGAGGCCCTTCTCGATGAGCACGACCGGCACGCCGAACTGCGCCGCCGCCGCTGCTACCGAAAGGCCACCTGAGCCCGCGCCAATGACGCAGAGGTCGGGCTTCAGTACCTCTTCCATGATCGCCTAGTCCCCCATAACCGCTTCAGGCCGCCCGGCGCCTGAACCACTTTAACCCCACCGGAATAAGCGACACGAGGCCCAGCGCCACCAATCCCGCAATAAGTTCAGGCGTCAGCAACGCACTCGGATCGAGCCCCGTACGGGCACGAACTCTTGGCCCCCCTCGCCCGCCTTTGCAAGGCAGGATTGATGGGCAGCTTGCTGCGCCTCGATAACGCTGTCGAGCCCATTACCCGCCAGCGCGAAAGCAAATGTTCCCGGGATAATGCCAAGGAAAGTCGTCACAACATAGGTCGAGAAACCGACGCCGAGAAGTCCCGGCGCGAGATTGACCAGCCAGAACGGAAAGATCGGCACGAGCCGCAAAAATAGAAGATAGCTGAACGCGTCCTCGCGAAACCCCTCGCCGAACCGCGTCAGGGCCGGCCCGGCCCGGGCCACGAGCACGTCGCCGCAGCGTGCTCCTGGCGACGACGAACACGACGGTGGCGCCGAGCGTGGCGCCGATCACCGAGGTCGCGCCGCCTATAAGCCAGCCAAACAGGAAGCCGCCGGCGATGGTCAGAACCGCGCCGCCGGGAAGCGACAGAGCCACGGTCACGGCATAGAGGGCGAGGAAGGCGGCGAGCGAAAGTAGCAATGACCCTGGATGAGCGGCGCGCAGGGTTTCCCGGTTGTCGGCCAAGTGCTCGAGGGTCAGGTAACGGTGCCAGCCCATGGCGACGATAAGAGGCACCCACGGCGAGAAGCAGCAAAAGGGGCCAAAGGCGCTTCAGCCAGCCCGCGGCGCCGCGCGCCATGTCCGACACGGTATGCATGCTCAAGACCACTCCTTGGCCGCCGTTAGCCACGACATAGGCAGAGGCCGAGGCCGCCGGAAACTGCCTTTCGCGCCATTGTGATGGTCCGTCACTCGGCGTGATGCAAAACAGGACTTGTGGCGCAGATTGACGGTCTGGCATGCACGCGGACTGGCTTGGACGGCTTGCGCGCCCGGCGTAGCCGGGACTTTACACTGATTAACCGACTTTAGGGACGCGCGACAACCGCCCGAGAGGTCCGGTTTTGGCCTTGGCGGGCCTGGGAAGCATCGCGCGTGCCCGCGCGGCGGCACCGAACACGGAAATGGCCCCGGTTTGTTGACTTACGCCTGCCCGCAACCTATAAGCCGCCCCAAGCTATAAGCCTCCGAGGCCCGCCCGCAATCGAGACGGGACGTGGACGGACGGCAGGAGAGAAGTCCTTGAAACGCACCTACCAACCATCGCGGCTCGTCCGCAAGCGGCGTCACGGTTTTCGCGCCCGGATGGCAACGAAAGCGGGCCGTAAGGTGATCGCGCGGCGCAGGGCCAAGGGGCGCAAGCGCCTGTCGGCTTAGGCGGCGGCAAACCGCCTCACCCCGGTGACGGCTATCGGACGTCTCAAAACCCGCTCTGAATTCCTGTATGTGAAGGCCGGAACGCGCTTCGCCACGCCTTCGCTCGTGCTGCAGGCGCGGCCCCGCGCCGCGGCCACGGTCACTGCCGCCCATCTCGCCCGGTTCGGCTTCACCGCGACCAAAAGCCTCGGCGGGGCGGTCGTCCGCAACCGGGCGCGCCGCCGTCTCAAGGAGGCAGTGCGGCTCAGCGGCGCCCACTCACGCGGCCGAAGGCTATGATTATGTGTTGATCGCGCGGGGAGGCACGGTACAACGGCCCTTCACCGAGTTGATCAAGGATCTTGAACGCGCGCTTGCCAAGGTACACGAGCCCTCTTCGACAAAGACGCGCCGCAAGTCCTGACCCAATTAGCTTCTTCCCTTCGCGCATCGCGGACCGAGCGGCCCTTGAGCTGAAAGCGACATGGACGAGAACAACCGCAATTTTATCCTCGCCATCGTGCTGTCGATGGTCGTGCTGTTCACTTGGCAGTTCTTCTTCGTGCCGGACACGCCGCCCGACAAGGACCTGGCGCAAGACCAGCAGCAGACCGACCAAGGCCTGCCCCAGCCCGGCGCCGGCAGCGAGACGCCCCAAGTGGGTGGCGCGCCATCGGCCGGCGGCGTGCCGCAGCCGAATGCAAGCCAGGCGCCGCAGCCCGCGGGCGCGGCGACTGGGATTGAGCCGCGAAGAGGCGCTGGCCGCTTCGCCGCGCATCGGCATCGACACGCCGAGCGTCAAGGGGTCGATCGCGCTGAAGGGCGCGCGCATCGACGATCTGATCCTCAAGGACTACCGCGAGTACCGTCGAGCCCGACAGCGCGCACGTCACTCTTCTGTCGCCGGCCGGCGACCCGCACGCCTATTACGCCGAGCGCGGCTTTGTCGGCTCCGGCTCCGGCGATCTGGCGCTGCCCACCGGCGACACGATGTGGACCGCGCAGGGTCAAGGCACGCTGACGCCATCCTCGCCGATCACGCTGACCTACGACAACGGCAAGGGCCTCAGCTTCACCCGCACCATCTCGATCGACGACAAATATATGTTCACGATCGACGACAAGGTGACCAATACAGGCGCCGAGGCGGTCACGCTTTACCCCTATGGCCTCGTCTCGCGCCATGAGATGCCCCAGGTCCGCGGCTTCTACATTCTGCATGAGGGCCTGATCGGCGTGGTCGATGATGGGCTTGAGGAGATCAGCTACAAGAAGGCGGTCGACAACCCGGCAGCCACGTTCAATAGCGAGAATGGCTGGCTCGGCATCACCGACAAATATTGGGCCACGGTGGTGATTCCCGAGCAGGGCAAGACTTCAAGGCGAAGTTCGACGGCTCCACCAAGGGCGAGCGCACGCGCTTCCAGACCGATTATCTCATGGACGCGCTCACGGTCGCCGCCGGGCGGCACAGAGCAAGTGACAGGCCACGTGTTCGCCGGCGCCAAGGAAGTCAATGTCATCAACGGCTACGCCACGACCTACGCCATCCCGAAATTCGACCTCCTGATCGACTGGGGCTGGTTCTACTTTCTGACCAAGCCGATGTTCTTCGCGCTCGACTATTTCTACAAGCTGGTCGGCAATTTCGGCGTCGCCATCCTCATCGTCACCCTGTGCATCAAGATCGTCTTGTTCCCGCTCGCCAACAAATCCTACGTGTCGATGAGCAAGATGAAGCTGTTGGCGCCCGAGATGCAGCGCATCAAGGAGCGCTTCGGCGACGACCGCGCCCGCCAGCAGCAGGCGATGATGGAGCTGTATAAGAAGGAGAAGGTGAACCCGGCCTCGGGCTGTTTGCCGATCCTTGTCCAGATCCCGGTGTTCTTCTCGCTCTACAAGGTGCTGTTCGTCACCATCGAGATGCGTCACGCGCCGTTCTTCGGCTGGATCCAGGATCTGTCGGCGCCGGACCCGACCAGCGTGTTCAACCTGTTCGGCCTGCTGCCCTTCGATCCGCCCGCCTTCCTCATGATCGGCGCATGGCCGATCATCATGGGCATCACCATGTGGGTGCAGATGAAGCTGAACCCGGCGCCGCCGGACCCCATTCAGCAGAAGATCTTCACCTGGATGCCGGTGTTCTTCACCTATCTGCTGGCCTCGTTCCCGGCTGGGCTCGTGATCTACTGGGCGTGGAACAACACCCTGTCGGTGATCCAGCAGTCGGTGATCATGACGCGCCAGGGGGTGAAAATTCCGCTTCTGGAGAATATCGGCATCCAGCCGAAGAAGGACGCCGATAGCGGAAGCGGCGCGGGCAAGACCGAGGCCGAGGAAAAACGAAGCGCCAAGGCCTCACGACGCGCCAGCCGGGCGGCAAAGCAAACCAGCGACAAGCCCGCCGATGAGGCGACGCCGCCGGCGCGCGGGCCGGACGAGGAGCGCCCGGCTTAGGGCTCTCCCTGATCTCCTCATTCGTCACCGCCGGGCTTGACCCGGCGGTCCAATAGGGCCTTTCCATAGGCGCCGGAGCCAGCCGACGTGCCTCATTGGCTCGCCGGACAAGCCCGGGCATGACGCGGAGCGAGTTTCATGACGAGCGCCGACACACCGGACTTCACGCCCGAGGAGATCGCCCGCGGCGAAGCGCTGTTCAAGGCGCCGTGCGTGTTCGTCAAAGGCGTCACCAGCATCGACGACTTGCCGGCGGACGATAAGCCCGAGGTGGCCTTTGCCGGGCGCTCCAATGTGGGCAAGTCGAGCCTGATCAACGCGCTCACGAGCCGCAGGACCCTGGCGCGGGTCTCCGTCACCCCGGGGCGCACGCGCGAGCTCAACTTTTTCACCTTGGGGCACCAGGCCGAGCTCTATCTCGTGGACATGCCGGGCTACGGCTATGCCAAGGCGCCGAAAACCGCCGTGCGCGGCTGGACACGGCTGATCGGCGATTATCTGAAGGGCCGGCGCGAGCTGAAGCGCGTTTTCCTGCTCATCGACGCCCGCCACGGCGTCAAGGCTAACGACCGGGAAACCATGAAACTGATGGATGTGTCCGCCGTCTCCTATCAGGCGGTGCTGACCAAGGCCGACAAGCCCAAGGCGAGCGAGCTGGCGGAGGTCATCGCCAAGGTGGCCGAAGAGCTGGCTAAGCACCCGGCGGCCTATCCGCAGATCCTTGCCACCTCGTCCCGCACCGGCATGGGCATTCCGGAGCTTCGCGCCGCCGTGGCGGCTTGTGCGCCAATCGGCGTTGTGCCTTGAGGCAAAGCGCCGGTATAAGGCGCTCATGGCCAAAACGAAGACATCATCCGCAAAGTCGAAGGACGCCGCGCCAGCAAAGGACGCAGGCGGACTAGCCGACGTGCTCGCGGGCGTGCATGCCGAGGCCAAGGTGCTGTCCGAGGCGCTGCCTTATATGCAGCGCTACGACCGCCAGACGGTGGTGGTGAAATACGGCGGCCACGCCATGGGCGACGCGGCGTTGGCCAAAGACTTTGCCCGCGACATCGTGCTGCTAAAGCAGGCGGGCGTGAACCCGGTTGTGGTGCATGGCGGCGGCCCGCAGATCGGCGCGCTGCTGGAGCGGCTCAATATAAAGAGCGAGTTCAAGGGCGGGCTGCGGGTCACCGACCGGGAGACGGTTGATGTGGTCGAGATGGTGCTCGCCGGCTCGGTCAACAAAGAGATCGTGTCGGCCATCAACGATCAGGGCGGCAAGGCGGTCGGCATTTGCGGCAAAGACGCCAATCTGATGCGGGCCAAGCGCCTCGAGCGGCGTGTGCGCGATCCCGGCTCCAATATCGAGAAGGTGTTGGATCTGGGCTTTGTCGGCGAGCCGGCCCTGGTCGAGCCGCATATCATCGACGTGATCATCCAATCGGACCTGATCCCGGTGGTGGCGCCGATCGGCGTGGGGCCTGACGGCGAGACGCTCAACATTAATGCCGACACATTTGCCGCGGCGCTCGCCGTGGCACTCAAGTCGAAGCGGCTGTTGCTGCTCACCGACGTTGACGGCGTGCTCGATAAGGAAGGCCGTTTGATCCGTTCGATGACGACGGAGGAGGCGCAAAGCCTGATCGAGGACGGCACCATCTCCGGCGGCATGATCCCCAAGATCGAGAGCTGCATGGACGTGATTGCCGAAGGCGTCGAGGCGGTGGTGATTATCAACGGCAAGGTGCCGCACGCGGTCCTGCTCGAGCTGTTCACCGCCCATGGCGCGGGCACGCTGATCGAGCGGCGCAAGCCGCGGCGCACGAGGGCGCCACGATGACCGGCGGAAACGACAGTAGCGGCTTCGGCCATATCGACGGTTTCTCCCATGTTGATACTTGGGTGTTCGATCTCGACAACACGCTCTATCCGGCCGACTGCAATTTGTTTGCCCAGATCGATCGGCGCATGGGGGAGTTCATCGCCGACGCGTTCGGGCTGCCGCTCGACGAAGCGCAGAAATTGCGCCAGAGCTACTATGCCGAGCACGGCACGACGCTGGCCGGGCTGATGCGGCTGCACGATGTCTGCCCCAACAGCTTTCTCGATTTTGTCCACGACATCGACCTGGATGCGGTGCTGCCGGCGCCGGCGCTCGGCGCCGCCATCGATGCGTTGCCGGGCCGCAAGCTCGTGTTCACCAACGGCTCGCGCAAACATGCGGAAGCCGTGGCGAACCGGCTCGGCCTGCTCGACCGCTTCGAGGACATCTTCGACATTCACGCGCTGGACTACATCTATCCGAAGCCGTCGCGCGAAGCCTATGACCGCTTCGTCGCCGCCCATGGCGTCGTGCCGGCAACCGCCGCCATGTTCGACGACTTGGCGCACAATCTGGAAGCCGCGCATGCGCTCGGCATGACCACGGTCCTGGTCGACTGCCGCACGACGCAGCGGCCGGAGCACCAGGCTGTCACCGACTGGACCGATCTGCCTGCTCACATTCACCACCGCACCGAGGCGTTAGCGCCTTTCCTTGCCGCCATTGGAGCCGCTCTTGCCGCGGAGACGAACGACGCCGATGCCGCGCGTCCGCCGCAAGCGCAGTTCTGCCTGACCTGACGGGGCCTTATGACGTACGACCATCTCAAGACCTTCATCGACGGCGCTTTCGATCATGCCTCGGAAATCTCACCCGACACCAAGGGCGTGGTGCGCGACGCGGTCGAGGAGGTGCTGACCCTGCTCGACAAGGGCGAGCTCAGGGTCGCCGAGAAGGTCGGTGGCGAATGGATCGTCCATCAATGGCTGAAAAAGGCCATCCTGCTGTCATTCCGCCTCCACGACCCGCGCAAGATCGACGGCGGCCCTGACGACTCCTCTTGGTGGGACAAAGTGCCGGTCAAGTTCGAGAAGTGGAAAGCCAAGGACTTCAAGGAGGCGGGCTTCCGCGCCGTGCCGGGCTGCGTGGTGCGCCGCTCCGCCTATATCGCGCCGGGCGTGGTGTTGATGCCATCCTTCGTCAATCTCGGGGCCCGCGTCGATTCAGGCACCATGGTGGACACTTGGGCAACGGTCGGCTCGTGCGCCCAGATCGGCAAGAATGTGCATTTGTCGGGCGGCGCCGGCATCGGTGGCGTGCTCGAGCCGCTGCAAGCCAACCCGGTGATCATCGAGGACAATTGTTTCATCGGCGCGCGCGCCGAGGTGGCCGAAGGCGTGATCGTCGGCGAGGGCTCGGTGTTGTCGATGGGCGTCTATCTCGGTCAGTCGACCAAGATCGTCGATCGCGCCACCGGCTTCGTGCATCAGGGCCGCGTGCCGCCCTATTCCGTGGTGGTATCCGGCGCCATGCCGGGCAAACCGCTGCCCGACGGATCGGCGGGCCCGTCTCTCTATTGCGCGGTGATCGTGAAGACGGTCGACGAGAAGACGCGCTCCAAGACCTCCATCAACGAGCTTCTCCGCGACTAAGAAGCGGGTTATTGTTGTCGCCGGGCAAGAGCAGATGCCGGGCCAAGACAGCGAGTTGCTCGTGGACGCTCAAACCAACACGCCCGTTCTGGACATCGGTCCCGCGGTACGATTTCTCGACCAAGCGAGCGCATCTGGCGATCCTTGGCGCGCTTCCCGTTGAGATGACGCCGCAATTGGGCAATCGCGAGATGGTGCCGGCCGCATGAACCTGTCCTCCCTCCTACTGTCCCTAGACGGCCGGATCGGCCGAGCCCAATTTTGGCTGGGGACGCTGATTTTGGCGGCGATCAGCGTAGCGGCCACAGTTGCGATTGTGGCGCTTGTCGGCGTGTCCCAGGCCGCAGTGGCGTTCAGTGTCGCCGTGGCGTTCGCGTTGGCCTATCCCTCCTACGCGGTCATGGCAAAGCGCTTCCAAGACCGCGGCAGACCTGGCGTATTGGCTCTCGTCGGCCTGGCGCCAGCCTATGGCGTCAATCTGCTCTATACGTTCGATATCCTCGACTTGGCCGCGCCGTCGCCCCTCGCCCGGGCCTTGGACGCGATCGTGGCCGTGATCTTCCTCTGGTTCATGGTCGAGCTTGGGCTCCTGAAGGGCACGCAAGGCCCCAACGCTTACGGACGAGACCCTTTGGGCCGTCATCAGGCCGACGCGACCTTGGGTTAGCGGCTTTGCGCCGATTCACGGGGATGCGATCACATCCCTCTTCGCAAGGCGGCCGTTCGGCCTTACAACTCAAGAAAAGCCGAGCCGCCAAGGGGGAAATAATGGACCTGCAATATATCTTTGCATCGTTCGACGGACGCATTAACCGGGCCAAATGGTGGGCCGGCATCGTCATACTGGCGGTGGTCAGCCTGGTGCTCAATTTCATCGTATTGGCCATTTTCGGATTCGGCATGTTCGGCGCCATCCTGCTCATCCTCATCATGTTGGCTCTGTTCTATCCAAGCTACGCCGTGTGCGCGAAGCGCTTCCAGGACCGTGACCGGCCGGGCCGGACCGCGCTCTACGGCCTGGTGCCAATCCTCATCGCCAATTTCCTGGAGGCCACTGGCGCCACCGGCGCGCCGCAGGCACCGAATGCAGTCGGCTGGATCTGCACGCTCATCTTCTGGGGCGTGTCTCTGTGGTTCCTGATCGAGCTCGGGATTCTCAAGGGAACGCCGGGACAGAATCATTATGGCGGCGATCCGTTGGTGGCCATCAACTAGGCGCCGCCGCCGCCCCGGCTTAACCGCGCGGCAAGGCAAATTACGCAACACAAGGTGTCGTGGCCGCGCCCGCTTGCCAGGCTGACACGCGGCCGTCATGTTGCAGCCTGTGGCGCACCGCCACATAAGGCTCAAGGTGTCTATCCCATGACCACGCTCGGCGAGAAGGCAGTCGCGCTTGCGCAAGGCTTGATCCGCTGCGCCAGCGTCACGCCGCGCGACGAAGGCGCGCTTCAAGTGCTCATCGAGCCGCTGGAGAAGGCGCGCTTTACGTGCGACCGCCTCACCTTCACGGAGGCGGGCACGCCCGACGTCGACAATCTCGTGGCCCGCATCGGCGACGGGCCACCGCATCTCTGCTTCGCCGGCCATACCGACGTGGTGCCGCCGGGCGATAAGTCGTTGTGGACCCATCCTCCCTTCGCCGCGGAGATCGCCGACGGGGTGCTATACGGCCGCGGCGCGTCTGACATGAAAGGGGCGATCGCCTGTTTCGTCATCGCCGCGCTCGATTACTCCAAGTCAAAGGGCCGGGAGATCGAGGGCACGATCAGCCTGCTCATCACCGGCGACGAGGAAGGCCCCTCCATCAACGGCACTCCCAAGGTGCTGAAGTGGATGGAGCAGAAGGGTCTGAAGCCGGACCATTGCATCGTCGGCGAACCTTCCAATTCAACCAAGCTCGGCGAGACCATCAAGATTGGCCGGCGCGGCAGCCTGAACGGGCGGCTGACAGTCACGGGCCAACAAGGCCACGTGGCCTATCCGCATCTCGCGGCCAATCCGATCAAGGGCCTCGTTCAGGTTCTGGCGAAGCTCTACGACACGCCGCTCGACTACGGCAGCGCGCATTTCTCGCCGTCCAATCTCGAAGTGACCAGCATCGATGTGGGCAATCCGGCGCCGAATGTGATCCCGGCGTCGGCCGAGGCGCGCTTCAATATCCGCTTCAACGACCGGCAACGGCCGGACGGTTTGCACACCTTGCTGCAGGAGGAGGTCACCCAGGCGCTGGCCGGTATGGAGCTCAGCTTCACGCTCGACTTCGAGCCGCCAGGCCAGGCCTTCTTCACCGAGCCGGGTCCGCTCGATGCGCTGCTCAGCGAGGCGGTGAACGAGATCACCGGCCTGACGCCGTCGCTCTCCACCGACGGCGGCACGTCGGATGCGCGCCACATCAAGGACTATTGTCCGGTCGTGGAGTTCGGCCTCACCACCGAGACGATCCATAAGGCGGACGAGAACGCCAAGGTCAGCGACATCGAGCAGCTCACCGCCATCTATCGCCGTTTTATCGAACGCTATTTCGAGTCCTTCGCGGGGGCGCCCGATGGCAGGTGACAGCCGGCCGATCGGAGTCTTCGATTCCGGAATGGGCGGCTTGACGGTGCTGCGGGCGCTCGCAGCCCGCTTGCCGGCCGAGCGTTTCGTCTATCTCGGCGACACCGCGCGGCTGCCTTACGGCACCAAAAGCGCCGAAACGGTGCAGTCCTATGCCCTGCAAGCCACGCGCCTGCTGCTCGGCGAGGGCGTGAAGATGGTAGTGATCGCCTGCAACACGGCTTCCGCCGTCGGCCTCTACGTGCTGCAGGAGTCGTGGGCCCCGGTGCCGGTGATCGGCGTGATCGAGCCGGGCGCGCGGGCCGGGGTGGCCGCCACCAAGAACAAGCGCATCGCCGTGATCGCCACCGAAGGCACGGTGAAAGGCGGCGCCTATGCCCGGGCCATTCACCGGCTGATGGGCGATGCCGAGGTGGTGCAGCAGCCCTGCCAAGTCTTCGTGGCGCTGGCCGAGGAGGGCTGGGCGGAAGCCCCCGCGACATTGGCCACCGCCGCGCAATATCTCGAGCCGTTATTCGCGGGCCCGGACGCGCCCGACACGCTGGTGCTGGGCTGCACCCATTTTCCCGTCTTGGCCGACGCGATTCGCAGAACCATCGGCTGCGGTGTCGCGCTGGTCGATTCGGCGGAGACCACGGCGGCCGCCGTGGCCGAGGCCCTGGCCAGTGGCGGATTGGCGACAGGTGAGACGGGCCACGGCGCGATCCGCTTCTTCGCCACCGATTCGCCGGAGCGCTTCGCCCGGGTCGGAGCGATCTTCCTGGGCCGGGAGATCGACGAGGGCGACGTCGAGCTGGTCGACTTGCGCAACGCTTAGCGCAAACTCCCTAGCCTCTCGGCGGCGGCTCAGAATCCGGCAGGGTGGCGGAATCGTCGGTCGGATCCTGCTCCTCGAGATCCACGGGCGCGGTCGAATCCGCCGCCGTGGAAACTTCTCTCAGCAGGCTCATGAACCATTTGCGCCCGAGCAGCAGCCAAACCAGCACGAAGTAGACGATCCCGCCGAGGACGATGAGTACCGCCAGCGCCGTCTCGTCGCGGAAGTGAGGGAGGCTTGCGAGGGCTTGCTGAAGGCCATAAGCGCCGGCGAACAGCACGACGGCCAGCACAACGCCGGCCAAGATCAACTTGGCCACCGGGCCGCCGATGGCGGTGCCCGACACGGCAAAGCCCTGGCGGCGGGCGAAATAGGCGAGCAGGCTCAAATTGATCCACGCCCCGGCGGCCGTGGCGAGCGCGAGGCCGACTTGGGCAAGGGGCCCCATCAGCACGAACTTCAAGGCGATGTTGACGGCCGCGGCAAGGAGGGCCGCCTTGACCGGCGTCAGCGTATCGCGGCGCGCGTAAAAAGGTGCCGTGAAGCTCCTGAGCAACACGAAGGGCAAGAGCCCGACCGAGTAGGCGGCCAGCGTCGCGCCGGCAGCGGCGGCATCGGCAGTGGTGAAAGCGCCGCGGGCGAAGAGCGCGCGCATGATGAGATCCGGAATGGTGATCGCCGCGGCGGCGCAGGGCACGGTGAGCAGAAGCGCGAGCTGGATGCCGCGGGCTTGAGCGGAGGCCGCCCCCTTCTCGTCGCCCGCCGCGAGCCGCCGCGACATCTCCGGCAGAAGCACGGTGCCGACGGCAATGCCGACCACGCCGATGGGCAGCTGGTTGATGCGGTCGGCGTAATAGAGCGCCGACAACGCGCCAATCGGCAGAAACGAGGCGATCAGCGTGTCGGCGAAGAGCGCGAGCTGCACACCGCCGGCGCCGACAATGGCCGGCCCCAGAGCCTTGAGAAATTTTCGTGTCGGCTGATCGAGCCGTGGCAAGCGAAGCCGCAAGCCGAAATTGTGCAACTCGGCGTCGACCGCCACCAAGACCACCTGCAGCACGCCGGCGGCGAGCACGCCCCAGGCCGCGGCATAGCCTGCATTGGGAAACCAGGCCGCAAGCAGAAGCGCAACGATCATGCAGATATTGAGCAGCACCGGCGCGCCGGCGGCGGCGGCGAATCTGCCGTTGGCATTGAGCTCGCCGGAGATCATGGTCTGCAGCGAGACGAGCAGAAGCGCGGGGAAGGTGATGCGGGTGAGCGTCACGGCCAGGTCGTAACGCTCGGGATCCTCGGAGAGACCCGGCGCAAGAAGCCCCACCACATCGGCCGTGAAGAAGAGCGCCAAGGCCAACAGAACCACGTTGATGGCGAGCAGCGCCGCCGCGATGCGGTCGGCAAACAGCCTCGCGGCCTTTGCCCCGTCTTCCTCCAGCGTGCGCGCATAAGCCGGTACGAAGGCCGCGTTGAACGCCCCTTCGGCGAGGATGGCGCGGAAATGGTTCGGCAACCGGAAGGCAATGAAGAAGGCGTCGGCCATGGGTCCGGCGCCGAGAATGGCGGCCATGACCACATCGCGGATAAAGCCCGAGAGGCGCGAGACGAGCGTCAGCCCGCCGACGGTGGCGATGCGCCTGATCATGCTTCCTTGCGGGCCCTCATGGTCCCTCCCCGTTCGCGGGAGAGGCGTAGATGAATTTCAGGGACTTGGCTATGCCCCCTCTGGTCACGCGCAATCCTTGCCGCGGCGCGGCCGCGCCCGGCTTCTCTGTTTGTTTCCCCCGAGCTTGAACAGGGGGGATGGCGCGCCGAGAAGCGCAAATCCTTTTGGTTCGTGCCTTGCGGCACGCGGGCGCCTCGCGGCGCGCCACAAGTGCTCAGCTAGCCCAGAGGGCGGTAGCACCTGCTATTTTGCGGCGTCTTTTCGGCGTCGGGCCCCGCTTCAATCCCGGACTGTCTGTCCGGGATCTACCTGCCAGCTCCTGGCGGGGACTCCTAGTGGTCCCGGGGGGAGCTCCGACACCGCCCGGGTGCCTCGTTGCGACGAGGCCCGCGGGCGCCGCACCCCGTCCCGCAACTCACGACGCCTCATGAGCGCGCCCCTTCACCGGACGAGGTGCGTGCATTGTACGGGAGGTTTGGGAGGCGGGGATAAGGGGTTCGCTAAGTGCCGACAGCGGGACAGGAAGCATCCTTTAGCGCTCGTCGACGACGACCATCCAACCCCCCTTGCCGTCGCAATCGGCGGTCTGCCGCCAAAACACGAGCTTTGGCTCAGGAGGGCTTCCTTCAAGTCGCCAACGCCCCTCTGTGCGGCAAACGTCGGGATCGGCTCGTTCGTCGACCTCACGGTCGACGAAGATTTCGCCGAGTTCGTATCGCTCGGGATACACGCGAAGGTTCGAGATCACATCACTGAAGTCGTCGCGTGTGTTGCCGGGGCCGTGAAAGTGCAGCAGCCGTGCCCCGGCGCCGGCCTCGCTGTCCGCGAGGATAAGCGTCTGCATGTGGTTCTCGTTGTTCCCGGGGCACTTGAGAGTGAAAAGAAAACCTCCGGCAAAGGGCCGCCGCGTGGCGTAGCCCTCAGGCTCGGCGCCACATTGCTCGAGGCTCAGCACGGACGAGGGCACCGGCGTCTCGTCGTCGAACAAGACCGTGCCGTCCTCCAATTCCATGCCGACGACTTTGCATGACCATGCAACGACGGCGAGCGTCACAGCAAGCCGCAGCGAAAACGTCCTTTTTTGAGAAATTTCAGGCAAAGTGGACCAAGCTCGCAAGCGACCTCTCGTGAGCTAGAAACGACTATGCCTAGTGTATTAGATCTTCAGCCCGGTCGTATCGAACTTTGGCATTCGAGATTCATCGACCTCGGCGTCTCCTCATCATCTCTTACATTTTTGCATGGCTAGCGTGCCGAAGAAGAAGCTTTCTTTTCTCGGCCAACCTGCGGAGGGTGATTGCGTTGGTGCGCAAACCCTTCGCCCGCGATGCTCCGGTCTTGATCCCTCACCAGCCAATAGACCGCTCCGAGCGCGATGATAGCCGCGCCGAGCGCGAACAGCTGCACCGTTGAGTGTGACACGTCGAGGATCAGCAGCTTTCGGACGACGGCAAGCAGCGCAATCAGGATCACGGTGCGGACCTGGACAACGCTCTGCTTGCGTTCGGTGGAGACGAGCAAAGACCACTTGAATTCAAGCGCTATGATGACCGTCATGATTGCTCCGAACACCGCCTGGAAAACTTTATAATCCGTTGGATCAAAACTGCTCGACGCAATCATCTGAAATAGATTGAGAGCGAGATTCCAGACGGCGAAGACGATGAAGACGACGATCAGAGCGGCGAGGATAAATATTACGATGTGCTCGAACTTCTCGTAGAAGCTCAAGAGATCGAATCGCCTGCGTGCTTCAGCAAATTGCTCTTTCCAACGCATGGCTTGATCCTCTCGTAAGGAGGGACATTACAGTCTAGCCCGATGCCAAATAGCGATGCACGAAGGCGATGGTCATCGCGCCCTCGCCGACCGCCGAGGCGACGCGCTTGATTGAGCCGTGCCGAACGTCGCCGGCGGCAAATACACCGGGCATCGAGGTCTCCAAATAATACGGCTCGCGATTGAGTTTCCAAGAATCCATCGTGGGAGCGAACTTCCTGAGGTCGGGGCCGGTTACGAGATAGCCTTGATCGTCGCGAATAATGCCGACCTCCTTGGCCCATTGGGTATTCGGAAGGCCACCAAGACAGAGAAACAGAAAGCTTGTTTCGATCTCCCGCTCCTCGCCGGTCTCGCAATTGCGAATGGTGATGGCGTGCAACATGTCGTCGCCATGCAAGGCAACAACTTTGCTCTTAGGCAGGATTTCGATATTTGTCTTGTGGGTCACCCGATCCACGAGATATTCGGAGACGTTGTCGTTCAAACGCTCCCCGCGCATGACGATAGTCACCTTGCGGGCATAGCGGGAGAGGTGCAGCGAGGCTTGGGCCGAGGAATTGCCGGCGCCCACCATCACGACATGCTCGTTGCTGCAAAGCTTGGCTTCGCTTGCCCCCGCACCGTAATAGACGCCGGCTCCAAGAAACTTATCCTCGCCGGGCAGTTCCAGACGTCGATACTCTACCCCCGTGGTACAGACCGAAACGCGCGAACAAAGTCTTGTCCCATCGTCGAGGTCGACAACGCCTTTGAATGGCGCAAACTCGCCACGAACGCCGGCGCGGTGAATGAGGACCTCAGCTCCGAACTTTGTGGCTTGCTCGCGCGCCCGCTCCGCAAGTTCGCCGCCGCTGATCCCTTCCGGGAAACCAAGATAGTTCTCGATTCGGGACTGGTACTGGCCTGCCCCCCTACGGCGAAGCGCTCGACAAGAACCGTTTTCAGGCCCTCTGACGCCGCATAAACCGAAGCGCTGAGACCGGCCGGCCCGGCGCCGTAGATGGCGACGTCGTACTCCGAGCGCGATGGATGGCGAAACCAGCCGAGCTTTTCCGTAACCTGGCGCACGGTGGGCCGCTCCATGCGGGTTCCGTCCGGAAAAACGCAGATTGGCAAACGGGTGTCGTCGACGTTGTCGAGACCAAGCTCAACGCGGGCCTGCTGATCGCTTCCAAGCTCGACCCAATCGAAGGGAACATCGCTCCGATAGAGAAAGTCGCGGATGGCGTAAGCCTGAGGCGACCCTCGTTTCCCGTATAGGCGGAGAGCTGGAACACGTTCCATAACCGCTCCTTCGATCACGGTCGGAGGCAAGCCTATTCCAAATGTCTTACAGATAAAACGGGAAACAAGCGTCCCAATGAGGCCCTCTTCACCCTGGTTGTCAGATGTCCGCTTTGGAGCACTGGCGGACGTTTCGTCCGTGCCGAGCCCTGTCAATAATCCACGCGCACCAAATAAAGGCCGCAAGCAGGGGCCACGGGGCCGCAGGCGGTGCGTTTGCGCGCTTCCAGCGCCTTTTTCAGGTCGGCGGCGGTCCATTTGCCGTCGCCCACGATCTTGAGCGAGCCCACCATGGAGCGCACCTGGTTGTGCAGGAAGGAGCGCGACGAGGCTTCGATCCAGACCTCCGGGCCATGGCGGGTGACGGCGAGGCGATCGAGCGTCTTTTCCGGCGAGGCCGCCTGACATTCGGTCGAGCGGAAGGTGGTGAAGTCGAAATGGCCGACCAGGACTTGCGCCGCCGCATGCATCCGCTCGGCGTCGAGCTCGTGTACGACATGCCAGGCGCGGTCGCGCTCCAGCGTCAGCGGGCTGCGGCGGTTGATAATGCGATAGCGATAATGACGGGTCTTGGCCGAGAACCGCGCGTCGAAGCCTTGGGCGGCCTTTTCGCAAGCGAGGACGCTGATGGGGTCCGGCCGCAGATGCGCGTTCAAGGCATCGCACACTTTCTTGGCCGGCCAATCCTTGGTGAGGTCGACATGGGCGACTTGGCCGAGCGCATGCACGCCGGCATCGGTGCGCCCGGCGCCGCGCGGGATCATGTCTTCGCCGGAGAAGGCCTTGAGCGCCTCGGTCAGTCGGCCCTGCACCGTGGGCCGGTCCTGCATCTGCCAACCGGCGAAGGGCGAGCCGTCATATTCGATGGTGAGCTTGTAGCGCGGCATGGTCAGTCCAGAACGGCGCCGACCGCAAGCGTCGCGCCGTTGAGGAAGGCTTCGCGCCGACATGGGCTTCTTGCCGGCGCGCTGGATCTCGGTGAGACGGACGGCGCCTTCGCCGCAAGCAATCGTCAGCCGGTCGTCGAGCAGCGTTCCGGGGGCGCCGTCGCCCTCGGCCATTGCCGCGCGGAGCACCTTGATGCGTTCGCGCTTGCCGTTGACCTCGATCTCGCACCAGGCGCCGGGAAAAGGCGAGAGCCCCCGAATGCGGTCGTGCACGTCGCGGGCGAGCAGCCGCCAGTTGATGCGCGTCTCCTTGTTGTCGAGCTTCGGCGCATAGGTGGCCGCCTCGTCGTGCTGGGCGTGGCAGTGAAGCGTGCCGTCCTCGAGCGCGGCCAGGGCCTGCACCATCAGCTCGGCGCCAAGCGGTGCCAACAGATCGTGCAGTTCGCCCGCCGTCATCTCGGGGGTGATCTTGACGCGCCCCACGAGGCAGACGGGGCCGGCATCGAGCCCTTCGGTGACGCGCATGATGGCGACACCGGTCTCGGCATCGCCCGTCATGATGGCGCGGTTGATGGGAGCGGCGCCCCGCCAGCGGGGCAGCAGCGAGGCGTGGATGTTGAACACGCCCGACTTGGTGCCATCGAGAACCGGCTTCGGCAGGATGATGCCGTAAGCGACCACGACGGCGGCATCGGCGTCGAACGCACAGAAGCGGTCTTGGTCCTCTTGCGCTTTCAGGCGTTCGGGGGTGAGCACGGTCAGCCCGGCAGCCTCGGCGGCCTCATGGACCGGCGATTTGCGCAACGCCATGCCGCGGCCGGCCGCGCGCGGCGGCTGGGTATAGACCGCCGCGATGTCGTGTCCGGCTTTGAGGAGCGCTTGAAGCGCCGGCACGGCGAAATCCGGCGTGCCCATGAAGATGATACGCATGGGTTCGCGTCTTATTCTGCTTGGGAGGCGAAGGGAAGCGCAGTCGGCCCTAACGGTGGGCTACATGACCTCGACGCGCTTGGCCTTGGTAAATTTCTTGACGATCATGTCGCGCTTCAGCCGCGACAGATAGTCGATGAAGAGCACGCCGTTCAGATGGTCGATCTCGTGCTGGACGATGGTGGCCCAGATGCCTTCGAGCTCGACTTCTTGCGGTTTGCCCGCGCGGTCGAGAAAGGCGACGCGAACCTCGGCCGGGCGCTCCACTTCCGCCGTGACCTCGGGGATCGAGAGGCAACCCTCCTCATGGGTCCGCATCTCGTCCGAAAGCGCGAGGATCCTCGGGTTGGCCATGACGAGGGGGTCCGGCGGATCGTCGTCCCGGGCCGCGTCCATGACGATGACCCGCCGCGAGATGCCGATCTGCGGCGCCGCCAGGCCCACGCCCGGGGCGTCGTACATGGTGGCCAGCATATCGTCCATCAGCCGGCGCAGATCGTCGTCGACGCGCTCGACCGCCGCCGCCTCCTTGCGGAGGACGGGATCGGGAATGGTGATGATGGGATGAATGGCCATTTCAGGGGCTGACATAAGGTTGGCGGGCCTTGCGGTCAATCATATGGGCCGGTTTCCCGGCCTTCGCGCATAATGTTCCCGCTTTGGTCCAAAAGAACGAATCGGGCTATAGGTTCTCATGGACTTTGCGCCCGTGCAGGTGGGGAGCATCACGCTCGACCCAATTCTCGTCGCGCTCGCGCTGGCGGGTCTCGGCGTCTTCGCGCTGCTTTTGCTGGCCATCGTGCTCATCGTGCATATGAGCCGGCGGAAGGCCGAGGCCTCCTCCAGCGACGCCCAGCTCGGCGAACTGAAGGTGCGCCTGCAGACCCTGGCCGAGATCAGCGTCAGCCGCCACGGCGAACTGGCCCGGGCCGTCAACGAGCGGCTCGACCGCATGACCCACAAGGTGGGCAGCGACCTCAACGACACGGCGGCCAAGACGCATGAGTCGATCGCCAAGCTCAACGAGCGGCTGGCGGTGATCGACACGGCGCAGAAGAACCTGACGGACCTCTCCAGCAACATGGTCGGCTTGCAGGAGATCCTGGCCAATAAGCAGGCGCGCGGCGCGTTCGGCCAGATGCGCATGGAGGCCATCGTCCAGGACGGGCTGCCCAAAGGCGCCTACACGTTCCAGGCGACGCTGTCCAACGGCAAGCGCCCCGATTGCCTGCTCCATATGCCGAACACGCCGGCCGGCGTGGTCATCGACGCCAAATTTCCGCTTGAGGGCTTCGAGGCGTTCCGCACGGCGCGGCGCGACGAGGAGAAGAAGGTGGCGGCACGGCAGGTGCGCACCGATGTGGGCCGCCATATCGAGGCGATGGCCGAGCGCTATCTCATCACCGGCGAGACGCAGGACACCGCCATCCTGTTCGTGCCGTCGGAGTCGATCTATGCGGACCTGGCCGAGCATTTCTCCGACATCGTGCAGAAGGCGCATCGCGCCCGCATCGTGATCTGCGCGCCCAATATGCTGATGCTGGCGGTGCAGACCATGCAGTCAATCCTCAAGGACGTGCAGATGCGTGAGCAGGCTCATTTGATCCAGGCCGAAGTGGCCAAGCTGATGGAGGACATGGGCCGCTTCCGCGAGCGGGTGTTGGATCTCCAGCGCCATTTCGGCCGGGCCAATGCCGATATCGATAAGATTCTCACCTCGTCGGAGAAGATCGCCTCGCGCGGGCGCAAGATCGAGACCTTGGACTTGGAGGAGCCCGTACCGGCCCCGCAGGTCGCGCAACAGAACGGCGCGGCGCCTGTCCCCTCGCCTGCGTTTTCGCCGGCGCCTGCTCCTTCCCTCTCACCTGCGCCGGCCCCGCAGCCACGCAGCGGGGGCGCCCGCATCATCCGGCAGCCAGACCTGCTCGCGGGGAAATGATGCTGCAGACCATGGACGGCTCGATGCTCGATCAGGTCATCGTCGGCGGCGGTGCAAGCCTCGCCAACCTGATTGTCCATGCGGTTCTGCTGGGCGCCATCGCCTGGGTGGTGCGGCGCCTGCGGATGAGCGACAGCTCCATTCCGAGCTTCCTGCAATACACGCTGGTCATCGTCGCCACCGGCACGCTCCTGGTGGCGGGGCATTTCGGCGAGGTGGTGCTGTGGGCCTATACCTATGCCTTCGTCGGCGCCGTGCCGCCCGGCACGGACCTCGTCTATTTCGCCTTTGGCAACTACACGACGTTGGGCTATGGCGACGTGGTGCCCGTGCCGAAATGGCACCTGCTCGGCCCCATGACGGCGCTGAACGGCGTCATGCTGATCGGCTGGTCGACGGCCTTGATCTTCGAGATTTTGCGGCGGTCGGGACCCCAGCCGGAAAGCTACTGAGGCTGTCGCGCGGACTTCCCAAGACGCCGCCGCGCGCTGCCGCGCCGCCACCTATCTGTGGCCGCACGCGCCGGGCCGTGAGCAGGCCCCGCTTCGGCGCAAACAGGAAAGCGACGACGAAGGCCAGCGCCTGAACCAGCACGATGCAGGCGCCCGTCGCCCCGTTGATGTGAAAGCTCACCAGGGTCCCGAGCGCGGCCGACACGGTCGCCACGGCGACGGCAATTCCCAGCATCCGCCCAAAGCTATCGGTGAGCAGATAGGCGGTGGCGCCGGGGGCAATCAGCATGGCGATGACGAGAATGATGCCGACGGCCTTCAGCGCGCTGACGATGGTCAGCGACAGCAGCACCAGCAGGCCGTAATGCAGCAAGCGCACCGGCAGACCGATGGCGCGGGCGTGGTTCGGATCGAAACAATAGAGCAGCAGGTCGCGCCGCTTGAGCAGCACGATCAGGAGCGTGCCGCCGGCGATGATGGCCGTCTCGATGAGATCGGCCGTGGTGACGCCCAGCACGTTGCCGAAGAGAATGTGATTGAGATGCTGGTCGCTCTCGATCTTGGTGAACATGACGAGCCCCAGGCCGAACATGCCTGAGAACACGATGCCCATGACGGTGTCTTCTTTGACGCGGCTATTGTCCTTGAGATAGCCGGTCATCAGCGCGCAGCCGAGCCCGGCAGCGAAGGCTCCGACCACCAGGGGCAAGCCCACCACATAGGCGATGACGATGCCCGGCAGCACGGCGTGGGAGATGGCGTCGCCCATGAGCGACCAGCCCTTGAGCACGAGATAGCAGGACAGCACGGCGCAGACGGCGGCGACCAAGAGCGCCACGCCCAGGGCGCGCTGCATGAACCCGTAAGCGAAAGGATCGGTGAACCAGGAGATCACATCCATCATGCGGCGGCCTCCGTCGCCGCCGCCCCGACGACGGCCAGACGCTTGCGGCGCGCGGCCAACACGCCATGCTTCGGCGCGAAATAGAAGGCGATGAGGAACACGACCGTCTGTAGAGAGACGATCACGCCGCCGGTGGCGCCGTCGACGAAAAAGCTGAGATAGGCGCCGGCGAAGCTCGTCACCGCACCCAGCGCGATGGCGATAAGGACCAGCCGGCCGAAGCGATCGGTGAGAAGATAAGCGGTGGCGCCGGGGGTCACCACCATGGCGATGACGAGACAGGCGCCCACGGTCTGCAGCGCCGCCACCGTGCACGCGCTGAGCAGGACGAAGAAGACGATCTTCAGGAGATTGGTGTTGATGCCGATGCTCTTGGCATGGGTCTCGTCGAAGAAGGTCACCATGAGGTCCTTCCACAGGAAGGCCATGACGACGAAGGAGACCGCGGCGATGATGGCGACCTGGGTCGCATCCTCATCGGGAATGGCGAGAATGTTGCCGAGCACGATGGTCTGGATCGACACCGAGGTCGGCCACAACGAGGCCATGAGCAGGCCAAGCGCGAACAGGGTGGTGAAGACGAGGCCGATAATGGCGTCCTCGCGGAGCCTGGAGTGCTGTTTGACGAAGGCCATGCCGAGGGAGGCGAGGATGCCGGCGAAGAAGGCGCCGACGGCGAATGGCGCGCCGATGATGTAGGCCGCGGCCACGCCCGGCACGATGGAGTGACCCAGCGCATCGCCCATCAGCGACCAGCCTTTGAGCATGAGATACGCGGACAGGAAGGCACAGACGGCGCCGACCAACGCACTCACCCACATGGCCTTCCACATATAGTCGTAGCCCAGCGGCACCATGAGCTCGTTGAGGAAGGAACTCATTCCGGGCGATCCCGATCTTTGCGCGGGGGAGGCGCGTCGTCGCCGTAGAACACCAGCGGGCGCTCGTCGTCGGTGATGACGGTGACCTTGCGGGCGTCGTCGTCGTCGTGAAGCGCGCGACCGCCCAGCTCGAAATTGCGCAACACGCCGCCGAAGGTGAGTTCCAGATTCTTCGGGGTGAAGACCTTTTTGGTGGGCCCGGCGGCAAGCACCGTGCGGTTGATCAGCACCACCTGATCGCAATAGTCCGGCACAGTGCCGAGATTGTGGGTGGAGACCAGCATGAGGTGGCCCGAGGCGCGCAGATCCCGCAGCAGATCGATGATCGCGGCTTCCGTGGTGACGTCGATGCCGGTGAACGGCTCGTCGAGCAGAATGATGCTGCCTTCTTGCGCCAGGGCGCGCGCCAGAAACACGCGCTTCTTCTGGCCGCCAGAAAGCTCGCCGATCTGGCGCTTGCGGTAGGCGCTCATGCCGACGCGCTCCAGGGCCTCGTCCACCTTGCGACGATCATTGCGGGAGGGCATGCGCAAGAAGTTCATGTGGCCGTAGCGGCCCATCATCACCACGGTCTCGACCAGGACCGGGAAGTTCCAATCGACATCCTCGCTCTGCGGCACATAGGCGACGATGTTGTTGCCCACCGCTTGGTCGACGGGCAACCCACACAGCCGCACTTCGCCGGCAGACGGCTTCACAAAGCCCATGATGGCCTTGAAGATGGTCGACTTGCCGCTGCCGTTGACGCCGACCAGGGCGCAGATGGTGCCCGCGCCAAGCGAGAAGCTCGCATCGCGCACGGCGGTAAAGCCATTGGGATAGGTGACGCTGAGATCGCGCACGGAGATGCTCGCCTCATGCACCGGCGCCTCGTCGCGGGTCAGGATATCAAGTGCGCCCATCTTCGAATCCCTTGGCAATGGTCTCGACCGTGGTCCGCAGGAGATCGAGATAAGTTGGAACCGGGCCGCCTTCGGCGCTCAGCGAATCCACATAGAGTATGCCGCCGTAGCGCGCACCGGTTTCACTGGCGACCTGCTTGGCGGCGCGGTCGGAGATGGTGCTCTCGCTGAACACCACGGGAATGTGGTTGTCGCGCACGATCTCGATGACTTTGCGCACCTGCTGCGGCGAGCCCTGCTGGTCGGCGTTGATCGGCCACAGATAGGCCTCGCGCATGTCGTAGTCGCGGGCGAGATAGGAGAACGCGCCTTCGCTGGTGACGAGCCAGCGCTGGGCTTCGGGGATCGCCGATAGCCGCTTGCGCAGGGGTTCGTCGAGCGCCTTGATCTTGGTGGCGTAGGCCGCCGCGTTGCGGTTATAGGCGTCCGCGTTGGCCGGATCGTGGGCGACGAGCGCTTTTCGGATATTCTCCACATAGATGAGCGCGTTCGCCGGCGACATCCAGGCATGAGGATTCGGCTTGCCGTTATACGGCCCCTCGGCGATGCCCATGGGACTGACCCCGTCGCTCACCACCACGCTCGGGACGTCCTTCACGTTCTGGAAGAATTTCGCGAACCAGCGCTCGAGGCCGAAGCCGTTCCACAGCACGAGATCGGCGTCCTGGGCTTTGACGATGTCGAGCGGGGTCGGCTGGTAATCGTGGATCTCGGCGCCCGGCTTCGTGATGGACTCCACTACCGCACGATCGCCGGCGACGTTCTGGGCGATGTCCTGGATGATGGTGAAGGTGGTGACGACGCGGAATTTCCCGTCCGTCGCGGCGGAGTCGCCTGTGGGCTCGCCGCAACCGGCAAGCAGGCTCAAACTCAGCATCGCCAGCGCGGCGCCGATATATCGGAGCCGCCTGAGCCCCTGCACCATTCGAAATCTCCTGCTCTGGCCTTCTTCGGCCACCTTAGCAGTCATCATAGGTGCAATTGCAACTTATTCGCAAGTAAAATATATCCTCTTTGAGAGGGCTTTTTGCTTCCGCCACCCCCCTATTTCGTGTGGCGCTTGGTGGGGTTCTTGGTCTTGGCAGTCTTTTTGGCCTTGGGCTTCGCGGTCTTGGCAGATTTGCCTGACTTGCTGCTGGCGGCCTTCTTGGCCGCGGCGCGTTTTTTCGCGCTACTCGAGCGTTTGCGCGCTGCCTTCGCCTTTTCGGCCGCCTCGCCCCATTTCATGCCTTCGAGCTTCAGCCCGTCGGGATCGAGAAAGAACACGGCGTAATAGTCGTCGTAATACTCGCCCGCCGGGTCGACGATCTCCGCACCCAGCCCCTTGAGAAAAATCTCCAGGTCGTCGACATCCTTCCGGCTCCTGAGCTCGAAGGCGTAGTGGTGGAAGCCGATATCGCCGATGCGATAGCCGCGTTCCTTTGCTTCGGCGTCCGCCTGCCCGATCCAGTACCGCGTTTTGCCGTTGGTCCAGCCGATAGTGTCGCCGTATTCGCCCAGCACTTTGAAGCCGAGGAATGGGAACAGCTTGCCGTAGAACGTCTTGGATTTCTCGAAGTCGCTGACCCTGATGACGAGATGATCGATGCCGACGACGCGCACCATGGCTTGGTCTCCTTGCGCTCGAATGATCCCTGGAGAACGCCTCTCCGCTAGATCCGTTCAGCATAGGTCCCCCATCATGCGAAGGCATGACGGCAGGCCAACGGCCTGCTATGAGCGTTAGCGATGACGGAGACCGGGGGAACGACAGAGCAATCGAGCTTGGCCGACGTGCGGCGCAGCTGGACCGAGATCCTGTTCAACCGGAAGATGCTCGCCTGCGTCTTCCTGGGCTTCACCTCCGGAATGCCCCTGTATGTTCTGATTTCGCTGGTGCCGGCCTGGTTGCGCAGCAACGACGTGAACCTTGCCACCATCGGTCTCTTCGCCCTTATCGGGCTGCCCTATACCTGGAAATTCGTGTGGTCCCCCCTGATGGACCGCTACAAGCTGCCCTTCTTGGGGCGCCGGCGGGGCTGGGCGATCCTGACGCAGCTTGTGCTGCTGCTTGCGATCGGCGTGTTGGGCCAGTTCGATCCCTCCATTTCGCTCCAAGCGATCGTCGCGGTCGTCTTCGTTGTCGCCCTGTTCGGCGCCAGCCAGGACATCGTCATCGACGCTTACCGGCGCGAGCTGCTGGCCGATGACGAGCTCGGGACCGGCACGTCCATTTTCGTGAATGCCTATCGTCTTTCCGGATTGGTGCCGGGCTCTCTGGCCTTGATCCTGGCCGACTTCCAGCCCTGGACGGTGGTGTTTTGGGTCACCGGCGCCTTCATGCTGGTCGGCATCGTGACCACGCTGATGATCAGGGAAGTGAGCGATGACGCGCTGGCGCCGCACAGTCTGCGCGAGGCGGTGATCGACCCCTTCGTGGAGTTTTTCAGCCGCGATGGCGGGATCAAGGCCGGCTTGGCCATCCTGGCCTTCCTGTTTCTCTACAAGTTGGGAGACAACATGGCCACGGCGCTGGCAACGCCCTTCTACATCGATATGGGCTACAGCCTGAGCGAGATCGGCTCCATCGCCAAGGTCGCCGGCCTGTGGGCCAGCATCGCCGGTGGCGTGCTCGGCGGCATCATCATGCTCAAGGTGAGCATCAACCGGGCCCTGTGGCTCTTCGGCTTCGTGCAGGTTCTCACCATCGTTCCGTATATCTGGCTGAGCCAGGCCGGGCATTCGCTGCCCGGACTGTTCGTCGTGGTCAGCGGAGAGTATCTGGGCGTTGGCCTTGGCACGATCGCGTTGACGGCCTTCATGGCCAGGGAAACCAGCAGGGCCTTTACGGCCACGCAATTCGCCCTGTTCTCAAGTTTCATCGCGGTTCCGCGCACGCTTGCCAACGCATCGACCGGCTTCATCGTGGAAGCCGTGGGCTGGACGCAGTTCTTCGTCCTCTGCGCCATTGTCGCCATTCCCGGCATGCTGTTGTTGTTCAAGGTGGCGCCCTGGAGCGAAGGCGAGCCCGACGCCGAAGAGCTCGAGGAGCTTGAACGCCTGAAGGAAAAATCGACGTGACTATCGACCGGCTGCTGTCCTGAGAAAGCGTCAAATCTTGCGGCTGTCATAGGCCCAATGCAGCAGAGCCTGCCGCTGCCGCGGGCGGCAGAACGGATCTCCCGGCTCGCAGTTTGCCTCAACCTGCCGCACATGCCGGCGCATCGCCCTCCAGCGTTTGATCTGCCGCAGGTCCTCGTCCGCCATCCGGCGCCCCAGATAGTAGCGGCAATACCATTGGAACCAGCCGCGCGGATCGTCGGGATGGATCCATCCCTTCGCGCGCCAGACCGACAATGGCTGGCTGGCGTCGACACCAAAATAATTGAGCGAGCAGTCGCGGCCGGCCTGGGCGAGCTTGGCGCCAACGAACCAGCTCTCGGGAAACTCCTTGCGGGTATCGGTCATGTATTTGCCGCCGAACACGCCGAGCCGCAGCATCTCGCGCGGTGTCAACTCGGGCGTAAACTCCGGATCGAAATTCCGGCCGGTGGGCGCGGTCAATTCGTAGCGATAACCCTGCTGCATTTTGTCGGAAACGATGACGAGGCGTTTTGGCATGAGCGAATTTCGCGACGTTCGATTGCCTCACATGGCCTTGCGGGCTTTGACGGCCGCGGCCAGCGTGCCCTCGTCGAGATAGTCGAGCTCACCACCGATCGGCACGCCTTGCGCCAGGCGCGATACCGCGACGTTACAGCCGGCAAGCTGATCCATCAGATAATGCGCCGTGGACTGGCCTTCCACCGTGGCGTTCAACGCCAGCAACACTTCGGTCACTTGCGGATCGTGGGCGCGCTCGATCAGCTTAGCGATGTGAAGATCGCCGGGGCCGATGCCGTCGAGCGGCGACAGCGTGCCGCCGAGCACATGATAGAGCCCGTTGATGACGGAGGCGCGCTCCAGCGCCCACAGGTCGCCGACCTCCTCGACCACGCAGATCATCGAGCGGTCACGCACGTTGTCGCAACACAGCGTGCACGGGCTATGCGTATCGATATTGCCGCAGGTCTCGCAGGTGAGGATGGTATCGCGCGTCTCGGCCAGCGCGTCGGTAAGCGGGATGAGCAACTGCTCCTTCTTCTTGACGAGATGCAGCGCCGCGCGCCGCGCCGAGCGGGGGCCGAGCCCCGGCAGCCGCGCCAGAAGCTGGATCAGCCGTTCAATCTCCGGACCTGCCGCCGCGCGCGCCATCAGCGATCAGTCGTCAAAATAGCTTGAGACCGGGCGGGAGCGGCAGGCCGCCGGTGAGCGCCTGCATCTTCTCCTTCATGGCGTCCTCGACCTTGGCCTTGGCGTCGGCATGGGCGGCGGAGATCAGATCCTCGAGGATCTCGCCCTCCTCGGGCTTGAGCAGGGAGGCATCGATCTTGACGCCGGACATCTCGCCTTTGCCGTTCAAGGTCACCACCACCATGCCGCCGCCGGCGCGGCCCTCGCACAGGGTTCGCTCCATTTCGGCCTGCATCTCTGCCATGCGGCCTTGCAGCTCCTGCGCCTGCTTCATCATCTGGGCGAAATTCTTCATCTAGTTGGTTCCGTCCTCCGTGAATTGCTCCGGTAGCGCATCGCCGCCGTCATCTTCGACGGTTGGCGCGGTGGCCCGTACATCGGTGATGCGGGCGTTCGGAAAATGCTGCAGGACCTCCTTGACCGCCGGATGGGCGCGGACCAATTCGATTTCGCGTTCGGCTGCCGCGCGGCGGGTGGCGCCCAAGGGCTCGGCGCCCTCTTGGTCGCTGACGGCGACGATCCACACCCGGCCGGTCCAGGCTCTGAGCTTGCGCATCAGCTCTTGGGCGAGTTGCGGCGGGGCTGTGGGAAGCGGATTGAGCTCGATATTGCCCGGCTTGAAATGCACGAGCCGGACCTGCTCCAGAAGCGCGTTCTTGAGCTTCAATTCGCGCTTGGCTTCGGCCAGGGCGACGACATCCTCGAAACTGTGCAGAGACGGCTGTTCGGGTTTGGGCGCGAGGTCGGCATCCGGGTCGAGCGCAGAGTCCGGGATCTCGTCATAAGCAGGCGGCTCATCCACAGGAGGCGCCTCGTCCCATGGCGGGCTTTCATCCCGTGCCGGACTCTCCCGCCGTGCAGAGCTTGCCTCACTTGCGGCAGGGGCAGGTTCGGCGCTCTGATTGCGCTCGGGGGCCTTGTCGGACGTTTTGTCGAGACTCTTGGCCGGGGCGGCAGCGGCATCCTTCAATTGGCGGGCGAGCTCGCCGGGCGGCGGCAGGTCGGCGGCATAGGCCAGCCTCACCAGCACCATGTCGGCGGCGGCCAGCGGCCGCGGGGAATTGCGGACCTCGTCATGCCCCTTGAGCAGCATCTGCCAGGCGCGCGCCAGGACCGGCATGGACAGGCGTTTGGCGAGTTCGGCAGTGCGCGCACGCTCCGCTTCGCTGGCGGCGGGATCGGCGCTGGCGGGCCCCGCAGCCTTCACCAGGGTCACCGCATGGACCGCGTCGGCGAGATCGGTGATGACCTGGCCGGGCTCGGCGCCATCGCAATTCAATTGATCGAGGCTGGTAAGCGCACCGCCCGCGTCGCCCTTGAGCACGGTCTCCAGCAGGTCGAAAATGCGGCTGCGGTCGGCAAGACCGAGCAGCTCGCGGAGCGAACCCGCCTCCACCTTGCCGGACCCGAAAGCAATAGCGCGGTCGAGGATCGACAAAGCATCGCGCACGGAACCTTCGGAAGCGCGGGCGATCAGGGCCAGGGCCGCCGGGTCGGCTTCCGCGTTCTCCTCCTTCACGATGCGGGCGAGGTGCTCCATCAGCACCTCGATCTCGATGCGCCGCAGGTCGAAGCGCTGGCAGCGCGACAGCACAGTGACCGGGACCTTGCGCACCTCTGTGGTGGCGAAGATGAACTTCACATGCTCCGGCGGCTCTTCCAGCGTCTTGAGCAGGCCGTTGAAGGCCTGCTTCGACAGCATGTGCACCTCGTCGATGATGTAGACCTTGTAGCGGGCGCTGTTGGGCTTGTAGTGGGCGCTGTCGATGAGCTCGCGCACGTCGTCGATACCGGTATGCGAGGCGGCGTCCATCTCGACCACGTCAAGATGGCGGCTCTCCAGAATGGCGCGGCAATGGGCGCCCTCCGCGGTGATGTCGAGGGTGGCGCCCTCGCCGTTCGGACCCTCGTAGTTGAGCGCGCGGGCGATGAGGCGGGCAGTGGTGGTCTTGCCGACGCCGCGCACGCCGGTGAGCATATAGGCTTGGGCGATGCGGCCGGTGGCGAAGGCATTGCGCAGCGTCCGCACGATGGCCTCCTGGCCGATCAGCTCGGCGAAGACTTGCGGGCGGTATTTTCGGGCAAGCGCCGCATGGCTCACAGGCGCCATATGGCTTACAGGCGCGCTCTTCGCTTGATTTTCGGATTCGGCCATTGAGGGGTCGCACTCACGCCACGGCTTCAGGACAATTCGGGGCAGCAACAGACGCCCCGCCACACTCTACTGGACGCTTGAGGCAAGGTGGGAGGCTGGACGAACAACCCGCGAAACGCTCGTTGGGGCTGCTTCCTTCCGGATCTGACCCGGTTGGCGAGGCACGCGCCTGCTGCCAACCTCCCTGGGAGAGTATATCGGGGAACGGGGGGCCCGTGGCAACCCGCTCCACCGTACGGCCCCAGCGCCGCCCCCGGCGCGCCCCAATTCATTCGGACGGTGCAAACCGAACCTAAGGGGTTACGGCGCGTTAGACGCATGCCGAGTCTCAATTCCAGAAAGGCTTACAGTTGATGATTCTCCTAAAAGCCGCCGTTCGCGCGCTTT
Source organism: uncultured Alphaproteobacteria bacterium (assembly GCA_963793075.1). Lineage (GTDB taxonomy): Bacteria > Pseudomonadota > Alphaproteobacteria > Rhizobiales > Methyloligellaceae > Methyloceanibacter. The sequence goes on from CAWBYO010000004.1 coordinate 573,666, forward strand.
TTGTCGCGGGCGCGGGTATCACGGCATTGCTTGCCGGCCCCGCCATGGCGCAGCAGCCCAACGGCTATCCCCTCACAAACGTCAACTTGCGCGCCGGCCCGGGCACCGAGTATCCCGTCATCCTGACCGTTCCGGCGGATGCGCCAATCGCCATTCTCGGCTGTCTGCCCGATTACACGTGGTGCGACAGCGTCTTCCGCAACTATCGCGGCTGGATGCGCTCGATCTATCTCTCGGGCTATTACGAAGGCGATTACTACCTGCTGCGCGACTACGCGCCGCGCCTCGGCTACCAGCCGGTCACCTTCAACATCAATGCTTATTGGGATTCCTACTACCGAGACGAACCGTTCTACGGCGACCGCGGGCGTTGGAGCGGTCCGCGCGAGGAAGGCTGGGTCGAGCATAGTGCCTTCTATACCCGCCTCTCGCGTTACGGCTCCTGGACCTGGATCCAGGGTCAGTATGTCTGGGTGCCCGGCGGCGTGGACCGCGGCTGGCGGCCCTATACGCGCGGCCGGTGGGCGCATACCGACCGCGGCTGGACGTGGGTCTCCCGCGAACCGTTCGGTTGGGCGACATATCACTACGGCCGTTGGGGGTTCTCCGACCGCGTTGGCTGGTTCTGGGTGCCCGGCAATCGCTGGGCGCCGGCATGGGTGTCCTGGCGTCAGTCCGACGACTATCTCGCCTGGGCTCCTCTGCCGCCCTCGTATGACAGCGGCTATGGAGAACGCTACGACGACCGCGGCGACCGCGGCGGCGGCGGCGGCATTAACATCAACATCTCGTTCGGCAATGTGCCCGATTATTACTGGTCGGTTGTGCCCTCGCGCGACTTCCTGTCGGACGACCTGCCACGCTACTACGTTCAGGACCGTAACCGCCGCCGTCCGGCGCTCGAGCGTGCGCGACCCCTTGGCCACACCACGATCGTCAACAACACGACGATCGTGAACAACGTGGTCAACGTCAACTACGTCGAGCAGAAGACAAACACGAAGGTCGTTACACGGCAGATCACCAAGACCAACAACGTGGAGCAGTCCGGCAAGGTCGAGGGCGACGCCATCGAGGTCTACGAGCCGGCGCCTGAAGAGACGCCCGCGGCGCTGGCACCGCCGGAGCCGAAGAAGGTCGAGGAGGTCGCCGCGACAAGCGAGACCAAGGCGCAAGCCGAGGGCGAGGCCACCACCGAGGACATGCTCGCCCCGCCCGAAGTCGAAAAGGCCGTCAAGGAACGCAAGGGCGGCAAAGGCGGCAAGACACGCAAGGGCGAGACCGCCGAGGGCTCTGAAGCGACCGATGCGTTGCCACAAGGAAACGAGGTCGACACACCTCCGCCTTCCGGTGGCGTCTCCGACAAGAAGCCGATTCCGGCTCAAGAGGTCGCCGCTCCCGAGTCGAACGGCAATAAACTAAAAGCTGATGAGCCGAAGGCGGAGGAGCCCAAAACCGAGGCGCCGAAGTCCGAGGACCTGAAGCCCGAGGAGCTGAAGTCCGAGGAACCGAAGGCTGAGGAACCGAAGACCGCGGAGCCGAAGACCCCGGAGCCGAAGGTCGAGGAGCCGAAGACCCCGGAGCCGAAGGTCGAGGAGCCGAAGGCTGAGGAACCGAACGCTGGGGAACCGAAGGCCGACATTGCGCCGCCTTCGGACGCGAAGGGCGCCATGCCCGAGGCGATGAAGAAGCAGCCCGGCGCCAAGAAGCAACCGGAGCCCAAGGACAAGGCTGCCGACCAGAACAAGCCCGGGAAGAAGAACCCTGCGGAGGATAACGAGCCTCCGCAGGAGCCCAAGGGCAGCGAGGCGCCCCCGTCCGACGAGCCGCCGGCCAAGAAGCAAATCGCGCCTCCGCAAGCAACCGAAACGGCGCCTCCTCCGGTGGAGGAGAAGGTTCTTCCGCCTTCACCCCCCGCGGTGGAGAAGAAGGTCGAGCCGCCCGCGGCGCCGAAGCAGCCCGATAAGCCAAAGGATGCGCCCAAGGCCAAAGACAAGCCCAAGGCCATGCCGCAGACGGCTGCGCCACCGCGCAAGCAGCAGGAGCCGAGCAAGCCCGCTCTCAAGAAGCCCGAGGCCAAGAAGCCCGCTCCGATGAAACCCGAAGCCAAAAAACCCGAAGCCAAGCAGCTGAAGCCCGAGGCCAAGAAACAGGGTGGGGCAACTCAGGCCAAGGCGGATGTCAAAGCGGCCGCCAAGAAGGCGCCCCCTAGATCGGCGGCCGTCCAGAAGGAACGCTCAAAGCCTACAGGGCAGACGGTTCAAGCCGGAGGCAATCCCGATCAGGGCGAGCCGAACCAGGCCCAGGCGGCTCCTCGGCCCGATGACAAGAAAAATAAGAAAAAGAAGCAGAAGGACGTCAACGCCGCACAGTAGCAAGCTGCGCCAAGCGCGACCCAATGCCGATGTCGGGCCCTTGGCTCTTGTGCTAGCGTCGCGCCGTGACCTTTCTCATCGCGCTTCATATCCTTGCCGCCGTCGTCTGGGTCGGCGGCATGTTCTTCGCCTATGTGGTGCTGCGCCCCGCCGCCGGGCCGCTTGTGCCCGAGATGCGGCTTGGCCTGTGGCAACGCGTGTTTGCCCGCTTTTTCCCGTGGGTGTGGCTCAGCATCGTGGTCCTGCTCGCGTCCGGCTACGGCATGATCTTTCTCTATCTCGGCGGCTTCGCCGGGGCGCGGCTGTCCATCCATGTCATGCAGGGCATCGGCATCGTGATGATGCTCCTGTTCGGACATCTATTCTTCGGACCTTGGCGGCGTTTCAGCCATGCCGTGGCGGCGGAGGATTTCACGCAAGCCGGCACACGCTTAAATCAAATTCGCCAAATCGTCGCGATCAACCTCGTGCTCGGTCTGGTGACGATAATCGTGGGCGCGAGCGGCCGCTTCTGGTAAATGCGCCCGATCTTGACCACATGAACGCGTGACGCCACGCATCTTCCACTTCCGACAGCCAACCGGAGACGCGCAATGAACTCAGATAAAAAGACGAGGCCTAATTTCGTACGGCGGCCGACGAAGCGGGTGTTGACCGGTGAGACCCGCGAAGAAGAAGCCGCGCGCCTCGCAGCGGAGATTGCCGCTCATCCGGTGACCAAGTGCGAGCCCGGCGAGTACAAGCCCACCTCATCGCGGCCCGGCTGGACCAACAAGCCGTTCATGCCGCAGGCGGATGTGAACGAGGCTGAGCGGATCGCCAAGAAGATGCGCAAATCCTGAGGGATCGACTTCGGCGCTCAAGCCTTGAGGTCGGCGCGGAAGGGGCTCGCCGGGTATGAGCCGAGCACGGTCACCTCGCTGGTGAAGAAGGCGAGCTCCTCCATGGCGAGCTTGACCCGGCGCTCGGCCGGATGGCCCTCGATATCGGCATAGAACATGGTGGCGTTGAACGAGCCCTCGAGTTGGTAGAACTCGAGCTTCGTCATGTTGACGCCGTTGGTGGCGAAGCCGCCCATCGCCTTGTACAGCGCCGCCGGCACGTTGCGCACGCGGAACACGAAACTGGTGATGATGGGTCCGTCAGTCGCCTTGGTCCTCTGCGGCTTGGCGGCGAGCACCACGAAGCGCGTGGTGTTATGGGAGGCGTCCTCGATGTCCTTCTTGGCGACCTTGAGCCCATAGATCTCGGCCGCGAGCTTTGAGGCGATGGCCGCTCGGGTCGGATCGCCCGTCTCACGCACATGGCGCGCGGCGCCGGCGGTATCGGCCTCGACAACGGGCGTCAGCTTCAACGCGGCAATCGCCTTGCGGCACTGGCCGAGCGCCATGATGTGGCTATGTACGGTCTTGAGACCGTTGAGCTTGGCGTGCGGCAACGTCAGGAGTTGATGGCGCACCCGCTCGAAATGCTCGGCAACGATATACAGCCCAGATTGGGGCAGGAGATGGTGGATATCGGCGACGCGGCCGGCCACCGAGTTCTCGATGGGAATCATGGCGAGCTTCGCCTTGCCGGTCTTCACCGCGGCCAGCGCATCCTCGAAGGTGGCGCACGGCATCGCTTCCATGGCCGGATAAGCGTCGCACGCGGCCAAATGCGAGTTGGCGCCGGGCTCGCCCTGGAAGGCGATTTTGTTCAAGCGCGATGTGGCCATGGTCTTTTTCAGATGGTCTTTTTCAGGATGGTCTTTAGCGAAAGGGCGGGCGCAATTCAGCTGCGGGATTCAAGAACTTCGCGCGCCCGCGCAAGGTCGGCCGGAGTATCGACACCGAGCGGGACAGTGTCAACGAGGCCGACATGGATGCGCATACCCGCCTCCAGGGCGCGGAGCTGCTCGAGCTTCTCGCGGGTCTCCAGCGGCGAGGGCGGCAAGCCTACGAAGCGGTCCAGCGCGCTGCGCCGGTAGGCGTAGATGCCGATGTGGTGATAGAGCGGTCCGTCGCCGTAAGGGGCCGTGGCGCGCGTGAAATAAAGCGCATTGAGGATGCCGCCGCGGCCAAGCGGCGAGCCGACCACCTTGACCACGTTCGGGTTGGTACGCTCCTCCTCCCGGACGATCTCGGCGGCGATGGTGCCGATATCCGCCTCCCCCTCATGCAGGGCGGCGACGCAGGCGCGCACGAGTTTCGGATCCAGCGTCGGCAGGTCGCCCTGCAGATTGACGATCGTATCGATACGCCGGTCCGGGTCGAAGGTGAGGACGGCCTCATGGATGCGGTCCGAGCCACTGGCGTGATCGGACCGCGTCATCGCCGCCTCGCCGCCCGCCTTCGCCACCGCATCGCAAATGACCTGAGAGTCGGCGGCAACCAGCACGGGCCCGCAATCGGCCTCCATCGCCCGCCGCCAGACATGAACGATCATGGGTTCGCCGGCGATCTCCGCCATGGGCTTGTCGGGCAGTCGTGTGGCGCTCAGCCTGGCGGGAATGACTATGAGGGAATCTGACATGCTTTTCCGTGGGTTAGGTTCGGAAGAACGCCTCGGGACAGAACGAATGCGCGACAATTCTCTGAGTTGCAACACCGGATCGCCCCTATAGTCTCACGCCGCGTCGCAAGAGCTACAACGAAGTGGCCTTTGCCTGCTGGGGGGACATCGGCATGAAGTATTACTATCTCAACAAAATCGCTATGGCGGTGCTGGTCGCGCTGCTGCTGTTCTTTGGTGCAAGAACACTCATCAACATCGCCTACGAAGAGCATGAGCCCGAGAAGCCCGGCTTCGAGGTTGCCGGCACGGAAGAGAAGCCTGCGGGCGAAGCAGGGAAGCCCGCCGAGCCCGGCGAGGAGATCATCGCCGCGCTGCAGACTGCGGACCCGGCCAAAGGCGAACAAGACGTCGCGCTCTGCAAAGTGTGCCACACCTTCGACAAGGGCGGCGCCACGCTGATTGGGCCGAACCTCTATGGCGTGGTCGGTCACAAGATCGCCTCCCATGAGGGCTTCACCTACACGCCCGCGCTCAAGGGTAAGGAGGGCGACTGGACCTTCGAAAATCTCGACCTGTGGCTGACCAACCCGCAAGCCTTCGCCGCAGGCACGAGCATGGCCTTTCCCGGCATCCCCGACCTCCAGAAGCGCGCCGATGTCATCGCCTTCCTGAACAAGAACAGCGACAGTCCGCTGCCAATTCCGGAGCCCAAGGCCGAGGCGGCCGGGGCGGAAGAGCCCGGCGAGGCGCCTGCCGACGCAGCGGCTTCCGGTCAGGCCAAGTTCCTCGCGCTGATCGCCACGGCCGATCCGGCGAAGGGCGAGGCCGACGCAGGGCTCTGCAAAGTCTGCCACACCGTCGACAAGGGCGGCGCCACGCTGGTCGGCCCGAATCTCTGGGGCGTGGTCGGACACAAGATCGCAGCCCATGAGGGCTTCGCCTACACGCCCGGCCTCAAGAAGCATGAGGGCGACTGGACCTACGAAAATCTCAACCACTGGCTGACCAACCCGCAAACCTTCGCCCCCGGGACCATGATGGCCTTCCCCGGCATTCCGGATGACCAGAAGCGCGCCGAGGTGATCGCCTATCTGCGCACGCTGAGCGACGATCCTGTCCCGCTGCCGGAAGCGGCGGCCGCGCCCGCCGAGGAACCGGCGGCGGCTGAAGAACCTGCCGCTGAAGAGCCTGCCGCTGAAGAACCGGCCGCCGCGGAAGAGCCTGCCGCTGCTGAAGAACCGGCAGCGGAAGAGCCGGCCGCCGAGGAACCCAAAGCCGAGGAAGAGCCCGCTACCGAGGAGCCCGCCGAAGAGGAAGCCCCTCCCGCCGCGGAGCCCGAGGAGCCATCCGTTACCCACGAGCCGGCGGCCGACGAGGTGATGGAAGAGGGCCGGGAAGAGATCATCGTCAACTCGCCGACGGTCTCCGAGGACGCGCCGTCCGAGCCCTCCACGGGCGAACCGCCGTCAGAGTCGCAACCGCAGCCTGTCATTCCGGACGAAGCGGCGGACGGGATGGATGAAGCCCCTCTCGCTGCAGAGCCCGAGGAGCCTTCCGTTACCCATGAGCCGGCGGCCGACGAGGTTATGGAAGAAGGCCGGGAAGAAATCATCGTCAACTCGCCGACGGTCTCCTCGGACGCCCCCTCGGAGGCGTCGGCCGGCGAGCCGGCCTCGGCATCTCAGCCCCAGCCGGTTTATCCGGATGGAGAGCCGGACGGCCTCTAGGCTTTAGGCCAGACCCAATCGAAAAAGGGCCTCCCGCGGGGGGCCCTTTTTTTGTGCTCGGCCGCCAACCGTGCGCAGGCAGATGACCGATAATTCATTTGGTCAAAAGCCGCGCCATGTTAGCTTTCGCGAGCCTTTCGGCGCTTCCGGCGCTTGCCTGAACGGCGCGTCTTGAGGAGCAGCCCGAAGGGCCAATCCCGTCCATATGGAGCCCGTCCCGCTGCTCATGACCCTGCTTCGCGTCGCCCTCGCCACCGCCCTCACCGCCCTCCTGCTGAGCCCGGCTCACGCCGAGGACACGCGCATCTGTCACCATGCGCTGTCGCTGGTCGGGGAGCCGAAATACCCCGCCGGTTTCACCCATTTCGACTATGTGAATCCCGACGCACCGAAGGGCGGCAGAGCCCGGCTCGCCACGATCGGCGGCTTCGACAGCCTCAACCCGGTGCTGTACCGGGGCGAGCAGGCAGCGGGGCTGGGCCTCGTGACCGAGAGCCTGATGAGCGACAGCATCGACGAGCCCTCGACCTCCTACGGACTGATCGCCGAATGTGCGTCCTATCCGGAGGACTATTCCTCGGTCACATTCAAGCTGCGTGAGGGGGCGCGCTGGCATGACGGCACGCCGATCACGACCGACGATGTCATCTACAGCCTCGAGGTGAACAAGTCGGCCAACCCGCGCATGGGGCTTTACTACAAGAACGTCACCCGCGCCGAGGCGACCGCCGCCAACGAGGTCACCTTCTATTTCGACAGCAAGGGCAATCGCGAGCTGCCGATGATCATGGGTCAGCTCACCATCCTGCCCAAGCATTATTGGACGGGGAAGGACGCCAGCGGCGAGCCGCGCGACCCGATGAAGACGACGCTGGAGCCGCCGCTCGGGTCCGGCCCTTATCGCCTCAAGCAGGCCACGCCCGGGCGCTCGGTCACTTACGAGCGCGTGGCCGACTATTGGGGCAAGGACCTGGCCGTCAACAAGGGCCAGTGGAACTACGACGAGATCCGCTTCGACTATTACCGCGACGAGACGGTGGCGTTCGAGAGCTTCAAGGCGGGCAGCCTCGACTATTGGCAGGAATCGAGCGCCAAGAACTGGGCGACGGCGTATGACTTCCCTGCCCTGCGTGACGGCTATGTGAAGCGGCAGGAGGTGACGATCAAGCGCACGCAGCCGATGCAGGCCTTCGTGCTCAACCTGCGCCGGCCGCAATTTCAGGACCGCCGGGTGCGCCAGGCGCTCAATCTCGCCTTCAACTTCGAATGGGCCAATAAGAATCTGTTCTACGGTCAGTATCAGCGGGTCGGCAGCTATTTCGAGAATAGCGAATTGGCCGCATTACCCGCACCGCCGGAAGGCCGAGAGCTGGAGATCCTCAACGAGGTGAAGGATCAGGTGCCGGCAGAGGTGTTCACCGAGATCCACAAGAACCCGGTGAACAAGGAGCAGGCCGACCTGCGCGGTAACTTGCGAAAAGCGGTGATGCTGCTGAAAGAGGCCGGCTGGCAGATCGAGGGCGGCAAGCTCACCAATGTGAAGACCGGCCAGACGATGACGGTCGAGTTCCTGCTCGTGTCGCCGTTATTCGAGCGCATCGTGCAACCTTATTTGCGCAATCTGGAGCGGCTTGGCATCAAGGGCTCGATCCGGCTCGTGGACTCCGCTCAATATACGCGCCGGCTCAACGGCTTCGACTACGACATCATCGTATCGACCTTCGCCCAGTCCGATTCCCCCGGCAACGAGCAGCGCGACTTCTGGGGCACAGAGGCCGCCGACCGCCAAGGCAGCATGAACCTGATCGGCATCAAGGACCCGGCCATCGACAAGCTGGTCGACCATGTCATCTACGCCAAGGACCGGGCAGAGCTGGTCGCCGCCACGCGCGCGCTCGACCGCGTGCTGCTGTGGCACGATTTCGTGGTGCCGCAATGGTTCTCCCCCAATGTGCGCATCGCCTATTGGGACCGCTACGGCCAGCCCGGGACGCTACCGGGGCTGACGCCTGGCTTTCTCCAGGTGTGGTGGTACGACGAGACCATGGCCAAGCGGCTACCGGGATCGTCGAAGCGTTGATGGGCGGGGCACGCGCAGTCTCCAGCCTCGCCGGCGGGGCGCTGCTTCTTCTGGCGCTCGCCGTGGGTCCCGTTTCCGCGGCTGAGCGCACCCACGGTCTGTCGGCGTTCGGCGATCTCGCCTACCCGGCCGACTTCGGCCATTTCGCTTACGCCGACCCGGATGCACCCAAAGGCGGCACCTTCTCGCTGGTCGGCTGGGGCGGCGTCACCACCTTCAACAGCCTCAACAACTACATTCTCAAGGGCGACGCGGCGCAGGGGCTGGAGTTGCTGTTCGACACGCTGATGGTCCGCGCGACGGATGAGCCCGACGCGGTCTATGGGCTCGTAGCGGAAAGCGCCGAGGTCGCGGACGACGGTCTGTCGGTGATTTTTCATCTGCGGCCCGAGGCGCGCTTCGCCGATGGAAGTCCGCTCACCGCCGACGATGTGGTGTTCTCCTTCGAGACGCTGAAGGAGAAGGGCCACCCGATCTATCATCAGACGCTGCGCGACGTGGTGAAGGCGGAGGCGCTGGACCCGCAGACCGTGCGCTACAGCTTCCAGGGCGATCTTGTGCGCGACCTGCCGCTCACCGTGGCCGAGCTGCCCATCCTCTCCAAAGCTTACTACGCAAAGCAACCGTTCGATCAGACCACACTCGACGTGCCGCTCGGCTCAGGTCCGTATCTGATCGATCAGGTGATGCAGGGCCGCACCATCGTCTACCGGCGCAACCCGGACTATTGGGCCAAAGACCTCCCAGTCAATCGCGGACGATGGAACTTCGACAAGATCCGCTACGAATATTTCCGCGACCGCACAGCCAGCATGGAAGCGTTCAAGGCGGGCTTTTACGACTTCCGCGAGGAGTTCACCTCGAAAGTGTGGGCGACGGAATACGACTTCCCGGCGATCCGCGACGGCCGCGTGACGAAGGAGGTCCTGCCCGATGAGACGCCGTCGGGCACGCAAGGCTTCTTCATCAACACGCGCCGCGATCAGCTGAAAGACCCCCGCGTGCGGGAGGCGCTCGATCTTGCTTTCGATTTCGAGTGGACCAACCGCAACATGTTCTACGGACTCTATGACCGCACGCAGAGCTTCTTCGAGAACTCGCAGATGAAGGCAGAGGGGAAACCTTCGGAGGCCGAACGCACGTTGCTGCAAGGTCTCGGCGTGCCCGTGCCGGAAGAGGCGCTCGGGCAGGTTTATGTGCCGCCGAAAACCGATGGATCGGGCCGCAACCGCGCGCTCTTCGTTGAAGCCGGCAAATTGCTCGACGAGGCGGGATGGACGGTGAAGAACGGCATGCGCGTCAACGACAAGGGCGAGCCTCTCAAGCTCGAGCTGCTGATGTTCGAGCCGGTCATGGAGCGAATCGCCGCGCCCTATATCAAGAACCTCAAACTGCTCGGCATCGACGCGCGCCTGCGCATGGTCGACCCGGCGCAATATCAGCAGCGACTCAAGGATTTCGATTTCGACATCACCACCCAGCGCTATTCCATGCGCAACACGCCGGGCGTCGAGCTCAGGAGTTATTTCGGCTCCCAGGCCGCCGATCTCAACGGCTCGCTCAATCTCGCCGGCATCAAGGACCCGGCGGTGGACGCGCTCATCGAGCGCGTGGTGGCGGCGAAGACCCGCGAGGATATGACCACGGCGGCGCGCGCGCTCGACCGCGTACTGCGGGCCGGGCATTACTGGGTGCCCCATTGGTACAAGGGCTCGAATTCGGTCGCCTATTGGAACAAATTCTCGCGGCCAGAGACCAAGCCGAAATTCGACCGCGGCATTCTCGATACCTGGTGGTTTGACGAGGCCAAGGCCGCGCAGATCGAGACGACCAAACCGTCGGCGGGCGCGACCACGGCCGAGGAGACCGAACCCGGCGGCACGCGGCTATGGCTGATCCTGGCCGCACTGCTCGTGTCGGGGATCGTGGTCACCATGGTCATGCGGGCGCGGCGCAGACCCAAGAGCTAGCGCGTCACCTCTTAGATCAGCCGCTGTTCCCATAATTCTCAACGGTTCCGAGCCCCTCAAAGTCTGTTATGGCTCTGAGGCGCGCCAATTCCCTCGCGGCAAATGGCCCGGATGCCGGGTTTCACTCCCGCGCAGAATCCGAGTAAGGATCGGGGTTCAGAGACGATCTCCGGACCGCCAGGGCGGGGCAGCGGCCGGAAACTTTAGCGACAGGAATCCTAGCGACATTGGCCGCCTATATCCTTCGCCGCATTCTCCTGATCATCCCCACCATGCTTGGCATCATGCTGGTGACGTTCGTCATCGTGCAGTTTGCGCCAGGCGGGCCGGTGGAGCGTCTGATCGCCCAGTTGGCCGGCACCGACCCGGGCGCCACCGCCAAGTTCAGCGGCGGCGGCGGTGATTTCGCCGGTGGCGCCGGGGGTCAAGGCATGCCCGGCGACGTCTCCAGCGCTCCTTCCAAATATCGTGGCGCGCAAGGCCTCGATCCGGAATTCATCGCCAGCCTCGAGAAGCAGTTCGGCTTCGACAAGCCGGCGTATGAACGCTTCGGCATGATGCTCTGGAAGTACATGACCTTTGATTTCGGCGAGAGCTATTTCCGCGACACCAAGGTGCTCGACCTGATTGCCGAGCGCATGCCGGTGTCGATCTCGCTCGGGCTTTGGATGACGCTGATCGCCTATGCGATCTCCATCCCGCTCGGAATCCGCAAAGCCGTAAGCGACGGCTCACGCTTCGATGTGTGGACCTCGAGCGTGATCGTCATCGGCTACGCCATTCCCGGCTTTCTCGTCGCCGTGTTCTTGATCGTGCTGTTCGCCGGCGGCTCCTTCTTCCAGATCTTTCCCTTGCGCGGTCTGGTGTCGGAGGATTTCTGGTCACTGCCCTGGTACGACAAGATCCTCGACTATTTCTGGCATCTGGTGCTGCCGATGACCGCCATGGCGCTGTCGGCCTTCGCCACCACCACCTTCCTCACCAAGAACTCGTTCCTCGAGGAAATCCGCAAGCAATATGTCATCACGGCGCGGGCGAAGGGCTTGACCGAGCACAAAGTGCTCTACGGTCATGTGTTCCGTAACGCTATGCTGATCGTCATCGCCGGCTTCCCTGGGGCGTTTATCGGCGCGTTCTTCGCCGGATCGCTGCTCATCGAGACGATCTTCACCCTCGACGGGCTCGGCTTGCTCGGCTTCGAGGCGATCGTCAACCGCGACTATCCGGTCGTGTTCGCCACCGTCTACATCTTCTCGCTGCTCGGCCTGTTCATTAATCTCATCTCGGACCTCACCTATACGTGGATCGATCCGCGCATCGATTTCGAGACGCGGGAGGTCTGATCAGATGGACGCTCCGACCGACGTCAGCATTACCGAGGAAGTCGCCGCCGGCGGCGTGCCGATACCGCGGCCGTGGCTGTCGGCGCTGAATTGGCGGCGCTGGGCAACGTTCAAGAGGAACCGGCGAGGGTTCTGGTCGCTGTGGATCTTTCTCGTTCTGTTCGGCATCAGCCTGTGCGCCGAGTTCATCGCCAACGACAAGCCGATCCTGGTCGAATATGAGGGTCAGTATTACTGGCCGATCTTCCAGTCCTATCCGGAGACGGATTTCGGCGGCATCTTCGAGACCGAGGCCGACTATCGCGATCCGGTGGTCAAAAAGTTGATCACCGACAGTGGCGGCTGGATGATCTGGCCGCCGATCCGCTTCTCCTACAACACCCAGAGCAAGAACCCGCCCATGGCCTTCCCGGTGAAGCCCACTTGGCTGCTCACCAAAGAAGACTGCAAGCTCGCGGTGGAGCGCGGCTTCCATCCTTGCGACTCCAGCCTTGAGTGGAACTGGCTCGGCACCGACGACCAGGGCCGCGACGTGGTTGCCCGCATCATCTACGGCTTCCGCCTGTCGGTCTTGTTCGGGCTGGTGCTGACCCTGTTCTCCTCGATCATCGGCGTGGCGGCCGGCGCGGTGCAGGGCTATTTCGGCGGCTGGACCGACCTCCTGTTCCAGCGCTTCATCGAGATCTGGACCAGCGTGCCGCAGCTCTATCTGCTCATCATCGTGGCGGCGGTGATCGAGCCCAATTTCTGGATCCTGCTCGGCATCCTGCTCGCCTTCTCCTGGGTAGCGCTGGTCGGCGTCGTGCGCGCGGAATTCCTGCGCGCCCGCAATTTCGAATATGTCACCGCCGCGCGTGCGCTGGGCCTGTCGAATATGAAAATCATCTTCCGGCATCTGCTGCCCAACGCCATGGTGGCGACGCTGACCTTCATGCCGTTCATCCTCAACGGCTCGATCACCACGCTCACCTCGCTCGACTTTCTCGGCTTCGGGCTGCCACCGGGCTCACCCTCGCTCGGCGAGCTGCTGGCGCAAGGCAAGGATAATCTGCAGGCACCGTGGCTGGGCTTGACCGCCTTCTTCGTCATCGCCCTCATGCTGAGCCTGCTCATCTTCGTCGGCGAGGCGGTGCGCGACGCGCTCGACCCGCGCAAGACAATGGTCTGAGGCGAGACAATGCACGGCTCACACGATCACGGACATAGCCATGGGCCCGGCGAGGTTGACGCCAATAACGAAAAGCGCATGGGGCTGGCCGCACTACTCACCGGCGGCTTCATGTTCGCCGAGGTGGCAGGCGGCATCGCCGCAGGCTCGCTGGCGCTGATCGCCGATGCGGGCCACATGCTCACCGACTTCGCCTCGCTGTCGCTCGCCTGGTTCGCGTTCCGGCTGTCGCGGCGCCCGGCGGATTGGCAGCGCACCTATGGCTTCGACCGGTTCCAGGTGCTGATCGCCTTCGCCAACGGCTTGGCGCTGTTCGTCATCGCCGGATGGATCGTCTACGAGGCGGCCGACCGGCTGATGGGTACGCCGCATATCTCGGGCGGCATCATGGTGGTGGTGGCGGCGGCGGGGCTCATCGTCAACATCGTGGCGTTCTGGCTGCTGCAGGGCGCCGACCGCGAAAATCTCAATGTGCGCGGCGCCGCCATTCACGTGCTCGGCGACTTGCTCGGCTCCGTGGCGGCGCTTGTCGCCGGCGCGGTAATCATCCTCACCGGCTGGACGCCGATCGATGCGCTGCTGTCGATCCTGGTCGCGGCCATCATCGTGCGCAGCGGCTGGCACGTGGTCGCGGCCTCCGCCCATATTCTGCTCGAAGGCGCCCCGAAGGAGCTCGACACGCGCGATATCGGCCCCGACCTCGCCGCCAACATTCCAGGCGTCGAGGAGGTCCACCACGTGCATGTGTGGTCGATCACGCAATCGCGGCGCATGGTGACGCTGCACGCCCAGATCTGCGACACGGAAGATTCCGACACGCTGGTGAAAGCCATCAAGGCGCGGCTCAAGGATAAGTTCAGCCTCAGCCATGCGACGGTCGAGATCGAGCGCGGCGCGTGCGCCGATGAAACACCGGAGCAAACGAAGCGCATGAGCAAGCAGCCCCTGATCTCGGTCGACGATCTCAGCGTGGACTTCCACGCGGGCGACACGGTCACCCATGCGGTCAAGAACGTCTCGTTCGACATCGGCGACGGCGAGACCGTGGCGCTGGTGGGCGAGTCCGGCTCGGGCAAGACGGTGACGGCGCTGTCGATCCTGCAAGCTCCTTCCCTACCCTGCCGCGTCGCATCCCTCCGGCGCCATCACGTTCAAGGGCGAGAATTTACTGGCGCTGCCGCCGGACGGCTTACGCCATGTGCGCGGCAACAAGATTTCCATGATCTTCCAGGAGCCGATGACCTCGCTGAACCCGCTGCACACGATCGAGCGGCAGATCGCCGAGGTGTTGCGCATCCATAAGGGGCTGTCGGGCGCGGTGTGTCGAGCGCGGGTGATCGACCTCCTCACCAAGGTCGGCATCGACGATCCGGAAGGTCGCCTCGCCTCCTACCCGCATCAGCTTTCCGGCGGCCAGCGGCAGCGGGTGATGATCGCCATGGCGCTCGCCAACGAGCCGGACCTGCTCATCGCCGACGAGCCGACCACGGCGCTCGACGTGACCATCCAGGCGCAGATCCTGCAGCTTCTCCTCGATCTCAAGGCCGAGTTCAACATGGCCATGCTGCTCATCACCCACGATCTCGGCATCGTGCGCAAAATGGCCGAGCGGGTCTGCGTGATGCATAGCGGCGAGATCGTCGAGCGCGGCGACACCCATCAGGTCTTCGACCATCCGCAGCACGCCTATACCAAACATCTGATCGCGTCAGAGCCCAAGGGTTCGCCGCCGCCGGCCAACGCCAAGGCCAAAGTCATCCTCACGACCGAGGATCTGCGCGTGTGGTTCCCGATCAAGCGCGGCTTTCTGCGGCGCACGGTCGGCTACATCAAGGCGGTGGACGGCATCGACCTCGAGGTCAAGGAGGGCCAGACGCTGGCCGTCGTCGGCGAGTCCGGATCGGGCAAGACGACGCTGGGGCTTGCCCTGCTCAGGTTGATATCGAGCGAGGGCCCGATCGTCTATCTCGGCAACCGCATCGACGGCTATGACTTCAAAGCGCATGCGGCCGCTCAGGCGCGACATCCAGATCGTGTTTCAGGACCCGTACGGCTCGCTCTCCCCGCGTCTTTCCATCGGACAGATCATCGAGGAGGGGCTCGGTATCCAGGCGCCGGATTTGAGCCGGGCCGAGCGCCATGCGCGGGTGACCCGCGCCCTGAACGAGGTCGGGCTCGACCCGACCGTCCGCGACCGCTACCCGCATGAGTTCTCCGGCGGCCAGCGCCAGCGCATCGCCATCGCCCGGGCGTTGGTGCTCGAGCCGAAATTTCTCATTCTCGATGAGCCGACCTCGGCGCTCGACGTGTCGGTGCAGGCGCAGATTGTCGATCTGTTGCGCGAGCTGCAACGCAAGCACAAGCTGGCTTATCTGTTCATCAGCCACGATCTCAAGGTTGTGCGCGCGCTCGCCAACTCCATCATCGTGCTCAGGCACGGCAAGGTGGTCGAGCAAGGCACGGCGCGGACCGTGTTCGCCAAGCCGAAAACCGACTACACCAAGGCGCTGCTGGCGGCCGCGTTCGAGCTCGAAGCCACAGGCGGCGCTGCGGTTTCCACCTAGCGGAACCTAAATCACGGTCCTCACGTTTATGCCCTGCACGTTTCACGGCAACGGAGGACCAAGACATGCGCGGCATTCTCTTATGGCTGATCGGTATTCCGATCCCCATCATCATTCTGCTTTATCTGTTCGGCGTATTTATAGCCACGTGGCGCCCGCGCGGCAACCGGCGCACGCCGGTCACCTCGAAGCCGGCCGCTTTAATGCGCTCCTTGGCTTCGCTGAAAGGCTCGCTCTCGACGGCCATATGATGCGCGTTGGCGTGCAGGAAGTTCTCCGGGCTCGTCATGAGCCCCACATGGCCGTCCCAGAACACAAGATCGCCGCGTTCAAGCGCGGCCGCCTGCCAATCGACGCGGTGGCCGGCCTCGACGGCCTGCATGTCGGCGTCACGCGGCACCGCATGGCCGGCGGCGGCGGCGGCAAGCTGCACCAAGCCTGAACAATCAAGACCGACGCTGGTCCGCCCGCCCCACAGATAGGGCGTGCCGAGAAAGGCTTCCGCCACGGCGACGAAGTCGGGAGCGAGGTCTTCCACGGACGCCGCATGGCGGGCATAGACGAAACCACCGGTCTCGAGACGCAAATATCTGCCGGCGGGCTCGGCCACGGCGATGCGCGCGTTGAGGCTCAGCATGGCATGCGGCGGCACCTTGGAGTCCGGTTCTGGAAACACATACGTCCGAAGCACCGAGACCCGATGGGTCGGCGCGGTGATATCGGCGACCAGCCCAGCGCTCGGCACATAGCCCACATAATTGTCGTGATGTAGTTGGACCCAGGCCCAGCCTTCCTGCTCGTCGTAGACCGTCACCGTCTCGCCGTGCAGCACCTCGGTGTCGAGGGGCGCATCGAAGCGCGGCTCCCGGCGCAAGGGCAGCGAGGCCGCGGCCACCTGGCGGGGTTCGCCTGCAACGTAGCGCTCGGCGTCGACCGTACCGCGCAGCGTCTCCGCGGCGAGATTGCCGCGAAAGACATGCCGGCGCGGATCGAGCTTGGTCATGAACCGAGTTCTTGGCGGAAGAACTCGAACAGGGCGCGGGCGGCTTGCGGCTCGCCGCCTTGCGGCCTGCCTGGCTGCTCGCGCGGCACCCAGGCATAGATGTCGAGATGGGCGAAGCGCTTGGCATCCTTGACGAAGCGCTTGAGGAACAGCGCCGCAGTCACCGAACCGGCGAAAGTGCCTTCGGAGATGTGACTGACATCGGCAACATTGCTTTTGAGCAGCTTGTCGTAGTTCGCCCAGAACGGCATGCGCCATAGCGGATCGCCAACGGCATCGCCGGCCTTCAGCAGCTTGCCGGCAAACGCGTCGTCATCGGCATAGAGCGGCGGCAGGTCCGGGCCGAGCGCGACGCGCGCCGCGCCGGTCAATGTGGCGAGCGTGATGAGATAGTCCGGCGCCTCCTCGTCGGCGAGGCTGAGCGCGTCGGCCAGGACGAGGCGGCCTTCGGCGTCGGTGTTGCCGATCTCCACGGTCATGCCGTTGCGGCTGGTGAGCACGTCGCCGGGCCGGAAGGCATTACCGGCGATGGAGTTGTCGGCGGCGGGGATCAGCACGCGCAGCCGCATGGGAAGCCCCGCCCGCATGACGAGAAGGGCGAAGGCGAGTGCTGCGGCAGACCCGCCCATGTCCTTCTTCATCAGGCTCATGCCGCTGCCCGGCTTGATATTGAGACCGCCGGTGTCGAAGCAGATGCCCTTGCCGACGATGGTCACCTTGGGGGCGCGCTCCGAGCCCCAGCGCAGATCGATGAGCCGCGGCAGCCGGTCGCTGGCTCTGCCGACCGCATGGATCATGGGGAAGTTGTCGGCGAGGAGGCTTGAGCCTTCGGTGACCTTGATGCTTCCGCCGAAGGCGGTGGCGAGCCCGCGCGCGGCCGCCTCGAGTTCGGCGGGGCCCATATCGCTGGCGGGGGTGTTAATGAGATCGCGGCCGACATAGAGCGCCTCGGCCAGCGCCAGCACCCGATCCCGGTCGGCGCCCTCGGGCAGCACCAAGCGGCTCGGCTTCTGGCCGTTCGAGGTCTTGTAGCGGGTGAAGCGGTAAGCGCCGGCGAGAAAGCCGAGGGCGCCAAGCTCCGGGTTTGGAAGCTTCGCCTCGAAGCGATAATCGCCCGGCGGCAGCAGGCTCGGCAGAACGCCGGTGAGCATTGGCGAGGTCGCCGCCCAGTCCTCGCCGCCGGTGGCGAACAGCACGGCCCCGATCGAACCGCCCTCGCCGGGCAGCGCCAGAACCGCGCCTTGCGCCGGACTCCAGCCGCGCGCTTCGACCCAGCGCCGCTCCGCAGGCTCAAGCGCAGCGAGATCGCTCTCGGATGTGATGAGCCTGATGGGAATGGCGGGGGCGCCAGAAGCGAGCAACAGCTCTTCGAGGTGATGGCGCGTGGTCTCGAGCGTCATAGCTTGGCTGGGCATGAAAAATCCGCAACTGTCTTGAAGGGGCCGCGCATTAATGGCAGGGGAGCGGAACCATGACAATGGCGGAAGGCGCTTCGATGGCAGGGACTGGCTATACGCTCGTAATCGGGGACAAGAACTACTCGTCGTGGAGCATGCGGCCCTGGCTTGCGCTCAAGCAGGCCGGCATCCCCTTCGCGGAGGAGCGAGTCCGGTTGCGCCAGCCCGACAGCAAGGCGGAGATCTTTCGCCATTCGCCGTCCGGCAAGGTGCCGGCGCTCAAGACCGATATCGGCATCATTCACGACAGCCTCGCCATTCTCGAATATCTCGCCGAGCAGCATCCGCAGGCCCGGCTCTGGCCTGCGGATCGGGAAGCGCGGGCAGCGGCCCGCAGCATTTCCGCCGAAATGCATTCGGGCTTCGCGGCCTTGCGTAACGACATGCCCATGGACCTGCTGTCGCGGTTCCCCATCCCGCCGATGAGCGAGGCCCTGGAGGCCAATACCAGGCGGGTGGTGGCCATCTGGATGGAGACGCGGGCCCGCTTCGGCGGCGGCGGTGCGCTTCTGTTCGGTGAGTTCACCAACGCCGACGCCATGTATGCGCCGGTGGCGACCCGGTTCCGCACCTATGGGCTCGACCTCGCCCAGTTCGGCGACGACGGGAGGGCCGCAGCCTATGTGGAGGCGATCTACGCCCTGCCCGCCATGGCCGAATGGGCAAAGGGCGCCGAGACGGAGATGCGGGAACGCGCCGGCTAGGCGGCTCGAAGGCGCCAATGCAAGGCCTCAGTTCCACGGCCTCGGGGCGCCAAGTTCCTATGGTTAATACTTTTTTGACGCCTGTCTCACATCATAACAGCAACCGAACGCGCGAGAGGCCCCACCTGCTTGCGCCCGTTAAGGATTGCTTAAGTGATGGCAGAATTCGCCCGCCCACGCCGCTCCATGGTGTTCGCTCTTCTCGCGACCACCGCTGCCGCGGCGCTGCTGGGCGCCTGCAACCAGACAAGCGGGCTGTTCTCGCGCAATAGCGCTCCCACCGAGGTAAAGATGACGGCGCAGGAGGCAGCCGGCGCCACATCGCGCTGGGCGGTGGCTTACGGCAAGAATCCGCAAGATCCGGAAATGGCCCTCGGCTACGCCAAGTCGCTGCGGGCCCTCGGCGCCAAGGACCGGGCGCTGGACATTCTAAAGACCGCCTACCGGGCCAATCCCAACGATGGCGAGCTGGCGGCCGAGCTGGGCCGCGCCGCTCTCGAAATGGGCTATATGGACGTCGCCACGCACGCCCTTCAGGTGGCCGAGAACCAAGGCGTCACCGATTGGCGCACATTGTCGGCGCAAGGCACACTGCACGCCAAGAAGGGCGAGCATGGCGAGGCCCAACAATACTACAAGGCGGCGTTGGAAAAGGAGCCCGACTCCGCTTCGGTGATCAACAATCTGGCGCTGTCCTACGCGCTGGACGGCAAGGCCAAGGAGTCGGAAGAGCTGCTGCGGCAGGCGGCGGCAAGCGGCCATGACGACAAGCGCATCCGCCAGAATCTGGCGCTGGTGCTCGGGGTGCAGGGCAAGTTCGACGAGGCGCGTCAGGTCGCGTCCGTCGACATGTCCGAGGCCCAGGCCAAATCGAGCCTGTCTTACCTCCGCAACATGCTGGCCAAGCCGACCCAGGTTGCGACGGCCGCGCCGGCGAAGCGCAACACGCAGACCGCCGAGGATTGGACGCCGTTCGCCGCCAACGAGACGACCCCGGCGCCAACGCCGGTTGCGACGGCGGCCGCTGCCAAACCGGCGCAACAGCTCGCCAAAGTGCAGATCGTGAAGCCGGTCGACGAGATCGAGGCGCCCGCCAAGGTCGCCCAAGCGGAGACGGCCGGGACGACCGGCGCAGCCAAGTCTGCGGCGCCGACGAGCCTGCTCAGGGCCGATCTCCGCTAGAAAACGTCCACCAATCTGAAGCTGATGTCTTAAGGCGAGACGTGAGTGCTTTGGGCGCTTTCAGTGTCCGCATGCCCGCGTGCCCGCGTGCCCGCGTGCGAACGCTTCGGAGCGACTTTGCCCGTGCGCCTATTGGTTGGCCCGCATGGCGAGGAACTGGATCACCGCCGGGCCGAGGATGACGATGAACAGCACCGGCAGGAAGAACAAGATCATCGGCACGGTGAGCTTTGGCGGCAGGGCGGCTGCCTTCTTCTCCGCTTCCGACATGCGCGCCTCGCGGCTCTCCTTGGCCAGCACGCGCAGAGCCTGGCCGACGGCGGTGCCGTAGCGTTCGGCCTGGATCATGCTCGTGCCGACAGCCCTCACCGACGGGAGCCCGGTTCGCTTGCCGAGATTCTCGAAAGCCTGGCGGCGCTCCGGCAGGTAGGACAGTTCAGCCGTGGTCAGGCTGAACTCCTCTGCCAGCTCGATCGAGCGCGACCCAATCTCGCCGGCCACCTTGTTCAGCGCCGCCTCGACGGACATGCCGGCCTGAACGCAGATCAGCAGCAAGTCCAGGGCGTCGGGGAAGATCTGCCTGATCGACTTCTGGCGGCGCTGGATGAGATTGGAAATGAAGATGTTGGGAAAATAGAAGCCGAGATAGGCACCGCCGACGGACAGGCCCAAGCGCACAATGGCTGCCAGGTCGAAGGATTTCACGAAGAACAAATAGAAGAAGACAATCACGAAGCCGACGACGGGCAGAATCGCGCGAAAAAAGAGAAACGCCACGACCGGCGCCTGACCGCGGAAGCCCGCCATCTTCAACCGTTCGCGCGTGCCCTCGGTTTCGAGGGCCTTGCGCAGATTGAGCTGCTCGACAACCTGCTTCATGAAGCTCTTAGGCTCGCGCCGGAGCTTCGCGTTGCGCTGCTCGTCGGCCACGCTGGCGAGCCGCTCAGCGCGAAGCCGCTCCCGCTCGCTTGAAACGTATTTCATGCGGGCGCCGAGGCGATCGCCCGTGAGAAGTGGCAGCACGAAGGAAGCCACGGTGGCGAAAGCGGCGATGCCCGCCAGCACCATGACCACAAGTTCCGGGTCCAGCAGCTTCTGAATGATCGAGGACATGACGCGCGCCTAATATTCGAAGTTGATCATCTTGCGCATAACGAGAATGCCCATCAGCATCCACGTAGCGCCCGCCGCCAGCATCACTTTGCCGAGCTGGTTGGTCCACAACAATGAGATGTAGTCAGGCGAGGTGAGGTAAACGACGCCCATGACCAGCGGCGGAAGCGCGCCGATGATCATTGCAGAGGCCTTCGCCTCGGCGCTGAACGCGCTCACCTTGGCTTGCAAGCGGTAACGGTCGCGTAGAACCTGAGAGAGGTTGCCCAGGGCCTCGGCGAGATTGCCGCCGGTCTGCGATTGAATAGCGATAACGATGCCGAAGAAGTTCACCTCCTGCAGCGGCATGCGGTCGTGCATGCGCTCGAAGGCGCGCTGCAGGGGAACGCCAACCTTCTGCTGCTCGACGAGCTCGATGAACTCGCTGCGTACGGGCTCGGGCGACTCCGCGGCGATTACCTGCATGCAGTCGCCCAATGGCAGTCCGGACCGGATGCCGCGCACAATGATATCGATGGCGTTGGCGAACTCGGTCAGGAATTTCGTCTGGCGCGACTTGATGCGGCGTGACAGGAGCCAGCGCGGCAGTCCGACTGCGAGGGCAAACGCGGCAAGCAGAGCGACGAGCGCAGAGAATCCGGAGAGCAGCATCACGAAGCCACCAACAAGGCCAATGACCGCGCAGAAGATGTAGTAGACGACCGGCTTGACGTTGAGACCGGCGCGCATGAGCTTGATTCGGAGCGAAATCCTCTTTTTTGCCTTCTGCTTCGCCTCGATGTCTCTGATGGTGTCTTGTACCTGCTTGCGGCGCATTTGCAGGGGCTGGGGCACGCCGACTCGCGTGCGGACCCGGTTCTGCCCTTGCGCGACGTTGGCGACACGCTTGCTGACTTTGCGCTCGTCGCCGAGATACGGCATCATCAAGACGTACGCGATGCCGCCGGCTGCCAGCGCAGCCAGGACGATGGCCGACAGCTGGACAAGCTCAGGGTTGAGCAAAGTTCTCTCCTAATGCGCGGCCGTGCTCATCATGCACCTCGCCGGCTCCAAGAACCTCGGTCAGCCGCTTGTCTTCATTGTAGTAACGCGCCTTTTCGTAGAAATACGGCCGCGCGATGCCGGTGCTCCGATGGCGTCCACTGATGCGGCCGTTCGCGTCCTCGCCCATCATGTCGTAGACGAAGAGATCCTGCAGGATCACGACCTCACCCTCGAGGCCGATTACCTCGGTGACATGGGTGATCTTGCGCGAACCGTCGCGCATGCGCGAGGCCTGGATGATGATGTCCACCGACGACGTGATCATTTCCCGGATGGTCCTGCCGGGGAGATTGTAGCCGCCCATCAGAATCATACTTTCGAGCCGACTTAGACACTCACGCGGCGAGTTTGAATGGAGCGTGCCCATGGAACCGTCATGGCCCGTGTTCATGGCCTGAAGCAGATCGAACGCTTCGGGTCCACGCACCTCGCCAACGATAATCCGGTCTGGGCGCATGCGAAGGCAGTTCTTGACGAGGTCGCGCATGGTGATTTCGCCCTCGCCTTCGAGGTTCGGCGGGCGCGTCTCGAGGCGCACCACATGGGGCTGCTGGAGTTGCAACTCGGCGGAGTCCTCGCAAGTAATGACGCGCTCGTCGGGCTCGATATAGGCCGTCAAACAGTTCAACAGCGTAGTCTTACCCGAGCCGGTGCCGCCTGAAATGAGAACGTTGCAACGCACCCGGCCGATGATCGCCAACAGCGTGCGACCCTCGGGGCTGATGGTGCCTATCTTTACGAGCTGATCGAGGGTGAGGCGATCGCGCCTGAATTTTCGAATGGTGAGTGTCGGCCCGTCGATGGAAAGCGGCGGCGCGATGACGTTGACGCGGCTTCCGTCGGGCAGACGAGCGTCGCAGATGGGGCTAGATTCATCGACGCGGCGTCCGACTTGGCTGACGATGCGCTGACAGATGTTCATTAGCTGGGCGTTATCGGCGAATCGGATCGGCACCGACAGCACCTTACCGTTGACTTCGATGTAGGTGGTCTCGGCGCCGTTGACCATGATGTCGGCGATGTCGTCGCGGGCGAGCAGGGGCTCGAGCGGGCCGTAACCCAGCACATCGTTGCAAATGTCCTCGAGCAGCTCCTCCTGCTCGGCAATCGACATCACAACGTTCTTGATGGCGACGATCTCGCTGACGATGTCGCGGATCTCCTCGCGCGCCGCGTCGGGCTCGAGCTTGGCGAGCTGGGTCAGGTCGATGGTGTCGATGAGCGCGTTGAAGACCGTCGTCTTGACGTCGTAATACTCCTCCGAGCGGCTGCGCTCGACGGCCTTCGGCACGGTCTTGATCTGAGGCGGAGGCGTGGAACGGGGCGCGGCCTCCTCCGGCGAGGCCTCGGGTCGCGGGGTCGTGGCACCCGATGCCTTCGCCCCGTCGGCGCTGCGCGATTCCACGCGCGGCGGCTCAGGCGCCGCAGCCTGTTCGGGGCGCGGCGCGGACGGGATGGCAGGCGTACTCCGTTTTCCGAACATGATCCTACTTTATGCGTGCGCTTTGGTGAGCCTTAGCCGGCTAAGAAGGGGCCCCAGCAGTGAGCTGCGCTCGCTTTTCTGCTCAGACCTGTCGGTCAGGAGGTTGGCCAGCGTGCGGAAGGCATCTGCCGCCTTCGACTTGTCGGAGACCTCTTCGATCATCTGGCCGTTATTGGCCGCGGTGCCGAAGAGATGCGCATCGAAGTCGATGACCACCTTCGGCTCGAGCTCGATGGCCTGGGCGAAGTCCTTCACCGAAATCTCGGGCCGCTTCGGCAAACCGACCTGATTAAGCAGAAGCAATGGCGGGCGATCGTTGGGGCGCGAGCTCTTGAGCTGGTCGACCAGATTCTTGGTGTTGCGGAGGCTGGCGAGGTCGGGCATCGCGGTGATCACGACGAAATCGGACTTCAGAACGACCTCCTTGGCCCAGCCCGTCCACATATGGGGCACATCGACGGCGACCCAGGGCACATTCTCGCGGACGACATCGAGCACGGTCTCGCAGGCAGCCATGTCCAGGTCGTAAGGACGGTCGAGGGCAATGGGCGCCGCAAATAGGCTTAGATGGTCGGAGCAGCGCGACAACAACCGGTCGAGGAGAACCTCGTCGAGGCGCTCCGGGGAGGCGAGTGCGTCGGCGATGCCTTGGAGCGGGTCTTGGTTGAAGTCTAGGCCGGCGGTGCCGAACGGCAGGTCGAGGTCGGCGATGACGACATCGCTCTTCAGGGCGCCGGCGATGGCGAATGCGGTATTATGGCAGACGGTGCTCGATCCGGCCCCGCCCTTGGCGCCGACAAAGGCGATGACCTGGCCGACGGGCCCGGTCTCCGGGTCGGTGTAGACGGACGAGATGCTCTCGATCACCTGCGACACCTTCAAGGGCGCCACGACATACTCGCTGACGCCGCGGCGCAACAACTCACGGTAGAGCAGCACGTCGTTGATGTGGCCGATGGCGATCACCTTGGTGCCCGGGTCGCAGACCTCGGCGAGACGATCGAGATCGGCGAGCAGTTCGTCCCGGTCGAGCAGGGATTCGATGATGATCAGGTTGGGCGTCGACGCATTCCGGTAATAGGCGGTGGCCGCTTCCATCCCGCCCATCTGCACGGTGACATGCGCCTTGGCCAGGCGTCGATCCTCGGATGCCTTTTGGATCGCCGAAGCGGTGTCCTGGTCCTCGCAGAAGGCCTGGATGTTGACGCGCGGGATGGCGCGGGCGCGGGGCTCCTCGGCCACATGCTCTTGCGCGAAGGCCGGATCGCCGTCGGCTGAGGAACTCAGCGAATATGCAGCGTCGCTGATCACTGGGCTCCTCCGATCTGGCTGATGTCGCTGACATTCGCATGCTCGGACGGATCGCGTTTGGAAAGGGTCGGCTGTCCGGCGACATATTTGCCCCAGACCGTGTCACGCCGCTCGCTCGGACGCGGCGACTCGGCGCGCGGATATAAGAAGTCCTGTGGATCGTCGACCATGGCCGCAAGGTTGCGCTGCATGGCGCAGCCCATGTTCGGGTAAGGCAGATTTTGCGGATCGCGCGCCAGATTCTCCGACCAATCGGGGCAGTCGGGGCCTTGCGCCACATATTCGAGATAGGACAGCCGCAGCGGCGCGCCCTGGTCCCATTTGGCGGAGTAGGGCTGAAGCATGACCTCTTTCGGGCTGATGCCGACCCGGCGCATGGCCTGCCGCACATCGTCATAGGCGCGCATGGCCGCTTTCTCGTTGGCGCCGCCGGACGGCGCCTTGATGACGAGCGCTCCGGTGCCGCGCTCACGGTAACCATTCAGGTAGGCGTAGAGTTGGCCTCGTTGCGCGGAGCTGAGGCCACCCGCGTTGCGGGACACCGCCAGGTCAAGCAACGCCTCGCTTTGCTTGACGGCAATCGGGTGCCGCTCGTTCGGATTGGAGAGCGTGAACGGGGCGTCCATGCGCGGGCCCTGGATACAGCCGGCGCCCGGCGCCGCGATCATCAGCACCGCGAAAAGGGTGATAGTGGGCCGCGCGGCACCACGCGCGAGCCCGTGTCCCCCATGAAGTACTGCTGTCATGGTACTGTCCTTCCCCATCCCCTACTCGACGATAAAGCCGACATCGCCCGTGAAGCTGCCAACAGGCGCTCGCTCGGGGTCACGGCCATAGATACGGTTCATCTGCCCCAAGAGGTCGGAGTTCACGTCAGACGCCCAGGCGAAGCCGTCATCCGGCGTCGAGAGCTGCTGCCGGGCCACGGGCTTGACCACATACGGTGTGACCAGGATCACGAGTTCCGTCTCGTTTTTCTGGTAATCGCGGCTGCGGAAGAGCGTGCCGATGATGGGCAGATTCTTTAAACCCGGATAGCCGCTGATCGCTTGGCGCGACTGATCCGAAAGAAGGCCGGCGATCACCAATGAGCCGCCGCTCGGCAGCTCGACCACGGTTTCCGCCCGGCGCACTTTCAATGCTGGAATCGAGATGTTTGAGAGGACGACCGCCCCTTCATTCGACAACTCGCTTACCTCGGTGGAGATCTTGAGGCTGATCAGCCCCGCCGACATGACCACCGGTGTGAAAGACAGGCCGATACCGAACTTCTTGAACTCGACCGAGATCTGGTCGAGCTGCTGAGCAACCGGAATGGGAAACTCGCCGCCGGCGAGAAAATTGGCGGTCTCACCTGAGATGGCAGTGAGGTTCGGCTCGGCCAGCGTATGGACCAGCCCATCCTGCTCAAGCGCCTGCAAAACCGCTTGGACGCTGCTGCTCCCGTCCGACCAACCCACCCCGGCCGTAGCCGCCTGTAGCGCTCCGTTGATGGGGAATGGCAGTGTCGACAACGCGGAGAAAGCAAAATTGCCGGAGTTCACGAGCGCGGCGAGGTCGACGCCGAACTGCTTGATGATGTTGCGCTGCATCTCGACGACGGAGACCTTGAGGAGGACCTGCTCGCGGCCTTCGACGGTGATCATGTTGATGACGCGGCTTGGGCCGCTGCTGGAGCCGCTTCCAGAACCGCCGGAGGAACTTGAGTTGTTGATGGTGACGGCCGCACCGCCTGCCGCGGCCGCGGTGGAGCTGCCGCTGTCGCCCTCGCCGAGGAAGCTGTTGACGATCTCGCTTGCGCGCGTCGCATCGATCGGCGTCGGCACGCTGCCCGTGAGCACCACATTCTCACCGACGGTCTCGACCGTGACCCTTGAGCCGGGGACGAGCCGCGCGATCAAATTCTGGAGAGCGCTGAGGTCGCGCTCGATGGTCACTTCAAAAGTCGCAACCTGGTTGCCGTTGGCATCGATGAACAGGATGTTGGCCTCGCCCGACTTCTTGCCGATGAGATAGGCGCGGGTCGCGCTTTGCATCACGGCGTCAATCTGATCGGGATTGGAGACCATGACCTCGCGCACCGGGCTCGGCAGCTCGACGATCATCGACTTGTTGAGACCAAGCTTGATCTGGCGCGGGGCCTCGCCAGGCCCAACGCGCAGCAGCGACCGGTGCTGCGCCAGCGCTTCGGCCGGGGCGACGACGGCGGAAAGCCCGAAGCCGAGAACGGCGAAGACGCCTAGCGCTGCCAGGGTCCTTAGTGGAGAGCGACGCATCCAGTTGCCTTTTCGTTTATCGCGCCTGCCGTCGGTCCGCATGTCAGTTGATCCCGAAGGAGCGAGACGGCACGCCGTATTTAAGAACCTTCACCGAGCCCGAATTTGAACTCGCCGAGTTTTGCGGTCGGCTCACTACCGGGAATCGCATCGGCGAGGCTCCGCAAGGACAACGAAAGCTCGCCCATGGATTCCGCCAGCGTCAGGACTTCGGCCTGGCGCGGTGTCAGCTCGAGCGTCGCGGTCTTACCGGTGGCGACCTTCTCGCCGTCTTTATTCTCAAGCGTCTGGCCGATGGCGAGCACGCGCACATTGCGCAGGACGGCCTCGCTCACGGGCTGATCCTTGGAGCCGACCCGCATCTTGTACGACAGGATGACGTCGACCCGGTCGTTCGGCAGGATGAAGCCACCGGCCGCCGTTTCCTCGCGGATCGCAGTCGAAATGGCGCGCATGCCCGACGGCAGGATGGCGGCCATGACGCCGCCTTCTGAGATCTTGATCAGCTTTTGTTCCTTGATGGGCTCGCCGGCGATGAACGGCGCGCGCGCCACGGCGCCGGACAGATCGGACGGCGCGTCCGGCTGGGACTTCTTGGTGATGAGCCCCGGGGTGACGCCCTCGACCGGCCATTGCTGCCATTTGAAGTCGTCGGCGTGGACCGAGTTCGCCGAGATTGATATCGCTGGCGGCAACCAGCACATCGGTGGCGCCAACGGTCTTTTCGACTTGGCGGACCTCGGTCGGTCCCGAGACGATGGCCCGGGCAAGCCAGGCAGCGCCGAGCGCAGCGGTCACGGCGACGGCGAGGACGACGACTCTTGCTCGTTTCATGACGGATTCTTTCTCTCGAACGCCCCACGTCCCGCGAAGACTGGATTCACTGTGACCACGAAATCTCAACGCGGAGTTAATGAGCGTGCCAATTTGGCGACAGCAGCGGCCGGGACACGGGCGAAAAGCCACGTAAAGCGCGGCTCAGCGCCCCGTGCCACGGCCCCGCGACGATGTTGGATCAGGTCTAACGGAGAGGGGTCAGACGCCCAGCGCAGCCATGAAGGGGGTGTCGGGATAGACGAGCAAGCCTGCCGCGGCCAGCGCGATCCCATAAGGCACGCCCTCGTTAGAGCTATGCAGGCGCACGAGCCAGCCTTGCGAGTTGAGCATGGCCGGCAGCGGCACCGACCTGAGGGCGAGGATCAGAAGGGTCAGGGCGCCGCCGATCAGCGCGGCGTAGACGCTGTAAATCAGGATCATCCCGGGCCCGAACCATAGGCAGGTGGCGGCGAACAGCTTGGCGTCGCCGCCGCCGATCCAGCCCAAGGAGAACATGGCGAAGGTGACGACGAGCGCCGCGGCCGCCAGTACCACATGAAGGCCAATCTCCGACCAGCCGAGCCCGACCAGGGGAGCAAGCACGGCAAAGCCGGCAACCAGAAGCAGCGCGATACGATTGGGGACCGTCATGGTGAAGAGGTCGGTGGCCGCAGCCAGGGCCATGGCGGCCGGAAAGACCGTAACAATGAGAAGGTTCGTGATCATTTGCCGCTTTGTCCCGCAGGTCTGATTCCGTGCGTAAGGAGATTGGCCGCCAAGGGCTAAAAGCCGGGTTAACCGGGTTTCCGGGGCCTGCAGGGTTTGCCAATCCTTCACCTTTTCAGCGTCAGATGACGATGACGGACCATCCACGTATTCAATTCGCCTCGATTTCAGTTCAGCGTTAGGGGACAGGGCGCCAATGGTTTTCCGGTTCCGCCCGGTGCGGTCGGCCAGCTTGCTTATTTTGGCTACGGTCTTGACCGCCAGCTCGATTCCGTCGGCACTTGCCGCAAGTCGCGACGTCGAAGTCCTAATCGATCAGGCGACGATGCTGCGGCTTGAGCGGGCAGCGGCGGAGATCGTGGTCGGCAATCCCTCCATCGCCGACGTTGCCGTGCAAAGCGGCAAGGTGCTGGTTCTGACCGGCAAGTCGTTCGGCGAGACCAACCTCATCGTGCTCGACGCTCAGGGCAAGATCATCATCAACCGGCGCGTGGTCGTCCAGGAGCCGCGCGGCGGCTATGTGACCGTTTATCGTGGTACGCAGCGCGAGACGCTGCATTGCGAGCCGGACTGCGAGACCGCGCTCATGATCGGCGATGCGCCGTCATATTTCGAAGCCATCGCCAAGGAGATCAAGACGAAGCAGGCGATCGGTCAGTCCTCCGCCGAGGGCGCCAAGCAGGACGAATAGGCGCCACCGAGAACGCCGCACCACCCAAGAGTGCCGGGTCGGCTCCCTCTATTGGGCGATCCTGAGATCGCCCAAGCCTTGCGCAATATCCTGGAAGATCGACGCCAGCTGGTCGTTGGTCGGCGAGTTAAAGAACATGTCGTCTTCCGTCGCGCAGCTCTGAAGCAGGTCCTGCGTGTCCGAGTCGACCTTGAAGCCAATCGTGTAGATCAGAATGCCCTTGGCTTTGACATTGCTGCAAACAGTCAGCAACTTGCTATCGAGCTCGTCCTCGGCTCCGCTCCCACTCTTCTTACCGAGATGCCCTTTGCGGGCGTAGCCGAAGGCATTGTAGTTGGACTTGTTCTTTCCATTATTGCCCCCGCTCACGGAGTTTTCCCCGTCCGTCAGGAGCACGATCGCCTTGATCCTCTCCTCCTCGTCGTAAGCCTTGCCCTCGGTGAAAGGCGCAGTCGGCGACAGGACCCGCCAGCCCCAAAGCAAGCCCGCGGGGATCACCGTACTGCCGCTGGGCTGAAGCGCGTCGATGGCCGTCGTGACCGTGCTCTTCGTGTTGGTCAGAGCCGTGATTGACTGGGGCGGACAATTCCAATTCGGGCCCGATGCGCGGTAACTGTCCTTTTTGGGCTTGTTGTATTTGCCAATATACGCTTGGCACTTCATGGCTTTCCGCTTGTTCTCTTTGTTTGTGCCGCAGTCGTCGTCTTCGATGTAGCTGTTGCTGTAATCGTCGCCCTCATCATGATCGTCATCGGCCTCGTCGGGCGCAAGGTAAGGCGCAAACAAGGATGCCGACGTTCCCGTGCTCGGCGTCGCGTCAGTGAGTTCATAGTCGTCGCCATCGCGTTCGCGGACGCAGCCCGCCCAGGCCCAGGAACTCTTGTAATCGGCGAGATCCTTGTAAAGGTCGAAGGTCTTCGCGCTGTTGGAGTTGTAGTCCTCGGTGGCGATGTTGGACTTGGCTTTGTCGTCGACCCAGTCCTTGACCTTCTTGTCGGTGCCCACATTCACCGCCGCAGCGAATGGCACCACGGACACATTCAGCGTGTCTGAGGTCGCCTGTCCGTTGTAAAGAGTTTCGACCATCTTCTTAGCCGCGTTCTGCATGGCGGACATCTTGCCGGACTGGCCCATCGAACCCGTCGTATCGAGAACAAGCGCAAGCTCGATATTGCGCTGTCGCCTCGTGACGACGGTTTCAACTCCGACGTCGATCGAGGGAATGTTGGCGAGTTCCATAAAGGTTGTCGGTACCGAACCTTCGAGTGTGACGTTGATGTTGTCGCCGACGAACTTGACATCGATGGCACCCGCGGTGCCCAGCTCGGAGGGGGGATAGTTGGCGTTGAAGAATTGCTGCGCCTTGGTCTTGAGCTGCGCCTCGGTGAGGCCCGGCCACGAGCCGATGGCCAGCGCCGCCGCATCGGCGGCATCGGCCATGCGCTCGCGCACGAGGAGTGCACGCCCATAGTCGACTGCGCCGCCGACGGTAATCATGATCGGAATGATCGCGAGCCCGAACAGAACTGCGACATTACCCTTGGTCTCGCTCGCGAAGCGCGATAGTCCGAATAGCGCTACTTTGCGCATTTTAATGCTCCTCTTGCCTGGAAGAGTGCGCCGACCTTCTGGTGGCACCCAGCCTTTCTAGAAATGGAGGCTTGGTCGCCCGACGGGCGACGGTGCTCCGTGATGATATCTTCGGCTACTGGGCGACCCGGAGATCGCCTAGACCTTGCGCAATGTCCTGGAAGATCGACGCCAGCTGATCGTTGGTCGGCGAGTTGAAGAACATGTCGTCTTTCGTCGCGCAGCTCTTCAGCAGGCGCTGGGTGTTGGAATTTACCTGGAAGCCGATCGTATAGATCAGGATCCCCTTGGCCTTGATGTTAGAGCAGACGGTCAGCGTCTTGCTGTCGAGCTCGTCCTCGGCTCCGGTACCGTTCTTGTTTCCGAGATGCCCGTTTTTGGCGTAGCCGAAGGCGTTATAAGAGGATTTATTTTGGCCGTTGCCACCGCCGCTCACGGAATTTTCGCCGTCCGTCAGGAGCACGATCGCCTTGATCCTCTCCTCCTCGTCGTAGGCCTTGCCTTCGGTGAATGGCTCGTCCGGCGACAGGACCCGCCAGCCCCATAGCAGGCCCGCAGGGATGACCGTGTTGCCGTTCGGCTGAAGCAGGTCGATAGCGGATGTCACGTCGCTCTTGGTGTTGGTCAGAGCCGTGATCGGCTGGGGTGGGCAGTACAAATTGGGCCCGGAAGCTGAGTAGGAGTCTTTCTTAGGATTGCTGTACTTGCCCGTATAAGCCTGGCAGACCGCATCGGTCCTGTTCTTCTTCTTGTTTTCACCGCAGTTGCCGTCCTGGATATAGCTGTTTGAATAGCTGTAGTTGTCGGCGCTATCGGGCTCGTCAGGGGCGAGGTAAGGCGCAAACAGCGATGCCGCCGTTCCCGTGCTGGGTGTGGCGTCAGTGAGCTCGTAGTCGTCGCCGTTCCGCTCGCGAACGCATCCGCCCCAGCTCCAGTATTTTTGCATATCCTTGTAAAGGTTGAAGGTTTTCACGCTATTGGAGTCGTAATCCTCGGTGGCGACGGTGGACTTGGCATTCTTGTCGATCCAATCCGCGTCTTTGTTGTCGGTACCGACGTTCACTGCCGCGGCAAAAGGCACCACGGAGACGTTCAGAGTGTTTGAGGTCGCCTGTCCGTTGAACAGCGTCTCGACCATTTTCTTCGCGGCGCTCTGCATCGCGGACATCTTGCCGGACTGGCCCATCGAACCTGTCGTATCGAGAACCAGCGCGAGCTCGATATTGCGCTGTCGCCTGGTGACGACGGTTTCAACTCCGACGTCGATCGAGGGGATGTTGGCGAGTTCCATGAAGGTTGTCGGCACCGATCCCTTCAGTGTGACGTTGATATTGTCGCCGACAAACTTGACATCGATGGCACCCGCGGTGCCGAGCTCGGAGGGGGGATAGTTGGCGTTGAAGAATTGCTGCGCCTTGGCTTTAAGCTGCGCCTCGGTGAGGCCCGGCCATGAGCCGATGGCCAGCGCCGCCGCGTCGGCGGCATCGGCCATGCGCTCGCGCACGAGGAGCGCGCGCCCATAGTCGACCGCACCGCCGACGGTAATCATGATCGGAATGATCGCGAGCCCGAACAGTACTGCGACATTACCCTTGGTGTTCCGGGCAAAGAGCCGGGAGCACGGTCCCACCGCTTGAAGCATTTTACGCCTTCCACCTGTTGCCGGAGGCTTAACCTCTCGGACGCACCTCTAAGTCGTGCTTGGGGGAACTCTAGGCATAAATGTTCTTACGGTTCGTAGTCCGATTTATTCAAATTCGAGTCAAAGTTACTTAAAATACAACTTAGATAAGCATTTACCTTGTTGCAGATCGGCCTGCTCTCTACACCGCTCGTTAAGCAAACCTTCTCTATACCTAGTCGCCATGGCAAAGGGTGCGGGACAGCAAAAAATCGAAGCGGGTCGGCGGACCGGCGGTGGCCGCTTCCGCCGCTTTGGCCAGGACGCCTCGGGGTCTTCGGCGCTCGAATTCGCCATGGTGGCCGCG
The DNA here is from genome assembly GCA_963793075.1 of uncultured Alphaproteobacteria bacterium. Classification (GTDB taxonomy): domain Bacteria; phylum Pseudomonadota; class Alphaproteobacteria; order Rhizobiales; family Methyloligellaceae; genus Methyloceanibacter. The sequence goes on from CAWBYO010000004.1 coordinate 606,773, forward strand.
CCGCTGATCTTGCTGCTGCTGGCGGTGCTCCAACTCGCCGTTGTCTTTTTCGCCAATTTTATGCTGGAGAGCGCGACCGCGCAGGGCTCGCGCATGATCCGCACGGGTCAAGCCCAGACTCAGAAATTCGACGCCGCGAAGTTCAAGAACGAAGTCTGCAAACAACTGACCGCGCCGGTGAGCTGTACGGGGCTCCAGATCGATGTCCGCAGCTATTCCAGCTTTGCCGGCGCCGCGGCCGGCCTGACCCAGCCGCTCGGCGCGGATGGTCAACTCAAGTCTAAATTTAGCTACGACCCTGGCAAGCCTGGCGACGTGGTCGTGGTCAGGGCGTTCTACACGCTGGATATCGGCGCGGTGCTCCCGACGGAGATCAACCTCAGCAACATGGCGGGCGGCAATCGGCTGCTGGTCGCCACCACTGCCTTCCGCAACGAGCCGTATGAATAGAGAGCGGGGAGCAGGAACAGTGAGAACGTATTCGAAGCTTGTGGCAGGCTTGGCGGCGCGGATCGCGCGGCTGGCCCGGGATCGACGCGGAGTCTCGGCGATCGAGTTCGCCATGATCGTGCCGGCGCTACTCCTGATCTATGTGGGCACCGCCGAGATCGGCAACGCGCTGACCATCTACCGGCGGACATCGCAGGTCGCATCCACCGCCGCGGATCTCACCGCCCAGGTGCGGTCCGTCACGAAGTCCGACATTCAGGACATCCAGGCCGCCGCCGGCAGCATCCTCACCCCTTATGCGACGGCCCCGCTCAAGATCGTCCTGACGAGCGTCGTCGCCGACGACAAAAACAAGACCAAAGTCGACTGGAGCTGCGCCAATAAGGGCGGTGCGCACGCCAAGGACTCGAGCTTCACACTGCCTGCCGGCCTTACGGAGGCCGAGAGCAGTGTCCTCGTCGCCGAGGTCACCTACTCCTTCACGCCGCTGATGGGGCTCACGAGCATCTTCAGCCCCGGCAGCTTCGACATGCACCGCGTCTTCTATACAAGGCCGCGCCAGAGCCTCAAGGTCACCAAATCCGATAACGGGTGCTAGCCGAGCCTGCCCAAAGCTCTAGGCGAGCGTCGCGGGCGTTGCCCAAAGGTCGTATTCGTTCGCTTCGTCCACGGTGACCATGAGCCGGTCGCCCGGCTTCAGCCCGCTTTCGCCCTCGAGAAAAACGTTGCCGTCGATCTCCGGCGCATCCCAATGGGACCGGGCGATGGCACCCTCCCCGTCCACCGTATCGACCATGACCTCGATCGTCGTGCCGACGCGATCCGCCAGCAGCGCCTCGCTGATCGCCTGCTGGTGTTCCATGAGCCGGCCATAGCGCTGGGCCTTGACCTCCGCCGGCACTTGATCGGCAAGCGCATTGGCGGCGGCGCCGTCGACATCCTCGTATTTGAAGCAGCCGACACGGGCGAGCTGCGCCTCGCTCAGCCAATCGAGCAGCATGGCGAAATCCTGCTCGGTCTCGCCGGGGAAGCCGACGATGAAGGTCGAGCGGATGGCAAGATCGGGACAGGCCTCCCGCCAAGCGGCGATGCGCTGAAGCGTCTTCTCGCCGTGAGCGGGACGTCGCATCGCCTTGAGCACCGAAGGGCTCGCATGTTGGAAGGGGATGTCGAGGTAAGGCAGCACGCGCCCCTCGGCCATCAAGGGAATCACGCGGTCCACATGGGGATAGGGATAGACGTAGTGGAGGCGGACCCAGACGCCGAGACTGCCGAGTGCTGCGGCGAGATCGGCGAAGCGTGTCTCATAGGTCTCGCCGCGCCAGTTGTTTTCGACGTAACCGAGATCGAGGCCATAGGCGCTCGTATCCTGCGAGATGACGAGGAGCTCCTGCACGCCGGCGGCGACCAGCCGCTCGGCCTCGCGCATCACGTCGCTGAGCTGTCGGCTCTTGAGCGGGCCGCGCATGGAAGGAATGATGCAGAAGCTGCAGGTATGATTGCAGCCCTCGGAGATTTTCAAATAAGCGTAGTGGCGCGGCGTCAGGCGGATGCCTTCCGGCGGCACCAGATCGACGAATGGATCGTGCAGACGCGGGACGGCTGCGTGCACCGCGTCGACCACGGCCTCATATTGCTGTGGTCCGGTGACCGCCAGCACATCGGGATATTCGGCGCGAATGCGGTCCGCCTCCACGCCGAGGCAGCCGGTGACGATGACACGGCCGTTCTCGGCCAGCGCCTCGCCGATAGCTTGGAGCGATTCCGCCTTGGCGCTGTTCAGGAAGCCGCAGGTGTTGACCACCACCGCGTCGGCATCCTCATAGCTCGGCGACAGCGCATAGCCTTCGGCCCGCAACCTGGTGATGATGCGCTCGGAATCGACCAGCGCCTTGGGACAGCCAAGGCTGACAAAGCCGATTTTCGGCGCGGTTTTGGGCGGCTGTGGCGGCATGGGGGCTCCGCAGATCAGGAGCGAGGCACATACAGGGAGAGGCTGGCGCGTGGCAAGCTTATTGCCTAAGACCTGCTGGTCCCGAGGCCGTCCCGGTCATGAGTTGGCCATGGGGCCTTGTTGAGGTGACCGCTAGGTCATGGGCGTAAATGGCGAGGTCGAAATGAAGCTGTCGGGTTTGAGGATCGCAGCAGCACTGTTGCTCGGCGCCTTGCTGCTTGGCACCTCGGCCACGGGCGGGGCGCTTGCCCAGAATGGTGGTAACTCGAGCGCGGCCAAGAAGAAGGGGCCTCCGGCCGCGGCTCAAACGAAGGCGCCGTCCGCCGCCCCGAACTGGGCGCCACCCGCGGACGCGGCGAGCAAGCCGCCCCCGGCAAAGGTCGCCGGCAGCTTCGGCAACTGGACGCTGCTCTGCGGCAAGGAAGCCCAGGATGAGAAAGAGCGCTGTTCGCTCGTATTGCCCCTGGTCGAGAAGGAAACGCAGAAGCTCGTGTTCCGGATCATCGTGACCTACGGCCCGCAAGGCAATCTGGTGTTGCGCGTGGACGGCCCGACCGGGGTCGCGCTGCAGCGCGGCGTCGAGTTCTCTCCAGATACCAAGAAGGTCTATCGCATGCCGTTCCAGACGTGCCTGCCCATGGGCTGCAAGGCACTGCTTCTCGTCCCGGACGACCTCAAGAAGGAGCTCGCGGCGTCAGAGCAGGGCGCCATCACCGTCTATGCGCTCAACGGCAAAGCGGTGCAGACGGTCACGGCGTTTTCGGGATTCGGCAAGGGCATGGCCGCGCTCGACAAGCATCAGGCGGCCAAATAGAGGCGCGCGCCGCAACAACTGCTACTGTCAGCAGAGGCCACAATTTTTCTGAGTCTTTGAGCGTGTTGCGCTAGCGCAGGATATCTTCAAGGTCGGGGTCCATCCCCCCGGCGGCGTCGCCCTGATCGGGCGCCTGTGACGGCGCGAAGGCCTGCGGCGCGCGCTTGGGCGCCTGACTGCCGCCACCGGCACCGCCGATCTGCACATTGCCGAGGAAGCGACCGAGCGCCTCGCCGACCGGCTTTCCCTTGAACTTCTTCTGCAAGACCTCACCGATCTTGTTGACGGTCTTGGCCGCGCTGTCGGGATTGGCGAAGACGCCACCGATCTGCGGCTTGAAGCGCGGGCTGTCGAGCGGACCCTCGATGCGCACCGGCACCGTGAGCCCGGCGAGATCATTGGCGCCGCTCTTGCCCTCTGGCCCGGCCGTGATTTCCGGATGCGCCAGGATGTCGAGACTGCTTCCGGGCAGATCGACGGTGCCTTCCGCCGTCACCTTGAGCAGAGGGCTCACCATTTTCAGGTTGCGCGTATCGGCGATGCCGTCGGCGATGGTGAAGCTGCCGCCGAGAGCTTGGAACGCCGTCTTGGCATCGGGCCCTTGGCGCAGATTGAAATCCCCTTCGCCCAGCCCGCTGATGAGAGCAGTCACGTCGATTCCGGCGATGGACCCATCGCTCACCACGACGCTGCCCTGGCCGCGCAGCGATGCTTTGATCGCCTCGGCGTCGTCGCCCTCGCCGCTGACGCTCAAGTTGAGCTTGGTGCGGCCGGCGAGCATGGTGAATTGGGCGGCGTCGCTGAGCAGCGGCAGGGCCTGGACGCCGTCGAGGCGGAAGTCGCCGGTGAAGGTGGGGACCGGTCTTGAGGCGTCGACCGTGAGCTTGCCGCTGGCCCGGCCCTCGTACAGCTCCATGCCGCCGAGCGTCGCGTTCATCACGCCGTCGCGGAAGGCGAGCCCGAGCGAGCTGGGACCGATATCGAGATGGCCGACGCGAGCCTTGCGGATATTGAGATTGACGTCGGCGTCGAAGGCGGCGGGCGGCGCGACCCGCACGGCGAGCGGCGCGCCACTTCGCGCCAGGTTTGCGGTCCCCTGTGCCGCCGGCGCGGCGGCGGTTTCCATTTGCTTGGGCGGCGGCGTGGAGAACCAATCTTTCGGCCCGGCGTCCGCGGGCGGCGGCGTGTCGGCGCCAGCGGGGTTGTTCTTCGCTACGGCGTCATTGGGCACGTTGTCCCTGGGCAAGCTGTTACTTGGCGCGCTATCCCGGGACGCCTTGTCCTTGGGCGCGGCGGTCTTCTTCTTTTTCTCCGGTGCGGCAAGGAAGGGGTTGAGGTCGAGATGATCGAGGGCAAAGGCCGCGCGGACATGCGGCCTGGGGCTCTTCAGCGCCACCACTGCCTGCCCCTGTCCGGCGGCATGCTCGAGCGCGAAGCGCGCGTTGCTGAAGGTGATCTCGCTCTTGGTCCAGGACACGTCGCTCGCCAGCTCGCCGTCGCCGATGCCGGTCGCCACGGCCGGCTTCTCGCGCATCCAGGCGAGCACGGAGGGGATCGAGCTGGCCTTGGCCGAGAGCTTACCTTGGCCGGAGAGTTGCGGCTCGGTGGAGAGGCTGCCGTCGAACCGCGCGGCAATCGCCTGCGTGTCGACAGCCACAAATAGGCGCGCCGGACGCTGCGCCCTGAGGTCGGCGGGCGTCGTCACCGTGACGCTGAATTCGACCTTCTGATCCTTCCATTCGAAGTGGCCATGTCCGGTGAGCGGATCGGCAATCGTCGGCAGGCTGAGCCGCGCATTGATATGCTCGACGCGCTTTTTGCTGCCTGAATCCTTATCGTCATAGACGATGACCACGGTGCCGTTCTTGATCCGTACGTCCTTGAGGCGAACGTCGCGGCGCTGCTTCGGGTCGCCGCCGGTTTGAGCCATCCCGCCGGCCGCTTGCGCTTTGGCGAAACGAATCTTCCTTTCAGCTGTGTCGGGCTTCTCCTCGTTCTTGCCCCAGCGCAACGGCAGCGCATCGTCACCGAGACGGACGGTCAGCACGGGCCGCGTCAGGACCACGCGCTCGGCATCAACCTGGCTGCTCAGCAGCTCGGCGAAATTGAGGTCGATGGTGAGCTTCGCCACCGAGAGGTCGGCGGTACCGACCCTGGGGGCTGGGTCGGTGATCGTGGCGTCGGTGATGACGATATGCGGTCCGGGCGTGAACAGCAGCATGGTCGAGCCGTTGACCGTGAGGTCGCGTCCGGTCTGCTCTTTGATGCGCGCCGCCACCCGCGCCGTCACCCAGTCGGCCGAAAGGATGAGATTGACGGCGACGAGGGCCAGCACCAGGGCGCCGACGATGCCGCCGGCGATCATCACGCCGAGCTTCACCGGACGGCGGGCAAAGAGGCCGCGCAGCCTGGCGCCGAGCCTCCCAGAACGCATTCTGGCGCGGAGCATAGTGTGGGGGGGCGCCGGAGCTTGCGGCGTGCGCGCAGGCGGATGCGGCTTATGAGGGTGTTGGCTGTGCATTGGGGTCCCGGGACGAGGGCCGAATAAGCCCGATAATTAAGGTGACAATACGAACCGGGCGGCAAGGCGTCAGCCGGGGTGCGGCGGAATGGCCCGCGCGTCAGCGCACCAGGATGGCGTGGTTGTCCCAGTGATAGCGCGAGGGGTGACGCCACAAGCTGCCGTCGGCATCGGCAGTCGCCAGCCAGCCGTCGCCACTGGTGAGAAGGAAGCTCGCGCTGTGATGGGTGGGCGCCAGCCCGCAGCCATCGCCGAGTTCGCTGGTGCCGAGAAAGCGCCTGGCTGTGACATCCCAATAGGTGACGAGTCCACCTTTGGGCGCCGAGGCCGCGACAATGCCGCCGGCCGCATCGGCCGTCACCGAACCGATATAATTGTGCAGAGCGCCCTGCGTGGCGGCCGGCGCCGGCACGATCACCGGCTTTTCGCCGCGGGCGTGAAAGCCGATCAGCGGCGGGGTTTGCTCGTCCGGCCCGTGGAACTGGCAGCCGAACACGACCGTGTCGCCCTGCGCCACGGCGAGATGCCGGATCGAGAGCTGATGCAGATCGGCGGCCAGCTTCTGCTCCTCCAGGAGATCGCCGGTCTCGATATCCACATAAACGAGCGAGGGCTGCATCGTCGGGATGTTCAACTCTTCCCGCGCGCTGTCGGGATGGGTGCGGATGCCGCCATTGGCGATGACGAGGGTGCGGCCATCGGAGAGCAGCGCGAGGTCGTGGGGCCCGACGCCATAGCCCGGAAGCTCGCCGATCTGACGATACCCCGCGTCCGCGTCCCGCACGCCGACGACGCCGAAGCCGCGGCCGTAATCGTTCTCCGTGGTGTAGAGCAGCCTGCCGTCGTCCGAGAACACCCCATGGCCGAAGAAATGCCGGTCGGGCCTCGAGGCGAACCAGACGGGCTCGCCTTTGCCGACGGGCACCGCCACGCCGAAGCGGCCGGGCCGCCGGGCGAAGGCCACCCATTCCTTGCCCCCGGGGCGGAGCGCCACGTCGTGGCCGCGGGCGGGAAGCTCGACGGCGCGCAAATCGCCGCGCTCAAGATCGAACAGCGCGGCCGAATAGGCGCCGCTATCGTCCATGCGCGCGGCCGCGAAACATTCGGGCACGAAGGCGGCGGCGAGGCTCCGAGGCAAAGCCAGGGCAGCGGCGCCGCCGGCAAGGCTTGCAAGGAGTGTGCGGCGGTCTAGCTGCATGATCAGTCTCCATCCAGAGCATTGAACCCGAAGCTCAAGCCCGCGCCACGCGTGATCATACTGGCGGCCGTGTCGCGCGCGCTCTTCAAGGCGACACGCAACGCCTCCAGCTTGCTGCGCGTTTCGTCATCGCGAACAGCATCGGCGATCGGCACGTCCATGGCATCCAGAACGTCAATGACGTGGCCGAGGTCGAACAGGGTCGACTTCTCGACACCGGGGGATTCCTCGGCGACCACACGTGCGAAGCCGCCCTCGGTGAAGAGCGTGCGAACCCCCTCCAGATTGCCGGCCATGTTGGGGAAGGTCAGCCCGCTCCGCCAGAACGCGGCAAGCTGTGGCCGCGCCGTCGCGGCCGAGGTGCCTAGGGGCTTGCCGAGCTTCTGGTCGCGCACGAGCTCGATGCCGGAGGTGAACGCCTTGAACAGCTCGAGCGTGACGTCCTTGGGCGCCCGATAGAGCGGATCTTCCGGACCCGGGCTGAGGAAGAGCTTGCTGTATTCCGCGCCGTCGCGCCATTCCTCGGCCACGGCGCCGGCGATGCGGTCGATATTGGTGGCGACGCTCGAGGCAAAGCTGCAGCGGAAGCCGACCTCCGGATCGCCGCTCGCCAGGGTCTCGGCGCCGTCGCCATAAAGGAGATATTCGAGCGCCGGCAGCCCTTGAAGCGCCACGCTCTTGTCGACCAGCGTATCCGCCAGCGTCACCGTCTCGTCCTTCTCGGCGAGCGCAGCCTTCACCTGACGCAAGCCGATGCCCTTGGGATCGGGCCAGTAGAACAGGCGCTCGTAGCGATGGTCCTGGTTGACCGGTCCGAAGCGGAAGATCTCGACCTTGCTCCAGCTCTCGACCGTGGCGGCGAAGGCGTCCTTGGTTGCCTTAAGGGCCGCGGCCGACGGCTCGGCACAAAGCGCCGCCGCTTTGTCCTTGAGGCCGCCGGTGGCAGCCGTGAGCGCGGCATAGCCGGGGCGAATGACGTTGCTGAGCGTGGCGCGGGCAATGGCGCCGTGATCCGTTTCCGCGTGGGCGCATTGCAGGCCGGTGCAGACAAGCACAGCCGCAAGGAAGAAGGATCTCATCTGATGGCCTATAGCGAATTGACGAAGGCGAGGAGGCGGTCGCGGTCCACCTTGGGCAGCGCGGCGAAGGCATCGCGCGCCGGCTTCGCCTCGCCGCCATGCCAGAGAATGGCCTCGGTGAGGTTGCGGGCGCGGCCATCATGGAGAAACAGCGTGTGGCCGCTTACCGTCTCGGTGAGGCCGACGCCCCATAACGGCGCCGTGCGCCATTCCGTGCCCCCCGCGTCACCATCGGGACGATTGTCGGCCAGACCCTCGCCCATGTCGTGGAGCAGCATGTCGGTATAGGGATAGATCAGTTGGTTCGACAAATGCGGCTGGTTGGGCGCCTCGCCCGTCATGAATTTCGGCTGATGACAGCTCGCGCAGCCGATCTCGTAGAACAGCGCCTTGCCCTTCAGCACCTCGGGATCGTCGGGATTGCGCCGCGCCGGCACGGCGAGATTCTGCGAATAGAAGGTCACGAGCTTGAACAGCTCATCGCCGATTTCGACATTCTGATATTTCGGCGAATTGCCCGACGGCGCGTTCATGCACTTTTCCTGTTTCTCGGTGCATTCGCCGGCGCCGCTTGGATGCAGCGTGGTGGAGATGCCGATATCGCCGGAGAAGGCGCTGGCCGATTGATCGACGATGGTCGGCACGTTGGCCTTCCAGCCGAAGCGGCCGAGCATCACCTTGCCCTGTTCCTGCGACCACACATGGTTCGGCTTGCCGGAGATGCCGTCTCCGTCGGCGTCATCGGGATCGGCGCGGGCCAGGATCTGTTCTTCCGGCACGGCCTCTAGCAGGCCGAGACCGATCATCGGCGGGGCGACGCGCGGGCTCAACATGACGTCGGGACGCATGGGGCCATAGCCGAGATCGACGATCTCGTAGCTCGGCGCGCGCAGGCTCAGCGTCTCGCCATCGGCCAGGGTGACTGGCTTCTCTTCATAGGTGACGTTGGCCTTGCCCTCGGCCTCGAAGCCCTGAATGGCGAAATCCTGGAGCTGACCGCCATAGACGGGATCGGGAATCGAAGCGAGCTTATGGGCCGCGAGCGCCGCCTTCTCCTCCGCCGTGCTGGGCGGGACCGACAGCCTGATGAGCATGGAGCCCGATTGATCGGGCACGTCGGCGGAAAGCGGCGGATGGCCGCGGCCGTCCTTCAAGTGACAATTCTGGCAACCGCGCGAATTGAACAGCGGCCCGAGCCCATCGGACGCGTCGGTGGAAGACGGGGCGGACACCCACGTCTTGCGGAAGATCGCATTGCCGATCTTGAAGTTGAGCTCGTGGCGGAAGCCGATATTGCCGGACGACAGCGAGAACGCGTTGGCGGTGTCGGTTGAACCGCGCGAGGTGGCCCCGCCGCCCGGCTTATCTTCGCCCGGCTCCAACCCGGAAAAGTCCGTGGTGGGGTCGAGCAGGCTTTCCACGCTCGCAGCGATGGCCGCGCCGTAAGTGACGAGGATGCCGACAAGCAGCGGCAGAGCGGCCCCGAGTCCGAGTGCGCCGCCAAGCCAGGCTCGATGAACCTGCCTCGACGGCGCTCGTTGGGACAACTCTGTTTCTGGATCGAACTTTGAACTCGGTCTTTTCACTCGCTCTTCGTCAGAATGTGAGGGTGGTGCGCGCTCCCAACACCGTTGCGTCGTCCACGCCGGCGACACCGCCGCCAGGGTTCCAGAAATACTGGAAGTCCGGCTGGAGCAGCCAGCCCTCCGTGATCTCGAAGGTATACGCGATCTCGACCAGGGATTCATAGTTGCGCGCCACGGGCTCGCCGGAGTTGATGTCGAAAGCGGACGCGTCGTCGGAGATGCCGGTATAGGCAAAACCGAAGGCCAGCGCATCATTCGGCCGTCCGGGGATCATGCCGGTGAAGGTCAATCCGGCATCGAAGTAGAAGTCGACGAGGTTGCGGTCCTCCGGCGCGCCGGCGAAGCGGGCGAAGATGCCCACGCCTTGCGGGTCCTCGCTGCCCGGCACGCGCCAGATCAACTGGTCGACGATGCCATACAACGCCCAATCGTTGTCGAGCGGCTTGCCCGCATTGCCGGTGACCCCGATCAGCTCGCCACCGACGTCGACGCGCTGATGTTCGAAGGTGCCGAAATGGTTCCAGCCGCCGAGTTTGATGGTGCCCGGCAGGCGGCCGCCGGCCAGATCGTAGTGATAGGCGGCTTCAGCCATGAGCAGCGGGTCGTCATCGAGCTCGAAGTCGGTGCCGTGAGCGTTACAGCGCTGCGGGTTCCCACCAGCCTTGTTACATTGTGGCGCGGGATCGCCATTATAGAGACCGACCATCATGCTGAGCTTGTCGGTCGGCGCCACGGCGACACGAACACCGGGCGTGGCCAAGGGATAGGCAGGTCCACCGTTCGGGTTGTTCTCCGCAGCGATCGGGGCCCAGCCCCAGGTGCCGTTGAGGAAATATCCGCCACCTTCGGCGAAAAAGAACTCCGCGTCGGCGGCGAGCTGGCCAATCTTCACCGCCACGGTGTCGTTGAACATGTGCTGCTCGAGCCACAACTCGAACAGGCGCGTGGACGGCTCGGCCTCGAGGCTGGACACGGGCATCAGGCCGCCGACATTCTCACCGGTGATCGACCGCCCGTGGATCTGGTAGCCGTCAGTATGGAAGCAGAGACCCTGCCAGAGTCCGAGCTTCTGCATGTCGGCGTTCAAATAGAGCTCGAGCACGCCGTCATAGGCGCCGCCGTCCTTGATGCCGCCCCAGTCGTAGAAGGCTTCGCCGTAATAGGCGCCGCCGACCTCCACGCCATGCTTGCGAAGCTCACGGCGTACCCCGCCTGGATCGAGGGCGAAGGCCGCACCCTCCGGAATACCCGGTCCGGCGCCATGGACAATATCCGCTTCGGAAAGATCGCAATTGGCCGCATGCGCCAGGGTGGTCAAGCTCATGAGCGCGAGGACGCACACCGAAGCCAAGCCGGCCGCCTTGGCCAATTTCGCGGCGACGCCGCAGGCGAGCCGGATCGCTGGACGCGTGGTGCAGAGTATTCGTTGTGTTCGGTCGCGGGTCGCGATTGTGGTGTTCTTCATTTTATCAGCCCCCCAAGGCTTTTCTTGCTCTGCCCAGACTGGTTGCAAATTGTTATATTATAACATCCGGCAGCTTAGACCCCGAGTCAACGGGGATTTTCCTTACTGCCCTGCCACGTTGCCGGGCGAGTCGAGGCTGTCGGAGCCTTCAAACTCGATGGATTTGAGATCGAGGGCGGCGACGGCCCGCTCGATCGCCTTGGTCTGGGCAAGCAGGGCATCGACTACGTTCTGAACGACCTGGTTGCCCTCGTCGTTGCCCTCGCCGATCATCTGGTCGTAGGACTCGGTGGTCAGCGCGCGGAGATACATGACGTTCATGGCGTCCATGGTGGCGTCGAGCTTGGCACGCATCTCGGCGTCGACCTCGGGCGCCTTGGCCTTGACGAGATCGGACACGCTCGGACCGCCGACAACCGACCCATCAGCCCGGCGATAGCGGCCGAGATAAACGTTGCGGATGCCGAGCCCGTCGAAGAAGTGCGAGGCGTGGGTGTTGTCGGAGAAGCAATCATGCTCCTCCTCGGGATCGTGGATCATGAGGCCGAGCTTGATGCGCTCGCCGGCAAGCTCGCCATAGGACAGGCTGCCGAGCCCGGTCATGATGGCGGTCAAGCCTTCCTCATCACTGCCGTCGGCGATGACCTTGCGCGCCTCGCCGCCGGGGGCCCACTGATCGGCCATCCAGGTGAGATCGTCTATGAGCAGATCGGTGACCGTGCTGAGATATTGGGCTCGCCGGTCGCAGTTGCCGTTGGTGCAATTCTTGGGATCAAAATCGGTGGCCGGGCGCATGCCGGCGCCAGGTCCGGTGCCGTTCAGGTCTTGGCCCCAAAGCAGGAACTCCACGGCGTGATAGCCGGTGGCGACATTGGCCTCCACGCCGCCGGCCTCTTGCAGGCCATCGGCGAGCAGCTCCTTGGTGAACTTCGCGGTGTCGAGCTTCTTGCCGCCGATGACGAGCGAGACATTCTTGATGACATTGGCGACGTAGAGCTCGTTCTCGGGCGAGTCACTGCCATAGGCCGCGGCGACATAATCGATCAGGCCCTCGTCGAGCGGCCAGGAATTCACCTTGCCCTCCCAGTCATCGATGATGGCGTTGCCGAAACGGAAGGCCTCGGTCTGCATGTAGGACGGGCGCGCGGCGATCCAGGCGGCACGAGCGGCGCGTAGATTTGCCTCGGTCGGCTCGGCGATCAGCGCGTCCACAGCGAGTTTGAGCGTATGGGCGGTGTCGCGGGAGTCCTCATACCCAGCCTGCGCGATGTCCGCATAGATCTTCAGCACGTCCTTCGGCGTTTCGGCCGCGGCGGGCGAGAAACAAATGCCAAGCGCCAGGACGGCGGCGGGCAAGGCAGTCAACGGTCCTCGAAACATCTGCATCCCTTTGTCGTGGTTCGGCCCTTAGCAAGGCCCTTTCCCGGTTCTCACCGGCAAGACCGCCCGAAAGCGAAAGAATGCGGCGGCCCTTGGGCCTACGACCTTCGGGCCGCCGCAAGGCTGAGATGAGGAAGCGTCAAGGCTCGGGCCAGAAACGCTCCAGACATTCGGGCTGGGCAGCCGAACGTCTTGTCAAAACACTAGTCCAAGGCCTAACATGCACGTAATGAACTCTTTTCATCAGAATAGTTGAGCAAAATGCATCTAAAGGAAGTCGACGCCAATCTCCTGGTCACCCTCGACGCCCTGCTGGTGGATGCGAGTGTCACCCGCGCGGCCGAAAGGCTGGGGCGCAGCGCCTCGGCCATCAGCCACGCATTGGCCAAACTCCGCGAAATTTTCGCCGATGAGCTGTTCGTGCGCGCCGGTCAGCGGCTGGTCCCGACGGCTAAAGCGCTGGAACTGGCGCCCACCGTTCACGTCATCCTGGCCGGTATGGAGAGCCTGCTGCGGCCCAACAAGCCCTTTGATCCTTCGCTTTCTGTGCGCGAGTTTGCCGCAGCATCGAGCGAGGCGGGGGAATTGATTCTGGTGGAGCCGCTGCGGCAACGGCTGCAATCGCGGGCGCCGAGCGTGAAGGTCAGCTGGACGCCGTCCCGCCGGGACGAGGACATCGGCGCGCTACGCAACGCGCGCTGCCACTTCGTCATCGATATCGAGGGGGCGCCGGTTGCTGCCCCCGACGTGCGGGTGGCGAAGCTGTTCGACGACACGCTGGTCACGCTGGCGCGGTCTGGCCACCCCTTCGCCGCCCGGAAACCGAAATTGTCCGCCTTTGCGGTGGCGGACCATATCGCGGTGAACGGCCTTCCCACGCAGGGTCTCATGGATGGGGCGCTGGCCGCGGAAGGCTATTCCTGCAACGTCACCGCGCAGGTCTCCTCGGCGATGGTCGGCATTCTCGTGGCGCTGAACAACGACGCCCTGCTCACGCTGCCTGGCTCGCTCGCCGCCATCCTGCAAAGGCAATTCGGCATGGCGCGCATCGCCCAACCGCTACCGCCAATCGCCTTTCCGCTCAGACTCATGTGGCATTCCAGCTACGACCGGGACGAGTGCCACCAATGGCTGCGCGGCGAGATGGCGAAGATCGCCCAGGAAATCGCCGCAGGCGCTTAGAGATGATCGCCGCAGGCGCGCAAGGGGCGTTTCCCCGACTTTTCCTGATTCCGCCGGCACCGCAAACGGTGCCTCTGGTTTCCGTCACACGCCTCCGATAGATTGGGCGCCATCGCCCGCCTGCTGCCGAAGGCTGGGCGCCTTGGAGGACATCTATGGTCACGTGGTTCCGCGCAGGCCTCATTGCCGCGCTGTTCGTTTTCGTCTCCGCCCCAACCCAAGCCGCCGATAAAGTCTTTCAAGACGACGCCCTCGCCGACGCGGCGATCACGCTCGAGGCCGACCTCGAGAATGAGTCCGGCACCGTCGAACTGCCGGTCCTCAAGCTGAAAGAGCAGGCGGCCGTTCAGTTGCGGCGGCAGGACCTGGAAAGCGCCGCCTTTACCTATGGGCAGATCGTCACCGTGTCGCCCGACGACGCCCTCGCTTGGCGGCGGCTGGCCGATCTGTGGCTCGCCATCCCGGCGGATGAGAAGGACGACGGCAGCGTCCGCTTCAGCAATGCGCGGACCGCCGCCTATATCGCCTATCAGCGAGCGACCACGCCGGAGTCCGAAGCCGCCGCCCTGACGACGCTCGCCACGGCGTACGGCAAGCAAGGCGATTGGCGCCCGGCACTGAACGCCCTCAACCTGGCGCTCAAGCTCGAAGCCAATTCGGGCCGGCAGGCGACCTACGACCAACTGCGCGAGAAATACGGCTTTCGCGTCTCCAATTTCACCGTGGACTCCGACGCGGCAAGCCCACGCGCCTGCTTCCAATTTTCCGAGCCGCTGCTGAAACGCGCCGACTTCTCGCCCTTCGTGTCGGTTGTCGGCGACGACAAGCCAGCGCTCTCCGCCGACGATCAGCAGCTTTGCGTGGAAGGGCTGAAACACGGCGAGACCTATGCCGTCACGCTGCGCCAAGGCCTGCCCTCGGCAGTGGACGAGACCCTGCTCAAGGATGCCGAGTTCACCCTCTATGTGCGCGACCGGACCCCATCGGTGCGGCTCGCGGGCAAAGCCTATGTGCTTCCGAGTACCGGTCAGCAGGGCATCCCGCTCGTTTCGGTGAATACGGACGCGGTCGACGTGACCATCTACCGGATCGGCGACCGCAGCCTGATCGACAACGTGCTCGGCTACGATTTCGAGAGCAATCTCTACCAATACAGCCTCAACGACATCGCCAACCAGAAGGGCGAAAAGGTTTGGACCGGCGAGCTCAAGGTCGAAAAAGAGCTCAACGCCGAGATCACCACCGCCTTCCCGATCACCGAGGCGGTGCCGGAGATGGCGCCGGGCGTCTACATCCTCGCCGCCCAGCCGGCCGGCGTGCCCGGCGATGAATACGGCGAGCGGACCACCCAGTGGTTCATCGTGTCGGATTACGGCCTCACGGCCTATTCGGGGACCGACGGCATCCACGCCTTCGTCAACTCGCTCGCGACAACCGCGCCGCTTGCAGGCGTCGAGCTCCGGCTGGTCGCCCGCAACAACGAGGTGCTGGCCACCGAGACCACTGACGCTGGTGGCGCGGTGACGTTTGCGCCCGGCTTGGCGCGCGGCGAAGGCGGGCTCGCGCCGGCGCTGCTCATCGCCTCGGGGACGGGCGGCGACTATGCCTTTCTCAATCTCACACAATCGGCCTTCGATCTCACCGATCGCGGCGTCGCCGGACGCGAGCCACCGACTGGACTCGACGCCTATGTGTTCACCGAGCGTGGCGTCTACCGCACCGGCGAGACCGTGCATGTCACCACGCTGCTGCGGAATGCCGAAGGCGTGGCCGTGCCCGGCGTGAACCTGACGCTGGTGATGGAGCGGCCCGACGGCATCGAATACCGCCGCGTTGTGGTGCCCGACGAGGGACTTGGCGGCCGCGCTCTCAACGTGCCGCTCATCGCCTCGGCGCCGACCGGCACGTGGCGGGTCGCGGTCTATTCCGACCCGAAGCAGGCTGAGATCGGCACAACGACGTTTCTCGTCGAGGACTATGTGCCGGAAAGGCTCGAGTTCGACCTCAGCACCGAGGCGAAGAGCCTATCCCCCGCCAGTCCCGCCGAGATCGCGCTCGACGGCCGCTTCCTCTATGGCGCGCCCGCCTCCGGTCTCGCCGTCGACGGCGAGGTGAACATCACCAAGGCGGCCGAACGGCCCGGCTTCCCGGGCTATGTGTTCGGCCTCGACGATGGGGACGCACAGGATCAGTTCAGCGTCGAGAGCCTGCCGCTCGCCGACCTGCCCGACACCGATGCCGACGGCAAGGCGACCTTCCAGGTAGCGCTCGACAAAGTGCCGGCCTCGACCAAGCCGCTCGAGGCCAATGTCGTGGTGCGGTTGGCCGAACCCGGCGGCCGCGCGGTCGAGCATAAGCTCACGCTGCCGATCGTGCCCACCGGGCCGATGATCGGGGTGAAGCCGCTGTTCAAGGGCGCGTCGCTCGGCGATCAGGACACGGCCCGCTTCGACGTGATTATGGCCGCACCCGACGGCCAGAAAATCGCGGTCATCCGGCCTCAAATGGCAGTTGCTGCGCATCGAGTCGAAATATCAGTGGTACCGCCAATACGGCCAGTGGCAGTACGAGCCCATCAAGATCACGCGCCGCGTGGCCGACGGCACCATCGGTGTGACGCCCGATCAGCCGGGTCATATCGAGGTGCCGGTGACCTGGGGCCGCTACCGGCTCGAAGTGGAGAACCTGCAAGGCCCGCTCACCACTTACGGCTTCGATTCCGGCTGGTATGCGGAAGCCTCCGCCGACACGCCGGACCTGCTGGAGATCGCCCTCGACAAGTCCGGCTATGTGTCCGGCGACACCATGACCGTAGCCGTGACGGCGCGCACGGCGGGCAAGGTCACGCTGTCGGTGATCGGCGACCGCCTGCTCACCACGACCACCACGGATGTCGAAGCGGGCCTCGTCAAACTACCGATTACTGTGGGCAAGGACTGGGGCACCGGCGCCTATGTGCTGGCCACATTGCGGCGGCCGCTCGACGTGGCCGAAAAACGCATGCCGGGCCGCGCCATCGGCGTGCAATGGTTCAGCGTCGACAAGGCCGAACACACGATCGGCGTCGACCTCGATCTGCCGGAGCTGATCCGGCCCGAGACGACGCTGCGCGTGCCGGTCAAGCTCGCCGGCCTAGCGCCTGGCGCGCAGGCCCGCATCGTGGTGTCCGCGGTCGATGTGGGCATTCTCAACCTCACCGGCTACGAGCCGCCGGCGCCGGACGACTACTATCTCGGCCAGCGCAAGCTCTCCTCCGAGGTGCGCGACCTCTACGGCCAATTGATCGACGGCATGCAAGGCACACGCGGCCAGATCCGCACCGGCGGCGACAGTGGCGCCGGTGTGCTGCAGGGCAGCCCGCCGACCCAGCCGCCGCTGGCGCTCTATTCCGGCATCGTCACTGTGGGCCCCGACGGCACGGCCGAGGTCGAGTTCGCCATTCCCGCCTTTACCGGGACGGTGCGCGTCATGGCCGTGGCCTGGAGCGATGACAAGGTCGGGCACAGCTCCGGCGACGTGGTGGTGCGCGATCCCGTGGTCGTCACCACAACGCTGCCGCGGTTCCTGCTGAGCGGCGACGTCTCGACGCTACGCCTCGACCTCGACAATGTGGAAGGCGCCACCGGCAAATACGAGATCGCCATCTCGACCGAAGGGCCGCTCAGCGTCAAAGACGCGGACCGGTCGATCCAGCTCGACGCCAAGAAGCGTGGCGCGGTGACCTTCCCCATCTCCGCGCTCGGTGTCGGCGACGGTAGCGTGGAGGTCGCGGTCACCGGCCCGGACGACTTCGCGGTCTCTCGCCAATACGCGCTGACGGTGAATCCGGCGACGCAGATCCTGGCGCGGCGCACGGTAACGCCACTCGAGCCGGGCAAGAGCATTACGCTCACCAATGACGTGTTCGCCAACCTCGTGCCGGGCACGGGCAGTGTCGCGCTGTCGGTCACGCCGTCCGCCGCGCTCGACGTGGCGAGCCTGCTTGCCGCGCTCGACCGCTATCCGCTCGGCTGCACCGAGCAGATCGTCAGCCGCGCGCTGCCGCTGCTCTATGTCAACGAGATGGCGCTCGACGCCCAACTCGCCGTCGACAGCAATATCGATGAGCGCATTACCAAGGGCATCGAGATCGTGCTGGCGCGCCAAGGCTATGAAGGCGCGTTCGGCCTGTGGTCGCCGGGCGGCGACGACCCATGGCTCGACAGCTATGTCACCGACTTTCTGACCCGCGCCCGCGCCCGCGGCTTCGACGTGCCCGACGACCGCTTCAAGCTCGCGCTCAACCGCTTGCGGAACTATGTGAGCACGGCACCCGACGTCTCCACCGACGGTGGGCTGGCGCTGTCCTACTCGCTCTATGTGCTGGCGCGGAACGGCATGGCGCCGGTCGGCGACCTTCGCTACATCGCCGACGTCAAGCTCGCCGCGCTGGGCACGCCGACCGCCCAGGCCGAGATCGGCGCGGCGCTCGCCATGCTGGGTGACAAGGTTCGGGCCGAGACGGCATTCCGTGCCGCCGCCGGGGCGCTGCCCGAAGACACCGATCCGCTGATCGGCCGCGCCGATTTCGGCTCGCGCTTGCGCGACGCCGCCGCGGTGGTGACGCTCGCCGCCGAAGGCGATGCGCCGAAGGTGATCCTGACGAGCGCCACCAAGCAGATCGACAAGGCACGCGACCGCGTGACCTACACGTCCACGCAAGAAGATGCCTGGCTCGTGCTTGCCGCCCGCGCGCTCGGAAAACAAGATGTCAGCCTCGCCGTCGAGGAAGGCAGCGGCGGGGGAAGGCGGTCAGGACGGGCCGCTTTACCGCACGCTGAGCGAGGAGGATCTCGCCATCAATCCGCTGACCGTGACCAATGCCGGCGACAGCACGCTCGACGCGGTGATCTCGGTAAGCGGCGCGCCGACCACGCCGGAGCCGGCCACCGACCACGGCTTCAAGCTCGAACGCACGTACCACACGCTCGACGGCGAAGAGATCGACATCACCACGGCGACGCAGAATCAGCGCATCGTGGTGCTGCTGACGGTCACCGAACCGCAGCCGCAATTCGCCCGCGTGGCGCTCACCGACTACGTGCCGGCGGGCTTCGAGATCGACAATCCCGAGCTCGTGTCGTCGGCCGATACTGGCGGGCTCAGCTGGATCACGCACGCGGCGGACCCGGTGCATACGGCGTTCCGCGACAATCGCTTCGTGGCGGCGTTCGAGCGCCGGGCCGACAGCAAGCCGCTCTACACCGTGGCTTACGTGGTGCGCGCCGTGTCGCCCGGCAGCTACGTGTTGCCGCAAGCCGTGGTGGAGGACATGTACCGCCCCGACCGCTTCGGCCGCACCGACACCGGCACTGTCAGGGTGATCCCGCCGAAATGAGCACGCTCGGGCGCCGGACCGCTTATGCTGCCGTCGGCGCGGTGTGGATCGCCGCCGCCGCCGCCGGTGCCGCTGTCGGCCTGGTCCAGTCCTACGGGCCGGTGCCGCGCGGGCAGGATCTCGAAGTTTCCACCACGGTGCTCGACCGCAACGGCCGATTGCTGCGTGCCTATCTCACGGACGAAGGCCGCTGGCGGCTGCCCGCCACGCGGGACGACGTAGACCCGCGCTTCCTCGAGGCGCTGCTCGCCTATGAGGACAAGCGATTCTTCTCCCATCACGGCGTCGACCCGCTGGCCATGATGCGCGCCGCTTACCAGCTTGCGAGCCAGGGCCACATCGTGTCGGGCGGCTCGACGCTCACCATGCAGGTGGCGCGCTTGCTCGAGCCACGGCGGGAGCGCTCGGTCTCCGCCAAACTCCGGCAAACCATCCGCGCGCTGCAGCTCGAATGGGCGCTGAGCAAGGACGAGATCTTGCGCCTCTACCTGACGCTCGCGCCTTACGGCGGCAATCTCGAAGGCATCCGCGCTGCCTCGCTCGCCTATTTTGGCAAGGAGCCGCGCCGGCTCACCCTGGGCGAAGCAGCCCTTCTGGTGGCGCTGCCACAATCGCCGGAATATCGCCGTCCCGACCGCTATGCGGACAATGCCAGGGCGGCGCGCGACCGCGTCCTCGACCGCATCGCCAGGGACGGCGCGTTCAGCCCGGCCGAGATCGCCCGGGCCAAGACCGAGCCCGTGCCCAATGCGCGCAAAGCCATGCCGCTCAGCGCCCCGCATGCCGCCGACGAAGCGATGACCGCCTTGCGGGGGCAGAAAGCGATCCGCCTCACCATTGACGGGAGTTTGCAGCGGCGGCTGGAGAGATTGGCGCGCGAGCGGTCCACGGCGCTGGGCGCAGCCATGTCGGCGGCCATCGTGGTGGTGGACAACGACACCGGCGAGATTCTGGCGCGGGTCGCCTCGCCCGATTATTTCGACGCGAGCCGCGCCGGCCAGGTGGATCTGACGCGCGCGATCCGCTCGCCCGGGTCGGCGCTCAAGCCCTTTATCTATGGGCTCGGCTTCGAGGATGGGCTGGTCCATCCCGAAACGCTGATCGAGGACCGGCCGATCCGCTATGGCGACTATGCGCCGGAGAATTTCGACCTGACCTTCCAGGGCACGGTCACCGTACGCCGTGCCCTGCAATTGTCGCTCAACGTGCCCGCCGTCGCCGTACTCGACGCGGTGGGGCCGAGCCGGCTGCTGGCCCGGCTCTCCGAAGCGGGCGCGTCCCTCGTATTGCCGAAGCACGAAACGGCCGGGCTGGCGCTCGGCCTCGGCGGCATCGGCGTGCGGTTGATCGATCTTACGGCGCTTTATTCCGGACTGGCGCGACAGGGCAATGTGTTGCCGCTGCACGAGCGTCTCGGCACCCCGCCGGCGCCCGACCAAACGTCTTTTGGAGCCGGTGGCCGCCTGGTATGTGGGCGATGTGCTGCGCGGTGCGCCGCCGCCCGAGAACGCGCTGGGCGGGCGTATCGCCTTCAAGACCGGCACGAGCTACGGCTATCGCGATGCCTGGGCGGTCGGTTTCGACGGCGCGCATACGATCGGGGTCTGGGTCGGGCGGCCGGACGGCGCGCCGGTCACCGGGCTCGTGGGGCGGACCGCCGCGGCGCCGATCCTATTCGACGCCTTTGCCCGGCTCGGGCGCCCCCTAAAAGCCCTGCTGCCGGCGCCCAAGGGGATTGTCGTCGCAAGCACGGCCAAGCTGCCGCCACCGCTCAAGCGGTTTGGCGCGCGCGGCATCGCCGGCACGGCGGCGCCAAAGGTGCATATCGCGTTCCCGCCGCAAGGGGCGAGCCTGGCGCTCGCCTCGGACGGCACGGCGCTCGACCCCATCGCCATCAAGATCACAGGCGGCACGCCGCCGCTCAACGTGCTTATCAATGGGCTGCCGTTTCAGACCACCAACGCGCCGCGCACAATATTCTTCGAGCCCGACGGACCGGGCTTCGTGCGGCTCACGGTCATGGACGCTGCCGGCACGGTCGATAGCGTCGTGGTCCGGCTGCAATAGCTAGGAGCTCGATTTCTTCGCGGCGTGCTCCGGCTTCCCTTTGCGCTTGGTGGACGCCATGTCGTCGAGTTCCTTCTCGCTCATGGATTTGTACATGGACTTGGATGCGCCCTTGAGCTTGCTCACGGGCGTGTCGCCGCGTTTGGCGGACAGCGCCGCGCCGGCGGCTTTCTGCTGGGCACCCGATTTGGCTGGCATGGTGGACCTCCGGTTCTTGCAATCTAAGGCCAGAAACGCTTCGCACGCCGGGGCGTTCCCGCTTGGCCACGGCCCCCATCCCCTGTAAGCACCCCCCATGGCAGTGCCCACCACGCTTGCGGACTTGGCCGTACCCCTGGACCTCGAACCGATGGAGGCCAAGCTCGTCACCGAGCTGCCTGAAGAGCCCGGCTGGCAATATCGAGCCCAAATGGGACGGCTTCCGCTGCCTGGCGTTCCGCGCCGGCGACGAGGTCGACCTCAGGGCGAAGTCGGGTAAACCGCTCGCCCGTTATTTCCCGGAGGTGGTCGCCTTCTTGAAGGCGCTGAAGCCGAAATGCTTCGTGCTCGACGGCGAACTGGCAATTCCAAGCGGCGACACGCTGTCCTTCGATACCCTGCAACAGCGCATCCATCCCGCCGCAAGCCGCGTGAAGAAGCTGGCGGCCGAGACGCCGGCCATTCTCATCCTGTTCGACATGCTGGTCGATCCGAAGAATAAGAGCCTGATCGAACAGCCCTTGTCCAAGCGGCGTACGGCGCTCGAAGCCTTCTATAAGTCGGTGGGCGACCATCAGAACCTGAAGCTGTCGCCTTACACGCTCGACCGCGGCGAGGCGGACGACTGGCTTGCCCGGGCCAGCGGGGCGCTTGATGGCGTGGTCGCCAAACCGCTCGACGGGGCCTATCTGCCGGGCGCGCGGGCCATGCTCAAGGTGAAGCATCTACGCAGCGCCGATTGCGTCGTCGGGCGGCTTCCGCTATGCCGCCAAGAGCGATGAAGTCGGCTCGCTGCTGCTCGGCCTCTATAACGAGGACGGCGAGCTCGACCATGTAGGCTTTACCTCGACCATCACCGATATCGAGCGCCCGGCGCTGACCAAGCTCTTGAAGACCATGATCGCGCCGCCCGGCTTCAGCGGCAAGGCGCCCGGCGGTCCAAGCCGCTGGTCGACGGAGCGCTCGAGCGAATGGCAGCCGCTGGAGCCGAAGATGGTGGTTGAGGTGCGCTACGATCAGGTGACCGACGGCCGCTTCCGGCACGGCACCAAGATGATCCGCTTCCGGCCCGACAAGGCGCCGACACAGTGTACTTTCGAACAGATCGCCCCGCCCGGGAAACCGCCGAAGCTGGTTGCCAAGATGCTGGCAGGCTGACCCTTGCCCGCGGCGCGGTGACGCGGGCAATTGCGGCGCATTAGAAACGTTCAAGCCGCGCCTACTTTGCAATCTCCGTCATAGGGTTGGCTAAGGCTTATCCGGCCAGGGTCGATGGTGCGACACCCCCTGCGACATCATCATGCTGAACCGTGCCGCTACTCCGCCGGGCTCTGGGAGTTATGTCCCATGCCTTGAAGATGACCTTCAAGGCCTAAGCAACGAAGGAGTGTCTCATGAAAAAGTATCTGATTGCAGGCCTGCTCGTTGCCGGGATGGCAACCCCGGCGTTCGCCGCCAGCGAGTTCTACGTGGCGCAGAACAGCAGCAACCATAAGTGCGAGATCGTGGCCAAGAAGCCCAGCGGGACGACCTGGACGATGCTCGGTTCGCAGGGCTACCCGTCGAAGGCGGCGGCGCAGTCGGCCTTGCACGGCATGAGCCAGTGCAACTCGTAAGCATGGCCATGATGAACAAGACGCGGACGCCCGGATTCTAGCCAGGCGCCCGGTCTGATTAACCGCCCCAAGGCTCGACGACTGCGACGTCTTCAGGGTCTTGGGGCGTCTCTACTTTACCAGACCGGCACGTGTTGGGAAGTCTCCCCAGGCTGGCTTTCCCCTTGACGGGAGCCGGAGCGGGAGCCAACAACGAAGTATGGTGCAAAGCTCCGACACGCCGTCGCCCAAGAAGCTGCATATCAAGACCTTCGGCTGCCAGATGAATGCGTATGATTCCGAGCGCATGGCCGAGGCGCTTCAGCCTGCCGGTTTTCAGCTCACCGAGCAGATGGCGGACGCCGATCTCGTCATTCTCAATACCTGCCATATCCGCGAGAAGGCGGCCGAGAAGGTCTATTCGGAGCTTGGCCGGGTGCGGAAGGCCAAGGAAGCGCGCAAAGCCCGAGGCCAAGACACCATGATCGCCGTGGCCGGCTGCGTCGCCCAGGCCGAGGGCCTGGAGATCATCGCCCGCGCGCCCGTGGTCGACATCATCGTCGGCCCGCAGAGCTACCATCGCTTGGGCCAGCTCGTCGCCGAGGCCGCATCGAGCGGCAAGCGTTCGGTCGAGACGGAGTTTCCGGCGGAAGACAAATTCGCCGAACTGCCAGCGCGAACGACAGGCAAGCGGCAAGTCTCGGCCTTCGTTACCGTGCAGGAGGGTTGCGACAAATTCTGCACCTTCTGCGTGGTGCCTTACACGCGCGGCGCGGAGTATTCGCGCACGCCCGGCGAGATCGTCGCCGAGGTGGAGCGGCTCGCCGCGCGCGGCGTGCGCGAGGTCACCCTGCTCGGGCAGAACGTCAACGCCTATCACGGGGACGGCCCGGACGGCGCCGCCTGGTCGCTGGCGCAGCCTGTTGCGGCGGCTGGCGGAGATTCCCTCCGTCGAGCGCCTGCGCTTCACCACCAGCCATCCCCACGACATGGACGAAGAACTGATCGCGCTGTTCGGCGAAGAGAAGAAGCTGATGCCCTACTTGCATCTGCCGTTTCAATCGGGATCGGACCGCATCCTCGCGGCCATGAACCGCAAGCACACGGCGGAAGACTATGAGGCGTTGATCGCCAAGATCCGGCATGCGCGCCCCGACATCGCGCTCTCCACCGACATCATCGTGGGCTTTCCCGGCGAGACCGATAAGGATTTCGAGGACACATTGGCCTTGGCGGACCGGGTCCGCTTCGCCCAGGCCTACTCCTTCAAGTACAGCGCGCGGCCCGGCACGCCCGGCGGCCAAGCTCGAGGACCAAGTGGCCGAGGCGGCCAAGAAGGAGCGTCTGGCCGCATTGCAGGCGCTGACTTGAGGAGAGCCGCCGAAGCTTCGACCGGCAGACGGTGGGCCGCAGGCTGCCGGTGCTGTTCGAGGGCAAAGGGCGGAAGCCGGGGCAGATCAGCGGGCGTTCACCTTATCTACAGGCTGTGCACGTCGAAGGCCCTGAAGTGCTGATCGGTCACATCGCCGAGGTTGACATCTCGGCCGCCGGGCCGAACAGTCTTACCGGTGTCATAGACTCGGGATTTGAATGGCGCGAGCCGGTTCAGGCGGCCCTGTGACGAGCAAGGCCAGCGTGCGGAAAACATCCTTGGCCCGTGGGCGTGGAGCAGCAGCGAAGCGCCCCGAAACGGCGCCAGGCAACGGGGGCGGAGAGCCCACCGTCGTCTATTTCGACGACGTCCGGCTCGTGCGTGACCTCCTCGGCGACTATGACGCAAATCTTGCCGTCCTCGAGGATCGCCTCGGCGTCGAGGCCGTGGTCAACGGCAACGCCGTATCCCTGCGTGGCCCCGAAGACGCCTGCGCGGCGGCCCAATCCGTCCTCGAGCAACTTTATAATCGTCTGGCGCAAGGCGAGACGATCGGCGTCGGCGACGTGGCAGGCGCCATCCGCCATGCCCGCGTGGCCGCGCCCGACAGACGGCGGCGAGCCGGGCGAAGCCCCGCCCACCGCGCAGCAAATCCGCACGCGCAAGCGGCTCGTCACGGCGCGTACGCCGATGCAGAGCGACTATCTCGCCTCGCTTCAGAACAACGATCTGGTGTTCGCGACCGGCCCCGCCGGCACCGGCAAGACCTATCTCGCGGTCGCCTTCGCCGCGGCCTGCCTCGAGGCGGGACGCTGCGACCGGATCATCCTGTCGCGCCCTGCGGTCGAGGCGGGAGAACGGCTCGGCTTCCTGCCCGGCGACATGCGCGAAAAGGTCGATCCCTATTTGCGCCCGCTTTACGATGCGCTCTACGACGTGCTCGCGCCGGAACGGGTGGAGCGCGAGCTGACCGCCGGTGTCATCGAGATCGCACCACTGGCCTTCATGCGCGGCCGCACCCTGTCCCATGCCATTGTCATTCTCGATGAAGCGCAAAACTGCACGGCGGTTCAGCTCAAAATGTTCCTGACGCGGCTCGGCGAGAACAGCAAGATGATCGTGACCGGCGATCCGACGCAGGTGGACCTGCCGCCGGGCAAGGATTCCGGTTTGACCGAGGCGATCGAAATCCTGCGCGGCATCGACGAGATCGGCCATATCGCCTTCACCAAGGCCGACGTGGTGCGCCGCGAGCTGGTGGGCCGGATCGTCGAGGCCTACGAGGCCGTCGCCCAAGACGGCGGGCGCAACATGACCGAAGACGGCCCTAGTCGCAGCATCGCTGAGCCTACCCAACCGGCGGCGCTTGCGGTCGAGATCGTCCACCATGGCGGCGCCTGGGCGGACGCTGCGGTCAGCGACGCCATGGTGGAGCTTGCCGCGCACGCAGCCTTCGCCGAGGCGATACCCCGGACGCCGGCGTCCTACGAACTGACCATCGTGCTGACGGACGACGCGGAGATGCGGAGCCTCAATCGCCAATGGCGGGGCAAGGACGCGCCGACCAACGTGCTGTCCTTTCCGGCGGGCGATGCGCCGGGAGAGCCGGGGCCGCTCGGCGATGTCGTGATCGCCTATGAGACCGCGGTGAAGGAGGCGGAGGACGGCAACCTCGCGTTTGCCGACCACGTCTCTCACCTGGTGGTTCACGGCGTGCTGCATCTGCTCGGCCTCGATCATATGCAAGACGACGAGGCGGAGCGGATGGAAGACCTGGAACGGCGCGGCCTCGCGTCCCTGGGGATCGCCGATCCATATCGCGACGAGGGAGAGGCCGGCCTGGCGGAGGCATCACCATGAGCGACGGCCCCCTAGCCGATCACGAGCACGAGGCCGATCAGGCGCGGCGCTCCGACGAGGATGCAACCTGGTTCGAGCGCCTGCTGCAGAAGCTTGGTCTCGGCGAGGAGCCTGACTTACGCGAGCTGATCGAGGATGCGCTCGCCCGCAGCAAGAGCGACACGCTGAGCGCGCAGGAGCGGAGCATGCTGCTGCGGATCCTGCGCTTCGGCAAACTGACGGTCGAGGACGTCATGGTGCCGCGCGCCGACATCATCGCGGTCGATGAGAGCGTCTCGCTCGAGAACTTGATGTGGGTGTTCCGCAAGGCGGAGCATTCGCGCCTGCCGGTCTATCGCGCGACGCTGGACGATCCGCTCGGCATGATTCACATCCGCGATCTCATGTCGTGGATCACCGAGGAGGCGGACAGCGACGACGGACTCGATCTCGCCAAGGTCAATCTCAAACGCAGCGTCGCCTCGATCCATATCGCGCGCGAGCTGATCTACGTGCCGGGGTCCATGTCGGTGCTCGATCTTCTGCTCAAGATGCAGACCTCGCAGCTCCATTTGGCACTGGTGGTCGACGAGTATGGCGGCACTGACGGCCTCGTCTCGATCGAGGATCTGGTCGAGGAGGTCGTGGGCGAGATCGCCGACGAGCACGACGTGGAGGATGAGCCGATGATCCACGTCGACCAACGGCTCGGACTGATCGCCGATGCCCGCACGCCGGTGGAGGATCTCGAGCAACATCTCGGGATCGAGCTCGTCACCGAAGAGCAGGACGAGGACATCGACACGATCGGCGGCGTGGTGTTCTCGATCATGGGCCGCATCCCGGCGCGTGGCGAGCTGGTGAAGCATCCGAGCGGCATCGAGTTCGAAGTGCTGGACGCCGATCCCCGGCGGATCAAGAAGCTCCGTATCCATCTGCCGCAAGCGCCGGGCACTGCCAAATCCGACCCTAAGGCGGGGCAGAGCGCGACCTAGTGTCAGCTCTCGCCCAAGCAGCAGCCTTCGTCGGCCGCTTGCAGGGCGCCAAGCGGGCCGGCTTGGCGATCCTGCTCGGCGCGCTTTCCGTGCTCGCCTTTGCGCCGGTGCATGCTTGGCCCGTGCTGTTCGTCACCTTTGGCGGGCTCGTCTGGCTGCTCGACGGCTGCCATGCGACAAGCCCAAATCTCGGCGGGCGGGTCAAATGCGCCGCCCTCACCGGCTTCTGGTTCGGGTTCGGCTATTTCCTCGCCGGGTTCTACTGGATGGCCGAGGCCTTTCTCGTCGAGCCTTGGCGGCATGGCTGGCTGATCCCGTTTGTGATGACCGCGCTGCCGGCCGGCATGGCCCTGTTCTTCGCCGCCGCTGCCGCTCTCGCCATGGCGATGTGGCGGCCGGGTGCGGGCCGCGTGTTCGCCCTCGCCATCGCATTTGGGCTCGCGGAGTATGCCCGCGGCCATGTGCTGACGGGGCTTCCGTGGAATCTGATCGGCTATGGGTTGCTCCCCGAGGGCCCCCTGATGCAGATCGCATCCCTCATTGGCGTGTACGCGCTGAGCCTCGTGGCGGTGGCGCTGTTCGCCGCACCGGCGGCGATCTGGAGCGCCGCCCCGCGCCCCAGCAAGGGCGCGGCAACAATGGCGGTCATTCTCCTCGTGGCGCTCGGCCTTGCCTATCTGTGGGGCGACCGGCGCCTTGGCGCGGCCACGGGCGCGGAGACGGGTGTCCGGCTGCGCATCGTCCAGGCCAATATCGACCAGGCCAGCAAATGGCGGCCCGAGAACAGCGCCGAGATCTTCAACGACTATCTCGAGCTCACCGACGCGCCCGGGATCGACGCCATCGACATCGTCATCTGGCCGGAGACGGCGGTCCCGTTTCTCCTGGCGGATTCCCCCGAGGCGCTTCAGCTGATCGGCGACGCGCTGCCCGAGCACAGCTCGCTTCTCGTGGGCGGCGCCCGTCTCGTCGAGACCCGGGACGCGGCGGGCCGGCGCAACGGGCAAAGGATCTTCAACAGCCTGCTCGTGATCGACACCGAGGGCGAGGTTCTCGACAGCTACGACAAGATCCATCTCGTGCCGTTCGGCGAGTATCTGCCGTTTCAAGATTTTCTCGAGAGCCTCGGCTTCATGCAGCTCACCGGCGTGCGCGGTGGCTTCAGCGAGGGCACCGGTCCGCGCCTCTTGCCGATACCGGACGCGCCGGCGGCGAGCCCGCTCATCTGTTACGAGATCATCTTCCCCGACGACGTCACCGACAAGGCGCAGCGGCCCGGGTGGCTCCTCAACATTACCAATGACGCGTGGTTCGGATCGAGCGCCGGCCCCTACCAGCACTTCCACCAGGCGCAAGTCAGGGCCGTCGAGCAGGGTCTGCCCCTGGCCCGTGCCGCCAACACCGGCATTTCCGCGGTGATCGATCCCTATGGCCGCGTTCTCGCCGAGATCGGTCTCGGCGAGCGGGGACTTATCGACGCAGCGCTGCCCAAAGTGGGCCCGCCGACTGTCTTCGTAAGGTTGGGAATCGCCGCGGAAATCTTGGTTTTGTTGCTCGCCGTCTGCGGCTGGCTCGCCTGTCGGCTGCGTCAATTGAATTGAATAGCATTCAACATTCGTCACAAACTTGACGAGGCAATGTGCCCCCCCTATGAACCCGGATCGGACGGTGAACCTTCATCAAGACTCTGAACCACCGTCTTTTTTTCACTGATTAAGGAATTGCGAGAAGCGCATGGTAGGTAAGAAGCCGAACCCCGTTGACACGCATGTGGGGAGCCGAGTGCGATTGCGCCGAATGCTGCTCGGCATGAGCCAAGAGCGTCTTGGCGACAGCATGGGCCTGACATTTCAGCAAGTTCAGAAATACGAAAAGGGTGTCAACCGCATCGGCGCGAGCCGGCTGTTTCAGATCTCGAAGATTCTCGACGTACCCGTACAGTTTTTCTTCGAAGAAGCGCCCTATGCCGGCGACGCCAGCGCGCCGCGCGGCATGGCCGAACCGGATTCCGAGGCCTTCATCCTGGAATTTTTGAATAGCCGTGAAGGGCTCGAACTGAACCGTGCGTTCGTCAAGATCGCCGATCCCAAGGTTCGCAAGAGCGTGGTCGATTTGGTCCGCGCCTTGAGCGCGAGCGCAATCCCTCCCAAACCGACGTCGTAGCCGCCGAGCTCGATCCGGGGCTTGACCTCAGGCCTCGCGATTGCCAGAACCGGCCCCAGCTTCGGGGCCTCTGGCCCGTCAACCTGTTGTTAATGGGGGTTCTCAGTGTCCCGCGGAAACTACCTTTTCACCAGTGAATCCGTGTCGGAAGGCCATCCCGACAAAGTGTGCGACCGCATCTCCGATGCCGTTGTGGATCTCTATTTGGCCGCCGATCCTTATGCTCGCGTGGCCTGCGAGACGCTCGTCACCACCAACCGCATCGTGCTGGCCGGCGAGGTGCGCGGGCCCGAGAGCGTGACGCCGCAGATGATCGAGGACGCGGCGCGGCGCGCCGTGCGGGAGATCGGCTACGAGCAGAAGGGCTTCCACTGGAAGACCGCCGAGTTCCAGAACTACCTCCATGAGCAGTCAGTCGACATCGCCCAGGGCGTGGACGCCGACGCCGAAAGCAACAAGGACGAGGGCGCGGGCGACCAGGGCATCATGTTCGGCTTTGCCTGCCGCGAGACCGAGCCGCTGATGCCGGCGCCGATCTTCTATTCGCACCGCATCCTGCACGAGATGGCGAAGGCCCGGCATTCGGGCCGCACGCCGGAACTGGGTCCGGACGCCAAGAGCCAGGTGACCCTCGTCTATGAGGAGCGGCAAGCCGGTGCGCGCCGACTCCATCGTGGTCTCGACCCAGCACAGCGAGGACGCCAGCCAGGAGCAGATCAAAGAGATCGTCAAAGGCATTCGTCGACGAGGTGATACCCAAAGGCTGGGTCAACGGCAGCACCAAGCTCTACGTCAATCCCACCGGCCGCTTCGTCATCGGTGGACCGGACGGCGACGCCGGCCTCACCGGGCCGCAAGATCATCGTCGACACCTATGGCGGCGCGGCGCCGCACGGCGGCGGCGCCTTCTCCGGCAAGGACCCGACCAAGGTCGACCGCTCGGCCGCCTATGCCGCGCGCTACCTCGCCAAGAATGTCGTGGCGGCGGGCCTGGCCGAAAAATGCACGCTGCAAGTCGCCTACGCCATCGGCGTGTCGCAGCCGCTGTCGCTCTATGCCGACCTGCACGGCACCGGCAGCATTTCCGAGGAAGACCTGGAAAACGCGCTCCGCAAGGTGATGGATTTGAGCCCGCGCGGCATCCGCGAGCATCTGGGCTTGAGCCGTCCGATCTACGAGCGCACAGTCGTCATACGGCCATTTCGGCCGGCAGCCCGACAATGACGGTGGCTTCTCTTGGGAGCGCCTCGACCTGGTCGAGCCGATCCGCGGCGAGCTCAGCTAACCGGCTTTCGGCTCCAGGAAAAACGCGCTATGGCCGGGCTCGCCCGGCCATACTCGTTTTGGGATGGATAAATCCGTGGATGCCCGGCACAAGGCCGGCATGACGAAAGACCGCGAAGAGCGGACCCCGGCCGAGACACGGCCACTCAGGTCCTACGGCCGGCGCAAAGGCAAGCGCTTGAGCCCGCGCAAGGAGCGCCTCCTCGCCGACCTGCTGCCGCAGCTCAGCCCCGACATCGACGCACGCCGCACCGGCGGACTTGCGCGCGCTGTTTCCGGTGCCGGTGCGGGAGGTGTGGCTCGAGATCGGCTTCGGCTCGGGCGAGCATCTTGTCTGGCAGGCCGAACACGCCCCGGATGTCGGCATGATCGGCTGCGAGCCCTTCATCAACGGCGTCGCCGCCCTGCTCGGGGCCATCGAGGATCGCGGCCTCAAGACCGTCAGCGTCCATGCCGGAGATGCCCGCGACGTGCTCGCTTGGCTTCCCGATCGCTCGATCGCCCGCGTGTTCATTCTGTTTCCAGATCCGTGGCCGAAGACGCGCCAGATGAAGCGGCGGCTGGTGTCGCCCGAGCTCCTGAACGCACTTGCCCGGGTTATGCGGCCGGACGGCCGAGCTTCGCTTCGCCAGCGACGACAGCGACTATGCGGCCCACGCATTGCTCACAGTGAAGCAGAGTGGCGCCTTCGCCTGGCTGGCCAGCAGGGCCGACGATTGGCGGATACGGCCGGACGATTGGCCGGAGACGCGCTATGAACTGAAGGCCTTGAGCGGTGGCAAGCCGGTCTATCTCAAATGGCAGCGTCTCTAATCACTTTAGGAGAATTCCCATGCGTGCAGTTGCCTTGGCGTTGACCGTCTCGGCGTTCACGACCCTCCTGGTCCCGATTGCGGCTCAAGCCGGGACCGACATCTCCGCCACCTGCTACGCCGCGTGCGAGGCCAGCACGACCTCGAACCCGGAATACAAAGCCTGCCTGTCCCGCGCGGCCGATGCCGCCGACCGCGAGCTGAACGAGGCCTATCAACGGCTTAAAGTCGCGATCCGCGCCGCCGGCAAGGAGATGGGCCAAGCGCCCGACGAACAGCTTGGCGCGCTCGTCCGCGCCCAGAAGGCCTGGATCGCCTATCGCGACGAGAATTGCACCTTCGAGGACGAGCTGGCCTTTGGCGGCACGTCGATCGGCGGCAACTATTCGGCCTGCCTGTGCGCGCTGAGCCATGAGCGGATCGAGGATTTCAGCCGTATCCGCCGGCATGTGCTGTCCGGCGAATGAGAAATCTCAACGAATTTGGCGTTTCCGTAAGACCGGAATGGCTTGAAACCTCGGAAAAAGCTCGTATATTAGCCGCCGAACTCATGATTGGATTTAGTCAGGGGTGGGCCGTCGGCCCGCTCCTTTTTGTTAGGCTCCTCGCCTTCTCGTTTCGAGGAGCCACGAGCCCCCACCATCGATGCCGAGCCCTACGACCACTGAGGACCGCCGCTTCAACCGTGAGACCGGGCAGGAGCGGATCGTCGCCGATCTCGCCGAGCCCGTGCTCGAGGAGCTTGGCTTCCGTCTGGTGCGGGTGAAGGTTTCGGCCCGCGACGGCGGCACGGTGCAGATCATGGCCGAGCGGCCAAGTGGTGAAATGACGGTTGACGATTGTGCGATCATCAGCCGGAGGCTGTCTCCGGTGTTCGAGGCTCACGATCCGATCCAGGGGCACTATTACCTTGAGGTCTCCTCGCCGGGCATCGACCGGCCGCTGGTCAGGCCGAGCGACTTCGCGTTATGGACGGGTCACGAAGCGAAGATAGAGCTCAAGGAGGCGGTCGACGGGCGCAAACGCTTCAAGGGCGTGATCGAGGACGTGGTCGCCGACGAGGTGCATTTGAAGATCGAGCTAGAAGGCCAGGCCGAGCCCGTCATCATCGGCCTGCCCTTCTCGCTCATCAGCGAGGCGAAGCTGGTTCCCGAACCTGGACGGCTTAAGGGCGGATCTTACGGGCAACAAGCCCGCGAACTGAATATGTGGACCGGACGCGCTGCGATGCGCGCCGCGGCCAACGTAACTATTGGAGGCAGACAGAATGGCTCAGGCAGGCGTAAGCGCCAACAGGCTGGAGCTCTTGCAGATCGCCGACGCGGTCGCGCGTGAGAAATCGATCGACCGCCAGGTGGTGATCTCCGCCATGGAGGACGCCATCCAAAAGGCGGCGAAGTCCCGCTATGGCAGCGAGAACGAGATCAAGGCGGAGGTCGACCCCAAGACCGGCGAGATCTCGCTGGCGCGCCTGCTCGAAGTGGTCGAGGACGTGACCCTGGAGGCGACGCAGATCTCGCTGGCCGAGGCGCGACGCAAGAACCCGGCAGCGCAAGTCGGCGACTTCATCGCCGAGCCCCTGCCCCCGCTCGATTTCGGCCGGGTGGCGGCGCAGAACGCCAAGCAGGTCATCGTACAGAAAGTGCGCGAGGCCGAGCGCGAGCGGCAATATGAAGAGTTCAAGGACCGTGTCGGCGAGATCGTCAACGGCATCGTCAAGCGCGTCGAGTACGGCAACGTGATCGTCGATCTCGGCCGGGCCGAGGCCATCGTGCGCCGCGACGAGACGCTGCCGCGCGAGAACTTCCGCTACGGCGACCGCATCCGCGCCTTTGTCTACGACGTGCGGCGCGAGCAGCGCGGCCCGCAGATCTTCCTGTCGCGCACGCATCCCGAATTCATGGCCAAGCTGTTCGCGCAGGAAGTGCCCGAGGTCTACGAGGGCATCGTCACCATCAAATCGGTGGCGCGCGATCCCGGCAGCCGCGCCAAGATCGCGGTGGTGTCGCGCGATGCCTCCATCGATCCGGTCGGCGCCTGCGTCGGTATGCGCGGCAGCCGCGTTCAGGCGGTGGTCAACGAGCTTCAGGGCGAGAAGATCGACATCATTCAATGGTCGCCCGACGCCGCCACGTTCATCGTCAACGGGCTGGCGCCTGCCGAGGTGGTCAAGGTCGTGCTCGACGAGGACGCGGAGCGCATCGAGGTGGTGGTGCCCGACCAGCAGCTGTCGCTCGCCATCGGCCGCAAGGGCCAGAATGTGCGGCTGGCGTCTCAACTCACCGGCTGGGACATCGACATCATGACGGAAGCGTCGGAGTCGGAGCGCCGCCAGGCGGAGTTCGCCGAGCGCTCGGCCACGTTCATGGAAGCGCTCGACGTCGACGAGGTGATCGCCCAGTTGCTCGCGTCGGAAGGCTTTTCCTCGGTCGAGGAAGTGGCCTTTGTCGAGCCGTCCGAGATCTCTTCGATCGAAGGATTCGACGAGGACACGGCTGCAGAGATTCAGGCTCGTGGCCGCGAGCATCTGGAGAAGCTCGAGGCCGAGCTCGACGCCAAGCGCAAGGAACTCGGCGTCGCCGATGAGCTCCTGGAGGTACCTGGCCTCAACACGGCGATGTTGGTCGCTCTTGGCGAGAACGCCGTGAAGACCGTCGAGGACTTGGCCGATTGCGCCACCGACGACCTCGGCGGCTGGAGCGAGCGTCATGAAAAAGAGACCATCCGTCACGCGGGCTTTCTCGACGGCTTCGGCCTGACCCGTCCGCAGATGGAGGATCTGATCCTCGCGGCGCGGGTGAAGGCCGGCTGGATCGACGAGGCCGATCTCGTTGAGCCCGAGGCAGAGGTCGAAGGCGAAGGCGAGA
The DNA here is from genome assembly GCA_963793075.1 of uncultured Alphaproteobacteria bacterium. Taxonomy (GTDB): domain Bacteria; phylum Pseudomonadota; class Alphaproteobacteria; order Rhizobiales; family Methyloligellaceae; genus Methyloceanibacter. Next base: position 640,971 of record CAWBYO010000004.1, read on the forward strand.
CCGGCGCCGAGGCAGAGACGACTGAAGCAGGCGAAGCGCCTGCGGCCGACGACGCATCTGCGTCATGAGGCGACTAGGAGACAGAAGCGTTGCGGCTAGAGGCGACGAAGGACGAGACGCAAGACAGGCAAGCGGCGGACGCCGTTCGCCGTTGCGCCGTCACGCGCGCCCATCGGCCCAAGGACGCGCTTCTGCGCTTCGTGCTCGGGCCTGACGGCACGATCGTTCCGGACCTGAAAGAGAAGCTCCCCGGCCGCGGGGTCTGGCTCACGGCGGCCCACGACACGGTCGCCGAGGCGGTCAAGCGCAAGGCTTTCGGCCGAGCGCTCAAGACGGAGGCCAAGGTGCCGGCAGAGCTCGCGGCGCAGGTCGACCGTCTCCTGGTAGAGGCGGCGGCGGGCGCCCTGGGCATGGCCAATAAGGCCGGCGGGGTGGTGTTTGGCTACTCGAATGTCGAGGAAGCCTTGGCCAAGGGCCGCGTGATCGCACTGATCCATGCCAGGGACGCGGCCGAAGATGGTTGCCGGAAGCTTGACGGTAAGGCGCGTGGCGCCACCCGTGGCGCCGGCATCCCTTCGGTTCGCGCATTTGACGCGGATGAATTGAGTTTGGCATCGGGCAGGGCAAATGTGATACATGCTGCCCTAATCCAGGGCGGAGCGGCTCGAAAGTTCCTCGCGGCAGCCTCGCGCGTTGAGCGCTACCGCAGGGGTAGCTCCGCATTTGCGGACCAGAACGGATCGGATACGGACGAAGAATGAGTGAGACCAACGAGACTGATGGCAAGACTGGTGGGCGCAAGATGACGCTCAACGTGCGCCGGACCGTGGAGTCCGGCCATGTGCGCCAGAGCTTCAGCCACGGGCGCAGCAAGTCCGTTGTGGTCGAGAAGAAGAAACGCCGCTCGATCGGCGCCACGCCCGCGGCCCAGCCCGCCGAAGAGGCGAAGGCCAAGCCGGTGGAAGCGGCCCCCGCCCCCAGGCCCGCGCCCAAGCCGGCCGCGGCTCAGCCGCGCCGTCCGGGCGTGGTTCTGCGCCAGCTCTCCGAGGACGAAAAGGACGCCCGCGCCAAGGCGCTCGCCGATTCGAAGGTGCGCGATGCCGTAGAGCGCGAGAGGGCCAAGGAGACGGCCGCGCAGGAAGCCGTCGCCGAGGTGCAGCGCGCGAAGGACGCCAAAGAGGCCGAGGCGCGCAAGCTCGAGGAAGACGCAAAGAAGGCCGTCGAGGAGACGGCCCCGCCGAAAGTCGAGGAGGCGCCGCGCGGCAAGCATCTGAAGCAAGAGGCCGAAGAGCAGCCCTCGCGCACGCCGGATGCCCGCCATAAGAAGGGCACGCCCACACCCCGGCGCAACGACGAGCGCCGCGTTCGCGGCCGCCTGACCATCACCAATGCGCTCGACGAGGAGCAGCGCCAGCGGAGCCTCGCCTCGCTCAAGCGCCACCGCGAGCGTCAGAAGAAGCAGGGCACGGGCCCACAGGCCGCGCAGAAGATCCAGCGCGACGTGGTGATTCCCGAAGTCATCACCATCCAAGAGCTCGCCAACCGCATGGCCGAGCGCGGCGTCGACGTCATCAAATTCCTGATGAAGGACGGCGAAATGCACAAGATCACCGACGTCATCGACTCCGACACCGCGCAGATCATCGCCGAGGAATTCGGCCATACCGTGCGGCGCGTCTCGGAGGCCGACGTCGAGGAAGGCTTTATCGGCGAGGTGGACGAGGACGAGAATCTGAAGCCGCGGGCGCCGATCGTCACCATCATGGGCCATGTCGACCACGGCAAGACGTCGCTGCTGGACGCCATTCGCACGGCGAATGTGGTCTCCCAGGAGGCCGGCGGCATCACCCAGCATATCGGCGCCTATCAGGTCGTCGTGCCGTCAGGCCAGAAGGTCACCTTCATCGACACGCCGGGCCATGAGGCGTTCACCGCCATGCGGGCGCGCGGCGCCAAGGTCACCGACATCGTCGTGCTCGTGGTGGCCGCTGACGACGGCGTGAAGCCGCAAACGGTGGAGGCTCTCAACCACGCCAAGGCCGCCGGCGTGCCGATGATCGTGGCCATCAACAAGATCGACAAGCAAGGCGCCGATCCCAAGCGCGTGCGCACCGAACTGCTCAGCCACGAGATCGTGGTGGAGAGCCTGGGCGGCGACACGCTCGAAGTCGAGGTGTCGGCCCTTAAGCAGATCGGCCTCGACAAGCTGCTCGAAGCCATCGCGCTGCAGGCGGAAGTGCTGGAACTCAGGGCCAACCCCGACCGACCCGCCGAGGGCGTGATCGTCGAGGCGAAGCTGGAGCGCGGCCGCGGCCCCGTGGGCACGGCGCTCGTCCAGCGCGGCACCCTCAAGCTCGGCGACCTGGTCGTGGCGGGATCGGCCTATGGCCGCGTCCGCGCGCTGATCAACGATATCGGCGATCAGGTCAAAGAGGCAGGGCCGTCGGTACCGGTCGAGGTGCTCGGGTTCGATTCGGCGCCTGAGGCCGGCGATCAATTCGCCGTGGTCGAGAGCGAGGCGCGCGCCCGCGAGATCACCGACTACCGTATGCGCGAGCGGCGCAAGCGCCTGGCCGTGGCCGGCCAGCGCGGCAGCCTCGAGCAAATGATGAGCCAGTTGAAGGAAACCGGCGTCAAGGAATTCACGCTCGTGATCAAGGGTGACGTGCAGGGCTCGGTCGAGGCCATCAATTCGGCCCTTGCCAATCTCGGCACCGACGAGGTCCGGGCCCGCATCGTGCATTCCGGCGTTGGCGGCATCACCGAGTCCGACGTATCGCTGGCATCGACGTCAGGCGCCGTCTTGCTCGCCTTCAACGTGCGCGCCAACACGCAGGCCCGGGAAACGGCCGAGCGCGAAGGCGTCGAGATCCGCCAATACGCGGTAATCTACGATCTGGTCGACGACATCAAGCAGGCCATGTCGGGCTTGCTGGCACCGACCAGGCGCGAGACCTTCCTCGGCAACGCCGAGATCCTGGAGGTGTTCGCCATCTCCAAGGTCGGCAAGGTGGCCGGCTGCCGCGTCACCGAAGGCAAGGTCGAGCGTGGCGCGCATGTCCGGCTGATCCGCGACAACGTCGTGGTGCACGAAGGCAAGCTCTCCACCCTGAAGCGCTTCAAGGACGAGGTGAAAGAGGTGGTGTCCGGCCAGGAATGCGGCATGGCCTTCGAGGGCTATCAGGACATGCGCCAGGGCGACGTCATCGAGTGCTTCGAAGTCGAGCACGTCCAGCGCTCGCTCTAGACGCGCATGACGCGGGCAAAATCCCAGGCCTCCAGGGCGCCCAGCCAACGTCAGCTAAAAGTCGGCGAGCTGATCCGGCATGCGTTGGCCGAGATCTTCGTCCGCGGCGAGGTGATGGACGAGGTGGTGAGCAAACATTCGCTCACCGTGCCGGAAGTCCGCATGACACCCGACCTCAAATTGGCCACGGCCTATGTGATGCCGCTCGGTGGCGGTGATGCAGCCGAGGTGGTCGCCCATCTCGAAAAGCACAAGCGCTTCCTGCGCGGCGAGGTGGCCAAACGCGTGAACCTCAGATACATGCCGGACCTCAGATTCAAGGTGGACGTCTCATTCGAGGTCTCCTCGCGCATCGACCAGTTGCTGGCCTCGCCCAAGGTCGCCCGCGACCTCGACGACTAGCGGCCGGATTCGGGGCTAAGACCATGGCGCGGCGGCGAAAGGGCCAATCGGTCAACGGCTGGCTCATCCTCGATAAGCCGCACGGCATCACCTCAACCAAGGCCGTGGGGCAGGTGAAGCGCCTCTATGACGCCGCCAAGGCGGGCCACGCCGGCACGCTCGATCCGCTGGCTACGGGTATCCTGCCCATTGCCTTCGGCGAGGCGACCAAGACCGTGCCCTTCGTGGTCGACGGGACCAAGGAATACCGCTTCACCGTGCGCTTCGGCGCGGAGACCGATACCGACGACGCCGACGGCAAGGTCACGGAAATATCCGACCGGCGTCCGGCCCGCGCCGAGATCGAGGCCGCCCTGCCTCAGTTCATGGGCGAAATCTCCCAGGTGCCGCCACGCTACTCGGCGCTCAAGGTGGACGGCGCGCGCGCCTACGACCTGGCCCGCGAGGAGGAAGACTTCGAGCTGGCGCCCCGGATCGTGACCATCGAACGGCTCGACCTGGTGGATTGTCCAGACGAGGCCCATTGCGTGATCGAGGCCCGATGCGGCAAGGGCACCTATGTGCGGTCTCTCGCCCGCGATCTCGGCCGGGCACTTGGCTGTTTCGGCCATGTCGAGGCCTTGCGGCGGACCCGGGTGGGGGCATTTGGCGAAGCGGAGGCCGTGCCCCTCGATCAGATCAAGGCGGCAGGCGAACTCGGCCCCGAGGCCCTTGCCGCCCTGCTGCGGCCGGTGGAGACGGGTCTTCAGGACGTGCCTTCTCTCAATCTCAGCAGCGCCGATGCGGCCCTACTGCGCCAGGGCCAGGCGGTGCTTCTGCGCGGCCGGGATGCCCCGATCATGAGCGGGACGGTCTATGCCACCTCAAAGGGGGCATTGGTGGCCCTCGGCGAGGTCAGTCAGGGGGAGTTCAGGCCCCGGCGCATCTTCAATCTGCCGGGCTAGGCGACGGCCTTTCGAGCCGTCCGGGTCCAGAGATTCCGCTGGCCTCAAGCCGATAATCCCTATATTGCAGCGGTTGCGCGGGAGGCTGCTGTGGCGGCCCAATTGCGCATTTATTGAGCTGACCGTGCTGGACGACATCCCGGCTCGGCCCCAAAAAACCCCTAACAGCAAGGATTTTACGATGTCGGTTAGCGCTGAGCGTAAGCAAGAGCTCATCCAGGAATATGCGACCAAAGCAGGCGATACGGGATCCCCAGAGGTCCAGGTCGCCATCCTGACCGAGCGGATCACCAATCTCACCGAGCATTTCAAGACGCACGGTAAAGACAATCATTCGCGTCGCGGGCTGCTGAAAATGGTCAGCCAGCGGCGCAGTCTGCTCGACTACGTCAAGTCGTCGGACCACGACAGGTATCAAAAGCTCATCAATCGGCTCGGCATCCGCCGGTAACGTCTTCGCTTGGCGAAGCCGTTTTTGGTTTGAGCTTTTGCGCATTTGAACGGGCCAGTCCCCGCGCCACCGGGCGTTGGGACCGCCTTACCCTTCCCCACTCAATGGGACACAAACATGTTTGATAAACACATCGTAGAAATCGAATGGGGCGGCCGCCCCCTGACGCTGGAGACTGGCCGGATTGCCCGCCAGGCCGACGGCGCCGTGCTGGCCACCTATGGCGAGACATCCGTTCTCGCCACCGTCGTCGCCGCCAAGGAGGAAAGGGTCGGCATCGACTTCTTCCCCCTGACCGTGAACTACCAGGAGAAGACCTTCGCCGCAGGCAAGATCCCCGGCGGCTTCTTCAAGCGCGAGGGACGCCCGACCGAGAAGGACACCCTCACGTCACGTCTGATCGACCGGCCGATCCGGCCGCTGTTCGCCAAGGGCTTCAAGAACGAGACGCAGGTCATCACCACCGTGCTGTCGCACGACATGGAAAACGATCCCGACATTCTGGCCCTGGTTGCCGCCTCCGCGGCGCTGACCCTGTCCGGCATTCCCTTCCTGGGGCCGATCGGTGCCGCGCGCGTCGGTTATATCGACGGCAACTATGTGCTGAACCCGATGATCGACGAACTGCCCGAGTCGTCCCTCGATCTCGTGGTGGCGGGTACGGCGGACGCCGTGCTGATGGTGGAATCGGAGGCCAAGGAGCTGGGCGAGGAAATCATGCTCGGCGCCGTGATGTACGGCCACCAGCACTTCCAGCCGGTGCTCGAGGCGATCGTCAAGCTTGCCGAGCGTGCCGCTAAGGAGCCCTGGCCGCTCAAAAAGATCGACAATTCCGAGCTCGTGGCCAAGGTCGGCGCGCTTGCCGAAGCCGGTCTGCGCGACGCCTACTCCATCGCCAGCAAGCAGGAGCGCCGCGACGGCATCTCCAAGGTCAAGGAGATGGTCATCGCCGAGCTGGTCCCCGAGGACGCCGACGCCACGCTCGCATCGAACGTGTCCGCCGCCTTCAAAGAGGCCGAGAAGAACCTCGTGCGATCGGGCATTCTCGACACGTCCCGGCGCATCGATGGCCGTGACCTGTCCACGGTCCGGCCCATCATGTGCGAGGTCGGCATCCTGCCCCGCACCCATGGCAGCGCCCTGTTCACCCGTGGCGAGACGCAGTCCCTTACCGTCGCCACGCTTGGCACCGGCGAAGACGAGCAGTTCGTCGACGCGCTGCAGGGCACCTACAAAGAGTCCTTCATGCTGCATTACAACTTCCCGCCCTTCTCGGTCGGTGAGGTTGGCCGCATGACCGGTCCGGGACGGCGCGAAATCGGCCACGGCAAGCTTGCCTGGCGCGCGATCCATCCTGTGCTGCCCGACCGCGAGCAGTTCCCCTACACCATCCGGCTCGTCTCGGAGATCACGGAGTCGAACGGCTCGTCCTCGATGGCCACGGTGTGCGCCTCCTCGCTCGCCATGATGGATGCGGGCATTCCGCTCAAGCAGCCGGTGGCTGGTATCGCCATGGGCCTGATCAAGGAAGGCGAGCGCTTCGCCGTCCTGTCCGACATTCTCGGCGACGAGGATCATCTCGGCGACATGGACTTCAAGGTGGCCGGCACGTCCGAGGGTATCACCTCCCTGCAGATGGACATCAAGATCACCGGCATCACCGAGGAGATCATGAAGGTCGCCCTGGATCAGGCCCGCGACGGCCGCATCCATATCCTTGGCGAGATGGACAAGGCGCTCAACACCGCCCGGCCAGAGCTCGGCGAGTACGCGCCGCGCATCGAGACGATCCACATTCCGGTCGACAAGATCCGGGAAGTGATCGGCTCGGGCGGCTCGGTGATCCGCGAGATCGTCGCGGAATCGGGCGCCAAGATCGACATCTCCGACGACGGCACGGTCAAGATCGCATCGTCGAATGCTGAATCGATCCGCGCGGCGATGGCCCGCATCAAGGGGATCACGGCAGAGCCGGAAGTCGGCGAGATCTACCAGGGCAAGGTCGTCAAGGTGATGGAGTTCGGCGCGTTCGTGAACTTCTTCGGCCCCAAGGACGGCCTCGTGCACATCTCGCAGCTCGCCGAAGGGCGGCCCGCCTCCGTCGCCGAAGTGGTCAAGGAAGGCGATCAGGTGTGGGTGAAGCTGCTCGGCTTCGACGATCGCGGCAAGGTCAGACTGTCGATGAAGATCGTCGATCAGAAGACCGGCAAGGAGATCGAGAAAGCCGATGCGAGCTAAAGGCTCGCAGACGCTTTCATCGAAACTCGATTGGAAAGGGGCGCTTCGGCGCCCCGATCTTTTTGTGCCGGGGCTGTCGCCCGCCGGCGCCTACTGAGCAGTCGGGGCCTCGGGCGCCTTGGAGTCCTTGGCGCAGCGCCAGCCGATGACGAAATATTTGTTGTTTGCCTTCTGCCACTCGTCGGCCTTCTCGCCACCGGTCCGAATGCAGGACACGACGTCGCCAGCGCCGGCGCCGGCAACCTTGTATTCTTCGCACTTCTCCGGCGTGGCCAGGAGACATACCATCACAATGAGCTCGGCCATGCCGTCCTCCTTCTACTTGCTGTCCCGACGCCAAAACCCGGACGTCGATTACGCGGACAGGATGCTTCTTATGGGGGCCTAGATCGTAAGCCCATTCGTCTGTGTCAATATGGCGAGCGGCTTGGCCTTGCTACTGCGCCGCCTCGCGGGGCGTCACTTTCTCGACAGCGTTCTCAAGCTCCTCGGCCCGTTCCATCGCCTTGAGCGAGCTCAGGTCCGGCATGAAGGTGGTCGAGTAGCCGCAATCCACGAAATGCACCTCGCCGGTGACGGCGCCTGACAGATCCGACAGGAGATAGAGGGCGGCCCCGCCGACCTCGTCGAGGTTCGGCGAACGGCGCATGGGCGCATGGCGCTGCTGATAGTGGAGCAAGGTCCGCGCGTCCGAAATGCCGGCGCCGGCCAGCGTGCGCATAGGTCCGGCCGAAAGCGCGTTGACCCGTATGCCGCGCGGCCCGAAATCCGAGGCGAGATATTTGACGCTGGTCTCGAGCGCCGCCTTGGCGACGCCCATGACGTTGTAGCAGGGCACCACGCGAGTGGCGCCGCCATAGGTCAGCGTCAGCAGCGAGCCGCCTTCGTTCATCATGTCGGTGGCGATCTTGCAAATCTCCGTGAACGAGAAGCAGGAGATCACCATCGTGTGCTCGAAATTCTTGCGGGTCGTGTCGCAGTAGCGGCCCTTGAGCTCGTTGCGATCGGAGAAGGCCAGCGCGTGCACGACGAAATCCAGAGAACCCCATTCTTTGCGGATCACGTCGAACATTCGCTCGACACTCGCGAGGTCCTCGACGTCAACCTCTTCAATGATCTTGGCGCCGATGGATTCGGCCAGCGGTACGGCGCGGCGGCCGAAAGCGCCACCCTGATAGCTGAACGCGAGTTCGGCGCCCTGGCCGTGCAGCACGCGGGCGATGCCCCAGGCGATGGAGCGGTCGTTGGCGACGCCCATCACCAGCCCCCGCTTTCCCGCCATCAGCGGGCCCGGCTCAGCAATGTCTTTGGTTGGTGCCATGGTACTTACTCTGCTTAGGGTTGATTTCCGCCGGCTCCCCGGCCTCAGTTATCCAAACGACGGAAGACGAGTGTGGCGTTGGTGCCGCCAAATCCAAAGCTGTTCGACATCACGGTGTTAATGGCCACATTGTCCAGGCGCTTGCGCACGATGGGCATGTCGGCGACCTCCGGGTCGAGATTGTCGATATTGGCGGACTCACAGACGAAGCCGTTATGCATCATCAGCAGCGAGTAGATCGCTTCGTGCACGCCGGCGGCGCCCAGCGAATGGCCGGTGAGCGACTTGGTGGCGCTGATGGGCGGGCATTCGTCGCCGAACACCTCCCGGATGGCCTCGATCTCGCGCAGGTCGCCCTGTGGCGTCGAGGTTGCATGCGGGTTGATGTAATCGATCTTGTCGCCGTTCAAGTTCTGCATGGCCATGCGCATGCAGCGCACCGCGCCTTCGCCCGAGGGCAGCACCATGTCGAAGCCGTCCGACGTGGCGCCGTAACCAACCAGCTCCGCATAAATATGCGCGCCGCGGGCCTTCGCATGCTCGAGCTCCTCAAGCACCACGACGCCAGCGCCGCCGGCAATGACAAAGCCGTCGCGGGCGGTGTCATAGGCGCGGCTCGCCTTCTCGGGCTGATCGTTGAAGTCGGACGACATGGCGTTCATGGCGTCGAAGAGGACGGACAGGGTCCAGTCGAGCTCCTCGCCGCCGCCGGCGAACACGATGTCCTGCTTGCCGAGCTGGATCAGCTCGCTGCCATTGCCGATGCAATGGGCGGAGGTCGAGCACGCCGACGAGATCGAGTAGCTCACCCCCTTGATGTGGTAGGGCGTCGACAGGGTCGCCGAATTGGTGGACGACATGGATTTCGGCACCTCGAAGGGACCGACTTTTTTCGGACCCCTCTCGCGCGTGGTGTCGGCCGCCTGGACGATGGCCCGGGTCGAGGGGCCGCCTGAGCCCATGATCAGCCCGGTGCGCTCGTTGGAGATGTCCTTCTCCTCGAGACCGGCATCGCGGATCGCCTGCTCCATGGCGATGTAGTTCCAACCGGCGCCGGCGCCCATGAAGCGGCGGACTTTCCGGTCGATCATCGCTTCCCAATCCAGCTTGGGCGCGCCATGCACTTGGCAGCGGAAGCCGAGCTCGGCATAGGTATCGGCCTTGACCAGGCCCGACTTCGCCTCGCGCAGCGATGCCAGCACCTCCTGGGCGCTGTTGCCGATGGAGGACACGATGCCCATGCCGGTCACGACCACGCGTTTCATGGAGTCAACGTCCTTGAAGCCAGTGCCGCATTCGCAAAGAGATCAAGCACCAGCGGTTGCGGCTTCGTCCGCCTGGAACAGGCCGACCCTCAGGTCCTTGGCCGTGTAGATCGTCTCACCGTCCGCCTTGACCCAGCCGTCGCCGGTGCCGAGGGTGAATTTGCGGCGAATGACCCGCCGCAGTTCGACGATATATTCGACCTTACGCATGGTGGGCAGCACCATGCCAGAAAACTTCACCTCGCCGACGCCGAGCGCGCGGCCTTTGCCAGGGGCGCCGAGCCAGCCGAGGAAGAATCCGAGCATCTGCCACAGCGCGTCGAGCCCGAGGCAACCCGGCATCACCGGGTCTCCCTTAAAGTGGCAGGCGAAGAACCACAGGTCTGGCTTCACGTCGAACTCTGCCACGATGCGGCCGTGGCCATGCTCGCCACCGTTTTCCTCGACCTGGGAGATGCGGTCGAACATGAGCATAGGCGGCAAGGGCAATTGAGCATTGCCGGGGCCGAACAACTCACCCCTGGCGCAGGCGAGCAAATCCTCATAGTCGAATTGGCTACGCCGTTCGCCCGTCGGTTTCTGCACGCTGTTCCGTCCTTCGTTCACGTCGATCCTGCGATATCGGCTGGTTTCCTAACACAGTCGAAGGCCTACCAAAAGCCCGGGGAGAGCCGTCGTCGTCTCCCAATCCGAGCTCCGGAATCGAGGGTTGCAGGCTGCCCCGCCACCCCGTGGCCGGGCCCGGTTAACGTGGCAAAAAGTCAGCCAAACCACAGCGTTGCGGTGGGGGCACAGTCAGCCTATATTCCGCCAGGAAAGCCATTTAGTGAAAAGACAGCATGGAAAAGTTGCCGCACGGGCCGCATGAGGCCGAAATCACGACTGGAAACGTTGCCGGGCTGCTGCGCGGCGCCGGATTGCGCCCCACGCGTCAGCGGGTCGCGCTCGCGCGCCTGCTGTTTGCCGAGGGCGACCGGCATGTCACGGCCGAGCGGCTGCACGAGGAGGCCCTGGCCTCCAGGGTGACGGTGTCGCTAGCCACCGTCTACAACACGCTGCACCAGTTCACCGAGGCGGGGCTTCTCCGGGAGGTCGCTGTCGAAGGCGCCAAGACCTATTTCGACACCAACACGTCGAATCACTACCATTTCTTCTGCGAGCGCTCCGGCCGGCTGCTTGATATCTCGACCGGCGACATTCACATCCATGGTCTGCCCGAGGCGCCCGAGGGCATGGCCATTTCCCGTGTCGACGTGCTCGTTCGATTGGTCAAGAAGGCCGGCAGCTAGCTTTCCGGGTTTAGGGTTCGGCTACTCGATCTCTTCGCCGCGATAGACGCCCCACAGCTTGTCCTGCTCCACATAGCCGGAATAGTCGCCGACGGTGAGTTCGCACCACTCGCCGTCGCATTCGACCACGTTGCCGAGCACGCCGGCCTGCAGCTCAGCCACGGCGCGCGAGCCCGTGGAGCGGCTTTCGTGCAGGGGCACGCTCTCCTGGCCCTTGGCCCAGGGGCTGATAAGCACGGTGCGCCGGCCGCTCAGGAGGCTGTGGAACACCCAGCCGTCGGCCCCCTCGCTATCGCGCACGCGGCGCCAATTTTCCGATTCGGCGATGATCTCGACCGGCAGGCCGGCGCGGGAGAAGACCCAGACGATGGCCTGGTCCGTGCTCGGACCCCGCCGCACATTCACCTTGTCGGATTTGAGGCTGACGAAACGGGGCACGGCCAAGCCGGTCGACCCATTGGCGGGGGGCTGCTTGACGCTGTCCTCGGCGGTGGCGGCACCGGCGCTCACGGCGAAGGCGAGGCCCAGGGCCATCCCCAACCCGATCAAGACACGATAGCGCAACGTCTCACCCCCATACTGGCCCCCCGAATCGACCGGTCTTTCAATGGCCGAGAAAAGTGAAAGGATCGTGGCTCTGCGCCTTTTCCAGCCGTAAGCCAATATGACGCTTTATCTCGCGAAGCCCCTTCTGTTAGACAAAGCGCGCAAAACAAGCACCTGGCAATCACCGAGGGGGTATCCTCCCCCGCCGCCGTAGCCTCCTGACGGGAAAAGTTATGTCTTCTGATCGACCGCTCGTTATCGTCACCCGCAAGCTCCCAGAAGTCGTGGAGACACGGCTCAGAGAGCTGTTCGATGCGCGCCTCAACATCGAGGACAAGCCGTTTTCGCGGGAAGAGCTGATCGAGGCGGTGAAGACGGCCAATGTGCTCGTGCCGACGGTCACCGACCGCATCGACCGGGCCGTGCTGAGCCAGGCGGGCCCTGACCTCAAGCTGATCGCGCAGTTCGGCACCGGCGTCGACAATATCGACCTGGATACGGCGCGGAACCGGTCCATCATCGTCACCAACACGCCCGGCGTGCTGACCGAGGACACCGCCGACATGACCATGGCGCTGATCCTGTCGGTGCCGCGGCGCCTGACCGAGGGCGCGGCCCTGCTGCGGGCCGACACCGGCGACTGGCAGGGCTGGTCGCCGACCTGGATGCTCGGCCACCGCATTTACGGCAAGCGGCTCGGCATCGTCGGCATGGGGCGGATCGGCCAGGCGGTGGCGCGGCGCGCCAAGGCATTCGGCCTGCAGATCCACTATCACAATCGCCGTCGCGTTCAGCCCGACATCGAGCAGGCGCTCGAGGCGACCTATTGGGACAGCCTCGACCAGATGCTGGCGCGCATGGACATCATCTCTATCAACTGCCCGCACACGCCGGCGACCTATCACCTGCTGTCGGCCCGGCGCCTGGCACTGCTCAAGCCATCAGCCTATGTCGTCAACACGGCGCGCGGCGAGGTGATCGACGAAAACGCGCTCGCTCGCATGATCGAGAATAACGAGCTGGCGGGCGCCGGCCTCGATGTGTTCGAGCATGAGCCGGCGGTGAACCCGAAGCTGCTGCGCAACGATAAGGTCGTGGTGCTGCCCCATATGGGCTCGGCCACGCTGGAGGGCCGCGTCGACATGGGCGAGAAGGTCATCATCAACATCAAGACCTTCCTCGACGGCCACGCGCCGCCGGACCGCGTCCACCCCGCGATGTTCTAAGGGCGCGCTGCTACCCGGCAGCGGCGGCAGGCGCGACTTCGGGCGTTCTCACATGCTCGGGACGGAAGCCCATGCCGATGAGCCGCGCCGGCAGGCGCCTGAGCCATGGGGAAGCGGTTCAGCAGCTTGGCGGCAAATGGCGGCTTCGGCTGCGCCGTCATGGTGAGCACGTTGGAGACGACGCGGTTCTGGATGAAGATCTGGAGCGCTTGGGTCATCTCGGTCGGCCATTGCCGCCGTTTCTGCACCTTGCGCAAATCCTCCTCGGTGACTCTCCCCTCGCGCAGCGGCTGGGCGAGAATATTGGCGGTGGCGACCGCGTCCTGGACGGCGAGATTGATGCCGACGCCGCCGATGGGGGACATGGCATGGGCCGCGTCGCCGATGCACAGCAGCCCCGGCGCGTACCAGCGCTTCAAGCGATCGACCGCAACGGTGAGCAGTTTCACATCGTCCCACGAGGCGATTTCGCGCACGCGGGTCAGAAAGCTCGGGGTTCAACGCGACAATGGCCAAGCGGAAGGCCTCAAGCCCTTTGCGGCGCAGTTCATTGAAGCCGCCCTTGGGGATGACGAAGGCGCACTGCCAATAATCGCCGCGGTCGATCATGATGAAGAAGCGGCCGGGCTCGATACGGCCGAGGCTGTCGGAGCCATCGTCGGGGCGCCTGGACAGACGCAGCCACAATACGTCCATGGGCGCGCCGCGATCTTCGACCTCGAAGCCGGCAAGCTTGCGCACCGTGGAGTGGCGGCCATCGGTGCCGATCACAAGATCGGCGCGCACCTCCAGATCGCCTTTCGGGGTGGCCGCTTTCAGGCCCACGACTCGGTCGCCGTCCTTCAGAAGCTCGTCGACCTCCGCCTGCATGCGCAGATGAAAGGTCGGATAGCGCTTGCCCGTCTCGGACAGAAAATTGAGGAACTCCCATTGCGGCATGAAGGCGAGAAATTTGCAGTGGGTCGGGAGATGCGAGAAATCGGCGATCTGCACCAATTCATTACCGATCTGCGCGCCGAGCTGGCGCACCTCTTGGTGCGGCCGCTTGAGGAACTCGTCGATCAGGCCGAGCTCATACATGAGCTCGAGCGTCGAGGGATGGATGGTGTCGCCGCGGAAGTCGCGGAAGAAGTCCTCGTGCTTTTCCAGCACGACCACATCGACGCCGGCCCTGGCCAGGAGAAAGCCCAGCATGACGCCCGCCGGTCCGCCGCCGGCAATCGCGCAATGGGTGGTGATGGTCTCGGTCGCCATAGCGCGCAGCCTCACATGGTGATGCCCGGCACGCGGCCGGGCATTGGCGGGGGATTGGCTTGCAACTATCGGCTGAAAAGATTGAAAAACTCTATGGGATGCAAGGCTGGCTAGCTCGATGCCAGGGCATCTTTCCGGTGGTGGGAGAGGTCCGAGAACAGCGGAATTCTGCCGTTTAACGGGTTTTCCGGGTCCCAACCATAGGCGACCGTCGACACCCTCGCCTGGAGCGCATCGTAAAGCATGAGCCGGCTCACCAGGCCCTCGCCGATCCCCAGCAGCTCCTTCACCACCTCGACCGCCTGCATGCAGCCGATGACGCCGGCCACGGCGCCAAGAATGCCGGCCTCCGAACAGGCGGGCACCGTGCCCTCGGGCGGCGGCTCCGGGAACAGACAGCGATAAGACGGGCGCGGGTTGCCGCTCTCGTCGGTCTCGAAGGCGCGAAAGGTGGTGAGCTGGCCGTCGAACGGCCCGACGGCGGCGAACACCAGCGGGAGCTTGGCGAAATAGCACGCATCGTTGACGAGATAGCGGGTGGCGAAATTGTCCGAGCCGTCGGCGACGATGTCGTAAGCCGCGGAGGATTTCCAGCGCGTTCTCCCGCACGAGCCGCGTGGTGTAGAGCCTCGTCTCAACATGCGGATTGAGCCGCTCGAGCGTAGCGGCGGCGCTCTTCGTCTTCGACCGGCCGACGCTCTCGGTGTCGTGGACGATCTGGCGCTGGAGATTGTCGAGGCTCACTCGGTCGTCGTCGATGATGCCGATGGTGCCGACACCGGCCGCGGCAAGATACATAATGAGCGGCGAGCCGAGGCCGCCGGCGCCGACCACGAGAACGCGCGCGGCTTTCAGGCGCTGCTGGCCTTCGCCGCCGATCTCCTTCAGCACCAGATGGCGCTTGTAGCGTTCGATCTCGTCAGGGGTGAGCATGATGGCTCCAACCTATGCCTTCCAGGCGCGCGCTGCCAGGGAGGCGCGTTCTAGCCGGTGGAGCCGAAGCCGCCTTCGCCGCGGCCGGTATCGTCGAGCACTTCGGCCCCGACGATCTCCATATGGGTGACCGGAGCGATGACGGCTTGGGCGATGCGGTCGCCGCGCTGGATGAGGAATGGTTCGCTGCCGAGATTGATGAGCAGCACCTTCACCTCGCCGCGATAGTCGGCGTCGATGGTGCCGGGTGCGTTGAGCACGGTGATGCCATGCTTCAGCGCGAGCCCCGAGCGGGGCCGCACTTGCGCCTCGAAGCCTTGCGGCAGCGCGAACACGAGGCCGGTGGGCACGAGGACGCGGCAGCTCGGATGAAGCGTGATCGTGCCGTCCTCGGGCACGGCGGCGACCAGATCGAGACCCGCGGCATGGGCCGACTGGTATGCGGGAAGCGGCAGCCCTTCGCCATGGGAAAGCTGCTTGATCCGAAGCTGCACGCTCATTCAGCGGCCGAGCGCAGATTGGGCAGCGCCTCGGCGGCGCGTGAGAGCAGCCGTGCCGCCATCTCGTCCTTGCTCATGGGTGGCCAGTCCTCGATGCCGGCGCCGGTCACCAGATGCACGCGCGTGGCGTCGCCACCCATGATGCCGGTGCCCGGCGACACATCGTTGGCGACGATCCAGTCGGCGCCCTTGGCACGGCGCTTCTGCATCGCGTGATCGACGACGTTTTCCGTCTCGGCGGCGAAGCCGATGACGAGCTCCGGGCGCTGCGGCCCGGGAATGGCGATGGTCGCCAGGATGTCGGGGTTCTGCGCCAGGGTCAGCGAAACATCGCTGCTGCCGCTTTCCTTCTTCAGCTTCTGCGCGGCCTCGGCACGCGCACGCCAGTCGGCGACGGCGGCGGCACAAATGGCGATGTCGGCGGGGAGCGCATCGAGCACGGCGTCCAGCATCTCCTGCGCGGTCTCGACCTTGATGAGGGTCACGCCGTCCGGATCGGGCAGCGCCACGGGACCGCTCACCAGCGTGACATGCGCGCCGAGGCTCACGGCGGCGCGGGCCAGCGCATGGCCCTGCTTGCCGGATGAACGGTTGGCGATATAGCGCACAGGGTCCAGCGGCTCGTGGGTCGGGCCGGAGGTGATCAGCACATGCCGGCCGGTGAGCGGGCCTTGCTGCTTCTCCGATAGCAGCCGCGCGATGGCATCGGCGATCATGGCCGGCTCGGCCATGCGGCCCGGACCGTATTCGCCGCAGGCCATCTCGCCTTCATCCGGACCGACGAAGTGGATGCCGTCGGCGCGGAGCGTGGCGACGTTGCGGCGGCGTCGCGGGGTGCTGCCACATGCGGACATTCATGGCCGGCGCGACGAGCACCCGTTTGTCGGTGGCGAGCAGCACGGTGGAGGCAAGATCGCCCGCGAGCCCCGTCGCCATCTTGGCGAGCAGGTCGGCCGTGGCCGGCGCCACCACCACGAGATCGGCCTCGCGCGACAAGCGGATATGGCCGATCTCGGCCTCGTCCTTGAGGTCGAACAGATCGGTGAAGGTCTTGTCCCCGGACAGTACCGAGAAGGACAGCGGCGTGACGAACTCCGCGCCGCCTTTGGTCAGGATCACGCGCACGGAAGCGCCCCGCTCCTTCAAGCGGCGCACGAGCTCCAAGCTCTTATAGGCGGCGATGCCGCCGCCGACGATGAGCAGGATGCGCTTGTTCTGCACGTCGTTTCACTCCGCTGTCCGTCCCGCGATTACGGGGCCCGCCAATCTTAGCAAGAATGGACTTTGAGGTGGTTACCGGATTGCCCGGCCAGGCCGGGCAATGACAGGACAATAGGGTTAGCGGGACCGGGTTAAAACAGGAGGCTCAAGGCGATGACCACGAGCGCGATCGCACCGACCCAGATGCCGATCCGACCGGCCCGGTCTTGGCGGGTCTGCGCTTGCGCCAAGCGCTCCACGCTGTTCGTGTCGAGGCGCAGGCCTTGCTCGGCCATGTCGGCGAAGGCGTCCGCCGCGCGCTCGGCCTGCATCAACAGCTTCGGGATGTCGCCGACGAAGCGGCCGACGGAGACCGCGCTCTCGGCCGCCTGCTCCAGCCGTGCGCCGGCGCCGAGCTGGCTTTCCAGCCACTCCTTGGCCACGGGCTCGGCCACCACCCAGATATTGAGGTCGGGATCGAGGCTGCGGCCGACGCCCTCGACCACCACCATGGTCTTTTGCAGGAGGATCAGCTCGGGCCGCGTCTCCATGTCGAACACTTCGGTATATTGGAAGAGCTGACCCAAGAGCTGGGCCATGGAGATTTCGCTCGCCGGGCGATCCATGATCGGCTCGCCGATGGCGCGCAAGGCTTGGGCGAACTGCGCCACCGAATGTTTGCGCGGCACGTAGCCCGCCTCGAAATGCACCTCGGCCACGCGGGTATAGTTGCGGGTGATGAAGCCGTAGAGGATCTCGGCCAGGAAGCGCCGCTCCTTCATGCTCAAGCGGCCCATGATGCCGAAATCGACGGCGACGATGGTGCCTTCGGCGTCGACGAACAAATTCCCCTGATGCATGTCGGCATGGAAGAAGCCGTCGCGCATGGCATGGCGCAGGAAGGTCTGCACCAGGCGCGTGCCGAGCGCTTTCAGGTCGTGACCGGCCGCACGCAGCTTCTCGAGATCGCCGATGGGCACGCCGTCGATCCACTCCAGGGTCATGGCGCGCCGGGCGCTGCGGGTCCAATCCACCGTGGGCACGCGGAAGCCTTCGTCGTCCTTGATGTTGTCGGCCATCTCGGAGATGGCGGCGGCCTCCATGCGCAGATCCATCTCGATGGCGACGGACTTTGCGAGCGTGTCGACGACAGCGAGAGGTCTTAGGCGCCGCGACGGCGCATGGAAGCGCTCGATAAGACGGGCGGCCAGAACATAGCTGTCGAGGTCTTTTTGGAAGCGCTGCTCGATGCCTGGACGCAGCACCTTCACGGCGACGTCTTTCAGCGCGCCGTTCGGCCCCTTGACCTTGGCCTTATGGACTTGGGCGATAGACGCCGCGGCGACAGGCGGGCCGAACTCGGCGAAGAGCGTATCGATGGGCGCTTCGAGCGCGGCCTCCACGGCCTTCACCGCCTCGCCTTGCGAGAACGGCGGCAGGCGGTCCTGAAGGCTGGCGAGATCGCGCGCCAATTCGCGGCCGATGATGTCGTCGCGGGTGGCGAGGAACTGACCGAGCTTGATGTAGGACGGACCGAGCGACGTCAGCGCCGCGGAGAGCCGCGCCTGATTGCCGGCTGCCGCGCCCGTTCTTGCGCAGCGGCGCAGTGGCTCGGGCGAACAGACGCAACGGGCCCGGCAGGTTGGCATGATCCGGCAACACGCGGGCGCCGCTCCAGGCAAGCGTTGCGCCGGCCTTCGTCAGCCGCGCCATATTGGCGATGGCGTTCACCTGTTAATGCCTCACTTAAATCCGCCAACCGGAGTGGATGGCCGCGATGCCGCCTGTCAGGTTTCGATAGCTCACCCGCTCGAAGCCCGCATCTTGAATCAAACGGGTGAAGCTTTCCTGATCAGGGAAGCGCCGGATGCTTTCCACCAGATAGCGATAGGCTTGCGCGTCACCGGCGACAAGGCCGCCGAGACGCGGGATCGCATTGAAGGAGTAGGCGTCGTAGAGCGTGTCGAGCAGCGGCACCTCGACGCTGGAAAACTCCAGGCAGAGAAACCGACCGCCGGGCTTCAGCACGCGGAACGCCTCAGACAAAGCCTTCTCGATATGGGTGACGTTGCGGATGCCGAAGGCGATCGTGTAGGCGTCGAAGCGCGCGTTCGAGAAGGGCAGCGCCTCGGCATTGCCTTGCACGAAGTCGAGCGGGCCCGCGTCTTTCGCGGCGGCGCGCGCCCGGCCCGCCTCCAGCATCTCGTTGCTGATGTCGCAGATCACCGCGCTGCCGCCCGCACCCACCTGCTTGAGAAAGCGGAAGGCGATGTCGCCGGTGCCGCCGGCAACATCCAACAAGGCGAAGGGCGTGGCGCTTTTCGGCGGCGCCAAGGCGGTCAGAAGGTCGGCTTTCCACAGGCGATGCATACCGCCCGACATGAGGTCATTCATCAGGTCATAGCGGCGCGCCACCTTGGCGAAAACCTCGTTCACCAAGCCTTGCTTGTCGCTTTCGGCCACGCGGGCGAAGCCAAAACTGGCCTCGGCTGTGGAATTGCGGTTTTTCAGGTCCTCGGGCATGCGCGGGACAATAGCGCAAGGCCGGAGTTCAGGCTATTGTTGCACTGCAATGAGACTTCTTCTGCACTGCACTATGCTGGGACGCCATGCCGGAGCTGCCTGAGGTCGAGACCGTGCGCCGGGGTCTGGAGCCCATTTTGGTGGGCAAGGCCTTCGCGCGCGTCGAGCAGCGGCGCCCCGATCTGCGCTTCCCGCTGCCCGAGCGGTTCGGCGAACGGCTGGAAGGCCGAACGGTGAAGGCGCTCGACCGGCGCGCCAAATATCTGCTGGCCAGGCTCGATGACGGCGAGGTGCTGGTCATGCATCTCGGCATGACCGGCCGCTTCACCATCGCGCATGCGAACGGCACGGCGGTCGCACCCGGCACGTTCGCCCATCCGCAGCGGACGATCCCGAAGCATGAGCATATCGTCTTCCATCTCGGCGACGGCACGGCGGTGCGCTACAGCGATACACGCCGCTTCGGGATCATGGACCTGATCCCTGGGGCTACGCTCGACAGCCATGCCTTGTTCAAGGGTCTCGGGGTCGAGCCGCTGGGCGAGGACTTCACCCCCGCCTGGTTCGCGGCAAAGCTCAAGGGCAAGGCCACGCCCATCAAGGCCGCGCTGCTCGATCAGCGGATGATCGCCGGGCATCGGCAATATCTATGCCTGCGAGGCGCTGCACCGCGCCGGCGTCTCGCCTCTCAAACTCGCCGGAACGCTCGCCACCAAAACCGGCAAGCCAACAAAAAAGACGGAAACGCTCGTCGACGGGATCAAGACGGTGCTGACAAGCGCCATCAAGGCCGGCGGCTCGTCATTGCGCGACTATCGCCACACCGACGGCCGGCTTGGCCGCTTTCAACACCGCTTCAGGGTCTATGGCCGCGAGGGGAAACCCTGCCGAAGGACGGGATGCGGCGGCATCGTCCGCCGTATCGTCCAGAGCGGCCGTTCGACCTTCTACTGTCCAACCTGCCAGAGATAAGGGAACTGAAACTCATGTTTGTGGAAGAGATCGCACGGGGCGAAAAAGCGCCCGAGGCAACCCCATATGAAACGCTGCTGGTCACGCGGCAGGGCAAAGTCGGGCTGATCACGCTCAACCGGCCGCACGCGCTGAACGCCCTCAACACACTCCTCATCAGCGAGCTCAACCGCGCGCTGAAGGGCTTCGAGACCGATCCAGGCATCGGCGCCATCGTCATCACCGGCAACGAGAAGGCGTTCGCCGCCGGTGTCGACATCAAGGAGATGCACACCAAGACCTTCGTCGAGGCCTATGGCAGCGACTTCCTGGCGCCGTTCGACAAGATCGGCAACATCCGCAAGCCCATCATCGCCGCGGTCGGCGGCTATGCGCTTGGCGGCGGCTGCGAGCTCGCCATGTCATGCGACATTATCTTGGCCGCCGACAATGCCGTGTTCGGCCAGCCCGAGATCAATCTCGGCATCATGCCGGGCGCCGGCGGCACGCAGCGGCTGACCCGCGCGGTCGGCAAGGCGAAGGCCATGGAGCTGTGCCTCACCGGGCGGATGATGAAGGCCGAGGAGGCCGAGCGCGCCAATCTGGTGAGCCGCATCGTGCCGGCCGCCGAACTGCTGGAAGAGGCCATGAAGGTCGCCGACAAGATCGCCAATCTGTCGCAGCACGCGGTGATGATGATCAAGGAGGCGATCAATCGCGGCTTCGCCACGACGCTGGCCGAAGGCACGCGGTTCGAGCGCGGCCAGTTCTATTCGCTGTTCGCCACCGAGGACCAGAAAGAGGGCATGGCCGCCTTCATCGACAAGCGGAAGCCCGAGTTCAAGAACCGCTAGGGGCCGGTTCGCAGATCAGAGGGTGGCGGCGTCTGGTTTGCGCCCAGTTGACGCTTTTGGGGGTGCTCGCTATAGAGCACGTTAAACCAGTGTTTCTATCGTGCTTTCCGCCGCGCAACCAGCGGGCCGAAAGCCGCCCTCAAGGATCCTAGAAATGGCCAATACCAAGTCGGCGAAGAAAGCCGTTCGCCAAACCATCCGCCGGACCGCCGACAACAAGACCCGGCGGAGCCGCATGCGCGGTTCCGTGCGCAAGGTCGAAGAGGCGATCGCGTCCGGCAACAGGGACGCCGCCCAGACCGCATTGCGGGAAGCCGAGCCGTTTATGGTACGGACGGCGCAAAAGGGCCTGCTCCACCGCAAGACAGCCTCCCGTAAGGTTTCCCGCCTCGCCAAGCGCGTCGGCGCTATGGAAACCATCTAAGGCGTCGAATACCGGCCACTGTTGCCCCCGCGCCACGGGTGTTGCGCACAGCCGCGCACCGCACATGTCAATTTGACGAACATATCAACTGCTTGACATCCGGCCGGTGGCGCGGCCGGCCGGCGCTTATCCACCGACTCACCCCTGGAAAAAAAAATCTTCTCGGCCAAACGGCGCCAAAACCCCGGATTTTCGGGCTTCTTGGCGCTTGCCCTGGTCGATTCGCGCTTGCGGCACAGAGGCTTGGGGAGAAGCGCTAACCGCTCCGCCCACTGGTCATACGCGCTTGGAGACCTTGCTCCATCGCTTGATCGGCTGAGTTTGCGCGTGTATAGTCTAGTCATCCGAACGGGGAAGTCCCCTCCTTACATATTGAGTATCTTGGCCTCGGCGTTTGCTAGGACAGGTTTTCTTTGTCTTCGCAGCAAGGAGGGATGAAATCTTGTGGAATTCTTATGCGTAAGCTGTGAATGTTGTCGTGTGTAGATTGCGTGAAGTCACCACATATTGTGGTCGGCTCAAAAACAGTTCTTTCGACGTGCTCACATTTTTAGGGGAGGAGGCTCGATTTTGGGCGCGCAGTCTGATGAAAACGCGGTCGGCGAGGTTGATGTGGCGACGGCCTGGAAAGGCCTCAAGGCGGACCCTCGATCGCAGCTCGTCGATGTGCGCACCCGTGCAGAGTGGACCTATGTCGGGATCCCCGATCTTGGGCCTTTGGGCAAACGCGCTGTCCTCGTGGAGTGGCAGAGTTTCCCCGATCAGTCCGTGGATCCGCGCTTTGCCGAGCGTCTCGCCAACGAGTTGAAGGCGCTCGGTGTCCAGTTGGACGACGACCTTTTCTTCATTTGCCGTTCGGGAAGCCGGAGTCTGGCTGCGGCCAGGGCAATGGCATCGGCGGGGTACCGCGCCTGCCACAACGTCTCTGAGGGGTTCGAAGGACCGCTCGACGACGAAAGGCATCGCGGCTCCCTATTAGGGTGGAAAGCGATCGGGCTCCCCTGGCAGCAGGGATAGGAGCCGGGCGCTAGGACGGTTTTGGCTGTCCGCGTCAATTAAGTTGGCTGCTCAAGTACATGCGTGCGGTGCGTTAAAGGCGCGAACGAGATGAATGGGAAAGATAAGAACCGTGGCACATGCACAGGCACAAGCACCGCAAAAACAGCAGTGCGCACCAAGCGACGCTTGGTCGAGAGTCAAAATCCGCCTGCGTGGCGAACTGGGCGAGGACGTTTACGCGAGTTGGTTCAGAGGGGTAGAGGTCGAACAGGTGGACGACGGGGTCATCCATCTCACCGTGGCCACACGCTTCCTCAGGAACTGGCTGCGCACGCATTACTACGAGTCCGTGCTGAGGCAGGCGCGGTCTGAATGGCCGACGGCTGAACGCGTCGAATTCACGGTCAGGCAGCCGCATTTCTCCATCGATCTGCCTAAGGAGCCGTCGCAAGAAAGGCGGATGCCGACGCTTGCCGTGTCGGATCTCACGCCGCTGCCCATGCCGCTACGGACCGGTTATGGCGGTTTCGAGGGTTCGCCGCTCGACCCGCGCCTGAGCTTTGCAAGCTTCGTGGTGCGGGGGCTCGAACAAGCTGGCCCACGCCGCGGCCCAAAAGGTGGCGAGCGCCTTCTCAAGCCCGCAGTCGCCGTTCAATCCGTTGTTTCTGCACGGCAATGTCGGGCTTGGGGAAGACCCATCTGCTGCACGCGATCTCCTGGGAGATCAAGCAGCAGAAGCCGGAAGCCGAGGTGCTCTACCTGACTGCCGAACGCTTCATGTCGGGCTTCGTGCAGGCTTTGCGCGCCCGTGACGCGCTGGCCTTCAAGGAGAAGCTGCGCAATATCGACATCCTCCTGATCGACGACATGGAGTTCCTGCAAGGGCCGACCATTCAGCAGGAGTTCTGCCACACGCTGAACTCGCTGATCGACGGCGGGCGCCAGGTCGTCGTGGCGGCGGATCGCGCGCCGACCCATCTCGACAAGCTCGACAAGCGTATGCAGTCGCGGCTCGGCGGCGGTCTCGTGGCCGAGATCAAGGCGATGGACTACGACCTGCGCCACCAGATCCTTGAAAAGCGGGCCGAGGAGGCCTGCATGGACACCAAGGGTCTCGAGGTCTCCGATACGGTACTGGCCTTCCTGGCCGAGCGCCTGACCGAAAGCGGGCGCGAACTCGAGGGCGCCGTTCACCGTTTGCGGGCGAGCTACCAGCTCACCGACGAGCCGGTGACCCTTGCCATCGCCGAGCAGATCGTGCGCGATCTCATGCGGGGGACGGAGCCGCGGCGCGTGCGCATCGACGACATCCTGCGCACCGTGTCCAAGCATTACGGGGTCAACCGCGGCGATCTACTGTCGGGGCGGCGCAACCGGTCGATCGTGCGTCCGCGCCAGATCGGCATGTATCTCGCCAAATTGCTCACGTCGCGCTCGCTGCCGGAAATCGGGCGGCGCTTCGGCAACCGCGACCACACCACCGTGCTGCATGCGATCCGCAAGGTTGAGCAGCTCATGAGCGACGACAACCAGCTTCGCGAGGAGATCGAGCTTCTGAAGCGCTTGCTGCGCGACTAGAGGGAAGGCGGGAGGCGCCTTGACTGGACCGAGGCCTCTCCCGCCGCTCGCCTGCTGCCGGTCGGGACCATAGCGAGGCGGTTATCATCCGTGCGGGACTTGCCATTTACGCGGAACTCGCCGTTCGCGCGGCACTTGCAAAATGAGCGGCGCCGCGTCAAGTTCGACCGGGATTTTCGCCTGCCGCGCCAAGACCTACACCAAGGTCGGACCGGAGCCAGAAAGCGCTTCGCCAGCGAAAAATACGTCAATTTTCGGGGTATTCTCCAGCCATGCGCCTCACCATCGACAAGCCGAGCCTCGCCAAGGCGCTCGCCCATGTGGCGAGCGTGGTCGAGCGGCGCAACACCATTCCCATCCTGTCGAACGTTCTGCTTGCGGCGGGGGATAACGAACTCAGGCTGACGGCCACCGATCTCGACATGGAACTGGTGGAGACGGTGCCATGCCGGGCGACGGGCGAAACCGCCATCACCGTGCCGGCGCATATGTTCTACGACATCGTGCGCAAGTTGCCCGAGGGCAACGAGATCGAGATTGAGCGCGACGCCGAGCAGGAGCGCGTCGTCATCACCAGCGGCCCCGCTCAGTTCTCGCTGCAGACGCTGCCGGCCGACGACTTCCCGACGCTCTCCGTCGACGATCTCGACCATAGCTTCACGTTGCCGGCAGGCGACCTCAGACGGCTGATCGAAAAGACCCGCTTCGCCATCTCCACTGAGGAGACCCGCTATTATCTAAACGGCATCTATCTCCATGCCGCGGAGAGCGACGGCAAGCCCATGTTGCGCGCCGTGGCCACGGACGGCCACCGCTTGGCGCAGGTCGAGCTGCCGCTGCCGTCAGGGGCCGAGGGCATGCCGGGGGTAATCGTGCCGCGCAAGACAGTGGTCGAACTGTCGAAACTCGTGGAAAACGCCGACGGCGAGGTCCGCGTCGAGCTGTCGCCGGCGAAGATCCGCGTGACGGCGGGGCGGGTCGTGCTCGCCTCCAAGCTCATCGACGGCACCTTCCCCGACTATGAGCGCGTCATCCCGCAAGGCAACGACAAGCGCATGGAGGTGGACAACGCTGCCTTCGCGCAGGCCGTCGACCGGGTCTCCACCCTGTCGAGCGACAAGGGCCGCGCGGTGAAGCTGGCGCTGTCCGAAGGTAAGCTCGTGCTGTCGGTGAACAATCCCGACTCCGGCAGCGCCACCGAGGAGCTCGCGGTCGATTACGGCTTCGATCCGTTGGAGATCGGCTTCAACGCCCGCTATCTGCTCGACATCACCGGGCAGCTCGATAGCGGCACGGCCGAGTTCCAACTCGCCGATCCGGGCTCTCCCACCATGGTACGCGACGTGAAAGATCCCTCTGCCCTCTACGTCCTCATGCCGATGCGGGTATGAGGGCGAAGCTGCGCCAACAGGACCATGGCGAAGGGCTGACGGACAAAGGCCACGGCCTTGCGCCCGACCGTCTTTCGGTCGCCTCGCTCACGCTCACCGATTTCCGCAACTATGCCAGCGCCCGGTTCGCGCTCGATGCATCGCCCGTGGTGCTCGTGGGCGACAACGGCTCGGGCAAGACCAATCTCTTGGAGGCGGTGTCGCTGCTCGGCGCGGGCCATGGCCTGCGCGGGCGCCCTTACGGCGAGCTTGCCCGCAAAGACGGGCGAGGCGGCTTTGCCATCGCCGCCACGGTGATGTCGCGTCATGGCGAGGTCGACATCGGCACCGGTTTTCTGCCGGGAACGCGCGAGGAAGGCGCCGGCCGCACCGTGCGGATCGCCGGCAAGGAGCAAAGCCCCGGCGCGCTCGGCGACTACATGCAGCACGTGTTTCTCATCCCGGCAATGGATGGACTGTTCACGGGGCCCGCATCGGAGCGGCGGCGCTTCCTCGACCGCCTCGTCCTGGCGCTCGATCCGAAGATGCGCACGCCGCTCGGCCGCTATGACCGCGCCATGCGGCAACGCAATCGCCTGTTCCAAATGCGGGAGTTTTCGCGCGCCCTGTTCGAGGGGCTGGAGGAGCAAATGGCGGAGGCCGGCGTCGCCATCGCCGCCGCCCGGCTCGACGCGGTGGAGCGGCTTACGGCGCTCATCGACGACACGCGGGCGGTCCATGGCGACGGCCCCTTCCCGCACGCGGTGCTGGCTCTGCACGGCACGCTGGAAACGGAACTCACGATGCGCCCGGCGACCGAGGTCGAGGACGTCTTCCGGGTGATTTTGGAGACGGGCCGCGAGCGCGACCGTGCGGCGTCACGCACCCTTGAAGGACCGCATTTGAGCGACTTACTTGTAGTTCACGGCCCGAAGAACGCCCCGGCGCCGCAATGCTCCTCCGGCGAGCAAAAGGCGCTTCTTCTCGGGCTCGTGCTCGCCAAGGCGGAGCTGATTAAGGCACTCGAAGGCACCTGCCCGCTCGTCCTCCTGGATGAGGTCGCCGCCCATCTGGATCAGGCCCGGCGCGAGGCGCTTTTTGGCGAAATTCTGCGGCTTGGGACCCAGGCTTGGATGACTGGAACAGACCGGGAACTATTTTCCCCGATTGCACAAGATGCCCAAATCTTGGCGGTGAATTGGGGTAGTATCAGCACGTGATTCCAAGGGCCCCAGCGGCCCGCCCAAAAGAGCGACACCGACCACCTCAAAACACCTTTAGGGACCCATGACACCAGCTGCCAAACGCAAAGCTGCTGCTGCCGCAGACTATGGCGCAGAGTTGATCAAAGTGCTGAAAGGCCTCGATGCCGTGCGCAAGCGGCCGGGCATGTATATCGGCGATACCGACGACGGCTCGGGCCTTCACCACATGGTCTACGAGGTCGTCGACAACGCCATCGACGAGTTGCTCGCCGGCTATTGCGACGCGGTCCAGGTGACGCTGAACGCCGAAGGTTCGGTCACGGTGGAAGACAACGGGCGCGGCATCCCCACCGAGATCCACAAGGGCGAAGGCGTGTCGGCGGCCGAAGTGATCATGACGCAGCTCCATGCCGGCGGGAAGTTCGACCAGAACTCCTACAAGGTGTCGGGCGGTCTGCATGGCGTGGGCGTCTCGGTGGTCAACGCTCTTTCGAGCCGGCTCGAACTCACCATTTGGCGCGCCGGCCGGGAGCATATGCTCCGCTTTGCCGATGGCGTGCCGCAGGGATCGCTCGCGGATGTGGGAGACGCGGACGGCAAGACCGGAACGCGCATCACTTTCGTGCCGTCACCGGCGACCTTCACCAATATCGAGTTCGATTACGGGACGCTTGAGCATCGCCTGCGCGAGCTCGCGTTCCTCAATTCCGGCGTGCGCATCATCCTGTCGGATCATCGCGGCGTCGAGCCGAAGATCGAGGAACTGTATTACGAGGGCGGCTTGCGCGCCTTCGTGAAATTCCTCGACCGCACCAAGCATCCGCTCATCAGCGAGCCGGTCATGGTCGAGAAGACGCAAGACGGCATCACCGTCGAGGCGGCGCTGTGGTGGAACGACAGCTACCACGAGAACGTGCTGTGCTTCACCAACAACATCCCGCAGCGCGACGGCGGCACGCATCTGGCGGGCTTTCGCGCGGCGCTGACCCGCACGGTCAACACCTATGCCGCCGAGTCCGGCATCGCCAAGAAAGAGAAGGTGGCGCTGACCGGTGACGATGCACGCGAGGGACTGACTTGCGTGCTGTCCGTCAAAGTGCCCGACCCGAAATTCTCCAGCCAGACCAAGGACAAGCTCGTGTCCTCCGAGGTGCGGCCGGTGGTCGAGGGCGTCATGGCGCAGGCCTTCTCGCAATGGTTCGAGGAGAATCCGGGCGAGGCGCGCAACATCGTGCAGAAGATCGTGGAAGCCGCTGCCGCCCGCGAGGCGGCTCGCAAAGCACGCGACCTTACACGGCGCAAGGGCGCGCTCGACATGGCCTCGCTGCCGGGCAAGCTCGCCGACTGTCAGGAGCGCGATCCCGCCAAGTCCGAGCTATTCCTGGTCGAGGGCGATTCCGCCGGCGGCAGCGCCAAGCAGGCACGCGACCGTGCCTTCCAGGCGGTGCTTCCCTTGCGCGGCAAGATCCTGAACGTTGAGCGCGCACGCATCGACAAGATGCTGTCCAGCGCGGAGATCGGCACGCTGATCACGGCGCTCGGCACCGGCATCGGCGATGAATTCAATCTCGACAAGCTGCGCTACCACAGAATCATCATCATGACGGACGCCGACGTGGACGGCTCGCATATCCGTACGCTGCTGCTCACCTTCTTCTACCGTCAGATGCTGTCTTTGATCGAGGCGGGCTATCTCTACATCGCCCAGCCGCCGCTCTACAAAGTGAAGCGCGGGCAACCAAGAACGCTATCTGAAGAACGAGACAGTCGCTCGAGGACTATCTGATCGGCGAAGGGCTGGTGGACGCCGTGCTGATGACCGGCGACGACGCCGCGCGCGGCGGCGGGGATTTGCGCGACATCGTCGAGACGGCGCGGAAAGTGACCGCCGTGCTCAAGGGTCTGCACAACCGCTATCCGCGATTCATCATCGAGCAGGCGGCGATCGCCGGCGTGCTTAACCCGAAATTCCTGAAGGACGCCAAGCAGGCGCAAGAGGCGGCCGCCTATATCGCCAAGCGCCTCGATGCGCTGGCCGAGGAGACCGAGCAGGGCTGGCACGGCGAGGCGCTGCCCGAAGGCGGCATGCGCTTCTGGCGCGAACTGCGCGGCGTCATGGAATCCCATCTGATCGACGGACCGTTCATCGCCTCAGCCGACGCGCTCAAGCTCGATCACTATGCCGCCCATCTCCAGGAGGTCTACGCCAAGGCCGCGACGCTGAAGCGGAAAGACACGACGCTCGCGGTGCATGGCCCGACCGACCTTCTCAATTCGGTGATGGAGACCGGACGCAAGGGCCTGTCGCTGCAGCGCTACAAGGGGCTCGGCGAGATGAACCCCAATCAGCTGTGGGAGACCACGCTCGACCTCGACACGCGCACCATTCTCCAGGTGAAGATCAAGGAGGGCGAGGACGCTGACGATGTGTTCTCGCGGCTGATGGGCGATGTGGTCGAGCCACGGCGCGAGTTCATCCAGGAAAACGCGCTGCAAGTCTCCAATCTGGACGTGTAAGCGCCCCTCGCGCCCCATTCCTTAACGCTGTGGCAAGGCGCAACCCCTAGGGTTTCGGCCTTGAGGAGCTTCGCGCACGGGCCGTCATGCCGTCCGCGGGACCCGCTTTGCAGTATCTAGTCTTGGGGCGTTATCGATGGCAGGGGTGCGACGGAGCGCAAAGCCGCGAGCAAAGTCCGGCGCCGGCGCCAAGCGGCGCGCTGAGCCCGGCTCCGGCGCGCGGCGCAAAACTCCTTCCAATCGGCGCCCGCAAAGCCGTCGCAAAGGCCGTCTATGGCGCCTGAGGCGCGCGGTGCAGCGGCATCCGATCGCCTTCAGGGTGCTTCGCTTAGGCCTCTTGGCCTGCATCTGGGGCACCATCGTATTCGGCGGCGCCGTCGTCTACTTCATCGCCCAAGTCCCTGACCCGATTCTCGCCACGCTGGACGACCGGCCGCCCAACGTCACCATCCTCGCCGCCGACGGCACCGTGCTGGCCGAACGGGGCTTGCGGCGCGGCCATGTGCGCATCGACGTGCTGCCGAAACATCTCATCCAGGCCGTGACGGCGACCGAGGACCGGCGCTTCTTTCATCATTTCGGCATCGACCCGATCGGGCTGGTGCGCGCCACCTACCGCAACCTCAGGGCCGGCACCGTGGTCGAGGGCGGCTCGACCATCACCCAGCAGCTGGCGAAGAATCTGTTCCTCAAGCCGGACCGCACCATCACCCGCAAGCTGGAAGAGCTGGTCTACGCCGTGTGGCTGGAGGAGCGCTTTACCAAGGACGAGATTCTCGAGCTCTATCTCAACCGGGTCTATTTCGGCGGCGGCACCTACGGCGTGGAGGCCGCGGCCCGGCACTATTTCGGCAAATCGGCGCGGGTCGTCAGTCTGCCCCAGGCCGCCCTCCTGGCCGGGCTGCTCAAGGCGCCTTCCCGTTACGCGCCGACGCGCAGCGTCAAGCTGGCGAGTGCGCGGGCCGGCGAGGTGCTCGAAAACATGGTGGAGGCGGGCTTCCTTACGGAAGAAGAGGCTGAAGCCGCCGGGCGGGCACCGCTCAAGTTGCGGGCCAAGGGGGACGAGACCGGCTACCCCTACGCCGTCGACTGGGTGGCGGAGCTGCTGCCGGAATATGTCGGCGACCACGCGGGCGATCTCATCGTCGATACGACCATCGACGCCAATCTTCAGCGGGTCAGCCAAGAGAAGCTGCGCGAGCTGCTGGATACCGAAGGCCGCGACCTCAAGGCGGGCGAAGGCGCCGTCGTCGTGCTCGATCCGGTGGGCGGGGTGAAGGCGCTGGTCGGCGGGCGGTCCTATCGGGCGAGCCCGTTCGACCGGGCGATCAAGTCACTGCGGCAACCGGGCTCGGCCTTCAAGCCGTTCGTCTATCTTGCGGCATTGGAGAGCGGCTATACGCCGGATTCGCTGGCCTATGACGGCCCGGTCAATATCGGCGGCTGGAAGCCTGCGAACTACACCAACCGGTACAAAGGCGAGGTGACGCTGCGGGACGCCATGGCCCAGTCGCTCAATACCGTCGCCGCCCGGCTCACCAACGAGGTGGGCGCCTGGAAGGTCGTGCGCACGGCGCGGCGGCTCGGCATCCACTCCAAGATGCACGCCCAGCCGTCGATCGCGCTCGGCACCGCCGAGGTGACGCTGCTGGAGCTCACCGGGGCCTATGCCCCCTTTGCTAATGGCGGGCAGCGCGTGCTGCCCCATGTCATCACCCGGGTCCGCAACGGCGACGGCAAGGTGCTGTACCGGCGCCGTCACACGACCACGGGCCAGGTGGTGGCGCTGCAATATGTGGGCGCCATGAACGATATGCTGAACGCTGCGATGGTGCGCGGTACCGGCAAGCGCGCGGCGATCCCCGGCCATGTCGCCGCCGGCAAGACCGGCACGACGCAGAATTCCCGCGATGCTTGGTTCATCGGCTACACCGCCCATTACGTGGCCGGCGTGTGGATCGGCAACGACGACGGCTCTGAGATGCGGAAAGTGACGGGCGGAACGCTGCCCGCGCAGCTGTGGCACGACATCATGCTCAACGCGCATGAGGGCAAGCAGCCGCTGCCGCTTCCCGGCACACGGGCGCCACGGCGGCTGCAAGACACTATCGCCGCGCGCATTCCATGGACATCGCCCGCAACCAAGCGGGAGGCGAGCCAGGACCTGCCGCTTTATCAACGGGTGCTAGGGATTTTCGGCGGCGGCTAGCCGCTACTCGATGGTGCGCTTCGGCGAGGAGCCGCGCGAAGGATGCGGCAAGCCCTCGGCCCCATAGCTGTGCAGGCTGGAGCCGTATTTCCGCAGCCACTCCCGCGCCTCCTCATGCCGCGGCATGGTGCGGGCGACCACCGCCCAGAAGCGCGGCCCATGGTTCATGTGGGCCAGATGGGCGACCTCGTGCGCGGCGAGATAATCGAGCACGAAGGGCGGCGCGAGCACGAGCCGCCAGGAAAAGGACAGCGCCCCCGTTGTCGAGCAGGAGCCCCAGCGCGTGGTCTGGTCGCGCACGAAGATGCGCTTCGGCATCAGGTTGAGACGCTTGGCGTGCAGATCCACGCGCAGCTTGAGATCGAAATGAGCCTGGCGCTTGAGCCAGTCCAGCAGCCGCCGGGGCGCATGCTCTTCCTCGCCGGAGACATGGAGGCGCGGCAGGCGCCCCTTGGCCACGCGCGCGCCGGCAGGCCACGCGGGCGCGACCTTGGCGTCGTCCGGCTCCTCGACCCACACCACGCCGCGCCGGCGCACCGAGCCGGGGAAGCGCAGGACATGGGCGAGACCTCGTAAGGGAATGACGGCGCCGTCGGTGAAGGGCACGGGTTCCGGCAGCCCGGCGACACGTTCTTTCAGCCAGTCCAAATGGCGTGACAGGAACTCGTCGGCATCGGCGAAGCTCGAATAGGACGGCATGGTGAGGACGGCGCCCCGGCGGGCCTCGCTCACCTGCAGGCTGAAGCGCCGCGCGCGCGCGCTGCGCCGCAGGAGCATCGGGATTTCGAGCCCCTTGATCTTGACCTCGATGGTCTCTCCGCGCCCGATATTCAGCCGCTTCAGCATGCCAAGCTCCCTACCAACCGTACCAAAAGGGGCCACGAATCTGAGTGGCCTACAGTAGCACAGGGATTTACGGGAGCGCTCGCCTCTGCTTTAGGCAACCCGGCGGAAAGCCCGCGCCAAAACGCCTCTGCGGCGCTGGTGGGACCGCACAAAAGTCCGGATTTCCGGCAAAATTTCGGACCGGAAGCGCTTTCCATTAAAAACGCCGTAATGGCCTACTTCGGGCTGCAAATGATGGGTCCGCATGGCGTCCGGAAGGTTTTTGCACAAAGTTTGGGCAGCTTGCGTCTGGCCGATTCCTGAGATGTCGTCCTTCTCGCCTTCTACCGTCATCAGCGCCACCCGATGGACCTTGCTGGGGTCGACCGGGGTTCCGTGGTGGAGCATTTCGCCCTTAGGCAGCTTGTGCTCGAGGAAGACGGTCTCGATGGTCTGCAGGTAGTACTCGGCGGTGAGGTCCATGACGGCCAGGAACTCGTCATAGAACTCTCGGTGCTTGGTGGCCGAGTCGCCGTCGCCGCGGATGAGGTTCTGGAAGAGATCGCGGTGGGCGTGCAGATGGCGGTCGAGGTTCATGCCCATGAAGCCCGACAGCTGCAGGAAGCCTGGGTAAACCATCCGCATCATGCCCGGATAGGGCCAGGGCACCTGGGTGATGACGTTGCGGCGGAACCAGCTCAGCGGTTTGTCGGCGGCGAAGTGGTTGACCGCCGTGGGGCTTTCGCGGGCATCGATGGGCCCGGCCATGAGGATCATGGAGCGGGGCACCGCCCGCTCGTTTTCCGCCTCCATCAGCGAGACGGCGGCGAACACCGGCACGGTCGGCTGGCAGACGGCCATGACATGCACGTCCCCGCCGAAAAACCGCAGGAACTCCATGACGTAATCGATATAGACGTCGAGATCGAAGGGGCCGGCATCGCGCGGTACGAAGCGCGCATCCTGCCATTCGGTAACATAGACATCATGGTCTGGCAGCAGGTCGCGCACCGTGCCGCGCAGCAGCGTGGAGAAGTGCCCCGCCATCGGGGCCACGACCAGAATCTTAGGATCGCTGCGCTTGGCACTCGCGGCCAAGTCGCGCTCGAAGTGAACCACGTTGCAGAACGGCTTGGTGATGACCGTGCGCTCGCGCACCGCCACGGTGTGGCCGTTAACCTCGATCTCGTCGATGTCCCAGGTCGGCTTGCGGTAACGGCGGGTCGAGCGCTCGAACAGTTCCAGCGCGGCGGCCGCACCTCGGCCGATGGCCGTATGGGACGCCGGATTCAACGGATTGCGGAACAGGAGCCGATAGGCATCCGCCGCGGCGCGCGCAGGGCGCAGCGCAGCCTGGTTCAGCTCATAGAGATGGTAAAGCATGGCAGCCTCCGACTCAGACGCATCATAATGCTGCATCGCGGAATCAAATGGTGATTTTATGCTGCAGTGCAATGACACCTTGCCGCAGGGGTATCGGCCGCGCGTCTATAAGTAGCGGCGCAGCGTCTCGGTCATCTTGGAAGCCGGTGTGCCGTAAGGAATGTGGGTGATGTATTCGCCGTCGGGGCCCATAAGGTAAAGAAGTGCCGAATGGTCGACGCTGTAGTTATCGCCCGTCTTGTCGTCCTGAAATTTTTGGTATGAGACGCGATAGGCCTTGGCGACCTTGGCGATAGCCTCGGGCGAGCCGGACAGGCCGATGAAGTTCGGCCCGAAATTCTCAACATAAGCGTTCACCGCTTCCGGCGTGTCGCGCTCAGGATCCAGCGTAATAAAGATGGGGACGACTTTGTCGGCATCGCTGCCAAGCCCGTCCAACGCCACCGACATGACTTGCAACTCCGCCGGGCAAATATCGGGGCAGTGCGTGTAGCCGAAGAATACGAGCATGTAGCGGCCGCGGAAAT
The DNA here is from genome assembly GCA_963793075.1 of uncultured Alphaproteobacteria bacterium. Classification (GTDB taxonomy): domain Bacteria; phylum Pseudomonadota; class Alphaproteobacteria; order Rhizobiales; family Methyloligellaceae; genus Methyloceanibacter. The sequence continues at coordinate 675,152 of CAWBYO010000004.1, forward strand.
CCTGATCGGTGACAGTCTTGCCGTCCTTGCCGACGAGTTCGAAGGGACCGCCGACAAGCGCTTTGCCGCTCGTCGTCACGCGGTTGCCTTGCATATCCGTGTTGAGAATGAGAATGCCGGCGCCGATGAGCGCGCCCAAGAGAAAGCCGCCGACAATGACCAGGAGAAGAGGACGTCGCATCGAATTCACTCACCAAGTTGCAGCAGCGTGCCGTTGATCCGGGCGCGGCTTAGAAACCAGCTGAACGTGGCATAGCCTATCGCCAGATAGATCGCGTTCAGCCCTAATGCCCACCACAGTTCCATCGGATCGAAGCTGTGATGAAGGAGGATGGAGCGCATGCCTTCGAATACATGCGTCGGCGGCAACGCGAGCGCAACCGGCTGAAGCCAATCGGGCAGCACCGACACGGGATAATATACGCAGCAGATCGGCAGCAGTAGAAAGGCGAGCGACCACGCCAGTTCTTCCGCACCGAGCCCGTAGCGAAGAATCACGCCGGCCGAGATCAGGCCCAGCGACCAGCTCGTCAACACGAGCACGCAGAAGAAGGCGGCGAGCGGCAGTCCGAGACTGAGCAGGTTGAAGCCGAAAATGAAATAGGCGGCGATGGCGACAGGCACCATGCTGACGGCGAGGCGAATGATGCTCCACAGGCTCAAGGCGGCGACGAGCTCGTACGGCCGCAGCGGGCTCGTGAGCAAATTGCCGAGATTGCGCGACCACATCTCCTCGATGAAGGTCGTGGAGAAGCCGATCTTCGAGCGGAACAGAATGTCCCACAGCAACACCGACCCGATCAGCACGCCGGCGGCCTGGGCGAGCGTGCTCGTCGTCTCGGCCAGATATTTCTGGAGGAAGCCCCAGGTCAGCATCTGCAGGAACGGCCAGTAGATGAGCTCCACCAGCCGGACGCCGGAGCTGCGCAGCAGATAGACATAGCGGTGGACCAGCGCCACCACCCGCCGGAGCGAGGCGGATACGCCGCTCGGCGGCAGCAGGACGGGCTCGACGCCGTTCGTGACAGGGGGCGTGGTCATGATGCTCGCCGGGTCTCTTCCGGCTCCACGTCCGGCGCGGGATGCTTCGGCTCGAGCACGGGCTTGGCGCGGCCGCGCACGACATCGAGGAACACGTCTTCGAGCGTATCCTTGCCGTAGCTTTCGATCAGCGCTTTCGGACGTCTCGTCCTCGATGACGCGCCCCGCCTGCAGCAGGATGACGCGGTCGGCGAGACGCTCGACCTCGGCCATGTTGTGCGAGGCGAGCAGCACCGTGGCGTTGCGCTCGGCGGCATAGTCTTTCAGCTTGCGCCGGATCCAGTCGGCGGTGTCGGGATCGAGCGAGGCGGTGGGCTCGTCGAGCAGCAAGAGTTCCGGTGCGTTGAGCAGCGCCTTGGCGAGGCCTACCCGCGTCTTCTGCCCAGCGGAGAGCTTGCCGGTCGCGCGGTCCAGCAGCGACTCGATCTGCAAATGCTCGGCGATATAGGCGATGCGCTCGGCCGCGTTGGCGATGCCGTATAGGCCCGCATAGACTTTGAGGTTCTGCCTGACCGTGAGCCGCGCCGGCAGGTCGACATAGGGGCTCTGAAAGTTGAGCCGCTGCGCCACGCCGTAACGATTGCGACTCATATCGGCGCCGAACACCCGCACCTCGCCGGCGCTCGGCATGATGAGCCCGAGCAGCATGGCGATGGTCGTGGTCTTGCCGGCGCCGTTGCCGCCAAGCAGCGCGACGACCGAACCGGGCTCGATCGTAAAGCTAATGTGATCGACGGCGGTGACCGCGCCATAACGCTTGGTGAGGCCGCGGACCATCACCGGCAGGCGCGCGAGATCGCGGCCTGCGCCGTTTTCTCCTTGTAAATTGCTGCTCACGTCGTTCATGACCTTGCGCTGCGCGCCCGTTTTGTCCGAATTATGGCTCTTCGCCGCATGTTAGGGTTCACCTATGGCCGCCCTCGACAATAGTCAAACCGACCGCCGCGCCGCCGTGCCTGAATGGTTGCGCGCGGGCGAGAGCCGGTTGCGGCTTCAGACCATCGTGCGCCTGCGCTGGCTCGCCGTGCTCGGCCAAAGCCTGACGGTGATCGGCGCCTATTGGGTGCTCGGCATCGACTTGCCGATCGGCGGCTGCCTGGCGGTAATCGCCCTGTCCGCCTGGCTGAACGTGGCCTTGCGGATTCGCTTTCCCGCCAGCCAGCGGCTGAAGAGCAATTACGCCTTCATGATGCTGGGCTACGACATTTTGCAGCTTGCGGCGCTACTCTATCTCACCGGCGGGCTGGAGAATCCCTTCGCCTTCCTGCTCATCGCGCCGGTCAGCGTGTCGGCCTCTACGCTCCCCTTGCGAATTACCGTGGCGCTCGGCGTGTTGGCCATCGGCGCGGCGACCCTGCTCACCACCTTCCATCATCCGCTACCCTGGTTCGGTCAGGGGGCTTTGGTGCTGCCCTTCCCCTATGTGATGGGGGTTTGGGCGGCCGTGGTCTCCGGCATTCTGTTCATCGGCTTCTATTCGTGGCGCACGGCGGAGGAAGGACGGCGCATGGCCGAGGCGCTGGCCGCCGCCGAGATGGTGCTGGCCCGCGAGCAAAAGCTCTCGGCCCTCGATGGCCTCGCCGCGGCCGCGGCGCATGGGCTCGGCACGCCGCTCGCCACCATCGCGGTCGTCACCAAGGAGCTGTTGCGCGATGCGCAAGAGTCCGACCCGCATTACGAGGATCTGCTTCTGGTGCGGGCCCAGGCCGAGCGCTGCCGCGAGATCCTGAAAGAGCTCGCCGGACGCGGCGAGGAACTCGACATCATCGTTTCGCGCATGCCCGTGAGCCATTTGATGGAGGAGGTGGTCACGCCGCACCGGCTGCTGGCGGTGCCGATCGAGGTGAGGACCGGGCCGCTGGCCGGCATCGAGCCGTGCAGCCCGCGGGCAAGGAGCCGGTGGCGCAACGCAATCCGGGCGTCATCTACGGCCTCGGCAATCTCGTGGAGAATGCCATCGACTTCGCCGCGACCAAGGTCGAGGTCGACGCCCATTGGTCGCAAGACGAGGTCCGCATCGTCATCGCCGATGACGGTGAAGGCTTCCCGCCTCACGTGCTGGAGCAGCTTGGCGAGCCCTTCGTCACCACGCGGCCCGGCGAGAGCTGGGGCGACGAGGCGCCGGACGAGCATATCGGCATGGGCCTCGGCTTCTTCATCGCCAAGACCCTGCTTGAGCGATCGGGCGCGCAACTCGAGCTGGCCAACCGGCCAGAGCCGGAGGGCGGCGCCATGGTGACGGTGATTTGGCCAAGAGCCAAGTTCGAGCAGGCGCTGGTGAAGGACTAGCCCGCTCCCGGCATGGCGCTCTTGGCCGCAAATTCGGCGCAAAGTGGCGGTTTTTGCAGCGATTTCATCGGAATCGACGGCGTTCTCACCCGTTTCCGTTCACTTTGATGCCAATGGTTTCTCCCCCCAGGCTTGCCTCGCGGGGTGAAAATCCCTACCTCTAGCTGCAATTAAAAATCGTCAATCCGTTTGGGAGGTTACGCCTTAAGGGTTGGCCATAGCAGCGATCTAGGAGCTGAACATGGAAACCCAACCGGTGTTGCCGACGCCACAAGGCGTACACGTGCCACAGGACGACAATACGCTTCTGATCGTCGACGACGATCGCGCCTTTCTTGCGCGGCTCGCGCGCGCCATGGAGGCGCGGGGCTTCGAGGTCGAGGCCGCTGCCTCCGTCGAGGACGGGTTGGCTTCGCTCAAGCGACGGCCGCCGGCTTTCGCCGTGGTCGACATGCGCCTCGAGGACGGCAACGGCATCGACGTCATTGCCGCGCTGAACGACATGCGCCCGGAGGCCCGCGCCGTGGTGCTGACCGGCTACGGCAATATCGCTACCGCCGTCACCGCGGTGAAGCTCGGCGCGGTCGACTATCTGGCCAAGCCGGCGGATGCGGACGATGTCTATAACGCGCTCGTCGCCTCGACCAACACCAAGGCGCCGCCGCCGGAGAACCCGATGTCGGCGGACCGGGTGCGTTGGGAGCATATTCAGCGCGTCTACGAGCTCTGCAACCGCAACGTCTCGGAGACCGCACGGCGGCTCAACATGCATCGCCGCACGCTGCAGCGTATTCTCGCCAAGCGCGCGCCGAAATAGCCCTTCCGACGATTTTTAGATGTCGAAGCCGCAGCCCGGATCGAGATGGTGCTGTAGGCGCAGCGCCGCGGCGCGCGCGAAGCACAGCATCATCGCCTTGCGCCGTGCGGCGGAGAGCCGCGCCTCGGCCGGCTCCCGCACCAGCTCAGCGCCATAGCGATCGGCGAGGATGAGGCCCGCGTCTTGCGGGAGCACCTCGCACGGGAAGTCGTCTGCCGACGGCGAAATAGAGCCGGTCGCAATAATCAAGATATTCGTGCCACTTGCCGTCGGTGCGGTAGTCCACAAGGCAGGACTTGATCTCGACGATCAGCACGTCGCCCGAGGACGACAGGCCCACCACGTCTGCACGGCGCCCATTCGCCAGTGGGAGCTCGGCAAGGACCGAATGGCCCAGCGCGCGTAAGGTCCGGCACACGCCGCGCTGCAGCTCGGCTGCGGCTTGCGACTGGCGCCCGTCCAGCGAAATGAGCGGGTCGTGCCTCTCGGCTGCGGAATTACGCAACGGACCATCCCTCGCAAATCAAACAATCGTCACGGAATTGTGCATGTTTGATTATTTCGCGAGTAGGAACAAGCTGCTAAATCGCACGTTGAGACACAGGCGCCCGAACCCGCGGGAGGAAACATGAGCCTGAGTAACACTGTCCTCGCCGAGCCGCGGCGCGCGACCACGACCACGCCCGCATCCTTGCATGATCGCCTGATGGAGACGCGGCGGCTGTCGCTGACGCTGGCCGATCCGCTGAGCGACGAGGACCAGGTCGTCCAGGCAAATGACGATGCAAGCCCGACCAAATGGCATCTCGCGCACACCACCTGGTTCTTCGAAGCCTTCGTGCTGCCGCGCTTCCTGCCCGGGCTACCGGCTGTTCGACGAGAGTTTCGAGTATTGCTTCAACTCCTATTACGAGAGCGTCGGTCCGCGCCATCCGCGGCCAAAGCGTGGATTGCTGACACGCCCGACCGCCGCGGACGTGCGCGCCTACCGCGCCCATGTCGATGAGGCCCTCGAGCAATTGTTCGCCGGCGGCGTGCCGGGCGAGGCTGCCGCCCTCATCGAGCTCGGCATCAATCACGAGCAGCAGCATCAGGAGCTTCTCCTGACCGACATCCTGAGCCTGTTCTCCTCCGGCCCGCTCAAGCCCGCTTACCGGGACAGCCAAGCCCGGCGTGCCGGTGGCCAACACCGCGCCGCTCGCCTGGTCGTCGTTCGACGGCGGCATTTACGAGGTCGGCCATGACGGCGCGGGCTTTGCCTATGACAATGAGGGGCCGCGGCACGAAGCGCTCATTCGCCCCTTCAAGCTGGCCAATCGCTGCGTGACCAATGGCGAGTGGATCGACTTCATCGAGGACGGCGGCTATCGCACGGCGGCGCTGTGGCTCGCCGACGGCTGGAACACGGTCCAAGGCGCAAGAGTGGCAGGGGCCGCTCTATTTCGAGGAGGCCGAGGGCGGCTACATGCAGATGAGCCTGCTCGGCTATCGCCCGGTGGACCCGGCGCGCGCCCGTGACCCATGTGAGCTATTTCGAGGCGGACGCCTATCGCCCGCTGGGCCGGATACCGGCTGCCGTCGGAGTTCGAGTGGGAGGTGGCCGCTGCCGAGCGTGCCCGTCGAGGGCCGCGACCTCGGCGCCGATCATTTGCGCCCCATGCCGGCGCATGAGCGCCTTGCGAGCGACGGGCTCGCGCAGATGTTCGGCGATGTGTGGGAGTGGACGGCAAGCGCCTATCTCCCCTATCCCGGCTTCAAGGCCGCTCCCGGCGCCGTCGGCGAGTATAACGGCAAGTTCATGTGCAATCAGTTCGTGCTCAAGGGCGGCTCTTGCGCCACGCCGGCAGGCCATATCCGGCGCAGCTACCGAAATTTCTTCTATCCCCATCAACGCTGGCAGTTCACGGGCCTCAGGCTCGCGGCCGACGCGTAATGGCGAGCGACATCTCTTCTTCGCTGGCCGAGGGCCGGACGAGCGCCTCGGCCGCAAAGTCCGCGCGGCGCGCAGCCGAGACGGCGGAGTTCGCCGCGGCCGTGCTCAAAGGGCTCGCGCACCGCCCGCGCAGCATCCCCTCGCGCTTCCTCTACGACGCCGTGGGCTCGGCGCTGTTCGAGGACATCACCAAGCTCAAGGAATATTATCCGACGCGCACCGAGACCGCGATGCTCGAGGACCGTGGCGCGGAGATCGCGCAACACGCTGGCGACGTGGACATCCTCGTCGAGTTCGGTTCGGGCTCGAGCCGCAAGACCAGCCTCCTGATCGACGCGCTGGCCGGCCTCGACACCTACATCCCCATCGACGTGTCGGAGTCGTTCTTGGCGGAGGCGGCGAAGCGGCTCGAAGCCGAGCATGACGGGCTCGACCATCAAGCCATTGGTCGGCGACTTTACCCGCACGCAGCACGCTTGCCGGCGCACCGCGCGGCGAAAAGCTCGGTTTCTTTTCCGGCTCGACCATCGGCAATCTGACCCATGCGGAAGCGCGAGACTTTCCTGGTCAATGCGGCGCATCTGTTGGGCCGGGACAGCACCTTCCTGATCGGCGTCGACCTGAAGAAAAGCCTCGATATTCTGCTGCCGGCCTATGACGACGACGACGGCGTCACCGCCTCATTCAGCCTCAATATGCTGGCGCGCATCAACCGCGAGCTCGACGGCGATTTCGACATCGGCTGCTTTGCTCATCGTGCCGTCTACAACGAGGCCAAAGGCCGCATCGAGATCTATCTGGAAAGTCTCACCGAGCAGACGGTGCACGTGCGCGGGCGCTTGCTTCGAGTTCGCCAAACGCGAGCGCATTCACACCGAGAACTCGCATAAATATTCGGTGCCGGAGTTCCAGGCCCTCGCGCTAAGCGCCGGCTGGCGTCCGGTCGAAGCCTGGACCGACGCGGACGACCTCTTCAGCCTGCATCTGTTGCGCTGCGCCTAGCGCGGAATCACTGCCCGCTCTTCGTCTTGCGCGTCATCAGCCGCCAGGGCATGGTGCGCCTCCAAAAACCCAAGGAGGGGGAGCGTGGCTGATCTTCCAACCGGCAACGCCGTCATCGGTCAATCGGGCGGCCCGACCGCCGTCATCAATCAATCGCTGGTCGGGGTCGATCGAGGGCTTGCAAGCGGGCCTCGCCGCCGCGGGCAAGGTGAAGCAGATCTTCGGCACCCGGCATGGCGTGCGCGGCATCGCCTCAGGCAAGGCGGAAGAGCTCGTCGACCTGACCAAGCTCTCGGCGGAACGGCTCGAGCGCATCGCCGTCACGCCGTCCGCGGCACTCGGCTCCACAAGGGACAAGCCGGACGCCGCCTATTGCGACCGGATCCTCGAAGGCTGCCGCGACAACGACATCCGCTACTTCTTCTATATCGGCGGCAACGACTCCGCCGACACTTGCCGCATCGTCGCCGAGAAGGCGGCCGAGGCCGGCTACGAGCTGCGCTGCTTTCACGTGCCGAAGACCATCGACAACGATTTGCGCGAGAACGACCACACGCCGGGTTTCCCGTCCGCCGCGCGCTTCGTGACGCTGGCCCATATGGGCGACGCGCTCGACAATGCTAGCCTCGGCGGCATCAAGATCAACATCATCATGGGGCGCAACGCGGGCTTCCTCACCGCGTCGGCGGCGCTGGCTCGCGAGATGCGCGAGACCGACGCCGATCCGGCGAAACGCCCGGCGCCCCATCTCATCTATGTGCCCGAGGTGCCGTTCGTCATGGACGAGTTCCTGGCCGACGTGGATGCCGTCTATACGCAGCTCGGCCGCTGCCAGATCGCCGTCAGCGAGGGCATCCGCGACGCCGACGGGAACGAGATCGGCCCGCAGCTCATGGGCTCGGGCGAGGTCGATGCCCACGGCAATGTGCAACTCTCCGGCTCCGGCGCGCTCGGCGACGGGCTATCTGGCATCCTTAAAAAGGGCCTGACGCCCGCCGGCGGCAAGGCGCCGCGCGTGCGCGCCGATACGTTCGGCTATCTCCAGCGCTGCTGGCCTGAGACCTCGGCGGTCGATGCGGCCGAGGCGCGGAGCGTTGGCCGTTACGCCGCCGAGCTTGCGGCCAACGGCGAGACGAGCGCTTCGGTGACCATCATCCGCACCTCGAACGCCATCGACTGCTATCGCAGCGCTTGCGGCCGCGCCGAGCTTGTCGGCGGTGGCGCGCTATGCGCGGCACATGCCGCCCGAACTTCTGTCGGGCGGTAACAATGTGAGCCCGGCATTTTACGATTATTGCCAGCCGCTGGTGGGCGACCTGCCGCAGTTCGAGCGGCTGTAAGCCTTACGTCTCGACCAGCTCGCGGATATAGGTGGGGAGCGCGAAGGCGGCGATCTGCATGTCCGGGCGCCAATAGCGCGTGGGGAAGCTGCCCGCCTTCTGGTAGCGCCGCTCGATCTTCTTGAGCTTGCGCTGCCTGAGCTTCTTGTTGTCGGTGGCCCAGCCATAAGACATGGAGCCGCCGAAATAGCTCGGCGTCGTGGCGACATAGGCGAAGGCGTCGTCAAACAGATCGCGGAAATAGCTGACCGACTGCTTGAGCTCAGCGGCTTGCAGGAAGGGCAGCCCGTTCTGGGTGACGAGGACACCGCCGGGCGCGAGCGCCCGGCGGCAGTCGGTGTAGAACTCCTTCGTGAACAACACGGCGCCCGGCCCGATGGGGTCGGTGGAATCGACCAAGATCACGTCGAAGCGGTCATCGGTCTCATGCACGAACTTGGTGCCGTCGGCGATGATCACACGCGTGCGCTTGTCGTCGAAGGCGCCGGCCGACACATCCGGAAAGTGCTCGCGGGCGAGATCGATAACGCTGCGGTCGATCTCGCACAGCGTGGCGCTCTTGACCTCGGGATGCTTCAGCACCTCGCGCAAGACCCCGCCATCGCCGCCGCCGACGATCAGCACCTTCTTCGCCTTCCCGTGCGCGAACAGAGGCACATGCGCCATCATCTCGTGATAGACGAACTCGTCGCGCGTGGAGAGCTGGACGACTCCGTCCAGCATCATCACCCGGCCGAAGTCCGAGTTCTCGAAGATGATCAGCTGCTGGTGCTCGGTCTCGCTATCGAAGAGGACGCGGTCCGCCTTCAGGCGGACACGGAAGCCGCCATGGAGTGTCTCTTCGACCCACCGTTCCATCGCTGAAGTTCCTTGCCCCGAAGTTGCGTTTTGACGACCACCTTGTAGGGCGAGAACGCCTCTTTCAACACGTCGATGGACGCCCGCGGATTGGCATCGCCGCACATGAAGACATCGAGCGCGGCATAGCCGTATTCGGGCCAGCTATGGATGGAGATATGCGACTCGGCAAGAACCGCGACACCCGAGACCCCACCATTCGGCGTGAAGTGATGGAGGTGGATATGCAGGAGCGTCGCTCCTGCAGCCTCCACACACCGCCTCAGGGTTTGCTCGATATGGTCGAGATCGTCGAGCCGTTCAGCTCGAACCAGATCGATTAGGAGATGAGTTCCCGCGTAGCGGACTCCGTCTCGCTCACAGAAAAAGTCCTTGCGCTCCGTCTCCCTCATCGGGATCGAGGCACCGGGAATGCTTTTCTTCCGTTTGGGCGGTGCTTGAACCATGATCCAAGTCCATCCCCAATTGGAAGAGGGCGTCACTGGACATGGCGTCCTCCCCAACCAGCAGATGTTGATCGAATAAGAGGCGCTATTTGCACCTCACGTTCCGGCGATGCAAGCGGTTTTTGGGAAGTGGATCAGAATGACGCCACGTAAGGCGCGCAAGCTCGCACCAATCGGCCGTCACGCTGGTTTGTGACAGTGGATGGGCGCATCGTCGCGGCCAGGAGGAGGGTTCAGCCCATGGTTTCGCCAAGATTTAAGGCCGTGACGCGTGCTGCCAGGGGGCGTCTGTCCCATGTCGGCCTGCTTGCTGGTGTCTGCCTGCTTGCCGGCGTCAGTCTCCAGGTCAGTGTCAGCTTTGGCGCCGGCGGCCAAGTCCGGAAGCGCCAAGTTGAGCGGGACAGACTCGGCCGCCGACGCGCTGCCCCAGCTCGGCACCACGCTCGGGGCGAGCTCGGTGTCCGGGCTCTCCTCAGGCGCGTATATGGCCGGCCAGATCGAGGTCGCCCACGCCAAGGACATCGTCGGCGCCGGGATCGTGGCGGGCGGGCCGTACGCCTGCGCCGAGACGTCAGCCTCCCGCGCCTTTCCCTTCTGGCCGACCGCGGTCGGGCAGAACGCCATGCAGGCGCTTTACAGCTGCATGAAGACGACGATGGGTCCGCCCAATGCGGACGACCTCGTGGCGCGGGCCAAGGAGCTGGCCGACGACGGCGCCATCGACCCGCTGACCGCGCTTGCCGACCCACAATGTCTACCTGTTCTCCGGCAATGACGACCAGACGGTCACGCGGCCGGTGGTCGAGGCGGCCAAGAGCTTCTACGAGAAAGCCGGCGTGCCGGCGGCCAATGTCACACTGATCGAGAGCCCGGGCGGCCATGCCTTCATCACCGAGCAAGGCGGGGCGGCTTGCGGCCTCACCGAGGCGCCGTTCGTGAGCGATTGCGACTACGATCAGGCGAAGGCGATCCTCGGCTTGGATCTACGGGCCGCTTGCGCCGGCCTCGGCCGACGCCGCAAGGCGAATTCGTGGTGTTCGACCAGGATCCCTTCACCGATCCGGGCGACGGCTTCGCCGACGAGGGCGTCGTCTACGTGCCGCCCGCGTGCAAGACGGCACCCGGCTGCCGCGTCCATGTGGCGCTGCATGGCTGCAAACAATCGCGCGAAGAGGTGGGCGACGCCTTCGTGCACGGCACCGGCTTCGCCGAGCTGGCCGACGCGAACCGCCTCGTGATCCTGTTCCCGCAGGCCAAGGCCATCAGCCGGGATAAACCCGGAAGGCTGCTGGGATTGGTGGGGCTATACCGGGCTCGACTATCTCGGCAAGGATGCCCCTCAGATCAAAGGCATCTGGAGCATGGTCGAGCATTTGTCGAAGCCGGAGGGCGGCTGAGTTGGCCGAGGCGCCCACCCTTCTCATCTTCGAGGCGCCGCTCGGCTCGGACCTCTACGCGCAAGCCTTGCGCTTGCGCGAGACCATCCTGCGCAAGCCGCTCGGGCTTACCGTGTCGGCGGAGGAGCTGGCCGACGACGCCATGCGCCAGCATTTCTGCGCGGTGTCGCTATGGCGCCGTCGTCGGCACGGTGTCGTTGCGGCCGCTCGACGAGACGGTGCTTCACCTCAAGCAGATGGCGGTGGCCGAGACGCGGCGGCGAGAGCGGATCGGTGCGCGGCTGCTGGCCCACGTGGAAGGCTGGGCGACGGGCGGCGGCTTCCGCCTCATGGTGATCCACGCGCGCATCGGCGCCGAGGGCTTCTATCTCAGGCTCGGCTATAGTGAAGAAGGCGCGCGATTCGACGAGAACACCATCCCGCACGTGAAAATGACCAAGCGGCTTGGGCCATAGAGGAGTGAAATATGAGCGTAGACGTGGGCGATAAGGCACCGAGTTTCACTCTGCCGGCCGATGGCGGCGGCAAGGTCTCGCTGAAGGACCTCAAGGGCAAGACCGTGGTGCTCTATTTCTACCCGAAGGACGACACCTCGGGCTGCACGGCGGAGGCCTGCGCCTTCCGCGACGCGCTGCCCGACTTCTCCAAGGTCAAGGCTGAGATCATCGGCATCTCGCGCGACCCGGTCAAAAAGCACGACAAGTTCAAGGAGAAGTACGAGCTCAACTTTCCGCTGGCCGCCGACGAGGACGGCGCGGTGTGCGAGGCCTACGGCACCTGGGTCGAGAAGAGCATGTATGGGCGGAAATATATGGGCATCGAGCGGGCAACCTTCCTGATCGACGGCAAGGGCGTAATCCGCAATGTATGGCGCAAGGTGAAGGTGCCGGGCCACGCCGATGAGGTGCTGAAGGCCGCCGCGGCGCTGAAATAGCATCGACAAGGAGAACGAGATGCGACGGCTTGTGGCTATCGGTGCTCTGCTCGTCGCCATCGTGTGGGTCACGCTCGCCGCCGCGCAAGGCGGGCCCTATGTCCCGGGACTTGGCGACATCATGACCGCCGCGCAGTTTCGCCACATCAAGCTGTGGTTCGCTGCCAAGAACAAAAATTGGGATTTGGCGCGCTATGAGCTCCAGCAGATCAACCGAAATCTTGAGGAGGCAGTCGTCCTTTATCGCGGGATCCCAGTGGACTATGTGGCGGCGACGACGGACCCAATCGTCGCCATCGGCGATGCGATCAAGGCTCAGAATATCGCGCAATTCACCAGCGGATTCAACGCCCTGACTGCGGCGTGCAATGCCTGCCACAAGGCCATCGGCCGTGACTTCATCGTCATCCAGACTCCGACGGCGCACCCCTTCAGCAACCAATCGTTCGGGCCTCCCAAGGCGCCCTAGGTGTCGATGACAAGCCGTCCGATGCTCCTTGGACTCTCCCGCAGTTTCTGGCTGATGCTGCTGGCCGTCCTTCTGGTGACGGCCGGCGCCATCGTGCTTCCCCGGGTCTACCGCGTGGCGCTGCTGGCCTCGGGTTACATGGCGCAGACCCTATGCACGGGCCTATTCGTCTCGGGCCGCAGCTTCGACGACGTGATGGCGCAGGATCTCTCCGGTCCCGGCTTCGGACTCGCCGTGTTCTTTCAGCCGGCGGCCGACCGCAAGGCCGCGTCGGTAACCGTCTCCGCCCATGGCATTGCCACCCAGACCTCGCTCCATCGCGACGGCCTCGGCTGCACGTTGATCGACGGCGTCAAGGCGGAGAGCTTGCGCGCGCAAGGCGCCGGTCTGTTTCCATCCGCATCGGCGGGTAACGATCCCGACAGCGGTGCCGTGTGGCCCGAAGGCGAGCAGGTCTCGGCCTGGTCGCCGCCGGACGGGGTGGACGGCGAGGCGCTTGCCGCGGCGATCGAGGATATCTTCGCCGAGCCCGACCCGGCTCATCCGCGCGGGACCCGCGCGCTTATCGTCGTGCATGAGGGACGAATCGTGGTCGAGCGCTATGCGCCAGGCTTCGACGCCGCTATGCCACTTGTCGGCTGGTCGATGGCCAAGGCCGCCATCAACGCGTTGGTCGGCATGCGGGTGATGGACGGTGCCATAAAACTTGACGACACCGCGCTCCTGCCGGAATGGCGGGCCGCGGACGATCCGCGCCGTGCCATCACGCTCAACGAGCTGATGCGCATGACGAGCGGGCTCGCCTTCCAGGAGGATTATGGTAGCGATCTCAGCGACGTCGCCCAGATGCTGTTCGTGCAAGGCAATGCTTCCGGGTTCGCCGCGTCGAAGCCGCTTGCGCACAAGCCCGGCACCTATTTTTCCTATTCGAGCGGCACCACCAACATCATCGCCGGCGTGTTGCGCGAGACCTTCGCCAGCGAGCGCGACTATCTGCGCTTTCCGCAAGAGCGGCTATTCAAGCCGCTCGGCATGGCCAGCGCCGTGCTCGCGCCGGACGCGGCAGGCATTTTTGTCGGCTCCTCGTTCCTCTATGCCTCGGCGCGCGACTGGGCGCGGCTCGGCCTCTTCTTCCTGCGCGATGGGGTTTGGCGGGAGACCCGGCTCTTGCCGGAGGACTGGCTCGAGTTATTCGCTCACGCCCACCAAGCTCTCGCCCGAAGACGAATATGGCGCGCAAATGTGGCTCAAGCTGCCCTTGTCGCCCGGGCGGGGCGAGCCGCCCATGCCGGCCGACGGCTACTACATGCTCGGCTATCAAGGACAGGCGGCGGCCATTCTGCCCTCGCGCGATCTCGTCATCGTGCGGCTCGGGCTGACGCCGCAAGGCGGCGACTGGGACGCCGCGCGGGAACTGGCGCCGGTGGCGAACGCATTTCCGGTCAAAGACCGATAGAAGCAAAGCGGGACCGCACCTTGCGGCGCGGTCCCGTCTGAAACTTCGATCCTACGCGGCTTACTCAGCCGGAGGTGGCGCCGTGTCGTCCGACATGGAGTCGGCCGGGGCAGAGTTGTCCGGCTTGGACGCGTCGCCCATGGAGTCATCCGGCTTCGCGGGCATCTCCTCGGCCGGCGCCGCCGGTTCGGCCTTGTCTTCCTTGCCGCCACTACACTGGTTGGCCGACAAGCCTATGAGCGCGATCGATGCCGCCGCAGCGATCAAAAGAAATCTGCGCATGATGTGTGCCTCTCCTCGTTGCCCGCGCCGATTATTGCTGGGTTCATGTTTTGATCGCGCGGGAGCTGAGAAAATAGCCGACACAAGGGGCAAAAACCATAGGTCGGCCGGACTATCCCCAAGTTGGAGCGGACGACGTCTTGGCCGGTTGCAGATCAGGCTTCAGGTCTATTTCGGCTTTTAGGCCCTTGATATCGAGGTGCGGCTGCCAGGATTCGAACTTGTGACCTCTGCCTCCTGGGCTCCTCGGGCGCTCAGGAAACAAGCTCCTTAGCGTAGATGACCTTGCTGTCGCCCTGGCCATAGAAGTCAGACAGGCGCGCCTGCTCGGCAAAGCCCCTGTGCTGATAGAAGCTGCGCGTCGGCGCGTAGCGGTCCGAAGACGATGTGTCGGCGTAGATCCGCTTGGCGCCCGCCCGGCGCATGGCCGCCTCCGCCCGTGCATAGACCTGGGCGCCGAGCCCCTTGCCCTGCTCCTCCGGCGCCACCGCGATCCAGTAAAGATCGAACGAGCCGTCCGTCCCGTCGATCGGACCATAACACGCATAGGCGACCAGCTCGGAGCCGCGCTCGGCCAGCACGAAGTGATATCCGGAGCGGATGCCCTTGGTCAGCCGCTCCGTGACGAGTTCGCCAGCGATGTCGACCTCCGCCGCGCTGAAGAAGCCCGTGCTCGTGACCAGCGAACGCACCCGACCCACGTCGTGGGCCGTCACCGCGCTGCGCCATTCCAGCGCCTCGCGGACGCGTTTCGCGGCGAGATCGCGGGCCGGAACGGGCGTGGCGGCCCGCGCCGCGGAATGACCGGCAACGAGCCCGGCGAAAAAATTGCGCGTGTTGGTGCCCAGCGTCCGGACGCGGTAGCCGCCTTCCTGCACCACCAGGGTCGGATAGTTTTGCCCGCCGATCATCCGGCCGAGCTGCTCGAAATCCTTTGCGCCGTTCGACCATGTCCCGGTGGGATCGCCGCGCGCCGTATCGAGGCCGAGCGACACGACGAGATAAGCCGGGCCGAAACGCTTCACCCGGCGCAGAGCTTCCGCCACGGCGTTGCGGTGCTGCTCCGGCGTGATGTGCTCCGGCAGCGGGATGTTGAAATTATAGCCGGCGCCGGCGCCGATTCCCGTCTCGTCACGAAACCCGGCGAAATAGGGATAAGCGAAGCTCGGGTGGCCATGCACCGAGACGGTCAGCACGTCGGCACGGCTGTAGAAGATCTCCTGCTGACCGTTGCCGTGGTGGTAGTCGATGTCGAGGATGGCGACCTTGCCGTAGCGCGCCAGGAGGTTCGCCGCGATAGCCGCATTGTTGAAATAGCAGAAGCCGCCGAAGGCTTGCGTCTCGGCATGGTGGCCCGGCGGCCGCACCAGGGCGTAGGCGAGCCCGGCGCCTTCGAGCACCTTCTCGGCGGCCGTGAGCGAACAGTCGACGGCCGAGCGAGCGGCGAGATAGGCGCTCTCATTCAACGGCGTGAAGGTGTCGATGCAGTAATAGCCGGCAAGCACCGTCTCGTCCTTCGGTGGACGCGTCGCGTTCCGCACGGGGAAAACGTAGGGGTAGATCGACTTCTTGGAGCCGGCGATGAGGCAGGCCTTGCGGATATAGTCGACGAGCCTCCCATCATGCACGGCCCGGATGTGGCGATCCGAGAAGCGCTTGGTCGGCAGGCGTTCGAACAGCCCCGACGGTTCGAGCTCGGCCATGATCGAGCGGATGCGCACCGGCGCCTCCACATAGCCGCGGTCCTGCACATGGTGGAGCGTGTGCTCGTCGTTGAGCACGAGCGCGATGCGCGGCGCGCCGGGCTGTCGCACCTCACCCTTCGGTGCGCGCCGCGACTTGACGTAGCGCGGCGCGCGCAAGACGACCGGGTCGTCCTTGAACGAGTCCACCACCAGCTGCACGTAGCTGGCGGGCAGTTCTGCGTATTTGCGCTCTAGGATGGCGCGGACCACCTTCTTCGCCTTGTCGCGGCTCGGGAGATCGTTGGAGCCCAGCGGATCGAGCACGAGATAAGGCGGGTCGGTGTATCCAGGCTCAACCGGCGTTTCATAAGCGGTGTTGACGATCGGCAACGCGCCATACCGCTCGTAGAATTTGAGCCGGTTGGCATTGTCCGCCCGGATCTCGGGATTGGGACTGAGCGCCGGGTCGTCAGGCAGGCATTCGAAATAGAGCTGCGTGCCGAGCGCACGCGCCTCTTCGCGCACCCGTTCGTACAGCGCCGCGCCGATCCCGCCCCCCATGCGGCCCTTCGCCGTGGAGATGATCTCCAAATAGGAGAAGCCGATATCCGGGAAATAGAGCAGCAGCGCCACGCCGAGGGTCTGATCGCGACCGTTCTCGGCCACAAACAGGCGCGACACGAAGCGGTGCTTGAGGGGATTGGACAGCTGGTCGGGAAGCTTGGCGATGTCCGCCTCGGGCATCCCAGAGAATTGCTCCCGCATGATCTTCTGCGCCGCCTCGATGGCCGAGCGGTTGGCCGCCGCCGTGGCGTCGGCGACTTTGCGGATGCGGAGCATCTCAGAGGCCGTGCATGTCAGGCCGTGGCCCTAAGGCGACCGAGCGGGGTCGCGGCGATGGCGGCGATCACGCCGGGGTAGCTGAGCCCGGCCTCAAGTGCTGCGGCGGCAAAGCCGGCGTCCGGGGTGAGGCAGGGGTTCATGTTCACTTCGAGGATAAACGGTCTACCGGCTGGATCGACCCTGAAATCGATGCGCGCGTAACCCTTGATGCCGAACAGGGCCCAACAGGCGCGGGCGTGGTGGGCAAGGGCATCGGCGAGCGCGGGCTCGGATCGCTCCAGACCGAAGCGGCGCGGGGTGCCGACATAGGCCGCGCTGTCCGGCGCCCACTTGGCGTCATAGCCGACGATGTTGGCGGCTTCGGTGAAGCCTTCGAACAGGATCTCACCGATGGGCAGCACTTGGACACCGTCGGCGCCCTCCAGCAGCGAGACGTTGAACTCACGGCCCTCGACGAAGCTTTCCGCGAAATGCTCCGTCTGCCAGCGCGCGGTCCGTTCGGCGATGGCCTGCCGCGCCTGGGCGGCTGGCACGACCGAGGTTTCATCAATCCCGAGAGAGCCGTGCTCCCAGACCGGCTTGACGATGACGGGCATGTCGGGATCGAACCCCGCGCCATCCGCCGACCAGGCGGGCGTCGGCAGGCCCGCATGGGCGAGCTTCAGCTTGGTTCCGACCTTGGACAGCGTGTCGAGCCAGGCGGCGGTCGTTGCGCCCGTGTAGCGCAAGCCGAGCGCATCGAGCCGCGCCGGCACCATGGGCGCCAGCCGCCCGTCCCCGTTCACCGCATCGACCAGGTTGAAAACGACGAGCGGGCGGCGGGCCGGCAAAGCGTCGAGCCCGGCGAGATCGGGGGACAGGGCGACAATCTCGGCCGCGTAACCGAGTCCATCAAGCGCCGCTGCCACAGCTTCGGCCGCCAGGACGGTATCGATCTCGTCGGGGCGGCTTGTCGTTGCCGCGTGCAGGACGGGGATGAACCCTTTTGTCCCGGATGCCATCAGGCGGTGCGCCGCAAGCGCTCCCTGTCCGGCCGGGTGAGCCCATAGCGGGCAAGCCCGGCATCGAGGATCATGGCGATCAAGTCGACGAAGGCGATGCCGTTCTGCGCGGCGAGGATCGGCAAGTCCGAATGCAACGGGTGAAGACCGGCGATCGGATTGGCTTCGAGAAAATAGGGCTCGCCAACATCGTCGGAGCGGAAATCGATGCGGGCGGCGTCGCGGCATTGCAGCGCCTTATAGGCCGCCAGCGCCCGGCTCCCGGCAAGGCGTGCCTCGGCGTCGTCGGCGCGCGCATAGGTGACGAGGTCCTCGCACAGCTCCTTGTTGTGCAACGAATAGACATTGGCCTCGGCGTCGGCTTTCAGCAGGATCTCGCACACGCCGAGCACGCGGGCTTCGGCGCCGTTGCCGACAATACCCACGGTGAACTCGCGCCCTCCCACATAGCGCTCGACCAGCGCGGGCTGACGGTAGCGCTCGATCACGCTTGTGGCCGCGGACTCAAGTTCCGCCCGGTTGCGCACCAGGGAGGCGGCCTCACAGCCTTTGCCGGTGCCCTCGGCGAGCGGCTTGACGAAGGCGGGGAAGGCATCCCAGCCGACGAGTTCGGCGGCGCTATGCTCGGCCACGGCGAAGGCCGGCGTCAGCACGCCCGCGTCGCGGACGAGACGCTTGGCGACCGCCTTGTCGAGGGACGCGGCGAGCGTCAGCGGATCGGAGAACAGATAGGCCTGGTCGAACAGCTCGCACAGCGCCGGCACCTGCGCCTCCCGCGCGCGGCCTTTGACGCCTTCGGCGATGGAGAAGACGAGGTCGAAGCGCTCGCCGGCCACGAGGCGCGCGGCAAGCACCTGGCCCCGGCCGACGCGGATCGTCTCGCAGCCCAGTGCTTCCAACGCACCGGCCAACTGGTCGATGGTGTCGACGCTATCGAACTCGGCGATGTCGTCTTCGGAGAAGCCGAGGGCGCGGTAGTCGTCGCGCAAATCGTAGACCAGGGCGATACGCATCAGCCTTCCCCTCGGTCAAGCGGCCGGTCCGCGCCGACGACGCCTTGCGGATCGTTGTAGCGGTAGGTGTTGCCCTCGAAGTTGCGGAGGATGACGTCGTCGCCCTCACGGCCCACCACATAGTCAGGGAGCAGCGGGATCTTGCCGCCGCCGCCGGGCGCGTCGATTACATAGGTCGGCACGGCATAGCCGGTGGTATGGCCGCGCAGGCCCTGCATGATCTCGAGCCCCTTGTCGATGCTCGTGCGGAAATGCGACGAGCCGGTGATCGGGTCGCACTGATAGAGATAGTAGGGCCGCACCCGGCGCATCAGAAGCCCGTGGTAGAGCGTCTTCAGGGTGTCGACGGAGTCGTTGATGTCCTTGAGCAACACCGTCTGGCTGCCGAGCGGAATGCCGGCATCGGCGAGCCGCGTGACGGCCTCGGTGACCTCCGGCGAGAGTTCTGCCGGATGGGTGAAGTGCAGGCTCATCCATAACGGATGATGCTTCTTGAGCACGCGGATCAGCGATCGGGTGATGCGCATGGGGAGCACCACCGGCACCTTGGTGCCGAGGCGGACGAACTCCACATGCGGGATGCGGCGCAAGCGCCCGAGCAGATAGTCGAGCCGCTCGTCCGACAGCGTCAGCGGGTCGCCGCCGGAGATCAGCACGTCGCGGATCTGGGGATTGTCGGCGATGTAGTTGAGCGCGTCCTCCCATTGGGGACGGCTGAACGAATAATCGCCGCCCGCCTCGCCAACCATGCGCGAGCGGGTGCAGTAGCGGCAATAGGTGGAGCAGAAGCCGGTGGCCAGGAACAACACCCGGTCGGGATAGCGATGGACCAAGCCGGGCACGGCGCTGTGGCCGTCCTCGCCTAGGGGATCGTCCGCCTCGCCCGGCGTCTTCAGATATTCGCTGCCGACGGGGATATGGGTGCGGCGCAGCGGCTCCATCGCGTCCTCGCGCGACATGAGGCTCGCGTAATAGGGCGTGATGCCGAGCGGCAGCGAGCCCTGATGGCGGGCGACGGCGTCACGCTCGTCGTCCGACAGCTCGAAGATGCGCGAAAGCTCCTCGAGCGAGCGGATCCGGCTCCTCGCCTGCCAGCGCCAGTCGTTCCACTGGGCCGGGTCGATCTGCGGGAAATAGCGCTTGCGGAAGGCCCGCGTCTTGGGTCCGACGGGAAAGCGTTCGGCGCGCGCGGTGAGCGCGGCGAGGCCCGATCCGAGGCTTGGCACCGCGGCGGGGCTGAGAGCGTTGATAGGACGATGTGGGTTGGGAAGGAGTTGATGTGCCGCCAGCGGGCGGCTGGGAGGCTCTTCAGCCTCTTCGCTTTGCAGCTTCATGGGAGATGCGTTCCCTCCGGGGCTTCGACCGGCCGATGGTGGCGCCAACCGCCGACTCTGGACCGCTCAAAACGCGCTCGTCATTTCATCGAGCTTGATGTCATTTTCAAGTGGGAAAATTGACGGAAGGGGGATCGCGGCAACTTTTTTTTGCGGTGGCCGATTCCAGGGCGCTCTCGCGCTGGCAGTTCGGAGCGCCGTTCAGCGGGGCCGGCGAGGCAATCGGGGCCGCACCATCATGTGAATGCAGCCCCGCTCAATGCCTTGCCCCGACGAGGCGGCAGTTCAAGCGACGACGACGTCGCTGATCTGGATGACGGGGGCGAGGTCCGTGTAATTCGGGATGTCCGCCAGGATCTCTCCAGCATGGGGGCCGAAGCCCGCCTGGAAGCTCTCAATCGAGTCGCAGAAGATGTGACACATGCCAACATAGGTCGGCGGGCTGCCGGGCTCGCCGCCGGCGATGCCTTTGTCGACCGTATAGCGGAGGCAAGCATCGCCCATCTTCGCCGCCACCATGGGCATGTGCTTCTCGGCATAATAGGCGTGGTCGAATCTCGCGCCCGGCTGGTTGGGGTAAAACACGCTAACTTTGATCATGGTCTTTCGCTCTCCTCAGAATGCTCCCTGGCCCGAGCATAGGACGGGCAGGAAGTTATGCTCCAAGCCTTCCAGCCTGAAATGTGCCGATTGGGATTTGACGGTGCGTTTGGCCGCGGCAATGGCGCACCCGACAGGATTCGAACCTGTGACCTCTGCCTTCGGAGGGCAGCGCTCTATCCAACTGAGCTACGGGTGCATCGCGGAGCGAACCTAGCCAAACCGTCAAACTTAAGCAACGGCGCGCCTAGGGCAACGGCGCCCCTGCGCCGCCCCCATATCGGGCTTTAGCCCGCTCCTTGCAACGATTCCCCGAGGCGTCCCACAGCGGGACGGCGCTAGGAGCGTCCGGCATGGTTATCGACGAAAATCGCGTCGCGTGGGTCGACTACGCCAAGGGATTTTGCATCGTCATGGTGGTGATGATGCATTCCACCCTGGGCGTCGAGGCCGAGGCGGGGCAGACCGGCTGGATGGGCACGCTGGTGGCCTTCGCCAGGCCGTTCCGCATGCCCGACTTTTTTCTCATTTCGGGACTCTTTCTCGCTCGGGTGATCGACCGGAACTGGCGCTCCTATCTCGACACCAAAGTGGTCCATTTCGCCTATTTCTACGTCCTGTGGGTGACCATCCAGTTCGCCTTCAAGGCCCCCGGTTTCGCGTCCGAACTGGGCTGGGGCGGGGTGGCGCAAGCCTACGCGCTCGCCTTCATCGAACCCTTCGGCACCTTGTGGTTCATCTATCTCCTGCCCGTCTTCTTCGTGGTCACCAAGCTCTCCCGCGACATGCCGCAGATGATGGTGTGGGCCGCGGCCGCCTGCCTGCAGATGGCGGGTGTCGATACGGGCTGGACCGTGGTGGACGAGTTCTGCTCCCGCTTCGTCTATTTCTATACCGGCTATGTGCTGGCGCCCTACGTATTCGATTTCGCAGCCACCGTGGTCGGCAATCGGCGCGAGGCGTTCCTGTTTCTCGCCGCCTGGGCCCTGTTCGAGGCGGTGATGGTGTTCGGCGGCTATTCGGAGCTGCCGGTGGCCAGTCTCGGTCTCGGCCTGCTCGGCGCCATCGCCGTGGTCGCGGCATCGGCGCTTCTGTCCACGTGCGCCTGGGCGCGGCCGCTGCGCTATGCCGGCGAGAACTCGATCGTGGTCTACCTGGCGTTCTTCCTGCCCATGGCCACGACCCGGGCGGTGCTCCTCAAATTCGCGCCGGGGCTCGATATTGGACTCGTCGCCCTGATCGTCACGGCGGTGGGCGTGGTGACTCCGCTCATCCTGCATGCGCTGGTCAAGAACACGAGCGCGCGCTTCCTGTTCAAGCGGCCGGGCTGGGCCAAGCTGCCGCCGCGCGCGCCGCGGACCGCAGTCGTGGCCGCCTAGACAAGCGGCCTGCCCGCATCCTTAATCCTTTCCTCCGCCCTGATCCAAGGTCGGTCACTCCCGCCTCCGCGGCGAGCCGACGCGCTTGCAGACTTCAAGGCGTGACTTGACGGGAGGAAGCATTGGCGTAGGTATTCGTTTGAATTGACGGAAGGCTGGGCAGGCCTATGGCAGAAAAAAAGAAGATCCTCGTGCTCGGCGGCGGCTTCGGCGGCGTGTTTGCCGCGAAGTCGCTGGAGAAGCTCGGACGCGGCACACTCGAGGTCGAGCTCGTCAACAACAACAATTATTTCGTCTTCCAGCCGCTGCTGCCGGAGGTTGCGTCATCGAGCATCAACTCCGCCGACGCGGTGGTGCCGCTGCGCCAACTCCTGAGCAACGTCCAGGTGCGCCAAGCGCAGGTCATGGGCATCGACTTCGCCACGAAGACGGCGACCGTCATGCAGGGCGCGCGACTCACGCCCGTCGAGCTGAAATACGACGAGTTGGTGCTAGCCCTCGGCACGGGGGTCGACCTCAGCCGCATCCCCGGTATGGCCGACCATGCGCTGACCATGAAGGACCTGACCGACGCGCATATGCTGCGCACACATGTGATCGGATGCCTCGAGACGGCGGACGTCACCACGGAAACCGCGGTCAAGGACCAACTTCTTTCCTTCGTCGTGGTGGGCGCGGGCTTCTCGGGCGTGGAGACGGTGGCGGAACTGCGCGAACTGATCCGCCGTGCGCTGCCCTACTATCACAACATCCAGCCTGAAGAAGTGCGCATGTATCTGATCGAGTATGCGCCGCGCATCCTGCCCACGTTCCCGGCAGACCTCGCCGAGTACGCGACGACACAGTTGCGAAGTCAGGGGATCGAAGTGCTGACCAGCATCGGCACGAAGTCCGCGACCTCCACCGGCGTCGAGCTGAGCAATGGGCGAATCATCAATTCCTCGACAATCGTCGCCACCATCGGCAACGGGCCGCATCAACTCGTCTCCATGCTCGGCCTCGATCTGCATTGGGCGCGCATCAAGACCGACCGCTTCATGCGCGTACCCGACCATGAGCATGTCTGGGCGCTCGGCGACGCCGCCCTCATTCCGCTGGTCGACAATCCGCAAGAGACACCCGCCGATTACGCTACACAGACGGCGCAGTTCGCCGTGCGCGAAGGCCATCAGCTGGCGCAAAATATCGTGGCCAAGCTCAGCGGCAAGGAGCTCAAGCCCTTCGCCTACGAGTCCAAGGGTTCGCTCGCCTCGCTCGGCATGAGCAAGGCTGTCGCCGATGTCTATGGGGTCAAGATGTCCGGCATGTTCGCCTGGCTCTTGTGGCGCGGCTTCTACCTGTCGTTCCTGCCTGGGATCGCCGCCAAGTTCCGCGTGGGCATGAACTGGATACTCAACAGCATCATGCCGCCGAATATCGTGCAGCTCAGAATGCCGCCGCCGGCGACCCGCTACATTCATTTCTGGAAGGGTGACAAGGTTTTCGAGCCCGGCATGCTGATCGACGGCTTCTATACGGTGATGCAGGGCTCCTTCAGGCTGACCATCGACAATGCGGATACGGGCGAGCATTTCGAGAAGGTGTTCGGGCCGGGTGAGCATTTCGGTGAGCGGGTGCTGGTCAAGTCGGAGCTCAGGACCGGGCTCGTCGAGGCGTTGGAGGACGGGCTCCTGCTCTTCATCGCCCAAAAGGACTTCACCCGCTTCGCCACGGCCTTCCCGTTCCTCGACAATTATTTCAAGGACTACATCGCGAAGACCTTCGGCGGTACCGACAAGGCCTTCGCACCGGGCAGTTCCAATCAACAGCCGGGCGGCACGACCCCGCCGAAGCCGGCGCTAGCGAAGAAGACGGCCGCGAAGGCCTCGTAGATGGCTGTGGACGGTCTGAACCCGTGCTGACGGGGGCCGCGGCAATCCCTATATTGCCCCCATCATGCCCACAGAAAAGACCACCACCCTCGCCACCGGGACGCCGGTCGCGCCCGGCGACCATGTCTATCTGATCGACGGCTCGGGCTATATCTTCCGCGCCTATCACGCGCTGCCGCCGCTGACGCGGCCCTCGGACGGGCTGCCCGTGGGGGCGGTGCACGGCTTTTGCGGCATGTTGTGGAAGCTGTTGCGGGAGACCGGAGAGCTGGCGCCGCCCACCCATATGGCGGTCGTGCTCGACTACTCCGCCAAGACCTTCCGCAACGATCTGTTTGACGGCTACAAGGCGAACCGCTCGGAGACGCCCGAGGATCTGATTCCGCAATTTCCGCTGGTGCGCGACGCGGTGCGCGCCTTCAACGTCGCCTGTATCGAGAAGGAAGGCTTCGAGGCCGACGACCTCATCGCCACTTACGCCTTTCAGGCGCTCGAGGCCGGCGCCGACGTGACCATCGTCTCGTCGGACAAGGATCTCATGCAGATCGTCCGACCCGGCATCGTCATGTACGACACCATGAAGAACAAGGTGATCGACGAGGAAGGCGTGATCGAGAAGTTCGGCGTGCCGCCGGAGAAGGTCGTCGATGTTCAGGCGCTGATCGGCGATTCGTCCGACAACGTGCCGGGCGTGCCAGGCATCGGCGTGAAGACCGCCGCCCTGCTCATCAACGAATATGGCGATCTCGACACGCTGCTGGCGCGGGCCGAAGAGATCAAGCAGCAAAAGCGGCGCGAGAACCTGATCTATTTCGCCGACCAGGCGCGGCTGTCGCGCACGCTGGTGACGCTCGACATCAATGTGGCACTCGACGTCCCGCTGGCCGAGACGGCGGTGCACTCGCCGGACACGGAAGCGCTGACCGCCTTCATGCGGCAGATGGAATTCTCCACCCTGCTGCGGCGCGTGGCCGAGGGCTTGGGGGCTCCGCTGCCCGAGGGCGAGGCGAAGCCCCCAGCACGCAAGAAGAAGGACGACTACGACCATCCGTTGCGGCGGAGCCCCCGCGGCGAGGCGGGACCGGCGCGCGACATCGAAGTTCAAGGCGGCTCACCGGCGGAGCTGGCCATCGAGCGGGCGAGCAAGCTCGAGGGCGTACCCTTCGACCGCACCAATTACGAGACGGTGACGGAACTTCAACGGCTTGCCGACCTTTTGGAGACCGCGCGGTTCCAGGGCCATTTTTCATTCCGGGCCAAGCTCAATGCGGCCGATCCCATGCTTGGCGAGCTTGCCGGCGTGGCGCTGGCGCTGGTGCCGGGTCACGCGGCTTACGTGCCGCTCGCGCATCGTGCGGGCGATGAGCTCGATCTCGGCGGCGAGACCAAGGTGGCGCAAATCCCCATGCGCGACGCGCTCGATCTGTTGAAGCCGATCCTGGAAGACGAGGCCGTGCTCAAGATCGTGCAGAACGCCAAGGCCGACATCGTGGCGCTTGCCCGCTACGGCATCGCGCTTGAGGCCATCGACGATCCCTGCCTGATGTCCTACGCGCTCGATGCCGGCCGCGCCGAGCATCTGCCGGGGAAGCTCGCAGGCTCGCTGCTCGGCTATACCTGCCTCACCGAGAAAGAGGTGATGGGCACCGGCAAGGCGGCGGTGGGCTTCGACCGGGTCGCGGTCGAGCGCGCCACGGAATATGCCGGCGAGGAGACCGATCTCGGCTTGCGGCTGTGGACCATCCTGAAGCCGCGGCTCGCGGCGGAATCCGTCACCACGGTCTACGAGACGCTGGAGCGGCCGCTCGCGCCCGTGCTCGCCGAGATGGAGCGCGCGGGCGTCAAGGTCGACCGCGCCACGCTGGCGAGCCTGTCCGGCGCCTTCGCCCAGACCATCGCCCGGCTCGAAGACGAGATCCGGGAGCTTGCGGGCGAAGAGTTCAATATCGGCTCGCCCAAGCAGCTCGGCGAGATCCTGTTCGACAAGATGAGCCTCGCCGGCGGGCGCCGCACCAAGACCGGCGCTTGGAGCACCGACGCGGCGGCCCTGGAAGAGCTCGCCGCGCAAGGCCACGACCTGCCCCGCAAGGTGCTCGACTGGCGGCTCGTCGCCAAGCTGAAGAGCACCTACACCGACGCCCTGCCCACCTACATCCATCCCGAGACGGGCCGCGTGCACACGTCTTACGCGCTGGCGGCGACGACCACGGGCCGGCTGTCCTCGGTCGAGCCGAACCTCCAGAACATCCCGGTGCGCACGCAGGAAGGCCGCTCGATCCGCAAGGCCTTCGTGGCCGACAAGGGCAAGAAGCTGATCTCGGCGGATTACAGCCAGATCGAGCTCCGCGTGCTCGCCCATATGGCCGACACGCCGACCTTGCGCCAAGCCTTCGCCGACGGCCTCGACATTCACGCCATGACGGCGTCCGAGATGTTCGGCGTCCCCATCGAGGGCATGGACCCGGGCGTACGCCGCAAGGCCAAGGCGATCAATTTCGGCATCATCTACGGCATCTCCGCCTTCGGCCTCGCCAACCAGCTTGGCATCGGCCGGGGCGAAGCGGGCGACTACATCAACACCTATTTCGAGCGCTTCCCCGGCATCAAGGACTACATGGAGGCGATGAAGGTGGAGGCGCGGCGCACCGGCTACGTCAAGACACTGTTCGGGCGCAAGATCCACTACCCCGAGATCAACACCAAGAACCCGTCCTTACGCGGCAATTACGAGCGTGCCGCGATCAATGCGCCGATCCAAGGCTCGGCCGCCGACATCATCCGCCGCGCCATGATCCGCATGGCGGCGGCGCTAGCGGATGCCGGGCTTCAAGCACGCATGCTGCTGCAAGTGCATGACGAGCTGATCTTCGAGGCGCCGGAGGACGAGGCCGACAAGACCATGGAAGTGGCGCAAGAGATCATGGAGAACGCGGCCGAGCCGGCGCTGCAGTTAAAGGTGCCGCTGAAAGTGGACGCCCGCGCCGCCGACAACTGGGAGGCCGCGCATTAGGATCACCCCTTCCGCGGCCGCACCACGGCGACGATGTTGGTCTGGACCACACCGTCGACCTTGGCGATCGAGTTGAGGATGGCTTTGTCGCCGTCGGTCGAGTCCTGGCAGTCGAGCTGAGCCACCAGCTTTTCGTCGGACAGCATCACCACATTGGCGAATTTGCAGTTGTCGAGTTCAAGCGCCTTGAGCGTATCGAGGGTGGCCATCGCGTTGGCCGAGCCCAGCAGCTCGATAAACAGATAGATATTCACCATTGTTTACGTCTCCTCCCAGATTGACGATCTTTCACGTTCAGTTGCAGGACTTCAGGATAAACTCCCGACCCCACCAAGGAGGTCCCATGCGTCTGCGCCCCGTGCTTCGCCTGCTCAGCCTGCTCGTTCTCTGCCTCGCCGCCCAGCCGGCGCTCGCGCTCCCCGCACCCATGCCGGACGCGGAGCTGGTGGAGAAGAGCGATGTGGTGGCGCTGGTGCGCGTGCTGTCGGTGACCTGCACCAGCATCACGAAGGACGAGCAGACAGGGCAGGACCTGCCCGGCTATCTCGCCAAGCTCGAAGTGGTCGAGGTGAAGAAGGGCGACGTGAAGCCCAGTGAGGTCCTGCTGGTCACTTGGCGCGCGATCCCCGAGGGACTCATCGGCGGTTGGGCGGTCGCCTATTACCCGGGCGAGGAAGTGTGGACCCATCTCACCAAGCGCAGCGGCGGGGTGACCTATGCCACGACCTGGTGGAACGCCAAGGGCAAGCCGGTGAAGGCGCCGGAGACCACCGATCTGCCGCCGGGAATCGGCCAGACATCAGCGATGCGCGGCAAGCCATAGGGCTTACGCGGACAGCCCGTCGAGCCAGGCGTTGAACAGCTTACGGCTCGCCTCATTGGTTGCCGGTGCGTGGCGGGCGGTCGCCGCGCGCATCTCGGCCAGATCGACCTTGTTCTTGGCAAGCTCGAGCGTATGGCCGATGAGCCAGCGCTCCATGTCGCGCTCTTCCAGCTCGACGTGGAATTGCAGCGCGAGCACCTTCGGCCCGTAAGTGAAGGCCTGGTTGGGTGTGAGCGGGGTCGAGGCGAGCCGCGTGGCGCCGGCCGGGAGATCGAAGGTGTCGCCATGCCAATTGAGCACGCGCAAGCCTTCGAGCACGCCAAGGGGAGAGGCCTTGCCTTCGTCGGTGAGGATCAGCTCGTCCCAGCCAAGCTCGGCTTGCGGCCCGGGATAGACGCGCGCGGCGAGCACCGCGGCAAGCGCCTGCGCCCCGAGGCAGATGCCGACCACGGGGATGCCCCGCTTGACGACACCTTCGACGACGTTGAGTTCGTCTTTCAAAAAGGGATAGCGCTCGATCTCGTAAATGCCGATGGGTCCGCCGAGCACGGCCACGAGGTCGGCCGCCAGCGCCGGCGACAGATCGTCAACGCCGGCTTGCAGATAGGTGAGATGGATACCGCGCGCGGCGAGGACCGGGCCGAGCGTGCCGGCATCCTCGAAAGCGACATGACCAATGGCGACGGCGTTTTGCATGGCTACCCCTCAAGCTCAGGCGCAGACATCATCTTGCGCCCGGCAGGCTCGATTTGTTGACAGTTTGCGACGCCTGATTGCCCGTTTACGACATTGACGTCGT
Organism: uncultured Alphaproteobacteria bacterium; assembly: GCA_963793075.1. Classification (GTDB taxonomy): domain Bacteria; phylum Pseudomonadota; class Alphaproteobacteria; order Rhizobiales; family Methyloligellaceae; genus Methyloceanibacter. The sequence goes on from CAWBYO010000004.1 coordinate 703,774, forward strand.
TACACCACACTAGACCGGCCCTGGCGGCGCGGATCCCCGGCGCCCTCGACGTCGCCTTTGGCGTGGCGGCGGGCGGCATGCACACCGCCGAAGAACAGATTTTGCGCCGGCCAGGCATGGCCCCTGTCGCCCAGCGCGCGGAGCGCGGTCTCCGCCGCCTCGCTCAAGCCCGGCTCGAAGCTCGTGGTGCCGCAGCGCTCGACATGGAGACGTGGGCTGGCCACGGCGTCTTCCAGGCGCATGCCGTGGTGCAGCAGATTGACGGCGACCTGGAGGATGGCGGTGCGGATGCGGTTCGACCCGCCGGTCCCGAGCGCCGTCACAGTGCCGTCGCCGTCCAAGATGATGGTCGGCGCCATCATGGAGGACAGCCGCGTGCCCTCGCGCCAATCATCAAGGCTGCCGCGGGACAGATCCTCCTCGCCCAACATGTTGTTCAGCATGAAACCGTGCCGGCCGACGATGAAGCCGTTGCCCTCCCCGTTGGACAGGCTGACGGCGGCGGCGTTGCCGTCTGCGTCGATGACGCTGATATGGGTGGTGCCGCGATAAGCGGGCGGGTGACGCGCCGCCTTGCGAATCTCGTTCACCAGCACGCCGCCATCGAGACGCGCCGCCAGCCCATCGCCATGGGTGGCGCGCGCGACGTTGGTCGCCTGCCATGGCGCCATGCACCGCTAGCGTGTCGATGGCGTGCCCGTCGTCGGCGAGGGCATCCAGATATGCGAGACCGTAGGCGATCAGCGCCCCGCTCGCGGCCGGCGGCGGATTGAGCGCCACGGTTGTACGGCCGTGACGCCAGAGCAGCGGCTCGCGCACGGCCGACGCGATAGTCGCGCAGGTCGTCGGCGGTGAGGTGACCGCCGAGATCGCGCGACTGCGTCTCGATGGCCCGGCCCACGTCGCCGTCAACGAACAGCCGTGCGCCGTCCTCGGCGAGCCAGGCGAGCGTATCGGCGAGTTCGGGGTTGCGGAAGGTCTCGCCCGCTTTCATCAGCTCGCCGCCGGGCGCGAAGATTGCCTTCGCGCCTTCGCTCGCGGTGAGGATCGGCGCGATGACGGTGAAGAGATAGGCCTGGAAACTGGTGAGCGGAAAGCCGGTCCGCGCGGCGCGCACCGCCGGCTCGACCAGGCGCGTCATGGGCAGACGCGCATACGCCTCATGCATGGCGAACAGACCTTGCGCGATGCCCGGCGTGGCACTCGATCCGAGCCCAATATGGAATTCCTGGGTGGCGGGGCCGAAATCCGCAGTGATGGGGAAGAACTCGACTTCGCTCGCGCGGCGGCGCTTCAGCGGCGTGTCGACGAAGAAATCGAACAGCTTCACCGCGTTGGCATCGGCGCGGCGCGCCATGAGAAAGCCGCCGCCACCTGGCGAGGCGAACACGGCCTCGGCGACGAAGGCCATGCAAACCCCGGCGATTGCCGCGTCGAAGGCATTGCCGCCGTCGGCGAGAATCTCGGCGGCGGCATCCACCGTGAGCTGATGCCCGGCAGCCACGACACTTCTGTCCTTGCTCATGCGGTGTTGCCTAAGGCGAAGCGCGGACAGCGACAAGGGCGCTGCGCGGAGCTGAAACAATCATGGCCGGGACGATGCCCGGCCATGAAATTCGATTAAATCAGGCTACCGAATGAAGCGACTAGCTCAGACGCTTCTCGAGATTGGCGAGTTCTTCCTTGAGGCCCGCCGGCAGCTTGTCGCCGAAGGTCGCGTAGTGCTCCTTGATCGACGGGATCTCGGACTTCCAGCCTTCGGTGTCGACCCGCAGCAGCTCCTTGAGGTCGGCAGCCCCAACGTCGAGCCCTTCGGTATCGATGGCGCCTTCCGCCGGCACCTTGCCGATCGGCGTGTCGACCGCTTCGGCTGTGCCGTTGCAGCGCTCGAAGATCCATTTCAGCACGCGGGAATTCTCAGCAAAGCCCGGCCACAGGAACTTGCCCTCAGGACTCTTCCGGAACCAGTTGACGTAGAAGATCTTCGGCATCTTGTCGCCGCCCTTCTCGCCCACTTTGAGCCAATGAGCAAAGTAGTCTCCCATGTGGTAGCCGCAGAAGGGCAGCATCGCCATCGGATCGCGGCGGATGTCGCCCTTCGCGTCCGCGGCGGCGGCGGTCTTCTCCGATGCCATGATGGACCCGAGGAACGTGCCCTGCTTCCAATCCTCCGCTTCCGTGACGAGCGGCACCACCGAAGCGCGGCGGCCACCGAATAGGATCGCGTCGATCGGCACGCCCTTGGGGTCCTCCCACTCCGGCGCGATGACAGGGCACTGGCCAGCAGGCGCCGTGAAGCGCGAGTTCGGATGCGCGGCGGGACGGCCGGCGTCCGGAGTCCAGGAGCGGCGCAGCCAGTCGACCGCGTGGGTCGGAGTCTCAGTCGTCATGCCCTCCCACCAGACATCGCCGTCATCGGTGAGCGCGACGTTGGAGTAGATGCAGTTGGCGTCGAGCGTGCGCATGGCATTGTAATTGGAGTGGTCAGAAGTGCCCGGCGCGACGCCGAAAAAGCCCGTCTCCGGGTTGATGGCGTAAAGCCGGCCGTCCTCGCCGAACTTCATCCAGCAAATGTCATCGCCGATGGTCTCGGCCTTCCAGCCGGGAATGGTCGGGTTGAGCATGGCGAGATTGGTCTTGCCGCAGGCGCTCGGGAAGGCGGCGGCAATGAACTTCGACTCGCCTTCGGGGTTGGTGAGCTTGAGGATGAGCATGTGCTCGGCCATCCAGCCTTCATCGCGGGCCTTCACGGATGCGATGCGGAGCGCATGACATTTCTTGCCGAGCAGCGCGTTGCCGCCATAACCGGAGCCGTAAGACCAGATCTCGCGCGTCTCCGGAAAATGCGAGATGTTCTTGGTCTCGTTGCAGGGCCACGGCACGTCGGCCTGCGCTTGCGTCTTGAGAGGCGCGCCGACGGTGTGCATGCCGCGCACGAAGTCCTCGCTGTCGCCGAGCGCCTTCCACACGGCGTCACCGACCCGGGTCATGATGTGCATGTTGGCGACGGCGTAGGCGCTATCGGTGACCATGACGCCGATGCCGGCGATGGGGGAACCGACCGGCCCCATGGAATAGGGCACCACGTACATGGTGCGGCCCTGCATGGCGCCATCGTAGAGCTTCTTCATCGTCGCCTTCATCTCGGCGGGGTCGGCCCAATTGTTGGTGGGGCCGGCGTCTTCCTTCTTGACCGAGCAGATATAGGTCTGGTCCTCGACACGGGCCACGTCTTTGGGATCGGAGCGTACAAGGATCGAGTTGGGGCGCTTGTCCTGGTCGAGCCACATGGCGGTGCCGCCGTCGACCAAGGACTTGAGCAGATCTTGATACTCTTCCTTAGATCCGTCGCACCAACGTACGGCCTCCGGCTTGAACAGGGCTTTCGCCTCCTCGACAAAAGCCAGCACCTTCGGATTGGTCGTCTTGGCCCCATCGGCCACAATCTTCGCCTGAACGCTCATGCGGTTTCGTCCCCAGATCTCGAAATGATGGAAAATTTTCTTTTATCGCCTTCTAGCTACCCCGAACTTAGAAGGCTTTCAAGAAAGGTCCTGTGACAGGAAAACGATCTAAACGACGTCAGGAGGGCTCGGCGGTGGCGCGGGCCTCCTCCGCCAAGCGAACGAGCTCCTTGCGGGCGCCTTGCGGCGTTAGAACCGGTCCCGCAAAAAGGACACGGCGGGCCTCTGTCCCAAGCGCGATATCGCAGCCCTCAGGGTCGATGCCGGTCATGCGCCAGGGGCCGGGATCGCCACCGGTAAAGGCCAGCGCGTAGAGCTCGATGGCGTCAGCGTGGTCGGCGTTCATATGGGCGATGATGCCGGCTTCCGCCTCGGCAAGCGCGTCGGCGCCATCCAGGGACACCAGGAGGTCGCTCGGCTCCAGATCGACGATGCGCCCGAAGCCGCCAATATAATGGGCTCCTCCCACCGCCAGCCGCCAGAAGGCGAAGTCGGGGAAATCCACGTAGAAGCCCGCTTCGGCGTGGCGGGCGAGGAACCGGCGCTTCACCGCCTCGTCGTCGTTAACCTTCTCGGCCAGGCCATGGAGGGTGACGCGCGCGCCTTGAAGGGGATCGGCAAGGGCGCCGGAGCCGTCGATGAGGATCGCCGCGCGCGGATCGTGAGCCAGATTGCGGGTATGGCGCGCCAGGGTGGAGACGAGGAAGATGGGGGCGCCGGCGAGGTCCGTGGCCACGGTGATCAGGGAGGCGTAAGGGGCCCCGGAGGCGCTGTCTAGGGTCGCCAGGGAGGCCTTGAAGGCGCGGCGCGCCAGCCTGCGCGCATCCGCCGCGATCTCGGCCTTCGAAGGCATTTGTGAAGAGTTATTTACTTGCGCCATAACGATATTTGTTGCATCCCGGTAATGACGGGTGAGGCGCTAGGCGCCCTTCTGCTGCCACGATTTTGGGCGGCCCTATAACCATAACACCCTCGCATTCGCGTCAATCGCGCAAAAGGCCCCCCAATGCCAACAATCGCCCTTGTCGACGACGATCGTAACATCCTGACCTCCTTGCGCATGGTGCTCGAGGCGGAAGGCTATAAGACGCAAACTTATAACGACGGCGCGAGCGCGCTCGACGGCTTCGCCGAGTATCCGCCCGACCTCGCCATCCTCGACATCAAGATGCCGCGCATGGACGGAATGGAGCTGTTGCGGCGCTTGCGCCAACGGAGCGAACTGCCGGTGATCTTCCTCACCTCCAAGGACGAGGAGATCGACGAACTGTTCGGGCTCAAAATGGGCGCCGACGACTTCATCCGCAAACCTTTCCCGCAGCGACTCCTGGTCGAGCGGGTAAAGGCGGTACTGCGCCGCTCGGCGCCGCGCGACACCACCCAGGTGGTCGAGGACAAGTCCAAGGTGCTCGAACGCGGCCAGCTCAAGATGGACCCGGAGCGCCATACCTGCGTGTGGGACAACCGGCCGGTGACGCTCACGGTCACCGAGTTCCTGATCCTGCAGGCGCTTGCCGCCCGCCCCGGCGTGGTAAAAAGCCGGGACGCGCTCATGGATGCGGCCTATGATGATCAGGTTTATGTCGACGACCGCACAATCGACAGTCACATCAAGCGGTTGCGCAAGAAGTTCAAGGCCGTCGACCAAAGCTTCGACGTGATCGAGACGCTTTATGGCGTGGGCTACCGATTCAAAGAATAGCGGGCAGGTCCGATGACCGCCGAGGCCGATAGGTCCTGGCTGCGGCGCGACGCCTCGTTCAAGGAGCGCGTCCGCCGCGGCTCGCGCCGCGCGCTCGCCTGGCTGCGGCGTGCTCCCGGTTGGATCGCCGAGCACCGCCCCTTCCGGCACGGCTTCTCGAGCCTGACGCGGCGCATCGTCGTGCTCAATCTCATTGGGCTCGCCATCCTCGTCTCGGGCATCCTCTATCTCAATCAGTTCCGCGCCGGGCTCATCGACGCCAAGGTGCAGAGCCTGTTGACCCAGGGCGAGATCATCGCCCGCGCCATTGCCGCTTCCGCCGGCGTCGACAGCAACGAGGTGCAGGTCGATCCGGAGAAGCTGCTCGAGTCGGAACTCGGCGACGCAGGAGCCGGTGACGACAGTGCCGCCTTTTCAAACGCGCTGGGCTTCACCATCGATCCCGAGCGGGCCGCGCCGATCCTGCGGCCATTGGTCAAGCCCACCGGCAGCCGCGCGCGCATCTATAACCGTGACGGGGCGCTGATCCTCGATTCCGAAACCTTCTACTCCCGCGGTCAAGTGCTGCGCTACGACCTGCCGCCCCCGGAGTCGGCCGAGCCCGATGCGCTCACCAAATTCTGGCACGCGGTGACGACGCGCATGCGGCAATACGAGCTGCCGCCCTATACCGAGATCGGCGGCGCCAACGGCAAGGCTTACCCGGAAGTGGCCACGGCTCTCACCGGGACTTCGGTGCCCATCGTGCGCATCAACGACAAGGGCGAGATCGTGGTTTCCGTTGCCGTGCCGGTGCAGCGCATGCGCGCCGTGCTCGGCGTGCTGCTGCTATCGACACGCGGCGGCGACATCGACAACATCGTGGCGGCCGAGCGCTGGAGCATCGTGCGCGTGTCGCTGTTCGCCGGCACCGTCACCTTCGTCTTGTCGCTGATCCTCGCCAACACCATCGCCGGCCCGGTGCAGCGGCTCGCCGCGGCGGCCGAGCGCGTGCGCCACAGCGTCAAGGCGCGCGCCGAGATTCCCGACTTCACCGACCGCTCAGATGAGATCGGCCATCTGTCGGGCGCCTTGCGTGACATGACCGGGGCGCTGTACCGGCGCATCGACGCCATCGAGAGCTTCGCCGCGGACGTGGCGCATGAACTGAAGAACCCGCTCACCTCCTTGCGCAGCGCCACCGAGACCTTGCCGCTGGCCAAGACGCCCGAGGCCAAGCAGCGTCTGATGGAGATCATTCAGCACGACGTGCGCCGGCTCGACCGTTTGATCAGCGACATTTCCGACGCCTCGCGTCTCGACGCCGAGCTCGCGCGCGAGGACGCCGAACCCGTCGCCATGGACGAGTTGCTGCGGGCCACTGTGTCGCTGTTCAACGATATCCACCGCGACGACACGCCGGAGGTGCTCATCGACATCGCCTATGCGCCGGGCGCTCATCCCTATCGCGTCACGGGCCATGACAGCCGCCTGCACCAGGTCATCGTCAATCTGCTGGAGAACGCCATCTCCTTCTCGCCGCCCGGCGGCCGCGTCGCCGTGGTGGCGCGCCGCATCGGACCCGAGGTCCAGATCGCGGTGGAGGACGAGGGGCCGGGCATTCCGCAGGACAATATCGAGCGTATCTTCGAGCGCTTCTACACCGACCGGCCGCAAGAGAATTTCGGCCAGAACTCGGGGCTCGGATTGAATATCTCACGTCAGATCATCGTCGCCCATGGCGGACGTGTGTATGCCGAGAACCGCCCGGCGGCCGGCGCCGGACGCGGCAAGGGCGATACGCCGACGGGTGAAAGCGGCGGGGCGCGATTCGTCATCCGCCTGCCGGCGGCGTAAAGGTCAGCGGAACAGCGAGAGGATCGATTGGCGCGCGAGCTCGTCCATGGCACCTGCGTCGCCCTCGGTAAGAGTGCCGCGCTTCTGCGTGGCGGCAGCGGCGCGGGTAAATCGGACTTGGCGCTGAGATTCCTGGCGCTGCCGGGAGAAGGGGCACTGCGCCCGATCCTGGTCGCCGACGATCAGGTCTGGGTCGAGAGGGACGGCAACGGACGGCCAATCGCTTCGGTTCCCGAGGCGATCGCCGGCAAGATCGAGGTCAGGGGCTTGGGAATTACCGAAATGCTGTTCTTGGCGGAGGCGCCGCTGGTCCTTATTTGCGATCTGGTCGCGCCGGATCAGGTGCCGCGCATGCCGCCGGCCCCTTTTGAGCGGACAATGGTCGCCGGCATACCGGTCCCGTTGCTGAAACTTTCGGCATTCGAGGCATCGGCACCGTTGAAACTGCGCATGGCGCTCTTGCAGGCGTCGGCACAATGAGGTTTAGGGGGACGGGTTCGGGCTTGCGCGTGACCCCTCTCCCGACAAAGATAGCGGCCTTTGGCCGAACGGCATTTATCTAACGAGGCAATATGATCGGCGTCGTAATCGTCACCCACGGCCAACTCGCACGAGAATTCCGCGCGGCGCTCGAACATGTGGTCGGTCCTCAAGAGCAGATCGAGACCATCTCGATCGGACCAGACGACGATCTCGACGTTCGCCGCGCCGACATGCTGGCGGCGCTCGCCAATGTCGATAGCGGCGACGGCGTCGTCGTGCTCACCGACATGTTCGGCGGCTCGCCGTCGAATTTAGCGATCTCCGCCATGGAGCAATCGAACGTGGAAGTGATCGCCGGCGTCAATCTGCCGATGCTGGTCAAGCTCGCATCGGTGCGCGGCGAATGCGGGCTCGACGACGCCATCACCCAGGCGCAGGAGGCGGGCCGCAAATATATCAGTGTCGCCAGCCAAATCCTGGCGGCGAACTAGGTGGTGACGATGGCGCCGAGCACGGACGGCGAAGCGGGCAAGAGCCCGCACGGCGCCGAGGTCACCATTCCCAACAAGAAGGGTCTACATGCGCGCGCCTCCGCCCAGTTCGTGCGTTGCGCATCCGAGTTCCAGGCCAATGTCCGCGTGTCGCGGGAGGGCCATACGGTGGGCGGCACCTCGATCATGGGGCTGATGATGCTGGCCGCGGGCCAAGGCCATTCGATCCACATCGAGGCGGAGGGCACGCAGGCCGCCGAGGCGTTGGCGGCGCTCGTCGCTCTGGTTGAGAACGGCTTCGGCGAGGAAGACTAGGCGTTACCGACGCAAAAACGCGACGCCTAGTGGCACGTCTTCACGTAGCCCTGCCCTGATTCGTTGATGTAGAGCTGGGCCGTTGCCTTGTCGAACGGACCCGCAGCGGCAACCCAATAACCGTTGGTCAAATTCGGGCAGTTGTTGGTGTTCATCACCACCCAGCCGGGACCGAACTGGCTGGCGCGGCCTTGCGCCTCGCCGCGCGACTTGAACGAACCGCCAATGGCATACCAGTCACCGCCGGACGGCGCCGGCGCTGGAGCCCCACCGGCCACACAGAGGCCCCGTGAGAGAACGTAGCCGGGCGGACAGGACGGAGCGACAACAGCCGGCCCGCCTGAGGGCGGCGGCTGAACCGCGCCCTGAAGCGTGAACAACAGCTTGTCGGGGCGGTAGCCAATGACCTGGCAGCGTCCATCAACCTTGGGCGCATTGCCCCGTAAAATGATCGAGCCGCCATGATTTTGGCCGGTGACAGGGTAGAGCACGGGCCCGCAGGTCTTGTCGAAGCGGCGTGCTTGCCCGCTGATCACGCCGCCGGCTTGTTCGACGCCATCGAACAGCAGGGTGCCGCTGGTCACCCCGACGGATAGGAGCCCCCGGCGCGGCCGCACGTACGAAATGGTCATACCGCCGCCGTCGCAGACCTGCATCTCCATGAGCGAGCCGTTGTGATCGTATTCGTCGGTGGCGCAGTTGCTGGCCATAGCCGGCGACGCGGCGAGCCCAAATGCCAATGATGCCGCAACGAGAAACAGTAGGCGCGCGCCATTCGATCGTCCCAAGGCTAAGCCAAGCCGGCGACCTTAGGACGTTTGGCGGCTTTGGCGAAGGAGACTGGGGGGCTTAGGCGCGTCCACGCTCACCTGCGCTTCTTTCCGGTCACCATGGCGCGCACCAGATTCTCGTGATGGGCGAAGCTTGCGAGCACGACGGCCAGAATGTGGACGAAGATCAGCGCCAGCGTGATGTTGGCGATGACCTCGTGAACCTCCTCGAAGGACTCGCCGAAATCCTTGGTAAACATACCGGCGAGTGGACCTGCCTGCTGGTCGCCGCCATAGACGATGAGCCCTGTCGCCACGGTCGCTGCCAAAAACACCAGAAGCACGATGACCATATAGCCGCCGCCGGGACTGTGGCCGAGATAGCGGGTGCCGCGAGAGCGCAATAACTCGCGCACATAGTTGAAGGCGGTGCTTGGCGCGTAGATGAAGTCCGAGAAGCGCGCATGGGGCGAACCGACAAAGCCCCAAACGACCCGCGCGATGACGAGACCGCCCACGACGTAGCCGGCCCACACATGGACGACGAGCGGCTCCTCCGTCAGGTAGGCGACCGTGAAAGCCACAACCAGGGTCCAATGGAACACCCGCACAAAGGGGTCCCACACATAGACTTCCGGCGCCTCGCTGTGTCGGTCCGCATTGGTCATGGATCGCCCCTGGTGAAAAAGGTGTCGGTACCGGGAAGAAAAAGCAGCCCCGGTGCCAGATATTCGGATTCCGGGAGATTGGGCAATGCCTTCGTGAAAGGAAATTTGCCCTTGGGCGTGCCTGTTTGCCCTTGGGCGTGCCTATGTCGCGCCCGGGGCGTGAGACCAGGCCTTGACTCTGAAGGCCCGGGATAAGATATAAGGACTTCTTTATATCTTTATGCAGCCAGACAGTGGGAGTTGGCATGAACTACCATGTGAAGGATATCGGGCTCGCCGATTGGGGCCGCAAGGAAATCGCCATCGCCCAGACCGAAATGCCGGGCCTGATGGCGGTGCGCGAGGAATTTGGCAAGGCGCAGCCGCTCAAGGGCTCCCGCATCGCCGGCTGCCTGCATATGACCATTCAGACCGCGGTTCTGATCCAGACGCTGGAGGCACTTGGCGCTGAGGTGCGCTGGGCCTCCTGCAACATTTTCTCGACCCAGGACCACGCCGCCGCCGCGATCGCCGCGGGCGGCACGCCGGTATTCGCCGTCAAGGGCGAGACGCTCGACGAATATTGGGACTATGTCGACCGCATCCTCGAATGGCCGGGCGGCGAGACCGCCAATCTGATTCTCGACGACGGCGGCGACGCGACGATGATCGTCATTCTCGGCGCGCTGGCCGAGCAAGATCCATCGGTGCTGTCAAAACCCGGCAACGACGAAGAGACGGCGATGTTCGCCACCATCAAGAAGCGGCTCACGCGAGAGCCCGGCTTCTACTCCAAGGTGAAAGCGAATATCCGCGGCGTGTCGGAGGAGACCACCACGGGCGTTCATCGTCTTTACGAGATGCAAAAGAAGGGCGGGCTCCCCTTCCCTGCCATCAACGTCAATGACAGCGTCACCAAGTCGAAGTTCGACAATCTCTATGGTTGCCGCGAGAGCCTGCCCGACGGCATCAAGCGCGCCACCGACGTCATGCTCGCCGGCAAATACGCCGTGGTCTGTGGCTATGGCGACGTGGGCAAAGGCTGCGCCGAAAGCCTGAAGAGCCAAGGCGCGCGCGTGGCGATCACCGAGATCGATCCGATCTGCGCGCTGCAGGCGGCGATGGAGGGCTACGAGGTGACAACCATGGAGGAGGTCGCGTCCAAGGGCGACATCTTCGTGACGGCCACCGGCAACAAGGACGTCATCACCGTCGACCACATGCGCGCCATGCACGACCGCGCCATCGTCTGCAATATCGGGCATTTCGATTCCGAAGATTCAGGTGGGCGGTCTGAAGAACTTCGTCTGGCACAACGTGAAGCCCCAGGTGGACGAGATCGAGTTCCCCGACGGCAAGCGCATCCTGCTCTTGGCCGAAGGCCGCCTCGTCAATCTCGGCTGCGCCACCGGTCACCCGAGCTTCGTGATGAGCGCATCCTTTACGAACCAAGTTCTGGCGCAGATGGAGCTGTGGCAGCATGTCGGCAAATACGAGAACAAGGTCTATGTGCTGCCGAAGCATCTCGACGAGAAGGTCGCGCAGCTTCATCTCGGCCGCCTCGACGCACATCTCACCAAGCTCAGCGACGAGCAGGCCGCCTATATCGGCGTGCCCACAGAGGGCCCGTTCAAGCCCGAGCACTACCGCTATTAGACGCCGCGCTCGGTCTTAGACGTTTCGCGATGGCCGGGCTTGCGCCCGGCCATTTTTTTGCCGATCTGCTTGCCACTGTCAGTTCAACGAGGAAATTATTGTCACTTGGCGCGAGTGAAATGAACATCGAACTTCTGCTGGGCAACCGCCTGGAAGTATACCCCCTTTAGAATGTCGTTCAGCGGGTCGTAGGTAAGTGTGTAGGTGGATCCGTTGTAGCCGCCGGCACGCAGCTCGAAGAAAAGCTCGATAGTCTCGCCGTCCCGTGTCGCCTCGGCCTTCGCAAACGGGAGAGGGTTCGGATTCGCATAGGCGGCGTCGAGGTTACCGGCCGCGTCAACGCTCTTGATGGTAATGACGTAGCCGCCATCGGGCCGCACCCACCGCCCTGGCAGGACGCCGAATCCGGATTCGGATTGGGAGGACGACACCTCCGCTTCGACGCGAGGCGCCGCCGTATCTAGCGCAACGGCCGGCTCCGCGCCCGCGCCGAGGGTGAGCGCGAGGCCGAACGGGATGAGCGCGATGAAAGTCTTCATAGCGGATCGCACGCAACCTTTATCGGGCGACGGCGAGATCGCTTACTCGCGGGCGGCTTCGATTTTCTTCAGAGCTTCCTCGAATTTTTTAATCTCCTCAGGAGACAACTGCGGACGGTCCACCTTGATGGTCAGCTTGTTGAGCTTGGCGGTCAGCGGAAATGGCGGCTTGTAGTCCGCGTCATTCACGCCGGTGATCGTGTCGGAGCCGATGTCGAAGCTCTCGTCCCATTGCAGGATGATGGGAATGGTCTTCTCCATCTTCTTAGTTGCGACCACCTTGCCATCCACCTTGAAGGTGGTGTCTGCCGATCGGCCGATGCCTGAGAAGTTGTTGTACGCCATCGTGCCCACGCCGAGGCCGTCATACTTGGATTCGAACTCAATGGTGTGCCGGCCGGGCGTGAGCGCTTCCGGCCCCTCCCACCTCGGGCGCTCTAGATCGAGTAGGTTCCATAGGAACACCGGTTTGCCCTTGAGCAGGTACATGCCGAAACCGGCGAAGCGCCCGCCGGAAGTCACGATCATGCCCTCGGCGCCGCCTTCAGGAACGGTGATGTCTGCGGTGATGGTGAAGGAAGTGTCGAGTAGGAATGGCGCATCGCCCTGCGGCAGGCCGGTCATGGGCTGCGTGTAGACGTACTCGTTGCGGCCGGCCGTGAGGCTCGGACGCGCGGCTGCAACCCGGGCACCTACCGACGCATTCAGCGGAAGCACCTGATACTTTTTGGCCTCTTCGAGGAACATCGCGCGCATTTCCTTGACCTTGTCTGGATGCTGTGCGGCGATGTCATCGGACTGGTTCCAGCTAGTCCTCAGGTCATAAAGCTGGAATACTTGGTTGTTCAGCGGGTCCGGGTTGGCTGCCGAGAACGCATCCCACGGAGCACGGTTGACCTTGGTGCTCATCAACCAGCCGTCGTGGTAGATTGCCCACTGGCCCATCATCTCGAAATACTGGGTCGTATGTCTGGAAGGTGTCTTGGCGTTGGCTGTGTCGAAGGTGTAGGCGTAGCTCGTGCCCTCGATAGGCTTCTGCTTGATGCCGTCCACGATTTCGGGCGCCTTGATGCCGGTGACCTCCAGGATCGTGGGCACGTGGTCGATGACATGCATGAACTGCTCGCGCAGGCCGCCCTTGTCCTTGATGCGTGCCGGCCATGACACCACCATGTTCTGATTGGTGCCGCCTAAACGGGATGCGTTCTGCTTGAACCAGTCGAACGGCGTGTCGAAAGCCCAGGACCAACCGGCCGACATGTGGTTGTACGCAAGTTCCGTCCCCCACGCTTCGTAGAACTTCATCTGCACGTCCACGGGCGGCTTCACGCCGTTGAAGAATGCGACCTCGCTGAACGTGCCTTCCGGCCCACCTTCGGCACTCGTGCCGTTGTCACCGTTCTGATAGATGATGAGCGTGTTGTCGAGCTTGCCAAGATCCTCAAAGTGCTGGATCACGCGGCCAATCTCGTAGTCGTTGTAGGCGACATACGCGGCGAAGACTTCGACCTGGCGGATGAAGAGCTTTTTCGCCTCGTCGCTCAGCGTGTCCCACGGCGGCAGCATGTCATTGGGCCACGGCGTAAGCTTCAAATCCTTGGGAATCACGCCCAGCTTTTGCTGATTCTCGAAGATTCGCTCGCGCAGCTTCTCGTAGCCATCGTCGAAGAGGTGCATCGCGTGGATCTTGTCCACCCATTCCTTGGTCGGGTGGTGCGGCGCGTGCGAGGAGCCGGGCACGTAGTGGAGGAAGATCGGCTGGCTGGGGTCGGTCTGGTGAATCCGGTCCATCCAAGCAATGGCGTCATCGGCCATCGCGGTGATCAGGTTCCAGGTGCTCTCTTTCCCTGTGACGGGCCAGATCGCCGCATTCGGATCGGATCTATCCATCTTCAAGGTGCCTTCGTGACCAATCCAAGGATAGATTTGCGTCGTGTTGCGGAACAGGTTCGGCCCCCACTGGTTGGCGTCACCGCCGACAAAGCCATAAAAATAGTCGAAGCCCATGCCGGTCGGCCACTGGGTGAAGGGTCCGACTTGGCTGGCCTGATAGGTCGGCGTGTTGTGGTCCTTGCCAAACCAACTCGTCGCGTAGCCGTTGTCGCGTAGAATCCGGCCGATTGTCGCGTTGTCCGCGCCGATGACGCTGTCGTAGCCGGGGAAGCCGGTGGCCTGCTCGGCAATCACGCCGAATCCGACCGAATGGTGATTGCGCCCAGTGATCAATGCGGCGCGTGTCGGCGAGCATAGCGCGGTGGAGAAGATGCGGTTGTAGCGCAGACCCTCGTTGGCGATTCTGTCCATCGTCGGTGTCGGGATAACACCGCCGAAGGTGCTGGGTATGCCGAAGCCCGCATCGTCGGTCATGATGAGCAGGATGTTGGGCGCGCCCTCGGGCGGCACGACCCGCGGCGGCCACCACGGCTTGGAACTCAGGGCGTCGTCCTTGATCACGCCGCCGAATTTCGGGGCAGGCGCGGGCAGTTGATTGCCGGGAATTGTGGTGGTGGCGCCGGGGGAACCCGGTGTGCCTGTCGTCTCCTGCGCCGCGGCGGCGGAGGCCGCGCTGATCGCGAGGGACCCGGCGAGGCACATGAGCGTCGCGCGCCCTGCAAACCTGGTCATTGAGGTATACAATCGTGAAGGCATCGAAGATCTCCCTGACCGCTTGCAACCAACGGGTTGCAGCCCTCGACAGCCTATCCCACCGAGATCGTACGATACTTGCCATTTGGCGCCAAGGTTGCGGGGACGCGCACGCAGCGATGCGATTCATGTCCTTCGCTGGCGATGAACCAATGCGCTTTGCGCCTGTGGGCAAGAGTCCACGAAGCAGCTAGTCTAAGCGTGATTCGCCTTGGGGTTCGCGCGGGGCCAACCGGCTCCAGCGTTCAAGTCTGTGGCAGCGTTCAGCGGCGCGAGGCGGGGCCATAGGCGTTAGCGCGACGACGTTTAGCGGCGGCGTGGGAGCGAGGGGGACCATGCGGACCAGCGGAGGCGAGGCGACACCTGATTCGAGGTGGCCCACAGTGCTGTCCCGCGTCCTTGCCTATTCCATTCCCGGCTATCTCTTGCCCATCGACGCCGCCATGGCCGCCGAGGCCACCGGGTTCGACGCGCAAACCCTGCTGACGCTCGGCATCAATCTCGGTGTGATCGCCTTTGCCGTCGGCACGGCCATCGTTTGCCTGCGCGCGACGAAACGCGCGCGGAAACAGGAGGCCAACGCGGCGGGCGAAGCGGAGCGCTACCGCTTGAGCGAAAGCACGCTCGAGACCGTGCTTGCCGCCGAACCGCAAGCACTGCTGACCCTGTCGGAGACGGGCGAGCCTGAGCTTCTCGTCTCCAACCTGCCCGCGAGCTTCGGGGTGCCGCGCGAGCCGGAGCGGCTGTTGAATTTCGCCGGCTGGTTGCACGCGACGTCGAGCGCCGAGCTCGATCCGGCCATGCAGGCGCTGTCGGAGCGCGGCGAGGCGTTCAACCTCATGCTGCATACCAAGCGCGACAAATATGTCGAGGTCGACGGCCGCACCGCGGGGCGGTCTTTGGTGTTCAAGGTGCGCAACATCGCCGGGCAGCGGCTCGAGCTCGCCGAACTCTCGGTCAAGCACAAGGAGCTCGAGGAGCAGGTCGCATCGTTGCGCGCGTTGCTCGATGCCGAGGCGACGAAGGGCGAACGCTCGCTGGCCGAAAACAAAGCCAGCATGGATACGCATTTCCGCAGCTTCGACCGGCTGGCCACCGCCTTTGCTGTATTCGACGCCGCGCAGCGGCTCGCCCATTACAATCAGGCCTATGTGGATCTGTGGCAGCTCGATCCCGAATGGCTGGCTAACCATCCACGCGACGGCGAAATTCTCGACCGGTTGCGCCAGGCCAGACGGCTCGAGGAGCGGGCCGACTATCAGGACTGGAAACGCAATTGGCTGTCGGCCGCCGGCACCGACAAGCAGGTCGAGGATAGCTGGCATCTGCCGGATGGGCGCACGCTGCACGTGATCGCCGATGCCGATGGCGAGGGCGGGGTCACCTATCTCTATGAAAACGTCACCGAGCAGATCGCACTGGAAAGCCGCTACAACGCGCTGATCCAGGTGCAGCGGGAAACGCTCGATACGCTGCGTGAGGGCGTTGCGGTGTTCGCCCCCGACGGACGGCTCAGGCTCTATAACCACGCCTTCGCCGCCATCTGGCGGCTGAACGCGGCGCAGCTCGACGCCGAGCCGCATGTTGATGATGTCATCGAATGGTGCCGCACGCTTTACGACGTGCCCGAGGAGTGGGAGCGGACTAAGGCTGCCGTGACCGCCATCGTGTCGGAGCGGCGCCCTTATGAGAGCCAGTTCGACCGGCCCGATGGCAGCGTGCTGGCTTGCGCCGCGTTACCATTGCCCGACGGCGGCACGCTGCTCACCTATTCCGACGTGTCCGATACCAAGCATGTGGAGCGCGCTCTGATCGAGAAGAACGAAGCGCTCGAGGCGGCCGACCGCCTCAAGAGCGAGTTCGTGTCTCATGTCTCCTATGAGCTGCGCACGCCGCTGAACAGCATGCTTGGCTTCGCCCAGATGCTGGCCGAGCCGGCCTTCGGTCCGTTGGGCGAGCGGCAGCGCGAATATGTGGACGACATTCTGTCCTCGGGCACGACGCTCAGGGCCATCGTCGACGATATTCTCGACTTGGCCACCATCGATGCCGGCACGCTCGAGCTCAAACTCGCCCCGGTTAATGTGCGCGACCTCATCGAGGCGGCGCGGCAGGGTGTTGAAGAGCGG
Organism: uncultured Alphaproteobacteria bacterium; assembly: GCA_963793075.1. Classification (GTDB taxonomy): domain Bacteria; phylum Pseudomonadota; class Alphaproteobacteria; order Rhizobiales; family Methyloligellaceae; genus Methyloceanibacter. The sequence goes on from CAWBYO010000004.1 coordinate 720,452, forward strand.
CTCAAGCAGGACGATGTGAGACTGGAGATTGAGGTCGCAGGCGGCGTCGACGAATTCGTGGCCGATGCCAGTCGCGTCACCCAAATTCTCTATAATCTCCTGTCCAACGCCATCGGCTTCTCGACGGCGGGGCAAGTGGTGAAACTGGCTTGCGCCCGCGAGGGCGCCATGATCGCCTTTGCCGTCGAAGACCAGGGTATCGGCATCCCGGAGGATTATCAGCACGCCGTGTTCGACCGTTTCGAAAGCCGCGCCCATGGTTCGCGCCATCGTGGCGCCGGTCTCGGCCTCTCCATCGTCAAGAGTCTGGCCGAGGCCCATGGCGGCACCGTCACGCTCGTGTCGGCGGCGGGACAGGGGACGCAGGTGAAGGTGGTGCTGCCGCTCAAGCCGGGAGCCGCCGACAAGCCGGGGAACGCTGATGCCACGCTTGATGCACCCTCCTACCGGGTCAACCGCGCGGGATGAGCGCCGGCTGGACGTTGGATGACGTCGATCTGGCGCGGCTCGATATTCTCGCAAGCCGGCTCGCCCTCTTTCTCAAAGCAGGTGACGTGATTACCCTGAGCGGGCCGCTCGGCGCCGGCAAGACCAGTTTCGCCCGCGGCCTCATCACCCATCTCGGCGACGCGGACGACGTGCCGAGCCCGACCTTCGCGCTCATGCAGCGCTACGAGACGCCGCGCCTCACGCTCACCCATTGCGACTTCTACCGGATCGAAGCGCCGGAACTCGACGAGCTTGGGCTCGACGATGCGCTCAATGAGGGCGCGCTGCTCATCGAGTGGCCCGAGCGCGCGGGCGACTGGCTGCCGGCGGACCGGCTCGACATCGCGCTCGACGAAACATCCGACGCGAACACGCGCCGCGTCACCCTGACGGGACATGGAAGCTGGGAGATGCGGCTCGACCGCTTGCACGCGCTGTCGCGGTTTGTCGACAAGACGTCCTATGCCGACGCCGACGCGCACTATCTGCAAGGCGACGCCTCGGCGCGCTCCTATGCGCGGCTGGTGCTGGCGGGGCGATGCGCCATTCTCATGAATGCGCCGCGGCAGCCGGACGGACCGGCGATCCGCGACGGCAAGCCCTATAGCGCGCTGGTGCATCTCGCCGAAGACGTCACGCCGTTCGTCGCGGTGGCGGAGGCGTTGCGCGCACGCGGGCTGTCGGCGCCCAAGATCGAGGCCTTCGATCTCGACGAAGGCTTCGTCCTGCTGGAGGATTTCGGCCACGGCGTGTTCGGGCCCGAGATGGCCCGCGGCACGCCGCAAGCCGAGTTATGGGGGGCCGCGGTCGATGTGCTGCTGGCGCTGGCCACCGAGCCGCCGCCGGCCGATATCTCCATCAAGGGCCATGCGCCCTATCGCCTGCCGGATTTCGACGCCGAAGCCATGCTGGTCGAGGCGTCGCTGCTCATCGACTGGCTGTGGCCGGCGCTTTACGGACGCGAGACGCCAGCGGCGCTGCGTGAGGACTACCTCGCCCTGTGGCGCCCGCATCTGGAGCGCGCCGCGAAGGCCGATCCGGGATGGGTCTTGCGCGACTATCATTCGCCCAATCTGATGTGGCTGCCGCAGCGGGAGGGCATCGCCCGGGTCGGGCTTTTGGACTTTCAGGACGCCCTCAAAGGCCCGCTGGCCTACGATCTCGTGTCCCTGCTTCAGGATGCCCGGCTCGACGTGCCCGAAGCGCTTGAACGGGAGCAACTCGACCGGTACTGTGCCGCCCGAAGCGCGCAAAGCGGGTCTTTTTCGGCCAATGATTTCCGGTCGCTCTACGCAACGCTAGGCGCCCAACGCAACTCGAAGATCCTCGGCATTTTTGCGCGATTGGCCAAACGTGACGGTAAGCGCGACTATCTCGCCCATATCCCGCGGGTCGCGCGCTATCTTGAGCGCAACCTTGCGCATGAGGCGCTGGGCGACCTTCGCCGCTTCTATGTGCGCGAATTTCCCGCCGCCGACGATTTGCCGCCGATTGCCCCGTAGTTTGTACTGTAAGAGGACGCACCCATGACGCGAGCCCGCACGGCGATGGTGCTTGCCGCCGGCTATGGCGCGCGCATGCGCCCGCTCACCGACACCCTGCCGAAGCCGCTGGTGAAGCTGGCGGGCCGCGCCCTGATCGACCATGTGCTGGACCGGCTGGCCGGCGCCGGGGTCGAAACGGCAATCGTCAATGTGCATTACCTGCCCGAGCAGATCGAAGCGCATATGGAGGAGCGTGCGGGGCGGCCGCCGAAGACGATCATCTCCGACGAGCGCGATGTCCTGCTCGACACGGGCGGCGGCGCCAAGAAGGCGTTGCATGAGCTTGGCCCCGGTCCGTTCTTCATCCACAACTCAAACTCGGTGTGGGCCGAGGGCGTCGTGCCCGCGCTGCCGCATATGCTGCGGCTGTGGGACAACTCACGCATGGACTGCCTGCTGCTGCTCGCGCCGATGTCGACCAGCCTCGGCTACCACGCGCGTGGCGATTTCGACATGGCGCCGGACGGACGACTGACGCGGCGCGGCGAGCGCCAGGTGGTGCCCTTCGCCTTTGCCGGGGTGTCTTTATGCGAGGCGAAGCTGTTCGACGACGCGCCGGACGGGTCGTTCTCGCTCAACCTGCTGTGGGACCAGGCGCTCACCAAGGGCCGGCTCTACGGCGTGCGCCTCGACGGGCGCTGGATGCATGTGGGCACGCCAGAGGCGCTAGCGGAGGCCGAGGCCTCGTTCGAGCATGAAGGTGCCTGAGCGGCCGGCCACGCCCCGCCTCTACACCATCCCGCCTTCGGCGCCGTTCCTCACGACCCTGGCCCGGGCGCTACTCGCCGGCGACTTGCCGCTGCCTGGCGGCGCTAAGCCCGACCCGCTCACCCTGCCGCTGACCACGATCTACCTGCCGACGCGGCGTGCGGCGCGCGCGCTTCGCGAGGCATTTTTGGCGGAATCCGGCGGCAAGGCGCTACTGCTGCCCCGCATTCACGCGCTCGGCCACGCGGACGAGGAGGCGGCGATCATCTTCGGCGCCGAGGAGGCGGACGACGCGGACGGCGCCCTTGGCGCGCCGGCCATCGAGGCCTTGCCCCGGCGGCTCGCCCTGATGCGGCTGATCCTCGCCTGGGGTCAGGCGCCGGCGGCTGACGCCACCGAGGCCGAGATCGAGGCCATAGGTTGGGTCAACAGCCCGGGCCAGGCATCGAGCCTCGCCGCGGACTTGGCCCGGCTGATGGATTTCGTGGAGTCGGAGGAGATCGACTTCTCGTCGCTCGACAAATTGGTGCCGGAGGATTTGGCTTCCCACTGGGAGGCGACGATCCAGTTCCTCAAGATCGTCACCGAGCACTGGCCTGAATTTTTGCGCGACAAAGGTCTGGTGTCGCCGGTCACCCGCCGCAATCTGCTGATGGCGCAGGAGACCGAACGCCTGGCGCAGGGCTCAGCCTACCCCGTCATCGCCGCGGGCTCGACCGGCACGGTCCCGGCCACGGCGCGGCTGCTTGAAACCATCGCCTTGCTACCCAACGGCGCTGTCGTGTTGCCCGGTCTCGATCTCATGCTCGATGACAAGAGTTGGGCCAAGCTCCCCCAGCATCCCGAGCATCCGCAGACCGGCATGGCGGAGCTCTTGCTCAAGCTCGGGGTGGAGCGGCGGGACGTCACTTACGTGCCGGGAAGCGCGCCGGATGAACAGGCGCGGGCGCGGCTGCATCTCGTGAGCGAAGCCTTGCGCCCCGCCGAGACCACGGATCAGTGGCAGCCTTTTCTGGAGACCGACGCACTCGAGCCCCAGCGGCATGTAAGCTTCGCCGAGGCGCTGTCCGGCATTCGTCTGGTGGTGGCGCCCACCGCCCATGACGAGGCCGAGGCCATCGCCTTGCTCCTCAAATCCTGCATCGAATCGCCTGGCAAGACGGCGGCACTCGTCACGCCCGACCGGGTGCTGGCGCGGCGGGTGGCCGCGCGGCTCAAGGGCTTCGGCTTGGCCATCGACGATTCCGCCGGGGCACCGATTGCCCGCACCGTGCCGGGCGCGTTTCTTGATCTCGTACTCGGCGCGGCGGAAACGAGTTTCGCCCCGCCGGAACTCATGGCTCTGCTCAAGCATCCGCTCGTTCTGCTTGGCCGGGAGCCCGGCACGATCAGGGCCGCGGCGCGGGCGCTGGAACGCGGCGCGTTCCGAGACATCTATGTGGGTCAAGGGTTTAGTGGCATGGCCAAGGCGCTTGAGACGGCGCCGGAGGAACGCTCCTGGCGGCGCTCGGCCTTGCGCCAAGACGAGCACGACGCAGCCCTTGGCCTCGTGCGCGACCTGGAGCAGGCCTTCGCACCGCTTGCGGATCTGTTCGCGAGCGCGGCGGCAGCACAGCACGACGGATCTCGCCAAGGCACATGCGGCCACGGCCGAGCGGCTCGCGCGTAACGCCAAAGGTTCGTCGTCGGATCTGTGGCGAGGCGATGCCGGCGAGGCGCTGACGGTACTGCTGTCCGGGCTGATTGGCGAAGGGGCGGGCTTGGGCATGCGCGCCCGGGACTATCCCGCCTTCTATCGCAGTCTGCTCGCTGGCCAGGTGGTGCGGCCGCGCGGGCCCGCGCATCCCCGGCTGTTCATCTGGGGGCCGCTCGAAGCCCGCCTACAGCAGCCGGACGTGGTCATCCTCGGCAGCCTCAATGAGGGGGTGTGGCCTCGCCCGCAAGAGGCCGGTCCGTGGCTCAGCCGGCCCATGCGCGAGAAGCTGGGCCTGTCGCCGCCGGAACGCCGCATCGGCCTCAGCGCTCACGACTTCGCCCAGGCGCTCGGCGCGCCCACGGTCTATCTCACCCGCGCGCTGAAGGTGGACGGCGTGCCGACCGTGGCGTCCCGTTGGCTGCAGCGGCTTGAGGCATTGATCGGGGCCTCGGGTCTCGCGACGCGATCAAGCCGGAAGACCCTTGGGTCGCTTGGGCGCGCGAGCGTGACAGCGCGCCTGGTTTCTTCCCTGTGGAGGCGCCGCACCCTTGCCCGCCGGTCTCAGCGCGCCCGCGCGAATTGAGCGTGACGCGCATCGAGCGGTGGATCGCCAACCCGTATGAGATCTTTGCGCGCAATATTCTGAAGCTCGAGCCCCTGAAGCCGCTCGGCACGGAGCCCGACGCGGCCATGCGCGGGTCGATCGTGCATGAGGTGCTGCATGACTTCTCCCGCGCGCATCCGGACGCCCTGCCGGACGATGTCTATGGCGCGCTCATGGCGACCGCCGACGCTCTGTTCGCCAAGCTCGGCGGCGCGGCGCGCGTCGAGGCGTTCTGGCGGCCGCATTTCCAGCGCTTCGCCCGCTGGTTCGCCGCTACGGAGCCGGCGCGGCGGGCCATCGTCACCGGCACGCATACGGAGGTGAACGGCGCCCTCGAACTCGCCTCGGGCTTCCGGCTCAAAGCCCGCGCCGACCGCATCGACACGACGGCGGATGGCGGCGTCATCATCTACGACTACAAGACCGGCAAGCCGCCGATCCCGAAACATGTGGACGACCTTTACGCTCCGCAGCTGCCCTTGGAGGCGGCCATCGCCGTGGCGGGGGGCTTTGCCGAGCTGGGACCGCTTCCCGTGCGGTCCCTGGTCTATATCCAAGCCTCGGGACGCCAGGACGGCGGCGAGGAGCAAGTGGCCACCAAATGCGACGCCGGCGCCTTGGCGGAAAAGGCGCTCGAAGATCTGGAGCGACTGGTCGCCCATTTCGCCGACCCAACCACGGCTTACGAGGTGAAGCGCCGGTCCGCGCCCGCCTTCGTCAATGCCTATCGCTATGACGAGTATGAGCATCTCGCCCGCGTGCGGGAGTGGCTGACGCAAGAAACGGAGCAGGAGTGGCCATGAGCACGGACCTCCTTCACGCAGCGGACGCCAATCAGGCGCGCGCCTCCGACCCGGCGGCGTCGGCCTGGGTGTCGGCCAATGCGGGCACCGGCAAGACCGAGGTGCTCGTCAAGCGGACCTTGCGCCTCCTGCTCGGCGGGGCGCGGCCCGAAAGCATTCTGTGCCTGACCTATACCAAGACGGCGGCGGCGGAGATGCAGAACCGTCTGCTGAAGGATCTGGCGTCTTGGGCGACGATGCCGGCGGCCGAACTGCAAGCCACGCTCGCCACACTGATGGGGCGTCTGCCCGACGACGAGGACATGCGGCGCGCGCGGCGGCTGTTTGCGCTGTCGCTCGAAGCACGCGGCGGGCTGAAGATCCACACCATTCACGGCTTCTGCGAGCGCCTGCTGCAGCGTTTTCCGCTCGAGTCGGCGGTGACGCCGCATTTCACCGTGCTCGACGAGCGCGGCGCGGCGCTGCTCAAGCGGCGCGCCTTCGACGCGGTCATCGCGCGCGCGGCCGAGGACCGGGACAGCACGCTCGGCCGGGCACTCGACACGATCGTCACGGTGGCCGGCGAGGAGTGGTTTCGCCAGGTCGTGGATACCGTGCTGACCAAACGTGCCGAACTTGCCCGCATGGCCGCCTATCACGACGGCCTCAGCCAATGGGCGGAAGCGGAGGACGCGGCACTGAAGCAATTGTTTGGTGTTGCCGCCGACACCGAGGACGCCCTCGTGGCTGAGCTCGCCTCCGTGATGAGCGATGCGGAGATTGACGACGCCAGTTCAGCGCTCGCGCAAGATGCCGTGAAAGACATAGATCGCAAGACCGAGGCGGCGCTGCGCGCGGCGCGATCGAACGATGGCGAGGCGCGCGTTGCCGCCTTGCGGCAGGCGTTTCTGACAAAAGAGGGCAACGCGCGAGCGAGCGTCTGCAGCAAAGGCTTTCGTGACGACGCGCCACAGATCGCCGAAGCGCTGGACGCAGCCAGAGACCGCGTGGCCGAACTCGACATGAAATTGGCACTGCTGCGCGCGGCGGAGGCGAGCAGCGCCGTGCTCGTCCTCGCCGACGCCATCCAAGACGGCTATGTGCGCCGCAAGCAGGCCGAGGCCGCGCTCGATTATGACGACCTCATCGTCAAGGCGCTCAATCTCCTGTCGCGCGCGGGCGCCGCCGCCTGGGTGCTCTACAAGATCGACGGCGGCGTGGACCATATCCTGGTGGACGAGGCGCAGGACACGAACCCCGAGCAGTGGGCCATCATCGAAGCGCTCGCCGAAGAGTTCTTCGCCGGGGCCGGCGCGCACAGGAATTTGCGGACCCTGTTCGCCGTGGGCGACGAGAAGCAGTCGATCTACAGCTTCCAAGGCGCCAATCCGGCGCGCTTCGGCGCGGTCGGCCGCAAGTTCCGCGAACGAGCCGGGGCGGCCAATGTCGTGTGGCACGAAGTGCCGCTCAACCTGTCATTCCGCTCCACCGTGCCGGTGCTCGACGCTGTGGACCGCGTGTTCGCCCGCCCAGAGGCGGCGCAAGGCCTGACCTTCGTCGAGACCGCTGTAATCCAGCATCATGCCCATCGCCAAGGCCAGGCCGGGCTGGTGGAGCTCTGGGAGCCGATGCGCGAGGACAAGCGCCCAGCCGTCTCGGCCTTCGAGCCGTGGAGCGAGGAGCCGGGCGGCGCTCGCTCGGTGGACGAACTGTGCAGACGCATCGCCGCCACGATCAAAGGCTGGCGCGACAGCGGCGCGGAGCTCGAATCGGCCGGACGCAAGGTGAAGCCTGGCGACATTCTCATCCTCGTGCGGCGGCGCGAGCCGTTCACCGCGCCGATGATCCGTGAGTTGAAGCGCGCCGGCATTCCCGTCGCCGGCGCCGACCGCATGCGGCTGATGGACCAGCTCGCCGTGCAGGATCTGGTGGCGCTCGCCGACGTGCTGCTGATGCCCGAGGACGATCTCGCGCTCGCCGTGGTGTTGAAGTCGCCGCTCTTCGGTCTCGACGACGACGCACTGTTCGACGTCGCCCATGACCGCAAGGTCTCGCTATGGGCGGCCCTGAAGGACAAGGCCGCGGCGGACGGCCGCTTCGAAGATGCGGCGGCGCGGCTCGCGGGCTGGCTGAACCAGGCCGACACGTTGCCGCCTTACGAGTTCTTCGCCGAACTGCTCGGCGCCAATGGGCAGTCTATGCGCAAGCGCATGCTTGTGCGCCTCGGGCCGGAGGCGGCAGAGGCGATCGACGAGTTTCTCGACGCCGCGCTCACCTACGACCGTGAGGCAGCGCCCTCGCTGCAAGGCTTTGTCAATCAGCTGCGCGCCGGCGACATCGAGATCAAGCGCGACATGGAGCAGGACCGCGACGAGGTGCGCATCATGACCGTGCATGGCGCCAAAGGCCTGCAGGCACCCATCGTGTTCCTGCCGGACACATGCGTGTTGCCCCGGGCGCAAGGACCGCGCCTGTTTCCGGTGCCACGCCTCGGGGCGCCGCCGGACGAGGTCACCCATCTCGTATGGGCGCCGGGGCGCTCGGGCTTGGAGGCGATCGCCGAGGCCAAGGAGAGCGTGCGGCGGGCGGAGATCGAGGAGTATCACCGGCTCCTCTACGTTGCGATGACGCGGGCGCGCGACCGGCTCTATGTGTGCGGCTGGCAGGGGCAGAAAGAGCCCGAGACGGACTGCTGGTACAATCTGGTGCGCGACGGACTCGACGGACGTCTCAATCCGGTGGACGAGGCAGGCGGCGTGCGCCGGATGGTGAGCCCGCAAGAAGAAGATGTCGCGCCGGCGAAGCCGGAGGCCGAAGCCGGCGAGACGCCCAAGCTGCCGGACTGGGCACTGACCCAAGCGCCTGCCGAACGGGTGCGCACGCGGCTGGCGCCGTCGCGCCTGCCGCTCAGCGCCGAAGCCGGACAAGAGGCCGAAGCCGAACAGCCGCCACTCGGCCCCCGGGCGCTGGCCGACACCAGGCGCTTTGCCAGGGGCCGGCTGGTCCATGCCCTGCTCCAGCATCTGCCGGAGGTGACGGCGGACAACCAGGAGCAAGCGGCGCGGGCTTTCGTCGCCGCGCGTGGGACCGATCTGTCGGACGCGCTGAAAGCGGAGATCGTCGCCGAGACGCTGGCCATCGTGCGGAAGGAAGACTTTGCGCCCCTGTTCCGCCCCGGCAGCCTGGCCGAGGTGCCAGTGGTGGCGCGAATCGGCGAGGGCGCGGCCGGCTTCGACATCGGCGGGCAGATCGACCGCTTGGTGATTGGCGAAACGAGCTCTTGATCCTCGACTACAAGACGAACCGGCCGCCGCCCGCAACCGAAGAGGGCGTGGCCAATGCCTATCTCAACCAACTCGCCGAGTATCGCCTGGCCCTGGCGCAGCTCTTCCCGAACCACACCCTCAAGGCGGCGCTGCTGTGGACCGACGGGCCCCACCTCATGGAGATCTCATCAACTTCGCTTGATAAGGCCGAACGCGACATGTTGGACCGCCAGGCAGCCTTGACGCCATAGGTGGGCACACCTAGGTTCCGATCATCGGGCCACATTCGCAAGCCCGCGCCGGCGAGGAGAAGCAAATGGCGACTGGAAAGGTTTCCGACGATACATTCGAGGCCGAGGTGCTGAAATCCTCGACCCCCGTCGTCGTCGATTTTTGGGCCGAATGGTGCGGCCCGTGCCGGCAGATTGCGCCCGCGCTCGAAGAAATCGCCAATGAGCTCGGCGACAAGGTGAAGATCATCAAGCTTAATATCGATGAGAACCCACGTACGCCCGGGACCTATAATGTCCGGGCGATCCCCACGCTGATCCTGTTCAAGGACGGCCAGGTCGCGGATACGCTCCGGGGCGCCTACCCCAAGAATCATCTGGCCGCATGGATCGGCGGCGCCATCGACGGCACCGCTTAGCGGTTGCCGGCTCTTAGGCGTGCAGCCTGAGGACGTGGCCCGCGAGGTAAAGCGAGCCGCAAATGAGCACGCGCGCCGGCTGCCCGCTTGAGGCGGACCTGAGCAATGCCTCCGGCACGCTGTTCACCGCGACGGCGTCGAAGTCTTCCGCGCGCGCCATCTCGGCGAGCGGTTCGGCGGCAAAGGCGTTGGGTTCGTCCGGGATCGGCACCGTGTAGACGCGCTCGACCAGACCCTTGAACGGCGCGATGAAGCGCCGCGCATCCTTCGTCTCCATCATGCCCCAAATGACATGCACCGGGCGCGGCACGCGCTCATCGAGTTCGGCGAGCGCATGGGCCACAGCCTGGCCGCCCGCCTCGTTATGGCCGCCGTCGAGCCAAATCTCGGTGCCCTCCGCAACATAGGCATGCAGACCGCCGACCGGCAGGCGCTCCATCCGCGCCGGCCAGTGGGCCCGGGTCACGCCATGCTCCAGCGCCCGCTGGGTCAGCGCATCACCGAAGGCCACGCTGGCGGCGGCGATCGCCGTGCCGGCATTGTCGATCTGATGGCGGCCTGCAAGGCGCGGCAGCGGCAGGTCGAGCAGCCGCGACGTCGTTTGGAACACAAGACGTCCTTGCTGCTCGTACATATCGAAATCGCGGCCGGCCACGTGGAGCGGCGCGTTGAGCGCATCCGCCCTCGCCTCGATCACGGCAAGCGCCTCGGCCTCCTGACGGCCGACGACGCAGGGAACGCCGGGCTTCAAGATGCCGGCCTTCTCGCCGGCGATCTCGGCCAGGGTCTCGCCGAGAAACGAGACATGGTCGATGGAGACGGGCGTGATGATGGTGAGCAGCGGCTTGGCCACCATGTTGGTGGCGTCGAGCCGGCCGCCGAGCCCGGTCTCCAGCAGCAGCAGATCGGCAGGTGCCTCGGCGAAAGCGAGAAAGGCAGCCGCCGTGGTGATCTCGAACAGTGTGATGAGTTCACCGCCATTGGCGGCTTCGGCGCGGGCGAGACAATCGACCAGCACCTCCTCGCTCACGGGTGCGGCACCATGGGGGCCGGCGAGGACCACGCGCTCATGAAAGTCGACCAGATGGGGCGAGGTGTAGACATGCACGCCCTTGCCAAGCCCTTCGGAAATCGCGCGCAGGAAGGCCAGCGTCGATCCCTTGCCGTTGGTGCCGGCCACATGCACGACGGGCGGCAGCTTGTCGTGCGGATTGCCGAGCGCGGCGAGCAGGCGCTCGATGCGGCCAAGCGACAGATCGATCGACTGCGGATGCAGCTTCTTGAGGCGCTCAAGCAGCGTGTCGCTCATTGCAGAGCGGGGGCGGGGCGTTGGACCCCCGGCGCTATAGGGGAGAGTCGTCAATCGTGAGAGACCTTGGGCGCTAGTGCGGCGGATTAGGATTAGCGCCATTCCCAACGGCGCTCGTCAAGGCCTCGTCATGGCGCCTCGTCATGCGCCGCGGGCTCCACGGCGAGGCCGTTGCCCTTGTGGGAATTGCCGTCGGCGGCGGTCTGGCGGACCTCGTCCTCCTGCCAGCGGTTATGGCGATATCGCGGCCGGGGCGCCGATGGGTCAGAAGATTGCAGAGGCGCGCCAGCGTGGCGCGCAGCTCGTGGCGGTGCACCACCATGTCCACCATGCCGTGCTCGAGCAGGTACTCGGAGCGCTGGAAGCCGTTGGGCAATTGCTCGCGGATGGTCTGCTCGATGACGCGCGGGCCGGCAAAGCCGATCAGCGCGCCCGGCTCGGCGATGTGGATGTCTCCCAGCATGGCATAGGACGCGGTCACGCCGCCGGTGGTGGGATGTGTCAGCACCACGATGTAGGGCAGCTTGGCCTCGCGCAGCTCCTGCACGGCGACCGTGGTGCGCGGCATCTGCATGAGCGACAGGATGCCCTCCTGCATGCGCGCGCCGCCCGAAGCGGCGAACAGAATGAACGGCACTTCGCGGACAAGTGCTGCTCGCATGGCCGCGATCACCGCCTCGCCCGCGGCCGTGCCGAGCGAGCCGCCCATGAAGTCGAAGTCCTGCACGGCGGCAACGATCATGTCGCCATTCAGGCGTCCGGCCCCGGCCATGACCGCATCGGTCAGGCCGGTCTTGCTGCGGGCATCCTTGAGGCGATCGGTGTAGCGGCGCTCGTCGCGGAATTTGAGGGGGTCGAGCGGCACATCGGGCAGCGCCACGGGCTCGAACTCGCCTTGGTCGAATACCGATTTGAGCCGCGCCGGCGCCGTCATGCGCATGTGGTAGTTGGAGCCCGGGACGACGAACTGGTTCGCCTCAAGATCCTTGTAATAAATCATCTGCCCGGTCTCGGGGCACTTCACCCAGAGATTGTCCGGCAGATCCTTCTTGCGAAGGATGTTGCGGATCTTGGGTCGGACGATGCTGTTGATCCAGTTGTTCACTTGTCTCAGAACTCTCTTGGTCGCAACGCTTCTGTTCGTGCTCTAAACCGCCGCCGCTTCCGCCTTATGGTGCAACGCAGCCGACAGGCGCGCCACCAGGCCGAGCAGAGCCGGCTTCGTCTCGTCCGTGGCCTTGCCGTTCGCATCGAGGCTCTCGGCAATGGCCGCGACCAGGGCCGAGCCGACCACCACACCGTCGGCAATGCCGGCCAGATCACGCACCTGCTGTTCCGTCTTCACGCCGAAGCCGACGGCGATGGGCAGGTCCGTATGTGCCTTGATGCGCGCCACATGGGCGCCGACCGAGGCGATGTCCGGCGCCGACGTGCCGGTGATGCCGGCAATAGAGACGTAATAGACAAAACCCGAGGTATTCGCGAGCACCGCTGGCAGGCGTTTGGCGTCGGTGGTGGGCGTGGCGAGGCGAATGATGTTCAGTCCGCCCGCGGTCGCGGCCGGCCTCAGCTCCTCGTCCTCTTCCGGCGGCACATCCACCACGATCAGACCATCCACTCCGGCGTCCACCGCGTCGGCGATGAAGCGATCCACCGGATACACATATATGGGGTTGTAGTAGCCCATTAGCACTATCGGGGTCGTGTCGTCCGCGGCACGGAATTCTCTAACCATGGAGAGCGTCTTTTTCATGGTTTGGCCGGCTTGCAGCGCCCGTTGGGAGGACGCCTGGATAGCCGGGCCGTCGGCCATGGGATCGGAGAACGGCATGCCGAGCTCGATCACGTCGGCGCCAGCGGCGGGCAGGCCTTTGAGCATGGCGAGCGACGTCGCGTAGTCGGGATCGCCGGCGGTGATGAACGTCACGAGTCCGGCGCGGCCCTCGCGCTTCAGCGCGGCGAATGTTTTGTCGATCCGGGTCGCCACTCAGTTCGAGCCTCGTGTTTTGGCGCTCAAATAGCTCTCGATCGAATCGAGGTCCTTGTCGCCGCGGCCTGAGATATTGATCACCATCAGATGATCCTTCGGCTTCGTCGGCGCGAGGTCGAGCACGCGGGCCAATGCGTGCGCCGGCTCCAGCGCCGGAATGATGCCCTCGAGCTTGCTGCAGAGCTGGAATGCAGAGACCGCTTCATCGTCCGTCGCCGACAGAAATTTGACACGCCCCACGTCACTGAGCCAGGCGTGCTCGGGCCCGATACCCGGATAATCAAGTCCCGCCGAGATCGAATGCGCCTCTTCGATCTGGCCGTCGTCATCCATCAACAGATAGGTCCGATTGCCGTGCAGCACGCCGGGCCTGCCGCCGGCGATCGAGGCGGCATGCTGGCCGCTGTCGAGGCCGTGACCTGCCGCCTCCACGCCATAGATTTCGATCCCCGGCTCGTCGAGGAAGGGATGAAACAAGCCCATGGCATTGGAGCCACCGCCGATGCAGGCGATAAGCGAATCCGGCAGCCGGCTTTCGGCCTGTAGCATCTGCTCGCGCGTTTCACGGCCAATGACGGACTGAAAATCGCGCACCATGGCAGGATAGGGATGCGGCCCCGCTACCGTGCCGATGCAATAAAACGTGTCGTGCACATTGGCGACCCAATCGCGCAGTGCCTCGTTCATCGCATCCTTCAGCGTCTTCGAGCCCGATTCGACGGCGCGAATCTCGGCACCGAGAATTTTCATGCGCAGCACGTTCGGCTTCTGACGCGCGACGTCCACGGAACCCATGTAGATGATGCAGGGCAGACCGAACTTGGCGCACAACGTTGCGGTGGCGACGCCATGCATGCCGGCGCCGGTTTCGGCGATGATACGGGTCTTGCCCATGCGCAAAGCCAGCATGATCTGGCCGAGGACGTTGTTCACCTTGTGCGCGCCGGTGTGGTTCAGCTCCTCGCGCTTGAAATAGATTTTGGCGCCGCCGCAATGCTCAGTGAGACGCTCGGCGAAATACAGCGGTGACGGCCGTCCGACATAGGTTGCGAGATGACCGTCCATCTCGGTCTGGAAGGACGGATCGGCCTTGGCGTCGGCATAGGCCTGTTCCAGATCCAGGATCAGCGGCATCAGGGTTTCGGCCACGAACCGCCCGCCGAACAGGCCGAAATGGCCGTCCTCGTCAGGACCGCCGCGGAAGGTATTCGGGGACGGTGTATTGGTGACCGTGCTCATGATGCTTTGGCTTGCGGTTGGGCGGCGCGGGCCGCCTGGATGAAACATTTGATCAGGGCTTCGTCCTTGACGCCCGGCGCCGTCTCTACGCCGGACGAGACATCCACCAGATATGCGCCGGTCAGACGGACTGCCTCGGCAATGTTGTCAGGGTTCAGCCCACCGGAAAGACCGAAGGGCGCGCGCGCGGCGGCGAGCATGCGCCAATCGAAGGGGACGCCGTTGCCGCCGGGGAGTGACGCATCGGCCGCCGCCTTGGCGTCGAACAGGATCTGATCGGCAATGCCGACATAGGCACTCGCATCGGCGACGTCCATGGCCTCGGCAACAGGGATCGCCTTGATCACCGGAAGCTTGGCCCGCGCCTTGATGGCGGCCACTCGCTCCGGGGTCTCGTGGCCATGCAGCTGTAGGAGATCGGGGCGGACGGTCTCGGCCACCTGGTCGATCAAGGCATCGTCCGGATCGACCATGACAACGACGGTGCCGATACGTCCGCGCGCAGCTTCAGCCAGGCTGGCGGCCTCCAGCAGTCCCAGATTTCTTGGGCTTTTGGCAAAGAACACCAGCCCAACGAAGTCCGCGCCGGCGGCAGCCGCGGCTTCGAGGGTGACAGGCGTCCGCACGCCGCAAATTTTGACCTTGACCGTCACGGGGGCTCTAAACGCTCTCGGCTGAGGGTTTTGCTGGCCTTTTAGAGGCTCGCGCGGGGCCACCCTATGAAATCCGGGCCTCTAAGTCCATCGCACTGCAACATTGGCGTTGCCGAATGGTTCAGCCGGGGCTCGCGGCCTAGGCCGCCTGGGACGCCTTGCGCCGCCAGCGCCAGGCAGCCACGCCGGCCCAGACCGCCTCCAGCACGCCGAACGGCCAGGCGCCCTGCAGGAAGCCATAGGCCGAGCCGAGCAGGCATGCACCGGCAAAGGCGAGAATGAACCACGGGCTCCTGTCTTCCAGCGCATAGGTGACGAGCATGGCCGTGACCGCAAGGAGACCGAAGGCCGTGAGCAAGTCCATGACCTTGGCGTGGTTATTCGGCGGTCAGTTGCGGGTGGGCGGGACTGACGGTCTGCAGTTCCTTCTCCAGCCGGTCCGCCTGACGACGCCAATCGCGCGCCTCGCGCGCCTCCTCGCGCGCGGTGCGGCGCCATTTGCCCTGGTTCAGCCAGGAGGCGGCGCCGCCGACCAACAGGCCGAGCGCGAAGGCGCCAAGCAAGAACAGAAAGAACGGCGCCTCGAGCGACAGGTTTGGCTCGGTGCCGCCGAACGGATCGAGGCTGAGAACCGCAGGCGCCCGGTTGACCACGGCAAGCGCGATCAGCACGACGCCGAGCGGGACGACCACGAGTGCGAGGATGAGTTTACGCCACACGGCAGCTCCTTAGGGACGCCGATGACTTAATCAGTCGTCGTCCCGACCATCAGGGTTCAGGCGCTCGCGCAACTCCTTGCCGGTCTTGAAGAAGGGCACGTATTTGTCCTCGACAAAGACCGTGTCGCCGGTGCGCGGGTTACGCCCCTGGCGCGCCGCGCGGTGTTTCACCGTGAAGGCACCGAAGCCGCGCAGCTCCACGCGGTCGCCGCGCGCCAGCGCGCCGGTGATCTCATCGAGCACGATATTGATGATGCGCTCGACATCACGATGAAAGAGATGCGGATTGGCGCCGGCCACCCGTTGAATCAACTCGGATTTGATCATTATACGCCCCACCGGGCAGCGGCCATTTCTGGCACTACCTCACGCCCCCCACTAATTGGACGCAGGGTGCCAAACCGAAACCAGACCGTCAAGCTTGAGGGTGGCCGAGGCCTGCCCCAAAACCGCAGCTATTCTACTGGCCGAACTGCCGAAAATCTCGGCCGTGGAGTCGAAAAACCAACCGAACAGGCCATTGGATTCAGCCTTGGGCTTCCATTCGACGACCTTCAGCCCTGGCGGGAGCTTGCGTTCCTTATTCAACCAACGCATGGCGGCGCGCTCATCGCCGATCTGGTCGACCAGCTTGAACGTGACCGCCTGCCGGCCGGAATAGATGCGCCCGTCGGTGAGACCGGGTACTGAACTGGGCTGCAGCTTGCGGCGCTTCTCGACGAGATCGAAAAACCACAGCTTGGCGTCGTCGACCATGTCTTTGGTCACCTCACGCGCCCGCTCATCGGTCGGCTCAAACGGGCTCGGTACGGCTTTCAGCGGTCCGCTCTTCACCTCCTCGACCTTGATGCCAAGGGTCTTCAGAAGCTCGGTGACATTCGCCCATTGGAAGATGACGCCGACGGAGCCGGTGATGGTGTTGCCGTAAACGAAGATGCGGTCGGTGGCGAGCGCCACGATATAGGCGGCCGATGTCGCCAGCGTGCCGCAGGTCGCGACCACGGGCTTCTTCGCGGCGAGGCGGCGAATGGCGTCGTACATGGCTTCGCCGCCGGTCGTGGTGCCACCGGGGCTGTTGATGTCGAGGATCACGGCCTTGACCTGATCGGCCTTGGCGACGGCGTCGATGAGATTCATCATCTTGCGGTCATCGGTGATGATGCCGCTGATGTTGATGCGGGCGACATGGGGCAGAATGCCGGCGGAGCCCGCCATCTGCTTGTCGGCGAGGAAGATGGCGCCGAAGAACAGCAGGCCGAACACCACCGCCGCGATACGCCAGACCGTCACCCGCCGCTTGAGACGGCGGCGCTCGATCACACTTTCGGCGTCGAGACCCATTGGTTAGCCGCTCAAGATGCCCGCGCCATGCGCGGCGCAAAAGTAGAGATGAGACGGCCCGAAGGCCGTCCTGCTCATTCCTCGGAGGAGGCCCCGGTCTCGGCCGCCTCTTCTTCCGCCGCCTTGGCCTTGGTCTTACGTTTGGGCTTGGGCTTCTCGGCAACTTCCTCGGTCTCGCCCTCGTCGGCATCCTCGCCCTTGG
Source organism: uncultured Alphaproteobacteria bacterium (assembly GCA_963793075.1). Classification (GTDB taxonomy): domain Bacteria; phylum Pseudomonadota; class Alphaproteobacteria; order Rhizobiales; family Methyloligellaceae; genus Methyloceanibacter. The sequence goes on from CAWBYO010000004.1 coordinate 737,643, forward strand.
CCTTGTTCAAAGCCGCACCGAGAATGTCGCCAAGCGAGGCGCCGGAGTCGGTCGAACCGTACTGGGCGACGGCCTCTTTCTCCTCGGCGATTTCCAGCGCCTTGATCGAGGTAGAGACCTTGCGCGTCTTGGCATCGACCTGCGTCACGACGGCATCGAACTTCTCGCCGACACCGAAGCGGTCAGGGCGCTGCTCTGAGCGGTCACGGGACAGATCCGAACGGCGAATGAAGGTCATCAGGTCGTGATCGAGAAGCTTGGCCTCGATGCCGTTGTCCTTGACGGCCGTCACCTGACAGGTGACGCGCATGCCCTTCTGCAGCTTGGCCGAGGTCTCGCTGCCCTCGAGCGGATCGGGGGTCAGCTGCTTGATGCCGAGGCTGATGCGCTCCTTTTCGGAGTCCGCCTCGAGCACCACGGCCTTGACGGTGTCGCCCTTCTTGAACTCCGCGAGGGCTTCCTCCCCAGACTTGGACCAATCCAGATCCGACAGATGCACCATGCCGTCGATACCGCCCTCGAGGCCGACAAACAGGCCGAACTCGGTGATGTTGCGGACATCGCCTTCAATGATGGCGCCCGGCTGATGGCTCGCGGCGAAGGCAATCCAGGGATTCTCCTGGGTCTGCTTCAGGCCGAGCGAGATACGGCGCTTGTCGGGATCGACCTCGAGCACCTGCACCTCGACCTCTTGGCTGGTCGAGATGATCTTGCCGGGATGGATGTTCTTTTTCGTCCAGCTCATCTCCGACACGTGGATCAGACCCTCGACGCCGGGCTCAAGCTCCACAAAGGCGCCATAGTCGGTGATGTTGGTGACGGTGCCGGTGAAGCGCGAGTCCACCGGATATTTGGCGGCAATGCCGTCCCACGGATCGGACTCGAGCTGCTTGATGCCGAGGCTGATGCGCTGGGTCTCCGGGTTGATGCGGATGATTTGCACCTTCACCGTGTCGCCGACATTGACGATCTCGCTCGGATGATTGACGCGTCTCCAGGCCATGTCGGTGACATGGAGCAGGCCGTCGATGCCGCCGAGATCGATAAACGCACCGTAGTCGGTGATGTTCTTGACCACGCCGTCGATCACCTGACCCTCTTCGAGGCGGGCGACGATCTCGCTGCGCTTCTCGGCGCGGGTCTCTTCCAGCACGGAGCGGCGCGACACGACGATATTGCCGCGGCGGCGGTCCATCTTCAGAATCTGGAAGGGCTGCGGCGTATTCATCAACGGCGCCACGTCGCGGATGGGTCGAATGTCGACCTGGCTGCCGGGCAAGAAGGCCACGGCGCCATCGAGGTCGACGGTGAAGCCGCCCTTGACGCGATTGAAGATGATGCCTTCGACGCGCTCGTTAGCCTTGTATTTTTCCTCGAGCCTGGTCCAGCTTTCCTCGCGGCGCGCCTTGTCGCGCGACAGCACGGCTTCGCCAGCGGAGTTCTCAACGCGCTCAAGATAGACGTCGACCAAGTCGCCGACGGAAAGATCTGCGGGGCGGCCGGCGACGCCAAATTCCTTGATTGGCACGCGGCCTTCGGTCTTCAGCCCGACATCGATAACGGCGACGTCTTTTTCAATGGAGACCACGGTGCCCTTGATGACACTGCCTTCCTCGAGTGCGGCCCCGGCCAGCGACTCTTCAAGAAGGGCCGCGAACTCGTCGTGGCTGGGTTGGCTGATACTCATGTGCGGCTCGTTCATTTAGGCTCCTACTCGGCGTCCCATCAAACGCGTCTCTACGCGTCGTGCGAACCCGAGGTTCGTGTTGCTCCGGATGCGGCAAAATTTGCGAAAGCCGATGGGCCGCCATCATGGCCGCCCAGCCTCCGCTCGCTTCAACCGCGGAATTAACATTCAAAGATGATGTGCCAATGCCAAATGGGCACGGCCTCAACCGGCCCGCCCCGCATTGCCCATCGCAGCCTCGATCACATCGAGAGCCGCCCTGAACGCCGCGTCTATATCCAAATTTGTGGTGTCGAGCAAGGCTGCGTCTTCGGCCTGGCGCAGAGGGGCCGTCGCCCGGGTCCGGTCGCGGTGGTCCCGATCCTTGATATCGGCCAGGACATCGGCCTCCGAGACGGCCCTTGCCGGCCCGCTGGCCACGAGCTCCAGAAACCGGCGATGGGCCCGTTCTTCGGCCGTTGCGGTCACGAACAGCTTCACATCCGCATCCGGGCAGATCACCGTGCCGATATCCCGCCCGTCGATGACGGCCCCGGGCTCGATACGGGCAAAATCGCGTTGATAGGTCAGAAGCACCGCCCGCACCTCGGGGTGGCGGGCCACGACCGAGGCGGCCTCGCCCATCTCGGCGGTGCGCAAGGCGGGATCGCCGAAGGTCGCCGCGTCGAGCCGGGAGGCGGCCGCGGCGGCAGCGCTCGGGTCCGTGAGATTTTCGCCTGCGGCCAGCGTATCGCGCGCCACCGCCCGATACAGCGCGCCCGTATCCAGATGGCGCAGTCCGTAATGAGCAGCCACGCGCTTGGCGAGCGTGCCCTTGCCCGAGGCTGCCGGTCCATCAATCGCAACGATCATGCTCGACCCTTCTTTCCGCACCGTGTCTTGCGGGTTGGCTATTGGAACTGCGCGCCGAGGCCGGCCATCAGTTTGGCGAAGCCGGGGAAACTCGTGGCGATCATGCTCACGTCGTCGACGGTGACGGGCTCATTGGCACCGAGTCCAAGTGTGAGGAAGGCCATGGCGATGCGGTGATCCATATGGGTCGCCACAAGCGCGCCACCCTTCACCGCGCCGCCGCCTTGGACGATCAGATCGTCGCCGTCGATACGCACCGCCACCCCGCAAGCGGCAAGCCCGGCGGCGGTGGCAGCAAGCCGGTCGCTTTCCTTCACTTTGAGCTCGGCGAGCCCTGCCATATGCGTCTCGCCGTCGGCAAAGGCGGCGACCACGGCCAGCACCGGATATTCGTCGATCATGGAGGGCGCGCGCTCCGGGGGCACGCGCACGCCATGAAGCGGCCCGGCCTTCACGCGGAGATCGCCCACGGGCTCGCCGCCGGCGTCGCGGAGATCGAGCACCTCGATGTCGGCCCCCATCTCGCGCAAGGTGTCGATGAAGCCGGTGCGCGTGGGATTCATCAGCACGTTCTCGACCACGACGTCGGAGCCAGGGCAGATGAGAGCGGCCGCCACGATAAACGCGGCTGAACTCGGGTCTCCCGGTACCGCCAACGCCGCGCCGTGAAGCTCGGCGTCGCCGCCCACGGTCACGGCCCGGCTGCCGTCGGCTCGGTCCTCGACCCGGAGTTCGGCGCCGAAAAACGCGAGCATGCGTTCGGTATGGTCGCGCGTGGCCAGCGGCTCGACCACGGTGGTCCGCCCTGGCGCATGGAGGCCGGCAAAAAGGATGGCCGATTTGACCTGCGCTGACGGCACCGGCAGGTCATATACGATAGGAACAAGGTCGCCCGTGCCGCGCACGGCGAGCGGCAAGGTTTCCCCTTCGCCCTCCACCTGCAGACCCATGGTGGTCAGGGGCCCGAGCACGCGCCCCATGGGGCGGCGGCACAAGGATGCATCGCCGCTAAACTCGGCACGCATGTCATGCCCGGCAACGACGCCCAGCAGGAGACGGCTCGACGTGCCGGAGTTGCCGAAATCGAGCGCCCCGGTGGGTTCACGCAACCCGCCGACGCCCTGGCCAAGCACTTCCACGGCGCCGTTGCTATGCGTGACCGCGGCGCCGAGCGCTTCCAGGACCTGCGCCGTCGCGTTCACGTCGGCGGCGTCGAGCAACCCGGTTATGCGGGTGCGGCCGGTCGCCAACGCACCCAAGATCAGGGCGCGATGGGAGATCGACTTGTCGCCAGGCACCGTGACACGGCCGGAAATGCGCGCGGATCGGCGGGCGGTCAGGGGATGCGGCATAGATTCTCGATTGGGGTTTTGGGGTGCTCGATAGCTTTTGACACTACGCATGAGGCGTGGCAATGGGGAGTCAACGCAAGGCTAGCTTCGAGGATCGTCAATGTCGAAACCCGCACGGGGAACCAAGCGCGTTTGCCCGAGCTGTGGGGCGCGGTTTTACGATTTGGGCCGTTCGCCAATTACCTGCCCCGTCTGCGAAGCCGTGTATCAGGTGACGCCGCCAACATCGTCGCGGCGGAGCGAGCGCGCTGCACAAGCCGAAGTCAAAAAGCCCGCGGTGGTCGAAGCCGATCCGCCGGTGATGGGTGATGTTGACGTCATCAGTCTCGATGAGGCGGCGGAGGCCGAGGAGGCTGCGGTCGAGGATGAGGAAATCGTCTCGCTCGACGACGACGACGACGACATTCCGGCCGTCGACGACGATGACGATACCTTCCTCGAGGAGGAAGAAGATGGCGACGCCGACGTCACCGGCATTGTCGGCGGCGGCCCCAAGGAAGAAATTTAGGAACGGGCGCCGCCGGAACAGCGCCATTCAGCGCATCCCGCCCGGTGGCTCGTATTTCGCTTGAACCCGCGGGACGCCCGGCCTAAGTGATGCGTCTGATTTTTTGCGGCCGGGTCAAGGGCTCGCAAAATTTCCCTGTTCTCATGGGGCCATAGCTCAGTTGGGAGAGCGCGTGAATGGCATTCACGAGGTCGTCGGTTCGATCCCGTCTGGCTCCACCAAATCCCTTTAGACGCCCGAGTTAGCCGGCAGTCGCGGGATCGATAACCCCTACAATTTCGGTGATCTTGGTGGCGGGAAAGCCGCTGAGCTCAGCATGCTTGCGGATCGCCGCCTCGTCGGTGGCAAGATAGATGCAGAACGTCTTGTCACCGGCGACGTAGCTTTGGAGCCACTGGATGTCCTTGGCGCCGATCTGGCACAGGGCCTCGTTCGACTTGGCCGCGGCGCCGGCAAGCTGCCCGGCGTCGAGAGTGCCGACCGCGGGGATGTCTCTCTCGATCACGAATTTCTTCAGGCTCATTTCTTGTCACTCCATAGCTGAGATTGTTGAGGCGTTTCCGGCGCCGCTCACGACGTGAGACCCGACACCGCTTGCTCGAAGGTCGGACCGATCACCGCCGGATCATGCAGCGCCCACGCCACGAGGCTCGCACCTTCCAATGCGCTGAGGATGAGCGTCGCCGTCTCAGTCACGTCGAGACCGGGGCGGAGTTCTTGCTCCTTCACGCCATCCTCCAGGACGGTGCGAAGCCAGGACCGATGCATCTCAAAGAAGGCGCGGACGCGCTGTTGCATCGATGATGGGAGCGTGAAGGCTTCTGCCGATAGCGCACCGCAGAGCGGCATCATGCCGTCGCTTATGCTGTCGGTGAAAAATGCCGCATAGCGTCGGAGCCGCGGCATTGCCTGCTGTTCCTGCTCCAGGATTTCGTCAAGGGCGGCCTCGAACTTGACCAGGTAGCTGTCGATCAGGGCGGCGCCGAGGTCCTCCTTGGTGCGGAAGTGGTGGTGGATGCTCGCTTTGCGGATTCCGACCCGCTCGGAGAGATCCGCATAGCTGAAGGCGGCATAGCCGCGGGTCCGCACCAGCGTCTCCGTCTCCCGCAGCAGCCGTTGTCTTGTGTCAGGTCCCATTGCCGCCAACCTACCTACTAGTAGGTTTGTCCGTCAAGACGTGATTGATGAAAACTGCCGCAAGGCAGGCTTTTTTGGCTCTGCTATGCTCCTTTTGCAGGGGATGGCGGTTCGACGGAAGGGCGAGGAAGGATGAAAAGGCGTGACCTTACATTGCCGCCGGTGCGCGTGCCGGCGGTCGCGTCCGGCGCTTTCGCCATCGGCGGACTTGCCGTGGGCGCGCTGGCCGTCGCCGCGCTCGCCATCGGCGCCTTGGCGATTGGACGCTTGAGCGTGCGCCGCGCTGACCTTGGGAAACTTCATCTCGGCGAGGTGGAGATCGACGATCTCACGGTGCGGCGCCTGCGGGTGATCGAGACCGAAGACGGCACGGGCGATTAGGGCGCCAGCGGCGTCAATGTCCGCCGACGACGCCGAGAGTGAGATGGGCCACGCGCGCGGCGCTGACCAGGCCCGGCAGATCGCGGTCATAGGCGCCCGGCACCAGCAGGATCGTATCGCCCTTGGAAGCCGCCTCAATGGCGTGTGACAGGGTTTTAAACGCCGTCTCCGGCTTGCGGCCGTCATTGCTGTCGAGGCCAGTCGTGGGGTCTACGTACCAGGTCATGGCGCAAGGGCTCCGATTCGACACTTTTGCGGACGTTAGGCCAACGCGGCGCCCTCCGATAGAGCCGTATGGAAAGCGGCCCTGTCCGGCTTGGGTTGTGCTTGAATTCGCGGGCAGATTTCCCATATGCCACCTGTTTTATGAAGCTCAGCGCCGCGGCGGGCTGAGAGGTGAGGCGCCGTCAGGGCCTCGTGCAATCGTCACCAAGCTCGCGCGGCCCGCTGATGGAAGAGGCTTTCCGCCGGATGTCGCGCATGGCAGTTTTCGACGGCAATCTTTGGTTAACCCTGTCGGCCGAACGCATCGGCGCGCGGACCAACTCGGTCGAGGGCGGCTATCCGCCCTACAATATCGAGCTCTTGCCGGAGGACGACCATGGCCCCGAGGCATTGCGCATAACGCTTGCGGTGGCTGGTTTCGGACTTGACGAACTCGACGTGAGCGTTGAGGACGGTGAGCTGATGATCCGTGGCGCCAAGCGAGACGAGGCCGCTAAGGATTATCTTCACCGCGGCATCGCCGCGCGGCAATTCAAACGGAGCTTCGCGCTCGCCAAAGGCGTGGAGGTCCGCAAGGCCGAATTGCGTGATGGCCTGCTCGCCATCGTGCTCGAACGGCCGCATAGGGAGAAACGTGTGCTTAAGGTGGGTATCGCGCCATCAGGCTGAGCCCGGGTCGCGCCATGACGCGCTCGCGCTTCTCCACGAGGAACCGGAGTCCGAATGAATAAGATGGAAAACGAAGAGACCCGTCACTTGATGAGCCTGAAGGAGCTCGCGCTCCTCGGCGACGGCGAGGTCGCCTATATCAAGCAACTCGACTTGGACTCCGCTGAGCGTCTGTTTCCGACGCTCGACGACGCGCCCGAGGGCATCGACCTGTTTGCCGTGCTCGGCGCCGACGGCACGCCGCTGGCGCTAACCGACAGCCGCAACGCCGCGATCGCCAACGCGCTCGAAAACGACCTTGTTCCCGTCAGCGTCCACTAGATCTTCGCCAACGAGATGATCGCAACCCTGACCCTGCGCTAGGCGGCGTGGGAGGAAGTTTCTTCCTGGGTGAGCACTGCGTAGAGCGCGGCGGCGTCCTTGGACGCCCGGAGCTTGTCCACGGCGGGACCCTCGCGCAACAGCCGCGAGATGCGCGCCAGCGCCTTCAGATGATCGGCACCGGCACCTTCCGGGGCGAGCAGCAGAAACACGATATCCACCGGCTCGCCATCGACCGCATCGAACTCGACCGGCTCCGACAGCCGGGCGAAGAGGCCGACGATCCGCTTTAATCCACCAAGCTTGCCGTGAGGGATGGCGACGCCCTGACCGAGCCCGGTGGAGCCGAGCTGCTCGCGCTGCCAGAGGACATCGAAGACGTCGCGCTCTGGAAGGCCGGCGATGCGCGCGGCCCGCGCCGAAAGCTCCTGCAAGAGCTGCTTTTTGCTCTGCGTCTTCAGCGAAGGAACCACGGCCTCGGGTGAAATGAGATCACCTAAATGCATTCGACTACCCGTGTAGCTTGTGTGAGCGGACCGGGCGCGAACGCCGCGTGTCCGACTGATGCATTCTCAACGGCCGGACCGATCCAGCCGATCTTGCGGAACTCCCCGTCCAATTTTTTTTCGACTCACCTACCGCTACGGCTGGTGCCCGATGAACGTCTCGACGGTGTGACAACGCGCTCCTGGACGCAACTGCGCAACGCCTCTCGGACGTCCAGAATCTTCTCGGTAGCTAGTATCGTCATGCCCGCGGAAGACTGTCGAAAGACCCTTCTCGACCGGCGCTTCCCGGGGCGCATACCGCATTCTCAAGGTCCGAATATGTCGCAGCGCTAAAAAGCGCCCCGCTCGTCCTCGATCGCGGCGGGAAGCTAGACCCGCATATCGAGGGTGTCAAACGCAATGAATTTTATCTGCCCTCTTTACATGATTCGTCTTCGCGAACAGAGCGTTAGGCGCCAGTTCAGGCACTTACGCCCGTGGCGATCCGCTTCAGCCGCCGGCGTTGCACCGAGGACGGAATGCCAAGCGCTTCGCGGTATTTGGCGACCGTGCGGCGCGCGATGTCGATGCCGTCGCCCTTGAGCCGCTCGACGATCTTGTCGTCGGAGAGAACGTCGGCCACGGGCTCCGCCGTGATCATCTCGCGAATGCGATGACGCACCGCCTCCGAGGAGTGAGCGTCGTCGCCGAGCGCGGTTGCGGCAATCGACGAGGTGAAGAAATATTTGAGCTCGAACAGGCCGCGATTGGTGGCCATGTATTTGTTGGCGGTCACGCGGCTGACCGTCGATTCGTGCATCGAGATCGCGTCGGCCACGGTCTTCAGGTTCAGCGGCCGCAAATGGCGCACGCCATAGGTGAAAAAGGCGTCCTGCTGGCGCACGATCTCTTGTGCCACCTTCAGTATGGTGCGGGCGCGCTGGTCGAGGCTCTTGACCAGCCAGTTGGCGGTCTGCAGGCAATCGACGAGATAGGTCTTGTCCTCTTTGCGCATCTTCGTCTTGGACACCGTCGCGTAGTAGGACTGATTGACGAGCACGCGCGGGAGCGTGTCGCTGTTCAGCTCCACATAGAAGCTCCGGTCGGGAAGCGAGCGCACGAGCACGTCGGGCACGATGGGCTGAGCCGGCGACGAGCCGTATTTCAACCCGGGCTTCGGGTTCAGCCGCCTGACTTCGGCGATCATGTCGCACAGATCTTCGTCGGAGACGCGCGCTGCCCGCTTCAGCGCCACGAGGTCGTGGGTGGCGAGAAGCTGCAGATTGTCGATGAGCGCGGACATCGCCGGGTCGCAGCGGTCCTTCTCCTTGAGCTGCAGCGTCAGGCATTCGCGTAAGTCGCGGGCGAACACGCCACAGGGGTCGAAGCCCTGCAGGACGCACAGCGTCTCCTCGACGAGTTCTAAAGGCGCCCCGAGAAGCTCGGCCACGGAGTCGAGGTCGCCGCGCAGATAGCCCGCCTCGTCGGTCATATCGATGAGATGCTGGGCGATCAGCCGGCGCGCCGGATCGGTGAAGGCGAGACTGAGCTGCTCGGCCAAATGGGTGCGCAGCGTCTTCTCCTCGGCCACATAGGCTTCAAGATTGGACCCCTCGTCGCCGTCGATGCGGGGGCCCTGGGCGAGACCGCTCCACCCTGAATTGGTCATCGCCCCCGGGGTGAAGGTCTCCGCGTCGGGGAACATGTCCTGGGGCTCGGCATCGAGATCGTTGGTCTGGCTTGCGCCGTTGCCGGCCTCGAGGTCGACCCACTCGCCCTCGGCGGCGTCGCCGGACTCATCGGATGCGGCACCGTTCTTCGCCTCGCCGCCGTCGTCCTTGCCGGGTGTGGAGTCGTCGGCAATGCCGTTTGGCTCGTCCGGATCGGCGTGCTCGAGCAGCGGATTACGCTCAAGCTCGCCTTCGACAAAGCTCGCAAGCTCCATGTTCGACAATTGCAGCAACTTTATTGCCTGCTGCAATTGCGGCGTCATCACCAGACTGTGACTCTGGCGGAGTTCGAGCTTTGTATTGATCGCCATCTACTAATTCACTCGCGATCGGGTTCTCAGATCTTGAACTGATCACCAAGATAGACGCGCCGCACGTCCTCATTGTTGATGACCTCGTGAGCGGTACCATGGGTGAGTACCATACCGTCATGAATAATATAGGCGCGGCTGACAAGCTCCAGCGTTTCACGCACATTATGGTCGGTGATGAGAACGCCAATGCCGCGCTCGGTGAGATGCCGCACAAGCGCGCGGATGTCGCCGACGGCGATCGGATCGATGCCGGCGAAGGGCTCGTCGAGCAGCATGAAAGACGGGCGCGAGGCCAGCGCACGGGCAATTTCGACACGACGCCGCTCGCCACCCGACAGACTCATGGATGGCGATTTTCTGAGACGCGTGATGCGGAATTCCTCGAGCAGCGAGTCGAGCTGAAGCTGGCGCTCCTTCTTATTGGGCTCGACCATTTCGAGCACGGCAAGAATATTCTCCTCGACCGTAAGCCCCCGGAAGATCGAGGCCTCTTGCGGGAGATAGCCGATGCCCAAGCGCGCCCGGCGATACATGGGCAGCTTGGTCACGTCCCGGCCGTCGATCTTAATCGAGCCCTGGTCGGCGGGGATCAGTCCGGTGATCATGTAGAAGACCGTGGTCTTGCCGGCGCCGTTCGGCCCCAGCAGTCCGACCGCCTCGCCGCGCGCGAGATCGAGGCTGACGCCGCGCACGACCGTGCGCTTCTTGAAGGCCTTGACCACGGAACGGATGGTGAGCCAGCCATTGCCGGGTTGGCCCTGGTAAACGGGTTCGCGCACGGACGGCTCAACCTGAAGGGGAGCCTCCGGGGCAACGACTGCCTGACGGCCTGGGAACGACAGCAACTTGCCCACTGACCCTTTCCGCTCCTCAGTTGAAGCGCTGGCCGGTTAAAATCGGCTAAAGCCCCGTCGGGGACTTACCGGAACTCAGGTATGATCGGCCATGGCTCGGCTTCATCGACGGCTGTCCCTCTCGCCGGCTTCTGCTCGCCGGGAACAGACTCCGCATTTTGCGCAGCGGTGCCGGGCGTCTTAGGCTCGCCGTCGGCCCCATCGCTGTCGCCCCCGGCGTCGGCACCGGCGCCGTTGCCTTGCTTGGGCATGAACAGCGCACGGATACGGCCTCCGGTCCCTCCGGTCGCGACATTTCCTGGGTTCTCGAACCGGCTTTCGCCCGTCTTCAAATTGATGATAAGCCGTTCTCCCTTTAGCACATTCTGACCTTGCGATAACACCACATTGCCACCCACGGTTACCAGCTGCGCCGGCACGTCATAGAGTGCCCAATCGCTGGTGGTGGTCTGGTCGTCTTTGCTGGTGATGACGACGCTCCCTCTCGCCTCGATCTTGCTGATCTGCGACTCGGGGCTCGCGCCGTCTTTGGCTGCCGGGGCGGCCGTCTGACCGGTGGCGGGCGCGGCCTCGGCCGGTTTCTGCCCCGTGATCTTCTCGGCGCCGCCCACATAATGCACGTCGAGTTCGGCGGCGCGCAGCGTGGTCGTGCCCTGCACCGCCTTCACATTGCCCTTGAAGGTCGCGTATTTCTTCGCGTCGTACACGGTGAGCACGTCGGACTCGATGTCGATCGGCTCATCGGAGCTCTCGGATAGGCCGCCGAAGGAGTTGTTGAGGGTCTGCGCGGAAAGCGGGCTCGCCGGGACGAGAAGCGCGAACATCAGCACGGCCAGTCCCCTGAGGGCTGAACGGATAACGGCCGAAGCATGTCCGACCCTGTGACGCGGGCTCATTGCGGGCTCACCATTTTCGCATCGCCGGTTTGGACCGGCACAGAGCCTTGTAGCGGCTGCCCTTGTACCGACTGCCCTTGTACCGCCTGCGGCGCGGGAGCGCGTTGCGGCGTGCCGTCGCCTTGCTTCGGCTGCTTGATCAGATGAACCGCCACCTTGCCGCGGAAGACGAGGATATTGTCCTGGGAGCGGAAGGTCAGCGCGTTGGCCCTGACGGTACCGTTGGACAGGTCGAAGGCCACTGGCTGGTGCGAGCGCAGCGTTTGGCTGTCCATGTCGAGGCTGGCGTGCTTGAGCTCGCCGGTGACGCCCGCGCTTGTGGCCACGGTGATGCGGTCCTGCATCACGAGCCGCTCAGACTTGCTGTTGAACACGCCGCGCACGGCCTCCATGCGCGACCATCCTCCGGAGCTGCTCGAAAGATCGGCCTTGATGGCGTGAAGTTTGATGATCTCCGGGTTCTTGATGTCCTGGTCGGCATGGTCGGCGCGGATCACGTATTTGCCGTTCTTCTTGTCGCTGCCTTCCAGGGTCGGGTTGAGCATCCGCAGATTGCCGTCGGCGATCTGCATGCCGTCGATGCTCGCGGTGACGTCGCCGACCGTGACATTCATCCGGGTAGAGACGAAATAGGCCGCCAGGACCAGGAGGCCAACGACCGGAAGGCCCTTCCGGAGGATGCGGACCATGCGGCTATGACGCCCGGCGCTCACAAAGGCACGCGCGCGCTCCTCGGGCGTCCGCACGCGATAGCGCGGCCCTGTGTCGAGGAGATTCGCGTCAACTACCATAATATCCGCCAATTTTGCGGGCCCCGGGAACTCGTAGCCACCCAGACCTCACCTAGCCGCAGGACTTTGATCACATTGCGACCGCCCGGCTTGCATGCCAAGGCCAAAGCGGGCCCATGGGCCCTGGCGGCGTGGAGTCGGCCTAGTGGGCGAAGGGGTCGATCTCGGCCCAGCCTTCGAGGTCGAGCTCGGCCCGGGTCGGCAGAAACTCGAAGCAGGCGCGCGCCAGATGCTCGCGGCCCTCACGCCGCAGCATGTCGTCGAGCCTATCCTTCAACGCATGCAAATAGAGCACGTCGCTGGCTGCGTAGCTGAGCTGATCCTGGCTCAGCTCGGCCGCGCCCCAATCGGAGGATTGCTGCTGTTTGGAGAGCTCGACCCCGAGCAACTCGCGGCAGAGATCCTTGAGACCGTGCCTGTCGGTATAGGTGCGGGCCAGTTTAGAGGCGATCTTGGTGCAGTAGACGGGTCCCGGCATGACGCCGAGAAAATGCTTGAGCACAGCCATGTCGAAGCGGCCGTAATGGAATATCTTGAGCACGTTCTGGTCGGCCAGGAGCCGCTTCAACTCCGGCGCGTCGTAATTGCCGGAGATTTGCACCAGGGCGGCGGTGCCGTCGCCGTCGGAGAGCTGCACCAGGCAGAGCCGGTCGCGATGCGGATTGAGCCCCAGCGTCTCGGTATCGATGGCGATCGTCTTGCCGGCGAAACGGCCGGGTGGCAGATCGCCCTTATGCAGATCGACAGTCGAAGGCTGGCTCAAGATATTGGCCGTCATCGCGGCCCCGCCACATTGGGGCGAAGCGGGGTTGGTGCCCAGGAGAAGACTCGAACTTCCACGCCCTTTCGGGCACTAGCACCTGAAGCTAGCGCGTCTACCAGTTCCGCCACCTGGGCTTGAGGATGTTGAGGTACGATTGGCTGTTCTCGTTGTCAATTGCCAGGAGAAGCGCCTTCAAGGGCCGGGCGCCGTGGTGTAATGCTGCGCATGCACATAACAGGGCGAGGTTAAGGGGCATCTAAGTGGCGGTTGAACTCAACAATACAGCGCTCGTGACCATCTATGGGGGATCGGGCTTTCTCGGGCGGCATGTGGTGCGCGCCATCGCGCGAACCGGCGCGCGGATGCGGATTGCGGTCAGACGGCCCGAGCTTGCCGGCCATCTTCAGCCGCTCGGCAGCGTCGGCCAGATCAATCCGGTGCAAGCCAATGTGCGGTTTCCCAACTCGCTGATCGCCGCGGCGGAGGGTGCCGACGCGGTCGTCAATCTCGTCGGCATCCTGTTTCCCACCGGCAAGCAGAGCTTCAAGTCCGTGCAGGACGAGGGTGCGCAAAATGTCGCGGAGGCAGCGAAAGCCGGCGGCGCACGCAGTCTCGTGCATCTCTCGGCCATCGGCGCCGACGCCGGCTCGCCCGCCATCTATGCGCGCAGCAAAGCGGCGGGCGAAGCGGCGGTGAAGGCTGTGTTCCCCGGGGCGGTCATTATCCGGCCTTCGGTGGTGTTCGGGCCTGAGGACGATTTCTTCAACCGGTTTGCAGCGCTCGCGCGCCTATCGCCGGTACTGCCGCTGATCGGCGGTGGCCATACGAAATTTCAGCCGGTGTTCGTGGGCGACGTGGCCCGCGCCGTGGTGTCCGGAATCGCCGGACTGGCAGCGGCCGGTCAGCCTTACGAGCTGGGCGGGCCTGAGATCCTCACCCTGCGCGAGGTCATGGAGCGCGTGCTCGACTATTCCATGCGCGAGCGGCCCCTGGTGTCGGTGCCGTTCTGGGCCGCGAAGCTGAAAGCCGCCTTTCTGCAGCTTCTGCCCACGCCGCCGCTGACGATCGACCAGGTGCGCCTGCTGGAAAGTGACAACGTGGTGAGCCAAGCGGCGATCGAGGCGGGGCGGACGCTGGAGGGCCTGGGCATCGAGCCGGTGGCCGTGGCCTCCGTGGTGCCGGATTATCTCGAGCAGTTCAGGCCGCGCGGCCAGTTCTCCGTCTACAAGCCGTGAGGCGCTTGTCTCACCAATAGATCATCACCAGCAGGAAGCCGCCCAGAACCATCCTATAGAGCACGAAGGGCAGGAAGCTGATGCGCCGCACCAGCGCCATGAGGAAGGCGATGGCGGCGAGGCCGGCGAAGAACGTCAGAATCGCGCAATAGACCGCGTCCATGGTGATGGTATCGCCGGCGGCAAGCGCCTCGCCGACGGTGAGCACGCCGGCGCCGGCAATCGCCGGAATTCCCAACAGGAACGAGAACCGCGCCGAATCCGGCCGGGTAAAGCCTAAGAAACGCGCCGCTGTCATGGTCACGCCCGAGCGGCTCGTGCCGGGAATCAGCGCCAGCGCCTGCGCCGCGCCGATGATCAGCGCGCTCTTGAGCGTCATGTTGCCGATGGTCCGCTCTTGCGGGCCCACCATGTCGGCAACGAGCATGAGCAGGCCATAAAGAATCGTATTCCAGGCGACGACGCTGATGTTGCGCTCGAGATCGCTAAAGCCGAATTTCTTCAAGAACAGCCCGAAAGCGACCGCCGGAATGGTGGCCAGCACAATGTAAATGGCGAGGCGCCCCTCGTCGGTGACCTTGCCCTTGAACAGCTCCAGCCCGCCAACCGTGATGCGCCAGACATCGCGCCAGAAATATATGAGGATGGCGAGCAGCGTGCCCAGATGCACCATCACATCGACGAACTGGCCTTGGTCCGGCCAGTGCATGATATTGGGAATGAGAATCAGGTGACCGGAGGACGAAATGGGCAAGAATTCCGTGATGCCCTGCACCACGGCAATCACGATGATCTGCTCTATCGTCATGGCCCCTCGTCGTGCGGCTTGTTTGGCGCGCGTGCAGGTTCTATACGAGGCTCTGGCCCCGCGCGATTCATTTTGGAACGAATAGCCGCCGAAGCCATCAATGGCGAATCTCCTCCACCATCCCCTATGTGCCTTCTCTAGGTCAATTCGCCTTGCGCTCGCCGAGTGCGGGATCGAGGCGGAGCTTGTCGAAGAGCGTCCCTGGGAGTGGCGGCCGGAGTTTTTGGCGATCAATCCCGCCGGCACCCTGCCCGTCCTGGTTACCGAAGATCGCGGATCGATCGCCGGCGCCTACGCCATCTCCGAATATCTCGGCGACACCGTGGATGAGCGGGAAAAGCGTGGTTTTCAGCCCTTTCCGGGCGATGCGGCGGCACGCGCCGAGGCGCGGCGGCTGGTGGATTGGTTTCACCGCAAATTCCACGATGAAGTCACCGATTATCTGGTGGTGGAGAAGGTGTTCCGCCGGTTCGGGCCGCAAAGCACCTCCCCCAATATGGAGGCCATGCGCGCCGGGCACGACAATCTGCGTTATCATCTGACCTATGTCGGACATCTCACCGAGACGCGCAGCTGGCTTGCGGGCGACGCCATGAGCTTCGCCGACCTGGCCGCCGCCGCCCACCTCTCGGCGCTGGACTATCTCGGCGAGGTGCCGTGGGAAGAGTTCGAGCCGGCCAAGAACTGGTATGCGCTGTTGAAATCGAGGCCGTCCTTCAGGCCTCTCCTGCAGGACCGCGTCGCCGGTTTCACCCCTTCGGGGACCTATGCCGACCTCGATTTCTAACGGCGCGCGCCCGCAGGAGCTGGGCATGGGTGAAACTCTCAAATCGAAGATCGCGCAGGAGGCCAAGGCGCTTGGCTTCGATGCGGTGCGCTTCACCACAGCTGATCTGTCGCAAGACGCGGGGGCCGGCCTCGATGCGTTTCTCGCCGAGGGCCGTCACGGCGACATGAGCTGGCTCGCCGATACCGCGGAGCGGCGCAAGACCCCGCACGCTCTATGGCCGGAGGCGCGCAGCGTGATTCTGCTCGGGCTGAATTACGGACGCGGCGGCGATCCGCTGGCAATTTTGGAAGAGCCCTCGCGCGGCGCCATCTCGATCTACGCGCAAGGCGCCGACTATCACGACGCGATCAAGGCAAAGCTGAAGACGCTCGCGGGGCAGGTGCAGGCGCTCGCCGGCGGCGAGGTCAAGATCTTCGTCGACACCGCGCCGGTGATGGAGAAGCCGCTGGCCGCGAAGGCCGGGCTCGGCTGGCAAGGCAAGCACACCAATCTCGTGTCGCGCGAATTCGGGTCGTGGCTGTTCCTCGGTTCGATCTTCACCAGCGCGGAGATCGCCCCGGACGAAGCGGAAGACGATCATTGCGGCGCCTGCCGGCGCTGCCTCGATATTTGCCCGACGGGCGCTTTCACCGGCCCGTACCGCATGGATGCGCGGGCGTGCATCTCCTATCTCACCATCGAGCATAAAGGACACATCGCGCCCCGCTATCGCGCGGCCATGGGCAACCGCATCTTCGGCTGCGACGACTGTCTCGCCGTATGTCCGTGGAACAAGTTCGCGCAGACCTCGCATGAAACGAAGCTTGCCGTGCACGCCGAGTCCGACAACCCGCCACTGGCCGAGTTGCTGACGCTCGACGACGCCGCCTTTCGCGCGCGGTTTCGCGGCACGCCCATTAAGCGCACGGGCCGCGACCGCTTCTTGCGCAACGTGCTGATCGCCGCCGGCAACTCGACCGACGCGAGCCTGGTGCCGCTGGTGGAAGCGCGGCTCGACGACGCCTCGCCGCTGGTGCGCGCCATGGCGGTGTGGGCGCTGGCGCGTCTGGCGCCCGCGCGACTGCAGGCCTTGCGCGCCTCATATGCGCCCGGCGAAGCTGATCCTGCGGTGCGCGGCGAATGGCTGGCGGTGGCCGCGTGAGCTGCCTGTTCGCCTTCGGTCTCGGATTCTCGGCACAGGCGTTAGGCAAGCGCTTGGCCGCAAAAGGTTGGGAGATTGCCGGCACCGCGCGCGACGACAGCAAGATCGCGCAGCTCCGCGATCTCGGCTTCGCGGCCACACGATTTGCCGGCGACATGGACAATCCGGATTTGCCACCGCTTCTCGCAGGCACGACGCATCTGCTGCACTCCATTCCACCGGGACCGGACGGCGATCCGGTGCTCAATGCCTATCGCGACGAGATCGCCAAGCTCGGGACGATCGAGTGGATTGGCTACCTGTCCACGGTCGGCGTCTATGGCGATCAGCATGGCAATTGGGTCGACGAGACCACCGAGCCCAAGCCGAATAGTGATCGTACCGAAGCCCGCGTCGTGGCCGAGCAAGCCTGGCTCGATTTCGGTGCGGAAATCGGCGTGCCGGTGCAGGTGTTTCGCCTGGCCGGCATTTACGGTCCGGGGCGCAGCGTGTTCGACAAGATCGCCGCCGGCACGGCACGTCGCATCAACAAGGACGGCCAGGTGTTCAGCCGCATTCACGTTGACGACATCGCATCGGTGCTCGAAGCCTCGATGGCCCGCCCGCGCGCCGGCGCTATCTACAATGTCGCCGACGACGAGCCGGCGGCGCCGGGGGATGTGGTGGCTTACGCCGCCGAGATGATCGGCGTGACGCCGCCGCCGGAAGTCGACTTCGAGGAGGCCGACCTCTCACCGATGGCGCGCAGCTTCTACGAGGGCAGCCGCCGCATCGGCAACGCGCTGATCAAGTCGGAGCTCGGTGTCGCGTTGCGGTATCCTACCTACCGCCAAGGCCTCGCGTCGCTTATCCCCCGCGCGCGCTAGCAGCCAACGCCGCCACCGTTGCTTCGAGGCGGCACAGTTGCTCCGGCTGGGACAGCCGGTGATCGCCGTTCTTCACGAGCGTCAACTCGACATCGTCGCCCGCTAGAAGATCGACAAGCGCGAGCGCGTGCTGCCAGGGCACGTCCACATCGCGCATGCCCTGCAGGATGCGCACCGGCGCGCCGATCTCGATGCCGCCGTCTGCCAGCAGATGGTTGCGGCCTTCCTCGATGAGAATCTTGGTCAGCGGATAGGGATCGTCGTAGTTCGACGGCGCGTAGAAGACTCCTTCGGTCTCGACGACCGCGCGCGTCTTCGCCGACATCTTCTCCCACATGAGCTTTTCCGTCATGTCCCAAGCGGGCGCGACGAGCACGAGACCGGCGAGCCGCGTGTCGCCGGTCCTCGCAAGTGCGCGCGCGAGCAGCAGCGCGATCCAGCCGCCCATGGAGGAGCCGACGACGATGACGCGCCGGCCGTCCAGAAGACGAAGCATGGCGGTCGACTCCTCGAGCCAGTCGCCGATGGAGGCTTGCAGAAGATCTCCCGGCGACAGGCCGTGGCCCGAATAGTCGAAGCGGAGCATGGCGTGGCCCTGGTCCGCCGCCCAGTCGGCAAGGGCTTGCGCCTTGGTGCTCGCCATGTCGGAGAGGAAGCCGGAGAGCCACAGGACAGCCATGCCGGAGCCATCGGGGCCGGGATCCGCCCAGCGATAGGCCAGGCGGCGGCGTTTAGGCCCTTGGCCAACTTCAAGGAATTGTGGTTCCTGATCGTTCATTCGAATTAGCGCTAGCGCGAAATGGGTTTTTCGCCAAAGACGTGGGTGATGGCAGACGTGACCATATTGCAGGTCGTGCCGCGGCTGGAGACCGGGGGCAGCGAGCAATCGACCATCGAAATGGCCGAAGCGCTCATCCGCGCCGGCGCGAACGCTCTCGTTGCCACCGAAGGGGGGCGCCTGGCAAGTGCGGTGACCCGGGCCGGCGGCGAGATCGTCGAATTGCCCATGGCGAGCAAGAACCCGGCGACTATGTTCGCCAATGCGCGGCAGCTGGCGAAGCTCGTCAAGACGCGCAACATCTCGCTCCTGCATGCGCGCAGCCGGGCGCCGGCGTGGAGCGCACTGTTAGCGGCGCGCTGGACCAAGCGCCCCTTCGTCACCACCTATCACGGCACCTACGGCAAACCCGGCCCGGTGAAGGCGGTCTATAACAGCGTCATGGGACGCGGCGACCGCGTCATCGCCAATTCGATGTACACGGCCAACCTCGTCGCCGCGCGCCAGCATGTGGCCCGAGACCGCATCCGCGTCATCTATCGCGGAATTGACGGCGCGATCTTCGATCCCTTCGTGGTGCCGCCGGGCCCCGTGACGCGGTTGCGCGAGAGTTGGGGCGTAGGCGCGGATGAACGGATCGTGCTCCACGCCGCGCGGCTGTCGAGCATCAAGGGTCAGCGGCAGTCCATCGAGGCCGTGGCCCAGTTGCACCATGAGGGCGCGTTCGAGGACGCCGTGGCGGTTTTCGTGGGAGAGGGACTGCGCGGGGGCTACCGTCAGGAGCTTGTCGACCTCATCGCCAGCCACGGTCTTAAGGATAAAGTGAGACTGGCCGGCCATTGCAGCGACATGCCGGTGGCGTTTCTTGCCGCCCATACGGCGCTGGTGCCGTCGCTGGTGGCGGAGACCTTTGGCCGGACAAGTATCGAGGCGCAGGCCATGGGCTGCCCCGTCATCGTCTCCGATATCGGCGCCCTGCCGGAGACCATCGTGTCGCCGGAGAGCGACGCGGCCGGGTTCACCGGCTTTTTAGTGCCGCCCGGCGACGTCCCGGCCCTTGCCGATCGCATCAGGGTCGCGCTTTCTTTGACGCCGGAGGAGCGCACAAGGATCGGCGCGCGGGCGCGGGAGCGGGTGGGCAAGAATTTCGAGCTGGCCCAGATGCAAGCCAAAACGCTGGCTGTGTATGACGAATTGCTCGGGACGCAGCTCTCCCAACTGTTCGAGCATCCGCCCCTCTACGAGCCGGTCGGAGCCGCCCAGGATCGCGCCTGAGCCGCCGCGGACGCTTGCCGTCTTGCACAGCGTGGCTTGTCAGGCCTATTTGCCATCCTGTAGAACCTTTGGACTTAGTGTCAGTTCTATAAGCGCCCCGTGCCTCGCCGCGGCGAGGGTGCCCGTTCAATAGAGGAGAACGAACATCGTAAGACGGCCCATGAAGCTCACCCCCAACCGGGGAGGCCCCCGTATAAACGAGGGCATCGATACTCCAAAAATCCAACTCATTGACGCCACGGGCGAGAATGTCGGCGTGGTCGAGATCGAAGACGCGCGCGCGCGCGCCGTGGAGGCCGGGCTCGACTTGGTCGAGATCTCACCCAATTCCGAGCCGCCAGTGTGCAAAATCCTGGATTACGGCAAGTTCAAGTACCAGGCGCAGAAGAAGGCCGCCGAGGCGCGCAAGAAGCAGCGCACCGTCGAGATCAAAGAGATCAAGATGCGGCCCAATATCGACACGCACGACTACGACGTGAAGATGCGGTCGATGAATCGGTTCTTCGAAGAAGGCGACAAGGTCAAGGTGACGCTTCGCTTCCGTGGCCGCGAGATGGCCCATCAGGAGCTCGGCGCGCAACTGCTCAACAAAGTGAAGCAGGACACCACGCAAATCGCCAAGGTCGAGTCGGAGCCGCGCCTCGAAGGCCGCCAGATGGTGATGGTGCTCGCCCCGCGCTAAGCGCGGCGGGCCGTCAGCTCTTCGGTCACGGCGGCGGCCGTCATGGGCTCTGGCCGACCGAAGAGAAAACCCTGGCCTGTATCGCAACCGAGCGAGATGAGCTTGTCGAGCACATCTTTCGTTTCGATGCCTTCAGCCGTGGTGCGCAGGCCGAGCACGTGCCCTAGACCCACGATCGCCTGGACCAGCTTTTCGTCGTCGGCATTTTTCAGCATGTGGGTGACGAAAGACTGGTCGATCTTGATTGTGTCGAGCTGGAGTTCACGCAAATGGTGCAGGCCGGAGTAGCCAGTGCCAAAGTCATCGAGGGCAATGCGCACACCGAGGTTGCGGAGGGACTGGAGCGTGACCTTGGCTTCCTCGAGGCGCTGCACGACGGCCGTCTCGGTAATCTCGATCTCGAGCCTCTTAGGCGGGAAGCCCGCTTCGGCGAGGATGGCCAGAATTCTCTGTGCAAGCAAAGGATCGGCGAACTGCCGGGGCGAGAGATTCACGGTCAAATAAAGATGAGACGGCCACGCCTTGGCGTCCTTGAGGCCCTGTCGAAGTAGCGAATCCGTAAGAGCGCCGATCACACCGGTGTCCTCGGCGATGGAGATGAACGCCGTCGGCTCGATCACGCCCAGGCTCGGGTGATTCCAACGGGCGAGAAGCTCGTAACCGACGGTCTCTTGCGTGTGGAGATCCACGAGCGGCTGGTAGTAGGGAATGATTTCCTGGCGTTCCACGGCACGCTTGATCTCCCGCTCAAGCCGGACTCTCTGCTGCAGCCGCTCGTCCATCTTATCGTCAAAGAAGCGATATGCTCCGCGCCCCTCTGCCTTGGCCCGGTACATCGCCATGTCGGCCTGACGGAGGACAGTCTCGACCGGGCTGTGTTCGCCGCGGAGCGGCCCGCCGCTATGCCCACCGTCCCTCGCGTACATCGATGCGCCAACGCTGCAGCCCACCTCTACCGAGAGCGCCGCGAGCTTAATCGGCCTTGGCACCTCATGAACCATGCGGCGCGCGATCCGGAGTGGAAGCTCGTCGTCGTCGGCGCCGACCTTCATGACGATGCCGAATTCATCCCCGCCGAGCCGCGCCACCACACCGTAATCCTCGACGATCTCCGACAGGCGCTGGGCGATGACCCGCAGCACCTCGTCTCCCAGGCGATGGCCGTAAAGGTCGTTGACCGGTTTGAAATGATCGAGATCGAGCACGAACATGGCGCAACGCTCGTCTGGACCGGAGTCGCGAACCCGGCTGTCAAACTGCTCCAGAAAACCCCGGCGATTGGGGAGCCCGGTCAGCGCATCGTGGCGCGCGAGCCGCTGCGCATCCAGCTCGGCTGAGCGCCGCTTTTCCATCTCCTTACGGAGATCGATGATGCGGCGCACCGAGAAGATGACGGCTGCAACGCCGAGGAAGAATAGGAAAGCGACGAACTCGTCGAGCTGGTAGTCTTCGTGAGCCCGGCTGTACTGAAAGAAGAGGTCGAAGGCATCGATCCAAACGAGAAATGCGTAAGTCGGAATAGAAAGCGCCAGGATCACCATGAGATCCAGCTGGGCGCGCGGCATGCCCTTCAGCCAATTAGCCCATTTTCTGGCCATGTCCATGCTCCTCAAGAGCTCTACTCCACGTTGCGCAAACTTGCTGCGCACACGCCAACTCTTTGACCCGGCACAAAAAATCTTGTTGTTGTTCTACCCGCATGGCGCGAAGCAAGCGTTAAGGGGCGTGGTTAAGCATTCCCCCTGGACGGCGTAATGGGGCTTTCAACCGGCAAGAATTCCCCCTATAACGCGCGGTTCAAGGAGCCGCCCGGCAGGGCATGCCGTGGCGGCTCGCAATGCTTTCCAGCATCACGTTCAAGATTGCCGGGCGGGCTTGTCCTGCCGCGGCCTAAAGTCAAGGAAGCCAAATGCCCAAGCTCAAGTCAAAGAGCGGTGCCAAGAAGCGATTCAAAATCACGGCCACCGGCAGGGTGAAATGCGCCCAGGCCGGCAAACGTCACGGCATGATCAAGCGGACGACGAAATTCATCCGCGATGCCCGGGGGACGATGGTCCTCGCCGACGAAGACGCCAAGACCGTGAAGAAGAACTTCCTCCCCTACGGCCGTTAGGCCCAGGGCGAGACCTCAAATCGAAGGAGCACCGCAATGTCACGTGTGAAACGCGGCGTTACATCCCATGCCCGCCACCGCAAGGTGCTGAAGGCAGCCAAGGGGTATTACGGCCGCCGCAAGAATACCATCCGCGTCGCCAAGCAGGCCGTCGACAAGGCAGGCCAATATGCCTATCGCGACCGCAAGGTGAAGAAGCGCACGTTCCGCGCCCTGTGGATCCAGCGCATCAACGCCGCCGCGCGGGCCAACGGCATGACCTACGGACGGTTGATCGACGGCTTGAAGAAGGCCGGGATCGAGCTCGACCGCAAGGTTCTGGCCGATATGGCCGTGCACGAGCCGCAAACCTTCCAGAGTCTGGTCGAGGCCGCCACAGCCGCCGCGCGGGCGTAAGGGCGCCCGCTTAGCCGGGGGAGGAGCCGCACGCCATGAGCGCATCGGAGCTCGACGGTCTCAAGACCGAACTGCTCGGGGCAATCGCGCAGGCTTCCGACCTCGGCACGCTGGAAGACGTGCGCATCTCAGCCCTCGGCAAGAAGGGCCGGGTGTCGGCGCTGATGCAGCGGCTGGGGTCGATGCCGCCCGAAGAGCGGCGCGATTTCGGTCAGGCCGTCAACGCGGTGAAGACCGCCGTCGCCGCCGCACTGGAAACCAAGCACGCGGAACTGGCCAGCGCCGCGACTGCGGCGCGGCTGGCGCATGAGCGCGCCGACGTCACCCTGCCGGTGCGCGAGGGTCCGCTCAGCGAAGGCCGCATCCATCCCGTCAGCCAAGTCACCGACGAGATCACCGAGATCTTCGCCGATATGGGCTTTCGCATCGCCGAAGGCCCGGACATCGAGACGGACTTCAACAATTTCACCGCGCTCAATATCCCGCCGGACCATCCCGCGCGGCAGGATCACGACACGTTCTATTTTGCCGAAGGTCCCGACGGAACCCGCCCGGTGCTGCGTACCCATACGAGCCCGGTGCAGATCCGCACCATGCTGCAGGACAAGCCGCCCTTGCGCGTCATCGCGCCGGGCCGCGTCTATCGCTGCGACTCCGACCAGACCCACACGCCGATGTTCCATCAGGTGGAAGGCCTCGTCATCGACGAGGAGACCCATCTCGGCCATCTGAAATGGGTGCTCGAAGAATTCTGCAAGGCGTTCTTCGAGGTGCCGGAGGTGAAGATGCGCTTCCGCGCCAGCCACTTCCCGTTCACCGAGCCGTCCATGGAAGTCGATATCGGCTACGCCAAGGTCGGCGACGAGATCCGCATTGGCGAGGGCGACCGCTGGCTCGAGATTTTGGGCTGCGGCATGGTCCATCCCAACGTGCTCAAAGCCGTCGAGCTCGATCCCAAGAAATATCAGGGCTTCGCCTTCGGCGTCGGCATCGACCGCCTGGCCATGCTGAAATACGGCATGCCCGACTTGCGCGCCTTCTTCTCGGGCGATCTGCGCTGGCTCAAGCATTACGGCTTCGCGCCGCTCGTGGTCCCCACGCTTGCAGCCGGCTTGAGCGGCTAGCCATGAAATTCACCCTCGCATGGCTGAAGGAGCATCTCGACACGGAGGCGTCCGTGGACGAGATCGCCGACACGCTCACCCGCATCGGGCTCGAGGTGGAGGAGGTGTTCGACCCCGCCACCGCGCTGAAGGACTTCCGCGTGGCCGAGGTGGTGAAGGCCGAGAAGCACCCGGATGCCGACAAGCTTCAGGTGCTGGAGGTCGACACCGGCAAGGAACGCTTGCAGGTGGTGTGCGGCGCGCCCAACGCGCGGGCCGGGATGAAGGGCGTGTTCGCGCCCGTGGGCACCTACGTGCCGGGCATTGACGTCACCCTGACCAAGGCGAAGATCCGCGGCGTCGAGTTCGAACGGCATGATGGTCTCGGAGCGGGAGCTCGAGCTCTCCGACGCCCATACCGGCATCATCGAGCTTGCCCCCAAGACCAAGGTGGGTAGCTCGGCCGCCAAGGCGCTCGGCCTCGACGATGCGGTCTTCGACATCGCCATCACGCCGAACCGGCCTGATTGCCTCGGCGTGCGCGGTGTTGCCCGCGATCTCGCCGCCGCCGGTCTCGGCAAGCTCAAGAAGGACACGGTCAAGCCGGTCAAAGGCGGCTTCGACAATCCTATTCCGATTAAGCTCGAATTCGCCAAGGACACCGCATCCGCCTGCCCCATCTTCGCCGGGCGGCTGGTGCGCGGCGTCAAGAACGGTCCGAGCCCGGACTGGCTGCAGCGGCGCTTGCGCGCCATTGGCTTGCGCCCCATCAACGCCCTGGTCGATATCACCAACTATATTTCCTACGACCGCGCCCGCCCGCTGCATGTCTATGACGCCGACAAGCTCACCGGCGCGATCCGCGCGCGGCTCGGCAAGGCTGGCGAGAAATTTGCCGCGCTCGACGGCAAGAGCTACGCGGTGGACGAGGCGATGTGCGTCATCGCCGACGAGGCACGCGTGCTCGGCCTTGGCGGGGTGATGGGCGGCGAGGATACCGGCTGCACCGAGGAGACGACCAACGTCTTCATCGAGTCGGCCTATTTCGATCCGAAGCGCACGGCGCGCACGGGCCGCACGCTGAACATCCAATCGGACGCGCGCTTCCGCTTCGAGCGCGGCGTCGATCCGGAATTCGTGCTGCCGGGCTTGGAGCTTGCCACCCAGATGGTGCTCGATCTGTGCGGTGGCAGCGCGAGCCACGTCACGGTCGCCGGCAAGTCGCCGAAGCCGACGCCGCCGTTCCGATTCGACATGACCCTCATTGGACGCTTGAGCGGGCTGGCGCTGCCCCATCGCGACATCAGGCGGAAATTCGCAAGCCTCGGCGTCAAGCTCGAGGGCCACGCCAACGTGCTGAAGGTCACCGCGCCGTCATGGCGCCCGGACATCACCGCCGCGGTCGATCTCGTGGAAGAGGTGGTGCGGCTTACCGGCGTCGACCGCGTGCCGGCCACGCCGCTGACACGCCTCTCCGGCGTTGCCGCGCCCGTCCTGACCGAGCGCCAGACGCGGCAGCGGCTGGTGCGGCGCCTGCTCGCCTCCCGCGGCCTAGTCGAGGCGGTGACGTGGTCCTTCCTGCCGCTCGCCGAAGCCAAATTGTTTGGCGGCGGTCAGGCCGAATTGACCCTGGATAACCCGATCTCCACGGAGCTGGCGCAGATGCGACCCTCGCTGCTGCCGGGGCTCATCACCGCAGCCAAGCGCAATCGCGACCGGGGCTTTGCCGACGGGGCGCTGTTCGAACTGGGTCATGCCTATCGTGGCGCGGCCCCGGAAGATCAATATGTCGCCGGCTCAGGCGTGCGCTTCGGACAGTCGGGGCTTCAAGGCTCAGGCCGGCACTGGTCCGGCAACGCGGACGCCGCCGATTGGGCCGCAGTCAAGGCTGACGCCGTCGCCGCCCTCGCCGCGCTCGGTCTCGGCCAGGCCAATATCCAGGTGACCCGCGAGGCGCCCTCTTGGTTCCATCCGGGCCGCTCCGGCGCGCTCAAGCTCGGACCCAAGGTGACGCTCGGCGTGTTCGGCGAGCTGCATCCCGATACGCTTGAAGCGCTTGGCGCCGATGCGCCCATGGCCGCGTTCGAGCTCTATCTCGACGCCCTGCCCGCGTCGAAGCGCAAAGGCACGGCCAAGCCCGCGCTACAGGCCTCGGACCTACAAGCGGTGCGCCGCGACTTCGCCTTCCTGGTCGACGGCGATGTGGATGCGGGTGCCTTGGTGCGTGCGGCGGCAAGCGCCGACCGGGCGCTGATTACCGATGTCGGCGTGTTCGACGTGTTCACCGGCCAAGGTGTGCCCGCGGGCAAAAAATCGATCGCTATCGAGGTGGTCTTGCAGCCCCGCGACAAGACGCTGACCGATGCCGAGATCGACGCGGTGGCGGAGAAGGTCGTGGCCGCGGTGGTCAAAGCCACCGGCGGCGAACTGCGCGGTTAGCCGCCGCTAGTGCGAGCCAAAACCCCAGAATGTTGACGGTTTGCGCTTCTTCTTCGGCGCGCCATAGAAGGGCTTGTCCTGGCAGGCCGACGCGAGCTGGCGGGCGAGCTTGTTGGGGATCGCCGGTGCCGGTTGAAAGCCCGTGCACAGCGCACCGACCTTGCCCTCGAGCAGATCGGCGCCTTCCGTGCAGTATAGCCCGGTGCCGTCCTTGCGCGGCGTGAAGCGCACGCCTTGTGCGGCCTTGCCGTCGCCGAGCTGCGCGCCGAGATGGTTGAGCGCGTAGATGCGCCTCACCCCTTCCTCCGGCGTGAAGCGCTCGGGCCCAATATTCGTCTTGGTGATCGGGATCGCCTCGACCGCGGCGACGCGCCAATAGCCTTGGATGCGCGCCAGATGCACCTTCGCCATCAGGCCATAGTCGCGGCAGATTCCGAAGCGGGACATCTCGGCGGTGCCGGGATGCATGAAATTGCCGAGCCCATAGAAAATCAGCGACGCGCCGTTCATTTCCACCCCTTGGGCCACATGGGGATGGTGGCCGACGATCAGGTCGATACCCTTCTCGCCCGCGGCGAAGCCGCGCCAATCCTTCAATTGACGTTGATCCGGCACAACGCGGCCCTCTAGGCCGTAGTGAATGGACAGGATGCGGTAGTCGGCCGGCATCGCCGCCAGCCTATTCACCACCAGCTCGTAGTCGGCGCGATTGCGATAGGACGCTTGGCCGGTCTTGTTAGCGCCGGCGCGATGCTCCTCGCGCTGGCCGGTGACGATGCCGGTAGCGGCGAAGGCTATTCTGGTCTTGCCGAGCTTCAGGCAACCGGGCCGGGTGGCCTCCTCCAGCGTGGTGCCGATGCCGGCATAGGTGATGGCCCGTTCCGCCGCCGCCACGGCCAGGTGATACAGCGTCTCCTGCGCGCCGACGGCGCCGTAATCCATGGAATGGTTGTTGGCGAGCGAGAACAGATTGAAGCCCGTATCGATGAGCGCCCTCAGCGCCAGGGGATGGCTCTTGAAATTGTAAGGCGCGGACTGCCCCTTGCTGTCGGGGATAAGATCGTTGCGGTCGGTGATCACCGTCTCGAGATTGACGAAGGCGAGGTCGCCGTCGACATCGGGGGCGATGCCGGAAAGCGTGTCGGGAAAGCGTCTGAGTTTGCCGTCCTTGCGGAACCCTTCCGGCTCGACCTTGGCGCCGCTCACATTGAAGCCGGCATCGCCGGCCAGCACGATGGTGAGGCGGTCAGAATCGAGTTGCTTGGCGGCGCTGCCAAGCGAGGCGGTGAACTCGCTGTTTTCGCAAGGCTCAAGCCGCGCGGCGCCGTGCAATGCGCTGCCACCGGCGACGATGACGACCAGGGCGATGACCGCCGCCGCGGCGCCCGCCGCCTGCCATAAGGAGCGCTTGCGCATGCGGCTTGCCATGGGTCAGCCGGTCCTCATGTCATGGCTCGCGTCTTGACGCGATCCACGCCTTGACGAATTGGAGCTGTATCGAATCCCAGATTGTGGTCGCGGGCAAGGTGGACCATGGCGCGCTCGGTCAGCGCGGTGATGGTGAGCAGCGGATTGACGCCAATGGAGCGCGGGATGACAGCGCCGTCGCAGACATAAAGACCGCCATGGATATCCTCGCCGCTCGTGCCGGCGAACACTTGGCCCTTGTGATTGACCACGCCACCCGCCGCATCCTCGCCCATGCCGCAGCCGCCGAGCGGATGGGCCGTGGCGGGCTTCACGCCCATGGTGGTGGTGGCGAGCGGACTCTTGATATAGCGCGCGCCGACGGCCTGCGCGGCCTTGGTCAGCGCTTCGTCGACGCGCGTATAGACCGGCTGCTCACCGACCTTGGGCCAGTGGACCTGGAGACTGCCATTGTCGAGTTGGAGGCGCCCCTTGGCGTCGTCGTGGGAGACCACGAAGAAGGTCTGCAGGCTCGACAGTGGGCCCTGATACACGCCCTTGATGAGGCTTTGCGCGGCGCCCAGGATTCGTCCGCCGGAGATAAAGAACACCGGCAGAAGCGGGGCCAAGGCGGACGGCAGCACCCCTTCCTGGATGATCATGCTGTGGTCGAGGTCGCTTGAATCGGGCAACTCGATCTGACCGGCGACGCAGGCGCCGATAGTGTCGCCGGTAAATTTCGGCGGCTCGCCGACGCCGATGCCGTTCACCCGCTCGCGGCCGCCAAGGGCAAAGGCGATGATGTCGCCATTGGCGGAGAAGCTCATCCCCAGCCGGTCGGAGAGGCCAAGCCCCTGATCGCGGGAGCGCAACAGGATTTCGGTCGAGCCGAGCGTGCCGGCCGCGAGCACCACGGTCTTGCCGTCGACGAAGGACGGCGCGCCGTCCTTCTCGGCCGACGGCTTGAAGTGGACGCGCCAGCCGCCGCTCAATTTCTCGAGATGGCTGACGGAGAGTTCGGTGAAGATCTCCGCGCCATGGGCGTGAGCGTCCGGCAGATAGGTCACGGCCACGGTGTTCTTGGCGCCGACATTGCACCCCGAGCAGCAGTCGCCGCACAGCGTGCAAGCGGGCTGGGCGATGCCGGCGGGATTGACGGTGTCCTCGAAGCTCACCACGACGGGCGCGGCCACCGGATCCTGGCCGAAGGCGGCACTTGCGGTTTGCAGGGCGCGGTATTTGGAAAGCTCGGGCGCGCGGCCATAGCGAGACGGGCGCAGCATGGTTTGCGCCCGCTCGAAGCCAAGATCGAGCAGACCGTCCTTGGCGATCTCCTCCGGCCAGGCTTGGTCGGCGAAGACCCTTGCGTCGGGGCGCAAGCCCACGCCGGCATTGATCAGCGAGCCGCCGCCGAGACCGCAGCCGACCAAGACATGGATGTCGGCCCCGAGCCGGAAATCGAACAGGCCGGTACGCGAGCCGGAGCGCATCTTGCCGCCGTTCAATTGCAGCTCGCGGCGCAGTTCCGGCAGACGGTCGGGAAAGGCGCCGGTAGGGATCTCGCGTCCCCGCTCGATGACGCAGACACGCTGGCCGGCGCGCGAGAGCCGGGAGGCGGACACGCCGCCGCCATAGCCCGAGCCGACCACGACCACATCGTAAGCCGGTTTCATGGATGCCGGCGGAAGAGACAAAGGCTGTTGCATGCCCCTCAATAACCCAGTTCGGCGAGCCGCCCCAAGTGCTTATGCGCCAAATCCTGGCATCACTTCACTTCACGGTCGCGCGAGAGCCTATTTCCCCTGTTCGACGGGCTCCTTATCGTCTCAGACGCACAATGATTTTGGAGAGACCCTCAAATGATGGCGCGATGGATTTGCGCGGGCCTGACGGCCGCCTTTCTGGCGGCGTTCCTGATCGCCGGCGGCGCTTACGACACGAAGGCGGCCGAGACCAAGACCGCGATCTTCGCCGGCGGCTGCTTCTGGTGCGTCGAGGACGCCTTCGACAAGGTCGACGGCGTGACCGGGACGGTGTCGGGCTATGCCGGCGGCACAACGCCCAACCCGACCTATGGCAGCCACGAGGGTTATGTCGAGGCGCTCAGGGTGACCTACGACCCATCGAAGGTGACCTATGCCAAGCTACTCGACCATTACTGGCACAATGTCGACCCGTTCGATCCGGCCGGCCAATTCTGCGACAAGGGCCCGGCCTATCGGACCGTAGTGTTCGTGTCGGACGATGCTGAAAAGACGCTGGCCGAGGCCAGCAAGCAGCAAATCGCCAAGCGCTTCAACGAAACGGTAGCGACCGAGATCAAGCCGGTGACGACGTTCTACGACGCAGAGGACTATCACCAGAATTATCACACCGTGAATCCGGTCAGCTATAAATACTACAAGTGGCGCTGCGGCCGGGCCGAGCGGCTCGCCGAGATCTGGGGCGGGAAGCACTCATAGGCGCATCCTAGAGGGAAGCAGTTCAACCTGTTCGTCTCCGACATGACAGACACCACGAGCCAGCAAGGGACCAATCCAACGGTCGAGCGCGAGACCATCTATCGCCACTCAGCCGCGGTCCGCGCCACCCACTGGATCAATGCGCTCGTGCTGCTCGTCCTGCTCATGAGCGGCCTGCAGATCTTCAATGCTCACCCGGCGCTTTATCTCGGTTCGAAGTCTCAATTCGACGATCCCGTCATGGCCATGACAGCCGTGCGCGAGGGCGGGGAAATGCGCGGGCAGACGACCCTGCTCGGCTACAGTTTCGATACGACGGGCGTGTTCGGCCTCGGTGGCGACGCGGAGACCGGCTATCAGCGCCAAGGGTTCCCCTGGGCGGTGACGCTACCGGGCTATCGGAGCCTGGCCATGGGCCGGCAATGGCACTTCTTCTTCGCCTGGCTGTTCCTGTTCAACGGTCTCGCCTATCTCATCTGGAGCCTCGGCAGCGGTCATCTGTGGCGCGACCTCGCCCCATCGGGCAAGGAGCTGAAGCATATCGGCGGCTCTATCTCCGAGCACGCCCGGCTCCACTTTCCCAAGGGCGAGGAGGCCAAGCGCTATAACGTGCTGCAGAAGCTGACATATCTTTTCGTCGCACTGATCCTCCTGCCGCTCATGCTGCTCACCGGCCTCACCATGTCGCCCGGCATGGACGCGGCCTTTCCCACGCTCCTCGATGCCTTCGGCGGACGGCAGTCGGCGCGCACCATTCACTTCATCGCGGCGAGCGGAATCGTGATCTTCGTGGCGGTGCATATCGTCATGGTTCTGATCTCGGGCGTCTGGAACAATCTGCGGTCGATGATCACCGGCCGCTACACGATCGAACCCGCCGAGGACAAGCCATGAGCAAGTCTCTCGACAGGCGTGGCTTTCTGACGCGCGGGCTCGCGGTCACCGGCGCGGGGCTGCTCGGCGGCTGCGACGAGCTTTCGAGCCAGCCCTGGGTCAAGCGGGTGCTCCAATCGGCCGATAGCCTCACCCGCCTCACGCAGCGCGCCTTGCTGACGCCGAGCGACCTGGCGCGGGAATATGCCGAAGCCGATCTGTCGGCAGACTTCAAGGCAAACGGCTCGACCAATCCCCCCGACGCCGACTACCGGGCCCACGCGGCCAATGGCTTCGCCGACTGGACCCTGCAGATTGGCGGGCTCGTGGAGCAGCCGCTGGCCCTGTCACTCACGGAGCTGCGCGCCATGCCGGCCCGCACCCAGATCACCCGGCACGATTGCGTGGAAGGTTGGAGCTGCATCGGCAAATGGAAGGGCGTCAAGCTGAGCCTCCTCCTTGAGCGCGCACGGCTGAAGCCAGAGGCGCGCTATATCGTGCTCAGATGCGCCGATTCGCTCGGCAGCAGCGGCACCGAGGCCGACAAATATTATGAGTTGATCGGCATGGCCGACGCCTTCCACGAGCAGACGATCCTCGCCTACGAGATGAACGACAGCGTCTTGCCCATCCCGCACGGGGCGCCGCTCAGGCTGCGGGTGGAGCGGCAGCTCGGCTACAAGATGGCGAAATATGTGATGGGGATCGAGGCGGTCGCCAGCCTGGATGGGATAGGCGGGGGCCGCGGCGGGTTCTGGGAAGACCGGGGCTACGCGTGGTACGCGGGCATCTGACGCCAGGATAAGAAAGGGCCCGCGCCGAAACGCGGGCCCCTTCGTAACGCGAAAGGCGTGACTAGTTCTTCTTGAGCAGGCCGCCCTTGAGCAGACCCGTCTTTTCGCCCTTGTAGTGCGCCTTGCACGCCTTCTTGTAAGCGTGGCGCGCCTTGCGGTCGTCCGGGTATTTTGCCTTGGCCATCTTGTGGCAATCGGAATGACCTGCCTGCGCGGAAACCGGCGCCGTCATAGTGGCACCGGCGATGATCACGGTCGCAGCAGCGGCCAGAAATACGTTCCTAAGCATTGATTTCTCCCATTCGTTAGGCGGCGCGATCGCGGAACGATCCACCGCATGAGCCACATAGCTCAAACGTTATTGCCAATGTGTTGATCCATGCCTGGGTTCTTTTGACCCGGGCATGAGAAAAGGGGGCCGGTTGCGGCCCCCTTTCCTTCAACTCAATTCAAGTCTGGCAGACCAGCCTATTGGGCGGCCTTCCAAGCTTCCTTGCAGGACTTCTTGAAGGAATGACGATCCTTCATGCCCTTGACCATGTCCGGGTACTTCATCTTCGCAGCTTCCTTGCAGGTCATCGCGGCCATGGCCGGGGTGAACTGGAGGGGAAGGGTGACGGCGGAAACGAGGCCGGCGGCGACAGTGGCGAGAAGCAGTTTCTTGAACATTTGATTCTCCAATCGGGTTGGGAGCATCTTCCTAGCAGGAATCATCTAGCGCCCGACAGATACAAATTTAGGGCAACGGCCCTCATGGTTTCGCCTTTATTGTCGCAGGGGAGCGCTTGACCGGCAGCCATTTGCTCCCGTACCTAGCCGCCATGAGCTCATCCGAGGCGACGTCCCTTTCCAATATCCGCAACTTCTCCATCATCGCCCATATCGACCACGGCAAGTCGACGCTGGCGGACCGCCTCATCCAGCTCTGCGGCGGCCTGACGGCACGGGAAATGAAGGCGCAGGTGCTCGAATTCCATGGATATCGAGCGCGAGCGCGGCATCACGATCAAAGCCCAGACGGTGCGCCTCGACTATCGCGCCAAGGACGGGCAGCTCTACGAGCTGAACCTGATCGACACGCCGGGCCATGTGGATTTCGCCTATGAGGTGAACCGCTCGCTTGCCGCGTGCGAGGGCTCGCTGCTGGTGGTCGACGCCACCCAAGGGGTCGAGGCCCAGACGCTGGCCAATGTGTATCAGGCACTCGACAACAACCACGAGGTCATCCCGGTCCTCAACAAGATCGACCTGCCGGCGGCGGAGCCGGAGCGGGTGCGCCGGCAAATCGAGGAGGTGATCGGGCTCGACGCCCATGACGCGCTGGAGATCTCGGCCAAGAGCGGTATCGGCGTGGCGGACGTGCTCGAGGCCATCGTCCACCGGCTGCCGGCGCCGAAGGGCGACGTCAGTGCGCCGCTAAAGGCCTTGCTGGTCGATAGCTGGTACGACGCCTATCTCGGCGTGGTGGTGCTGGTGCGCATCATCGACGGCACGCTGTCGAAGGGACAGCGCATCCGCCTGATGCTGACCGGCGGCACCTATCAGATAGACCGGGTCGGCATCTTCCGCCCGAAACAGGAAATGCGGTCCATGCTCGGACCCGGCGAGATCGGCTTCTTCACCGCCTCGATCCGCCAGGTGGCCGACACCCGTATCGGCGACACCATCACCGACGAGAAGAAGCCGACGGCCGCCCCGCTGCCGGGCTTCAAGCCGTCGCAGCCGGTGGTGTTTTGCGGGCTATTTCCCGTCGACGCCAGCGAGTTCGAGGATTTGCGCGAGGCGGTCGGCAAGCTGCGGCTGAACGATGCGAGCTTCGACTACGAGATGGAGACCTCCGCGGCGCTCGGCTTCGGCTTCCGCTGCGGCTTTCTCGGCCTGCTGCATCTGGAGATCATCCGCGAGCGGCTTGAGCGCGAGTTCAATATCGGCCTCATCGCCACGGCGCCGTCGGTCGTCTACCACGTCTATCTCACCGACGGCACGATGGTCGAGCTGCACAACCCGGCCGACATGCCGGACACCCAGAAGATCGCCAAGATCGAGGAGCCGTGGATCGAGGCGACCATCCTGCTGCCCGACGAGCATCTGGGCGCCGTGCTGAAACTTTGCGAGGACCGGCGCGGGCGGCAGAAGACGCTTACTTACGCGGGCGCGCGCGCCATGCTGGTCTATGAGCTGCCGCTCAACGAGGTGGTGTTCGACTTCTACGACCGGCTGAAATCGGTGAGCCGCGGCTATGCCTCGTTCGACTATCACATCATCGGCTACGAGGAAGGCGACCTCGTCAAGATGGCGCTGCTCGTCAACGACGAGCCGGTCGACGCGCTGTCCATCATCGTCAACCGCTCGCGCGCGGAGATGCGCGGGCGCGCCATGGTCGACAAGCTCAAAGACCTCATCCCCCGGCACATGTTCAAGATCCCGATCCAGGCGGCGATCGGCGGCAAGGTGATCGCGCGCGAGACCATCAGCGCGCTGCGCAAGGACGTCACCGCCAAATGCTATGGCGGCGACATCACCCGTAAGCGCAAACTGCTCGAGAAGCAGAAGGCTGGTAAGAAGAAGATGCGGAGCTTCGGCAAGGTCGACATCCCGCAAGAGGCCTTTATCGCCGCGCTCAAGATGGACGCGGATTAAGCTCCCTCTTCTCGTCGGCCGGACTCGCAACCAATTCACCCCATCGGCGTTAGGGATGGGCGCGCCACTCTTTGCGGTGCGCACAGATCGCTGCGCGAAGATCACGCCTCGGCTCTATTCCGGCGGCGGTAATTCTTTATGGTTAATGCAACCTTAAGACTTGCCTTTGTCTTGCCCCTTTCCAGTCATCGCAGCCACACTTGTGGCAATATATTGATATTGTTGTGTTTCAGTGGCTTCTGTACTTGACAGCGGCCAATGTATCACTTCCCATTCGCCCCATAGGGATTAGCAGCACGACGGGGGATGTCGCGCTTCGGGGCCTGCGGCCTCACACGCCTCTCCTCCGCAAGCAGAAGTAAATTTGCTGCATCTGGCCGTCTCGCCATTCGCGCTTCAAGCGGGCTGGCCGTGTTCGGGGTGAAGCGTCACCATAGAGGGGCAGTTTATGCGTATCGCCCTCGCCATTGGACTCTGCATGCTCGGCAGCATGGCAGGCACGCTGCCGCTGGCCGCGGCGGACACGGCCAAGACTACGGACAGCGCCCAGATCAAGGACGCCGCTCGCAGCCAGACGAGCCCATCGGCTCAGAACATCCGCGACACGTATCGCGCGCGGCTGAACGATAACACCGTCACCATCATGGCCGGCAGCGGGCAAGGCACCGACTCAGCAATCGTGCAGGACATCGCCGCAGTGCTCGACGACGGCGCAGCGATGCGGGTCGTGCCCATGGGCGGCAAGGGCCCGGCGCAGAATCTCAAAGACGTGATGTTCATGCACGGCGTCGACATGGGCATCACCCAGGCCAATGTGCTGAAGCATTTCGCCAAGACCGGCGAACTCGGTCCCAATCTCGAAAGCCAGGTCGCCTATATCGCCAAGCTGTTCAATGAGGAGATGCATGTGCTGGCCCGCGCCGACATCGCCGACGTGAAGGCGCTGCAAGGCAAGACCGTCAATATCGGGACGCAAGGAAGCGGCGCTGAGATCACGGCGCGGCGCATTTTCGAAGCGCTCGGCGTCACGGTGGAAGAGGTGCATCTCGACGAGGCCGACGCGCTGGCCAAGCTCAAATCAGGGGAGATCGACGCCTCGGTGGTGATCGCCGGCAAGCCCGCGCCGATTCTCGCCCATCTCGATGAGGCAAGCGGCCTCAAGCTTCTCGGCCTGCCCTATCTCAAAGGGCTCGAGGACGACTATTACCCGGCGGCGCTGACCCATGACGACTATCCGCAGCTGATCGCCGATGGCGCGCGGGTCGATACCGTGGCGGTGTGCGCCGTGCTGGTGTCGTTCAACTGGACCCGCAGCAACCCGCGCAATGCCAAGCTCGATCGCTTCGTGGAGCGCTTCTTCTCCAATTTCGACGCCTTCCTCGCACCGCCGCGCCATCCGAAATGGCGACAGGTGAATTTCGCCGCGACCTTGGAAGGCTGGCAGCGCTCGCCGGCGGCGCAGGCCTGGATCGATCGCGCCAAAGCGAGTGTGGCCGCCAATGCGGGCGCCGGTGGAAACGCCGACGACGACGCGCGAGCGCGCTTCGACACCTTCCTGGCGCAAGCCGATACAGGCGCCGCGCCCACGTCGGACGACGAGCGCGCCCGACTGTTTCGCGCCTTTCTCGAATGGAGCCGAACGCAGAACCAGAACTGATCGTTGTCCACTGTCTCATGCGTAGGAGGGTGCCATGGTCCAGCCGGCGCTCAAGGATTTCAAAATGCCAGACATGTCGCAGCCGCAAAGCCTCGCCGAGCGGATCGAAGCGGAGATCCGGCTCGGCGTCCGGCCCGAGTTCACCGTGTCGTCCATGGCCGAGCGCTTCGCCCCCGACGCGCTGCGTGCGCCACAACATGCGCTGGCGGCGCAATACCGTGAGCCGCGGCGGCTCCCCGGCGATGCCGCGCTGAACGGCGTTGCGAGCGATAGGTTTGGGAGCGACGGACTTACCGGCGACCCCAGGCGCTTCGCCTTGACCCGGGGCGTGGTCGTCGTGCTGACGGCGGTGGCCATCGCGCCGGCGGCGATCCTCGCCGGACTGTTGTGGTTCGGCGCGATCCGCGGGCCCATGACGCATTTCGATCCGGCCGGTTCACGCCCGGCGGCGGCGCAGCAGGCGGCGGTCGCCGCCACGCCATTGCTCGGCGCGGCGGTGCCTCTCCCGGAGATCGCGCTGTCGCTCCCCGAGACAATCACGGCCAAAGCCGGCGAAGAGGCGGCCTTCGCCATCGCCATCGCGCCCGCAGATGCGCTGCCCGAGCGGAGCGTCATTGCCATCCGCGGTCTGCCCGAGGGCGTGTCCTTCTCCGGCGGGCGGCCCTACGGCACCAACGAATGGAGCTTGCGGCCGGACGAGGTTTCCGGCCTCACATTGCGCGCGCCCGAAAACCAAACCGGCGCGACGGATGTGCGGGTGGAATTGGTGGCGGCCGACGGCGCCGTGCTGGCG
>CAWBYO010000005.1:0-769602 GCA_963793075.1 uncultured Alphaproteobacteria bacterium
GTTTCGCCGCGTGCTGCGACCGATCGAGGTGGTCGAGGGCGACAAGTGGGTGCGGCTCGACCCGCACGACGGTTTTCGCGTCAACGTCGAGATCGACTTCGATCACCCGGCGCTGCGCAAGCATCGCCAGGCGATGAGCATGGATTTCTCGACGACTACGTTTCTCAAGGAGATCAGCCGCGCGCGTACGTTCGGTTTCCTCAAGGATCTCGAGATCTCGCGCGCGCGCGACCGCGCGCTCGGCGGCAGCCTCGACAACGCGATCGTGATGGACGACTACCGCGTCATCAACGAGGACGGCCTGCGGTTCCGCGACGAGTTCGTGCGCCACAAGGTGCTCGACGCGCTCGGCGACCTGTATCTGCTCGGCTCGTCGCTGATCGGCGAGTTTTCGGGTTTCAAGTCGCGGCCATCGGCTGAACAATTTGCTGTTGCGCGCGCTGCTCGAGCAGCCCGAGTCGTACGAAGAGGTCGTGTTCGACGAGCGAATGGCAGCGCTCGCCCGTGTCCTACCAGCTCGCCCCGAGCCACTGAGCCTCGTGCAGCCGCAGCCGCCGCCGCGCGGCAACACTTTGATTCGCACCTGCGCGCTCGGCAGCCCGCCGACGCAGTAGCGCACCCGCGCGGCCCAGGTCGGCGTATCCATCACGAGCACGAGCTCGCCGCCGTCGTTGGTCGCGGCGCTCACGAGATGGCTCGCCTCCTCGGCGGCAGCAGCGCGCTGATCGCCGCTGTCGCTTCGCGGCGACGCTCGGCTTCGCCGCGAGCGCGCCAAGCGACCGTGCGTCAGCAATTCCGCGAGGCGGCGCGGCTCGTCCGCACATTCTGAGACCGGCGTCAACGTTTTGAGCGGTAAAAACTTGAGCAGAGCGCGGGTTTCTCGGCATGCTTAGGGGGACTCGATTCGGGCAAACCGTTCGAAAGGGCGGGACGCAAAGCCACCGATCTACCGGAGTCTCTCCAAGGACAGCGGGGTTGCCGAGTGACATTTTACAAAACCAGCTATACTCCGCGCTGCATGCCGGCGCCGGCTCGGCGCTGGAATAAGAAACGAACTACAAGCCAGGAGCCGAGGCGCCGCATGCAGTTGATACTCCTGTCGAAGGACCGGGGGCATTTGGGTCAAATGCGGCTCGACTCCGGCCGCGCCTGGCTCGCGATTTCGCCGTCGCCCTCGTCGTCTGCGCAGTGGCGTTCTACGGCGGATTCTTCGCCGCCGGGGCGTTCGGCATCAGCAACCCGCAAGGTCAGGTCGAGGCCTGGCGCACGGAACTCGCCCAGCAGCAGTCCATCATCGACAGCACACGACGAGCGCTGCAGCAAAATCTCGATGCCCTGGCGCTGCGGCTCGGCCAAATGAACGCCCACGTGGTGCGGCTCGACGCGCTCGGCGCGCGCCTCACGCAGATGGCGGGCCTCAAGGACGGCGAGTTCGATTTCACGTCCGCGCCGTCGCTCGGCGGTCCGGAGGAGCCGCTCGCCGACAACGAGTTCATGCAGATCAGCGGCGTCATCAGCGCGCTCGACGTGCTCGACGACGCAGCTCGCCGATCGCGGCCGCCAGCTCGACGGTGCTCGAAGACATGCTGTCGAACCGCAAGCTCCACGACGAGGTTCATCCCGAGGGCCGGCCCGTCACGGCCGGCTACATCTCGTCGCATTTCGGCAGCCGTACGGATCCGTTCACCGGCCGGCGCGCGTTCCACAAGGGCGTCGACTTCGCGGGCCGCGAGGGCGCCGAGGTCGTCGCGGTCGCGTCCGGCGTCGTGATTTGGTCCGGTCCGCGGTACGGCTACGGCCAGCTCGTCGAGATCAACCACGGCAACGGCTACGTGACGCGCTACGCGCACAATGCCGACAACCTCGTGGCCGTCGGCGACACCGTCAGCCGCGGCCAAGTCATCGCCCGCATGGGCGACACCGGCCGCGCGACGGGCCGAACCTGCATTTCGAGGTTCTGCTGAACGACAGCCCGTCGACCCGCTGACCTACATCGCAGCCGGAACTAGCCCGACCGTCGCCGCTCGGCACGCTCCCGGTCCGCCGTCTTCCTGACCGACGCTCGACCGACTTTGCGGAACGCGTCGCGATAATCGCCCAAAGTCAGGCGACCGGTGCCCAAAACCGGTCCGGGTCCTTAGAATAGGGCGCTTTACCCAGCGCCTCGTAAGGACCCTCCGCGTGCTCAGTACCGTCTCGAATCTCATGACCGGCGTCTTCGGCAGCCGCAACCAGCGGCTGCTGAAGCGCTACGGCGAGCTCGTGGCCGCGGCCAACGCGCTCGAGCCGGAGCTCGACCGCGCTCTCAGCGACGAGGCGTTGCGCGCCAAGACCGTCGAGCTCAAGCAGCGCTACGCGGCGAAGCAGGACCTCGACGCGCTGCTGCCCGAGGCGTTCGCGGTGGTTCGCGAGGCCGCGCGCCGCACACTCAAGATGCGGCATTTCGACGTTCAGCTGATCGGCGGCATCGCGCTGCACCAAGGCAAGATCGCCGAGATGCGCACGGGCGAAGGCAAGACGCTGGTCGCGACGCTCGCCGCCTATCTCAACGCGCTCACCGGCGAAGGCGTGCACGTCGTCACCGTCAACGAGTACCTGGCGCAGCGCGACGCGGACTGGATGGCGCCCGTCTATCGTTTCCTCGGGCTCGAGGTCGGCGTCATCAAGAGCAACCAGGCCGTCGGAGGAAAAGCGCGCGGCCTACGCTGCGACATCACCTACGGCACGAACAACGAGTTCGGTTTCGACTATCTGCGCGACAACCTCGCGTTTCGGCTCGAGGACCGCGTGCAGCGCACGCTTGGCGTACGCGATCGTCGACGAGGTCGACTCGATCCTGATCGACGAGGCGCGCACGCCGCTGATCATCTCCGGGCCGCTCCGAGGAAAGCACCGAGCTGTATGTCCGGATCAACGAGCTGATCCCGTCGCTCAAGCTGCACAAGCCGCCGCCCGGCAAGGCGAACGACGAGATCGAGGCGTCGCCAAGTGGAGCTGCTCGGACGTGAAGGGCAAATCGCTCGGCACGATGTCGATCGGCGCGGCGCTCGCCAAGGCCAAGGAAGGCGGCTTCCACGTGATCGAGATCGACGCCGACGCGAAGCCCTCGCGCGCGCAGCTCTCGTCCCGGCGACTACACGATCGACGAGAAGGCCAAGCAGGCGCACCTCACCGAGGAAGGTCACGAGCACGTCGAGCAGCTGTTCACGAAGGCCGGCCTGCTGGCCGACGGGCGAGAGCCTCTACGACCCGTCGAACATCCGGCTCATGCATCACCTGACCGCCGCGCTGCGCGCGCACGGCGCTGTTCAAGCGCGAGGTCGACTACATCGTGCGCGACGGCGAGGTCATCATCGTCGACGAGTTCACCGGCCGCACGATGCTCGGCCGCCGCTGGTCGGACGGATTGCACCAGGCGGTCGAGGCCAAGGAAGGCGTGCAGGTCAAGGAGGAGAACCAGACCGTCGCGTCGATCACGTTCCAGAACTACTTCCGCATGTACGACAAGCTCGCCGGCATGACCGGCACGGCCGACACCGAGGCCTACGAGTTTCAGCAGATCTACGGCCTCGAAGTGGTCGTGATCCCGACCCACAAGCCGATGATCCGCGACGACGCGCCGGATCTCGTGTACCTGACGCAGAAGGACAAGTTCGAGGCGATCATCGAGGACATCGACGACTGCCACGAGCGCGGCCAGCCCGTGCTGGTCGGCACGACGTCGATCGAGACGTCGGAGTTGCTGTCCGGGCTCCTCAAGCAGCACAAGGTTCCGCACGAAGTGCTGAACGCCAAGTAGCACGAGCGCGAGGCGGAGATCATCGTGCAGGCCGGCCGGCCGGGCACCGTGACGATCGCCACCAACATGGCGGGCCGCGGCACCGACATCGTGCTCGGCGGCAACCTCGAGGCCGAGCGCACGAAGCTCGAGGCGCCGGACGACGCTGACGATCGCGGACGCTCGATGCAGGATTGGCAGGAGCGGCACGACAAGGTCGTCGAGATGGGCGGCCTGCACATCATCGGCACCGAGCGTCACGAGTCGCGGCGCATCGACAACCAGCTGCGCGGCCGTTCGGGCCGCCAGGGCGATCCGGGCTCGAGCCGCTTCTATCTGTCGCTCGAAGACAATCTGATGCGCATCTTCGGCGATCCGGAGCGCATCAAGCGGCTGCTGTCGCGCGCCGGCATGAAGGAAGGCGAGGCGATCGAGAGCAAGCTGCTGTCGCGCCAGATCGAGCAGGCGCAGCGCAAGGTCGAGGCGCACAACTTCGACATCCGCAAACAGCTGCTCGAGTACGACGACGTGGCGAACGATCAGCGCAAAGTCATGTACCAGCAGCGCACCGAGCTCATGGACGCCGCAGGACATCGCGCGACGCGATTCGCGCGATTCGCGCCGAGGTCGTCAACAGCCGTCGACCGAGTACGTGCCGCCGCAAAGTGTCGAGGAGCTTTGGGACAAGGAGGGCTTGAGCAAAGGCGCTCGAGCGTGAGTTCGGCGCTGCATGTCGATGTCGGCAAGCTGCTCGAGCGGGATCAGTC
Organism: uncultured Alphaproteobacteria bacterium; assembly: GCA_963793075.1. Classification (GTDB taxonomy): domain Bacteria; phylum Pseudomonadota; class Alphaproteobacteria; order Rhizobiales; family Methyloligellaceae; genus Methyloceanibacter. The sequence continues at coordinate 4,546 of CAWBYO010000005.1, forward strand.
CGTCGACGAAAACGGGCTGCGGAGTATGCTCGTCGACGCGGTCGAGCAGGACTACGACGCCAAAGCGGCCGAGAGTCGGCCCCGCCGTGATGCGCGAGCTCGAGAAGGGCGTGATGCTGCGCGCAGCTCGATCTGCATTGGAAGGAGCACATCGCCGCGCTCGACTATTTGCGCCAAGGCATTCACCTGCGCGGCTATGCGCAGCGCAATCCGAAGCAGGAGTACAAACGCGAAGCCTTCGAGATGTTCAGCTCGATGCTTGATCGCGTGAAGCACGACACGATCAGCATTCTCGTCGAAGGTCCAGATACGCCGGCCCGAGGACGTTCAGGCCGTGGAGCCGGAAGCGCCGGACCCCCGTACGCTGCGCTTCCAGCATGCGGACGCGCCGTCGCTGACGCGCGCCGCCGCCGCCGCCTTCGCCGCCGTCGCGGCCCGGTGCGTCGCCCGCGGCCGCGGGTCTGCGCCCAGCGCCGGAGCTCGAGCCGGTGGCGCCGTACGTGCGCGAGCAGCCGAAGGTTGGCCGCAAGCAACCCTGCCCGTGCGGCTCCGGGAAGAAATACAAGCAGTGCCACGGCCGCCTGGCCTGATCGCCGTGACGCCGGTCATTCACGTGCTCGTCGGCCTGATCGGCGATGGCGCGCGGCCGTTGGCTCGCGAACCGCCGGCGGCCCGGCACTCACATGGCGGGCTTCTGGGAGTTTCCGGGCGGCAAGCGGCTGGCGGGCGAGACGCCGCTGCGCTGCACTGCAGCGTGAGCTCGCGCGAGGAGCTCGGCATCGACGTCTGCACGGCCGAGCCGCTGCTCGAGATCGTCCACGAGTACCCCGACAAGACCGTACGTCTGGACGTGTGGCGGGTGCTCGACTATCGCGGCGTGCCGCAGCCCAAGGAGGGCCAGGAGCTGCGCTGGGGTGCCCTCGCGCAGCTCGAGCAGCTGCAGTTCCTACCGGCCGACCGCCCCATCCTGGCAGCGCTCGCCGGATTCGCGCGCGAGGATCAGCAGAGCGCGAGCCGGAAGTGCACGTCCTGATTGAGTTGCACGGGACGCGCATCGACGCCGCGCCACCGCAGGAACCGCACCGTCACGCGGTGTTGCCCGGCGCTGATCTCGGGAAAGATCCCGGCCGTCATCGGCAGCAGCACGCGCACCAGGTTCAGCTGCTCGCTGCGCTCGAAGCTCTGCTGATGGAAGCCGGCGACCGCGACGCCTTCCGTGGGTTCGGTGGCTTCACGGGTCAGCCACAGCACTTCCGCCACCGCTTCGCAGAGCGGCTTCAAACGCGCAGTCCAGTCGTCGAGCTGGCGCCGCCGCTCGCTGGCCGGTAGGTGCAGCCAGTAGCCGTAGTCCGGCAGATCGAACATGCAAGTGCCGCCGGGGATAGCGCTGCGATGGCGGATGGTGCTTAAGAATTCGCATTCCTTGAGCGGATGGACGAGGTGAGGCCCGGCTTCGGCGAGTCGGGTGCGCAACGCGTCGACGCTCTCGAGCAGCCCGGTTAGCCTGGCGGGATCCACACCCGGCTGGCTGCGATATCGTGCAAGCAGATCCGCGTGCCGCTCGAGCTCTTTGATGACGTCGGCACGAACGTCTCCCCGCCCCAGGATCGTCAAGATCTCGAGCAAAGCGGCCACGGCCGCTCGTGCACCGAAGTCCGTGGGCTCGTCCGCGTGGAAAAGTGTCTGCTCGTACAGGAACTCGATGCGCAGGAACGTGCGCATCCGCTCGGTAAGCGGCTGCTCGAACTTGATCAGCCCGTGATCGCTCGAGGGCGCGGGCAGCTCGGCCGCAGAACTCATGGCGCTATTCTGCGCGACGACGCGACGCTCGGCAAACTTCAGTTGCCGCGCAACTTGCGTCGTGCGAGATCGAGATAACGTTCGTGCAAGTCGGCAACGCGGCGGCGCGTCGTCTGTACGTCGCCGCTGTTGTCCAGCACGTCGTCCGCCGCTTTCAGGCGCGTCGCGCGATCGGTCTGCGCGGCGAGCATCGCGAGCGCATCCGCGCGCGGCACGCCGTCGCGGCGCATCAAGCGTTCCAGCTGCAGTGTCTCCGGGCAATCGACGACGAGCACCCGATCGACGAGCTGGCCGAAATCCGTTTCGACGAGCAGCGGCACCGCTATCAGGGCGTACGGGCCTTCGATCGCTGCGAGGTGCTCGAGCGTGCGGGCGCGGATCAGAGGGTGCAGCAACGCCTCGAGCGTGCGCCGCTTGTCGGCGTCCCGGAACACGACCTTGCGCAGCGCGGCGCGATCCAGGGCGCCGCCCGCAGTCATTACGGCGTCGCCGAAGACCGCATGCACCGCCGCCAAGCCGGGCTCGCCCGGCGCGACGACCTCCCGTGCGACCGCATCCGTGTCGATCAGGCCGAGCGCCGCGCTCGGCGAACATCGCGGCGACGGTGGACTTGCCGCTTGCGACGCCGCCCGTCAGCCCGATGGTCAGGACTCGCTGCGCCGCCGCCGAGCTCGTGCGGGCCGACGCGGCAGGTTTCGACCCCGGGCGGGCGGAATCCGTCACCGTCAGCGTTGAACCAGCCCGTAGAGCGCGCTCAGGCGATCGCCCCACAAGAGCGTGACCCACCCGGCCGCCGCGAGATAGGGCCCGAAAGGGATCGGCACGTGACGCGACCGGCCGCCGAACACGATCAACCCCACTCCGACCACCGTGCCCACGACGGCCGATAGCAAGATCACGAGCGGCAGTTGCTGCCAGCCGACCCATGCGCCGATTGCTGCCAGCAGCTTGAAGTCGCCGTAGCCCATGCCTTCCTTGCCCGTGACGATTTTGAACAGCTGATAGACGAGCCAAAGGCTCAGGTACCCGGCGGCGGCACCGATCACGCTCGAGCGCAGGTCTACGAAGGGCGCATGCGGCCACAGCGCGAGCAAAAGGCCTGCCCAGAGCAGCGGCAACGTGAGCGAGTCGGGCAGCAGCTGACGATCCAGGTCGATCAACGTGAGGGCCACCAAGACCCACGTGAAGCCCAGCGCCGCCGCAGTTTGCAGCGTCGCGCCGAACTGGTACGCGACGGCGAGCGCGAGCACCGCCGCGAGCGCCTCTATCGTCGTGCACCAGCACATCCGTGGCCGCGGCGTCGAGAGGACGGACATTGCGGATCAGCAGGTCTGGCAAATTGCATCCTCCCACAGCCGATTTCCGTTGCGACCTGCGATTGGGGCGCGGCAATGGGTTTCGCTGCGCTCTACCCATCATCGCAGCACCCAACTCCGAAACAGCGCCAGGTCGATATTGCCGCCGCTGATCACAAGGCCGACCCGCTTGCCGACCATCCGCTGGCGTTCTTGCATCAGTGCGGCGAGCGGTGCGGCGCCGGCACCTTCGACCAGATTGTGCGTGTCGGTCCAGTAAGCGCGGATCGCATCGGCGATCGCATCATCCGACACAGTGACGATGCGCGCGGCGCCGGCGCGGATGATGGCGAATGCATCCGGATCCGGCTGACGCACCGCCACACCATCGGCGTGCGTCTCGGCGCGATTGAGTCGCCACCACGCGGCCTTCCTCGAAGGAGCGCGCATAGGCCGGCGCGCCGGTCGCCTGCACGCCGATGATCTCGGTCGTCAGCCCGAGCAGGTCGCGCACCATGATGGCGCCGCAGATGCCGGAGCCGAGACCGATCGGCACATACAGCGCGTCGAGCGGCGGCGCGGCGCGGAACAATTCCAGCGAATAGGTCGCGACACCCTTCACCAGATCGGGCGCGAAGGACGGCGCGAACTCCAGATCCCTCCGATCGCGGCAAGGCGTGCGGCCTCCTCGCGCGCCATCTCGAAGTCATCGCCGTGCTCGATCAGACGCGCGCCGAGGGCTCGCATCGCGGCGTTCTTCTCGACGCTGTTGCCGTGCGGCACGACGACTGTCACCGGCAATGCCATAGCGCCGGCCGGCCCAGGCCAGCGATTGTCCATGATTGCCGCGCGTCGCCGAAACGATGCCGCGCACATGCGGGCCGTTCGCGCCGCAGCCGCTCGGCGTAGATCAGGCCGCCGCGCAGCTTGAAGGCGCCGGTCGGCGTGTGGTTCTCGTGCTTGACCCACACCTCGGCGCCGCAGCGTTCGGCGAGCAGCGGCCAAGCGTATTGCGGCGTAGCAGGAAAGCTCTGGTGCACCAGCGACAGCGCGGCTTCCAGTTCCGGCAGGGAGAACATGACGCAGCCCTGAAAGCCGAAGCGGGCCGCCGCCGGAGCGGTCGCCCCGGCCGCGGCCCGCTTCGTCGATGGATGCGGGTGTCGTCAGGCGAGCTTGAGATTGGTGGCCGCGGCCTTGCCGCGCTCCATCGCGACCTCGTAGCTCACCTTCTGGCCGTCATTCAGGCCCTTCAGCCCGGCAGCCTGCACGGCGGTGATGTGGACGAACACGTCCTTGCCGCCGTCCTGCGGCATGATGAAGCCATAGCCCTTGGTTGCATTGAACCATTTCACGGTTCCAACGGCCATTGTCGTCACTCCTTCCAGTGCGCGTCCCCTGTCGCGCTAGTGGGGATGGGTGATTGACCGCGCGCGCGCTGGCGCGTCAGGCGAGCTTGAGGTTGGTCGCTGCGGCCTTGCCGCGCTCCATGACCACCTCGTAGCTGACCTTCTGGCCTTCATTCAGGCCACGAAGACCGGCCGCCTGCACCGCTGTGATGTGGACGAACACGTCCTTGCCGCCTTCCTGCGGCATGATGAAGCCGAAGCCCTTGGTCGTGTTGAACCACTTGACTGTACCGATAGCCATAATCTGCGTAACTCTCCGTCAGTCGCATCGCGCAACAGCGCGCGATGCTGGTAGACAACCGGCCCTTTGGACGTCTTGAGGGCACCCGATTGGACGGAGGCGCAGCAAGCCAAGCCAAAATGCGATTGCGTTGCACAGTTGGCACAGAAAGGCCGTAAGGTCTGTCAATCACAGTCGCGCTAGGACAACTGATCGTACACGGCTTCGCGTGCAGAACAGCGAGAACCGTCGCAAAACCGAGAAATCGTGCCGATCAGAAGCCGCCGCGCGATCCCCGCGACATCATCGCTCGCGCGAATTCGCCGCCTGCGGCGATGGCGCGTCGTCCAGCGGCGAGTTCGGGATGATAGACGTGCCAGACGTGGATCATTTCGGGCCAGATCTGCAGATCGACCGCGACATCCGCCGCGCCGGCGACCTGGGCGAGTCGGATCGCGTCGTCGAGCAGCGTCTCGGCGGCGCCGACCTGGATCAGCAGCGGTGCCAGTCCGCGCAGGTCGGCATAGATCGGCGCCGCGAGCGGCGAGCGCGGATCGGCACCACTCAGATAGTGCTTCGCCATGTCGAGGATGCCGGCCTTCTGCACGGTCGGATCCGTCGCGGCCTTGCTGACCATGCTGTCGCCGATCGCCTCCATGTCGACCCAGGGCGAGATCGCCCAGCCGCATGCCGGCTGCGGCAGCCCGGCATCGCGGATCGCCAGCATCGCGGCGACGACAAGCCCGCCGCCGGCGGAATCGCCAGCGATGGTGATGCCGCCTGGCTGTACGCCGTTGGCCAGCAGGAAGCGATAGGCGGCGAGCGAATCATCGACCGCAGCGGGGAACGGGTGCTCCGGCGCAAGCCGATAGTCGATCGCCAGCGTGCGCGCCCGCGCGGCGCGGCCCATCTCCGCGACCAGATGCCGATGGCTGTCGAGCGAGCCGATGACGTAGCCGCCGCCATGCAGGATACAGCATCGCCTTGCCGCGATCGGCGTCCGGCGTCGCGTGTCCATTCCGACTTCACGCCGTTGGCGGTGACCGGCTCGACCGTGACATCGGCCGGCAACTTGTACTGCACGCCGCGCGCGTCGATGTCGCGACGGCGCTGGGCGATGTCGTCGGAGCGCACCCGCTTGGCAATCACTTCGCGCAGGAGCAATGATTTCCGGATCGCTCATCGTGGAGTCCTCCTGTCTCAGCTACCCAGACGCTCGCGCATCTGCTTGCCGTTCTCACGCCACCAGGCATGCGACGATACCGACGTCCCAGCCGAGGCAGAAGTGCTTCACGCCCATCTCCTGGTACGCGTGCAGCCTGCGCGGGATCGCCGATCTCGACGCGCGGGTGGATGCCCTTCTTCGAGCGCCGTCTCGATGGTGAGGCGCTCGGCCTTTACCACGTCGGGGTGCGACCATTGCCCGGCGAGGCCGATGCTCATCGCATAGTCGGCGGGGCCGAACTGCACCATGTCGATGCCCTTGACCGACAGGATCGCATCGAGATCCTCGACGCATTGCGCGCTTCTCGACCATCAGCACGACGACGACATCGTCGAGCGCCTTGACGATACGCCGGCGAGCCGGCCTCGCAGCACGGTGCCGACATCGCGGCGCATGCCGACGCCGTAGCAGTCCGTGCGAGCCCGGCGTCTCGGCGCGCACCGCGCGCGACGCAGGCCTGCGCGTCCTCCACGGTGCGGATATCGGCGAACAGCACGCTCTGGAAGCCGGAGCCGATGGCGCGCATCGCCTGGTGCGTCCATTGCGTCTGCTCGAGCTTCATCATGCCGGCGAGGATCGGCGAGTTCGAGGGCGCGGCCGAGATTGTCGAGGTCGTGCATATCGAACGGGCGCGTACTCGGCGGTGAACTCGACGTAGTCGTAGTGCCCGCTCTGGCCGACCAGTTCGATCAGCGTCGGCCAGGTGGACAGAGGTGGTCCGAGAGTTGGGCGGCCGGCATCGAGCAGTTCACGAAGCGGTTGGTTCGCATCTGTCGCTCTCGCCTCGTCCTTCGTTGCTATCAGCGCGGCTTGCCGTCCACGTCATTCTTGCGCAGTTCCGCCACCGGCATTTGGAAGAAGCGGGCGAACTCGAACACCGTCGTGTCTTCCTGGTTCCAGCAGACATAGCCGCGGCAGTCACGCGGGCGCGCCTCGTAGACCGTGCAGCGGCGGTTCTCGCCGAGGAACTGGCATGTGCCGAAGCCGGACTTGATGCGCTTGCTGCCTTTGCGGTTGCGCTCGACGATATGCCTTTCCTCGAACTCCCGCACGGTGAGGTCGAGAAACCTGGCCAGCCTCCGGATGTCGTTGCGGCTGACCTCGACATAGCCGGCGGTCCGACAGCAGAAGGCCGGGCATTTCAGACAATCAAGCAATTCGCCGCTCATGGCCGGCAGTCTGAGCATGCGCGGGCCGCGGAGCAAGGGGCATGTAGACCGGCACGATTGACCGAGCGCGTGAGGCTGCCATAGGCTCGTTTCAATTCGGTGATGCGTGACCCGCCGTCGCAAGCCGGCACTGTCGGGTCCGCCCAACAGGGAAGGAAATAACGGCCATGAACAACATGAGCCGGCGTTCGGTCATTCGTGGTTCCGCCGGATCTGGCGGCCGCGAGCGCCTTGGCGCGGCCGTATATCGCCAATGCGGCAGGCCGAAGACCGCGGTCGTCTGGCAGGTGCAGGGCTTCGTCCCGCAGGAGGACGCGGCGTTCCGCAAGACGGTCGCCGACTACGAGAAGGCCAGCGGCAACAAGATCGACCTCAGCGTCATGCCGTTCCAGGCGCTGAACCAGAAGGCGGTCTCCGCGCTCACCAGCGGGGACGTGCCGGACCTGATTTTCCACGACGCGCCGGCGACGATCCTGCCGCAGAACGCCTGGGACGATAAGCTGGTGGACGTGAGCGACGTCGTCGAGGCGTACAAGTCGAAGCTCAGTGAAACTGCGCTGCTAAACTCCACGCTTCTACAACGGCACCACGAAGCAGCGCAGCTTCTACCTGGCTCCGGTCAAGCAGGCGCCACGCCATTCCATATCTGGGGTGACCTGGTCGAGAAGGCCGGCTTCAAGCTGTCGGACGCCCCGAAGACCTGGGACGCCTTCTGGGAGTTTCTTCAAGCCGGTGCAGAAGGAACTGCGCGCCAAGGGCATGCGCAAGATCTATGCCATGGGCCTGCAGATCACCACCGTCGGACCGAACGACGGCAACAGTCTGTTCGGCTATTTCATGGTTGCCAACGGCGGCCAGGACATCGTCACCCGGGACGGCAAGCTGCACACCGACGATCCGAAGGTGCGCGAGGCGGCAATCAGGTCGGTCGAATTCATGACCGAACTGCTACAAGGAAGGCTACGTCCCGCCGGAGGCGCTGAGCTGGAACGACGCCGACGACAACAACGCCTACCACGAAAAGCTGTTCGTGATGGACCTCGACGGCACGCTGTCGACCGAACTGGCGATGATCAAGAACAAGAAGGCGTATTACGAGGAGGCGGTGGTGACGGGCCTGCCGAACCGCAATGACGGCAAGCACGATGCCCTGCTTCGTCGGCGCCGGCGGCGGCTTCATCCCGAAGGGCGCGAAGAACGTCGAGGTCGCCAAGGACTTCATGAAGTACTTCATGCAGCCGCAGGTGATGAACGAGAACCTGAAGAGCGGCCTGGGTCGCTGGGTGCCGGTCATCCCGCAGATCGTGAAGGACGATCCGTGGTGGACTGGATACCAAGGACGACCCGCACCGGTCGCCCTATATGCACGAGGCGGTGCTGGGCCCGACCATAGCGGCCTACAACGGCTTCAATCCGGCCTGGGGCCAGGTCGAGCGCCGAGCAGCTCTGGGGCAAGTGCCATGCCGATGTCATCAAGAACGGGATGACGCCGGCGCAGGCGGTGGACAAGGCGTTCAAGCGCGCCGAGGCGATCTTCGCGAAGTTCACGTTCGGGTAAACTAGCAAGCGTCGCGAGACACGGCAGCGCACGGCTATTGAGTCGACGGCCCTCGCACAGGGCCGAACTGGCCTTGACCCGCAACCCTCGACAGCGGGAGGCTGGGTTGCGCGGGGGTTTGACTGGATGCGGCCCATCCCCGTAAGATGATCGTGACTAACGAAACTGAATCACAGGAGCCGGTGCCAGAGCGACCGGCCGACAGGGAAGGAGAGCGGCCATGGCTAGAATGAGCCGGCGTTCTGTGCTTGCTGGAGCCTGGGTCTGGCGGCGGCCGGGGCTTTGGCGCGTCCCTATATCGCCAACGCGCAGGCCAAGACGGCCGTTGTATGGGCAACTCAGGGCTTCGTCCCGGCAGGAAGACGCCGCGTTCCGGCAGACGGTCGCGAGGACTACAGAAGGCCAGCGGCAACAAGATCGAGCTCAGCTCGATGCCGTTCATGGCGCTGAACCAGAAGGCGATTTCCGCGCTGACCAGCGGCGACGTGCCGGACCTGATCTTCCAGGATGCGCCCGACGACGATCCTGCCGCAGAACGCCTGGAACGACAAGATCGTCGACGTGAGCGACGTCGTCGAGACGCAGAAGTCCAAGCTGACCGAGACCGCGAAGCTGAACTCCAGCTTCTACAACAAGCGCACCAAGAAGCGCAGCCTACTATCTTTGCCCGGTCAAGCAGGGCGCCACGCCGTTCCATATCTGGGGCGACCTGGTCGAGAAGGCCGGCTTCAAGATGTCGGAGGTCCCCGGACACCTGGGACAAGTACTGGGAGTTCTTCAAGCCGGTGCAGACGGCGCTGCGCAAGAAGGACAGGCGATACCGGAAGATCTATGCGCTGCGGCCTGCAGATCACCACGGTCGGGCCGAACGACGGCAACAACTTGTTCAACCATTTCATGATCGCCAATGGCGGCGGCGGACATCGTCACGCCGGACGGCAAGCTGCACACCGACGACCCGAAGGTCCGCGAGGCGGCGATCAAGTCGGTCGAGTTCATGACCAAGCTCTACAAGGAAGGCTTCGTGCCGCCGGAGGCGCTGAGCTGGAACGACGCCGACGACAACAACGGCTATCACGAAAAGCTGTTCGTGATGGATTTCGACGGCACGCTGTCGACCGAGCTGGCGATGATCAAGGACGAGCAGGCCTATTACCACGAGATGAAGATGACGGGCTACCCAAGTGGCAATGACGGCAAGCCGATGAAGCGCCAGGTCGGCGCCGGCGGCGGCTACATCCCGAAGGGCGCGAAGAACGTCGAGGTGGCCAAGGACTTCATGAAGTATTTCATGCAGCCGAAGGTGATGAACGAGAATCTGAAGGGCGGCCTGGGCCGTTGGGTGCCGCCGATGCCGCAGATCGTGAAGAGACGACCCGTTCTGGCTGGATCGCCAAGGATCCGTTCCGCAAGCCCTATGTCGAGCTGGGCGTGCTGGACCCGACGATGGCCAAGTATTACGGGTTCAATCCGGCCTGGGGCCAGTTCGACGCCGAGCAGCTCTGGAGGCCAGGCCATGCCGACGTCATCAAGAACGGCATGAAGGTCCGGCGCAGGCGGTCGACAAGGCGTTCAAGCGCGCCGACGAGATCTTCGCCAAGGTCTCCTTCGAGCTAACCAGGCGAGGCGAGCATGAGCGGTACACAGCAGGCAGTCGCCGTCGGTCGTGGTTTCGCCGGGATACGCCCGGCGACGACGCGCATTGTTCGGCGGACTGCACGGCGCGGACTACGTCTGGGCGATCGCCTTCGCCTTGCCGTATACCGCGATATTCCTCGTCTTCGTCGTCTATCCGATCGGCTTCGGCATCTGGATGGGCAGCGGTCTGGCGCTCTACCAGGAACTGTTCTCCGATCCCCGCTACCTGACGACCGTCGTCAACACGCTGCTCTACGTCGTCATCGGCGTGAACCTGAAGATGTTCCTGGCCTTCCTGCTGTCAGGCTTCTTCATCCGCAAGGGGTGGTGGAGTCAAGGCACTGCTGGTGATCTTCATCCTGCCCTGGGCAACGCCGGCACTGCCTGCCTACATGTCGATCCACTGGTTCCTGAACGGCACAGTGGGGCATGTTGAACAGCGTCCTGTACGAGTTGTTCGGCTTCGACGGTCCGGTCTACCTGAACGAGCATTGGACGGGGCTCGGCGCCAACATCGGCGCCTATATCTGGAAGACCCTGCCGTTCTGGACGATGATCCTGCTGGCGGGCCGGATGGCGGTTCCGCAGGAACTCTACGAAGCCGCCTCGGTCGACGGCGCCGGCGGCCTGCGCAAGTTCGCGCATGTCACGCTGCCGCTGATGGCGAACCTGTACCTGGTCTGCACGCTGCTCGACATGGTCTTCGCCCTCGGCGACTTCAATTCGACGTTCTTCGTGTCCGGCGGCGGACCGGCGATGTCCACCGAGGTGCTGGCCACGCTCGGCATCCGCTACGCGTTCACCTTGGGGCTTCCCAGACTGGGCGTGGCGACGGTGATGTCGGCACTGCCGTTGCTGATCCCGCTGGTCATCCTGCTGATGCGCAAGCTGCGTATGTCGGAGGGCCAGCTATGAGTGCGACAACGGCCGGATCGCGGCGGATCCGCATGCCAAGCTGCACTACCGGCTGCAGCGCTACGCGGTCGAGGCGGCATGTCTGCCTGCTCGGCTTGGTGATCGTCGTCTGGTCGCTCGCGCCGATCTACAACATGTGGCTGATCGCGCTCGACAGCCACGGGGCGATCTTCAGCGGGACGCTCTATCCCGAGGCGCCGACACTGGAGGCGTTCCGCGTCGTCGTCACGCAGGACTTCTGGTACCTGGCGCGCTTCTGGCATCAGTTCGGCAACAGCTTCATCGTCGGCCTGTCGGTGACGTTCCTGACATTGCTCGATCGGCTCGCTGGCCAGCTTCACGGTCGGACGCATGCGCCTGCGCCAGGGCTGGATGCTGACCAACGCGGCGCTGATGACCTATGTGATCCCGGCGTCGTTCCTGGCGATCCCGATGTACCGGATCATGGGTATCTATGGCCTCAGCAACCATCTTTCGTCGGTGATCCTGGCGCTGACGACCTTCGCCACCCCGTATGCGATCTTCATCTTCTCGCAGTACGGCAAGTCGATCCCGATGGAGCTTGACGAGTTGGCGCGCATCGACGGCGCCAACCCGCTGCAGGTCTATTTCCGCATCTATCTGCCGCTGATGGCGCCGGCCCTGGTCGCGGTCGGCACCTATGCGCTGCTGCTGGCATGGAACGAGTACCTGTACAACTTCCTGCTGCTGTCGACGCCGCAGAGCATGACCGTGGCGGTCGCGCTGGCGCAGTTCCTCAACAGCGATGAGTCGCCGTGGAACTTCATGATGGCCACCGCCATCATCTACTCGATACCGCCGATCATCCTGTACTACGGGTTCCGCCGCTACATGGCGGCTGGTCTGACCATGGGTGGCGTCAAGGGATAACTGGCCCGAGCGAGGCGGCCGTCGGCGCTCGCGATGAGCGGCACGCAGCAGGCGTCGTGCATGAGCCTCACGCACAGGCGATCGCGGCGCGGACCATTCACGCCGGCTACGCGGCGTCGGCCCTGCCCGGCGCCGCGATCCGGAGTTCGCTCTGGGCGATCGCGTTCGCCGTGCCCTACGCGGCGATCTTCCTGGCGTTTGTGCTGTATCCCATTGTCTACGGAATCTGGCTGGGCAGCCGGCCGGCGCTGTATGCCGATCTGTTCGACAGCCCGATCTATCTGACCGCGGTGGTGAACACGCTGATCTATGTCGGCGTCGGCGTGAACCTGAAGATGGCCCTGGCCTTCCTGCTGTCGGGCTTCTTCATGCGCAAGCGGTGGTGGATCAAGGCGCTGCTGGTGATCTTCATCCTGCCCTGGGCGACGCCGGCGCTGCCGGCGTTCATGTCGATCCACTGGATGCTGAATGGCCACTGGGGATTCCTCAACAGCGCCCTTTTCGAGCTGTTCGACATCGACGGGCCGATCTGGCTGATCGACCGCTGGCTCGCGATGGGTGCGAACATCGCCGCCACGATCTGGAAGCAGCTGCCGTTCTGGACGGTGATCTTCCTGGCCGGGCGGATGGCGATCCCGCAGGAACTCTACGAGGCGGCCGAGGTGGACGGCGCCAGTCGTCTGCACCGGTTCCGCCATATCACGTTTCCACTGATGGCCAATCTCTATATCGTCTGCACGTTGCTCTCGACGATCTGGACACTGGGCGAATTCAATGCGGTGAATTTCATCTCGGGCGGCGGGCCGGCGATGTCCACCGAGGTTCTGGCCACCATCGGCATCCGTTATGCCTTCACGCTAGGCCAACCCGCCGCTTGGCGTCGCCGCGGTGCTGTCGGCGCTGCCGCTGTTGATCCCGGTCGTGGCAGTGCTGATCTACAGGCTGCGCAAATCGAGCGTGCAACTGTGAGCACGTCATTCTGGACGCCGGTCGTCGGTTGCCGAGCTGTCATCCAATCCCGTGGCGGACACGGCTGCATGGGTCGATTTCGTGCTCGGCCGAGCTTGTTGCCGGGCCTTTTAGCTACACTTGCAGCGCAAGGCGCGGAACAGCGCCAAATGATCATGTAGCGCAGCGCAGGGACCAACACGCGATGACAGGTGAGCGGCCCAGGGAGGCAACGATGAGCAGCACGCAGCAGGCCCTTGCGATCGGCCGGTTGATGCCGGCGCGCCGTCGTGGCGCCCGCCCTGGCCGGTGGCCCGCGGGCTCGGATATCGCCTGGGCGATCGCCTTCTTGTTCCCTACGCGGCAGTGTTCCTGCTTCGCGTCTATCCCGTGGTGTACGGGCTGTGGCTGGGCAGCGATCCGGCGCTCTACGCGACGTTGTTCGACGACCCGCACTACCTCACGACCGTCGCTCAACACACTGCTGCTGGTCGGCGTCGGCGTGAACCTGAAGATGTTCCTGGCGTTCCTGCTGTCCGGCTTCTTCATGCAGCGCAGCCGGTGGATCAGGGCGCTGCTGGTGCTTATCATGCTGCCCTGGGCGCTGCCGGCGCTGCCCGCCTTTCTGTCGCTCCACTGGATGTTCATCGGCTATGGCGGCTTCCTGAACAGCGCGCTGGAGATGCTGTTCGGCATCGACGGCCCGATCTGGTTCAATTCCTACTGGCTCGCGCTGGGCGCCAACATCCTCGCCTATATCTGGAAGTGGATGCCGTTCTGGACCCTGGTGTTCCTGGCCGGGCGGATGGCGATCCCGCAGGACATCTACGAAGCGGCCGCGGTGGACGGCGCCACCGGGCTGCGCCGCTTCACCTTCGTGACGTTCCCGCTGCTGGCGAACCTCTATCTGGTCAGCACCCTGCTCTCCACGCTGTGGACGGTCGGCGACTTCACCACGGCGTATTTCGTCTCCAGCGGCGCGCCCGCGCTGCTGACCGAGGTGCTGGCGACGTACGGCTTCCGCATGGCGTTCGACTGGGGCTATCCGGAACTCGGCGTGGCGGCGGTGATGTCGGCGCTGCCGGTGCTGATCCCGCTCGCGCATCCTGCTGATGCGCCGGCTGCAGGCGACGGAGGTGCAGCTATGAGCCTCGCCCTGACGCGTCGCGGCCGGCGGTCCGCCGGTCGCGCTGCCGGCTGCGCCGGATGCCTCGGCCAACGTCGGCAGCCATCGTCGTCGGCGTGCTGCGTGCTGTTCTGGACGCTGCTGCCGGTCTACAACATGGTGCTGATCGCGCTCAGCGAGGACGGCGACGAGTTCACCGGCACGGTCTGCCCGACCGATCCCGACGTTCGAGGGCTTCCGGCTGATCTGACCGGAGGACTACTGGTACCTCGAGGATTTCTGGCACCAGTTCGGCAACAGCATCTACATCGGCTTGGCGACGATGGTGCTGACGGTGGTCATCGGCTCGCTCGCCAGCTTCGCGATGGGGCGCATGCGGCTGCGCAAGGCCTGGCTGATCGGCAATGTCGTCGCTGCTCACCTACGCCGTGCCGGCAGCGTTCCTGGTGATCCCGTTCACCCGGCTGATGAGCATCTACGGGCTGACCGACAACCTCTGGTCGGTCATCGCGGCCGAGGTGACGTTCGCCACGCCCTACGCGATCCTGATCTTCCACCAGTACGGCAAGCTGATCCCGCTGGAGCTGGACGAGGCGGCGCGGGTGGATGGCGCGACGCCGCTGCAGGTGTATCTGCGTATCTATCTGCCGCTGATGGCGCCGGCGCTGGCCGCGGTCGGCGACCTATGCGCTGCTGCTGGCCTGGAACGAGTATCTGTACCAGTACCTGCTGCTGACGTCGCCGCGCAGCATGACCGTGGCGGCGGCGATCAACCAGTTCTTCGACAGCGACGAGGCGCCGTGGAGCTATCTGATGGCCGTCGCCATCGTGTTTTCGCTGCCGCCGATCGCGGTGTATTACGCGCTGCGCCGCTACATGGTGGCGGGGCTGACCATGGGTGGCGTGAAGGGGTAGCCCGCCGCGGCGCGAGGGCTCGCCTCTGGCCTTCGGCCTCGTCTCCCCATAGACAGTCGCGCCAGCACCCAGCCGGGAGCCGCCCATGGCACGTGCCCTGAAGGTCGCGGTCCAGATGGACCCGATCGAGATCGATCAACATCGACGCCGACTCCACCTTCGCCCTGATGCTGGAGGCGCAGGCGCGCGGCCACGCGCTGTGGCACTACGAGGTGCGCCACCTGGCGCTGCGCGAAGGCGTCAGGCGCCAGGGCGAACGCCGCGAGGAGCGCCTGCTCGCCCGCGCCCGTCCGGTCACGGTCGAGCGCAAGCGCGGCGCCCACTACGCGTTCGGCGACGGCGGCGCTGCTCGATCTCGCCACGCATGGACGTGGTGCTGATGCGCCAGGACCCGCCCTTCGACATGGCCTACATCACCGCCACCCACCTGCTGGAGCACATCCACCCGAAGACGCTGGTGGTGAACGACCCCGCCGCGGTGCGCAACGCGCCGGAGAAGCTGCTGGTCACCCACTTCCCCGAGCTGATGCCGCCGACCATGATCACCTGGGACCTCGAGGCGATCCGCGCCTTCCGCCCGAACACAAGCGACATCATCGTCAAGCCGCTGTTCGGCAACGGCGGCGCCGGCGTGTTCCGCATCAAGCCGGACGACGAGAACCTCGCCGCGCTGCTGGAGATGCACTTCGCCCGCTCGCGCGAGCCGCTGATGTTCCAGCGCTACGAGCCGGCGGTGCGGCAGGGCGACAAGCGCATCATCCTGGTCGACGGCGAGCCGGTGGGCGCGGTCAACCGCGTGCCGGCGGCAGGCGAGGCGCGCTCCAACATGCATGTCGGCGGCCGGCCGGAGAAGATGCACGCTGACCGCGCGCGACCGCGAGATCTGCGCCGCGATCGGCCCGACGCTGCGCGAGCAGGGCATGATCTTCGTCGGCATCGACGTGATCGGCGACTGGCTGACCGAGATCAACGTCACCTCGCCCACCGGCATCCAGGAGATCGACCGCTTCGACGGCATCAGCATCGAGGCGATGATCTGGGACCGCATCGAGGCCAGGACGCGCGCAGCCTAATCCTCCTCCGGCTCGCCGGCGTTCTTGCGCACGATGGCGACGGCGATCAGCAGGAATGCCGCGACGCGCAGCAGATAGAACCAGCTTCGCTGCTCGTCCGGCTCCGGCAGCAGCGCCACCAGCGCCGCGTTCAGCGCCAGCAGCCAGAACGCGGCCGCAAAGGCCAGGAACAGAACGTCGCGGCTGCGCGCCAGAACCGCGCGAAGAACAGCCCGCAGGCGAGGAACCCGGCCGTCACCATGCCGGCCAGAAGAACGAGGATGAGCCGCGTGACTCGCTCATCGGACTTCCCAGATGAAGCCGAACAGCAGCACGCTGACCGCAAGCAGTGCCGTGACCAGCCGCAGCAGCGCCAGGTCATTGTCCGGCAGCAGCAGGACATCGACTGCCAGCACCAGGTTGTTCAGCGCCAGCAGCGCGAAGCAGATCGAGCTCCAGATCAGCAGCTTGCTCCGCCCGCGCCGATAGGCGCGCGCCAGCAGATAGGCGCACAGCAGGCTGGTCGCCACACACAGCAGGTAGATGACCGCCTCGGCCAGCGACCCGCTCCAGGCGACCGTCATCGGCGAACGCGTCGATCATGCGCTCGCCGTACGGTCAGGCTCGTCGCTCGCGGCCGGACGCAGCCGGAACGCGTCGCCGAACACCTTCTCGACCGGCTGGCTGCGCTGCGCCGGCGGCGCGGCTCGGCGACGCGCCGGCATAGGCCCGCAGGCGCGCGACATCGTGCAGCAGCACGCGCGAGCCATGCGTCTCCACGCCGTAGGCGCGCAGCGCCATGAAGGCGCGCGACAGGTTCTCGGCGCGGCAGCCCAGCCAGGGCGCCAGCAGGCCCTTGGCTCACCGGCAGCCGGAACTCGGCTCGCGTCGCGGTCGGGTCCTTCACCTGGCTCAGCAGATAGGTGCCCAGCCGCTGCGCCGCGACGCGCACCTTCAGGTCCACCACCTGGCGCGTCATGTTGGCGAGTTCGGCCGACATCGCGCGCATCATCGCCATCGCGGCCGCCGGCTGCGCCGCCACCACCTGCCGCATCGGCTCGGCCGCGATCCGCACCAGCAGCGAGCTGCGACACCGCCTGCGCGCCCATCAGGTAGGGTTCGTCGGTCAGCACGTTGGCCAGCACGAAACTGCTGGCCGGCCCCAGAATGTCGATCACCGTGCTCGATGCATCGGCCGCCGTGCCGGTCAGGCTGACCCGGCCGTCCAGCAGGACGTAGAGCGACTCCGGCAGGCTGCCCTCCCGGAACAGCACGTCGCCGGCATCCGCCTCGGCCAGATCGCCGGCCGCGGCCACATGCTCCAGCGACTCGCCGTCCAGCTGGGCGAAGCCCGGCACCTTTCGAAGCATCGTCTCGATCGACTGCATCGACCACGTTCCGCCGTGCGACGCCTGTCGATATATGCGGAGGCGATCACGTCAGCCAGCTTCAATATTCGAACTGGTAGGTCAGCCCGACGCTGGAGCCGTTGTCGCCGCGGCGCCGGTCGCGGATGCCGCCGCCGGTGCCCGTGGTGGTCTCCAGCTTCAGCCCCTTGGCGATATCGATCTGCACAGTGGCCTGCGTGCCGCCGCCCGACGCGCTCTGCTTGGCGCCGAGATAGACGCCCGGCGCGATATAGCGGCCGGCCTGCACGTCGGGCTGCCGTTGGCGCTGCTGCCGACCGACAGCCGGTCCAGCCCCAGCGCCTTGCCGCAGGTTGGCCAGCGGATCGCCGACACCGCCCCCGGCGCCGGTCAGCGTCGCGAGGCCGGCGGCGATCTGAGCCACCTCGAGCGCGCCGAGCGATGCCGCTGCCGGTGCCGAACAGCAGCTGCGCCAGGATCTCGTCCTGCGGCAGCGGCGGGCACGCTGCTCAGCGTGATCTTCGGGTTCTGCGCGGTGCCCGCCGATGGTCAGCGTCGCGGTGACGTTGCCGCTGGTGCTGGTGGCCACCAAGTGCAGCGCCGGATCGGTGATGCTGCCGCCGTTGAAGCCGATGCTGCCCTCGGTGAAGTCGAGCGTCCGGCCGGCCAGGCTGAAGCGCCCACGCCGCAGCTCGAACGCCGCCCTCGGTGCTGCGGGGCGCCGACGGTGCCGCTGACCGCAGTTTCCCGCCGAAGTCCGCATCCAGGCCGCGGCCGCGCACGAAGATCTGCTGCGGCGCATCCATCGTCGAGGTCCAGGCCGATGACCGCGGCGCGCGGCGGCGGGAGGCGGCGGCTTCGCACCCGGCTGGCGCACCGGCAGCACGGCGATCGCTCGCCGGCATCCGCTCCGGGATCTGGATGTCGGCACGCAGCACCTGCACCGAGCCGCCGACGGCGAGCTGGCCCAGCGCCTCGCCGCGCACCGTCAGGTCGGCGTCCATCGACGCGGTGATCAGGTCGCTCGCCAGCGGCTTGGCGTTGCGCGCGGTGAAGGTCAGGTCCACCGGCATCGCCGGCGCCATCACCCCGACGCTGCCGGCTGCCGCCGATGGTCCCTGCGCCGGCCTTGGCGCTGAACTGCGTGATGCGCAGTGTCTCGCCCTGCCCTGAACGCGCGCGGCGATGTCGGCAGATGGAGCCTGCGCTGTAGTCCTGCACCTCGCCGCCGGTGAGCTGCGCGGTGCCGGCGACGGCGGCGCGGCGACGGTGCCGGTGATCGTCGCGTCCAGCGTCACCTTGCCGGCACACGCCGGCCACCGCGCGGCCAGGATCGGGTCGAGCATGGCGAGATCCAGCGATCCCGCCGGCCCGCAGGTCCAGCGAGCCCGCCGCGCCAGCGGCGCGCGGCCGGTCAGCGTCAGGCGCGAACTGCCCGCCGTGACCCGGGCATCGATCCGCGCGTCGCGTGCCGTTCAGCGTCGCATCCGCGGTGATGGTGGCCGGCGGGATGGCCGGCCCGGGCCGCTGCGGAGCCGCAGGCCGGTCGCCGTCAAGGTGCACCGTGCCGGTCCGGCCGCGCCGCGGTGCCGGTGATCCGCGCCTCGGCCTGCATCGTGCCGTCCGCGGCATAGTCCGGCGCAATCATGGCCGCGATGTCGGCCGGCAGGTTGCGCAGCGAGGCCGTCAGATCGAGCGTCGTGCCGGCGTGGCCGGCGACCTCCAGCATCGCCTGTCGCAGGCCCAGCCGCAGCCGGTCGATCGCGATCGCCATCGGCGAAGCCGATCGCGCACCGGCGCCAGCAGTCGCAGCGCTGCTGCCGCCAGTCGCCTTGCAGCGAAGCGACGCTGACGGTCTGCGCGGCGGCATCGACGCGTGGCGGCCGCGATCAGCCGTGCCGGCGCGCCGGCAGATCGGGCAGCGTCGCCGCGAGCTTGACGTCGAGCGTCATCGGCGGCGCTCACGCGTCGCCGCGATGCCGCCGTCCAGCGCGCTCCAGCACCGGATGCGACTGCGGCTGCCACTCGGCGACCAATCGAGCGCGACTGCCGTGGCGTCCGAGCACGGCTGCGCCTCGACCGCGCCGTCAGATGCGCTTCCGCGGTGCATCGAGCGCGCCTGCGCGCTGCCGGCGATCGGCTGCCCGACCAGCGGCGCAAGATCGGCCAGCCGCGTCATCGCCAGCATGCACGTTTGCCGAGCGGGCACCATGGTCGCGGTCGGCAATTCCAGTGCGCCGCCCGCTTGCAGGCTCTTCCAGGCCGCGCGCTGGATGTCGATCGCCAGCCCGTCGCTCTGGCGCCGCATGGCCATCGCGACATCGACCGGCGCATCGAGCAGCGAACCCTGCGCCGTGATCTGACCGCTCGGCGATGTTCGGCAGGCCGGTCGCCTCGATATGCGCAGTGAGCGCGCCCGACGACATGCCCTGTGCCGCCACGCCGCCGTCGATGTCCGCGGTCAGGATGCAGATCGTCGGTGCGTGCCGCTCACCTTGCCCGTCGCCTGGAACTGCCGCCCAGGCCGGCTCCGCGGCGGCGAGATCGTTGACCGCCAGCGCCAAGCCAGAGCGACCTGGTTCGCCGCGACCGTGCCGTTGGCGGACAGCGACCGCGCCTGGCCGGTGAACTGCAGCTGCGACAGGGTCGACGTCGCCGTGCAGCGTCGCGGCGAATTGAAGCCGGCCGTCGTCGCCGACCAGCGCACGCGCCTGTTCCATGCCCGCCGGTCACCCCGACAGTGCCATCGGCATTGACCGTCGTGGTGTCGCCCTGCAGTCGCCGCATGCAGCGCCAGCGTCAGCGCGCCCTGCAGCTGCCACCTGTCCATCGCGGCAAACGGCGCAAGGTCGGCAAGTTGCAGCGTGGCATCGAGGCTGCGCTGGCTCGCCGGTGTGCGCGTCGGCATCGGCGGCTGAACAGCTGGTGCCGCAGCGTGACATGGACCGGCCGATCCGGCTCATCCAGCGTGGCATCGGCCTGGATCGACCAGCGGCTCGCTGGCGAGCAGGTCGGGGTTCGGTCGCGGCACGCGCAGCCCCGCGACCTGCCCGTCAGCTGCAGCGCGCCGGCGTTGCCGGCGATATCGGCGGTGATGCCGACTGGATGCCGGCGCCGGCGACGTTCAGGGCGTCGATGCTGCAGCGCGGCCGGTCGCGTCGGCCGGGTGAAAGGCCCAGTGCACATGGGCGTCGAGCGACACCGACTGCCAGGCCACATCCGGCCGCGGCTGCATCGCCGGCGCCTGTGCCGACACCATCAGGTCGGCCGCCTGCGTGCACGAGGTCGAGCGTGCCGCCGGCCGTGGCGTGCAACGGACCGGCCGCCAGCGTGACATGCGTGGCCAACGCGTCGCGCGGTCCCTGCACCGTCCGTCGAATGTGATCGCGCCGACATCGGGCAGGCCGGCGATGCCCGCGACCATGCCACGGGCCGGTTCGCTCGCGTGCAGCGTGGCCTGGATCGTGTTCGCATCGCTGGTCGCGTCCACCGTGTAGCGGCCGGACTCCGCCGAGCTGATGGACGTCCAGCGCGACATGGAAATCGGCCAGGCTGGTCGATCTCGCCCGACCCGCGACGCGGCGACGGCAGCAGCGGTCCCTGCCACGGCGGCGCCAACTTCCAGCCGGTGCGACCTCCAGCCGTCGCACGGTCACAGGCACCGGAAGGCTCGAACGCCACCGGAGGACTGACCCCAGGCATGCGCATCACGTCGACATCGTCCGCCGCCAGGCGGTCGATGACGACGCGCCCATGCAGCAGCTCCAGCGGCGACCAGTCGAGTGCGAACCGCTGATCGTCGCGTAGTCGCCGTGCGGGTCGCGCAACGCGACGTGGCCAACCCGCAGCGCGTCCGGGAAGCGGCCCGACAGGCCGGCGAGGCGGACCGTGTCGCCGGTCAGTCGCGGCGTCATGCTCTCGATCGCACGCTGCCCGACGTCGGTGTTGGCGGCCAGCGAAAACCAACCCGATCAGCAGCAACGGGATGCCGATGATCCCCGCCACGATCCCGACCCAGCCACTTCGCCGCGCGCCGCATCAGAACGCCTGCCCGATGCCGATGTACAGCTCGAAAGCGTCGCCGTGGGGCTGCCTGTTCAATGGCACCGCGACATCCAGGCGGATTGGGCCGATCGAGGTGTAGTAGCGGGCGCCGATGCCCGCGCCGACGCGCCAGTTGCAGGTGAACGGCGCGCCGTTGGCCGTGACCTGGCCGGCATCGACGAACCCGACGACGCCGTAGTGCTCCAGAATGCGCTGGCGCAACTCGATCGAGCCCGGCGCTGACCGCCGTGCCGCCGGTCGGGTTGCCGTCCGGGAAACTGCGGCCCGACCGACTGGTAGCGATAGCCGCGCACCGTGGCCGAACCGCCGGCATAGAAGCGCTGGTCGGGCGGCAGGGCGAACTGACTCCGCGCCGAACGCCTTGCCGACCAGGCCGCGCAGCGCCAGCACGCTGCGTCCGCTGCCGCTCAGGTCGAAATAGGTCGAACCGGAGAGCTGCGCGATCGATGAAGGTCGCGCTCGGCGTGCCCAGCGACTGGGTCGGCGTCAGCAGCAGCGCCGCGCGAAAGCCGCGTGGTTGGATCCAGCAGGCTGTTCGTGTTGTCGAATTTCACCGACAGCGGCACGCCCACCAGGTTGTAGTTTTTGTCGCACGCCCTCCTGGCTGATCTCCTCCTGCTCACCGCTCAGACCGACGCCGACGGTCCAATGCTCCGACAGCTTGCGGTTGATCTCGATCTTCTGCAGCAGCGCGCGCTGGTCGTACGCCTCCAGGCTCTGCTTCACCGCGTCGAGATCGATCTCGCAGCGACTGATCGCGCGCCAGGAAGTCCGGCTTGATGAACTGGATGCCGAAATTGTAGCCGGGCTTTTGCACGGCATTGCCGCCCAAGTTGCATCGCCGCCGTGATGTTGAGCTGCTCGGCATTGCCGAACAGGTTCCGGTCGTGCCAGCCGGCGGTCAGGTTGATGCCGAGATCGGTCGAATAGGCTGCGCCGAGTTCAACCGCGTGCAGCGGCCGCTCGGTGACGTCGACGGTGATCGGGATGGTGCCCTGCGGATCAAGCTGGTCCGCCGGCTCGACGCGCACCACCGAGAACACGCCGACGACTGCCAGGTCGTGCGCGCGCCGCCTCGATCGTGGCCGGGCTGAATGGCTCGCCGCTGGTGCAGCAGCAGGCGCCGGCGGACAAGTCCTCGTTCACCGTCTTCAGGCCCGTGATGCGTGATCGGGCCGATGTCCGCGTGCGGCCCGGCTGCTGACATCGAAGGTCACATCGAGCAGGTTCTCGTGCCGGCACGCAGGGTGACCGGCGGCAGATCGACCTTCGCGAGCGGATGCCCTGCGTCGCGAATCGCTGCCAGCAGCCGCTGCTGCGCCGCCAGCACGTCGGCGGCGACCGCCGGCGCGCCAGGTGCCAGGCCCAGCTCTGCCGCGTGGCGTCGGCGGACATCGCCCTGGACGCGCGACCTGGCCGAGGTGGAACAGCGGTCCCGGCTCGAAGCTCGCCACCACCGGAACCGGCGGCTTGGCCGGCGCGTGGTCCAGCAGATCGGGCAGGTCGGCGTGATCCAGCGGATGGCCGGCGATCGTCAGGTCGACGGTTCCCTTGTAGTAGCCGAAGCTCTGCAGCGCCGTGCTCGAACCGGTCCGACATCCTGCGCGCCCGGGTCACCAGCGCAAATGGGCCGACCGGCGCCTTCTCGCGCAGCGAGATCAAGCTGCGAGGTGTCGTGCAGCGCGCTGTCCAGCGCGGCATTGCCGGTGGGCTTCAGGGTGACCGTCATAGGGCTGCGGATCGGCCCCCGATCGCCATGGTCCGGGCCGCAGCAGGAGTGCGGCAACGATGCCGAGGACGAGCACGCGGCGCATGGCGCACACGGTAACCGCGTGCGGTGTTCCCCCAAGTGTCACGGTTGCGCCATTGTTAGGAAACAGTGAGCGAGCTATCCGGTGCCAGTCATGAGGGAAACCTCCCGTCGTCCACGTCGAGCTCACCGCCCGCCGCCTGGTGCTGGCGCCACGCACGCGTGCCGCAGATACGCCGATGTTCGCGCCAGCCGGCGACGGCGGATCGGGCGTGCTGCGCCCGCTGCGCGTCGTGCGCCGCGGTGGCGGTGTGCTGCTGTGGACGCTGCCTGCATGCTGGTGCAGACGGTCTGCCTGCTGCTGCCGGGCCGCGCCAAGGTGGTGTTCGCCGCGATTCTACTGGTCCGCGGTCTGCCGGCCTGCTCGGGCTTCAGGTGCGGGTGATCGGCAGCACCGTCAGCCGAACCGGCGAGCCGGCCGGTGGTGTTCGTCTCCAATCATTCGTCCTGGCTCGATATCCCGGTGCTTGGCGGCCAGCTCGACGCCTGCTTCGTCTCCAAGGACGAGGTGGCGGGCTGGCCGGTCGTCGGCACCATCGCCCGGCTCGGGCGGACCGTGTTCGTCTCCCGCCAGCGGCACGCCACCGGACGCGAGCGCGACGTGATGCGCGAGCGGCTGGCCGCCGGCGACAACCTGCTGCTGTTCCCGGAGGGCACCACCTCGGACGGCTCGCGTGTGATGCCGTTCCGCAGCTCGTTCTTCGCCATCGCCGAGGGCGCGGATCCGCCGCTGATCCAGCCGGTCTCGGTGGTCTACGACCGGCTGGGCGGGCTTGCCGACCGGGCGGGCGAGCCGGCCGGTGTTCGCCTGGTACGGCGACATGGACCTGGCGTCGCATTTCTGGCGCTTCGCCCAGTATCGCGGGCTGCGGGTCACCGTCCTGCTGCATCCGCCGCTGGATCCGGCACGGTTCGCCAGCCGCAAGGCGCTGTCGCAGGCGGTGTGGCGGGTGGTGGCCGACGGCGCGTCGACGCTGCGGCAGAACCGGCCGGTGGCGGACCCGAAGGATGCGGGGGACGTTGTCGTGGAACCGGCATATGCTGCTTGAAAAGCATGGCCGCGTCGGCAAGCAGGTTTCACGCGGAGTTAGCGGAGGAAGGCGGAGGGGCACGGGGAAGGAAAAGGATGCTCCGCGCGAAGCGCCATATTTCCTTCTCTGCGGCCCTCCGCCGTCCTCCGCAAACTCCGTGTGAAACCCTGCTTGCCGACGCCAACACAATGGTTGACAGGATGACGGGATTTCCTGCCAGACTGCTGCCTGACCCAGGAGCGTACCCGCGCTGCCGCGCTTGACCCGACCAGCAGCCCGACGAAAGCTCCGCGCCCATGCGCGGCAGGTGCGTGGCGCTGCACGTCATCACCTGGGGCTGCCAGATGAACGTGTACGACAGCGCGCGGATGGCCGACGTGCTGGCGCCGCTGGGCTACGCGCCCGTCGCCGACGCCGGACGGCGCCGACATGGTGATCCTCAACACCTGCCACATCCGCGACAAGGCGGCCGAGAAGGTGTTCTCCGAACTCGGCCGGCTGCGCCGGCTGAAGGAGCGGCGCGCGGCGGACGGCGGGCGCATGATCCTGGCCGTCGCCGGCTGCGTGGCGCAGGCCGAGGGCGCCGAGATCCTGGCCCGCGCGCCCTACGTGGACATCGTGCTCGGGCCGCAGACCTATCACCGGCTGCCGGAGATGGTGGCGCGCGCCGCGCGCGCCGGCGGCGCGGTGATCGAGACCGATTTCCCGGCCGAGGACAAGTTCGACTTCCTGCCCGACGCGGCGGCGCCGCAGGGCGTCACCGCGTTCCTGACCATCCAGGAAGGCTGCGACAAGTTCTGCAGCTTCTGCGTCGTGCCCTACACGCGCGGCGCCGAACAGAGCCGCCCGGCCGCCGCGGTGCTGGCCGAGGCGCGGCGTCTGGTGGCGCAGGGCGCGCGCGAGATCACGCTGCTCGGGCCAGAACGTCAACGCCTGGCACGGCGCGGCGCCGGACGGCGCGACCTGGGGCCTCGGCCGCCTGCTGCGCGAACTGGCCGAGATCTGCCGGGCCTGCTGCGGCTGCGCTACGCCACCTCGCATCCGCGCGACATGGACGACGACGCTGATCGCCGCCCACCGCGACATGCCGGCGCTGATGCCGTTCCTGCATCTGCCGGTGCAGTCGGGCTCCGACCGCATCCTGGCCGCGATGAACCGCAAGCACACCGCGGACGACTACCTGCGGCTGGTCGAGCGGCTGCGCGCCGCGCGCCCGGACCTGGCGCTGTCGTCGGACTTCATCGTCGGCCATCCCGGCGAGACCGAGGCGGACTTTCGAGGCCACGATGGCACTGGTGCGCGACGTCGGCTTCGCCCAGGCGTACAGCTTCAAGTATTCGCCGCGCCCCGGCACGCCCGCCGCCGGCGCGCCGGCCCAGGTGCCGGAGGCGGAGAAGGACCGCCGGCTGCAGGCGTTGCAGGCGCTGCTGCGCGAGCAGCAGGCGCGGTTCAACGCCGGCTGCGTCGGGCTGACGCTGCCGGTGCTGTTCACCGGCCCCGGCCGGCACCCTGGCCAGATCGCCGGACGGTCACCATTTCTTCAGCCGGTGCACGCTACCGGACCATGCTAACCTGATCGGCCGCAGGAATGTCCGGTGCAAATCGTCGCCGCACTCACCCAAATTCGCTGTCGTGGAACCCTCGACCAGGAGAGAGCCTGCGCTTGACGCAGCCATCGCCTCGCCTGCGCGTCCCGCCGGCCTCCGCCAGCGCGGCAAGGCCGTCACCCTGCAGTTCAGCGACAACACGCTGCTGCCGCTGCTGCTCGGCGATCACGACCGGCATCTGGTCCGGATCGAGCAGGCGCTGGGCGTGCGCCTGTCCTGTCGCGGCAACCGGGTCGCGATCGCCGGGGATGCGCCGCGGGTGGACGCGGCGCAGAACGCGCTGCAGGGCCTGTGGCGGCGGCTGGAACGCGGCGAGAGCGTGGGCGAGCCGGAGGTCGAGGCAGCGATCCGGCTGGCGGACGCCGACATCGATCCGCGCCTGCCGCTGTCCGACGTGCCGGCGATCCGCACCCGCCGCGGCGCCGTCGGGCCGCGCAGCCCTGGCCAGGCGGCCTACATGGAGGCGCTGGCCTCGCACGAGATGGTGTTCGGCGTCGGCCCCGCCGGCACCGGCAAGACCTATCTCGCCGTGGCGCAGGCGGTTGCGATGCTGCAGGCCGGCAAGGTGGACCGCATCGTGCTCTCGCGGCCCGCGGTGGAGGCCGGCGAGCGCCTTGGCTTCCTGCCCGGCGACCTGAAGGAGAAGGTCGTTTTCTTCAGTAAATGGCCAGCCGCGTGGCACTAGTTGTAGCCGCCTTCGTCATCCTTACCGAACAAGCGTTGGAGCCAAGCCACCCCTACGAGCAGAAAGAAAACTAGAACTGTCGACAACGCAACGATCTGCCAAGCGGCAAGTCCGCATGCGATCCCAAGTGCTGCGGTTACCCATACCGTTGCGGCCGTCGTAAGCCCCTTGACCGTCTTTTCCTTCGGATCGCGCAAAATTACGCCGGCCCCGATAAAACCGATTCCTGCCATGATTCCCTGAATTACACCCTGCACAACCCGGCTCAAGGCATCCGGATGGCCGGCGAGGCCTCTGAAGTGTACCGTAGAGACGGCAACGATTGCAGCGCCAAGCGAAACGAGCCCTAGAGTGCGCATGCCTATCGGCTTGCCGGTGAGGTCCCGATTAAGGCCAATCAGCAGCCCAACCGCCACGGCAGCGCTGAGTCTCCACACGACATCGATCGTGTCAAAGCCAGGTGGATTAGCGTCCAACGATGCTACCTCATTTCGGGCGAAGGTTGCTTCTTCGACATGCCCGGGCAGCAATCACGGGGGGTGTGAGGCAATAAAGGGTGAGCCACGCGATGTCCAGCAAGGCGAAGAGAAAGCGCTAAAAGTCACTCCCCCCGTGGGATGTCTCGGTTAAGAGGAGCTCCGGTCGGCGCCACCTCTTTGAGAACCGGAGCGGTTTGGAGGGTGACGAACACAACGCCGACCAGTAGTAAAGTTATCAGCACCCCTGCCAGCATCATCGCTCCGTGGCTTTCACGCTGCCTGCGAGCGACCGCGTCGTCAATTGGATCGTTCATAGCAAACCTCGATATGCTGCAACTCGATGGCCTCTCGTAGACGGCTACTTATTCTGCTGTTTTAGACCGTTCGTCAGAGTGCTGTTTCTTCTTATCGCCCATATGCGCGAACTTCCGGTCCGCAGTTTCCTCCCGTTCGGCTTGTTTCTGGCCAAGATTTTGCGAACGCTCGTTACGCTCGATCTTTTCGCCTTTTTGGCGGTTGTCATCGGTCATGATCGCTCTCCATCGTTTCATGCTCAGCAAAGGAAACGTGTGACGTCCGGTTTCGTTTCTTGCGTCCGCAATGGCGACCTCAACAGCTTGCGCCGCCTGTTCAGGAGCAAGGGCCGGGTCAGCAAAAGAGAAGCCCCGTACACGGGGGGATGCCGGGGCTTCGGGTTCCGCTTGGGGGGAACCACGACGGGATGGGGAAGAACCCCGCCTTGAGAATAAACTCAAATCAGCCAAGTTGGTTTCAGGAGGATGCGTCAGGGAACCGTTCCGGGCTCACCGCAAGTTAAGTGTCATCGAACAACTCGGGGGATTTTCACAATGGCGGCAATATCCGCAACGCTTTCTGTGATGGCTACAAGCGTGGCTGTAGCTGCGATAGTTTCTAGACTGTTCTTCTGGGGAAGGGTTAGTTCCGCCTCGGAATGATGGGCTTAGCCGACGCTCTTTCAGGAGCATGTCAAGCGCAAGGCCAGCCAGCGTCTCGGGATCTCACACGCCATATTGGGCAATTGGAACCACTCCATGGCGCAACACGTATTTGACGGTCCAGCCTAAAACGCATCGGTGGGGCAAAGGATTTACATTTTTGTCGACAAAGACATCGTTTCGCAGGTGCGGGAGGGGCGGGGGCCGCCCGTTGCACGGTTTCGGACAATAATTTCGCTTCCGCCCAAACAGGCCCGGACGAGCGTGTGGTGTAGGGCAAATGCGGAACGGTGTCGTGATGGCAGCGTGCAGGTCATTGAATCTTATCTACACCAATGATCCAGAGATCAGCGATGCCATGCCCCCCGCACTGACGCTGTCCGCTCAGGCGGTGATCGGCACGCTATTCGTCATCATCGGACTTGCCCTCGCCACGCCTCTTGTCGCTTTATCGATCGTTCTGACAAGGCAGCTCTACATTGGGGACTTTCTCGGCGACACCTCGGCCAAGCGCGGCATCGCGGCGGGCGAGCCGCTGAATAGTTAGGCCTTTGATGGCTGGTATCGCGCCTTTGCACTCTGAATTTTCGAGTGACCGCGGAACAGAAGCGAGGATGATCCGTTGCAGTGTATAATTAAACGCTGCGGAAGTTCTGGTCCCTGAAAGCATTGGATATGAACCATGCGCCTCCAGCTGAGTGACAAGTCAAAACTCAGAACACGATGTAGCGCTTCTGGGAAGCTGGTTTGACAGCCGACTGCACTGGGTTCCACGCCACCTGTTGCTAACGCGTTCATCGGACGCAAAGCCATCCGTAACTCGTCGAGCTGGGATATGAGCTCAGAGATTTGCCGCACTGTAGCGCGCGGCTTTTCGATCGCCGCCCTGGAGATGACGTGAAAGCCAATCGGTTAGATGCCTCGTCGGCAACGCGGATATTGCGCCCACGTGAAAACGTCTGGCGCATCGAGCAAACCTCGCGTGTCGCGGTCCTCATCGACCCTGCCAGCTATTTCGGCGCCGTCCGCGCGGCCCTGCTGAAGGCGGAGCGCAGGGTCTTGATCATCGGATGGGACATCCATAGCCGCACCCGTCTAGTCGGTCCGGAAGGCCACACCGACGACGGCTACCCTGAGGCATTGTCCGACTTTCTCTCTGCGCTAGTGGAAACCAAGCCGGCGCTTGAGATCAACCTGCTGCTGTGGGACTTCGCCGTTCTCTATGCGGCAGAGCGAGAACCGTTTCCTGTCTACTCACTGCGTTGGGGTACACCCCGACGGATCACGCTTTGTCTCGATGATGCGGTGCCGATCGGCTCATCGCACCACCAGAAGCTGGTGGTGGTAGACGATGCTATTGCCTTTACAGGTGGTGTCGACATTACCGCACGACGCTGGGACACGTCGGAACATCGCATCGATCATCCGCTACGGCGGGACCCGGC
The DNA here is from genome assembly GCA_963793075.1 of uncultured Alphaproteobacteria bacterium. Taxonomy (GTDB): domain Bacteria; phylum Pseudomonadota; class Alphaproteobacteria; order Rhizobiales; family Methyloligellaceae; genus Methyloceanibacter. Next base: position 34,149 of record CAWBYO010000005.1, read on the forward strand.
GGGCGAATCCGACGGCGCGTTCCATGACGTGCAGCTGTTGGTTGACGGGGCCGCGGCGCATGCGCTTGCCGATCTGGCGCGTGCGCGCTGGGACTGCGCGGCGCAAGAGATCATTCCTCCGGCAGAGGCCGACGGTGATCCCTGGCCCGAACATATTAGACCGGACTTTGTCGACACCGAAGCTGGCATCGCGCGCACGCAGCCGCCGTTTGAGCATCAGCTGGCGGTGCACGAAGTAGGACTGCTGTTCCGTGACTTGATAGCCGCGGCTGACCACGTGATCTATATCGAGAACCAATTTCTAACATGTCTCCCCCTCGCCGAGGCGCTCGCCAGTCGGCTGCGCGAACGCCCACAGCTAGAGGTGGTGATCATCACGCCCGCTAGTCACACCTCCTGGCTCGAGGCGAGCTGCATGCGCAACGGCCGCATCCGCTTCATGCAGGTGTTGCAGCAGCGCGACATTACCGAGCGTGTGCGCGTGCTCTTCCCCGTAGTGCGCGAAGGTGCCGACACCGCGAATACCATGGTTCATTCCAAGGTGATGATCGTAGATGACCGCCTTCTGCGCGTGGGCTCCGCAAATCTCAACAACCGCTCAATGGGCACCGATACCGAATGCGACATAGTTATCGAGGCGCGCGATGCCGATGATCGCGCAGCGATCGTCTCAATACGCAACCGGCTGATCGGTGATCACTGCGGCACCGGCGTCACGTCGGTGAGGGCGGCGCTGGCCGAGAATCCCTCAATCGTCGCACTCACCGACGGGCTGGCTGCGAACGGCCACTCGCTGCAGCCGATCGACTATCAGGGTCCGGTCAGCGACGAGGAATGGCCGGACTATCTGGCAAGTATCGCCGATCCGGAGCAGCCGATAGGCGCCGAGGAATTCGCTCGCACCATTCTCGGCTCGCGCGCGTCGCGTCGCAGCCTATCCAACTTGATTAAGGTCAGCGTCGCTGGGCTGGTGTTGCTTGCCCTAGCGCTGGCCTGGAACTTAACCCCGCTGTCTAAACTGGCGGGGCCCGAGCAGGTACGCGGCATACTGGAGTTCGGTCGCCACGGCGCCCTTGGGTCCTCTGGTGGTGCTTGCGACCTTCATCGGCAGCAGTGTGCTGCTGTTTCCCGTCATCGTGCTGATTGCCGCCACAGCCGCCGCCTTCGGTCCCTGGCTCGGCTTCGCCTATGCTGCGGTCGGCTCACTCCTCAGCGCGCTCGTTTCGTTCGGCATCGGTGCCCTGATTGGCCGGCAGCACTCTGACCGACGTGCTCGGTCCGCGGCTTAACCGCATACGCCGCAAGGTGCGCAACAGGGGAGTGCTTGCGGTGGTGATGGTCCGCCTGGTGCCGGTCGCCCCATTTGGTATCGTTAACTTGGTCGCCGGCGCTAGCCAGATCCGGTTGATCGATTTTGTGCTTGGCACGGTGCTGGGCATGCTGCCCGGAATTGCCGTCCTGTCTGCACTGGGCTACCAGGTCATTGAAACGTTCTTGGAGCCGAGCCTGGAATCCTTCCTCTGGCTGGCGCTGGCGGTGGCGGCGTGGATTGCGCTCTCTTTCGCCCTCCAGGCCCTGGTCTCCAGGTACTGGGGGGAGGGGCCGTGAGCGGGAAAGCGCTGACCATCCGGTTCTTGACCTGGAACATTCACGGTACCCTCGGGTTCCACCCGGGCTTCGATGTTGCCGCCGTGGTAGCCCTGATCCGCCGCTGGAATCCCGACATCATCGCCCTACAGGAAGTCGATTTCCCGCCGTCCGCCGGAGAGCGTGGACGCCTTTGCGTTCCTGCAAGCCGCTCTCGGCAAGCACGGCATTGCCGCACATTCGATCACTACCGCGGACGGTCACTATGGACAGATGCTGATCACCTCCAGCCCGATCACCAGCAGCGAGATCCACGACATCTCTGCACCCAAACGCGAACCGCGCCGCGCCATCCGAGCCGAACTGAAAACCTCGGCCGGCCCGTTGCGCGTAGTCGCCACTCATCTTGGACTGGGCATCGGCGAGCGACGGCGGCAGGCGCAAGTGCTGGTCGCCCTGGCCGGCGCGCCCGACATGACCACGGTCATGCTCGGCGACTTCAACGACTGGTTCCTAGCCGGTTCAGTGAAGTCGGTGCTGGCTAAAGTCTTGCCTGGGCACAGCCGGTTTCGCACTTTCCCCAGTTTCCTTCCGTTACTGCGCTTGGACCGCATCTACTGCAGGCCCAGCAGCGCTGTCCGCCAAATGTACACTGACCGGCAGGCCCATGGTCTCTCTGATCATCTGCCGGTGATCGCCGACGTCGCGGTGATCAATTGACTAGCCCATGGCCCGGGCCTGGCGCTTTTCGCGCCCTATGAGATCGGCAGCCCGCCAAAGTAAAATCCCGATCGACCCCACCGCGAAGTGTTGGAGCAGAGATCCAAGTTCTCGTGCGCGGTGCGGCTGCCCTTGGCCATGTTGTGAAGTAGGGCGACCATTTAATACGCGATCGGAGCTTGGCTCTAGCATTGAAGAACGTGACCTGTTGGGTTTCATAGGAAGCACCAACACAGGAGAGTGACGCAACGAAACACGCGTCAATCTGGTATCGCAATTTTGGTAGAGGGCTCGCAAAGGGGCCTGCTCTGGCCGAACCATCCCCCAGTGCAAACGGGGGGGGGGCGTCGAATGCACAGCCTCTAAGCAAAGAGACCAAGCAGAGCTCGAGGACCAACGGCTTTTCAGATGTAAAGATTGTGCCTGGCCCTTACGTGGTGGGGTGAGATCAACAGGCGCTCGTCAGCCGCAAGTCCGAAATCGATTAGATTCTAGCGGGGTCACGGCGTGCCTAGTCTCGACAAGCGGTTGACGCAGTGCCGGAAACCGCCGTCGTGGCGCATTGATCTTCTCTGACTGGAACGCGCGATGCGGACGCCGCGTTCTGGGTCAAGAAGGAGATCAATCATGGCAGAATATCTTTCGAGAACCAAAGAGCAGCGTGGATCGCGCGTGGCCTACCTATGGGCCATCCCGATCGCCATCGTGACCGCCATTATGGTGGTCGCGGCGCTGTACTGGAGCAACCTAGGCGTTCGGGATAGCGGCATGCAGCAGACCATGGCCGAGAAACCAGCCAGCGAGACCGCCGTAGATACAGCGTTCGGTCCTGCAACCTTGAAGACCGAGAGCGTCCCAGACTATGGGACAATTCTCACCAACTCTTCGGGCCACCCCCTCTACCTTTTTACCAAGGACGATAAGGACGCAAGCACCTGCTACGAGCGCTGCGCTAAGGCTTGGCCGCCTTTGCTCACCAAAGGGAGGCCGCAGACCAACGGCGCCGAAAGCTCGTTGGCCGGAACGACGAGCCGCAAGGATGGCGCCGAGCAAGTCACCTATAACGGCTGGCCCTTGTACCTCTATGCCAAGGATGTCGGTCCGGACAGGCCGGTCGGTCAGGACGTAAAGGACTTTGGCGGGGAGTGGTATTTAGTGAAACCGTCGGGCGAGAAGGTGTCCGGAAGATGACGCGTGACGCGCTCGAATTCAAGGCGAGGTATTAAAAAATGGGCCCATCCATCTGAGCTTTCCAATTTCACCCTGCCTAGCGGCGGAACGTAGAACGCTGCCGATCGTTTGCAGATCGAGCCGACTATCGGGCGCCCATCTCGGAATGGGATCGATTAGGCGGTCGCAGGCAGATTCTAGAGCTTCGTGTGTTTCGGGAGAGAGTCATGAAAGAAGGAGTACTTCGCTCTGCGCTCGCGCTTTTGACTGTGAGCATCGCGTCCAATGTGTACGCAGGAACATGCGTAGTTGATCACGCTCAGCTAACAGAGGCTCTCCGAAAAAGCGTCAAGCCGTCAGGAGGGCCGACCAATGGCGGTTTCGACAACAATGAGTGGGCGGCCGTGGTTGCCCGGGACGGAACTGTCTGCGCAGTCACGTATAGCGGCTCGATTGTCGGCGACCAATGGCCTGCGAGCCGCGCGGTCGCGGTGGAGAAGGCGTTCACCGCGAACGGTGTCAGTCTCAGCAACTTCGCAATGTCGACTGCCAATCTCTATTCTGGGAGCCGCCCTGGCGGCGCCCTCTATGGAATCATCACCAGCAATCCCCCCAATCCTACGCTTCTCTATGAAGGTGCGGCCACGACCTATGGAACGGTGGATGACCCGATGCAGGGCAAAGTCGCAGGGGGTGTGATCGTCTTCGGCGGCGGTCTTCCGCTTTACGATTCAGGAACGCTAGTCGGCGCCCTTGGCGTCAGCGGCGACACCTCTTGCGCGGACCACAACATAGCGTGGCGCGTACGCGAGAAGCTCGGCATGGCCGACGTGCCGTCCGGCGTCACCAACAAGTATAACGACGCTATCATCTATGACATTGGAGAGGACGGAAGCAGCAAGTCCGGTTTCGGCCATCCCAAATGCGGTGGTAAGGAGCCTCAAATCGCCGACAAGATTGGCGCGAGCGCCTCTGGAGCCTCGCCATTCGAGAATGCCAAATCGGGGTTTTCGGAGAATCGCTCACGTAGTCGAGTGTCGGTTGACCTGAACGTACCGACCCCTGGCCTTCAATAGACCTTGAAAGTGGACGTGTAGCCCGTGAGGGGCTTTCTAGTCGCCGGCGAAGTGTCCTTTGAAGCCGTTGTCGGTGACGCCGTCCCCGAACTGGCCCAAATAGAGCACGCGCGTTGTCGTCCTTGCCGTCGCGAAGTCGAGGGCCGGCGTCGCTCAGCGCGCTGTTCTCGGCATGCGGCACGGGGAGCATTGCGCCTCCCCCCGCATGGTGGTCGCGGCTACGTCAGCCACTCGAAGAATAGCCGATGTACGTTTCAAAGGTCTCGACATCCACCGGCTCGGACTGATGGCGGATTGCCGAAGCTGCTTAACCGGCTGCGGCGCTTGTTTCCGAACGACTTCAGTTCCGAATGCATAAAGTCACGCGACGTGTGGCGCAGCGTCCGAGACCGTACAAAGATTCATGGGAACCTCGTGAACTTTTGTCGAGTTAATTAGGTGGTTTCGGGACGTAAGCACCCCTCGCTGTTCCTGACACCGCATGGAATGTTATCCAGGGAGCCTAGTCTCAACGCGGGAGCAGCCACGCCCTCTCCGCTCCTTGTTTGGGATTAGGCTCCCGTCAGGACATTGACGGCTCACCGCGGAACCAAAAGCGTCGTTCCGATCGAGAATCGTGAATTACTAAATCTTACTCTTCTTGGTGGTTCTCTGCCCGTCATGAAGCCGAACATTCACATCTGCCAGGCCTTAAGCAAAATCTTACCGGCCTGTACGGACCCGGGATTAAGTAGATGGACGGGCAAACCCTAGCCATTGCCCTAATCATCGCCGCGACCATCGCTGGAATCTCCTTTTTGTGGGTGATTTTTCAGACATGGCGGCACATAAACGCGCAACTCTAGAAGCGAACCCAAATATCGGCCGAAGCAGCGCTCGATGACCGGCGTACGCGTCTGGCCACAGCATCGGACAAGAGTTTGATTGTTGAGGAACGGAAAAGCTTCCGGGCCGTTGCCCGTCTATGAACAGCAGTGACAGTTGGAAGCGAAAGTTTTTAGAATGGCTCCAGGCGCCGCCTCCGCCCGGCCCGACGCAGGCACCTGATGAAGAGCCTCCCGAAGAACGCAAGCCCGGCACACGCAAGGTCGGTACGCCCGAGAACAGCTCTAAGCATGGACCATGGGGACCGAAGCTCGGTAGCAAAAGCGATCTCTGAGGGAGGCGCTCCACGATGCCATATCTCCGCGAACGGCGCCTCGGCCTCATCCGCTGATTCCATCGCTACATTTCGGACCGGACCGGCGTACCGGACCAAGGCGACCGCGGTCGTCTGGCAGAAGCCGGTGTGGCGCTCCGAACTCAAGAAAATTCTCTTCACTAGCAAGGACATCGTTGAAGCTGGGGAGGAAGCAGAAAAACAATCTGGCTAGGCCTGCTCCCCGCAACACGGTTCAACTGCGAGCACGTCAACGAATGACTACTAGCTTGCCCCTCTACGGCTCGATGAAAGAGACGGGACGAAGGTGAAGCTTGACCATCCTCGGATCGTGCGTGAAAAGCAGGCTGCCCATTCGTGATGAATAGGCGGGAAGGTAATCAAACGTAACTTCGCTCGAACTCTAGTACTTTTTCACCGTCGAGAAGCTCTCCTTTGACGTTCAATCGAGCTGCTGTTGCATGGCCTGAATTGCGCGCATTGAATGTGACGAGATAACCTTCGCGAGTCTGTTCAACGCTTTGCGCGACGATCGAGATTCTCGGACCGACGGGCCCGGCCGCCATGTCGAAATAAATCAGGTAGGCTATCGTGGCCACCACGATGATGGCACCCAGCGCGGCCGCCACCCACTCTGCTGGCGAACTCGATTGAGGCTTGAATGCGTTCTGCGACCGTTTCGCCATTGGATCCTCAGAGTATCAGGCGTGAAGCCGCTGCGCCGACGGCATTGGGAAAGCCAAGTACAATGCACGCGCTAACCGTCTCGCCGAAGCTCGTCCCTTCGGTCCGACCGAACGACCAAAGAAGGTAGAGACCGATAATAAGGGAGAGAGCGTAGCCGACGACGGTGTAACGGGCGAATTGCGAAAAAAATGTTGCGCCAGGCACCTGTTCCGGCGCGCCACGGAAGCCCACAAAATAGACAAAGGCGTGCATGAGTACGAGCGTCGTCGCGACCAGTAGCAGTAGGCGCCAAATGTCCATCTTGTAGGAAAGCAGGATTACCTCCTCAGTGGGGGCGATGTTCAATCCCAGGAACAGCGCACCGGCGCACATCACGATCAGGCTGGCCGGGTACCAGCTGCGCCGTTCCTTTTTTGATTTTTCCGCCTGCCCGCTTAGCTGGCTACGCGCGAGAATGGCGCCGAAGCTTCCTGCAAAAGTCTGAAGCGCCAGCTTGCCAACTATCTCAGAAGGAGGCATCCCCCATTCGATGATCCCGAACAGCAAGAGGATCGCGACTGACATGATGGCGGCGATTGTAACCGCAACCAGCGCATCGATGATGTCGTCGCCGAGTGCACTAGTCGGTTCGAACCCGCCAATCCAGGACAGTCCGGTCAGGAGCGGAAGCATCACGATAAAGAGGAGTGCGAGCTTTAGGGGGCTGACGATAAATCCCAGCTGCCAGAGCTCCATGGTCATCATCATCGGGATGGTAAAGATTAGTGCTCCTGCGAATGCCCGCGTGAAGTCGACGACGGCGCGCCTCTCCATTTTAACCTCCCTGATATCGGCCTACGAGAAAAAGTAGGCCGCTCCGAGCACAACATAGACACCGATGAGCAGTAGACCTTCGAACCAGGTGGTCTCACCGTCGCTCGCTATCGTATTGACGATAAGGGCAGTTCCGGCGATGGCAAAAAGATCGACAGGATTGCTAAACACGAGCGTCATCGGATGGCCCATAAGCCATGACGAGATAACCAGTAGGGGAGCGACAACAAGAGCGATTTGAATGGCAGATCCGATGCAGATGCTCATGACGAGACCCATTCGGTCCTGGGTTGCAAACCACACGGCGGAAAAAATGTCGGCGCTCGTCCCCACCAGTGCCAGAAGAACAACCCCCACAAAAAGTGGTGTTAGGTGGAGTGCCTGAGATGCGCTAGTTAGCGCGCCTGAGACTAGTTCGCTTTCTAGCCCTGAGGCGGCGGTAGCCGCTACCAGAATAAAAAGGCAGACTAAAAGCGACCACTCAGGCCGATCGCTCCGATGATCCTCGCTCCTGAAAACGTCGCGATGAGTTACGAGCGTGTAAAGAAGGTTCCCGCCATAGAGCAGCAGAAGCACACAGGAGACAACCAGACTCAGTGATTCGTCTGCGGCGCCGACACGGTCAGCCTGCCTGACGATTCGGTCCGTGTAGTCAAAAACGGCGGGGAGGAGGAGCGCAATAACAACTAGGATGAGAAGACTAGACAGTAGTCCCGCTCGTTGCTGGCTGAAGTTCTGGCGAGTTCGCGTCAAGCCACCAAAAAAAATCGCAAACCCCAGCCCGAGCAGACACGTTCCAATTATCGAGCCAGTAATCTGGGCATGAACCACATCCGGGTGTCCGCGCGCCAAAATGAATAGGGCCAATATGAGCTCGGCGAGACTTCCTAAGCTAACGGTGAGCAAGCCGCCGATTCTCGGCCCGGTATGTAATGCTAATTGCTCGGTGGTGAGGCGGATCCATTCCGCAAGGACGGCTATTCCCGCAATACCCGCGACGAATATCCAGACCGGAGGCGGCTTAAGCACGTACTCCAAGAGCGGCGCTAAGGGCACCAGAATAAGCATCCCGATGCGAAACATCGCGCTATCTATTGCTCAGCCAGCGGACTAGCAGTCGTGGTTGCGCATTCGCAGTACTTCGGTCTGCTATTGACCCTGGCTCGCTTCAATGCAGTGGGCAGCTGAAGCATCCGTTGTGCATCCTTGAGTTCCGAAATCTCATCATGGCCTCGCCAAACCCCCGCCGTGTGCGCGGTTGAGTTGCCGCACATCGGCCCGGCGGAGTTCCGGCGCGGTATCGACCAGTGATGCTCAGCCTGCAAATCATATCCCGCTAACCGCCGGCGTAGCCGCCGATGATGGGCAAAATCTCCCCCGTGATGTAGCTTGAGCATGATGGCGCCGCCAGGAACACGAATGCCGGCGCGATTTCCTCCGGTTGGGCAGGCCTTTTCATGGGCGTATCGGCACCGAATTGTTCAATCTTCTCCGCCGATTTGTCCGCTGGGTTCAAAGGCGTCCACACCGGGCCGGGCGCGACTGCATTGACCCGGATGCCACGATCGACGAGATGCGTGGCGAGCGATCGCGTGAAGGCGTGGATACCGCCCTTGGTCATGGAATAATCGAGCAGATCTTTGTTGCCGAGCAACCCGGTCACAGATCCGGTCATGACGATCGCGCCGCCATTCGGCAAATGCGGCACTGCCGCCTTGGCCATATAGAAATAGCCATAGAGGTTTGTCTTGATGGTGCGGTCGAAATGTTCGTTCGTCAGTTGCTCGAAGTCATAGACGTGCTCCTGAAACGCGGCGTTGTTAACGAGTACGTCCAGTTTGCCGAACTGCGCCAGGGTCTCCTCGACAGCGCTCCTACAGAAGGCGAAATCCGCTACGTCGCCAGATAGTAAGATGCACCGGCGACCTTCCTGCTGAATAGCACGTTTGGTTTCCTCAGCATCGCCGTGTTCATCGAGATATGCCACAGCAATGTCGGCCCCTTCTCTCGCGAAGAGCACGCTAACGGCGCGGCCAATGCCGGAATCTCCACCCGTAACCAGCGCTACCTTGCCGAGGAGCTTTTCTGACCCTTGGTAGTATGGGGCCTCATACATCGGCTGAAGTTCAAGAGCGTTTTCCTCGCCCGGCTTCGAGAGGTGCTGATGGGGCAGGGGTGGTTCCGGATAGACGCACGCGCCGGCTTGCATGGCGCCCGTCGCCGCCTCCTTGCTCAACCCTATGCCTGTCCAACACATCAATCTTATTTTGGATCTCACGCTCCTTGCGTGCGGCTTCCTCCGCCTCGTTCCGGAAATTCTCCGCTTGAGAACGATTGCTCATCTGGGCCTCCGGGAAAATTCAATCATCCGCTCCCAACTCTCTGGAGGCCAAGCCGTTCCTTTTCAGCCCTTAGCGCCAGCGGAACGAAAGCATCCCGATGCTTTGGGGGGCAGTTAGGTCTATGAATTCTGTGTTGGAGTTGTCCGTCCAACACGCCGCAGGCCGCGTAGGACTGAGGTCTCGGTACGGACAAGTGCCCCTATTTGGGGCATTGGCAGATGTAGCTGTTCATTTCTTACCTCGCCCCGTACTGCAGGCGCTGTGTTAGGACGCCTTACTCATGGTCACATGGGGCTGACCAGCCGGCCTGTACTGAAGAGGTGTGGAAGCTCGCGATTTCAGCTGGTCAATGGTATGGTCGGTGAGGCGGGGCGTTGGTTGACGGTCTCTTCAGTTCGGAGCTTACCCTCGATCATCGCACTAACGTCGCCGCGCTCTGCAGGGAAGACAAGGTTAGCCACAGCGCCCTCCTGGACTTCGATTCAAGACAACTGACCTCCTCATTGCAGCGCGAGACTATTCATTATACCCAGCCGAGGCTGTTCCCATTCGCGAAATCAAATCCGTCCGGCAGGCCATGCCCATCATCATTCACGGTCAATGCCAGATGATTGGTATCGTCCCGTTCGAGGATGATATGATGGCTCCTTCTTCACGCCCGGAAAGGCGTGCTTCAAGAGTTCGTAATGAACTCATTGACCAGAAGCTCCAGAGTGACTATCCGCTCCAGGGCCGCTGCGCCGCTTCAGGTTCCGTCATGAGAAGCATCAGACTACCGATTATTGCCGCCGCGTTACTGATGATGTTCACTGCGCACGCGCAGGCGCGCGTCCTGAGAGTGTGCGCCGATCCCAACAATTTGCCGTTCAGCAATGAGCGAGGGGAGGGCTTCGAGAATAAGATAGCTCAGGTCATCGCCGATGAGCTCAATGCCACGCTCAGCTACACATGGTGGGCGCAACGTCGAGGCTTCCTGCGGAAGACACTGAACGACGACCAGTGCGACCTCGTGACAGGCACAACGAACGGCATTGAGATGCTGCGGACCACCCGCCCGTATTACCGGTCGGGCTTCATGTTCGTCTCGCGTCGGGGCGGTCCGGCCGTGACCTCGCTTGACGACCCTGTTCTCCATGATCTGAAGATCGGCATTCAGCTTGTGGGCGAGGACGGTTCGAACCCGCCGCCGTCCGAGGCCTTGGCGCGGCGCGGCGTCATCGACAACGTGAAGGGCTACATGGTCTACGGGGATTATCGCGATGAGGCGCCGGCGTCCAATATCATGAAGGCCGTCGCTGCGGGGGAGATTGACGTCGCCATCGTATGGGGACCTTTGGCGGGTTATTTTGCCACGCGAGAGGGCGTTCCCCTAATTCTCACCTTTGTCAAACCGGAGATCGACGGACCCCGTCTTCCCATGGCGTTTGACGCCAATATGGGCGTTCGAAGAACCGACAGGGCTTTGCTTGACGAAATCAACAGGGCGCTCGTCAACCGCAAGTCCGAAATCGATGCGATCCTCGCCGACTACGGAGTGCCGAGGCTCGATAAGCCGGCCGCCCCGTCCCCAATGCCGGCAACGGCGGCTCCGGCGCCGTGATCTATCCCCGCTGGGACCCTGCATCCGGACGCCGCATTGCCGACCGCAGCGAATAGCCTCACATCGCCTCCTTGATGCCTTGCCGGATGAGCCACCAGTTTACCGGATAAGCGGTGGCCAGTCCGGCGATCATAGCGATTTGCATCATGAACCAGAACTCCGGCGTCGGCACTTCGAGCTTCACTTCAAGAAGGCGCCGGAAGAGGTAGAACTGGGCGAAGGCCATGAAGCCATACATGCCCACCTGCCATGCCGTCAGGGAAAGCGTATCCGCTTTAACCGAAGTCCGGAGCCCTTCGCCGAACGACAGGTTTCGCATTGGGACGATGGTGAAGTACTGAAACGCGACGCCAAGCAGGAAAGCGAAGATGTAATCGACGATCCAGACGGCGAACATCTTCTCGCCGAACAGGCTTTGATAGCCGAACCAGATCGCGATGGCCGGCACGAAGAACACCAGCCATTCTGCGATAATGTCGCCCAGAGTGCAGCCACTGCCGCAATGGAATGCGCCTTTGGCGACCTTGATCGGGAACGGCGTGAGCTCTCTGCTCGGAAGTTCTTCACCTGTCTTACTTGGCCGCTCATCGCTTTTCTGTGCGTCGCGAGACGGCCATACGCAAAATAGAACCCAACCGCGAAGAACAAGCCGTAAAGGGCAGTTAGCGGCCAGACGACATTCATGATCCACATGTGTTGCGGATTGCGCAATTCGTCTACGGCAATCCAGGCGGCGCAGATCGCGCCTATGATCAAAGATCCGATTGCCAACATGTGAAGCCACGCCGGTATCATGAGCAGTCCCGATTGCCAAAAGTTTGCAGGAACGCATTACCGGACAAACGCGGAGGATAAAGGGCGGGTTCATTCGGACCCGTGTCCGAAACCGTACCCAACCCGCAGTCAGGGTATCGGATCGATATAGTTAGTATCGACGCGCGTTCATCATACGCATTGCTTTTACGATAGCTCTTCGGCCTGCGACTTCTTGTCCTCACAATTCGAATCGAGGCCGGAACAAATCGGTCGTCGGATGGTTTGGCGGAAATGGGCATGTAATCGTCCCTCGCTGCAAAATCTTCGGCGCTTCGCGAGGAGATGGGCGGAATTGAGATCGGAAGGAGACGTGGCGTGGGTTGGCGGGCGCTAAAATGTGTAAGCTGGCTTTGGTGCCTACTAATCCTCGCGTCCCTGAGCTCGTTCGCGATTGCGGCCGACAAGGCAAGTGCTTCGGAGAGCGGCGCTCACGTCTATATGAAAGCCGGCTGCTACGCCTGCCACGGCGAGTTCGGCTATGGCGGCGCGGGACCGCACTTCCGCAACGATAAACTGCTTTCCGCTGACGAATATGTCGTGGGCCAGGTCCTTCTCGGCCGCGGCATCATGCCGAGCTTTGCCAGCCAGCTGGATGACGACGAGATTGCCGCAGTCGTGACTTATGTCAGAACCAGCTGGGGTAACAAGTTTGGCAAGGTAACGCCCGAGGAAGTGACGAAGATCCGCAAGTCGCTAAACCCGGGCGGCCCTCCCAATCCCCCATAACAGATCTCTCAAGAGGCATACCGTGATCACCGATCTGCTCGTACCCCGCCTTTCCTACCTCGCCGCCGCAACGCTAGTGGCTCTGCTGACGGCTAATGGCGCCTTCGCTCAAGAAGGCCTGGCTGGTCAGCCCCAGCCGGTTTATCCGGACCAAGTAAGGTCTTCGGCCAACGCCGAGGATGCGTTGCCTGAGACAGATGAAGGCACAAAGGAAAGTGACGCGCTCACCGAGAAGCCGGGTGACGAACCGCAAGGCCAAACAACGCACTACGGATCCGATGAAGATGCCAACACGGTCAGCGCGTCGAAAGACGCAGATATCGAGAGCTTGAGCAAAGACCCGGCGCAATGGCCAACGGCGGCGAAAAATTACGCCAGCACGCGCTACAGCGCGCTAGATCAGATCAACGCAAAAAACGTCAACAAGCTGCAGGCGGCTTGGATGTTCTCGCTCGGTACGGTGGCAGGGCAGGAAGCGGCCCCGCTCGTCATCGACAACGTCATGTACGTGATCGGGCCCTATCCGAATGAGGTTTTCGCGCTGGACGCGACGACCGGCGATTTGAAGTGGAGCTATAAGCCGAAGCCCAATCCGTCAGCGATCGGCGTCGCGTGCTGCGATGTGGTCAGCCGCGGTCTCGCTTACGACCACGGCAAAATCTTCATCGCCACGCTGGACAACCACGCGGTCGCGCTCGATGCGAAGACGGGTAAAGAGGTCTGGCATACCGAGCTTGGCGACATCAACACGGGCCAGACCATCACCATGGCGCCGCTCGCCGCAGCCGGAAAAATCTTCATCGGCAATAGCGGCGGCGAAATGGGCGTGCGCGGTTGGATGACTGCGCTCGATCAGGAGACCGGCGAGATCGCCTGGCGCGGCTATTCGACGGGGCCGGACAGCGAGGTCTTGATCGGTGAGGACTTCAAAGCGCCGTACGAGCAAATGAACGAGAAGGATCTCGGCGTGTCGAGCTGGCCGCCGGATCATTGGAAGATCGGCGGCGGCGCGCCTTGGGGCTGGGTCAGCTACGACCCCAAGCTTAACATGATCTATTACGGCACGGGCAATCCGGGCCCCTGGAACTCGAACCAGCGCCCGGGCGACAATCTGTGGACCACGACGATCTTCGCCCGCGACGCCGACACCGGCCAAGCCAAGTGGGCCTATCAAGTCAATCCCCACGATCTTTGGGACTATGACGAGATCAACGAGAACGTCCTGCTCGACCTCGAGATTGACGGCCATAAGCGCAAGACGCTCGTTCATATCGGCCGCAACGGTCACATGTACGTCATGGACCGCAAGACCGGCGAGCTTATCTCGGCGGAGCCTTACGACACCGTCACCTCGATCAAGAAGATCGATCTCGAGACGGGGAGGCCGGTCCTCAACCCCAACATGAAACCTGATCTCGAAAAGGTCGTGCGCAACGTTTGTCCCGCTTCGCCGGGCGCCAAGGATTGGCAGCCGAGTGCCTGGTCTCCACGCACCAAGCTCCTTTACGTGCCGCACCAGCATCTCTGCATGAACTACAAGACGACAGAGGTCGGCTATATCGCCGGAACGCCGTTCGTCGGTGCGACGGTCGATATGTACGCCGGCCCCGGCGGGCATCGCGGTGAGTTTATGGCTTGGGATCCGGTCGAAAAGAGGAAGGTGTGGAGCATCAAAGAAAAGTTTCCCGTGTGGAGCGGTACAGTGGTGACGGCGGGTGACATTGCCGTCTACGGCACCATGGATCGCTGGTTGAAGGTGGTGAGCGCAAAGACCGGCGAACTCTTATGGAAGTTCCGCGCCGGCTCAGGCTTCATCGGTCAACCGGTGACCTACAAGGGCAGTGACGGCCGCCAATACATCGCCATCCTCGATGGCGTGGGCGGCTGGTCCGGCGCGATCGCGCATGCCGACATTGATCCTAGAGCGAGAAACGGCGCTCTGGGTTTCACCGGAGCGATGCAGGATCTGCCGGCCTACACCAAGGGCGGCAGCGAGTTGCTTGTCTTCGCCATCCCCAAGGAAGCGAACATCGAGGCGAGCGTTGGCGGAAATCGCCAGGCGCGCCTCCCGCAGTGAGGAACATCGTTATGTCAACGACACTTCGATCAAAACTTCTCGTTGGCGGCGTGGCGATCGGCGCATTGGCGCTGCTTGCGGCGGCACCGGATGCCTCGTCGGGGGCAAACCAGGACGAGGCGCAGGCACCGACGCCCGCGAACCTGCTGGACGTTCCCGTCACGCATATCGTTCCCGGGAACGTCAAGGTAAAGCCGAACATCGAGAATCCAGTTGCCGGTGACAGCGACGCGGTAAATCGCGGCATGAAGTATTTCGCCAACTTCAATTGCAGCGGATGCCACGCGGCCAACGGCGCCGGTGGCATGGGCCCCGCCTTGTCCAATCATTCCTTCAAGTTCGGCAGCGACCCGGCAAACATTTATTTGACCATCGTCCAAGGCCGACCGACCGGCATGCCCGCATGGGGCACGCTGCTGCCGAGCAGCGTTGTCTGGGACCTCGTCGCCTACATCAAAAGCATCAGCAATGCGCCAAATCCACAATGGGGCACCACCACCTCTCTCGACGCTTTCGACATCGAGCAGGTCCCCGCCGAATTCCAATCGACTTCCGACCCCTGGAAGTACACCGAGCCTTTCAGCTTCGGCCAGAAGCCTACCGGCGCGATGAAGTCGGGAACGAACCGCGAGTAGGGTGGGGACAGATGAAACTGAGCTCCCAGTCGCGGCGCCTGGCGTGGATGGGCATAACTGCGGCTGGCCTTCTGACTGCGCCCGCGGCCCATGCCGGCGCGCCAATGAACTTCCTCGAGTTGTCCGGCCGACAGGCCGACACGATCCTACCGCTCACCTGGGGCATGATGATCATTTCCATTTTGGTCATCGTCGTCATTACCGGGTTGCTGATCTTCGGCTTGCGCGGCGTGCGCACGTTCTCGACGATCGTCGGAGAGAGGCGAGAGCTCGCTTCGGCGGGGGGCGGCCTGGCTTGGCTCTATGTCGGCGTCGGCGTGTCGACCCTCGTCCTGTTCGGCACCGCCGTGTGGGCCATGGTTACGCTTGCCGAATTGCGCCCGCAACATGGCGATCCCGCTTTGACCATCGAGGTGACTGGCCATCAATGGTGGTGGCAAGTGCGCTACCTGAGTGATCGACCCTCGCGCACTTTCAACACCGCAAATGAAATTCACATCCCGGTCGGCGTCCCGGTCGAGGTGAGGCTCGTAAGCGCAGACGTCATCCACTCGTTTTGGGTCCCGGCGCTTAGCGGCAAGACCGACCTCATTCCTGGACAAACCAACATGACGTGGCTCGAGGCGAACAAGGCCGGCGTTTATCGCGGGCAGTGCACCGAATATTGCGGCAAGCAGCATGCGCACATGGCGCTGACCGTCGTTGCGAGCGAGCCGAACCAGTTCGAAGCCTGGTGGAATCAGCAGCTTAGAAGGAGCCCCTGTGCCGGACAATGAAGTGGTAGCGGCAGGGCAAAACGCTTTCATCCAGAAATGCGGCCTCTGCCACACAGTTCGCGGTACACGCGCGCAGGGAATTGTAGGGCCAAATTTGAGCCATCTCATGGAGCGGCGGACCATCGCAGCGGGGACCTTACCCAACAACACGGGCAACCTCGCCGGTTGGATTTCGGATCCGCAGCACGTCAAACCCGGAAGCTACATGCCGCAACCCGAAGTCACGCCGGCGCAGCTCCAGCGCATCCTGGCCTTCTTGCACACGCTGAAATAGGGAACCCAAGCCTTGGCCGATACGGATTACTACCGCACGCCGCCCATTGTCTCTGAAGGCTACAGTTCCCCCGCGGCGGAGCGACTGCGGCGCTTGTGGGAAACGGCTCCAGGGATCTACGGCTGGTTCGCCACCGTCGATCACAAGACGCTCGGCATCCGCTACATCGTGACGGCCTTTGTGTTCCTGGCGCTAGGCGGCGTCGAGGCGCTCATCTTCCGGCTTCAACTGGCGCAGCCGAACCAGCATCTGCTCACACCGGAGCAGTATAATCAGCTCTTCACCATGCACGGGGTCACCATGATCCTGTGGTATGCCTTCCCGATCCTCACGGGCTTCAGCGTCTACCTCCAGCCTCTGCTGCTCGGCACACGCGACATGGCGCTGCCGCGGCTAAACGCGTTCACTTATTGGGTCTTCGTGTTCTCGGGCGCGTTTCTCTATACCGGCTTGCTCCTCGGGAAGGCGCCGGACGCTGGGTGGTTTAATTATGTCCCTTACTCCGGCGCCAAGTTCAATGCTGGACCCAATATTGATTTCTATGCGCTGGCCAATATCCTGCTGGGGATTTCCACGACGCTTGGCTCGATCAACTTCATCGTCACGTTCTTGAGGCTGCGCGCGCCGGGCATGTCGCTCAACCGCCTGCCGATCATGAGTTGGGGAACGCTCACCACTTCCTTCGGTAACGTGTTGGCGATTCCCGCGGTCAGTCTGGCATTCTTCCTGCTGTGGACCGACCGTCACTTCGGCACGCATTTCTATGACGCGCAGGCCGGAGGGCATCCGCTGCTGTGGCAGCACCTGTTCTGGATGTGGGGACACCCTTGGGTCTACGTCATCGTGCTTCCGGCGCTCAGCATGGTGTCGCAGGCGCTACCTGTCCTCTGCCGCCGGCCTCTTATCGGCTACACCGCAGTCGCTCTAGCGACCGTGCTAACCATGGTGCTCGGCTTCGGCGTTTGGCTCCATCACATGTTCGCGACCGGCCTGCCACCATTGTCGCTCGCGTTCTTCAGCGCAGTGTCGATCATCATCGCCATACCGAGCGCCATCTCGATCTTCTCATGGCTCGGTACCATCGCCACGGGCCGTCCCGCTTGGTCGACTCCGTTCCTATTCTTCGCAGGCTTTATCGTCGTGTTCGTCATCGGCGGTGTCTCCGGATTCATGACCGGCGCCGTCCCCACGGACTGGCAGCTCACCGACACGTATTTTGTTGTTGGTCATATCCATTACGTGCTGATCGGCTGGAATCTCTTCGCTGTCATGGGCGCCATCTATTTCTGGTTTCCCAAGATGACCGGCCGCATGCTCAGCGAGCGCATCGGCCGCTGGAACTTCTGGCTGATGTTCATCGGCTTCAACGTCGGCTTCTTTCCGATGCACATCCTCGGTCTCATGGGTATGCCACGCCGCATCTATACCTATTCGGAAGGTATGGGCTGGGGTACCAACAACCTCATTATTACGATCGGCTCCTACGTTCTGGCCCTGGGCTTCCTGCTCTTCGTTTATAACGTGGTGGTCAGCCTCAAGAGGGGACGACTGGCGGGCGCCAACCCCTGGGACGCCGACTCACTCGAATGGGCGACGCCGTCGCCACCCCCGCCGTTCAACTTCGTTGTGATTCCCACTGTCGCCAGCCGTAGCCCGCTCTGGGAAGACCGCATCCGCGAGAGCAAGTTGCGCTCTTCAGTCGACACAGGACCCGTTCTCGATGACGGCAAGGAGGTGCTGGCAACCACGCCGCTCGATGCGCAGCCTGACGCGATCCTCAAAATGCCGGGCGATTCTCTCTCCCCGCTGCTGTTGAGCATCGTCATGACGGCGCTGTTCGCCGCGCTGATGCTGATGAATTGGTGGGCGGTCGCGGTCGCGGTCCTCGCGGGCCTCGCCGTGATCGCCTATTGGCTCTGGCCCCGCGATCGGCTCGGCCAAACCGCAGGGGTGTACCACCATGGCTGATGTCGCTTTGATGCCGGAACAACGCTTGCTTGTTGGCAGCATCGGCTATCGATCCGCGGGCTGGTGGGCGATTCTCGCAGGCATCCTGACCGAGGCCGCGCTGTTCGTCTTCTTGCTCTTCAGCTACTACTACCTCGCGGTCCAGCCGCATCCCGGCCCCTGGCCGCCTGGCGGCGATCCTAGTCTCGAGCTGTCACTCCCGAACACGATCATCCTGCTGGCCAGCAGTGTCGCCGTCTGGTGGGGCGAGTGGGGCGCCAAGCGCGGTCGCCGCACCGTGCAGATTGTGGGCCTCGCCTGCGCGCTCGTACTCGGCGTCATTTTTGTCGGCATTCAGTACTTGGAGTGGCAGGAAAAGCCGTTCGGCTTGAGCACCGACGCCTACGGCTCGCTGTTCTTCATAGTGACTGGCTTCCATATGGCGCATGTCCTCGTGGGCTTGTTGGTCCTCGTCGCGGTGCTGGTGTGGTCGGTGCTCGGCTACTTCGGTCCTATGCGCCACTCCTACGTCTCCATCGGCGCGATTTACTGGCATTTCGTCGATGCGGTTTGGCTTGCTGTCTTTTTCACTTTCTACGTCACCCCTTTTCTCGGTTGATGCGATGATGGAGTCGACCCCCAGAATGGAAGTTGGTGACCCGGCGCCTGGGTCGAGTGGCCATTCGGGGTGGCTCGCATTTGGCGTGGTCGCAAGTCCTGTCGCGTGGCTGCTCGCGCTTTTCGCGCTTTACGCAATCGCCAGCTACAACTGCTTCTCGGGCCGTGCGCCGGACCCCAACGGTCTTTGGAATACCCACTGGATGCTCGCCGGAATTGCCGGCGGCGCGCTTTTTGTCTGCGCGGTTGCCGGCGTTTTCTCCGTTTGGGCTTGGCGCCGCAGTTACGCCGAAAATCCGCAGGCGCGCACGCTTATCCAATTCGGCGAGGGCCGGACGCGTTTTCTTGCCGTGTGGGGAGCGCTGACCAGCCTACTATTCGCGATCTTGATGGTGGTTAGCCTAGTGCCTCTCTTCGTGGTGCCGTCATGCGGTTCGTAAGGCTCGTCATCTTTGTCGCGGGATGGGCGGCGCTCGCCACACCGGCGCTTGCCCATTTCGTCGAGGGCCCGGCACAGCACGGCTTGACCTGGAGCTTCGAGCCATGGGTGCTCGCGAGCCTGGGCGTTGCGGTGGCGTTCTATGCTCTCGGGACATACAGGCTTTACCGTGAGGTCGGCGCCGAAAGGGTGCTCAACCGGTGGCATATCGCTGCCTTCGGCGCCGGCATCGGCGTACTTTTCATCGCCTTGTGCTCGCCTGTCGACACGGTCGGCGGCGAGCTCTTCTCCATACATATGGTTCAACACCTTCTTTTGATGCTTACTGCGCCGCCGCTCCTCGTCTGGAGTCGCCCGGCCATCGCCTTCGTTTGGGCCTTCTCGCCGCCCTGGCGCAAAAGGATCGGCCGCGTCTGGACCGGTTTCGGCTTCGGCGGCCTGTTCTCGTTTCTCATGCAGCCGCTCGTAGTGTGGCTGCTCTTCGTCGGCAGCTTCGTCTTTTGGCATCTGCCGCGGGTCTATTCTTGGGCGCTGCATAACGAGTTCGTGCACGCAGTCGAGCACGCGAGCTTCTTCCTGACCTCGCTCGCCTTCTGGACGCTGGTGATCGAACCGTCGGGCCGGCGGCGGCTGGGATATGCGTCCGCACTTCTCTACGTGACGGTGACCGCGGTGGTGAGTGGTCTACCCGGTGCATTGATGATTCTGGCGCCGCGGCCGTTTTATCTCGACCACGCTGCGGGCGTTACCGACTGGGGGCTCACCTTGATGGAAGACCAGCAGCTCGCAGGCCTGATCATGTGGATCCCGGCAGGCGCCGTCTACATAGGCGCGGCGGCCTGGCTGTTCATGCGGCTGATGCAGGACCCGGATCGGCGTGGGGGGCAGTTTCGCGCCGTGGCGATGTTTGCCACTGTCTTGCTCCTGCCACTCCTTTCCGGTTGCGATGATGCTGTGCAAAGTGCCGAGACCGCTTACGGGGGCAATCCGGGGCACGGAGCCGCTCTGGTCGAACGCTTTGGCTGCGGGGCTTGTCACACTATTCCGGGCATCGACGACGCCAAAGGTTTGGTCGGCCCGCCGCTCGATCACATAGGCTCGCAGGTCTACCTCGCCGGCGTCTTGCGCAACACACCCGACAACATGGTCACTTGGCTGCGCGACCCTCAGGGTGTCGTACCCAACAATGCTATGCCGGATGTCGGTCTCACCGATCAGCAGGCGCGCGACGTAACGGCCTATCTGCAAACCCTAGAATGACGGAATAGCGCCAAGCTCAGAAAGCCGTCCACATTGCAGTTAGCAGACATCGCTAGTATCTGGCTTTACGTTTCGGCCTTTGGCCCTTATCGACCGCGGCTCGCGGGTTTTGGTGCCAGTAATCTCACGGCCGCTTCCTCAAGTTGAAGCGAGGCTGACTGTAAACCGCTTTTAGCTTCCATAAGATCATCATCGAGACGAAGTGTTTCGGAATCCCAAGTAAGCTCGATTTTGCGCCCAGTGGTTATCGGAACAGGCAGCCGGCGCGCGTTTGGCGCCTTCAGCCAGGCCCTTAGGGTCTTTCGGCCGGCTGTTCTAACCGCCATCACAGCCAGCTTGTCGTCGCTCAGATCAAGCTCCCTTGGCAGCGGCAGACCCGGACCCGTGTAAGATATGATCATGCATTCCACCGCCAGGAATTCTCCGTGTAAAGGATGATCATCGATGGTTACGGTAGCCTCGACGGGCTCAGCCGCCTTCAACTGAGCACGTAACGCTTTGCGACCTTTAAGTAGCTTGGCTGCGCCATCTACTCCCTTTGCCACTTTGCTCTGCATCGCTTCGGCGATCGCACCTAGTCCAGCGCCCTCAACGAACTGGAGCTTGCCCCACGGCCCCTGGGCTGCGCCAACTCTAAACGGCCGCCAACAGTCAAGATCCCAGCTCTCGGCGATTTCATGAGGTGTTCCCGCGATGCCAAACGAGCGGGCGATGTTATTGGCTGAACCGAGGGGGATAAGGGCAACCGGGACACTCCGATCCGGCATATTTTTGACCACCTTTGCAACGGTGCCATCGCCGCCCGCCACAACAATCAAGTCAGCTGGCTGATGCAGTTGATCAGAAAGATCATCGTCCTTGGTCGAGCAATACACACATTCAAATTTGGCAAGTTTGAGCGCGGCTATTAGATCCGCTTTTGGAAAGGCTTCTAGACCAGCAGTTGGATTATGGCAAAGGATGGCAAGCAAGGTTGAATCGCCTCAATCAAAAAACGGAAAGGTGAGGGCCTCAGCAATGTTCTAAACCCCGACTAAGCTTGCTCAGTTCCTTGTCCAGGTTCGAAATTTCTATCCGGTGCACCTTTGCAGGCCTGCGCAGTCTGACAACGCTTTCCAACTCGCTGTTCTTTCCGGACAGTCCTTCTGGTCTCAGTAAGGCCGGTGAACGCGTTGCTTTGCCGAGGAATTGCGACACTTGACACACGATTTCGCCCGAGCTGCTGACCACTTGCAGCAGCCACAAGCCCGGTGAACGGAGAAGACCGAGGACCCGACTGACGCACAGCAAGATCAAGAGAACGCTAAGGAGCCTATCCAGATAACTAGCTGGCTTTTTTTGGATCCAAGAGATTTGGACTGTCGATCGTAAGTGAGGCTTCTCCTGCGGTGGAAAGCAATTGGCTCTCTTCGCTTCCTAGTCCCCCTTCAGCTGCTGTGGCGGCTTGCTCCGAACTTTTATCCATCTTGCGCGATGCGGGGATGCTCGGCTTCCTGTCGTTTGGACCGATTAAGGGCACGCCCTGTGGAAAGATCACTTCCCGCGTCTCATCGGGCAACGGTATGCCGGCCTCAACCAGAATTCGCTTTGTCTGCCTCAACAGAGCTGATTTGATCTTAATGGGGGAATGAGTTTTGCTGTCGAACCAGTAGAGGCACCTGAGGCCTACAGTTGCGGAGCCAAGGTCATCGACGAGCAC
The DNA here is from genome assembly GCA_963793075.1 of uncultured Alphaproteobacteria bacterium. Classification (GTDB taxonomy): domain Bacteria; phylum Pseudomonadota; class Alphaproteobacteria; order Rhizobiales; family Methyloligellaceae; genus Methyloceanibacter. Next base: position 56,570 of record CAWBYO010000005.1, read on the forward strand.
CAGAGGCTCCGGTGAAGACAGCACTCCCTCCTGTGCCTTGAGAACATCTAGTATCAAATTCTGTGCGTCGCTAAGCGCGCAGTCGTATCCAACCCCTACTCGAAACTCGGAACGTCGGTAGGGGCTGGAACTGTGGTTTGTGATCTTGTCCTTGAAGACCGTTGCATTTGGAATTTGCACGAGGGCCCCGTCGAGCGTGAGTAGAACCGTGGTCCGGGTATTGAGGCTCTGAACGATTCCTTCCGAGCCGCTGACAATAATGTAATCCCCGGTGCGAAACGGCTGATTCAGGCTCAAGAAGAAGCTCGCGAGGAAGTTCTCGACAATGTCACGTGATGCAAAGCCCAGCACAATCCCGATGATGCCGGTGCCTCCCAGAACGGTCAGCGCTAAACCCGTGAGATTGGAAACCTTGAGAACGAAATACAGGCCGAGCAGAAAAACAGGGATGGCGATCGCGCGGGTAGCTAATTTGAGGAGGAGTGGTGAGGGAATCTTTTGCTGAAGCCCTTGTCGAGCCAGCATCGCCACGCCCGCCGCGAGGATCCAAGAAATTCCGAGGACGAACGCAGCCAGAATCAGTAGTGGAAGTGATCTCGCAGCACTCCAATAGATGTCCCTTAGCCCATTCTCAATCGCATCCGGGTTCCAGCTCACTTCAGGTCGCACTTCGATCCTATTGACGACCGCCACTACGTCCTGCGTGTTTTGCGCAAGCTTCGTTGCCCACTCGCGGTGGGTTTCGTCTCTTGTTATACCATCGAGAAAAACGACGCCCTCACGTGAGACGACTTTCGGAGAAATGAACCAGCCAGTCGCTTCGAGAATGCCCTCAAGGCGCTTTGCAATCTGAACGTCGGCTGCCTGCGGTTCGACTGCTACCTCCTTCCCAGGTGACTGCTGAGGCGTCTCTGCCTTAGGTGCAGTTGGCTGCACAGTTATGTTCTGGGCGGAAGCGGATGCGGCCGTGATCATAGATATCGCTACTACAGTCAGAGCGCTGGCAAAGAGTGATGCTGACATCTGTCTGATTCCCATCGGTCTGCTCCTCAGAGCTAGGCCGTGAAGCGGCTTCGATGGACAAAGTCGTGAGATGGTCACGATCCCGGTGAATCCTCTATCATCGGCGAGTCGCAGAGCTATCCGCCGTACCGTTTGTATTGCCGTTCTGCCCTAGAGGTTTCGCTATTCTAGCAACGCCAGCATTTGCTTTGCCGCCTCTGCGGGCGAGGCAGGGTTCTGACCGGTAACAAGCTTGCCGTCGCGCAGCACGAAGCTGGACCAGTCGGCGCCTTTTTCGTAGTTGCCACCCTTGGCCTTGAGCATGTCCTCGACCAGGAAGGGTACGATGTCGGTCAGACCCACAGCCTCTTCCTCGGTATTCGTGAAGCCGGTCACGCAGCGGCCGGAGACCAGCGGCTTGCCGTCCTTGCCAAGCGTGTGCCGGAACACAGCAGGAGCGTGGCAGACCGCACCAATGGGACGATCGGCAGCGAAAAACGCCTCGATCAGACGTTTGCTGTTGGGATCTTCGGCCAGATCCCACAGGGGTCCGTGTCCGCCCGGATAGAAGATCGCGTCGAAACCGTCCGCTCTCAGATTGGAGAGCTTCAGTGTGGTGGCGAGTTGTTTCAGCGCTTCGCGATCGTTCTTGAAGCGGCGGGTGTCGTCGGTCTGTGCGTCCTCATTCTCGCTTTTGGGATCAATCGGCGGTTGTCCGCCTTTGGGCGAGGCCAGAGTGATGTCTGCCCCCGCATCCTTGAGGACGTAATAGGGCGCGGCAAATTCCTCCAGCCAGAAGCCGGTTTTCTTGCCCGTATCGCCCATCTTTTCATGCGATGTCAGCACCATCAGGACTTTCATATGATCCTCCCGTTCTGGCCAACGTGGATCACACGCTTGCCAAAGTTCTCGCCCTTGAGAGGTCCGACAAAGGCCTCCGGAGCGTTCTCCAGTCCGTCAATAATCTCTTCGCGATACTTGATCTTACCACTTTGGACCAAGCGCCCATTTCCTTGGCACGCATAGAGATGGCCGAAATTATCGAAGATGATGAAGCCCTGCACCTTGAGCCTCTTGCGCAGGATCTGCCCCCGTCAGCCAGTGCATCCGATGCGGCCCATCAGGAAGCTCGGTCGCGTTATTGCGAGACCAGCTCGCAGATGGGCACCCGCGTCGGGGGAGAATCGCTCAAGAACCTTGCCGCCGACATTCTCGAAATAGACATCGACACCATCAGGGCTCCCCTTGGCAAGCTGTTCGGCAAACCCGGGCGCCTTGTGGTCTGCCTAGTGTCACCGCCTGCTCTCTACAGCCGCGGCCACGGACTTAGCCTCGGCACCCAGCTGGCTGCGCTGCGCTGGACAAGAGAAAAGTTTCTATTAGCGGAGCTAGTTCTGTTGGATCGGTTGTCTTGGAGACGAAGCCTGCAAATCCAGCGGACTCGATCCGCTTCAACCCCTTGGCACTAGTATGAGCAGTTAGGGCGACGACCGGTATCTCTCTCGTTGTGGCACTGGCTGCCAGTGTCCGCAAAACCTCAAAGCCGTCTAGTCTCGGCATCTCGATGTCGCAAAGGATCAAGTCTGGCACCTTAGAGGCCGCAGCTTTGACACCCTCGTCGCCATCTTTGGCTGTGATGACGTTGTGTCCGCGGCTTCGAAGCAGGTGGCCGAAGATCGCCAGCACCGTTCTACTATCGTCAATGACGAGAATTCGAGAAGGAAACACTGGCCCGCTCTGTTAGAGGTTCTGGCTTTAGGTCTAGAAGCGTACATGAACGCTTCTGCACAGCCAGCTCCAGCGCCCCGGCTTAATATGCCCTGCCGCGTCTGACAGCTTCTTTAATACAAATACTCAAATTCTCTCGTTCCGTTGAATTTTGAGATTGCGGTTTACTTAGCGCCGGATCTGTTAGTGGAACTGGGTGCTCTGGTGAAACGTTATCCTCATAGGTGCAAGTAGGCGCGAAACTAAGGAGGATCACCATGATCAGGACGCTTGTTAAATCTGTTCTAGCCGGCGCTTTTGTAGTCGCTCTCAGCACTGCAGCGCTCGCTGCGACCGGCGAGTTTGACAACATGTGTGCGATGGGGCTGGCCTTGGATAAGGAGATCAAAACGGACTGTTCTGTGAACGCGACCTACGAGGGCAAGACCTACTGCTTCGGTAATGAGGAAGCCAAGGACAAGTTCATGGAAAACCCCGAGGAGAACCTCGCCAAGGCCGAAGAGTATTATGAGGAGCACAAGGGCTAGCTTCTTATAGCCTGCTGACGATGCTTCGACTGCTGTTGCCTAGGAGCCCCTCGGGGGGCTCCTAGTATCATTGAAGCGCTGCGTCGGAACGTGATTGTACAGCTAGGGCCCTCTGCTGGAACCAGAAAACGCCTCGCACTGACGAATCGGCATTCACGGGAGGAAATATTTATGACCAAGTTATTCGTCTATGCGAGTTTGGCGCTGCTGCTTGGGTCGGGCACCGCTGCGCCGGCGATGTTGACTGACGCCGCCATGAACAAGCAGCAATGCAAGTCGGCGTGGAATGCCGCCGTGCCCGACGGCCGATATCTGGACCCGGCCAATGCCGTGCCCTACATCGTCAATTTCGCGCTGGCCGACGGAGCAAACCAGGACGGCCGGATCTCCAAACGCGAGTTCAAAAAGGCGTGCAAAAAGGGCCTTGTGAAGTTTCCCATCGGCTAACCCGCAGAGTTCTTATGGATGCCGCCTGACAGAGCGACGTTTCCGCGTTTGGTCGCTCGAATTCATGAGCCTACATCGCAGAGCAAATCTCATCTGCCGATCGCTGTTCGGCTGACATTGGCGGCTTACGAAGTAGCTTTCACCCTACGCACAAGCGAGGAGAATCCTACCTCTGCTGATAAATATATGACGTCGTAACATGATATTTTTTCGCAAGCTCAGCTGCGCTTATTCCTCTTCTTCGTGCGGCCTTTATTTCCTTGCGCATCGCAATGGCATCGGCACGAGAGCGGCGATGAGCTCCATTTTTCGATGATTTGCGACCTCGCGTTTTAGATGAAGCTGTTGTTTGAGACTTCGCTGCGCGTTTCTCGGCAGCGTCGGCCTGCATTAGAATTTTCTCAATTTGCGTTATGATTTTTTCGAGTTGCGCTCTCTGTCGCGTGCTTAACAGCATCGATTTCTAACTCCTTTGTTGCTATGTCAAACAATCAATACACAGCTACCGACTTAAACGACAGCTATCGTTCTGCGACGTAATATCCGGCGCCGCGCGGACCGAAAAAATTGCCAAGCCAGGCGCAAGAGCGTGCTCGAACTAGGAGAGACATCATGACCAAGGCCCGCGACAACGTCCTGGCGGCGAACGAAGCCTACGCGACAGACTTCGGCGACAAGGCGAACCTGCCGATGCCGCCGGCCCGCCGCTTTGCCATCCTCACCTGCATGGACGCGCGGCTCGATCCGGCGAAGTTCGCAGGCCTGCAGGAAGGCGACGCGCACGTCATCCGCAACGCCGGCGGCCGCGCCAGCGACGACGCCATCCGCTCGCTCGTCATCTCCCACAAGCTGCTGGGGACCAACGCTTGGTTCGTCGTCCACCATACCGATTGCGGCATGGAGACCTTCACCAATGACGTGATGCGCGGGCTTCTGAGGCAGAGCCTGGACACAGCGGAAGTCGGGCCGGACGGCTGGAAGGATGTCGGGCAGGGGCCGGGCTCCACCGCAGGCGACACGATCGATTGGCTGACCATCAAGGACCAGGCCGAGAGTGTGACGTCGGACGTGGCCCGCATCCGGTCGCATCCCCTCGTGCCCGCGGCCGTGCCGATCTACGGCTATATCTACGACGTGAAATCGGGCCGGCTGATCGAGGTGCCCGCGGCCACAGCAGCCGGCAAGGTGTGATTGGCAGAGAATCTGAAGGCCCAGCGCGCCGAGGAGGCTGTCTCCGAAATTTCCGCTGGAGATTTGGCCAGCGATTTTCCCTGCTCTGCGGGCAACAATTCCCTGTTAGCTCAACAAAATTCCCTGTTCGGATGCGTAGGGAATTTGGGTGTAAGTAGCTGACTTATAATCGGAAAGCCGAGTTGTCTTCTCGCCTTCGCGGCTAAATCTGGGAAATTTCCCTGTATTTTCCTGGTTATCAGGGAAATTGAACCCAGAGAGCTATTCGCTGCAGACTGCCAGCACAGCCACACTAAGTCATTGATATAGAACAGTTTTCGTGCTCTGCCGAGGTGGCCGACTTGACCGCGAAATTTCGCCAGATTTCCGCCCTTCGGATTCCTTACAGGTCGGTAGAGACGTTTCTTCGTCGAATTCGCGTGCGCCCTGCCTCGAAAATCTCTCGGGGGGCATTTGGGGGTCAACATTTCGTACGAGTGCATCAGACAGCCGCGCAGCAACGTGCGCAAAACTCACACTATTGTCGCTGAAACCCGAGCCGCTTTCGCTGTTCGGCCCAGTCGACGGGCATATGGGCCGCCAAGCGCATCAGCTTCTTCGCCGTGAGCTGAGGCGGGTTTTTGCCGTTGATGATGGCTGTGATGATATCGGGCGCCAGCGTAGGCAGTCGCAGAAGGCGAGACATGTACCCGATGGAAAGGCACTCATGGTTGGCTATCGAGGGCACGGTCAAATTTTGGTCTTGCATCAATCGTTCCTGAAAGTCATGCGCGGGCGACGACACGGAGCAGCCCAGGATCGGCTGACGTTTTCCCATCGGCGTTTTCCACGAGCATTTTCATCTCACGGCCGACACGCTGCAGTCGCGCTTTCACCGTCAACATCAGCGTGTCGCCGGACACGCTACCGGGTTTGCCGGCTGGTGCGCCTGCATCCATCGATTGGGCATGGAGGAGTTCGATTAAGTTCCGCCGATAGACTTTGATGTCGATGCGGTCTGATCTGATGTCGACGCGGCTGAGGAGCGCCATGAGTATCGCGCGGGTCTTGTCTGGTGCAAGGGTTGGGAGTTCCTCTGCGATCCGGCGCCCCCGCCCGATCAGTCGTCTCTGTCCAGCTCCATCTGTGTGTTCATCGCGGACGGCGTCTAGGATGGCGCCTGGATCGGCAAAAAAGATCGAGAACCGAAAAAAGGGGGTTCTTAGGTCCGCTTCTGGCGGGCAGCGCGCGCCTTAATGTTCGCTAATGGCACCAAGCGGACGTGCCGACCGAGCCGAGTGATAGGCGAAGCGGACATCCCCGATCTGCTCCCCGAGGTCCGCTAATGACCCAAAGCGGACGCGGCATGTGGCACCTAATTACGGATTGCAGTGGTCGCACAAGGCGGGGTCGATCCGATCGGGCCCTGCGGCGCGACGTTCCTCGTTATGGCCGCAATAAGGGCAGGTCAGAACCTCCACCTCTATTATTCGTGTGGCTAGACCACACCAGTCACATGGCCGACCCGGGCGCCATCCGGTGATGTCGTAACCTGGGCAGTGGCAAGAAGGACAGCGGCTCTGAAGACGGCGGGCAAGATCCCATGCCGCCGTGCTGATGGCTGTCATCCGCGTGGGGTTGCGGTGGGCGCGCATGTCGGTTTGGAGAAAAGCCGTCCGGAACTCTTTAAGGACTGAGGCGACGGCCGTTCGAAGCGCCTCGAGATCTGCGATGTCCTTGAACAGCAGCCTTTCCGGAAGAGTACTGCCTTCTGAGTGATCGGATACAATCACGCCATGATCGGGAAACCCGATGCGCTCGGCGAAGGCGACGGCGTCAGGAGTGTTGGAGACCCAGACATGATCGAAGCGCGGCTGGTGGTCCGTAGACGTTCCGACAACCTCGAGGCCGGTTTCGGAATCGAAGAAAAGCACGATCTCTCTGCCTATGGGCACCAGCGGGAGGCTGGGATCGGGACCGAAGCTTCCTTCGCTCGCAAGGCCGATGGTGCCAAACTTCTGCACGAATCCGGCAGCGATCTTCGCTCGCGCGGCATCGACCGCTGAGCCCAGGCGTTGGCGTTCGCCGCTGAAGGTTCCAAACTGATCGGTGTCGAGATTGAGACAGGGGCTCACCTGAAGGCCGACACCATGACGGAGAGCCGGTGCGATGACCTTCTCTTTTTGATGCATACTGGCGAGGAAAGCGCGGCATCCCTCAAAGCTTCGGCGCAACCAATCCACCATCAAAAATAGCCTTCGCGCTTCTTTCCTTCGAGAGACTCGCCCGCCTCGCTATCTCCAAGACGCCCCTGGCGTTCGGACACCTTCGCCGACCTGGTTTCGGCCAATACGCCCGCGATATCGGATGCGCCGGACTCGATGGCTCCTGTCACCGGCCAGCATCCCAAAGTGCGGAAACGCACGGGCTTCTCGACCACCTCGTCGTTTGGCTCAAACTGCATCCGCTCGTGATCGTCCACCACGATGTAGGTGCCTTGGCGCGCGATAACCGGTCGTGGCGCCGCGAAATATAGCGGCGCGAGGGGGATATCGCGGGCGAGCGCGTAGGCGAGCACGTCGGTTTCGGTCCAGTTGGACAAAGGAAAGACCCGCGCGGTCTGATCCCGAGTGCAGCGCGCATTGTAGAGCTGCCACAGTTCAGCGCGCTGTTGGCGTGGGTCCCAGGCATGGTGCGCGCTCCGAAAAGAAACGACGCGTTCTTTTGCCCGGGACCGGTCCTCGTCGCGGCGCGCCCCGCCAAAGATGATGTCGAATTGCCCTTCGTCGAGCGCGGCCTTCAGGGGCTCGGTCCGCATGGTCGAGGTGTAGTAATCCCCGTGCTCGAAAGGATTTATTCCCGCCGCGCGGCCCCGCTCATTGGCATGAACGATGAGCCGAAAACCGTTCTCCTCCGCAAACGCATCGCGGAACGCAATGAGATCCTGAAACTCCCAAGTGGAGTCGATATGAAGTAGGGGGAAGGGCGGCTTGCTGGGATAGAACGCGCGGAGCGCAATGTGTGCGAGCACCGTTAAGTCCTTGCCAGCCGAGAACAGCATCACCGGGTTGCGGGCTTGCGCGGTCGCCTCACGCACAATGTGAATCGCTTCAGCTTCTAACTCGGCGAGATGCCGCTCCGTCAAACTCATTGCAGAGGTTCCCAGGACAGGTCGCCGACATAGCGGTGAGACACGCGGCCCTGCTCATCGAGCGCGAAGAGATGAAGCCATCGATTGTCGGTCAGACGCCTGACGTCTTCATGCTTGGCGATAACGTCGTTCATGGCATCAGTCGGCGCCTCGATGAAAACGTTGAGGCGCCGCGGTTCATGCACGAAATTGGTGCCATCATGAACCGATTGCCAGGGTAGGCCGGTCTTGAGATCGCCGGCGTTGCCCTCGAGCACGCCGAGCGTTCCCACCACGTTGTGTAAGACCTTGTTTCCGCTGCCAAAGGCCTCGTTGTTCACGGTCGATCCGTAGTACTGAAGGTTGATCCAGCTCGCGACTACCATGGGCGCGGTCATGATCAGCTCTAGAACCTTGAAGCTCTCGTCCTTTGCCCAGTCATAGCTGTGAAGGAAAGCGCGTCCGCCGAGATCGATGCCTTGGGTTCGCTTGCGTGGGGCCGCGACGAACGCGGCATTGCTTGCAAGACCCCATTCGGGGCGAACCTGAGACCAGTCGCGGCTTAGACTTAGCACCGCGACATCGAGGTCATTCGCGCCTCGCACGCCGAGCGAAGCCCCGCGTTCGCGCCGGGCGATTGAGGACGCCATGGCGAGACGGGTCTTGAGGTAGTCGATTTCCTCCCGGTGCGACTGCGGTGCCTTGTCGTCGTCGAACAGCGTGACCTCGTCGGTCGTCGTGTTGTGCAGCGCGCCCAGGAACCACGTATCCTCCGGGATGAAAATCCCGCGTACGCGTAGCGCGTCCCGTACGTCTTGGTCGTTCAGAATGGCAGCGGCGACGCGGGCATTGGCCTCGCCGGTGTGCCCGCCGCAGGCGCCGCAATCGAGGCTAGTCGCATGTGGGTTGTTCACTGTTGTGCTGCCATGACCGGCGAGCAGAACAATCCGGGCAAAATCGTCGGTGAGAGACATGGCGCGAACCACGGCCTCTGCCATTGCCACACGCTGTTCGGCGTTGATGCCCGTTTGGCGTCCTCCAACCTCGCGAGGTTCAAAGTGCGGGCGCAGGCGCGCTACGACGGATTTATCCAACCCATCCAGGTTCGGATGGGGCACGGGCCGCGTTAGGCGCGCGCTATCGCTGAAAATCTTGGCGGCGAATAGCAGTCCGGCGGTCTCCACATAGGTGAACGAGGATACAGCCGAAAGCTTGAATGCCTTCCAAGCCTTGGCAGCCCGGCGGCGCATGAGCCGGAGACCGAGAATCTCAGTCTCCTCTTCCTCAGTCGCGTCCGACACCGCCTCGCAGACGACGAATGCCGGCTTGAGCAGGACCGGACAATGCGCGGCACCCTTGGACTGACCGATTTGGACGTATTCGATAGGGAAGCCGAAGAATCCGGCAAAGCCGATTGTTTCGGCGCCGGGCACCACGATCTCAAGGGCGCGGCGATAGATCTCGGAACGCACATCGATACAAAAGGCAGCCTGCAGCGGTTTGCGCCCAAGGTCTGGTTTGCTGCTGACACATGCCGCTGACTTGAGCTCAAACTGCTCCTGAAGTTCGCGCTGAAACGCGATCTCATAAGCATCCTGCATAATGAGATCGACCGTCAGGTCTTGATCGTCACCGAGGCGTTCGTCGTGAGGGAGGTCCGCAGCCTCGTCCATGGCGTTTTCCCAAGCTTCGCGGAAGGGCTCGTCGGTTCGTTCCAAATAGATGGCGTAGCCCCAAACGATACGCACGGCGAGAAGGTGGAGAAGATTGTCATCTTCCTCGCCGTGGAGCGACTTGTCCCAAGCCAGATAGCGCGCGTAAGCCGCCCAGCCGCGGATATCGAATAGGGCTCGAAAAAGGTATTCCTCGACGGCGCGTTCGGGCACGCCAAGTTCCTCGATCACCAGCGCTATGGCGTCGATGGGATCAGCGGGAAGCGCCGCAATGTTCTTGCGGAAAGCCCGTATGCCCATGATCTCCGGATTCCGATCGTATCTCATCGACGCACGCCAAGCTTGGTAGAGATCGACGTCACGGTTCGGCAGCCGCCAACTCGCCTGTCCTGCATCAAAATACGCCGCGCACCACTTGGAGATTTCGTCCACCATGAACGCGGTGCGGGAAGTCTGCCGGTCTCCGGCTGCGAGTTCGTCGAGGATTTCGGCCAGGGTCGCGACGGGCGCACGCGGCGTGGCTGCGTCAGTGGCCGTAGTGCTCACGATTTCCTTGAGCGCATCGACGCTTGCGGGAACCTTCCAGCTGCTCGGAACCGTGGACAACGCCTTGGCGAGATCCTTATCGGTGATTCCGCCTTCGGCGAGCGACTGACGGTAGAAGCTCCGCGGCATTAGCATGTCGGTTCGGGCGACGCGGCGCAGGCGGGCGCAGGTAAGGGCGAAGGGCTCGTCACAGAAGCCCAGGAAGGGATTGACCGCGACAAAGTGCTGAAGCGGCCAAAGCGGTGCGATACGTGAGCAAGCGCGTTCGATCTTTTTTACAAGTGCAGAGCGCTTTTGTGGCGCGCTTCGGCTCTCGCTGATACCGGTTTTGAGCTCAGGTTCGACGACGGTTTGCGCGCTCATGACGCACCTCCGGATTCAGAAATGGATTGGGCATAAGACGGGCGGCCAACCTTTGGTGGCGGATAAGGCCAAAAGCGGATGACCAACCGGTTCGCGATTGTGTTGACGTAAAGACCGTTGGCGAGGTGCGTGTACAGCGCTTGCCACCGAGGCTCTCTTAGCCGGTTCGGCATGAGAGTCTGGAGGATCGTAACTGCGCCGAAAGAGAGCACGACCACCGCAACTATCAAAAAATCGAGGGGACCTTGCAACAACTCGGTAGGGGGCACCGCACCGGTCAGAAGATGCGCGGTGGCCCACTGCAGGCCGAAATAGGTCAGGCCCACCAGCACTGCAACACTGACGGTGCGACCAACCACATAGAAATTGAGACGTTCGTCCAAGGCATTTGAGACCAAGTGCGTCAAGCCGAGAAGAACCACGGCGCCAGTGGCGAAGACACCTGGCTGTTCCAGCAGCGTGGCGCCGAACAGCGTACTGACCACGAGGGCGACCGCGATCAACATGGTTACGGCAATTGCCAAGCGCGCCGGGTGGGGCCGAGAGGCGGGACCGGGAATCCACGAAGCGCGTGCCAACTCGACAACGCTACCCGAGGTTAGGAACGCATGAGCTTTGTATAGTGAGTGACCAATGATGTGCAGAAGGGCCGCCGAGAAAGCGCCGAGACCGCATTGAAGCATCATGAAACCCATCTGACCGATGGTCGAGTAGGCAAGTGAGACCTTGATCGAGGTCTGGGTCAGCATGACAACCGAGCCGAACAGGGCCGTGAATCCCCCCACGATGGCCATGGTTTCGAGGGCCGGGGTCGATAAGGAGATGAGGTCGGAATATCGTAGGATAAGAAACCCGCCGGCATTGACGATGCCCGCGTGCAGCAGGGCTGAGACCGGAGTCGGCGTCTCCATCACTTCGAGCAGCCAGCCATGCAGCGGAAACTGCGCTGATTTAAGCAGTGCGGCGACGACGAGTAGCAGGGAGACGGCATGGATCGCGCCCGGGAGTTCCGTGCTCTCACCCAAGACCTCGGCGCCTTTGAATAGCGCGTGGTATTCAAGGCTGCCGAACATTCCGTAGAGCAAGACCATTGCGATGATCAGACAGAGATCGCCGATACGGCTTGCAATGAATTTCTTGCGTGCCGCCATAACCGCCGCGGGACGCTCGCGGTAGAAGACGAGGAGCCCATGCAAGCTCACGCTGGTCAGAATCCACGACAGCGCGAATAGCAGCATGTTCCCTGAGATGATCACCATCAGGATCGATGCGAGCGTCAGGCAAAGCCAACGGAGGAAGCGCGAGTGCCGGGGATCGCCCGCGAGATAGTTTCGGCTGTAGATCATGACCACCAAGCCGATAAAAGCGACGAGGCAGAACAGCGACGCGCTTAGCGCATCGACGTAGAGGCTAAGGCCGATGCCACCCTTGCCGATAAGCTCGGTGCTGACGAAACGGTGCATGATTACCGCAAGAGTCGTGAGCACAGCCGCGACGACAGTCAGCCCGCCGGCGCCAACAGCCAATCGGCCGATCGCGTCGGGACGCCGATCAGCAAACTTCCCCCGCCAGAGGCCGATGAGCGCCAAACTGGCAGGGCCCAGCGCGATGAGCCAAAGCAACGAAGAGGTCATGGATCATTCCTTTTTGGTCCGATCTCTTCTTAGGGCCAGCCTATTGATATTAAAAATAGAAAGATTGCATCTTATCGTTCGTTTTTATAGAACTATTGCATGCGCACGCTGAACCTTCATCACCTTCGCTATTTCTGGGCAATCGCACACGAGGGCAGCCTGACTCGTGCTGCCGGCAAGTTGCATCTGTCGCAGTCCGCCTTGTCCGCCCAGCTAAAGAAGTTGGAGGAACAGCTTGGTCACCCTTTGTTTGACCGGTTGGGCAGGCGGCTGATCCTCACCGAGGCGGGCCGTATCGCGCTTGATTACGCCGATACGATTTTTCAGGCCGGTGAAGAACTCTTGGACACACTCCAGGGACGCCCCTTCGATAGCCAGCAAGTGCTGCGGGTTGGTGCCATCACGACCTTGTCCCGCAACTTTCAAATCGAGTTTCTTGGGCCTCTTGTCGGACGGGCCGGAGTGGAGTTAATCGTCCGTTCAGGGACCATGCGAGAGCTTCTCAGCGAGCTCGAAGTCGCTGACCATCGATGTGGTGTTGTCGAACTCAGACCGGCAACTCGACGCGAGCACGACCCTGACAAGCCGCCTCTTGAAGAAGCAGCCGGTGAGTTTGGTAGGACCACCGCCGAGAAGGAAGAAGCGCTTCCGGTTTCCTGACGATTTGCGGAAGGTGCCGGTCCTCTTGCCGAGCATCGAAAGCGATATCCGAGTGGCCTTCGACCGCGAACTAGCGCGACACGGCATAGAGCCAATCGTACTTGCAGAAGTGGATGACATGGCCATGCTGCGTCTCTTGGCCAGGGAGAGCGATGGCGTGACTCTCGTGCCGCCAATCGTCGTAAGGGACGAACTGGCAGCGGGCACCCTAGTCGAACACTGCAAGATACCGAATGTTAATGAGCACTTCTATGCCATCACGCAACGTCGGCGATTTCCCAATCCATTGCTGCTCGAGGTCCTGTCGCCAGCGTCATGACCCTTGAATCTGAAGCTAGGCTATCGCGCGACAGCAGAACAGGCTCTCACGTCTGCGTTTGGCACTCAGCGGACGTGCTGAACCAGCGGAGTGATGTCTGCTGTTCGGGCGAGAGCGGACGCCTCCCAGACGCGCACCTACTTCCGCTTATGACCCAAAGCCGACATCACGAACAAGGACCCATTGGCCTGTCTCTGCGTTTATCAATCGACCCCATGGGGTGGTTGCGCACCAAGGAGAAAAGCCATGCTCAAAATATCTGTGTTTACGGCCTCTTTGGCCTTTATGGCCCTATCGCCGGCCTTTGCCGCAAATGATCTCTGCAACGATGCCCATATGAAGCAGATGGACGATATGATCGCTGAGATGACCGATGCCAGCAAGAAAAGCGAGGCGACAGAGGCTCTCAATAAGTCAAAGGCGGCGATGGAACAGGGCGATACCGCAACCTGCATGAAGTACATGGAAGAGACTCATAAGGCCATGGGCCTATGATGGTCACTGTCGTTCCCGAAAATCACATGGATGGACGGGAGTGATCAGATCAAGCCAGGTTCTCGTCCATGAGACCACGTCCCAAAAGTAAGCGCTGACCAGGTGAGGATAATGCTCAGCATTTTCGCTATGGCAGCGGTCGTGGCGGTGGTGGCAGTCGGTGTGTTCTTTATGCTTGGACCGGAAAGGATCTGGAGCCTTTTTGGCTCGCCGGATCTTGGGCCGGTCGCATTCGAAACTCTAGAGCGCCGTACCACCCCCAACGATGCGCTCGCATGCCCGGACAATTTCTGCAAAGCGAGAAGCGATTTGAAACCGCCCTTGTTTGGGGTTGATGTGGCTGCCTTGCGGACCGCCATGGCAAAACTCATCGCTTCAGAGAAAAGGATTTCTCTTGTCGGGGCAAATGACACGGCGTTGACCGAGCGGTACATACAGCGGAGCGCGCTAATGCAATTTCCCGACACTATAGAGGTGCACTATATTGAGCAGCCCGAAGGCCACAGCACCTTGGCAATCTACTCGCGGTCACAACTCGGAGAAAGCGACTTTGGGGTCAACCTTGCGCGTCTCGAACGCTGGCTTGGAAGGTTGAAACAGCTGTTACCGGTGGTCCACCAGCAGCTGCACTCTGAGGTAAACGCGCCTGATTTAAGGCCATGCGTCACTCACCGACGTTCTTTGTGAGCGCGAGCTCGGCGGATATGGTTGCCGTGGCGATATCGCCGGAATGACCCGTGGAGGTTGCGAATGACCCTAGGTTATGTCCTGTTTGCCATGGTGAGGGGGGGTGATTGTAGCGCTCACTCAACCGCCTCTTATGGTTGGCGCGCTGCTAGTAGCGATACCAGTCATCCTAATCGGCCTAATTTTTAGGGGCGCATCGGAGGCAGTTGGCGCGCAAGCTCATTCGTAGATGAACGCCATTAGGTCGGCGGGCTTGCCATGCAGCGATGGTGCCGAAAACTGCGTGTCTGCTTTTTGGTGCGATCAACTAAGGAGTCGTCTCATGAATCCATCGCCCATCCGCATCGCGGCCGGCCCAGGCCAAGAATCTGTATGGGATTATCCCAGGCCGCCGTCTCGAGAAAGTCCAGGACCATGTGCGGGTTGTCTTCGCAGGAGAGACTATCGCTGAGACCGATCATGCGTTCGGGGTTTTGGAAACCAGTCACCCGCCGGTCTATTACCTGCCTCCGGACCATGTTCGAATGGACTTTCTCGTTGCAGCAGCAGGTCGGTCCTTTTGCGAGTTTAAGGGCGTTGCCAGATACTGGTCTCTCGATGTGGGCCCTAAGCGATCCGAGCGAGCTGCGTGGAGTTATCCGGACCCGATCGCCGCATTTGCAGAACTCAGGGACTACCTGGCCCTCTACGCATCGAGAGTGGACGAGTGCTGGATTGGTGAAGAACGAGTCCGACCGCAGCCCGGAGATTTCTATGGGGGATGGATATCGTCCCGGGTCGTAGGGCCATTCAAGGGCAGCGTTGGTACTTTAGGGTGGTAGCGGGAACAACCTCGCCATGGGGCGTTGGGATATCGGGCCTCGCGAGAGACCGAGGGATTTTCGCTCGCGCAGGTAGGAGAGAGTGCGCCATGCCGTCATTTCATTCGCAATGCGCCGAACGGCCGCTGGCACGAAGCGGACGTTCATTCCGACGCCGAGCATGTCTGCTTTGAAGGGCAGAGCTGACATCCCCGATTTGCTCGTCCGGGTCCGATAATGACCCAAAGCGGGTAGTGCTAGCGAGCTGTTCCGGCGCATTCTTCGCTGTACTGTTTACCAATGAATGATGCGGTCGTGCGTGTCCTCAAATCTGAAGGCGAAAAATGTTGATTGAGAAAGTTGCGCCGGGCTCGCATCATCGTGCATCGGACCCCGTCTCTGTCACTGGGGCAAATCTCATACTCCGAACCGTCGGTTCAGCTTCGTTCGCGCTCTTGCTTGCCGGTTCGGCGGCGCTTTCCGCGGAGACGCCGCTTCATGGCAAATGGATGCGGGAAGACCGCAACGCTCTCGTAACCGTCGCCCCCTGCGGTCAGCAACTATGCGCAACAAATACTTGGATTGGGGAGAGCTCTTGGGGCGAGGAGGTGGGCGATCGCCTCGTTTTGACGCTAGATCAAGCCTCCGACGGAGTTCTAACCGGAGAGGGCTATGATCCGAAGCGCGATCTGACCGTCAAGGTCAGGCTTGAGGTCTCCGAGACGCAACTAGTCAGTCGCGGCTGCATTCTTCTGGGTCTGCTCTGCAAGACAGTCAGCTGGCAACGCGTAGACGCGCGTTAGCCGAGCTCAGCGCCGCCGCCTCCCACCGATAAGGCTCTGGAGAAGGGCGCCCCCCGCTCCCTTTTCGTAGATTGAAAAAAACCGGCTCATAGGTCTGGATAATTATCTACGCTGGCCATTGGCGGGCCGGGGAGGGGGGGAGTATCAGAAGAATGAGAAAAAAGCTGATGTGGTGGGCGATCGCGGTGCTGGCAGTTGTTTTGCTCGGCGCCGCGTTATGGGGACCAATCGTGAGTAATGTCGAGCAGCCTAAGTACAAAGTCGCCGGGAGCAGCGGTAACATCGAGATTCGCGATTATGCGCCCATGATCGTCGCTGAAGTGGAAGTTACGGGAGAGCGCCGCGAAGCGATTGGCAAGGGCTTCCGGCTTATTGCCGATTACATCTTCGGCAATAACAGAGGGTCGAAGAAAGTGGCGATGACCGCGCCCGTCAGCCAGCAAGCAAGTGAAAAGATCGCGATGACCGCGCCGGTGACGCAGCAAGGCGAGGGGAACAGCTGGAAGGTGCATTTTGTCATGCCGTCCAGCTACACGATGGAAACATTACCCAAACCCAACAATCCTGCCGTGAAGCTGAAAGAGATCGGTGGCAAGCGCTTTGCTGCGATCCGCTTTAATGGCATGGGCGGTAAAGAGAGTCTGGAGCGCCACACGAAGGAGCTGGAAGCTTTTTTGAACGCGAAGAATCTCACGCCACTATCGCCGCCCACCTATGCTTTCTACAATCCGCCCTGGACACTACCTTTTCTGCGTCGCAACGAAGTCCTAATCGAAGTTTCTTCAAACTAGGCGAGTACGAAAGCTCATTTTAGAGCTAACAAGGTAGTCGAAAGTCTGAGCATGGCTGGTTTTGTAATCAAAAAAGCAAATCTGAGCGCATGCGCGCCAAAATATTACGTAAATCAATGACCGGCGTTAAATTCCTAATCTGCGGGTCGCAGGTTCGAATCCTGCCGGGGGTCACCAACAAAATCAACAGCTTCACGAGGACGCTGATGTCGGCTTCATGGAGTAGGGCGGAAATCCATCATGCGATCGCCAAGGTCTGCTGGTGACCCAAAGCGGACGTGCTTGCCTCTACGGGAATGACCCTCGGCCAAGGCACGGGGACGCACAACATCGCAGAGGGTGGGGTCGCGAAAAAAGGCCGGCTGACCCCCGGACCTTCAATTCCTAAACGTGCAGTGCTTAGAAGACGTTCTTAGCGAGCCATCGGCTTGAAAGCGTTCTGCGCCAGGCTGACATACATCTCACCGAGCTTCGTCATCTGTGCAATGTGGGCCTCGTAGGCCTTCTTGACGTACTGAGACTGGATTTCGACTGCTTGCTCGACAGACTTTGCGCCGGCGAGCTGCTGAAAAGCGCGAGTGCCGTCCTCAAACGCCTTCTTCGAATAACTCGTGACCTCAGCGACAATGGCCTGGAAGCCCTTGTTCGCGTCGCCGTAGGAGCGTGCAGCGGCTTCGAAGCCCTCTTTGCCCACCTTTTGAAACTCATCAGCAATCTTGGAATGTTCGGTCATATTGTACCTCTTGTGCAGCTCCGCTCTAGCGGTCTGGGGTTGATCATATGAGTTATATGGTGCAGCGCACAATAAATTGCAAGCGCCGGATGCTGCGTTGCACAATGAGTTTTTGCTACAACTCTCGGGGGCGTTGCCGCATGTGTGTCGTGGTTATGAGCCACGTAGGTCTGCTTATCGGAAAACAGACTGGGTCATGCGCCGCAGCGTATTAGATTGAACAGAAAAGCAATTTACCCCCATGTTCTTCTATTGCACACAGAACGTCCGTCTTCTCCCTGAGACGGGGCTCCGCATCAACGCTCTTTCACATGGGTAGAATTAGGGATTGGTATTAGACCCTTGGCGCGCCGGTACAGATGTGACGCGCCGTCGTATCGACCGGAACGCGTGAACGGCTTGAATGGCTAGCGCAAGAACCATCGATCTTTCGACGTGCGAGCGCGAGCCAATCCAGATTCCGGGCTCGATCCAGCCGCATGGGCTTCTGTTCGTAATCGATCAGAGCAACGACGAGATCCTGCAGGCAGCGGGCGACGCTGCGCAACTCCTCGGCTATGGGGGTGAGGTGCTTGGAGAGACGACCCAGGAGGTGCTGGGTACGTCCCTGGTGCGTCTAATGCAATTGGCAGAGACGGCTCTCGTCAGAGAACCCACGTATCTCAGCTTTCTTGAACCGGGGACTGGCGAAAAAGGCCTCGTGATTACCGGTCACAAGGCTCAGGGAAAGACGATACTTGAGCTAGAACCGGCCGGCGCCCCTGCGTCAGCGGCACGGACGTTGGCAAGCATCCGTTCGATGACTGAGCGCCTCAGCGATGCGCCCGAACTCATAGATGCATATTATCTCGCAGCGCGAGAAGTTCGGCGGCTAACTGGCTTTGACCGTGTCATGGTCTACCAGTTTCTCTCAGATGGCTCCGGCGTAGTCGTAGCTGAAGATAAAGACGCGCAACTAACGCCGTTCTTGAACCACCGCTATCCTGCTTCGGACATCCCAAAACAGGCCCGAGAACTTTATCGGCGTAGCGCGCTCCGAATAATTCCAAATGTGGAATACACGCCCGCGCCGATCATG
Organism: uncultured Alphaproteobacteria bacterium; assembly: GCA_963793075.1. Lineage (GTDB taxonomy): Bacteria > Pseudomonadota > Alphaproteobacteria > Rhizobiales > Methyloligellaceae > Methyloceanibacter. The sequence continues at coordinate 75,156 of CAWBYO010000005.1, forward strand.
CCCATGCGATCGCCCCTGACTGACGAACCGCTCGATATGAGCCAATGTATTCTGCGAAGCGTGTCGCCTGTCCACATCCGCTACCTGAAGAATATGGGTGTCGGCGCTTCGATGTCGGTGTCGCTGTTGCCGGGCGGGGAGCTGTGGGGGCTGATCGCCTGTCACAATGCGACGGCGAAGTTTTTACCCTATGAGGTGCAAGAGAAGTGCAGACACGTCGGACAAATTCTCTCGCAACAGATTCGGTTGCGAGAAGAGGTCAAAGTTTATCAGCACAGGCACGAACTCGCTGAAGCGCAACGCAAGTTCTTGGGTGATCTTTCAGGGGATGACGCACACGACACACTCCTCGATCTCTGCGCTGAATTGCAGGCAGCTATCCCCTGCCATGGTGTCGCCGTGTATTGGGGGGGATCCGTGGCCCAGGCGGGAGAGGTTCCACCAGAATCTTGTCTACGCCAGCTTGCTATGTGGCTTCTCCATGAGAAGTCACAGTCTCCTGTGTTCGTGACGGATCGTCTATCCGAACACTATCCGGAGGCGGCACCGTTTGCCACAAAAGGAAGCGGTCTATTATCGATCACTCTGGTGAGTGATGAACCAGCGATCCTAATGTGGTTTCGCGCCGAGCAGGTCGATGAAATCAATTGGGCTGGAGATCCCAATGAGCCGGCGGAGCCTGGAACCAGTCCCGGCACCCTCAATCCACGAAAGTCGTTCGCGACCTGGAAGCAGGAAGTCAGAGGGCGTTCCACCGCTTGGGCCCCAGTCGTCGTCGAATTGGCCGAAATCTTCGCCTCGCGCATCGCCTTCGTTTTGCAACAACGGCGGGTTCGCGACCTTAATGAATTGCTTCGCAAGGCGAACGAACAGCTCTCTACCTTGGCAACGATGGATGCGCTGACTGGTGTCGCTAATCGCAGGGCCTTCGACGAGCTCTTGGATAGGGAGTGGGCGCGAGCGAGACGCGTCAGCAGGCCGCTCGCGTTGACGATCGTCGATGTGGACTTCTTCAAGCAATACAATGATTTTTTTGGGCATTTGATGGGGGATGAGTGCCTGAAACAGATTGCACGGGCTCTCCAAGAGAGCAGACGAGAAACTGATTTCGTCGCCAGAATAGGCGGAGAGGAGTTCGCCATCGTGTTCCCTGATACGGACCGCGATGGCGCGAAGAATGTGGCTGAGGCTGCGCGCGCTCGAATCGAAAAGCTGCGCATCGACCATCCCAAAACGGGGTTTGTAACTGCCAGCTTCGGTGTTGCTACACGCATACCTGATAAGACAGGAACGGTGCAGGATCTCATTCAAGCCGCAGATCAGGCGCTGTACGCCGCCAAGAACAGCGGGAGAAATCGAGTGGTATGTGCTGCGCAGAATAGCCTCGATGGACCAGGAGAGAAGGACTAGTCCTCAATAGTTGCAGGGTTACCTTGCCGACTGCGCATAGAATTGAAAGCCGCATTTTGCACCTGCAACTACGGCTTCCAGGCAGGTTTCATCCTCTCTGCTGCGCCGATCTAACGTGGCATCTTGCCACTCCGGCGAAACTTCCGCTCATGGAACTTAGCGGACCTCGATTTCGGCGCCGAGGATGTCTGCTGTTGGGGGTAAAGCCGACATCACCGATCCGCGCCCTGACTTCCGCTTTTGACCCTTTAGCGGACACCCAAGAGTCACTATGCGCGCCAGCAACCTCGCCGGGCACAAGGTGTCCGACCCCCAAGTGCCGGACGCATGGCGTGGGTTCCTCCATTGCGTTGCCAGCCCTCTATTTGTTCGCGTTGTCCTTCATGTCCTGCGCGGCCTTGTGGTCCTCCGGCATCAGTTGCGACGGCCCGAGCTTGAAGTCCCACCTTGTCGATCGTGCCGGTGAAGGGGAACGGCACCTGATAGTCGGCGTCGTCCACCGGCGTGCGGGTGTCGGACCCGATGTCGAGGGTCTCGTCGATCGTCAAGATCGCCGGGATGGTATGCGGAAGGGTCTTGGTCGCGACCTCCTTGCCGTCGACCTTCAAAACGCCGCTGCCGCCCTTGGCCATGCCGGGACCGTCGTATTTGAAATCGAACTCGAGAGTGTGTTTGCCCGGAGCGAGCGGCTCATCTCCTTCCCATCGCGCCCTCTCGAGAGCGAGGAGATTGTAAGTGAACACCGGCTTGCCCTTGAGCAGATAGAGCCCGTAGCCGCCGAAGCGGCCGCCGTCGGTGACGATCATGCCGTCCCCGCCGTCCTCAGGAACCTCGATGTCCGCCGTGATGGTGAAGGATTTGGCGAGAATGTTCGGCGCGTTGCTGTTGGGTATGCCGGTCAGATTCGCCCGTGATAGGTGAACTCGGTGCGTCCGGCGATGTAGCTCGGCTTGGGCGCGAGAATCCGCGGGAGGATGGCATTGTCCAGCGGGAACACTTCGTACTTCGCCGCCTGGACGACGAACAACTCCTGTAGCTCGCGCAGCTTGTCGGGCATCTCTTCGGCGAGATCGTTGTACTGCGAGTAGTCCTCGGCGATGTTGTAGAGCTCCCATTTGTAGTCGTTGACCGGCGGAAGCTTGCCCAAGCCCATCAGCCACGGCCCCGCGGGCGGCGTGGTGCAGGCGTACCAGCCTTTGTGATAGATGCCGCGATTGGCGAACATCTCGAAATATTGCGTGTCGTGCTTCGAGGGGGCATCGGCATTGGCCTTGTCGAAGGTGTAGGCCATGCTGACGCCTTCGATCGGCTTCTGCGCGATGCCGTTCACCATCTTCGGCGCCGGGATGCCGGTCGACTTCCAGGATCGTCGGCACGATGTCGATCACGTGGTGGAACTGATGGCGGATGCCGCCGGCATCCTTGATCACGTTCGGCCAGGCGATGACCATGCCCTGCCTCGTGCCGCCGAAATGCGAGGCGATCTGCTTGGTCCACTTGAACGGCGTGTCGAAAGCCCAGGACCACGCCACCGACATATGCGGGGTGGTCTCGGGCGAGCCCCAGGCGTCGTAGAATTTCAGCTGCTCGGCGACGGGGACGTCGATGCCCTGGATCGCCGCCATGTCGAACGGCGTGCCGATGGTCGAGCCCTCGGCGCTCGTGCCGTTGTCGCCGCTGATATAGATGACCAGCGTGTTGTCGAGCTTGCCCATGTCGTCGACCTGCCTGGATGACGCGGCCGATCTCGTGGTCGGTATAGGCGACATAGGCGGCGAACACCTCGGCCTGCCGGGCGAAGAGCTTCTTCTCATCGGCAGTGAGCGTGTCCCATTTCGGCAGCTTGGCGCCGCTATATTCCGGCTGGCCGTCCGGCCATGGCGTGAGCGTCGTGTTCGGCCGGGATCACGCCAAGGCGCTTCTGGTTGGCGAAGATCTGCTCGCGCAGCTCGTTCCAACCCATGTCGAACTTGCCCTTGAACTTCTCGATCCATTCCGTCGTGGGCTGATGCGGCGCGTGGGTGCCGCCTGGAACGTAATAGAGGAAGAACGGCTTGTCGGGCGCCGCCGCGTTCAGCTCCTTGAGATAGTCGATGGCGTCGTCCGCCATGCCGGTGATCATGTTGTAGCCGGGCTTGTCGCGCCACGGGAAGATTTGCGTGGTGTTGCGGAACAGGAACGGCGTCCACTGGTCGGTCTCGCCGCCCATGAAGCCGTAGAAATAGTCGAAGCCCATGCCGGTCGGCCATTGGTCGAACGGTCCGGCGGCGCTGTACTGATAATCGGGCGTGTTGTGGTTCTTGCCGAACCACGACGTGGCATAGCCGTTGTCTTTCAGAATCTGGCCGACGGTGGCGTTGTCGACGCCAATGATCGAAGTCGTAGCCCGGGTAGCCGGTGGCCTGCTCGGAGATGACCCCGAAGCCGACGGAGTGATGATTGCGCCCGGTGATGATCGCCGCCCGGGTCGGCGAGCACAGCGCGGTGGAATGGAACGCCGTGTAGCGCAGGCCCATTTGCGCGATGCGGTCCATGGCGGGCGTCGGAATGACGCCGCCGAACGTGCCGGAGATCCCGTAGCCCTGATCGTCGGTCATGATCAGCAGGATATTGGGCGCGCCTTTAGGCGGGACGATGTTTGGCGGCCACTAGGACTTGGAATCCTTGGCGTTGAGGCCGATCTCGCCGCCGAAGGCCGGGGGCGGATTGGGAATGTAGTTGCCGTCGATGGTCGTACGTGGCGTTTGGGGCGCCCGGCGTGCCGGTCGTTTGCTGCGCGGTGACGCTTGAGGAGTCGAACAGCAACAGCGAGCAGGCACTGAGCAACGCCGCAGCTACAATGTTTAGCGGATTTTTGGAAGAAATCATTCATCACGAACTCCATGAATAGCCCCGAACAGCAATCGACGACGAAGCCCTAAGACGACAGACCCTACCAACGTGAGAACCGCAGGAAAAGGCGCCAATGCGACACATAACCTTCATTCAAGGACATACAGGGTCTCTGGCCGAAGTCGTCTTTTGGCACGAAGCGGTCGTCCCTCAACTGCATGCTGATTTCTGCTAATGACCCAAAGCGGACATGGCCAATTATATCGACGACTTCCGTCCCGCCAGGAGTCGGTTGATCGACCGCGGCCGCTCCGGCAACAGCGCGCCTAAGCGGCTTCGCGCTTATCCCCTTGCCCATTCGGTCCGACCAATGGCGCCGGACTCTGTCATACGCGTGATCTCATCGCTGCTGTAGCCGAGCCTAGCAAGGACCTCCGGTGCATCGGCGCCGACGCGGGACGCCGGCGACGACCGCGGGAACGGATCGTCATCGAAAACGATCCAGGTCGGAGCGAACATCTCCGAACTCCAGCCGTCTTTCTCCGTGCGCTCGAAGACGGCTGTCCGCGATGGGTTCTTCCGGTGCCGGTCTGCAATCTGGTGAACAGTCTGCACCGGGACGGCCTCGATCCCTTGCTTGAGGAGCTCGGCTAACGCGTCAGCCTGCGTCTTGTCGGCGAGTTCTGCGGAGATATCATGCGGGGCGCGGGCGAAAATCCAGCCGTCGGCGACTTGGTATACCCTCTCGCCGGCCGTCGGACCAGTTGCGAGCTGGCCCAACGCGCTCGCAGGAGGCTCTGTCATTTGTAGGAGAAGTTGGGTGAGCGTCGCGGCCGCGGCAAGCGAGGTCTCGGCCCAATCGCCATGGCCATCTCCGCGCTTCTGCCGCGCATAAAGCGCCGTTACGCCTGCCCACGCGCCAAGATAGCCACACAGGTAGTCTACCGCGGAAGCGATGCCGTGGTAGGTGGGTGACTGGGGGCCGCCAAAGCGCAACGCGATCCCTACAGTTCCTTGCACGGACGGATCATAACCCTTGTCGTTGAAGCGCGGGCCGCCCTTCTGACCACGTAGCGCCGTGATCTGAACGCCGATCGCCTTGGCGTTCAAGGTCGCCACCGAGACTGGGTCCAGACGCAGCCGAGCGAGCTGATCGTCTTTGAAGTTGCCGAGGATGATGTCGGCTTTCGCCGCGAGTCGCCGGATCACCTCGAGCCCGGCTTCCGTCTTGGCGTCTACGATGATGGACTTCTTCCCGGACGCATACTCGGCGGACCAGGCGGCCACAATGGTAGGCGAGTGATACGGCTCGATCGGTACGACCAGCGTTATATCCGCCCCAAGTTCCGCGAGCATGCGTCCACACGAAGGGGCTGCTACGACATTGCCGAGATCAAGCACCTTGACGCCCGACAGTGGCCGGCGTGAGGGCACCTCGGCGGTAGCCTTTGGGATCGGTTCCGTACGGGGGGGTAGCGTGTCGGCGCTCGCCGCCAGCGCGAGATCAGGATAAGGCGCCGCGCTCTCGAGCCAGGCCATTCGGCCGAACTGGAAGTCGTCCGTGCCGCGGACCGCAGAGACCAACGCCGAACGCCGCGCATGATCATCCTTCCTCCAATCCTCTAGCGAGAGAACCACCGTCGAGGGCAACCCGTGGGCAGCAAAGTAGGTCTGCCATTCGGCAGCCGTACGGCTCGCGAAAATCGGGGCGAGACGGTCAGCGAGAGCTGACGTTAGGTCGAAGCGCAGGGCGAGAGAGTTTGCCAGGTTGTTGCGGGCGTGGCCGAAGTTGCCCGCATCGAACGCGTTCTCGTCGACCATGCCAAGTGATAGTGCCTCGTCGTATACCCCTAGCACTTGAAGGCACCAACGGGTCAGACGCCGGTTGGCGCCAGCGAGTGGCAGGATGAACTTGCCGTCTGCCGTTGGATAGGGGGCAGCGAGCGGCGCAAAGCGCTGCTCAAGCCAATTCTGCTCCTTAGGGTCGGAGGCCGCGCGGGCCACGATCTTCTTGAACTCCTCCGGAGCAAGGCCGGGGGGCAGCCCGCCGATCTGTATTGGCATGAGATGCTCAGGGAGTCCTTCGACCACCAAGTTGAGCGCGCCGATGGCCGACAGGCCCCCAGCAAGGCGTGAGGCAGTCACTTCTCGGCCAAGCCCTGTCCGTACCCGGTCAAACAGCGCCGCGCCCACCCCAACCGCGCCGTTCACGCCGGCATAGACCGAGCACAGCGGCAGCGGCGTGTAGATGACCGGGCGTCCGAGCATCGGTCCGGTAATACTCATGTCGGTGAAGAAGCCGACGAGGGCATTGAGAAGATCCTCGCTGCAGTCGGCCGGAAGATTGCCATATGCTTCATCGCCCGGCAGCGCCGCCACCACGCGCACCGTAATCTGGTACGGCAACCGCTCGACGGGAGCGTCGCCGTCCACGATGATGACGTCAGCCGACGTCGTGTCTACGAGAGCCCCAGGCGGCAGCCGAAGCTTGCCCCGATCAAAATAGTTGTCGTCCAGGTCAGTCGACGGCTGCCCGGGATCGCGTTCGACGAAGACATTCGCGCCCTGGTCGGCGAGCAGCTGCCCAGCAAGCCGCCCGGCAAGGGTGGCGCTCTTTTCGAACACGCGGACGCCGGCGTATGGCGCGGCTCCGGTCTCGGCCCATGAGAGCTGCTCCGCCACGGACTGCGCTGCCAACTCTTGGCCGCCTAGCGGCGGGAGACCAGTCGCGAGCGCGCCCATGCCGACGCTCCGCAACAGAGCACGTCGCGTCATCGCGGATTTGCTTTCCGTCACCTTTCTGGAATCGCGTTCCCGGGTCACTGTTCAACTCCTCTCCAAGGCACCTACGGCAGACGCCACTTCCGGTTCTTCATCTCGCGGGTATCTTTCCTCGACGGGCCTAACGCCAATCTCCATCGCTAAAGAACCACCCGGAACTTAAACGCGGGGATCACGATCACGTCCTCGGTGGGGTTAAACGATGGGTCGAAGACGACCTGCAGCCCTGGCGTGACAGTGCTATTGGGCGTGAGCTGTATTCTCCAGTAAGCGTCAAACCCGTACTGGTCTCGAGCGTCAAAGCCCGGAAAAAGATCTTTTAGGGGCTCTGACCAAACTGTGCCGAATGCGGCCTCTCCGCGGATCCCGAATGGATTGAGGTAGGCGAGCCCGCCGGTCAACGTATTCTCTGCAAAAGTCGTCGATATGCCGCCGCCTCTCGCGGTGTTATGGGTGAAGCCGGCAAAAGCGACGACATTGCCCATCTGCTTCTCGCCGTAGACGCGGAAGCCACCACCCGCCTCGTTCGGGAGGACATTGGGATCTCGCGTGATGCGCTCGTCGGCGTAGAAAAGGTCGATGTGAATATGGTCGAACTCGCCGTTCGGACGCGTCCACCGGTAGCCAATCTCCGCACCATAGAAATACTGTCGTTCGTTAAAGAAGGTGTTCCAGTTTAGCCCCAACGCCGCCGGGTCACCATTCATGTCGTTGATTGTGCCGACCGCATACGGCCCTGTCGCTTGGTTCGGCCGCCATGTGCTCGCGACACCGAAGCCGAATGTGGGATACGGGATCTGTTCCTGGAACGCGAATGGACTCGCTGTGAAAGAAGTGCGCGCGTCCTTGAAGCGAGAAAAGTTGTAGACCGCTTGCGCCCCTTGATTACCGACCCGAAAGTTGAAGCTTCGAGTGATCCACTGCTCCCAGAAGAGGTTTTCGACTCGGGCGCCGTTGTCCCAGGAGGTCCATTCGTAGTTTGACCAGATCGAGCCAAGCGCAGTCGCCCCGAACACTGCGGGTACTGGGTCGCCACTTATCTGCCCACGGTATGCATAGGAGAAGCCAACTCCACCTTCGAAATTGCCGCCACGATCAATCGGCGTCCAAAAGAGCTCCACGGCGCCCCAGCCACCAAGAGCGACATCGCTCGTCGCGAAAGGCAGTGTCTCGGACGCATATTGTGAAAGCTGTTGGTAGCTGAAGGCGAACCGCAGCCCGTAATCCTCCCAAAGCCGTTCCTTGAACGCCTCATATCCCAAGCGGCCGGGCACGGTTACGTTAGGAAAAATCGCCCCCGGCTTGGCAAAGCTTTCGTCGAGATCAGTCTCAATGTCCGTCGGATCATCGTCCTGGTCGTCCGCACCCTCGTACGCTCCGTCGAAAACTTGGTTCTCACGCTCGGCCTCCGGGATGTGCTGAGCGAAAGCCGGTCCGACGTGTCCAAGGTTGATGGCTATAAGTGCTGCGGGAATTAGAGTGACTTTACCAATCATCCTGATCGCCCGTATGGATTTCAAAATGCCGGCGCTGTTCGCAATCGACATCGTTTGGAAACACGAGCGATGGAGTGTCATAAGGGCTACCGATCACGGCTCCAAATCGGCAGGTCGCCGCCGCGCACTACCACGAGCGGATCCCGCCAACGCCCTGGCGTCTTCGAGAGCTTCGCTTGCGGTGCCAAGCGCTTGATCTCGCCGTAACAGGTCTGCCCCGTCAGGCTCTCGGGCACGCTCATGCGGTGTTCTGGCTTGGTCGCGTCGAAGTCGGTCGAGGGAATTGTGCCTAGGCTCTGGTACCACATCGCCGCGCGCGTCAGGCTGACGCGCACGTGATAGCTACCGCCTTCCTTCGCCCGCCTCCGGAGGGCCGCGATCACCCCAGCCGCGCCAAGGTAGCCGGCGATGTAGTCGTTGAGCACGAGCGTGGGCGGGAACGCGGGGTCCTTGATCGTCTCCTCGGGCAATGGGAAATTCGGAGAGAACTTCGGCTGGCCGCCGTTACCTTCCGCCATCGTGTAGCCGGAGACGGTGAGTGCCTCCATGTCGAAGCCGCCACGGTCGCGCCACGGCCCATCCCAGCCATAGCAGCGCACGGTCAGATAGACGATGCCAGGCTTCATGGCGGCGACCTCTTCGAGGCCAAAGCCAAGACGTTCTATCGAGCGGCCGCTGAAGCTTTCGATGAAGACGTCGGCATCCTTGACGAGGCCGGACAGGATCTCCACCTGCTCGGGCTTCCGTAAGTTCATGAACGATGAGCGCATGCCGACATTGACGTCAGTCCACATCACCGGGTGCTCAAACGACTGGTCGCGTGCGATATGCAAAACCTCGGCGCCGTTCTCCGCCAGCGTTCTTGCTGCGCACGACCCCGCGATCACATGGGTGAGCGCGAGGCACTTGATGCCCGACAAGGGCTGCGTGGGATCGCTTGTGAATGGCGGCGGATCGGCGTCTCCGATCTTCTGAATGTCGATGACGGGTGTTTGCGCGAGATATTGTCCTTCCGGATGACTAGTCCATTCCTCCGCCGTGCGATGCACCCCACCAATGACTCGCGCTTCGGCCATCGCCTCATCGAGCTCTGCAGAGTCCCATTGAGCGATCGCCTTGGTGATTGCGATTCGATCGGGCGGCACGCGCAGGAGTTCTAGCGCCCGATCATAGAGGTGCGGATAGGCGCCCGTGATCGTGACGAATTTGCCGTCTTTGGTTCTGAAGATCTGGAATGAGAATGGATTCCCAATGCCCCAGGGGGCTTGGTACCAACCGCCGTTGATCCCCGGCACGAAGGTCAGGCTCCTCGGAATTGGATCGTCCGCCGGAATGAGACCGACCGACTGCTCGTGGTTCAAGACGAGCGCGATGATCGGATTTACGTTGTAGATCGACTCGCGAAGGTCGACCTGAACGTCTTGTCCTTCGCCTTTGCGCTCCTTCCAGATCGCGGCAGCCCCAACCGCGGCCGCCATCGCCGGAATGGCCATGGAAGATCCAATCCGAAAATGGCTGCGCAGGAGCGGGTCTTGTCCAATGAACTTGACATCGCCACCGCCATCCGTGGCGCTGCCGCCGATGCCCCGCATAAAGTCTTCAAAAGATTGGTTGATGTCGAAGTTTGGAGTTTCTGCCGCGCGAGCGGTGCGGGGTAGTGTGGAGGCCAAGGCGGCACTTGCAGCCAGAACCCCGCCAAGCTTCAGAATGTCCCGACGCGTACTATTCATATTCGCTGTGCCCTTAGCGGTACTCCTATCAAGCCTAATGTAGCAGCCTCAACAAGCGGCACTGTAAAATTTGCGTGACAGGGGAAAAAATCCCCAGCACAATCCAAGCGCGAATTGGCGCGCTTCTCATCCGGCATATCGGTGCGATCGCTACCAGCGATTTTCTAGGCAAAAGAGACTGTTCACACCATTTGGCGGACATCGATTTCGACGCTGAAGATGTCTGCAGTTGGGGGTGAAGCGAACACCCTGATCCGCGCTCCTATACCGCTAACCTCACCAAGTGCGCTTAAGCCAAACTAGTCTGAAAATGCCCTCCGAAGGCACCATCATATTCGTGCCATCGAGATTGCAGTAAAAGGAAGATACAATGCTTTACGTCGATATTCCCACCCGACCCGAATTCAAGGCACTGAATGACGTCCGGGCCGACGCCTGTGTCTCGATCTACCTCAAGACCACATCATTGACCCAGCAGTCGGACGCCAGCCGCATTGAACTGGGAAATCTGGCGAAGCAAGCGCGCGAACAACTCGAGGCCGTGGGATTCGACAAGCGCCGGCTTGCGTCCTTGATGGAGCATTTCGATGATCTGGCGGACGATGACGAGTTCTGGCGCCTTCAGGCCAACAGCCTGGCAATTCTTGCAACGCCTGACCTTTTGCGTACGTTTCGTATTGCAAGCGCCCTTTCGCCAATGGTCGCGGTCTCGGATCGCTTCCACCTGAAGCCGCTTATGCGAGCGATCACATTCCCCAGTTCGGCCTTTGTCCTGGCGCTTTCGGAGAACGCGGTGCGGCTTGTCGAAATCCACGCCGAGCTGCCCGCTGTCGCGGTTAAGGTAGACGGTCTGCCGAAGGACGCCGCAAGCGCGCTCGGCAAGTCCACCCTGAATGACCGCTCGCCGAGTGGCCGCATCCAAGGTTCCGAAGGACAGAACGTCAGGTTTCGCCAATATGCGCGCCAGGTGGACGCAGCCCTGAGGCCCGTGCTCGCCGGCAGAGAAACGCCGCTGATCCTGGCGGCAACAGGTCGGCTCGCGTCCGTCTATCGCTCCGTCAACAGCTATCCAAATCTGCTCCCAGACGGGATCGAAGACAGCCCTGACCGGATCAGCGACGCGGACCTGGCCGACGCGGCGCGGCCGGTGCTCGATGCCGCAAATGCAGCAGAGCTTTCGGCGCTGAAGGTGCTTTACGAGGCGCGTTCGGGAGACGGCCGCGCCACCTGCGATCTTTCAGATGGCGCACGAGCGGCGACGTATGGAGCGATCGAAACGCTGCTGGTAGACATGGATGCCATTGTGCCCGGGCTTGTTGATGATCAAACAGGCGCGATAACCTTCGCAGAAAAGGCAGATGCCACCAATTACGGCGTGGTCGACGAGATTGCCGGTCGGGCTTTGGCGAGCGGCGCCCGCGTTCTTGGAGTGAGAAAGGCCGACCTTCCCGGTTCAGGGGACCTTGCGGCGATCCTTCGATATCCAGCTTAAGGCATCAGACAAACCTGAAAGGCCCTGGGGGGGGTGCTGTGCCTGAGGCGTTCAGGCCGCCAGCTAACGCATGTGCGTACCGAGAACCCATTTGCTGGTTGCCGTCGGTACCACGGACTACATTTTCATCCATGAATGAATGTCCGCTATTGGCACTTAGCAGACATCGATCTCGATGCCGAGGATGTCTGCTCTTGGGGGTGAAGCCGACATCCCCGATCTGTGCTGTCACGTCTGCTTCTGACCCAAAGCGGACGTGGGCAAGCCATGGCACTGAGCCTACTTACGGGCTCATATCGGACGCCGTGCCGGTACGCAATTCTACTGCTCTGCCCTGACCCGGTTGAAGGCAAGGCGGTCCGCGCTGTTGAAACAGCGAAAGGGATTGCGCATCGGCGTAGGCTAAGGATCCTCGCCAGACGGCTCAAGCCAATTTACTCTGACAATGCCTTCCAGCGAGGTATGGCCAAGCGTCTGCTTTTGCAAAAACAGGGGCGAGACCGACTGCGGCGCCCCGCATAACTCGCGTTCCTTGTAGCAAAGACTGACGCACATGCCGCTTTCCAGCGCCCCCGAGCGGCAGCCTCGCAGGCAACGATCCAACCTGCGTTCGCAGTCGGACTTAGTGAGGTAAAGCGGCGTGAGATGAAGCTGCGATGCCTGCGCGCCACTCATAGCGACGAGGAAGAGCAATAGCCCCCCTATTGCCACCGGGTGCCTCGCGTTGCGCTCCATGCCGGTCGCGTCAGGCCGCACGGTCAGATTGCGCTCGGATCGAAACGACATCGCAGCGGATATGTGGTCCCTGGAAGAGTGCCCTGGCACTCCGGCATGTGCCAGCCGACAATATTGCCGGCGCCGTCGACCATCTTGGTCGGGCAACCGACTTTCACGACGGCCCATCTCTTGTGCGTTGCCTCCCATGTCGGCGCATAGGCCATACCGACCTCGGCGCACGCGCTGTAGTCCCCGAGATTCGGAGTTAATTGACGAAGCCAAAGATTGCTCAGGGCAGGCGCGTCTGTGACCGTCTCAACAACGCGCATGCACTCCACGGGAATATGCCATTCGAGTTCGCGCCAGTCGCCCGTGGCAGATCCTTCATCGGGGGATGTCTGATCTATCCGGCAGGCGATGATCGCGAGGGCCATCGGTGGGGCGATGCTGGGGCGCCTTTTCTCGGATACGGTACGAAACCATTCTTCCAACTTGCCGTCCTCCCAGCCTGCTGGGGGAGTCGTCAGCAGCAACACGCTCTGCGCGCCACGATCGATTGCGCGGTCTCTCCGCTCGCCGGTATCGGCGGTTGCACTCTGAATAATCGTGCTCGCGAGAATGATAGCGGCGAGGAATTTGAGGAGGATGTCGACCATGGTTCTTCTGCCTTCTAGTCTATAGTTTATCTTGAGGCCGGATGTCCCCCACGGCATCCATGATCTGCGCAAAGCCGGCGGTCAGTGCCGGTGCAAGCCTTTCCCCGCATTCCGTGAGTTCGAGCTGACCGCCCACGCGCCGAAGCAGCTGGCATCCGAAGACCTTCTCGAGAAGGCGCAATCGGTGGCTTACCGCCGAAGGCGTGACGTTGAGTTCGAGCGCCGCCACCTTAAGAGACATGTGCCGCGCGACTGCTTCGAACGCACGGAGCGCATTTAGCGGCACGGCTGAGATTGATTTATTGGCGACCCACTCGTTCATTTCGGTTCCACGTCTCACGTCGCTGACTCTGATGCGCCATAGAAAGACAGGGCTTCGGCTAAGACCACACACAATTTCGTGAGGTGCAACCTATTTTGCATGTGGATTAAAACTGCTAGGAGATAGTTGAACGCCAATCGAAGAAGGACGGTCCTATGTCCGCGGTATCCCTACTGCCAGGCCTCGAGAGCTACGATATCGGTCCAAAGATCCACACGCTTCGCAAGAGCAAAAACCTCAGTCTGGTGAAGCTAGGCGAACACACGGGCATGTCCGCCGGTCTTCTTTCAAAAATTGAGCGAGGACGGCTGATCCCGACCCTGCCGACGCTACTGCGCATCGCGATGGTCTTCGGCGTGGGCCTCGATCAATTCTTCAACAAAGAAGGTCTGCGCCCGACGGCAGCGGTTGTCAGACGGAAGGATCGCTTGCGACTTCCCGATCGCACGGACGGCGTCGTGCCAACCTACTTCTTTGAAAGTCTCGATTTCCCGGTGACTGATCGCAAGATGGACGCGTACTTCGCCACCTTTAAACCGGGTGCACGACCAACAGAGCCGCACACCCATCCAGGCGCGGAGGTCATCTATGTAATCAGCGGCGCATTGGTCGTCACCATCGAGGGTGACGACAAGACGCTTAACCAAGGAGACTTCGATCTATTTCAATTCTTCTAATCCCCACAGCTATCGCCAAAGCGGCAAGCGAAACTGTTGCGCCGTGGTGGTCGTGACGACCTAGACTAAAGCTCGATGCGCCCAAGTCTTTAGCGTGGCGCGTGCTTGCCTGACGTCCGCAAATGGCACTTAGCGGAGGCATCAGGATCGAAGACGCTATACCCAAGTGGTTGACTTTATGAAACTATTTCCGATACAGACTTCCAATCTGTCATCAAAAGACCGATGCCGTTCTTTAATTTTGTCGCAAAAAGGCCTGGCCGGCCCCGATGGGGACGATGGAATCGATGGATCATTCGCTAGCATGGTCCTCGGTAGAGACGAGGTAATGTAGCAATGTCGCAATCTCTAGATGCTGTGTCGCTTTTGGAGCGGTTTGATATTTCGCCTGAGGATCTCGCTTTGCTAAAGCGATGTGGCGACAAGTTTGGCGTGTCCGACACGATCCAGGGCGTCATCGAAAAGTTTTACGAGTGGCTGGGCGACCAGCCCGAGTTCGCAATATTCTTCAACAGCCAAGAGACTGTCGAGCGCGTCAAGAAACTCCAGAAAAATTATTGGGCAGAGTTCTTCAGCGGTATCGTGGACCAGAAATATGTCGATTACCGCGTTCGGATCGGCGAGATCCATGCGCAACGCGACATGCCCAATCTGATCTATTTCGCGGCGATGGCCAACTTCAACAAACTGTTTTCCGACGCCATCGTGTCCTGCGATTTTTCTCATGAAGAGACCAGTCGAGCGTTCACCGCGTTCGACAAGCTCAGACTGCTGGACATGCTCGTTACGAGCGATCAGATCGCGCAGTTTGCGCGCCGGCGAGTCATCGAAAGCGGCAAGACCATGCTGGAGATGTCAACGCCGGTTACATCGATCTGGGACGGCGTCTTGCTCTTGCCCTTAGTCGGCATTGTGGATTCGCAGCGCACGCAGGACATCATGGACAAGAGTCTGTCTCGCATCGCCGAAACGCGCGCGCGCGTGTTCGTCATGGATATTAGCGGCGTCGTCACCGTCGACACCGCGGTGGCGAATAACTTCATCCGGATTACCCAGGCCACGCGGCTAATGGGTTGCGACTGCATCATCTCGGGTATTTCGCCCAACGTCGCCCGCACCTTGGTCGAGCTTGGCGCCAATGTCGGCGAAGTCCGCACCACGGCGACGCTGCGAGACGCGCTGCAGCTCGCGCTGGCGTCGATTGAGCCAACCTGGCGCGAGGGTCGAAGGCGCGGGCAGGGCGACGCCTCGTCCCGCTAAGTGCGCGGCACGGTCGGAGGATCACATGGGAGATGGGCGTCTCGTCATTACCAAGCTGAACCGCGCCATGGTTGCGACCTTTGAGGGAGACGTCGACGCAAGTGAGCTCAGGGTCTTGGTTGACTCTTTGGCCGAGGCACAGGCGCGGCAGAACGTCGACAGTGTCGTGATGGAGGTGTCGGCCTGCGAGGTGATGGACCTCGATGAGTTTGCCGAGCTGCAAAAGGCTGTTCGAACGGTCGAATGGCTTGGCCTGCGGTGTGTCGTGGCCGGATTGAGGCCGGGCATCGTCGCCTATATCGTTTCGAGCGGGGTCGAACTGGGAACGTTGCGCGCGGCGTTGGACTTGGAGCTCGCGCTGGAGCAGCTGAGCGATGATGGCGACGACCAAGAGCCGGAACAAGAAGATGAACCAGAAAGAGACGATGAGTCTGAACTCGAACCGGACGGTCTTAGGTCGCTTTGATATTCAGGCGGAGGCCGATCTGCACATTGCCGTGCTGCACGTTCAACGAAACAAGCGTCTCGCGGAGTCATTTGGAGCGACAGAAATCGCGATGCTCGCGACCGTGGCGTCCGAGCTTGGGCGCAACATCTTGAAGTACGGCCACGCCAATGGCCACCTGCTCGTGACCTGGATAGACAACATGCCGAACCATGGGGATGGCGTCGAAATCAAAGCCGTCGATCGCGGACCCGGCTTCATCGACAAGCAGAGGGCAATGTCGGATCATTATTCCACGTCGGGAACACTCGGCCTGGGCCTTCCGGGCGTTGCGCGCATCATGAATGCACTTGAGATCGAATCCGAGCTTGGAGCAGGGGCCGTGGTAACGGCGACAATGTGGGTCCACCGGCATGACCGGAAGCGTTGAGTTGGGCGAATACGTGCGCCCTCATGAAGGTGAGACATTGTCGGGGGACGTCGTGCTCACGCAGCATGAGGGCGCCGGCGTGCTCGTTGCGGTCATAGACGTACTTGGACACGGACCGGAAGCGAACGAGGTTGGCGTTCGCCTCCGCAGCGCACTGTCGCATTGGGTGCATGCTGCGGCTAGTCCGGAGCCCGAGGGCGTGATGGCGTTGCTCCATGAAACTGCTCAAGGCACCCGAGGCGCAGTTGCAGCCGTTGCCTGGCTCGACGCGGCTTCGCTCGAGGGCTGGGTCGCCGGTGTTGGAAACGTCCGGTGCCGAATATTCGGAGCAGCTACAAAGTCCGTGGAATTTGGTGATGGCGTGCTCGGCCAAAGAGTGCGTTCTCCCCGGCCTCAAGCTCTGAGTCTCAAGCCCGCAGACGTGCTCGTGCTGTTTTCCGATGGCGTGGTAAGCCGGTTCGGACTGGAGAACTATCCGAGCCTCGGCCTCGATCCGGCGTCCACGATCGCTCTAAATGTGGTGCGGAGATTCGGCAAGTCGTTGGACGACGCATCTTGCGCGGTAATACGATGCAAATGACTGAGATTGGTACACTTTCGGTCAAGGGAGACGTCGCGGTTCTGGCGATGCGGCGGAAGCTGTTCGCCATCGCAAGCGCGCTCGGCATAGGTCATGTCCGTTGTGTGCGCCTCGCGTCCGCCGTTTCAGATCACGCGAAGGCATTGGTGAGGACGGGGCCGGTCGAGATAAATGTCGAGCTTGGCGGCTCGGGAGCGGCCGGGGAAATCCATGTAGAAGTCCTGGGCGAGGGGCAGAGCGATAGCCGATTTCTCAGTATGGGGTTCGAGCGCGTCGAGGCTTTCGAGAAAAGCGATCGTCATGGTTGGCGGGGCTACTGCCGTACGGGGATGGAATCCGAACTTCAGGAGTCAAAGCTCAGCGAATGCCGAGCGATCATCGCCAAACAAAGCGTCGACGAACTGATCGAGGCTCTCAAGGTCAGCAATGAGGAATCCCAGGCCGCCAAGGAGGTCGCCGAAGACGCAACGAGGCTCAAGTCGGATTTTCTCGCCAACATGAGCCACGAGATCCGCACGCCGATGAATGCCATCATCGGACTGTCGCAGATTGCGTTGAAGACGGATCTGCCGCCGCGTCAGCGCGATCACCTGGTCAAGATCAAGAACTCGGGGCAACATCTGCTCGGGATCATCAATGACATCCTGGATTTTTCGAAAGTCGAGGCGGGGAAGCTCTTGATCGAGAAAATCCCCTTCGAGCTGGATAGTGTTCTTGAGAACGTCGTCAATCTGATCTCGGAGAAGGCCGCCGCAAAACGGCTCGAGCTGATTTTCAATGTCGATCCTTCGCTATCGACGGGCCTTGAGGGCGACCCTCTGAGGTTGGGACAGGTCCTGATCAACTTCTGCAACAATGCGGTGAAATTCACGGACGACGGCGAGATCGTAGTCCGGGCGAAGGTCGTGGAGGACCACGCGGACGATCTGCTCGTCGAGTTCTCCGTCACAGATACTGGAATTGGCCTGTCCGAGGTGCAGATGTCTCGCCTCTTCCAGGCCTTTGAACAGGCAGACACATCGACGACCAGAAAATATGGCGGAACAGGCCTTGGGCTGGCGATCTCTAAGAAGCTGGCCGAGGCGATGGGTGGCCGGATCGGTGCGATCAGCGAGTTGGGTCGAGGCAGTACGTTCTGGTTCACCGCCCGCCTGCGAAAAATTGCGGCGCGGCATCGGATGTTGCGCGGGGAACTTGAAGGACGGCGCGCATTGGTCATCGACGACAATTCGTCAGCGCGAACGGTGCTCTCGAGCCTTTTGGACGGCATGTCGATGACGTCCGATGAAGCCCCTTCCGGCCAGGACGGCATTGAGATGGTTCTCCAGGCCGCAGGGATTGGTGAGCCGTACGATATCGTATACATAGATTGGCAGATGCCGACGCTGGATGGCATTGAGACCTCCAAGCGGATCATGGCGTTGGAAAATATTCCGATGCCGCGCCTAGTCATAGTCACAGCCTACGGACGAGAGGAAGTTATCAAGACTGCCGTAGAGGCAGGCGTGGATAGCGTCCTCGTAAAGCCTGTCACGTCTTCCACGCTGCTAGACACGACTCTGACCCTACTTCGGGTGGACGAAGAGGGTGGCGACATCGAGGAAAGCCAGACGGTAGCGCATTTCGACGTCTCTCGCTTGCGCGGCGCTCGCGTACTTTTGGTCGAGGACAACGAAATCAATCAAGAGGTCGCTCTTGGCCAACTCGAGGATGCTGAAGTGGAGGTCGATGTGGCCGACAACGGTCAGATCGCGGTGAACATGGTTCGTTCGAAGGACTACGACATCGTCCTCATGGACATGCAGATGCCGGTCATGGATGGAATCGAAGCAACCCGGATTATCAGGGCGGACGCTTGCTTCAATAAACTGCCCATCGTTGCCATGACTGCCAATGCCATGTCAGTCGATCGAGACCGGTGTCTTGAGGCGGGCATGAATGATCATATCGCGAAGCCCATTGATCCAGATCAACTGTTTGGCGCGCTGATACGTTGGATCGGGCAGCCATAGACAAGAGTGTGAAGGGGTGACCAATGGGCTTGGATTGCGGAGTGCTTGATGGCGCAGGCTTCGATAGCGCGGCCGGGCTGAAGATCATGGGCGGTAAGGCCGATCGTTACGCCAAACTCCTGCAAAAGTTCGCCGATCGCGAGTCTGGCATCGTGAGCGAGATTAGAGCGGCGCTCGAGACCGGCGATAGCGCTACGGCAGAACGAGCTGCTCACTCGCTCAAGGGATCCGCAAGTACGCTTGGCGCAAATGCACTTGCTGAACGCGCGGCCAAAGCCGAAGCCGCGATCAAGTCAGGTCAGGATGTGGACGAAGCGCTCGAAACCCTGTCAGACTCTTTGCGGATCACCATGTCGGCAATTCAGAATGCCGTTACCGAGTGATGTCCAACGACAAGAAGTTCGTGCTGATTGTCGATGACACGCCTACCAATATCGCAGTCGTGGCGGGCGTTTTGAAGGATCAGTATCGCACCAAGATCGCGACGAACGGCGAGAAGGCGCTTTCCGTTGCTGCAGGGCAGGAGAAACCCGACCTCATCTTGCTCGATGTGATGATGCCGGGCATGGATGGGTATGAAGTGTGTCGCCGGCTCAAAGAATGCCAAAGGACAGCTGATATTCCCGTGATCTTTCTCACGGCGAAGACCGAGTCCGGCGATGAGGAGCAGGGCTTCGACGTCGGCGCCGTCGACTATATCCATAAGCCATTTTCGGCGCCTATCATTCTCGCCAGAGTAAGAACGCAACTCGCCTTAAGAGATGCGCTTAATGATGCTCAGGAGGCGCAGGCAGAAGCCGATCTGTTGCTGCACGCCTTGCTACCGAGGAAGGTGGCGGATGAGATTCGCAGCTTTGGAGCCGTGATCCCTCAGCGCCACGAGAATGTCGCGGTCTTGTTCTGCGACGTGACGAATTTCACCGCCTACTGCGACAACCATGAGCCCGAAGACGTGATATCCCGGCTCGATGCGCTATTCGTGATCTTCGAGCGCGTGACCGAGAAGCACGGGCTGGAAAAGATCAAAACAATTGGCGACGGATTCCTGGCGGTCGCTGGCCTCTTGCGTGAGGTAGAGGATCCCCTTGACGCAGCCGTCCGGTGCGGTTTGGAGATGGTCTCGACTCTGGTTGACGCCCAACTGGGATGGGAGGTGCGTGTTGGCATTCATGCGGGACCTGTGGTGGCTGGAGTTGTTGGCCAGGAGCGCTACCAGTTCGACATCTGGGGTGACACCGTCAACATGGCCGCACGCATGATGGGCGTAGTCACGCCCGGAGGCGTTGCCGTGACAAAGGAAATCTGGGAGCGGGTCAAATCCGACTTCGACGGTGAGCCGGTCGGCGTGCTTGAGATCAAGGGGAAAGGCAAGATATCTGTTTTCAGCTTAGGGCCGTCGAAGGCCTGATTGAGGGCATCAATGTACCTTCTGAAAGTGCTAGCGAGCCAGCCGGACCTCCGCTTCTGGCACCAACGGGAAGTTGGCGGCTTAGCACCGCCGCAAAGGACTGTGCCATGCGCGGCTCTATTGTCGGTCTTGTCGTCATAGCGATCATCGCGCTGATGCTGATTTACACTTATAGGCCCGATCTACTCGAGTTATGGATGCACTGGCTGCTCTTCGCCCGCTGACCGGCGGCCTACGCCGAGCCCGTAACCAGCGCCTAGGCATCTTTCCCAGCATTGATCTGCACCGCTCAGCGGAACATGGTCGCCTCTGTGCGGCGTTGTGTACGGGGTGGAAGCGGAATTGGCACGGCGGGCACGGACTGGCCTTTTGGAATCGGCGATTGTCGTTTCAAAGGCGTTTGCATATCCCGGACGATGATCCCATCATGAACAATGTCGAGAAGATGCGCCTGCGACCGCAATTGCCATCAGCCAACTGGTTCCTCAGGGCAAGATCGATTGTCCATTTGGTTTACCGCCGTGCCATCTATGATAGCCAGGACAGTGACTATGAATTCTCGCGCCGGTCGATGCGGGAGCACTGGAATTCAGGGCTCCACGATGGACGCCGCGCCCTCAGGAACACGCAATGGGAAACCAATTGCGCCGGGCTGAAAATCTCAACTTGCGACGGATTCAATTGAGCATCGTCAGGGGCATTGTCAGACTAAATTGGCCTTAGCCTCCGGCGATGCGCAATCCCTTCCGTTGTTTCAATAGCTCGCCTGAAGTGATCCGCCTCACGGTGATGATGTGTGATGCAAAAGCACGATTGATTGAGATGGTTGAGACGGCCTGCGGCCGATCGGAGGAAATGGAACCTGGAGTATTCATAACCCTCGCGCGCTTTGTGACGAGCGGCAAGGGTCACGGTCACGTTTTCTCAAGCCGCAGCCACGGACTTAGCGTACGCCCCCAGCTGGCTGTACTGCGCTGGATAAGAGAAAAGTTTCTATCAGTGGAGCGAGTTCTATTGGATCGGTTGTCTTAGAGATGACGTCTGTAAACCGGCGAACTCGATCCGCTTCAACTCCTTGGCACTAGCATGAGCAGTGAGGGCAACGACCGGAATCTCTCTTGTTACGGCGTTGGCTGCTAGTCTCCGAACAACCTCGAAGCCGTCTAATCTAGGCATTTCGACGTCGCACAGAACCAAGTCTGGCACTGTTAGAGGCCGCCGTTTTGATACCCTCGTCGCCATCTTTGGCATTGATGACTTTGTGCGCTCGACTTCGAAGCAGGTGGCCGAAGATCGTCAGCACCGTCCCGCTATCGTCAATGATAAGAATTCGAGAAGGGAACATTGGCTCGCTCTGTTAGAGGTGCTGGCATTAGGTCTAAGAAGCGTAAATGAACGCTTCTGCACAGCCAGCTCACAGCGCCCCGCTTCATATGCCCTGCCGCGTCTGACAGCTTCTTTAAGACAAACACTCAAATTCTCTCGTTCCCTTGAATTGAGATTTAAGTCGGCGGCATTACAGAAGCTCGACAAGACTCCGGCTTTTAAATTGTGTGCGCAGGGGGCGCCGATGCATATTGCACTCGTGGACTTAAGCCGCGAGACTTAAGAATCCATAGCGCCCCTCCTCAGTGCAGAGGGCCACGAAGTGCTCTCTTGCACGGACGCAAGCGACGCACTTGCGAGGCTCAAATCCGATGCGCAGATAAACGCCTTGATCGCTGGCGCAGAACTTAGCCCAGTCTCTGCGGTGGAGCTTTGCCGGGAAACGCGGCTCTTGGTGGGTTGGCAAAGGGCGCTATACGTTCTCCTGATGTCGAACGGCGATCGAATAGCCAAAATCGAGGCGCTCGATTGCGGAGCGGATGACATCATCGATGAATCGCCTCCTCTAGAAGAGCTTTTTGCAAAGCTGCGTATGGCTGAGCGGTCGATAACGCGGCAACAAGAGTTGATGCAGTTGGCGACCACAGATTATTTATCGCAGGTCTACAATCGTGGTGCATTTTTTGAAGAACTGACGGACGCGCATCAGAATTTAGGTCGTGATGATTCTCTGTCGCTGCTCTTGCTCGACATCGATCGCTTCAAAGCGATCAACGACCGCTACGGTCACGATGTTGGCGACCATGCAATTCGGGCCGTCGCAGATGCGGCGCGAACCTGTGGAGAATCCGTGGGACGCGTGGGTGGAGACGAGTTCTGTATTCTCCTCAAAGGTCACAATCTGAACTAAGCCTTGGTCGTCGCTGCAGCGTCTTCAGCAAAGACTTGCTGACGTGACGTTAGAGACCGCCGATGGCCTCATTAGCTTGACGTGCAGTCTCGGCGTGGGCGAGTTGCAACCGGGTGATACTGTTGATGATTTGATGAAGCGTGCGGACCTTGCGCTCTACCGGGCCAAGGACGAGGGGCGGAACTGCATAGCGACCACGCCTGCGGATTCTTGGATGGGCCATCGTCCCCGTCTTGGTGTCAGCCTTGCCCTCTTGCTGCCCAGACCCTTCCCAGAAGTAAGAGAGAGACGAAACGCGCTTCCTCCGAGCAACGCATTGCTGGCGCGCGTTTGCGCTGTAATCGACCTGCTGAGTGCATCAGGATTGAGCGACAAGGTTGCCGCACAAGTCATGGTGCAAAGAATGATGGCGGCAGGCATTCCTGTTCCAGAAGACGCAGAAGCCGGAAACTGGTGGCAGTGTATATTGGCTTGGAGGTTGTCGTTCCGGAACGGCACCGTAGCCGACGATGCCTTGAGCGAATACCAAGACGTCGTTGCGGCGATTGAATTAATCGCACCGCATGAGCGTGTAGAATGTGTCCTGAGCAACGACTTGTGGGATCGCCGCCGGTTAGTCCTTAGTCGCCACTCGGCGTCCGGGTTCCTGGTCGCTTGAACCGAGGCTCTCGCTCGGCCTACAAAGCACTAGCGAGCCAGCCCGAACTCCGCTTCTGGCACCAAGGGGAAGTTGGCAGCTTAGTCCCTAAGGCGCCGCCGCAACGGACTGTGCCATGCGCGGCTCTATTGTCGGTCTTGTCGTCATAGCGATTCATCGCGCTAATGCTGATCTACACTTATAGCCCCGATCTACTCGAGTCATGGACGCACTGGCTGCTCTTCACCCGCTGACCAGCGGCCTACGCCAAGCCCGTAACCCGCGCCTCGGCATCTTCCCAGCATCGAAATACACCGCTCAGCGGAACATGACGACGTGGGAGGGCAGAGTCCGATTTTGGCACTAAACGAACGTGCCGACCGAGCCGTGTGAGGTCTGCTGCTGCGGGGAGAGCGGACGCATCCCAGACGCGCCTCTACTTCCGCTAGTGACCCAAAGCGGAATTTTGGCAGAACGTCGACCCGGGCGCGCAGCCTACGAGTTTAGTCGTGGAGGGTGACGTTCATTAGGGACCTTTTGACAGTCAGGTGGCTGTAGTTGTCGTAGTCGATGTAGCCCAGGCGCCTAAATTTGTTCATGAAGAAGCTGATCCGCGACCGGGTCGTGCCGACCATCTCCGCCAGAGTTCTGACTGATCTTGGGGAGGATCGCCTCTGTTTTTTTTTGCTCATCAAAATCTGCCAAGTTTAGGAGGAGCCGCGCTAAACGCTTCTCGCTGGAGTTGAAAAGCTGATCGATGAGATCAGCCTCTATGCGTTGGTTGCGCGTCAGCAGACAAGCGATAAACGTCTCGGCAAACGTTGCTTGTTCGTGGAGTACGCGGACCAGGCCCGACTTCGCCAGTCGAGCAATGGTGCATTCCTCCAAGGCAATTGCGGATGATGCGCGGTGGGTTTTGCCGCTCAGGCATCCCTCGCCGAAGAATTCGCCCGGTCCGAGCAGGGCCACCACAGCCTCCTTGCCCTCTTCTGATACGACCGTCCTTTTGACCATCCCCCCCATAAGATAAAAAACGGCGTCTGCCGGGTCCCCTTGGGCGAAAATCATCTGACGATCCTCATACGTGGCTACGGTTCCGCCTTCGGCGGCCCCAATTAGGAAAAACTTGGGATCAAAAGCAGGTAATGGCATCGCGATACCGATACGTGGGGGCGCCGCCAATCGTGGCGATCAGAACCTAATTTTGAGGCTTGTGGCTGATCTGGCGGGTTCGTTCACCGAACCCGTGGTTAAGCTTAAAGGGGGATTGCTCAGCGACAACCCCACACTCGCTCGACTATACAACCAAACATACAACCAAAACTTACACCCCGCAAAAGACAGCCTGGTCCAATGTTGGCACCTGTTGAAAAGGTCAACGGCTGCCGCTAGGTCTGCTTCTTGACCCAAAGCGGACGTCTTGCGGGAAAGTCTAACCGGACTTGGTCGCATGGATGCCGTAGGCTGTCGTTTTGCCCGTCTAACCCCTCAGATTGAGACGCACGGATTCGCCAACACCGCACAAGTCTGGAGGAACTTCACGGAGCACTTCTTCCGTGACGAGCAGTTCGACGCCCTCTCTCTTCGCCTCTTCTTCAAGCCTTACTGCTGTGTTCACAACGTCGCCGATCGCCCTAAACTGGCGCTTCAGCTTGTAGCCGAACCTTCACCATCGTAAGGCAAAATCGCATCCTTGAGAGCGATTTTTGTGATGCTGCACGCGCTCGGAATGTTCCGGGCATTGTCGACAAACCTGAGCGGGCCCTGTGAAGGGTGCTGGTCTGCGGCGTTGAGGCCGCCAGCTGACGCAATCCCGCGAGTGCGGCGGACGAGGGGTATCACCTCGGGCTAACACTGAGCAATTTTGACCACCTCTTTCTTCGGAGCTCCGTTTACTCTCACTGTGTAAGGGGTGCCCAGTGACAGATGTCCCTCTGGGAATGGGATTCGCATGCCCACAGATCGAGGAGGCATTCATGCGTATGTCAGCACCTCTCGTGGCTTTGATCTCGAGCCTCGGCATCACAGCAATTGCGCTTGCGGCGGACGATCCGCTCATGAAGCAGGCTCAGGGCCTTTTTCAGCCGATCCCATTAGAGCCGCCGGCGGTCAAAGGCGTAACCTCGACGCCGGCGATGGTAGAGCTCGGAACGGATCTCTACTTTGACCCGCGCCTGTCGCAGAGCCACAACATCAGCTGCAATACTTGCCACCAGATCGGCCTTGGTGGTGTGGACATGTTGCCCACGTCAATCGGCCATAAGTGGCAGAAAGGCGGGCGCAACGCACCGACCGTCCTCGACGCTGTTTTCAACGTCGCCCAATTCTGGGATGGGCGCGCAGCTGATTTGAAGGCTCAGGCCGGCGGCCCCATCCAAAACCTCATCGAGATGGGCATCAGTCATGAACACGCCATCGAAATGCTCAAGGGCATTCCTGGCTATGCGAAGCTTTTCGACGCCGCATACCCGACTGACAAAGATCCAATCACCATGCCGAACGTGGTGACCGCTATTGCGGCGTTCGAGGCAACACTGATCACGCCTAATTCTCCCTTCGACAAATTCCTCCGTGGCGATGCGAACGCGCTTTCGGCCGAGCAAAAGGAGGGCTTAAAGCTATTCATCGATACCGGCTGTGCTGGTTGTCATTCGGGCATCAACGTTGGTGGCCAGATGTACGCTCCGTTTGGAGTGGTTCAGAAACCGGGCGCCGATATTCTGCCTCCCAATGACAAGGGCCGGTTTGCCGTGACCAAAACCGCGAGCGACGAATATGTCTTCCGCGTGCCGCCGCTGCGCAATATCGAGCTGACGGCGCCTTATTTCCACTCCGGCCAAGTGTGGGACCTCAATCAGGCGGTCGGCATCATGGCCACCGACCAGCTCGGCAAGTCGCTCAATGATGAACAGGTCGCGAAGATTGTGGCCTTCCTCAAGTCTTTGACTGGCGACCAGCCGCAAGTCACATACCCAATCCTGCCGCCGAGCGTGGCAAGCACCCCACGGCCACAGCACGCCACGGCCGCAGGATTAACAAGCGAGTTTTGATTAGATCAGGCTCGGCTTATCGCGATTTTATCTTTGGGGGAGAGAGTATTTCATCGCGCTGGAGCAGGCAGCATGAGGCTAGGGCGCGGACTTATTAGCGCGCAGCCAAATTCGGATGATGACAGTTTTGTCTCAAATAAAAAGCCAGATAGTTGGCGGCGAGTTTGTCATATCGGGTCGCTACGCGCCGACATTGTTTGATCTAGTTGAAGAATCGTACGATCAGGTTACGAGCGCGGTACAGATAGGAAATGACTCGATGCGGACATTCGCCCTTCGGCTCTCTTGATCCACCGCAATGACTTCGTCTCGCAAAGCCATGTTATCAACGCGCTCAATTCGCGCATTATCGTGCTGCGTTCAGAATGGTAGGCTCCAATGACGATCAATGACGTTGGCCCAAGCCGCAATCGTTCAACATTGAACACGCGACGAACAAAAACAGAGATCATCGTTTCGTCGTCTGGGGCGAGGCGCTATCTGCAAGGACGCTGATGTCGATCCCGTTGGCGAGGACATTGGCCTAGAAGCACATCCAGAGACAGATCAGTTCCTGCACCTTGACGCTGGCCGTGGCGGTGATGGGAGCCGCGAAGGCAAACTGACTTTTGAAAAGGAAGTTTCGGACGGCTGGTGTGTCCTCGTTCCGGCGGGGACTTGGCACAACATCACCAATATCGGCGCGATCTCGATGCAGTGTCAATGTGATCTATGCGCCCGCCCATCACAAGCCCGGCAAGGTGCAGGCGACCGCGGCGGCGGCCAAAGCAGACAAAGACGACGAGCCAGCGGCCTGGTCAGTGCAGCTAAAATATGCGCCCTATATACAGGGTGACATCAGAACGAACTGGTCATGATGAACAAGAGGCCGGTCTCTCGCCCCGTTACCGCGGAAGCGGTGAATAATTCAGCTATTCAATGTGGATGGGCGGGATTGCCGGCGATCATTCGTCTCTAATGTGTTGTGGCTGCTGCGGCAACGTCGACGATCAAACTCGCGGTCGAGACGATGCCGTTATTGGCACCAAGCACCGCAACTCTCAACCACCCAGTGCGGTCGACGAGGTGATGTTCCAAGTGAAGACGGAGACAGCTCATGTGGTTGCCATTCGAGTTTCCTTGCGAAGTCGCGGCGATTTCGACCGAGAATGCAGGCTCTGCAAGACCTGGGCATGCATCGCAAAGTGCAGCTGATCCGCAATTTCCATGGGCTTTAGGGGAAATGCGGCAGCGCAGCAAACGAGACGTGCTAGTCTTGCCACACACTCTGAATTGTGGATGGGGGAAAGGCGAAATGACAGCCACAGCAGCCGGCAAGGTGTGATTGGCAGAGAATTTGAAGGCCCAGCGCGCCGCAGGAGGCTGTCCTTTCCGAAATTTCCGCTGGAGATTTGGCCAGCGATTTTCCCTGCTCTGCGGGCAACAATTCCCTGTTAGCTCAACAAAATTCCCTGTTCGGATGCGTTGGGAATTTGGGTGTAAGTAGCTGACCTATAATGGGAAAGCTGAGTTGTCTTGTCGCCTTCGCGGCTGTATCCGGGATATTTCCCTGTATGTTCCTGGTTATCAGGGAAATTGAACCAGAGATCCTTTCGGCGAAGACTGCCTCCTCAGCCACTACGTCGGGGCCTTTCTCAACTCTCCGAGACAGTTATCAAAACGCCCCGAGAAGGCGCGGAAATGCGCTCGTGCCGGAGCCGGCGAAGGCGTCGAGCACAATCGATCCACGTCGAGAGCAGTCCCGCTTGGCGTCGACGTTCATGCACGACGGCTTCACGGTCGGGTGCATTTTCGGTTCGTCCATGCGGCCGGCCCGGAACGTGTTCACGCCGGCATAGCGCCAGACATTCGACCGGTTGCGACCGCCGGCCCCCAGCCCAAAATTGTTCAGGTGGGGCGCATCGCCGTGCTTGAAGACAAAGACAAGCTCGTGTTCGCTGCGATAAAAGCTACCTTGACCGGCATTATCCGACCCAGACGCATCAACTCCGCGTAGGCAGCCTCATCGCGGGCGTCACCAACCAGGAGCCGGCGGCGACCCGGCTCGAAGACGGCGCCCTCAAAGGAGACCGCGGGCCCTTCCGCCAATTCCGGCGCGTCGTCGGCGGGATTGGTGACATCGGGCTGCAGACTCACGCACTGCGTCGATCTCCGCGGGCTGGAAGCCGGTGATGGTCAGATCGAGGCCGATTTCTGGCAGGGCCAGCTCGAGCTCGCAGAGCTCGAGCGAAAGGATCTCGCACAAAACCGGCGCTCAGCGCCGATGTCTTGCGTGACGAAATAGTCGAGATTTATCGTCGTGCAGACAGTGTCGCTGACGGTTCTCCAGGGTCGTCCGGAAGTAGCTTGATGAGCCAGAAGCCGAGGGTGACTTCGCGGACTTTGCTCAAGTTTGCTCGAGGCTCAGGGTTGACGCTCGGCGGTCTTCTGCGTGGCCCCGGCCAGCCCTTTCGTCGCGTATCCTGATTAGCGACTGGTGAGGATTTTAACTGCGTTGGCTAATTGAGACGCGCTGCTCGTGCGACGCGCGTTTAAAGGGGTTGTCATCCAAATTGCCAGGGAGAGTGTCCTGCTCGGATTTAAAATAGCCGGGGCATTTCAGCGCTGATGGATGTTCGTAGCAATGGGAGTAGTTGACGGGAATGAGTTTGGAAGCTGCGAATGCTGTCGCGGGCATTAAGACCAAGGTACTGAGCACCAGCGACATGGCGGCGACTAGGGCTAGAGTGGTTTTCGTAAGCATGATTGAGCTCCTTTGAACATCGGATGATCGTTATTGGGATGGTCGACCGACCTGTGATGCGTTGAGCAAGGCTCCGTGTGTTGAAAGAGTGGACGTGGAGCATTGCTTAGTTTCGATCTATGCATTCAGACTTCAGATTGCTTGTGCGATATTGCCGCATACGTCTGGCAGAGATAGACCACAAAGACGAGGTTCTGGAGGGGCCTTGTCAGACGCGATAAGCAGACCCGAAGTAGCGCGGAATTGCGCCACAAGAGGCTATGGGTTTTTGGCCGGTGAGGGAGAAACGCGCAACTCGTGCACGATCGGACTTTGAAGGATGGGATCTTCGGAAAGATAGGACGTGACAGTGAAGCCTGACCTCCGTCAGGGCTTTTTCATACTCGGGTCGAACCCGGGACGCGGCTTTGAGACGCCGCCGAGATCGTCGAGTCGCTTCTTGTTTGCCGTTTGCTTCTGGACGCAGTCGGTGAGCGCGGCTGAGCGTGCTGCGGTCTCGGCGTCCGCTTGACGTGGGTCCCCACGAACTGGCACCACCAGGCGTGGTCCGCCCTCTCATTTGACCAGCGAGGACCTGTGAAACCGCAATTCAGTTCGCCGCCTTTATCCGCCGCGTGGGCTGCTTGTACGCTGTATTTTTGACACCATGCCGCGCAGTCAGCGATCGCCACGCTGCGTGCTTGATGCTCGGTGCATGGCAATGCCTGGTTGCCATTCAACCCGAGACACCATTTCCGATGCATTTCTCGATCGGGCGACCAGCGTGCGCCCGAAAATCCGCATCTGCCCCTCACATTGTAGTCTACGTCGTTCATTACAGAATTTGCGTATACGTCGCAGAACTCTTCGGGCGTCCCAGTACTCACACCCAGGCAACTCGCCCATGCCTTGAGCCCAAACCCCGCGGCGTAAAAGCCAAGAGTTGCGAGAATTGCTAGCGTCGGGATCATCGCCGAACTTGGAATGCGGATGCCAAATGTCCTTGCTGATGGGATTCGGAAATTATTCCCGCTTGAGACGAGGAAAGATTGTTACTCCGCGGACTTCGGACTGATTTCCGATTCGGATTTGGAATTGAGACCTGAGCCGGAACTCGAGCTGCCTTGGAATGCTGAACCGGGTCAAGCGCGGGATCTGAAGTGCCCGCTGGAACGTTCGCCATCTGCGCTCCTGCATCAATTGCTCGATGTCGCCGCGATTTTCGTCGAGCGGCGGACCCATTTTGTCGACGATGGCGAGCAGGCCTCGCCAATGTTTGCAAGCCATCGGCACGTTGTTCTTGTCGATGCAGTCCTTGGCCGCGATGACCTCGCGTCCGAGCCCTGCCATGGCGAGGATGCCTGGAGGAGCCTCGGAGCATTTCCATTCTTCATAGAACTCTTCGCACGTCGGGAGCCCCGGCGAGGGCTCTTCAACGAGATAACGCGGTCTTCGGAAGCGACAGGAGGAGCGGAAAAAGTCGCACGCGAAAATCCGAGAAGGACAACAAGCCACGCGAACGACGTAGAATTTAAGCCGATGGGGATCATGCGATTTGCTCCTAGTAAATGTTGCGCCGGTTTTCCACAAGCATTGGCCGCGTCGGCTACGGCTTCACCTTATATTACAGCTTGTCCGTGCCACCCCTTGGCAGCGGAACGCTCTCGATTCGCGAAGCTGGCGGCGCCGGTGACGGAGGTTTCGCCGAAGGCGGTGCCGACGGCGGCGTGGCGCCTCAGCACTTGTCGCACAGCGGAGCGTTCGTTCGCTGTACCAATGCGACGATGATTTCAGGATGGCTCCGATCATATGTGGTGCCCTCTAGTCCACCATGAGCATCGACGTAATCCCTATAGACGCCGACTGATCCGTTCTTCCAATAGGCAGTGATTTCGAAGGAATCACTGGCAATGCTGCCGGCGACATCGCCCAAGATCTGAGAGCAGTTCGCTCTCTCGACGTATTTTGGCGTGGTGATCGTGTAGGCCGCTGATCCGTGCAGTTCCGATCCGCTTCGCTGCAACCTAAAGGAGGGTCTATATCCGTTGGCCTGATGCAGAATCATGTCTCCGCTCGCGTCCCATTGCGCGCAAGCGGCCTCCGCAGCAAAGGAGAGTGGAAGGACGAAGAGACCGACGACAACCGAACTGTGAATGCCAAGGCGTATATCCCCATGCGGCTCATGCTGGTCTCCTCCATATCGAGGTTAGAGTGCAGGGACACAAAGTGTCGTAGACGACTCGTGGTGACCATTGTTGCGGGGCCTACTCAATTCGGCTTCATCTGAAACAAGCGGTCGGTCGCGCCCGCAGGCTGCTCTGTGATAATTTTCTGTCTCGCCGCGATCTTCGCGCGGCAAGCGCCGAGCCCTTCGTCGCGAGCCGCTTCCTCTGAGCTCGGCACGGTCCGATCCCCGCCAAGCGAGAGGCACCAATTAAGGTGTCCGCCGATAGCATCGGACCAGCGTGGGCCGGTAAAACCACAGTTCAGCCGCAAGCTTTCCTTGGCCGCAGCGACAGCGCTTGCAGCGTAGTTGTCACAGTAAGGAATTGGTGGTTTTGGGTTTGTTGCGTCGTCCGCGCTCTTTACTTTTTCTTTCCACTTAGCCGCGGGACCTGAGGCTGGCGCGGCGACCGGTGGGCCACAGCTGAGCGTCGGTTCGCTGCGCCAGCGGGCCATGGCGTCAGGGTGCCTCTTGTCGTAGGTGGAGCCTTCGATCCGACCTTGACCACCAATGCGCCCGGAATAGACGCCGGCCGTGTCGTTATTCCAATAGGCCGTCACCTCAAAGTTGTCTCCTTGGATATAGCCATCCACGGAGGCGGTGACGGGCACGTGGGCCGTGCCATAATATATCCCTATGTATTCGGCCGTTCCGTGGATATCGCTCCCGGTTTGGTGCAGCTTGAATTTTGGACTATATCCGTTGGTCTGGACAAAAGTGAAATCGCCGGTCGCGTTCCAACCAGAACACCCTGCCTCTACAGGGGGCGGGGGCAGCATGACGCCGACCGAGATCCAGCCCGCGACTGCAATGGAGAAAGCGCCTCGACGGACGCCAAAGGCCAATCTGGAAGTTTGTGCGATGCCCGCCATGGTTAATTCTTCCGACTGATGTGAGCGGCCTCTCATTGATGCTCTGCTCATTGCGGCTTCATCTTGAAAAATTTGTCGGCCCCAGGAGGCTGCGTGATGATCTTGCCTTTCGGAGTCTTGGCGCGGCACTCGCCTAGGCCCTGGGCTCGCGCCGCCTTTTCGGAATTTGGCAAGGTGTGATCGCCGCCGAGCGACATGCACCAGTCGAAATGTCCGCCGACGTCAGCGGACCAGCGTGCGCCGGTAAAGCCGCAGTTCAATTGCAGCCCTTCCTTGGCGGCGGCAACCGCCTCACCGGCATAAGCGTTGCAGTACCGGCCGTCGGGCGGTGATACCGTCTGCGCACATTTGAATTTCTGTTTGCTTCGCCAATACACTTCCGCGTTCGGGGTTTTTCCCCGCAGCTGGAGGTCTTGCGTCACGCCCGCGAGGTTGCCCCCGCTGTCGATGTGTCCGCGGTATTCCCCCATGGCGCTATTCTGTGGCCACCAAACAGAGATCCTGAGCACCGACCCATCGAAGGTCGCGTTCGCCTTTCCTTGGACGCGGCGGAAATCCGGATCCGCGAAGTAGTGCGCCGAGCCCGTGGCTTTACCGTCATTGACCTCGCTGAGGTCGAAGACGACACTGAATCCGTTATCCTGGATCGCATTGAATTTCTGGAGCCACTGCCAGGCTTGGCATTCCGCCGCAGCCACAGAGGAAGGCACTCCGAGCAAGAGGGTAAGGACTATCCAGCTAGTGGCGATCCGGGCGGAGAGGTTGATGTTGCGCATCGCGCTTCAACGCGTAACGGTGAGGTGGTCCCCGGCGACCCAGCCGGAGCCGTTCGGCACCT
Source organism: uncultured Alphaproteobacteria bacterium (assembly GCA_963793075.1). Taxonomy (GTDB): domain Bacteria; phylum Pseudomonadota; class Alphaproteobacteria; order Rhizobiales; family Methyloligellaceae; genus Methyloceanibacter. The sequence continues at coordinate 107,983 of CAWBYO010000005.1, forward strand.
TGTTGGTCTCCACCTTGTACCAGTCGTCCTGGAAATCTAAGACCTTTGCTGTTTCGTCCTTGCTCATGAAGCAATTCAGCTGCCCACATTGGTAGGCCCCAAAGCCGGGGTCTTCCCGCTTGCTGACATCGGCAGGATCGAACGGCCCGTCGAGGATCGTAACTTCGTCGAAATCGGCGACGGCGTAGCCGGCGATCTCGGCCCCTTCGTAGCGCCCAACCAGCGGATAGTCGGCGCTACCTTCGATATCGGCAGCACGAAGCCGCCCCCAAGAGTTCCAGGCCCGTCGCTAACGCGACCAAGAGACCCACGCTCTGGCTTTGTCGTGTTGCAGTGAATCCCATGATGATCCTCCTGAGCCAAGCGTGCGTCTAAGCCCGGTCTAACTCGTCTCGCGTGCTGGCCAGCTAGTGGAGGTCCGGATAGCACCCGCCGCCACCCCCTTTGTGCATCCCTTTTCCACACCCTCCGGTGGGATCGGCCTTCTTGAGCTCGCCGAGATTTCCTTTCGGCACCACTGCTTCGTTCCTTTTCGCCTGCTGTTCCTTCGCGCGTTTCAATGCCTCCGCCTCCTCGGCATTGGGAGACGCATTCGAGCCGAACGGACTAGGCCCCGTGCTTTTTTCCGGGCCCAGCACGTCTGACTTTTTTTCCTTCTTGTCTTCCATGATCGCATCGGCAGTCGGCCCCGACGGCTGCTTCTTTCCAGCATCAGGCGCATTGCCGAATGGCGGATAGGGGCAACCCGGCGTGCCGTACTTGCCAGGCCCGCAAGCGGCCTCGACCTTGCAGCAATAGGCCTTCGTACCGCTCACGCCCCAGGTGCCGACGCAGCCGCTCCCCGAAAGATTTTCAAGTTTCCACCCAGCCGGACATTCGCCGTCACAGAGCGGTGCGGTGCCAAACCAACGGCATTCCTTGGCACCGGCCACGCCTGTCGTGCACACCACGATTGCCAGAAACGCAAAGGCGATAAGCTTGGAAGATGCAAACGGGGACATGCTTCGTTCCTCACTCGCTGTGCGCGCCTTAGGGTAAGTAGGCCCTGTAAATACAGCGGCACTGCCACATCTCGGGTTTGGCGAGCTCATAGATGTGACAGACTGGAGTGCCATGATATTGGTTCTGGCATTTGGCCTGAAAAGCTTTCACGGCGGTCGGATCGAGGTCGTTTTGGAATGTCTCGTTCGTAAATTTCACGCAACCCTTGTAGCCCAGAAATTCGGTGCCTACAGCGCACTTGCAATTCGGCGGGGTTCCGACTTGGCCGGGGAACTTGCATTTCTCCCCCTCCGCAGGCGCAGGCGCGGGTGAACCCTCCTTCGGCTCGCAGAAGGCGCCGTATTTGTTTGGCTTGTCGAGGACGACATAACCAGGCGGGCAGGATCGCTCTCCCTGGGTGCCCTGTCCCTCGTTCTCCTTCTCGTTCTCCTCCTTGTCGCCGGCCATCTTTGCGGCACTCGCCGACACGTTGCCGCACACAAGCTATGGTGGAAGAACTTGTAGCCGAATTTGACCACGAGGAGAGGTGCCGGAAGGATGATGGCGTGATTTAGGAACGAGGTCCCGGCGGGGTCCGCGGCGTAGGCCGGGCCCGACACGATTGCCAAAATTCCAATAGCCATCATCACTGAAACTCTGAGCGCGGACGTGCCGCCGCGCATCGGCCGGTTTGTAGCCTTCGACCCGAAGCTTGAACCTGACTGAGGCTTGCAGTTCCCGGCGATGTTCATGTCCGATGGGCCTTTCGCCTGCGGCTCGGCGAGACATAGGATGAGCGGGCCGAGGAGCCTCGTTCCATTTCCTAATGCGATTGGGGTTCGAGCGCCGAGTGCGCGGACTTTTTGATGATCCACGAAAGCCTTCCTTTGAGGAGCGGGCAACCTCGGCGCGCCAATTATGCCGAATTTCGGCCGCGCGTCTTGGTCAAGAGCGAAGTTGAGCCGGGCCAAAAGCGAAGCGATGTTCAACCTCAAGGGGGGGTGCTAGATGGCGTTCGGGGATGGGTCAGGAAACGTGATGCAGTTGGGCACCGGCCGGTGTGCAGCCTTGCGCTTCTCCTCGAGCGAGATCCCGGAGGGTGATCGGCTCTCCTTTTGCCGCGAGGTGTTCGGTCAACAGATCGTCCGGCTAGATGTCGAACCTTCGGGCGATCATGCTTTTCACTTCGATGCCGAATTGCGGCTCCTGCCCGGGCTCCGCTTCGTTCACTATGCCGCCTCCCCGGGGCGGCTCAATCGCTCCAAGGCGATCGTGTCCGACGGTGATGATGATCTCGCCTTCTTTGTAAATTTGGAGGGCCAGTGCGCCGTGGAACAACGCGGCCGCATCGTGATCCTTGAACCAGGGGACGCCGTGGCGATTGCCCACGTCGAGCCCGGATTGTTTACCCATGCCGATTGCCGGTGGCTGGCTCTCGTCATCCCCCGCAGCGCAATTGCCGGGTTCTTGCCCAATGTCGAGGATGCCGCGGCCCGGTTGATCCCGCAGGAGAGCGATGCGCTGCGCCTGTTGCGCGGCTATCTCGGCCTGCTGCGCCAAGGCAACACCATGGCCGATCCAGAGATCGGCCGTTTGGCCGCCAGCCACATTTACGACCTCATTGCGCTTGCTCTCGGTGCAACCCAAGATGGCGGGGCTATCGCCCGCGGCCGCGGGATGGCCGCCGCGCGGCTTCACGCGATCAAGCGTGACATCCTGCGCAATTTGGAGATTCAGGATCTCTCGGTTGCGACCATCGCGACGGCAAAGCGTGTGACGCCACGTTATGTGCAGTACCTTTTCGAGAACGAGGGGACGACGTTCACGCAGTATCTTCTGGGCATGCGGCTTGACCGCGCGCATCGTCTCCTGGCGAACCCACGCCACGCCGGTCGCAGGATCGCCGCCATCGCCTACGCGGCGGGCTTCGGCGACCTCTCCTATTTCAACCGCGCCTTCCGCCGGTGCTATGGCCAGTCGCCGTCCGAGCTGCGCGCCGAGGCACTGGATGGCCAGCCGCCACGGCGCGAGACAGCCGCGGAATAGCTGGTTTCCGCTGGCCGCGGCGCTCGGGCTTGGCCTGTCCTCTCCGAAAACTCCATCCGCTGAAGATCACGACGTTCCCTGCTATGCGTGGAAAAATTCCCTGTTCGGGTACTTAGGGAATTATGGGTGAAAGTAGCTGACGTATAGACGGAAAACTGATCTCTCTTTGCGCCGTCGCGGATAGCTCTGCGAAATTTCCCTGTATTTTTCCCGTGTATCAGGGAATTTGACGGCAGAGACCTTTCGCCGCAGCCTCCCAGTACAGCCACACCAAGTCATTGATACGCGCTGCCGCACTCGCGGAATGGCGTCAGCTTGCAGCCTGAACGCTTCAGATCAGCCCTTCGCAGGCCCGGTTGGATTTGTCGACAATGCCTTTGGGGCCATGACATTAGCCGTCTAGTTCGTTGGAAGGGAGGCGTCGTCACAGCAGCCTGGTGAGCGCCACGACGAGCCGACGTTCAACACCTAAATTGCGTCGGCGAGGCGCCGAAGCGGCGGCGGAAGCAGCGATTGAAGTAAGACACTTCATTGAAGCCGCAGGCATAGGCAATGTCGCTAATCTGAGCTTGTCGTAACGCGCATCGCCCAACATCGCACGCGCCAGCGCTTCATCCGCCAGCAGATTTCGGTGATAAATGCCATCCGCTCATCGGAACAAGCCGCCGTGCTTCGCGTTGAGAACGGGTTGGACTGGCCTTTGCCAACCGCTGCACGTTGTCCCGACGAGACGACCACCAGGAGGATACGCACCGTGAAACTCACGACCCTTACCGCCATGATGCTGCTAACGAGCGCCACCTATGCGTACGCCGGCGGCGGTGCGCCCGTTCCAGAAGGCTCCCAGAAGGACGATCCCTCTGGTCGTCCGGGCAAGATCTTGGATGACGCGGAGTGTCAGAAGGCTTGGGAGATGGCTTCGCCCGATGGCGACACGCTCTCCCAGGACAAGGCTACCCCTTACATCCTGAACTTTGAGATGGTCAACTTGTCCAAGGACGCCAAGATCTCGCAGGAAGAGTGGAAGGATGGCTGCTCCAAGGGTTGGGTCAGTGCGGATGCTAAAACGGATAGCGACATGCAGGGATCGCCCGGAGGCGACGACATGTCAGACTCCACGGGTGGTGATTCCCACACGGTAGAGTCGGCCAAGATGGGCGAGGAATTGGGTACCCATTCGGGCGATGAAGGCAACACGTCGGAATCCGACACCCAGAAAATCGATCAGCCGGCACGTAGGAACCCGACGACCGAAAATTCCACCGATACGGACATGCCCGAGTAGCTTAATCGAACGCCACGGCCTGGCCAGGGCGCTGTCCTTTCCGAAATTTCCATCCGCTGGGGCTCGAAGCCGGTGATGGTCAGATCGAAGCCGATTTCCGGCAGGGCCAACTCGAGCTCGCCGAGCTCGAGCGAAAGGATCTCAAGGTCCCAGGCGCTTTTGGTCGCGAGTTGGTTGTCGGCCAGCGCATAAGCGCGGAACTCGGTCCAGAAAGATGTGAGACGCGGATGATCGGTATGCGCTTCAGCCCGAGTGTCCTTGCCGCACGCCACACAACATGGCCGGCAACGATTTGGTTGTGGTCGTCGCTAACAAGTTGGGGCGGCAGATAGCTACGACGCTTGTCCTCCGTTCTAGTTTACCAGGTTGGTCTTCAGCCCGAGCCGGCCCGCAACCTGACGCGCGACAACGTTCTACGGGGCGCCCCGAACCCCCGAGCAGGGACCAATTTACCTTCCGATGTCTGCCTATGGCACTAAGCAGACACGCTGGCGAACGAGCCTGATGTCAGCTTCTGACCCAATGCAGATATGCGCACGATGGCTAGAAGAGCCAGGTGAGGCGGCCCTTGACGCCGTTGTCCTGCACGCCGTCGCCGAACTGGCCGGAATAGGATACGCCCGCCGTGGTGTTTGGGCCGAGCGCGAAGTCGAGCCCGGCGTCGATCAGGGCCGAGTCTTCCGCCAGCGGCACGCCATAGACATTGAAGCCGATGCCGGTGGTGGCGAAAGCCAGCGCCGCGCCGGGCGTCACCTCGTCGAAAGCGTGCTGCCAAGCGGCGGAGAGATGCGGCGTCAGCAGCATCTCACCCCAGTGTATCGTCGAGGCGGCGCGCAAGCCCAGCGTGGAGTAGCCCACGTCCTGGTCGGTGTTGCCGCGCAAGCTCGCGAGGCTCCCGCCATGCTCTTTGAAGCTGTCCGTATCGACCGAGACGTAAGCGAGCCCGCCGAACGGCTCGAGCGCCATGCCATCCATGGCCATGGGATAGGCCACCTCGCCGAAGAGCTGGCCGGTATCGGCGTTGTAAGACGCCGTCTGCCGCTCGAAGAAGCCGGGGAACACGACCGCGCGCGACGTGTCGATATCGCTCCAGGCCCACATGCCGCCGCCGCGCAGGGCAAACGATCCCGCCATCCCGCCCGCGTAGCCGCCGAGGTGATAGGTCTCGACATCGGCCGAACTATACCGCGCGTCCACCTCGACATTGGAGAAGGACGCGCCGGTGGCGAGACCCACGCGCCAGCTCCCGCCGATATTCGCATCCATGCCGGAGATGAAGCCGCCGAGGTCGCGGGAGGCAGTGGCGGCGTTGCCGTCGCCGTTGAAGTTGCCCCAAGCGCCATAAGCCCGTGTCCAGAAGGCAAGCGGCTCGCGGGCCGGTTCGGCCAGAGACTTGCCGTCATAGCCATATCCCAGGGCCATGGAGTTCGCATCGAGAGAGGCCACTTGCGGTCCCGCGGCGGCCAACGCGGCAACTCGCATGTTGCCGCCGCCCGTGACGTTCGCCTGCATCAGCCGCCCCAATACGGCTTCCCGCACATAGCGGCTGTCGTCGGCAAGGGTCCCAGCCACCGCGGCGTGGATCTCGCCGGACAAAGCGTCGAAGGCTTGCCGCGCGCCCTCGGCCGTCTGGTTCAGCACGGCGAGAAACAGCGCGTTGTCGGTCGGGAATTGATCGAGCGCCAGTGCCACGTTGCACTGGTTCCGCGTCTTCGCCGCGGAGCAGAAGCTGGAGGGGCCGGGCGCGGGTCCGGGCCCTATCGAGGACAGTAGCGTGAGCACCACGTCGTTGCCGTTCCCTGCGTCGTAGACGACCGTCGGCGTGAGAAAAGCGTAGTTGGTGGTGACCTTGGCGAACTTGCCCACCACGGCATCCGCTCCGTCATTGTCGACGATGAGATACTCGGTCTTTGGCTTGTAATTGCCGTTCGCGGCCAGCACGCGTAGCACCGAGCCGGTCAGGTTCACCGTGCCGTTGACGATGACCTTGTCGCCCGCGCCGGCCGCGTTCACCTCGACCTCGTAGACCGCGCCGGAATTCAAGGTGAAAGCGCCGTTCACCGTCTGCGTGCCAATCGAGTTGCCGGGCGCATAGATGCCGCCGGACAGCGCCGTCACATCATTGCTGATTGTGCCGGTTCCGCCGAGACGCGCGCCGGTCTCGACGGTCACCGCCGAGACGATCGAGCCGTTCACCGAGAGCGTGCCGGCTTCGACCGTGGTTGGCCCGACATAAGTGCTGTCGCCCGAAAGGATCTGGTTGCCCGTACCCTGCTTGATGAAACCGCCTGTGCCCATGATCGCGCCGGAGAAATCGGTGCTCCCGTCGTTGCCGCCGGTGGAAAGCGTGCCGGTGCCAAGCGTCACCACTCCCGAACCGGCGAGCGAGCCGATGGTCTGATTGAGATTGTTGGGATCGAGCGTGGCATCGACCGTGAAGGCGGAGTTGGAGGAGAAGGCGCTCGCAACGCCGGCGCGAAAGATGCCGCCATTGACCGTGGTCTCGCCGCTATAGCTGCTCGTGCCGGTGAAGGTGGTGATGCCCGCGGCGTCCTTGGTGACGTCTCCGGTCCCGGTGATCGGCGCCGCGAACGTATGGGCGCCCGTATGATTGAAGTGCACCAGTCCCGCACTTGCGACGCTGGGCGCGTTCAAGGTGCCGGCGACGCCTCCCGTCCCGATATTGAGCGTGCTCAGGGCGTTGATGCTGACGGCGTCGGAATTGACCGTGCCGGCATCCGTCACGCTCAAAATTCCGGTGCCGAGATTGCCGACGACGAGGGTCCCGGTGCTGGTCCAGATCGATCCGGCGCCATCGACGTTGGCAGCGCCTACGCTGTTGGCCGCGTTGGCGATCCTGGCGCTAGTGTTGGTCACCAAGCCGCCGGCGAGCACGTTCAATTCTCCGGTGCCTTGGTCGCCGACGCGCAGGAAGCCCGCGTTTTGCCAAGTCGAGCCGACGCCGGTCACGGTTGCCGTGCCATTGCCGGCGGAGCCGACCGCGTTGGTGAAGGAGCCGAGATAGCCATCCGTATTGGAGACGAAACCTCCGGCCTGAACATTCAAAGCGCCGGTCGCCTGTTCGCCGATGTCGAGGGTCGCGGTATAGGTCACCTGTGAGTCGGTGCCGTCGACCGTTAGAGTGCCATCGCCCAGCGTTTGGACGCCGCTGATGATCGCCGAGGCCCCGAGATGGCCCTGGCCGACCACGGCGATCACGCCGCCATTGGCGACGTTGGCCGTGCCAGTTGCGCCGTTGCTGCCGATGTCGAAGGTCTGGAAGGCGGAGACATTGAGGTCGATCCGGCTGTTGGCCCCGGTAACCAGGAGATCGCCGACGCCGGTCGGGTTAGAGCCGACGCCGAGACCTTCGGCCACCACGACGCCGCCGTTCTGGACGTTGAGCGTGCCGTTGCCGCCAGAGCCGACGGAGATGTTGCTGATCCCGGCGAGCGGGGGCGGCGCGGAGAGGGTCCAGTTGCTGCCCGCGCCGTCGACGGTGACGGTGCCCATGCCAGCCGAACCGATGGTCGCGCTGCGCTGTCCGGTCACGGTACCGCCGGCGAGGATGTCGAGGGTGGCGTCGCCCTCGCTGCCGACCACGAAGATGCCGTTGGTGGTCCAGGTAGACCCGGCGCCGGTGACCGTCGCATCGGCGGTCGAGCCTGCGTTCCGCGCGAGGAAGGTGAAGGTGGCGAAGGTCGGGTGGGGCAGGAGTTCCAGGGTGCCGCCGCTCTCGATCAGCAACGTGCCGTGACCGTCGACCCCAAGCCGGAATTGCCCGTTCGTCAGGACGCCTGGGTCCTGGGTGACCGCGGCGCCGTTCGAGATGGTGAGGGCTGTGGTCGCCGCGCCGTCGACGATCAAGTCGCCGGTAACATCGGCCGTGGCGTTGTCGTCAACCGTCATGGTCGCCGTTCCGGCGCCGCCCAGCGTCACCGCGCCCGACGTCCACAAGGTGTCCGTGCCCGCGACGTTGACCGCGACGCCGCTCGCCGCCACCGTGGAGAGCGTCACGGAACCAGCGCTGAAGGCCGCGCCATCCGTCACGTCGAGCGTATTGGTTGCGCCCGTGGCGCCGAGAGTGAAGCCGTTGGTGATGTTGAGCTGCGAGTCCGCGCCGTCGACAGTAACCGCCGCCGAGTTGAAGCCGGAGAAGCTGCCGGCATCGACCAATCCTCCGGCAAGCACGTCGAGCGTTCCCGTCCCGCTATTCGCCGCCTGGCCGATGCCAAGCGCGCCGGTCATGGTCCATTGCGAGCCGGCGCCGGTCACCGTGACCCCGCCGGTCGCGCCGGTATTGACGCCGATTGCGCCGGTGGCGCTGGTGGCTGCGGCTCCTGCTTCAATCGACAGCGTCCCGGCGGCGCTCGCTCCCACCGTGAGCGCACCCGCGATGTTCGAGGCGTTGGCCACTGTCAGCGTGCTGCCCGTCCCGGTGATGAGGGCGGTGCCTTGACCGAAGCTGCCGATCGTCACGTTCGAACCCTTGATCAACCCGCCGGCGCTGACGGTGACGTCGCCCGTGCCTCCGGCGGCCGCGCCGACGGCAATGCTTCCCGATACGAGTTGCGAGTCCGTGCCCGACACGGTGATCGTGCCCGAAGCGAGATTATCGACGCCAAGATCGAGCGCGAACCCTGTCGCTGTCACATGGCCGCCATCGAGAACGTCGAGAGTGCCGGTGCCACTGCTGCCCACATGGAAGGCAAAAATCGGGGTCAGATTCCAGGCGGAGCCGGCGCCTGTCACGGTCATCGAGCCGACCGACCCCGTCTGGTTGCCGATGGCCGAACTGAAGGTGGTGAGAATGCCGCCATCGGACACGGTGACATCGCCGGTGCCGAAATTGCCCACGAGGAAGAACCCCACGCTGTTCGTCAGGGTAAGCCTGCCGGCGCCGTCGACGGTGAGATCGCCGGTTTGCGCCAGGCCGTTGCCCAATGTGAGCTGGTTCGCTTGTGCGCCCGCCGCGTTCACCACGGTCACGTTCGGGACGATCGTGTTGATCTCGGCATTTGTGTTGGTGTTCGGCGGGGCGGCATTTGGTGGTGCGCCGGCGGTCCAGTTGCCGGCCGTAAACCAATCGGTCGAGACCGAACCGTTCCACACCGTCTGCGCCTGCGCCTGCGTCCCCGGCAGACACAGCGCCAATAGTAGCGCTACCCTGATCGACGTGGGCAGTCTTACTCCCAAGCCGGCCAACAGCCGTTCCAAATTCAACGCTACGCCCCCCAAGCCCGTGCCAATCCCAACTCAAGCTGCGCTAGAGTGGAAGGGGCGGCACTACCTGTTCGGGTAGGGCGCAGGCTTATCAGACGCGAAATAGTGTCATTGTCAGAATTGAAGGCCCATGCAGGACCTTGAGACGCAATTTCTCGACGCCCTCTATTTAGGGGTGCGCGACGGTTTGGAGTTCGATCGGGCTCTCCAACTGCTTTGCGCCCTGTTTGGCGTGAGTTCGGCGGCGCTGATCGATTTCGACGCGGCGCGGCCGGATGTCTCGGCCCAGGCCACGGTGGGCCTGTTCGGCGGCGAGGCGGTGCAGCGCTACGAGCGCGACTTCGCCGCGCTCGACCCGGCTCCTCCGGCGTTCATGCGCAGGCCGGTGGGCACCGCAATCCCTACCTATCGGCTCCTCCCGGACGAGAAACGCAGGCCCGGCGTCTTCTTTTCCGAGTTCTTTCGGCCACTCGGCCTCGAGGAATGCCTTGGCGGCACGCTCGCCGCCGTCGATGGCCGTTTCGCCATGATCGGCCTCCACCGGGAGCCCGACCGGCAGGCCTTCGACGATGCGGACATCGCCAAGCTTGAGCGGCTGATGCCGCATTTGTCGCGCGCCCTCCAGCTAAGGCGCGCGTTTCTCGCTCTCGATCGGCACAATGCGGCGCTGGCCGGGGCGTGCGATCGGCTCGCGGCAGGATTTGTCGGCCTCGACGAGAATGGACGCATCATTTTCGCCAATGCCAGTGCCCGCCGACTGTCGGCACGAGACGATGGCGTCGCGCTCGACCGGCAAGGGCGCCCTTACGCGCTCGATCGGGGCGCAAACCAGCGCCTTGGCCAGCTTGCCCGCGACGTTGCAGCAGGCGGCGCGGGCGGCGTGGTGCGCGTGCCGCGGCCCCAGGGCAAACCGGCCTATGTGCTGATGGTGGCGCCGCTTCCTCTCAGCGAGGGGCTCGAGGTCGGAAATCGGCCGCGCGGGACGCTGTTCGTCATTCACGACCCGCTCTACACCTTACCGCCCGCGCCCCAGTTCGTCGCGGAGATGTTCGGTCTACCGCTCGGCTCGGCAACGATGCTGGCGGCCCTGGCTGCCGGTGAGGAGCTCAAAGACTACGCCGAGCGCGTCGGCATTTCCATGAACACGGTCCGCTTCCATCTCAAGACGGCCTACGCGCGCACCGGCGTGCATCGCCAATCCGACCTCGCCAGGCTCGTGACCGGGGCGCTTCGGGACCTCGCCGACTATCGTGAGAAGGGCTAGCGGTTCAGCGGACTGGAAATCTGGTGGAGCTGGGCGACCGGCCAGTACCGGCATCCGACGAGGGTAGCTGGCCGCAGGAGGGGAAGAGGGGAGCGGCACAGGAAGGAGGCGGGTCGGAGCGGCCGACGAGCGGGTAGGGATGCGACAAAGATGCAGCTTGCCAAACGGGCAGCTTACCCATGCACATCTTCCTCAGGAGTAATACAAATGGTCTGCCGTGGCGCTGCCTAATTTGAGTGCTTCAACGCCGAAATGCTTCCTTCCGATGCCGGGCTCCGATTGATGCCGAGCCTCACCCATATCGTCGCCGTCGTCCTTCTGGGCGGCGGCGTTTTTCTCGTTCAGACGGCATCGCTCTCCTCTCAGGAACGGCCGGTAGACAAGACGTCGCCAGGACAGGAAGAGCGGCCCGCGAAGCAGGACGATCAGTCGAAGGCCAAAGCAAAACAGGCGGAGGAGGAGGCCAAGGACAGGTCCGACGCCATCCGTGGATATGAGGAGACTGCCAAAAAGCTTCCGCCTGCGGCGGGTGCGCCTGAATGCGTTTGGACCGGCCAGCGAATTGCCAGCCTCTTATGGCGCGATGACCTTGGCACCGCGTCGCGCTACATGGATCTTTACAAGCAATTCGACTGCTCTCCGAACCATCTGAAACTGGCCTTTCGCTGTGTCGTCATGCAAGGGCCAATCAATCTCAGTGCTGCCGAAGACTTGGCTTCTCGGGTCCACAAGTGCTGGCTTTCGCCGGAAGGACCCCCGCCGAAAACGGATGAGGCAACCAACGGGATAATTGACGGAACCAAGTCCAAGTAAAAGGCTTGGTATGACTGGAGAAGGAGTTCCTGGTCGGTGCGCTGACCAGGGGGGACTGGCAACGGGGCTGAAATCGGTCAAAATTTAAGAGATTACGGGAACTATGCGCAACGTCCTGGCTGCCGTTGTCGTCGTGCTGGCGACCGCGGTTCACGCCTCAGTTTGGTTATATATGGCTGTCCGGGTATCGCCCCCGGATGCAACAAACATTCTCGAAAGTGTCTCTTTCGCACCCGTCAGACCGGATCTTGACGGACAGGTCGACGGAACCACCGAGGCACAGATCAATGCGGATCTGAAGGCGATCGCGCCATACACTGGGAAGATTCGGACCTACGGATCGACAAACGGGCTCGAGCTCGTGCCGCAACTTGCGGCGGAGTACGGCCTTCGCGTTACGTTGGGGGCATGGATTGACCAGCGCAAAGAGCACAACGAGCAGGAGATCGAAAGCGCCATCGCGCTCGCCAAAAACTATCGGAACGTCGATAGCGTCATCGTCGGCAACGAGACGATTTACCGGAATAGAGCGGAAGAAGACGCCGCAGTCGAAGACATCATTGGCAAGATCCAACGCGTGAAACGAGCGATTTCGGCTCCTGTTTCTACCGCCGAAGTCTGGGATGTCTGGCTTGACCATCCGGAGCTCGTATCCGCCGTGGACTACATTGCCGTTCACATCCTGCCTTATTGGGAAGGTTTACCGGGCGACGTCGCCGTGGACCACGCCATGCAGGTCTATCGGAAGCTGCGCGAGGCTTATCCGGGCAAGCATATCGTCATCGCCGAGTTCGGCTGGCCGAGCGCAGGTTTGAACCGCAAAGATGCGGTGCCTGGTAAGCTTATACAAGCGCAGATCATTCGCGACTTCATCATGCGGACGAACGCCATGGGCATCGACTACTCGATCGTCGAGGCCTTCGACCAGCCCTGGAAGACTGCCGAGGGGAGCGTCGGTCCCTATTGGGGATTATTCGACGCCGCCCGTCAGCCGAAGTTTGCATTGATCGGTCCTGTCGACACTCCGAACTTGGTCCGCAATTTGGTGACAGCAATCGCTATCGGGTTTTTGTTGTCACTAGCGATTTTCGCGATTCCCGGAGTGACGTTGATCCAAGCGAGTATTCTTGCGGTGACGGCTCAGGCTATCGGGGCGTGGACTGCGGGCCTCATCGACTATTGGGTCAGCCATTACTTCGTGCTGGGTGCACAGATAGCCTTATTTGCGGGGGGAGCCCTGTTGGTGCCACTGGTTGTCATCATGAGGCGTCGGGTCGACGAAATTGCCGCAATTCTCTTTGGTGCAAGACCCTCTCGATTGCTTGATAGGCCAAACGAGGCATTGCCGGCGGAGCCGCTCGTCTCGATCCACATCCCCTCTTACCGCGAGCCGCCGGCGATGCTGCGGGAAACCCTCGACAGCGTTGCGAAGCTAGCCTGGGCGAACTTCGAATGCGTTGTCGTCATCAACAATACGCCCGATCCCGAGCTGTGGATGCCTATCGAGGAGCATTGCCGGATCTTGGGACCGCGCTTCAAGTTTATAAGGGAAGAGAACGTCAAAGGCTTCAAAGCGGGTGCGCTTCGACTAGCATTAGAAAACACCGCGCCCGACGCCAAGATCATCGGCGTGATCGACGCGGACTACGTCGTCCATCCAAATTGGCTAAAGGACCTCGTTCCCTCCTTTGCCGATCCCGAGGTTGGTCTGGTGCAAGCGCCGCAGGACCATCGCAACTGTAGTCGCACGATTACAGAGGCGATGATGAACCGCGAGTATGCCGGCTTCTTCGACATCGGCATGGTTCAGCGAAACGAGGCTAACGCTATCGTGACGCACGGAACCATGTGCCTGCTGCGGCGCGATGCGCTCCTCGACGCAGGGAATTGGTCGAGCGACACGATCGTCGAGGACACCGATCTCGGCCTGACGCTTCTGGAACGCGGCTGGCGCGCGCATTACACGCAGACCCGTTATGGCTGGGGACTGCTTCCCTCCGACTTTGCCGCCTACAAGCAGCAGCGGCATCGTTGGGCCTATGGCGGCGTGCAACTGATAAGGAAGCATTGGCGTGCCTTCTTGCCGGGTGGTAGCCGCCTTAGCCCTCAGCAAAAGAGGCAATTCTTGATGGGTTGGCTGACCTGGCTCGGTGCGGAAGCCCTTGGCGTTGCCATAGCGCTTCTCAACCTGGTCTGGATGCCCCTTGTGGCCTTCGCCAGTATCGCGATCCCGGACTCCATGCTGCTGATACCTGTCATCGCCATGTTCCTGGTGACGATCGTGCATTTCCTGTTGCTCTATCGCATGCGAGTGCATGCGTCCGTGTTTGCGTCCATAGGGGCGGCGCTGTCGGCGATGGCTCTTCAGTTCACCGTCGGCCGGGCGGTCTTTGACGGCATTGTCCGCGAGCGGTTGCCCTTCGCCCGTACAGCCAAGGGCGCAGGCAAAAAAAGCTGGTCCTCGGGATTCCCCGCATTTTGGGAAGCAATCCTGGGTGGGCTTCTTCTGCTTGGGTCGCTCCTGCTTTACGTGATGAACGACCAACGCGTCTGGGAGATTTCGTTCTTCAGCATTGTGCTCTTGGTCCAAAGTCTACCGTTCTTGGCTGCGGTTGCCATTTCCCTGCTCGAGCGGTCTCGTCTGAACGCCTTCGCGGCGTGGCGGAGATGGAACATTCCTCCGACGATCATTCCAAGAACTCCGTCGGGGAACAAGCGACAGACAGCCCGTGACGCTCTAAGCGACGGTTCTCGTCTAAGGTCCGCATTTGCGCTTTGGGAAAGAACTTATTCGTCGGTGATGCGATAGGCTTCGAGGGCGCCATTTGGGCGCGACGGAACATAGATCTTGTCGCCAAACACCAATGGGGACGACATCGATATTCCCGATCCAGATAGGGGCTGTTCGACCATGAGAGTTCCATCCTCCACGCGAACTCCATAAAGGGTACCCTTTTCTCCCGTGTCGACCACCCAAACGTAAAGGTCCTCGGTCTTTCCGAATGGCGCGATAACAGGAAGACTCGGCTTGTTACGGAAGTGTTTGGTGGCATCCGAACGGCTTGGATCGGGCTGTTGCCAAAAGCGTTCGAATTTCGGAACGCCGCTACTCACCACAATCTTTAAGGCGATAAGACCGGCCGGGTGGGTAGCGTCGGGCATGAAAGTGGGCACGACCACGACCGGGGTGTCCCCGATATATGCTAGGGCTGGTTGGGTCGCGATCATGCCGCGCCAGGGGATGAAACACGGATCGGTCTTGGTGCCGCATATGTCGACGATTTGCATGCGGTCGTATTGCCGGCCCAAATGGTCGGCGTCGACCAAGTATAGCCCGCCTTCCTTACCGGGCTGCACAAGCACCGACCGGCCATCCGGCAGATCGGCTTTGACCGGCGCGTTGGCGCCTAAATCGTAGTCGTTCAGCGCCAGACACTCCCAGAAACTTTTCCCGTCGCAGTTACCGTTCGTCGGCCGCAGCGGTGGATCTTGTGGAGCTGGTCTCGGGATGAAGAGATTTTTGCACGAACTCGATGCAAGGGAGCGAAGGAGTTCGAGCATCGAACGTCTTGCAGAGTGCCGCATCGCACTCGGGGTCGAAGGCAAGTCCCTGACGGAGGCGCATCAAGGTGTTGGCGTAGTCTCCTCTTTTGAGATCGATTTGGCCGTTTCCGGTGGGAACGATCAATTCCGAATCGTTCTTGTCGCCGACCACCGTTGGCCCGCTGGGCGTCCAGATGCCGCCTCCACAGATCATGTCGCGGCTTCCGTTGTACCCTTCTTCTCCGCACGCGGTTTCCGGAGTGACCACGAGAGTGCTGCTCACCGCTTTCTCAGGCCCATGTTGCTTCCAGGCATCCATATCAATCTCAAAGAGCCATCCATGCCACGGCTGAATGTCGGAGAAATTGCCGAAGGAGACATAGATGAAGCCGAGCTGTCGGCCCGAGGGTCGCACATGCTTCAAGGCGGAACGCGATGCTGCGTGAGTGGGATCGAACTTAACAGTGGAGCCTACGTCTGCAGCCGGCACTTCAGCAGCCAGATCGACAATCGGAAATGAAGGGTCAATCTTGCCGTGCCCCAGGTCGACGACGGCGACCTTCTGGGTCACACGCTTGAGGCTCATCCAATCGCCAGTGCCCGTGACGGTCTGGTAGGCGACCACCAACTTATCATCAATCTGGACAGGCGTTGAAATCAGTAGCGGGGTTTCGCCTGTCCCTGCGGGAAGGACGGTTTTCCAGAGAAGGGCACCGGAGATGGGATCCAAGGCCGCAATGGTACCTTTCGAAGCCGCTACGATGATCCGCGGCGTGCCTTGGGACAAATCCAACAGCGGAGAGCCCGCAATTTGGCCTTCGAACGTAACCGACGGTGCCGAACTCGTTGGGAAAAGTGGGACCAACTCGAGCTTCGACGGCTTCGCAGCAACCTCCAGAAAGGGAATGCCCGCGAGAGCGCTCACAAGGAGACTAAAAAGAAACAGGTACGTTTGTGCTTTCATAAAAGCCTGTCCGACTTTCGTAATCGCTTGCCGATATAGGGCGGTTGGAAAAATGCAACCGTCTCAATGATTTGAGCGGCATGGCCACAATCAACTGATATTTTCATGGGGTCTCAAGGCACAAGGACAGTAATTGATTTCATGCCTTAGGCCACGAGTCCAAACTAATGGGAAACCGAGCCGACTTCTCGCCTTCGCGGCTAGATTCAGGATGACTCTGCAGAGGATAGCACCTGTCCAATCCGAAATTTGGCATTGTCATGAGCGCTTCCGAGCTCTGCCAAGCTCAGCTCTTCGATGGCAGGACGAGCTCTACGCGCAGTCCCCCGAGGTTTGAATCTCCCAGCCTCACGTCACCCCCATAAAGGCGCGCCAGGTCGCGCACGATCCCAAGACCCAAGCCGGATCCTGCCGCACGGGAGTCCCAGCGTTCGCCGATGTTGAACACCACTTCTCGGGCTTCCGGAGGAAGGCCCGGCCCGTCGTCGTCGACCGTCAACGCCGCGGCCGCACCATCCGTCCACGCGATCCTGACCGTCGATTTGGCATGCTTGCAGGCATTGTCGACCAAGTTGGCCAGCATCTCGTTGAGATCGGCGGGATCGCAGGCCAAGAGCGGCCCGTCAGGGACATCGACGTCGATCCTGATATTGTTGTGCGCATAGAGCCGGCTGAGGGCCGAGGCGACCTCGAGAGCCGCCTTGCGCGCCCCGGCGACGACACCGGGCATCGAGCGCATGGCGACGGCCCTCGCGCGGGTGATTTGGTAATCGATGTGCAATTGCATCTTCCGGCACTGATCGAGGATCGTCGAGGACGTTTGGATGAGCCCCTGGTCGCTCAGGCGATAGGCTTCATCGGTGATAATGGCGAGGGGGGTCTTCAAGCCGTGGGCCATATTCCCAGCCTGCGTGCGCGCCCGCTGGATGAGGTCGGCCGTTGATGTGAAGAGCGTATTGAGGTCATCCACCAAAGGCACGACCTCAGCCGGAAACTGCCCGGCAAGCTGTTTCTCTCTTCCGGAGCGGACGTTGAACAAGGCCGTTCGCAGCTGCCCCAATGGCTTAAGTGCATACAGAATCAGAAGCGTGGCAGCGGCGACAAGCGATAAGCCGAAGGCGGCCAAGTAAGCGGCGAGCGTCGTGTTGAAGCTCGCGACTACCGCGTCGAGATGGCGTTGATCTGTTCCAATGATGAATTTATCGGGTGCCGTGTTCGGTTTGGTCCAAACGGCCTTCTCCGCCACGATGAGAGGCCCGGTCGGTCCTTCGATCGTATGGGTGTGCACGCCGACGTCATTCGGGAGGTCAGTTGGCGTGTGCAACGGTGGACCTTCGAGTGACTCTGACCTCGCCAGGACGTCAGCCTCCTTTTGGATTTCCCAATAGAAGCCCGAAAGGGCAACGTCATAGCGCGGGTCGCTGAGGGGCCGCTGCAAATGTAAGCTGCCATCATCATGAAATTCCGACAGCCGTTGCAGCTCGTCGAGATGGACGTAAAGTTCATCATAGAACTGCTCGGTGACGTGATGGTTGAAAATAGCCGATAGCGTCACGCCGGCGCCGATCGTGCCAATCGCAATCCACAACGAGGCGGCCGCGATCAATCGGCTCTTGAGGCTGTTTCTAAGCATCCTGGTCCATCCGGTAGCCGAGACCGCGGACCGTCGTGATGAGGTCTGCACCCAGCTTTCGTCGGAGGCGGCTGACATAAACCTCGATGGTGTTCGAACTCTCGACTGTCATCAAGAGCGTACAGATGCTCGGTCAGCTCAGCCTGCGAGACGATGCGTCCGATATGATGCAGGAAGTATGTCAGGATCTTCAGTTCGCTCGCCGTCAACTCGACAAGCATTCCGTTCAGCATGACTTGATTTGAGCCGGTATCGAGCTCAATCCCGCGATGCGTGAGCACCGCGCTCGCCAGGTTGGAGGAGCGGCGGATCAGTGCCTTAAGGCGTGCGGCGACCTCCGGCACGTGGAACGGCTTCGTGACGTAGTCGTCCGCGCCGGCATTCAACCCGTCGACTTTCTCCGCCCATGTGCCGCGCGCCGTCAGGATCAGGACGGGTAGCTTGCGACCGGCGGATCGCCAGCGCTTGAGTACGTCGATGCCCTGCATCTGTGGCAGTCCAAGATCGAGAACGGCCGCCGCGTAGGCCTCATCCAGGCCCATGCTGTAGCCGTCGGGACCGTTGGCGGCAGGCTCGACCGTAAAGCCAGCCTTGCTCAGGCCGGCCATCAGCCGCTGGGCAATATCCTCATCATCTTCGACGAGCAGGATACGCATGGGGGAGGTCCTCGCGTTTCTACGTGCCCGCTTTTAGCACGTGGCACCTGAAACGAACCTGAAGAGCCCTATCAGCCAATTTCAAGCTTCCGTTCAGGTTGGTTTCAGCTAGGGGCCCCATACCGCCCTGGCCGACAGATTTGTCTTTGTCGCCGGGAGCCAACCATGCGCGTGATCTCTTTGACCAGCTTTCTGATCTTGGCTGCGGCCGCGTTCAGCCCCGCTTCAGCTGAAGCCGCCACCGTGACGCTGACGCCTGAGCAGGTGCGGCTCCTGGACATCAAAGTGGAGCCAGTGCGCCCGGCGGAGATCGAGGCCTTGGCGATCCTGCCGGGAACCGTGATTCCGCCTTTGAACGCCCGCGTTGTCGCAACCGCGCCGTTCGCAGGGACCGTGACGCAGGTTCAAGTGCTGCCTGGGCAGCGGGTGAGCAAGGGCGCGCCCCTCGCCACCATCTCCAGCCGTGAGTTGCTCGACGTCCAGAGTCTGCTCTCGCAGACTGAGGCCGAGCTGCAAATGGCCGATGCGGTCGCCCGGCGCAAACGCCTGCTGGTCGACAAGAAGTTTCAGAATCCGGTCGTGGCTGAAGAAGCCGAGGCGCAGGTCGCTAAGATCAAGGCCGTCATCGAACAGCACAAGGGAACCTTGTCGCTTCACGCGATCTCGTTGTTGGGACCGTCCGGCGATTATTCGATTCCCTCTCCGGTCGATGGCACGATCGTCGAGGTCAATGCCATGCCCGGCGATACGATCGGGTCGATGGGCGCCGTGGTGACAGTGGATACGAGCGACGCGCTCTGGGTTGAAGCCCAAGTGCCCGCCAGCCTCGTCGCGGTCGTGAAACCGGGCAGCGCCATACAGATTGTCGGTGGTCCGACGGGTCGCGTCGTGTCGATAGGCAAATCGCTGCAGGGGATGACGCGATCGGCCATTCTTTACGCGGCGATCCCCCCCGCGAGCGGACTGCTGGCGGGCCAGCTGGTGTCCATCCAGCTTCAGCGGCCTGCGGTGCCCGGCGCCTTTTCCGTTCCCACCAAAGCTATCGCGCGCATTTCCGGCCAGAGCGCCGTGTTTGTACGAAACGACGCCGGCTTCACGATCAAGGAAGTGGAGCTGCGCGGCAAGTCCACGGACGCGGCCACGATTATCGGCGACCTTTCACTGGACGCTCAGGTCGCAGTGAGCGGCCTCCCGGGGCTCGAACAGATGCTGCAGGGGGAATAGGGTCATGCTGCGACGCCTGATCGAATTCTCGCTGACCCAGCGGGTCTTCATGCTGCTCCTGTACGCGCTCGTGGCAGGAGTGGGCGTCTATGCCTTCCGTACGATTCCCATCGACGCATTTCCGGACATCTCGCCGGTGCAGGTGAAGATGATCCTAAAAGCCCCGGGCATGACGCCGGAGGAGGTCGAAACTCGCGTCATGACCCCGATAGAGATGGAGCTGCTCGGGATTCCCGGGCTGACCATCCTGCGGTCGGCCGCAAAATACGCCGTGACCGACATCACCCTGGATTTCCAAGAAGGCACCGACATTTATTGGGCGCGCCAGCAGGTGGCCGAGAGGCTTGCCGGCGTTCGCGGCGATCTGCCTGCGAGCGTGACCGGCGGCTTGGCGCCCCTCTCCACCCCACTGTCCGACGTCTTCATGTTCACGATCGAAGGCGGCGACCTGTCGCTCGAAGAGCGGCGCAGCCTCTTGGATTGGACCATTCGGCCGGCGCTCCGCACCATACCGGGTGTGGCGGACGTAAACGCCCTCGGCGGCATGGTGCGCACCTTCGAGGTCACACCGAACGGTGCAGCGCTTGCCGCCGCCGGCCTTGGCGTCGCCGATCTGGCGCAAGCCATCGAGGCCAGCAACCGTAATGACGGCGCAGGACGGCTCAGCGAGGGTGAGAAGGCGCTTGTCGTACGTTCGCAAGACGCCATCACGGCCCCGAGAGATTTGGAGCAGATCGTTCTCAAGATGGACGGCGAGCGCACGCTTCGCCTCGGCGACGTCGCCACGGTCAAGATCGGAAATCTCACGCGCTATGGCGCCGTGACCAAGGACGGGAAGGGCGAAGCCGTCGAGGGACTGGTCCTGTCGCTACGCGGGGCCGATGCCAGCGCCATCGTTAAGGCGGTCCGCGCGAGGCTCGATGAGCTAAAGCCGAGTCTCCCTCCGGGCGTGAGCCTCAACGTGTTCTACGACCGCTCCGACCTGATCTCCAGTGCGGTTGCAACGGTCAGCAAGGCGCTTCTCGAAGCAACGGTTCTGGTTGTCATCCTTCTGGTGGCCTTTCTCGGGAATGTGCGCGCGGCGTTTGTCGTTGCCGTGACTCTGCCTTTTGCGGCGCTGGTGACGTTCGTCATGATGCGGCAGTTTGGCATGACCGCCAATCTGATGAGCTTGGGTGGGCTCGCCATCGCCGTTGGTCTCATCGTCGATGCAGCGGTGGTCGTTGTCGAGAACACTGTCGAGCGTCTCCAGCGCGCGAAGCCGGGCTCGAGCGTACCGAAGCTTCATGAGGTTTATCGGGCGGCGAGTGAGGTGGCCACGCCCGTGACCGCCGGGATCGTCATTATCTGCCTCGTGTTCCTGCCGCTCCTGTCGCTCAGTGGACTGGAAGGGAAGCTGTTTGGTCCCGTGGCGCTGACAATGATCATGGCGTTGAGCGGCTCGCTCATTCTGTCGCTGACACTCATTCCCGTTCTGTCGTCGTTCCTCCTCAAGTCAGGCGCACACTCCGATCCGTGGCTAGTGCGCGTGATGACACGCGGCTACCGTGCGCTGCTCAAGAAATGCCTGCGGTTCCCCCTGCCAGTGTATCTGCTCTCCGCGGCCGGGCTTGGACTGCTCGTCGTCGCCTACGGGGGAATTGGCAAGACGTTCATGCCGACGCTGGATGAGGGTGCCGTGATCATGCAGATCACCAAGCACCCCTCCATAAATCTTCAGGCGAGCATAGACGGCGACCTCCTTATCCAGCGGGTGCTGAAAGAGAAGGTTCCCGAGGTCGACCGCATCGTTGCGCGCGTGGGGTCCGACGAGCTCGGCCTCGATCCCATGGGTCTCAACGAGACCGACACGTTCCTGGTTCTGAAACCCAAGGACCAATGGCGCGTGCCGGATAAGGGATGGCTGGTCGAGCAGCTGCGAACCGCCATCGCCGACCTTCCAGGCTACGAGTTTGCTTTTACCCAACCGATCGAGATGCGCACCGCGGAAATGCTGACCGGCGCGCGGGGTGATCTGGCCATTAAGATCTTTGGTCCTGACCTGGGCGAGCTGTCCGACATCGCCGCGAAGATCCAGGAGACGCTGCGCAAGGTGCAGGGTGCCGCCGAGGTTTCCACGGTGGCCAACGACACCGTCGATTACATGCAGATCGCTGTCGATCGTTTGGCGGCGGGACGCGCGGGCCTCACCGTCACTCGCCTGCAGGACGAACTGCGGTCGATCATCGAGGGCGCACCGGTTGGTCTGGTCGCAGAGCCCGGAAGGCGCACGAATATCGTCATTCGCGGTGACCCGTCCGTCCGCGAAGACCCGGACGTATTCGCCATGACGCAGCTCGCGGCTGGTGACGGCGGTCTTGTGCGGGTGGGCGACGTCGCCAAGCTCGAGCGCGTCGAGGGACCGATCATGATCAGCCGCGAGAATGCGTCGCGGTTCGCGCTTGTGCAGGCTTACGTCACCGGCCGGGACCTCGTTGGCTTCGTCGAGGATGCGCAGCGTGCCGTCGCGGAGCAGGTGCCGCTTCCGCAAGGCTATCGCCTCGTCTGGGGCGGCCAGTTCGAGAACCAGCGTCGCGCGGCCACGCGCCTGTCGATCGTCATTCCCATGGCGCTAGCTCTGATCTTCGGCGTTCTGTTTGCAACGCTCCGCTCCATCCGGCAGTCGCTGCTGATCCTTGCCAACGTGCCGTTTGCCCTGGTGGGCGGGATGCTCGCTCTGTGGCTGTCCGGCGAGTATCTGTCGGTGCCGGCCTCAGTCGGCTTCATCGCCCTGCTCGGCATCGCTGTGCTCAACGGCCTGGTGCTGGTCAGCCACTTCAACGAGCTTCTCGCGAGTGGCCTAGCGGTTCGCGTCGTTGTGTTCGAAGGCGCGGTGCGTCGGCTGCGGCCTGTGATGATGACCGCCAGCATCGCGGCCTTCGGGCTTGTACCGCTGCTGTTTGCTACGGGCCCAGGCTCGGAGATTCAGAAGCCACTGGCGATTGTGGTGATCGGCGGGCTCGTGACCTCGACAGCGCTCACCCTCATCCTGCTCCCCATCCTGTTCCGACGCTTTGGCGTTGCGGAACTCTCGTCTCAAACAACCAATGGGTCACTCGCATGGACCAATCCCTTTGCAAGATCACGTTCGTCTGTCCGCCAGAAAGCGCCGATCACATCGCCGAGGTGATGTTGAGCGTCGACCCCCCGCTTCCGGGATTCACGACGTGGATGGCGGAGGGTCACGGCTTTGGCTTCGGCGATGCCACGGTCAGCGAACGCGTGCGTGGGCGCGTGCAACGCAGTGTGATCGTGGCTGTGGTCGACCGAGGGGTCGCGGCTGGTCTCCTGGATCTCATCGCCACGAAGGGCGCTGTAGCTCATCTGACTTACTGGACCGAACCTGTCGATGGGTTTGGGCAAATGCGGCGAACTGATTCCGTCCCTCAGCGAGATAGCGAGGGGCTGGATACTCAAGCCACGACGGAGAGCGATGGATGACCGAGTGCAACCCGACCAGACCAATCAGACTAAGGGAACGATCCCAACGGTCCATAAAAGGGCTGTGTTCAATGCTGCTTTCAGCCTTGCTCGCAACTCAGATACTCGTCGCGAATGCGCACGCGGAGCCGTCAGCAAGTGCTATGCCCAAAGCGGCGACCGCGAAAAAAGAACGGATCGACAAAGAGAAGAGTCGCAACTCGGACGCCGGTCCGCACAACCTCGGATGTTGGCAGTATAAACTCAAAGCGGGACTCTGGAAGCGAACCTATGTCTGTCGGTAAAGCCGCCCCATCGTCCGGCGCGCACGGTCGGCCCGATTTCGACGAAGTTCCCAGTATTTTCCCGGAGATCAGGGAATTTCGGCTCTCTCCTGACTCTCGAGCAAACAGCCCCAAGTAAGCGCGGAAACGCGCCACCAGTTGGCAGTGGTTCTGCCTAGGGTCGCGGACTGCACGCCGAGACAGCGGTGATCACCTCGTGTGCTAAGCCGTCTGTCACAGCGCGACCTCGACCGGGAAGATTCTAAAAGCCCTGCCGGGATTCCGTGCTAAGGTCCTTGCGCGGCTCCCCATCAAAGCGGCCGCGCCTTTTTCGGATTGCACATGGTCGAGGAAGTCGGTCCGGCAAGTCACGCTGGTCTGCACCCCCAAACGGGCGGTGGGCGCAGGCCGCGAAAGAATTTTCTCCCGCCGACCTTGTTCTTCTTTGCCCTGGGCGCTGCGGCTTTCGCCGTGCTCGACGTCGCCGGCGCGCCCGTGCTGGCGGAATCCGCCCTAACAGTCGCCCCAGGCGACACCGTCATCTCCGGTTTCCCCGGGGCGGTCCTCTCGGTTGAGAGCCTTCCGCCCGGCGTCGATCCGCTCGACAAGACCGTGATCGACGTCGAGGCGCCATCTCTGTCGGTGCTCGATCTGTCGACGTTGGGGGGCGCGCCCGCCGGGCAGATCCTCTCGCCGCCGGTCAAGTTTTCCGTTCCCGCCAAGGACATCGGCCAGGTCTTCGGCCTCGTCTTCGACAACGGTATCAATGGCGGGCCGCCGAATCTCTATGCCGGCGCGACCTCGGCCTATGGTCTTCAGATCGTCGACACCACGCCGGACGCGGACGGAAAGCCGGTGCGGCTCAAGACCGGTGCGCCGGGCGCGCGCTTCATGGACGGCCAGTTCGGCGGCCTTGCAGGCGCGACCCCAGGGGCGATCTGGAAGATCGACGGCGAGACCGGGAAAGCGAGCTTCGTGGCCGACACCGCCTTCAATGGGGTCCTCAACAGCGGGCCCGGCCTCGGCGGTCTTGCCTTCGATCCGGCAAGCCGAAATCTCTATGCGTCCGATCTCGATACCGGCTTGGTCCATCGCTTCGCGCTCGATGACAACGCCGCCGATCTCGGCCAATTCGATCACGGCGTCACCGGCCGACCGGCGCGCGCGCTTTCTTCCGTCCCCGACGACGGCAAACGCGCCGACATCACCAGTCCTGACTTCAAGGCTGACGATCCCTCGACCTGGGGCTTCACGCAGAGCGAACGGCGCGTGCGCGGCCTCGCCGTGCATGACGGGCGTCTCTTTTACTCCGTAGATGACGGACCGGAGATCTGGTCGGTCGGCCTCAACGAAGACGGCAGTTTCGCGAGCGACCCGCGCTCGGAGCTTCTCGTCAAAGCGGCAAGCACGAGCCCCGTCGCGAGCATCGCGTTCGATGCCGACGGCCGCATGTTGCTCGCCCAGCGCGGCGCGCAGAAGGGGCCGTACGACTATGGTGCCTTTGTCGATGACGCGCCGGCCGAGGTTCTCCGCTATGCGGTCGAGAATCCCGACGATCCGGCGACGCCGGGCGTTTGGGCGCCGGAGCCCGAAAGTTACGCGGCCGGGTTTGCCGGCGACGGCAAGGCCGCATCCGGCGGCCTTTCGCTGCAATACGGCTATAGCGCCGATGGCGCGCTCGATCAGAGTGCGTGCCGCGGCAGCGTCGTGCTCACCGCCGACGGCACGGCGGAGGACGGCGCTGGCCATGGCGTCCAGCTCAATGCGGCGCCGCTCGTCCTGCCGGCGAACCTGCCGCCGAAGCAGAGCGCCTTCATTGACTACGACAGCAAGCAGAATGCCGCCGACCTCAAAGGTCATGCGGGCGGCGTGGCCTCCTATCAGCCTTGTGCGGGCGAGGGCGGCTTCCCGCCGGTCGCCGGCGGGGGAGGCGGGTTCCCGCCGATCGGTGGTGGCGGGGGCGGTTTCCCGCCGTTCGGCTTTCCTCCCTTTGGGGGAGGCGGCGGCGGTGGCGCCACGATGTTCCCGCCGGTCGGGGGCGGAGGCGGCGGTTTTCCGCCTGTCGAAGGGGGCGGCGGAGAGACGCTTCCGCCGGTCGAAGGCGGCGGCGGTGGCACGACGGAACCTCCGCCGGAACCCGATACCCCAACGGTCCAGGACGGATCGATCAAGCTAACGAAGGTCGGCGTCTCGGCAGGCTGCAACGAGCAGAAGGCCTGCACCTACAAGGTCACGGTCGAGAACACGAGCGCCGCGCCCGTGCCCGGCCCGATCACCATTTCCAACTCGCTCTCCGTCGGCAATCAGACGCTTGCCCAGGCAAGCATCAACGGCAACCCGGCCCCGGGCTGGCTCTGCAGCATGGACGGACCGCGCCTTGTCTGCACGCACGCCGACGCTCTAGCGGCAAACGCCACCGAAACCCTCGAGGTTAGCTTCACGCCAGGCCCGCTCGGCGACGCCAAGGAAGTCAGAAACTGCGTGAGCCTCTCGCCCGGCGAGCAAGCCGATCTGCCGCCGGATTTCGTGGAGGAGATGTCTGGGCTCAAAGTCCAGGTTATTGCGGTTTCTCCGGCCTGCGGATCCGGACTGCCCTGCGAGTGGAAGGTCACTGTCACGAATACCGGCACCGTGCCTGTGGACAGCCCCGAGTTAAGATTTGCTGCGGCAGCGCTCCCTAACTCCACTGAATTGACGAATGTCAGCCTTGTCTCTTCCACGCCGCCGCCGGGCATGAACTGTGCGTTAAAAGCGCCTGACGGCTTAGCATGCACGGGCGCTCCATCGATTGCGCCGGGGGCCGCGCTCACCGTCGGTTTGGTACTGAAAGGCGACGGGCCGGCGAAGGCCACGGCGTTCGAAGGTCTTGCCTTCGTCGAGGCAAAGAGAGCCGGCAAGGAAGCGCAGAGCGGTGGAGCGGGCTTCATGCGGACGGGAAATGCCAGCGCGTCCCCCGCCAAGCTGCCGCCGTCGACCGGCGGAGTGAAGATAGATCGGGATTCGATGGCCATCCTCTTCGTCCAGCTCAAGACCACGCCCCGGTCTTGCACCAAGGACGGCGAATGCACACTGACGCTCCAGGCCGCAAATGGGGGGGAGAATGCGCTCCAAGGCATCGCGAGCATGCAGGTCAGCGGAACGTCTTCGTCGGGCGGGACCAGCGCGCCCGTGGCGGACTTGCAACTGGTTTCGTCCGATCCCGCTGCCGGAACATGTGCCGTGGACGCGCAAAAGGCGATCTCGTGCCAAGGGGCACAGGTCGTGCTTCCTCCCAATGGCCTCAAGGAGTTCGTGTTCAAGGTCAAGGTGACGCCGCCCGCCGGCACAACACCCGATTTCCTCCAGTTCAGCGGAAACTTCGTGCTGAGCCTTGCGGCGGCACCGGGCGCGCCTCCGCTCGCGCTCGGTGCAACCGCCACGACGGCAGCGTTGGCCAATGGCGAAGGAGCAGGCGGCGGCCCAGGGGGTGCGGGCGGTGCTGGTGGAGCGGGCGGCGCTGGGGGTGCGCCCGGCGCGGATGCCGGAGGTGCCGCCGGTGCGCCGGCAAAAGTTCAACCACTAAAAGCCTGCGCCAGCATTCCCGTTGTGCCCAAGACTCTCACGCTCACCAAGACCGCCTTGGTGCCGACCTGCTCCGACACCGGTGGCGGCTGCAAGTTCAACATCAGCATCGCCAATGACGGCGACGACGAGTTCAAGGGGCCGGTCGAGATCGAGGATACCGTGACGGCCGACGGCGCCTTCATTCCCACGACCGGAAAAGACACTAATGCCGATGGCGGCTTTGGCTGGAGTTGCACCAACAAGGGCCAATCGTTCACGTGCAAGGCGGAAAGCATAACGATTCCGGCGAAAGGCAAGGAGGACAGAAGCATCGCCTTCAAGCTCGGCAGCGCCACAACGGCTAAGGAGATCAAGAATTGCGCCAAGCTGATCGGCGGCCCCGAATCCTGCGCGACGATCGCGCTCAAGTCGGGCCCGATCCTGCGCGTGCGCAAATCGACGCTCGGCACGCACTGTACGCCGGACGGCGACAAGGCCGAGAGCTGCAATTTCGTCATCTTCATCTTCAATGTGGGCAACCAGGCTTTTGACGGCCCCCTCAACATAACCGACACGTTCACGCCGACAGGCACCAGCCCCGCCGTGCTGACCTCCTTCGGCGGCGGACAAGCAGGCCCAAATCAGTGGGCCTGCACCGGCTCCGCTGGTACGCCCGGCGTGCACAATTGCGAGAACAAGACGGCGAAGATCGAGGTCGGCGGTTCACTCGACCTATCGGCTGACCTCGCGCCATTGTCGAAATCGCCGACCTACGAGAACTGCGCCGAGATCACCGGTCCTGCGGCGGCGGTCTCGGACCAGCCCAAATCCTGCGCCACCGTCCGCGATCTCGACACGCCGCCGGGGGCCGAACCGCCCAGTCCGAGGTTCGCGGCGTTGACGATCGCCAAGACGGCGGACGCCGCGTCCTGTTTCCCCGAGGGCAATTGCGCCTTCACCATCACGGTGACCAACACCGGCACTGAAATCTACAGCGACTTCATCGAGATCAGGGACCAGTTGAAGGATGCCACAGGCGCCCCGCTGTCACGGGCGAGGCTGATCAGTGACGCGCCCGCGCCGTGGAACTGCGGCGAGAGCGGTGGTGGCTTCTTCTTCTGCCAGCAATCCAAGACCACAATCGAGCCCGGCAAGAGCATCAGCGTGAAGATGGGCTTCGCGCCCGACACCGCCGACCCGCAGCAGATCGAGAATTGCGCAAGCATCGAAGGCGGCACGGCGCCGCCGGCCTGCGCCAAGATCGGGGTATTCGGCAAGCCGAAAGAAATCCCGCTCGCCGATCCGAAAATCGAGGTCAAAGAGGAGGTCTTGACCCCGACCTGTGCGCTGACTGGACCGTGTTCCTTCGTTGCCACCTTTACCAATGTCGGCAGTGGTCCCTTTGAAGGAGCCCTTGCCTATACGGCCAATGTCAACCAAATCGCCGACAATTCGATTAATACCGGCGTTCACGTCGACGTCCACACGATAGGCAAATGCACGGGAGGTCCGGACAAGGGCTTCATTCCGTGCGCCATAGACAACGTGAAGCTG
The DNA here is from genome assembly GCA_963793075.1 of uncultured Alphaproteobacteria bacterium. Classification (GTDB taxonomy): domain Bacteria; phylum Pseudomonadota; class Alphaproteobacteria; order Rhizobiales; family Methyloligellaceae; genus Methyloceanibacter. Next base: position 136,455 of record CAWBYO010000005.1, read on the forward strand.
TCACCCGGCGGCGCAGTCTCTGTCGGAATTACGGTTACCCCCGGCAAAGTTTGGTCCAAGGGCAATGAACTCCAGCATTGCACGATCTTCAATCCAGAGGAACTCGAAAGCAACTCTTACAATCGATAAGTCGGATGCGGGTAAGGACTTCGGCTGTGCAAAGGCACGGCTCGATCCATTCGCGCTCAAGATCACCAAGAGCGGCGCGCAATCCTGCCAGCCGGGCGCGAATTGCAGCTTCGATCTCGACATTTTCAATCCCGGGCCGATCCTGCACGACGATCCGGTGACGGTCGTCGACAATCTGACCGGGATCGCCGGCGCCGAGATCGTGTCGATCACGCAAGTGTCGGGCAACGACACCTTCCCGTGCTCGCCCGCACCGACGAAACTTCCGTTCAGTTGCTCCGGCAAAATGCGTCTCGAGATCTTCGAGCGCGACAAATACACGATGGTGGTGAAGTTGCCGGCGGACGCACCCGCGACGGGCTCGTTCAGCAACTGCGCCTCCATTGCCAACCCGGCGACCGGGACGGCAGCGCCTGGGCCATCCGCCACCGGCGGCACGGGGCCAACCGATCAGTCCTGCCATCAGGTTGCTCTCGCGCCCGCCTGTACCGCCGGCATGGAGCCGACCAAGGACGGGCGCTGCGCCTGCCCGCCCGGCACCGGTTGGGACGGCAACAGATGTGCCACGCCCACGCCGCCGGAAGGCAGCGGCGGTGCCTACAAGACCGCGCCGCAGACCGACGAGCAGACGAAGCCGGCGCCGGCGCCCCAGAAGCCTACCCCGCAAAATCCGGCGCCCCAGAAGCCGGCTCCGAAGCCCCCGGCGCAAAAGAAGGGTTGCCCGAAGACCTATGAATACCGGGATAAAAAATGCCGCTGCCCATACGGCACCGTCGTGATCCGGGGGCTGTGCCAGGTGCCGCCCAAGCCGCCGCAACAGCAACCTAGCAACCACAGCAACCACAGCAACCTAAGCAAGCTCCGACGGAAACGAAGCCTTGTCCGCCGGGCACTTACGGCGTGCCGCCCATCTGCATCCCGCAGCAGCAGAAGAAGGAGAAGCCGCAGAAGCAGCAAAAGCCAAAGGTCGATTGCCCTGCCGGCTATCGCAAGCTCGACAAGCCGAACAAATACGGCGCCTATTGCGAGCCGATCGACCAGGGACCGCCCAAATGCACTGGCGACAAGCCGAACGGCACACCGCCTCATTGCTGCCCCAGCGGCACGCGCTTCACCGAGGGCTTCTGCTACCCGGAGAAATGCTCGCCCGGCTGGACCGGCTCGCCGCCGCACTGCCAGCCGCCCGCAACGCAGCAGGCGCCGACCCCGACGGGTCCGTCGCCCAAGAAGATTTGCCCGTCCTACATGGAAGGCACATATCCGAATTGCCACTGCCCGTCTGGCCTGACCGGCGACAAATGCGATCAGGTCATCGTCAGATGACGACGCGGTTTTTGTTCCGTCCGGCTGCCATCTTGGCGGCCGGGGGACTTTGGCTTGCGGCGGTGGGCGGTTCGGTGGCCTTTGCAGGCGAATCTCTGGGCGCGCCCGGTCTCCCTCGTGTCGAGGTTCTTGGCTGCCGGCTCCAGGGCCTCGGGGTGGTTTGCGACCGCGCCGGCAAGCTTCTGCCCAATCGGGAAAGGAAGCTCAGAAAGAAGGAGCCGGCGAAAGCGCCAGCGGCCGCGCCTGCTGAAAACAAGTCTAAATCGAGTTCAGGCTCGACCAAGAGCCAAGGCACGAAAAGCAAATCCGAGAAAAGTCAGTCGGCTAAGCCGGCGGTCGTGCCTGCCGAGGAAGAGATCGAGGAACCGGCCGCAGAAAGTGTGAAGATAACCGCGCCTGAGACATCCACAGAGAGCGAGGACGCGAAGGCGGGTCCGGTGGCGCATTCCTGCCCGCCCGGCAACGTGGTGCTCGAAAAGCCGGATGCCTCGGGCTCCTACTGCGAGCCCGTCGCGACGCCAAAAGCCGCCGAGACGCCGCCGGTCACCGAGGAGCCCGCCGAGACGCCGCCGGTCACCGAGGAGCCCGCCGGGCCGCAGGTCGGCGCTGGCGAGCCTCAAGCCTTGCCTGCGGCGGAGACGAAGACGGAGACCTTGATCGCGCCCCCATCGGGCGGCATCACGACTCCGTCACCGTCGAGCGTCGAGAGTAAGACGACCACGCCGCCGCAAATGGCAACACCAGCCGCACCGGCAGGTCCGCAAGACGCTGCTCCATTGAGTGGTGCGACCCCAGCGGAAAAGCGCATCTGCTGCAAGTCGGAAGCCTTTGGCAAGGTGAACGGCCGACCCTACTCGCCGAATGGCATGTCGATGTGCGGTGTGACGGAGCTCGACGCCAAGAATTCTGCTCAAGTCGTTTGCGGACGCCGCGAACTACCGTCTGTCGGATCCCGTGACATGCGAGAGCAAATAGCGCCCCGCTGGAGCCATGAGAGTCTTGAGAGCCTACGAGGGAGGATGGACCGTGAGAGTTCGCAGAAATTGTCTCGCCATGGCGATTATAGTCGGCTCGGGTGGAGCGGCCGCCGCCGACACCGTTACCGCCAAGTGCCAGGGCAACGAGTTCAACAAGCCCTATGAACTCACCATGGTCTACGAAGGCGACGAAAGTGGCACCATGACGATCACGGGCTCCTTCGGCGACATGTCCTTGCCCGCCGCGAAGAAACAGCGCGAGGGCGTGAACGAGGACGGCGACACCGTTCGGGCAACGACGATCTGGGCCTCGGGCGAAGTCCCGATCGTCGTTCCCGATAAAGCGGCCATCGAGGCCTGTGTCAAAGCCAAGCTGCCGCCCGACCAGGTGACCGATGCCGATATCGTCTTCATAACGATGCCGGCTTGCGCCGCGTCCGCGCCGCCGACGCCGCAGCCTATTCCGGTCAAGGTTTATGCCGAAATCGGCATCCTCGATCCGGAGGCGGTGTTCGTCACCTTCAAGAGAACCTATTTGGAGAAGACCACGCTTCCGGACGGCACCATCACGCTTGAGCCGCTGCCGCCTCCCAAGTGCACGGTCGAATAGCGCCCCGAGAGTCTCTTGCGGGTGATGCGCCGCTTCGTCCTCACGAAAAACTCGTGCCGCGCGCTGACGGCCCTCGGTTTCGGTGACGGCCAATGCGCCCACCACCACATCGAGGAGCTCCGTGGTGATCGTCACCTGGCGAAGGGTCCGCTCTTTGCGCCGGAGTTCGTCCAGCTTTTCCGAGATGTTCTTGCTGGCGGCGGTAAGGACGCCGAGGCGGATCTGGCGCTTCGGCCGCCCAGAAGCGGGCTTTTTTGCTCTCTCCCGACCCTCAGCAAACCCGAGGAAGGGCGGCACAACGCCGCTTTGCCATAACGTCCTCTAGCTCGAAGCTGCGGCACCGTAAGCCCCGTGTAAGGCTAGCGTGGTCTCTCTCCCCGGGGGCTGGAAAACGCACGGGGAAGCGATTGCGACGGGTTTTCCGGCCATGCAGGGCAGCGGCGTTCAGGCGGGGTTTGCCTGACGCAAGTCTGGTGCGCTCGAGGCGCCTCATCTCCTGCCAGACCAAGAATGCGCGCTCATCGCGGTCCCACACCCAAGGCCTCTCCGAGGAGCAGAACATGACAAATAATCTTTTAGGGGTAGTCGCCGGCGTGGCCGTCGCCCTGTTCGCTGGCGCCGCGCTCGCCTCGAACAACAAGGCCATGGACGCCGACATTCACTCGATTGAAGTGCAATGGGAGCATATCAAGTTTGCCGAGGACGGCTCGCCCAATCAACTGACGCATATCGACACGCTTGCAAAATTCGCCGCCAGCGTCGCCAAGAAATATCCCGATCGCGTCGAGCCGCTGATCTGGGAGGGCATCGTAACGAGCGAAGAGGCCGGCATGGCGAACACCATGAATGCCATGGGCTATGCCAAGAGAGCCAAAGCCATTCTCGAGGAAGCTTATAGAAAAGATCCGGCCGCGCTCGATGCCGGGGCGCCGACGAGCCTGGGCGTCTTGTATTACCGCGTGCCCGGATGGCCGATCGGCTTTGGCAGCAACAAGGAGGCGCAGGCGCTGCTCCAGCGGGCCGTGTCGCTCGCGCCGAATGGCATGGACGCCAATTATTTCTACGCCGACTTCCTCATGGCGCAGCATGAATACGCGGCCGCCTACAAGCTTCTCGCGCATGCCTTGGCGCTGCCGCCGCAGACGGACAGGCCGCTCTGGGACAAGAACCGCCGCGCCGTGATCAAAGAGCTCATGGCCAAGGCGCAGCAAGCCAACTAGGCAGCGATTGCCAGTATCGCTCGACATGGTTTGGCACGGCATTGGTGCGCAGCTGCATAAGCCCTCGGGGCTTGGAGGCCGCATCGCCGGCAGCGTGATGGCCTTCGCCAATGCTAAGGCGAACGCACTCGCCATTGCTGCGCTGGGCTTGGGAGACGGGGAGAGTCTGCTCGAGCTGGGCTGCGGCACCGGCCATGCGTTGCATGCGCTGCTGCGCTCGGCGAACCCGGCGCGTGCCGTCGGTCTCGATTGGTCCGAGGCGATGCTCGCGCGTGCGGGGCGCCGCAACCTGCCCGCGGTCGAAGCCGGCCGTCTCGCGCTGGTCAGAGGCGACTTCGCCGCGCTTCCCTTTATGGCTGCGAGCGCCGACGCGATCCTCGCCGTGAACGTGGTTTACTTCATGGGGAATGCCGCCGCTGCGCGTGAGGCGCACCGCGTGTTGCGCCCGGGCGGACGCATCGTCCTCTATGCCAGCGATCGCTCGGCCATGCGCGCTTGGCGCTTTGCCGGACCGGAGACGCATCGTCTCTTCGATCGCGATGAATTGGCCGCGCTTCTCGTTGAGGCGGGGTTTGCGGCCGAGGGTATTCGTATCGACGCCGTCGATGCCGGGTTCGGCGTTAATGGCCTTCTGGCGAAAGCGCAGAAGACCGAGGGCTGAGCCCTCCATGCCGAAAAGATTTACTCCGACGTCGTCGTGGCGATGGACGATGATGGCAGATCGCGCTGCGCCTGTGCACAACCGATCAGTGCCAAGACGGCCAGCACTATCAAATATCTCATGCGTTTTACCTCTATCGTCGCTGCCTTTGTTTGTGATCATGCCGAGGTCAGGGCGGCCGGCTCTGACTGCGTCATGGTCATGAGAGGGCTGCGGGGTGGTGGTGCCCGCTGCACGTCTTGGCCGGCATGCGCCTCGGCTCTAGCCGCCTCGTAGCACTGCCCGAGATAGTCCTGCACGCGGGCATCGGCCATCTGCGCCGCAACGGCCCGGTCGATGAATTTCGGCAGCAGTCTTTGCAGCAGGACGAACAGCCGCTCGGGGCCTTTGCCATAGGCACTGTCCGCGTCCTTCGTCACCGCCCGCCAAATCTGCGCCGCGACCCGGTCCGGCTGGTCGAAACGCATCTGCATGGGCGCGGCCAGCGGCGCCATGGCGTCGGCGGCGCTTGTCCTGGTCGCCCGCGGCGACGCGTAGGTGACGCCGATCCCGTAGGACTTGATCTCGCGCCGCAAGGCGATCGACAGCCCGCGGAGCGCGCATTTTGAGGCCGAGTAGGCGGCGAACAGCGGGTAGGGGATGTCGCCGAACATCGAGCCCACATTGACCACGCGCGACGGCGCGGCCCGGCGCAGCAGAGGCAGCATCTCCCGGGTGAGCGCGAGCGGCGCCACGACATTGGTCGCCATCACTTGTTCGAGCTCGGCATCACTCGCGCAAGCGAGCGGCCCCACAGGGATAACGCCCGCATTGTTGACGAGCACGTCGAGTCCGCCCCACTGCCGCCAAAGATGGTCGCGGATACCCCGCCGCACGGCCGGGACGGTGACGTCGCCGCGCAGGCGCATGTGTCGGCCCGACGGCGACATCATCGCCAGCGTCTCGGCAAGAGCATCGCCCCGGCGGCCGCCCAGCGCCACGATCATGCCGCGGCGCGACGCCTCGATGGCGAGCGCGCGGCCAATTCCCGAGCCGGCGCCCGTGATCAGCGCGCGCTTGCCCTCAAGCTGCATGGCTCTTGATGGGGTGACGTGCCGCGAGCTCGCGATAGATATCGCCGTAAAGCCGATAGAAGACTTTTGACGCATCGATCACGATCTGCTGGGTCTTGGGACAGCCGAGGCCGTTCACCAGAGACTTGAAGAAGGCGACATGCTCAATGTCGAGCGCCCCATGTGAGCGCAGATAGGAGAAGCCGTCCTTGCCGCCGGAGCCGAGCGAGCGCTGAATGGCATCCGCGGCCTTGTCCGCGAGCAGCGTCGACATGCCTTCGAGCACATGGACGCTGCCGAGCATGGCATAGGGGCTGACCCATTCGATGGCGTAATAGGTGTAGCCCACCATCACCTCGCAGGCCATCCCGGGCGCGCCGTTCTTCACGGAACCCGCATTCCCGCCCATGGCCGTGATGTCGTCTAGGATCCACTTCTCGTGGCCGCGCTCCTCTTCCATGTATTCCACCAGAGCATCCTGATAGGCCTCGTGGGTGGTGCGCGCCGCGGCGAAGGCAAGCAGCGGGAAGGTATGCTTCACGTGATGATAGGCCTGCGTCAGGAAGTCGATATAGAGCTCGCGCGAGACGCCTGAGCGCAGCGCTTCGCTGATCAGCGGAATGGACGTGAAGCCAATCCGCTCCCTCTCGGTTTCAGCAATCAGGCGATCGTAGAACGACACAATGCGTCCCTCCTATGGGTGGTTTGGATAGGTCAGGCCGCGACCCGGCTACGCGCGAGCCTGAGCGCGGGGTAGGCAGATAAGGCCGCATCGCGCACGATGCGGCCGTTGGCAGTGAGAAGGCCGAGCCGCTTGGCTTGATCTGTCGGACAAACCACGAAGTCTTTGGGCACGGCATAAGACGGCGCGTCGATGCACAGCTGCTCGAGCCACAACAGGACGTGGGCACTTGGCGCTTCCATCAGCCAGCGCTCGCCGTGCGGGGAGGGGACAAGAAGCACGCTCACATGGTTCATGCCGTGGCCGAGAGCGGCGCAAGTGAGAACGCGAGGATCGCTCATCACGATGGCTTCCACCCATTCGGGCGAGATGTTGCGCCCCGACGCGGTGACGATGAGCGTGTCCTTGCGCCCGGTCACTGTCAGGAAGCCGTCTTGGGTTTGGCTGCCGAGATCGCCGGTCCGCCACGGGCCGGTGACGGGCGTGCCGTGAAGGTAGCCCGCCATGACGGTGGGGCCGCGCACCACGACCTCGCCGTTCTCGACGGTGACATCGAGGCCGGGGAGCGGCTCGCCAACCGTGCCGGCCTTGCGCCGTCCAGGCCGGTTGACGGCGACGACGGAGCAGCACTCGGTGAGACCGTAGCCTTCGTGGACCGGGATGCCGAGGTCCCAAGCCCGTTCAGCCAGGCTCTCGGGGACATGCGCGCCGCCCACCGCGATGAACCGCAGGCTGTCCGGCGCCCGCTTGCCGCACGCCTCGAGTTCGGCGGTCCAGGCGGACAGGAGCTGGGGCACGAGCACTGACGTGGTTGGCCGCGCACCTTCGAAGGCCTTGAGTAGGCCTGCCGGGCGCCCGGAGCCAATGCTCTCCGCCACGGAGCTTGCAAAATGCGTGTGCGCGCCCACCAGCACCGGCACGCAGATCGCGGTAATGGTCTCGAGCAACAAGGAGAGCGGCAAGACCGACAGGTAGGAGTTGTCTTGGGTCGCCCCGATCGCAGTGCCGAGAGCCCGCGCTTGCCAGTCAATCTGCTCAAGGCCTAGGCGGACGCCTTTCGGCCGCCCGGTGCTGCCGGACGTGTAGACGATGACACCGCCGTCCTCCGACGGTTCCGGAAAGGTCTCCGCGCGCCACTGCGATGCCGGCGTAAACCCAACCTTCAGCGCCTTCGCCAGGCCCTCGGCCTCGCGGGTCGCTACGACGTGGTCGATGCCTGCGTCCCTCAGCACATGTTCGAGCTGGAGGTGGCTGAAGAACGCAGGCAACGGCACCACGGTCTTGCCGGCGGCCCAAGCGGCGAGCTGGGCAACCGCCCAGTCTGTGCCGTGGGCGCCGAGAAGACCGATAGTCTGCGGCCGGTCGCGCAAGATCGACGCGAGCCCGGCAACTCTGGCCTTGAGATCGACGCCGCTGAGGGCGCCGTTGTCGTCGGACATGGCAGTCGCATCGGGCCGATAGCGGGAGCCCTCCCGAAGCGCGTTCAGCAGCTCAGCCATGCGCGGGCACTGTTGTCTGCGGCGCCAAACAGTCCGTGATGCTGTCACGATGCACGGCGTAGACGCGAGGAGCGAAAGCGTAATAGCTGCCCCACATTCCCGGATTTGGCACGCGGGTGCTGTTCGCGTCGGCGAGTGGCGTGAGGTTGAGGCGCATGCGCTCGAGCAGCGCCTTCAGCGGCGCCGTTGCCGTGAAGACCGCCCAGTCGAATCCGGCCTCTTCGCCGCCGGCGATGATCTTGCGCACGAAGTCGCCGACGAGATGCGGTGCCCGGCTGGCGAGCGACGTCACCTCGAAGATCTTCTCGCGGCGGACCGGCGTGCGGCGGAGCGCCGACAGAACGACTTCCGCGGGCGCATCCAAATAGGTCTCGGAAAAGAAACCGTCGGCCGCATATCTAAGTCCTGCGGCACAGTGAACGGCACCATCGGTGCCGACCAAGGCCACAAGCGTATCCGGGAAAGCCGCGATGCGGGCGGCGTAGTGACGAGTGTAGAGTTCAGTGATCAGGCGTTCTGCGGCTGGCCGCAAGACATCGTCGCGCGGCGTGAGTTTAACCCGCATGCCAAATTCCCCCGTTTGTTCTTGCAAAAGGAGGGTCGGTCGACGGGCTTACAGACGCCTTACAGCCGTCAAAAGATCACAATCCGTGAGGGGGTTGGGTCCTGGGCGCGGGCTCGGGAGAGGCAACTGGGCATCGGCTTCCGGAGGGGCAAGTGGCTCGAATACCATGGCAAAAACGGCGCCGCCTCCCGGCGCGTCGTCTACGGAGATCGTCCCGCCATGGGCGACGACAGTCCGCGCAGCGATATCGAGGCCGAGGCCCGCGCCACCCTTTTGGTCGCGGCCGCCTTGCCAGAAGCGGCGGAAGATCGCCTCCCGCTGCTCCTCCCGGACCCCCGGGCCGTGGTCGATGACCTTGATCGAAGGCGGGTCCGCCGCGACGACGATGGAGACTGTCGTGCCCTTCTTCGTGTGCCTAAGGGCATTCTCCACGAGGTTGCGGAGCGCCATGGACAGATAGTTTCGCGCGCCCCTGATGCGAACCGGCTCATCGGGCGCGAGCACTTCTATTGACCTTCCGGCATCGATGGCCGTGGGTCCGAGGGCTGAGGCAACCTCCGTCGCCACGCGGGTCAGGTCGGCGATATCTGCGGCCTCGAGCTGCAAGACCTCGAGGCGCGCCATATCGAGCAATTGATTGACCAGCCGTTCCAGGCTGCTGATTTCCTCGATGAGCTCGGTATGGCCTTCGAACTTGGAAAGAATGCTCACATGCGTCTTGAGAACGGCGACCGGCGTGCGCAACTCATGAGCGGCGTCGGCGATGAACCGCCGCTGTGCGTCGAAAGCCGTTTCCAGCCGGTCCAAACCGCGATTGACGGCGCTTACCAGCTGATACACGTCACGCGGCAATCCGTTCTCGCTGAGCCGCATAGACACTGCGGCGGGACCGATCGCTGCGGCTTGCTTGGCCGCAATGCGTAGCGGCTCGAGGCCGATCCGGGCCACGATGAGATTGACGGCAAGAAGGATGATGACGAACGGAATCCAGATCCACGCAATATCCTGGACGAACTCGGCGAGCACGCTGTCATAAACGATATTGCCGGTATGAAAGGCCACCTGCACCCACACGGACGTGTCGCCGAAAGAAGTCCGCATCGACAGTCCGTAATAGGGAGGCCGACTCTCGTCAGGTTGAAGAACGAAGTAGTCGCGGCTCTCCACGGGGTTGATCGCGGCGAGTGGCGCTGTGACTCCCGGCGATGCTGCGAGCAATGTCCCGTTGGGGCCGACGACCGCATAGCGCCCGTTATTGGTCTTGAACTGCTCGTTGACGAAAGAAGGCATTTCCAGCGGACCTGGCGGGGCCTTCTCGACATAGTCGGCGATGAGGCTCGCTTGATTGCGCAGCGTCTGCTCGCGGAATTCACCGTTCTTGGCGTTGAAGCGCAGATAGAGAGCGCCACTCGCAGCGACGACGGCAAGCAAGCTCACGGCCACGAGCCCGACGATCAGCCTGAGCCACAGCGATGGCGATGGTGTGCTCTTTCGCGGGTTAGGGCGCACCGCTGACCTTGTCTGAGAGCACATACCCCACACCACGCAGCGTGTGGATGTGCATATCTGCCCCGGCCTCTTGCAGCCGCCGGCGGATTCTGTGGACCAGCACTTCGATGGCATTGGAGGAAAGGTCCTCTCCGAAGGAATAGATCGCATCCTCGATCGCCGACTTCGGCACGACGCGCCCAAGCCGCCGCATCAGGAGCTCGAGCCCATCCATCTCGCGGCGCCCGAATTCGACGGGTGCCCCGTTGACGGCGATTTCCCGGCAGCTCGTATCGAACGTCAGGTTGCCGGCGGTGAGCGTGACGCCGAGGGCCTCGCCGGGGCGGCGCAGAAGCGCGCGCACGCGGGCGATGAGCTCGCCCAGCTCGAACGGCTTGCGCAGATAGTCATCGGCGCCTTGGTTGAGGCCCGCCACCAGGTCTTCCAAACTGTCCCGCGCGGTGAGCACGAGCACCGGCCGCGTCATCTGGCGCCGGCGCTGTTCGGCGAGCCAAACGAGACCGTCCATGTCCGGCAGGCCGAGGTCGAGCAGGAGCGTGTCGTAATGGGTGCCGGCGATTGCCCCGTCGGCATCCTCCGCCGTGCCGACATGATCGACCGCGAAACCGCCGTTTTCCAAAGCGGTGGTCAGGTAGTCCGCAAGTCTTTGATTATCCTCGATGAGCAAGAGGCGCATCGGTCCTCCCTTTGGAGATCGTGGGCGACGCCGCTGTCGCATGCCTGAAAATTAGGCCGCGACCAAGGCAAATCGGGGCCCTCACCAACGCATTGGGCGGCGATCCACCTTACGCCATCGTTACAGGCTCGAACGTGCTGTGCTGCTGAACTGTTGATGTCGCCGCCCGCCGGTTCGATTTGGACGAAATTCCCCGCATTTTCCTGCATCTCAGATGCCCGAAGGGCTGGACCGGCCAATAGGTTATCGCCAGTCAAAAGAGTGAGACGAGGTCGCGGAACCGATACCAAGTTTCGACGACCGGGACGGCGCGCTTGGCAATTGGGTGAAACGGAAAGGCTGGGAAGACGAGATCGTCGAAGGCCGTCTGTCCGTCCGGGTCGCCAACGATCTGCAGGGCGATCTTGTGTCCGAAATAGGTGGCGCGCGAGATGCCGGTGCCGCAATAGCCGACGGCGTAGTGGAGGCCGTCTGCCATGCGGCCGAGGTGAGGCAGCTCATCGTGGGTATAGCCGATCTGTCCGTCCCAGGCGTGGGTCACAGCGATGTCGCCGAGGCCCGGAAAGACGGCGAGAAGATCGCGGGCGAGGTGACGGAACGCGCCTGCGCCCGCCGCTCTGCCGGCGCGGCCGCCCCAGACAATGCGGTTCTCGCCCGGCGCGCCGCGGAAATAATAGAAGACGCGGTTGGTGTTGCCGTAGACGCGGTTCTTGGGCAGCAGCTGCGCGATCACGTCGGCCGGAAGCTCGTCGGTGGCGATGAGGCCGGACCGCACAGTGACGATGCGGCGCTGGAGTGTGGGGACAAGACCAGACGTGTAGCCGTTGGTTGCGACGAGGACATCCCGACATCGCATCGGGCCCGCGTCGGTTTCGAGTTGAAACCCGGTTTCGTCGCGGGAAATGCGGCGCACACCTGCGTTGCCAACGATGACACCGCCCCGCGCCTCGACGCGCTGCATCAAGCCGGCGTGGTAGAGCGCCGGGTGGAGCGAAGCGTCGTTCGGCAGGACGGAGCCGCCGAAAAAGACGTCGGAGCCAATTTCGCTGGCCTGCTCGGCCCGTGGGACCATGAAGCTTTCGACGCCCGCGACGCGCTTCAGGTCGTCCAGGTCGCGCGCCATCGCGTCGTAATGCTCTGGTCGCATCGCGCCCCTGAAGCGCCCACATCGGCGAAACTGGCAGTCGATCTTCTCGGCGGCGACGAGATGTTCGATATAGTCGAGCATGCGCGTGCCTTCGCGCAGCAGTGCGGCCGCCTTCGCTTCTCCGCGCAGCTCGATCAGGCGTTTGACGCGGAACTTTTGATTGCCGCTACCAACCTGGCCGCCATTGCGTGTGCTGGCGCCGTACCCCGGAACGCCACAATCGAGAACGACGACCTCGCGGCCTTTGTCCAGGAGCGTCAAGGCGGCGGAGAGCCCGGTAAAGCCCGAACCTACGATCGCCACATCCGCCTTCGGCGAAAGCGGCCGGCCCGGCGTCTCCCGGCGCGGCGCGGCCTCCCACCAATAGGGCTGGAACGTTACGGACGCGGCGCGGCCCGTTCGGCCGTAGGCGAGATCGCTGAGCGATAGCGGCTCTGGTGGTGCAGCAGTCATCGGCGCAGGCCTTACCCTCTCTCAATTTGCTCGGCTGAAGTCTGTCGTCGCGGGGTGACGTGTTTACTCAATTTCACGCCCCCGAGGTCGATCTGATCAGCCAGGGGGCGGCGGTTTGGAGTGCTTTGCCAGGAAAGCAGAAATAATGCATGTGATGCATACAAGATTATTGCAGTCTACCAGCTCGCCATCCAACGGGGCGTTTTGGGCTCCAATGGGCTCAAAACCGCCTCTCACGCGAGCAGGCCCATTGCGGCAATTGCGAACATGCGCATCCCTTCCTTGGCCGTCATACTCGTCAATTGGCGAAATGAGGATCGCACGATCCCTTGCGTCGCCGGGGTGAAGGGGTGGACCACCCTCAGGCCGAGGCTCGTCGTCGTCGACAATGAATCGACGCCGGCGTCGCGCCGGGCTCTAAGCGAGGTGTTGGCTCCGCAAGAGTTGATTTCCAGTCAGGTCAATCTCGGCTACGGCGGCGGCAACAATCTCGGCATAACGCGCGCGTTGAGCGAGGGAGTTGACTTCATACTGCTGCTGAACAGCGATGCGGTCATTTCCGAGGCCGGCGTCAGCGCTCTGTTGCAGCGGCTCGCGGATAACAAGGACGTTGCCATTGTCGGGCCCGTATTGCGCGAAGGGGAGGGCGCCGACGCCGTCCTGTATATCGGAGGCCGGGATATCGCCCGCGCCGCAGCCACCAAGGTCGCGGCCCGCCGCGATGCCCTCAGCGCGGTGCCGGATTTTCCACTCCACGCGGTCGACTACGTCTCGGGAACGGTGTTCCTGGCGCGGCGCGCCGTGTTCGAACAGGCAGGGCTGCTCGACGAGCAGTTCTTCTTTAGCGGCGAGATTGCCGATTTGTGCAAGCGCGCGCGCGACAGCGGTCAACGAGCCTGCGTGGATCTCGAGGTCGAAGCGGGCCACGATCCCACCGGGACACCGGCACAACTCCGTGACACGCTCTACACCTATTACAGCCTGAGAAATCGGTTCCACTATGCGCGCAAGCACTACCCCACCGAGAAGGTCAGATATGGGCTTGTTTGGACGAGGATCGGCGTCGCGGCATTTGTGCGGGCGCTGCAGCACCGCCAGATGGCGAAAGCGCGGGCCATCGCGCTCGCCTTGGCCCACGCGCACATAAATCGGCTCGGCAATCAAAATGCCAAGTTCCTCTAACGTCCGCCCCTGAGCGACCGTCCCGATGTCAATTCTGTATTTGCAAACGTCTCCCGCGCCCCCCATCGAGGGGACCGATGCCGTCTTTCAGGAGATAGAGGCGCTGTGCGCAGCCTTCGACGGCAGCACGCTCAATATGTATCCAGGGGCGCTGCCGGGGAGGTATCTTCCCCCGCAATTGCTGGGCTTTCACAAGCTCGCCGAGATGCGCCGACGCGAAACGCAATGCCGGCTGCACCATTTGTACTTCTCGGTTCCGTATTATTTTCCGGTGTTGCGCTTCTTACGCAAGCCCATCGTGTACAGCGTCGTCGCGAGCCTGACCGGCCGCGCCAAGCCCGGCAACCTTCGCCAACTCGGAGCCCTGCATAAGATTGTCGTGGCGAGCGATCGCGACGCAGAGATTCTGCAATCCTGGGGATTGCGGAACTATGCCGTCATCCGCCCGGGCATCGCCACCAAGTGTCTGTCGCCCAGCGAACTGCCGCTCGGCGACGAATTGGTCCTGCTGATGGCCTCGGCGCCCTGGGTGGAGGAGCAGTTCGATCTGAAGGGTATCGACGTTCTGCTCGACGCCGTCGTGGCCGCGCCAAATCTCAAGCTCATATTGCTATGGCGTGGGCTGTTGCTCGAGGAGTTGCGCCAGCGTGTCGCGCGCCGGGGCATTGCCGACCGAGTCGAGGTCGTCACCGAGCACGTCAACATCGGCGACTTCCTGGCGAGGACGCACGCCGGCGTGCTGCTTGCCAAGCGGGGGGATATCGTCAAGTCCTATCCGCATTCGTTGATCGAATCGCTGATGGCGGGAAAGCCCATCATCCTCACCGAAGCCATATCGATGGCTGACCACGTTCGCGAGCATCGCTGCGGGGTTGTCGTCGGCCGGGTTGACGTCGGGAGCGTGCTCGCGGCGATCGCGAGCCTGCGGACCGGCTACGGCGACCTCGCGCGGGGCGCGCGAGACGCCAGATCGCATGACTTTTCCGAACCGAGAATGATAGAAGGCTACCGCCAAGTGTACGGTTTGTGAGTGAAATGACGGACCTATCCAGTGCGGAATTTGCCCAGCCGCTGCGGCCGACGAGCCTTGCTGCGGCGATCGCCGACCTGAGGAACGGCCTCGCCGATTGGCGGATTTGGTGGGTGCTTGCCTATGGTGACATTCGCCAGCGCTATCGCCGGTCGACCCTGGGCCAGTTCTGGCTGACCATCTCCATGGCTGCGTTGATTGGCGGAATCGGCATCGTCTACGCGCTCATCCTCGATCAAAACCTCACCGACTACATACCGTATCTCGGGATCGGCCTGATCGTTTGGAATCTACTGTCCACGCTCATCAACGAGCTGGGCACTTGTTTCATCAACGCAGACGTCCATCTGCGCTCGTACCCCACGCCACGCTCGGCAATCATCTTCAGGATCATCACCCGCAATTTTCTGACGAGCGCGCATAACTTCGTGATCGTTCCATTCCTTCTCATTATCTTCGAGATCCCCGTCTCGCCGGTAACGCTGCTCTTCATACCGGGACTCTTTTTGATCGCCTTGAACAGCGTGTGGATCGGAATGCTGCTCGGCCCGCTTTGCACGCGCTTTCGCGACCTTCCTCAGGTCGTCGTCAATGTCGTTCAGCTCTCATTCTTCGTCACGCCCGTAATCTTCCGCTCCGGCCAGTTGCAGGGGCGCCTATGGGCGGTCACCCATCTCAATCCCTTCGCCAGCTTTGTCGAGGTCGTGCGGGCGCCGCTACTTGGCCAGGTCCCCGCAGCTCACCACTACGCCATGATCGCGTTTTGCACGATTGCCGGCTGGGCCGTCGCGCTCCCGTTCTATGCTCGGTTCCGCTCGCGCATTGTCTATTGGCTGTAGAAGCGCAGAGCCATGGCCCTCATAGACGCGAAATCAGTCAACGTTTACTACCCGGTGTATTCCGGCCGCGGCCGCTCGCTGAAGGAGCAGCTGCTGCGCACGGTCGGCGGCAAGCTCTCCGAGGACGAGAATTCCCGGCTAGTCGTCACCGCACTGGAAGATGTGACTTTGACTCTGAAGGCTGGCGATCGCGTCGCGCTCATCGGCCAAAACGGCGCCGGCAAGTCGACCTTGCTCCGGGTCCTGGCAGGGATTCTCGAGCCGGCCTCCGGACAGTTGACCACCCGCGGTCACGTCTCCTCGCTCATCGATATGAGCATGGGGTTGGACCCGGAAGCGACGGGATATGAGAACATTCTCATCCGCAGCGTTTTTCTTGGCGCGACATTCGCCGAGGCGCGGCGGCGGATCCCCGAGATCGAAGCGTTCTGCGAGCTCGGCAATTATCTCCAACTCCCGATGCGCACATACTCCACGGGCATGCGGCTGCGGCTGTCCTTCGCCATAGCCATGGCCGGGCAGCCAGAGATCCTCGTTCTCGACGAGATGATCGCCACCGGCGACGCGGCCTTTGCCGCGAAGGCCCATACGCGGCTGCTGGAGGTCCTGAGCAAGCTCGATATCCTTGCTCTCGCAACCCACGATCTCAATCTGGCCCGGAGCCTGTGCAATCGCGGCTTGGTCATGGCCCACGGCCGGGTCATTGTCGACGCGCCCGTTGATGAGGCGATCCAGGCCTACGAGACTATGGGAGACCTGTCCCGGACGACTGCCGGCTAGGGCGTTGGATCGAGCGAAGCGTCGCGCTGCCGCCTAAGCGGAGTCCACACCAGCATCCGGGCCGTCTCCAAGGTGCTGGTGATCCGCTGCTGCTGCACCTTGCCACGGGCCCGAAACGCGCAAGGCAGCCCTTTCAGGCCGGCCCAGGTCCCGCGCAGGGCGGCCCCCCGGTAAGGCTTGGCCCGCGGACGCCCGAGCGCCACGGCAGTCGCTACCGAGCAGGCCGTCAAGACGGGTCCGAGCAACGGCCAGGGGACAGTCTTGGCGAGCAGCCACAGGCGGTTTCGATAGCTGTGATAGACACTGAACGCGCTCATGCGTCCGGTGATCGACGAGGCGGTGTGCTCCACCACGGCCCGCCGGACCTGAAGGCATCGCTCGCCACGCAGGCGCAACCGGAAACCGAGGTCGACATCTTCGAGGTAGCAGAAAAAGGACTCATCAAACCCGCCTGTCGCGTCGAACAGAGACGTCGCATACAAGGCTGAGGCGGCGCACGGCGAGAACACCTCGCGGTCGCCGCTGGGAAGGTCCGTGGCGGGCCGGCCGCCGAGATTGCGCCAAGCCATGCCGTAAACGGACAGGACATCGCCAAACCCGTCGACGAGCCTCGGATCCGTCCCGTCCAACTGGGTCGAACCGAAGACCCGCGCCCATGGATGACGCTCAGTCGCGGCGCGCAGTTCGGCAAGCCAATCGGGCCACGGACGGGTATCGGGGTTGAGCATGGCCAGCCAAGGGGAAGCGCTGCCGCGCGCGCCGAAATTACTTCCGGCGGCGAAGCCCATATTGCCGCCGGGCCGCTCGATGCGAAATCGTCCGTCGGGGAGGTTCAGCGCACTGATCGGCGGGTCGGTCGACCCATTGTCGACAATCACCGCCTCGAATTCGGGCATCGTCTGGGCCGCCAGCGCGTCGACGCAAGTTTGCAGAAATGCGCCCGCATTGTAGTCTACGATGACGATGCGAACCCAGGGGGCCGGGGATTGCTGCCGGGAAGCGCTCATGGAGTTCGTGCTCATCGCCCCGCCGAAGGACCTCGCCAGGCAATCGGGCTCGTGCCCGTACTAGCTTGAATTATCTCGCTCATATAGAACCGAATGAGCTGCATTGGATCGAGTACGCCTATGAGTACCCCACAGCGAGTACAAAATGGCCAAGTATGATCGAGTGGCGTCCCCTGCGCCCGGGCAGGGCCTAGTTCGACGCTGCGCCGACCTCTATGACCGGCTTTTCCAAAAGCTGATCCTGGTGCTGTTTTACTACGTTCCGGTTGGCTTGG
Organism: uncultured Alphaproteobacteria bacterium; assembly: GCA_963793075.1. Lineage (GTDB taxonomy): Bacteria > Pseudomonadota > Alphaproteobacteria > Rhizobiales > Methyloligellaceae > Methyloceanibacter. The sequence goes on from CAWBYO010000005.1 coordinate 154,071, forward strand.
CCCACTTGAGGCCCGGATACAGCGAATCCGACATACAGCAGGAGCATGCCGGCTCGGTGTCGCTCGATACGGGCCGGTACGCAATCTATGTCCTGTGGCAGCCCCGGGGAAACATCCCCTGGTACGTCCTCAACATGCTCGAGAGCCTCAAGGCGCATAAGGTCAACGTGCTCGTTGTCTCGAACGCGAGTTCTCACCCTGGCACAGCTCGATACGTTGAAAGGCCTTTCCGCGAAGATCTTGGTCCGCGGCAACAAGGGCTTCGATTTCGGGGGCTACAAGGATGCGGTGTTGGCTCTTGCCGGCGAAGGCAAGCCCGTCTCCCGTCTCCTCCTGCTCAATGACAGTGTCTACGTCTTCAAGCGGGGACTCGACGAACTCATCGATGAACTCCTGGCGGACAAATACGATGTGGTTGCCGCCTATGAAAACTGGGAACTTCACTATCACTTGCAGAGCTTCTGCCTCGGACTCTCCGGCCGCCTGTTCGACCACCCGGCCGTGCGGAAATTCTGGGAGACCTACCGGCCTATATCCATTCGCCGGTGGAGTATTCATTGCGGCGAGGTGAGGCTGTCCGCGACACTGCGCAAAGTGACCGAGAATTTCAGAATCGTCTTTGGGATAAACGGCCTTCTGGACGGCATGACGTCCGAAACCGACTTGGCGACGATGCTGCAATATCGGGAGTTTGTGCCGCGTCCGATACGTAAGGATTTTCCCGACGACGACCTCTTGGCCGAATTGGAAAAAGCGGACGAGAAGGAGCGCACGATCATCCTGAGGCGGTTGCGGGAGCAATTGGCGGATCTCCTCATGCGCCGGGCGCAGTCCCACACAGGGGCATTCTTTTTTCCGAAATTCCTGTCGTCGCCATTTTTGAAGCGAGACATCGTCTATCGCGAGCTTTTCACCGTCTACGAGGTGGAGCGCATGTTGATCGAACTTGGTCTCACGGACGAGCTGTCGTCGATCACCGACGAAATCCGGCGGCGTGGAACCGCGGCCCATTTGAAGGGCATTGCCAAAAGGCGCTACAGGCTGGGACTAACCTAGCGGCGTTACGTTTGGTCAGCCGCTCAAGCAGCGCTGTCCGCGAGGACCTGCCTGATCGTGTCGGACCATTGGTGGAGGGAATAGCAATTCGCGGCGCGCTGGCGTCCCGCTTTTCCCATCCGCTCGCGAAGTTCCCGATCCCCCGCCAGGCGGCTGGCATACATCGCGAACTCGGCGCCATCGCTATAGAGAAATCCGGTCTCGCCGTGCACGACGATGCTCTGCAGAGCACCGACGCGTGCCGCCAGCACCGGAAGTCCGGCGGCCATGTATTGAATGGCCTTCACACCGCACTTGCCCCGCTCCCAGGGGCCGTCGGACAAGGGCGCCAGGCCAATATCGCACGCGGCCAGCTCATCGATTTCCGATTGTTCGCTCCATGGACGCAGCACGACCCGAGGCGAGGCGACGATCCCATGTCCGGCCCCGATCAAGCGAAGCGTTGCCTGGAGCGATTGGCACAATCGCTCCAGCTCCGGTTGGACGTCGCGCAGGTAATGCGCCGTCGCCGGCGAACCAATCCAGCCGAATGTGAGCTGATCGCCGGGTGCGCGGGTGACGCGCTCATAGACCCGAACATCAACCGTCGTCGGGACCAAAACGACACGGCGGGCACCCGACTGTCTAGCGCGGTCGGCAATATAATTATTGCCTGCCAAGACGGCGGAGGCGCGGGCGAGGACGACATCGATCTTTCTGTTCAAGAGTGTCCGTACGGGCCAATAGGGGTGCCGGTCGTAGGTATGAAAGATCGCATCGTCCAGATCCACCACGAGGCGGCAACCGAACCGCGTCAAGATCCGCTCGAAGATGGCGGGAAAACGTGGAAACAGCTCTGCCTCGAGCCAGATGACATCGAACCGGTTGACGGTAGAAAGCGCGAGCAGCCTCCGCATGAAGGCGCTGGCGATGTCCAGAAGGTCCACAGATTGGCCGTCATAAAGCCGCTCAACATAGGAATTGCTGAGAAGCGGGACTGCCGTTACAGCAACACCCTGCCGTTCTAGGAGAGGAAAGTAATCGTAGAAGCGGTGGCGGCTGCTTGCTGCCAAGCGTCCATATTTTGTGAGGGCAAGGACGTTGATGACTTCGGCCATAAACTTCAGACACCAGGGTAATCGGGCAACAGAATGCCACGAATGGACGGAGGGACAAGAGACGGCCAGGAGGCTCTCGACGACATTGGAAGCATCCGCCAGGGGTGAGCACTTAGCAGTAAACCGGGCTAGCTGCGATAGCTTCCCAATGGCACGATGAAGGCCTTAAGGAGCGAGGGCGATGCGAGTAGTTGTGACGGGACAGACGGGCCAGATCGGCGGGGCCTTGGCCGCGCGGTTACAGGCGCGGGCGTCGGTCGTCGCAACCGATCGCACCTTGCTTGACCTGAGCAGTCCTGCGGCTATCCCTTCAGTTCTCGAACAGCTGGCACCGGACATCATCCTTAACGCGGCTGCCTATACCGAGGTGGACAAAGCCGAGGATGAGAGCGCCCTGGCGCGGCAGGTGAATGCGACGGCGCCCGGGATCATGGCCCGGTGGGCCGCAAGCCGCGCCGTGCCATTCATTCACTTTTCGACCGACTATGTGTTCGACGGCGCCGGCAGCCGGCCGCGACGCGAAGACGACCCCACGGGGCCACTTTCCGTCTATGGCGCGGGCAAGCTCGCCGGCGAGGCGGAAGTCCGCGCCGCGGCAGGATCCTTCCTGATCATCCGCACCTCCTGGATCTACTCGGCGGACGGGAGGAACTTCCTGCGCAAAATTGCCGAATTGGCGCAAACAAACGAGGAATTGCGTGTCGTCGCCGACCAGACAGGCGCTCCCACCTCGGCGGCCCTCGTCGCCAATGTCGTGGCGGCAATCCTCGAAGGTGGACTCGACGACGTCCGTGCCAAAGCGGCAGCAGCAGGGGGCATCGTCCATGTGACGGCGAGCGGCGAGGCGAGCTGGTACGACTTCGCCACGGAAGCCCTATCAGGCCTGAAGTCACGCGGGGTGAAGTTTGCCGCGGAGAGAGTTGCGCCGATCCGATCCGACCAATGGCCCTCAAGGGCACGGCGCCCGGGCAACTCGCGGCTTGACCTTGGCCGACTAAAGACTGTCTTTGGCATCTCGCCCCCGCATTGGCGCGAGGCGTTGAGCCCCGAACTCGATGCTCTCGCGGTGGAAATGGCAAGCAGCGCGAATTCGGTATCCGTATGACGGCAACAGGCGGTCGAGAAGAGATGTTGTACTCGGTGATTGTGCCGGTTTACCGCAACGCCGAGACCCTTCCCCAGTTGCTCGCGGAGTTCGGACGGATCCAAGGGACGATCAATCGGCAATTTGGCATGGCCTTGGAGGTCATTTTTGTAGTCGACCGTAGTCCGGATGCGAGCCACGCCTGGCTCGAGGAAGCCCTGCCGCGCGCGCCGTTTCAATCACAGCTGATTTTGCACGCCCGCAATTTTGGCGAGTTCGCCGCGGTCCGTACCGGCCTTCAAGCCGGAAGAGGCGCCTATTTCGGAACCATCGCGGCCGACTTGCAGGACCCTCCGGATATCCTGGTCTCCTTCCTGGAGGCGCTTACCAGCGGTGACTACGACATCGCGGTTGGCGTCCGCGAGAGCCGGGGCGACCCCGCTGCCACGCGTGTCGCATCCAAGTTGTTTTGGCGTCTCTCTCGCCTTTTCGTCAGCAAGGAATTGCCGGCGGGAGGCGCAAGCATTTTCGGCTGCACTCGCAAAGTTCGGGACGAGTTGCTCAAGCTCGAGGAAGCCAACAGCTCTCTGCTCGGCCTGGTCTTCTGGCTCGGCTTCCGTCGCTGCGATGTGGGATATGCGCGCGCGGCCCGGCTACACGGCGAGAGCGCGTGGACCTTTGCCAAGAAGTTCAGCTACATGTCCGACAGCTTCTTTGGCTTCACCGATCTACCGATACGCGTCCTGACATTCGTCGGCGCGTTGGGCATTGGCTTCGCGGTGCTTTTCGGCATCATCACCGCGATTCTGCGTTTGACGCACCAGATTGTCGTGCCTGGCTATGCGGCGACGATCGTCGTCATCATGTTCTTCGGGGCACTCAACTTGTTTGGTCTGGGGCTTGTCGGCGCCTACACCTGGCGCACATACGAGAACACGAAGCGCCGGCCGCTCTCCGTCATTCAATCAGCCAGGGTGTTTGAGGGGACGCATGCCGACGTGTTTCTCGGCACGGAACGCCGGGAACTGACCTGATGCGTCAACGGGATCGCCGCAAGCCGGGAAATTCAAGGCCGGTGTCCGCAGCCACCTCGCCCGAGGACGTACGGCCTGCACCCGATTGGCCGCAGGCGGTCGCCACCGTGTCGCCGGTCGTCGTGGCCGCGATCGTGATGGCGCTGGTCTGCGTCCTGCTGTTCCATGGCTATGAGATTTTCAACTTCACGCTCAGCATCGACGAAGAGCACAAGCTCTACTTCAATAACCCGGCGACTGACGTTGTGCAGGGGCGCTGGGGAAGGGCGCTCTATTACTGGTTAATCTTGCCGGACACGACGATTCCGGTCACGCCCATCGCAGTAGGTCTGATCCTATACGCGACGGCGTTTGTGCTCCTGGTCAAGCATTTCCAGTTGCGCCAATGGCAGTCGGCCGTGGTCGCGGCGCCGCTCTTTTTCGGCTTTCCCACGCTCATTTACGATATCGCTTTCAACTTTCTCATGTTCGAGATCGGCCTCGGTTCGCTCGCCACGGTTCTGGCCCTGCGCGTCGCGACAAAAATCGATGTCCCGAGATTTATCGCGGCGGCCGCGCTCATCGCTTACGCCACATCCCTCTACCAAGCGTTTGTCTATTTCGCGGTTATCCTCTTCGCTGCGGATCTGATTTTGCGCGGTTGGCTCCGAGGGGAGGGCTTCGACCGAGACTGGCTGCGGCGGGCCGTCTGCTATTCGGGAATTATTCTCCTGGGGCTCCTGATCTACGTAGTGATCACGATCGGCTTTTTGTGGTGGTTCCAATTCCAGTCCATAGCGAGTGGGTATTATCGGCCAGATCTGCTTTTCCACGACGTTGCAACCGCTGTCGGCACGGCGCTGATCGAGATGCTCGATGTCTATGTTGGCTCCGCGCAGATCTTCCTGAACCACCACCTTTATTACCGGCTGCTCCTTGTTGCGTGCGCCGGTGTTCTGGCGTGGAACCTCGGTGCATGGCGGCAGTCGTGGCGCGGCGTTCTGGTTGTGTTGGGCTTGCTTGGATTGATGATGGTCGCGCCCTTTGTGCAGAATCCGCTCGCCGGCGGGTTGCTTCCCTATCGGGCCTTCATCGGCGTTCCCCTGGCGCTCGCAATCGTCGTCCTGTTCAGCACGGAAATCGCGCCTCCGTGGCTGCGCAGCTGGATTTTGCTACCGCTCGCGGCGCTCCTCATCATTGAATTTTCCGGCATCAGCAATCAGCAATATTACGCGGGACACTGGCAGCTCGAGCGGGACAAGGCGCTGGGAGCGCAGCTCATTTACCGGGTCGAGCAAGAGTTTCCGTCGGATCAACCCTACACCCTCGTCCCCGTCGGTGCCGTTTCGGTGAAGCACGATCAGCTCAATCGGGCCGTCATGTCGTCGACGCTCGGCGAGTTGTTCTTCTCGTGGGACGAAGGAAATCCCACGCGCATTGCGCTCTTCCTGAACTTTCTTTCGAACGCCACCTTTTTGGTGCCGACGGCGGAGCAGAGCGAAATGGCCACCGAGGCCGCGCAGGCCATGCCAGCCTGGCCGGCAGCCGACTCCCTCCGCCGCATCGGCAACGTGATCGTGGTTAAATTCTCCGACCCCGGAGCGCAACAAATCAAGCTGCTATGCGCAAATCGAACGTCAGATTTCTGCGATAAGCACGGCAGTCCATAGTGCCGCCTGACCCGGCGTCTACTTAGTCGAGAGCCTCCAGGCGCTCCACGAGCGCCTCGGCGTTTACGGTGAAGGGCTGATGGGGAGGCCGATTTCGCGCCTCCGGAATCATCGTGCCTTCGAAGATTCCGTAGCGCATGCCGCAAGATCCGAAGAGGCACATATGCGGTGTGGATCCAATACGGCTCCGATTCGATGTCGACGACGTGCGTTCCGGGACGGCAGAAGACGATATTGAACATTCCCGCGCCCGACGGCCCGGCCACGAGTTTGGCTGAGGCGAATATCTCGATCTGCTCGCGTGCGGATAGCGTTTCCGGCTGCACGATCTCAAAGCCCAACGGCAATAAGCGATCGACGATCTGCCGCTCGTTTTGCATGATCCGGCCTGCGCCGGGCCACCCCTGTCGAGAGACATAGATCTTCCGGTCATGCCGGTCGGCACCATGCCGCTCGCGTGCCGACGCATAGAAAGAGCGCGTCTCCTCGTCCAGCAAGGCGTCGGGACCGCGTATGCCCGGCACGATGGCATGCTCAATGCGATAGATCGTGCCTGGGTCATGAAGGATGATCCTGTCTTCGGAAACCCCGAACAGGCTCAGCAACTGGCGCATCGATTTCGTAGGGTGCGCCCACCAGATAGCGATATCCGGCATTTGTCGACGCCAATGTGAGTTTGGGAAGCACGCGATAGAGGAAGGAGCCGTAATTGCCCGGTTCGCGCGAGCAGAGCACGATTACTGTGTCCGGAAGATCGACCTCCGGGCGCTGCAGGTCGTCGAGACAGAACGCGTCCCCGTCCATGTCCGGCCGCAGCCCGGTCATCTCAATCCAGAGGTCTTCCGGCCGGGACAATCGATCAAGATAGCGGCGGTGAAGCTCGGCATCTTCCACATAGCCCTGGTCGTTGAAGAAACGCCCGTCATCACAGAGGATCGTGCGATGACCGATAAGCCGGACATCATGCATCGAGACGACGAAAGCCGGGCTATAGGTCACGCGCGCCGACCCCAGGTTCGGAAACAGTCCGGTCCGGTCGGGGTCGTCGTGGAAATCGGGTGCTACGCGATCATAGACCCGGGGAAGCCCCGGCGGCTCCAGGTAGACACCGTCGTGGCGCCGCGCGAATAGCGCATCGTATTGGAGAGGCTCCAACTCTAGCGGGTTTTGATAGCGGTAGGGTCCCAGCCTCGACAAACTCATTACCTGTCAATTCCGGGAATGCGCACAGTCGCGAACGTGAATCCCCTCCTTTCGCGCCGCGAACGGGATCAAACGCTCAAGGGCGTGAAGAATGGTTCCGTCATAAGGGAGCGGCTCGTCGGGATAGTCGTCCCAGTCGAGCTTAAGGTCGATAAGTGGGGCAAGCGCGCGCGGTCGGGCCCAGAACATCGTGCCGACTGGAAAGTCAAAGAACGGGGGCAGCGGCGTTTCAATTCCAACGCGCGCGGCCAGCGCGGAGGCCTGCGTGAGATTCGCATCCCATCCGCAAACATGCCGGTCGCCGGCAAAGACCAAGCCGAGATTTTCGTCGTGCTTAAACTCTGCCAGGACCACATCCATCATGGGATGGACGTCACCGGCGAGATGCTGCCACAGGCACTCGCGCCAAGCGTCGCCCAGCGTCGAATCCACGGCGAGACTGCGTTTCCCATGGAAATGGCCGACGACATCGTAGTCACGCAGAATTTCGCCGCCAAAGGCCGTGAGCAACGGCCCGATATCGCGCCCTCTATTCGGCACGACGCGGATCGTTACACGGCCACCCGCAAAGCGGGCCGTTGCAGCCTTGAGCATCTTCGCATTTTGAGCGTCATTCGTGCTCAGGAGCAAATCGCAGGGCGAAGTGTTCGCCTCGAGCTTGCCGAGAAAGTCGCAGATCAGTTCAGGATAATGAAAATGCGCCTGGATGGCCGTGCGCAACGTGCTGGCCGGTGGCGCTGACTCCCCTCGGATCACACGGCTCAGCCACGGTCCCTCGGGACGTCCCTTGCGCACGAAATCCGCATAGGGATTGATCTCGCCGAGACCGGGATGCGCAGCGGCGTAAATCTGCGGGTGGAACCCGGCGCAAGGGCGCAATAGCTCAAGGCAACTGGCTTCGTCGAGCGAGGTGCGGGTGGCCGACCAGCCGGACATAAAGTGGCAAATCGCGACATCCTGCGGCAGCACTCTATTTCCACCAGGTAGCGTGAAGGCCAGGTCGAAATCTGGATCGTCCAACATTGTTTCGAAGTCGGCTCGGCGCTGGCGCATGACGCTGACGGCCTCGGCACCGATAGTGTCGATATCGGCGACATATCCATCCATATCGAACGCCTTTTGCGCCAGATCGCGCGTGGCGGCACCGATGCGTTTGCGCAGCGCTTCGTCATCGCCGAGCTCAATGATGAGCCGGGCGGCTGCGTCCGTGTCGAGATGTGTCACGATGGTCCGCGTCGCCGTAGCGTCCCTGCGCAGAAGATCTGCGATCCCCGTGGCGCCTTCGAAGCAGACGACGGGCAGACCCAGCGACGCGGCCTCGATCGCCACGTTCGGCAACGGGTCGAGCCGGGACGAAAGGTAGAAGATATCAGCGAGTGCATAGGCGGGGCCAAGGTCGCCGACTTCGTCCAGAAAGACGACGTGATCCGCCAAGTCCAGCCTTGCGACCTGCGCGGCGAGATATATCGAGTAGTCCAGGTCCCCGCTCGGGTCGTAGCCGCCGCCGATCCAAACAAAGCGCATGGACCGCCCAGGTGCCAGGCGTCGCACCGCTGCGGCCGTGTTGATGAAAAGATCGACACCCTTGCGGAGCTGGACGTGGCCGAGGCCGAGCACGATGAGAGAATCCTGGGCTTCGGGTGGACGCACCGCCGACTCGAGCCGCCGGCGTTCTCCGTCCCCTGACGCTGCAGGGGCGGGAAGGTTGCACCGGCCCTGCGACAGCACGTGCAGCCGGCGCTGCGCCAAAGAGGAATGCTCCTCGCGAAACGAATCCGCTGTAAGGGCAGTTGAAAAGACAATCTCCGCCGAGCATCCGAGCGCTTCGCGAACCGCCGCCTTCGGCCGCGAATACTGCGAGAATTCGTGTATGAGCGTGACCGTCGGGATGAAACGCGCCGCCAGGATCGGCAGAATGTCCTTGCAGACGATGCTGTTCACGAGCGCGTAGCGGACATTGTGCGCCCCAAGAATCGCATCGATGAAATATTTCAGCTCCACCGGGTTGCGGCTTTTATCGTCAAGGCAAATCAGCTGCGCACTGAGCTCCTCGAAGCCTTTGACCAGCCCGCCGCCGCGCATGAGCACGGTGATGATGTTGTACTTGGCGCGCAGCCGCTGCCCGATATTCAATGCAAGGATGGGCGCGCCCGTGCGCGAAGCCTCGTGGCTCACGAGGATGATGCAGTCCTTGGCGGGATCGAATCGGGAGGTGTTTGTGGCCATCTCCGCGGCGAGAGGCAGCGCGCGTCGGCCTTCGGCCAGTCCGTAGCGGATATAATGTGCGAGAAGACAGATCGCGGCGGCGTCCACGTCCGGCCGGCTCTCCAGATAGTAGACGGGATCGAAACGGTCGGACGGTGGCATGCCGAGGCGTTCGCCGACGAGTACATAATGGAGGGCCGGGTCGAGATGCCTATAAGACGGCCCCATCAGTGCGCGATAGGTTTTCGCGTTGAAATAGGGGCTTGCCCTGATCACGCGCGCGACGGACTCGACATCCTCCCGTGAGGCGTAGACGGGCCAGCCGGCAGCATTGATCTGCGCATATGTGACGGCGGCGGGATCAGCGAACCCGACCAACTCGTAATAGGGCAGGAGGAACGCCGCCTCGAAATTGGCTGGGAGGTCGAAGTACGCGAACCCTTCCCGTTCCAGATCGCTTTCGGCCTGGCGCTTTGTCATCTCTCCGTTGGTATCGGCCATCACATGCGCACGCGGTCAGGAGGTCCCGTCAGGGCGCCGCAAGACAACCCGCTTCAGGAACGTCTTCATTGGCGCGGGAAGGCTGCGGGCGAGGCGGGCGATCTGTGACGCCGGCACCGCAGCGAGTTGCCTCTGCAAGGTTTGATTGACCATCGATCGCCGCAGATCGTCGATAATCGCCGCTTGCCGCCGTACGATGCGCCGCATGGCGTCGCGTTGCACGACCGCGTCGTTCTTGTTTGCGCGCAAGAGCTGCAGCTCCATGGTCAAGTTGTCGATCGTCTTGCTATGCTCCTGGTTATTTCTCAGAAGAGCGGCGCGCTGGGCCTCGATCGTGGCGATCTGGGCTGCGGCTCTCGCGGCGTCGGCATCAGCAACGATATGCGCACCGAGACGGCTATAAGCGTCTCGGATAGAGACTTCGGAATGTTTCCGTCTGGCCGATCTGGAGAAAGGTACGTACGGCCTCCGGCAAAACACTCCCGGTCGCCAGCACGCCAAGCCCATGGCCATGCACAAACTCGAAATTCGGATACTGGCCGCGCAGCTCATCCCAAAGTTGGCAAACGCCGAATTTCCGCTCCCTCACATTCGTGTCGTGGAACAGCACCACCGACCCGTCGGAGAGCTTCGGCAGCCAAGTCTCGAAATCCGTCTTCACGTCCTCATAAAAATGTGCCCCATCAATGTGAAGGAGATCGATTGACCCGTCGGCAAAATACTGGACCGCTTCGGCGAACGGCGTTCTAACAAGGCGTGAGAATGACGCGTAGTGGTTCGCGTTGTGCCGTTCGACGCTCTCGAAGACATCTTCGTCGTAGAAGCCGGCTTGTTCGTCGCCCTCCCACGTATCGATGGCGAAACACTTCGAAGCGTATCCAAGCCTGGCGATGGCCTGGCAAAAGCAAAAATACGAATAGCCCCAGTGCGTCCCGAGCTCGACGAGCGTGCGGGGGCGCAGCGCATCGATGAGCCAAAAGGCGAATGGGCCATGCGCGTGCCACGCGGACTCGCAGACATAGTCCGGATTCCAGAAGGAGCTGGGAGCCAACCAAAAGCTCATCGCTTGGCCCCCGGGTTCCGGCTCGGCCAGCGGAACCGAGCCTGCAGGCGCCCCCGGCCGTTCCGCCGTCCCGGCCCTTGGGGCGGCGCCGCCGCGCGTTCCCGAACGATTAGAGGCCATCTTGAACCCAGCCCGCCTTTGAGAGTGCAACGTCCTATCCGAAAAAAAGCTAATGCGTCGGTTGATCCGCGAACTGCATCGCTTCCCACATTCGCGAAATAGACTGATCGAGCGGGGTCGTAGCCCTCCAGCCTAGATCTCTCGCGATCTTAGCGCAGTCGAGAACGATATGCGGCACATCAATTCCCCGGAAAGGCGCGGTCTCGACGGTGATCTTCCGTCCCACCACTGCGGATATGCGCTCTACCAGTTCCGCCATGCTGATGCCGATCCCCGAACCGACATTCCAAGTTGCGGCGGCATGCGTGGTATCGGCACTGGCTGCGTAGATAGCCTCGGCGACGTCGTCCGCGTCCACGAAATCTCTGACCTGCGTGCCGCCGCCGAAAAGCCGAAGGGGCGACGCGTTCAGCGCGGCGCGCAGCCCGGCTCCGACGATCCCCTGGGCATTGTTCGAATGCCAGCGGCCAACCGCATTCGAAATTCTGAGAATGGCGTAGGGGTTGCCTCTGGTTCGCCCGACGAATTTCAGAGCGACTTCTGTCATCAGTTTCCCGAGACCATGGGAGGATATGGGCTGCGTGACCGACGTCTCGCCTTTCGCCGTGTCGCCTTCGCCGCCGTAGATGGTGCCTCCCGAAGACAGGAACACGATCTTCACCTCAGGGGAAATATCCGAGACGTGTTGAAAGAACTCCAGCGCCGGGTGGACATTCTCAGAAATCTCTCGCCAGGGCTCGCCGACAAACGTCGAAGGTACGGAGCCCCAGCGGAAATACACGATGGCGGACGCATCGGCGATGGCGTCACGGCCGGCCGGGGAGGCGAACGCCGCGAAGTCCATCAACTTCAACGACGGCGCAAAGCGCTCAAAGAATCCATGATCGCGATTTCGCGATATGGCGATGGCCGGCACGCCCCGGCGCTCGAGAAGCTCGCATGTATGTCTCCCGAGGAAGCCGTTCGCGCCAATCAGGACGAGCATCGCGCGCCCACCTCGAAGGTGACGTCGAGTTCCGCAAAGGCAGGATAGTTGCGGTCCTGTTCCGAAAGGACGGCTTCCGAAGGTTTCACGGGCCAAGCGATTCCCAGCGCCGGATCGTCCCATTTGATGCCGCGAGCGCATTCCGGCGCGTGGTAGCCCGTCGTTTTGTAGAGGACTTCGGTCTCTGGCTCTAGCGTGCAGAAACCGTGGGCAAAGCCCACCGGGATCCATAGCTGGTCCCCGGTGTCGGCCGACAGGACGACGGAGACGTGCTCGCCAAATGTCGGCGAGCCGCGGCGGATGTCCAGCGCGACGTCGAATATGGCGCCACGTGCGACGCGGATAAGCTTGGCCTGCGCGTGCGGATCGATCTGGAAATGCAGACCGCGCACGACGCCTTTGGGAGACGACAGCGAGTGGTTGTCCTGAACAAAGTCGGCCTCGATCCCCGCCTCGCTGAGCCGTCGCCGATTATAGGTCTCGCAGAAGAAGCCGCGCGCGTCGACAAAGCGACGCGGTGTGATCATCTTGATGTCGGGAATGTCTAGCGGTCGAACCAGCATTTATGTTCGGGGCCTCGTGATCACTCCGAGAGAACGCTCAAAAGATAGCGGCCATAGTCGCTGTTTGGGTAGTGCTCGACGGCCAGACGCTCCAGATCGTCGGCTGTGATGAAGCCCCTCCGGAAGGCGATCTCTTCCGGCGCCGCAATCTTGAAGCCCTGGCGCTTCTCCATCGAGGCGACAAAATTGGCCGCTTCGAGGATGCTGTCGGGTGTCCCCGCATCGAACCACGCAAATCCCCGGCCAAGCTTCTCTACGTTGAGCAGCGACCGGCCGAGATAAATAGCATTAAGCTCGGTGATCTCCAGCTCGCCACGCGCCGACGGCCGCAGAGAACCCGCGATCGACACCGCATCGGAGTCGTAGACATATAGACCGGTGACGGCCCAATCCGATTTTGGCGATTGAGGCTTTTCCTCGATCGAGATGGGAGCGCCGTCCGCAGTCCATCTCAAGCACGCCGTACCTGCTCGGATTGGAAACCCGCGAGACGAACACCGTAGCGCCGGGCCGTTTGGTAAAACTGTCTACCACCAGCTCCGGCAGACCATGCCCGTAGAAGATGTTATCTCCCAGAACCATGGCGCAATGGTCGCCGTCGAGGAACGGCTTGGCGATGAGCAATGCTTGAGCGATGCCTTCGGGGCGAGCTTGTTCGGCATAGGAGAAGGCGAGCCCCCACCGAGCGCCGCTGCCAAGCTGCGCCTCGAAATGCGGGAGATCGCGGGGCGTCGAGATGATCAAGATCTCGCGGATGCCGCCGAGCATGAGGACCGCAAGCGGATAATAGATGAGCGGCTTGTCGTAAACGGGCAGGAGTTGCTTCGAGAGGGACAGCGTCATGGGGTGGAGGCGCGTACCGCTGCCACCCGCTACGATGATGCCTTTCATGCGAGCGTCTCTTCGAGCAGGCCGAGACGCTCGCCGTCGTAGGAGTCCGTCCGGATCGGCTGCCACCATGACGCGTTCGCCAGGTACCATTCGACGGTCTTCTCGAGTCCGGACGCAAAACTCTCCTCCGCCCGCCAGCCAATTTCGCGCTCGATCTTGCCGGGATCGATGGCGTAGCGGTGGTCGTGACCCGGCCGGTCTGTGACGAAGGTAATCGCGTCGCGGTATGAGCCCCCCGTCTGTTTCGGGCGGCGCGCGTCGAGGCAGTCGCAGATCGCAGTGACCACGGATAGATTGTTGCGCTCGTTGCGCGATCCGATGTTGTAGCTCTGGCCTGGCGCGCCGCGCGAGAGAATGGCGTCGAGCGCGCTCGCGTGATCGTCGACATAGAGCCAGTCCCGAACATTCTCGCCCTTGCCGTAAATCGGCAGCTCATGGCCAAGCAGCGCGTTGGTGATCATCAGCGGAATGAGTTTCTCCGGAAACTGGTAGGGTCCATAATTGTTGGAGCAGTTGGCGGTCAGCACCGGAAGGCCGTAGGTCCGGTGCCACGCGCGCGCCAGATGATCCGAGGCCGCTTTGCTTGCCGAGTAGGGCGAGGCCGGATCGTACGGCGTGGTTTCCGAGAAGGCGCCGTCGTTGCCGAGACTGCCGTAGACCTCGTCTGTGGAAACATGCAGAAACCGAAACGCATCACGGCGCTGCCCAGATAGGCGCTCGCCGTAGCCCCGCGCGGCCTCCAGCAATTGATAGGTGCCGACCACGTTGGTGGCGATGAACGCGGCCGGTTCGCTGATCGACCGGTCGACGTGGGATTCGGCCGCCAGGTGAATGACGGCGTCCGGCTGTTCGCGGTTGAACACCGTCTCCAAGCCGTCGCGGTCGCAAATATCCAATTTGTAGAAGCTGTAGAGCGGTGCGTCCGCGATGCCCGCAAGCGAAGCGAGATTGGCTGCGTAGGTGAGCTTGTCGACATTGACCACGGCGCGGCCCGTCGCGATCAAATGACGGCAAACCGCCGAGCCGATAAAGCCGGCGCCCCCTGTAACCAGAACTTTCATCTTACTCCCCGAACGCGGCGACCAAACGCCGGAAGGCGGGCCGTGGCGGAGTTTCTCCGTTCACGCACCCCCTGTCTAGAGGCGTTTAAGCAACGGAAATTACGTGAGGTTTTCGTCATTGCGACGACGCACGGCAATATCGTTCAGGTAGAAATCGCCGCTCTTCAGGGTCGCGGATAAGCGCTCCCCGTCGTTTGGACTGAAGGGCACGAGGCGTTCAGAGGCGAGCTCGTAGAGTTCCACAGCGAAATGGTCGGCGATCCAATCGATGTCGTCCGGCGACAGGCAGAGAATTTCGACCACGGCCGCGAAATCATCAAAGCAGGGGAGAACCTCCATGAGCCCCTTCAGCGCCGAGACCTCGTGGCCCTCCACGTCGATCTTGATGAGCGCGCGCATGCCGGCCGCCGCCGTAACGCCGCCGAGTGCGGTGCTGAGCGTCGTGATCGGGACGGGCACGGCCTCGTGGACTTCCGGGTTCGCACCCGCGCCGTCGTCGAGACGGCTCGTGCCCGACCAGACCTTGTCGATGAGGAAGCGGGCAGTGCCCGCCCGGTCCGACACCGCGCTCGCGACGATGTCGGCTTTAACCCCGGCGGCGCTCAAGTTCCTCTCGAGATACGGCAACAGGACCGGGTTCGGTTCGAAAGCGAGAATGCGCGCCCCAGTGGGAAAGGGCTTGGCGACGAGCATTTCACCGTAGTTTGCGCCGACGTCCACAATATGCGTCCAGCTGGCCTGACCGAGCAGGCTCTCCCACATCCGGTGGGTGTTGGGGTTCAGCGCGCCGCCCTCGGCGAGGAGCTGTCGGCCGCGTTCATCCGCAGGGTTGACCTGAAGCGGGGGGCGGCGGTTTCCATAAGCGGAGGCTGCCGATCCAAGCCGATGCAAGACTTGCCGGGCCGAGTGCCGACTGACTGATCTTCAATCCCGCGCCCAACGCCGCAATGGGCAGTTCCTCGTGACTGGCGGCAAGCCGGCAGACAATGCGGACGCGTTGCTCGTTCGCCAATATCCGTAGCATACGCGCAATGTCGGTCGCGTTGACCTCTAGCCTGTCGAGGCGAGCAGTCTTCATGGCGAATGAGTCTTAGACCGCAGCCGTAGTGCTTGCCGCTATGCCGCCGGCCGTTTGACTTTGCCGATATCCAGCAACTTCATCACCAGTTTCTCATAATAAGGCTCGGTCACACCCGCCCGCACCTTGTGGAGGAAATATTTCTCGAACGCGATTTTGGCGACGTGGACCCAGCGGCCGCTCGACGCCCAATTGACGTTGCGTGGGGGATTTTGCGGCATCGCCACGAATGCCACACCGGAATCGCCAAAATCGGCGAGACAGATGGCATTCCAGGTCGCTTCATGCGTCGCCGGCTTGCCGCGAACGAGATCGCCGATATTGAGCGCCGTCGCCGTCACCATGGATTCGATCATGTAACCAGTCTTGGGAACGCCCACCGGCACAGGCGTTTGCTCGAGCGGAGGAATGGCTATGCAAACGCCCACGCCGAACACATTGGGAAATTTTGAATTGCGTTGGTGCTTGTCGATGATGACGAAGCCGCGTGGGTTGACCAGCCCCTCGATCCCGCGCAGCGCCGCAATTCCGCGGAAGGCCGGGAGCATCATGGAGAATTTGAAGGGCAGCTCGTGCGTCTTCTTCGGCTGGCCGTCATCGTCGACCTCGGTCACGCGCAACTTGCCAGGCTCGACCTTGTCGACCTTGCCGTTGGTGATCCATTTGATGTGGCGCTGGCGCATCGCCGATTCGAGCAGGCCCTTGGTATCGCCGATGCCGCCGACGCCGAGATGGCCGATATAGGGCTCCGCCGTCACGAACGTCATCGGCACCTTGTCGCGGATGCGCCGTTGGCGCAAATCCGCGTCCATGATCATGGCGAACTCGTAAGCCGGCCCGTAGCATGAAGCGCCTTGAACGGCACCAACGACAATCGGGCCCGGGTCCTTGCAGAACGCCTCCCACTGATCGTTGGCGTGCGTGGCGTGATCGACGTCGCAGATCGAGTGCGTGTTGTGCTCCGGGCCGAGGCCTTCGATCTCGTCGAAGGCGAGCTCTGGTCCGGTCGCAACGACAAGATAGTCATAATCGAGCGAGGAGCCGTCGCCGAGCTCGACACGATTCTCGTCCGGACGAACCCGGGCGGCGCCGGAGGCGTTGAAGGCAATACCGTGCTTCGGCAGCGTCGACGCCAATTCGATGGTGATGTCCTTCTTCGAGCGCCATTTCACGGCCACCCAGGGATTGGATGGCGTGAATTGGAAGAACGGCTTGTCGGAAACCAGCGTCACGCGGTCCTCCTTGCGGAGCGCATGCTTCAGCTCGTAAGCGCACGACACCCCACCGATGCCGCCACCGAGCACGACGATATGAGCCATTCTAATCCTCCCGAAGGTTGGTCGCTTGCGGCCGTTCCTCGGCCGGTCTGTCAGCTTTTGTTTGTCAGTTCCTGGCCGTCGGGCACCCGAAGGCGGAACCGGTCTTCAGGCCGAGTCTGCGAAAGATCATGGCGGCGGGGCAAAAGCCGGTGAACGCCGCCTGGATGAGGTTTGCGCCGACAAAGGCGGTGAGAAGCAGCCAGTAGGGGCTGACCAGCCAGCCGAGCGCGAGGCTGATAAGCACCATGCTGCCGGCAAACGTAAAGACGGCGCGATCGACATTCATGGCAAATCTCCTGATCAAAGGGCGAAGCAGAGTCTCGGCGCCCGCCCGAGCGACGCTACCGCCACCTGGGCGATCCTCGCCAAGCGGCATTGACTAGATATTCGATTATTCGTATATACGCAACTATGAAAATACGAGGCAATGACATGCTTGCTGCGGCCGACAAGGCGAGCGAGCTTTTGAAGGCGCTGGCGAATCGGCACCGTCTTCTCATCGTCTGTCAGTTGATCGAGAAGGAGCGCTCGGTTGGGGAACTCGCCTCCTTGCTGGAAATCCGAGACTCGACCGTCTCGCAGCATCTCGCGCTCTTGCGCAAGGACGGGCTGGTGACGGCGCGGCGCGAAGGGCAAACCATCTGGTATTCGATCGGCAGTGCTCCGGCACGCGAGCTTGTGAGCACCCTCTATCGTGTCTATTGCGCGCCGGCCACGGGGTGCGTTCCGAAGAAGCGCCGTCAAGCGCTTGCGTCAAATCAATGACGCAGACCGCTGAGGACGAAAGATCAAGCGGCTTCGATCCCGGGCGGATCGAGACGAATAGAGGACATTCCAAAATGCGTGCCGCTGCGATCAGCTTGGCTCTGTTTGTGTTCTTCGCCCAGGGGGCGCGTGCCCAGGACACGTTCGTCGTGGCCCCGGAGAAGGTTGCCGACGAGAAGTCGGTCTTTGCCACGGTCGAAAGCACTGACGTCGTGCCCGCGCGCGCGCGCATCGGCGGTACGGTGGTGGCGCTCGCCGTCAAGAAGGGCGATGCCGTCAAGCGGGGGCAGGTCGTTGCCACGGTGCTTGACGAAAAGCTCGCATTGCAGATGAACTCGCTCGATGCGCAGATCGCGGGCCTCGAGGCTCAATTTTCTCAAGCCCAGATCGATCTCGACCGCGCCAAAGAATTGGTCTCGCGCGGCACCATTCCGAGAACCCGTCTCGATGAGGCGCAGACTGCCTTCAACGTAGCGTCCAATGCGCTGAAGTCGCGTACCGCCGAACGCTCGGTTCTCCAGCAGCAGGTTACCGAAGGCAACGTCCTCGCGCCCACTCCGGGCCGTGTCTTGACCGTCCCGGTGACGACCGGCACCGTCATCTTGCCGGGCGAAGCCGTCGCCACGGTGGCGGAACAGAATTTCATCCTGCGCCTGCGCGTGCCTGAGCGGCACGCCCGCTTTCTCAAGGCCGGCGATTCAGTACGCATCGATGGCGAGGAACTCGGCAAGAAAGGCGCCCAATTCGGCACTATAAGTCTGGTCTATCCGCAAATACAGGATGGCCGCGTCATCGCCGATGCGGAGGTCGCCGATCTCGGCGACTATTTTGTCGGCGAGCGTATCCGCGTTTGGGTGTCGGCCGGCAAGCGTACCACCGTGATTGTACCAAGCGCGTTCATCGTCACTCGCTTCGGCATCGACTATGCCCGCGTGCGCAAGGCCGACAAGAGCGAGATCGATGTGCCCGTTCAGCGCGGACGCGAGTTGCCGCGCCCCGATATGCCTGATGCCCTCGAAATTCTCTCCGGTCTCAAACGCGGCGACGTCTTGGTGCGGCCGTGAAGCTAGGGCTTTCGGGACGGCTCACCCAAAGTACGATCCGCTCGCCGCTGACGCCGCTGTTTCTGCTGGCGGCTCTGGCGGTTGGCCTCATTGCGCTGCTCACCATCCCGCGCGAGGAGGAGCCGCAGATCAGCGTGCCGATGGTCGATATTCGGGTCAACGCCGACGGACTCAAGGCGGCGGATGCGGCCCAGCTGGTGACCAAGCCGCTGGAAGCAATCGTCAAGGGCATCGACGGGGTCGAGCACGTCTACAGCCAGACTGTGGACGACCGCGTGATGGTAACGGCGCGGTTCCTGGTCGGCACCAACGCCGACGACGCCATATTGCGTGTGCACGAGAAGATACGGGCCAATCTCGATCAGATTCCCGTCGGCATTCCCATGCCGCTGATCGTCGGCCGCGGCGTCAACGATGTTGCAGTCGTGGTGCTCACGCTATCGCCGAAGCCGGATGCCGCCGCGCGCTGGACCGACAAGGACCTCTATCAACTTGCCGAAGAGCTACGCTCTGAATTGGTGAAGACCGATAATATCGGGCTGACCTACATTTCCGGTGGCAATCCCCAGCAAATCCGCGTCGAGCCCGACCCGGAGAAGCTCGCGCTGTTCGGGGTTACCTTGCAACAACTCGTCGCCAAAGTGCGCGACGCCAACCGCTCGTTCCAGGCGGGCGCGGTGCGCGACAACAACCTAATGCGCGGCATCACGGCGGGACAAACCCTCGCCGGCATTCCCGATATCGGGCTGTTGCTCGTAACCACGCGTGATAACCATCCCGTTTACGTGCGCGACGTGGCCTCGGTCGTGATCGGGCCTAGTCCCCAGGAGCATCGGGTGTGGATGGATACGCCGCGAGACGGGCGATCATTGGGTCCGCGTGCCGGCGGTCAGTGTCGCCTTTGCCAAGCGTGCCGGCGCGAATGCCGTGGTGGTGGCCGATCAGCTGCTCAGCCGGCTGCAAAGCGTCGAGGGCCGGCTTATCCCGCCCGATATCCTTGTGACGGTAACGCGCAATTACGGAGAGACCGCGGACGAGAAGGCAAATGAGCTCTTGTTCCACCTCGGTCTCGCAACCGTGTCGATCGTCGTGCTGATTGCCTTGGCGATCGGCTGGCGGGAGGCATTGGTAACCCTCATCGTCATCCCGACGACCATTCTACTGACGATGTTCGCGTCGAATCTGATGGGCTACACGATCAACCGTGTCAGCCTGTTCGCACTCATATTTTCCATTGGCATCCTGGTCGACGACGCCATCGTGGTGGTCGAGAACATCGCCCGGCATTGGGCCATGAAAGACGGCCGCAGTCGCCTGCAAGGGGCGGTCGAGGCCGTGGCGGAAGTGGGCAATCCGACCATCGTCGCGACCCTGACCGTGGTGGCGGCGCTCCTGCCGATGCTGTTCGTCTCCGGCCTGATGGGGCCTTACATGGCGCCGATACCGGCCAATGCGTCGGCGGCGATGCTGTTCTCCTTCTTCGTCGCCGTGGTCATAGCGCCCTGGCTGATGTTGCGCCTGCATCCGGAAGGACAACCCGTCCATGAGCACGAAGCGGCGCAAGGGGAGGGGTTTCTTGGCCGGCTTTATCGCCGCTTCGCCACACCGATCGTACGTTCTCGCCGGAATGCCTGGGTTTTCCTGATCGTGGTCGGGGTGGCGACCGTGGCGGCGTGCTTGCTGTTCGCGACCAAGAGTGTGACCGTCAAATTGCTGCCATTCGACAACAAGTCGGAATTATCCGTGGTCGTCGATCTGCCCGAGGGCGCCACGCTGGAGGATACCGAACGGACCCTGTTCTCGATCGCGGATGTCGCCCAGAAATTGCCCGAGATCCGCTCGATCGAGATCTATGCCGGCACTGCGGCGCCGTTCAATTTCAACGGGCTGGTGCGCCACTATTATGTGCGTGAAGCGCCCGAACTGGGCGAGCTGCACCTCAATCTGGCACCGCGCGGGGAACGCGACCGCGCCAGTCACGATATCGCCCTCGATCTGCGTGCCCGCCTGAAGAAATTGGCGCTGCCGGCCGGCACGGTCGCCGGCGTGGTCGAAGTGCCGCCGGGCCCGCCGGTGTTGGCGACGCTGCTCGCCGAGGTTTACGGCCCAGATTCCGAAAGCCGCCGCGCCGTGGCCGCCGAATTGAAGAAGATCTTCAAGTCCGTGCCCTACGTCGTCGACATCGACGATTCGATCGGACAGCCGCGGCCGCGCCTGCGCATTTCGATCGACCAGGATCGCCTCGAATTCTTCGGCGTCGAGCAACGTGATGTCTACGACACCGTTCAGGCATTGTTCGGTGGCACCGCGGTCGGCTATTCGCATCGCGGTGAAGGCCGCAATCCGATCGAGATCGTTGTGCGGTTGCCGAAGCGCGATCTGTCCTGGAGCGAGTTGCTGGCCTCGACCCCGGTACCGGCCAATAGCGTGCCCGGCAATAAGACCGTGGTCGAGCTCGGAGACGTCGTGCGTGTGAGCGAGGAATTGGGCTCGCCGACGATCTTTCGCCGCGACGGACGCTACGCCGACATGGTGATGGCGGAACTCGCTGGTGCCTACGAGGCGCCGATCTACGGGATTCTCGACATCGATAAGCGCGTCGAGGCTCATGATTGGGGTGCGCTGCCTAAGCCCACCATTCGTTTCGCGGGCCAGCCTGAGGACGAAAGCGAGCCGGTGATTCTGTGGGACGGCGAATGGGAGATCACCTACGTAACCTTCCGCGATATGGGCGCCGCCTTCATGGTGGCGATCGTCGGCATCTATATCCTGGTGGTGGCCCAGTTCGGCAGCTTCAAATTGCCGTTGGTGATCCTGACGCCGATACCGCTCACTCTGATCGGCATCGTGCTTGGGCACTGGCTATTCGGCGCATCGTTTACCGCAACCTCCATGATCGGCTTCATCGCGCTTGCCGGCATTATCGTGCGCAACTCGATCCTGCTGGTGGATTTCATCCGCCACGGCGCGGGCCACGGAAAAACCCTGCGCGAGGTACTGTTGGAAGCCGGCGCGGTCCGCTTCAAGCCGATCCTGTTGACCGCGCTCGCCGCCATGATCGGCGCGGCGACGATCCTGGTCGACCCGATTTTCCAGGGGCTGGCGATCTCGCTGCTGTTCGGGCTCGCTTCGTCGACTTTGCTGACGGTCCTGGTGATTCCGGCGATCTACGTCGTGTTGCGGGATGCGGACCGACAGCTGTGACCTCGCCGTCGTTAAAGACTGCGCGGACAGCCGCCTAGTTGTGGGTTTCGGGGCTCTCTCCGCCTTCAGCAAACAGTCCCTTGGGGCGGCCAATCGCGGCCCAAGGCCGACTGTATTGCCGTACCCCCTAGTAGTTACTCACTCAAGAGGATTGTCTCCGAAGGGTATAAATCCCGAAACTCAGGGCCGAAGCAGTGTTTTCGGCCATGCGGCGTGGCTGCGAAAGTGGTGGTGTGACGTTACTTGGAAGCCTGTGTGATATGAGCAACCGATCTAAGCTCTCCTCAGCCTTACCCGCCATAGCCGCCACTAATACTTTTCCTAGGAAAATCAGTGTAGCGCCGGTCGCCCGTATCCACGGTCGGACCGCCGATGGACGTGGAGGGACAGAATGAAGAGCAAATTTGCGATCAACCGGCGCGACTTTCTTTCGACCACCGCCGCCGCCACGGTCATGGCCGGCGTCTCCATGCCGAAGATAGCCTTCGCCGCCGACAAGGTCGTGAAGATCGGCTTCCTCGCTCCGCTGACGGGCGAGGTTGCGGCTTGGGGCAAGCCGGGCCTCGATGGATGCAAGATCTGGGCTGACTGGGTCAACGCCGATGGCGGCATCAAGATCGGCGACGACGTCTACAAGGTCGAGTTCGTCGCCTATGACGACGAATACGATCCCGGCAAGGCGCGCGCGGGCGCGGTCCAGCTCATCAAGGAAGACGACGTCAAGTTCATCATGATGCTTGGCGGCGATCCCTGGCCCGGCGCTTCGCCGGTGGCCGAAAAAGAGAAGATGCTGGTGTCGACGCTGCTGCCGAGCGATCTGTCGCCTGAGACCAAGATGTTGGTCGCGCCGTGCGAAGTGCATCCGATCTACAACGTGAC
The DNA here is from genome assembly GCA_963793075.1 of uncultured Alphaproteobacteria bacterium. GTDB lineage: Bacteria > Pseudomonadota > Alphaproteobacteria > Rhizobiales > Methyloligellaceae > Methyloceanibacter. The sequence continues at coordinate 176,892 of CAWBYO010000005.1, forward strand.
TGGCGTCGAGTGGCTGGCCGAGAACAAGCCGGACCTCAAAACCGCGGTCGTCTGCGCGCAGGACAACTCCCTCGGCAAGCCGTCGGTGGCGACATACCTCGCGGCGTTCGAAGCGGCGGGCATCGAGGTCCTGGGCGATCCGATCTTCTTCGATCCGGCGACAACCGACTTCGCGCCGATCATGTCGAAGATGCTGGCGCTCAAGCCGGACATCATCTGTCTTGACACCTGTTATGCCGATTACGTGCATCCTCTCACCGAGCAGGCCTTCCAACAGGGCTTCAAAGGCCAGATGATCTCCTGCACGGCCGATTTTTATCCGAAGATGATCGAGAAGACGTCCAAGGAGTTCATGGACGGCTTCATCTTCCAGTTCCCGGATTTCGACGATCCGGCGCTCAACGAGCCGCACGTCAATTTCAAAAAGCCGAACGAGTTCTACGCCGAATATGTCAAGCGCTACGGCGAAGGGGAGTGGGGCGCCGTGTCGTGGGAATACGCCTCCATCATGGACCTGTGGTCGAACGCCGCGCAGAGGGCCGACACGACCGACCCGGAGAAGGTTCTCGAGGCCATGAAGGTCGGTGGCACCGGCAAGCAGGCCTTCGGCGACGCCGAATGGTGGGGCAAGGAGCTGTTCGGCATCGACAATGCCCTGGTCGGTCTCTGGCCGGTCGTGGTCATCGAGGACGGCAAGGCAAAGATCAAGGCGTTCAAGTCCATCCCAGAATGGTGGGGTAAGCACAAGGACCTCCTGATCAAGCACATGGAAGCGCTCGACCAGATGTACTACCAGCGCAGCTAGCTCCGCTTGCTGCCGGGCCCGCCGTCCAGACTGGCCTCCCCCGCCGCATGTGCCGCATACTGTGCCGCGAGCGCAGGGATGGGCTAATGTCGCGCGTCACGTCAGCCAGCGATACACGCCCCGCGCCGGGCAGAAGCCGGGCGCATCACGGAGCTTGGTGATGACCGTCGAGTTGTTCCTTCAGACAGTGGTGAATGCGACCTACGCCGCGAGCTATATGGCGCTCATTGCCGTGGGGTTCGTGCTGATCTTCGGCGTGATGGGCGTCGTCAACTTCGCCCATGGCGAGCTCTACATGGCCGGCGCCTATACCGTCGTCGCCCTCTATGCCGATCAGGGCTTCCCCTTCTTCGTCGCCGTTGCCGCCGGCCTTGTCTTTGTCGGCCTCCTCGGGCTTCTCATGGAACTCGCCCTGTTCCGGCCGTTGCGCAACAATCCGCTGGGCGGGCTGATCGCCTCGATCGGATTCCTCCTGATCCTGCAGACTATTGCGGTGCTGGGCTTCGGCGTGCGCATGGAGAATGTGCCGCCTTCGACCCAGGAGAAGATCGTATTCATGGATGGCGCCGTGCTCACCTATCAGCGGCTTTACGTGATCCTTGCCGCGATTTGCCTGTTGACGGCGCTGTGGATCTTTCTACGCAAGAGCAAGTTCGGCTGGGCGCTGCGCGCGTGTTCGCAAGACCGCGAGGCGGCCGCCCTTCAGGGCATTTCGATAAACCAGACCGCCCGCATCGCCATGTTCATCGGCGCGGCTCTCGCCGGCGTCGCCGGTGCTCTGACCGCGCCGCTCGTGTCGCCCACCCCGTATATGGGGCATTCCGTCGTCGTCACGGCTTTCATCATCATCATCGTCGGCGGCCTTGGCTCCCTCGAGGGTGCTGTGCTCGTCGCCATCCTCTATGGCTTCGTCCACACATTCGTGACCACGATCTATGACGGGACGCTCGCCAATATCGTGGGCCTTCTCTTGATGCTTGCTGTGCTGATCGTGAAGCCAACCGGACTATTCGGAGCCAAGGAACGTGCCTAGACCCGGAGACAAAGCCACATTTCTCTGGGTGCTCGGCTTCGCGCTGCTCGCGGTGGTACTGGTGGCGCTGCCGCATCTCCTGTCCTTTTCGCAACAGGAGATTCTCGTACTTCTCGTAATCAACGTATTGCTGGTTTGCAGCTACAGGCTGCTCACGCTGACCGGTGAGTGGTCGCTGGCGCATGCCGTCATCATGGGCGTCGGCGCCTACGCCTCGGCGCTGTGTGCAAAGGAGCTGGGGCTCCCCGTGCCGATCTCGATGGTGATCGGGGCGTCGACGGCCGGATTTCTCGCCTTCCTATTGAGCTTCCCGCTGTTCCGCATGAAGGGCTTCTATTTCCTGATCGCCTCATTCGCCGCGGGCGAAGTGATCCGGCTGATGTGGAAGTGGAGCGATCTGACGTTTCTGTTCGGCGGACCAAAGGGCATCAAGCGCATTCCGCCTTTCCCGGATGTCCTCGGCATCGATTTCTACGAACCGGTGAACTACTACTATCTCTGCCTCATCGTGGTCGCGATATCGCTTCTCATCCTCTATCGCATCGAACGCTCGCGTATCGGGCTCACGTTCCACGCCATCCACTGGCAGGACAAACTCGCCGAGTCCGTCGGCGTCGATACGTTCCGCTACCGCATGCTGGCCTTCGTCATCTCGGCCTTCTTCGCCGGTCTTTCTGGTGCGCTTTACGCCCACTACGTGGGCGCGGTCGCCCCCAACCGGTTCGACGTGGAGGAGATGGTCTACATTCTGATCTGGGCCATCGTCGGCGGCACCGCGACATTCTATGGTCCGATCATCGGCGTGGTGGCCCTCACCATTCTCAACGAGGTGATCCTGCGGTCCCTCGGCGTGGACGAGATGCGGCCGATGCTTTACGGCGCGATCCTGATCGTCTCCATTCTCTTCCTACCGGACGGCCTGGAGAGCCTCGTGCCCAAGATCAAGGGCTGGTTCGCAGGTCGCAAAGAGAAGCGGGCCTTGGCCGAGCAGCCTGCGGAATAGACAGCGATGGAAAGCGCTTAGGCGCCGCTTGGGACCGGCGGCGCCAGAAGCAGGCACGCTGCCGCCATCAGCTTGCGCGTGTCGTTGAGCATGGCGGGGCGCTCGCGCCGCCACAGTGCCACGGCGTCGCCGGCCGGCGCTTCGACAACGGCATTGGCGGCGCTGAGCGCTTCAAGGCGCTTTGTTGCGTCGGTGGCGAGGTCGCGCCAGCGGCGCTGCCACCCGGCGCGATAGGTGTCGCGGTGGAGCGTCTCCATGCGCAAGTGGAAGAGGGAGCTCCGCGCGATCCGTGGCGCATCCATCCGCGCGATCCACGGCGCCGCGCCGCGCCACGTCTCCAGGCCCTTGAGAAACAACGAGGCGACACCCTCGTCGTCGCCGGACCAATGAAGACAAAGCCCGTAATTTGCCAGCGCCGTGCCAAGGCGTGGATCGATTGGCTCGAACTCGGCCCGCGCAACCCGTAACGCTTGTCCGGCCTCCTCCTTGGCTCGCGCAGTGTCTTGTTGGGACACGGCTTCGGCGGTGCGCTCCGCCACCGCCTCCCAGGCGAGGTCTGCCTCGCTCCAGCCGGCGTTGAGGAGTTCTTGAAGGCTCCAGTTTTCAAGCGCCAAGATAGGCTCGCCTCACATGCTCGTTGTCGTGCAGTTCGTGCGCCGGTCCTTGCAAGGCGATCTTGCCCGTCTCGAGGACATAGGCAAACTTTGCAAGCTTGAGCGCCAATTCGGCATTTTGCTCAACGAGCACGACAGGCACTCCCCGCTCGACGATGTCTTTGATGACGCGAGCCATTTCCTGCACCATGACCGGCGACAATCCCATCGAAGGCTCATCCAGGATTAACATCTTCGGCCGTGACATGAGAGCCCGGCCGATCGCCAGCATTTGTTGCTCGCCACCGGACAACGACCGGCCCCATTGGCCGCGGCGCTCCTTGAGGCGCGGGAAGCGCCTGAAGACGTCGTCGAGATCCTCCTCGATTCGGGCCCTATCGGATCGTAGGAAGGCGCCGGTGCGAAGGTTTTCTTCGACCGTGAGATCGGGAAAGATACGGCGGCCCTCGGGGACGTGAGCGATGCCGAGCGCCACGATCTTCTCGGGCGGCAATGTGTCGATGCGCTTGCCTGCGAAAATGATCTCGCCCGCGCTGATCCGCTCGAGCCCGGAAATCGCGCGCAAGGTCGTGCTCTTGCCGGCGCCGTTGGCGCCGATGATGGTGACGATGCCGTTGTCGGGAACCGCCATGTTGATGCCCTTGAGCGCCGCCACCTTGTGGTAGTGGACCTCGACGTTTTTGATCTCAAGCAGCATCACCCGCGCTCCCCAGGTAAGCCTCGATCACGGCAGGGTTGTTCCGCACTTCCTCGGGTGTGCCGTCGGCCAGGAGCGTGCCGAAATTCATCACCGTGATCGTGTCGCACAGGCCCATCACGGCCTGCATGTCGTGCTCGATCAGCATGATGGTTACGCCCTGCTCCTCGCGCACGAGCTTCACGAGCTCGGTCATCCTCTTGGTCTCCTCCGGGTTCATGCCGGTGAAGGGCTCGTCGAGCAGCATGAGCTTCGGGTCGGCCGCCAGCGCGACGGCCAAACCTAGAGCGCGTTGATGGCCGTGGGACAGATTGGATGTGAGCTCGCCGGCAAGCCTCTCCAAGCCGAGAAACTCGAGGATGCCGCGGGCCTTCGTTTCCGCGGCTGCTTCCGTGTTGCGATCTGTGCCGATGATGCGTTCGATGATCCCTGCCTTGGCGCTGCGGTGGCAGCCAAGGCGGACATTGTCGAGCACGCTAAGCTCGTGAAATAGGGTCGTGCCCTGAAACGTGCGGATCAGCCCCAGCTCCGCAAGCGCGCTGGTGGCTCGTCCCGAAATGTCTTCTCCAAGGTAGATGACCTTGCCGCGCGACGGGGCATAGAAGCCGCTGATGACATTGAACGTCGTCGTCTTGCCGGCGCCGTTCGGGCCGATCAGGCCATGGATGGAGCCGGCCTGAACATCGAGATTGAAGTCGTCGACCGCGACGATGCCGCCAAAAGTCCGCGCCAGGTCGCGGACCTGAAGGATGGGTTGCTCGGCGAGCGGCATCAGCGTGGTTGGCCTCATTCGACAGGAAGGCGAGGGGCGATCTAACCACACCTGTCGCCTCCCGGTCACTGTTCCGAAATCGTACCTCCAAGTGGTTACTTGGCAAGGCGAAGCGGCGGCAAGCGCATGTCCGGTCGCGAGGCCTGTGCAGGGCCGGTCGGGTCGGCCGGGAGCCCCAGCCAGGGGCGCTGGGGCACTAACCCTTTGGGGGTAACTACCCGAGGGAATTGGCAGGGCGCCGAAAGATCAGGAACGTGGCATCCGAGGATGATTTCGGCGCCGATCCTTCGAGGGAGGCACCGGCCAAAGTCGATGCCAAGTCTCCAGTCGGCATGAGAACCGCGGGTGAGTGGGGCCGGTTTCTCCACAGCGACATCAGAACCTCATAACGGGGAGGTGGTTTCCATGGCGAGTATCAAAGACCAACGGGTATGCATCATTGGAGCCGGCCCGAGCGGCATGGCCCAACTGCGCGCCTTCGAAGCCGCCCGCGAGGCTGGCGCCGAAGTGCCCGAGATCGTCTGCTTCGAGAAACAGAGCAATTGGGGCGGCCTGTGGAACTACACCTGGCGCACCGGTCTCGACGAATACGGGGAGCCGGTACACGGTTCGATGTATCGCTACCTTTGGTCGAACGGTCCGAAGGAGTGCCTCGAGTTCGCCGACTACTCCTTCGAGGAGCATTTCGGCCACGCCATCCCCTCCTATCCGCCCCGCGCGGTGCTGCACGACTACATCATGGGCCGGGTCGAGAAGAGCGGCATGAAGAAGCACGTGCGCCTTTCGACCGTCGTGCGGTGGGTGTCGTTCGACGAGAAAACGCAGAAGTTCACCGTCACCGTCAAGAACCTTCCCGACGACCATGTCTATTCGGAGGAGTTCGATTATGTGGTCGCGGCCAGCGGCCATTTCTCGACGCCGAACATGCCGGAGTTCGAGGGTCTCAAGATGTTTCCGGGCCGCGTCCTTCATGCCCACGACTTCCGCGATGCGCTCGAGTTCAAGGGCAAGGACGTGCTTCTGATCGGCGCGTCCTATTCAGCCGAGGACATCGGTGTCCAGTGCCACAAATACGGAGCCAACTCGATCACCTTCAGCTATCGCACCGCGCCGATGGGCTTCGATTGGCCGGAAGGCTTCGAGGAGAGGCCGCTGCTGGTCAAGACCGTCGGTAACATCGCCCATTTCTCCGACGGCTCGACCAAGAAGGTTGACGCGATCGTGCTGTGCACGGGCTATCTGCATCACTTCCCCTTCCTGCCCGACGACCTTCGCCTCAAGACGAAGAACATTCTTTATCCGGCGAATCTCTACAAGGGCGTCTTCTGGATCGACAATCCGAAGCTCATGTATCTGGGGATGCAGGACCAGTTCTACACCTTCAACATGTTCGACGCGCAGGCTTGGTATGCGCGCGACGTCATGCTGGGCCGGATCACGCTGCCCGATCGTGCCGCCATGGAGGCCGACACCAAAATTTGGATCGCGAAGGAAGGCGCCTTGAAGACGGCCGAGGACAAGATCGACTTCCAGACCGAATATGTCCGCGATCTGCTGGCGGAGACCGACTACCCGGATCTCGATGTCGACCATGTCGGGGAGCTGTTCAAGGAATGGGAGCACCACAAGATGGAAGGCATCCTGACCTATCGGGATCGCTTCTACCCTTCGACCTTGACGGGCACCATGTCCCCGACGCATCACACGATCTGGATGAAGGCCTTGGACGATAGCCTTGAGGCTTTCCTGAACGTCCCGGACGCGGCGGAGTGACCGCAAGAGCCTGAGTGAGGCGGAGCCGCCTGTCGCCCTTATGGAGACAGCCATGACGCTACAGGGCAGGGAGGTTCTTCCCGCCTCCTCGATGATGTCCGCCAAGCGCGTTCGCCGCTTGCGCGTTCCCGGCGGCGGCGTGATCGCCATCGGCGTCCGCACCGGCGACAAGCTCAAGATCGTCGATCCGGAGGGCCTTCAGCCCGGCTTGCTCTACGCCATCTCCGAAAAGGAAGGCGGCCAATCGGTCATCCCGTCATTGGACCGTCTGGACGGGCCGACGCTCGATGCGGCCTTGGCCGACGCGCTGGGCGGCAAACCAGCCGCGGCGAACGCGGTTGCGGCCCGGGGCGTGGCGGCCGGCGACGTGCGCGGCACCAAGCTGTTCGGCGGCGAGACGGCGCCAGGGTGCGACGCACGCTTTGACGTCAAGGCGGATGGCGTTGTGCTCGTTTTCGCGCCCGGTGAAGCCATGGCCCCGGATGGGCAGAACCCGCCGACCGAGCTCCTGGTCGAGATCACCCACGAGCATGACGCTCCCCTCGAGCCGCCACCGGCGCTTGCCGAGCCAAAGCTCGATCTCAGGGTCGATGCGGCCACGGCATCCGCCTATCGGGTCAAGGCCGGCGATTACATTCAGATCATCGACGTCGAGGGGCGGCAATGCTCCGACTTTCTCGCCTTCGACGCGGCCGCGTTGGAGAGCGGCATGGAGCACGGCCTGGACGCCACGACGACACACAGTCTCATGGGATCGGCGGCGCCGGGGCCCGGTTTGCACTCGAAATATTACGACCAAACGCAGAAGCCATTGGTCGAGGTCATACAGGACACTGTCGGCCGGCATGACACGTTCATGCTCGCCTGCAATGCCAAATACTACGAGGACATGGGCTATCCGGGACATTCCAATTGCACCGACAACTTCAATCGATGCTTGGAATCTCATGGAGTGGCGCCGCGCAAGGGATGGCCGGCGATCAATTTCTTCTACAACACGTTTGTCGACGACAATGATGCGATCGGGCTGGATGAGCCGTGGTCACGGCCCGGCGACTACGTGCTGCTGCGGGCGTTGACCGACCTGGTTTGCGCCTCTTCATCCTGCGCCGACGATATCGATCCGGCCAATGCCTGGTTCCCGACCGATATCCATGTGCGCGTTTACGACCGTGACAACACGTTTCCCAAGGGGAAGGCTCACCGCATGACGCCCGACGCCCAACCGCGCATGACGCGCGAGAGCGGCTTTTATCCGCGCTTTGCCGAGCTCACGCGCAAGTTCGAAGATTACCGCGGCTTCTGGCTGCCCACCTGCTTCTCCGACGTGGAGCCCATCGAGGAATACTGGGCGTGCCGGGAGAAGGCCGTGATCATGGATCTCAGCGCGCTGCGCAAGTTCGAGGTCACCGGGCCGGATGCCGAGGCGCTGCTCCAGCTCGTCGCCACCCGCAATATTCGAAAACTGAGTCAGGGGCAGGTGGTCTACACCGCGTTCTGCTACGAGCATGGCGGCATGATCGACGACGGCACCATCTTCCGTCTCGGTCAGAACAATTTCCGTGTGGTTTGTGGTGACGAGTATCTCGGCCTCTGGATGCGTGAGGTGGCCGAGGCCCGCGGTCTGAAAGTCTGGGTGCGATCGTCGACCGACCAGCTGCACAACGTCGCTCTGCAGGGGCCGGCTTCGCGCGATATCCTCAAAGACATCGTTTGGACGCCGCCGCATCAGCCGACGATCGAGGAGCTCAAATGGTTCCGCTTCCTGATCGGCCGAATCGCGGAGGAGCCGGTCGTGATCTCACGCACCGGCTATACGGGTGAGCTCGGCTTCGAGATCTGGTGCCATCCGGACAGCGCCGTGAAGGTGTTCGACGCCATCTGGGAAGCCGGTAAGCCTTTCGGGCTGCGCCCCTTCGGCCTTCTGGCGCTCGACATGGTGCGGATCGAAGCGGGGCTGGTCTTCTTCGGCTACGAGTTCTGCGATCAGACCGATCCGTTCGAGGCAGGTATCGGCTTCACCGTGCGCAAGGACATGGAGGATGAGCCCTTTATCGGCTCCGAGGCGCTGATCCGGCGCAAAGCGAACCCTCAGAGGAAATTGGTCGGCCTCGACATCGACAGCAATGACTGTGTCCACCACGGCGATCCCGTCTGCCAGGGCCGGGCGCAGATCGGCGTCGTGACGAGTTCCACCCGATCGCCGGTCCTGAAGAAGAATATCGCGCTGGCCCGGCTCGACCTTTCCAAGTCCGAGATCGGCACCGAGGTCGAAATCGGTAAGCTCGACGGTCATCAAAAGCGCATCCCGGCCAAAGTCGTCGGCTTTCCGCATTACGATCCGCAAAAGACCCGCGTGCGGGCCTGACCATGCTGCGAGCGGCGGCATCGGCGCACGAGGCCACATGAAGCCGGTCAGGATTTTTCAGCACGAGGATTGGATCGGCGGCGGCCGCATCGTCGAGACGCTGAGCCGGCGCGGTTTGCCGTTCGAGATCATCTCGATCGACGGCGGCGATCCTGTGCCGACGACCGTGGATGATGTCTCGGGCTTGGTATTCCTCGGCGGCACCATGAGCGTCAACGATCCCTTGCCGTGGATCGATGAGGAGATCGCGCTCATTCGCGAAGGTCAGCGGCGCGGGCTGCCCATTCTCGGCCACTGCCTCGGCTCCCAGCTCATCAGCAAGGCGATGGGCGGCACGGTCGCGCCGATGCTGGCAAAGGAGATCGGTTGGTATCAGGTCACTCGCGGCAAAAGCACCGAAGTCGACGACTGGCTGTCGGGCGTTCCAGATCAGTTCGAAATCCTGATTTGGCATCACGATGCCTTCACCCTGCCGCCGGGCGCCGTGCCGCTCTACTCCAGCCAATTCTGCCCGGACCAGGCCTTCGCTCTCGGCAACACCTTGGCGACAGTGGCGCATATCGAGGTCACGGCGCCGCTGCTGCGGGAGTGGATCGATATTTACGGGGGCGATATCGCGCCTGTGTCGGAGTCCGTGCAGCCCGTCGAACAGGTCCTTCACCGTATCGAGGAGCGGGTCGGGCGCATGCATGCGACCGTCACCGACCGCTTATACGAGCGTTGGCTTTCGCGCGTGATCGAACCGATAAAAACACCGTCTGCGGCCTTGAGGCCCGTTTAGCGGGCCTCTGATAGGTCGGCGTCCGCTGCGGGGCTGGCCGCTCCGCCGCCCATGTCGACCACTTCGATGCGGCCGACGCCGGCGTTTCTGGCCCGCGCTGCTGCTGTCGAAGCCAAGGAAACGACGTCCTCGGCCTGTTCGCATCCACTCACGCCGATGATCACCCCAATGCTGGTCGTCAGGAACATCTCTGTGTTGCCGTCGACAACGGGCGCGCGCAGCTGTTGCTGCAATTTCGTGGCGATGGCCCGGGCGTTGGCGTCGGCATCCGCACACTCATGCAGAATGGCGAACTCGCTATCGTTCCACAGACATAGTGTATCGACGGGGTTCAGCACCGACTCCATGCGCCTGCCGATGTCGAGAAGCGCCCGCTCTCTGAAGCGCGCGCCGAGCGTCGCGCGCCACTTCGCGAACTGATCGAGGTGAACGATGAAAACGGCGACGGCATCGAGCGGTCGGAACCTCCTGCGGCGCAAGGCCATTTCCAGCCGATCCAAGAGTAGCGGCGGAGTCGGAAGGTGGGTCTCGGGGTCGTAGAGGCTGTCGCTCCTCAGCCGGAGCTGCTCATGCCTCTCCCGCGTGATGTCCGTGATGAAGCCCTCCACCCCGAGCAGTTCCCCACTCTTCGAGAAATTTCCACGGCCGCGTTCTAGGACCCACCGCTCTTCTCCGCGAGCCGTGCGGATCCGGTACATCAGCTCGAACGCGCGATGCTCGCGCAACGAAGCCTGAACGTTCTCCCAGACTTGGTCACGATCCTCCGGAACGATCAGATCGGCGTAAGTGAGTTGCTCGCTATTGATCAGGGCTTCGGGTGGATAGCCGGTCAGCACCTCGCATCCGTTGCTCATATATTCCATCGTCCATTGGCGGTTGTTTCGACAACGGTAGACGAGGCCGGGAAGGCTGTTGATCAAGGTTTCCAGCGTGCGGTGGCTCGCTTCCTTGAGACCCTCGGCCTGCACGCGGCGGCCGACATCGGACAGCGTGCCCACGAACCCCATGCATCTGCCGCTGTCCGTCACGACGGCCTGCGCGCCCGCTTCCAGATGGATGGTTTCGCCGGCGTTCGTGAGGAAGCGAAGGACAAGCACTGCGGTCCGCTTTGGGTCGCGCTTGCGGGCATCCAGGAAACGCAGCCAGCGGTCCTCATCCTGCGGGTGCAGATAGTCGGATCGCACGAGCCCGCGTGTCTCCTTGAGAGAGAAGCCGGTAAGGCGAGCCCAGGCCGCGTTCACGTAGCGCAACTTGCCGTTCGGGTCCGTGACGAAGACCACGGTGTCGATCGCGTCGAGCAGGGGGGCTATGAGGGGCGTGGCAGACGGGTCGAAGTCGCTCGCGAGGCCGGCCGCCGACTCGTTACTTTCGACCAGAATCTCGGTCAGAAGCTCAATTCGCGCGGTGGCCATTCTATGAAGCTTTTGATTCTGCTGAGCTTTGGGTGTGTACGCCGCGAAGGGCATGCGGCAAGTTTCCACCCAGGAAATAAACCTAGTCGAGGCTCCAAGCAAGGAAATGCGTAGTTACTACCTTTTGGGTAGTGCAGACAGGGTAGAGACGGCTCCAACCAAGAACAAGGCAAGTCAATAGAGAAATGGTTTTAGCGAGGCTGGTTGCTTTTTCCTTTGTCGCCTTCGTCAGGAATTTGTTAGAGCCCACACAGCAGCTTCGAGGCGTGATTGCAGATTTAACTTCCGTAGCAAGTTCTTCACATGCACCTTTACCGTGCCGTCGCTGATATTCAGCTCGCGGGCAATGTGCTTGTTACTCTTTCCGGCGGCGATCAGCTGCAATATCTGCCGCTCGCGCGCGGTAAGGCAGGCATCCGTTGTCGGTGGCGAAGGTGTGCCGCCACGCATGGCGCCGACGAGCAGGCTAAGGAGCGGCTCGGTGAACACGGTCTCGCCGCGCGCCGCCTGCCTCAGCTTGTCCAAAATCTCCTCGGGCTCCGAATCTTTCAGCAGATAGCCTTCGGCGCCGGCGCGCACGGCCCGGACGAAATCCTGCTCGGCATCGGAGACGGTGAGCATGATGACATGCGTGTCCATGCCGGAGTCTTTGATCTGCTTGAGCGCATCGAGACCGCTGCTGGCGCCCATATCCAGGTCCATCAGCACCAAATCGGGCTTGAGCGAGGTTGCCAGAGACACGCCTTCATCCGAAGACGTGGCCTCGCCGACGACCTCGAAGTCCGGCTGGGAGGAAATGAGCTGCGCCACGCCGCACCGAAAGAGCGGGTGATCGTCGACCAACAGGACCCTGCAGGACTCGGCGTTCATGCCGGCCCCCCACCTGCGGACGCGTTGGAAAGCGTATCGCGTTCGCGGGGGCAAATGACAGAGAGGCGCGTGCCGCCTCCGTCGCGATCCTCGACCCGCAATATACCGCCAAGGTTTCGCGCCCGTTCCTGCATGATGATGAGCCCATGATGTTGCGGCTCGGTCTCCTGCATCGTTTGCCGCATGCCGATTCCGTTATCGTCCACCGCCAAATAGACGGTGCCGTCATCCTTGAGGCGCACGGAGACCCAGCAATAACTCGCGTGGGAATGGCGCACGACATTGCACAGCGCTTCGCGAAGGATAAGCAATAGCTGCATCTCCTCGGCGACCGTCAGCCCGCCCGCCGGCAGGCGGTTGTCGAGATCGAACGCGATCGAACTGCGCCGCTCGAACTCCTCGATGGAATCCTCCAGGGCTTGGGCGAAGGTTCTTCCGTGCATGGTCAATCGGAAGGTCGTGATCAGTTCGCGCAACTGCAGATTGGCGGTGCTCAGCGTCCCTCGCAGCTCTTTCAGGGCGATATCGACATCCGGAGCGCAGTCGCTTTTCTTCATCATATCCTGCAGCAGGCTTACCTTTATTTTCAGGTAAGACAGTGACTGGGCCAGGGAGTCGTGCAGCTCGCGGGCAATTGCGGCGCGCTCCTCGCTTTGCGCGTTGCGCAACCGCATCCGGGCGCATCGCGCGCTATAGAGGACGCCAGCGAGATACTCGCCGTAGCCGCGCAACGATTCCGGTGCAGGTGGCGGGACGGCGCCGTCGGCGCCAGCGAGCCGCAGGAGAAGCAGGCCGTGGCCGGATGCCCCTTGGGCGAACCCTTGCGCCAGAATGGTCGAGCGCGGGTCCTCGGGATCGTCGAACGTCTCGGACTCTCCGCTGCTTCCGTCTGACTGATAGAGATCGCTCTCGCGGACGATGCGCATCCAGCGATCGCGGTCGTCAGGCCCGATGCAAGCAAGCAGCACCAGCTGGCGGCGGCTTTCCGTGCTGACGAAGATTGCGCCGGCTTGGGCGCCGGATAATTCAAGGATGTGAGCGAGGACGAGGTCGAACGGCTCTGCGGAGTCGGGGTCTGCAAGCAGTTGCGACAGCACCTTATGCAGCAAATCGACGGCGCCGCGCGTGCCGCGCCCGCCCGCGTCGTCCAAGGGCAACAGGCCGGACGGCTTCTCTGCTGTGGCGAGCTTCGTGCCGCCAACGCCACTCATCTACGCCTCCTACCGGCCTCGTCTGCCGGAATACGCGATCTTCAGTGTTGCGCTCCACACGGCCTAGGATGGGACAGTGTTGTCCGCCCGATAACCGAGCAACCTCGCTTATGTTAGGACGATAAAAACCTAGCTCAATACTATCGTTCAACGCCATTGAATCTTGTCTAGAACCACTTTGGGCTCTCGCCAGACCCTCAATCCCATCAAACTGGTCCGACGAGGCGCGGGATCGGCGGGTCCGGCTTCGGGTTCTTGAGCACCCCTATCGGCCTTGGGAGTGCTTTTGTCTCAACACTGCCCGCGAAGCGCTCCCGACATTCCGGCTTGGCGCTCGCTGGCGGGACGTCTAATTTCGGTATGCGCACCGGGGAGGCGAAATGGGCGAACCATTACGCAGCATCACGATTGTTGGCGGCGGCACGGCGGGGTGGCTTACGGCCGCCTTTCTCAATCGCTTCTGCAAATCCAAAGATCCAAAGCAGGATCTCGACATAACGCTGATCGAGTCGCCGACAATTCCGATTGTCGGCGTCGGCGAAGCGAGCCTGCCAGGCATGGTCGTGCTGCTGCATCAACTCGGCGTTTCGGAAGCCGATTTCTTCAAGCATACAGACGCGACCTTCAAAGTCGCTGCGCATTTCATCAACTGGGACCACGACGACAAGGGCCGGCCGATCGAGTTCCTGAATATCCTCAATGCCGCCGGCGCGATCGACGGGCGCCAGCTTGCCGACTATTTCGTCACATTCGACCCGGCGCGCGCCGCTCCGGACGCGGGCCTTGCCTATGCGCGCTCTTTTTCGCCAGTCGTGGAGATCGTTCGTGGCAATCTCGCGCCGCGCCGTCCCGGCGAGCCCGAGTTCAGCGGCGAGATTGGGTACACATATCATTTCGATGCCACGAAGCTCGCCGCGATCCTCAAGGATGTCGCGACGAGCCGCGGTGTGAAACACGTCCTGGACGATGTGGACAACGTGAATCTCGACGAGCGGGGCTTCGTCAAATCGCTCAGCCTGCGCCGCCAGGGCGAGCACGCCATCGACCTGGTGATCGATTGCACGGGCTTTCGTGGCTCTATCCTTCAGCAGGCGCTAGGCGAGCCCTTCGAACCTTATGGCGACTATCTGCTGAATGACCGCGCCGCCGTCGTGCAGATTCCGCACAAGGATCCCGGAGTCATCGCCCCGACGACGCGGGCGACAGGCTTCTCAGCCGGTTGGAATTTCAATATCCCGCTGACGACGCGCGTCGGAACGGGCTATATCTTCTCCAGCCAGTTTATCTCAGACGAGAAAGCCATCGAGGAGCTGCTCGCCTTCTACGGCGATCAGGCGAAGGGCTGCGAGCCGCGCATAATTCCCATACGAACGGGCCGGGTGCGCAACGCCTGGGTCAAGAACTGCGTCGCGCTGGGCCTTTCCAGCGGCTTCATCGAGCCCCTCGAGGCGACGGCCATTTTCATGTCCGATCTCGGCGCGCGCTGGCTCCATCACTATCTGCCGACGCAGGATTTTGAACCCGAACTCGCCGCCGCGTACAATCGCCAGATAAGTCGCGTGTATGAGGAGGTGCGCGATTTCGTGCAGCTTCATTATCATCTCAATAATCGTCATGACACCGAGTATTGGCGAACGGCGCGCGACGGGATGAAGCTCTCGGAACGCCTCCAAGAAAATCTCAAAGTGTGGCGGGTGACGACGCCCGAAGCTTTGGAGCTGGATAGCTCGTTTCTGTTCAGCAGTCCGGTCTACACGCTGCTGCTGATCGCCAAGGGCTTTTACAAGGACGTTCGGTTGGCGAAGGCGCGGTCGCTGAACCGCGCGGCATACGAACGGTACAGCACCGCCACGCGCAAAGCGCGTCCCGATCAAATCGCGGGTCTCATCAGCCACGCCGAGTTTCTAAAAACCGGGGGCAAGGCTCCCGCCGACCCGCCGGCAAATCCGCACGCGTTCAACGCGCCGGGCTTCGCGCCAAGCGGCACCAGGATCAAGTTCCCAACCCAGCCGACATTTACGCCGGTCCGGCGCAAGCCGAAGCTTTGAGGAGGCCTGCCGGGGGCCGTGGCAAGCGTCTCTGACGGCGCATTCACGCTCGTTCGAGCTGAACGACGGTGCCATGCACCGTGGTACTTTCAGCGAGGTCGCTCTTTCGGCCGGTGACAAGCGCGTTGATGTTCGCGTTGCCGGCCGATGCGCTTGGCCACCGGCCCTTATAGACGACGCCAACACCGGGTTGCGCCGCCTCGGAAATCGTGACTGCAAGCTGGAGGCGGCCGGTGTCGTTGGCGAGGAGCACGCTATCGCCCTCGGAGAAGCCCCAAGCGGCGGCGTCGTCCGGATGCAGTGTGACGGTCGGCGGCCCGAGCCGTTTGCGTATAACCGGGTCATTTCCGTAGCTCGAGTTCATCTGCCAGGCCGAGGCCGGCGAGATGATGCGGAGCGATCCTGGTTCCGGCGGCGTGTCGGCGTGGGGTATCGGCGCGCGCGGCAGACCCATCTCGATGGCACTGTCGCTCGCCAATTCGATCCGGCCGGACGGCGTGTGGAATTTGAGATCGGCGAACTGCAACTGCGGTTCGGCAAACAGCGTCGTCGTGCCGATTTCGGCGAGATCGGCGAAGCTGCCCTCATAGGGCGTTTGCGCCAGCAGGCGATCGAGAAGATCGGCTTCGCTCTCGAACAATCCGGCATCGTTGTAGCCCATGGCGCGCCCCAGACGCCTAAAGATCTCGTGGTTCGAAAGTGCGTGGCCCGGCGGCTCGACCGCTTTCACCTGCGCGGACAGGGTGAGGTCGAAATAGGACAGCACCAGATCGTTGAACTCGAGAAAGCTCGCGGCCGGAAGGACGATATCGGCATAGGCCGTGGTGTCGGTGTGAAACAGATCGACCGCGACGTGAAACAGGTCGTCCCGTTCGAGCGCCTTGCGCAGGCGGCCCTGCTCGGGCGACGACGCCGCCGGGTTGTTGTTCCAGTTCACGAAGGCGCTGGCGCGGCGCGGATCCTCGACCGTCGCGGCGAGGTCCATGTGGCTGATGGATTTCGTTCCCTCGCGGGCGAGTTCCGGCATGGTCACCGTTGCCATATCGATGCCGCGTCCGCCAGTGCCGTTCATGTAGAGAAAGCCCGCGCCCGGCTTGCCCACATTGCCCGAAAAGGCGACCAGCGCCGCGAGCGCACGAAAGACGTTGCCACCCATCGGCTGACGCTGCACGCCTTGGCCGAGCCAGAGCAGGGAAGGGCCGGTCGCATAGGCGGTCGCCGCCGCCTCGATCACGTCGGCCGGCACGCCACACACTTCCTCCGCCTTGGAGGCCGGCATGCTGTCGATGGCTGCCTCAAGCTCCTCGGCGCCGAGCACGTGCTCGTCCAGAAACCGCTGATCGACCAATCCCTTGTCGCGCATCACATTGAGGAAGGCAAAGGCGAGCGCCGCGTCCGTTCCCGGACGGAGCTTGAGGTGAATGTCCGCCGATGTCGCCGTGTCGTGGCCGATCGGATCGACGACGATGATCTTGGCGCCGGCTTGCGCCGCGTCCTTCACGAAGACCGTGTCTTGATGCGGCGCCGAATGCGATGGATTGGCGCCCCAAATCAGGATCGTCCGCGCGTCCTTGGCGGTGCGCGGGTCGAAACCCTCGAGCGACGTACCGAATGCGAGCTCCAGCGCGACATGGCCCGCCTTATTGCACACGGTGTCTGGATCGACCTCGGTAGCGCCCATGCGATTGAAGAGGCGAAGCGGGAAGGCGATCCCGATCAAACCCACGGTGCCCGTATAATGTGTATGCAGAATCTTGTGGGCGTCGCCCGCGTCGATCACTTCGCGGAAGCGCGCGGCGATCTCGGCGAGAGCCTCCTCCCAGGAGATCTCGACAAAGCTCTGGCTGCCTTTTGCGCCGGCACGCCGCAGAGGACTCTTGAGCCGGAGGGTGTCATCGCGCCACGCGCCGTTATAGGCGATGGCGCATTTTCCACATAGCTTTCCCCGCGAAACCGCATGATCGGGATCGCCGAGAACCTTGGTGATGACCCCGTCCTTTCTGTACACGGCGATGCCGCAGGCGTCGTAGCAGTCACGCGCGCAAGTGGTTTTGACGACGACCTCTTTAAGCATTGTCGACCTCGCCTCCAGGCCTGCGAGAGTTCATTCGCGCGATACTGCCAATCGCGGAGCCCAAAGTCGACTGTGTTTCCCTACTCCCTAAGAGTTACTCGTGATGCTCGACACGGCGCGGCCAAAGCGGGCCAAGAAGGAGCCGGCCTTGCTGGACGGGATCTGTTCGATCGGCGCACCGCTGCTACGAGCTGAACGACAAGGGCCAGGTGGAGATCACGGCGGATGGCTGCGTCGAGTGCGGCACCTTCCGTGTCATCGCTGAGGCGACCGGCGATATCGAGTGGAACTATCCGCGCGGCGGCTACGGCGTCTCGTTCAAGTTCGGCTAGGCCCGGAGGAACGACTGGCGAGGCCAAGTGATGTCGTCGGTGAGCCCGGCCTGCACCCGCGGAGACGGTCGCGCCTGAGTGACCCGGATTTTGATCGACCATGTATATGGGAGCGAGCGTCATCGCCGCGCCAATTCCTCCCGGCTCCAGATCGTCGAGGATCAGCCCGAGGTCGGGAGGGCCATAGGTCGGAAGGTCCATAGGTGAGGTGATTAGGGTGCCGGGCGTGTCTTCCGTCCGCTTTCCCGCCCCCTTTCCAGCCTCCAAATGCCCACAGATATCGATAAAATGGCCGCCGCGCCGTGCGGCAACGCTCCGGCAACCTTGTTCAGTATTGACTGAATGAACAAGATGGAACATATGGTTGCGCATGGACAGCGACACTGAAAATGCCATCGCCGAATTCGTCGAGCGGATGGGCCTCATCACCCAAGCCGACGGTAAGCCTCGCATTGCTGGCCGCATTCTTGGCCTGATGATCGTGCATGGGGGGCCGTTCGGATTTGCCGAATTGGCCGAACGCCTAAGCGTGAGCCGGGCCAGCATCAGCACCAATACGCGGCTGCTGGAAGACCTGGGCGTAATCGAGCGCACGGCCACGCCTGGCGATCGGCAGGATTATTTCAGGCTGAGCCGCCAGCCTTATGCACGGATGTTGCGCGGCCTGTTGGAACGGATGCACCGCGCGCGTGAGGTGGTTCATGGGGCTCAAGCAGGGCTCCCGCCTGACATGGCGGGGGCTCAAGAGAGGCTTGCGGAGCTCGATGCCTTCTATGAAGCGTTGATCCACAGCTTCGTGAATGTGATCGGCGCGTCGGACGCGAAACGACAAATCTCAGTCCGCCACAAGCGGGCACCCGCACCGGCCGAGACGGACGAGTACAGCGGCAGCTAAGTTGGAGCGTTGGGCTTTGAACAAGTCGTATATCATTGCCGCTAGTCTCACCCTCGGCATCGCCGCATGGGTATTCGGCGGCTATTTCGTCAAGTCCGCGGGCAAGGAAACCGCCGCCGCGCCGGCTGTCGCCGACACCGTCGCGCCGATGACCGTCGCCGTCCGGACCGAGGACGCCAGACCGGTCGAACAGTTCATCATTGCCCAAGGTCAGGCGGAGCCGAACCGGACCGTGACCATCCGCGCCGAGACCGCGGGGCAGGTCGCCGAAATTCTGGCGGACGAGGGCGCCGTTGTCGCTGCCGGCGATATCATCGTCAGGCTGGAGGCGAACGACCGTCAGGCGCGGATCGACCGTGCCCAGGCACATGTGCGCGAGCAGCAAAGCGCCTTCGAGGCGTCCCAAACCCTCGGCAAGAAAGGCTATCAGACACAGCGCCAAGCAGACCAGATCTTCTCCGCGCTCGAGACGGCAAAGGCCGAACTGGAGCAGGCGCGCATCGAGCTTGAGCACATCGATATCAGAGCGCCGTTCGAAGGCGTCGTGCTGTCGAGCCCGGTCGAGCTCGGCGCCTATGTCGATATCAACGGCGAGGTGTCGACGATTGTCGACAACGATCCGCTGGTCGTCAGCCTCAGGATCACGCAGCAGAATATCTCCAGTCTCAAGGTCGGCCAGGCCGCATCCCTGAAATTCGCCACCGGCCAAGAGCGCGAAGGCAAAATCCGCTATATCGCCGCCCGCGCGGACGAGGGCACCCGCACGTTCCGCGTCGAGGTGGAGCTTCCCAATCCGAACGGTGAGATCCCCTCAGGCATCAGTGCCGAGGCAAAGATCCCCACGGGCACGGTGATGGCGCATTTTGTTTCGCCGGCGGCTTTGTCGCTCAATGACGAGGGCAAGCTCGGCGTCAAGACGGTCAACGAGGACAACCGCGTCGTCTTTCATACGGCCTCGATCGTTATGTCGGATGTCAACGGCGCCTGGATCACCGGCCTGCCGGCCCATGCCCGCATCATTACGCTTGGCCACGGCTTCGTTCAGATCGGTGAAGAGGTTGTCGTCGCCGAGGAAGAAGGCAAGGTTGCGCCCGATGGGTCGCGGGAAGCCGCTGCTCTCGTCCCCACGAGCAGCATCAAAGACCCGACGGCCGCGCGATGAATGCCATTATCGACGCAGCGTTCACGCGCACCCGCACGGTGGCGCTGGCCTTCGTCATGATCATCGTCATGGGCGCGGTTGCCTATATGTCGATCCCGAAGGAATCCGAGCCCGATATTCCAATTCCCACCATCTATGTCTCGATGACCTTTGAGGGCATTTCGCCCGAGGATTCCGAGCGCCTCCTCATTCGCCCGATGGAGAAAGAGCTTCAGTCCATCGAGGGCATCAAGGAGATGCGCGCTGTCAGCGCCGAGGGCTACGGCTCGGTGACACTCGAATTCGATGCGGGCTTCGACGCCAATCAGGCGCTCCAAGACGTGCGCGAGAAGGTGGATATCGCCAAGGCAGAGCTGCCGCCAGACACCGACGAGCCCCGCGTTCACGAAGTCAACGTGGCGCTGTTCCCTGTCCTCACCGTCGGCCTCTCCGGCAATGTGCCGGAGCGCACGCTGGTCAACATCGCTCGCGATCTGCAGGACAAGATCGAAGGCCTTAGCGGCGTGCTCGAGGTCGATATCGGCGGCGACAGAGAGGAGCTGCTGGAGATCATCGTCGATCCCATGGTGCTCGAAACCTACAATGTCTCGTTCGCGGACATTCTAAGCACGGTCCAGCGCAACAACCGGCTGGTGGCCGCGGGCGCGCTGGAAGCCGCTGCCGGCCGCATGGTCCTCAAGGTGCCGGGCGTCATCGAGGAGATCAACGATGTGCTCGACCTGCCCGTCAAGGTCGTCGGCGATACCGTGGTCAAGTTCCGTGACGTCGCCTCCGTCAGCCGGACCTACAAGGATCCGCAAGGCTTCGCGCGCGTCGGCGGGAAGCCCGCGTTGGCGCTCGAGGTCAAGAAGCGGGTCGGCTCGAACATTATCGAAACCATCGCCAGTGTTCGCGAGGTCGTGACGGCGGAGAAGGCCACATGGCCGGCCGGCGTCAATGTCAGCTTCATGCAAGACAAGTCCGAGCAGATTCGCGACATGCTCGGCGACCTGCAGAATAATGTGATCGCCGCCATCGTGCTGGTGATGATCGTCATCGTCGCCGCCATGGGCGTGCGGCCGGCCATTCTGGTCGGACTGGCCATCCCCGGATCGTTCCTCGCCGGCATCCTCGTCATCTACGGAATGGGTCTCACCCTCAACATTGTCGTGCTGTTCAGCCTCATCCTGGTGGTCGGCATGCTGGTGGACGGCGCCATCGTCACTGTGGAGCTCGCCGACCGCAAAATGGCCGAAGGCCAGGACCGCAAGCGGGCCTATGCCGAGGCCGCCAAGCGCATGGCCTGGCCGGTCACCGCTTCGACCGCCACGACGCTGGTCGTTTTCCTGCCGCTCCTGTTCTGGCCGGGCATCGTCGGCGAGTTCATGAAGTTCTTGCCGATCACGGTGCTTGTGACGCTCGCGGCCTCGCTGGCCATGGCGCTCATATTCATTCCGGTGCTCGGCGGCATCATCGGCCGCCCCAACAAGGATGACGGCAAATTGCTGGCCGCCATCAAGGCCGCCGAAGATGGCGACCTCGACACGATCGGCGGGCCCGCGGGCCTTTACCTCGGCACGCTGAAGCGGCTGCTGTCGCATCCGGCAAAAATTCTCGGCGTGGCCGTTGCCTTGTTGATCGGCACCTATGTGGCGTTTGGCATGTTCGGCCGCGGCGTTGAATTTTTTCCCGACGTGGAGCCCGACCTGGCGCAGGTCCAAGTGCGCGCGCGCGGCGATCTGTCGATCAAGGAGATGGACGCGGTCGTGCGCAAGGTCGAGAAGCGGCTCTTGGCCATGCCCTATTTCAAGACGGTCTATGCCAGGACCATGGGAGCAGGCGGACAGCCGTCGCAGACGGGCTCTGCCGAGGATGTTGTCGGCATTGTCCAGTTCGAGTTCACCAATTGGCGCACCCGGCCGCCCGCATCGGAAATTCTCAAGGAGGTTCGCTCCCGCACGGCCGATATTCCCGGCATCATCCTGGAAGTGCGTAAGCAGGAAGGCGGACCGTCTGCCGGCAAGCCGGTGGAGTTGCTCGTGTCATCTCGCGACCCGGCGAAGATGCCGGGCGCGGTGGAGAAGCTGCGTCTGCTGATGCAGCAGATCGGCGGCTTCGTCGACGCGCAGGATAGCCGTCCGCTGCCCGGTATCGAGTGGCGGCTCAAGGTCGACAGGGAGAAGGCGGCCCGCAACGGCGCCGATGTCGCCGTGCTTGGCGATGCCGTCACCATGCTCACCAATGGCATCAAGGTCGCCGAATACCGTCCCGACGATGCCGATGAGGAGGTCGACATCCGCCTGCGCTTTCCGCTTGCCGAGCGCAATCTGGAGCAGCTCAACCGGCTTCGCGTGCCCACCGGCAAGGGCCAAGTGCCGATTGGCAACTTCGTCAGTTTTGAACCGGCGCAGAAGACCGGCAACTTGAACCGGACCGACAGCCGCCGCGTCATTACCATTCAGGCGGATGTGGCCGAAGGTCTGTTGGTCGACGATCAGGTGCGCAAGCTCAAGGCGGCTGTGGCCACGGCCGATCTCGATCCGGCGGTGACCGTGCGCTTCAAGGGGCAGGACGAAGACCAGCGCGAGGCGGGGGACTTTCTTCTCAAAGCCTTTGTCATCGCCATCTTTGCGATGACCGCGATCCTGGTGACGCAGTTCAACAGTTTCTATCAAACGACGCTGGTGTTGAGCGCGATAATTTTTTCCACGGCCGGCGTCATGTTGGGCCTGCTTGTTACGGGCCAGCCATTCGGCATCGTCATGGGCGGCATCGGCCTCATTGCGCTCGCCGGAATTGTCGTGAACAACAATATTATTCTGATCGACACTTATAATGACATGAAGGCGCATGGACTGGCGCCCAAGGAAGCCATCCTGCGCACCGCGGCCCAGCGCATGCGCCCGGTCCTGTTGACCTCCATCACCACGGTTCTCGGCCTCATGCCGATGGTGTTCGGGCTCAGCATCGACATCATTGGGCAGGACATCTCCATCGGCGCGCCGTCGACGCAATGGTGGACACAGCTTTCCAGCGCCATCGCCGGGGGACTGACATTCGCCACCGTGCTGACGCTGGTTCTCACTCCGTGCCTCCTGATGCTGGGAGACAACGTGGCTGCTTCGGTGCGGCGGCGTCGAGAACGCTGGGCGCAGCGGACCAGCCATGCGGCCCCGCCGCAGGCGGCCGAGTAAGCTGCATCCCCGTGTTCAACCGTTCACATCGCTGGCCATTCGTCGTCACATCGCTGGCGGCGGCGGTCTTCGTGAGTGGAGAGCTTGGCATGGTCGCACCGACCCACGCGCAGAGCACGCCCGCTCCCGCCATGTTGCGCGGCGCCAATGTTTCGGGCGGAGACTTCGGCGAGGTCCCGGGGACCTACGGGATCGACTACACATATCCGACCAAGGCCGAGATCGACTATTACGCCGACCGTGGCTTCTCGGTCCTGCGCGTTCCCATTCGGTGGGAGCGGATCCAGCACAACGTTTACGGTGAACTCGACAGTCTCGGTGACGGGACGGGAGATTTCGAGCGCATCCAGCAGGTGGTTCAATGGATCACCGATCGCGGCATGACCGCCGTGCTCGATCTGCATCAATATGGCGGCAGGACTGTCGATACGGTCCCAGCCAAGATCGGCAGCAAGGCGCTGCCCGCCGCGGCGCTCGAGGATCTATGGGTACGCCTGGCGAATGCCTTCAAGGACAATGATCGCGTCTGGTTCGGCCTCATGAACGAGCCGGAAGGACTCAGCCCCGCCGACTGGAAGGCGGCGGCCCAGTCGGTCACCAATGCCATTCGTGCCACCGGCGCCCGCAATCGGCTGCTGGTGCCCGGCACCGCCTACACCGGCGCCCATTCCTGGGTGTCGAGCGGCAACGCGGCGCAGATGGCGAATTTCACCGACCCGGCCGACAACTTCGCCTTCGATGTGCATCAATATCTCGACGCCGACAGCTCCGGCACCCACGGCGATTGCATTGCCGGTGCCGGATCGCAACGGCTCGACGCCTTTATCGCTTGGGCGCAGGAGGCGGACGGCCGCCGCGGCTTCCTCGGCGAGTTTGCCGGCGGCGACCCTGCGGTACCCGGACAGGAGCAATGCGGAGTCGAGCTGCCGGCGCTGCTGGACGCGGCGGAAAGCTCGGGCGTGTTCGACGGCTGGACCGCGTGGGGCGGGGGGCTTTGGTGGGAGCCGTCCTATATCTTCCGTCTCGAGCCGCCTGACCTTTCGGGTCCCGATACGAACTATATGAAGGTGCTGAAGCGCTATCTCGAGTGAAATGCCCAGAGCGCCGTCATTTTTGGCCTGGGGCTCCACACCAATTTGCATCGAATTTTAGGTTTTCTTTAAGCAACCCGGACGGTCGGGAGAACGCCTTTCGCCTAGCGTTAACGCCCACCCTGCTACCACTGGCGTCATACGCGAAACAGCTCTGGATCGAAGCGGTACGAGAGTTCACCTGCGGAAGGTCCGGTTAGCAGGGCAGACCATGTCTCCGACGGATTACGAACTGAGACCGCCAAAGCCGTCCGAAGATCCGGCGAGCGACGCCAATGGTAACGCCGCGCCGGAGGCCGGATCTGTGCCGGCATCCGAGATGGTCCAAGCGCATGCTGAGGCGGCGGACGCGTCCACGCCAGAAGACGTCCTGGACGATTTTCCCGCGTCGGAAGATTTCGCAGATCAAGAGGATGAGCTGCCGGAAGATCTCGACAAGTGGGCCGAGGCTCTGTCGGAACCGGACGACCATCTCCGGCCGGAGGCCGCCGACCTATGGGCGTTGCGGCGCGCGACATCGCAGTCCAATCCATCAGCTCGACTCACCGAGGGCTACGGCCACGGCGGAAGACCTCTGGGCGCAAGCGCGGCCGGATGAGCCATCGCCCCAGCCCGCGAGCATGGCCCGTTCGCAGGAGAAAGCGGCGGAAGCGGAGGCACTCGAGCGGCTGGTTCGCCTCAATGAGGAGTTTCGCGCGCGTGCGATCCCCGATGCGCCACTGTCGCCGCCGCCAAGCGAGCCGTCCGCGCCCAAGACGCGGCCGGTTTGGTCGGCTGCCTCACTCAAAAACATCCCGCCAAGCAAGATCATCAAATCGCTGCTGGCGCTCGTCGTGGCGGTGGCGCTGGCATGGGTACCGCTCTCGCGCCTGTTATCGGTGACGAGCGCGGAGGCCACCATCAATGCCCGCCTCATAAACCTGCGGGCGCCTATCGATGGGAGCGTCGTCATCGTTGCCCCAGCCATCGCGGTGGGAACGCGCGTCGAGCCCGGCGAAGCGTTGCTGCGCGTGACCAACACGCGGGCCGACCGGCAGGGGATCGACGAATTGGGCCGCACGATCGACCAACTGCGCGCGGAATTGGCCGCGCTGGAGCAGCGCACCGAGGAATTGAAGAAAATCGAGGCCGGTCTTCGTTGCGCAAGAGCGAAGCGTTTCAGACGGGCCGAGTTCGTCAGCTCGAAGCGCGCGCCGGGGAGCTCGAGCTCGAGCTCAACGCCGCCCAGGCGCAATACGAAGATGCGAAGAAGTCCTACTAATCGAGACAAGGACAGCTCGCGAGCAGAGGGATTTCAAACGGTCAGCGCGCTGCTGCACTCGGAGCGCGACTTCAAGGTGGCGAAAACGAACATCGAAGGCGTACACAAGCGGCAGCAGAGCAATCAAGTCGAGCTCGAAGGCGCACGCAAAGGACTTTTCATCGGCGATAGCTACAACGACCGTCCTCGGTCGGCCCAGCACCTCGACGAGGTGGGCCAGCAGATCGCCGACCTCGCCGGCCAACGTCGAGGAACGCACGAGCGCATGAGCCTATCCTCGAGAAGGAGCTCGCCACCGAGACCGCCGCACTCGCCAGGCGGGCCGAAGCCGAGGTCACGGCCACGGTCAGCGGCCGCATCTGGGAGGTGCTGACCGCCAACGGCGAGAAGGTCGCAAGAAGGACAGGACCTGTTGCGCGTCTGGACTGCGGCGGCGCCGTTGTCACCGCGACGGTCAGCGAATCCGACTACAACGAACTTTGGATTGGGCAGCCGGCGACGTTCCAAATGCGCGGCGAGAGCCACGAGTATCCCGGCACGGTCGTTTCCCTGACAGGTCTCACGCCGGCCGGTTCAAACTTTGCCATCGAGCAGACGGCAATGCGGCGCGAGCCGTACCACGTCACCGTCGCGGTGCCGGGCCTGGCGGCCCTCAAGGAGTGCAATGTCGGGCGCACGGGCCGGCGTGACGTTTCGACGGCTCGGCCAGTCCAGCCGGCGCGCCAAGCGCGGTTTCGACTGGACCAGTGACCCCGTTCGCCATGATCGCCTGCGTCCGGCATCAGCTATTGGGATGCGTTCGTGCCGAGCATCGTTCTGCTCTTGGTGGCGTTTGCCGTGCTGCCCTGGCTCAATCGCGACAGCACCGTCGCCCGTACCGGCGTCATCGCCGTATGCCTGTTCTTGGCGTGGCGCTACATGCTCTGGCGCGTCCTGCACACCCTGCCGCCGGTCGGGCTGACGCTCGACTTCGCCCTCGGCGTCATCTTCACCTCGGTCGAGTTTCTGTCCATGGTCGGCGTATCCCTGTCTCTCTTCTTCCTGACGCGCACGCGCAACCGGACCGCGGAGGCGGACCGAAACATCCTTGGCTGAAATCGCTGCCAGAGCCGCCGCTCGTCGACGTCCTCATCTGCACCTACAACGAAGAGGAGGCTCATCCTCGAGCGCACGATCATCGGCTGCGCTCGGGATCGATTATCCCAACTACCGGCTATGGGTGTGCGACGACGGCCGGCGGCCATGGCTGAAGGATCTCTGCGAGCAGCAGGGCTGCGGCTACATCACGCGCTCCGACAACAAGAACGCCAAGGCCGGCAACATCAACAATGCCTTGCGCCACCTCTCGACGTTGCCCGAACGGCCCGATTTCGTCGCGCATCCTCGATGCCGACTTCGTGCCCAAGAGCCAGTGGCTGACCCGCGCCCTGGCGCTCATGCGCGAGCCGGACGTCGGCGTCGTGCAGACGCCGCAGCATTTCTTCAATGCCGATCCCATCCAGAAAAATCTGTCGCTCGTCGCGCGTCTGGCCGGACGAGCAGCGCTACTTCTTCGACGTGGTCATGGCGTCGAAGGACGCCTGGGGAGGGGCCATCTGCTGCGGCACGTCCTGCCGTGCTGCGCTTCGCGCCGCTCATGCAGATCAAGAAGTTTCCGACCGATTCCGTGACCGAGGACTATCTCGATCACACTCAGGCTCAACGAGATCGGTTACCGCACCGTCTATCTCAATGAGCCGCTGTCGCTCGGCCTCGCCCCCGAAGGGCTCAAAGAGTACATCACGCAGCGCAGCCGGTGGGCGTTGGGCTTCATGCAGATCTGCCGCGGTCCCAACGGGCCCTTTAGTCCGACGTCGCACGCTTCGCTGTGCACGCCGCGTCATGCTGATCGAGACGTTTCTGTATTGGTCGGCGACGCACGCGTTCCGCATTCTCGGCCATCGTCGTGCCGGCGGCCTATCTGTGGTTCAACATCCAGGCGGTCTACGCCTACGTTCCCGACGCGATTTCTTACCTGTTGCCCGTTTTGGTCGGCGGGACCTACGTCATGACTTGGCTGACCCAGCGCCGCGTACTGCCGATCCTGGCCGACCTCAGCCAGCTCCTGATCGCAACCGATATCGCCAAGTCCGTGCTTGTCGGACTGTTCCGGCCGCAGGGTCACAAATTCGAGGTGACGGCCAAGGGCGGGGATCGCAGCAAGCGCTTCCTGCAATGGCCGATGCTGCGGATTTTTCTCTTCTGCCTCGTGATGACGGTCGGGGGCGTCATTTGGGCGTTCGTGCTCGACGACAGCCGGCCCGTCGCCGATGCGACCGGCATCGCGCTTTTTTGGAGCTGGTACAACATCATCCTTCTGGTGTTGGCTTGCTTCGTCTGTATCGAGGCGCCCGGAAATTCGAGGCGGCGTTCGCTTCCACAGCGAGGGCGACGCCACGCTCACCATCGGCGGCCGCAAGGTGCGCTATCCGGTTGCGGACATCTCGGTCGGCGGCATGCGCTTGAAGGGCGACGCTGCCGCCCAAGACCCAAGAGGCGCCGGTGCGCGTGGAGTTCGATGGGCTCGACGTGGAGGCGCGGCTCGTGCGCGCCTATAAAGACGGGTTCGCCGTTCAGTTCATCCAGTCGGAGAACGCGCGCGAGCGGCTCATCCGTCTTGTCTATGGCGGCAAACATGGCGGCAAGGCGCCCGAGATCAAACCGGCCGAGGTGATGGGCGCGATGATCAATCGGGTGTTTCGCTAAGTCGCCTATATGGCTTGGCCGGAGGGACCCGAAGTTTGCCGAACCATTGAAGACTAATTGGTAACGCGTTTTGCGCGATCATACGAATATGAGCCAGTCTCAGCGACGCCCGGTCGGGACCGGAATACCGTCTTCGCGCTGTCCACGCAGCTCGATGAGTACCAAAAGATGATCAGTTCCACGCCGCCAAGGACGTGCCGCTCGATCCGCGCCAATCCGCCGCCCGCAAAGTGCTGGTGGCGGAGGACAGTGCGATCACGCACGACCTCCTGAAGCTGCTGCTCAACCAGCGCGGCCATGAAGTCGACATCGCCACGGACGGGTGTCGGCGCTGGAAGCGCTGCGCGAGAAGCAATACGACGTCGCGTTGCTGGACTACCACCTGCCCAAGATGGATGGACTGCAAGTCGCCGCGGCGATTAAGGCCGAAGCCGGCGCGCACAGGCTGCCGAGGCTGATCGCCATTACGGCCGATCCCGAAGGTCTGCTGAGCGCCGAGGCGGGCTGCGAGAAATTCGACTACATCCTGCCCAAGCCCCTCGACATCAACCAGGTCGGCAAGGTGGTCGAGGAGCAGGCGGATATCGCCGATCGTGAGGCGGCCGCCGAAGCATCCGCGCAGGACGAGATTCCGCGGCGGTCAGTCGCTGTCGCCCCGCTGCCGTCGATCCTCGATGGCATGGGACAGAAGCTCCTGGCTTGGCCCGACGATTTGGATGAGTCCCGGTTCACCAGCCGGGCGATGCAGGCCACCCTTGGCGATGTGCGCTTCGACGCGCTTGTCATCAAGGCGCCGCTGTCGTCGCATGATCTCGAGACGATCTGGCAGCGCAAGGCGCTATTCGCGCTGCCGGTGATCGACTTGACCGGGACCCTCGGCGCAGAAGGCCGATCTCGACGCCTCCAGGCTCGAACCGCGCGAGCGGGATCGGGTTGAGCGTCTGATCCGGCGTTTCCAGGAACGCCGGGCGCGGTTGCATCGCGATCTGCTGTTGAGCGACGATCTGGAGGACCGGCTTCTGGGCCGCATCTTCGTGTCCGGCAAGCCGTTGACGGCGACGCTCGATGCGGGATCGCGCACTTGTGTTTCCTACAATATCACGCTCGGCGCGGAGGCGTTGGCACGCGAGACGGAGCGCTATGCGCGGCAAGGGGCTGTTGAAGCGGGAGTTCGTCGAGCGGTTTCACGTATGCGGCCGCTGCGAGTCGTCACGCATTCATGCCCGCAGATGCATGCGTCAAATGCCGTTCGCCGAACTTGACCGACGGAGGAATATCTCCACCACTTCCGCTGCGGCTTTCAGGGTCCGAAATCGGAGTTCCGCCGCGGCCTGCGAGTTGGTATGCCCAAAATGCCACCATGAGCTTGGCAGCATCGGTATCGATTTCGCGCCGGTCGCAACGATGGTCATCTGCCGGAACTGCGGCCATGCCGACGCAAAGTCGGCAATCGGCATGGTGTGTCTCGACTGCGATGCGCATTACGACTGGGGCGCTTGCCGGGAGCGCGACGTGTTCTCGTATCAACTCACCGACCAGGGCAGCGGGTTTGCCGAGTACGGCCGCTCCTTCCTCGGCCTGTTCCAGAAACCTCTGCGCTTCGAGGAACTCCCGAGCGAGCTGATCTTGGCCTTGAACGACGCCGCCAAGAAGTTCAACGAGGACAAGACGCCGTTCACGCTGGTCAACATTTTCTACAAGAACGAGCGCGCGATCACCGCGGAACATGGCGGCCGGCAGTTCGCCGAGGTCCGTGGCCAGTTCATCGAAAATCTGCGCGCGGCACTCGGCGACTCCGAACTCGTCGTCAGGGGGCCTTCTTCCTACGATTTCGCGCTGCTGCCGGGCGTCAACCCACAGCAGGCGACGCGGGGCTTTGCTAATTTGCGTCAGCGTGCCGCGGGCCCTTTGAGCGTCGATCTGGGCGCAACCCTGAAGGCCTTCGGACCGGAGGATTTTTAAGGAAGACCAGGACGGCGCGCTCATCGCGATCGCCGTCATCCTGGTAATAGCGGCCTAGTTGTCGGCTTCCGGTGGCCCTGGCGGGCGCAAGCCGACCAATTTGTTCTCGACGTCGTCATAGTGCTCGGTTGGATCGTAATAGGGTGTCGACAGCCCGAGGCTCTGTGCGTCCAGCCGGCCGACGGCGGCGGCCAGCGAATATTCCGCGACGAGGCGGTCGTGCAGCGACTTGACCAGAGCCGATCTGCGAGTCCACGAGCTCACGCTGAGCGTTGAGAACGTCGAGTGTCGTGCGGCGTCCGACGCTTTGTTCCTTGCGGGTGCCGACCAATGAGATCTTGTTGGACGCGACGGCGGATCTGGCGGCCGTGATTTCGGGGCCGGAGGTCTGCAAGATCCCCCAATTCGCGAGCACATCCGAATGGGCGCTCAGCCTTGCCGACTCGACCAGCCGCTTGAACTCAGTGTTGGTTTGCTTGGCTTGGCGAACGCGGGCGGAGACGCCGCCGCCTTGATAGAGCGGCACGGTCACGCGGCCGACGACGGTTGTCGCCTCTTCACCGTCCAGCACTTGGCTAAGGTCATAGCGTTGTTGGTACTGCGCCTCCAAGTTGACGCTGGGCAGCAGCTCGCCCATGATCTGATTGACCCGATAAAGGGACGCCTCTTCCTATAGACGGCACTCAAGATGGCCAGGATTTTCTACCATCCGAAAGCGACATGGCCTGATCGATCGTGGTTGGCAGCCGGGCGAAGATCGACGGCGTGGGAGCGAGCTTGCCGGGCGGGTGGCCGATCACCTTCTCATAGATGGCACGGCTTGATTTGAGGTCGGCGCGTGCGGCATTGAGGAAGGCAATGGCCCCCGAAAGCCGGGCGTCGGCTTGCGCCATGTCGGTGCGGGTCACTTCGCCGATTTTGAACTCGGCTTGTGTTCTCGTCCGCTCCTTGGTCAAAGCCGCGACATTATTCTCCCGCAAGCGAACGATGGTCTGATCCCGCACCACGTCCGAGTAGGCCGTGACGGCGGCGAGCAGCACCGTCTGCTCGGCCACCCGCAAGTGCTTCTCGGCCCGCCTGGACGCGCGCCTTGGCTTGGCGCACGGCGTTGAGGTTCTGGAAGCCCTCGAACAGCGGCTGAGATAGGCCCACCGCGTAGCCGCGCGGATGGGTCGTGCCGTCGCTGATAATGTCGCCATCGGGCCCGAAATTCGCCTGGGCATCGGGATTGTTTCCCTTGATGCTGTTATTGGTATTGGAGTAGCCCGTGTCCGCGGTGGCTTTGATGTTCGGACGCAGCCGCGACTTGGCGACGCCCACCTCTTCATCGATCGCGCGTAGCCTCGCCCGCGCCGCAGCCAAGTCCGGATTGACCAAATAAGCATCGGCTAGGGCCTGCTGGAGTGTCTCGGTGGCGCCTGGGCCCGGCGCCAAAGGATCGGGTCCTCCTCCATGACGACCGCTTCCAGTGGCTGCATATGCGCAGCCGGACTGGCCTCGGCGGCATCCGGGTCAACCACGAATGATTCCGCCAGAAGGCTGGGAGGAATGCTGAGCTCGCCGAGCTGGGACTGATCGCAGGCCGGCAACGCCAAAAGCCGTGCTGCCGGCTAGGAGTAGCCGGGCGGCGCAGCGCAAAAATGGCTCGAACGCTGGGCGCAAGTCGCCTGTCCTCCGTCCCCGCAACGAGAGGAGTAGAGGGCCGAAGTGGTTAAGAAGCTGTTAACCTTAATTTTCTGCAAACGCCGCGGGGAGCTGGCTGATCCACCCCGCTGCGCGGAAACCTGCGAAAGGCCAAACGAAACGTTCATGCCCATGTGACTTAATACGGATCGGGTGCCCTGCTGCCCTAGGTGGCCCATCTAGGCGGGCGCGCTCCATGGCAACGCCATCGATTTTAGAAATGACATGGTCATGCCATCGCCGGGCAAAGCGACAGCGTCTCTTGGCGATCTTGGTCGCCGAGGACAGCATCATTACCCAAGACCTGTTGAAGCTTCTGCTCACGCAGCGCGGCCACAGCGTCGATACGGTGGAGGATGGCGCGCAGGCCCTCAACGCTCTGCAGGTGCGCCACTACGACATTGCGCTGATGGATTTTCATCTGCCGACCATGGACGGTCTGCAGCGTGGTTTCGGCATACAAGGACTGGCTGATGGCGCGGCCGCTCAAACCCATTTCATTGGCATCACCGCTGATGTCGCGGGATTCATGGCACGCCCCGACAGTTGGGAGACGTTTGATCTCGTCATCGCCAAGCCGATCGACATCGCCAATCTGTGCAGCGCTGTCGAAAACTTCGAGCACTACATGGCTTGGCGGAGTCCGAAATCGACCGATGCCAGGCGATGACCAAGCCGACTCCCGTGGTTCTGGCCGACGAAGGCGGCTCCGAGACGCTCGAGAGCTCCGCATTATCGTCTGCCGCAGGCAGCGATGCGCCTGCGCCGTGAGAAGCGCGTGAAGATCGAGCGGGGCACCACGCAAATAGTGCTCGGAGACGGCGAGGTCTATCCCTGCCGTGTTCTCAATCTGTCCTTGAGCGGCGCCGCTCTCGAAATCGACGAGCGTCCGGCGATTGGCGAGCAAGTCCGGGTTGGGCGAACGGACGGGCCGGGTCGTCCGGCACACAAGAGAGGGCATTGCAGTGGCGTTTGGGGCCGTCGCCAAGTGAGTTGCGGCACTTACGCCGCACCGCGTTCCGCCTATCTGTCGATCCCAGATCTCGCGCAACTGGTCGGACAGGGTGAGCGGATCGAAGGGCTTGGGAATGACCGCCGCCGCGCCCAGTGACAGATAGCGCTTGACCTCTTCCTGCATGGCCTTCGCCGTCATGAAGACGATGGCGTCGCCTCGATCTCCGGAATCTCCTTCAAGTGCTCAAATGTCTCGATCCCGTCCATACCGGGCATCATCACGTCGAGGAGAATAAGGTCGGGCTTGAACGCGGCGACCTGCTCGATGGCCTGCTGTCCGCACTCGCAGAGATCGACCGTGAAGTGGCCAAGCTGGGTCAGAGCGCAAAATCAGCGATCGAGCGGATATCCGGCTCGTCTTCGACATAGCAAATTCGCTTCAGCGTGGATGGCATGATTGGGCTCCGGGACCAGCGATCACGGCCCAGTTTCAGCCATAGTGGGCCCGGGCTTCATTAACCCCGGTCTAACGGCCTTAAGGTTGAGGAAATGGTTGAAGGGCGGAATTGGCCCGCGAGCTTCAGGCATGCTCATAACAAGGAACCGGTTGCGCCGCTCCGCGCTAGGCCCAGCGTCCGGCGGCAGCGCGGTCGGCGAACCAGATCGACCTCGCCCTCTGCGGCCGGATATGCGCGGCCGGAAAGCCGGTGTCGCCCGACAGGATCTTGTCGAGGATCGTCGCGTTTGCTCTCGCCGGCCACAAGAAAAGCAACCACGCCGCTTGAATTCGAGCGCGGGATAGGTGAGGGTGATGCGCTCCTCCTCGCGGCCCTTGGGTACCGGCGCCACCCAGCGCTTGCGCTCCTCAAGGACAGGCTCGCCCGGCAGTAGCGAGGCGGTATGGCCGTCTTCACCGAGACCGAGCAGAGTGAGGTCGAGCAGCGGTCGGCCGAGCCTCGAGCACGTCCGCGCCGTAAAGACCCTTCAGCATCGCCTCGTAGCGAATCGGCCGCCTCATCGAGCGTCACGCCGTCCGTTTCCACCGGATGCATGTTCCCGGCGGCGCCGGCACATGGCCCAGAAAGGCGGCGCGCGCCATGCCGAAATTGCTGGCCGGATCGGACGGCGGCACGAAGCGCTCATCGCCCAAAACCCAATGCACCCGGTCCCAGGGCAGCCGGGACTTGATCGGCTCCTCGCCGAGCCGCTCATAGAGTGGTTTCGGCGTGTTGCCGCCGGACAGGGCGATGATGCGTGCGGCCGTCACTCGCCGCGGCAAGGTCGCAGAGATACGCGGCGCCGGCTTGTGCCAGCGCGGCGGCATCCTCATAGACGCGAAGCGTGCCAAATGCCGGCTTCATATATGTGTCTCGTCCCGTCAAGTGGAGAGGCGGCGAACTCGGACCGAAGGCTAGCGGGCAAAAGTTAAACCCACCGCAAGGTCCGCGATCTAGCCTGCGGGGACAGCCGGCAGGTTTCCGCAAGGCCGCCGACTCGGGCTAATTTCCGGCAGCTGAGAGCGCCATGACCCACGAGATCATCATCGCGCCGTCGATCCTGTCCGTCCGACTTCGCCAAGCTCGGCGAGGAGGTGCGCGCGGTCGACGCGGCCGGCGCCGACTGGATCCATGTCGATGTCATGGACGGGCATTTCGTGCCCAATATCACCATCGGCCCTGACGTGGTGAAGGCGCTCAGGCCTCATTCCGACAAGCCGTTCGACGTGCATCTGATGATCGCGCCCTGCGATGCCTATCTCGAGGCCTTCGCGAAAGCCGGCGCCGACATGATCACCGTGCATGCGGAAGCGGGGCCGCATCTCGACCGCTCGCTTCAAATCATCAGGAGCTCGGCAAGCAGCGCGGGCGTCAGCCTCACCCCGTCGACGCCGGAAACGGCGCTCGAATACGTGCTCGACAAGCTCGACCATATTCTGGTGATGACGGTCAATCCGGGCTTCGGCGGGCAGACCTTCATCCCGGCGCAGCTCCACAAGATCAGGGCGATCCGCGAAGATGATCGGCGTCCAGGCCGATCCGCATCGAGGTGGATGGCGGCATCAATGCCGACACCGCGCCGCTCGTGGTCGAGGCCGGCGCTTCCGCGCTCGTGGCCGGATCGGCCGTGTTCAAGGATCGCGACTACGCCGGCAACATCGAAGCCATCCGCGCTGCCGCCTTGCGCGGCCGCGCCGCGGCCACGTGATTTGTCGACGCTCGGTTCTGAGCCCTGCTCTTCACCTCTCCCCGCCGGGAGAGGTCGGCTCGCCTAAGCGAGCCGGGTGAGGGGGCTCATAGCCAGAGACTCTATTTACGCCTCACCCCGGCCCTCTCCCCAAAGGGGAGAGGGGCGGCCGCCGTCTAGGCTTTGTGCTTGCGGTAGCGCTCGATCAGCGCGTTGGTCGAACTGTCATGGCTGAGCTTCGGCGCATCCTTGGCCTTGAGCTCTGGGATGATGCGATTGGCCAGCACCTTGCCGAGTTCCACGCCCCATTGATCGAACGAGTCGATATCCCAGACCGCGCCTTGCGTGAACACGCTGTGCTCATAAAGCGCCACCAGCGCGCCGAGCGTCCGGGGATCGAGCGTGTCGGCGAGGATCATATTGGTCGGCCGGTTGCCTTCGGTGACGCGGAACGGCGTTTGCGCCGGCGGCGAGCCTTCCGCCGCGAACTCCGCCGCCGTCTTGCCGAAGGCGAGCGCCTCGGCTTGGGCGAAGAGATTGGCCATCAGCAGATCATGGTGCTCGGCGAGCGGGCTCAACGGCGTGAGGAAGCCGATGAAGTCGCACGGGATCAGCTTCGTGCCCTGATGGATCAGCTGATAGAACGAATGCTGCCCGTCGGTGCCGGGCTCGCCCCAGATGATCGGACCGGTCTGGTAGTCGACGTGGTTGGCGCCGAGATCGACATGCTTGCCGTTGCTCTCCATCTGCAGCTGCTGGAGATAGGCGGGAAAGCGCGCCATGTGCTCCGCGTAGGGCAAGCACGGCGAGCGTCTGCGCCCCGAAGAAATTGTTGTACCAGACCGTGAGCAGCCCCATCAGCATCGGCAGATTCTTTTCCGCGCGGCGCGGTGCGGAAATGCTCGTCCATCTCGTGGAAGCCGTCGAGCATCGCCCGGAAATTCTCAGGGCCGATGGCGATCATGGTGGACAGGCCGATGGCCGAATCCATCGAGTAGCGCCCGCCGACCCAATCCCAGAACTCGAACATATTGGCGGTGTCGATGCCGAATTTCTCCACGCCCGCGGTGTTGGTGGAATTGGCGACGAAATGCTTGGCCACCGCCGCCTCCGAGCCGAGCTTGGCGACGCACCAAGCGCGCGCGGTCGCCGCGTTGGTCATGGTCTCGAGCGTGGTGAAGGTCTTCGACGAGACGATGAACAGCGTCTCCTCCGGGTCGAGGTCGTGGGTCGCCTCGGTGAAGGCGGCGCCGTCCACATTGGAGATGAAGCGGAACGTCATGTCGCGCGATCCGTGTAGGGGCGCAACGCCAGATAGGCCATCTCCGGACCGAGATAGGAGCCGCCGATGCCGATATTGACGACATTCTTGATGCGCTTGCCCGAGTGCCCGGTCCACGAGCCGTCGCGGATCTTGTCGGCGAAGGCCGCCATGCGGTCGAGCACCTCATGCACGTCCGGCACCACGTTATGCCCGTCAAGCTCGATGACCTCGTCGCGCGGCGCGCGTAAGGCCACGTGCAGCACGGCGCGGTTCTCCGACACGTTGATCCGTTCGCCCCGGAACATGGCGTCGCGCCGTTCCGCCACGCCGCGCTCTTTGGCGAGCGCTAGCAAGAGGTCCATGGTCTCCTGGGTGATGCGGTTCTTGGAATAGTCGAGGAACAGCCCGGCGCCCTCGGCCGCGAAGCGCTTGGCCCGGTCCGGATCGTCGGCGAAGAGCTCGCCTGAGATGGGCATCCTTGATCTTGGCATGATGCGCCGTAAGCGCCTGCCATGAAGCGGTGTCGGTCAGTTTTGTGGACCCCATCTCCCGGCCTCCCTAATTCAGCGCCTTGGTCTTGGCGTCGATGGATTTCAGCAGGTCTTGCCACGACTTGACGAAGGATGCGGCGCCTTCCTTCTGCAGCTGCGCGGCGAGGGCGCGATGGAGATGCCGGCCTTCTCGTACGTCGGCCAGCACCTCTTCGCAAGTCGCCGCCGTCCGGCGCCAGAACCCCGTCCAGCTTGCCGTGATCGCCGAAGGCGAGCAGCGTCTTGTCGGGCATGGTGTTGACCGTGTTCGGCGCGGCCAGCGCGGATATATATAGAGTGTCGGGCGAGCGCGGGTCCTTGGTGCTGGTGCTGGCGAACAGCAGCCGTTGCGGCCGTGCGCCCAGGCACTCAAGCCGCTGCCAGCGGTCCGAGGCGAGCATGGTGCGATAGTCGCGATAGGCCTGGTGCGCCACGGCAATGCCGAGCTTGTCGCGCAACGCGTCGGGCACCTTATCGAGCACCGCCTTGTCCCAGCGGCTGATGAAGATGGAGGCCACCGAGCGCACATCCGGGTCGAGCCCCGCCGCGACGCGCCGCTCCAGGCCCTTCATATAAGCATCGGCCGCGGCCACGCAGTCTTGCGCCGAGAACAGCAGCGTCACGTTGACGGTCACGCCGGAGAAGATCGCTTCCTCG
The DNA here is from genome assembly GCA_963793075.1 of uncultured Alphaproteobacteria bacterium. GTDB lineage: Bacteria > Pseudomonadota > Alphaproteobacteria > Rhizobiales > Methyloligellaceae > Methyloceanibacter. The sequence goes on from CAWBYO010000005.1 coordinate 214,246, forward strand.
ATCGCCGGAAGCCCTTCCTTGGTGCCGGGGATCTTGATGAACAGGTTCTTCTTATGCGCCCGCGCATAGAGCCGCTTCGCCTCGGCGATGGTGGCGTGCGTGTCGTAAGCGAGCAGCGGCGACACTTCCAGCGACACGAAGCCGTCGACGCCGTTGCCGTCTTCTCGTGGATCGGCGCGAACAAATCCGCCGCGCGCGACAAATCCTGCAGCGCCAGCTCGAAGAACAGCGCCTCGCCCGAATAGCCGGCCTTCATCAGGCGCTTCATCTCGTCGTCATAGCTGTTGGACTTCGAGATGGCGTTGTCGAAGATCGTCGGGTTGGACGTGAGGCCCGTGACCGACAGCTCGTCGATATATCTCTTGAGCGTGCCGCTATCGAGCAAATCGCGGGTGATGTCGTCGAGCCACAGGCTTTGCCCGAGATCGTGTAGTGCTTGCGTCGCTTTCACCGCAGTGTCTCCTGGTCAGGCCGGCGATAACGCCGAGAAATCGTGATCCATAAGGTCGGCGATGCGGTCGACCGCGATATCCGCCGGGCTCCTGACCCGCCAGGGATTGCGGATCGTTCGCATAATGGCCTTGCTTAGGGAAGACCGTTGTCACCTGGTCACCCCAGGCGCGCTTCACCGCATTGAGCAGCTTCAGCTTGTCGTCGATCAGCACGTAGTGACGTGAAGGGTAGGCGAGCTTGACGGAGTTGAGCTCTTCTTCCTTGTGAATGTAGTTGAGCACATGGCCGTCGAACGCGGTCCACAGCCCGGCACGTTCCAACTTGTGGGGCTGAAACACGCCGTCGCCGTCGGTAAGGATCACCGGCAACCCCCATCGGCGCACATGGCGGACGACGCCGAGCGCGTCCGGATAGAGGCGCTCGATGAAGGGATAGTCCATGACCCAATTGGCGAGCAGCAGGGCGCGCGGATCGTGCAGATGCTCCAGGCGAAATCGCTCGAGCGTGCCGAGGAAGTCGGCATAGCCATGCTTGACGCGCTCCTCCTCGTAAAGCGCCCACAGCCGGTCGTTTGCGCCGTCGCCGAACGTGGCTTCGACATGTTTGCCGAGATCGCGCTTCATCCGGTCGTTGTCGAGCAACGTATTGTCGACATCGAACAGGAAGATCACGTCATGCATTTCGGACATGGGGCGATCTATGCCGGCTTGGGGTTGAGCCAGGGCCCGTCGCCGCCGACGAGTTGCAAAGCCTCGTCCGGACCCCAGGTGCCGGGCTCGTAGCGATAGACGGGGGTCACGTCGCCGAGCACGTCGTTGACGATGCGCCATTCGGCATCGACGATATCCTCGCGCGTGAACAAATCGCTGATGCCGTGCATGGCGTCGCCCAAGAGCCGTTGATAGGGCGGTCTGTCGGCGCCGGGCTGCCTGGTGAGGATCAGCTCCACGTCGTCGCCGATCATGCGGTCGCCGGGAATCTTGACGCGCGTGCCGAGCGCGATGGTCACGTCCGGCTGGATGCGAAAGCGCATATGACCGCAACCCAGCGAGTCGATCTCGCCGAAGGTCTCCCGCGGCGGCTTTTTGAAATGGATAACCGCTTCGGCGATAGCTGACCGGCAGGACCTTGCCGGTGCGGATGAAGATGGGCACGCCCTCCCAGCGCCAGCTGTCGATTGCGAGCTTGGCGGCGGCGAATGTCTCGACCGTCGATCCAGGGCGCACGCCCGGGACGCGCTCATAGCCCTCATACTGGCCGCGCACGATATGATTGGCGTCGAGCGCGCGGACCGACTTGAGCAGGCTGGCCTTGCTGTCGCGGACCGCCTCATGCTCCTGGCCCGTGGGCGGGTCCATGGTCAGTGAGGCCAGGATCTGCAGCATATGGTTCTGCAGCACGTCGCGGATGGCGCCCGCCTCGTCGTAGAACGCGCCGCGATCCTGCACCCCGAAATTCTCCGCCATGGTGATCTGAATGCTGCGCACGAAGTTGCGGTTCCAGATCGGCTCGAACGTCGAATTGGCGAAGCGCGTGTAGAGGATGTTCTGCACCGGCTCCTTGCCGAGATAGTGATCGATGCGGAAGATGTCGTCTTCCGAGAAATACTCATCGAGAATACGGCTGAGCGCGATCGCCGACGCTCGGTCGCGGCCGAACGGCTTCTCGACCACGAGCCGGGCATTCTTGGAGCAGCCCGAGTTGGCGAGCTGCGAGGCGACCTCGGAGAACAGCACCGGCGGAATGGCGAGATAGTGCAGGGGGCGCTGGGCGCCGCCCATCTGCTTGCGCAACCCGGCGAACACTTTCGGGTCGGCATAATCGCCGTCCACGTAGCGAAGCTGGCTCAGCAGCTTCTTGAACGCATCGGACGTGATGTCGCCGCCATGGGCCTTGACGCTGTCGGCCGCGCGCTGCTTGAGCTGATCGAGGCCCCAGCCTTGCTTGGCGACGCCGATAATGGGCGTGGACAAGCCCTCGTCGCGGACGAGCCCATAGAGCGCGGGAAAAATCTGCTTATAGGCGAGGTCGCCGGTAGCGCCGAAGAACACGAGCGCGTCGGAAACCCCGTTCTTTGCGTCGGTCATGGCGCCTTCTTCTCGAGATGGCCGCCGAATTCCCAGCGCATGGCCGACATCAGCTTGTCGGCGAACTCCGCATCGCCCCGGGAGGCGAAGCGGCTGAACAGGGCCGAGCTGATGACCGGCGCCGGGACCCCTTCGTCGATGGCAGCCTGCAAGGTCCAGCGGCCTTCGCCGGAATCCGACACGCGTCCCTCGAAATTGGAGAGGTCCGGGTTATGCCGCAGCGCGCTCGCCGTGAGGTCGAGCAGCCACGATCCGATCACGCTGCCGCGCCGCCACACCTCGGCAACCTCGGGCAGGTTCAGCTCATATTGATAGAGCTCCGGATTACGCAAAGGCGTCGTCTCGGCGTCCGTGCTGCGCTCGACCGTGCCGGCATTGGCGTTCTTGAGAATGTTCAGGCCTTCCGCGTAAGCCGCCATGATTCCGTATTCGATACCGTTATGCACCATCTTGACGAAATGCCCGGCGCCGTTCGGCCCGCAATGCAGATAGCCGTTCTCGGCATTGCTAGGCTCACCCGTGGCGCCCGGGGTGCGGGCCGCGTTGCCGACGCCAGGGGCCAGCGCCTTGAAGATCGGATCGAGCCGCGCGACCACCGCGTCCTCGCCGCCAATCATCATGCAATAGCCCCGGTCCAGGCCCCATACGCCGCCGCTCACGCCCACATCCACGTAATGAAGGTTATTTACTTTCAACGCTTTAGCCCGGCGCAGATCGTCGTGATAATAGGAGTTGCCGCCGTCGACGATGATGTCGCCGGGGTCCAGATGCGGCGTCAACTCGTCGAGCACCGCATCGACCGCGCCGGCCGGCACCATCATCCAGATGGCGCGTGGCTTATCGAGGCCCTTCACGAAATCGCTCAAGTCCGTGCTGCCTTTGGCCCCCTTGTCGGTCAGCGCCTTCACCGCGTCGGCATGCGTGTCATAGACATGAATGTCGTGGCCGGCCTTCATCGCCCGCACGGTCATGTTGGCGCCCATTCGGCCGAGGCCGATCATGCCGAGTTGCATTGTATCTCTCCACGTTGTGTCCGGACGTTCCGGTCGTCGGAACGCGAGAAAAGACTAAAGGCCCAGCGCCATCCTGGCCGCGGCCGCGACCCGCTCCGGCGTAAACCCAAAATGCTCGGCGACGACTTTCAGCGGCGCCGACATGCCGAACGTGTCTATGCCGAGCACGATGCCTTTGGCGCCCGCATAGCGGTCCCACCCGATCGGCGAGGCTTCCTCGACCGTGACCCGCGCCGTGATGGACGGCGGCAGCACGGAGTCGCGATAGGCCTCACCTTGCGCGTCGAACAGCTCGCGGCAAGGCATTGAAACGACTCGCGCTTTGATATCTTCCGCAGCGAGCAGATCCCGCGCGGCGACGCAGAGCGCCACTTCGCTGCCCGTGCCGATCAGAATGACGTCGGGCTTGGCGTCAGGCGCATCGGCGAGCACATAGGCGCCTTTGGCGAGTCCGCTCGCCGGCGCAAATTTCGTACGGTCGAAGATCGGCAGTGCCTGGCGTGACAGGATCAGCGCGACGGGACGGTGGGTCTGTGGCATCGCCAGCCGATAGGCTTCCACCGTCTCGTTGGCATCGGCCGGGCGGATGACCATCATGCCCGGGATCGCGCGCAGCGAGACCATCTGCTCGATGGGCTGATGGGTCGGGCCGTCCTGGCCGAGGCTGATGGAATCGTGGCTCCAGAGATGCAGGACCGGCAGGTCCATCAGGGACGACAGCCGGATCGCGCCGCGCGCATAGTCGGTGAAGATCAGATAGGTGGAGGCGTAGCCGCGCAACCCCGTGAGCACCATGCCGTTGACGATGGCGCACATGGCGTGCTCGCGAATACCGTAGCGTAGATTGCGGCCCCCATAGTCGCCGAGCTCGCTATAGGGCTGGAACTCGCCGGCATCCTCGAAGGTCAAGATCACCTTGGTGCTGCCGGCCACGTCCGCCGCGCCCCCCAGGACCCAAGGCACTTTGGCGGCGATGGCATTCAGGACTTTGCCGGATGCCTCGCGTGTCGCTATCCCCTTGGGATCAGGGGCGAATTCAGGAATGTCGCTGTCCCACTCGTCGGGCAGTCCGCGGGCGAGAATGAGGTCGATCTGCGCCGCCTCGGCCGGGTATTTCTTGGTGTAAGCGGCGAACAGCGCCTCCCACTTGACGCGGGCGTCGGCGCCGCGCTTGCCCATCTGGGCGGTGAAGGCCTGGCGCACGCCGTCCGGCACGACGAAGCTCTTGTCGGGATCGAAGCCGAGAAATTCCTTGGTGCGGCGAACCTCTTCCACGCCCAGCGGCTCGCCATGGGCGGCCGGCGTGTCATGCTTCTCGGGCGAGCCGTAACCGATATGGCTGTGCACGACGATCAGGGTTGGCCGGTCGCCGGTCGCCAGGAACTCGTCATAGGCCTTCGTCAGCTGGCCGAGCTCGTTCGGGTTCTGAACATGGGCGATGTGCCACCCATAGGCCTCGAACCGCTTCGCCACGTCCTCGGTGAAGGTGATGTTGGTGTGGCCGTCGATGGTCACGTTGTTGTTGTCGAAGATCCAGCACAGATTCGCCAGCTTGAGATGCCCGGCAAGCGACGCCGCCTCGCTGGCGACGCCCTCCATCAGGCAGCCTTCGCCGCTGAGCGCATAGACATTGAAATCGAAGAGATCGAAATCCGGCTTGTTGTAAGTGGCGGCGAGCCATTTGCCGGCGATCGCCATGCCGACGCTGGTGGCAAGACCTTGCCCGAGCGGACCGGTGGTGGATTCGACGCCCGTCGTCCAGCCATATTCCGGGTGCCCCGGACAGCGGCTGCCTTCCTCGCGGAAAGACTCGATGTCGGCCAGCGAGACCGCTTCTCCGCCGGGCTTCTGGTAGGAGGTCTCAACTGCCTCGATCCCGGCGAGATGGATCAGGCTGTAAAGCAGCATCGAGGCGTGCCCCGCCGACAAGACGAAGCGGTCGCGGTTGATCCAATGCGGAGTCTTCGGGTCGTAGCGCAGGACTTGCTGCCACAGCGCATAGGCCGTCGGCGCGGCGTCCATGGCCGTGCCCGGATGGCCGGAATTCGCTTTCTGGATGGCGTCGATGGCGAGCGTGCGGATCGTGTTGATCGCCAGCACGTCCAGTTCGTCTTGGCTTTGCGTCACCGGCGCCTCTCCTCATTCAGCGTCAGGTCGCGGTCACAAAAGCGGATGACGCTCAGGAGAAACTCTGGTCCATCTGCTTGTCCCAGACCTTCACACCGGCGGTAATTCCGTCTTCGTTGGAAACCGTGCGCACATTGTCCGGCAACGGCGATTCGATCAACCAGGCGTTGCCAGTGCGCGTCACGAGGCGAGCTCCACGATTTGTGTGTGACCGCACAGCGGCGGTTCTATCGGCACGGCTGTACCGTCATTGGTCTCAATATTACGTGAAATAAGCTGCGCGAAGTCTTAGGATTGCCGAACTTCTACAGTTTCTCCGCGGCCGACGGCGACCCGTCATCTCGCAGCGCGGTCCGGCGGCTGTGGCCGGCTAGAGGGGCCGCTCCACGCCGAGCACGGTCATCAGTGCCGCCGTCGGTGGTCTGTCCGACCCGCTGGCGATCTCCGCCAGGCGCTGCTCGGCGGAGTGAACCACGAAGCCCTGCCGTTCGAGTTCGGCCGCCAGGGTCTCTATCGGGACATCGAGGACACGCCCTAGATCGGCGAGCTTGGCGTTTTCCAGAGTCTGAAACAGCGCCGGGACCGGACTGCTATGCCCGGAAAGAGCGGCCGGGACGATGAATGCGGCGGCAGCCACCAGGGCCAGCGCGATAGGCGCCACGATCGTCCGGCGCCGGACATAAGTCATCATCCCGCCCCAGTTCTTGAAGACGTGCAGTCCGACGGCCGCGACGAACACCACGGCGAGCCATTCGTGCATTTCCTTCACCAGGTCCGCGCCCAAGTGAAAGAACATGGCGAGGCCCGAAGCGGCCACGACCAGAAACAACGCCGTCGAGACGGCTGTGATGTATTTCTTGAATTGGGCGCTCATTACGCGTGGTCCCCCGTAGCGTCCCGGTCGCGGGAAAGCTGGAAGAGATCCGGGTAAGCAAGGCTGACGATCAGCACGGCGGCCGTGCCCCAACACAGAAGCACCGTGACCCACAGGAACGCGTTCATCGCATGATCCTCCTCGTATGGGCTTGGGCCCGGCGCCATGGCTGCGAGAAGCTCGGCCACACAAGGCTGACGATCAGGGTACCGGCAACGATGCGAAGCGCGGTGACCCACAGAAACACGTTCATCGGGAACCCTCCTGGACGTTGTGCCCGCTAACGCTATGGCGCGAATATTGCCCCCATTCGGCGGCTGCGTGTCCCAATGTGTCGCCGCCGGCAATTTTGTGACGAAATGTTTCCTGGCCGCCTAGGCGCCAGGTTTTGTTACAAAAATCTCGCCCTTGACGGTCCTTTACAGCGTTACAACTTGACCTGAGGTAAGATTGGTCAACAGCGCGCGCGTCAAACGCCGGGCCAGGCATATCCAAGCCGGGTAGCCAAAATTGCGCCGAGCGCATCGAAGGCAAGCCGAGCGGATCGAAGGATTGGGATGAACGAGCAGGTGCAGACCAAGAAGGTCGAGGCCGACACGGTGAAGGCCGATATCGAGGCGGTGCTCGGGCTGGCCAAGCCCAAGACGAAGCTGCCGCGCCTGCGGCCTATTCTCGTGGTGGGCGCCGTCGCCGTGGGCGCGTTGGCCCTCTACTACGCCTTCGGCACCGGCGGCTCCAATAACGGGGTCAGCTATGTCACCGAGCCGGTGACGATGAGCGATCTGACCGTCACCGTCACCGCCACGGGCGCGGTGCAGCCGACCAACGAGGTGGAGATCTCCTCCGAGCTCTCCGGCATCGTCCGCAACGTGACGGTCGACTACAACAGCGCCGTGACCACCGGCCAGGTCCTGGCCGAGCTCGACACCGACAAGCTGCAATCGACCGTCGACAGCTCTCGCGCCAAGCTGCAAGCCGCCAAAGCCAAGGTCAGCGAGGCGGAGGCGACCGTGGTGGAGAAGAAGCTCGAACACGCGCGCCAGCAAATGCTCGTCACCCGGAAGGTTGGCGCAGGACAGCAGTTGGAGGTCGCCGAGGCCGCGCATCAGCGCGCGCTGGCCGCGCTCGAAAGCGCCAAGGCCGATGTCGCCGCCGCCGCCGCCGATCTCGCGCTCAACGAGACCAATCTGAGCAAGGCGCGCATTTTGTCGCCCATCACCGGCGTCGTGCTGAGCCGCAATGTCGAGCCGGGCCAGACCGTGGCCTCGTCGCTCCAGGCGCCGATCCTGTTCACCATCGCCGAGGACCTCGCCAAGATGGAGGTCCAGGTCGATGTCGACGAGGCCGACGTCGGCAGCGTCAGGGAGGGTCAGAAGGCGACCTTCACCGTCGACGCCTATCCCGAAAAGAGATTCTCCGCCGTGATCCGCGAGCTTCGCTTCGGCTCCGAGGTGGTGCAGGGCGTCGTCACCTATAAGGCGGTGCTGACCACGGACAATTCCGAGCTGCTGCTGCGCCCGGGCATGACCGCCACCGCCGAGATCGTCACCGCGCAAGTCGATGACGCCATTACCGTTCCCAACGCCGCATTGCGCTTCTCGCCGCCTACGGGCACGCAGGACGTCGACAACAGAAACTTCCTGCAGAAAATCATGCCCGGCATGCCGCGCCTGCGCCAGGCCTCGAGCCCGCACGCGACGTCGGGGCCGGAGCGGAAGGTCTGGGTGCTCGCCGACGGCACGCCGCAAGAGGTGAGCGTCACCGTCGGTCCGAGCGACGGCAAGCGCACGCAGATCGTCAGCGGTGACCTCAAGCCCGGCCAGGCGGTCATCGTCGATACCGCCGCGGGCAAGTGACCGCCCATGGCGCGCCGCAAAGCCGATCCGAGTAAGCCGCCTCTCATCGAGCTGCGGAATGTCACCAAGATCTACGGGCAGGGAGAGGCGCAAGTCCGCGCCCTTGACGGCATTGATTTGCGCATCGACCAGGGCGAGTTCGCCGCGGTCATGGGCCCGTCCGGCTCGGGCAAGTCCACCGCCATGAACATCATCGGCTGCCTCGACCTGCCGACCAGCGGCAGCTATCTGTTCAACGGCGTCGAGGTGGGCGGCCTCGACCGCAAGCAGCGCGCGCTGCTCAGGCGTAACTATCTCGGCTTCGTGTTCCAGGGCTTCAATCTCCTGGCCCGCACGAGCGCTGTGGAAAATGTCGAGCTGCCGCTCATCTATCGCGGCATGAAGCTTGCCGAGCGCCGACCGCTCGCCTTGGACGCGCTTGCCCGCGTCGGCCTCCGGGGGCGCGCGAAGCATACGCCCGGCGAGCTTTCCGGCGGCCAGCAGCAGCGCGTCGCCATTGCCCGCGCCATCGTCACCGAGCCGGCCGTGCTCCTGGCCGACGAGCCGACCGGCAATCTCGACACTAAGACGAGCCATGAGATCATGGACCTTCTCGTCGGCCTCAATCGCGAGCAGAAGATCACAGTTGTGATGGTCACCCACGAGCCCGAAATGGTCGCCTACGCGGGCCGCGTGGTCCATTTCCTCGACGGCAAGATCGCGAGCGACACGCAGCAGCAGGAAGCCGCCTGATGTTCTACGAGACCCTGAAGCTCGCGGTGCAGGCGATCCGGCGCAATGCCTTGCGCTCCTTCCTCACGTTGCTCGGCATTGTCATCGGCGTCTCCGCCGTTATCGCCATGGTCACCATCGGCAACGGCACCACCGAGAAGGTCAAGATCGAGATGGCCAAGCTCGGCAGCAACGTGCTGTTCGTCCGCCCCGGCCAGTTCGGACCCGGACGCTCCAGCGCCACGGCAAAGCCGTTCGACATGCGGGATATCGCCGAACTGCGCAGTCAGCTCCACGGTGTGAAAGCCGTGGCGCCCATGGCGCAGCAGGCGGTCACTGTCGTCTATGGCTCGGAGAGCCGCAGTGTTGGGACGATCGGCACCGACGCGAGCTACACCGTCGCCCAGGACTGGGACTTGAACGAGGGGCGCAATTTCGTCGATGGCGAAATCCGCAGCGGACGCGCCGTCTGCATTATCGGCGAGACGGTGCATGAGAAGCTGTTCGGCTCCACCGACGCCGTCGGCAAACGCATCCGCGTCAGCAACGTGTCCTGCGAGGTGATCGGTATCCTGGAGGAGAAGGGCGAGTCGGGCTTCGGCACCGATCGCGACGATGTCGTGTTGATGCCGATCCGCACCTTTCACCGGCGCATCGCCGGCAATACCGACGTCAACTCCATCAACGTGTCGGCCCGGGATGGCGTCGACACATCGAAGGTGCAAGCCGACATCGAGCGGCTGCTGCGCGAGCGCCGCGGCATCACCGAGGGCGAGGAAGACGATTTCCGCGTCGCCGACATGAAGCAGATCGCCGACACGCAGACGGCGACCACGGGCATCCTCACCGCGCTGCTCGGCGCCGTGGCCGGTGTCAGCCTGCTCGTCGGCGGTATCGGCATCATGAATATCATGTTGGTGTCGGTCACCGAGCGCACCAGGGAGATCGGCATCCGCCTCGCCATCGGCGCCCAGGAAGCGCAAGTCCTGATGCAGTTTCTGGTCGAGGCCGTGGTGCTGTCGCTGTTGGGCGGCACGATTGGCGTCGTGCTAGGGCTCGCGCTTGCCGGTGCGGCATCCGCCGGCATGAGCATTCCCTTCGTGCTCGATCCGAGCATCGTGGTGATCGCCTTTGCCTTCTCGGCGCTGATCGGCATCGTCTTCGGCTATTTCCCGGCGCGACGGGCCGCCCAGCTCAACCCGATCGAGGCGCTGCGCCACGAATAGGGGTCACGCGGCTTGGGTGATCCACAGCCGCGCTTTCGCGGCGTCTTCCGTCGGATAGACGCGCATGGCGCCCGGCAGGAACACGCTGAACAGGCGCATGGCGAGCTTGATCCACTCGATATCGCTGATGACCGCGACCCGCTCCCAGCGGGAGAAGTGCTCCATGCCGACCTTGAAGTCCTCCCACGCCGCGCCGGCGTCGTAGCTGGCGAAGTCGGGTCCGATCTCATAGAGCAGCCGCACCTTGTCGTGGGCTTTCAGCGCCTTCTCCACGGCGGGGATCAGCACCGTATCGTAGTCCTGCTTGGTGACCTCGCCGTGGCAAGCTGATCGCCACGACATTGTCCGGGAAGCCTTTGAGCAGATCGATCATGCCTATGCCGTCCGGTTATTCAGCTTTGGTCACGCATGTCTTGTCGGCGGCATTCCAGGCGCAGCCGAGCGAGCTGAGGTTGCAAGTCGACTCGCCATGATGCACGGCGCAGGCATCCTCTGCGGGGCGGGGGCCGGGCAAACATCCCTTATTGTTGGCGGCGTCATACCAGCAGCTGGGCTCCGCCACGCACATGGCCGAGTCGCGGATGGCTTGGCAGCGCACCTCTTCCGCACGGGTGGGCGTGCCGCCAAAGGTCACCGCCAGAAGCGCAAGAACGAACGCAAAAATTGTCGATCGCATGACTATTCCTCTCGGGTTCAACAACCTCGACCCCGTTCTAACCGAACCGCCCATGCTCTGAACAGCCTTGCGGGCGTAGTCAGTCCGTCCTGACCCGGGCCGGATTGGCAAAGCGCCGCACCACCGCGGGCAGCGTAAGACCCTGCACGACCAGGGTGAAGAGCACGACCGCGTAAGTGGCAGCAAGAATTTGTGGCCGTTCGGCGACATAGGGAATGGACAGCGCCAGCGCCACGGAGATGCCGCCGCGCACGCCGCCCCAGGTGAGAATGGGAATGGTGCCCTTCACGAAACGCTGTTTGATTCTGATAAACGCTATAGGTAGGGCTACCGAGATCAGTCGCGCCATGAACACGACGGGGATCGCCGCCATGGCCAGCGGAATGAGCGAGGCGTTGAAACTGATCACCAGAACCTCCAGCCCGATCAGCAGGAACAGGATGGAGTTCAGGAGCTCGTCGATCAGGCTCCAGAAATCGAACAAATAGCGCCGTGTCGTTTCGCTCATGGCATGGCTGGCGCCGCGGTTGCCGGTAATCACGCCCGGACACCACCACCGCGATCGGGCCGCTGACATGCAGTAGGTCAGCGATGGCGTAAGTCCCGGTAACGAGGCCGAGCGAGATCAGAACCTCGATAGGGTAGTCGTCGATGCCACGCATGGCGAGATAAGCGAGATAGCCAGTGACGGCGCCGAGCAGCGCGCCGCCTAACGCCTCGACGAAGAACAGCCGCGCGATATGGGCAAAGTCGATGCCGCTGTCGCCGGTGCTGCTCATGGCGGCGGCCAGCAGGATCGTGAACAGCACGACGCCGACACCGTCGTTGAACAGGGACTCGCCGGCCATATCCATTTCCAGCGTCTTGGCGACGCGCGCCTGCTTCAGCACGGCGAGCACGGCAATAGGGTCGGTCGGGCTGATCAGCGCGCCGAACACCAGCGCCCAGGCAAAGCCGATGGGCAGGCCGAAAAGCTGACCGGCGCCCCAGAACAGGATCGCCACGACGATGGTGGAGATGACGACGCCCACCGTCGCCATGGTGGCCACCGCCCACGCCCGGTCGCGCAAGAGCGAGAGGTCGATCTGCAGGGCGCCGGCGAACAACAGAAATGCCAGCATGCCGTCGAGCAGCGCCTCCGAGAAGTTGATGTTCTTGATGAAGTCCTCAAGGTCGCCGAACAGGGCGATGTTGGGGACAAAGACTTCAAGCCCGACCAGCACCAGCGAGGCGGCCATGCCCATGAGCAGCAGGCCGACATTGTTCGGCAGCCGCAAGAACCGATGGTTCGCCCAAGAGAAGAACGCGGTGAGCGTGAGAAGACCCGCGACGATGTCGAAGATGGAAAGCAAATGGAACCTCGCCGGAGGGAATCGCCAGAACGCCGGCGCCAGGGTAAGCGCCGGGGCAGCGAGCGGGAAGGCTCTATCCGTGGCTGCGCTTCCGCAACCTCCAAGATGCCGCAGGCGCCGGGTTTGGCAAGGTTATTGCGAGTGACCTTGAGAGATGAGGCGGCGTTAGGTCAGAGGAGTGAGAGGCGCTTTGAGCACCATGCTCGACGTTGCGGTCGTGGGAGGCGGAATTTTCTGAGCTTTGTTGCCGGCGAGCAGGCTGTCACCGTCGCCGCCAGACGGGCGGTCCTCGCCATGCCACCGCGCCTGATCGAGGGCACGCCTGGCTGGCCTGCATGGGTGGGGCGCTTGAGGAAGTCGTCGGCGATCTGGCTCTGCGCGAAGAACTGTTCGCCGCCTTCGCCAAGCTCGCCGACTGGATGCGAAACGATCCCGGCAATCCCCACGATAGCCAGCATGGGAGGCGGGTGCTGCGCTAGGCTGCCGCCTGGACGGCTGGCGGGGAAGCGGCTAAGCGAGGCTCATGAACGCCACGGCCCCAGCCAAGATCAGCGTCGATGTGGCGCTCAAGCTCGGCGCCTTCGATCTCGATGTGGCCTTCGAGAACGAGGCCGGAATCACCGCTCTGTTCGGGCGGTCGGGCGCCGGCAAATCCATGACCATCAATCTGATCGCCGGGCTTGCCCGCCCGGACCGCGGCAAGATCGTGCTCGGCGGCCGCACGCTGGTGGATACCGAAGCCGGCGTCTTCGTGCCGCCCCACCGCCGGCGCGTCGGCCTCGTGTTTCAGGACGCCCGCCTATTCCCCCATCTCTCCGTGCGTCAGAATCTCGTGTTCGGCCGCTGGTTCGTGGCCAAGTCCGCCCGCCGCGTGGCTTTCGATCCGGTGGTCGCGACGCTGGGCATCGCCCATCTCCTCGACCGCAAGCCGGCGCTTCTGTCCGGCGGCGAGAAGCAGCGCGTCGCCATCGGCCGGGCGCTGCTGACCTCGCCCGAGCTGCTCCTCATGGACGAGCCGCTGGCGTCGCTCGATACCGAGCGCAAGCTTGAAATCCTGCCACTCATCGAGTCGCTGCGCGATGGGTTCGGTATTCCCATCGTCTACGTGTCACACGCCGTGGACGAGGTTGCGCGGCTCGCCTCGCGCGTCGTCGTCCTGGACCATGGCCGCGTCGCCACCATGGGCGCCGTCGAGGAGGCGTTGGGGCCCGCGTTGAAAGGGGCGAACATCAGCCGGTTTGCCAGGTCGTCCGTGGTCACCGGCAAGCTCACGGCAATCGACGCCGACTACGGCCTGACCGAGATTTCCCACCCTGCCGGCAAGATCTGGCTCGTCGGGCGCCCCGGGACCGAGGGCAGCGATGTCCGCGTGGTCATCAAGTCGACCGACATCACCCTGGCGCTGCCGTCGACCCAAAATATCGGTAACCAAGAACCAAGTACCCGCGATCTCAGCTTCCGCAATGCCTTAGCCGGTACGGTTGCCGGCATCGAGACCGACGACGGCCCGTTCGCGGGCGTGTCCATCACCCTGGACGGCCACGGCCATCTTTTCGCCCTTGCCACCCGCAAGGCAATCGATGAGCTTGGGATCGGGCCGGGCGATCGGGTATACGCCTTGATCAAGACGGTTGCCCTGGATGAGCGCGCGGTGGCGCTGATCGAGCCCTAGGGAGTGTATTCATGAGCCTTCTTCAAGTCCCCGTCGGCGCGAACCCGCCCCACGAGGTCAATGTCATCATCGAGATCCCGCAAGGCGGGTCTCCCGTGAAATACGAGGTCGACAAGAAATCCGGCGCGATGTTCGTCGACCGCTTCCTGCATACCTCGATGTTCTACCCGGCGAATTACGGCTTCATCCCCCACACTTTGTCGGAGGACGGCGATCCCGTCGATTGCATGGTCATCGCGCCGACGCCGGTGGCTTCCGGCGTGGTCATCCGCGCCCGGCCGATCGGCGCGCTGCTCATGGAGGACGAGAAGGGCATCGACGAGAAGATCATCGCCGTGCCGATCGACGAGCTCCATCCCTTCTACAAGCGGGTCACCAGCTATCGCGACCTGCCCGAAATTCTCGTCGAGCAGATCGGCCACTTCTTCGAGCACTACAAGGACTTGGAGAAAGGCAAATGGGTCAAGGTGGTGCGCTGGGCCGAGCATGCCGAGGCCGGCGACCTCATCCGTGCCGGCATGGAGCGAGCGGCGTCCGACGCCTGAGCCCCATTGATCTGCGTCAAGGCCAAGGCGACCCCTCGCGCTACCCTAGGACTGCACTTTTTGGCGCCAGAAGGGGGAGGGGACAATTATGAGCGATCCCAGGCCAGACCTCGCCGACTTTCATCGCAAAGTCCCGATGGACGACATGATGCAAGTCGTTGGCGTCGACCTTCTTGCGGCAATCGACGTGGATGGCGGTCAATCCTACATCCGAGCCAGGGCAAACTGCCGTGGCTGCACCTGCGAGCATGTTTGCCGCGACTGGCTGGCGCAGCACAATCATGCGGAACCGCAGGAATTTTGCCCGAATACCGGCTTCTTCCGGGCCGCTAAGGGCGATGACGCCTGATCGGTTTCTGTCGGCGCGACGGTTTCCTAAAATTTTCGAGAAAGTCTAGCGGTCCGCGAAAGGCGGTCGTGATGCGCGCTGGGCTAGCTTGCCGCGAGGTACCATCCCCGCCGGCGAGCGCCCATGAAACTCGACATGATGACGATGGCGACCGTGGACATCGCGGTGACCATCATCCTTGCCGCTGTGCTGCTCTTTACCTGGGCGCGGGAGATGCGCGCGCCGGAAGGCGGCACCCGCTTCGTCGGTTGGTGGGGCCTCGCCATGCTCGTCCAGGCCGCGGGCGTCGCAATCGGGGCGGGTGCATCCCTTCGCAATAACGCCGATCTCGTCACGTTCGGGACCGCTGCCATGGTTCTGGCCGATGCCTTGAAATGGAGCGCCGCGCGCGAGTTCGCCGGCCGTCCCGCGGCGCCAATTTGGATCTTTCTCGGGCCTGTTGGCTTCTTCGTCGCCGCTCACTCCGGCTTGATCGAGTCCTTCGACCACCGGCTTATTCTCGTTTGCGCGGTCTTGGCGGCCTACAACATCGCCGCCGCGGTCGAACTCTCGCGCGCCGATGACGACCAGTTGGTCGCCCATTGGCCGGCTGCCGCGCTGCTCGCGATCACCGGCCTGAGTTACCTGTCTTGGTTGCCGTTCATCGTCAGCATGCCGATCCAGCAGGCTCAGGCGGTCTTCTCCAGCGACTGGCTTCCCCGCGTCGTGCTGATGATGGTGCTGATCCGCATGGCCCTCGCATTCATCGTGCTGTCCATGGCCAAGGAGCGGCAGGAGCGAGGAGCAGCGTATCGATGCGCTTACCGATAGTCTGACGGGACTGCCGAACCGCCGGGCCCTGTTCGAAGCCGCCGATGCCATCGGCCAGCGCCGCATCCTCGGCGGCACGCCGGTCTCGGTGTTGATCTTCGACCTCGATCACTTCAAGGACACCAACGACTCTTATGGCCACGAACTCGGCGACGAGGTGCTCAAGGTGTTTGCCAAGACCGCCGGTAAGCACCTCGATGTAACGAGCATCGTTGCGCGCTTGGGTGGCGAGGAGTTTGCCGCCATCCTGCCGGGCGCCGACGCGCGCGCCTCGGCGGTCGAGATCGCCGAAGCTGTGCGGCGCGCCTTCGCCCGCTCGGCGGCGTTCGTCAACGGTTTGGCAGTCGGCGCGACCGTCAGCGTCGGCGTTGCGTCCGACGTGGAGGTCGACACCGATTTGAGCGGCTTGTTTCGGCGCGCCGACGCGGCGCTTTACGTCGCCAAGCGCGCCGGCCGCAATCAGGTCGCGCTCCTTGAACCGGACGATCCAGAAGGTGCTCCTCCGGCTCCACCATCCGCACGTCGCCGTCGCGACTGCGTCCGATCACCTCCCATCACCAAGCGGCGGCCGGCTCGCACCGTCTGACCGCAGCCATCGCCTCGTGAGCGTCCTGTACGACTATAGGACGAACGGCGCGCCCATTCCGCGCTGTCGTGCGGGGTTGATTGTGACAGTAAGATGTTGGTTCTGTCGCCCGGCACCACCATAGCGCGCGGGCACTCGTCCGGCCGCGTTGACAGCGTAGGTAGCGGGAGTCGGAACTGTGACAGCGGGAAAACCGGAGCATGACGACAAGGAGATCGAGCTCAAGCTAGAGTTCGCGCCGTCCGATGCGCCCCGCATCCTCTCCCATCCGATCATCCTAGCGAGCGAGGCCTCGCCGACCACGCGCGAGCTGATCTCCGTCTATTACGACACCGGGGACGACGTCTTGCGCAAGGCCGGCGTCTTCTTGCGCGTGCGGGCGACCGGTGACGGCTATGTGCAGACCATCAAGACCGCGCGCGGCAAGGCCGAGTTCCTCGAGCGCGACGAATGGGAGCAGGCAATCCCTACGCACGAGCCTGATCTCGGCGCGGCGGACGGCACGGCCCTGGCGCCGCTGCTTAGCGCGGAAGTCCGCGCCGCCTTGACCCCACGGTTCCACACGCGGTTTCGGCGCCAGACATATTGGATGCGCCGCAACGCCACCGAGATCGAGCTTGCCGTCGACCAAGGCGAGATCACCGCCGGCGTTCGCGCCACGCCGATTTCCGAGCTGGAGCTCGAATTGAAGGCGGGTGACAAGCGGGAGCTGTTCCAGCTCGCCCGCGACCTTGTCGAGACCGTACCGCTATTCCTCGCCATCAAGACCAAGGCGGAGCGCGGGTTCGAGCTTCTCGATGGCGGCGATTTTACCGTGGAGGGCGCGGGCGACATCGAAATCACGCCCGACATGACCTGCATCGACGCCTTTCGCGCCATCGCTCGCAGCTGTCTGCGGCAGATCGTGGCCAATACGGCGGCCGTGCGCGGCGGACGCCCCGAAGCGCTGCATCAGATGCGGATCGGTCTGCGCCGCTTGCGCGCCGGTCTGTCGCTGTTCGCCGATGTGGTGGCCGATCAAGACCGCGAACACATCAAGAGCGAGTTGCGATGGATCACCCAGCAGCTTGGCCCGGCACGCGATCTCGACGTATTTGCCGCCGATGTGCTTGAGCCGCTGCGCGCCGCCCATCCCGACGATCCCGAAATCGCTGCGGCCTATCGCGATTTTCTCGAACGTCACGCCGCCGCTTACGCCTGCGCTACCCGCGCTGTCGGTTCGGACCGTTTCCGCAAGCTGCTGCTCGATCTTGCCGCCTGGATCGAGATCGGCGCCTGGGCGGGCCACGGCACGGCGCTGGCCGCAGCGCCAGCGGATGGGCCCGCCACTGAGCACGCCGCGAAGCATCTGTCGAAGCTGCGCCGCACGATAAAGAAGAAGGGTCGGCACTTGCGCGAGGTGAGCTCGACCGAGCGGCACAAGCTCCGGATCCGGGCCAAGCGTTTGCGTTACGCGACCGAGTTCTTCGCTACGACCTTTCCCGGCAAGAAAAGCGACAAGCGCCGCAAGGAATCCCTCGCGGCCCTGAAAGACCTTCAGGACTCTCTCGGCGTGCTCAATGACATCGCCATCCGCCGGGCCTTGCTCGCCACCGGCGAAGGCGTACCGCCGCTCGAGCCCGGCGCGGACGCCGCCGAGGAGACGAAGCAGCTGAAACAGGCCAAGCGCGCCTATGAACGCTTCGCCGAGGTCAAGGCGTTCTGGAAGGCTTGACGCCAAGCGCTTTTAGGCAAGGCTCTCTTAGCCAGGCCTGAACCTACTCGGCGAGAGGGGCCTCTCCGCCGCGTGGCGGGGTGGTGTGGGTCTTCACGTCACCGCGCATGCGCTGCGTATGGTCTTCGAGCCGCCGCACCGCCGCGTTGAAGGCGTCGCGGACGGCGACGTAGACATCTTCGTGAGAATGGTTCGCCGGCTTGGCGCGGTCCACCACCAGATCCTTGCCCGGGACGCTGATGTCGATATGCACGCTGTAGAGCTTGCCCTTGTGATGATGCCGGTGCGGCGCCTCGACCACGACGGTGCAACCGATGATGCGGTCGTGGAAGCGTTCGAGCTTCTCCGCTTTCTCGCGGATGCGCGCCTCAACGGCGGGAGAGGGGTCCATGTTGCGGAACTTGACGTCCAAGGGAATTTGCATCGAGCGCCTCTTTCTTTCCCGGCCAAAATATGCCGGGTGACCATTGTGCGACAGAATGAGGAGAAATGGCGACAGCTTCTTTGCGATGGGTCAACGAGGCATGACCGGCGCCGTTCTTGACCCGTATCAAGGCCGAACTTGTCGCCCCGGGTGCCTTATTGGCTCTAGAAAGCGGACGCCCCAACAGGTTTTTGCAAGGAAATTTTGCATGGAAAGGAGGCACCTTATGTTCCGGCCTCTTCTCGTGGGCGCGGCGATCGCCGTGCTCGGCACGTCAAGCCTTGCGGCAGCCGAGCATCCGGGCGACCCGCAGGCGGGCTTTGAATATGCCAAGCGTGTCTGTGCCGACTGCCACGGCATCTCCGCCGAGCCCTCGCCAATGCCCAGGGCGACGCGGTTCCGCGAGGTCTCCGACCGGGCCGGCGTCACCGGCACGGCGCTGCGCGTATGGATGGAGACCAGCCATCCCACCATGCCCAACATCATCGTCCCCAAGCAGGACATGCTGAACGTCATCGCCTATATCCTCGACCTCAAAGGCCGGGATGCGCCCGCAAACTGAACCTTGAAGCCATGTCTTGAAGCGATGGAGGCGTCAGCCGTGAAGCTCGTCAGGATTTTGCTGCCCATTGACTATAGCGGCACGACCGCAGCTTGCGCCGAGACGGCGTTCGGCCTTGCCGAACGGTTCGGCGCCGAACTCGAAGTGCTGCATTCTTGCCCGCCGCCACTGCAGCGCCTGCCTTATTCGACGGAGCTCAGTCCGATCTATTTCGAGGAACTGGTGGACGTTGCCAGGAAGCAAATCGACCTGGAGGAAAGCCAGGCGACCGACTGGTTCGAGCAAAGGCTGGGGGCCCACCCCGAGGTCAGGGCCGATCTCCTCACCGTGGAGGGGCTCGCGGGACCGGCCGTCGCCATGCGCGCCAGGGTCGCCGACATGACCGTGCTGCCGAGCATCGCCGCCAAGGAGAATGGCCTTTTTGGGCCGGCGCGCGACGCGGCCTTGTTCCACTCGGGCCGGCCCGTTCTCATCGTGCCGGACGAGGCGGGCGGGCCCCTCGGCGAGACCGTCGTGATCGCGTGGAAAGATGCCGTCGAGGCGGTGCGGGCGGTTGCCGCCGCCACGCCCTTTTTGGCCACCGCCAAACGGGTCAGACTTCTCAGCATCGCCGAGGATGGCGAGGACGACGCCACCGCGCTCGCCATGGCCGACTACCTCGCCAAGGCCGGCTTTCCGGTCGAGACCTCAACGGTCGAACTCGGCTCCCGCGAGGTTGGCGAGGCGCTGCTCGAAGCGGCCGGCGGCGGCGTTCTTCTGGTCATGGGCGGCTATGGCCATTGGCGCTGGCGCGAATGGGTATTTGGCGGGGCGACACTCTACGTCCTGCGCAACACCGACGTGCCCGTGCTGATGGTGCACTGACTGACGCGCCCCGCCCGGAGCCCCTAGCGCCGCAAGATCCCGAGCAGAAATCCGACGCCGAGCGCGATGCCGAGCGCGGCGAAGGGGTTGCGCCGGACGGCGTCCTCCAGGGCGCCTTGCGCCTCGTCGGCCTGCGCCTTCAAATTCTCCGCCTGGTGGATGCCGGTGCGGCCGACCGAAGCCGCAAGCGCATCGAACTCCTGACGAAGATTGGAAAGATGCTTAGTGATCCGTTGCACATCCTCGGCCAGGGCCTGGTGGTCCGGCATCTCGGCATCGTTCTTGGCCATGTTTTCCTCCTGTCGGGCGGACTAGCGCCTGCATTGGCGCGTCGATAGAGCTAACACTATAGAACTAACAAGAATGCGATGCTGGGCCCCGCGGCTCATCGCCGCCGGAGGTTTACAATTCGCCATGCACGGTCCTGTGGCCAACGGAACCAACACGGGCACAAAGGAGGGCGGCATCGAGCGCTTCAGGAGGGCCTTGCTCGAACCGGCGAGCTCGCTCGCGCATTACGTCGCGGCGGTCGGGGCCGTGTTGCTGATGCTGCTCCCTTGCCTGGGGCTTGCATCCCTGGCTCCACGGCCGGGCATCCTTCCTGATTTTCATCCCCGGCGTCCTGGTCGCGGCCGGGATCGGCGGCATCGGCCCCGGACTGCTGGCGACGGCGCTCAGTGTCGTTCTCGGCATGCTCCTGCTCGGCAACGGCACGATACTCGCCGCAACCACCCTGGAGGCGGTTGTCTTCACCGCCATCGGCGTCGGCATCTCCTGGTTCGGCGAATTGCTCCGCCGCACGCGAATCCGCAGCCGCAGGCATGCGCAGGACCTGCGTGCGCGCGAGGCGCATCTGCGTTCGATCCTCGACTCCGTGCCCGATGCCACCGTGGTGATCGACGAGACGGGGATGATCCGCTCCTTCAGCGCCGCGGCCGAGCGCCTGTTCGGCCATCGCGAGGCGGAAGTGGGCGGCAAGAACGTCTCGATGTTGATGCCGCCGCCGTTCCGCGAGGAGCATGACCATTATATCTCGCGCTATTTGGCGACCGGCGAGAAGCGCATCATCGGCATCGACCGGGTGGTCACGGGCCAGCGCAAGGACGGCTCGACGTTTCCCATGAAGCTCGAAGTCGGCGAGATGCGCTCCGGCGATCGCCGCTTCTTTACCGGCTTCATCCGCGACCTGACTGAACGGCAGCGCACGGAGCGCCAGCTGCAGGAGCTGCAGACGGAGCTTGCCCGGCTGTCGCGGCTCACCGCCATGGGCGAGATGGCCTCGACCTTGGCCCATGAGATCAACCAGCCCCTGTCGGCGATTTCCAATTATCTGCAAGGCTGCAATCGACTGCTCGAAGGCATCGACCATCCCAACGCAACGAAGGTGCGCGACGCGCTGGCCGAGACCACCAAGCAGACACTGCGCGCCGGGTCGATCATTCGCCAGCTCCGCGAGTTCGTAACCCACGGCGAGACCGAGAGGTATGCCGAGGACATCAATAAGCTCGTCGAGGAGGCGAGCGCGCTTGGCCTCGTCGGGGCCAAGGATGAAGGGGTCAAGGCCAAGTTTCACTGCGACCCGCGGGTTGGCCTGGTCATGGTGGAGAAGGTCCAGATCCAGCAAGTCCTGCTCAATCTCATGCGCAACGCCATCGAGGCCATGGAGGGATGCGAGCGCAAGGAGCTCTTGGTGGCGACGGCTCCGGCCGACCCCTCCAAGGACGAGAAGGGCAGGGATCATGGTTGAGGTGAGTGTCGCCGACACCGGTAGCGGTATTTCCGACGTGATCGCCGCGCGCCTGTTCCAGCCCTTCGTCACCACCAAGCCCGCCGGCATGGGCGTCGGGCTATCCATCTCCAAGCGCATCATCGAGGCGCATGGCGGGCGCATCTGGGCGGAGCCGAACCCGGGTGGCGGCACCGTGTTCCGCTTCACCTTGGAACCGGCAACAGACGAGGGCGAGGGGTGATGGTTGCCAACCCTGTGGTTCACATCGTCGACGACGACGAGGCGGTGCGCCGCTCCTTGGCCTTCATGTTGAGCTCGGCTGGTCTCGCCGTGCGCGTCTACGACTCGGCGCGTGCCTTTCTCGATGGGTTCGACAATGTGCAATGTGGCTGCCTCATCACTGACGTGCGCATGCCGGAGATGACGGGGATCGAGCTCTTGCAGCGGATCAGGGAACGCGCGCCTTGTTTTCCCGCCATCGTCATCACCGGGCATGGCGACGTGCCGCTCGCGGTCGAGGCGATGAAAGCGGGCGCCATCGATTTCATCGAGAAGCCGTTCGACGAAGAGGCCATTCTCGCCGCCGTCAAAACGGCGCTCGAGCAGACCGGCGACGACCCGGATGGCGACCTCGCCGCCGTCACCGCACGGCTGGCGAGCCTGTCCGAGCGTGAGCGGCAGGTGCTCGAAGGGCTGGTAGCCGGTCACCCGAACAAGGCCATCGCGAATGGGCTCGGCATCAGCCCGCGCACGGTCGAGGTCTATCGCGCCAATCTCATGACCAAAATGGAAGCGAAGAGCCTGTCGGAGCTGATCCGCATGGCGATCCTCGCCCATGTGCCGGGCCCGAGCCGCCGGCCGCGCTAGGCTGACATAGCGCAACTTGGCGTTTGACCTAGCTCAATGCTTCCCATCGCGACCACCATAGGTTTCTGTTTGCTTGAAGATCGAGACGCGAGGCACTGGTATGCGTTTGGGGGAGATCGACTTGGCCCAAGCCGAGACCATACTCATTGCTGTCACCGACGGGGTCCTCGCCGACTCGTTGCGTTTCTCCCTTGAGCTCGAGGGCTTCGAAACGCGCTTCTGTGATGAAGTCCTCGCTGCTTCCGGCCATGAGCGCACCATGCCTGCGCGCCGGCTGTCTGGTGCTCGACCAAGACGTTTTCGCGCGCATGGTCGAGGGCGAGGATGCGGGGCTGTTTACAGATCGGGGAATGCCGGTCGTCCTCATGGTGTCCCACACCACCAAGCGGGTGCTCGCCCGCGCCGCAGCGGCCGGCGTCACCGAGATCGTGGAGAAGCCGCTGCTCGGCGGGATCTTGTTCGAGGCAATCCGCCACGCCATCGGCGGTGCCCGGCAGTCCGGCGCCACGGGCGGGCCGCGACACTCGCCTACGTAGTTTCACTTAGGTGGCCATCACGGATTTTGCGGCCGTCCGGCAGGGCGTACCTATGGTGTTAGGCAAATCTCCTGGGAGGAGCACTCATGCTGACGCCAACCCCCGTTGCGGAACTTCGCCGGACAGATCGCCACCCGCAGTTTGGACTGCGCGCGGAGAGCGGCGGGCCGGAGGCTTTTCTCCCCGCCAGCGTGCCTATGAATTTCGGCCGCAATGCTGAGATTTTTGCCGAGGGTGAGGCTGCCGGTTATGTCTACAAGCTCGTTTCGGGCGTCGTCCGCGTCTCCCAGTTGCTCCCCGACGGCCGCCGTCAGATCAGCGCCTTTCATCTGCCGGGTGACATGTTCGGTTTCGAGATTGATGACGTCCACCACGCCTCCGCCGAAGCCATCGTTCCGGTCAAGGTCGTCGCTTTCAAATGGCACAGCCTGTTGAGCGCCACGGCTTCAAGCGGCCTGGTGCATGAATTGCTCAACCGCACGATGATCGGCCTGCGCCAGACCCAGGACCACCTTCTCCTTCTCGGCCGCAAGAACGCGCTGGAACGGCTCGCCGCCTTCCTGCTCGAGATGATCGGCCGCTCCGGCAATGAGCGCGTGCTCGACCTCGCCATGCCCCGCCACGACATCGCCGACTATCTCGGGCTGACGCTGGAGACCGTCTCGCGCATGTTCGCCGAGTTGAAGGACGACGGCATCGTCCGGCTCGAATCGGCGCGCCGGGTCCATGTGGTTGACATGGTCAGGCTCAAGGCCATGGCGGCCTGAGAGTTGCGGCTCTTAAGAGCTAGCCACATAAGGACTCCGTAACGCCAAAGAAGCTGGACACCTCGACGCCGCCCGCCGGGGGATGTTAGATGCGCGTCGATAAATTGAGGTCTTCCCATGATTTTTTCCAAGACAGTTCGCATGACCGCACGGCTTGCCCTTTCAGTCATTGGTCTCTCGCTGCTCGGAGCGGGCGCGGGCCTCGCCGGCCCCGTGACCAGTCTGCCGGACCCAGAGCACGGCAAGGAGCTGGCCCAGCGCTTATGCTCCAACTGTCACTTGGTCTCATCCGACCAGGCGCACGCCGTGGCCGACGTGCCGAGCTTTCACGAGATCGCCAATATGGAAGGTCAGACCGCGGGTGGCATTATGGCGATGATCGTCATCCCCAAGCACCCCATGCCGGTGATCCCCATCACCAAAAGCGAGCTGAATGACCTGTCCGAATACATAATGACGCTCAAAGACCCCCAATAGCCGGTGAGGCCATGAAGAAAGCCAAGCTTTGGTATGCCATCGCCGATGGCGGGCGGGCGCGTTTCGTCGAGCGCGACGAGAATGGCTTTTTCCACACCGTCGCCAATTTTGAGTCGACGGATCTGCATGCGCGCAGCACCGATCTCGGCACCGACCGTCCGAGCAGAGTCCAGGACAGCGCCGGACCGGGACGCCACGCGGTCGAGCCGCGGCAGGATCTCAAGCAGCAAGCCAAGCAGGATTTCATCAAGCTCGTCGCCGAGGAGCTCACCGTCGAGCATGGACGGGGGCAATTCGACCAATTGATGCTGGTCGCGCCCCCCGGTGTCCTCACCCAGCTCAAGCAGAGTCTGGCCAAGCCGATTGCCGATCTCGTCGTGCGCGATCTGCAGAAAGACCTCACCAAGGTGCCTGACCACGACCTGCCCGAGCATTTGACGCCGCGCTAACGCATTCTCCTTCGTCATTGCCCGGCCAAGCTGGGCACTGACAAGAAAGTCGAGTCGGGATTAAGCCGCGTCGCGGATGGGCATCGGGAGTCTGAGCCGCACCTTGCGCAGCGACACGTCTTCCGGGTCGGCGCTGATCTCGAAGCCGAGCGCGCGGCACATATCGAGCATGCGCGTATTCTGCTCCAGCACCTCGCCCACCAGCTCTTGCAGTCCCTCCCGCTCGGCGTAGCGGATCAGATGCCGCATCAGGATCCAGCCGATGCCGGCGCCTTTCAGATCGCTGCGCACGATGATGGCGTATTCGCCCTTTAAGTAATCGGGATCGGCGGCCAGCCGGGCGACGCCGTAGAGCTGGGTCTCGTCCTTGTCCAGCGCGACGAAGGCCATGGCCCGCGCATAGTCGATCTGCGTGAACCGCGCGATGGCTTTGTGCGAGAATTCCTTGCGCGGCGCCAGGAAGCGGAAGCGGATGTCTTCGGGCGACAGCCTTTCGACGAACGCCCCATAAAGATGCTCGTCGGCCGGCCGGATCGGTCGGATCAGGATGCGCTCGCCCTCGCTCGTCTCGGTCCAACGCTCCCATTGGTTGGGATAGGGCCTGATAGCGAGACGAGGATTGGGGCCGTCCTTTTCCACCTCGCCCGGGTCGATGCGGATGCGGGCATCGAGTGCGATCACGCCCGTCTCGTCGGCGATCAGCGGGTTGATGTCGAGTTCCTTGACCGCCGGGCAGTCGACCACGAGCTGGGACAGGCGCACCAAGGCCTCGGCGATACCTTCGAGATCGGCGGCCGGGTGGTCGCGATAGCCCTTGAGCAGCTTGTAGATGCGGGTCTGCGCCATGAGATCGTGCGCCAGCGCTGTGTCGAGCGGCGGCAGCGCCACGGCCGTATCGCGGATGATCTCCGTGGCCGTGCCGCCAGCGCCGAACAGGATCATCGGGCCGAACAGCTGGTCCTCATAGACGCCCATCAGAAGTTCGTGCCCCTGCTTGCGCATGATCATCGGTTGGACCGTGAAGCCTTGCAGCCGCGCGTGGGGGCGAAGTTGGCTTGTCCGCAGACAGCATGCGCTCGGCCGCATGACGCGCCTCGGCCGGAGTCTGCAGGCCGAGACGGACGCCGCCCACGTCCGATTTATGGGAAATGTCGTCGGACAGGATCTTGACCACGACCGATGGCGCCTGCTGGAGCAGGGCGTGCGCGATGTCGGCAACCTCTTGCGGCGATCCTGCCACCCGTGTCGCCACCGTGGGGATGCCGAAGGCGGAGAGCACGGCCTTGGCCTCCGGCTCGGTGAGCACCGAGCGCCCCGCGCGCACCGCCGTGCGCATGATTGCGCGCGCCGCCTCGTCGGCGATATTGGTTCGGCTCGTCGACTTCGGTGGCGTGCGCATCAACGCCTCTTGGGCCTTGGTGTATTGCCACAGATAGAAGAAGCCCTTGATGGCGTCGTTGGGCGATTCATAGCTGGGGATCTTGGCGTCGTGGAATTTCTGCCGTCCGCCGGCGGCCGCCTCCGCGCCAAGCCAATTGGTGAGGATCGGCGGCAGGGTCCGTTGATGCGGCGCCTCATGGATCGCGTCGAGCACGGCTTGCGCCGCGTCGGTCGACGAGGCGAGCGCCGTGGGGCAGTTCATCACCAAGATGCCGTCGGCCGTCGGATTGGCGAGCACCGCATCAAGTGTCGCCTTGTAGCGTTCGGGGCCCGCGTCGCCGATGATGTCGATGGGGTTGGCTCGCGACCAATTGGCGGGCAGCACCGCATCCAGTGCCTTCGCCAAATCGTCGTCCAACGGCGCCAGCTTGCCGTTGAGGCGTATCAGATCGTCCACCGCCAGCACACCCGCGCCGCCGCCATTGGTGACGATCAGCAACTCGTTGCCAGCGACCGGCTTCAGGCTCGACAGGGTCTCGGCGGCGGTGAACAGCTCTTCCAATTCCTGGACGCGCACCAGCCCGGCCCGGCGGAAGGCGGCGCTGACCGCTTCGTCGCTGCCGGCCAAAGCCCCCGTATGGGTTG
Source organism: uncultured Alphaproteobacteria bacterium (assembly GCA_963793075.1). Classification (GTDB taxonomy): domain Bacteria; phylum Pseudomonadota; class Alphaproteobacteria; order Rhizobiales; family Methyloligellaceae; genus Methyloceanibacter. Next base: position 240,997 of record CAWBYO010000005.1, read on the forward strand.
CCGCCGCGCGCGCCGCTTCGGCGTTGCGGCCCGACTTGATCACGATCACCGGCTTGGCGCGGGCGGCGGAGCGCGCCGCCGACATGAACTTGCGCGCTTCGGGAATGGTCTCGAGATAGAGCAGGATGGAGCTGGTCGACACGTCGGCGGCAAGGAAGTCGAGCAGATCGCCCACATCGACGTCGGTCATGTCGCCCATGGATACGACGTAAGAGAAGCCGATGTCGCGGGCGGCGGCCCAGTCGAGAATGCCGGTCATCAGCGCGCCCGACTGCGACAGAAAGGCGAGCCTGCCGGGCTTCGGGTGGGTCAGCCCGAAATTGGCGCTCAAGCCCAGCGCCGGCACCGAGATGCCGAGACAATTCGGACCGATGATGCGCAAGCAATAGGGCCGCGCCGCGTCGAGCATGGCCTGCTTGAGGGCAGGGCTGAATCCCGCGGTGATGACCACGGCGGCGCGGGTGCCCGCCTTGCCGAGCTCATCGATGATCGCGGGCACGGTGTCCGGCGGCGTGGCGATGACGGCGAGCTCCGGCGTCTCCGGCAGGGCCGCCACCGATTTGTAGCATTTGTGGCCGCCGATCGCCGCGTGATGCGGATTGACCAGATAGACTTGGCCCTGGAATCCGCCGGCGAGCATATTCTCGGTGAGCGTGTTTCCCACCGAGCCCGGCTCGCCGCTCGCGCCGATCACCGCGACTGAGCGCGGGCGGAGCACATGTTCGAGATTACGGACAGTCATGCGGTGTGCAGCGACCTTTCATGGCGAGAGCCGAATCATGCACCGGCTCATACAGGCCTCAGCGTTGAGTTAGAACGCATCCTTAGAGATTTCATGACGAAACGGAGACAGAGCGATTTGCCGCAGCCTCAAGAGGCGCCAATTGCCCATCAATAGAGCAGGTGGCCTCTCTAAAGGGTCAACGCAAACGATAAGAGGCGACTCATCTGCGTGGCTGCTAAGGAACGGCCATGACGTCCGCGTCCCCCACCCAGAGCGCGCCGGAGGACCATACGCCCCTCGATAAGCTCCAAGCCGCGCTGGTCACGCCGATCCGCGCCATGCGGCTGCGCTACCTGCCACTGCTGATGATCTATTTCGCCTATGGCGCGCTGGGCCTCGTGGCCATCGCCGAGGCGTTCTGGGTCAAGGACGCCTTGAGCTTTACCCCGGCGGAGCTCGCCGCCATCGGCGTCTGGCTGACGCTGCCGTGGACCATCAAGATGGTGTTCGGCCAGCTCGCCGACTCCGTGCCGATCCTGGGATCTCAGCGCCGGGTCTATGTGGTGATCGGCGCCAGCCTGGTGGCGTCGGGGCTCGTGCTCATGGCCGGCGCCGCCGGCGGTTGGATCGCCTTCGCCGGCAAGAACGCCCTCTATGTCACGGCCCAATTGCTCATCGTGGTCGGCGTGGTTCTGCAAGACGTCATCGCCGACGCCATGACCACCGAGGTGGTTGAGCGCGTGAAGCCCGACGGCACGCCGAAACCCAAGCACGAGCTGGAGCGCGAGCTCGGCCTCGTTCAGGTGCTCGGGCGGCTGGCGCTGTGGTTCGGCATCCTGTCGGTCTCCGGTCTCTCCGGCTGGCTGGCGCAGATCTATTCCTACGAGACCGTGTTCCTGTTCGGCCTCGCCATTCCCGCCATCTCGCTCACCGGCGCCATGCTCGTGCGTCTCGACATCGCCGAGCGCAAGCCCGTCGACTGGCGCATTCTCGGCGGCGGTCTCGTGTTCGGCGCGGTGGTGCTCACCATCGGGCTTGGCGGCTTGCCGTTCGGCCAGGAGTTGGTCTTTCTCATCTCGCTGACGGTGATCGCAGCGATGCTCTATCGCATCGCCGAGGATCTCGACGCCGTCCATCGTCAGCGCATCTTCTTTGCGGCGCTGGTGATCTTTCTCTACCGCTCGGCGCCCGGTGTCGGCGAAGGCTACCGCTGGTTCACCATCGACATGCTCGGCTTCGACGAGGCGTTCTACGGCACGCTCGCGCAGATCGGCGCCGGCTTGGCGCTGGCCGGGGCCTGGCTGTTCTCCGACATCATCACCCGCAAGCCCATCGCCAAGGTGCTGCTGTGGCTCACCGTCATCGGCACGGTGCTGTCCCTACCCAATATCGCGCTGACGCTTCGTCTCGACGAGTGGACACAAACCCATCTCGGTTTCGGCGCCCGCGCCATCGCGCTCATCGACACGACCACGGAATCGCCCTTCGCCGAACTCAGCATGATCCCGGCCCTGACGCTGGTGGCCATCAACGCGCCGGCGGGGCGTCGCGCCACCTGGTTTGCGCTCATGGCCTCGCTGATGAACGTGGCGTTGGTGGCGGCGCAGCTGCAGACCAAATATCTCAATCTATGGTTCGAGGTCGGCCGCGACGCCTATGGCGATCTCGCCGCGCTCACCGTCGTCGCCACGATCATCGGCTTCGTCGTGCCTGTGGCCGGCATCATCGCCTTCGGCAAGCGCGCCACCTGACCCCTGGAACTTCGCCGAGTGGTCCGAAATCCGCCAAAAAACTCCAGCTCACGGCTCTGTCACTTGACCTTAAGAGTCGCAACCACATACTCATAGCCGCCATGAGCCGTTTGCGGACCACCATCGTCGCTTTCGTGACCCTTGCCGTCGCCGCGTTCCCGCTGGCGGGCGCGAGCGCGCAAGGCATCTCTTCCGAAACGTCACCCATGTCGGTCCATGACGGCTGCGAAAAGCACATGCAGATGGACCAGGCGAGTGACCAGCAGGTCCTGTCTCCCCAAGCGAAGGCCGATCACGGGCAAGGCCATTGCGGCAAACTCGGTAGCTGCGGCAAGTGTCTGTGCTTTGGCCTCACCGCGGTGCTGACGGCGGCGCAAGATGCGCTCGTTGCTCATATGCCGCTCATGAAGGCGGCCCGCGCCGCCGACAGCGTCACATTGCTCGCCGCTATCCCCCCGTCACCGCCTCCACGCGTCTGAATCCTCAATAACTGAAGCCGTGAAGTTCGGCGTGAGCATTCGCTCGCGCTGACACGCGGCACGCATCGATCCTCTGCCGCTTGCCGGCCGAGGCCCGTCAACGAGGATTCGGAGACGCATCATGAAGCGTCTGAGCAGTTTGGTTATTCTGGCTGCCGGCATCTTGGCCGGGGCTCTCGGTAGCTATTGGTACATGCATCGGCCCGCGCCTATCGCCGCGCAAGCGGCGGCGGCGGAGATGGCGCCGGCCAAGGACGGCCGCGAGATACGTTACTACCGACATCCCATGGGGCTGCCCGACACCTCAAAGGTGCCGAAGAAAGACTCCATGGGCATGGACTACCTCCCGGTCTATGCCGACGAGGGCGATGGCAGCAGCGGCACCGTCAAGATCAGCCTCGACAAGATCCAGCGCAGCGGAGTCAGAACCGAGAGCGTCAAAGCGCGGCCAATCTCCAGCACGGTGCGCGGCGTTGGACTGGTGCAGCACGACGAATCGAAGCTGTGGATCGTGACGGTCCGCTCCGACGGCTATGTCGAGGAACTATTTGTCAACAAGACTGGCCAGCGCGTCGAGAAGGGCCAGCCGCTCTTCCGCTTCTACAGCCCGCAAATTCAGTTGGCGCAAGTCGACCTTCTGGTCGCCAAGCGCGGGCAGGGACGCCGCGACGCGAACCGGGACATCGACGGAGCCATGCAGAGATTGCGCAATCTCGACGTGCCCGAGACGCGCATCGATAAGGTCCTCAAGACCGAGACCAATCCGCGGACGATCGACTGGGCCTCGCCGGCAACCGGCCATGTGATCCAAAAGAACGTCATCGAGGGACAACGGGTCATGGCGGGTGACGAGCTGTTTCGTATCGGCAACCATTCGCGTGTCTGGGTCATCGCCGAGCTCGCCGAGTCCGACATTGGCGACATCACGGTCGGCACGCCGGCCACCGTGACCTTGCGGGCCTTTCCCAACGAGCCGCATGAGGGCGAGGTGACCTTCATCTATCCGGAAATGATGAAGCCGGAGACGCGGACCCTGTCGGTGCGCATCGAGTTGCCCAACCCCGACGGTCGCATGAAGCCGGGCATGTATGCCGACGTCATCCTGCGTCCCGGCACCGGTGCGGCGCCTGTCACCGCCGTGCCGGCAAGTGCTGTGATCGATAGCGGCACGCGTCAGGTCGTGCTCATCGCCAAGGGTGAAGGCCGGTTCGAGCCGCGCGCCGTCACGCTCGGCCGCCGTGGTGACGGTTATGTCGAGGTGCTGGACGGCGTGGAGACCGGCGAGGAGGTGGTCACCTCGGCCACGTTCCTCATCGATTCCGAGAGCAATCTCAAAGCCGCGTTGCAGGCCTTCAGCCGGCAGGACGAGCCCCAATGATCGCGCGTATCATTCGCTGGTCGGCGCGCAACGTCTTTCTGGTCGGCTTGGCGACGGTCTTTATCACCGTGGCCGGCATCTACGCGGTGTCGAAAGTGCCGCTCGACGCCATCCCCGAACTCTCCGACGTGCAGGTCATCGTCTACACCGAGTATCCAGGCCAGGCCCCGCAGGTGGTGGAGGACCAGGTGACCTATCCGCTCACCACGGCCATGCTGACCGTGCCGAAGGCGCATGTCGTGCGCGGCTTCTCCTTCTTCGGCGTGTCCTTCGTCTATGTGATCTTCGACGACGGCACGGACATCTATTGGGCACGCTCGCGCGTGCTCGAATATTTGAGCGCCGCGGCGAAAGACTTGCCCGCAGGGATCACGCCGGAACTCGGGCCCGATGCGACGGGCGTCGGCTGGGTCTATCAATATGTCGTGCGCGGCGCGCAAAAAGACCTCGCCGAGCTCCGCACCATCCAGGACTGGTATGTGCGATTTGGTCTTGCCAAGGCGCAAGGCGTCGCCGAGGTCGCAAGTGTCGGCGGGTTCGTCAAGCAATACAGCGTCGTCGTGGACCCGCGCCGGCTGCAGGCGCTCGGCATTCCACTTGCCAAGATCAAAGATGTCATTCGCGACAGCAACATGGATGTCGGCGGCCGCACGGTCGAACTCTCCGAGCGCGAGTATATGGTGCGCGGCCGCGGCTACATCAAAAGCCTGTCTGATCTCGAACAGATCGTCGTCAAGAGCGAGGCTGGCGTGCCGGTGCTCCTCAAGGACGTCGCCAGGATCGAACTGGCGCCGGACGAGCGCCGGGGCATTACCGAGCTTAACGGTGAGGGGGAGGTGGTCTCGGGCATCGCTGTCCAGCGTTTCGGCGAGAATGCGCTGTCGGTGATTCAGCACACCAAGGATCGTCTGGCGCAGCTTGCGCCCAGTCTCCCCGACGGCGTCAGCATCGAGGCGGTCTATGACCGCTCGGGCCTGATCTACCGCGCCATCGATACGTTGAAGCGGACGCTGATCGAGGAAAGCCTCATCGTCGCGCTTGTCTGCGTGATCTTCCTGATGCACGCGCGCAGTGCGCTGGTCGCCATCATCACGCTGCCGCTCGGCATCCTCATCGCCTATATCTGCATGTGGGCGCTGGGCCTCTCCTCCAACATCATGAGCCTCGGCGGCATCGCCATCGCCATCGGTGCCATGGTCGACGCCGCCATCGTCATGATCGAGAACGCCCATAAGCGTCTCGAGCGGGCGCCTCCCGAAAAGCCGCGAACCGAGACCATCATCGAGGCGGCCGTGGAGGTCGGACCGGCGCTGTTCTTCAGCCTGCTCATCATCACCGTTTCCTTCCTGCCGATCTTCGCGCTCGAAGCCCAGGAAGGTCGGATGTTCAAGCCGCTCGCCTATACCAAGACTTTTGCCATGGGCGCCGCGGCGCTGCTGTCGGTGCTGGTCGTGCCGGCGCTGATGGTCGTCTTCGTGCGCGGCCGCATCATGCCGGAGCACAAGAACCCGGTGAACCGGTTCCTGATCTGGATCTACCGGCCGGTGATCGAACTCGCTTTGAAGTTCAAGGCGGTCACCATCGTAATTGCGCTTGTCGTTCTGGGCGTGACGCTGTGGCCCGCCTCCAAGATCGGCAGCGAGTTCATGCCGAATCTCAACGAAGGCACGCTGCTCTATATGCCGACGACGCTGCCCGGTCTTTCCGTAACCAAGGCCGCGGAGCTGATGCAGACCCAGAACAAGATCATCAAGAGCTTCCCCGAGGTGGAGTCCGTCTGGGGCAAGGCGGGCCGCGCGTCCACCGCCACCGACCCGGCGCCGATGGAGATGTTCGAGACGGTGATCAACCTGAAACCGGAAAGCGAGTGGCCCGACGGCGCCACCATCGACACGCTCATCGCCGAGATGGACAAGTCGCTGCAATTTCCCGGCGTGTCCAATGCTTGGACCATGCCGATCAAGGCGCGCATCGACATGCTATCGACCGGCATTCGCACGCCGGTCGGCATCAAAGTGTTCGGCAAGGATCTCGGCGAGATGGAGAAACTCGCGCGGGAAATCGAGGCTGCCGTCCGCACCGTCCCGGGCACGACGAGCGCTTATGCCGAGCGCGCCACGGGCGGCTACTACCTCAATATCGACCCCGACCGCGAGCAGCTCGCCCGCTATGGGTTGATGGTTGGCGATGTGCAAAGCGTGATCGCCACCGCGCTTGGCGCTCAGGCCATCACCACCACCGTGGAGGGGCGGGAGCGCTACAATGTGGCCATCCGCTATCCGCGTGACTACCGCAACAATCCTGACGCCATCGCCAGCGAGGTGCTGATCCCGACGCCGAGCGGCGGCACGGTGCCCTTGGGCGAAGTGGCCAAGGTGAGCCTCGCCCCAGGACCGTCCATGATCCGTACGGAGGACGCGCAGCTCGCGCTCTATATCTTCGTCGACTTCCGCGACCGCGACATAGGCGGCTATGTCGCCGATGCCCAGCAAGCCGTGGCCGACCAGGTCGACTTCCTGCCGGGCTACTACGTCACCTGGAGCGGCCAGTTCGAGTATCTCGAGCGCGCCAAGCACCGGCTCGCCATCGTCGTGCCGCTGACCCTGCTCATCATCTTCCTGCTGCTCTACCTCAACTTCCGGCGCGTGACCGAGGCGCTGATCGTCATGCTGTCAGTGCCATTTGCGCTGGTCGGTGGCTTGTGGCTGATGTGGTGGCTCGGCTTCAATTTTTCGGTCGCAGTCGTTGTCGGCTTCATCGCGCTGGCCGGCGTTGCCGCCGAGACCGGCGTGATAATGCTGATTTATCTCGACGGCGCGCTGAAGGAGCGGCAAGGCGCAATGCAAGCACGAGAAGCGGTCCTTCGGACCCGGCGATCTCCACGCCGCGATCATGACCGGCGCGGTGGAGCGCGTTCGTCCCAAGATGATGACGGTTGCTGCCATCATGGCGGGTCTATTGCCGATTATGTGGAGCCACGGCACCGGGTCCGAGGTCATGCAGCGCATCGCCGTGCCGATGATCGGCGGCATGGTGTCATCGACCTTGCTGACGCTGATCGTGATCCCGGCGCTCTACGCCGTGGTGAAGGGCGCCTCGTTGCGCACGAAGGGTAGCGCCACCCGCTGGCAATATTGGAAAGAATTCTGGCCCGGAACCGCCGGCGGGTAGTCAAGCATCCTTGGCACCGCTTTGCCGCGCGCTTTTTGTAGCCTGATCCGGCCATCGAGTCGGAGTGGGCGTGCGCAAGACCTCATGCGCGCGACGCGCCACGCTTGGATGGCTGTGCCCAGTCCATGCTCAGAGTGCGTTCCGTGCAAATCAGTACAATCCTCCCGATCCGCTTATTCAGCCACGCCACAGGACTTGCGTGCGCGGCCTGCGTGGCTTCACTCGTCGCCTTTGGCGCATGCGCAGAGGAAGAGCGCCGCGCCAGCCACAACCAAGATCACCATCCATTATCTCGGCAAGGCCTATGACGAGCCGGTCCCGCTCTCGCTTGTCGACAAGGTTCTGACCGACGAGGGCGTGCAGGGTGCGCGCCTCGCGCTCGAGGAGAACAACAAGAGCGGGCATTTCCTTGGTCAGGATTACGTGCTGGTCGAGGACATCCTGCCCGCCGACGGCGACGTCGTGGCCAAGGCCAAGGACATTCTCAAAGACGGTCCCGCCATCTTCGTCGCCGATCTCGAGGCGGAGGATCTGCTTGGCTTGGCCGACCTTCCCGAAGCGAAGGACTCCATCATCTTCAATATCCGGCTGAGCGACGATGCGCTGCGGCAGGAGCAATGCCGGTTCAACGTTTTTCATGTGGCGCCGAGCTACGCGATGCGGGCCGATGCGCTGGCGCAATACCTCGTCTGGAAGAAATGGCCGAAATGGTTCCTGCTCACCGGCACGGCACCGTCGGATATGGACTATGCGGCCATGGTGAACCGGGCGGCCGGCCGCTTCGGCGGCAAGGTCGTCGAGGAGCGCGAATACAAATTCGATGCCGTCAACCCGCGCACCGATTCCGGCCATCAGCAAATCCAGACGCAGATGCCGGAAGTGACGCAAGGCGCCTCCAGCCACGACGTGGTGTGGGTGGTCGATACCGTCGAACGCTTCGGCGAATACGTGCCGTACCGGGTTAACGAGCCGCGTCCGGTGGTGGGCACGCAAGGTTTGAGCGCGGTCGCTTGGCATCGCTCCTATGAGCAATACGCCGGCACGCAGATGCAGCACCGCTTCGAGCGCTTCGCCAAGCGCGTCATGACCGAGCGCGACTACTCGGCCTGGATCGCCGTGCGCTCGATTGGCGAAGCGGTGACGCGCTCCGGCAAAACCGACGTTCCCGGTATCCGCGCCTACATTTTCTCCGACGCCTTCACCGTTGCGGCGTTCAAGGGGGAGGGGCTCTCCTTCCGCCGCTGGGATCATCAGCTCCGTCAGCCGATGCTGATCGCCGGCGCCCGCTCCCTCGTGTCGATGTCGCCGCAGGAGGGCTTCCTGCACGAGAAGAATCTGAACGACACGCTCGGCTACGACGAGCCTGAGACCAAGTGCAAATTCCCCAACTGACAATCAAGCAAAGGTGCCGGAGATGAAACGCCCCATTCAGACTGTGAGTTTGGCCTTGCTGCTCGCCGCGTCGGCCGCGCCTGCGTTCGCGATGAAGATCTTCGTCTCGAACGAGAAGGACAATACGGTCACGGTGGTTGACGGCGACACGCTCGAGGTCATCAAGACCATCCCGACGGCGCGGCGGCCGCGCGGCATCATCGCCAGTCCCGACGGCAAGGAGGTCTATGTTGCCGCCGGCGACGGCGACATCATGGATGTGATCGACACGGAGAAGCTGGAGGTCACACGCGAGCTCGACTCGGGTCCCGACCCCGAGTTGATGGCCGTCGATCCGCAAGGCGGCACGCTCTATATCGCCAATGAGGACGACTCGATGGTCACCGTCATGGACGTCAAGAGCGGCGACGTGCTCGAAGAGGTGCCGGTGGGTGTCGAGCCGGAAGGCGTCGGCGTAAGTCCCGATTCCAAATACACCGTCGCCACCTCGGAGAGCACGAGCATGGCGCATGTCATCGATAACGCCGATTACAAGCTGGTCGCCAATGTGCTGGTCGACACGAGGCCGCGCGAAGCGAAGTTCAAGCCCGATGGCAGCGAGGTTTGGGTGTCGTCCGAGGTCGGTGGCACCATTTCGGTGATCGACGCCAAGACCTGGAAGGTGAAGAAGAAGATCGGCTTCGAAGTGGCGGGTGTTCGCCCGAGCTGCTCCAGCCCGTCGGCATGGAGTTCACCAAGGACGGCAAATATTTGTTCGTGGCGCTCGGGCCGGGTAACCGCGATCGCGGTGATCGATCCGAAAACGTATGAGGTCAAGGACTACATTCTCGTCGGTCAGCGTCCCTGGCACCTTGAGCTCTCGCCCGATCAAACGAAGCTTTATGTGGCGAACGGATTGACCAACGATTTGACCGTCATCGATGTCGAAAGCCTCAAGGCCGAAAAGTCGGTGAAGGTCGGGACGGCTGCCCTGGGGCGTGGCGATCATGCCTTAGGCGCCTCAAAAAGAAAGGGTGCGCCGGCAAAGCGCACCCTCCCGAAATTCCTTCGCTGCTGCAGTAAAGATCGCTTACTGCATGTCCTTCACGGTCGCCGCGTCGGCTTTGACCATGCCTTTGCCGCAGGCCGCCTGGAACTCGTCTGGAATCGACTTTGGCGTCGCCATTGCTGTCGACCATGTTGTAGTTGATCACGTAGTCGACGGCCTTGTCCTTGGAGATCAATTCACCGTTCGGTGAGGCCATTTTCCAAGCCTCTTTGCATGTGTCGGCATCGAGGGGGGTGCCCTCGGTGGCCGCCTGGGCGGCACCAATACCAAAGGCGAGAACGCCTGCCAGGCAGGTCAGGGTTGCGAGCTTCATTGTCGTACTCCTCCTCCAGATGGTCCGTGGATGAAGTGTCCTGGGACCGTGTTTTGAAAACATGTCTTTCCGCAATATGGGACGTCTTGCACTTTCTCGACGTAAGGAGGCCTTAACTCTCTAAAGGAGACTGCTTAGTGGGATAACGGCGGCTTACTCGGATCGGTTGAGAGAGAATCTGCTTGTTTAATTTGACTTAACCAGTGCGCGCCCCGGGATGGTCGCGACCGGCCGCGAAGGCGAGAGTCAAGCCCCAATCCCAAACCAGAGCAGGAAGATTCGGCAATTCAATTGCCAGGCTTGCCATTGCTATTTCCTGGCGCCCGGCCTGCAGTGGCTCGATAGGGCCTACGACGTTAAATTTTAATGCAAATTGCGCTTGCCGCCGTGTTCATGTGCCGATGGTGTGACCCTAGGGTCCTTGGAGCTTCAAGGCGTGTTGCAAAAACTTTGGTATGACCGTCCGCTCCGGACGCAAGTGCTTGTCGTGATCGCGGCAATCAACTTTCTTGCCGCGGGCGTGGCCGGAGCGATCTCGATCTTGAACACGCGCACGGCCACTCAGGTTGAGATCGAGGCCTCGCTCGAGGTTGCCGAACGTCTCGTCGCCGCGACGCTCAACGACCTTGCCGCCAAGGGTAAGATCGAGGATGCGCCGCAAGAGTTGCCGCGCCAGCTCAAGCATCTTCGCCATGTTCGGATCTCGTTCATGGACGCGGCGGGGCACACTGCCATTGCTACGTCGCATAAGATTGTCGGTGACGGAGCTAGGCCCTACGTGCCTGGCTGGTTCGTGGCATTGGTACGGCCGCAGATCGGAGGGCGCACCGTCCGCATGGTTACGGTGGACCGGTCGACGCCCGTCATCATCGTCGGAGAGCCTGCCGACGAGATCGCCGAGGCCTGGCAGGATTTCTCCTCTCTTGCCATCATCTGGTTCGTCCTCAATGCGATTGTTCTGGCACTTCTTTATGTCGTGCTCGGCCGCGTGCTCGATCCTCTCGCCAACTTGTCCAAGGGCATGCTCAACCTCGAGGATGGGCATTACGCGACGCGGCTGGCGCCATCCAAGGTGAAGGAGCTCGCCATCATCAGCGATCGGTTCAACACGCTGGCGAGTGCGCTGGCGACCGCGCGCGACGAGAACAGCGGGCTCTACCGCCAACTCATCACCGTGCAGGAAGAGGAGCGCCGCGAGATCGCCAACGAGCTCCATGACGAAGCCGGGCCATGCCTCTTCGGCATCGCTGCGAATGCGTCATCGGTCAAGACCATCGCCGGGCAGCTTCCCAAGGCGCAGTCCTTCGAGATCACGCGCCGCGTCGGCGAAATACTCTCGATCACCGAGCGGTTGAGGGCGATGAACCGCGCCCTCCTCAAGAAGCTTCGTCCCGGGCCGCTTGGCAGGGTCAAGCTTGCCGAACTTATCGATGAGCTGACGGCCGGCTTCCAGCGGCGTCATCCCGATACGCAAATCGACCTCAATCTCGGCAAGCTCGCGAAATCTTACGGCGAGCCGATCGACCTCACCGTCTATCGGTGCATTCAAGAGGGAATCACCAATGCCATTCGCCATGGCGAGGCGCGTCACGCTGACGGTCGAACTGGCGGAGCGAACCGCCTCGCGCGCCGAGGCGGCGATGGCAAGCGTCCGCGGCTTGCATCCTGACCATCGCCGATGACGGGCAGGGGATCGCCCCGTCGACGCCAAAGGGCTTTGGGCTTTCGACCATGACCGAGCGCGTCCGTTCGCTCGGCGGGTCTTGCGTCATCGACAGCGCGCCTTCCGAGGGAACGACGATCCGCGTAGAAATTCCGGTCAACTGAAACCAAAGCGCGCACAAGAGCGCCAGAATTGGTTGGGGAGCTATCATGACCCAGGTTCTCGTTATCGACGATCATCCGATCGTCCTGCAAGGCTGCCGACAATTGCTTGAGGATGCCGGCGTCGAGCAGATCGTTCAGGCGCAAAGTCTGGCCGACGGATTCCGCATCTACCGCAACCAGAAGCCGGACGTGATCATCGTCGATCTCGCCATGCGCACGGGTGCGCTTGGCGGACTTGTCCTTCATTCGGCGGCTTCGCTTGCACGATCAGAAGACGCCGATCCTCGTATTCACCATGCATTCCGATCCCGTCATCGTCAGTCGCGCGCTTGAAGTGGGTGCCACCGGTTACGTGCTGAAGGACACCGCGCCCGGACGAGATGCTGAAGGCATTCGAGAAAGTCCGCGAAAACCGGCCCTATCTCAGCCACGACCTCGCCTCGGAGGTGGCTTTCATGGAGGCGCGGGGCACCACCAATCCGTTGCGCCGCATGACGGTTCGCGAGTTGCAGACGCTGGCACTCGTCGCCGAGGGCAAGCCCTATGGCGTCATCGCCGAGCATCTGCATGTGAGCTACAAGACGGTGGCGAACACCTGCACGCAGCTGAAGGCCAAGCTCGGCGTCCGCACGCTTCCCGAGCTGATGCGCATCGCCATCCAGCATCTCCCGTCCGCGTCCGGCAGGCCCCAGCGCTAGCGATCGGCCGCTGCCGCCGGCAACATCCCGCAAGTCCGGCCCATGCGGCCGGAGCGGGCAGGGAACACCGGTCGAAGACGTGTGTTCTAGAATTCGGCGTTCCCGCTTCCGCCCTGCGCATGAAGTTCACACACTGGTTCAACTTAACGGTGCGCTGCACACAAATATCCAAAGATTCTGTCCTGACACTTTAATTGCCTAAGTTGTGCCATGATGCAGTGCAGCGAAACGCAAATTGTGTTTGGCAGATTTCGTTGCCGCGAGCACTTTTCACTTGCAAAGGCAATCCATTTGGCAATTATGAGCGTGCAGCTTGGCAATGTGTGGACTGTCCGTTTCTATGAACAAGCCGGAATGCCCACACTGCAGAATGCGCTAGGCTGGTTTCCTCGTGAGGTGTCACCGCGTGATGTGTTCATCGGAGAACTCGCCGCCAGGAGCGGTCGCGAGGCGCATTGAATTGCTTCAAGCCATTCGGGCCGCCTCCCATTTCCACACCAACAGTGACAGCTTGAAAACTTGCAAGGGCTCGGTGCGCTCTTGGCATTGCGTTCAAGAGTGAAACGTTTCCAAGCAAAAAACAGAATAGCTCAGTTTTCGTTCGGTGATCTGAGTAGCTAGGGAGAGGAGAAAGACTATGAAAATGAAGTTTGGTGTTCTGGCTGGAACCCTCGTCGCAGTGACGATGGGTCTTTCCGGCCAGGCAATGGCAAACTCGGACGACGAGCAGCTGAAGCGGATGGCCGATCCTGACCAGTGGCCTGCCCCTGGTCGTGATTTCGCGCTTGACGCGCCACAGCACGCTCGCCGACATCAACACGAAGAACGTCAACAAGCTGCAGATGGCTTGGCTGCAGGGCACGAACGCCCTTCGCGGTCATGAGGGTCAGCCGCTTGTGATCAAGGACGTCGGTGGCAAGACCATGCTGTTCATGGTCTCCGGTTGCCCGTCCATGTCCAACTGTAACGTGGTTCAGGCTCTTGATCTGACGGATCCTGACAACCCGAAGCAGGTTTGGTCCTACGTGAAGAAGACCGACCGTGACGAGTTGGCTGTGCCGCGCGCTTGCTGCGACACCGTCAACCGTGGCGGCTCCTATGCCGACGGCAAGTTCGTGTATGGCACTCTCGACGGTTTCGTGATTGCCCTCGATGGCCAGACCGGTAAGGAAGTTTGGGTCGTCAAGTACGCTTACCCTGAGAAGGGCGAGACCATCACCCCCGCTCCGTTGATCGCCGACGATAAGGTGTTCATGGGCTTCGGTGGCGATGAGTTCGCTGCTCGCGGTCGCGTTGCTGCCTTCAATCTGAAGGACGGCTCCGAGGCTTGGGTTTGCCATTCGACGGGTACGGACAAGGACGTTTGCCTGACCCCTGAGACCAACAAGGCCAACCCGCAATTCGGTCAAGGCCGGTGAGGATCTTGGTGTCAAGACCTTCCCGGGCGAGGACTACAAGATCGGTGGCGGCGCCGCTTGGGGTTGGTATTCTTACGATCCCGAGCTGAAGCTGGTTTACTACTCGACCGGTAACCCCGGTCTGTGGAGCCCGGCTTATCGTTGCCCCGACAAGACCCACGAAGAGTGCAACGCTGGTGGCTTCGACAACAAGTGGTCGATGACCATCTTCGCTCGCAAGATCGAGAATGGTGAGGCTGTCTTCGCTTACCAGATGACGCCTTTCGATCAGTGGGACTATGACGGCATCAACGAGAACATGCTTACCGACATGGATATCGACGGTAAGAAGGTGAAGGCTCTCACTCACTTCGACCGTAACGGCTTTGCCTACGTGCTCGATCGCACTGACGGTACCCTGCTCCGCGCCACCAAGTACGTGACGACGGACTGGGCCGAGAAGATCGACATGAAGACTGGCCGCCCGGTTAAGGTGCGTGACCATTCTCCGCTCGAAGTTGGCCGTAACGTCTCTGCCTGCCCGTCTGCTATGGGTGGCAAGGACCAGCAGCCTGGTTCGGTTGATCCTAAGGAGCCGAACATCTTCTACATGCCCACCAACAACTGGTGCATGGAGCTGGAGCCCCAGGAGCGCACGCACACGAACCAGGGCACGGTTTACGTGTTCGCGAACGTGTACATGTATCCTGAGAAGCCCGGCACGACCGGCAAGATCAAGAAGTACGACGTCTTGACCGGTAAGACCCTCTGGGAGATCCCGGATCCGTACCCGAACTGGGGCGGCACCATGGTCACCGACGGTGGTCTGATGTTCTACGGCTCGCTTGGTGGCGACTTCCGCGCGGTCGACCGGAATTCCGGTAAGGTCCTGTGGAGCCGCAAGCTTGGTTCGGGCATCATCGGCAACCCGGTCACCTATAAGGTCGGTGGCAAGCAGTACATCGGTGTCTATTCGGGCATCGGTGGCTGGATCGGCCTCCCGGTTGTTGCTGGTCTGGACCTGGACGACAAGTTCGGTGCCATCGGCGCGACGGCTATGACGAAGGCCGCTGGCCTGAGCCATATCCCGCAGGGCGGTGAGCTCAACGTCTTCCGCATCTACGAGTAATCGTCGCGGAAACGTGTAAATTATCGGCGCCCGATGCCCTTGCGGCATCGGGCGCCATTTCCTTATATAACGCTAGAAGATTAGACACCCAGGCGGGTTTGGCCGGTGGATCTAGGTCCTAGCGTTGGTGCCCGCCGCTAGCAAAGCGATATAGGCCCGTGTCCCCCCATAGAGCGATTCTCACGGCCTCGGCCGTATGCCTCCTTGCTTTCGGCAGCACGGCCGCCTTGGCCGCCGAAAAGACCTCCGTCCAGCGAGACCTCAACAAGACATTCCAGGAGCTGACGCCGAGCGAGCACATCGCCATCCGCGCCGCCGCCAAGGCGGCCTACAAGGGCAAGAAGCTCAAAGTGCTCAATGTCTGCGCCGATCCCGGCAACATGCCGCTGTCGAGCATCCAGCGGGAGGGTTTTCAGAACAAGCTGGCCGATCTGCTCGCCGAGGCCACGGGCGCCCGCATCGAATATCATTGGCAGCCCTTCATCGAGCGCGGCCTGACCCGCTCGACGTTCGACGAGCATATGTGCGACGTGATGTTCGATATTCCGTCGGGCTACGAGCGTCTCTCTGACCACCGTGCCCGTCTACAAGACGCCCTACGTGCTGGTTTACCGGAACGACAAGGGGCTCAAGCTCACCGGTCTCGACGATCCGAAGCTCAAGGATCTCACGATCGGCGTGTTTCAGACATCGGGCGTGCGCGCGGCGCTTGCCAAGCGCGGCATCGTCGACAACGTCAAGCTTCAGACCCAGACCCATGACGGCGATCTCGTCCCCGAGAATCAGCCCTGGTACGTCATCCAGCGCATGCTGGACGGCGAGTTCGACGTCGCCGCCGTGTTCGGTCCCTTCGCCGGCTGGGTCGACACCATGAAGCACGAGCCCGTCACCATCCAGCCGATCAATCTCGACGACGATACCGTGCCGCTCGAGTTCGAAATGGCCATCGGCGTGCGCAAGACCGATGCCTTCCTCAAATATCTTCTCGATTTCGCGCTGGAAGATCATGCCGAGGACGTCGAGAAAATCCTGACGGATTACGGCGTGCCGCTGGTCCAGTGCAGCAAATGCGTGGTGCCCGGTGACCTCCCGGCCCATGGCAGCTACATCAAGATGGCCGATCAGAAGTTCGAGGCGCGCCCCGATCTGGCTTCTCCCGACCAAGTGGTCACCAAGGAGAAGCTCGAAGGCTGGCTCGCCGAAGGCGCCGACCCGCAGCAGGAGCTGAGCAATGCGCTGATCGGCAACGATCCCGATCGCATCAAGTTCTTGGTGACCAAGGGTGCGGACGTGAACAAGCCCGATCTCCAGGGCTGGACGCCGTTGACCAGCGCCGCGCGTCAGCGCCACGACAAGACGGTCTTGCTGCTGATCGAACTGGGCGCCGATCCCAACAAGGCCGACGCCAACGGTATGACGCCGCTCGCCGCGGCGCTGATGCGCGATCACGTTCCGACGATCGATGCTCTGATCGCCCATGGCGCCAACCTCGAAGTCCCCGGCCAGCAAGGCTACCGGCCGCTGGCTCTGGCGATCGCCGAGCAGAAATACGAGGCGGCCAAGGCGCTGATGGAGGGCGGCGCGGATGTCAGTGTCGCCGCGGGCGACCAGGGTCTGACGCCGCTGATGATTGTCGCGGCGCAGACGGGTCCGGCGGAAGGATCGATCTTCCTGCCGGGCAGCACGCGGCCGACCGATGTCGCCAAGGCGCTGGTCGAGCGACGGCGCCGACGTCGACGCTCAGGCTAAAAACGGCATGACGGCGCTGATGATCGCGGCGTCGAATAACAGCGCGCCGATGATCGGTCTGCTGATGGATGCCGGGGCCGATCCCTCGATCAAGAACGCGCAAGGCCAGACCGCCGAGGACGTGGCGAAACTCAACGACAATCAGGAGGCCGCCCAGGCGATCCGGGTGCTGTCGAGTTCGCGTGCCGCGCGCCAAGGAAGAGCCGGCGGGCGGCGAGAGCGGAGCAACCACGAAGCAGTGATGGCAATATTTGCTTATGTGCTGAGACATGCGGGGGCCGCGGCGTTAGCCGTGGCCTTCTGTCTTTCCGGCGTCACCTTCCGGTCAGGCGGCGGACTATCCCGACTTCGACGACGCCTCGGTGACCAAGCGGACGGAGCAGGTGATCGCGGATCGCTCGAAGGACGGCGTCTTCGTCTTTCACGATCCCAAGCTCAACGCGGACCTCAATCTGGTCTACGAGAAGATCAAGGTCATCCGCGGCATGAAGGGCTATGGCTGGTTCGCCAACGCCATTTTCCACGATAAGGACGAGCCGCAAGAAGCAATACGCCATCGACTTTTGGTTCAAGCCTCAGCGCGATGGCGACAATCTCGACTTGATCGACATCCGCGTGCAGAAGGGGCCGAAGCGCGACGGCGACGGCTACATCATGATCACGCGTCTTCCGGTGGCATGGTGGTGGCTCCCGGTGCAGGAGCATCCCGGCGACATGGAGGTGGTCCGTGCCTGGCACGTGATGAGCGCGATCCACAACTACATCGCCGAGCACAAGGACAAGAACGGTGCGCTTGAGCTCAAGGACGAGAAAACCGGCGAGACGCATGCCGCTCGAGTTCGTCGAGATGCATCAGCCCGTTCGTCATCTCGAGAAGGAGGGCGAATATTTTGCCTGCACCGATTTCCGCAAGCCCGGCAGCAAGGACGAGTATTACGACATCGATTTCTGGGTCGACGAGAAGACCGGCAAGCTGAAGGTCGACAACGTGAAGGTCCACAAGGTCCCGGTCCAGGAGGATGGCGTCTGGACCCAGGTTCCCCGCTATACCTTCGAGGGCATGGATTTCGAGATCACCCACTGATCGCCTATGGCCGGACATCCTCCGGCGTTAAGGCAAAATCGACGCAAAATCTCTTCGCCGTCCTTGCAGTGCCCGGTAGATGGACTATGACAACCTGAAGATCAGGCCATAAGGCCCAAGAGAGCGCGTCCTTTTCCAAAGGGGGGTCCAAAGCTCCAAAAACAGTCTGGGTTCACGGAGGAGGAACGCCATCGCAACCGTGAGGGACATGCGGCGCGCCGTTCGAGGACGGCCAAGCGGGCTGAGCGACCCTACGCCGGGGTCTTGGCCTGCCGGACCGGCCGTGCGCCGAGCGCGGCAGACCGCCAATCGCCGCTCCGTTCCCATCGGCATCCATGACAACACCCGTCGCCGGGAAGGCTGATGGCCGGCGAGTTTTTCTTCGATAGGCTAAACCAGAACAGCAACTAAGGGTAAGGAAACGTAACCGTGCGCAAAATCATCACTGGAGTATTCGCGTTCGTTATTATCGTCGGCATGAGTGCGGTCGCGTGGCAGGCCAGCGCCATGGATGAGCCGGGACAGAGCGAGGAGACGGCTGCCGACACGGCTGCCGATGCCGATGCCACCGCCGGCGAGTGCTGCGAGAAGGGCGACACGACCCCGCCGCTCGAGCTCATCGCCAAGACGCCGAAGGGCGGTCTTGCACAATCCCTATAACGACGACGTTGCCGCCATGGAGGAAGAGGGACACAAGAAGTACCTCTCCTATAGCTGCAATGGCTGTCACGGCGGCGGCGGCGGCGGCGGCATGTGCCCGCCGCTCACCAACGACGCCTGGGTCTACGGCGCCGATGACGACACCGTGTTCCGCCTGATCTGCGCTCGGCTCCGACGAGCTGCAGAAGCAGGGCTACAAGCGGGTCCGCAAAGAGGTCGTGGTCGGCCCGATGCCGCCCTTCGGCGGCATTGCCAAGACCTCGGACGAGCTGTGGAAGGTCATCGCCTTCATCCGTGCGAAGAACCCGAGCTCCATGAAGCGGGTCAACACGCCGTCTCAGTAGCCGGCTGCTGAGCAGCGTTTGAGTTTGCGAGGCCGTCAAGCCGCAAGGCTTGGCGGCCTTTGCTTTGCCGAACATGAAACGCGCTTTGCGAAAACATGAAGCGCACATGAACTCTTGGCAATATTGTTGCCAGACCACTGGCAGACGACGTGCCAAGCCCTTATATCTCCAATGCATTCAGTGCCTTAGCGAGAGGCGGTTTGGTAGCCATATTGTGCAGTGCGCATTGCCAACCGGCAGCATCTTTGAGACATAAGGCACAAGCGATCTTGGCCGCGAAGGCCCGCCGACAATGACGTCGCGTTCTAGGGAGTTTCGACCTGACTATGCTCTTGACGATTGGCCAGTCCCAGGTCTCCGGCGTATCGCAGGGCCCATTCTCAGAACGGTGTCCGCCGTGCCTCGCGGTCGCCATGCTGAGCGGTGTCGCCATGGCCGCGCCGGCGGACGACCGGCTGCCGAGGATACATCCGCCAAGGCGGACGCGGCAGCGCCGAACCCTGGCGAGCCGCCGATCAAGGCAACGATTCCGGTGATCTATCTCGGCAAGAAATATCCCGAGCCGCTGCCGCTTTCCTACAGCGAGAAGATCATCACCGACAAAGGCATTCAGGGCGCGCGCCTGATGCTCAAGGAAGCGAAGCAGGCGGGACGCTTCGTCGGGTACGATTTCGATCTGACCGAGGCGGTCGTGCCGGAAGACGGCGACGTTGTCGCCAAGGCAAAGGAGCTTCTTGCGAAGGGCGACGCGTTCATCCTTGCCGACCTCGAGGCCCAAGGATCTTCTCGCCGTCGCCGATCTTCCCGAGGCCAAGAATTCGATGATCGTCAACATCAGGTCGCAGGATGATGCGCTCCGCCAGGAAGAGTGCCGATCCAACGTCTTCCATGTCATGCCGGACTACGCCATGCGCGCCGATGCGCTCGCGCAATATCTCATCTGGAAGAAATGGCCGCGCTGGTTCGTGATCCGTGGCGACGACCGACGGCCGACAAGGAATATGTCGAGATGGTGAAGCGTTCGGCCGGGCCGCTTTGGCGGCAAGGTCGTCGCTGAGAAGGTCTACGATTTGCCGCCCGGCGCGCGCAATACCGATTCGGGATACCAGCAGGTGCAGGGCCAGATTCCCATGGAGACCGAAAGCGCTCCTGATCACGACGTGGTCTGGGTCGCGAACAGCGACGAGGGCTTCGGCGACTATCTCATGTACCGCACCTATAAGCCCGATCCGGTGGTCGGCACCCAAGGCTTGCAGGCGCTCGGCCTGGGATCCGTCCTACACCGAGTTCGGCGCGATGCACTTCCAGAATGCTCTGCCGAAGCTCGCCAACCGCAAGCCGGTCGAGCGCGACTATGTCGCTTGGCTCGGCTTTCGCTCGATGGCCGATGCCGCGATGAAGTCCGGCGAGACGACGCCCGCCGCAGTGAAGAAATATCTGCTCTCCGACCAGTTCAAGCTCGAGGGCTTCAAGGGGCAGGCGATGACCTTCCGGAAATGGGACCAGCAGCTCCGCCAGCCGCTCATTCTCGGCGGCGGCACGCGCGTCCCGGTCTCGGTGTCGCCTCAGGAAGGTTTCCTTCACCCCACGAACCTCACCGACACGCTCGGCTTCGACGAGCCCGAGACCAAGTGCAAGTTCAAATGATTTCAGCGCAAAGGTAGACCTCCCATGACTCGCATCAGCCTTGCTACGGCCTGCGCGGCGGCGCTCCTCTGTCGCGGCAGCCCCGTCTTATGCCGCGACCATCTTCGTCTCCAACGAGAAGGACAACACGGTCACGGTCATCGACAGCGAAACGCTGAAGCCGATCAAGACCATCAAGACCGCGCGCCGGCCCCGCGGCATCGTGCTCGAGCCCCGACTTCAAGGAGCTGTTCGTGGCGGCCGGCGACGGCGACATCATCGACGTCATCGACACCAAGACCATGGAGGTCACCCGCACTCTCGACAGCGGTCCCGACCCCGAGCTCATGGCGATCGATCCCGCCGGCAAGATCATCTACATCGCCAACGAGGACGACAGCCTCGTCACCATCATGGATATCGAAAGCGGTGACGTGCTCGCCGAGGTGCCGGTCGGCGTCGAGCCCGAAGGCATGGCGGTGAGCCCGGACAGCAAATACACCGTGGCCACATCCGAGAGCACGAGCATGGCGCATGTCATCGACAACGCGCACCAACAAGCTCATCGCCAATGTGCTGGTCGACTCCCGGCCCCGCGAGGCGAAGTTCACCGCCGGACGGCAAGGAGCTTTGGGTCTCCTCGGAAGTGGGCGGCACCATCTCCGTCATCGACCCCAAGACCTGGAAGGTCACCAAGAAGATCACCTTCGAGGTGCCCGGCGTGCGGCCTGAGCAGCTTCAGCCCGTCGGTATGGATTTCGCCCGCGACGGCAAGATCATGTTCGTGCCGCTCGGACCGTCCAACCGCGTCGCCGTCATCGATACCGCCAGCAAGGAAGTCATGCGAGTACATCTTGGTCGGCCAGCGGCCTTGGCATGGCGAGCTCGGGCCCGATGGCAAGAAATACTACGTGGCCAACGGCCTCACCAACGACCTGACGGTGATCGACGTCGACAGCCTGAAGGCGGAGAAGTCCGTGCCCGGTCGGACGCCTGCCTTGGGGCGTCGCCATCATGCCGTAGCCGGAGCGTTCGCCGTTAGCCTAGCCGGCGCGCACCCGGCGGCCGATGTATTGGGCCGCCGCTTCCGCCGCCAGCACCGCGCTCAATGAAATGCCGAGCGAGATCAGCGTCAGCTTGAGCGCGCCCGCATCGCCGCCGGGGACTTGCGTGAAGGTGTAGATCAGGCTCGGCAGGGTCTGCGTTTCCCCGGGAATATTCGACACGAACGTGATGGTGGCGCCGAACTCGCCCATGGAGCGGGCGAAGGCGAGGATGGCGCCGGCGATGATGCCAGGCGCGATCAGCGGCAGGGTCACGGTGAGAAACACGTAGACCCGGCTCGCGCCGAGCGTGCTCGCCGCCTGCTCGAGCCGGTGATCGACCGCCTCGACCGAGATCTGGATCGCCCGCACCATGCAGCGGGAACCCCATGATGGCGCAGGCGAGCGCCGCCCCGGTCCAGCGGAAGGCGAGCACGATGCCGAAGGTCTCGGCAAGAAAGTGCCCGATCGGTCCCTGCCGGCCGAACAGCAGCAGCAGCACATAGCCCGTCACCACCGGCGGCAGCACCAGCGGCAGCAGAATGAACGCGTTGAGGAGAGGGCGGCCGAGGAAACGGCCGCGCCCGATCAGCATGGCCGCGCCAATGCCGAGCGGCAGGCTCACCAGCGGTGGCCACGGCGGCCACGCGCAAGGAGAGCTTGATGGCGGTCAGTTCCTCAGGCGTCAGATCAAACACGGCGAAGTCTTATCACTTGCTCGCCGGCGCCGCATAAGCGAACAGGAGGCCGCAGCTGCCCGGGCACGAGAGGCCGGTTCCGCCTAGCCCGGATCTTCACGTCCGCCGCTCGCATCGCATTTCGCGGTGCTCGGCAGATATTCCGGGTTCTTCTTCTCGTCGCGCAGCAGCTCCACGGCGCGCAGGCAAGGACCTTCCAGGCCTCCGCCGCCGGTCTCGTTCAGATAGGCGATGATGGCCTTGCGCATGCGCGGATCCCAGAACAGGCGCAAATGATTGGCGATCTCCTCGGCAGCGTCGTCCTGCTTCTGATACTTGAAATAATCGCCAATCTGATTGGCCATATAGACGAGGTGGTCGGGCTGCATGACGTCAGGCTCTCCGTGACCTGAGGCGAGGGGGCGGCTATTCGGCCGCTATCAGAGGCTCGGCGATGCGCCGTGCGGCCTTCGACAATTCCTCATACTCCTCCTGCCACTCCGATGGGCCGTTGGACGGCGCGACCTGGACGGCCGTCACCTTGTACTCGGGGCAGTTGGTGGCCCAGTCGGAGAACTCGGTGGTCACGACGTTCACCTGCGTGGTCGGGTGGTGGAAGGTGGTGTAGACCACGCCGGGCGCCACGCGCTCGGTGATCAGCGCCCGCAAGGTGGTCTCGCCGGCGCGGCTCGCGATCTTCACCCAATCGCCGTCCCGCACGCCGCGATTCTCGGCGTCGTGGGGATGGATCTCCAGGCGATCCTCCTCGTGCCACACCACGTTGGCGGTGCGGCGCGTCTGCGCGCCCACATTGTACTGGGTGAGAATGCGGCCCGTGGTGAGCAGCAGCGGGAAGCGCGGGCCGGTCTTCTCGTCCGTCGCCACATATTCGGTGATGACGAACTTGCCCTTGCCGCGCACGAAGTGGTCCATGTGCATCACCGGCGTGCCTTCCGGCGCAGCCTCGTTGCACGGCCACTGCACCGAACCGAGCTCGTCGAGCTTCTCGTAGGTGACGCCGGTGAAGGTCGGCGTAAGTCGGCCGATCTCGTCCATGATCTGCGACGGGTGGTCGTAATGCATCGGATAGCCCAGCGCATTCGACAGCATCTGAGTGATTTCCCAATCCTCATAGCCGTTGATCGGTGCCATGACCTTGCGCACGCGCTGGATGCGGCGCTCGGCATTGGTGAAGGTGCCGTTCTTCTCCAGGAAGGTGGAGCCGGGGAGGAACACATGTGCGTAGTTCGCCGTCTCCACCAGGAACAGATCCTGCACCACCACGCACTCCATGGCGGCGAGACCGGCGGCCATGTGCTGGGTGTTCGGGTCGGACTGGAGAATATCCTCGCCCTGGATGTAGAGGCCCTTGAACGATCCGTCGAGCGCGGCATCGATCATGTTGGGGATACGTAGGCCGGGCTCGTCGTCGAGCGGACGGCCCCAGGCTTTCTCGAACTCCTGCCGAACTGCGACGTTCGACACGTGGCGATAGCCCGGCAGCTCGTGCGGGAAAGATCCCATGTCGCAGGAGCCCTGCACGTTGTTCTGGCCACGCAGCGGATTCACGCCCACGCCCTCGCGGCCGATATTGCCGGTCGCCATGGCGAGATTGGCGATCGACATCACCGTGGTCGAGCCTTGGCTGTGCTCGGTGACGCCGAGGCCGTAATAAATGGCGCCGTTGCCGCCGGTGGCATAGAGGCGGGCGGCTCCGCGAACCAGCTCGGCCGGAACGCCGGTGACCTTCTCCACGGCCTCCGGGGAGTGGCGCGGATCGGCGACGAAGGCCGCCCAATCCTGGAACTCGTCCCAATCGCAGCGCTCGCGCACGAATTCCTCGTTCACCAGCCCCTCGGTGACGACGACATGGGCCAGCGACGTCACGAGCGCCACATTGGTGCCGGGCTTAAGCGGCAGATGGAAGTCCGCCTCGATATGCGGCGAGCGCACGAGATCGATGCGGCGCGGATCGGCGATGATCAGCTTGGCGCCTTCGCGCAGGCGCTTCTTCATGCGCGAGGCAAACACCGGGTGACCGTCGGTCGGGTTGGCGCCGATGATCAGGATGACGTCGGCCTGCTCGACGGAGTCGAAGTCCTGCGTGCCGGCGCTGGTGCCGTAGGTCGTCTTCAGGCCGTAGCCGGTCGGCGAATGGCAGACCCGGGCGCAGGTGTCGACATTGTTGTTGCCGAAGCCGGCGCGGATCAGCTTCTGCACGAGGAAGGTCTCCTCGTTGGTGCAGCGCGACGAGGTGATGCCGCCGACCGAGTCCTTGCCGTATTTTGCCTGGATGCGCTTGAACTCCGATGCCGTGTGCTGGATCGCCTCCTCCCACGAGACCTCCCGCCACGGATCGGTGATCTTCTCGCGGATCATCGGCTGGGTGATGCGGTCCTTGTGATGGGCATAGCCGTAAGCGAAGCGGCCCTTGATGCAGGAATGGCCGCGATTGGCTTTGCCGTCCTTGTAGGGGAGCATGCGCACCAGCTCGTCGCCGCGCATCTCCGCCTTGAAGGTGCAGCCGACGCCGCAATAGGCGCAAGTGGTGACCACCGAATGCTCCGGCGTGCCGATATCGATGACCGACTTCTCGTTGAGCGTGGCGGTGGGGCAGGCCTGCACGCAAGCGCCGCACGACACGCATTCTGAGTCGATGAAGGGCTGCTCCATCGAGGGCGACACGACTGAGTCAAAGCCGCGGCCGGCGATGGTCAGCGCGAAAGTGCCTTGCACTTCCTCGCAGGCGCGCACGCAGCGCGAGCAGACGATGCATTTCGACGGCTCGTAGGTGAAATAGGGGTTGGAGGCGTCGATGCCCGGGTTCGGATGGCGCGCGCCGTCATAGCCGTAGCGTACGTCGCGCAAGCCCACCGCGCCGGCCATGTCCTGCAGCTCGCAGTCGCCATTAGCCGAGCAAGTCAGGCAATCGAGCGGATGCTCGGAGATGTAGAGTTCCATCACGCCCTTGCGCAGGCGCTTCAGGCGATCGGTCTGGGTCTTGACGATCATGCCGTCGGCGACCGGCGTGGTGCACGAGGCCGGCGTGCCGTTGCGGCCCTCGATCTCGATGAGGCACAGGCGGCAGGAGCCGAAGGATTCCACCATGTCCGTGGCGCAGAGCTTGGGAATCTGCGTGCCCATCTCCATGGCCGCGCGCATGACCGAAGTGCCCTCGGGCACCGTGATCGGCGCGCCGTCAATGGTCAGCGTGACCATCTTCTCGGATTTCGATTCTGGCGTGCCGTAGTCGATTTCCTGGATCAAAGACATCTGGGCTTCCTCATTCAGCAGCTTCGAGGCGCTTCTTGGTGGCGCCGAAATCTTCAGGGAAATGGTGCAGGGCGCTCATCACTGGATATGGGGTGAAACCCCCCAAAGCGCAAAGCGATCCAAATTTCATCGTGTCGCAGAGATCCTCGAGCACCTCAAGATTGGCCTCACGGTCTTCGCCGGCCACGATCTTGTCCATCAGCTCCATGCCGCGGGCCGAGCCGATGCGGCAGGGCGTGCACTTGCCGCAGGACTCGATGGCGCAGAATTCCATGGCGAAGCGGGCCTGCTGCGCCATGTCCACCGTGTCGTCGAACACCACGATGCCGCCATGGCCGATCAGCCCGTCGGCCGCGGTGAACGACTCATAGTCGAACGGCGTGTCGAACAGCGCGCGCGGGAAATAGGCGCCGAGCGGGCCGCCCACCTGGACCGCGCGCACCGGCCGTCCCGAATAGGTGCCGCCGCCGATGTCGTCCACGAGCGTGCCGAGCGTGATGCCGAAGGCCGTCTCATACAGCCCGCCATGCTTGATATTGCCGGCGAGCTGAATGGGCATGGTGCCGCGCGATTTGCCCATGCCGAAATCGCGATAGAACGCGCCGCCGTCCGACATGATGATCGGCACGGTGGCGAGCGACAGCACGTTGTTGATGATGGTGGGCTGGCCGAACAGGCCGATATGCGCCGGCAGCGGCGGCTTGGCGCGCACTTCGCCGCGCTTGCCTTCCAAACTGTCCAGCAGCGAGGTCTCCTCGCCGCACACATAGGCGCCGGCGCCGAGCCTGACCTCCATGTCGAACGCAAAGCCCGAGCCCGCCACGTTGTTGCCCAGGAAGCCCGCTTTACGGGCCTCGTCGATGGCGATCTTCAGGGTTTCGAAGGCGTGCGGATATTCGGAGCGGAGATAGATATAGCCGTAGGTGGCGCCCACCGCGATGCCGGCGATGGTCATGCCTTCGATGAGCACGAAGGGGTCGCCCTCCATGATCATGCGGTCGGCGAAGGTGCCGCTATCGCCTTCGTCCGCGTTGCAGACGATGTATTTCTGCTGGGGCGGGGTCTGGGCGACGGTGCGCCACTTGATACCGGTGGGGAAGCCGGCGCCGCCGCGGCCGCGCAAGCCGGAGGTGAGGACTTCCTCGATGGTGGCCTCGGGCCCGACTTGAAGCGCCTTTTTCAGGCCCTCATAGCCCTTATGCGCTTGGTAGTCCGCGATGGAGCGGGGATCGACGATGCCGCAGCGGGCGAAGGTGAGGCGGGTCTGGCTCTTGAACCAGGGATAGTCGTCGACGACGCCGATACAGTTTCGTATGGGGCTTGCCGTCGAGCATGCCGGCGTCGATAAGATCGCCGACCTTGGACGCCTTCACCGGCCCGTAGCCGACGCGGCCTTGCGCCGTCTCGACCTCGACCAGCGGCTCCAGCCAATACATGCCGCGCGAGCCGGTGCGCACGATCTCCACATCGAGACCGCGCTCCTTGGCTTCTTTGCGGAATTTCTCGGCCACGGCTTCGGCGCCGACGCACAGCGCGCCGGAATCGCGGGAGATATAGATGCGGGTCACGACTGCGCCTCCTTGAGCAGCGCGTCGAGCCGCTCTTCATCCAGCGCTCCGTAGACGTCGCCGTCGAGCATGGCGGCCGGAGAGGAATGGCACAGGCCGAGACAATAGACGGGCTCAAGCGTGACGCGGCGGTCGGCGGTCGTGCCGCCCATCTCCACACCGAGCTTCTCCTTGCACCGCTTCTCGAGCGCGCGCATGCCCGATGCCTGGCAGGACTCGGCGAGACAGAGCTTGAGGGTGCGCCGTCCGCCCGGCTCGCGCTTGAAGTCGTGATAGAAGGTGACGCAGCCATGCACCTCGGCGCGCGAAATGTTCAGCGCGTTGGCGATCAACGGCTCGGCGTCCAACGGCACGCAGCCGAACTCCGCCTGCAAGGCGTGCAGGATCGGGAGCGTTGCGCCCTTTAAGTGCTGATGCTGCGCGATGATTTCGCTCGCGCGCTCAGGCGTCCATGGTTCAAATCGTGACATTGCCCAGCCGCGTTTTGAGGAGCTCTCAAAATGGGCAAAAAACCTTGGGAAATCAATAAAGCAGGCCCATGACCCGATCGGGATTCCTGATCGTATGACAATGGGTTAGGCCCACATTGGGCGGCTAACTCGGGGCTCCGGTCTTCGCCTTGGGCCGGCCCTTCACCACAGGTCCTGACGGCACGGCGGCGTTGAGGATCGGCGCCAGCTGTTTGGCCTCGTTCACCAGCGCATTAATGAGCGGTGTCAGCGGGTTGCGCTGGGGCACCACGAGGCCGATCGAATGGCTCACCTCGGGCTCGACGATGGGGATGGCCCGCACCTTCTCCGTGAGGCCGAGGACCTCGGCCAGTTTGGCGGGCATGACGCTCGCCCACTTGCCCGTGCGCACATGGGCGAACAAAACGATGATGGAGTCCGATTCCAGGGTCGGCGCCACCTCGGACCCCGCCTGACGGAGCAGGCCCTCGATGATTCTCCGGTTCTGCATGTCCGGGGTGAGGAGGCAGAGCGGCACCTTGCCCACCTCGGCCCAGGTGACCTGGTCGCGGTCGCCGAGCGGGCTGTCGGACGACGCCAGCAGCCGGTACTGCTCGCTATAGAGCGGCACCGTCTGCACCCGCCCCAAGGGCTCGTTGTCGAGATAGGTGAGACCGGCGTCGATCTCCAGATTTTCCAGCATGCCGAGGACCTCGATTGAGTTCCGCGACCAGACGGTGAAGCTGACATCCGGATGCTGCGCCCGGTAAGGCGTTGTGATCATGGACATCATGGCCAGCGCCGTGGGGATCGCGGCAAGCCGGATATGGCCGGACAGGCCATGCTTCAGCGCGTCGATCTCCTGGCGCATGGCACGGGTATCGCCGACGATGCGCCGCGCCCAGTCGAGCACCCGCTCGCCTTCGGGGGTGAAGCCCCGGAAGCGGGAGCCCCGCTCCACCAGCAGCACCCCCATCGTGTCCTCGAGCTGCTTGATGCCGGCCGAGAAGGTCGGCTGGCTCACGCCGCAGGCTTCCGCCGCGTGGCCGAAATGCCGCTCGCGGGAGAGGGCGATGATGAATTCGAGCTTGTCGATCATGCCTTAGCAGGCACCGTCCAAACGAAGCAGGGAAGCGGATTGTGGGGCCCCGGCGCGGCTTCATCAACCAAAGAAGGGCGCTCGCGCCAAATGGCGCCCTAGTCCTTCTCGGCCCGGAAGCTCTTGTGGCAGGTCTTGCAGGCGTCGATCACCGCCTTGAAGTCTGTTTTCCAGTCCGCCGAGCCGGCGTCGAGCGCCGCTGCCAGAGTCTCGGCTTGGGTTCGAAGCGCGTCCGCATTGCCGGTGAATTCGTCCCATTGTCGCCAGATCTCGGGCTTGGCGTCGCTATGGCCGCCATCCGTACCTTCCGGAAACAGATCGGGGATTTTCGCCGCGGTTGTCTCGATGTCCCGGGCGGCTTCCGCCGCCTTGGCCGGGTCGAACTTCGTTTTGCCCTTGGCCATCTCGCCGATGATCTTCATGTCGTCCTTCTGACGCGTCATCAGGTCCATGCGCTCCTTGACCACGCCGGTCGCCCCTTCATGGGCAAGCGCCAGCGTGGCGGAGACGAGCAGGATGAGCGATGCGGCGGTGGCAAATTTCGCGATCATGGGGCGGTCCTTTACGGCATTTTGAGGCAGGCTCTGCGATGGTGATTCTTAGCATGCCGCGGCGCTGGGCGAGGCTCGCGAGCCTTCACAAAATAGTTTACCACCAGCACTTCGGCCCCATTCCGTGGACCCAGGCGTCGAGACATGAGCGAAACAAATAAGATTCCGTCCCGCGCCCTCGTCGCCGACATCGGCGGCACCAATGCGCGCTTCGCCATCGCCGATCTCGCCACGCTTGAGATCAGCGGAGTGCGCCGCTTTGCGGTGGCAGAGCACAAGACGCTCGCCGAGGCGATCAGCTTTTATCTAAAGGATGTGCCAGAGCCGATCGGTCACGCCGCCATTGCCGTCGCCGCGCCCATTACCGGCGATGCGGTCAAGCTCACCAATTCGCCTTGGTCCTTCTCAAAGGGCGAGCTCTGCGCCGCCGCCGGGCTGAAGCACGTCCATGTGCTCAACGATTTCGAGGCGCTGTCGCTGTCGCTGCCTTATATCGGCGGAGACCAGCTGCATCAGATCGGTGGTGTGGCGCCGCTGCCGCGCGGCACCAAAGCCGTGCTCGGCCCCGGCACCGGGCTCGGCGTCGCCGGGCTGGTGTGGTCGCCCTCGGGCTGGGTCGCCGTGCCCGGGGAGGGGGGACATGTGACCCTCGGGGCCGTGGACGAGCGCGAGCTTCAAGTCGTGGAGCGGCTGCGGGCCGGCCGGGAGCATTTGTCGGTGGAGCGCGCCCTGTCCGGTCCGGGCTTGAGCGATCTGCATCAGGCCCTCGCCGCCGCCCAAGGCCATGGCGGAGAGGTGCTGGCCCCCGCGGAGGTGGAGACGCGGGCGCTTGGCGGGGAGGATCCGCTTGCCCAAGAGGCGCTCGATATCTTCGTCACCTGGCTCGGCCGCTTTGCCGGCGACGTGGCGCTGGTGCTCGGCGCCCGTGGCGGCGTCTATCTCGGCGGCGGCATCGCGCCCAAGCTGTTGCAGCGTCTGGAGCAGGGCGATTTCCGCGATGCCTTCGAGCATAAGGGCCGCATGCAGGCCTTCCTGGCGCCCGTCCCGATCTATGTGATTTTGGCCGAATATCCGGCGCTCACCGGCGCCGCCGTCGGCTTGCGCGCGGCGCTCGCCGAAGCCTGACAAGTCCCTGAAACGTTTCAGCCTATGGCGGCGGCAACGGCGCGCCCGATGTCGGCGAGCGCCGCATTCTGCACCTCGCGGGGAGCGCTGCTGTCGGTGAGATAGGCCGCGATCAAGATGGGTGCTCTCCCGGGCGGCCAGGCAATGGCCACGTCGTTGGCGGTACCGGCATTGCACGAGCCGGTCTTGTCGCCCACCCGCCAATCCTTGGGCAGGCCCGCCCGTAGGCGCGAATCCCCGGTCTTGTTGGCGATCAGCCACGCGGCAAGCTGGTCCTTGGACCGTGCGGTCAGGGCATCGCCCAACAAGCAGCGTCTTGGAGATCGCCGAGCATCGCTTAGGGTGTGGTGCGTGTCGCGCGGATCGCCGGGCGCCGACGTCGTTGAGCGCCGTCTCGGTGCGGTCGAGGCGGGTCACCGTGTCGCCCAGCGACCGCGCGTGGGCGGTCACGGCTTGGGGTCCGCCGAGCGCGACCAGCATGAGATTGCCGGCCGTGTTGTCGCTGAGCGTGATCGCCGCCGCGCAGATCGCCGCAAGCGTCATGGTCCGGCCCGTATGCTTCTCGGTCTCCGGCGAATAGGTGACGATATCCTGTGGCCGAACCTCGATCTTCCGGTCGAGGCTCTCTTCGCCCCCATCGACACGCGCGAGGATTGCCGCTGCCGCGAGCAGCTTGAACGTGCTGCACAGGGGAAAGCGTTCATCGCCCCGCAGACTGGCGGTGAGGCCCGAGCCCGTGTCGAGCATGGCGACGCCCAGGCGCCCGCCGCTCTTGGCCGCGATGGATGCGAACGCGCGCTCAAGCGCCGCGGCGGCCGCAGTCCCGGCCCGGGCGGGCCGAAATCCGCAAGCAAAGAGGGTCGCGCTCGCACCTATGGCAAGCTGGCGGCGGGTGATCATGCGGCTGATCTAGGCGCCAAGACCGGCAAAAATCGGGCTGGGATTTCGCTCAAGAGACTGCGCGCGCCCAAAGACCTATTTGAATTCGACCTTCATGATCTCATAGGACTTGCCGCCGCCGGGCGTCGACACCTCGACCACATCCTTCTTCTTCTTGCCGAGCAGCGCCCGGGCGATGGGGGAGGTGATGGAGATCTTGCCCTGCTTCACGTCGGCCTCGACCTCGCCGACGATGCGGTATTTGACCTTCTCGTCGGTGTCCTCGTCGACCAGCGTGACGGTCGCCCCGAACATCACCTTGTCGCCCTTGAGCTTGGACACATCGATGATGTCGGCGCGGGAGAGCTTGTCCTCGAGGTCGGCCATGCGCGCCTCGGTGAGGCCTTGCAGGTCCTTGGCGGCGTGATATTCGGCGTTCTCCGAGAGATCTCCGTGCGCGCGCGCTTCGGCGATGAGCTTGATGATCCGCGGCCGTTCTACGGACTTGAGATGCTTGATCTCAGCCTCAAGCGCAGTAAAGCCCTCTGCGGTCATCGGCACTTTATCCATATCAGTCGAAGCTCCTAACGAGGTCCCCCTTGAGTAGTGTCAAGGAAGTGCCCAGTCTAAGTCAAGAATCTGTTGATTTTGACCGATTTTCCTAGGCCGTCTCGGCCAGCTTTCGCGGGCCCTTGCCGACATAGCTTTGCAGGGGGGCGACGGTCAGGCTGCCTTCCCGGAGGGCCTTGATAGCCTCGGTCACAGCCAGGGCGCCGGCGAGCGTTGTATAGTAGGGGATGTGGTTGATCAAGGCCGACCGGCGGATCGACATGGAGTCGGCCAGAGCCTTGGCCCCTTCGGTGGTGTTGAACACGATATCGATCTCGCCATTGGTAATGGCGTCGACGATATGGGGCCGGCCTTCCAGCACCTTGTTGATCTTCTCGCAAGGGATGCCGTTTGCATCCAGGTGACGCTTGGTGCCGCGGGTGGCGATGATGCGGAAGCCCATCTCCGTGAGCTTGCGGATCGGCGCCACCACCCGGTCCTTGTCCGAATCCTTGACCGACACGAACACGGCGCCGGACAAAGGCAACTTCGAGCCGCCGCCGAGCTGGCTCTTGGCGAAGGCCACCGCATAGTCGCGGTCGATGCCCATGACCTCTCCAGTGGAGCGCATCTCCGGTCCCAGCACCGGATCGACGCCGGGGAAGCGGGCGAACGGAAACACCGCCTCCTTCACCGCGATATGGTCGAGCTGCGGCCGCTTTAGGCCGAAAGCGGCCAGCGGCTTGCCGGCCATGACCTCCGCCGCGATGCCGGCGATGGGCAGCCCGATCACCTTGGCCACGAACGGCACGGTGCGCGAGGCGCGCGGGTTGACCTCGAGGATGTAGATATCGTCGTTCTGGATGGCGAATTGGACGTTCATCAGACCCACAACGCCGAGGGCATGGGCGAGTTCCGCCGTCTGCCGCTCCATGTCGGCGATGATCTCGGGGCTCAGCGAATGCGGCGGCAGCGAGCAGGCGCTGTCGCCCGAATGCACGCCCGCTTCCTCGATATGCTCCATCACGCCGCACACGAACACGTCGGTGCCGTCGGCGATGGCATCCACATCCACCTCGATGGCGTCGCGCAAATACGAGTCGATCAGCACCGGGCTCTTGCCCGATACCACCACGGCCTCGGTCATGTAGCGGGCGAGCTGCGCCTCGTCATGCACGATCTCCATGGCGCGGCCGCCCAGCACGTAGGACGGGCGGATGACCACGGGAAAGCCGACCGCCTTGGCGATGGCGAGCGCTTCCTCGGCCGAGCGGGCGATGCCGTTATTCGGTTGCCTTATGCCGAGCCGCTCGATCAGCGCCTTGAACCGGTCGCGGTCCTCGGCCAGGTCGATGGCGTCGGGCGAGGTGCCGAGGATCGGCACATTGGCCTGCTCCAAGGCGGCGGCGAGCTTGAGCGGCGTCTGGCCGCCGAACTGCACGATGACGCCTTTGAGCGTGCCGTTGGCGGTTTCCGTGCGCACGATCTCCAGCACGTCCTCTTCCGTCAGCGGCTCGAAATAGAGCCGGTCGGAGGTGTCGTAGTCGGTGGAGACGGTCTCGGGGTTGCAGTTGACCATGATGGTCTCGAACCCGGTGGCCGACAGCGAGTAGGCCGCGTGGCAGCAGCAATAGTCGAACTCGATGCCCTGGCCGATGCGGTTCGGGCCGCCGCCGAGGATGATGATTTTGTTGGCTTCGGTCGGCCGTGCCTCGCAAGAGGGCGCTCCGGCGAAACCCGTCTCATAGGTCGAGTACATGTAAGCCGTGGGCGAGGCGAACTCCGCCGCGCAGGTGTCGATGCGCTTGTAGACCGGATGGACGTTGAGCGCCCGGCGTAGGTCGGCAACCTCTTTCGGCGTCTTACGGGCAAGCGTGGCCAGCCGCTCGTCGGCGAAGCCCATGGCCTTCAGCGCGCGGAACTGGCTCGGGGTCTGCGGCAGCCCATGCTGGCGCACCCGCTCCTCGGCGTCGACGATCTCCTGGATCTGGCGAATATACCAGCGGTCGAAAAAGCAGGCTTCGTGGATCTGCTCGTGGTCGAAGCCGAGCCGCAAGGCTTGCGCGACTTTCAGCAGGCGGTCGGGCGTCGGCGTGCCGAGGGCGGCGCGGATGACATTCTTGTCGTCGCCTTGGCCGAGGCCCTCGAAGGTGTAGTCGTCGAGCCCGGTCAGCCCCGTCTCCATGGAGCGCAGCGCCTTTTGCAGCGACTCCTGGAAGGTGCGCCCGATGGCCATGGCCTCGCCCACCGACTTCATCGACGTGGTCAGGGTGGGCGCGGAGCCGGCGAATTTCTCGAAGGCGAAGCGCGGGATCTTGGTCACCACATAATCGATGGTCGGCTCGAAGCTCGCCGGCGTCGCCTCGCCGGTGATGTCGTTGGCGAGCTCGTCCAGCGTGTAGCCGACCGCGAGCTTGGCGGCGATCTTGGCGATGGGAAAGCCGGTCGCCTTCGACGCCAAGGCCGATGACCGCGACACGCGCGGGTTCATCTCGATGACGACGAGGCGCCCGTCCGCCGGATTGACGGCGAACTGCACGTTGGAGCCGCCGGTCTCCACCCCGATCTCGCGCAACACCGCGATCGAGGCGTTGCGCATGATCTGATACTCCTTGTCGGTGAGCGTCAGCGCCGGCGCCACGGTGATCGAGTCGCCGGTATGCACGCCCATCGGGTCGATATTCTCGATGGAGCAGATGATGATGCAGTTGTCGTCCTTGTCGCGGACGACCTCCATCTCATACTCCTTCCAGCCGAGCACCGATTCCTCGATCAGCACCTCGTTGGTGGGCGATGCGTCGATGCCGCGTTCGACGATCTCCAGGAACTCCTCGCGGTTATAGGCGATGCCGCCGCCCTGGCCGCCGAGCGTGAAGGAGGGCCGGATAACCGTTGGCAGGCCGCAATGGTCGAGCGCCTCGAGCGCCCGGGCGAAGGCTTCCGGCGACAATTCCATGATCGGATTGTTCTGGCCGTCGCAGAGCGGGTTGCCCTCCGTGTCCTTCTTCTGGCGGAGATTGCCCTTCAGCGTCGTGCCGCGGGGAACCTCCAGGCCGATGCGGATCATCGCCTGGCGGAACAGCTCGCGGTCCTCGGCCATGTCGATGGCTTCGGCCCGCGCGCCGATCATCTCCACCCCGTATTTGTCGAGGACGCCCATCTTGCGCAGCGACAGTGCGGTGTTGAGCGCGGTCTGCCCGCCCATGGTGGGGAGCAGCGCGTCGGGGCGCTCCTTTTCGATGATCTTGGCGACCACCTCGGGCGTGATCGGCTCGATATAGGTGGCGTCGGCCAGCTCGGGGTCGGTCATGATCGTGGCCGGATTCGAGTTCACCAGCACGATCCGGTAGCCCTCTTCTTTCAGGGCCTTACAGGCTTGCGTGCCGGAATAATCGAACTCGCAGGCCTGGCCGATCACGATCGGTCCGGCCCCGATGATCAGGATGGACTTTATGTCTGTGCGTTTGGGCATGCCGAACGAACCCCCGGTGCAAGCTGCGGCCGGGAATCTCCTGCGATGGGATTCTGAGGCTAGGCGGACCTTATAGGTGAAAAGGTCCGGGTCGGGAACCACCAACAATGGAGGATTCCGCCGCCTTGTGCACAAGGAGCGATGCCCTTTGGCGGGGCAGACTCACCCCATTCCTAATTGGCCAGCGGAGGTCGCGCGTGAGCTGAAAGGGGACGGCGAGCGCCAAGGAGCGCTAGCCGCCCGCTATTTGTTAGTCCCTCACTTGGCCTTGCCGGGGCTGCCCGCGCTGCCTCCGCTGTCCCCGCCATGGGTGATCGCGCCGCCGGTCGCCGAAGGCGTGAAGGTCACCATCTTGCAAGAGCCGGTGCATGTGTCGCCGGAGTTCTTTTCGCACTTCGCGTTGCCGTTGGTCGTCGTGGTGCTGCACGTGCCGCTATTGCCGCCCTCGCAATAGCAATTGTAATGACCGCCGACCTGGTTCGGTCGGGCGTTGGCGCCGTGCAACTGGGCGATGATCGCGAACACCGCGATGCCGGCTGTGCCAACTAGAGCAATCTTGTGTCGTTGCATGGAAATCTCCATCGTGAATGTCGGGTTGTCGAAATGCCTAGCGCGCCGCCGCGCCACCGCCACCGCCGATCGGTCCACTCTTCACCGATCCCCGCGTGGCTGATCCGCTTGAATCGGGCGCCGTCGACAGCTGGCATTTGCCGCTGCACGTGTCCCCCGCGGCTCTGCCGCAAGAGATATTGTCGGAAGCCGACTTGAACGTGCAGGTCCCGGACCCCCCTTTGCAGGAGCAGTCATAGCTTCCCTGTTCCTTCGGCATGGCCATCGCCTGGCCCGACACTGCAATGAATAGCGCCGCGGCGAAGAGCTGGGCTCCTCTGCGGCCTGGTCTCGATATCATCATGATTTCCTCCGCCTGTTGGTTCGTTGGCAAGCGGAGTTGGGGATGGGGCAATGGCGCGCACAAGCGGTCGGCTGGCGTGCTTCGGCATATTCGGACGGCCGGTACGTTAAAGCGGACGGACGGCTAATCGGCCGGCGTGGGAGGAGGTATGCAACCTTCCGATGCCTGACAGGTTTACCCTTTAGCCATAGTCTGGGACCCATGCCGACAAAATTGCCCGCCAACTCGCCACTCTGGCTAGATCTCATCATTGCATCCGGAATGATCGGTGCCGCTTACGCTTTCGATCACTACATCCGCCCGGAGCGTGCCCATCCGCGTGGAAACGGCCGTGACCTGCCGGACGAGACCGATAAGGCGGACGAGCCTTACGCCACCCGCCCGGTCTTAAGGCAAGGCCGCGTGGACGACGACGCCCCAGACGATGAGGCCCCAGATAACGAGGGCGGCGCCATGGGCGTCCGTCCTTCGCAGGAGCCCGATAGCGTTCAGCATGCCCGCGCCTGGGACCGGGGCCGCGGCCGCGAGGCCAAACAGCCCCACCACATCCCCGCCAAGGGCTGGCTGGACATCGGCTGGCGCGTCTTCAACCAGATCCAGAACAACCGCCTGCTGGCCGTCGCCGCCGGCGTCGTCTTCTATATGCTGCTGGCGCTGTTTCCCGCGATCACCGCGCTGGTGTCGCTCTACGGCCTGTTCACTGACCCCTCGATCATCACCGCCCAACTGTCTCTCCTCGAGGACGTCTTTCCGACGAGCACCATCGCCATCATCGGTGAGCAAGTGACCCAGCTCGCCGGCACCAGCAGCAATGCGCTGAG
Source organism: uncultured Alphaproteobacteria bacterium (assembly GCA_963793075.1). Classification (GTDB taxonomy): domain Bacteria; phylum Pseudomonadota; class Alphaproteobacteria; order Rhizobiales; family Methyloligellaceae; genus Methyloceanibacter. Next base: position 278,186 of record CAWBYO010000005.1, read on the forward strand.
CTTCGGCTTCCTGTTCGGTGTCGGCCTTGCCCTGTGGAGCGCCAATGCGGGCATGAAGGCGATCATCGATGCGCTCAACGTCGTCTATGACGAGCGCGAGAAGCGCAGCTTCGTGCGCCTGACCCTCGTCGCCTTCGCCTTCACCATTGGCGGTCTCGTCTTCATCATTTTGGCGCTCGCCACCGTGGTGGTGTTGCCGCTGGTGCTTGCTTGGTTCGGCCTGGAAAGCCGCGCCACGCAGATCATATCGCTGCTGCGCTGGCCGGTGCTGCTCATCGTTGTCATGGTCTGGCTCACGGTGCTCTATCGTTATGGACCCAGCCGCGCGCTTGCTCGCTGGCAATGGCTCGGCGCGGGCAGCGTGTTCGCCACCGTCGCCTGGCTCGCCGGCTCGGTGCTGTTCTCCTGGTATCTGTCGAACTTCGCCAATTACGACGCCACCTACGGCTCGCTCGGCGCCGGTATCGGTCTGATGATGTGGCTATGGCTGTCGGTGATCGTGATTCTGGTGGGCGGCGAGCTGAATGCCGAGATGGAGCATCAGACTGCCCGCGACACCACGGTGAGGCCGGATAAGCCGATGGGTCAGCGTGGCGCCGTGGTCGCCGACACCGTGGGCGAGGCCTGGCGCTAACCGCGCGGGTTTACGCTTTCGCCTTGGCCTTGTGCTCTTCCATCAACTCGACGAAGCGCTCGAAGAGATAATGGCTGTCCTGCGGGCCGGGCGAGGCCTCGGGGTGATACTGCACCGAGAAGACCGGCTTGCCCTTCAGCTTGAGCCCCGCATTCGAACCGTCGAACAGCGACACATGCGTTTCCTCGACAGTGTCGGGTAGGCTGGCGCGGTCGACGGCGAAGCCGTGATTCATCGAAGTGATCTCGACTTTGTGGGTGGTGAAGTCCTTCACCGGATGGTTGGCGCCGTGATGGCCCTGATGCATCTTCGAGGTCTTGGCGCCGAGCGCCAGAGCCAGCATCTGGTGGCCGAGGCAGATGCCGAATAGCGGCACGCCGGACTCCACCAGTTTCTTGATCTCCGGCACCGCATAGTCGCCCGTCGCTGCCGGATCGCCGGGACCGTTGGAGATGAACACCCCGTCCGGCTGGCGATCGAGAATCTCTTGCGCCGTCGTCGTCGCCGGCACCACCGTCAAGCGGCAGCCCGCCGTGGCCAGCTCGCGCAGGATGTTGCGCTTCAAACCGAAATCGATGGCGACCACGTGGAAGCGGGGGGCATCCTGCCGGCCATAGCCTTCGCCCCACTGCCAGGCGGTTTCGTCCCACGTGTAACTCTGGCCGCAGGTGACGTCCTTGGCGAGATCGAGGCCGAGCATGGCCGGCCAGCCCGCGGCGTCGCGCTTCAACGCAGCGACATCGAATTTGCCGTCGGGCGCATGGGCGATCACCGCGTTGGGCATGCCCGTCTGGCGGATCAGCGCGGTCAGCGCGCGCGTATCGACACCGGTGATGGCGATGATGCCGCGGGCCTTGAGCCACGTATCGAAGTCTTGCCCGGCGCGCCAATTCGACGGCGCGGTGATCGGCGCCCGCATCACGCAGCCGCGCACGCCGGACGCGGCGGCGAGATTCGCCGTCTCCGTATCCTCGACATTGGCGCCGACATTGCCGATATGGGGAAAGGTGAAGGTGATGATCTGGCCGGCATAGGACGGATCGGTGAGAATCTCCTGGTAGCCGGTCATCGCCGTGTTGAAACACACCTCGCCCACGGCCACGCCCAGGGCACCGGCGCCATAGCCCTCGATCACGGTGCCGTCGGCGAGAACCAGCAACGCGGTGGGCACTTCGTCGGCCCAGGCGGGTGCGGTCCGCGCGCGCGACGATGAGGCCTCCGCGGCCAGAGCTTTAGATGTGTCGGTCATTGGCGCAAAACTTTAGGCGGCCGCGTCATGGCAAAGCCGCTTCGCTCGGTCGGATTTAAGAGGCTGTGACGGTCACGACAAGCATTCTCAACTGGGTCTTTACGTCACGCAGGCGCCCGGGTCAATCCACAGGGTCGAAATATTTTCCTGTTAAAACAATAGGTTAGACCGGCAAATTCGCTTGCGTGCGCGGACCCTGTCGATTACTTTGGGAACTTCCTTCCCTGAACACCTGTGACGACATCCATGCGCGAGACCATCACCGCCGCCTTGCATGCTGCGACCAAGGCGCGCGACGCCCGCCGCCTCTCCACCCTGAGGCTGATGAGCGCCGCCATCAAGGATCGCGACATCGCCGCGCGCACGGCGGGCACTGAGAAAGCGTCCGACGCCGAGCTGCTCGAACTGCTCGCCAAGATGATCAAGCAGCGCGAAGAGTCGCAGAAGATCTATGCGGATGCCGGACGCGCAGAGCTCGCCACCCAAGAGGGCGAGGAGATCGCTATCATTCGCGAGTTCTTGCCGCAGCAATTGTCCGACGCGGACATGGCCAAGGCGATCGACGACGCCATTGCCGAGGTGGGGGCGACGAGCATCAAGGACATGGGCAAGGTCATGGCCGCGTTGAAGAGCCGTTACGCGGGCCAGATGGATTTCGGCAAAGCCAGTGGCGCGGTGAAGTCGAAGCTCGGCTAGACACGCTTCATGTCATGCCGGCGCACGCCGGATGCCTTTGCGCGACGATCACAAAACCCAATCGACTCTTCGGAAAAATCCTGCGGCAGCGGGACACGCGGCAGTATGTCTTGCACTGCAACATGGATTTGTCGCGATGCAACACTATTTATATCGCAGCGCAGCACAGAGTGATTCTGTGCTGAACATACGATTTGGAGGCCTACTGAAATGCTGCGAACCCTGACAACCCTTTCTGGTGCTGCCGCGGGCATGCTGTCCGCGCTCACCTTTACGCCGATGGCACTTGCCGCCGATGACCGGGCCAATCTCGGCCCTGTCGGTCCGCACGAGCCGATCCTCGCCACCTTTGGCGACAAGCGGGTGATCGCTTACTACGAGCCCGCTGGCGACATGTGCGATGTCAGCGCCGTGGTGTTCGATGCGTCTCCGAAAGGTGACGGCCACGCTTCGACGCGTGTGCGCGTGTCTCTGCACCCGGGCGAGCTGTTTCACCTCGATGCCGTCGGGGACGATCAAGTGATGCTCACCTGCGGTCCGAAAGCCGCGCATGCTCATGGTGCTCAACCGCGCCGACATCCTGACCAAGGCGGCCAGCGTCAACTAACTTCCCGCCGCGAGCGCGAGGAGGCCGAAGCCGGGTGGAGCGGAAACGTTTCGCCCGGCTTCTTTTTGTCCCGCGTTTGGTCCCGCGGCATTTTGCTTGTGGCGGGGCGCCAAGGGCGACAGGATTGGCGGTGGAGATCAACTTTCACGACAGGGGTATTGTAATGCGACTTTCGAAGTTCACGCCGTGGGCACTTCTTTCCGCCGTTTGCTTCGCGCCGGTGCAGGCCGTTGCGGCCCCCGGCTACGCATGTCAGCTCGCCGAGGTCTATGAATGCGTGGCCACGGCCGGCTGTCAGAAGGCGACGGGTCATAATCTGCCGGCCGCGGTCACGCTCAACGTCAAGGAGAAGAATCTGTTCTCCGGGCTGTTCGGCGGCGAAGGAGCGCTTCAGAACGGCGACGTTTACGAAGACGAGAATGTGCTCATCCTCCACGGTCGAAAAGACCTTCAGACCTGGACCGCCGTCGTGAACAAGGTGACGGGCGCGTATTCCGGATCGGTTTCCCAACTTGGCAAGACCTACGCCCAGTTTGGAACCTGCACACTCCCCACGGAATAGAACCCGATCGCCGCAGTGATCGAGAAGCCGGGTGGAGCGGAAATGCTTCGCCCGGCTTCTTTTGCGGTGCTATGCGCGAGGTTTCGCGCGCCGCTTGAGCAGGTAATAAAGGGCGAAGCCGCCGATCGCGAGCAGCAGCAGCCCGCCGGCCCACGCCAGCGGCGTGCTGTACCAATAGACAAGAATGATGCCCGCGGCTGGCGCGGCAACCATGGCCACGATGTCGGCAATGTCGATATCGAGGATCCACCACACCACGATCGCCACCAGGGCGAACAGGGCCAGTGCTACGACCAGGATCATCTCCATCGAGCTTCGTCGAACCTCCTCTTAAGCTCACTCCGGCGGCGCGGCGGCGTCATCTGCCGACGGGCCGCGCCAATAGCGATACCAGGCTATGCCGCCGATGCCGATCAGCGCGACCCCGAATACCACGGCCGACATATTGTCGGAGAAGAGATAGAGAAAGCCGGCGCCGGCGATCGGCGCGGCGACCCCGACCACAAGGTCCGGGATCGCCTTGCCGCGCATCGCCCAGGCCGCGAACACGGCGAACACGGCGATGACCAGGAACGGCACATAGATAATGACGTCGGACATTTGGCGGATCTCCCTCGGTGCCAATCCTCTCATGTCATGCCGGTGCTTGTCCCGGACGTCCACGGACTTGTTGCCGCCCCAGGACAAGAGACTGAAGGCCGCGCGGGATAGTTCCCAATTTGTTCTTAATCGGTGGATAATGGGTATGATCGCCACAAGCGACGCGCGCCGCCTGCCATTTAGGGCCCACTGTCCAACCGATGAAATTCTCCGATTCGTTTCTGGATGAGATCCGCGCCCGGTTGCCCGTCAGCCAGGTGGTGTCGCGCCGCGTGCCGTTGAAGCGGGCCGGGCGCGAATGGAAGGGGTTGTCGCCTTTCAACCAAGAGAAGACGCCGTCCTTCACCGTCAACGACCAGAAGGGCTTCTATCACTGCTTCTCGTCGAGCAAGCACGGCGACATCTTCACCTTCCTCATGGAGACGGAGGGTTTGAGCTTCCCGGAAGCCGTGGAGCGCCTGGCGGGCGAGGCGGGCGTGCCCATGCCGGCGCCAGATCCGCAATATGAGCGCACCGTCAAGGAGCGCTTGGGGCTGCTCGATGCGCTGGAGGCGGCGGCCAAGCTGTTCGAGGAGGCTCTTAAGGGCGCCGGCGGGCCGCGAGGCGCTTGCCTACGCCGAAGGCCGCGGCATCTCCCGCGACACCATCAAAGAGTTCCGCATCGGCTATGCGCCGGGCTCGCGCGATGCGCTGAAAGCCGCTCTGATCAAGCAGGGCTTCACCGAAGCGCAACTGCTCGACGCCGGGCTGCTCATCAAGCCGGATGACGGGCGCCCAACTTACGACCGCTTCCGCAACCGGCTCGCCATCCCCATTCTCGACGCCAAGTCCCGGGTCATCGCCTTCGGCGCCCGCGCCCTCGATCCCGAGGCCCAGCCCAAATATCTGAACTCGCCGGAGACGCGGCTGTTCGACAAGGGCTCCATGGTGTTCAACTTCGCCCGCGCCCGGCAGGCTGCCTATGACAAGGGCGAGCTGATCGTGGTCGAGGGCTATATGGACGTGATCGCGCTGCATCAGGCGGGCTTCAAGAACGTGGTCGCCACGCTCGGCACCGCCTTCACCGAGCGCCAGATGGAGGTGCTGTGGCACCTGGCGCCCGAGCCCATCATCTGCTTCGACGGCGACAAGGCGGGCGAGGCCGCCGCCGCCCGCGCCGTCGACCGCATGCTGCCCCATTTGCGCGAAGGCCATTCCTTCCGCTTCGCCTTCCTGCCGCAAGGCCAGGACCCGGACGATCTCGTGCGCGGCTCAGGCCCGGCGGCGTTCGCCGCTTGCGCCAAAGGCGCTCACCCGCTCATCGACATGCTGTGGACGCGCGAGACCTCGGCGGCGAGCCTCGACACGCCCGAGCGCCGCGCCGCCTTCGAGGCCCGGCTCGAGACCCTGCTCGGCCAGATCGGCAATGCCCGGGTCAAGGACCATTATACGCGGGAGGTGAAGAACCGCATGTTTGCGCTGTGGCGCGCGCAGCCTGCACGCGACCGTGGGCCCGCGCCGCGTGGAGGGACGCGTCAAGGCACACATCCAGGAACACGCCGAGTCGAGCAGCGCGAGATGACGCCGCTGTCGTCCGCTTACGGCTTCGCCACCATCGTCACCCTGGCGCTGGTCAATCACCCCTGGCTGCTCGATGAGTTCGCCGAGGAGGTGGCCAGCGTCGAGATCCACGACAAGCTGCTCGCGGCACTCCTCGGCGACGTCACCCGCGCGATCTTCGACGATCCCGGCATCACCCGCGACCGCCTGGTCGAGAAGCTGCTGCAAGGCCCCCATGCCAAGCTCCTGGAGCGGCTGTTCTGGGAGAGCCCGTTCAAGCGCATCGCCTTCCTCCAGCCCGAGACCAAGCCCGCCGACGTCACCGAGCAGTTTGCCGACGTCATCTATCGCTGGCGGGCGTTGCCCACGCTGAACCGGGAGCTGGCCGAGAGCGCCACCGATCTGGCCGATGTGTCCGAGGCCGAGTTCGAGCGCTTCGCCACGTTGCAGCAGCAGGTGGCGAGCATCGGCCAGCATCACGAGGCCGACGACGCCGGCGAGCGCGACGCCGCCAAGCGCTTTCAGGATATGCTGGCCCGCCTCAAGCGCGAGCCCCTGTCCAAAGGCCGCCGCTCCGAGAAGCGGCATTAATTCCAGGCCGCCGCCGAGCGTCAGGTGGGCAGGCCTCGCCAAGGCCGACGTCACCTTCGGCGACGACGTCACCGGCCTCGGCGGCAAAGCCGGCATGCGGGTCGCCTGGTAGCGGCCCCTTCGGAGCCGTTGCGGGGCCCGTGTGGGCGTGCTCCGAATCGGCCCACCGTCCCAACCAGGCTGTTTCACGGCCGGAGGAGACGAAAAAACCTTACTGGCACGGAGTTTGCGGCCTTGACAGGGAGGGTGCTCCTCGCCAAGTGATGGCTGATGGCGCGAGGATCCCCCGCGCAAAAACCGCATTGGCGGAAAAACGCGGGTCAGCCCCCGCGTCCAAAAGTCCTTTTTTCAGTGGGTCCGAAGATTTTTGCGGAGCCCGAATGACAGAACAGCGAAAGTAACGGCGCGTCACGGCCCGTATCTCTTGTTTTCTGAACTGGATTTTCTGGGAGAATTGCAGACGGCCAGAGCTTGGCGCGAGTAGATGGAAATCGACATCAGCGCCCAATCGCCGGGTCATGCTTAATTGACGATTAAGGGACAGGCCGTTAATCGCTTCTAGGACGTGCCGTTCTCGGCCGTCCCCGACCACAGTTTGCGAGAGGCCCTTCTCTCTCTGGGCATTGGACCGGCGCCCCATCCCGGGTGAGCGCATCGGAGTGACATGAATGGCAACCAAGACCGCTGAAGCCGAAGAGCAAGTCGAGACCCCGGCCGAGACTCACGACGGCCCCGTGCTCGATATGTCTGACGCGGCAGTCAAGAAGCTGATCAAGACCGCGAAGGCGCGCGGCTTCGTCACCTATGACGAGCTGAACGAGGTGCTGCCTTCCGAGGAAGTGTCGTCCGAGCAGATCGAGGACACCATGTCCATGCTCTCCGACATGGGCATCAACGTCGTCGACAGCGACGAGGCCGAGGAGGCCGAAAGCGCCACCGACGGCCCCGAGGGCAAGGCCGTGGCCGCGCCCACGCCGATCGCCAAGGCCGAGACCGCCACCAAGGAGCCGACCGACCGCACCGACGATCCCGTGCGCATGTATCTGCGCGAGATGGGCACCGTCGAGCTCTTGTCCCGCGAGGGCGAGATCGCCATCGCCAAGCGCATCGAGGCCGGCCGCGAGGCCATGATCGCCGGCCTGTGCGAAAGCCCGCTGACCTTCCAGGCCATCATCATCTGGCGCGACGAGCTGAACGAAGGCAAGATTCTGCTCCGCGACATCATCGATCTCGAGGCCACCTATCAGGGCCCCGACGCCAAACAGGTGGCCACCCAGCCGCTGCCCGGCGAGGAGCCGCCTGCCGCCAATGGCCAAGCCGCCAATGGTGACGCCGCCGAGGCCAAGACCGAAGAGGGCGCCGAAGGCGAGGACGGCGAGAAGAAAGAGGGCGAGGAAGACGATTACGACGACGACGACATGGAGAATTCCTTGTCGCTGGCCGCCATGGAGGCGGAGCTCAAGCCGCAAGTGCTGGAGACCTTCGACCTCGTCGCCAACAATTACAAGAAGCTCCGCAAGCTCCAGGACCAGCTCGTCGAGAAGGCCCTGAAGAACGACAGCCTGTCGACCTCCCAGGAGAAGCGCTACAAGGTTCTCAAGGACGAGATCGTCGCCGAGATCAAGTCGCTGTCGCTCAACAACAACCGCATCGAGTCCCTGGTCGAGACGCTCTACGACATCAACAAGAAGCTGATGGGCTATGAGGGCCGCCTGCTGCGCCTCGCCGAAGGCTATGGCGTCAAGCGCGACGACTTCATCACCGAGTATCAGGGCAACGAGCTCGACCCCAACTGGCTGCGCCGCGTCGGCCGCCTGAAGAAGAAGGGCTGGGCCGACTTCATCCATGACGAGCGCGGCATGGTGAAGGGCTTGCGCTCCGAGATCCACATGCTCGCCACCGAGACGGGCCTGGAGATTTCCGAGTTCCGCCGCATCGTGCATATCGTGCAGAAGGGCGAGCGCGAGGCGCGCATCGCCAAGAAGGAAATGGTCGAGGCGAATTTGCGCCTCGTCATCTCCATCGCCAAGAAATACACCAATCGCGGCCTGCAATTCCTCGATCTCATCCAGGAAGGCAATATCGGCCTGATGAAGGCCGTCGATAAGTTCGAATATCGCCGCGGCTACAAGTTCTCGACCTATGCCACCTGGTGGATCCGTCAGGCGATCACCCGCTCGATTGCCGACCAGGCGCGCACCATCCGCATTCCCGTGCACATGATCGAGACCATCAACAAGATCGTGCGCACCTCGCGCCAGATGCTGCACGAGATCGGCCGCGAGCCGACCCCGGAAGAGCTCGCCGAGAAATTGGCCATGCCGCTGGAGAAGGTGCGCAAGGTCCTCAAGATCGCCAAGGAGCCCATCAGCCTCGAGACGCCCATCGGCGACGAGGAGGATTCATATCTCGGCGACTTCATCGAGGACAAGAACGCGGTGCTGCCGATCGACGCCGCCATCCAGTCGAACCTGCGCGAGACGACGACGCGCGTGCTGGCCTCGCTCACGCCGCGCGAGGAGCGCGTGCTGCGCATGCGGTTCGGCATCGGCATGAACACCGACCACACCTTGGAAGAGGTCGGCCAGCAGTTCTCGGTGACCCGCGAGCGCATCCGCCAGATCGAGGCCAAGGCGCTGCGCAAGCTGAAGCACCCGTCACGGTCGCGGAAACTGCGCAGCTTCCTCGACAACTGACCACGGCGTCATCCCGGCGAAAGCCGGGATCCAGTTCCTCAATTCCGTCATGCCCGGGCTTGACCCCGGGCATCCACGCGATGGGAGCCAGCCATGTTCGAAGATCCGCTGTTTTGGGTATTTGTCGGCCCGGGCCTCTTGCTCGGCCTCTATGCGCAGGCGCGCATCAAGGCGAATGTCGCGAAATACGCCCAAGTCCCGACGCCCGGCGGCGTCACCGGCGCTGAAGTCGCAAGGCGCCTGCTCGACGCCCAGGGCCTGCAGGACGTGAAGATCGAGTCCACCGAAGGCGTGCTGTCGGATCACTACGACCCGCGCGCCAAGGTCTTGCGCCTCAGCCAGAAGGTCTATTACACGCCGAGCGTCGCCGCCGCCGGCATCGCCGCCCATGAGACGGGCCACGCGCTGCAGGATGCGCAGGACTATTTCCCCATGGAGGCGCGCACCTATATCGTTCCTGTCGTGCAGCTCGCCTCGCAGATCGCGCCTTGGGCGTTCGTCGCCGGGCTGATGCTGCAATGGAACACGCTGACCTGGATCGGCGTCATCCTGTTCGGCTCGTCCTTCTTCTTCGCGCTGCTGACGCTCCCCGTCGAGTTCAACGCCTCCGCCCGCGCCAAGGAGCTCCTGGTCCGCCAAGGCATCATCGGACAAGACCAGATCGAAGGCGTCGACAAGGTGCTGGACGCGGCGGCGTGGACCTATGTGGCCGCGGCCGTCTCGGCCGTCGGCGTCTGGCTGTTCTATATCTTCATGCTGTTGGGCCGCGGCCGCGGCGCTTCGCCCGCGCGCGGGTGAGGGGGCCTGCATCGCAGCCGCTCACGTTCAGCTTCCAGGATAATCGAGATCGCTAGTTGGCTTTCGCTTGCCGCTTTTTCTGATTCCCAGCAAGAACGGGGATTAGGGCGCCATATGATCTGGCATGCACCTTCAATAATATCCGAAAGACTCCGGCCTCATCGTAATTGGCCACCGCCCATTTTTTTAACTCGTCTTGCCACTAGGCGCGCGGGTGCATGGTGAAGCCACTGTCAGCGATGCGTGTACGGTGAAAGCCACGCGCTAGAGAAGAGATATATTGGCTTCGCTGGTAGGCGGTACGACGCGTGAATCCGGCTCGACGCATTCCTGAGTTCGGGCACGCTTCTTTATATCGCTCATAAGCTCAATGATTTTGACTTCCGCAAAGCGGTCGCGATCGGAGTTGGCCTCTTTTCCTCCTCGGGTCCATAGATATTTGCCACTGGGGTACCAAAGACCATCCGGCATCTCATAAAATTCGATGCAGGCTTGAGCAAGAAACTGCGTCAGGCGCACTTGGCTCGACGCTGAAGCGAGGCTCGCCATGCCCATTAAGCCACGAGATACATAATGCTTGCACTTGCGTATCATCGAAAGCATTCCATTTGGGCCGGTGAGGGAATCCAATATCGATCTGGCATAGTTGTCCAAGTCCGCGGTTTCGGAGGTTTCAAGTATAGTCTGGACGTCAAGATAAAGAGTGATCTCAAGTTGAACGTCGTGCGAGTAAATCCATTCGTTGGTGAGTTCCGCCTGTATTGCTTCGCGGAAAGCCTGACGCTTGGCGCCGCCGTCTCCGGTAAGGAACAGGCGCAAACTTGAATGTCTGCTGCCATTCGCCAAACATCGGGTTGACGCCGACCTTTGCGTTTTTTCGTTCCAAACGTAGCGGATCGTCGGCGGTAGTCTTCGCTCACTTGGTTGTCCGGAGCTATCGCGACCTAGCGTCGTTGACCTGGCTGAACAATTCTCGTTGTTCTGGCAAATCGCTGTAGATGAACTCGCCGATCTCGAACTGATTTAGAGCGCCGATACTTCCCACCACCGATGTTAGGTGATGGTTGGTATTCACTGCCCGCCATGTCATCGCGCTTCCCGGGCCGTTGACGTCTCTTGAGCGCTCAAACAGGACAGTTATCCCCCCAAGAGAAAGCGCGGCCTGCATAGCGCTTGTCGGTCACAATGTACGAGGCCGCTGTCTGAGTAGCGACCCGGTGAGGAACATCGTTTTCTCCTCGGGGAACGAGCCATTCTGAAGACGTCGAAATTCGCGAAGTGTCGTACTCGGAGCGCGCCTTATGCTTCCGAATTGAAATTTTGCACTATCAGCAGCGAAGTCCCCAAACATTACCCGGTCACGAATGGTCGGGTCGTATGCGCGAACTCGCCGCCAGATTTCGAACTCGGGTCGAGGCAAAACCTCCATCGTGTTGGGTTTCGCGGGAATTGATTTCAGGATAGCTAGTTGCCTGAAACACGATCCTTCGCCACAAGCCAATTTCCATTAGCCCCAACACGACTCCGATCACGACATCCGGAGTGGTTTCCAAATCGAGATGCGAACCGGAGCCGTCGACAATAAGAACTGTTTGGTCAGGTCTCGCGACCACCGCTCTCAGGGCAGTCTGCACGTGCGTCGCTAGTGACGGTTCCATTGTTTCGTCAAGAGTGAGTTGTAGTGCGAGCCCTTTATTGCTTGCATCTACTGTGCGTCTAAATCCATCAACCCGAAGTCCAGAATCAAAAGTCGCTAAGGGAAACGACTGGGATGGCGAGACCGTGAACTCCCGCAATTTGCTCGAACAGAGCCGGGAACCAATCACGACACATTTTGTCGCCGAGCTTTGAAAAGAGGAACCGGGGGGTCCACCATGGAAGGCTTCAATGGCCAACAACTGCCAATTCGCCTCGCATTCTCGTGGACGAGTTCATCGTCAGTCAGAGGTCGTCCCTTCTCTGGGTCCTTCTCATTAGGCGGGCACAGCACCCAATATGGCAGCAGGTGCGGCGTAACCTTGGAACTGAGATGACTTATCGCAATTCTCTCGCCGCCCTTAGGGCGCAGCACTGGAGAGTAAGATTGCATTTCGATAGGGATCATTGCTCCAAATCCTTATAGTCCTCTGGAAACCATCGCCGGACCTCCCCATTGCCCACGCTGCGACTAAATTGCTTGTAATTGTTTCGTTCTTTTCGAATCCGACCGAACACAATTGCCGGATGAATACCTATCTGCTCGGCGAATTGATTGATCGATTCCTCTGACTTCGCAATTCTAGCGGGCGAGACGCGCCAGCGCTCCGGAGAAATCAACACCGATTTGGCAAATTGATCAGCCTCACGCTCAAGACGCTCGGTCGATTCCTTTTCCACGTCGTCAAAGAACCCTGCACTTAGTCCAAAATAATAGTGCAAGTGGACATGAGCCAGTTCGTGCAAGAGCGTGAACCAGAAGTTGTCTAAGCGATCAAACCTGAGCGTGAGTGCTACTACGGGAATGCCGCTATCTGACAGATAGCGGCACCGTCTAAGGGCAGGCCAACTATTTGTGGCTCTACGACGAGCCGTATTCCTTTTTGTTGCAAAAGAGTTTTTGCCGCCAGCGGGCCGTCAGCGCGAGAACTGAGCTTCACGAGTTCGTTCAACCATACAATGTCGAGAGGATCGAATTTACCAAACTCTGCAGTGCTGTTTGCTGCCTTCTCAAAGACGCGTTTGCGCCAAGCTAGAAGAAGAAAGTTCTGGCCTAGATCCTTGTTCTCGAGTTGGGCGCGAAAGAGTGCTCTTCCTTGGAGGGCCCGTTGGTTCGCGTGAACGTACTTGGAAACAGTATCAGTCTGAGATTGGCTATCTTTCGCCATCAAGGCCGCCAGAGGCCAACTGAATCTCTTAGCGTGTCTGATGATCTTGTTTGCTTCGTCCTCAGAGAGGGCTGTCGACCCTTCACTATCGGCCCACTCAGACTTGCTCTTCAGGTTGGGGACAAAAGTAACACCAAGTGCTTCCGCGATCTTACGCAGATTCGCGAGGCTTATTGAACGATAGCGTTCTGCCTCGTAGCGCTGAATTTGTTGCTCTTTCAGACCCAACGCGCTCGCCAGTTCTGCTTGGGTTAGGTCGCGGTGAATGCGAGCCAATATCAGCGCTGAACCAGGATCATTGGCCAGGTTTGAGATCAATTCTGAGCCCGTACCAGACTTGAGCGTCTGATAATTTCCTAGAGCTACAGATAGGTGCTTCTCACAAGCTTCCACTGTTCGACGGAACTGTTGGATGGCCGCGTCGGAAAAGCCAGCCTTACTCAGCTCGATGGCGCCACCCCCTGAGCGGATTTCCGCCATCCGATCAAGACTGCGTCTGGCTTTCGCGGCATCGCGCTCGTTAGAAATGAGTGGTCCCTCAACCATAGCTTCTTATACACAACGAATTTGTTGTGTCAAAGCGCAAAAAACTTATCCCCGCCGCCAAAACCGCCCTTAAACTCCGCCTCACTCCGTCCTTTGAAGGGGCGCGCTCATGAGGCGTCGTGATCGTGGGGCGGGGTGCGGCGCCCGCGGGTCTCTCTTACGCGAGAGGGGCACTCGGGCGGCAGCGGAGCTCCCCCCGGGGCCACTAGGAGCCCCCGCCAGGAGCTGGCAGGTAGATCCCGGACAGACAGTCCGGGATTGAAGCGGGGCCCGGTGCCGATAAGACGTCCGCAAATGAGCATGCGCACTTTAGCGATGCGCTACCGGCCTTCGGCCTACTTGAGCGCATATGCTGGGAGCGCGTGTGGCGCGCCGTAAGGCGCCTATCGTGTCTCTGCCAAGGGACACGAGCCAAAAGGATTTGCGCTTTGCGGCGCGCCATCCCCTTGTCCTGAGGGGGCCGTAAGGCCCGTCTCGAAGGACGGGGAAATGTCTCATGCCTTCGCGGGCGCGATCCCGGCGAGAGGGTTTGGCGTGCGCGCCCGGACGCATCGGATGCCGTCACCCCGGCGAAAGCCGGTGACTCCGCTCGCGCATGCGTGAAGCCTTCCGCCGTCATCCCGCCACGCCGGACTCTGCTATAGTGCTTCCCATGGATCAGCACGCACCAGACACCACGCTCAGCCCGCCGCCCTTCGAGCCGGCGGATCTGCCCATCGATTTCACCACGGCGATCATCGCCTCAGGCATCGCCGACATGCCCGTGGCCAATCTGATGGAGATCGCCATGGAGCGGCTGGTGGCCGCCGGCGTGCCGCTCCACCGCATGCATGTGGGCTTCCGCATCCTGCATCCGCTGTTCGACGGCATGTCCATCAACTGGACGGAGGAAGAGGGCGTCGGCGTCAAATATTTCGAGCATCTCGACGAGGACAACTCGATCTACCGCCTGAGCCCGTTCTATTTCATGCTGTCCAATCAGCGCACCGAGTTCCGCGCCCGGCTCGACCGCGATGCTTGCGTCGACAACTACCCGCTGCTGCAGGAGCTGCGCGACAAGGGCATGACCGACTATCTCGCCCTGATCGTCTCCTTTGGCGGCGCGGCGCTGCATCCGGAGACCCATGACGGCCTCGGCACGTCCTGGGCGACGCGGGATCCCGGCGGCTTCACGCCCGCCCATGTCGCCGCCATGCGCCAGGTCTTGGCGCCTTTGTCGCTGGCTTTGCGGGTCGTCATCAAGGACCAGATCAGCAAGAACACGCTCAACACCTTTCACGGGCCGCTGGTCGGCGGGCGGATTCTCTCGGGCACCATCAAGCGCGGCGACGGCGAGCGGCTGGCGGCGGCTCTGTGGTACAGCGATTTGCGCAACTCGACCGGCTTGGCCGATGCGCTTCCCGTGGAGGCCTTCCTCGATCTGCTGAATGTTTATTTCGATTGCGCCGCCGGTGCGGTGATCGCGGAAGGCGGGCAGGTGCTGGATATCGTCGGCGACGCCATCCTCGCCTTCTTCCCCGCCGATGCGGACGGCGAGGACGCGGCCTGCGCGGCGGCGCTGCGGGCTGCGGCGGACGCGCAAAGACGGCTTGCCGCCAAGAAGGCGCAAGGCTGCATCCGCGCGCTCGAGATCGACTTCGGCATCGGCGTGCATTTCGGCGACGTGGTGTTCGGCAATGCCGGCACGGCGGAGCGGCTGAAATTCGGCGTCATCGGCCGGGCGGTGAACGAGGTGGCGCGCACGCAAGACATGTCGAAAGTGCTGGGGCACCCCGTGGTCGTGACCGACGCGGTGGTGTCGCGAGCGCGCGACGGGCTGACGCTTCACGATCTCGGCGCCCACGATCTGCGCGGCATCCCCAAGGCTCGCCGCCTCTTTGCCCTCGATGTGGGGTCGCCCGCGCTCAAGTAGCGAAGCGGTAGCGCATCAAAAGCGCTCGAGTAGCGAAGCGGTAGCGCAAAAAAAATCGCCCCCAGGAGGGGGGACCCCGGGGGCGATCTTCAGATCGGCCGCGAGGGGTGCGGCCGGCGTCTCAGTCGAGAAGGACTAGTCGTCCTTCTCTTCGTCGAGCTGCTTCAGCTCATAACCGCCGCCGGGGCCCGGCTCGGCGCCCATGGAGGTGGACGGCTCGTTGCCGCCCGGCAGGGTGTTCTCTTCGAGCTGGATGGCGTCGTTCTCGCTGGTGGCGTCGTTGGGCGCGGCCTGGGCGGCGCCGGCGAGGAGGACGATGGCGATAGCAGCAATAGACGTGCGAAGCATGTTGCTCTCCTTTGCCGCCCGCTTCCGGCCACGATGGCTGGATCGTCGCGGGACGGTGAAGCGCCGTTCATGCCATGGCGCGTCTCAAAGTTCGCTTAGGAGGGGCTGCGCAATCTGCCGCGAATTTTCCGGGGTTTGCGGCCGCGGCAGTAGGGATGCGGTAAAGGGGGTTAACGCGGGTTCAGGTCTCGCATGCCGCGCTCAAATAGGCCGGAGGCAAGGGTGCGCATCAAACCCGCGCTCAAGTAGCGCGAAGCGCGGTAGCGCATTTAAAGAGCGCCGCGCAAAAAAAATCCCTCCCCCCGCGAAGGGGGAGGGACGGTGACGCAAACTCGGTGTGAGCTCCGAGGGCGCGAATTAATCGTCCTGGTCGCCGGGGCCACGCGGCGCGTCGTTGCCATGAGCGGGCTCGTCGAACGTGCCGGGCGCGGTGTCCGGCGGCGCATAGCGCTTCACGTAAGGCAGGGCGTAGCGGTCGTAATAATAGCCGCCCTCGTCGCCGCGGTCGCGATCGCCGTCGTCGGCCAAGGCCAGGCCGAACGTGGCGAGCAGCGCGCCAGTGAACAGCGCGCCGGTGAGAAGGAACGACAGGAATTCCGGTACGCGGCTTGGCCGGTAAGAGATGACTGCCCCGCGGGGTGCCTCGTGGATCATGGTGAGTGGCCTCCGGTTTGGGTCTCATCCGGTGGCGGTCGTGCCCCGGACGCTTGCGCCCAGACATGCCACAGACGGCTGAAGAAATTGGGCAGAGGGCTGCCGCCAATTTTCGGACAAAGCTGGGATGCGCGTTCAGGTTTCGGAAAGGCGTGAACCAAATCCCGTCGTCGCGGGTTGTTCGGCAAGCGGTCAGCAAGGGAGAACGCGAAATGTCCCAACCATCAGACATCAAGAAGACATCCGGAGGCGCCAAGAAAACGGACAAGGGGGTGAAGGTGGCCGTACGCAAATGGCAAAAGGATGGGGATCGCGAGGACCAGGATTATTACCACGTGCCGGGCGGCGACAAGCTGGACCGCGAGGAACTGAGATCGGCGGCCGGCAAGCACAAGAAGGCCTAGTGCTGCATTGCAACAAAGCGTTGCTTGTCTTATATCGCGCGGAGAACAACGCGTCCCACGCGGGACCTCTGGCACCTTAAGGGCAGTCAAGTGTTCCTGACCATGTTGAAGGCCAAGCTGCACCGCGCCACGGTCACCGGTGCGGATATGCATTACGAGGGATCGATCGGCATCGACCGCGATCTGCTCGACGCCTCGGGCATCCTCCCCCACGAGCAGGTGGACGTGCTCAACATCACCACGGGCGCCCGGTTCACCACCTATGCCATCGAGGCCAAACGCGGCTCGGCCGACATCGCCGTCAATGGCGCCGCCGCCCGGCTCGTGCAGACGGGCGACAAGGTGATCATCGTCGCCTATTGCCAGATCCCCGCCGAAGAGGCGCGCAACTACCGGCCGACCGTGGTGGTGCTTGGCGAAGGCAATGAGGTCGTCGCTCACCCGTAAAGCCTGAACTCAGATCTTATAGTCCGAACGGGTAGGTCTCGTCGGGCCCATGCGGATGGGCTTGCGGCCGCGCCGCCACGGCTTGCGTCTCCGTGAACCAGATCCATGCATCGAACTGCAGCGACAGCTCCGCCTGGAAATAGTGCGACAGCAGTTCCGTTTCCGGGCGGTAGATGACGCCGATCGCCCGCTCCAGCAGCGGCTCGGCCAGTGCGGCGCGCACGCTTTCCTTCTGGCCGGAGCCGGTCTCGAGGAAGAAGGCGGCGATGCCGGCGTCCCGTGAGCGGCCTTCGTAAGAATTCGTCGCGGGCAGGGCGCACGCGCTTGATTTCCATGGGCTCGTCCCAGTTGGATGCCGCCGCGACCGTGCCCCGGTCGGTGCCGAAGCCGATCAGTGCCGCGTCGTCGCCGAAGCGGGCGCGGGCGAGCTGGCCGATATTGAACTCACCGCGCACCTGGCCCATCTCGGTGAACGCGGCATCGCCGATATGGGAGTTGTGCGCCCACACCACCGCCTTGGAGTCCGGCCCGCGATGGGCGAGCACGCGCTCCAGCGTGTCGAACATGTGCTGGTCGCGCAAATTCCACGATTGGGCCGCCCCGTAATACATGACACGGTAATATTGCTCGGCCGCGGTCACGATGCGCGCATTCTGCTCGGCGTCGAAGAAGGCATCGCCGTCCTGGGCGAGATAGCCGAGCCGGTGGCGCAACAGATCGACCAGCGCCTCGGTGACCGGCTTTTCGCACAGCGCATAACCGCTCGACAGCGCCATATGGCCGTAGCGGGCGGGCTCGGCGCGCCACGGCGCGAGGCAACCATAGCGCTGCCGCGCAATGCGCGCGGCGTCCGGATCGACCCGGTCGAGATAGACGAGCACCGCCTCGATGGAAGCCCCGAGACTATAGACATCGAGGCCGTAGAAGCCGGCCTTCTTGTCAGGGTCGGCGATGGTCTCGTTGACCGCCTTCAGGCGGGCGAGAAACGCAGCCACCTGACCGTTCCGCCACATCCAGGTGGGAAAGCGCGAGAAGGGCGCCTTGGGCACCTCGGGCCGGGGAGTCCGCGCACGAGGGCATCGTAGGTGGCGGCATCGGGCCAATCGGCCTCGACCGCCACGATATTGAACCCGTGCTTCTTCACCAGCATCTCGGTGATGCGCGCGCGCGCGTCGTAGAACTCCGCCGTGCCGTGGGTGGCCTCGCCGAGCAGCACCACGCGCTTGTCGGCGAAACGCTCGGCTAGCGTGGCGAGCGCATCAAGGTCGCCGAACGGCTCGGCCGCATCGGCAATCACATGGCTCAACCCGGTGCGGGCCGTCTTGGCGCGCTGCGAAGGGATCAGCAGCCCGTTGGCGAAGCCGGAGGTTGCCGCATCGATGGCGGTCTCCGCCTTGGCCGTCTCCGGCGCGGCCCAGCCTTCTTCGCCGATCAGCGGCACGAAGGTGACGGCGCCATGGTCCTCTTGCTCGAAGCTGTCCTCGCCCGTGCGGCGCACCAGCATCAACGTCTGATGCACGTCGCGGCCGACGGGGATGACCAGCCGCCCGCCGATCGCCAATTGCTGCTTCAGCGCTTCGGGCACTTTCGGCCCGCCGGCGGAGACGATGATGGCGTCGAACGGGGCGTGCGCCGGCAACCCCTTGGTGCCGTCGGCGCAAATGATCTCGATATTGTCGTAGCCGAGCTTCGCTTCGCGTGCGCGGGCTTGATCCGCCAGTTCCTCGTGACGCTCGATGGCGTGGACGCTGGCCGCGATGCGGCTCATCACGGCGGCCGCATAGCCAGAGCCGGCGCCCACTTCGAGCACGGTGTCGCCGGGCTCGAGTTCGGCCAGCTCGATCATGCGGGCGACGATGTAAGGCTGCGAGATGGTTTGACCCGCCTCGATGGGAAGCGCGGAGTCCTCATAGGCGAACTCGGTCAGTGGCCCCGACACGAAGACCTCGCGCGGCACCTGGCCCATGGCGGTGAGCACGCGGACATCGGCGATGCCACGGGCTTCGAGATGCCGCGCCACCATGAAGGCCCGGTCCCGGGCAAGGGCATCGCCCCCGCCGGTCTGCGTCGCATTGAATGCTGTCATGGCGCTAAGGCTACCCCATGACGGGACGTTCCGCTTTGACGTGGATCAGGCGCGGGGGCCTAAAGCGCGGCTCGCTTAATTCCCAGGTTACCGTAATTCCCAGGTTACCGTAATTCCCAAGTCACCCTGAGCCGCACCTGGACCGTGGCCGTGCCCGCCTCGATGGGCGCCGCCTTGCCCATGGCCATGGGTGCGGCCTCCGCGGCATAGCGGGGCATGTAGCCGCCGTCCTCTTCGGCGATGGTGAGGACGGGTCCGAGCTCCACGCCCGCCGCCTCCGCATAGAGCTTGGCGTTGGCGATGGCCTCGCGCATGGCCTGCTTGCGCGCCTCGTCCTTGAGCGTCTTCGGGTTCCGACACGCCGAACGAGATCGAGCCGATCTGATTGGCGCCCAGGCTCACGGCCTTGTCGAGGATGGCGCCGAGCGTGCCGGTGTCGCGCACGATGATTTGCACGGCGTTGGTAACGCGATAGCCGGTGATGAAGGCGGGCTCGCCGTCTTTCCGCTGCGCATAGACCGGCGACACGGAGAAGTCCGTGGTCTGGATATCCTTCGCCTCGATGCCGGCGGCCTTCAGCCCGTCCACCACCTGGCTCATGGCTTCGGTGTTCTTGTCGAGCGCGGCCCGCGCCGTCTGCCCTTCGGTGGTAACGCCGGTGGAGATGTCCACCTTGTCGGGCGTGGTCTTCACCGCGCCGGTGGCGGCGAGCGAGAGGGTCCGCTTGTCGGGCTCGTCGGCGTGGGCGCTCGGCGCGTCGAAGGTGAGTGTCGAGGCGAGCAGGGCCAGCATGGGCGCGATGAACTTCAAGGAGGAAGTGAGGGAGGACGTCAGGGTCATGAGGATTTTCCGCCGTTAGGGGCCGCTTCGGTGTTGGGCGCATGAGGAATCTGCTATGAGGCGGAATTGTGAGGCAAAAGGTATCATCCCGAAAGACAAGGGATTTTGACTTCTTTTGAACTCACGGGCCCGTAGCTCAATTGGTTAGAGCCGGCGGCTCATAACCGTCTGGTTGGAGGTTCGAGCCCTCCCGGGCCCACCAAGCTCTATAATAATTGATTGAAGCAAAAGCGCTTTTTCGGACTTCGCCCGCACGACACCAAAGGTTTCCCATAGATGGACCGCGTCGCATTACAGAGGAGGTCTGGTTTACGCCTGCAAACTGACATCCTGGCGGCTCTATAGTCGTCCGCTAAGTGCCAAGCGGAAGCTGGGGAAAAAAAGGGCAATGAGAAAGGAAAAAGCGCGTAAGAAGGAAACAAATATGAGCAAAGCAAAAACGGAACGGGAGGCGCTACGTACGAACACGATGCAGGCATGCGCGAAGGGCCACAAAGGCTAACAGTGGCGGGAGTCGGGGATCTGATCGGCGCGCGTAGATACGAAGAGGGAGCCGCGCATGCGGCGACTAGGCTGACACGGGGAAAAAAGCAGATAAACACGAAAGGGGAGAGGTGTGCGAGCAAAGACGGGCGCGCAACACGACGACGCAGGGTGCGAAGCTGAGCCGAACCGCGAGCGCGGACGCGATGAGCAGATTTTCGGTCAGCTGTCGGCGGCTGACGGCGCACTGCGCCGCGTGCTCAAGAAGGGGGCGAGCCAAGATGAAAACCAACGCAAGAGCGAGGACGGAGGCGGCGAATGGACAAACGGACTGAGAAGCAGAGACTGCGCGAGGTGCGCGAACACCATGAACCAGAGGTGGAAGAGGCGAACGGCGAGGGAACGCAAGACGGCGCGGCGCGAACACGAGAGACGCACGGCGACCGACGAGGAGGCGACGACCAGACGAGCCGCTCTTGTGCAGGAGCGGAGAGGGGGAGAGGGGGAGGGGAGGGGGGGGGGGGGGGGGGCGGGGGGGAAGGAGAGGAGAGGAGGGGGGGGGGAGCGGGCGGGGGAGGCGAGAGCGGGGCGGGCGGGAGGGAGCGGGGGCGGGAGGCGAAATTCCGTTTGTGGGCCAAAGGCGCTTGCGCCCGCACAGCGAAAGTCGTTGATTAGTTAAGTGGGACGACTCCCGGGCCCACCAAGCTCTATAATAATTGATTGAAGCAAAAGCGCTTTTTCGGACTCCGCCCGCACGACACCAAAGGTTTCCCATAGATGGACCGCGTCGCATTACAGAGGAGGTCTGGTTTACGCCTGCAAACTGACATCCTGCGGCTCTATAGTCGTCCGCTAAGTGCCACTAGCGGACGCTCGACCTGGAGGCCATTCTTGTCGCTGGATAGTTTGTCCAACGCCTCCCATTGCGCCGGGAGGCGTTGGATCATTCCGCTTAACGGCCCAGTTGCGCACGCCGGCGGTCGACTTCGGCCTGAGAGACCGCGCCTGCCTGAATGAGGCCCTTTATGCATCTGGGAGTCAGTTGATCTCCATGCTGACGCATGCAGTTCTGCAGTCCCCTGGTCTCCAGACCCCACTGGCTGCAGAAGCGGCGGTAGTCTTCGGCGCATTTCCGCTTGCCGGTGGCCTGCGCGGTGCCCGCGGCGAAAATCGCAACCAAGGTCAAAATCACCAGCAACACACGACGATCTTTCATTCCCATCTCCCTAGACATTGCCGCCTTGAAATCCTCGCCGCATTGGGGCCCGGGGCGGGGCCGGGCGCGGGGCATAGGCTCGGAGAATTGAGTTGTTTTTTGGGCAAATGGCGCCATCTCGGCGCGCAAATTTTCGGCCTCGGCTGACGGATGTCACCCCCGTCGCGCGGCGCTGCCGCTAGAATGCCACCGCGCAACGGTCGCCCCGCCAAATCTCAGCCTTCACACTAACAAGCAAGGTGCTTTCTCATGCCGACGAGACGACAACTCATGCTGTCACTACCTGCCGCGGGTGCGGCTTTCGCTCTGGCGGACCGCTTCCTGTTCGAGGCATCTCCTGCGCGCGCGCAGCAGATCGACCCGTTGCAGGGACATTTCCATCCCAAGGGCAAGGCTCCGTCGAAATTTACACTCGACGTGCTCAAGCAGGCCAAGGCCACTCTACCGTTCGCCGATACGCGGGATATCGAGGAGCAGAAGAAGGGCTTCATCGCTCCGATGAAAGACCTCAAGATCATGGCCGATGCCGGCCATGTGGCGTGGGACATGGAGCGCTTCCAGTTCCTGGATCAGCAGGACGAGTTCGACAGCATCCACGCCTCGCTGCTGCGTCAATCCAAATTGAACAACAACTACGGACTCTACGAGGTGATCCCCGGCATCTATCAGGTGCGCGGCTTCGATCTCTCGGACATTACCTTCGTGCGCGGCAAGACCGGTTGGATCGTGTTCGATCCCCTGGTGACGGCCGAGGTGGCGCGCGCCGCATGGAAGTTGTTCCAGGAGCATGCTGGGGAGGGCTTGCCCGTCTCCGCCGTGATCTACTCGCACACCCACGGCGATCATTGGGGTGGCGTGCGTGGGCTGGTCGATGAAGCCGACGTCAAGTCGGGAAAGATTCCGGTCATCGCGCCCGTGGACTTCATGGACTTCACTGTCTCCGAGAACGTCTATGCCGGCAACGCGATGAACCGGCGCCTCTTCTATCAATACGGCCTGCTCCTGCCCGCCAGCCCGCATGGCTATGTCGGCCAGGGACTGGGGCAAGCCGTCTCCGCGGGAGCCCCCGGCCTGATCCCACCAACGCGCCTCGTTGAGAAGGACATCGAGGAGTTCGACGTCGACGGTGTGCGGATGGTGTTCCAGAACACACCGAACACCGAGGCGCCGCGGGAGATGAACACTTACATTCCCGACATGAAGGCGCTGTGGATGGCCGAGAATGTCGTCTCCTCGCTGCACAATATCTACACGCTGCGCGGCACACTGGTGCGCGATCCCTTGAGCTGGTCGAAATATATCGCCGACGCGCTCTACCGCTTCGGCCTCGAGGCCGAGGTCATGTTCGCCTCCCACCACTGGCCGCGCTGGGGAAACGAGCGCATTCAGGAAGTCTTACGCGGCCAGCGCGACCTCTACGCCCATATGAACAATCAGGTGCTGCATCTCGCCAATCAGGGCGTCACCATCAACGAGATCCACAATGTCTATGAGTTACCGAAGGGATTGCAGCAGAAATGGGATTGCCGCGGTTATCACGGCTCCGCTCAGCACAACAGCCGCGGAGTCGTGCAACGCTATCTCGGATTCTGGGACTGCAACCCGACGACGCTGATCCCACTGTCGCCGGGCGATTCGGCGCCGCTATACGTCGAGATGATGGGCGGGGCCGACAAGATCATGGCGCGCGGGCGCGAGCTGCACGATGAAGGAAAATACCTGCTCGCCTCCGAGATCGTGAACAAATTGGTGCAGGCCGAGCCCGGCAACGAGGCGGCAAGGGATCTCTTGGCCGATATTTTCGAGCAGCTCGGCTATCAGCAAGAGAACCCCGGCCTGCGCAACAGCTTCCTCGCCGCAGCCTATGAGCTGAGGTCGGGCATTCCACGAGGGGAGACGGCGAGTTCGAGCAGCCCCGACGTGATCCGGGCCATGTCCACCGAACTGTTCCTCAACTTCCTCGGCATTCGCATGGACAGCCGGAAAGCGGAAGGGATGCGCTTTACCATCAATCTGATCACGCCAGACAAAGGCGAGAAATTCCTGATCGAGCTCGATAACGCGACGCTGACGAATATCGAGGGTTACACCGCGGAAAACCCGGACCTCACACTCACGATCAATCGCGCGGACCTGGAAATGACGATGATGGGCGCGAAGACGCTCGAAGCCCAAATTGCCGACGGAACCGCAGTGGTGGACGGCGATGTGAGCATCCTGAAGCAGCTCGCTTCGACCATGGTGGAGTTCGACCCGCGCTTCGAGATCATGCCCGGTACGAAATCCATGACGTCGGATGTGAGCGGCTACGTGGAGTCCGGAATGCTGGGCAAGCCTAGTCCCTATCAGGCCATTCCACGTCAGACGATTGCGGAATAGCAGCTGGGCTAAGCCCCTGGGCAGCGGTCGGCATGGAGACCTTACGATGTCCGCTAAGGGTCATCAGCGGACGCGGGTCCGCGGATCACGGATGTCGGTTTTAGCCCCAGAAGCGGAAGTTCGGCATGCGTGAAAGGGCAGGGGTTCTGGTGCGGGAGCCGCTGAAAATACCCTTTGCGCTTCAAAGCGGCCTTTATGCCCGCACCTGTGGTAAGGTATTGATCTACTTATCAAGTGGCACAACTCCCGGGCCCACCAATCCACACTCGTCCAGCGCCCAACTTTGGGTCATTCGGGGGCAGGCTGCCTTAGTTAATCCCGGGCCGGAACCGGCCCTATCAAGCGGCGTTCTCTCGCGCGTCTGCATCACCGCAGACGTCAAACGGAGGGTACGACCATGAAGTATTTCGTTTCCATGCTCGCCATTGCTTCGGCGCTCGCCGTCACGGCTCCTGCCTATGCCGGTGACATGACCCAGGCCGACTGCGAGGCCTCGGGCGGTTCGTGGAACGCCGACACCAGCAAGTGCGAGTAGCACTGTCTCGGTGATACCGACTTTTCAGAAGAGTGCGGCGGCGGGCCCATCCGGCCCGCCGTCGGGTCGGCCTAAAACTCATACCCCAGCAGTTTGATCTCGGGCGCGTACCAGTCCGCCACTAGCGCGCGCAGTTCCGGTGAGTAATAGCTGCGATAGTCGCGGGTCGCGTCCTTGTCAGGCGTGACGTTGACCTTCGGCACGGCGATGTGCTGCTTCACGCCGGCGGCGGCGAGCGCCTTGTTCAGATCCTCTTCCAGAGTCTCGTAGCGGCCGAGGAAATCGACCGAAAGCGCGCCGTCGAGACGGCCGTCCGCCATATAGATCTCGTGATTGTCCACATAGGCGCGGCGGCGGCTTTTCATAAAGCGCTCGAAGCTCGGGCGCGTGCGTTTCGACTTGGTCTTGTAGAGATACCAGGACACTTGCCGGTCCCACGGATTGCGGTCGAACGCGAATTTGTAATAGTCGCGCCACACATCCTCGCCGACATAGGCGCGGACTTGGGCAGCCGGCATATGCTCGTAGAAGCCCACGGTCTGGTGATAATAGCGCTCGGGCCGGCGCATCAGCCGGCGCCATAACGAGCGCTTCGGCTTTAGCGGGTGATCGATGCGGTAATTCTGCGGCGGCAGGCCTTTGCGGTCGCCCTCGCTCTCCTCGCGATAGGGCGTGATGACGTCGTCGGGGCCGCACAGCTCCGACAGCGCCGCCTCGATGGCCGTGCCCGCCGTCTTCTTCGTCTTGAGGAAGATGAATTTGTGCTTGTGGCTGACGATCATGCGGGCGGCCTAAAACGCGTAGTCGAGGAGCTTGATCTCGCGGGCGTACCAGTCGCCGACGATGTCGCGCGTGTCGTCGTCATAGAACTCCCGATAGGGACGTTTGTCCTTGCGGAAACTGCCCTTGGCGCGCGGCAGCGGCCCATCGAGCGTGAGCCCGACTTGCGACAGCGCATGTTTGAGGTCCGCTTCGAGGGTCTCATAGCGGCCGACGAAATCCACGGCCACGTCGCCGTCGAGCGAATAGATCTCATAATTGTTGATGCGCGCGCGCTTGTCGCCATGGATGAACGCGGGGAAGGGGGGCGGGCTCTGCTCCTTGCGGTAGCGGTGTTGGTAGAACGACACCTGCCGGTCCCACGGATTGCGGTCGAAAGCGAATTTGAAATAGCTGCGCCACACCTCATCGTCGTTGAGCAGCGTCTTGGCCGCGTCCGCCGTCATGTGATTGTAGAAGCCGTAATCGGCGGCGGTGAATTTCAGCAGCCGCCGCTGCCAGAACGGCCGCTTGCTGTTCCACCAGCCATGCAGCTTCCAGTTCTGCGCCCCGCGCCCGCCCGCCCGCAACGCCTCGTCGATCTCGGTCAGCGGCGTGATGATGTCGTCGTCGCCGCACAGTCGCGTCAGCGCCAGCTCGATGCTGGTGCCCGCCGTCTTCTTCGTCTTGAGGAAGATGAATTTGTGCGCGTGACTGACGATCATGCGGCCGGTCAGCTCTTGATCTTGGCGAGCCAGAGGGCGAGGTCTTCGAGGATAGCGCCGAAATGGATCTCCGGAATTTGCAGCGCCCCGGAAATATCCTTGAGCTTCTTGCGCTCCTCCCCGGCGATGCGGTCATCGGCCAAGAGCACGAGATAGGCGGCCCGGACCATCTCCTCCTTGGTTTCCAGGTCGAGCGTCTTGGATGCGGCGGCGAATTGGGCCAGCGGGTCGGCTGTGGCGTTGGCATCGACCGCCCGGGCGACCTCGTCCGCCGTCAGCTTGTGCCCCGTGCGGTCCTCATAGATCTGCTGGATCAGGCTCACCTCGCGGGTATCCAGACGGCCATCCGAGGCGGCAACCGCCACCATCGCCTTCAAGATCCAGTCTGCTTCCGTGCTCATCGCTCCGTCTGGTCCCTTGCTGATCCTGGAGGCTTTCACCTGCCGCCAATTGTGCTAAGGCGCAAGCCCTTTGCCAACCGGCCCCAAATTTTGGACGTCTAGGGTGGCCGCCGCCGAAAACGAGCCTTTGTCGCGCCGCCCAAGACTGGGTTATGAGGCGGGGCACCGAAACACCAACCGGATTTCCAGCCGCTCAGATGAGCCCGCTCAAAGTCATTTTCCTCGCCGACACGCGGCCCGGCCATTATCACCTGGCGCAAGGCGTGATTGCGGCGCTTCAACGCCTGCGCCCGGTTGAGGTCACGCGCATCGAGGTGAAGCGCAAATGGATCGTGCCCACGCGGTGGCTGCGGCGCCGGATCGTCGCCAAGAGCTTCTATCCGCCGCGCATGCTGCGCATGGCCTACCGCATCGACGCCGAGACGATCCCTAAGGCCGATCTCGTGATCTCCGCCGGCGGCGAGACCCATATGCCCAATCTCTGCGTGACGCGGCTGCTCGGTGTACCCAACATCTTTTGCGGTTCGCTGCTGCGCGGCCTGGGGCCTGAGAATTTCAGCCTCATCATATCTTCTTATGATCGCGACGCGGCCAGCGACCGCCATCTCGTGGTGCTCAAGCCGTCTTCCATCGACCCCGACGCTCTCGGGCGGCCCGCGGTGGTGCCGCGCTACGGGCCAGACAAGCACCCGAAGGTCGCGGGCCTCCTGGTCGGCGGCAATGCCGGGGCGTTCCGCTACAAACGCTCAGAGTGGGAGCGTCTGGCGAAATTCCTAACCGAAGTCTCGAAGGCGTGGGGTACGCGCTGGCTGGTGTCCACCTCGCGGCGCACGTCGGACGCGGTGGCCGACCGCTTCAAAGAGCTGGCCGAGGACGAGAGCGTCATCGCGCGCTTCATCGACTTCCGCACGGCGGGGCCGGGGACGCTGCCGGAGATTTTCGCGGCCGCCGAGGTCATCGTCTGTACCGAGGATTCCTCGACCATGATCTCCGAAGCCGTGTCCGCCCGGCTCCCGTGGTGGGCGTGTCGCCGGCGGCCCACCGCTTCACCGACGAGGAGCAGGAATATCGGACTTTCCTCATGGAGAATGACTGGTGCCGGGTGCTGCCCATCGCCGATCTGTCGCCGGACGCCTTTGCGAAGGCGCTAGCCGAGATCGAGCCCCTCCAGGAGAACCCGCTCGACGCCCTCGCCGCCAAGCTGAAAGAGCGCCTGCCCGAGCTATTCTAGCGCATTGCCGCGCGCCAGCCCGCTTCCTACATTGAGTTCAGGCGTCCGATTGGCTAAAAGCGCGGGCGCAATTCTCCTTAGGCAACACGAATCCCCGAAGGGACGCCCATGGCCAGCCCGCAATACGTTTATGTCATGACCAAGCTCAACAAGACCTATCCCGGTGGGAAGCAGGTCTTGAAGGACGTGACCCTCGCCTTCCTCCCCGGCGCCAAGATCGGCGTCGTCGGCGTCAACGGCGCCGGTAAGTCGACCCTGCTGCGCATCATGGCGGGCGAGGAGAAGGAATTCGTCGGCGAGGCCTGGGCGGCCGAGGGCGTCAAGGTCGGCTATCTGGCGCAAGAGCCGCACGTGGACGAGGCCAAGGATGTGATGGGCAACGTCATGGAAGGCGTGGCCGAGAAGAAGGCGAAGCTCGACCGCTATAACGAGCTCGCCGTGAACTATTCCGAGGAGACCGCAGACGAGATGGCGAAGCTCCAGGATGAGATCGACGCCGGCGATCTGTGGGATCTCGATGCGCAAGTGGAGCAGGCCATGGATGCCTTGCGCTGCCCGCCCGGCGATGCGGAAGTCAAAGCGCTGTCCGGCGGCGAGAAGCGCCGCGTGGCGCTGTGCCGGCTGCTCCTGTCCAAGCCCGACATCCTGCTGCTCGACGAGCCGACCAACCATCTCGACGCCGAGAGCGTCGCCTGGCTCGAGCATTTCCTGCGCGACTATCCCGGCACCGTGGTCATGGTCACCCATGACCGCTACTTCCTCGACAACATCACCGACTGGACGCTGGAGCTCGATCGTGGCTCGGGCGTGCCCTACAAGGGCAGTTACTCGTCCTGGCTTGAGCAGAAGCAGAAGCGGCTCGAGGTCGAGGGCAAGCAGGACGAGGCCAAGCAGCGCACCATTACGCGCGAGCTCGACTGGATCCGGGCGAGCCCCAAGGCGCGCCAGGCGAAGTCCAAGGCCCGTATTCGCGCTTATGACGAGTTGGTTGCCGAGGCCGGCAACGACAAGCAGGCCAAGGCGCAGATCACCATTCCGCCGGGCCCGCGGCTCGGCGACATGGTCATCGAGGCGGACGAGCTCGGCAAGGGCTTCGGCGACCGGCTGTTGATCGACGGCCTTTCCTTCAAGCTGCCGCCCGGCGGCATTGTCGGCGTCATCGGGCCGAACGGCGCCGGCAAGACCACGCTGTTCCGCATGATCGTCGGCCAGGACAAGCCCGACAACGGCGCCATCCGCGTCGGCGATACGGTGAAGCTCGGCTATGTGGATCAGTCCCGCGACGCGCTCGACCCGAAGAAGAATGTCTGGGAGGAGATCTCCGACGGCAACGACATGATCGCGCTTGGCAAGCGCGAGGTCCCGAGCCGCGCCTATGTGGGCTGGTTCAACTTCAAGGGCTCCGACCAGCAGAAGAAGGTCGGCCAGCTCTCCGGTGGTGAGCGCAACCGCGTGCACCTGGCCAAGATGCTGAAATCAGGCGCCAATCTCATCCTGCTCGATGAGCCGACCAACGATCTCGACGTGGAGACTCTGTCCTCGTTGGAAGCGGCGCTCGAGGATTTCCCCGGCTGCGCCGTGATCATCAGCCATGATCGCTTCTTCTTGGATCGTATCGCCACGCACATCCTGGCCTTCGAAGGCGACAGCCATGTGGAGTGGTTCGAGGGCAATTTCGAGGACTACGAGGAAGACAAGAAGCGCCGCCTGGGCGAGGACTCGATCCTGCCGAAGCGCATCAAATACAAGAAATTCGCCCGCGCCTGATCCCCGCGCTAATCCGCCCTGTACAACACCTAAAAGTTGCATAATAATATTATGCTCTTTTAGAGAGAGTTGGCGGTGCATGGAGTTCCAAGGGCATGGAGCGCAGGGCAGTGTTGGAGGACCATCGTGCGGCGGCGCCGGACAAGCCTAATCCTGCGCCAAGCACCACGCACACCGAGGCTCAGGAGATTTTTAGCTTCTTCCTGCCCGGCAAGACGCCATACGAGTTCTGGCTGACATGCGTCATCCTTGTGGCGGGGCTGCTCTTCGCCTATCTGGCCACCCAATTCCTCCGCCAGATCCACAGGTTGGAGCTTGAGAACGCCACTCGTGCCATGACAATTCTCTTCGTGATCATGGCGACGATGGTCTTGATCACCGCCGGCTACAACAACGAGCAAATTGCGCCCGCCTTTGGTCTGTTCGGGACCATCGTGGGCTACATCCTCGGCCGGGGCGAGAAGAGCGCTCAGGGTCGAGAGGGGGATTTGGCCGGTAGCACGCCCGACCGCGCGGGGAGCGGCACCGGGACGGGGACCGCCCCGGATGTTTCCCCAGAGATGCCACCGAAACCGGAACCTTGAGAGGGTAGCGCCTTGGCGAACATCCGTGTCGCTCTTGTTTCGCTAGCCGCGGCCGTCCTGGCGATCACGGCTTCACATGCGGCTCTGGCCGAGTATTACCCCACAGCGCCGCGCACGCCGATGGGGCCCGGAACCGGGATCTATGATCGAGACTTCGCGCCAGAGTCGCGGACGCTCATGCTGCCTGACAGCGCCACTCGGGCCATGCGAGGCGGTGAGCTGACGTATAAACAGCCGGCACAGCCCCCGGACTTGGCTTCTCTTGAAACCCGGGCGATCTCGGACCTGTCGGAAGGGAAAAGCGACGTGGTTGTTTCATCGCGCGCTGACACGACACTGATCTTGCAGCTTTACCGTCCTGACCAAGGCGCGTGGCAAGAGTATCGACTTGCGCCCCTGTCCAATACGGCCATTGCCTGCCCGGACTGCAGCGGCAAGTTTACCTTCGCCTTCAACAATGGGATTGAACAGTCAGAGATCGTTTTGGAGACGCCGTCCCTCTTGAGGATTTATCCCAGCCCCAGTGGCGACCGCTGGGGTTGGGATATCCTCAAGCTTCAGGCCGCCTCAACGACATCTGGACAGCCATAGTTCCGGGCGGTTACAAACCTAGGCAGCCTTCTTCTTCGTCGCCTTCTCCAGGGCATTCCAGGTCTTTGCGCCGACGATTCCGTCCGCAGTCAGGCGGTGATCCGCTTGAAACTGCATCACCGCGAGTTCCGTGGCGGGACCGAAATCCTCGTCGATCGCGATTGGGTAATGGAGCTTCTGCAGTTGCTCTTGCAGATCACCCACGGCAGGGCCGACCGAGCCGCGATGGAGCACCGGGCGAGAATCCGGGCTTGAGCCGGATATCACGAAGCCCTCGATCCGGGCCAGGGCCGCCTTCGCTTTCGCGGTGTAGCGGCGCCGGTCGTCCAAGCCGTTATCCCCGCCATTGATCTTCCTGGTGACGGCGACGATGTCGTTCCGATCGCAGTCCGGATTGATCTTGCGGCGCTTCCAATACTCGCAAGCGATGAGAAGCGAGAGCTGGGGCTCGCCAGCCCGCCGCGGGTCTGCTTCCAGGTCGAGACCGAGGGCCTTGCCATACTCGCGGTAATTGGCGCGCCCTGTGAGTTGTAGGAGGCCGCGCCCCTTATACCGGCGGCCGTCTCCCTTTTTGACGTTGCCGAGATCTTTCCGGCCCTCATAGGCCTGCCCGCTGGCAAATTCTTCGGTCGTTCGGTAGCCGGCAGCCTCATGGCAGGTCTGCCCGAGAAAGTGGGCAATCCTCAACCGCGTATTGATGGCATATTGATCTAGAGTGGATGCCAGCACCGGACTGATGTCCCGTATAATCTCAGCCTGCCGCCTGGCCATCGCCCCGCTGAATTTCGGAGCGATCTCAAACATCACCTGTCCATCGATTGGAATCATCGTAACGCCCCCTCTGCTTGCGCTGCCTGACCACAAGGGCGCCTGGCCGGCCGCCCGTGCTGAAACTTAATGCAATCCTGGATTGCAATAAAGAAAAAGAGCAACCAGGAGGCGACCGCGCCTATGTGGGCTGGTCAACTTCAAGGGGCGACAGCCATGTGGAGTGGTTCGAAGGCAATTTCGAGGATTACGAGGAAGACAAGAAGCGCCGCCTCGGCGAGGACTCGATCCTGCCGAAGCGCATCAAATACAAGAAATTCGCCCGCGCCTGAGGCTATTTCGTCCAAGCGTGGAGGGCGCGGAGCCTCGGCGTCTTTTTGAGCTGATGCTCACCCATACGGCATAACAGGTGGTTGAGCGCGTCGATGCCGGCAAGAATATTTTGCCCCTTGTTGAGCATCACGCATTCGGCGCGTGACGACATCGCGGCGTCCGTCATTTCGCCCCGCGACGGCAGCCCAGTCTTCACCAAGCCCTCGAGCACCTGCGTTGCCCAGATGGCCGGGATGTGTGCGGCCTCGCAGATCCAAAGGATCTCTTCTTGCATCTCGGCGACGCGCAAGAAGCCCATCTCCACGGCAAGATCGCCGCGGGCGATCATCACGCCGAAAGGCTGGCGCGCCGCGCCCTGCACGATGATCTCCGGCAGGTTGCGGACGGCCGTCGGGGTTTCGATCTTGGCAATAAGAGCGAGTTTCTGCCAATCGGCACGCCGGTGCGCCAGCTCATCCTGGAGATAGGCGACGTCTCCGGCGGTCTCGACGAAGGAATACCCGACCATATCGGCATACTGCACGATGAAGTCGAGATCGAGCCGGTCCTGCTCCGTCAGCGGATCGAGCCCCAGATCGACACCAGGGAAGTTGAGACCTTTTTCGTCTTTCAGCTTGATGCCTTTGAGACGTCCTTCATCCATGCGCGCTACGAAGCCCGCCTCGATTTCGCGGACGATGGTTCCTTTGAGCTTGCCATCATCGATGGAGATCGGGTCGCCGACCTTCAATCGGTCGAAAGCATCGCGCAACGTGCAGCGCGTTCTGAATGGAATATCGCTCACATCGGCGGCATTCTTGTCGCGTACGAGCAGGATCTCGTCGCCGATATGCAGCGCCTCGCGGTTGTTCGGCGTGACCACCTTGCGCGTGCGGAGCTTCGGGCCGGCAATGTCCATGAGCACGCGGATGCGCCGGCCAAGTTTCTCTTCCGCCGCGCGTACGTGAGCGATCATCTCGCGCCAATGCGCCGCGTCGTCATGGGCGCAGTTGATGCGCACGGCGTCGGCGCCATGCTCGGCGAGGCGGAGGATCATGTCCGGGTCTTCCGCCGCGGCGGTGTCGAGGGTAACGAGGATGCGGCCGAGCCGGCCCTGCGGTGCCGGTCCAAACAACGCTTCGGTATTTGTCTTGAGCCGCTCTTCGCCGCGGAAGAATTGACGGCTGCTCGGCATGCGGACCGATGCTGCAACGTGGGCTTGCACGACAAGAGCCGCGGTCACGCTGTCGAGAGTGGCCAGGACGCGCCCTTCGGCCCGCCCTAGGGAAGAGAGGCCTAACGCCATCAGGCGGCGCTGCAACGGCCTGAGGTCGCGGCTGCGCAGAGCCAGGTAATGGGCGAGATTGAGCGCGCTCACGGCAAAGGGGCGCCGCTCAAGCTCCGGGCGCCAGCGTTTGAACGTCGCTTTTCCGTCCGCGGCCACGCTGGTCCGAAGCCTCACGAGCTCCCCCAGGAGGTCGCTCGCTTCGCCGTGAAGTCGTCTCTCGTCTGACATGGGCCTGTTTCTGTTCGACGCGGAGGGGGACAGCGACCATTACCGCCCTCTCTCTTACCGCCTTATGACAGCGCGCACCTTGCGTCGGGGTGTTCCCGCCGTAAGACGGTCCGAAGACTGCGGCCCTTGCGGTCACGGGCAAAACAGGTATAAACATATCTTTATGTCAGGTGATGCTCACAGCCCAATCCCAGGCCTGTCCCGTGCCCATGCCCTAGCGGCCTTGCGTGCGGCGGGCGAGGCCACGCGCCTGCGCATCCTGGCGCTGCTGGCCGGCGCCGAGCTGAACGTCAAGGACCTGACCCAAATCCTGGGCCAGAGCCAGCCGCGCATCAGTCGGCACCTCAAACTCATGGCCGAAGCGGGCCTCATCACCCGCTTTCGCGAAGGGTCGTGGGTGTTTTTCCGCCTGGCGGATAGTGGCGCCGAAGGCTCGCTCGCCCGCGCCATCGTGGCGAGCCTCGATCCGGCCGACCTGACGATTGCCCGCGACCAGGCCCGCGCCGAAGCGGTACAGAGAGCCCGCGCCGAGGCGGCGCAAAGCTACTTCAAGGCACACGCCGCCGAATGGGACTCTATTCGTACGCTCCACGTCGCCGATGCCCAAGTCGAGGCCGCCATGGACGAGGCGCTGGGGCAGGGGCCGTTCGATCTCCTGGTCGATCTCGGCACCGGTACCGGGCGCATCCTCGAGCTTTTCGGCCCTCGGGCTGCGAAGGCGCTCGGCTTCGATCTCAATCACGACATGCTGGCTTACGCGCGCATGAAGCTCGAGCGCGCCGGTCTCACGCAAGGCCAGGTCCGCCACGGCGATCTCTATAACGTACCGCTGCAAGACGGCGCCGCCGACGCGGTGGTGCTGCATCAAGTGCTGCACTTTCTCGACGATCCCGCCGCCGCCGTGGCCGAGGCCGCGCGCGTGCTTGCGCCGGGCGGCAAGCTGCTGGTGGTCGACTTCGCGCCGCATGAGCTTGAGTTCTTGCGCGAACAGTCGGCTCATCGCCGGCTTGGCTTCTCCCGCGATCAGCTCGGTCGGATGCTGCAAGGCACAGGCCTCAAACTCGAGCGCTTCCGCGATCTGAGCCCGGGACCGTCGGAAGGCAAGCTCACCGTTTCGCTGTGGCTCGGCGTGAAGCCGGTCGCGGGCGGCAAGAACAACAAGCTCAGCCCCAAAGTGGAGGCCATCGCGTGATGCTCGCATCCCAAAACGCACCCAATCAAGACCCGCACAACCAAGACCCGCCCAAGCGCCGCTTCCTCGGTCGTGGCGACATCGACGTGTCGTTCGAGTTCTTCCCGCCCAAAACCGCGGCCATGGAAGAGACTCTGTGGCGCTCCATCCGCCGGCTCGAGCCCTTGCGTCCGAAATATGTCTCGGTGACCTATGGCGCCGGCGGCTCGACCCGCGAGCGCACCCACGCCACCGTGGCCCGCATGCTGCGCGAGACAACGCTGAAGCCCGCCGCTCATCTCACCTGCGTGTGCGCCACGCGCGAGGAGATCGACGAGGTCATCCGCGATTATTGGGATCTCGGCGTGCGGCATATCGTGGCCCTGCGCGGCGACCCGCCCGACGGCGCGGGCAAGCCCTACGAGCCGACGCCTGGCGGCTATGTCAACGCCGCCGATCTCACCGCGGGGATCAAGAAGATCGCGCCGTTCGAAATCTCGGTCGCCTGCTACCCCGAGAAACATCCGGAATCGCCTTCCGTCGAGGCCGATATCGACATGCTCAAGGCGAAGATCGACGCCGGCGCTACCGGCGCCATCTCCCAGTTCTTCTTCGATAACGAGGTCTTCTTCCGCTATCTCGACCGCGTCCGCGCCGCCGGCATCACCGTGCCGATCGTGCCGGGCCTCATCCCGATCCATAACTTCCGCCAGGTGTCGAGCTTCGCCGAACGATCCGGCGCTCACGTGCCTGACTGGATAGGTAAAAGATTTGAGGGACTTGACGAGGACCAGGAGACGCGCCATCTCGTGGCCGCCGCCGTGGCGGCGGAACAGGTCCTCGGTCTCGTCGATCAAGGCATCAGCGAGTTCCACTTCTACACGTTGAACCGCGCCGACCTCGTCTATGCCACATGCCATCTGCTGGGCCTGCGCCCGGCCAAGGCCTTTGCGGACGCGAAGGTGGAGACTGCCACATGACCCGTGACGAGCGTATCGCCGCGCTGAAGCGCGAAGCCAAGGAGCGCATCCTTATTCTGG
Source organism: uncultured Alphaproteobacteria bacterium (assembly GCA_963793075.1). GTDB lineage: Bacteria > Pseudomonadota > Alphaproteobacteria > Rhizobiales > Methyloligellaceae > Methyloceanibacter. The sequence continues at coordinate 313,737 of CAWBYO010000005.1, forward strand.
ACGGCGCCATGGGCACCATGATCCAGCGCTACAAGCTGGACGAGGCCGGCTATCGCGGGCTCCGCTTCAAGGATCATCCGCGCGACCTCAAGGGCAATAACGATCTCCTAGTGTTGAGCCAGCCCGACATCATCCGTGACATCCATAGCGCCTATCTCGAGGCCGGCGCCGACCTGGTCGAGACCAACACGTTCAACGCCCAGGCCATCAGCCAGGCCGACTATGGTCTCGAGGATATCTGCGAGGAGATGAACACTGCCGCCGCCAGGCTGGCGCGTGAGGCGGCGGACGCCTGGACCGAAAAGACGCCCGACAAGCCGCGCTTCGTGGCCGGCGCCATCGGCCCCACCAACCGCACCGCCTCGCTGTCGCCGGACGTCAACAACCCGGGCTTCCGCAATGTGAGCTTCGATGATCTGGTCGTCGCCTATTCCGAGCAGACCCGCGGGCTGATCGCGGGCGGGGCCGACACCATTCTCATCGAGACCGTGTTCGATACGCTGAACGCCAAGGCGGCCGGCTTCGCCGTCGAGCAGGTCTTCGACGAGATGGGCGTTGAACTGCCCATCATGATTTCCGGCACCATCACTGATCTCTCCGGGCGCAATCTGTCAGGCCAGACGCCCGAGGCGTTCTGGTACTCCATGAAGCATCTGAAGCCCTTCTCCGTCGGGCTGAATTGCTCCTTCGGTGCCGAGCAGCTCCGGCCGTCCGTCGACGAGATGGCCCATGTGGCCGACACCTATGTAAGCGTCTATCCCAATGCGGGGCTGCCCAACGAGATGGGCGAGTATGACGAGAGCCCGGAGTTTATGGCCAAGCTTCTGGAAGGCTGGGCCAAGGACGGTCTTATCAATATCGTCGGCGGCTGTTGCGGCACAACGCCCGACCACATCCGCGCCATCGCAGATGCCGTCGCCAAGTACCAACCGCGCCAAGTGCCCGAGGTGGTGCATAAATTGCGCCTCTCCGGCCTTGAGCCCTTCGTCCACGGATAGTCAGAACAGAGTCATGTCCAACGCAGCTCAGAATTTCGTCATGGTTGGCGAGCGGACCAACGTCACCGGGTCCGCGCGCTTCCGTAAGTTGATCGAGGCGGACGACTACGCCGCGGCGCTCGAAGTCGCGCGCCAGCAGGTCGAGAACGGCGCCAACATGATCGACATCAATATGGACGAGGGCATGCTCGATTCCGAGAAGGCGATGGTCACCTTCTTGAACCTCATCGCCGCCGAGCCCGACATTTCGCGCGTGCCGATCATGCTCGATAGCTCGAAATGGTCGGTCATCGAGGCGGGCCTGAAATGCGTGCAAGGCAAGGCCGTCGTCAATTCGATCAGCATGAAGGAGGGCGAGGCGGCCTTCCTCGATCATGCGCGCAAAGTGCAACGTTACGGCGCCGCCGTGGTGGTCATGGCTTTCGACGAGGAGGGCCAGGCGGATACGGCTGAGCGGAAATTCGATATCTGCAAGCGCGCTTACGAGCTTCTGACCGAGAAGGTGGGCTTCCCGCCCGAGGACATCATCTTCGATCCCAATATCTTCGCTGTCGCCACCGGCATCGAGGAGCACAACGATTACGGCCGCGCCTTCATCGAAGCGACCCGCCGCATCAAGGCGGAGTTGCCCTACGTGCATGTGTCGGGCGGCGTGTCGAACCTCTCCTTTGCCTTCCGCGGCAATGAGCGGGTGCGCGAGGCCATGCATTCGGTGTTCCTGTTCCACGCCATCCAGGCGGGCATGGACATGGGTATCGTCAATGCCGGCCAGCTGGCGCTCTACGACGACATCGACCCGGAGCTGCGCGAGCTGGTCGAGGACGTGATCCTCAACCGCCGCGACGACGCCACCGACCGGTTGCTGGAAGCGGCGGAACGCTACAAGGGCGGCGGCGGGCCGAAGCGCGAGATCGACATGTCCTGGCGCGAGAAGCCGGTCGAGGAGCGCCTGACCCATTCGTTGGTGCACGGCATCGCCAACTTCATCGAGGAAGACACGGAGGCAGCGCGACAGAAAGCCGAGCGTCCGCTGCATGTCATCGAAGGCCCGCTGATGGCCGGCATGAGCGTCGTGGGCGATCTGTTCGGCGCCGGCAAGATGTTCCTGCCGCAAGTCGTCAAGTCGGCGCGCGTGATGAAGCAGGCCGTGGCCTATCTTATGCCCTTCATGGAGAAGGAGAAGGAGGAGCAGGGGCTCGCGCAAGGGGAGCCCGCCGGCCGGGTGCTGCTCGCCACCGTCAAGGGCGACGTGCATGACATCGGCAAGAACATCGTCGGCGTCGTGCTCCAGTGCAACAATTACGAGGTCACCGATCTCGGCGTCATGGTGCACTCCCAGACGATCCTCGACACCGCGCGCGAGAAGAATATCGACATCATCGGTCTGTCCGGCCTCATCACGCCGTCGCTCGACGAGATGTGTCATGTGGCGGCGGAGATGGAGCGCGAAGGTTTCGATCTACCGCTTCTGATCGGCGGCGCAACGACGAGCCGCGTGCACACCGCCGTCAAGATCAGCCCTAACTACCAGCGCAGCCAGGCCATCTACGTCACCGACGCGAGCCGCGCCGTGGGCGTGGTCTCGGGGCTGATGTCGAAAGAGGAGCGGCCGAAGCAGATCGCCAAGGTGCGCGAGGAATATGAGCGCATGGCGGAGTCCTATGCCCGCGGCCAGGCGGAGAAGAGCCGCACGCCGCTGGCGCAAGCCCGCGCCAACAAGCTCAAGCTCGACTGGACCGGCTATACGCCGCCAAAGCCCAGCTTCCTCGGCACCCGCACCTTCCACGCTTACGATCTCGCCGAGCTCGCCCGCCATATCGATTGGACGCCGTTCTTTCAGGCCTGGGAACTTAAGGGTCAGTACCCACGCATTCTCCAGGACGACAAATATGGGGAGGCGGCGCGGCCCCTGTTCGACGACGCCAAAGCCATGCTCAAGCAGATCATCGACGAGAAATGGCTCACGGCCAACGCCGTGGTCGGCTTCTGGCCCGCCAACAGCGTCGGCGACGATATCAAGCTCTATACGGACGAGACGCGGGACAAGCCCTTCGCCACCTTGCACACGATCCGCCAGCAGATGGCGCGCGATGCCAGCAAGGCCAATCTCGCGCTTGCCGATTTCGTGGCGCCCAAGGACTTCGGCTTGGCCGACTATATGGGCGCCTTTGCCGTGACCGCCGGCATCGGCGAGGAAGACGTGGCGCGGCGTTTCGAATTGGCCAATGACGACTACGCCAAGATACTAGTCAAGGCGCTCGCCGACCGACTGGCCGAGGCCTTCGCCGAAGTTCTGCACGCGAAGGTGCGCCGCGAGCTGTGGGGCTACGCGCCAGACGAGAAGCTGACCAACGACCAGCTGATCGCCGAGGACTATACCGGCATCAGGCCCGCGCCCGGCTATCCGGCCCAGCCCGACCACACCGAGAAGCGCACCCTGTTCCAGGTGTTGGATGTCGAGAAAGAGATCGGCGTGAAGCTCACCGAAAGCTGCGCCATGTGGCCGGCCGCCGCCGTCTCGGGCTTTTACTTCTCGCATCCCGAGAGCCGCTATTTCGGCGTGGGCAAGATTGGCCGCGACCAGGTCGCCGACTATGCCGCCCGCAAGGGCTGGTCGATGGAAGAGGCCGAGCGCTGGCTGGGTCCGATCCTCAATTACGATCCGAAGCGGATCGCAGATGCGGCGGCGTGAGCCGGCGCGCATGACTGAAATGAAAAGAGGAGCCGGGCGATTTGTCCGCGCCGGTCTCCTCGAAACTGTACGCCGCATTCTTTTTGGTCTTGTAGACCGAACCCGCAAAGGGCGTCGTCGATAAGGGCTGTTTAGATCATCCCCAGGATGACCGCGGCAAGAAAGCCGAACGATACGATCGCCATGATGGCGGTCAGTGTGGCTGTGAATTCCATCGGAAGCTCTCCTTTCCGAGTGGAGGGTTGCCCGTTGCCGAACCTGCCGAGTTTACTGGCCGGGCTCGGCCGCTGCCAAGTCGTTTCCTTGTTGCGCCGCACAATGGTGACGCGCCCCAAGCTGAGCGAAACAACGTTCCAGCCGGCTTAGGGTTCACCGATTTTAATAATTATTTTTTCCCTGGATTCAGGCGCTTGGACGCTGACCAGGGGAGCGCCCGGGTGGGGCGAGGCCAGGTGAACGGCCGGGATGGGGAGAATTTGTGGATAATTTTTCGCGGAAAAAATCCGCCGGCGGGGGGCTGAACCGTTCGTGGATCAAGCCCCGCCAGCGTCGGAGCTCAACGGGAACTTGCGCAATAGGACCTCGTCAAAGCCGTCAGCGACGAGGCTGCGCAGCATGGCCGTCTCCGCGAAACCGTGCCGCGCGTAGAAGCGCAATGCCTGTTCGTTAAAGGAAGACGCGCACGCCCACAGGCTGCGGGCTTCGCGGTGCAGCGCCTCCTGCTCGAGCCAGCCGAGCAGCGCCGAGCCAACACCTTGGTTCTGAAAATCGGGCAGCAGCGCCAGCAGCTCCAGATACGCCCCCCGCAGCCATGGATAGCGGACCGCCATGGCGCCCGCCGGGAGGCCGTCAATCTCGATGACGTAACGGCGGGCCCCGTCTTCCGCTGCACCGAGATATCGGCTCATGGCATCAGCCTCGTAATGCATCGCCGACCAAGGCGGCATAGCCACGATGGCACGCCCCAGGTCCGCGCAAGCCGCGGGCGTCACCGGGCGCAGACGGCCCCGCTCCGGATTGCCTCCCAGAACGAGATCAGCGGCTGCGGAGAAGGGACCAGATGTCATTTGATTTGGGCCGCCGTTTTGCCCGCGCGACACGCGTGGCGTCGCCCGGCCGGTTCAGGTAGCACGTCGCGGCGATCACCGGCTTGCCGGCGGCAAGCAACTCGCTCACCGTCACGAAGTCATAGCCCTGCTCCCGCAGCTTCGGCAGCGCCAGCGCCAGGGCCGCGGCGGTATTGCGCCCGCGCCCGTTGGCATGGGCAACGACGATGGCGCCGGGATGGGCGTGGGTGAGGATGGTATTGGCGATCCCCTTGGCCGTGATGTGCGGGTCGGGATCGCCGGTGACCACGTCCCACTGAATGGCGAGCTGTCCGGCCGCCGCTACCGCCGCCAAGGACTTGGCGTTGCAGCGCCCATAGGGAAAGCGCATCACGGTAATGCGCTCCTGGGGAGCTCCTGGGGAGCGTTGGCGGCGGTCCCGAGGTCCGTGGCACAAGCGCGCGCTTGCAGCGCCCTGCGGGCCCGGACAAAGGCCGCTTCGGGCAGACTGATCTCCTCGGCCATGGTCTTGTCGGTGGCATGGGTGAGGTCGCGGTGGCGAAAGCCATGAGCGCCGATCTCGAAATTCGGGTCGGCAATCAGTTGCTGCGCGCGCTCAGGGTGGCTCTCCAGCCATTTGCCGCCGGCGAAGAAGGTGGCCTTCACGCCCTCGGCGCGCAACAGATCGACCACCCGTCCGTCATAACCCGCATGGTCGCCGTCCGACTCGCAGAGATCGAAGGTGAGCGCGATGAGCTTCTGCCCCGGCGGCAGTTCGACGCTGCGGATCGAGCCGCGTAAGTCTTCGGCGATCGGAACCGGAGTGGGAAGAGGCTCCTGCTTGAGGGCCTCGAGGTCGAGGCGTGGACCTGAGCGCGTCGATTTCAGTTCCTTGGGCGTCCCGGCCAAGGCCTCGGGCGTCCAGCACTGCGCGGGCGGGCTGGCGTCGGACGCCGGCACCGCGGCGTTTGCCTGGCCGGGGCCGCAAGCGGCGAGCGCCCCCACGGCAGCAACGATGAGCCCACGCGCGAAAATCATGGCCGCCCAACCCTCTTGGCTGCACGTGTATTGAGCGCCTGGCCTGGGGCCGTCAACGCAAGATCAGCGGATGGGATTCAGCGGACCTTGGGAGACCATGGGACAGTCCAGGGTCTTCTCCAGCGCCTCGATCAACTCGCCCTCGCTGTCGGCCTTGATGTAGAGGCCATTATTCTCGTCCGCGATACATCTGAGATCCATGAAGCTGTTGCCGCCCGTCCAGGAAAAGTTGGAGTAGCGGAAGCCGATCACATGAATGGTGAGTTGCTTGGCCGACTGATGGAGTTGCCTGGCGACGTCGCAAGGCGACCTTCCGCAGGTCTCCTCGCCGTCGGTCACCACCACGACGACGCCGGGTTTCGTGCGGTAGTCGAGCGCTTCGGCTGCCTTCTCGACGCCCGAGGTCAACGGCGTCTTGCCCGCCGGCACCAGCGAGTTCACCACCCGCATGATCGGCTTGGCGGCATCCCGCATCGGCTTGAGGTCGAGCTGGACGTTGCACTGGTTGTAGGGCCCCGGACCGTATGTGACGAGGCCGACGCGGCGGAACTTCGTGGCACTCGGCAACACCTCGGCGAGCGCGGAGCGCACTTCGTCGATACGGGCCCGCGAGTTCGGAATTCCAAGTGTCTGATTGCCCGACATGGAGCCCGATGCGTCGAACACGATCATGGCGTCGTCGGTGCAAGGGCCGGGCTTGGCGTCTTCGGCGAGGACCCCGGACACGTGGCACATGACAGCGATGGCCAAGGCGCCGGCCGGCAGCCGGAGCGCACGAAGACCGGCAGTGGGGTTGCCACGTTGCATCTTTTCTACACTCCCTAGGCAGCCATTTTGGCCAAGTGTAGCGAAAATCCGCGCGGGAAGGGAATAGCCGGAATGTCGGAAATGAGCCGTTAGCCTTACTCGGCGGCCGTCTTGCCGCTCTTCGCCGCTGGCACCGACGCTATGGGCTGAAGATCAGCACCACATAGACGACGAAAAGGAGCAGGTGGACGACCCCTTGCAGCACGTTGGTACGGCCGCCGCCGAAAGTGAGCCCGCTGACGAACAGGGTCAGCAGCAGAAGCACGGTTTCCACATCGGTCAGCCCGAGATCCACGTCGCGCCCAGTGATGAGGCCGATCGCCAGCACGGCCGGAATGGTCAGCCCGATCGTGGCCAGCGCCGAGCCGAGGCACACATTCACCGCCCGCTGGAGTTGATTGGCGAGCGCCGCATTGAAGGCGGTCAGCCCTTCCGGCGCGAGCACCAGCACGGCGATCAAGACGCCGCCGAGCGGGTCCGGCAGACCGAGATCCTCTATGCCGAAATCGACGATGACGGCGAGGAATTCTGCCAGCAGCACCACCGGCAGCAGCGATGCAAGCAGCATCGTGACGTGGAAGCCGAGCGAGCGGGCCGTGCCCAGCCCGTGGGCTTTCGCTATGTGGACCGGGTCCTCATGATTTTCCTCGGGCTCGGCGAAGAAGGCCCGGTGCCGCAAGGTCTGGATGGCGACGAACACCGCATAGAACAGCAGGGTAACGGCCATGAACAGGATCGCCTTGGACGGCGATTGGCTCGGGTCGGGCGTGGTCTCGGTGTATTTCGGCAGGATGAGCGCAAATACCGCGAGCGCGGCGATGACCACGAGGAAAGCGCGAGCGCCGGCGAGATTGTATTCCTGCTCCCAATAGCGCAACGCGCCCATGAGCAGCGCCGCGCCCACCATGCCGTTGAGCACGATCATCAACGTGGCGAACATGGCGTCGCGGGCCAGCTCCGGGTTGTTTTCGCCGTGCAGCATGATCGAGGCGAGCAGGGCCACCTCGATGATGATCACCGAGAAGGTCAGCACCAGCGTGCCGTAGGGCTCGCCGAGCTTCTCGGCGACCGCTTCCGCGTGCCGCACCACGCCGAACGAGCACCACATCATGGTTCCGAACAGCCACAGGAACAGCACAACGGTCAGGACATGGTTCTCGAGATCAGCGAGAAGTGTCGCCCCGAACGCGAAGAAGATAACGGTGGTGAGAATGCCGGCGACCGCCGGCGCCTCGGATCTCAGCAATGAGGGCGCTTGCCGGTCCGTGGCAGCGGTTGGCTTGCCGGTGTTTCGCCGGCCAGTTGGCTTGGTCTTGGTCATCGCGCCCGGAAACTATCATGACCATCCGCGCCGCCCCGGCAGATGATGCCGTCCGTCCCCAGGCGTCTGCACGCCGAAACACGCAAAACGGGTATAAAAAACTGTTGCACGTTTTCCTCACATGTCATGTTGGAAACCGCAAGATCAACAGCAAGTTCCTCTAATATATAAACAAATACCGTATTCATTTTATTCTTCGGGTGGTCAAGCCAAGCTTATAAGCTGTCATAAAGTAGATTTGTGCGTGATTGGGGGGTCGGATGCGTATCGCCACGCCGACGGCGCTTATTTTCATGTGCTTACTACTGCTGGGGTGCGGTAGTTGGTCCGAAAGCTGGAATAATCGATATGGACCCGGCGCTGTCATTCAGCCGGAGAAGGTCGACATCTCGGCTGCCCGCCAGATGGACGTCTTGCGGGCCCTGTCGATCAGGTACCGCGTCTATGACGACTACTACGAGCTGGTGCTGGCCGGATTCAATTATTCGGACGAGGTCTGCTCGTTCTATCTCGACAATCTCCACCAATTCGAGCGCCGCAAGAGCCGGATCCAAAATACGCTGACTTTGGCGACGTCGACCGCGACGGCTGTCATGAACGCGGCCGATGTGAGCAAGGACGCCGTGCTCTATGTCACTCAGGCTTTGGGGTTCTCGTCGGCCTGGGTCGGCATCGTGGCGGACAGCTATCTCTTTCGCCTGAGCCCCGGCATTCTCAGCGGAATCGTGCGCACCCTGCATGATGCCTATCGGGCCGATGTCGCCAGGTACCGGAGTCAGGTCGATTCCTACCAAATGGCCTATTACAAAATCCGGGACTACTATTCCCTGTGTCTCCCGGTCACGCTCGAGGCCAAGATCGAGGAATATCTCGCCGCCGCGAAAGGCGTCCCGGCTAAGACGGGGCCCGGCGTTACCGGGGTCACGCTGACCCAGGGCGTCGTCTACACGCGGACTGGCGTGCCCGTTGCGACTCCCTATCCTCGCTGAGACACGCTAGCCGCCACCAGGGCTTTGATGTAAAAGCCCTTTACATAAATCACTCAGGCCGCGGTTGGCGGCGTCCCAGCTCCTATCATCACGGCAACCTCAAAGAGGTGCTGCTGGAGGCCGCGCGCAAGCTCATCGAGGAGCATGGCGCCTTCGGCTTCAGCCTCACCGAGGCGGCGCGTCTGGCCGGCGTCAGCCCGGCGGCGCCCTATCGTCATTTCAAGGATCGCGACGCGCTTCTGGCCGAGGTCGCCCGCCACGGCTTCGAGCGCTTTGCCGCCTGTCTCGAAGCCGCCTGGAACAACGGCGTGCCGACGCCGCTCTCCGCCTTCGAGAATCTGGGCAAGGCCTATCTCGCTTTCGCCCGCGAGGAGCCGGCCAGCTATACGGTGATGTTTGAGACGGGTCTCGCGCCGGGCACCGAGGGCGAGACACTGCCGGCCGCCGAGCGCGCTTTCGATGTGCTGCAGCGGGCGGCCGAGGCGCTGTGCCGGTCGCTGCCCGAGGATGAGCGGCCGCCGCTCAAGCTCGTCAGCCTGCATCTGTGGACCATGGCGCACGGCGTCGCCACGCTGTTTTCGAAGGGCGGCCGCGCGGCACGCAAAGTGCCAATGACGCCGGAAGAAATCCTCGAAAGCGGGCTGCTGATCTATCTGAAAGGACTCGGCATTTTGCCGGACGCCAAGGGGGAGGGGACGAGCCCCTCGCGACTCGCCTCAAGCCATTTCAGCACCCGATCCCAGTCGCTGCGCGAGCCGTTAAAGATGTTGCGGTCCACCTTGCCGTCGATGCCCGGCACGCTGCCCGTGGTGGTGAACTGCCAGAAGGCCCAGCTTCGCCCGCTATAGATCTTGTCAGGTTCCGCCGCCACCGAGCGCAGCCAGTAGTGGTAGCTCGGGAACTCGCCTTGGAGCACGTCCTTGTGGAAGGCCGGGTCCGTGTAGATGATCGGCTGCTTGCCCGTATGCGCTTCCATGGCGTCGAGAATGATCTTGATCTTCTTCAGCGCCAACTCGCGTGAAATCTTGCCGGGGCAGGTCTTGGAGTTTGTGTGCCATTCGAGATCGAGCACCGGCGGCAGTGCGTCCGGATCGCGCGGCACGTTGCGCACGAACCACGCCGCCTGCTCGCTGGCAAAGCGGCACCAATAGATGAAGTGATAGGCGCCGCGCGCCACGCCGGCCCGCTTTGCGGCTTGCCAATTTTGGCGAAACTTCGGATCGATATGATCGCCGCCCTCGGTCGCCTTGATATAGGCGAATTGGACGCCGGCCGCGCGCACTTGCCGCCAGTCGATATCGCCCTGCCAGTAAGAGACGTCGATGCCTTGGATCGGCATGGTGTGGGCCCGCGTCACCGCTTCATGCGGCTTTACGTCCCTGAGGGCGCCCGCCAAGGCGCCGTCACCGCCCGCCAGACCCGCCATAACGGCGACGGTCAAACCCAAACCCAAGACACGGCGATACGCGAAGCTCATGGTTACGCCCTACACGAAGACCTGCACTCAGTGCAATTTTCATTGAATTGCATCCACAGTCTCGACCCCAGAGGGTTAAAATTCCTTGGCCGCTCTGTGCTTTGTGGGCGACCGACACCATATTTTTGAGAGCCGCCTTGACTGCCTTGCCAAGGGGGCACATCTATGTAAATGTGAATAACATTCACACTGAAGGAAGGATCCCGATGCACCTGGTTGCGACCTTGGACGACTACGGGAAGCCGGCTTGGATCGCGGCGATGATCCTCGGCTTCATTGTTTGGTGGCCCGTTGGCCTAGGCGTTTTGGCCTATCTGATCTGGAGTGGACGCATGGGATGTGGACATAACAAAACGGCATGGCGCGAGTACTTCACCTCCGAAGCGCGGCGATTTGGCGGCGGCTTCGGACCGGGTGGCTCGACCGGTAATCACGCTTTCGACGACTATCGCGAGGCGACCCTGAAGCGGCTGGAGGAGGAGGCGACCGAGTTCCAATCCTTCCTCAAGCGCTTGCGTCACGCGAAGGATAAGGCCGAGTTCGACCAGTTCATGTCCGAGCGCGGCCAAGGCGGCAATACGCCCAGAGCAGTTTAAGGCGGTCTAGGCTCTCACACGGTTCCCTGCGAACGAGCCCGAATAAGAGAGGCAACACCCTAGCGAAGGGCGTGGGATTTCGGTCCCGCGCCCTTTCTTTATGCGCCGCCGTCTACGGATAGTTTTCCAGCACGCTCTTGGCGCCGAACCAGCGGAACATGACCGGCAAGAGCAGCGGGCTGAACATCGCCTTGATGACGAGGCGCCGCAGCCACGGCCGCGAGTGCGCGGACGGGATGAAAAATTTGGCGAAGGTTGCGGCATCTTCTTGTCGCGCTGCGACTGCGGGCTTCAGGATTGCCTCATAGGCCGCGAACGCCGCGGCGTAATGGCTTCCGTAGCGCACGAGCTCTTGGGCGATCACGTAAGCGCCGGCCATGGCCATGTGCGAGCCTTGGCCCGCTAGCAAAGTGAGACAGCCGCAGGCATCGCCGAGCAGCGCCACGCGGCCGCGCGCCCACCGCGGCATGGCGATCTGGGTGAGGCTGTCGAAAAAGATGGACTCCGCCTCCTGATAGGCCTCGAGCATGTCCTCGGTGATCCACCCGGCGCCCTCATAGGCCTGGCGCACGAAGGCGAGCCGCTCGTCGTGCGGTACATGCGTCTCGTCATGGCGGAACACGTAGGTGGCGGCCAACCGCCTGTCGTCGAGCGGGTAGAATGCGCTCAGGCGATCCGTCTCCTCGTAAAGCTTCAGCGCGCGTCCCAGTTCGAATCGGGGATCGTCGAGATGGTACGCGGCGACATAGCCGCCGAGGAATCGCGCGAACTGGCTCTCGTCGCCGAACACGAGCCGCCGCACGCCGGAATGGACTCCATCGGCGCCGAACACCAGTGCGAACTCGCCCGCGCTGCCATCGTTGAAGGTGGCGCGAACGCCGGTGCCCGTCTCGTCGAGTGCGGTGATCTCGCGGCCGAAGTCGATCTTGACGCCGGCCTCGGTGGCGCGGTCGTAGAGGATGCGTTCGAGGTCCGAGCGGCGCAGATAGACATATTTATCGTCCAGCGCGCGCGCGACCCGCGCAATAGGGACCGAGGCATAGACTTGGCCGCTCCCGTCCACGAATTGCAGCGCGTCGATGGGATAACGGATCTTGCGAAGCTCCGGCACCAGACCCATGCGCATCGCGACGTCCCAGCCCGAGCCGAAGAAGTCCATCATATAGCCTTCGGCCCGCAAGGCCTCGTCGCGCTCGACCACGACGAGATCGTAGCCTTGCTCTTTCAGCAGCGTGGCGAGCGTCAGCCCGGCGATGCCCGCGCCTGAGATCAGGATCTTGCCGTCGAAGGCCATGCGTGCCTCTCTTAGTCGTCCTCCCTCGAGGCTCGCTTCGCTCGCGCCTCAGGATGACGGGCTTTTGTCTTGCCGTAGCCGCCGCCGGTCGGTGTCTTGATGACGATGGCCTCGCCCGCCGCGATCACCGTCTGGTCGGCGCCTTTCAGTCGCTCCAAATGGCCGCTCTTCCGCCGTACCCAGTTCTCGCCGGTCTGGCCGGGCTCGCCGCCTTTGGTCCCGAACGGCCGAACCTTGCGAAAGCCCGACAGGATGGCGCAGTTCATCTCTTCCAGAAAGCGGATGACACGAAGTGTCCCGTCGCCGGCCCGCCATTCGCCCTTACCGCCGGAGCCGCGGGCAATCTCGAAGCGCTCCAGCAGAACCGGATAACGCAGCTCCAGCACTTCGGGATCGGTAAGCCGCGAATTGGTCATATGCGTCTGCACCGCGGGCACCCCGTCAAAGCCGGGCCCCGCCGGCGCGCCCGAGCAGATCGTCTCATAATACTGAAACTGCGCATTGCCGAAGGTGAGATTGTTCATGGTGCCTTGGGCAGAGCCCAGCACGCCGAGCGCACCATACAAACAGTTCACGATGGTTTGGCTTGTCTCCACATTGCCGCCGGCGACGGGGGCCGGATATTTCGGCTTCAGCAGCGAGCCCTTCGGCACGACGATCTTGATGTGGCGCAGGCAGCCGGCGTTCAGCGGAATGTCGTCGTCCACCAGCGTGCGGAATACATAGAGCACGCAGGCCCGGGTGATGGGCTCCGGCGCATTGAACGTGTTATCGGTCTGGGCGCTGGTGCCGGTGAAGTCGACGATCGCCGTCTTGGCCGTCTTGTCGATGGTGATGGCGACCTTGATGACGCTTCCCTGATCGGTCTCCACCTCGAAGCGTGAGTTCTTGAGCGTGGCGATGACGGCGCGCACGGCGTCGGCCGCGTTGTCTTGCACATGGCCCATATAGGCCGTGACCGTCGCCAGCCCGTAATGGCGCACCATCTTGCGCAGCTCCGCCACGCCCTTCTCGTTGGCTGCGACTTGGGCTTTCAGGTCGGCGATGTTCTGCTCGACATTGCGGACGGGAAAGGACGCGCCCGTGAGCAGCGCCCGCACATCGTCCTCGCGGAAGCGGCCGCGCCCCACGAGCTTGAACGGATCGATATAGACGCCTTCCTCCTCGATTGTTCTCGCCTTGGGACTCATGGAGCCCGGCGCGATGCCGCCAATATCGGCGTGATGGCCGCGCGCGGCGACGAAGAACAGGAGGTCCGAGCTGTTCTCGGCGAACACCGGCGTCACCACGGTGATGTCTGGCAGATGCGTGCCGCCGTTATAGGGCGCATTCAGCATCCACACTTCGCCCGGCTTCAGATCGTCGCCCACCTCGCGCAGGATCGTCTCGACGCTGCGGTCCATCGAGCCGAGATGCACCGGGATATGTGGCGCGTTGGCGATCAGGTGGCCGCGTCGGTCGAAGATCGCGCAGGAGAAGTCGAGCCGCTCCTTGATATTCACCGAACGCGCGGTGTTTTGCAGCGCATAGCCCATCTGCTCGGCGACCGACACGAACAGATTGTTGAACACTTCCAGCATGACGGGATCGGCGCGTCTGCCGACCTTGGCTTCCGCCTTCTTCTTGGTGCGGGTGAGCAGCAGATGGTTCTTGGCGGTCACTTCCGCCTGCCATTCCGGCTCGACCATCACGGTCTGATGGTCCTCGATGAGAAGCGCCGGTCCGTCGAGGTGCATGCCTGGCGTGAGATCGGCGCGCAAGAACACGGGCGCGTCGTGCCAGCCGCCATGGGTGAACAGGCCCGCGCGCGTGTGCGGCTCAGGGAGCGCCGCATCGCCGGCTGTTGCCGCATCGAGCTCGGCGATGAGCGCGCCGCCGCCCGACGCCCTCGACCTCGACCGCCTCGATCTCGACATCCTTCTCCGGACTGATGAAGCCGAAGCGTTGTTGGTGTGAGATCTCGAACAGGGCGCGCATGCCGCGCAAGGTTCCGACCGGCACGGGCAGCGAACTATCAGTACCCGCATAGCGGAGATGGGCCTGCGCCGTAACCTTGACGCCGTCCGCCGCGATGCCTTGGCGCACCAGTTCGTCGCGCACTTGGGCCTCGAGCGGCGCGGTGATCTCGGCAAGTGCCGTGAGGCCGTTATCGTCGAAGCGTTCCAGCACCGCTTGCGTGCGGGTGGCGCGCAAGCTGGCGAGCCCCATGCCATAGGCCGACAGCACGCCGGACAGCGGATGCAGCAGCACGCGCTTGATGCCGAGCGCGTCGGCCACGAGACAGGCATGCTGGCCGCCGGCGCCGCCGAACGAGTTCATCACATATTCGCCGACGTCGTAGCCGCGCTGCACCGAGATGGTCTTGATGGCGTTCGCCATGTTCTCCACGGCAATCTTGATGAAGCCGTCGGCGATCTCCTCCGGGGTGCGCCCGTCGCCGATTTTGCGCGCCAGCGCCTTGAACGCTTTCGCCACGGCGGCACGGTCGAGGGACTGGTCCTGGCCGGGGCCGAAAATTTGCGGGAAGAAGTCCGGCTGCAGCTTGCCGGTCATCACATTGGCGTCGGTGACGGTGAGGGGACCGCCGCGCCGGTAAGCGAGCGGTCCTGGATCGGCGCCCGCCGAATCCGGGCCGACGCGGAAGCGCGTGCCGTCGTAATGCAGGATCGAGCCGCCGCCGGCCGCTACGGTATGAATGAGCATCATCGGCGCGCGCATCCGCGCCCCCGCCACCACGCTCTCGAAGGTCCGCTCATAGGTGCCGTCGTAATGGCAGACATCCGTCGAGGTGCCGCCCATGTCGAAGCCGATCACCTTGGCGAAGCCGGCACTGTGCGCCGTCTCGACCGCGCCGACCACGCCGCCCGCGGGTCCGGACAGGATCGCGTCCTTGCCGCGGAACAGATTGGCCGAGGTCAGCCCACCCGAGGACTGCATGAACAAAAGCCGCGGACTCTTCGCCGTGCGCCCTGCCGACAGCGCCGACGCCACGCGGTCCACATAACGGCGAAGCAGCGGCGAGAGATACGCATCGACCACCGCGGTATCGCCACGGCCGACGAACTTGACCAGCGGGCTCACCTCGTGGCTTGCCGAGATCTGCGTGAAGCCGAGCTCGCGCGCGAGCTTGGCCGCTGCGTGCTCATGCTCCGGATAGGCGTAGGCGTGCATGAACACGATCGCCACGGCTTCGATGCCGGCTTGGCGCGCGGCCTCCAAGGTCTCGCCCGTGACGTCGAGATCGAGCGGCACTTCTACCGTCCCGTCGGCGCGCACCCGCTCGGGCACCTCGGCGACACGCGTATAAAGCATCGACGGCTTCTCGATCTGGCGGGCGAAGATCTTGGGCCTAGCCTGGTAGCCGATCTCCAGCGCATCGCGGAAGCCTTGGCTCACCACGAGCAGCACGGGATCGCCCTTGCGTTCCAGCAGCGCGTTGGTGGCGACAGTCGTCCCCATGCGCACGCTGCCGATCATCTCGGGCGGCAGGCGCTTGGCGCGGGCCCTGCCGATCAAATCGGCGATGCCGGCGATGGCGGCGTCGGGATAGGCCTCCGGATTCTCGGAGAGCAGCTTGGCGGTGACGAGCCTGCCGTCAGGCGCGCGCGCCACGATGTCGGTAAACGTGCCGCCGCGATCGATGAAGAATTGCCAATTGCCGCTCATGATGCGGAGTTACCCGCATCACGCGATGCGCTTCAAGCCCGCCGCGTATTGTTTCCAGCGTCGCACGTAGACATCGGCGCCCCGGGCGATCATCGCCCGGGCCTTGTCGTCGGTCTCGCGCACCGCTTTGGCGGGAGCGCCGAGGATCACGGAGTTGTCGGGGAATTCCTTGCCTTCGGTGATGAGCGCGTTGGCGCCGACCAGGCAATTGGCGCCGATCTTGGCCCCGTTGAGCACGGTCGTGCCCATGCCGATCAGGGTTTGATCGCCGATGGCGCAGCCATGCAGCACCACATTATGGCCGATGACGCAGTCCTGGCCGATGGTGAGCGGAAAGCCGGGGTCGGTGTGCAGCGTGGCGTTGTCCTGGATCTGCGAGCGGGCGCCGATGTCGATCCACTCATTGTCGCCCCGTAACACCGCGCCCCACCAAATGCTGACATCTGAATGCAGCCGCACCCGCCCGACCACGGTGGCCGTCTCCGCCACCCAATAGAGGCCATCGGCCGGAAACTCCGGGCTTTCGCCGTCAAGCTCGTAGATCGCCATGCCCGCTCCTTTGCTCTCGCGCCGGGGCTTTGAATACGCGTCTCGGGCAGTTTTGTCATGCCCGTGAGGGGTGCGAGTCAGGCCCGCTGAGACTTCTCTGGATCACGGAGAGCGAGCCGTCGGTCTCAAGCACGACGCAGGCAATCTGTGCCAGGTCCGCGGTGCCGCTGTCGCGCATTGCCGCTTGCACCTCGTCGCGGGTCACCCGTTGGCCCCGCATGGCCTCGTCCAAATAGACGCCGTCGCGCACCAGCAGCGTGGGCTCGCTCTTGACCAGTCTGCGCACAGGCTCGAAGCGAACCGATGCCCACGTGATGATGAATTGCAGGACAATGAGAAGCGCCAGCGCCAACACGCCTTCGGCAAGCGGAATGGAGTTGTCGAGGATGACGGCCGCAAAGGTCGAGCCGAGCGCCACCGTCACCACGAGATCGAAAGCGTTCATCTTGCTTAAGGAGCGCTTCCCCGACACGCGGAGGAGGGCGATCAGCGCCGCATACGCCATGGTGCCGACGACGAGAACGCGGATAAGCCCGAACCAGCTGTCGAAGAACATCGTGATCTCCCAAAAAAGATGGGCGGCCGAAGCCGCCCATCCGCATTGCAGTGATGCAACCTATTTACTGGACCGTCTTGCCGGTCTCGTTATTCGCCCGCTTCTCGGCCTTCTCGCCGAGCCAGACAAAGGTCGGCGCCGCCTCGAGCTGCTCCTTGGTGGCGTCGACGACGATCACCATGTCGCTATGCGAGGCATCGTCGGTGTCGACGGCTTCGGTCGCGGCCGTCTTGTCCTCGGCCTTGGTCTCATCCTTGGAGTCGGCCTCGGCCTTCTTCTCCATGGCCTTCTCCGAGCGGAACTTCAGGGCATCGAACGGCACGCCGACATCCTTCTCGCCAAGACCAAGGAAGCCACCGACGCCGATGGTCACGGCGACGACCTTGCCCTTCTCGTTGAGGATCACGTTGTTGACCTCACCGAGGGTTTGGCCCCTCTCGTTCTGCACGGTCCGGCCGATCAGTGCTTGCGCCGTCCAATCGGTGGGCGCTTGCTGGGTGACATATTTGAAAGCAGGCGGCGTAGGCTTTTCGTCCATGGCCTGATCTTCGGTGCCGTTGACATCGGTCTCTTCGGTCACCTTTTCGGCCATGGTCTTGTCGCCCATGGTCTTATTGCCCATGGCAGATGCGTTATCCTTCATGGACTTGTCGTCGGCCGCAGCCGTCTTGGCCGGCGGGGTCAGGTCGGCGTTGAGTTCCCGCGCTTCCTTAAGATGATCCTTCAAAGCGGGGAGGGTGTCCGAAGCCCACTCTTTCAGCGCCTCGTTGTCACCCGACTTGGAGTAGGTCTGGAACATATTGACGGCCTTCTCGTGGGCCAGCACCTGGACCGGCACGTAAAGCCTGTCGAAGTCGGCACCAGACGCATTCTTCAGCTTGTCCAGATTGTTCTGGTGCTCCTGATCCAGCTCCGTCGGGAACTGAGCCTTGATGTCCTTGTCCTTGACGAGTTCCTTGAGATCCTCGGTCGTCTTGGAGTGGTCCTCGACCATCTCCTTGCCGAAGTCCTGCACGTCTTCGTCTCCGGCCTTCTTGGCCGCGAGATTGCCGGACTGAATCTCGAACATGTCGCTCATCGCGGCCTTGTTCACGAAGTCTTGGGTGGAAACGGTTTCGGCGGAGGCAGGCACGCTGGCCAGTAACGGCAAGGTAAGCGCCAGCGCGGCCGCAAAAGCGGTCTGTTTCATCATCGTGCTCCTATTTTTCTGTGGCCGCGTCATGCGCGGGCCGGGGGCGTTTCTGTGAACGGTCAACGGTGAACGGCGGCGGTCGGTTCCATCGTTCCGCCGCATTGCGGCGCGCACAAACCTTGAGCCGGCTCCGGCCGCGCCCTAGGGTGGGCGCCTCAAGACAGGGGAAAAGATGGGACGACAGCTTGGCCGCCTGGCCGCAAGCCTGATGGTGTTGCTCGGGGCAGGTGTGTTCGACGCCGTAGCCGAGCCGCTGCCCGTCAAGCCGCCGGGCCACAGTCTCGTGCAACCCGCCTGGGGCCTAACCGGCTCTTGCGATCCCATCGACTTCGACAGCGTGAAGATCGAATATTATCGCGACCGCGGTGGCTATCAGCTCACCATCACCGGCATCAAGCCTTACACCAATATGGAAGTGTCGCTGAACAGCGAGCCCTACGACCGCAAGCCGGCTTATCTGCGGACCATGGTCGTCGGCTGCGTCAAGAATTTCATCGTGGTGCCGCTTGAGACGCCCTATTACCTCACCGTGCCGCTGGCCCCGCTCATGGGGACCAAGGGGGTGGAGATCGTCGGTGCCTCGGGCAGCGTCCGCCGCAACGCCCCCCGGTGATGGACGGCCGGGCCGAACCCCCTTGTAACGCCCCGCCCCCCCGGTTATGAGGGGGCGCCCCTTAAGGCCAATCTCGAGGTTAAGTGAGCCGCAATGAGTTCCGAAGCTCCCGATCGTCCGGCGTCGCACGGCGGCGGTAACCCGCTCGTTATCTTCATCATTTCGCTGTGCGCGGCTATCGTTATGGCCGGTGGTTGCGGCATCGTGTTGGAGTCGTTCGTCATCGCCGCCACCAATCTATTCGAGCTCGGCTCGAACTTTGTCTGGGTGGCGAGCGCGGCCAACGCCGCTCTGGTTCTGTGGCTCACGCTGTGGACATTCGCCCGCTCCTGGCATGTCGAGCGGCGCTTGCGGGCCGGCCTTGAAGTCGACGAGCCCAGTTGGTCGATCCTCGCCAATTTTCGGGCTTGAGCGCCGGGTTTCCGGCGGAAACGCGCAATAAACCGCGTGATTATGCAATGCGGTGCGGACCAAAAGTCCGTATGCTCTGACCAAAGCAACAACCCTTGGGGGAGTTCGGCAATGTCGGTTTGGGGAAAGCTCGCAGGCGCTGCCGCCGGGCTCGCGGTCGGGGGCCCGATCGGGGCGCTGCTGGGCGGCGTGGCCGGGCATTACGCCATCGACCGCGACCAGGAGCAGGACGGACCGGCCGAGAACCAGGTCGCCTTCACCGTGGGCGTGATCGCGCTCGGCGCCAAGATGGCCAAGGCCGACGGCGTCGTCACCATGGACGAGGTCAACGCCTTCAAGGAAGTCTTCAAGGTGCCCGAAGGCGAGATGAAGAACGTCGCGCGCGTCTTCAATCTGGCGAAGCAGGACGTGTCTGGCTACGAGGCCTATGCCGAGCAGCTGGCGACCATGTTCAAGGGTAACCGCAAGCTGCTTGAGGATGTGCTCGAGGGCCTGTTCCACATCGCCAAGGCGGACGAGTCCTTGCACCCGGGCGAGGAGGAGTTCCTGTCGCAGGTCGCCAAACGCTTCGGCCTCACCCCCACCGAGTTCAGCTACATCAAGGCGCGCCACGTGGTCGCCTCCAAGCGCAATCCGTATGACGTGCTCGGCATCGAGCCGGCCATCAGCAACGACGAGCTGAAGAGCCAGTACCGCAAGCTGGTCGCCGACAACCATCCCGACAAGCTAATGGCCCGCGGCGTGCCCAAGGAATTCATCGCCATCGCCACCGAGAAAGTCGCCACGATCAACGAGGCGTACGACCAGATCGCCAGAGAGCGCGGGATGTAGGCTTTGGCCGAATTGCCCGGACCAGGCCGGGCAATGACACAAGCAGACAACATGACCGCCGCCCCCGATAGCCAAGCTCGCCACACTGTGGTGCCCGTCGCCGAATTTCGAGCCGCGGCGCGAGGGCCGCGCACCCGACATGCTGATCCTGCATTACACCGGCATGGAATTGTCGGACGCGGCACTCGATTGGCTGACGCGCGAGGAGGCGAAGGTCTCCGCCCATTATCTCATCGACGAGGAAGGGCGCATTGCCCAGATCGTGGCGGAGGACATGCGCGCGTGGCATGCCGGCCAGAGCTACTGGGCCGGCGAGACCGACCTTAATTCCTGCTCCATCGGTATTGAGATCCACAACCCGGGCCATGATTTCGACTACCCGGACTTCCCCGAGGTGCAGATGCGAGCGGTCGAGGCGCTGTGCCGCGACATCCTGAACCGTCAGGCCATCCCGGCATCTCGCGTGCTGGCTCATTCCGACATCGCCCCGGGGCGCAAGCGCGATCCGGGCGAGCGCTTCGACTGGCCGCGCCTGGCCCGCGCCGGCATTGGCCTATGGGTCGAGCCGGCTCCGCCGGGCAGCGATGAGGGCTTCGGTCCGGGCGACGAAAGCGAAGCGGTGGCGGAGCTGCAGCGGGGGCTGAAAGAGTTCGGCTACGGGGTCGAGGTCACTTCCACCTTCGGCAAGGGCTTGGAGCAGGTCGTGGAGGCGTTCCAGCGCCACTTCCGCCCCCTCCGGATCGACGGCCGCGCCGATGCGTCCACCCGCGATACGCTGGCGCGCCTGCTGGCCGCCCACCGCGCCGCCGCCACGGCTTAAGCGCAAAAAAAGGGCCCGCCCCGTATGCGGAGCGAGCCCAAGAGAGCAAAGCTTCGTCCAAGTCGCGCTGCTAACGCATCGTCTGATAGGCCGCCTGAGCCCGGCGGGCGTTCCGCTTCGGGTGCTGCATGAACTGAGTCATCGCTGTTTGACTGCCGAAGCAGTAGGTCTTGCCGTCGAGCTGCGAGTTGATGTTGCAGTCCGTCTTGACGGCCTGGCCATGCGTCAACGCCATGGCGTCCATATTCTCGTATTCGCCTGTCGCGGCGAGCGCGGCAGAGGCGAGCCCGAGCATCAGAATGCTCACGACGGAGGCGGTCGAGAAGATCCGAATCATTGCTGCCCTCCCATAAGCCATTTGCAGGATGCGCCGCGATACGGTCCCCGCGGGGCCACCGCATCTCACGAACGCGGCTCCGACTTTACGCGCACGGCGGCGAGGCGGAGAGCGTTGGTCGGGCGAAGCGTTAAGGAGGGCTTGGCCGGGTCGGGCGACCTTTAGTCAGATCAGCCGAGCAGTTTCGTAAATCCGTTCCGGCGTGCGATGGGCTGGAAGCGGCCCCACGGGCAAAGACCCGCCCCAGAGTGGAGCGGGGCTTTGCCGAGAGCGGGGTACGGGGATGCAGTGTGCTAGTGCTTGCTCTTGTAGTAGGTGTCGGCCTTGGCGAGATTGCCCGCCGGATCCTTCATGAACAGGGTCTTGGCCGTCTCGTTGCCGAAGCAGTAGGTCTTGCCCTCGACCTCGGCGTTGATGGAGCAGTCCGTCTCCACGTCCTGGCCGAGCGCCAGGCCCATGGCGCACATATTGTCGTACTCGCCGGTCGTGGCCGCCGTGGCGGCGGTGGCGAAGAGCAGGGCGCCGGCCAGCGCGGCAGCGGCATAGAATTTCTTCATGGTCGTTCCTCCAAGTGGGGATGAGCGCGGCGGGACGGCCCCCGTCGCCAGGTCATCGAAGACATCGAGACATCAGCCTACGCGAGGATAACGCGCGAACTGTGTGACCGGGGTCACCATGCGCCGGTCACAAAATCGCGAGCGGCCGGAGCAGGATGGTGAAGAAAAGGCCCGCCGCTTGGGCGAGCCTTTTCCTGATCTTGTGAACCGCCGGAGCTAGAGCGTCTCTTCGAAGTCCATGCCTTCGAACGTGTAGCGGTCGACTTGCGTCCAGATGCCGTCCTCCTGCACGGGGACCTTGTGGACCTTGACGTTGTTGACCTTGAGTTTGCCGGTCTTCTCGTCCACCCAGAAGTCGATGTCGTAATACTCGTCCGTGCTGCCCGGCTTGCGGAAGTCGGTGCAGGCGAAAAAGTCGCCTTCCTTCTTCAGGTGGCGTACGGGGCGATGCATCTCGACGAATTGCAGCTTGAGGTCCTCGCCGGTCTTGTCGTCCTTGATGGTGATATTGCCGTCTTCGTCCTTGTTCTCGACGATATAGTCGTTGATCGCGGCCATCACCTGCCAGGCCCTGCGCCCCTTCGATGCTGCCGGGATGCTCCTGCACGGGGAGCCACCACCAGGCAACGGGCAGCCGCGTAATCATGAAGTAGCTGTCGCCGTCGCGCTTCGGGCCCTTCTGCACCCGGATGTCCATGAGAGTCAGCTCTTGGCCTTCCGGCTTGAACCAGAAGTCGATGGCATATTGCTTCTTCGGCTCGTCCTTGTCGTGGAAGATGACATTGGCGAACCAGCCATAGCCTTCCATGCCGCGCACGATCTTGACGTCCTCGAAGACGAGGTTGAGGTCGGTATCGAGCTTGGGATCGTGGAATACGAAGGTGCCGTCCTTGGAGCGCTCGGCGATGACCTCCTGGACGTGCGCGTTGACGTCTTTGTCGGTGAAGATCTTGTCGCCGGCGGCGGCCTTGGCCTGCTGCTGCTCAAGGAATTTCTTCGCCTTGGCGATATTGCCGGCGGGGTCCTTGAGGAAGGCGGACTTCGAGCTCTCGCTGGAGAAGCAGTAGACCTTGCCGTCCTCGTCCGTCCAATTCACCGAGCAATCGGTGCTGACGGTTTGCCCGTCGGCTAGCCCCATGGCGCAACTGTCGTCGAACTCGCCGTGCGCCGGAGCGGGCGACATCGCCATGTCGTCAGCGGCGTGGGAGAGGGAAAGGGTGCCGAGGCACACGATTGCGGCCAGCACGGTGGAGCGCGCGAGCGAGACAAGGAGCCGATCGGCGAATATATCAGTCATTGTCTTGATTTCCTTGGGTGTTTCTTGTTGGAGTCCGAGTGCTTGCTATTGTAGCCGCCCGCGCGCCATCCGGTATGTGACTTAGGTCACCATACGTAGGTCACCGTTGTGACGCGCGTAACGGCGGCGGCGTGTCCTCTTCATCGGCGGCGGCGTAGCGGGTCAGGGCCGGCCGTTCGAGCACCTCGATCGAGCCGCGCGACGAGCGAACCCACCCCATCCGCTCCCATTCGGAGAGATAGCGGCTGATGACCTCGCGCACGCTGCCGAGGTCGAGCGCCAATTGTTGATGGGTCTTGGACACGATCCCTTGCGCGTCGGTCTCCGCCAGCAGCCGCCGCGCCAGCCGCAAGTCGAGGCTGGCGAAGGCCACCTCGTCCACCAGCATGATGAGGCTCGACAGCAGGTCCCCATAATTGCCGAGCACGTAGTGCCGGAATTTCGGCGAGGAGATCATCAGCCGATGGAAGACGGCCGACGGTAGCGCGGCGAGAAGCACGTCGGCCTGCGCCGTGCTTTCGGCCGGGAAAGGGTTGCCCGCGATCAGGCACGAGGTGGTGAGCACGCAGGTCTCGCCCGGGCCCACCTGATACAGCATGATCTCGCGGCCGGCCTCCGATGTCTTGAAGATCCGCGTCTGTCCTTCGATGCACATGACGTAGTTGTGGCAGGTCTGGCCCTGGTGGTAGGCGATGTCGCCTTCGCGCAGCCGGTTGAACTGCGTCGCGCCCATCAACTCTGCTTTCGCGTCCGGCTCGAGCTCGGCGAGTTCGGGGAAGGCGTTGAGCCAGCGGGTGATCAGGACTTGGTTCGTCATGCTCGGTATTGCTTAAAGCGGGTGGCCCAGAATTGTTGGCCGGGCGCCAAAGGCCAGGGCGGGCGCGGCGGATCGTCGCTAGAATATGGGAACTAGTGGCAATCCGGAGATCAAAATGCCGTTACGAGCCGGGGGCGGACCCGGACGGGCGTTAAACATGATGCTGCGTCAGCGGCTTGACGCGAGCCGCGCCGAGCCCCTTATTTATGAGTGTCAGCAAGCCGGATGGCCGCTCCGCCAGTATTTGCGTATCAAGGCGGGGAGGAAAGTCCGGGCTCCACGGGAAGACGGTGCCGGATAACGTCCGGCGGGGGCGACCCCAGGGAAAGTGCCACAGAAAGCAAACCGCCCGCCCACGCTTCGGCAAGGCGGGCAAGGGTGAAAGGGTGCGGTAAGAGCGCACCGCGTCCTTGGCAACAAGGATGGCAGGGCAAACCCCACCGGGAGCAAGACCGAATAGGGGTAGCGCGGGCGAGCAATCGCTCATGTCTGTTTCCAGACAAGCTGCCCGGGTTGGTTGCACGAGGCGCCTCGCAAGATGCGCCCCAGATGAATGGCCATCCCCTCGCATTGCGGGGGACAGAACCCGGCTTACAGGCTTGGTGACATGCTTATGACCGGCGCGGAGGGGCAACCCCTTCGCGCCGGTCTCCAGTTTAAGGCGTTTTTTCCCAATTGCGGCGAAACCGAAGCGGCGCTCGAACGTTCAGTCTACATATTGATACTGGCGGCTAACGAAAGGAGACCTGCCATGCTCGGTTGGGCTTTGACATTTCTGGTAATCGCACTCATCGCCGGCCTGTTCGGCTTCGGCGGCATTGCCGGCGCTTCGGCGAGTATTGCGCAGATCCTGTTCTTCATCTTCCTGGTTCTGCTGGTGATCTCGCTCGTCATGCATTTTGTGCGTCGCGCGTAGCACCCGCATCCTGAATACGACAACGGCCGGTCCGGATAATCTCCGGGCCGGCCGTTTCGTCAAGAAGTGCCGGAGGAGGTGCGCTTCTTGGATGGGTGCTGTGCTTACGCGGCCACGAGGTCGAAGCGATCGGCGTTCATCACCTTGTTCCAGGCCGCCACGAAATCGCGCACGAACTTCTCCTTGGCGTCTTCCTGGCCGTAGACTTCCGCCAGCGCCCGGAGTTGCGAGTTCGAGCCGAAGACGAGATCGGCACGAGTGCCGGTCCACTTCAGCTCGCCCGCTTTCACGATCGCGTCCCTCGAACACGTCCTCTTGGTCAGAGACCGCTTTCCACGCCGTGCTCATGTCGAGCAGGTTGACAAAGAAGTCGTTGGTCAGCGTCTCTGGCCGGCTCGTGAACACGCCGTTCTTCGACTGTGCGTGGTTCGCACCGAGAACGCGCATGCCGCCGAGGAGGGCCGTCATCTCGGGCGCGGTCAGTGACAGGAGCTGCGCCTTGTCGATCAGCAGCTCTTCCTCCGACACGGTGTACTTGCCTTTGATGTAGTTGCGGAACCCGTCTGCGATCGGTTCGAGGACGTCGAAGGACTCCACATCGGTCTGCTCTTGCGAGGCGTCCGTGCGGCCCGGCGTGAAGGGAACCTCGACCTTGTGCCCGGCCTTTTGTTGCAGCTTGCTCGATGGCGGCGCAGCCGCCCAGCACGATCAGATCGGCTAGCGACACTTTCTTGTCGCCAGACTGCGCATCGTTGAAGGCTTTCTGGATGCCTTCGAGCACGCCGAGCACCTTGGCCAGTTGGTCAGGCTGGTTGACCGGCCAATCCTTCTGCGGCGCCAAGCGAATGCGCGCACCGTTCGCACCGCCGCGCTTGTCGGACCCACGGAAGGTGGACGCCGACGCCCAAGCGGTCGAAACGAGCTCGGGGATCGAAAGGCCCGAAGCCAGGATCTTGCCCTTGAGGGCAGCGATGTCCTGCGCGTCGATCAGCACGTGATCGACTGCCGGGATCGGGTCTTGCCAGAGAAGATCCTCCGCCGGGACTTCCGGGCCGAGATAGCGCGCCTTTGGGCCCATATCGCGGTGGGTCAGCTTGAACCAGGCGCGGGCGAAAGCGTCGGCGAACTCATCCGGGTTGGCATGGAAGTGGCGCGAGATCTTCTCGTAGTCCGGATCCATGCGCATCGCCATGTCGGCGGTCGACATCATGATCGGCAGGCGCTTTGACGGATCCTCCGGATCGGGCGCCATGTCCTCTTCCTTGAGGTCCCTGGCGTGCCACTGCCAAGCGCCTGCAGGACTCTGACCGAGTTCCCACTCGTAGCCGAAGAGTACGTCGAAATAACCATTGTCCCATTTCGTCGGGTTCGCGGTCCAGGCGCCTTCGAGGCCACTGGTAATGGTGTCGCGGCCCTTGCCGCTCTTCCAGGTCGACAGCCAGCCGAAGCCCTGGTTTTCCAGCGGCGCGGCTTCCGGCTCGGGGCCGATTTGGTCGACCGGACCGGCGCCGTGGGTCTTGCCGAAGGTGTGACCGCCCGCTGTTAGCGCCACCGTCTCGTAATCGTTCATCGCCATACGCGCGAACGTCTCGCGGATATCGTGGGCCGAGGCGAGCGGATCGGGATTCCTGTCGGGTCCCTCGGGATTCACATAGATGAGCCCCATCTGCACGGCGGCAAGCGGGTCCTCGAGCTCACGGTCGCCGGAATAGCGCGCGAGCTGGTGGTCGCTCGTGGCGAGCCACTCGTCCTCTGCGCCCCAATAGATGTCTTCCTCGGGCTCCCAGATGTCCTCGCGCCCGCCGGCGAAGCCGAAGGTCTTGCCGCCCATCAACTCGATGGCGCAATTGCCGGCCAGGATCATGAGGTCGGCCCAGGAGATCTTGTTCCCGTATTTCTGCTTGACCGGCCACAGCAGCCGGCGCGCCTTGTCGAGATTGCCGTTGTCCGGCCAGCTATTCAGCGGCGCGAAACGTTGCGAACCGGACCCGGCGCCGCCGCGGCCGTCGGCGGTGCGGTAGGTGCCGGCGCTGTGCCATGCCATGCGGATGAAGAGCCCGCCATAATGCCCGTAGTCGGCCGGCCACCAATGCTGCGAGTCC
The DNA here is from genome assembly GCA_963793075.1 of uncultured Alphaproteobacteria bacterium. GTDB lineage: Bacteria > Pseudomonadota > Alphaproteobacteria > Rhizobiales > Methyloligellaceae > Methyloceanibacter. The sequence goes on from CAWBYO010000005.1 coordinate 340,659, forward strand.
GTCATCAGCGCGTAGAGGTCCTCCTTCAAGGCCTTCAGGTCGAGGCTCTTGAACGCTTCCGCGTAGTCGAACGCATCGCCCATCGGGCTGCACAGGGCGGAGTTCTGATGAAGCATCTTGAGGTTTAACTGGTTCGGCCACCAGTCGCGGTTCGACCGCATACTCATGCTGGTGGCGCCATGCGCCACGGGGCAACCGCCCGCCTTATCGACTTTTTGGTCCATGTCTCTCTCCGATCGGGAACTCTCTTGGGGATATCACTGCGCGCCGGGAGGCGGAGCATGCGTCTACCTTAGAATAAGTGCAAATTGGATTTGCCTATGTGGTCGATCAGAAAAGCTTATGGAGAAAATGCCGCACGGGCGGCCGGGATGGCCGTCAGCCGCCGAGAAAATCCCGGATCAGATCGAGCGTTGCCGCCGGCTGCTCCTCTTGCGGCATGTGTCCGCAACCCTCGACCAGTTTGAGGGTGGAGTTGGGCAGGGTCCGCCGCAGCTTGAGCCCGACGTCGAGCGGCACGATGCGGTCGTGGTCGCACCACAGGATGAGGGTCGGCATCTCGATCGACTTGTAGCGCTCGGAGATCTCCTCCAGGCCCTCGGGCATGATCTGTCGCGCGCTATGGATGATGGCGTGCTTGCCGGCCGCGGTCCTGAGCGGCGCAGCGTAGGTCTCGACCTCTTCGTCCTCGATCTTGCTGTTGTCCAGATAGGCGATGCGCAGCGCGATGCGCGTCTGCATCGCCGGCGGCACCATGCGCACGCCGACATGCGAGAACAGCGGCATGTCCAGCATGCGGAAGAACACCGGAATGTCCTGCGGGTAGGCGATGGTGTCGAGCAGCACGAGCTTGGTGATGCGGCCCTTGAGCCGCTCGTCGTCGCTCAACGCCAGCACCAGCGCAACGCCGCCGCCGAAGGAGTGCCCGACAAGCGTCAAATCGTGCAGGTCGCGGTCGACGATCAGCTGGGCCAGCAGCTCGGCCTGGTCGAACACCGAATAACGTTCGTCGAACGGCTTGTCGGACTGGCCGAAGCCTTTGAGGTCGACGGCAATGACCCGGTGATTTTGGGCAAGCTCGGGCGCGATGCCTCGCCATGTATATGTGCTGGCGCCGAAGCCATGGATGAGGAGCACCGGCGAGCCCTTGCCGTCCTCCTCGTAGAACAACTTCACCGGCGCATCTGGCGGCCCGAGCCGCGCGAACCATGGCCCGTCGCCAGCGCTGTTGGCCCCAGGCGCGCAGGCGACAAGCGCGAGCAATGCCAGCACGGCTAGCCCGCCCGCCGCTTTCAGCTTTCTCGTAGCCATGGCCGCAAAGGTCCGTCGCCTCGTTTCGGCTGCCAGTAGGGCGCCCCGAATACGCAAACTGTAAGGCCACCCCGGACGCGAATCATCTGGCCGGGCGGCGTTAACCTTCAGCCTTTGTAGCGTGCTTCGTGCGCGAGCGGCAATCGGCCTCGCAACCCGCAAAGCGGCCGAGGCGTCGGTGTCCGGACATGCTGTTTCCCACAGGAACGCAGCTCAAGCCCGGCACTTTCCATTGACGCCCATATAATCCCATGCTATCCCATTAATGCCCGTTCGGTGAGTGGGGTGGAGGAAGCAGGCAGCTGCTTCCTTAGAGGCCACGGGGGGATTCAGCGCCGCTTCCTCCACCCATTTTTCTCGAAGATCGGGCGCCTGCGCCGAAGCGCTGTTTGTTCATCCAGTCAGTTTTCGTCGGCTTCGATGCGCGTGAGGGGGAGATGGACCAGTTTGTCTCGACATTCACCAACAAGATCGACACCAAAGGTCGCGTCTCGGTCCCTGCTTCTTTCCGCACAGTCCTCGCCAAGGACGGCCTCGACGGCATCTACTGTTATCCTTCGCTCGATGCGCCGGCGCTCGACGCCGGCGGTCAGCGCCTCATCGACAAGATCAATCATTTGGTCGAAGACCTCGCGCCCTATTCCGATGAGCGCGATCAGCTGGCTACGGCGCTCTTCGGCACCAGCGAAATCCTCACCATCGATCAGGACGGCCGTACGATTTTGTCCGAGCGCCTGCGCGAGCACGCGGGGATCACCAGCCACATCACTTTTGTCGGGCTGGGCGAAAAATTTCAGCTCTGGGAGCCGGAGCATTTTGCAAAGTATTTGGCGGAGTCGCGCAACAAAGTCCGCGACCTTCGCAAGCTACTCGGCGCGGGGCGTCGCGGAAGCGGCGGGCCAGAGGGAACACGGGAATGATGGCGGGTCGTGGCAGCTTCGCTGCCGCTGGCGGACCGGCTCGCCACATTCCCGTGATGCTCTCCGAGGTTCTGGCGGCTCTCGCGCCTAAGGACGGCGACATCATCGTCGACGGCACGTTCGGCGCCGGCGGCTATGCCAAGGCCATCCTCGACGCAGCCGACTGCAAGCTCATCGCTATCGACCGCGACGACGAAGCCTTTGCCCTCGGCGGCGCGCTTGCCGATGACTATCCCGGACGCTTGATGGCCGTGCTCGGCCGCTATTCCGAGATGGAAGCGATCGCCGCCAGCGAGGGCTTCTCCTCCGTCGACGGCGTGACGCTGGATCTGGGCGTCTCCTCCATGCAGCTCGACCAGGCCGAACGCGGCTTCTCCTTCGCGCATGACGGTCCCCTCGACATGCGCATGGGCGGCGACGGGCCGACGGCAGCCGACATCGTCAACAGCCTGACGGAAGCAGAACTAGCGGAAATCATGTATGTTTTTGGTGAGGAGCGGCGCTCGCGCGCCATCGCCAAAGCCATCGTGGCCAAGCGTGGCGAAGCCCCCATCATGCGCACCGGCGAACTGGCCGACATCGTTGCCCGTGTCCTCGGCCGCCGGCACGATGACCCCAAGCACCCCGCCACCCGGACCTTCCAGGCCTTTCGCCTCTATCTCAACGCCGAGCTCGACGAGTTGGCCGACGGCCTCGCCGCCGCCGAACGGCTGCTGAAAGCCGGCGGACGGCTTGCCGTGGTCACCTTTCATTCGCTCGAGGACCGTATCGCCAAGCGCTTCTTCGCCAGCCGCGCCCTGGCCGGTCCGCGTGGCTCGAGGCATTTGCCCGAGACGGGGACGCAAGAATTTGCGCCAAGCTTCCAGCTTCTTAACCGTCGGCCTTTAGAACCCAGTAACGATGAGATTTGGCGGAACCCGCGGGCCCGTTCGGCGCGGCTCAGAGCCGGCGAGCGTACCGCGGCGCCGGCTCATCCGCTCGATCTTGCCGCGCTCGGGGTGCCAAGGCTTTCCGGCTAGGGACCAGAGTTAAGGCGCGCAGGGGCTAATTGTAGGGGGACGCGGGCGTTCGTTCGCGCGTTTGTATCATGTTGCGTTTCGTCAATATCTGCCTCGTTCTCGGCCTCGTGGCGCTCGCCTATGTCATCTATCAGTCGAAATACGAGGCCCACGCCCTCGATGAGCGCATCATCGTCCTCAACAAGGAAATCGAGACCGAGCGCGACGCGCTCGCCGTTCTGCGCGCCGAGTGGAGCCTACTCAACCGGCCCGAGCGCATCGAGCGGTTGGCCCAGAAATATCTCAAGCTCGCTCCGGCCCATCCCCAGCAGCTGCTGATCCTCGACGAGGTCACCGACCGCGACTTTGCACGCGCCCGTGTGCAGGAGACGGCGAGCACGGCCCGGCCGGGCTTGGCCAAAGCCGCAACCAACTAAAGGGCAGCAACCAATTAAGAAGAGTAGTCCGTTGCGCGAGACCGACAAATCCGATCCCGCTGAGGCGCGCGCCGCGCGCGTCTATCATGCCCGTTGCCGGTACCGCTTCCGCTTGGCGTGCCTCGGCTTCGCGCTGGCTTTCGTCATGATCGGCGGGCGCCTGATGACGCTCGGCTTCGCCGGGACCGAAAAGGCCGGTGGTGGCGTCTACGACATCTCTACCACGGTGCATCGTCCCGACATCCTCGACCGCAACGGGCGGCTGCTGGCGACCGACATTCGCGGCGCCACGCTTTATGCCGATCCGAAGCGCGTCATCGATTGGGACGAGGCCGCCGAGCAGGTCGCGGGTGTGCTGCCTGGCGTCAATGCCAAGAGCCTGCGCAAACGGCTCGCCAGCGGCAGCCGCTTCGTCCGCATCAAGCGTGAGCTGACCCCGAAGCAGCAGGCCGAGATTCATGAGCTGGGCCTGCCCGGTCTCGGCTTCATCGAGGAATATCGCCGCGTCTATCCGGTCGGCGCGACCGCCAGCCACGTGGTCGGTCTCGTGGATGTGGACAATCGCGGCATCGCCGGCATCGAGAAATTCGTCGACGACAATCCGCAGCTGACCATGATGAGCCCGCAGACGGCCGCGGGCGACGAGTTTGTCACCATCTCTCTCGACGTGGGCGTTCAGTATGTGCTGCGCGAAGAACTCAAAACGGCGATGGAGACCTTTAAGGCCAAGGCCACCGCCGGCATGGTCATGGACGTCCGTTCGGGCGAGATACTGGCGCTGGCGTCGCTGCCGGATTACGACCCGAACCATCGCGAGCAGGCGCTCGACAAGGACAGGCTGAACCGCATCGGCTTCGGCCTCTTCGAGATGGGCTCGGTGTTCAAGGTGTTCACCACGGCCGGCGTGCTCGACCTCGGGCTCGCCAACCTGAACACCACCTACGACGCCTCGAGCCCCATTCACTACGCCTCCTTCACCATCAGCGATTACCACGGCCAGAGGCGGCCGCTCACGGTGCCCGAGGTGTTCATCTATTCGTCGAATATCGGCTCGGCCAAAGAGGGACTCCAGATGGGGGTCACGCGCCATCGCGCCTTCCTCAAGAAGCTCGGCCTGTTGGATCCGGTCACCACGGAGCTGGGGCCGAGCGCCTCGCCGATCGTCCCCAAGAACTGGCAGAAGCTGAACACCATGACCATCGCCTTCGGTCACGGCCTGTCGGTGACGCCGCTGCAGCTCGTCGCCGCCACCGTGCCGCTGGTCAATGGCGGCATCGCTGTACCGCCGACCTTCCTGCCCCGCTCGGCGGAGGAGGCCATGCGCGCGTCTCCGCGCGTGTTAAAGGCCGAGACGAGCGCCGCCATGCGCAAGTTGATGCGCATGAATGTGGTCAAGGGCACGGGCAAGAACGCCGACGCGCCGGGCTATCGTGTCGGCGGCAAGACCGGCACGGCCGAGAAGGTGGTCAAGGGCCGTTACAGCAACTCGGCGCTGCTCACGAGCTTCCTCGCGACCTTCCCGACCGATGACCCGCAATATGTCGTGCTGGTCATGCTGGATGAGCCGCAGCGGGTCGCCGTCACCAAAGGCTACGCTACGGCCGGATGGAACGCCGCGCCCACGGTGGGAAAGATCGTCGCCCGCATCGGCCCGATCCTCGGCGTGCAGCCCAAGCGTGACGACGGCAAGGGCCGGTTTGACGGCAAGGTTTCCGCCACCTATTAGAGGTCTGTCCTCATCGTGGGGATTTGGCCAAGCCCTTGAATTTCTCAAGGGAAACGGCCCGTCAGGGGTCAAAAGTCGCGAGCATGACTCTGGGTGAGCTGATCGGGCCTGAGGCGGACTTGCCCGCTTCCTGGGCCGCTGTGCCGATCACGGGCCTCGCGGCGGATAGCCGGCAGGTCGAGCCGGGCTTCCTGTTTGCCGCGCTGCCGGGCGTGAACACCGATGGCGCCCGCTTTGTCGACGCAGCCCTTGAGCGCGGCGCCGCGGCCATCCTCACCACGGAAGGCGCCACTCTTCCGCCAACCGATATACCGATCGTCACCAACGCCGATCCGCGCCGGCTTTTGGCGCTCGTCGCCGCACGGTTTTTCGGTCCGCAACCCAAGACCCAAGTCGCCGTCACCGGCACCAATGGCAAGACCTCGGTAGCGTCCTTCGTGCGCCAGCTCTGGGCCGGGCAGGGATTCGCGGCCGCCAGTCTCGGCACGGTCGGCGTCGTGACGCCGAGTGGTACGCAAACCCTGCGCCACACCACGCCCGACCCGATCGAGCTGCATGCGCTGCTTGCCCGGCTGGCGCGCGACGGCGTCACCCATCTCGCGCTCGAAGCCTCCAGTCATGGCTTGCAGCAGCGCCGCATCGACGGCGTGACGCTGGCGGCAGGCGCCTTCACCAATATCTCCCGCGATCACATGGATTATCACGCGACCTTCGAGGAGTATTTCGCCCAGAAGCTGCGCCTGTTCCGTGAGTTGCTGCCGTCGGGCGCGACTGTGGTGGTCGACATGGACAGCGACGGCGGCAGCCGCGTCGCCGAGGAGGCAGCCGCGCGCGGGCTTGAACTCATCACCGTCGGCCGGGCGGGCGATACCTTGCGGCTCCTCTCCGATGAGATGGACGGCTTCTCTCAATCCCTCGTCATAGCGCATGACGGCAAACGCCATGACGTGGGCCTGCCGCTGGTCGGCGGCTTCCAGGCCTCCAATGCGCTCGTCGCCGCCGGGCTGTGTCTCGCCACGGGAGGCAGCGCCGACGATGTCTTGCCGCTGCTCGCCGATCTGAGAGGGGCAAGAGGCCGCCTCGACCTCGCCGGCACGGCCAAGGACGGCGCCCCCATCTTTATCGATTACGCCCACACGCCCGATGCGCTGGCCAAGGCGCTCGATGCCTTGCGGCCCTATGTAGGCGGCCGTCTTGTCGTCGTGTTCGGCTGCGGCGGCGACCGCGACAAGGGCAAGCGGCCGCAGATGGGGGCGGCGGCGGTGGAGAAGGCCGACCTCGCCATCGTCACCGACGATAATCCGCGCGGCGAGGAGCCGGCCCAGATCCGCCGTGAGATCCTGGCGGCGGCACACGGCGCCACCGAAATCGGTGACCGCGGGCAAGCCATCGCCGAGGCGATTGCCATGCTAAGAAGGGGCGATGTCTTGCTCGTGGCCGGCAAGGGCCATGAGACCGGTCAAACCATAGGGGCGACCGTCATTCCGTTTTCCGACCACGACGCGGTCTCCGCCGCGCTTGCTGATGAGGCAAAACTTGGCTGATCCGCTCTGGACCATTGGGGAGATCGTGGCCGCCACGGGCGGCAAGTCGTTGGGGGCGGGCAACACGCCGGTCGGCCGCTTCTCCATCGACAGCCGCAGCCTCACGCCCGGCGAGGGCTTCATCGCCATTCGCGGGCCCAATCGTGACGGCCATGGCTATGTGATCCCGGCGCTCGAGGCGGGTGCGGCTTGCGCCGTGGTCAATGGCACATTTCCGTCCGGCGACGAGGAGCGGCTGGTACGGGTGGCGGACACTTTCGTCGCCCTGAACGACCTCGCACGGGCGAGCCGCGCCCGCGTCGAGCATGCCGTGGTCATCGGCGTCACCGGCAGTGTCGGCAAAACCGGCACCAAGGAGGCGCTCAGACTGGCGCTCGGCCCGAGCGGCACTGTGCATGCCTCCTCGAAATCCTACAACAATCACTGGGGCGTGCCGCTCACCGTGGCCAACATGCCTCGGACTATCGACTTCGGCGTGTTCGAGATCGGCATGAACCACGCAGGCGAGATCGACGTGCTGACGCGGCTCGTCCGGCCGCAGATCGCCATCGTCACCACGGTGGCGCCGGTGCATCTCGGCTTCTTCCGCTCGGTCGAGGACATCGCCGACGCCAAGGCCGAGATCTTCCACGGCCTGGAGCCGGGCGGCACGGCGATCCTCAATCGGGACAATCCGCATTTCAAGCGGCTTGCGCGCCATGCAAGGGAGTATGGCGCGACGATCGTCGGCTTCGGCGGCACTGAAGGTGCCGATGCCCGGCTGCTGTCGGCGGAATTGAGGCCGGACGGGTCGACCGTGAGGGCGGATATTATGGGCGAAACCGTCGACTATAAGCTCGGCGCGCCGGGGCAGCATCTTGTGCAGAACTCGCTCGCCGTGCTGGCCGCGGTGAAGCTGGCCGGTGCCGATCTCAAGGCGGCCGCCGACGCGCTGGGCATGATCGAGGCCCAGGCCGGGCGGGGGCAGCGCCTCTTGATCGAGACAAAAAACGGCCCGGTCGCGATCGTCGATGAGTCCTATAATGCCAATCCCGCCTCGATGCGGGCGGCGCTGGCCACGCTCGGGCTCACCCCGCGTGGCGCGTTTTCCCGCCGTGTGGCGGTGCTCGGCGACATGCTTGAGCTCGGCGCGGAAGGCCCGAAGCTGCATCGGGAGCTTGCCGAAGCAATTGACGGGGCCGGGGTAGATGTTGTCTTTGCCTGCGGCGAATTGATGGGCGCGCTATACCAGGCCTTGCCGGCAAGCCGCCAGGGCGCCTATGCGGAGACCGCGGAGGCGCTTCAGTCCAAACTGCTCGCGGCGGTTGGACCGGGGGACGTTATCATGATCAAGGGGTCGCTCGGCAGCCGCATGGCCCCGCTCGTTGAGGCGCTGAAGCGCCGCTTCGAGGCGGAAAGCATGTCGGCGTAAGCGCCGTTTGAGGGGGAGACAGCGATGCTCTTTTGGTTGGCCGAGCTGGCGCCTGACATCGCTGTTCTCAATATTTTCCGCTACATCACCTTCCGCACCGGCGGGGCGGTGATTACCGCGCTCCTCTTCGTGTTCCTGTTCGGGCCGCGGGTGATCCGCTCCTTGCGTGTGCGTCAGGGCAAGGGCCAGCCGATCCGCAAAGAGGGGCCCGAGCGCCATGTCCTGCAAAAGCAGGGCACGCCCACCATGGGCGGGCTGATGATTCTCTCAGGCGTCACCGTGTCGGTGCTGCTCTGGGGCAATCTGCAAAACACTTATGTCTGGGCGGTGCTGCTGCTGACCCTCGTCTACGGCGCGGTCGGGCTTTACGACGACTATCTCAAAGTCACCAGGCAATCGGCGGACGGCTTCCGCGGGCGCATCAAGATCGTCATCGAGACCATCGCCGCCCTGGTCGCCACCGCGATCATCGCCTCGGAGGGCCAGGAACCCTTCTCCACGTCCTTGGCTATTCCCTTCTTCAAGGACTATATGATTCCGCTTGGCTGGTGGGTGTTTGTCCCCTTCGGCACCTTCATCATCGTCGGCGCCGGCAACGCCGTGAACTTGACCGACGGTCTCGACGGCCTGGCCATCGTGCCGGTGATGATCGCCGCCGCCACCTTCGGCTTCATCTCCTATCTCGTCGGCAACGTGCTCTTCGCCGACTATCTGCAGATCCATTTCGTGCAAGGGACCGGCGAGCTTGCCATCGTGTGCGGCGCGCTGGTCGGCGCCGGCTTAGGCTTCCTGTGGTTCAACGCGCCCCCTGCGCTCATTTTCATGGGCGACACGGGGTCGCTGGCGCTCGGCGGGGCGCTTGGCACCATCGCGGTCGCCACCAAGCACGAGCTGGTGCTGGCCATTGTCGGTGGCCTGTTCGTGCTGGAGGCCGTCTCGGTGATCGTGCAGGTCGCCTCGTTCAAGATGTTCGGCAAGCGGGTGTTTCGCATGGCGCCGCTGCATCATCATTTCGAGCAGAAGGGCTGGCCGGAATCCACGGTGGTCATCCGTTTTTGGATTATTGCCGTCGTGCTTGCTCTTGCTGGCCTCGCGACCCTGAAATTGCGCTAAGTTCCGAATCATCATGATTCCCGTGACGATCTTCGCCGGCTGCGACGTTGCGGTTGTAGGCCTCGGGCTAAGCGGCCTTGCGACCGCGCGCGCGCTTGAAAGTGGCGGTGCGACTGTCGTCGTGTGGGACGACAAGGAAGCCGCACGCGCCGAGGCCGTAGCCGCCGGGCTCACCGTCACCGATCTCGCTGCCGCCGACTTCAGGTCTTTCGCCGCGCTCGTGCTGGCGCCCGGCATTCCGCTTACCCATCCGGAGCCCCATTGGAGCGTGGTGAAAGCGCGGGCCGCCGGCGTCGAGGTCATCGGCGATATCGAGCTGTTCTTCCGCGCCAAGACGAAGGCCGGCACGCAGGCGAAAGTCGTCGTCATCACCGGCACCAACGGCAAGTCCACCACCACCGCGCTCACGGCGCATCTCCTGAGCGAAGCGGGCAGGCGCGTGGCGCTCGGTGGCAACATCGGCACCGCGGTGCTCGATCTCGAGCCATTTGCCGACGATCTCATTTATGTGCTGGAGTTGTCGTCTTTCCAGATTGATCTTGCCCCGTCGCTCGCGTCCGACGCCGCCGCACTCCTCAACATCACCCCCGACCATCTCGATCGCCACGGCACGCTGGCCGACTATGCCGCGATCAAGGCGCAAGTCTTCGCGCAAATGCAGCCCGAGGCCACGGCCGTCATCGGCGTCGACGATGTCCCATGCCGCGCCATCGCCGACACCTTGCGCGGTCCGTTCGCGGTCAGGCACATCGCCGTCGGGCAGCCGGTGCAGAACGGCGTGTGGGCGTCGGACGCGGTGCTGGTCGAGATGGAAGGCGGCCAGGAGATTGGCCGCGCCGAGCTTGCCGGCATCGGGTCGCTGCGCGGCGCTCACAACTGGCAGAATGCGGCCGCCGCTTATGCACTGGCGCGTGCGCAAGGGCTGAGCGCGGCGGAAATTCAGCAAGGTCTCAAGAGCTTCGCCGGTCTGGCGCACCGCATGGAGCAGGTGGCGCGGGCGGGTAATGTGCTGTTCGTCAACGACTCCAAGGCCACCAATGCCGATGCCGCCGGCAAGGCGCTGGCAAGCTTCGGCGACATCTATTGGATCGTCGGCGGCAAGGCCAAGGCGGGCGGGCTCGGCGGGCTCGAACCGTTCTTCCCGAAGATTGCCCGCGCCTATCTGATCGGCGAGGCGGCCGAGGATTTCGCAACCCAGCTCGGCGACGCGGTCGACCATGTCGTCTGCGGCACGCTGGACCGCGCCGTGGCGGCGGCGGCGGCCGATGCCGCCCGGTCCGACGCGCCGGAGCCTGTCGTGCTTCTGTCGCCAGCTTGCGCCTCTTATGATCAGTTCGCCAATTTCGCCAAGCGCGGCGATGCCTTTCGTGACATCGTCATGAGTCTCGACGGCGCAACACGCGTGAGCCAACAGGGCAGGGCCGCATGAGGATCACCCGCGCCGACAGAAGCGTGCTGTCCGACTGGTGGTTCACCGTCGACCGCTTGATGTTCTTCGGCCTCCTGCTGCTGATGGGCGCGGGTCTCGTGCTGTCCCTAGCGGCCAGTCCGCCGATCGCCGAGAGATACGATCTCGAGCCGTTCCACTTCGTGCGCCGTCATGCGGTTCTGCTCATTCCCGCCGTCGCCATCCTGTTCGCCGCTTCCACCCTGACACCCAAGCAGATCAGGCGAACGGCCTTCGTGATCTTCCTGACCGGGATCGCCTTGATGATCCTTATTCTGTTCTTGGGGCCTGAGATCAAAGGCGCCAAGCGCTGGCTGCAACTGGGATCCTTCTCGCTACAGCCGTCGGAGTTCGTGAAGCCCGCCTTCATCGTGCTCACCGCCTGGCTGTTCAACGAGAGCCAGAAGCGGAAGGACGTGCCGGGTCTCGAGCTCGCTATTCTCACTTACGCGATCTTCGCGCTGCTGCTGGTGCTCCAGCCCGACTTCGGCCAGACGCTCCTCGTCACGCTTGTGTGGGGCGCGCTCTTCTACATGGCCGGCATCAACATGGTGTGGATCTTGGCGCTCGCCGCCGCCGGCATGGGCGGGCTGGTCACAGCCTATTTCCTCGTGCCCCATGTCGCCTCGCGTATCGACCGCTTTCTCGATCCGGCGTCCGGCGACACCTATCAGGCCGACCGGTCCATCAACTCCTTCCTCAATGGCGGCTGGTTTGGCCGCGGCCCGGGCGAGGGGACGGTGAAGGACGTGCTGCCCGACTCCCACACCGATTTCATTTTCGCCGTGGCCGCGGAAGAGTATGGCTTGATTGCGTGCCTGATTTTGCTGACTCTGTTCGCGTTTATCGTGCTGCGTGGTCTGTCCAAGGCATCGCAAGAGCCTGACGGGTTCATCCGGCACGCCGTCGCGGGGCTCATCATGCTGTTCGGCCTACAGACTTTGATCAATATGGCGGTGAATGTCGGCCTGCTTCCGGCCAAGGGCATGACCCTGCCGTTCATCTCTTATGGCGGCTCGTCGCTGCTGGCCATGGCGCTGACCATGGGCTTCGCGCTGGGCCTCACCCGTAAGCGGCCCATGGCGGGGCATCTGAAACATTCGGCACCGGCCGAGTCCGAGGCGGAAACGCCGGACGCAAGGGGGCAGACGGCTTGAGTCCACGGACCATTCTTCTCGCTGCCGGGGGCACCGGCGGGCATCTCTTCCCGGCCGCGGCCTTGGCGCAGGAGCTGGGGCGCCGCGGCTTCGCGATCGAACTCGCCACGGACGAGCGCGCCGAGCAATTCGGCAGTGATTTTCCGGCGCGCGCCGTCTATCGCGTGCCGTCGGCGACCTTCACCAGCCGCTCGCCGCTTGCCGTGACCAAGACGCTCGGCCGCTTGGGCTCGGGCTTCATCCGGGCGCGCCGCCTGCTCGAAATGGTCCAGCCGCTCGTGGTCATCGGCTTCGGCGGCTATCCCACTCTGCCGCCGATCATGGCCGCGCGCTCGCTCGGCATCCCCACCATGATCCACGAGCAGAACGCGGTGATGGGCCGCGCCAACCGGCTGCTCTCGCGCTTCGCCGACGCCATCGCGCTATCCTTCCAACCGACCAAGCGCTTGCGCCGCAGCGCCGAGAAGCGCTCGCAGCTCACCGGCAACCCGGTGCGCGATGTGGTGGCGTCCTATCGCAACGTGGCCTACACGCCGCCGGAGGCGGCGGGGCGGTTGCTTCTGCTCGTGTTCGGCGGCAGCCAGGGCGCGCATTTCTTCTCCGAGGTTCTGCCGCCGGCGCTGGAAATGATGCCCTCGCCGTTCCGCTGGCGCCTCACAGTGGTGCAGCAAGTCCGGCCCGAGGATCTGGTCGCCGTGCGCGCCGCCTATAAGGAAGCCAACATCGCCGCTCATTTGGCGCCGTTCTTCCGCGATCTGCCCGAGCGCATCGCCAACGCTCATCTGGTGATCGCCCGCGCCGGCGCTTCCACCGTGGCCGAACTGACGGCGATCGGCCGCCCCGGCCTGCTGGTGCCGCTGCCGCATGCTCTTGACAACGACCAGCTCGAAAACGCTACTCGCCTGGAAGAGGGCGGTGGCGGCTGGTGCATGCGCCAGTCGGACATCACGCCGGAGCGTCTGTCCGAGGAGCTTGCCCGGCTGCTCGGCAACCCGGAGCTTCTCGCCAAGGCGGCGGCGAAGTCCAAGGCCATGGCCAGTATAGATGCGGTGAAGAATCTGGCCGACCTCGCCGAGGAATTGGCGGGACCCGAAGAGTAGGCGTCGCGTATGCATTTGCCACCGCCGGAGACGACAGGCCTGTTCCACATCGTGGGCATTGGCGGCATCGGCATGAGCGCCATCGCCGAGGTCATGCATACGCGCGGCTATCGCGTGCAAGGCAGCGACCTGAAGGAGAGCGCCAATCTCGACCGGCTGCGCAGCCACGGCATCACCTGCCTCATCGGCCATGACCCTGCGAATATCGAGGGCGCCGCCTATCTGGTGATTTCCAGCGCCGTGAAGGCGGGCAACCCGGAGTTCGAGGCCGCCAAGGAACGCGGTACTCCCATCATTCGCCGCGCCGAGATGTTGGCCGAGCTGATGCGCCCTTGCGCCACCGTGTCCGTCACCGGCACCCACGGCAAGACCACGACCACCTCGCTCATCGCCGATCTGCTGCATGGCGGCGGGCTCGATCCGACCGTCATTACCGGTGGCATCATCAATGCCTGGGGCACCAACGCGCGCATCGGCAAGGGCGAGTGGATGGTGGTTGAGGCCGACGAGTCCGATGGCACATTCCTGAAGCTGCCGACCCAGATCGGTGTTGTTACCAATATCGACCCCGAGCACATGGATTATTGGGAGACGGAAGAGGAACTGCATCTCGCCTTCGCGCAGTTCATCGACGCCATTCCGTTTTACGGCATCGCCGTCGCCTGCATCGATCATCCCGTGGTGCGCGAGCTCCTGGGCAGGCTCGGCGGCGCGGCCAACGGGCGCCGCACGCTGACCTATGGTGTTGCCCGCGAGGCCGATATCAAGCTCTCCAACGTGCGCCCGGACCACAACAGCATCACCTTCGATGCCGATCTCGGGCCGGCGGTCAAAGGCGGCGCGCGCAAGCTCGCCGATATCGTGCTGCCGACGCTCGGCCACTACAACGCGTTGAACGCGCTTGCAGCACTTGCCGTGGCCACCGAGGCCGGTGTGAGCGACGACGTGATCCGTTCGACATTCGCTGCCTTCTCCGGCGTCAAGCGGCGCTTCACCCGCGTCGGCGAATGGCAGGGTGTCGCCATCTATGACGACTACGCCCATCATCCGGTCGAGATTGCCTCGGTGTTGCGCGGCGCCAGCATGGCCGGAACCGGTCGCATCATCGCCGTGATGCAACCCCATCGCTATTCGCGCCTGCACGCCCTGTTCAACGAGTTCTCCGCCTGTCTCGACGACGCCGACATCGTCGTGGTGACGCCGGTTTATTCCGCCGGTGAGGCGCCGATCCCCGGCATCGACCGCGATGAGCTGGCCTCGGGTCTCCGCCGCCACGGCCATGCCAATGTGCTCACCGTGGACGACGAGGATACGTTGGCCGCGACCATCGCCGAAATTGCCCAAGCCGGGGATTTGGTCGTCGGTCTCGGCGCCGGCACGATCACCGATTGGATCAACGCGCTGCCCGCACGGCTCGAGCGGCGGGGCGCCGCGTGAACGGCGCTGCCCTCTTGGAAACGCTGATCGCCAGCCTGCCTGAGTTACGGGGCCGGCTCACGGCGGAAGCCCCGCTCAAGGACTACACCTGGTTCCGGGTGGGCGGCCCGGCGGAAGTGCTCTATTCGCCGGCCGACGAGGCTGACCTCGCCTATTTCATGAAGGGACTTCCCGCCGGCATCCCCGTCACCGTGATCGGCCTCGGCTCGAATCTGCTGGTGCGCGACGGCGGCATCGAGGGCGTGGTCATCCGCCTGGGCCGCGGCTTCGGCGAAATCAAGATCGAAGAAGGATCGAAGATTCGCGTCGGCACCGCGGTGCCAGATGTGAAGGTGGCGCGCGCCGCCGCCGACGCCGGCATCGCCGGCCTCACCTTCTATCGCGGCATTCCCGGCGGCATCGGCGGGGCGCTGCGCATGAACGGCGGCGCCCATGGCACCGAGACCTGCGAAGTGCTGGTCGAGGCCCGCGCCGTCGACCGCCAAGGTCAGGTGCATGTGCTGCCCGTCGCCGCCTTCCACTACGCCTATCGCCATTGCGGCGCGCCCGACGATCTCATCTTCACCGAGGCTCTGTTTCAGGGGAAGCCGGGCGATCCGGCCGAAATCCTCGCCGAGATGGACGAGATCGCCGCCTATCGCGAGGAGGTGCAGCCGATCAAGAGCCGTACCGGCGGATCGACCTTCAAGAATCCGCCGGGCAAGAAATCGTGGCAGCTCATCGACGCCGCCGGTTGCCGGGGCCTCAGCGTCGGCGACGCCAAGGTGTCGGAGCTGCATTGCAACTTCCTCATCAACGAGGGCAATGCCAGCGCGGCCGACATCGAGACGCTGGGCGAGACCGTGCGCGCGCGGGTGAAGGAAACGAGCGGCGTCGAGCTCGAATGGGAAATCAAGCGCCTCGGCCTGCCGGGCTGAATCCGGCTTGCTGCCGGACGCCTAAGCCCGCGCGCACCGGCCCGCCGACCCGCGTTTGGATTCTCGATGCGCGCGCCTGCCGCGGCCTTCAAGGATTCCTAATCGCCCCCGATTCAGTTACAGCACCCTGACCACTGGCATTTTGACAGCACGGGGGGACGATCGATATGGCCCAAGCAAAGCATGTTGCCGTCTTGATGGGCGGCTTGTCCGCCGAGCGGGAGGTATCGCTGAACTCCGGCGCCGCCTGCGCGAAGGCCCTGGAAGGTGAGGGCTATACCGTCACTAGGGTCGATGTCGGCCGCGACGTGGCGGCAAAGCTTGCCGAGATCAGGCCCGATGTCTGCTTCAACGCGCTGCATGGGCGTTACGGCGAGGATGGCTGCATCCAGGGCCTGCTTGAGACCATGGCCATCCCCTACACCCATTCTGGCGTGCTCGCCTCGGCGCTCGCCATGCACAAGGAGCGGGCCAAGGCCGTCTTGCGCGAGGCGGGCGTGCCGGTGGCCGAAAGCCGCGTGGTGAGCCGTCAGGAGGCCGCCAAGGGCCATGTCATGCCCCCGCCTTATGTGATCAAGCCGCCGGCCGAAGGCTCCTCCGTGGGCGTCTATATCGTCCGCGAGGGCCAGGCCCATCCGCCTCAGGAGCTCACCGCGGCCGACTGGGCCCTGGGTGAAGAAATTATGGTCGAGCGCTTCATTCCTGGACGGGAACTCACCTGCGCGGTCATGGGCGAGGAGGCTTTGGGCGTCATCGAGATCAAGCCGGCGGAAGGGCTAGCCTTTTATGATTACGACGCAAAATACGCTCCAGGGGGGTCAATTCATGTGCTCCCGGCGGCGCTTAAACCAAATGTTTACCAATTGGTACAGAAGCTGTCGGTGGCGGCTCATCGGGCACTGGGCTGCCGAGGGGTCAGCCGTTCCGACTTCCGCTTCGACGACCGGCCAGACGGCATGGGGGAAATGATCTGCCTTGAGGTCAATACCCAGCCAGGCATGACGTCGACGTCGCTTGTGCCCGAGCTTGCAGCCTATGGCGGCCGCTCGTTCGGCGAGCTTGTCCGCTGGATCGTGGAGGACGCGTCGTGCAATCGTTAGGCCCAGCCAAGGGTCAAGCTAGGGGACGCCGGGCACAAGATGCCTTGCTTGCGCGTGGCATTGCCGCGCCGCGACAGCCGTCCCGTGGCCTGCCTGTGCTGAGCGGCACCCGCGCGCTCATCTCACGAAAGCCTCGCAGCATTCGCCTCGGCAAGGCCAGCCGCGACCGCGCGCGAGGCAAATGGCTGTTGCTCAGCCTCATTTTCCTCGCCAGCGCGGTTGTCTATGGCGCCGTGATCGGCGGTCAGACCGGCCGGCTGCTCGATGCGCTTTCAATCGGCGTTCAGCGCCTCGCCGTCGTCGCCGGGTTTGGCGTGGAGCGCGTCACCGTGGAGGGCCAGCGCCACGCCACCGATACGGCGATCACGGCAGCGCTCGCCGCCGGGCCCGACACCATGATGCTCAATTTCGACACCGACGCCGCCAAGCAGCGGCTGGAAGCGGTGCCGTGGATCCGCCACGCCCAGGTGATGCGCCTCCTGCCCTCGACCCTGCAAGTGGTCATCGAGGAGCGAGAGCCTTACGCCGTCTGGCAGAACAAGGGCAAAACCTTCGTGGTCGACGATCAGGGCGTGGTGCTCGCGCCTGCCCTGCCGCAAGCCTATCCGTCCTTGCCCCTTGTGGTCGGCGAGGGCGCCGGCAAGAACGCGGCGGCGCTTTACGCAGCACTCGAGCCCTATGGCGAGCTCAGGCAGAAAATGCTCGCGGCGCTGCGTGTCGGCGACCGGCGTTGGACCCTGAAACTGCGCACCGGCATGGAGATCATGCTGCCCGACGACAATATCGATGTGGCGCTGCAATCCCTGACCAAGCTGGCGCAAGAGCGCGGTGTCTTGGAGGAGGATTTCGCGGCGATCGATCTGCGCCTGCTCGACCGCATCACCGTGCGCTTCCATGCGACCGCTGCGGCGAGCCCGTCTGGCACGGCCGTGCCGATCGATGTGCCGACCGCCAGTACCGGCGCCACGCTTAAAGGCAAGACATAAGAAGGGGCTTGAGGGCAGGGGGATGACATATAGCAATTCCATCAGGGGCAAGCGTCAGCGCATCGTCACCGCGCTCGACATCGGCACGAGCAAAGTGTGCTGCCTGATCGGCAAGACCTCGTCGGCGCCGGACTGGTTCGAGGGCAAGGGCGACGCGGTGCAGTTCGAGGTGTTGGGCTTCGACCACACCCGCGCCGAAGGTCTCAAGGCTGGCATGGTCACCCATCTCGACAGTGCCGAGCATTGCATCCGCTCCGCCGTGGATGCGGCCGAGCGCATGGCCGGCGTCACCGTCGAGGACGTGCATGTCTCCGTGACCTGCGGACGCCTCAAGAGCGACAGCTTTTCGGCCAGCGTGGCCTTGCCGTCGGGCGCGGTGCGCGACGACGACGTCCAGCGTCTGCTTGCCGGCGGCCGCCAATATGCCGCGCGCGACAAGCGCACCGTCCTGCATGCGCTCCCGACCGGTTATCGCCTCGACGAGAATAGCGGCATCAGCGAGCCGCAGGGCATGTGCGGCGAACGTCTTTCCGTCGACCTCCATGCCGTGACCGCCGACGAGGTGGCCATGCGCAATCTGATGCTGGTCGTCGAGCGCTGCCATCTCGGTGTCGCCGGCCTCGTCGCCGCGCCCTATGCGAGCGCCCTGTCGGTGGTCACGCCCGATGAAGCCAATCTCGGTGTGGCCTGCATCGATTTCGGCGCCGGCACCACCACGCTGTCGGTGATCGTCGACGGACATTTCATTCACACCGACGCCATCGCGCTCGGCGGCAACGGCGTCACCACCGACATCGCCCGCACGCTCGGCGCCCCCATGGAGCATGCCGAGCGCCTGAAGACATTGCATGGCAGCGCGTTTGCCACGCTCTCCGACGAGCGCGAGATCATCACCTACCCCTGCGTCAGCGGCATGGCGCAAGGCAGCCTCAACCAGATCACCAAGGCGCAGCTCGCCTGCATCATCCGGCCGCGCGTCGAGGAGATCCTCGATCTGATGCGCCGCCGTCTTGCGGCGAGCGGCCTGGCCGCCGAGGCAACCCAGCATTTGGTGCTGACCGGCGGCGGCAGCCAGCTCACCGGCTTGCCGGAGCTCGCTTCGAACATGTTTGGACGCCCGGCGCGGCTTGGCCGCCCGCGCGCCATGAATGGTTTGCCGCCAGTGGCCGCCGCGCCGGACTTCTCCGCCGCGATCGGCTTGCTCCTGCATTGGGCGCGTGGCGACGACAAGCTCGGTGCCCGCACCGAGCAACGGTTCTTGCGTACGGGGACAGGCTACTTCGCCAAAGTTGGCGAGTGGATCATGGAGAATTTTTAAGGGCTTTGAGCCGGCGCACTCGCGGGGAGCGCCAGCTAGAAAGCCGTAGCAAGGGACAATCGCAAGGATTGGAAGGCCGCCATGACTATCAACCTCAGAGTTCCAGATCTGACCGAACTCAAGCCGCGCATCACCGTGTTCGGAGTGGGCGGCGCCGGCGGTAACGCCGTCAACAACATGATCGAACGCGGCCTTCAGGGCGTGGAATTCGTCGTCGCCAACACCGACGCGCAAGCCCTGATGAGCTCGACCGCCGAGCGCCGCATCCAGATGGGCACCAACGTCACCGAAGGACTCGGGGCGGGCTCCAAGCCGGAGATCGGCGCGGCCGCGGCCGAGGAGGCCATGGCCGACATCAAGGCCCATCTCGTCGGCTGCCACATGGCCTTCATCACCGCCGGCATGGGCGGCGGCACCGGCACCGGCGCGGCACCGGTCATCGCGCGCGCCAGTCGCGAGGAAGGCATCCTCACCGTCGGCGTCGTCACCAAGCCGTTCCAGTTCGAAGGTTCGCGGCGCTATCGCGCGGCCGAGGCCGGTATCGAGGAACTGTCGAAATACGTCGATACGCTGCTCATCATTCCGAACCAGAACCTGTTCCGGGTCGCCAACGAGAAAACCACCTTCACCGACGCCTTCGGCATGGCCGACGACGTGTTGCGGGCCGGCGTCTCGTGCATCACCGATCTGATGGTCAAAGAAGGCCTCATCAATCTCGACTTCGCCGATGTTCGCACCATCATGGCCGGCATGGGCAAGGCGATGATGGGCACCGGCGAGTCAAGCGGTGACCGGCGCGCCATCGAGGCGGCCGAAGCGGCGATCTCCAACCCCTTGCTCGACGACGTGTCGATGAAGGGCGCGAGCGGACTTCTCGTCTCCATCACCGGCGGCAGCGACCTCACCCTTTACGAGGTGGACGAGGCGGCGAGCCGTGTCCGCGCCGAGGCGGACCCGGAGGCCAACATCATCGTCGGCGCGACCTATGACGACGGACTGGACGGCATCATCCGGGTCTCGGTGGTCGCCACCGGCATAGGCCTGCTGGCCGCCGAGCGTGAACTTACGGCCGATGCCGCGTCCGGCGCCCAGCCCGACGCGGGCCGGCTGACCGAGCGGCTGGCGGGGCTCGCCCCGATGCCGTCCGCGCCGACCCGTGCGGCACCGACCGAAATGGCGGTCGACCTCGACGAGCCGAGCATGGACCTTGCCGCCAACGACATCGTGCAGGAGCCGTCGGTCTGGCGCGCCCCGGGCAATGTCACGATCGAGAAGCGTCCGGCCCAGGCCACCGGCATCGCGTTGCCGCGCAACCCGGCCCCGGCTAGGCCGGCCGCGCCCCAGCAGAACTTCCAGCCGGCCCCGCCCGCCGCCATCAAGCGTCCGGTACGGCGTATGCCCAATGTCGAGGACCTGCCCATGGTCGCCCAGAAGGCGATCAAGGCGCAGGCCGGCGAGGCGCCGCAGGCCGGTCTGGCCGAGCACAAGCGCAAAGTCGGCTTCCTGGAGCGGCTGGCCAATGTCGGCCGTGGCCGCAAGGACAACGATGCCGAGATGCCGTCCAAGCTCGAGCCGGAATTCGGCCAGCGCCGCGGGGCTCCCGAGACGCCACGTGCAGACTCCCTGCGGGTCGAGCTCCCGCGCGTCGCAGAAGCGCCGCGCATGGCTCCGCGGGCCGAAATGCCGGCTCCGCGGGGCGTGCGCATCGATCGGCCGCATGAGGCTGCTGGCGCCGCGCCGGCCCGCATGGAGCCGCAGTTCCAGGCCCAGCCCAGGATGGCTCGCGCCGCCCCGGCACCGGCTCTGGCAGAATCGCATGACGATGACGATCTGGAGATTCCCGCGTTTCTGCGCCGGCGGGCGAATTGAGGAGAGGCCAGGCGTTAACCAAATCGCCTGGCCACAGCCTCTGCCGTTGCGAAAATCTGAGCGAAATCAATGTATTAGGAGGACTTCCGACCCGTAATACAGTGAAAGAAACCGTGATTTGTAGCCCCAAAGCCCGAAGGTTATGGTTCCTATTAGATTGATCGGCCGGACCAAAAAGGCACATCGGGGCCGCGTTACACGGTCTAGTTAAGTGCCAGGGAGCGCTGATCGATGGGGGGCTCGGGGTTTTCTCCGGGCTGAGTAGGGAACCAGACGACGGCGCGGGGGCCAACGGGGGCCATGAAGGGTTTTATCGGGGCACGTCAAACTACGCTTGCCAGTGAGGTATCACTGACCGGTACCGGGGTCCACGGCGGGGCACCAGTTTCCATATCTCTGTGTCCGGCTGATGGCGATACCGGGCTACGTTTCCACATTTCCAACGGCGGCGCCGACGGGATCGAAATCGCTGCGGATCAGCAGTGGGTCACCGGCGTCACGCTGTGCACCGTCCTTGGTGACGGCAATGGGGCCTCTGTCGCGACCGTCGAGCATCTGCTCGCGGCTCTGCGCGGCCTCGGCGTTGACAATGCGCTGATCGAGATCGACAGCACGGAAGTGCCGATCATGGACGGCAGTGCCGCTCCCTTCGTCGAGGCGATTGACGAGGTCGGTCTGACCGAGCTCGATGCGCCGCGCCGCTACCTCAAGGTTCTTAAGCCGGTCTGTGTCGAGGACGGTGGCGCCGTCGGCGAGCTGACCCCGCATAACGGCTTTCATCTGGACGTGGAGATTGGCTTCGACACGCCGCTGATCGGCACCCAGCAGATTGAGATCGACGTGAATCCCGGGTCGTTCCGCCGGGAACTGGCCCGCGCCCGCACCTTCGGCTTCATGAAGGATGTCGAGCGGCTATGGGCGGCTGGCCTTGCTCTTGGCGCTTCGCTCGAGAACACGGTGGCCATCGGCGACGACCGCATCATCAATCGCGAAGGACTGCGCTTCGCTGACGAATTCGTGCGCCACAAGGCGCTCGATGCCGTCGGCGATCTGGCGCTGGCTGGCGCGCCCATTCTCGGCGCTTACCGCTCCCGCCGGGGCGGACATCGGCTGAATGCCCTGGTGCTCAAGGCCCTGTTCGCCGATGCCGACGCCTGGACCATGGTCGAAGCCCCGCGCTACCGCGAGGTTCGCCATGCCGAGCTCAGCCATCGCCTGGCCGCGGCCAATTTCGCCGCCGACCGCAGCTAAGCCTTCTGGACTTTATGCCCCGATCGGGTCTGACGGGTGCGGGCTGCGAAGTGTCGGGCGCGTCGGTTATGCGTTGGATTGTGGGCCCGATGCCCGCCGCGGGCCGCCCAGAGCAAAAAAACACCATAATCCGCTAGTTGGGTGGGAGAGTCCGCGCTAGCGTGGACGAACCGGCGTGAGTTACGCGCCAGGGGCATTTTGAGGGGAAGCATGTCCGGTCCGGGAGAGCCGCGTATCGCGCCAGCGCGTCATGCGCCGTTTGGCGTTGCGCTTGTGGCGCGGCGCTTAGGCGCCGGGCTTGGCTTGCTGCTGGCTGCGGGCCTCATCGCCGGCTGCGGCTCGGTGTTCGGCAAAAAGGCCGAGATCGTCAACAACGATCCGCCAAGTGTGATCTACGGTCAGGCCGAGGCCATGGTCAACAAGGGCGATTACGACGAGGCTGCGCGCCAATACGAGCAAGTCGACATCAACCACCCCTATTCCCAAGAGGCGCGCCGGTCGATCGTCATGGCGTCCTATGCCTATTACAAGGCGGGCAAATACGACGATGCCGTCTCCGCCGCCGACCGCTATTTGACGCTGCATCCGGGTACGCAGGAATCGGATCTCGCCCAGAACATCATCGGCATGTCCTATTACGACCAGGTGCTCGATCCGAAGCGCGACCAGACCTACGCAAAGCGGTCGCTGGCGGCCTATGATACGCTGCTGCAGCGTTACCCCAACTCGCGCTATGCCGCGGAGGCGAGCAACCGGATGCGAATCCTGCGCGATCTCATTGCGGCGAACGAGATGACCATCGGCCGCTATTATCTGCGCAAGAACAATTTCCTCGCGGCCATCAATCGCTTCCGCACGGTGGTCACCGACTATCAAACCACCGAACAGGTGGAAGAAGCCTTGATGCGTCTCACCGAGGCTTATATGGCCTTAGGCATCGTCAACGAGGCCCAGACGGCGGCTGCCGTGCTCGGCCACAACTTTCCGGACAGTAAGTGGTACCAGCACGCCTACAGTCTCCTAGGGAAGAGTGGCCTGGAGCCCAAGCAGCACGAAGGGTCCTGGATCACCCAGACCTGGAAGGGCGACGGCGGCCAAACCTGACGCGCACGCCATGCTAGCCGCTCTGTCGATCCGTGACATCGTGCTGATCGACAAGCTCGACCTCGAGTTCGGTCAAGGCCTGTCCGCGCTCACCGGCGAGACCGGCGCCGGCAAGTCCATCCTGCTCGATGCCTTCTCGCTCGCCATCGGCGCGCGCGGCGACGCGTCCCTCGTGCGCCGTGGCGCCGAGCAGGGCCAAGTCAGCGCCACCTTTGAGCTCGCCCCCGACCATCCGGTGCTGGCGCTCCTCGCCGAGAACGCCATTCCCGCCGACGACGGTCTGATCTTGCGGCGGGTGCAGGGGGTGGACGGCAGGAGCCGCGCCTTCATCAACGACGTGAGCGTCAGCGTGCAGCTCTTGCGGCAAGTGGGCCAGGCCCTGGTCGAGATCCACGGCCAGCACGACGAGCGCGCGTTGCTCGACCCGAGCGGTCACCGCGACCTGGTCGACGCCTTTGGCGGCTTGAGCGCCGACGCTGCGCAGGCTTGACCTCGGCTTACGAGACTTGGCAGGAGGCGGAGGGCGCGCTGGCCCGCCATGAGAGCGAGATCGCCGCCACCCGCGCCAATGCCGACTATGTCGCCCATGCTTTAGAGGAGCTGCGGACGCTGAACCCCGAGCCCGGCGAGGAGGAGAGTTTGGCCGCCCGCCGCCAGCTGATGATGAATGCCGAGAAGATCGCCGCCGAGCTCAACGAGGCCCTGGACGCGTTGCAGGGGGAGGGGACAGCCGGGGCACGCCTGGCCTCGGCCTTGCGCCGGATCGAGCGTCAGGCCGCGACAGGAGGCGCCGCCCTGACGGCCGCCGCCGAGGCGCTGGAGCGGGTCTTGAGCGAGACCAATGCCGCCCGCGACCGGCTGGAGGAGGCGCTGGCCCTGACTGCCTTTGAACCGGGCGATCTGGAGCGCGCCGAGGAGCGGCTGTTCGCACTCCGTGCGCTCGCCCGCAAGCACCGGGTGCAGGTGGACGATCTGGCGGCGCTGACCGAGCGACTAGAGAGAGAGCTTGCGGCGCTCGACCGTAGCGAGGGCCGCGCCAGTGAGCTCATTAAGGCGGCGCAAGCCGCCCGCGAGGCCTATGAGAGTGCAGCGCGCGCCTTGAGCCTGGCGCGCATCAAAGCGGCCAAGCGCCTCGACGCCGAAGTGGCGGCGGAGCTTGCGCCGCTGAAGCTCGACAAAGCCCGTTTCGTCACCAATATCGACACGGTGGATTTGACCGAAGGCGGTCCCTCCGGCATCGACCGCGTCGCCTTCTGGGTCGCCACCAATCCCGGCACCGAGCCCGGCCCGATGATGAAGGTCGCTTCCGGCGGCGAGCTGGCGCGCTTCATCCTGGCGCTGAAGGTGGTGCTGGCCGCGCGCGGCTCGGCACCCACCCTCATTTTCGACGAGGCGGATTCCGGTGTCGGCGGCGCCACGGCCTCGGCCATCGGCGAGCGCCTGGCTGGGCTCGCCAGGAAAGTCCAGGTCCTGGCCGTGACCCACGCGCCGCAAGTGGCGGCCCTTGCCGACGGCCATCTGATGATCGCCAAGGAGGCGATGCATGGCCCGGAAGGCGAGACCATGGCGACCCGCGTGGTGATGCTCGAAGGGCCGCACCGCCGCGAGGAGATCGCCCGCATGCTGGCGGGGCAAACCATCACCGACGAGGCCCGCGCCGCGGCCGACCGGCTGATGAGCCGGACCGCGTAAGATTCTGAAATCATGAGCAAGACAAAGGCGAAAAAGGACGAGATGCGGCTCGCGGCCAAGCCGGTCGCGGACCTCGACGAGGCGGAAGCCGCGGCTGAGCTTGCACGCCTGGCGGTCGAGATCGCCCATCACGACTCGCTCTATTACCGGCAAGATCAGCCCGAGGTCTCAGACGCCGCCTATGACGCCCTGCGCAAGCGCAACGAGGCCATCGAAGCGCGCTTTCCCGATCTCGTCCGCGAAGACAGCCCCTCGCTGAAAGTCGGCGCCGCGCCGGTCGAGGCCTTCGGCAAGGTCGTCCACCGCGTGCCCATGCTGTCGCTCAGCAATGTGTTCGACGAAGAGGGCGTGCGCGATTTTCTCGATCGCATCCGCCGCTTCTTGGGGCTCGATGGCGACGCCGAGCTTGCCTTCACCGCCGAGCCCAAGATCGACGGCCTGTCCATCACGCTGCGCTACGAGGGCGGCCGTCTGGTTCAGGCCGCGACCCGAGGTGACGGCTATGAGGGCGAGAACGTCACCGCCAATGTTCGCACCATCGCCGACATCCCGAAGAAGATCGCCGCAAGCGATTTTCCCGATCCCTTCGAGGTGCGCGGCGAGATCTATATGAGTCGCGGCGCCTTCCAGAAGCTCAACGAAGCGCAAAGCGAACGCGGCGACCGTCTGTTCGCCAATCCGCGCAACGCCGCCGCCGGTTCGCTACGTCAGCTCAATTCGTCCATCACCGCGTCCAGGCCCTTGGCCTTCTTCGCTTATGGCTGGGGCGAGGCGGCCAAGCTGCCGGCCGAGACCCAGTCCGGGGTCTACGCCGCTCTTGCCGGCTGGGGCTTTCCCCTGAACCCGCTCATCGAGCAGACCGATAGCGTCGAGCGCATGCTCAAAACCTACCGCGACATCGAGAGCGATCGGGCAGGCCTCGACTACGACATCGACGGCATCGTCTATAAGCTCGACCGGCTCGACCTGCAGGAGCGGCTCGGCTTCGTCTCCCGCTCGCCGCGTTGGGCCATCGCCCATAAATTCCCCGCCGAGCAGGCGACCACGATCCTCAACGACATCGAGATCCAAGTCGGCCGCACGGGAGCGCTGACGCCCGTGGCCAAGCTCGAGCCGGTGACGGTGGGCGGCGTCGTGGTGCAGAACGCCACGCTGCACAACGAGGACTATATCGCCGGCATCGGCGCCAACGGCGAGACGCTGCGCGAGGGCCGCGATATCCGCATTGGCGACACCGTCATCGTGCAGCGAGCCGGCGACGTCATCCCGCAAGTGCTCGATGTCGTCTTAGAGAAGCGCCCTAAGGAGTCGAAACGATTCACGTTTCCGACCCATTGCCCGTCTTGCGGTAGCCTGGCGGTGCGCGAAGTGGACGAGCGCACCGGCAAGCGCGACGTGGTGTGCCGCTGCACCGGCGGCCTCATCTGCCCGGCCCAGCGCGTGGAGAGGCTGAAGCATTTCGTCTCGCGCAACGCCTTCGACATCGAAGGGCTCGGCGAGAAGCGCATCCAGGAACTGTATGACGACGACATCATCCAGTCGCCACCCGACATCTTCACGCTCGCCGCCGAGGACGCAAAACGCGAGAATAAACTCAGCCAGCGGGAAGGTTGGGGGGAACTCTCGGCGCAGAAGCTGTTCGCGGCCATCGAGGTGCGCCGCGACGTCAAGCTCGACCGCTTCATCTTCGCGCTCGGCATCCGCCATGTGGGCGAGATCACCGGGCGGCTACTGGCCCGCACCTACGGCACGGCGGAGAATTTCGTGAAGTCCATGCGCGCCGCAAGCGAGAATCGCGAAGGCGAGGCTTTCGCCGAGCTTGACAATATCGAGGGCATCGGCCCCGCGGTGGCCGCGGCCATCGCCGACTTCTTCGCCGAGCCGCATAATGTCACCGTCGTCGAGGACCTGCTGAAAGAGGTGAGCCCGCAAGCGCTGGAGGCGGTCGATCACGCCTCGCCCATCTCGGGCAAGACCGTGGTGTTCACCGGCACCCTAGAGAAGATGTCGCGCCAGGAGGCCAAGGCGCGGGCCGAGCGCCTCGGCGCCAAGGTGGCGGGCTCCGTCTCCAAGAACACCGACTATGTGGTGGCGGGCCCCGGCGCCGGCTCGAAGCTGAAAAATGCCAAGGACTTAGGGGTCCAGGTCCTCACCGAGGACGAGTGGCTGAAGCTGATCGAATAAGCCTCACCCGTAGCGCAGCTTCATGGTGATGATCGACAGCGCCAAGCCGAGGGTGATGGCGTTGGCGACGATCATCGGCCAGTTCCAAATCATAAAGCCGAACAGCAGCCAGAAGGCGACGCCGGTGGCGAAGGCCACATACATCTGCAGCGAGATGGCCCGCGTCTCCTTGAATCGGATGATGTGGATCGCCTGGGGCACGAAGGCGACCGTGGTCAGCGTCGCTGCAATGGCCGACACGAACACTTCCATGACGGCCCTCCTTGTGCTTCGCGACTTTGAGCGCGGCTAGCCGATCGGCGCGGTGGCGTGGCGCAGCCAGGGCCTGTCGTCACTGACGAGCAGGGGCTCGATCTCCCGCCGCACCCGCGCATGGTAGGCGTTGAGCCAGGCGCGTTCGGCACGATTGAGCTGCTTCGGGTCGATCAGCCGCCGGTCGAACGGCACAAGCGTCAGCGTCTCGAAGCCCATCATCTCGCGTTCGCCGCCGTCGATTTTCGCAGGCGGTGTCACCAGGACCAGATTCTCGAGCCGGATGCCGTATTTGCCTTCGAGGTAATAGCCGGGCTCGTTCGACAGGATCATGCCGGGCTCCAGCGGCGCCGTGCCGAGCCGTGACAGACGCTGCGGCCCTTCATGCACCGACAGATAGCTGCCGACGCCATGGCCGGTGCCGTGATCGAAGTCGAGACCCGCCTCCCAGAGCGGCCGCCGCGCATAAGGGTCGAGATCCTGGCCGCGGGTACCTTTGGGGAACCGCGCCGATGCGATGGCGATATGGGCCTTCAGCACGAGGCTATAATGGCGCTTCATCTCAGGCGTCGGCTTGCCCACGGCCACGGTGCGGGTGATGTCGGTGGTCCCGTCCACATATTGCCCGCCGGAATCGATGAGATAGAGCGAGCCCTTGTCGAGGATCCGCTTGGCCTCGTGGGTCGGCCGGTAATGGACCACGGCGCCATGAGGGCCCGAGGCCGAGATGGTGTCGAAGCTGATATCCTTGAGCTGGCCAGACTCGCGGCGGAAATCTTCCAGCCGCATGGCCGCCGACACCTCGTCCACCTTGCCGGACTCCGCCACCTCGTCGAGCCAGGCGAGAAACCGGGCCATGGCCACGGCGTCGCGCACATGCGCCGCGCGCGCGCCCTTGATCTCGGCCTTGTTCTTGATGGCCTTGGGCAGGGTGCAGGGGTCGTCGCCGGGGACGAATTTGGCGCCCTCGGCTTCCAGCACGCGAGCGAAGCGCATCGACGCGGAATTAGGGTCGAGCCGCACCTTGGCCTTCTCGGCCGCGAGGCCCTTGAGCCTCTCGGCGAGCTCTTCCGGCTTGGCGATATCGGCAAATGGTTTCAACCCATTGCGGACCGTGTCGCCGATCTTGGCTGAGTCCACGTAAAGCACCGGACGGCCGGTCGCGGGCACGATGGCGAAGGCGAGCGCGACAGGCGTGTGCTTGATGTCGCCGCCGCGAATATTGAACAGCCAGCAGATCGAATCCGGCGCGGTGAGCAGCACGGCGTCCTGCTTGTCCTCTGCCAGCTTCGCCTGCACGTCGGCGATCTTCTCGGCCACGCTCCGTCCGGCGAATTCCGCCGGATGCGGATAGACCGGCGCCGCGGAGGGCTTGGGCCGCTCCGCGCCCCATTGCGCGTCGATGGGATTATCCTCGACCGGCGCCAGCTTGATGCCGGCGGCGGCGAGCGTCTTGGTGAGCCGCTCGATTTCCTTGATGGTGTGCAGCGCCGGGTCGTAGCCGATCGTGTTGCCGCGGACCAGCGTCTCGCGCAGCCAGGTCGACGGCTTGGCTTCCGGGACCTGCAGCACCTCGAACACATGGCTGTCGACCTGCTTCTTGGCTTGCAGCGTGTAGCGGCCGTCGACGAACAGGGCAGAGCCCCGTTCGGTGATGATGGCGATGCCGGCCGATCCGGTGAAGCCGGTGAGCCAGGCGAGCCGCTCCTCAGACGGGGGCAGAAACTCGTTTTGGTGTTGATCGCTATGGGGAACGAGGAAGCCTTTGAGCCGCCGCGCCTTCAGTTCCCGCACCACTGCCTTGACCCGGTCGCCGCTGGCCGCCGGGGCGCTGGCCTCTTCGAAACTCTGATACATGGCCGACGTTGTATGCCGAAGCGTCGGCCCCGATCAATCGCGCAAAATGCGGGCGCTGCGACGGCCGAGTATCAAGGTCGCCCATCCATCGAGAATGATTCGCTTTTCCAGGACGAAGCCATGACTGCCATAGCGCGCCTCGATGGCCCGCGCCTGGGGCGCCGTAAGGCCTGAAAGGATCGCAATGCCGCCGGGCTGGAGGCTTTTGGCCATGGCCGGCGCCAGGCCCATCAGGGGCCGCGCCAGGATATTGGCCAGGATTAGATCGGGCCTAATGCGCCGGAGCGCTTTGTGGGCGAAGCCCTCCGCCCGAACCGCGTGCACCTGCTGCGCCACACCCGCTTTGCGCGCATTTTCGGCGGCGATGGCCACGGCGACCGGATCGTTGTCGGTCGCCACCACCGGCCGGTCGAAGGCGCGCGCCGCGG
Organism: uncultured Alphaproteobacteria bacterium; assembly: GCA_963793075.1. Classification (GTDB taxonomy): domain Bacteria; phylum Pseudomonadota; class Alphaproteobacteria; order Rhizobiales; family Methyloligellaceae; genus Methyloceanibacter. The sequence goes on from CAWBYO010000005.1 coordinate 370,218, forward strand.
CGATGGCGAGAACCCCGCTCCCCGTACCGAGATCGAGCACCAGGTCGGGGCGGCCGCGCTTGGCCAGTTCATCTAGCGCCAGCAGGCAGCCCCGCGTACTCGCATGATGCGCGGTGCCGAAGGCGTTGGAGGCGTCGATCTCGATGGCGAACCGGCCGCGCGGGATCGTCTCGCGGTCGTGGCTGCCATGGATGACGAAGCGCCCGGCGCGTACGGGGCCGCGCTGGCCTTGCGACAGGGTCACCCAATCTTGGTTGGCCATTTCCTCGATCCGCAGCGTCGTCACCGCATCGCCTTCGGCCGCCTTGCCGATCAGCGTGGTCAGCGCCGCCTCGTCAGGCATCTCTCCGTAAAGTGCGGAGACCTCGTATTGCCCGTTGCCGAGATCGAAATAGCTGACGGAGAGCGCAAGGGGCTCCTCCGCCTCGTCGAGGTCGCGGGCGATGCGCCCGGCCGTGTCGGGCGCAGCCTCGACGGTCGCCCGGTAGGTGCGGGAGGAAGACGGTGAAGTGTCGGTCGGGCTTTTCATGGCGCGGGAGCTTAGGGGAGCGGTCGAAATCCGCCAAGAAAGCTTCTTCGCCGATTATGGGACTGACTCGCTTGCGTCCCCGCGCCGGTTGCGCGGAAAGGCTTGTGTCTATTGCAGCTTCGCTTCGTGCTGTGCGTCGGCTGCGACGGGCTTGACGAAGCAGACTTGCGCGACGGCCTCGCGGACGCATGGGGCGCCGGTCGGCGAGCCGCAGACCGCCGCAAGCTTGGCCTCGGCGACGCACGTGCCCTCCGGTCCGCGCCAGCCCGGACCCCCTTTGCAGCCGCAGCCCTTACAGCTGCAGCCGTCCTGGCCAAATGCCGTGGCGATGGACAGCAATGCGAAAGACAGAGTGAACACCATGAAAAGACTGACGAAACTGACGCGCATAACCAATCCCCCTCTGGACCATGCAAGAACAAATCGGGATCAATGTACACTATTTGTTCCAACTTGAAAAGAGGGTTGCGCGCTTCCCGGGGCAATTGCGAACTTGAGACTAGGCCATGTTGAGAGCTTCGACCGCGGACCACAATTCGTCCACCGCGGGGTCCGTCACGCCGAGATCGGCGAGATGATCGCGCACGCCCTTGATGTAGTCGTAGCTCGATCCGGCGGCGCCTTCCGCCGCCAAGATCATCGCCGCGCGCATCTCAAGTGAGAGCCCGGCGTCGATCAGGCGCGGACCGTCATAGATATAGGTGAGCGCCGCGACCTCGGTCGCGTCGGGGAGGCGCAAGGGAACCTCCGTGGCGTCGCAGGTCTCGCGCGCGCAGAGATAGGCTTTAATGTCGTCTCGCGCGGCGTCGTCGAACTCAAACGCCACGCCGCGGCAAGTCACCGATGGCGTGCCATGCCGCGCGAGATTGAGGGTGAGGCCGGGCAGGGCATGTGTCCCCCAGCGCTCCAGCGATTTCTTGTTGAAGATGCGGCTGTGGCCTGCGAGATCGGCTTGTGTGCGACGGAGACAGCCATAGGCGTCCTCCCAACCGTCCCACATCAACGAGCCATATCCGAAGAGCCACATCGGACCGGCGGCTCACACCCGCTCGACGAAACTATCGACCACCTTCTTGCGCCCGGCCTTCTCGAAATCGACGGTGAGCTTGTTGCCGTCGACCTGGGCCACGCGGCCATAGCCGAATTTCTGGTGGAAGATGCGCACGCCGATGTCGAGGCCGGCGCCCGGCGCCGTGCTGGCCGCGACCAGCGTGCCCTCGATGGTCAGCGGCTCGCGGCGCGGCGCCGAGGGGGCGGCGCCTTGCGGCCGGTTGCGCTGCGCCCGCTGCCAGCCCGGCGTGTCGTAGAAGCCGGTGGCGAACAGGGTCTCCGCATTGTCGAACCGGCTCGGCCCGTAACCGCGCGTGCCTTTGTCCTCGGCGACCTCCACATGCTCGATCGGCAGCTCGTCGACGAAGCGCGAGGGAAGGGCGGTCTGCCACATGCCGTGGGTGCGGCGGTTCTGGGCGAAGGTGATCTTGGCCCGCTTGCGCGCGCGCGTGAGCCCGACATGCGCCAGCCGGCGCTCTTCCTCGAGCCCCGAACGGCCCGTCTCGTCGAGGCTGCGCTGATGGGGCAGGAGCCCTTCGTCCCAGCCGGGCAGGAACACCGTGTCGAACTCGAGCCCCTTGGCCGAATGCAGCGTCATCAGGTTGATGCGGTCGGTGCCTTCCTCGGTGGCGGCATCCATCACCAGCGACACATGCTCCATAAAGCCGGCCAGCGTGTCGAACTCATCCATGAAGCGGATCAGCTCTTTCAGGTTCTCCAGTTTCGATTGCGCCTGCGGCGATCGGTCGGCCTGCCACATGGCGGTATAGCCGGACTCGTCGAGGATCAGCTCGGCGAGCTCCGTATGCCGCATGCCGTCGATCAGCGCGCGCCAGCGGTCGAAGGAGGCGATGAGGTCCTGTAGCGACTTGCGCGCCTTCGGCTTCAACTCCTCGGTCTCGACGATGAGCCGGGCGGCTTGCGTCAAGGGCACGCCGCTGGCCCGAGCCAGCTGATGCAGCGATTTCAGCGTGGCCTCGCCCAGTCCCCGCCGGGGCGTGTTGATGATGCGCTCGAATTTGAGGTCGTTGGCCGGATTCAACGTCACCTCGAAATAGGCGGTGGCGTCGCGGATTTCCTGGCGCTCGTAAAAGCGCGGGCCGCCGATCACCCGGTAGTCCAGTCCGAGCGTGATGAAGCGGTCCTCGAAGGCGCGCATCTGGAAGGACGCGCGCACCAGAATGGCGATCTCGTTCAGCGAATGGTCCTGGCGTTGCAGCTGCTCGATATCCTCGCCGATGACGCGGGCTTCTTCCTCGTCGTCCCAGCAGCCTTCGACCTGGACCTTCTCGCCCGCGGCGTCGTCGGTGTGCAGCGTCTTGCCAAGGCGCCCCTGATTATGCGCGATGAGCCCCGACGCGGCGCCGAGAATATGTCCGGTGGAACGGTAGTTGCGTTCCAGCCGGATGACCTTGGCGCCCGGAAAGTCGGTCTCGAAGCGCAGGATGTTGTCCACCTCCGCGCCGCGCCAACCGTAGATCGACTGGTCGTCGTCGCCGACACAGCAGACATTGTCGCTGCCCTGCGCCAGCAGGCGCAGCCACAGATATTGGGCGACATTGGTGTCCTGATACTCGTCCACCAGCATGTAGCGGAAGCGCTGCTGATATTGCTTGAGCACGTCGGGGTGTTCTTGGAACAGCCGCAAATTCTCCAAGAGCAGGTCGCCGAAATCCGCCGCGTTCAGCTCTTTCAAGCGGTGCTGGTAGAGCGCATAGAGATCCCGGGCCTTGCCGTCGGCGAAGGCGAAGCTCTCCCCGTCCGGCACCCGCTTCGGGGTGAGGCCGCGATTCTTCCAGCCGTCGATCATGGCGGCGAGCATCCGCGCCGGCCAGCGCTTCTCGTCGATATTCTCCGCCGCCAGCAATTGCTTGATCAGGCGGATCTGGTCGTCGGTATCGAGAATCGTGAACGAGGGTTTGAGGTCCGACAAGCTCGGCGTGGCGGCGCAGGATCTTGACGCCGATGGCGTGGAACGTGCCGAGCCAGGGCATGCCCTCCACCGCGCCGCCGATCAGCTCGCTGACCCGCATTTTCATCTCGCGCGCCGCCTTGTTGGTGAAGGTGACGGCGAGGATCTGCGACGGCCAAGCATGGCCGAGGCTCAGGATATGGGCGATGCGGGTGGTGAGCACGCGCGTCTTGCCGGTGCCGGCCCCGGCCAGCACCAGGAGCGCGCCGTCCAGGCTCTCCACCGCGTCCCGTTGCTCGGCGTTCAAGGCGTCGAGATACTCGGCGGGCCGCCGGCGCATGGCGCGTTGCGACAGGGGCCGCGTGTCCGGGGCCTCATTTTCGTCGTCGGAAACTGGGAGCGCTGCTGCGTTGGCGCGAATCTTTGACATCTCTGACAGGACTATATCATCCCGAGGCCCTGAAAAAGGAAGGGCGGGACCCGAAGCCGCTTTGGCAAAGCCCTAGGCTTCGCTTTCCCCCTGTCATATGAAGGTTGGTCGGTTGAAATCTGTGGTGCGAGCGATCGGTGGCGAGGGAAGCAAAATCCGCGCGGACAGGAACGAGAGCGGGCGCCAAGTCGACCGCCGAGGCGAAGCCTGCCCCGCGCAAGATCGTGTTCACGCGGGAATGGCTCGCGTTGCTGTTCGCCGTGGCGAGCTTCGTCATCGCGCAGCTCGTGAGCGTGACGCTTCATTATCGGCTGACGCGGGTGAATCACGAAACCTCTGAGATTCAGCTTGCCCGCGACCTCTATCGCGAGTTCTACGACAAAAACATGAACTACCTGCATGTCGCCAACGCCATCGAGGGCTGCCAAAAGTTGTATAAAGGCGACGGCGGCAAGTTCAGCCACCTGCAGCTTAACGAGTATCTTGGCTTCTTTGCCGATCTCGGGCTTTTCATGGAGCGGGGCGCGCTGAGCGAGGCGCTGGTTGGCCATTTTTTTGGCGCCTTTATCGTCGAGGCCTATGAATATCCAGAGGTCGAAAGCTATATCGCGCGCATCCGGAAGAACTTCGAGCAGCCTGAAGCCTTCGAAGACTTCGAAAAGGTCGCCAAAGCGGTAGAAGGGGACCCACGCTTCGTCCGGCTCGCCAAATTCGCCAAGACCATGTGCGCCGAAACGCCAGAAGGAACCGCCGGGCCATGAGAACGGTCCTTGCCGCCACCATGATGTCGCTGCTCCTTGCCGGCAGCGTGTTTCTCGTCGTTGCCATGGACAATCCGCCTATGTCGGAGACATCGCCAGAGACATCGGCCGACGCCGCAGACGGGGACCCTGCCGCTCCCGCCGTGACGGACCCAGGTGCGGACGAGGCGGGCGCCCCACCGTCCGAAGATCAAGCCGGCACCAAGGACGGCATAATGCAGAACTTCACCCGCCACCGCCCCGGCGCCTGCCCCGAGGGTCCCCCTTGCCACGTCGAGGACGGGGATTGACGCCCCGGCGCGGCTCAGAAGCGGGTGAGGATGCGTTGCGAAAAAGTCGTGATCGACAAAAAACCGTAGGAGAGGCCCGCCAGGGCAGTTGCGGTTGTTGCATTGCACTGCCAAAAAGACACCACGCCTATTCGTCTTGGGAGATGGGACTATGCTTCGACTGTTGAAAGTGAGCGCCGCTGCGTGCGCTCTTTCTGGATTTATGCTGATGGGTCTTCAGCCGGCCGAGGCCAGTTGTCAGCTGGTCAAGGCTACGGCGAGCTCGACCTCCAAGGCGCAGGCGGCGAAGGACTCTCAGGCCCTTGCGGTGGAAAGCGCCCACGAGGTGAAGCGCGCCAAGGGCTGGGGTTACATGAACATGAGCGCCCGGCGCGTGAAGGGAGATCCCTTCTGGAAGGCCGTGCGTCCGGGCGATCCGCCGCCGGATGCCTTGCTCAAGCCCGACATCGTCACCAGCCGCTTCTTCACCACCTGCTTCACCGGCGTGGTCGTTCCGGTCGTCTGCACGACGGGCTCGGCAGTCTGCGGGAACTAGAACCTAAGTCTTCCTCGCGCGTTCGCCTCGGTCAATTCATAGATCGCCTCCCGACCGGGGCGGGGCGACAAGGCAATCGTTTCAAACGGAGGTTTTGCATGCTTCGCCTTTCGAAGTCCGGTTTTGTGTTGCTCGGCGCGGCCGCCCTGTTTCTCGTGGGCGGTCTTCAGCCAGCAGCCGCCAAGTGCCAGCTCATCAAGGCCACCAACAGCGCCAGCTCCAAGATCTTGGCGGCGAAGGCGGCCAATCAGAACGCCATCGACAACGCCATGGCCCTTAAGCAGCAATATGGCTGGCGCTATGTTACGCTCCGCGCCCGCAAGGTGACGCCGGACCCGTTCTGGAAGGCGGTGCGCCCGGTCGTCACCCCCGACATGCTGCTCAAGCCCGACATCGTTACCGCCAAGACCTACTCGCAATGCTGGGAAGGCGTGGTCGTACCGTATGTCTGCACCGCCGGCGCCATCGCCTGCGGTAACTAGCCTTTCGCTCTCATCACACCGTCGCCATCGCCGGGCCCCTTTGAGACCAAGTCTCAGGGGGCCTGGCGGTGCGTCGTGCCTGGCGATGACGTGCAAGTGACAGGCGCGACATGGGCGCGCGCTTGTTCTGGCGCCTCACCACCGCCACATCCCTTGATAAGCTGATTTTGAGAGGCTGATCGGCACTTGGCTGATTGAGCTTGAGCGAGCTCGGGATGACAACGGCAGGGCGCGTGTTTCCGCAATACACTATGGGCGAACGAGTTGCCGATGGCACCATCCATGTCGTCGGCGTCGTCGCGTCTGTCGCCGCGCTGATCGCGTTGCTCGTCATCGGCGTTCACACCGAAACGCCGCTCTGGGTTTTGGCGCTGGCGATCTACGGCGTGGCGCTGGTGGCGACCTTCACCTGCTCGGCCGGCTATCATCTCATCGTTCGCCCCAAGATCAAGGAGGTGTTCCGCCGGCTCGACCACGCGGCGATCTTCCTGATGATCGCCGGCACCTACACGCCTTTCGTCCTCATCAAGATGAACAACGCCTGGGGTCTCGGCCTGCTGGCGGTGGTGTGGGGAATGGCGGCCATCGGCATCGCCATCAAGCTGTTCGCCCCGCGCTTCCTCGACGGGCTGTCCACGGCGCTCTATCTGGTCCAGGGCTGGGCGGTTGTCGCCGCCTGGGAGCCGTTGCAGTCGGCGCTGCCCGGCAGCGTGCTGACGCTGCTCATGATCGGCGGCGTGCTCTACACCGTCGGCGTCGTGTTCCATCTCTGGAACCGGCTGCCATACCAGAATGCCATCTGGCACGGCTTCGTGCTGTCGGCGGCGAGCTGCCACTACGCCGCGGTGATCGGCGTCGTACAGATCTGATCGCCCATAAAGCCCCTGATTTTCCGTGGCGACTGCCTATAGACTGCCCCCATGACCATGGCGGCGGTAGACGGCAGGACAGACGAGGGCGCCAAGACGGCGTTGTTCGCGGGCCTCAAGGCGCGCTTCGGCGACCGGTTTTCGCTGAGCCAGGCGCTGCGCGACCAGCACGCCGCCACGCTGACCTGGCTTAAGCCCGAACCGCCCGACGCGGTCCTGTTTGCCGAGGCCGCCGAAGAGGTGTCCGAGGCGGTCCGGCTCTGCGCCGAGGCGCGTGTGCCGGTCATCCCGTTCGGCACCGGGACCTCGCTCGAAGGCCATCTCAATGCGCCGCGCGGTGGTGTCTCCCTCGATCTGTCCCGCATGAACCGCATTGTCGCCGTGCATGAGGCCGATCTCGATTGCGTGGTCGAGCCCGGCGTCACGCGAAAGCAGCTCAACGACTATTTGCGGGATACCGGCTTGTTCTTTCCCGTCGACCCCGGGGCAGATGCCAGCCTTGGCGGCATGGCGGCGACCCGCGCATCCGGCACCAATGCGGTGCGCTACGGCACCATGCGTGACCTCGTGCTCGGCCTCACCGCGGTGCTGGCCGACGGCAGCATCATCAAAACCGGGGGCAGGGCGCGCAAATCCGCCGCCGGCTACGATCTCACCCGGCTCCTGGTCGGCTCCGAAGGTACGCTCGGCGTCATTACCCAGCTCACGCTGAAGCTCTACGGCATTCCCGAGACGATCCTGTCCGGCGTGTGCGCCTTCGACAGCCTGGAAGGCGCCTGCAACGCCACCATCGCCGCGCTGCAGATGGGGCTGCCCATCGCCCGCATCGAGCTGGCCGACGAGGTGCAGATCCGCGGCTGCAATGCCTATTCGCACCTCACTTTGCCCGAGCGGCCCACATTGTTTCTCGAGTTCCACGGCACCGAGGCCGGCACCCGGGAGCAGGTGGAGACATTTGCCGCCATCGCCGCGGACGAAGGCGGCGGCGACCTGCAATGGGCGACGAAGCCCGAGGACCGCAGCAAGCTGTGGCAGGCCCGCCACGACGCCTATTGGGCGGCGCGCGCCTTGAAGCCCGGCACCGACCTCATCGCCACCGATGTCTGCGTGCCGATCTCGGGTCTTGCCGCCTGCGTCGCCGAAACCAAGCAGGACATTGAGCGATTGGGGCTGCTGGCGCCGATCGTCGGCCATGTGGGCGACGGCAATTTCCATGTCATGCCCCTGATTGACCCGGCCGATACACTGGAGCGCAAGCGGGTGCAGGAGTTCCTCGACCGCCTGGTGGAGCGCGCGCTGCGCTTCGAGGGCACCTGTACCGGCGAGCATGGCGTCGGCCAGGGCAAAATCGGCTATTTGGCCATGGAACATGGATTGGGCGTCGACGTGATGATTGCCATAAAAAAGGCGCTCGATCCGTTGAATATCCTCAATCCTGGCAAGATATTTGCGTTACCATAACCAAGCATCGTGGGCGCCGGGACTGGCTCGCATCCCTGTCGCTTTGCCGCAGGATACTGCGCCCGCAACCGAGCCTTAGGCAGAGACATCGGTGAACTCGCTACTGCTCACACTGACGGCGTTGCTTATTCTGGTGCTGAGTGCGCTATTTGCCGCGCCGCTCTTCATCGATTGGAACGACTATCGCCCGGCCTTCGAACAGCAGGCCACGAAGCTGCTCGGCCGCGCGGTCAGAGTGGACGGCAAGGTTCACCTTAGGCTGCTGCCGGCGCCGGAGCTGAAATTCGACGATGTGAAAGTTGCGGACGAGAACGGCAGCCTGGAGACGCCGTTCCTCGCCGTGAAGTCGCTGCAAGCCCGGCTCAATATCGGCTCGCTGTTCAGCGGCACCGTGGAGGCGCATCAACTCGCTATTGTCGAGCCCGTATTGCGCCTCGAGGTCAACGCCGACGGCAGCGGCAATTGGGGCGATGTGGGCCGGCCCGGCGTGGCCGTGCCGTTCGCGCCGAAGGAGGTCTTGCTCGACGCGGTGCGCGTGAGCGGCGGCACCATCGAGATCGTCAAGGACGGCGTCCCGAAATTCGTCTTCAGCAATATCGACGGCGAGGCGAGCGCCACGTCCTTGTCGGGCCCCTATAAGGTTTCAACCGAATACGACTTCGCGGGCCGCCGTCAGAGTTTGCGCTTCTCCACCGGCGCCATGGATGAGGCTGGGAAATTTCGCCTGAAGGCCGCCTTACGCGATCCCGACCGCGCGACCACCTATCAACTGGACGGCGGCGTCACGGGGCTTGGCGATAGGCCCGCCTACGACGGCACCATCCTCATGCGCGTGACGAAGTCCGAGGCTGTCGCGTCGCCCGCGTCCGACGCGGCCGCGCAGGCGCCGCAAGCCGGTGGCACCGAATCCCAGGAGATCGCCGCAGCGCCGACACCGGCCATCGAAGAGGCCGAGCCGGCAACGCCGGGCGGCCCGATCGACACCGCCTCCTTCATCGAATTGAAGGGCAGGCTGACGGCCGCCCCGGACCGGGCCGAATTGCCGGAGTTCGAGCTGACCGTACACGCCAAGGGCCGGCCGCAAATCTTGAAGGGCAGCTTGGCGCTCGATTTTGGCGAGGCGTTTAAGGCCGAGGGACGGCTCAACGCCCGCTTCATCGATCTCGACGCGATGTTCGGCACCACAGGCGACGGCAAGCGGCCCTCGCCGACGGCGGTTTTGTATCAATTCGCCGACTGGGTGCTGGACGAGGCCAAGGGGCTCGGCGAAGGCGCACTGGTGCTTGCCATCGAGCAAGCGGGTCTCGGCGGCGATGTCGTCGGCGGTCTCGACGTGGAGCTCGCCGCCCGCGGCGGCGGCGTCACCATCGAGCGACTGAAAGCGGTTCTGCCCGGCGACAATCGGATCAATGTGTCGGGCCGCTTGGCCCAAGGCGCCATGGGGCCGACATTCGCCGGTCCCGTCGAGATTGCGGGCGAAAGCTTACGCGCGCTCACCCGCTGGGCCGCCGGCGACCGGGCCATGTCCGGCCAGACATCGGTCGGCGAGTATGCGCTTTCGGCCTTCACCACCGTCGGCGACGGCGGTCTCACCCTGGCCGACGCCTTGGGCGAGGTGAGCGGCACAAAGTTTCGCGGCCGCCTGCAATACAAGGGCGGCGAGCGCAATGTGATCAACGTCAGCCTCGACAGCGACCGTCTCGACTTGCGCGAGATGCTGGGCGACGGTCCCATCTGGCGCGCCTGGCTTTCGGCCGGTGAAGACAACGAGACCGGCGATCCCGCCGCGGACGGCGGCGGCGAAAGCCTCCTGACCCAGCTGCGTGACGACGACGTGCGCGCCACCTTGAAGGTCGGCGAGCTGCTGCTGCCGAATATTCCGTCCGGCAAGCTCGACGCGCAGCTTGCCCTCGTTGACGGCACGCTCGACATCGAGGCGCTCGATTTCGCCGCTCCCGGCGCCATCGCCCTCAACGGCAAGGGCCGCATCGCCGATCTCGCCGCCGCGCCCGCGGGCCGCGTGGATCTCGCCTTGCAGGCTGAGACCACCGACGCTGTGCGCGTGCTCACCGAGCTGTTCGGCCTGCCCGAAGATGTCAGCAAATCGAAGCAGCTATCGGCGCTCGCCCCACTCGACATCCGCGCCGGCCTGGCGGCAGGTCCCGACGGCGATGACACCAAGATCTCGCTCGAATTGAGCGGCAAGGTCGGCGGCTCGGACATGGCGTTCGTCGCCCGCGCCACGGGCGAGCCGGCGAAGCTCGGCGAGGCCGAGATCGACATCGGCGGCAGCGTTACCGGCGAGCGGCCACAGGCGCTGCTGGTGCTGCTGTTCCCCGACCTGCCGCAAGACCGCATCGCCGAGGCCGCCGGGGCCGACGGCACATTGTCGCTCAAGATCGTCGGCGTGCCCAATGTGAAGCTGACCGGCCGTGCTGCGCTGGAGACCGCCGCCCTGCAGCTCTCCTTCGAGGGCCATGGCGCGCTCAGAGATCAAGGCGTGGCTTTGAACGGTCATGGCGCCATCGCCACCCAGGATGCAAGCTTGGCCTTGCCGTTTATCGGCCTCGACGCGCCGCCGAGCGCCGCGGGCGTGCCGCTGAGCGTGAGCGCCGATGTGGTCAAGAACGGCGGCACCGTCGATCTCGATACGGTCAAGGCCAAGATTGCCGGCGACGCCATTGACGGCCGCGCCCATTTCGAGCGCGTTGGCGGCAAGACAAACTTCGACATCACCGCGAATGCCGACCGAGTGTCGCTGCCTGCTCTGCTCGGCGTGCTGGTCGCGTGGGAGCGCACCGCCTCGACCGAGGAGATGCTTGGCGCGGTTGGCGCGGGCGCCGCCGAAGTCTGGCCCGCCCGCGGCTTCGCGCTCGAGGTCCTTGACGACACGCAAGGCAACATCGCGCTTACCGCTAAGACGCTGGTCCTCGGCGCACCCTTCGCGGTCTCGGGCGCCACCCTGAATGCCAGGGTCGATCACGACGGCCTCACCATCACCGATCTCGATGGCGGACTGTTCGGCGGCGCGCTCGCCGCATCGGGCGTCCTGTCGCCGCGCGGCGGTGGGGCCGCATTGACGGCGCAAGCCGAACTTAAAGGCGGCAATCTCGGCGCGATGACGGAAAGCGTGGCCGGATCGCGGCTCGCCACCGGACCGTTCGACATGGCTTTCGCGGTCGAAGGGGAGGGCTTGAGCCCGCCCGGCATCGTCGCCGGCTTGGGCGGCAAGGGCACGCTGTCGCTCGGTGCTGGCACGCTGCTGGCCTTGAACGCTGGGCCGTTGCGCCGCGTCGCCGCCAAAGCGGCTAAGACCAAGATCAAGGCCACCAAGGAGGAGATCGAAGCGGACACGGAAACCGTGCGCCGGACCCTCACCAAGGGCATCTACGAATATGCGCCGGTGGAGATTCCCTTCGAGGTCAAGAACGGCACGTTGCGCCTGGTGCCGACCGTGCTGGCGAGCGGCGGCGCCGAGACCGAGGTCAACGGTTATGTGGAGCTGGCCAGCCTCAAGCTCGACAGCGAATGGCAGATGCGTCTCGCCGGCAAGACTACCCAGGGCGTGCCGCCAGTGACGCTGTTGTTCACCGGACCGCTCGACCAAGCGCACGACATCGCCCCTGCGATCGATACCGCCGCCATCGAGAGCTACCTTACCATCAAGCGCATGCAAGAGGACGTCGAGCGGCTCGAGACCCTCGACGTGTCCGGACGGAGCGCCGCTCAAGCGCAAGAGGCTGCCGCGGCCGCGACCGAAGCAGCCGCGGAACGGGCTGCGCAAGAACAGGCCGAAGCCACAGCCCAAGCGGAAGCCGAGGCGCAAGCGGCTGCCGACGCCAAAGCCGCCGCGGACGCCCAGACTGCCGCTCAAGCAAAGGCCGCCGCCGAGGCCAAAGCCGCCGCCGAAGCCAGAGCCGCAGCCGAAGCAGAAGCGGCAACGGAGCAGGCTGCGGAAGAGCGTGCCGCCGCTGAAGCCAAAGCGAGAGCCGCTGCGGAAGCCGAGGCGGCTGCGGAAGCAAAGGCTGCCGCTCAAGCCAAGGCGGTCGCGGACCAAGCGGCGAAAGAGCGTGCCGCGGCCGAAGCCAAGGCAGCCGCTGAAGCCAAAGCGCAGGCTGAAGCGGAAGCCCGATCCCAAGCTCAAGCCGAAGCCAAGGCGAAGGCCCTAGCCGAAGCTCAAGCCAAAGCCGAGGCCAAAGCCAAGGCCGAGGCGGAACAGGCGGCCGCCGAGAAGGCTCAGGTGGAACGCGCGGCGGCCGAGGCGCGTGCGGCCGCCGAGCAGGCCGCGAAAGACAGAGCCGCCGCCGAGGCACAGGCTGCGGCGGAAGCGCAAGCGGCGGCGCAAGCCAAAGCCGTTGCCGCGCAAGCCAAGGCCGCTGCTGCGCAAGCCAAGGCCGCTGCCGCGCAAGCCAAAGCTGCCGCCGACAAGGCCGCCAAAGAACGCGCCGCCGCCGAGGCCAAAGCCACGGCGGAACGGCAGGCAAGACAAAGGATCGAGGCCAGAGCTGCCGCCGAGCAGGCTGCTGCCGAGAAGGCAGCGCAGCAGAGAGCCGCCGCTGCCGCTAAAGCTGCCGCCGAGGCCAAGGCTACCGCCGAGGCCAAGGCTGCCGCTGGGGCTAAGGCTGCCGCTGAGGCGAGAGCCGCCAGTGAGCGCGCGGCAACAGAGGCCAATGCCGGCGCCACCGTGCCGAGCCCCTTGCGGCCGCCACCCGACGCGTCCGCATCGGTGCCCACCGTCGTGCCGCAATATAGTCCCGAGGGCGAAGCGCTCCTCGTGCCGCCCGCCGGTACGGCCGCCGATCCCATCGGCGAGATGATCTCGGCCGATCCCAACAGCGGTTGACGCCGATCCCGCGCTCGAAGGTATCGACCCCGAGGCCGCCGAAGTCGCGCCGGAGGTGACGCCGCGCAAATATCGGCGCCGGCGCGCCCGCCCCGACGACTGGAAGAAGGGTTACGGGATTTTCGGCGGCGGCTAGGACGGGCCGCGATTTTTTGGCCCGCGCCAGCACGTAAAGGCGGATGGCCGCCGACAGGCTCGCCGTGCCGCCGTCCCCCGAGCTGCCACCGCCCGTGCGTTGGGCCTCGCCGCGTCCCGTGTCGATCTCGCGCACCAGCCCGGCGATCGACTTGCCGTCTTGTTTGGCGATGTCGGCCAGCGCCGCCCAGAACGGCTCCTCCAACGATACGCTGGTGCGGTGCCGGGCGATGGTGAGCGAACGCTTGTTGCGCGTGTTGGTCATGGGTGAGAGGTGAGTATGGGCAGGGTGTCTACCGCTTCGGCGCCACCATGTCCTCGGGGCGAACCAAGCGGTCGAAGTCTTCCTCGCTGACATGGCCGAGCCGCACCGCCTCCTCGCGCAAGGTGCTGCCGCGCTTATGGGCGTGCTTGGCGATCTCGCTCGCCTTGTCGTAGCCGATATGCGGGGTGAGGGCGGTGACGAGCATCAGCGAGCGCTCCATATGCTCCTTGATGCGCTCGCGGTTCGCCTCGATGCCGACCACGCAATTACTCGCGAAGCTGTCGGCGACGTCGCCGAGCAGACGGATCGACTGCAGCAGGGCGTAAGCGAGCACCGGCTTGAACACGTTGAGCTCCAGATGGCCTTGGCTGCCGGCGAAGCTGACAGTGGTCTGGTTGCCCATGACTTGTGCGCAGACCATGGTGACCGCCTCGCATTGGGTCGGGTTCACCTTGCCGGGCATGATCGACGATCCCGGCTCGTTCTCCGGCAGCAAGATCTCGCCGAAGCCCGAGCGCGGGCCGGAGCCCAGCAGCCGGATGTCGTTGGCGATCTTGAACATCGACGTGGCCACGGTCGAGAGCGCCCCATGGGTGAACACGTAGGCGTCGTGGGCAGCCAGCGCCTCGAACTTGTTTTCGGCGCTGACGAAGGGGAGCTTCGTCATCTGGGCGATCTTGGCAGCGAAGGCTTCGGCAAACAGCGGGCTCGTATTCAGGCCCGTGCCCACTGCCGTGCCGCCTTGGGCGAGCTCGTACAGCCCGTTCAGCGTCAGCTTCACCCGCTCGATGCCATGATCGATCTGCGCCGCATAGCCGCCGAATTCTTGTCCCAATGTCAGAGGCGTGGCGTCCTGCATATGGGTGCGCCCGATCTTGAGCACGTCCTGGAACGCTTCAGCCTTGTCCTTGAGCGCCTTGTAAAGCCGGGAAAGCGCCGGATTGAGCCGATAGGCGATCTCCTCGGCGGCGGCGACGTGCATGGCCGTGGGGAAGGTGTCGTTGGAGGACTGGCCGAGATTGACGTGATCGTTGGGATGGACCGGGGACTTGGTGCCGAGCGTTCCGCCCAGGATCTCGCTGGCGCGGTTGGCGATCACCTCGTTGAGGTTCATGTTGGTCTGGGTGCCGGAGCCGGTCTGCCAGACCACCAGGGGGAAATGACCGTCGAACTTGCCGTCCACGATCTCGTCCGCCGCCGTGGCGATGGCCTCGGCCACGTCCTTTTCGAGGCGGCCGAGTTCGAGATTGGTCAGCGCCGCGGCCTTCTTGACCAGGGCCATGGCCCGGATCAGCGGCTGCGGCATGTGTTCGTCGCCGATCTTGAAATTCTGTCGCGAGCGCTCGGTCTGAGCCCCCCAATAGCGGTCGCTGGCGACCTCGATCGGCCCGAACGCGTCGGTCTCGGTGCGAGTTGAAGTGGTAGACTGGGGGCCGTCGGCGAGAGGCATGATTGCAATTCCCTTTTTTGTCGACTTGGCATCCAAGCGGCCCGCTGCCTTGCGGGCGCTATCGGGCATTTCGGGCCTAGGCTATAACATCGCGCAACGTGGTGGGAGAACCGGACGCGTGATGATCTTTTTTGCGGCCTTCTGCCGGGAAACCCGAACTGCGTCCCGCCGCCGCCGCCGCGGCCCCCGGCGAGGAGTGCGCGTGACGGACGCGGCCACACATATCGCGTTGCCCGCGCCACGCGGCGCGGGGCTGTCGATCGCTTCCGCCCGCCTGGCCGCCGTGCTGGTCTGCGTCATTGGCGAGATCGTGCTGGCCATGTGGCTCGACGTGATCCCGGGCCTGGAGGCGGCGCTGCCTTCGGTGGCCGGTATGACGCCGAACGCGGCCCTCGGCGTCATTGCTGCCGGGCTTGGGCTTCTTTGTTTCACCTTCCGGCGGCTGCGGCTGCTGGCCCGGGTGATCGGCTTTGTGCTTGTCGCCGCTGGGCTCGTTGTTTTCGGACAATACCTGCTCGGCATCGATCTTGGCCTCGGACAGCTCCTGCTGCCGATCGAGGCGGTGCCGCCGGTCGAGGCCGAGGGCCAAGCCGCGCGCGCCGCGCCCGGTGTCACCGGCTCGCTTTTCCTATTCGGCCTTGCACTCCTCTACGCCAAGCGCGGCAAGACGCTGTCCGCCGTCAGCCAAGTCATCGCGCTGGTCATGCTGGCGCAAGTCTTGATCGTGCTCGCGGGCTACACCTACGGCGTGGCCACCAACTACTATCCGTTCCCGTTCACCGCCATGTCGGTCTACGGCGCGGCGAGCGCGTTTTTGCTTGCCGTCGGGCTTCTCGCCGCGTCGCCGGAATACGGCGTCGCCGCCGCGATCGTGGACCCGTCGCCGGCGGGGGAGATGCTGCGCCGGCTGCTGCCCGGCATCCTGGTGCTGCCGCTGGTAATCGGTTGGTTCGCCCGTCAGGCCGAAGTGCAATCCCTCTACGACAGCGCCGCCACGCTGGCCATCTTCGCCGTGGCCAGCATCATTGTGCTCGCCGTATTCGCCTGGACCACCATCGGCGCCGTCCGGCGCGCCGACCAGGACCGCAACGCGGTCCTCATGGAGTTGCGCGGCCAGCGCGAGTGGTTGTCGACGACGCTCGGCTCGATCGGCGACGGCGTGATCGCCACCGACCCCAATGGCAGCGTGCTGTTGCTCAACAAAAGCGCCGAGGAGATGACCGGATGGCCGGCCGCCAAGGCTCGGGGACGTCCCATCTGGGAGGTGTTCCGGGTCATTGACGAGGGCACGCGTAAATCCGTCGACGATCCGGCGCTGAAGGCGCTGCGCGAGCGCGAGGTGACAAGGCTGGAATCCGGCGCGCTGCTTATTACCCGCGACGACAAGGAGCTCCCCGTGGAGCATTCCGGCGCGCCGATTGTCGGCTATGACGGCTCGCTGGCCGGCGCCGTGCTCGTGTTCCGCGACGTCACCGAGCGGCGGCGCACGGCGCAGCGCCAGACCATGCTCGTGGGCGAGCTCAATCATCGCGTCAAGAACGCGCTCGCCATCGTGCAGTCTCTGGTGCAGGCGAGCCTGCGCCAGGCCACCACCAAGCCGGCGCAAGCCATGGCCCAGACGCTCGCCGAGCGGCTGCAGGCCCTGCACCGGGCGCACGACCTCCTCCTGGAATCGCAATGGTCGGGCGCCAGTCTCAAGGCCATGGTCGAGCGCGAGTTGGAACCCTATCAGCGCGACGATGGGCCGAAGATCACCATCAAGGGGCCGGACGTGCTCCTGCCGCCGCAATGCACCTCCATCCTCGCCATGACCATCCATGAGCTGGCCACCAATGCCGTGAAATATGGGGCCTTGTCGGTCAATGCGGGCCAGCTCGGCGTCAGCTGGAAGACGGGGCGCGGCAACCGGCTGTTCCTCGTCTGGGAGGAGCGCGGCTCTCCGGCGATGCCGCAGAAGCGCAATAGCGGTTTCGGCTCGCAACTCATCGACAAGGGCATCCGCCACAATCTCGGTGGCGAGACCAAGGTCGATTTCCGCCCCGCAGGGCTTTACGTCGAGTTGACCGTGCCGCTGGTCCCCTCCAATGAGCCCCGCACGAAGCCCGTGCCGGCGCCGGTCGCCTAGCGCTATTCGAGGACGCTGATTTCCTCGTTGGCGTGACGGAGGCGCTCGGAGAACTCGCGCGTCAGATTGCTCAAGATCGTGATCATGATGTTGGGGTGGGCGGCAGAAAGCTCATGCAGTTCCTCGACGCCGAGCCCGTAGCAGATCACCCGCTCATTGGCGATGATGTCGGCCGAGCGACGGCCGCCGTCGAGCAGGGCCATCTCGCCGAAGGTGAGGCCCGGCCCGATCGAGGCAACCCGCTTCTTGCGGTTGCCCTTGCCATGCACCTTGATCTGCACGCTCACCGTGCCGCGGGCGAGGACGAAGAACAGCTTCGCCTCGTCCCCCTCGCGCATGATGACGTCGCCCTTCTCGAACACCAGCGGCCGGATGACGGACTCCACCAGCCGGCACTCCGCGGGGCTCAGGCCGTTGAACAAATTGATCTCCGACACCGCGAATTTGGTCGCATGCCCGAGATTCTCGCCGGCCAGCAACTCGTCCTCGCACCATTCCAGCGCCGCGTCGGCGTCGCGGAACTGCCTTACGCGATGGCCGTCCTCGCTGGCGGCGAGCGCACGCACGAGCGGGTCGAGGCGATCGTCCTCGGCGAGCGACGCAAAGAGGAGTTTTGCGGTGCCGTGAGCCATGGCCTTGGCCGCCCGCACGATCAGCTTGCAGGCCGAGGTGTCGGCTTGATGCACGCGCTTGAAGTCGACGACCACATAACTTGAGTCCGCCGCGAGTTCGCCCATCTTGCGCAACAGCTGCTCGGTCGAACCGAAAAACAGTGCCCCTTGCGCCTCGAGCACTGCCACCTTGTGGCCCGACTGCGTCAGGAGCTTGCGCTCTTCCAGCGTGCGCAGGCGGTTCGAGCGCACGACGTCGGCGCGATAGTCGCGGCGCACGACGCTGCGGACATTGGTGCGGTTGTTGAAGGCATGCAGCTCGAACTCGCTCGAGATCTCCTGGCAGACCCTTATGCCGCGCACGCTGTTGCCTTGCGTGTCGATGGGTGGGGAGTAGACGCAGATGCCGATCTGCCCCGGCATGACCGCGATGATGCAGCCCGACACGCCGCTCTTGGCCGGCATGCCGACCTCGTAGGCCCATTCGCCGGCATAGTCGTACATGCCGCAAGAATTCATCACCGTCAGCATGTCGCGCACATATTGCGCGTCGAAAATGGTTCTGTTGGTCAGCGGGTTGGTGCCGTCATTGGCGAGCGTGGCCGCCATGATCGCGAGATCGCAAGCCGTGACGTTCACCGAGCATTGGCGGAAATATAAGTCGAGCACCTCGTTGGGATCGCGCTCGATCATCGCCGTGTTGAGCATCATGTAGGCGATGGCCCGGTTGCGGTGACCGGACTCCAATTCGGAGCGGAACACCGCCTCGTCGATGTCGAGCTTGCGCCCAGCCAGGCTGGAGAACAGATCGAGCATGTTGGCGACGCGCTCGGCCTGCGTGGCGCCCGGCATCATCTCGGCGACGGCGATGGCGCCGGCATTGACCATGGGGTTGAACGGGCGGTTGGCCACCTCGTCGAGCACGATGGAGTTGAACGCCTCGCCCGTTGGCTCGACGCCCACATGCTTGAGCACGGTGGGACGCCCATGGCGCTGCAGCGCCTGGCCATACATGAAGGGCTTGGACACCGATTGGATGGTGAACGGGACGTCCGCATCGCCGACCGCGTAGATCTGCCCGTCCACCGTGGCGATGGCGATGCCGAACAAGGAAGGATCGACCTTGCCGAGTTCCGGGATGTAGTCGGCCGGGCTGCCGTCAGTGAGCTGCGACACGCGCGCATGCAAATCGGCGAGAAACGCCTCCACGGGCGCGGTGAGGGCAGGCTCCGCCCGGCTCCGGATAGGATCAATTCTGTTCAAGCGCTGTCCCCTTGCGCCCGCTCGGTCAGCGACGCCAGCAGAACTTTAGTCAGAAATCGTGCCATGTCGAAAGCTTAGCAAAACCGGGCGCAATCGCCGAAGAGGCGACGCTTTTGCCCAAAGCTTGAGCAGTCGGCGCTTAAAGGTTGATCTATTTTTTGCGGAAACGGTCGAGCTGCACGACCTCGGCCGGCGGCCGTGACATGACCACTTCGACGTTGGGCGTCTCGCCTGTCTCGTCGGACGCCTCATCCGACGCGCTCGCGGTTTCGTCCGGCTGCACGCCCACGAGATCCGGCAGGGCCGAGGCCATATGCTGGCGGGCGGAATCGTTGGCCGCGCCAGGCTTGCCGAACTGGAGCCCGAACTGGGCCGACGGATCGTAGAACGCCTTGACCGCACTGAACGGCACCACCAGCCGTTCGGGCACGTTGGAGAAGGACAGCTTCACCTCGAAGCGCTCATTCGTCACCAGCAGGTCCCAGAACTGGTACTGCAGGACGATCGTCATCTCCTCGGGATATTGCTCTTTCAGGCGCTTGGACACCGAGACGCCCTCGGCGTCGATATCGAAGGCGATATAGAGGTGGTGCTCTCCCGGCAGGCCTTTGCGCTGAACATGCATGAGAACTTCGCGCACGACACCGCGCAGGGCATCCTGGGTGAGAAGGTCGTATCTGATCTCGTCTTCCATGGATGGCGTCGCTCCATTCCCGCGACGAGAGGCGTTGACCCCGTCAAAAGTGGAGGGCTTCTGTTGCCCGGTGCCCTCCGAAACCGCGCCTAACCCCTGCGAGGAGGTTAGGACTTGACCTTCAGGCTATCGCGCTGACTACGCAGCGAGACGAGCCTCCGCATAGTTGTCATTGGCAACTATATGGTTGGCCCGATAA
Organism: uncultured Alphaproteobacteria bacterium; assembly: GCA_963793075.1. Lineage (GTDB taxonomy): Bacteria > Pseudomonadota > Alphaproteobacteria > Rhizobiales > Methyloligellaceae > Methyloceanibacter. The sequence goes on from CAWBYO010000005.1 coordinate 390,122, forward strand.
CGGCGGTACCATGCCGAGCAAAAGCACGACTTTTACACCCTCGTCGATCCTGTTTCGCCCCCGCCACGTTTCAGTTCGACCGGTAATCCGGAGCTTCAAACTGAAACCTGGTGGAGGCGCCGGGTACTGCCCCCGGGTCCGAATGGTTTATTATGTCGCCCGTTTATCGCCATAGCCGGCTTGCACCGGCAAACTCATATATAGGCTTCTTGCGCGGCAAAAAAAAGATTGATGGTTCGATAACCCCCAGGCGGGGGTTTGGCGATTAGCCTTGACGACAAAAGGACTTGCCGCGGCAACAGGCGCTTTGGAAGGGCGCTTTAGTCACGCTCCATCTTGATGATCTGGCCGGTGCGGGCATCGACCTTCATCTCGATCTCATGGCCGTAAGCGTCATCGCCCTCGACCTTCCAGATGCCCCTCTTCCTGTGGAGCTCTATCTCCTCCAGCCGCACGATGCCCCGGTCGAACGCCAGGGCGCGGACGTCCTCGATATCCAAATAGCGGGCGGATGCCGGCGACGCGGCGAGCCCAATGACAAGGCTAAAGAGAGTAGGGAGGACAACTGACATGACACGCATTGAATGCTCCATCCTGTAGGTCTATCGACAGGGAGGCCAAACGAGTCTCGTGAAGTCTCGGCTCGCGATACCCAACTCTGGCCCAGGTTGGCCCGGATCATAGAGAAAGAGGCATCTTGCGCCAATATCTCGATCTTCTTGCCCGCATTCGCGAAACCGGGCTGCGCAAAGCCGACCGCACCGGCACCGGCGCACTAAGCCTGTTCGGCGCGCAGATGCGTTTCAATCTGGCGGATGGGTTTCCCCTCGTCACCACCAAGAAGCTGCATGTGAAGTCGATCATCCACGAGCTTCTGTGGTTCCTGCAAGGCTCGACCAATATCCGCTACCTCCAGGAGCATGGCGTACATATCTGGGATGAGTGGGCCGACGAGGACGGCGAGCTGGGCCCGGTCTATGGCCGCCAGTGGCGGTCCTGGCCGGTGGCCGGCGGCGAGACCATCGATCAGATGGCCAGCGTGGTCGCCAGCCTCAAGCGCGATCCGGACTCGCGCCGCCATATCGTCAGCGCCTGGAATGTCGGCGAGCTCGACAAGATGGCGCTGCCGCCGTGTCATTGCCTGTTTCAGTTTTATGTGGGCGAGGGGCGGCTTTCCTGCCAGCTCTACCAGCGCTCGGCCGACATCTTCCTCGGTGTGCCGTTCAACATCGCTTCCTATGCGCTGCTGACTGAGATGATGGCGCAAGTCAGCGGGCTTCTGCCCGGCGAGTTCGTCCATACCTTCGGCGACGTGCATCTTTATCTCAATCATCTCGATCAGGCCGACGAGCAGCTGTCGCGCAGTCCCCGTGCCCTGCCGCGCCTGGAGATCAACCGGGGGGTGAAATCGCTGTTCGACTTCGCCTATGAGGATTTCACGCTTGAGGGCTACGACCCGCATCCGGCGATCCGCGCCGAGGTCGCGGTGTGAGCGAGCGCTTTCAGTCGGCGCAAGACCCCGTCATCGCCCTGGTCGTGGCCATGGGCGAGAACCGCGCCATCGGCCGGGGCGGGGACTTGCCGTGGCATTTGCGCTCGGACATGAAGTTCTTCCGCCGCGTCACCATGGGCAATCCGGTTCTCATGGGTCGGCGCACCTTCAAGTCGCTGCCCCGCGTGCTCGACGGCCGTCTCAACATTGTGCTGACCCGCGACCGCGGCTTCGTCGCGCCCGACGCGGTCATGGCCTACAGCCTGGAGGAGGGGCTTCAGGCGGCGCGCGACTCCTGCGCCCGCACCGGCGCCAATGAGATCATGGTTATCGGCGGCGAGGACGTGTTCTGCGAGGTCTTGCCGCAAGTAGGCCGCATCTATCTCACCGAGGTCCATGCCGCGCCGGAGGCCGACACCTGGTTTCCGGAACTCGAACAGGATCAATGGCGCGAGGTCTTCCGCGAGCGGCACGGGGCCGGCCCCAAGGACGATCACGATTTCAGCTTCGTGGTGCTGGAACGGGCTTCTTGACCATCATGCTAAGGTCAGGGGTGCCTACGTTGCGTGGCCTTGGTGACTGGCCTATAACCCCCATGATCTTTGTCGCAGGACCGCCATTTTGGTGCTGCTAGTGTCCCTGCTAGCGGCGCATCGAAGCCGGCGGCTCCTCGCGAGACCCCCTCTAGAAGTCAGGACGAAGTGTAATATGCCTTGGAGCAATCAGAGCGGCGGCGGCAGCGGTGGCGGCGGCGGCGGTTGGAAGGGCGGCAATGGCGGACCCTGGGGCCCTCGGCCCGGCGGCTCCGGCGGCCAGCAGCCCGACCTGGAAGAGATTTTGCGCCGGAGCCAGGACCGGCTGCGTCAGGCCATGCCCGGCGGCCGAATGGGTGGCTCCTTTGCGGTGTTGATCGCCGTAATCGCCATCGCCGTGATCGGCTTTTTCGGCTTCACGGTCCGCGTGAACCCGGACGAGCTCGGCATCGTGCTCCGCTTCGGCGCCTATGAGCGCCAGCTCCCGCCCGGTCTGAACTTCCGCCTGCCTTACCCGATCGAGGAGGTGGAGCTGCCGAAGGTTACGCGCATCAATCGCACCGAGATCGGCATGCGCGGCATGTCCGACCGCGATTCCGCGACCACCGTGCGCGACGTGCCAGAAGAGAGCCTGATGCTCACCGGCGACGAGAATATCGTCGATATCGATTTCGTGGTGCTTTGGCAGATCAGCAATGCGCCGGACTTCCTGTTCAATATCCAGAACCCGGAACGCACCGTGAAGGATGTCGCCGAGAGCGCCATGCGCGAGATCGTCGGCCAAAGCGACATCGAGCCGATCCTGACCGCCGCGCGCGCCAAGACGGAAACCGACGTGCAGACGCTCATTCAGCGCATCCTCGACGGCTATGGCGCAGGCATCCAGATCAATCAGGTCCAGCTTCAGAAGGTCGATCCGCCGGCGCAAGTCATCGACGCCTTCCGCGACGTCCAGGCGGCGCGCGCCGATCAGGAGCGCTTGCAGAACGAGGCGCAGACCTACGCCAATCGTGTCATTCCGGAAGCGCGAGGCGAGTCCGAGCGCATCCTGCAGGCGGCGCAAGGCTATCGCGACCGGGTGATCGCCGAGGCCAAGGGTGAGGCAGACCGCTTCGTGGATGTTCTCGGGGAATATCAGAAGGCCCCCGAGGTGACCCGCCGCCGCATCTTCATCGAGACGATGCAGGAGGTGCTGTCCAACAGCGACAAGATCATTATCGACGAGCAGGGGGGTGGCGTCGTGCCGTATCTGCCGCTCACGGAATTACAGAAACGCCTGCCCGCGGCGCCGGCGACCCAGAATGGGGGCCAGCAATGAACCGCACATTTCTCACCGTCGTGCTGCTGCTGCTTGGCGTGGCAGCGGTCACCGCTTATCTGACGCTGTTCACCGTCTATCAGACGCAACAGGCGCTGGTGCTGGAGTTCGGTAAACCCAAGCGTCTCGTGACGACGCCGGGCCTCAACTACAAGGTGCCGTTCATCCAGAACGTCAGCTTCTTCGACAAGCGTCTGCTCGACCTCAACTCCGCCCCGCAGGAGGTCATCGCCTCCGATCAGAAGCGGCTCGTGGTCGATGCCTTCGCCCGCTGGCGCATCACCGACCCGCTGCTGTTCTATCAGGCGGTGGGCGATGAGCGCGTGGCCCGGTCCCGTCTCGGCTTCTTCCTGGAGGCGTCGTTGCGGCGCGTGCTGGGTGCGGCGAGCTTCGAGGCCGTGGTGCGCGATGAGCGTCATGCGCTGATGCAAAGGATCACCGACCAGGTCAACGCCCAGGCCAAGGCGCTCGGCATCACCGTGGTCGACGTCCGCATCAAACGTGCCGACCTGCCGGAGGCCAATAGTCTTGCCATTTATCGACGGATGCAGACCGAACGGCAGCGTGAGGCGGCCGAGATCCGCGCCCAAGGTGAGGAAGCCTCGCGGCGCATTCGTGGCACCGCCGACCGTCAGGTGACGGTGCTCAAGGCTAACGCGACCGGCGAATCCGAGCGTATCCGCGGTGCGGGCGATGCCGAGAAGAACTCTGTCTTCGCGGCGGCCTTCGGCCAGGATCCGGACTTCTTCGCCTTCTACCGCTCCATGCAGGCCTATGAGGGCGCCTTGAAAGCCGGTGACACAAGGCTTCTGCTCAGCCCGAACTCGCAGTTCTTCCAGTATTTCAACAATGCGGGCGGGGCTGCGCCGGAATCGGCGAAGCCGCCTGTGGCCAAGCCGCAATCGGCGCCTAGCGTGCCCGACACGGACGATATGGGCGACACGGAGCAGGATGCGTCCAACGGGGCCACGGTCGTCGTGCCGGACATCTCCGCCAGCGAGACGACGCCGGACGCTGCGGCGCCGTAAGGCCGATAGCGCCCGAACATGGACGACCTCGCCGTCGCCATCGGCCTTGTGCTCGTGATCGAGGGGCTGCTCTGGGCGCTGGCGCCGCGAGTCGGCCGCAAGCTCCTGGCGGCCACGGCGGATGTGCCTGAATCCTCGCTGCGCCTGGCCGGCGCCTTTGCCGTCGCCGCCGGCGTCTTTCTTGTCTGGATGATCCGCGGCTGAAGCATGAGCCAAGCGTCATGACCTGTGTCAGACGCCGCGACGGTTTCCTGCTTCATCGTGCGGATTTTCGGTAGAATAACTTGCGCGTGGGGCAGGCCCCGCGTGGGAGGCCGGAGTGCTCGACAGATGTCATATGAAAGCGGCCTAGGCCAAATTCAGCGCCTTGCTCATGCCGGCTGGCGCGCCTGGGTGCTGGCCACATGCCTCACGCTGCTTGCCGCGCCGAGCCTCGCCCGCGGTCCGTCCTCGGTGGCCGACGTGGCCGAGGGCCTCCAGGACGCCGTGGTGAACATCTCCACCACCCAGACCCTCAAAGGCACCGGCGAGTCAGTCCCCGGCCACCGAGTCCCCAAGGGCTCGCCCTTCGAGGAATTCTTCGACGACTTCTTCGACGAGGAGGACGCCGACGGCATGCCGCGCAAGGTGAGCTCGCTCGGCTCCGGCTTCGTGATCGACCCGTCCGGCCTCATCGTCACCAACAATCACGTCATCGAGGGCGCCGACGAGATCATCATCAACTTCACCGACGGCTCCAAGCTGAAGGTGACCAAGATCCTCGGCCACGATCCGAAGACCGATCTCGCGCTGCTGAAAGTGGAGCCCAAGCACCCGCTCAAAGCGGTGGCCTTCGGCAACTCGTCGGCGATGCGGGTGGGCGATTGGGTCATGGCCATCGGCAACCCGTTCGGCCTCGGCGGCAGCGTCACCGTGGGCATCATCTCGGCCACCAAGCGCGACATCAATGCCGGGCCCTATGACGACTTCCTGCAGACCGACGCGGCCATCAATCGCGGCAATTCCGGCGGTCCGCTGTTCAATATGGACGGTGACGTGATCGGCGTGAACACGGCCATTATCTCGCCGACCGGCGGTTCCATCGGCATCGGCTTTGCCGTGCCGTCCAACAGCGCCATCAAGGTCATCGATCAGCTCAAGGAATATGGCGAGACGCGGCGCGGCTGGCTCGGCGTCCATGTGCAAAACGTCACCGAGGAGATTGCCGACAGCCTCGGCTTGCGGGCGCCGATGGGCGCCCTGGTCGCTAAAGTGTCGCCGGACGGTCCCGCCGCCACAGCGGGCGTCAAGGCGAGCGACGTGATCCTCAAATTCGACGGTCAGGTCATCGAGAATATGCGCGATCTGCCGCGTGCCGTGGTCGGCGCGCCGATCGGCAAGGACATTCCGCTTCAACTGATGCGCAACGGCGAGACCATCGACATCACGGTGAAGATTGGCCGGCTCCCCGAGGACGAAGAGGACGAGGCCGAGGACGTCGTTGAGGACGAGGACTCCAGCCGACGAGCTCAAGCCCGAGGGCGAGGATCTCCTCGGGCTCACCATCGCTCCGCTTACCGACGCGTTGCGCAGCCAATACGGCATCACCGAGGCCATTGAGGGTGTGATCATCACCGGCGTCGCGCCCGACAGCCCGGCGGCGCAGAAAAACGTCAAGCCCGGCGACGTGATCGTCGAGGTCACGCAGGAAGAGGTGCGCCAGCCCCAGGATGTCGTCACGAGGCTGCAAGCGGTCAAGCGTTCGGGGCGCGGGCGGGTGCTGCTGCTGCTCTCCGACGCCAAGGGTGAACTGCGCTTCGTCGCCGTGCCGACGAGCTGACGGCCCGGCACCGCGACGGAAAGGGCTTGCCATGACGGAGCCGTCCGCAAGCGTCACCATTCTCGATCCCGGCTGGCCCGGACGCGAGCTCCGCGTGATGCCGGGCGATCTCTCCCAATGGTTGCCGCAGGGCCTCGGCCTCGGCGCGCCATTGATCGTGCGGCCCTATGGCGACTCCCCGGAGCCGAGCTATTACGGCTTCGATGCGCCCGGCGCCAACCCGATGCTGAACGCGCCGACCCAGGAGCCGGGAAGCGGCGTGCTCTATTTCGACGACGGCGCCGACCTCAAGAAACTGCGCGGCGCGCTCGAGCTCATCGGCGTCCGCCTGGTGAGCAAGACCTACGCCGTGTTCTGGGACGCCACCGTCGACACCATCGACGACCGCTATCTCCATCAGGTGCGCCTCGTATCGAAAGCGGCGCTTGCCTCTCTGTTCCGGGCGAACCCGGAAGCCGCCGCGCTGCCCGAGCAGCCAATTGCCCTCGGCGACTATATCGAGACCTTCATCGCCGAGCAGAAGGACAAGTGGAACGACGAATATGCCTTCAGCCGCGCCTTGAGCGGGACCCTTGGCGGCGACGGCGACTGGGCCAAGGAGTTGCTCGGCTTCGGCTTTGCCGTCGAGAACGGCTATTGGGGCGTCTACCGGCTGTGGAGCCGGCCCTGGCTCTGCACCAAATGACGCCTTGCCGGACATGATCAACGCCATCCTCATTGCCGGTCCCACCGCGAGCGGCAAATCGGGCGCCGCGTTAGCGCTTGCCCAGCGCCTCGGCGGCACCGTCATCAACGCCAATTCCATGCAGGTCTATCGCGAGCTCGACGTGCTCACGGCGCGCCCCAGCCCCGCCGATCTGGCCGCGGCGCCCCATCGTCTCTACGGCACGGTGCCCGCGCGCGAGGCCTATTCGGTCGGCCGCTGGCTGGAGGATGTGGCCGCCGCCATGGCGCAGGCGCGAGAGGAGGGGCGTCTGCCCATTCTCGTCGGCGGCACCGGCCTCTACTTCAAGGCGGCTGTCGAAGGCTTGTCGCCCATCCCCGACATCCCGGCCGAGACGCGCGAGCGCTGGCGCGCTCTATTCGAGACGTCAGGTCCCGAGGAGCTTTACCGCGAGCTCACCTCCCGCGATCCCGTCACGGCCGCGCGGCTCTCTCCCACCGACCCGCAGCGCGTCGTCCGCGCGCTCGAGGTGATCGATGCCACCGGCGTGTCGCTCGCCGAGTGGCAGGGTACGGCGGGCACGCCCATTTTTACGAGCGATGCGGTGCTGAAACTCGTCGTCGCGCCGGAACGCGAGCCGCTTTATGCGGCCATCGATGGGCGCTTCGACCGCATGATCGCCGGAGGCGTCCTCGACGAGGTCGCGGCGCTGATGGACCTGCAGTTGGACCCGGGGCTTCCAGCCATGCGGGCCCACGGGGTGCGCGAGCTTGCCGCGCATCTTGCCGGCACGGTGCCCCTCGAAGCCGCTGCCACCAAGACCAAGACCGAGAGCCGGCGCTACGCCAAGCGGCAAATGACGTGGGCCAAGCGGTTCATGGCGGATTGGGAGTGGGTGCCCGACGGCGCCGCGGCGGTCGCGGCGGCGAAGCGAAATCTGCGTTAGCGCGTCAACCCTGTGACACGTCAGACCGTAACTTGGGTGCCGATCTCCACCACCCGGTCGGTGGGCAGCTGGAAATAGCTCGACGCGTCGTTGGCGTTATGCGCCAGGAAAATATAGAGCTGGTCCTGCCACGGCGGCATGCCGGAGCGGACGTCGGGCCGCACCGAGCGGCGCGACAGGAAGAACGACGTCGACATGATGTCGAATTGCCAGCCCTGCTTGCGGGCGATGGCCAGCGCCTTGGGCACGTTGGGCCGCTCCACGAATCCGAAATGCAAATTGAGCCGCATGAACTTGTCGCTCATCGTCTCCATCTGCACCCGGTTTTCTGAGCTTACTCGGGGAATGTCCTCGTTGACGATGGTCAAGATGACGTTCTGCTCGTGCAGCACCTTGTTATGCTTGAGGTTATGCAACAGCGCCGTGGGCGCGAAGTCGGGGTCGGAGGTGAGGAACACGGCGGTCCCCGGCACGATATGAGGCGGCCGTTCCTCGAGGCTCTTGATCAACGGCTCGAACGGAACCTCCACGCGCCGCGTCTTCTGGGCGAGCAGCCGCGTGCCGCGCCGCCACGTGATCATGACGGCCACCAGGATCATGCCGACCAGAACCGGCAGCCAGGCGCCCTCGACCAGCTTGAGCGTGCTCGCCATGACGAAGGCCGTGTCGACGAAGATGAGCGGCGCCATCACCGCGATGACCCAGACGAGTTTCCACCGCCATAGCTTCCACATGACGATGAAGCCGAGAATGCCCGCCACCCAGGCCACCACCGCCACGGCCAGCACGTAAGCCGAGGCCAGTTCGCTGGACGAGCGGAACATGAAGACCAGCAGCAGGACGCCGACCAGCAGCAGCCAGTTGACCCGCGGCATATAGATCTGCCCGGCCTGAGACTCGCTGGTGTGACGCACCTCCATGCGCGGCAGCAGGCCGAGCTGCATGGCTTGGCGGGTGATCGAATAAGCGCCGGTAATGACGGCCTGGCTGGCGATGGCCGTGGCCATGGTGGCCAGCCCGACCATGGGATAGAGCGCCCATGACGGGAACAGGAGAAAGAAGGGGTTCTCGATCATCTCGGGATGCGCCAGCACCAGCGCGCCTTGGCCGAAATAGTTGAGCAGCAGCGCGGGCAGCACGAGATAGAGCCACGCGGTCTGAATGGGCTTGCGCCCGAAATGGCCGAGATCGTTGTAGAGCGCCTCCGACCCGGTCACCACGAGGAACACCGCGCCCAGCGTCACCAGGCCGATTAGGCCATGGGTCATCAGAAACTCGATGCCGTAATAGGGGTTGAGCGCCTGGAGCACGCGCGGATTGTCCGCGATCCCTGCCGCCCCGGCGATAGCGAGCACCAGGAACCAAACCGTGGTGATCGGGGCGAAATAGGTCGAGACGCGCGCGGTGCCGTGGGATTGGACGGAGAACAGCAACACGAGGACGAGGACCGTCAGCGGCAGCACGTAAGGCGCGAACGCCTCCGTTGCCACGTTGAGGCCTTCGACCGCCGACAGCACCGACAGCGCCGGGGTGATCAGTGTCGAGCCGTAGAACATCGACGCGCCGAGAATGCCAAGCGCCAGCACCAAGGGCGTGCGCCGGCCGACCGCGGTAAAGGCCAGCGCCGTGAGCGCCAGCGTGCCGCCTTCGCCGTTATTGTCGGCGCGCAACAGGATCAGCACGTATTTCAGCGTGACGACGACGATCAGCGACCAGAAAATCAGCGACAGCACGCCGAACACGGCCGCCTGGGTGACGATACCGTGCTCGCCGCCGGCAGCCAGCACGGCCACGCGCAACGCGTAGAGTGGGCTCGTGCCGATGTCGCCATAGACGACGCCGATCGAGCCGAAAGTCAGCCCCCAGAACGCGCCTTTGGAGAGCGCCGGGACGTCATTGCCGTGTGCGGCATGAGTTTCTGAGCTAGCGGACGGCTGCATTCCGACCAATGACTGGGAAGAGGATGGTTGGCATACGCGTGAGCGCCATTGTCGTGGCGCCGCGGCCCCTCGAAGCGGTAGGGACATAGGCGGATCGTACGCCGTTGTCTAGGACGGTTATTGGCGCCGGGGCCGTGGAGGCCTGGGGATCTGAGCGGCGCGCAATAAACGAACAGGCGTAGGGCCAGAAACGGTAATATATGGAAAGTAAAGCCATGCCGATCTTGTCATTCATTCGCATTTGCCGTTGACCCTGTGTCACACAGCGCTTAGGGTGCCCGCCTTAATCCGGCGTTTCCCGCCCTTCTTTATATATTCTACCGGACAGCGGCCGTTTGCGGCCGCGGTGGTCCGGTTTTGCCAGTGAGTAGAGACATGTCCCGCCCGATGACAGGCGCCCAGATTGTCCTGGAAGCTCTCGCCGACCAAGGCGTCGAGCATATCTTCGGCTATCCCGGCGGTGCCGTGCTGCCGATCTATGACGCGCTGTTCCAGCAGGACCGCATCAAGCACATCCTGGTCCGCCACGAGCAGGGCGCCGTCCATGCGGCGGAAGGCTATGCCCGGTCCACCGGCAAGGTCGGCGTGGTGCTGGTGACCTCGGGTCCCGGCGCGACCAATGCCGTCACCGGCCTGACCGACGCGCTGATGGATTCGATTCCCGTCGTGTGCATCACCGGCCAGGTGCCGACCCATCTCATCGGCAACGACGCGTTCCAGGAATGCGACACGGTCGGCATCACGCGGCCCTGCACCAAGCATAATTATCTGGTCAAGGACGTGAACCAGCTCAGCACCGTCATGCACGAGGCGTTCTACGTCGCGCGCTCGGGGCGTCCCGGTCCGGTCGTCGTCGACATCCCCAAGGACATCCAGTTCGCCGAAGGGAATTATGCCGGGCTGTCCAACTCCCAGCATAAAAGTTATCGCCCGGCGGTGGAGGGCGATGAAGCCGCCGTCGCGGCCGCCGTCGAGCTCATGGCCAATGCCAAGCGCCCCATCTTCTATACCGGTGGCGGCATCATCAATTCCGGGCCGCTCGCCACCGAGCGCCTGCGTGAGCTCGTGCGTCTGACCGGCTACCCCATCACCTCGACACTGATGGGTCTCGGCGCCTATCCGGCCTCCGACAAGCAATGGCTCGGCATGCTCGGCATGCATGGGACCTTTGAGGCCAACAACGCCATGCATGATTGCGACGTGATGATCTGCATCGGCGCGCGCTTCGACGACCGCATCACCGGGCGGCTCGACGCCTTCGCGCCGGGCTCCAAGAAGATCCATGTCGATATCGACCGCTCGTCCATCAACAAGAATGTCCGCGTCGACATCCCCATCGTCGGCGACTGCGCCCATGTGCTCGACCAGATGCTCCGCGCCTGGAAGGCCAAGAATCTGAAAGTCGACAAGCCGGCGCTGAAGACCTGGTGGGACCAGATCGACACTTGGCGTGCGCGCAAGAGCCTACATTACCGCAAGCGTGACGACGTGATCATGCCGCAATACGCCATCGAGCGGCTGTATGCGCTGACGCGTGACAAGGATGTCTACATCACGACGGAGGTGGGCCAGCATCAGATGTGGGCGGCCCAGTTCTTCCACTTCGACGAGCCGAACCGCTGGATGACCTCCGGCGGCCTCGGCACCATGGGCTATGGGCTCCCCGCCGCGGTCGGCGTGCAGATGGCCCATCCAGACAGTCTCGTCATCGACATCGCCGGCGAGGCGTCGGTGCAGATGACCATGCAGGAGATGTCGACGGCGGTGCAGTACGACCTGCCCATCAAGATCTTCATCCTGAACAACGAATATATGGGCATGGTCCGCCAATGGCAGGAACTGCTGCATGGCGGCCGCTATTCGCACTCCTATTCCGAGGCGCTGCCCGACTTCGTCAAGCTGGCGGAGGCCTACCAGGCCGTCGGCATCCGCGCCGAGAAGCCGTCGGAGCTCGACGACAAGATTTTGGAGATGCTCGCCACGCCGAAGCCCGTCATCTTCGACTGCCGTGTCGACAAGCACGCCAATTGCTTCCCCATGATCCCGAGCGGGGAGGCGCATAACAACATGCTGTTGGGCGACGACCTGACCGATGAGGATCTGCAGAACGCCATCACCGAAGAAGGCAAGGTGATGGTGTGATGGCGCAACCCGGATCCGCCTATTCGCTCGAGACGACAGTCGAGAAGCCCGAGACCCACACCATGAGCGTGCTCGTGGACAACGAGCCCGGCGTGCTGGCGCGCGTCATCGGCCTGTTCTCGGGCCGCGGCTACAACATCGAGTCGCTCACCGTGTCGGAGACCGAGCACGAGGCGCATCTGTCGCGCATCACCATCGTCACCACCGGCACGCCCATGGTCATCGAGCAGATCAAGAACCAGCTCGACCGCCTGATACCCATCCACTCGGTCACCGATCTGACGGTGCTCGGCCATCCCATCGAGCGGGAGCTGGCCATGGTCAAGGTGGCGGGGAAGGGCGAGAAGCGGGTCGAGGCCTTGCGCCTGGCCGAGGCCTTCCGCGCGCAGGTCATCGACGCCTCGACCGAGCATTTCGTGTTCGAGATCACCGGGCGCCAGTCCAAGATCGAGCAGTTCATCGTGCTGATGCAGCCGCTCGGCCTGGTCGAGGTCTGCCGTACGGGCCTCGCCGCCATCGCCCGCGGCTCGGAGCAGATGTAGGCAAGCACTTGTCTTTTCGCGGCCCGGACGGCACAACCCGGGCCGAACCATTCACGCAGGAATTCACTAGGCCAGGGGAATAGGTATGCGCGTTTATTACGATCGGGATGCCGATCTCAATCTGATCAAGGGCAAGAAGGTCGCCATCATCGGCTATGGCAGCCAGGGACACGCGCATGCGCTGAACCTGAAAGAGTCCGGCGTGGCCGACGTGGCCGTCGGATCTGCGCCCCGGCTCCAAATCCGCCGCCAAGGCCGAAGGCTCCGGCCTCAAGGTCATGGACGTGCCGGCGGCGGCCAAATGGGCCGACGTGGTGATGATGCTCACCCCGGACGAGCTGCAAGGCGAGATCTGGGTGAACGACCTCAAGCCCAACATGAAAGAGGGCGCGGCGCTGTTCTTCGCCCACGGTCTCAACATTCATTTCAACCTGATCGAGCCGCGCCCCGACATGGACGTCTGCATGGTGGCGCCGAAGGGCCCGGGCCATACGGTGCGCGCCGAATATCTGCGCGGCGCCGGCGTGCCCTGCCTCGTCGCCATCGCCCAGGATGCCACCGGCAACGCGCATGATCTGTCGCTATCTTACGCCTCGGCCATCGGCGGCGGCCGGGCCGGCATCATCGAGACCACCTTCCGCGAGGAATGCGAAACCGATCTGTTCGGCGAGCAGTCGGTGCTGTGCGGCGGCTTGGTCGAGCTGATGCGCAACGGCTACGAGACGCTGATCGAGGCGGGCTATGCGCCGGAGATGGCCTATTTCGAATGCGTCCACGAGGTGAAGCTGATCGTCGACCTCATCTATGAGGGCGGCATCGCCAACATGAACTACTCGGTGTCCAACACCGCCGAGTATGGCGAATATGTCTCCGGCCCGCGCGTGGTGAACCAGGCGAGCAAGGCCGCCATGAAGGACGTGCTGACCGACATCCAGTCCGGCAAGTTCGTCAAGGAGTGGATGCTGGAGAACAAGATCAATCAGCCGAGCTTCAAGGCCATGCGCGCCAAATGCGACAGCCACGACATGGAAGTCGTCGGCAAGAAGCTGCGCGACATGATGCCGTGGATCGCCGAGCGCAAGATGGTCGACAAGGACAAGAACTGACCCTTCGCGTCACCGCGATTTTGAGCGACAATGGCCGCGGAAGTTCTGCGGCCATTTTCTTTTACATGAGCCGGAGCAGGGGGCCTGAATGCTGATCACCCGCTACGCCAAGATCGTCATGGCGCTGTGTCTCGCGGCCTTCTGCCTGCTCGTCGCCTTCGACAACATCACCGACTACGAGACCAACTATCTGTTCGTGCAGCATGTGATGAGCATGGACACGACCTTTGCCGGCAACGCGCTGATGTACCGGTCGGTCACGAACCCGACACTTTGGCAGGTCGGCTATGCGCTGATCATCGCCGCCGAGGCCGTGACCGGCATTCTGTTTCTCGCCGGCGCCATCCGGCTGATTCAGCTCCGCAATGCGCCGGCCGCAGTCTTCAATCAGGGCAAGGGACTCGTCGTGGCCGCCGGGCTTGCCGCCTTCCTCGTCTGGTTCTTCGGCTTCATGGTGGTGGCCGGCGAATGGTTCGCCATGTGGCAGTCGCAGACCTGGAACGGCCAGGACGCCGCCTTCCGCTTCTATGTGACCGTGCTCGCTGTGCTGATTTTCGTGAGCCTGCCCGACGGCGATCTCGCGCTCAGGCCTGAACGGGCGCAAGACAACAAGAAGCCCGCGCCTGCTAAGAAGGCCACCGCTAAGCGCCGCGCCGCGCCGCCGAAACGCCGCCGCACCGATAGCTAGGAGTCAGACATGGCCGACCGCGGCGACGTCGAAGCGCTGATCAGGCGGCTTTGCGCCGCCCGGGTCGCCGGCGACATGGACGTGCTCAGGCAGGGCTACGCCGACAACGCCAGTTTCAGGATCGCCGGCTCTCCCGAATGGGGCGCGCTGACGGCGCCGGTCATCGGCCATGCCAAGATCATGGCCCGGTTCGAGGCCATGATCGCCAATTTTCGGCTCAGCGACTTCACCATTCTCGATCTCTTCGTCAGCGGCAATGTGGCGGCCGTCCGCTGGCGCGCCACCGTGCGCGACACGAAGACCAAGGGTGAGTCGACCACGGAGGTCGCCCATTTCCTCGAAGTGGAGAACGGCAAGATAGTCTCGCTGGTCGAGTTTCTCGACACGGCGCTGGCCATGAAGCTCGTTCCGGGCCAGGAGTAGCCCGGCAAAGCCCGCTCTTCCGACCCTGCTTTGCCCATAGGCTGCATGAGATGGCCGTGGCGAGCCAGGGCAAGACGGGGTGCGAGTTTCCGGCGGCTGTGGCCTGAATGCCTCAGTTTGCCCCCTAAGGGCCCGAATTGGGTGGTTTCATATGGACTCACGGGGCATAATCGTCCCAGGGAAAGGCCTGTTCGCAAGGCCTTTAAATCAAGATTTCGGAGCCTTTGATGGCCAGGGGGACCAGACCATGAGGCGAATCGCATTAGGGCTCGTTCTCGTCGCGTCGTTCAGCCTGCCTGGACTCGCAGCGGAGCCCGATGGGCCGTCCTCGCTCATCACCCGGTCCGAAGCGGTCAGAATCGCCATCCAGGATCGGCTCGCGGCCCAGTCCATGCGCGATGCGGCCGAGCAAATCGCCCTCGCGGAATATTATTCGCTCCCCGATCAGCGGCTGATCTGGGTCGACGAGACCGGCCTGACCGCTAAGGGCAAGGCTGTCATGGCCGAGATCGCCAAGGCCGACGATTACGGCCTGCGCGCCGCCGATTATCACCTGCCCGACGTCACCGGCCTCAACCCCGCCGATCCGGGCGCGACGGACCGGTTTGCCGACGCCGAGATCAAGATCAGCGCCGCCGTGGTCGAATATGCCAAGGATGCCCGCGGCGGCCGTCTCAATCCGCAGAGCCTGAGCAAGAATCTCGACCCGACCCTGTTTCTGCCCAATCCGGCCGAGGTGATCAGCTTCATCGCCATCCGCTCCGACCCGGCTGCCTATTTGCGCAGTTTCCAGCCGAGCCAGCCGCAGTTCGAGGCGCTCCGGCAGCAGCTTCTCGCCGCCCGCGGAGGCAGCGCCCCGCAGACGCCCACGCCCGAGATCGTCGTCATCCCCGACGGGCCGCTGCTCAAGTTCGGCGTCGACAATCCCCAAGTGGCGCTCTTAAGACAACGGCTCGACGCGCCGGCAGCGGCGGGCGTCAGCGAGACTCAGTTCGACGAAGGGTTGCGCGAGGCCGTTCGGAAGTTCCAGATCGCCCATGGCGGATCACCCGACGGCATGGTTGGCTCCGGCACGCGCCGCATGCTCAACGGTCAGTCGGCGCCGGTTCAGGCCAGTGGCCGGGAGAAGATCGACCTCCTCCTCGTCAACATGGAGCGCTGGCGCTGGATGCCCCAGGATCTCGGTCAATTCTACGTCAACGTGAACATCCCCGAGTTCAAGGTCCGCGTCTTTAAGGATGGCGAACCGATCCATGAGACGCGGGTGGTCGTGGGCAAGATCAACAAGCAGACACCCATCATCAATGACGAGATGGAGGAGATCGTCTTCCGTCCGAACTGGTATGTGCCGAACTCCATCAAGACGGAGGAAATCGCACCCTATCTCCACCGCGGCGGCGGCGGCTTCTTTGGCGGCGGCCAGGATACGTCCATCTTCCGACGTCAGGACCTGCGCATTCGTGGCGTCAATGGGCGCGACATCGATCCGGACTCGATCGACTGGAGCCAGACCGATATCCGCAGATACGAGCTCTACCAGCCGCCGGGACCGCGCAACGTGCTTGGACTGGTAAAATTCCGCTTTCCGAACACGCACGACGTTTACCTGCACGACACCACGCAGAAGCAGCTCTTCGCCAAGGAGATCCGCGCCGAGAGCCATGGGTGCATGCGCGTGCAGAATCCCGATCAATTTGCGACCGTTCTGCTGAACCATGATCAAAACTGGACGGCCGGGCAGGTAGCCTCGGCCCTCAATGGCTATGATGACAATCATGTTGCGCTGAAGCAGCACATCCCCGTCTACCTCACCTATTTCACGGCGGTGGTGGATAAGGACGGCTCACTCAAGCAGTACCGCGATCTCTACGGTCACGACCGCAGGGTCCTTGCCGGGCTGAAGGGACAAGCGGTACCTTACGACCTGCCGGGCAACGACGAAGTCGTGGCCGAGACCGACCAGCGGCCGGTCTACCGGCGGGGCCGAGCTCGGCAGGAAGACGCCGTCAACGCGATCACCCGCGCCCTGTTCGACTTCTAAGTCTCTCGGCGCCGATCCTCACCCTAGGACGGCCCCGGGCTTGGTCCGGGGACGTGTTTCGAAGGGTAAGGCCTCATCCTTCGTGGCGCGCATTTTACGATGCGCTCCTCAGCATGCCCGGCGAACCTTATCCCCGCCCGTCAAACCTGCCTTACACTCCCACCACCTCGTCCGTTGAGGGGCGCTTTCGCGAGGCGTCGTGAGATGCGGGACGGGGCGCGGCGCCCGCGGGTCTCGAACGCAACGAGGCACCCGGGCGGCATCGGAGCTCCCCCCGGGACCACTAGGAGTCCCCGCCAGGAGCTGGCAGTTAGATCCCGGACAGACAGTCCGGGATTGAAGCGGGGCCCAACGCCGGAGACGCCGTGACTGGCGCGCCGTCGAGGCGCACGCCGCGATCCTTCCAACGGATCGCGGAAGCCATAGGATTTGCGCCGAAGCGGCGCGCCACCCCCTCATGTCGAGGGGGTTCAGCAGATCCCGGACGCCCTGCGTCGCGGCAACACAGCCGCTTGCCCTTGCCCCGGGATCGGGTTCGCACTATTTTCATTGAACGGCCGGCGCCCTTGGGCCCGCGCCAAGAGGTTTGTGATGCAGCGCTTGAACGACCAGATGAGGCTGAAAACCGGCGGTTTCCCGCTGGCGGCTTCCGCGCGCGCGCTTCCCCTCGAGCTTCTCCTCCTTAGCCGCCCCTGAGCTCCGGCAGTCTTGGTTTCGGCCGAGGCGGGCGTTCAGGGGGATCAAGCAGCAGCCGAGCAACGGAACATTAGCGGCTGCCGATCATGATAGATTGGCGCCTGCTTAAGCCTAAGGACGAGACACATGGATTCCGACGAAAGCCAAGCACCGCAAGAGCCGCCACGCGAGCGAGAAGGACCGCGTGGTCGATCTTCGACACGACGTTGCGAGACGGCGAGCAATGCCCCGGCGCCACCATGACCTTCGATGAGAAGCTGGAGGTGGCCGAGCTGCTCGACGAGATGGGCGTCGACATCATCGAGGCCGGCTTCCCGATCGCCAGCCAAGGCGACTTCGAGAGCGTGCAGGAGATTTCCCGCCGCGCCTCCAATTCGGTGATTTGCGGCCTGGCCCGCGCGCAGACGAAGGACATCGACGTCTGTGCCGAGGCCATCAAGCCCGCCAAGCGCGGCCGTATCCACACCTTCATCGGCACCTCGCCGCTCCATCGCAAATATCAGATGGGCATCGAGAAGGCGGAGGTGCTCGAGCGGGTGACCGCGTCGGTGACCCGGGCGCGCGGCCATACCGACGACGTGGAATGGTCGGCCATGGACGCCACCCGCACCGAGGCCGATTTCCTGTGCGCTTGCGTCGAGGCGGCCATCAAGGCCGGCGCCACCACCGTCAATATCCCCGATACCGTGGGCTACGCCACGCCGGACGAGTTCGCCGGGCTCATCCGCATGCTCCTGGAGCGCGTGCCGGGCGCCGACGAGATCGTTTTCTCCACCCATTGCCACAACGATCTCGGCCTGGCGGTCGCCAACTCCCTGTCGGGCGTCGGCGCCGGGGCCCGTCAGGTGGAATGCGCCGTCAACGGGCTTGGCGAGCGCGCCGGCAATGCGGCGTTGGAAGAGATCGTCATGGCCATCAAGACCCGCGCCGATGCCATGCGGGTCTGGACCGGCATCGACACCACCATGCTGACCCGGGCCTCGAAGCTCGTGTCGCGGGTGACGGCTTTCCCGGTGCAATACAACAAGGCCATCGTCGGCCGGAACGCCTTTGCCCATGAAAGCGGCATCCACCAGGACGGCATGCTGAAACATGCCGGGACCTTCGAGATCATGACGCCGGAAAGCGTCGGCCTGAAGGAATCCTCGCTGGTGATGGGCAAGCATTCCGGGCGCCACGCCTTCCGCGAGAAGCTGAAGGAGCTCGGCTACGAGCTGGGCGGCAATGCCTTCGAGGACGCCTTCGTGCGCTTCAAGGCCTTGGCCGACGTCAAGAAGCATGTCTATGACGAGGACATCGAGGCCTTGGTGGATCAGGAGATCGCCTCCGCCCATGACCGCATCAAGGTCGTGGCGCTGACCGTGATCGCCGGCACCGGCGGCCCGCAAAAGGCGACCATCACGCTCGACGTGGACGGCAAGCAGCACACCTATGAGTCGGTCGGCGACGGTCCCGTGGATGCCACCTTCCAGGCCATCCGGGCGCTGGTGCCGCACGAGGCGCGGCTGGCGCTCTATCAGGTGAGCGCGGTGACCGAGGGCACCGACGCCCAGGCCGAGGTTATGGTGCGGCTCGAGGCCGACGGCAAGATCGCCACGGGGCGGGGCTCCGACACCGACACCATGGTGGCCTCGGCCCGGGCTTATGTCAGTGCCCTGAACAAGCTCATGGCCCGTGGCGCGCGGCGGAAGCCGGAGACCATGCTCGCCTCGTAAGCTGCACGTCATGTCATCGGCATTCGCCGAACTGTCGTGCAAAGACGCAGCGCGGCGTCTGGAATCCGGCGGCCGCGCTCGACTTTGCCGGCTCGGATGACTGAGACGAGCCGTCGCCCCGCGTTCGCCACAATTCGCTTTCGGGCCGGTGCCGGATGTCTTGCCGGGCGCGTCAAGCGAAGAGTTTTTTCAAAACGGGCGCATCACGCATTGCTCGTCACTAAGATTTGACGCAACATGCATTTGCGCGCGGCTGCGGGCCGAACCCGTTGGAACTGCCTTATTTTCTGCCTCGCGCAAGTATCAGTGGCGTTTAAGGGCTCCCGTGATGCGGCGAGCCGATTGGGGCGGGTTGCATGTTCTCGTGGGTCTTGGGCTCTGTCTCTGCGGACATGGCCATCGACCTCGGCACGGCGAACACGGTCGTCTACGTGCCGGGACGGGGGATCGTTCTCGACGAGCCTTCCGTGGTCGCCATTGAGATGCGCGGTGAGGACCGCAAGGTCATCGCCGCCGGCCATGAGGCCAAAACGATGCTGGGGCGGACGCCCACAAAGATCGAGACGGTCCAACCGCTGCGCGACGGCGTGATCGCCGACTTCGCCGCGGCGGAGGAGATGATCAAATATTTCATCCGCCGCGTGAACAAGCGGCGGATTTTCGGCAGCCCGCGCATCATGATCTGCGTGCCGGCGAGCGCCACCTCGGTCGAGCGCCGCGCGGTGCATGAGGCCGGCCTGTCCGCCGGCGCGCGGCGCGTCTATCTCATCGAGGAGCCGGTGGCGGCGGCGATCGGCGCCGGCCTGCCGATCAAGGAGCCGCGCGGCTCCATGATCGTCGACATCGGCGGCGGAACCACCGACATCGCCGTAATGTCCATGGGCAGCGTGATTTATTCGAAGTCGATTCGCACCGCCGGTAATTCCATGGACGAGGCGATCGTCAACTACGCGCGCTTCAAGCATCATCTGCTGATCGGCGCCACCAATGCCGAGGCCATCAAGAAAGAGGCAGGATCCGCCGTCGCCAAGGCGAACGGCACGCATGTGGCCATTACGATCAAGGGGCGCGACCTGCAGCGCGGCTTCCCGACCGAGATTACGCTTGGGCCGCACGAGATTGCCGATGCCTTGACCTTGCCGATCCAGCAGATCGTCGGCGGCATCCGCCAGGCTCTGGCCGACGTGCCGCCTGAACTGACCGCCGATATCTGCGACGCCGGGATCTATCTCACCGGGGGTGGCGCGCTGCTCGATAAGCTCGATGTCAGGCTGCAACAAGAGACCGGCGTGAAATTCAAGATTGCCGAAGATCCGCTGCGCTGCGTGGTCCGAGGGACGGGCATGGCTCTGGAGCGGTTGGACGAAATGGCCGATCTGCTGATCAAGCCCTGACAGGGCGACAGGAAATCGGCTGTCGGCTCACGCAGCCGGCGGCCAAGAAGGGGAGTGAACGCCGTCTTGGCGTTCCAAGAGTGAACGCAAAAATGCGCGAGCGCGGCTCACCATTGTTTCGCAGGCACCGGTCCTCTTGGCGGGCTCCGGTGGAGTTGCTCAGTTTCGGGCTCTATTTCCTATGCGCCGTCCTGCTGGTGTTGAGCCGCATCGGCCACGGCGTGATCGCCGACACCCGCGACGGTCTGGTCGATCTGACCGCCCCCTTGCTCGAGGCCGCGTCCTTCCCGGCCATCGAGGCGCGCCGCGCCATGGAGCGCGTCCAGCTCTATGTCGCCGCCTTTGACGAGGTCGATCGCCTCAAGCAGGAGAATGACGCGCTCAAGCAGTGGGAATGGCGCACCAAGCTCCTTGAGCGGAAAGTGGCCCATCTGCGGGCGCTGCTGAACGCCGTGGAGGAGCCGGGCCTCGCAGTTCGCCACGGGCCGCGTCATCGCCGATGCGCGGGGCCCGTTCGTGCGCAGCGCTCTCATCAATCTCGGCCGCCAGGACGGCTTGCGGATCGGCTACGCCGTCATCAACGGCGACGGCCTCGTCGGCCGCACGGTGGACGCCGGCGATTCCGTCGCCCGCGTCCTCCTGCTCAACGACCTGAACAGCCGCATTCCGGTTCTCGTGGGACCGGCCGGCGTGCGCGGCATCGCCTCGGGCGACAACAGCGCCGAGCTCCAGCTCGATTTCCTCCCCGATGGCGCCGCGCTCTATGCCGGTGACGAAGTCTACACGTCCGGCAGTGACGGCGTGCTGCCCCGGGACTTGCGGGTCGGCGTGGTGAGCGGCACGCCAGGCGCGTTCACGGTGCGGCCCTATGCCGAGCTGAACTCGCTCGATGCGGTCAGCGTGCTGTTCTTCGATACGCCGGCCTTGACGCGCTCCGATCCGCCCGCGGTTGCTGGCGGCGCCGGCGCATTATCGGCGGCGCCGGCACCACATGACCAACGCGGCCACGGCATCGCGCTGCGGCGCTGCCCGTCGCCGCCGTGGTCGAGCATGCGGCGGCTGCCGGTGGGATGTCGCCAGGGAGTCAGGCGCAGGCTGAGCGATGACGAAGTTCCTCCCGGCACTGTCTGTATTGTTTGCGGTGGTTGCCACTGCGGTGCCATGGGGATTGCCAGCCGATGCCACGTTCATCCTGCCCCTCGTCGTCGTGATGATGGTGTTCTGCTGGCGCGCCATTCCCGGTGCCGCGCTGCCGCCGGCCGCCGCGGCCGGTCTCGGACTTCTCGCCGACCTGATGAGCGGCGGCCCGCTCGGCTATTGGGCGCTCATGAGCCTGATCGGCGCGACCGTGGGCGGGCGCAGCGGTTCGCTCGGCGAGGGCCGCGATTTCGTTACCCATTGGCTCATCTGGATCGCGCTGGTCGAGCCTGCTGGGCTGTTTCGGTTGGCTGCTCGCCTCGCTCTATTATTTCCGCTGGATCGACTGGTGGCCGATTGCCTTCGGCGCGCTGACCTCGATGGTGTTGTTTCCCGTGGTGCTGTACGGCCTGCTGTGGATTAGGCACGGCCGATTGGGGCCCGAGCGCACCGCGATCTTTCGAGGTGGCGCATGACCAAGAAACCGCCCGACTACGCGCGCCGACAGCGCCACCGCTTTTCACGACGAGCGCTGCTTGTCGGCGCGGGCCAGGCGGGGCTGTTCGGCCTGCTCGGTTGGCGGCTGCATCAACTGCAGATCCTCGAGCTCTCCGACTATCGCCTGTTGTCCGACGAGAACCGGATGACGATGCAGCTGGTGGCGCCGTCGCGCGGCGCCATCTACGACCGCTTCGGCACGGTCATCGCCGAGGACCGGGAGAATCTACGGGTGCTCGTGGTGCCGGCGTTCTGCAAGAGCCTGTCCGGCACCCTCGACGCGCTGGCCACGGTCGTGCCCGTCTCGACTGCCACGCGTGATCGCGTCGCCCGGTCGGCGCGCCGCCAGAGCGGCTACTACCCCGTGCTCGTCGCCGAAGGACTGTCCTGGCGCCAGTTCGCGCTGCTCAACGTTCTGGCGCCGCAGATCCCCGGCATGCGCACCGATCGCTCCGGCTATCGCCTTTACAGTCATTCCCGTCCCATGGCCCACGTGGTCGGCTATGTCGGCATGGCCGGCACGGAGGAGGTCAACGACGATCCCGTCATGCGGCTTCCGGGCTTCCGCACCGGCCGCACGGGCGTGGAGAAGACCTTCGACCGCGAACTCAGGGGCAGTCCCGGCTCCATCAACTACGAGGTCGACGTGCGCGGCCGGGTCGTGCGCGAACTCGGCTCACGGCCGAGCACGAAGGGGACGGACATCGTCCTGACCATCGACCACCATCTCCAGACCGTGGCGCTCGACCGCATCAAGGATCACCGGGTGGCGTCGATCGTCGTCATCGACGTGGTCACCGGCGGCATTCTCGTCATGGCGTCAACGCCGACCTTCGATCCCAACGATGTCGCCTTCAAGGTCGACATGGAGAAGTGGCAGGAGCTCGGGCGAAATCCCGACCATCCGATGCACAATCGTGCCGTGCGCGGGCAATACCCGCCCGGGTCGACCTTCAAAGTGGTGACCGCGCTCGCGGGTCTTTCCGCCGGCGTCATCGATGAGCACGAGACGATGCGCTGTCCGGGCAGCTACGCCGTCGGCCGCAAGCGCTTTCGCTGCTGGAAGAGCCATGGCGGCGGCATCGACGTGCATCAAGCGCTCAAGCAGTCCTGCGACGTCTATTTCTATGAGACGGCGAAGCGCATGGGCATCGATCATCTCGCGTTGGTGGCGCGCGAGCTCGGGCTGGGGCAAACCTATGACTGCGGCCTTCCCGGACAAAAGCCTGGCCTCATTCCCGATAGGGCGTGGAAGCGCGCCAATCTATTCGACGCTTGGTATCCCGGCGAGACGGTGATCGCCGGCATCGGTCAAGGCTTCGTGTCGACCACGCCACTCCAGCTAGCGGTGATGACGGCGCGCGTGGCGACCGGGCGGGCCGTGCGGCCGAAGCTTGTGATGTCGTCGAGGGACCACACTGAGCCATGGCCGTTGCTCAATCTCGACCCGGCGCATTTGGAGATTGTCCGCAACGGCATGATCGCCGTGGTCAACGAGAAGGGCGGCACCGCCGGCCGCTCGGCCTTGAAGCTGGGTGACGTGCAGATGGCGGGCAAGACCGGAACCTCGCAGGTCGTGAGCTCGCACAATGAGCATAAGCTGTCGGCCTATGAACGCGAGACCCACGCCCTGTTCATTGCCTTTGCGCCGGCCAACGCGCCGCGCTATGCCGCGGCTTGCGTGGTCGAGCATGGCGGTGGCGGTTCGCGCGCGGCGGCGCCCGTCGTCAGCGACGTGATGACCGAGCTTCTGCTGCGCGATCCGGCCGGCCGGCCGACCTTCGTGAGCACTAACGAGGACGCGGCGCCATCGGCGGTCGCCGCGGCCGGTCCGGTCCGATGAAGTTGCTCTTCGCCGACACGGCCGCACCGAAGCTCAATTTGAGCAAGAAGCTCCTGCTGCTTAATTGGCCTTTCCTGCTGCTGGTCACGGCAATCGTCCTGGTCGGTGCCGCGGCGCTGTATTCGGTGGCGGGCGGGGCGCTTGATCCCTGGGCCAGCCGCCACGTGGTTCGCTTCTGCTTCGGGCTGGCGCTGCTCTTCGCCGTGGCCTTCTCGGACATGCGTTGGTGGCTGCGCGGCGCCTATCCGCTCTATCTCGCCGCCTTGTTTCTGATGCTACTGGTGCCGCTGATCGGAGTGGAGAGCGGCGGCGCCAGACGCTGGCTCGGCTATGGCGAGTTCACCTTCCAGCCGGCGGAGATGATGAAGATGGCGCTGGTCCTGGCGCTGGCCCGCTACTACCAGTGGCTGCCGCCGGAGAAGATCTGGCGCCCCGATGCGCTGGTGCCTCCCGTCCTGATGATCGGCTTGCCGCTGCTGCTGGCCTTGGCCCAGCCCGACCTCGGCACGGCCTTGCTGTTCGCGGTGATCGGCGGCGGGCTTCTGTTCCTCGCCGGGGTGAGCTGGTTCTATTTCGGCGCGGTCATCGTCGGCATCGTCGTGGCGCTGCCCCATGCCTGGGAGGCGCTGCACGATTATCAGCGCGAGCGCGTGCTGACCTTCATCGATCCCGAGCGCGACCCGCTGGGGTCCGGCTACCACATCCTGCAGTCGAAGATCGCCATCGGCTCGGGCGGACTGATGGGCAAGGGCTTCATGCAAGGAACGCAAGCCCAGCTCAACTTCCTGCCCGAGAAGCACACCGACTTCATCTTCACGATGTTCGCCGAGGAGATGGGCTTCGTCGGCGCCATCGCGCTGCTCGCCCTCTATCTCCTGACCCTGTTTTTTATCACCTATATGGCGCTCAGATGCCGCAGCACCTTCGCCAGGCTCGTCGCCGCCGGCATGGGGCTGTGCCTGTTCACCTATGTGTTCATCAACGTCGCCATGGTGACGGGCCTCGTGCCGGTGGTCGGCGTGCCGCTGCCGCTCGTCTCTTATGGCGGCACCTCAATGCTGACCATGATCATCGGCCTCGGCTTCGTGCTCAACGCCCATGTCAATCGCAAGGTCACTTTGCGGCGCGAGGAGGCCGGGGCTCTTTGGTGAGCGGCCGAGCCCGCCATTTCCGGCTAAGCCATCTTCGGCAAAGGCAAACTGGACAGGCCAACCGGGGCAGTGGTAAGGGGAGCACCCTCGGGTGTTCCAAAACACCCGTCCCGGATGCGCCGTGCGAAGGCAGGCGATATTCTTAGGGCGCATAGCTCAGGTGGTAGAGCAGCTGACTCTTAATCAGCGGGTCGTAGGTTCGAGTCCTACTGCGCCCACCAATAACGGCCAGAGCCGATGGTGGTCCCGGCATTCGGCGCCGGCACACGGGCTTTAGGGCGGCCGCCCCGAGCGGCCCTATGACGCCCCCCCGCCCAGAAAATGCCGCTATAGGAAGGGGAGGCGAGGGTCTATGATCCCGCCACGCACCCCGATCCGACCGCTGGCCAAGCGCGCGGCACCTTCCGGCAGACTGGAGAAGTTAAAGTGAACCATCCCGGCTTCTTCGAGCGCGCGCGCCCCGTTGCCCTGCAGGTGATTGCGGACGCGGTCGGCGCCGAGCTCCTCCGGGCGAGCGACGGGACCACGGAGATCGAGGATCTGCGCCCTCTGACCGAGGCGACCGCGACCCATCTCACATTTTGTACCGGGCCGAAATATGCCGTGGACTTGGCGGCGACGAGCGCGGGCGCCTGCCTCATCAAGCGCCGTGACGCGAGCTTGGTGCCCGCCGGCGCCGCCACGGTGATGACCGACGCCCCGCACCGTGCCTTCGCCATGGCCGTCGGCCTGCTGTATCCCTCGGCGCTGGAGCCGTGTGCGTCGGCGTCGTCGGCACAGGCATCGGGCGAACTCGTCCATCCCACGGCCGAGATCGGCGAGGGCGTCACCATCGAGCCTGGCGCGATCATCGGCCGGGAGGCGAGGATCGGCCCCGGCACGACCATCGCCGCCGGCGCCATTGTCGGCTATCGCGTGTTCATGGGCGCCGGCTGCTATGTCGGCCCTGGCGCCTCGGTGACGCACGCCCTCATCGGCGACCGCGTTACCCTCCATGCCGGCTCGCGCATCGGCCAGGACGGCTTCGGCTACGACATGAGTGCCCAGGGGCATTTCAAGATCCCGCAGATCGGCCGCGTCGTCATCGACGATGACGTGGAGATCGGCGCAAACTCGACCGTGGACCGCGGCTTCCTCTCGGACACGAAGATCGGCGCCGGGACCAAGATCGATAATTTGGTCCAGGTCGCCCACAACGTCGTTATCGGCCGCCACTGCATCATCGTCTCCCAGTCAGGTGTCGCGGGCTCGGCGCAGCTCGGCGACTTCGTCATTATGGGCGCCCATTCCGGCGTGGTCGAGCACGTCAAGATTGGCGATGGCGTGTTGATTGCCGGCATGGCGCATGTCAAAGACGACGTGCCGGCCGGCGCGCGCATGGGCGGAACGCCGGCCCGCCCGTTCAAGGACTGGGCCCGCGAGGTCGCCGCTCTCAAGAAATTGGGCAAGGCTGTTCGCGACGCCTGAACGGCTGCAGCTGGTACGCGGCGTTGGCGGTAAATGGGGTGCCGCTACCCTATGAGGAAAGAACGATGAAACGGGCCATCTTTGCCAGCGCCATTGCCGGCGCCGCCATGCTGGGGATCACCGCCGGCACCGTATTCGCGGCGGACACCGCCGACGGCGAGTTCGACGGGGAATGCGTCATGGGCCTCGCGCTCGGCAAGGACGTCCAGACCGATTGCTCCGTGACCACCGTCTATAAGGGGAAGACCTATTGCTTCGGCAATGAGACGGCGAGGACCCTGTTCCTCAAGCGCCCCGAGGACTTTTTGCTTCAAGCGCACATCTACTATTCCAGCAAGCAGCCGGAATAGCGTCAGGCGCTGACGTCCTGCGCTGACGTCCCGGCGCGGGGTCTTAGGAACCCTTGGCGCGGGTTTGGCCCTCGAACACCGTCCCGTCCGTATCGACGATCATCACATCGAGATCGTTGTGATCGCCGCGCCCGAAGGTGAAGCGGAAGTTCGGGTTGGTCGAAATCGAGAACGTGCTGTCCATCTTGAAGACGACGTCGCCGTCGCGCTTCACTGTCATCTCCTTGACGAAGCGTGCCGGGATGAACTTGGCCGTGTTGATGTCGAGCTGCATGCCATTGTCGTTCGGATGCTTGATCATCACTTGCGCCGCCCAGATCGGGCTCGATTTCAAGGGCCGGAGGAAAGGTCCTGACGATCATCTTGCCGATATTCGCGCTATCGGCGTCGGGGTCCTTCGCCTGCATGGCGGCACAGCCGCCGGCCGCCGCCAAAAACTTGGTGGTCATATGCAGGCTGCCGTCCGCGGTCTCCAGAATGGCGCGCACATGCGAGAAATTATCGACGCGCACGCGGGTGGAGAAGCTGCGCTCGCCGCCAATGCCGGCCGCCGGACCGAAGGTCAGGGTCGCCACCTTGGGATTGGGGTTCTTGTCGATGAAAAGCGTCAGCGACTTGAGCTTGCCCTGGACTGACGGCGGCACCCGCACGGTCAACGGCACGATCGCCGCATCCTCGACCTTGGACGGGGTCTCGAGCACCACCATGCCGTCTTCTTCTTGGATTGGGCGGTCGCCGAAGGCCTGTTCCTTCAGGATAGGCCAGACATTTTCGTCGGCCTGGGCGCTTGCCCCGCCCAGGAAAAACGCCGCGGCCACGAGCGCGGCAACGCCGCAGCTGCGGACTAGGCTTTTGAAAGAGTGAGCCATGAAAGGCTGGGGCATGGTGCCGTGCTCCTCGTTAGGTGCTTCGTGGGAATATATCACTCCCACTCCAGTTCCGCGAATGCCGCGGTGACGTTGCGGACATGGTACTGATCGAACAGCTTCCAGGCGTCCTTTTCCGAGAATCCCGCCGTTTTTGTCGCCTCCGCCAAGGTCTTGCCTTCAGCGATCTGGCGGCGCACGTCGTTGGCGATCGCCGCCAAATAGCGCTGCTCGGGCACGAGCGCCTGCGGGAGCTCCATGGTCTTGGGACCATGGCCGGGGACGACGCGGTCCGCCTTTCGCTTGCCCATCTCGTCCAGCAGCGCAAGCCACCCGGAGATCGATCCGTCGATGGTCGGCACATGCACCGAGAACAGCAGATCGCCGAGAAATAGCGTGTTGGTCTTGGTATCGGTGACGATCAGATCATTGTCGGTATGCGCCGTCGCTTGCGGCTCCAGCAGGAGCGTGCGGTCACCGAGATCGAGCGTCGTCGGCTCCTTGATGGCCAGCGTCGGCAGGATGATCTCGCTGCCCGCGAACGCCGCCTCACCCAGCATTTGCTTGTTGGCGGTGATGTAGCCTTGGCTGCGCGTACCAAGGGCGCGCGCGAGCTTATAGTGGCCGACAAAGATGGGCGCGTCCTGCTTGAAGGCAGCATTCCCCAGAACATGGTCCGGGTGCATGTGGGTGTTGATCACGTAGCGGATGGGCTTGTTGGTCACGGCGCGGATGGCGTCGTGCAAGTCCCGCCCCATCGCCGCGCTTCCCGACGTGTCGATCACGGCGACCGCCTCGCTGCCGACCACGAAGCTGGCATTGGCGATGTCACCGCGATTGTCGGGCGACTGAACCTCGTAGCGTCCTTGATGCACGAACACCCCGGGCGCCACCTCGCTCACGGAGGCTTCGGCCGCATGCGCGGGCATATAGCGCAGAAGCGGGGTCGTCGCGAGGACAAGGCCCGCCTTCAGGAAGGTTTTACGGGATATGAGCTTGGGCGTGCACATGGGGCAATAAAACGGCTTGGGACAACAACATGCGCCCCGTTCATCAAAGTCATATCGTATGACAAATGGGTAAAATCAAGAATCGTCCGCAAGCCGGCCCTTTTTGTTTCGGCCGCGTTCGTATAGTTTACGCCGGCGCAAATCGGGAGGGAACTTGCATGCGGATTATTCTCATTCTCATCATCATTGCTGCGATTTTTGCCTTCGTTCAGACCAAGAGGCATAATTGCGAGTGGGGTGACTTCAGCCCATGGTTCAACTGCGTCATCGGCAAGACAGCGGCGCCGGCATCAGCGCCGGCAACGCCGGCCGCCGAGGCGCCTATGTCCGAGGAGCCGGCGTCCGAGACGCCGTAAGGCTTACGACGACGAGCCAGGCGGCCCCGCGAGGGATCAAGCAACCGGCGGCCTGATGGGCGGCGTCCACCGCGCGGGCCGTTGGCCGGCGGCGGCAAATCTATCAGGCGGCCGGTGCCTCGTCAGGCGGGGAACACGCCCGTGCGCCTCTGGGCTGATAGTGGTCCCCAAGTCCCGGTAACCTTCCGGTGAGTTGCGGGGCGGCGCAGCTGTGTCTTGGCATTGATTCCGCGTGGCATCCCCGACACTATCACCTTTATGCCCCTCACTTGCCCAAGTCCCGCTCATGTGGACTGAGACCCGGAACCGATGACATCTTCGAAGCAGCATGCCGAACGGGCCGCGGCCTCATTGGCCAAGCTGTTGCGACCTGGCGTCGACGCGGCCGAGGCCGCCGCAGTCGTACAGGATGTTTTGGACACCGCGGCGCGCGAGCGTGACGAGAGTGCTAAGGCGCTACTGTCGGCCTCGCCGGCGGTCATCTACAGCTTCAAGGCGACGGGCGATTTCGCGCCGACCTTCATCAGCGACAATATCGAGAGTCTGTTCGGATACAGCCCGAGCGAATATCTCGAAAATCCCAGTTTCTGGCATGACCGCGTTCATCCTGACGATCTTGCGCGCGTGGACGCCGAGGTGAACACTCTATTCGACGCCGGCCGGCAGACGCTCGAATACCGTTTCCGCCGCAAGGATGGCTCTTATTGCTGGGTGAATGACGAGCAACGTCTGGTCCGCGACAAAGGGGGCGCACCTCTCGAGGTCGTCGGCTCGTGGAGCGATATCAGCGCGCGAAAAGCGGCGGAAGAGGCCGAGGACGCCGCACGGGCGCGTCTTTCTGCGTTGCTGGAAACGGCGCCGTCGGTGATCTACAGCTTCAAGGCGCGGGACGACTACGCCCCCACCTTCATCAGCGAGAATATCAAGCGGTTGCTCGGTTACTGCCCCGAGAAATATCTGGAGCATGCCGACTTCTGGCGCTCCCATGTTCATCCCGACGACCTCGCCGCGGTCGAAGCCGAGCAGGCGCGGCTGTTCGACAAGGGGCGCCACGTCGCCGAGTACCGCTTCCGCAAGCGCAACGGCACCTATATCTGGGTCAGCGACGACCAATATCTGCTGCGCGACGACAAGGGCGAGCCGACCGAGATCGTCGGCTCATGGAGCAATATCACCGCACGGAAAGCGGCCGAGGAGGCGGGGAACGCGGCCCGGGCGCGATTCGATCTGATGCTCCACAGCGCGCCGGCCGTGGTCTACAGCTTCGCCGCCACCGGATCCTTCACGCCGACCTTCGTCAGCGACAACATCAAGCGGGTGCTCGGCTACGAGCCGGACGACTATCTGCGGCAGCCGGACTTTTGGCGTTCGCACGTTCACCCGGACGATGTTGACGCGGTGGAGGCCGAGCAGGGCAAGTTGTTCGAGGATGGCCGGCATGCGACCGAGTATCGCTTCCGCAAGGCCGACGGCGTCTATTGCTGGGTCAGCGACGAGCAGACGCTGATCAGGGACCAGAAGGGCAATCCGCTCGAGGTGATCGGAACCTGGAGCGAGGTCACCGCGCGCAAGACCGCTGAGCAGGCGGCCCTCCAGCAAAGCGAGCAGCGCCTGACCGACGCCATCGAAACCATCTCCGAGGGCTTCTCGCTCTACGATGCCGAAGACCGGTTGGTGCTCGGCAATCATAATTATGCCGGGCTGTTCGATTTCGGCGAGGGCCCGCCGGCCCCGGGCTCCACCTATGAAGAGATCATCCGCAAGGCGGTGGCCCGTGGTCTCATCGCCGATGCGAAGGGCAGGGAGGAGGGCTGGATCAGACAGCGGCTGGCCGAGCACCGTAATCCCGGCGAGCCGATTCTGCAGCGCCGGTCCAATGGACGCTGGGTGCAGATCAGCGAACGCCGCACCGAGACAGGCGGCACCGTCGCCGTCTATAGCGATCTCACCGAGGTCAAGGAGAGCGAGCAGCGGGCCGCGGCGGCCAATCATCTGATCCTGCAGAGCCTGCGCTATGCGAGCCGCATCCAGTCCGCGGTCCTGCCGGCGCGGCGCGAACTCGAGGCCGTCGCCGCAGACCACTTTCTGATCTGGGAGCCGCGCGACATTGTCGGCGGCGACTTCTTCTGGTTTCAGCCCATCAATGACGGCTATGCGGTGATGGTCGGCGATTGCACCGGGCATGGCGTGCCCGGCGCCTTCATGACGCTGATCGCCTGGGGTTTGCTCGACCGCATGCTGCGCAGCGCCCCGAGCGACAAGCCAAGCGAGGTGCTGGCCGGCTTGCATGAAGGGGTGCAAAGCCTGCTCGGCCAGGATGAGATGCATGGCGAGACCGACGACGGGCTCGAGGCCGGCATCTGCTTCATCAACCCGAAGAAGCAACTGATGACCTTTGCCGGCGCGCGCTTCTCTCTATGGCGGGCAAACCAGGACGGCGTCATCGAGATCAAGGGCGATCGCGAGGGGCTCGGCTATCGCCGCTATCCGCGCGACACGAGCTTCAGCAACTACACCTTCCCCTTCGATGCCCGCGACTTATTCTATCTCACTACGGACGGATTAATCGACCAGATCGGCGGTCCGCGCGGCCGCTCCTTCGGCAAGCGGCGCTTCCAGAACCTCTTGCGCAAACTCGGCGATACGCCCATGAGGGAGCAGGAAATGTCGCTGCGCAAGGCCCTGGAGAAATACCAGGGCGAGCAGATTCGCCGCGACGATCTCACAGTCTTGGGCTTCATCCCGCACGCCTAGGAGGTGCTGATGCTTGCCGGCCAACTCATGGATTTGCGGTCGATGCTGCACACGCAAGGCGTGATCTTCGCCTATAGCGGCTATGTGACCGAGCCCGTGCTGAGCGGCGTGGGCGAAGCGTTGAAGCAGAAGCTCACCATCGACGACGCCGACACCAAGACGCTGCGCAGCGTGTTCGCCATTTTCGTCGAGCAGATGCAGAACATCATCCGCTACTCCGCCGAGATGCAGCATGCGCCACCACCGCCACCGGCCGATGCCGGCGCGCTCAAGGAAATCCGCTACGGCATCCTGACCATCGGCAAGCAAGGGGTGGATTATATCGTCTGTGCGGGCAACCTCGTTCTCCAGTCCGATGTCGAACGCCTTAGGGAGCGGCTAAGCAGAATCAGGGATATGAACAAGGAGCAGCTAAAGGCTCTCTACAAGGAGAAGCTGAGGGCCGATCCCGAGGAAGGCAGCAAGGGCGCCGGCCTCGGCTTCATGGAGATCGCCCGGCGCGCCACACGGCCGATCGAGTTCGATTTCGCCGAGGTCGATGCCGGCCATTCGTTTTTTGCGCTTAAAGCGACCATCTGAGGGCTGAGTGATGCGAGACAAGCTGGATATTGAGCCGACTTCCCGCACGCCCGCCGTGGTGTTCGACTTCGCCAACAACCACCTGAGGATCTCCGGCGAATCCTATCCTGAGGACGTGACCGAGTTCTACCGGCCGGTGTTCAACGCGCTAGACGAATATCTCGGCGCGCTTGGACAAGGCGGCAGTTGCCGGTTCGACTTCGAACTCATCTATCTCAATAGCTCGAGCGCCAAGGCCGTGATGATGGTCATGGACAAGCTCGAGGCCGCAGCCGCGAGCGGCGCGTCCGTCGACGTCTATTGGCTCTACGATAAAGAAGACGATACTATGCAGGAACTCGGCGAGGAGTTTGGCGAGGATCTCGAATCCGCCAAGTTCCATCTCGAGAAGATGGCTGGCTGATGGTGTCCGACGACCTCTTCGGCGCGGAGGAGGAAGCCCTCGCGGCGGCGAAGGAGCTCATCGACAGCGGCCGCTTCGCTGATCTCGCCGACGGCAAGCGCTATTCCGCTCTGGTCAAGGACTACCAGAAGCTGCTGCGCGCCACGCGCCGGCTGATGCGCCTGAGCGATCGCAACGAGGAGCAGCTCAATGCGCTCAGCAAGGAGCAGCGCAAAGCCAACGAGGTCATCGCTCAGAAGAACAAGGCGCTCGATGCGCTTGCCACGAAGCTCTCTAAATATCTGTCGCCGCAGATCTACCATTCGATTTTTACCGGCGCCCAGAACGTCGAGATCACGTCCAACCGCAAGAAGCTGACGATCTTCTTCTCCGACGTGGTGAATTTCACCGAGACCACGGACAAGATGGAGTCCGAGGATCTCACCAATCTGCTCAACCGCTATCTCACCGAGATGACGAACATCGCGCTCGAGCACGGCGCCACTATCGACAAATATATCGGCGACGCCATCATGGTGTTTTTCGGTGATCCCGAGTCGCGGGGCGTGAAGGAAGACGCCCGCGCTTGCGTACGCATGGCTGTCGCCATGCTGAAGCGTTTGCGCGAGCTGCATACGGAATGGCTGGAGCTCGGCGCCGAGCAGCCCTTCCACATGCGGATCGGGATCAATACCGGCTATGTCACCGTGGGCAATTTCGGCAGCGACGACCGCATGGACTACACAATCATTGGCAGTTGCGTGAACGCTACCGCGCGGCTGGAATTTCATGCCGAGATCGACGGCATTCTCATCGGCCACGAGACCTATGCGCTGGTGAAGGACGAGGTGAATACCGAGGAGCACGAGCCGATTAAGGTGAAGGGCTTCGCCGAACCCTTGCGCTGCTACAAGGTGCTCGGGCTCTACGACGATTTGGTGGGGGAGGGCTCCGTCATTCGCGAGGAGCAGGACGGCTTCAAGCTTCTCCTGGATCTGAAGAAGCGCGACCGCGCCGAAGCCATCGCCGCGCTCGAGGCCGTCGTGGCGCGACTCAAAGGCTGAGGCCTTCGACCTGCTGGATCAGGGCGCAGGTCCCGGTGGGGGCCTCAATCTCTATGCCAGTCCGTGGCGCCGTCACAAGAACCACGCCAGGGTGTTCAGCGCAAAGATCGGCACGAGAACCGCCCCGGACCAGAACATGTAGCCGATGAAGCTCGGCATCTTGATGCCGCGCTCCTCGCAGATCGACCGCACCATGAAGTTCGGTGCATTGCCGATATAGGTGTTCGCCCCCATGAAGACGGCGCCGGCGGAGATCGCGGTCAGGGTGAGGGAGAGCGGCCCCATAAGCGTCTCAGGGTTGCCACCGGCGAGATTGAAGAACACGAGATATGTGGGTGCGTTGTCGAGGAAGCTCGACAGGCCGCCGGTGAGCCAGAAATACGCGGCTTCGACCGGTTTGCCGTCTGGCGTCGACACGAGATGCAGCAGGGGACCGAACGGCCCGTCTAATCCGGCGCGCAGCATGGCTAGAATCGGGATCATGGTGATGAAGATGGCGGCGAACAGCATCGCCACCTCCTGCATGGGCACCCAGGTAAAGGTGTTCTCCACCCGGATCGACCGCGGCGTTGTGCGCCATGACAGGATGCCCACGGCAACGAGGATCACGTCCCGCACGATCCCATTCACCGGCATTTCCATGCCAAGCCCGATAGAAACCATGCTGTCGCGGTTCCAGATACCGCTGGCGAGCACCGTGAGGGCAATGGCCATGAGGTAGAGCACGTTGTGCAAGCCCTCGATGCGCAGCTGGCGCGGAACCTTGCTCTTGCCTCTGACCTCATGGTGCTCGCGGTTCCAGGCGACGCGGTCGATGATGTAGAACAGCGCCAGCAGCAGACCGCTCGTGAACAGCATAGGCCGCAGCATGGTCTCCAAGGTCCACAGGAAATCGACGCCTTTGAGATAGCCGAGAAACAGCGGCGGATCGCCGAGCGGCGTGAGCGAGCCGCCGATATTGGACACGAGGAAGATGAAGAAGACGAAGACGTGGACGTTGTAGCGGCGGTCCTCGTTCGCCCTGATCACCGGGCGGATCAGCACCATGGAGGCGCCGGTCGTACCGAGAAAGCTGGCCGATAAGGTACCGAAGGCAAGGATCGCCGTGTTCGTCGCCGGCGTACCGACGAGATTGCCGCTGATCCGGATCCCACCGGCGACCACGAAGAGCGCAAACAACAGCAGGATGAAGGGCAGGTAGTCGAGGAGTAGGACGTCCAAGACCTGCGCTATCGCGGTCGAGGCGCCAAACATCAGAGCGCAAGGCGACAGCAAGGCGAGCGACCAAAACACGGCGACGGTGCCGAACCGATGCTCCCAGAATTGCGGCGCGATGAGCGGCAGTAGAGCGATGGACAATAAGAGCCCGCAAAAGGGGACTCCCCACCAGAGGCTCAAGTCTGCGCCATCAACGGGTTTCGCCGTGGCGACAGCATCGGCGCCGCTTGAGAACCATTCGATCATGCGTAAGGGCTGCCAGCCGCTGAATGGGCCGTCAAGTGCCGTGCCGTTTGGGCGGGATATCGTCGTTTGCCGGCAGACGCCGCGCGCTCTCCTGCAAGGCCTCTTTCAGCGACGTCGGCCGATGATATTTCCGTGAGCAGGTCTAGGAAGGCTTCGTCGGCAAGCGATTGCACGCTTCTGCCGCTGTCGATGGCCAAGAGCTCGAGCGCTTTCCATATCTCTGGCGCGAACGCGATGAGCTTGCGCCGAACGTCAGTGGTGTTTGAGGGCATGGACATGCAGCGGAATCATAACTGATTTGGGGTCTCGCCGGCACACGCCAAACCGGAACTTCTTGGGCGTTCAGCTCTTTATGGACACACGCTTTGTCGATGTGCGGAACCGCACACGCAAAGTGCCGAGCAACGACCGACGCGCAGCGAAAGGACCAGACCGATGGGGCTGTTCAGCAAAGACATTAAGACGATGGAGGACTTGTTCCTGCACACCCTCCAGGACGTTTATTACGCCGAGAATCAGATCGTGAAGGCGCTGCCGAAAATGGCCGACAAAGCGACGAACCGGCAGCTCAGCGCCGGGCTGCGGACCCACCTTCGCGAGACCGAGGGTCAGGTGAAGCGGCTCGAGCAGGTGTTTGCCAAACTTGGCAAGGACCCGAAGGGCGTGGACTGCCCGGCGATCGACGGCCTGATCAAGGAGGCCGACGAGGTGGCCGGCGAGGTCGATGACAAGAAGGTGCTCGACGCCGCAATCCTGGGCAGCGCCCAGGCGGTGGAGCATTACGAGATGTCGCGCTACGGCACGCTGATCGCCTGGGCGAAGGAGCTGGGCCACGACAACGTCGTTTCCCTGCTAAACGCCAATCTCAAGGAGGAGAAGGCGGCCGACAAGAAGCTCACTACCCTCGCCGAGGGCAAGGTTAATCGCCGGGCGACCGGTCGTGCCGCCCCCAAGCGTGCGGCAACACCCCGTAAGACAGCCTCCAAGAAGACGGCCTCAAAGTCCAAGGCCCCCGTGAAGCGGGCGGCGGCA
Organism: uncultured Alphaproteobacteria bacterium; assembly: GCA_963793075.1. Lineage (GTDB taxonomy): Bacteria > Pseudomonadota > Alphaproteobacteria > Rhizobiales > Methyloligellaceae > Methyloceanibacter. Next base: position 426,562 of record CAWBYO010000005.1, read on the forward strand.
CGCAGCGGCACGACGAAGCGTAAGACCGGGACGCCAAAGCGGAAGACGACCTCACGATAGGCAAGACGGTTCCGGAGCCTGCGGTAGCGGGCTCCGGCAAGCCCCTAAGCCTTCCGTGCTTCGTCGATATAGAGCTGGCGGAAGGCGCGCGCGACCGGGCCGGGCGTTCCATCGCCACCGGCCGTCCGTCGATTTCGACGATCGGCAACACGAAAGCCGATGCCGCGGTGAGGAAGGCTTCGCGCGCCGCATAGGCCTCCTCGACGCTGAACGGGCGCTCTTCCACGCGCAAACCGTCCTCGCTCGCCAACCGCAGCACGGCGCGGCGCGTGACGCCGGGCAGGATCTGCGGGCCGAGCGGCTGGGTTCGCAGCACGCCGTCGGCATCGAGAATGAAGGCCGACGACGAAGTGCCCTCGGTTACGAACCCATCCTCCACCATCCAGGCTTCGTAAGCGCCTTTCTGCTTGGCCGCCTGCTTGCCCATGGCCTGAGCCAGCATCGCCGTGGATTTGATATCCCGGCGCTTCCAGCGGATGTCCGGGATGGTGACCACCTTGATACAGCTCGTGGCATAGGGATTGTCGAGCAGAGTCCGCTTTTGCGTGAAGGCGACCACGGTCGGCTCCGGCGCCGCGGGATAGAGAAAGTCGCGGTCGGCTGGCCCTCGGCTGATCTCGAGGTAGACGATGCCCTCGTCGACCTTGTTCGCTGCGATCAGTTCTTCATGGACTTCGCGTAAGCCCTCATGGCCGACCTGGGGATCGAGATCGATCTCCTTGAGCGAGCGGTCGAGCCGGGCGAGATGGGCGTCGAAATCCACGAGCCGTCCGCCGAGCACTGCCGTCACCTCGTAGACGGCATCGCCGAACAGGAAAGCCCTGTCGAAGACAGAGACCTTGGCCTCCTCTTCGGGAACGTAGACACCGTTCACATAGACAATGCGGGACATGGATCAGAGGAGGTTCGCAGTAGCCAGTTGCGGTCTGGTACCGCTGGCTCCGAGCAAACGCAAGCTGCGAAGCGTGGCTTGCTTTGCTTGCCATGCCGCGTCGGGCATACTCAACCTCCTGGAGAATCGAATCATCTGCACAAGCACAGCCTGGCACGAAGGGGGGACACCAATGACATCGGCGAGCCTTTTGATTGTTCTATTCGTTGGGACGGTGGTTGGCGCACTGACCGGGTTGGTGGTTGGCGGCGCCGTTGGTGCCGATTACCTCGCTATTCTCGCCGGCTTTCTCGGTGCCGTTGCAGGCGTCGTCATACGCAATCTCATCATCGCCAAGGGGGCGGGTGTCGGACCCGACGAACTCGAAGACGCCAGTATTGGTGGCCGTCTACGCGATCATTGCTTCGCTGGCCGGCAGCCTGGCGGCGAAGGAGATGCTCGATGTCAGCGAACTCACCGCGCCGGTCGGCGTAGGCGCTTTAGCAGGATTGTTCTCAGCGGTGCTGCTGGCGATGCTGATGATCACCTATCACACCAATCCCGGCGAGCCGCCGAAGCTCCGCAAGCGGCACTGATCAGAGGCTGCACTCTTTCACGCGCAAGCCGGCCTCCTGGATAAGTGCGAGGTCGTCGGCCACGTCGTTGTTTTCGGTGGTGAGCAGCTTGTCGCCGTAGAAAATCGAGTTGGCGCCCGCGAGGAAGCAGAGGATCTGCGCCTCCCGCGTCAGCGACGAGCGCCCCGCCGAGAGCCGCACGAAGGTCATGGGCATGAGGATGCGGGCGGTCGCCACCATGCGCACGAGATCGAGCGGATCAACCGGCTTCTGATCCTCCAGGGGCGTACCGGCCACCGGCACCAGCGCGTTGATCGGCACGCTCTCGGGATGGGGGTCGAGGGTGGCGAGCGTCCTGAGCAGGCTCGCCCGGTCCTCGATTGTCTCCCCCATGCCGATAATGCCGCCGCAGCAGATCTGCATGCCGGCGCTGCGCACGTGGCCGAGCGTGTCGAGGCGGTCCTGATAGGTCCGGGTGGTGATGATCTCGCTGTAGAACTCGGGCGAGGTATCGAGATTGTGGTTGTAGGCGGTGAGCCCGGCGTCGGCGAGACGCGCGGCTTGGGTCTCACTCAGCATGCCGAGGGTGACGCAGGCCTCCATGTCCAACGCCCGCACGCCCCGGACCATGGCCAGAACGCTATCGAAGGCGTCTCCGTCCTTCACCTCGCGCCAGGCCGCGCCCATGCAGAACCGGGTGGCGCCGGCGTCCTTGGCGATCTTGGCCTTGGCCAGCACGTCGTCCACGTCCAGCAGGGCCTCGCGCTCAAGCCCTGTCTTCTTGGCGTAATGGGCCGATTGCGGGCAATATTTGCAGTCTTCCGGACAGGCTCCGGTCTTGATCGACAGCAGGCTCGCCAGCTGCACTTCGCCGTCGGCATGGAAGCGCCGATGCACGGCTCTGGCCCGGTCCACGAGGTCAAGCAGGGGCGCTTGCAGCAGGCCGACGATCTCGTCCGTGCGCCAATCGTGGCGGCTATCGGGCTCAGGAGTCGGCTTGAGTGCCGTCTCCGCCCGGCGAGCGTTGGCGTTGATAGGATTCACGCTTTCCAAGGTTTCTGACACGGCATTCCAAGCGATTGATTGCTGGGGATAAGGCCCTTCGCTAATACAGGATCATGGTTGGAAGCGAAAGCCGGTACCGGGCCTTTCTCGATGCCCTCGGGCAGGATCACCTGCTGCGGGACCTGACTTCGGTTGTGGCGCGGGAGGCGCGCACGCTTGAGGCCGGCGGCCGGTCTTACCTCAATCTGGCGAGCAACGACTATCTGGCTTTGCGCTTTTCTGCCGCGCTGATCGGACGGGCGTGCGAGTGGGCGGCAACCTACGGCACGGGCTCCGGCGCCTCGCGTCTCGTGACCGGCAATCTCGACGTCTTCGCCGGTATCGAGGCCAAGGTGGCGCGGCTCAAGGACAAGCCCGCGGCGCTGGTCATGGCATCCGGCTTTCAGGCCAACGCCGCGGTGCTGCAAGCTCTGTTCGACCGCAACCGTGCTCGGCGCCGAGCCGCTCGTCTTCGCCGACCGCCTCAACCACGCCAGCATGCATTTCGGCTGTAAGGCCGCGGGCGTGCGCCAGCAGCGATATCGGCATGCCGACGTGGGCCACCTCGCTGAGCTTCTGACTCAGTTTCAAGGGGATAGCAGGCCGAAATTCATCCTCACCGAGAGCGTATTCTCGATGGATGGCGATGTGGCGCCGCTGCCTGATATCGCCCGCCAGGCCCGGGCCCATGACGCCACGCTGATCGTCGACGATGCCCATGCGACCGGCATTCTAGGTGACGGCGGCGCCGGGCTCTCGGACGGCGCCGACATCGTCATCGGCACCTTCTCCAAGGCGCTCGGCAGCTTCGGCGCCTATGTCGCTTGCTCAGTGACCATGCGCGAATATCTCGTCAACCGCTGCAGCGGGTTTATCTACTCGACGGCGCTGCCGCCGCCGGTGCTCGGTACCATCGACGCTGCGCTCGATCTCCTGCCGGGCCTGGATGCCGAGCGCAGCTCCGTGGCGGGGCTTGCGGAGCGTTTCCGCGCCGGTGCCCAAGAGCGAGGCTTCGACACGGGCGCATCGGCCACCCAAATCGTGCCCCTCATTGTTGGCACGGCGGAAGCCGCGCTGAGCCTCGGTGCGGCGCTGCGCGAGGCAGGGTTCTGGGCCACCGCCATCAGGCCGCCGACGGTGCCGCAAGGCACGGCCCGCGTGCGGCTCGCTTTCACCGCCGCGCTTGGCGATACGGACATCGACCGCCTGCTTGAGGCCCTGGGTCACGCGGCGGCCCCGGAGACGGCCAAGCCCGCCTCCCACAGGGCCGCCTCTCTCTGAGATGCATGTGGTGCTCGTCCATGGCTGGGGCTTCAACGCATCCATCTGGGCCGATGTCGTCCCTCATCTCGGCGGCGCGGATGTCACGCTGGTCGATCTGGGCTTTGTCGCCGGTGCTCCCGAGAGCCGCAATGATTGGTCAGACGACGCGATCGCCGTCGGACATTCGCTTGGCGTGCTGTGGCTCCTGAAGCAGCAAGGAGATCGTTTTAAGGGATTGGTCTCGAATTCAGGGCTTCGACCGCTTTTGCCCCCATGTGCCGCCGCCCCGGGTTGCCGCGCTGAAGCGGGGGCTGGCCCGCGATCCGGGCGGTACGATGCAAGCCTTCTGGGGTTCCTGCGGCGCCCCGGATTTCGCTGCCCCTGAGGAACTCAATGTGGCGCGGCTCGACGAGGGCCTCGATTGGCTGATGCATTGGGACGCCGAGAGCGCTAAAGCAGACCTTCGATGCCCCGTTCTCGCCCTGGCCGCCCGCGACGACGCCATTGTTTCCCCGGCCATGACCGAGGCCGTATGGCAGGGGCAAAACATCATTTGGTCGCCGGATGGCGGCCATGTCCTACCGTTGAGGCACCCAGCCTGGTGCGCCCGTCATGTCCTTGAATTTGCCCGTTCTCTCCCGTCGTAGCGCCGAAATCGCGGCCCGCTTCGGCGCCCGCGCCGGCAGCTACGAGAGCCATGCGGGCCTGCAAGAGGCCGTGGCCAGCCGGCTCGCGGGCCTGCTGCCGGATCTCGACACCCCCCGGGTGCTCGAGCTTGGCTGCGGCACGGGTCTCTTGAGCCGCCATCTGGTCAAGCGTTACCCCAGGGGGCATTTCGTGCTGACCGACGCGGCGCCCGCCATGATCGCCGAGTGCCGCCGCAACCTCACGCAAGCAGGCGGCCCGCGCATCAGCTACGAGGTGATGGACGCCGGAGAGGCGGGCGGCCACGCGGGTCTCGATGTCATCGCCACCAGCATGACGCTGCACTGGCTGCCCGATCCCGCAGCGACCCTTGCCCGCCTGCGCCGTCTTCTCGCCCCGGAAGGCGTGCTGCTCTACGCCACGCTCGGGCCCGACAGTTTTGCCGAGTGGCGCGCCGTGCTGGATGCGGAAGGCTTGCCGAGCGGCATTGTCGGCCTTCCGGCGCTTCCGGGCGTTGTCGAGGAAGAGCGCCTAACGCCCGACAACGATTCACATTCCTTCTTGCGCCGCATGAAGGTGGTCGGCGGCCTCACGCCGCGGGACGGCTACACGCCGCTTACGCCTGGGGCGCTGCGCCGCGCGCTCCGTGCCACGGATCTTCGCTTCGGCGGGCGCGTCACCTGGCACATCGTGTATGGGCGCTTGCGACAGACTTAGAGGGCGCTTACGAGCGCTCGAGCGCCCCTGAAGCCAGCCGGTCGAGCCCCTCGATCATGCCGGCATAGGCGCGGGTCAACTCGTCGTCGGTGATGCAGTAGGGCGGCAGGAGATAGACCGTCGCGCCCATCGGCCGGATATTGAAGCCTTGCGAGAGATACCAGGCGCGCAGCAGCCGGCTCTGCTCCGATTGGTACTGGCCGCCCTCCTTGACCTCGAAGGCGAGCACCGAGCCGAGCACCCGGGGCCTCGCGACGTCGGGTCGCGCCGCCAAGACGTCCACCACGGCGCGATGGCGCCCATTGATTTGAGCGATGCGCGTCATGGTCTGCTCTTCCTCGTAGAGGTTGAGCGCTTCATGCGCCACGGCGCAAGCCAACGGGTTGGCGGTGAAGGAATGGCCGTGGGGGAGGGCGCGGTCGAAATTGTGACCGAGGAACATATCGAACAACCCGTCGCGCGCCACGGTGGCGGACAGCGGCATGTAGCCCGCGGTGAGTCCCTTGGAGAGGCACACAAGATCCGGCACGACCCCGGCCTGCTCGAGTGCGAACATGGTTCCGGTGCGCCCGAATCCAGTCGCCACCTCATCGAAAATAACAAGGACTCCAGCGCGATGCGCTCTCGCGACGAGCGCTTTGAGGAAGCTCGGTCGGCAAAATTTCATACCTGCCGCCCCTTGCATCATGGGCTCGATGATGAGGGCTGCGATCGACTGCCCGCGATCGGTGAGCAGCGCGTCCAGGGCCGACAAGGCGCCGGCCTCGCGTTCATCGGCCGCGTCGTCGCCTTCGAATGTCGCCGGATAGGGCAGCACGCAGACCTGGCACATCAGCGCGCGAAAAGCGCCGAACATTTGCGAGCTGCGGCCGACCGACATGGCCCCCAACGTGTCGCCGTGATAGCCGCCGTCGAAGGCGAGTAGCATCCGCCGCCTCGTTTCGCCGCGATTGACCCAGGATTGGTAGGCGATCTTGATCGCCACCTCGACGGCCGTGGAGCCGTTGTCGGAGAAGAACACGCGATTGAGGTCGCCGGGCAGCAGCCCCGCGAGCCGTTCCGCCAGGTTGACCGCCGGCGCATGGGTGAAGCCGGCGAACATCACATGCTCCAGCTCGCCGGCCTGACGCGCCAGCGCCGCATTGATCTTGGGATGCGAATGCCCGTGGGTGCAGGTCCACCAGGACGAGATGAGATCGAGGATTTCGCGCCCTTGCGCGTCGAACAGGGAGGCGCCCTTGCCGCGCACAATGACGGTCGGATCGCCTTCCGTGCCGTGCTGCGTATAGGGATGCCAGACATAGCGCCGGTCGCGCGCGATCACGTCGCTGTCGGAGGCTGAAATCTGGTCGGGGGTCCGGCTGTCGTTCACGGTTCCACCGTTGCAAGCTTCATCAGGTCGAATTCAGGTGGGATGGCTTTGAGCGCCGCGCGGTTGATGGTCTCTAGCCAGGGAATCTCGGCGATGACATCGATCCGGCCGTAGCGCTCGATTGCGGCGCGATTATGCGGCGCCTCCGGCCCGGTCATGACCACGCCGGCCAGCGGCAGTCCGCGCCGCCTGATTGCCTCGATCGACAGTAGCGTGTGATTGATGGTGCCGAGCGCCGACCGGGCGACGAGCACGATCGGCAGATCGAGATCGGCCGCCAGGTCGATCATGTAAGCGCCGTCGGTCAGCGGCACCATGAGGCCGCCGGCACCTTCGACCACGATGAGCCCCTCATGCGCCGGCGCTTCGAGCCTGTCCATGTCAATGGTGACGCCGGCCCGCCGCGCCGCCTCATGGGGCGCCATCGGTTCGGGCAGGAGATAGGCCTCCGGCAGGATGCGGTTCGCGGGGACTTCGGCGATTCGCTGTACCGTGGCCGCATCCGTCTCGGGCTCGGTACCCGCCTGCACCGGCTTCCAATAGGACGCGTCGAGCTGGGTGACGAGCCACGCCGCGACGAGGGTCTTGCCGACATCAGTATCGGTTCCGGTGACGAAAAAGCCATGCACGATGAAACGGTCTCCAGTCGGGGCGGTCGCGAGGAGGGGCGACTTTATCGACCAGAGGTTTCGAGGCAAGAGGCTGGACGAGAGCGTTGGTTTCAGGCGACAAAGTTCCCGCCCATGCCTCTTTTCCCGATCCTTGCGCTTCTAGCGCTCCTGATTTTTGATCCTGCTCATGCGGCCGGCGGCAAGACGCTGCGCATGGCCTATGACGCCGATCCCGCTTCGCTCGACCCCCATGAGCAGCTTTCCGGGGCCACGTTGCAGCTTTCCCATCTCGTTTTCGATCCGCTGGTGCGGTTCCGGCAGGACCTGACCCTCGAGCCGCGCCTGGCCACGAACTGGGAGCAGATCGATGCGCGGACGATGCGCTTTCACCTGCGCGACGACGTGCGCTTTCATTCGGGGCGCCTGATGACGGCAAAGGACGTGGCGTGGACGTTCGACCGGTTGAAGCAGAGTCCCGACTTCAAGGCGCTGTTCGAGCCGTTCGAGGCCGCCAAGATCATTGACGATCAGACCATCGATCTCGTCACCAAGGGGCCGTATCCGCTGGTGCTCAACCTCGCCACATACATCTTCCCCATGGACCACGAATTCTACACCGGCACCGATGAGCGCGGCGCGCCCAAGGACGCCGTGGTCAAGCATGGCTCGTCCTTCGCGTCGGCCAATATGAGCGGGACGGGACCCTTTATCGTCACCGGGCGGGAGCAAGGGATCAGGCTCGAACTCAAGCGGTTCGACGGCTATTGGGACAAGGACTCTCCCGGCAATGTCGATGAGATCGTTCTGACGCCCATCAAGGAGCCGGCCACGCGAGTGGCGGCGCTGCTCGCCGGCGATGTCGATTTCATCGGCCCGGTGCCGCCCACCGATCTCAAGCGCATCGAGGCGGCGGCATGCTGCACGCTCGTGACGATGCCCTCGAACCGCGTCCTCACCTTCGAGCTCAATCAGAACCGCGTTGCTGCGTTCAAGGACCCGCGCGTCCGGCAGGCCATGAGCTACGCCATCAACCGTGAAGTCATCGCCGAGAAGATCATGCGCGGGCAAGCCACCGCTGCCGGTCAGTTGAGCCCGCCGGGCTATGCCGGCCACGATCCGGAGCTCGTGCCGCCCTACGATCTGGCCAAGGCGACGGCGTTGATGAAGGAAGCCGGCTACGAGGACGGGTTCTCGGCGACCATGATCGCACCGAACAACCGCTATGTCGGCGATGCGCGCATCGCCGAGGCGGTCGCCGTCATGCTCGCCAAGATCAACATCAAGGTCGATCTCCAGACCCTACCAAAGGCGCAGTATTGGCAGCGCTTCGACGAGCGCAGCGCCGATATCATGATGATCGGTTGGCAGTCCGATACCCAGGACTCGGCGAATTTCTATGAGTTTCTGGCGATGACGCCGGACCCGAAGACCGGCTACGGGCAATACAACGCCGGCAATTATTCGAACCCGGAGGTCGACCGGCTGACGCTCCAGACGCAGACGATGACGGACCCGAAATCTCGTGCCGAGCTCCTCAAGAAGATCGAACGCATTCTCTATGACGACGCGGCTCTGCTGCCGCTGCAGTGGCAGCATCTCGCCTGGGCGGCACGTAAGAATGTGAAGATCGAGCCGGTGGTGAATGTCATTGACATGCCGTATCTCGGTGATCTGGTTATCAAATAAGGCCGAAGGCTTGCCCGGGGAGGGACGAAAGATGCTGAAGAAGATTCTGTTTGTACTGCTTGCCCTCATCGTCGTTTTTGTCGTTGTCGTGGCCCTGCAGCCCTCGGAGTTTCATGTCGAGCGCTCGGTCACCGTCGCCGCGCCGCCGGCCGATGTCTTCGCCGAAGTGAACGATTTCCACAAATGGGATGCATGGTCGCCGTGGGCGAAGCTCGACCCCGACGCCAAAGTGGGTTTCGAGGGTCCGGAAGCGGGCGAGGGCACGGTCATGACCTGGGCCGGCAATAGCGAGGTTGGCGCCGGCAAGATGACCTTGGTTGAGAGCCGGCCGGACGAGTTGGTGAAGGCGAGGGTCGATTTCACGGAGCCCTTCGAGGGCACCAGTATGTCCCAGTTCACCTTCAAGCCGGGAGACGATGGGACCACCGTCACCTGGAGCATGGACGACCAGCACAACTTTGTGGAGAAGGCCATGTGCTTGATCATGAACGGCAAGGGAATGGTGGGCGAGCAGATGGAAAAGGGCCTGTCCCAGCTGAAAGAGCTCGTCGAAGCGACGAACTAACCCGCGCAGACCCCCGCGCACCCCTCAATTCCGAGCGACCCTTCGCGTTGGTCAGCCTGACAGCGGTCGGGTATAGTGCCTCAAGGAGCGGCTGCCGCTATGGCGCCGCCCGGGGGCATTGAGCGCGCGGCTTCGCGTGAACGCAAACGACGATTGAGGGGGCGGCAGCGCAATTGGAATTGCCCGCTATCGGGGATGAAGTGGGATTTCCTCAAGGCCGATACGTTGCCCCGGCCGCCGCCGGGCGTACATGCCGTTGCCATCATGGCTGGGGTCGGCGTCCTCACCGGACTGATCTCCAGCCTCCCGTCTCCCTTTCCCGAAATACAATTGGAAGACGCCGGCTTGGTGCTGAACGCGCAAGGCGTTCCGCTCCATGCCGGGATCGCGTTCGGGGCGGGCATCGCCGGCATGATGTGGCTGTGGGTCGATCGCGACCCAGCCAAATGCCTGCTCACCATGGCGCTGACGCTGATCGGCTGGCTTGCCGCGGTCAACACGGCGAACGACGTGTTCTCGGCCATCATCGGCTCGGATCTGTTCGGCACCGTCGAAGGCGCCAAAGCCAACCGCGAGGTCGTAGGGTTGCTGCTGGCGGGCTTGGGCGGAGGGGCGGTCGGCGCCGGCCTCACCGCGTTCGGCTCCGGCATTCCGGCCGAACCCATCAGGCGGCCCAAAAGTTGGATCCTTGTCGTGGTCGTCGGTGCGGGACTGGGCCCGTTGCTGTATCCCGCGATGGACCTCGATGCCTTGGCAGTTCTGTTCGTGCCGTGGCAGGCCATGGTCGCCGCCACCATCGCCTATGGCTTGATCCGGACCTGACGCGTCCATGAAAGCCTTGGCCGCAGGCGCCGGCTTCTTCGCCCGCCGCTTTTTCCAAGCCCTGCTCGTCATGCTGGCAATCCTGGTCATCGCCTTTGCCGTGCGCGCGAGCCTGGGCGATCCGTTGCGCGAGATCATGGGCCAGGCGGTGCCGGAGAATGAACGCGCCGCGCTGCGTCATGAGCTCGGCCTCGATGCGCCCTGGCCTGTGCAGCTTGCCCGCTATCTGGGGGGCGCCGCCACCGGCGACCTCGGCACCTCCATTATCTATAAGAAGCCGACCGTCGCGGTGGTGCTCGCCAAATTCCCCGCAAGCTTCGAACTGGTCCTGGGCGCCAGCCTGATCGTTCTGCTTCTGTCGGTGCCCGGCGGCGTTTATTCCGCGGTGCGCCCAGGCGCGCTCGGCGCCAGGCTGATCTTGAGCGTGAGCGTGCTCGGTATCTCGGTGCCGGTCTTCGTTACCGGCATCATCCTCATCACCGTCTTCTCGGTCTGGCTCGGCTGGCTTCCCGCCTTCGGCCGCGGCGAGACCGTCGATCTCGGGCCATGGCAGACCGGGCTCCTCACACGCGACGGGCTCGATCATCTGTTGCTGCCGGCGCTGACGCTCTCCTCCATCATGCTGCCGCTGTTCATCCGGCTGGTGCGCGGCGCCATGCTCGACGAACTCGGCCACGACTATGTCCGCACCGCTCGGGCCAAGGGCGCATCGCGGCTCAGAGTCTGGCTCGTCCATGCGCTGCGCAATGCGCTGCTGCCGCTCGTCGCCGTGGGCGGACTGCAGGTCGGCACGCTCATCGCCTACACGCTGCTCACCGAGACGGTGTTTCAATGGCCGGGCATGGGCTTTCTCTTTCTCGAGGCGGTCACCCGCGCCGACATCCCGCTCATCACCACCTATCTCGTGCTGGTCGGTCTGCTCTTCGTCATCACCAACACCCTCGTGGATCTCATCAGTCTCATGCTCGATCCGCGCATCAGCCTGGAGGCCGCACCGTGAGTGTGCCTTCCGCGCAAGCCGTCCACCCATATGCCAACCGCATGGCGCTGCGGCCCGGTGCGGTGCTCGCCGCGCTGCTGCTTGCCATCATTGCGCTCGCGTGCCTTTTCGCGCCCCTGATCGCGCCGCAGGACCCATTCGATCTTGCAAGCTTCGATCTGCTCGATTCCGAGCTGCCGCCTTTCTGGCAGGAGGGCAGCGACCCACGCTTTTTGCTCGGCACCGATGCCCAAGGCCGCGATCTCTTCAGTGCCATTCTCTACGGCACGCGGATCTCGCTCCTGGTCGGCATCCTTGCCGTGGTCATTCAGGCGACGATCGGTGTGCCTCTAGGTCTGTGCGCCGGCTTTTTCCGGGGGCGGGTAGATAGCCTGGTCAGCCGTGCGGCGGATATTCAGCTCTCCTTGTCGACGCTGATGATGGCCATCATTGTCATGGCCCTGGTCCGGGCCGGGTTTGGCGGCGAGATCTTGGGCCGGTTCGCCGTCCCGTTGCTGGTGCTGGTGATCGGTTTGGCGGAATGGCCGGTCTTTGCCCGGACCGCCCGGGCGGCGACAATGGTCGAGACGGTCAAGGACTATGTCCGGGCCGCCCGCGCCCTTGGGGGCAGCGATGGCGCCATTGTGCGGCGCCACATCTTGCCTAATATCCTGTCGCCGCTGGTTGTCGTGGCCACCACGCAGGTGGCCGGTGCCATCATGGCGGAAGCCGCGCTGTCCTTTCTAGGCCTCGGCATGCCGGTCACCAAGCCATCGCTCGGCACTTTGATCCGCTCGGGCTACGACCTGATGTTCTCCGGCGCCTGGTGGGTGACCGTGCTGCCCGGTCTGGTGCTGATCGCTGTACTGATCTCGGTCAATGTGCTTGGAGACGCGTTGCGCGATTGGCTCGATCCACGGCGTCGCACCCGCTAGACCGAGGCGATCGCGCACGTTAATCAGCCTCCGGCCTTGATCATTGGGGCTGCGCCGACCCATAAGGTATAGTGAGCCAAGGCCTTAGGGCCACATGAAGAATATCGGCGGTTTCCAACCGAGCCGCCGGGGAGGAGATGTCATGGAGACCTCGGGGCCGGTCAACCCGGAACTCGTCTATTCCCTGCGCCGTGTCACCGAGGGCGCGGCCTGCGCCGCTTTCAACTGGATCGGCCGTGGCGACGCGGATGATGGCGGTCGTGCCGCGCTCGATGCCATGCGGAGCGCGCTCGCCAAGATCGATATCGATGCCGTCGTGGTCATCGGCGAGGCGACGGCGGGCGAGGCCCCCCAGCCGCAACGCGGCGAACATCTCGGCCGCCCCGGTGCCGCCTTCAAGGCCGACATCGCCGTCGACCCCGTGGAGGGCACGAGCTACCTGGTCCGGGGACTGACCAACGCCGTTGCCGTACTCGCCGTGGCGCCTCGCGGCGCCATGATGAATCCGGGGCCTGCCTTCTACATGGAGAAGTTCGTGGCCAGCGCCCCGGCGCGCGGCAAGATCGACCCGGCCTGGCCGACGGCGACGAAGCTCGAGGCACTCGCCAAGGTGCTCAACAAGGACGTCTCCGACCTGAACGTCTTTGTTCTGGAGAAGCCCCGCCATCGCGAACTCGTCAGCGAGATCCTGGCGGCCGGTGCCCGTGTGGCCATGTATCCCGCGGGCGATGTCGCCGGCGCGCTCATGGCCGCCGTTCCGGGGTCCGGCATCGATGCGTTGATGGGCACCGGCGGCACGCCGGAGGGCGTTATGTCGGCCTGCGCTATCCGAGCGATCGGCGGCGAGTTCTTCGCCCGTCTCGATCCCCAGCTTCAAACCGAGGCCAAGGCCGTCAAGGACGCGGGCATCGATACCTCGAGATGGTTCCAGCGCGACGAGCTCATCACCTCCGACGATGTGTTCTTCTGCGCGACGGGAATAACCACGGGCCTCATGCTGGAAGGTGTGGACCGTACAAAGACGCACTATAAGGTGCAGACAATGATGATAACGGGAGCGACGGGCGAGCGGCAGATCATGACGAGTTACGTGCCGACGGAACGTCTTGCGAGTGTGGCAACTCGCGATGTCGCTTAATTAAGCCACAGGGACTGGAACGCCTGGGAGTGGGCTGATGCCCAAACGCATTGATCATCCGATCATCCTCGGCATCGTGGGTGACTCGGCATCGGGTAAGACGACCTTGTCGGCCGGAGTCGCGCAGATTCTGGGCGAGGAGCATTGCTCGATCTTTTGCACGGACGACTATCATCGCTACGACCGCAAGGAGCGAACCGATGCCGGTCTGTCCGCGCTCGACCCGCGCGCGAATTACGTCGATATCCTGGAGCAGCATTTGCGCCTGTTGCGCCGCGGCGAACCGGTACTCAAGCCAAACTATTGTCACGCGCACGGCACTTTGGGCCGGCCGAAATACTTCCAGCCGACGGAGTTCGTCATCGCCGAGGGGCTGTTGGGCTACACCACAAGGGCGATGCGCGACTGCTACGACGTGAAAATTTTTCTCGATCCGGAAGACGATCTCAGGGTGAAGTGGAAGATCCACCGCGACACGAGCAAGCGGGGCTATCGGCTTGAGGAGGTGGTGGCCTCCCTGGAGCGGCGCAAGCAAGACAGCCCGAACTTCATCCATCCGCAGCGGACCTTTGCCGACATCGTGATCCGCTTTCAGTCTCCGAAAGGGGCGAACGGCTCCGACACGCAGCTCAATGTCCGTCACCTGTTGCGGCCGACACTGCCGCATCCCGACTTTACGCCGCTCTTTGAGGGGTCCAGCAATGCCGGGCTGCATCTGGAGCTGGCCCGGGACCGCGACGGAAAGCCTGTGGATGTGCTTGAGATCAACGGCAATATCTCCGACAAGAGGGCCGAGCGGATCGAAGATCTGCTGTGGAACCTCATCCCGGAGGCGGGCCATCTGCGCGACCAGGTCGGTCGCATCGATGTCGCCAACGGGGCCCGCACGAGCCACCCGCTGGCGTTGACCCAGCTTCTCGTCGGCTATCACGCAGTCAAAGCGGCCATGGGTGTCCGCGCCTACTAATCGGATTTGGGGGAGTACAGATGGCTGAAGCCCTGATGCAGGATCAGACGCAACAGGATTTCTACTAGCTAACACTTTGTAACGTCTAAGGCCGTGCAAGCCTTGAAAACACGGCCGTAACGCCCATACACTACCTCGCGTTACCTAACGATTTAACACGCGAGATAGTGTTACCGGCTGTTACCTTAGATGCCAAAGAAGGCTCTCAGCGACCTAGCGATCAAGCGCATGAAGCCTCCTGCCAAGGGGCAGGTGGACATGTTCGACATGGGATATCCGGGGTTCGCCCTGAGGCTCAGCTACGGCGGGGCTAAGAGTTGGGTCTACTTCTACCGGATGGGCGACCGCCAGCGCCGTTTGACCCTTGGGCACTATCCCTCGACCTCTCTTTCGGAAGCCCGCGAAAAATGGCGGAAGGCGAAAGAGGACCTGGATCTCGGCAAGGATCCCGCCCGCAAGGAAACCTCGAGCGACAACTTTGAGAGCGTGGCCCGTGAGTGGCTGAAACGGGACCAGGCCCATAACAAGACCGTGGGCGAGGTTACGCGCATCCTCGAGAAGGAGTTTTTGCCTTCGTGGCGCAACCGGTCCATCAAGGACATCAGCCGTCACGATATCCTTCTCCTACTGGATGCCATTGCCGACCGGGGTTCCCTCACGATGGCCCGCAGGGTTGCCGCCTACATTCACCGCCTGTTTCGGTGGTCGGTTAGCCGGGGGATCATCGAATTCAATCCAGCGGCCGATCTGCCCAAGCCTGGACGCGAAATAAGCCGGGAACGGGTTTTAACGGACGACGAGCTTAAGGCCGTCTGGAAGGCTGCCGGGGAGGTTGGATGGCCGTATGGAGACGCCATCCGGCTCCTGATCCTTACGGGGGCAAGACGAGGCGAGATTAGCGGGCTGCGCTGGTCCGAAGTTCAAGACGATTGTTTGCGGCTACCCGGCGAGCGCACCAAGAATGGAGAAGCCCAAACCTTCCCCCTTAGCAAGCCAGCATTGGCCATCATTGAAGGCCTGCCCAGGATTGCCGGAAGCGAATTCGTCTTCGGGCGGGAGATTGGAAAGGGGGCATGGTCCCAAGCGAAGAAGACGTTTCCCGCGAAGATTGCTCCTTGGCGCATTCACGATCTGAGGCGCACGGTCAGCACCGGCATGAACGAACTCGGCACAGAGCCGCACATCGTGGAGGCCGTTCTGGGCCACAAGGTCGCCGGCGTGGCAGGTGTTTACAATCGCGCTAAGTATGAGGAGGCCAAGCGAACTGCATTGGAGGCTTGGGGCGCGCATGTCGTGTCGTTGGTCGAGGGGAAGAACGCCGGCAAGGTTATCGCGATGCAAGGTGCGTCGTGAATACCGACGACGAATCTGCTTTTACCAAGCGGGTCGAGGACCTCCGCAGGAAGCGCGAGCGGCTGGAGGCCGTTCTGCGCAGCCTGCCTGTCCCGCCGGAATGTGAGCAACCCATTAAAGACCCTCTGAACTACTTGAATCGCGAAAATCGCGAAAAGCACATTAGAGCCTACGCGACCAACATATGTATGGTCGCCGAGGGTGACTACCCGGTCTCGCGAGGTGACAAGGCCGCCATACGTGCGCTGGATATGCTGAGCAAGCAGCTGACCAAGGTCCAGCGCATGGCGGACGTCTCTCCCGCTAGAGGCTAAACAGGCACTTGAGAAGGCGGGGGGCTGGCACATTCTTGGCGAGGCATGGGGGGAGTCGTTTGAGGCTTCTGCACGCCATGCAAAAATCGCGATGGCACGGCTAGAATCGAAACCCCTAAAGAAGCCCGCGGGCAGGCCTGAGTCGAGGCAAGCGTTTGAGGTGGCCTGCGAGGCGCGGCGCAGCTACGAATGGCTCACGAACAAGCTGGCCGGCATCACAACCAGCGCTACAGAAAGAGGGCACCCGCGCAGCGGTGAGTTCTTGGACTTTCTCACCGAGATTTTTAAGGCCCTTGAGATCAAAGCTAGTCCGGTCAGTCAGGCTAAAAAAGCTCTCGCGAACAGAGCCGCGCCTTGGCGGCCAGACGACTATTCAGCGTTAGTCATGGCGATGGAAGTGGAACTTGCGCAGCCCCACAAGGATTGGGCCGAGGCTGTGACGGCGGGAATGGTCACATCCCTCAAGGCCCGCCAGTCAGCAAGCGGTCGGCGTAAGCAGAAAAGCTCCCCAAAAAAGTCCAGGTAAATTGCTTTAGATAAATTGGTGGTCGAGGGCTATCTCCCATTTGCACGTAACTACACGCAAAGGGGATTAGCGAGGATGCACCGATACTTTTCTACCAGCTGCCGCCGTGCGCGCTCGTTACGGAAACTGTAGCGACACCACAATATGGCGTTGGATGCGCGACCCGCGCATGAATTTCCCAAAACCGATCTACGCCAACAGCCGCCACCGACTCTGGAAGCTGGCGGAGCTTGGAAGCGTGGGAAGAGTCACGGACGATTGAGGGAGCGCGCGAATGCCTAACCCAGATATGCGAACGGCCCCGGGCAGGGGCGCCGAACGCGGTAGACAATGAAGCTGAAATTGAACACCACGAATCTAATATCGAACGTCTCTCCGGTCAACTTTGGTCAGCTCAACATCTTCAAGATTATGCGGATCTAGAGGCCGACATCGAGACGGCGGAAGCCTATGAGCGGGTGCTTGCCCTCAAGGCGTACCGGGTCCGCAAGCTGATCCTGAACCTCAAAATAAAGCGAGATGCTCTGGAAGAACTTGGTGCGGCGCCCTTTCGGATCGGAGGGCGGCGTAATGAGCGATCCCGCAGAGATGTCGCCTGATGAGTTCGCAAAATACGACGAGCTGGACCGAGAGGAATATGAACGGTCTGCGCACAGCATCATAGCCTGCACTGACGTTCTAGAACTTTTCAGCAAGAGCATCGCGAACTTCATCGCCGGCGAAAAGCCGAACGCACAGCTTCTTTATCTGGTCTGCACAAGCCGCCATTTTGAAAAGCCAATGCACGCGGCAGTCAAAGGTCCATCCGCTGCCGGAAAGTCACAGACCAGGGCAGCTGTGCTTAATTATCAGCCTAAGGAAAGCGTCATCGAGTTCGACACCATGTCGGACAAGGCGCTCTACTATTGGCAGGGCAACAAACTCTCTCACAAGATCCTCTCGTTAGGTGAGGCCTCCGGCACGGAGGAACGCCAAGCCCAAGAGCATCTTTTGCGCGTCCTTATGAGTGAGGGTAAAGCCGAGCACATCGTCAGCGAAAAACCGGAAAGTGGACGCGGATATGAGGCGAAGACATATACAATCGATGGGCCGATCTGCTTCATCGTCACGACGACTAAAAACGAACTTCACCCTGAGAACGAGACGCGGCTTCTATCGCTCGAAATCAATGACAGCGAAGCGCAGACCCGTGCCGTTCTCGAGATGCAAGCGCGCATCGAAGGGCTTGGGCTTGCAGCGGCAAATGTAAACTTTGAGCCCTGGCAGAACTTTCAGAGATGGCTTGCCACGGGTCCCGTTGACGTGGTGGTGCCGTTCGCTGAGGTATTGCCGCCACTATTGCAAACTGTATCCGTCCGGCTTCGCCGAGACTTTCCCCAAATCCTGAAAGCCATAAAAGCGCACGCGCTGATTCACCGGCAGCATCGGAAAGTCGATGAAGGCGGGCGCATTCTTGCTGAACTCTCCGACTATACGAAGGTTCGAGACCTTATGAATGCCGTCGTCTCGGCAAATGTCGGCGTCTCCGTTCGGGACGAAATGCGAGAGACGGTGGAGGCGGTAAAGATTTTGACCGCATCGAAGGCGGCAGACTACAGCGTGACGGCCTTCCAAGTGGGTCAGCAACTCAAGATGCACTCCTCGACAGCACATCGTCGCCTGACGGCCGCGGAGGATGCTGGCTTCGTTGAGAACATGGAGCAGCGCAAATACCAGAAGGGCAAGTTCAGATGCACTGAGCAGGCGCTACCGGAACCGGCAGGGCTTCTGCCTAAGAGCGAGCAAGTCTTAGAGGCCATGCAAACGGCGCAAACGTGCAAACGGTCAGATATTTGCGAGGAAACCCAAGAGCGTAGCGTTTGCACGGGCCATGCAAACGGCCTGCAAACGGACCATGCAAACGCGCAATCGGCCACGCAAACGGTTATCCCATTGAAGGATATGGACAAAGGCCAATCGTTTGCACGAGTGCATGATCTCGATGGGAGTGAGGACATAGAAGAACGCGCCGCCATCCTTGAATACGACGCGGGTCTGCCACGTGAGGATGCGGAAGCCCAAGCCGCGCAGGAATTTGATGGCAAGCGTGACATGCCCGGTTTTCTAAGGCGGACGGCATGACAGAGAAAACCATCTCCGCCTCGTGCCGGCGTCAGTGCCCTGACGCGCGGACCCTAGGCCATCAACCGATGAGTAGCTCAGCCTCAGAATGGTGTGATGCTCTGATACTTAATCAGAGAGTTTCAACTCAGAATATATTGGTAAATAAGGAATAATCGGTTGAACGGTAGGAGAATAGGTAACAGGGAGGTAACACAACCCTCAAAAAGGCCCTGTTTTGCCCGCCTCCATCCTAAGTGGATCGGTGGCCGATCTGGCTATGTTTACTCGGTAATCCACGAAGGCAAATTGCTGGTCGATAAGTCGCGTGATGCAGCTTGTGACGCTGCCCGTGCATTGCTGGCCCAAGCTATCACGGGGAAGCTGACCATGCTTGACGGCAAGACCGGCAGGCCCCGCTACACAGTGGATATTGAGAAGGCTGCGGGCCTCACGGTGGAGGAGAACCGGAGGGATGGCCCACGCTTCAGAAAGCACCGTGAGACTACGGTATCTGCACCGTACAGCCGCGAAACGAGAGCAGCCTAAGTGGAGTGGGCTCGTTGAGCATCAGGAGACCCTTGCGATGAGTGCCAAGAAACCCGCTTCTGGCGACAAGAAAGCCAGTGTGATCGTGGCAAAGGACCCAGCCCAAGAGGCCGGGAAGCTCAAGATGATCGGAGGTTCAGCGTCGGACGATTGGAACAACGTCCTTGCCAACCAGACGCTCAACACCGTGTGGACCGCGCACTCGGACGATGCGGTTCAGGAACGGCAGCGCAACGCGACCGTGGCGGCCCTCGTTGGCATCGGACCAAGAGACGAAACAGAGGGAATGATCGGAGCCCAGCTTCTCGCGGCCCATAATGCTGCCATGGAGTGTTACCGCCGCGCCATGATCCCTGAGCAGTCGTTTGAAGGCCGTCGCGAGAACCTGAATCAAGCAAGCAAGCTATCCCGGACTTACACCTCTCTCTTAGAGGCACTCAATCGTCATCGCGGGAAGGGCCAGCAAAAAGTGACGGTGGAGCATGTCCACGTCCATTCAGGTGGGCAGGCGGTGGTCGGCGTGGTCGAAACCCCGGGGGGAGGGGATCACGCAAGAACGGAGGGTCAACCCCATGCAAAGCAAGTTGCCCATGCACCTCAGTCCCCGTTGTGGGGCGAGGACAAGGAGAGGCATGCCGTGCCAGTCACCGGCGATGACGAACGGTCGGTGCCGGATGCACGGGGGAAAGTCTCCCGGCGCTCCGAAGGGTAATCGCAATGCTTGGAAGCATGGCCGCTACTCGGCAGACGCAATCGCCATGCGCAAGCTTGTCAGGCAGTTAGTGTCTGAGGCCACGGACACAGTGGAGAGCATCTGACCGCGCCGTCGTTGATCCACTTTACCCCCAACAACGGACGTGCGGCGAACCCTGCAATACCCAAGTCGATGTCCGCTATGGGTCACTAGCAGACCTGGTTGCACGGATCAGGGACGTCGGCTTTAGCCCCAATAGAAGACATGCCCTCCGTCGAACTCGATGTCTGTGCCAATAACGGACATTCGCCCTAAAGCGTGAGACCTCGCAGCTTTTCGGCTGAGCTTACGAGCTAGTAAGTTTTGACTACAATCCTTGTCGATTTCAGCACCTTTCGTTGCATCTAATGGTGGCACAGTGGCTTCCCGACGCGAAGTCAAAAGTCAACGGCAGCCGTGGAGCGCGGCTTTCGCATGATCCCAGACGTCATGCCTCTGATCTCGCCTGCCGTTGCTGGCCGTTTAGACGTGGTGGCCAGCCGGCCTCCGCTCAACATCCTGCTCGCGGATGACAGTCGCGTCGCACAAGCCCTGATACGACTTTTCTTAGCCAAGCGCGGTCACAAGATCCAAATCGCCGAAGATGGGTCTGCGGCTCTTGCAGCGCTTCAGGGCCATGAATTCGACGTCGCACTTATTGATTTTCATATGCCGAATATGGACGGAGTTGAGGTCGTTGCGACAACTAAAACTTCGGCGGGCCGCACGGATTTCCCGTTCTTCGTCGCGATCACGGCCGATGTGAAGGGCCTACTCGAGCATCCGCGCAACTGCGAGGTGTTCGACTTGATCGTGACGAAGCCGATAGATGTCGTCCATTTGTGCGAACTATTGGATGACTACCCGGATTGCCTAGCCAAGGTGGGTCTCGGCCGGTCTGAAACACCCGTTTTCGGTCCCGCGGATGACACCAATACCGACAACCAACGGCGAGCGAGTCGACGTGTCAAGATTGATCGAGGTACGACCTCTCTGACTCTCGATAACGGGGTAACGTGCGGTTGCAGAGTTCTGGATCTGTCGCTGGGTGGAGCAGCCATCGAGACACATATTCGACCGAGTGTAGGGGAACGCCTTTTGCTCGGGCGGACGGAAGGACGAGTGGTACGTCACACACTGCAAGGCGTCGCAATCGAGTTTCTCAAACCTCACTGAGCCTGCTCGCTCACTAGGCGATGGGCCCTATTCGAAAAACCTGGAAGGCGGGGCATCGCAGACGAATACAGAATCCGGCCGCGAGCCGATTTGGCAATCGGCGCATCCGCCATCAGAGACTGCCCACGATATGCCGAGCCGAGACAAGCACGCACCTGCGATAGATCTTGAGTGCCGCGAAGCGCAAGAGGTAGTGCTGCGCGAATCTCAGCAGATCATCCGCGCGATCCTTGATGCTGTGCCCTCGAGAATCTTTTGGAAAGACAAGAACCTCGTCTACCTGGGGTGCAACGCGGCGTTCGCCCGCGATGCGGGGTTTAGCAATCCTGAGGAGGTTGTAGGCAAAGACGACTATGAGATGGGCTGGCGGAGGGGCCAGGCGGAGTTGTACCGAAGCGACGACCGACAGGTCTTAAGTCCGGCCGTAGCAAGCTTCTTATCGAAGAATTGCAGACGACGCCCGACGGCGAGGTCGAGATTCTTACGAGCAAGGTACCTTTACGCAGGCGAAACGGGGAAATCTTCGGCGTTCTTGGAACGTATGTAGACGTGACCGGGCGCGCGCGACTGATGCAGGTGAAGGATGAAATCATCTTCACTGTAAACCACGAATTTCGAACGCCCCTAACTGCGATTGTGGGCTCTCTTGGCCTCGTTACCGGCGGCGCGGCCGGCAAGTTGCCCGATGCCGCCGCTCATCTGGTCGCCGTCGCGCACGCTAACAGCCAAACGCTTGCCGACCTCGTCGACAACATTACCGCTATCCAGAAGATCGAGTCCGCAACAATTGTCTTGGATCCCGAGCGCATTGAGGTCCGTTCGCTCGTCGAGCAGGCGATCGAAGCTAACCGCGAACTTGCCGAGGGCTGCCACGTGCGGGTGCGGCTCGATCGAGCCTCTGCAGCCGTCGACGCCCGCGCGGACCCAGTCAGGCTTACGCAAGTCGTCACTAACCTCCTCTCGAATGCCATCAAGTTCTCGCCGCCCGGTGAAGAAGTGCTCGTTGCCGTCGAGTTGCAGCGCGGGACTGTCCGTATTTCGGTGCGAGATCATGGCCCTGGTGTTCCAGAAGAATTCAAGCCCCGCCTTTTCAGGAGATTCGCGCAGGGCGACGGTACCGATGCACGGAAGACGAGTGGCGCCGGCCTTGGCCTCTACATTGCGAAGCAGATCGTCGACCGGCTCGATGGCCAAGTGAACTACGAGGACGCACCTGGCGGCGGCGCGATTTTTCACGTCGAGCTCCCCACTTGGGCGCATTCGGTCAAAGCACAATCCCGTCTCGATAGGATATCGGACCGCCGCATCTTGCTCTGCGAAGATGAACCCGAGGTGGCGGCTACGCTTGGCGATCGGCTGCTGCAGGAGGGATTTTTGGTGGACATCGCGTTCACCGCAAGCGAGGCGGTCGCGCACGTAGCGGCGGCGTCATATACCGCCATTCTGGTTGATCTGCAGCGCCCGGAGGGCGACGACATCGACCTGATCAAGCAATTGCGGAAGCAGCCGCAAATCTACAATACGTTGTTGGTGGCCCTGTCCACAGATCTCAAACAGCCCCACAATGAGCAGCGGCCGTCCACACTCCTCAACATACTGGACTGGCTCGACACGCCGCTCGACCTCTCTCAGTTGGAGCACGTGCTCGACCGGCCGATCGCCCGCAGTGGGAACCCGCGCCCGCGTGTTCTGTACGCTGATTCATATCTCAAAATGCATCGCGCGATAGCCAAGGCGCTGAGTGCCAAGGTTGAACTGATGTCGGTCGGTTCGATCGACAGGGCACGCCGCGCGCTCGCAGCCAGCCGCTTCGACATTGCTGTGCTCGATGTGGCGCTGGCTCTAGGTTCCGGCAGCACGCTGCTGCATGAACTGCGTTGCGGCGAGGGCGATACGATACCCCTCATCTTGTTTTCTCCGCGCGGGACGCTCCCCAATATGGCGCGCAGCTCCGAGACGATTTGCTCAAATCGCGCGCGCCGGTCGACAATCTCATCGCCGTCTTGAAGAAGCGTTCGAAAGACAGCTCCACGCCTCCCAAAGACCAGGGGGCCATCACGAATTAGCTCTCGACCTCACTCTGAGGGGCCCGGTACCCTTTCCTAGGTGTTCAGGCGTACAGATCGATCAACTTGGAGAGTTCATCTTCACCAGACTGCTAGGGGAACCATGTAGCATTACCGGCTTACGAGTGGGCGTGCAGTCATGGAACCGTCGCCACGTGCTAAAGACCTCTGCCAAGTCAAAATCAAAGTCCACGAACCCCGATAATCTGTCCAAACTGGGGGGTATTAGCGGTGGAGCAGGGATACCATTCGCATCTCTTGCTCAGGCTTTAACGACGCTCCGGCCAGAACAGCTTGCCCTGGTCCCGCCTCTGCCGACCCATCATCGCCCGGTCCTCCCTCTGCCGATCCCCTCAGCAGACGGAATCATCGTTCGGCGCCACTCTCAACGCCTTTATCGACAAATCGGTCATTAGCGGACATCGGCGGGCGGATTGGAAATGTCCGCTCTGCTGCCTAAAGCGGAAAGCCTGAGCGTCTGAATCGATATCCGCTAAGTGCCATAAGCCTTTGGCTCGCCCCTCAGCGGCCGGCAGGGCGGGACGACTTCGGCGTGGTCATTTCGCGATTGCGCAGAGGTGACGGGGGCGGAAATAATGCAGGCCGCCCCTCAACTTTAACGTACCGCTTTGGCTAAGTGCTATATACTGGCCCGCTTTTGTGAGCTTTGGGCAGGAGGTGAACCATGACCCGCAGTCCGCTCGCAGTCCTTCTATTTCTTTTGGCTTTGACGCCCGTCACGTTTTTCGCGGCGGGCTTTTTTAATGCCGAGGCGCGGCCGATCTCACAGATCCAGGGCTCGAACTGGAAGACTGCCTGCCAGAAGCAAGGCGGCAGCATCTACGGTTGCTGCAAGGGCAAGGAAACCGAATGCCGCGACGGCTGCCAAAGCGGCAATAGCTGCGGCAACGCCTGCACGCAGTGCAAGAATGAGTGCAGTTCGAGCTACAGCACCTGCGTCGCTAAAGCGATTAAGGTCGTTCCGGGCACGGCAGCGCCAGACAAATCCGGCACGCTGAAGGCGCAATGAAACCGATCTCTGCGCCGGAGATCTGCGACGGCGCAAATCCTTCATTAGGAGAAAGCCATGATCTGGTCGTCACGAATGGTCTCGACTGCCGGGCTCCTCGCCGCGGCGGCGCTCTTCGCAACCCCGGCATGTGCCGGTAAGCCGAAGAAGGATCTCACCGACTCCGGCTATAGCTGCGTGAGGGTGGGGGTGAACTTCATCGAATGCACCAAGGACGGCTCTCCCACCTATTGGTGCGACGATGCCGGGAATTGTGAGCAGAAGGTGCGCGTCAAGCCAAAGGACGCGGTCAAGATTCCCGAGAAGGGCGTGCTCGAGGTCGACCCGGGCTCGGGCTCAAGCGGCGGCAAAGGCACAGGCAATGCCAACCAGGCCGCACCCAAGACGAAGCACTATTAGGCGCGCGACCGACCCGCGCGGAGGCGGGGGCCGAAACACGATCTGCCAGCGTGGCCGCCGAACGCGGCAGGAAAGGCTTGGACCCATGAGAACCGATGCAGCTTTGCTTCTGACAAAGACGGGACTGTCGATGATCGCTCTAACGGCGATGATCGGTCCGGCGCTCGCGCTGAACTGCACGACGAAGTCTGGTACCTGCTATGACACGAGGACAAAAGAGTATCGAAAATGCACGACGAAAGTCTGCCTCGACGACAAGGGCGTTGTCGTCTCCACCGAGACCGTCCTCGAACTGCAGGGCGGCGGCGGTAAGCAGCCGAAGCCGAAAATAAGTTTGCCCAAAGCATCGGGCGCGGGCGCAGCATCAAAACAGTGAGGCCGTCATGACCCGGATTACGAAGTCGATTCAAGGAGGCCTGTTCAGCCTCGCTCTACTCCTGCCTTCTGTGGCATCGGCGGAGCCCAATACCGGCGGCGGTCCGACGACTCACGATTGCGCGGGCGTAGCGCAGACCTGCGGAACCTGGGGCGCAAAGGGCGCCAACACCTGTCGCACCTGCAAGCAGGCTCAGTGCAAGACCGAGAACGGCAAGGACGTACTTGCCGGCAACAAGACCACGACGGAGTGCTACGAGGGCCACGGCTCGCCGCCCGCGCCTAGCGGCAGCAAGCCGCCGAAGGTCAAGGTTCCGAGAACGACGACGGAAGGCCTAAAGAGGCAGAACGCACAATAGCGCCCTCGAACTTTAGCCCGGTCGTCACAAGTGCATTGGACTGCGGCCTGACAGGGCGTCGTGCGCGAAGCTTTCCTCGCTCAACAGCCAAATGCTGTCCCCATGCGTTCAAATTCGGCCAGCGACTACGCAGCGATATCTCAGGACCCCTCCTTGCGGCCAACGGGCAGTGACGGACACCTGTACCATCCAGGCATGTCTGCTTTGGGTCAGTAGCGGACATCGGCGAGATGATCAGGGATGTCGGCTTCACCCCCAACAGCAGACATCCTTGGCTCGGTCGGCACGTCCGCTTCGTGCAATTAGCGGACCTTATCGCTGAACGTGTCAGAGCCTCGGCACTGCCCGGTCCGCTAAGTGCCATTAACGGACATAACCGGCTAAATAGATGTAGCGCTGAAAGCTACGACAAGCTCGCCGCCAACTTCCTCTCAGGTGTAGTGCTCGCAGCCACCATCGCGTTCTGGACCTGATCGGCTCCGCTTCAGTGGAAGCGCTCGCCGCGATCGAGTTGGGCAAGGATTTGCGACAACCTCTTGGCGCGCGTCTCGGGGCGCTTGGCCGTGTGAAGCCGATAGTAGATCGGATAGAGGTTCTTGCGATCCAGCGTCTGGAAGAAGGCCTTAGCGGCCGGCATTGCCTCCAGAGCATCCAGGAAGTCCTGCGGGATGGTCATGGTGGCTGATCCTTCGTAGGCGTTGTCCCATCGACCATCAGCCTTTGCAGCCTCGACATGGGCGAAGCCCGCAGGCGTCATCCGCCCCTCTGCGATGAGCCGAGTTGCATGTTCGCGGTTCCTGGCTGACCAGTTTGACTTCTGTTTTCGAGGCGTTAGGCGTTGCAGAAAAGAAGCCTCATCTAGCGGCAGCTTCTGTCCATCGATCCAGCCAAAGCGAATTGCTTCGATCACGCAGTCTGTCCAAGTTACCGACTGCTTGCCGGACCCTTTCCTGAAGATTTGCACCCAAACCTCGCTGCTGCGCTGATGATGGCTCATCAACCACTCGCTCAATTCTGCAGCGTTCTGGAAGGCAATCGAATCCTGTTCGCTCTTGGACATGCTTTGAGGTTAGCAGAACTGAGAAACACGTCGAAAGCGAATTGACTGAAGCATAGCGACGCTTCAGCGATTGAGTTGAACCCTGGTAGCTACACAAGAAGCTCAACTGGGAGCATCGACAACGACATGCATGTCGGCCGGATCGGTGTGACGCGCTATTTCAACCTAGGAAATTAGGAAGACAGAGGCTCGGCGTTTAGTGCGCCGGGCCTCTCGCCATAGGTTGGAGGACACGTAGATTTGCGGGCAGGGTCGGGGTGGTCCGGCTGGGATACCGGTCACGCGGCTATTGCGCTCCAACCGGAACATTAGCCTTACAGGTTGGTTGCGTTTATCACTGGTTGCGAAACATTCGCTGTCAGCCTCAGAGGGAATAATCAAATGCGCGGTATCATCGGGCTCGTCCTGACCATAGTGGTCATAGTAATTTTACTTAGGGTTCTGGGCGTGATGTAGCCGACGCAAGGTCGACAATTTTGATTTGCGGCCGGTCGTGCGGAACCAGCGAAGCGCCGTCCCAAGCGACCGTGGCTTTTCATTTGATGTATGCTCGCCGGACATGGACCAAAACAAAACGGCGCTGGAGCGTGCTTTCGAACTTGCCGCATCGGGGAAGTATTCGGCAGTCGTTGAAGTACGTCGAGCCCTAAGGGCCGAGGGCTATGGAGACGCTCAATTGACTGGTCGGGCGCTTGTTGCGCAGCTCCGAGCCCTTATCGAAAAGGCCAAGCACTAGGGTCGGAAGCTGGGAGGGCGACGGGAGACAGTTGCATATCAATTGCTCTCCGCGCTTCGTAGGTCGAACCCCATGATGCTGATCGAGGCATCCAACTGACGCTTGGCGATTTGAGCACGTCGCCTGCATAGGACCATGAAATGGGCGGGCTTCTGGCCGCCCAGTCAAGTGCACGCTTATTTGTACGCCGCGCCGCCGGAAAGCGCCCGATTTCCCTCCCAGCCAAGTCTCGTTTCCCTACAGGCCAAGACGCCAAAGGCGCACGCCGGTAATCTCCGGCTCCGGCTGCATGTGAAAGCCGAAGGTCAAAAGCCGCAGCCGCTGATCCGCGCCACCATCGAGGAGTTTGCTCGAAGGAGAGATGCGAAAAATGAAACGCCGTCCATTTCTCGTGAGTTGCGCGGTATTGACCGTGTTGCTGGTTTCGAGTTCCCAGGTCTCCGCAGACTGGAAGATCAAATCTGACGTGGACCTCTACAAGGAGCCTGGTGGGAAGGGTAAGCCTGTAGGCATTGTCCGAAAGGGTAAAGTCTTTCTCGATACCCAAGTAAAGTGTCGCTCCGATAAATGGTGCAACATCCCGCAAGGCTGGATTTGGGGTAGTTTTCTAAAGAAGGTAGACGCCACTGGCGGCAGTGGGGGCGGGCAAATCTGCGCGAACCTTCCCTTGAGTAACACTAAAGCTGCGAAGTCTTTTAAAGTCGACCACCCCGAGTGTAAGTCTAATATTACTTGCGATAAAACGGATACCGCGTTCCACTGCTGCTGCACCAAATAGAACAGGGCGCCGACACGAAGCCTACGCCCCAGGTGCACCAACCTCCAGTTATGACTTGCGTTCATAACTGACAGCCGCAAAGGGCAATCCTATGTGGAAATACCTGTTCCTTGGACTTTCGAGTGTAGGCGCGTTGGCATCAACCTCGGCATTTGGCGCGGAATGTATTCCAGCGCCGAAGAATTTTGTCTGTCCTTCAGGCTACGGGCTTTCACAGTCAACAATCCCTAATCCGAATAACTCCCGGCAGCCGCTTATAGTGGCCCATTGCTGCACGTTCGACAACAGAAGGTACAAACCAGTCAAGAAGCTGGGTGTCCACCCATCGCAGTGATACGGTTCCGGCAGCTTCGCCACGTTGACAGCAATGCGCCGAGCCTCATCGAGCGTCAGCACCTTGGCGATATCAGCTTCGGCCTTCGTCTCGCGAGCGTAGACGTAAACGAGTGACTGGCCGGATGCATAAACGACCTTAAGCCGCCCGGCATCTGCTCGACCGTCCACGAGCCTCCCCGTCGAGCGACGTGATTATGGCAAACAGGCGCTAACGATGAGATTTTGAATCCCCTCTGACGAGCAGCCCTCCCTGATATGCTGCCTGCCTCATTGAGTAGGAGGAATCAAATGTCCAAGTTCATCATTCTGCTCGTTGCTGGCTTGCTCGCCATTTCCTTCACAATTTCAGCCGATGCAAAGACCGTCGTCGTCAAGCTCACAACCCAACAGGTTGCAAATGTTTGCGGGAAGCAGTTGCAGAGTAACGCTGGTTCGGCTGGCTGCTCGAAGAGCTGCGGCCAATACCTCTGTGACTACAATTGCAAAAAAAATGGTTGCGTCGGCCAGTGCCTCACGTGCCCAGGAACAAGCCGCGTAATCTTTCCTGGTCTGGAGAGTAAGAGGGTCATCAAGAACGCGGTGAAAAGTAGCCAATGACCTAAACGCGAAGTGACGGGCTGCCCAGGGTGGGGTGGGAACCGGCGTGTTGTCATGGGAGCCTCCCTCTTTGGCTCCCCCCGCAAGACGAGGATATCACCAAGACAGTTCGTCTTAGACCAAGTCCACTTCGCTCCAGTCCAAGCCAGCATTGACGCAAAGGGATAACCTGACTGGCGCATGAGATATACGGAGGGTCTCGAAAAATGAAACGCCTTCTCTTGAGTTGCGCGGTATTGACCGTGTTGCTGGCTTGGAGTTCCCAGGTCTCCGCAGACTGGAAGATCAAGTCTGACGTCGACCTCTACGAGGAGCCTGGTGGGAAGGGTAAGCCGGTAGGCATTGTCCGAAAGGGTAAAGTCTTTCTCGATACGCAGGTAAAGTGTCGCTCCGATAAATGGTGCAACATCCCGCAAGGCTGGATTTGGGGTAGTTTTCTAAAGAAGGTAGACGCCACTGGCGACAAGTCTTCGAATCAACCGGCGCAGTCGACGAGGTGGACGTGCACTGACAGGGCTGGTTTATCTGTCTCGTCTGATGCGAAGAACACGGTCGAGGCTGTATCCAAATTTAAGGCATACGTCAGCGCCCATAACCTCACCCAAACGGGTCCACTAAACTGCACTTCCAGCCAGTAAAAAGGGGCGCTGACCGTGAAGCCAACGCCCCTTGCAAGGTCGAGGGCGGATTAATGAAGGACAATATCGAAAACACGCTTAAGGCCATCTAGCCTCTCTTTTTCTGGAGACAGTGACATGAAGTTTTTCATCGGCTTCGTCGTTACGATGTTTGCGATCTGTCTGCTGGCCGACGGAGCTACCGCTAGCGTGTCCCCACTGCTAACCGCGGTTGCAGAGTTCGTGGTCCAGCCAAGTGCAGTGCTCCAAGCTAGGTTCGGTTGCAATCTGGTCAACGGGCAATTGGTCTGCGGCGATAAGAGCGGAGGAAAGGCCGATGACGACAATGATCAATCGGACAAACATGGAAGCAATAAAGGTAAGAAGCACAAGGACAAAGATGAGGAGCTAACGACGTGCTCGATCCAGCCCTCCTCAGGAGGCGGTGGCTGCGTCACAGGCTTCAAGCACGTCTGTGAGAAGATGAAGAACGGCAAGAAATGCTGCGGCTGCGTTCCAGACAAGAACGCTCATGCTCCCGCCCAAGCTCCTAAGGTCAAACAATTTTGTTGCTCGGTGGCGGTATCTAAGGGAGCGGCGACGTCGGACTTTTGTAATGCGGACCGTGCCGAAGCGGAAAGACAGGCGAACCAGCTCAAAGCGCCCGGCGAGATCCCCGATTGTTATGCTGAGTGCTTTGCACCGGACGGCTCATCTGGTCGTAAGTTTTGCCATTGAGCGCCAAGTTGGAGCGCGCATTAAAGGTATGCCGTGTCGGCGAAGATATGATTCAGACAGGCCTTCTAGGACGTAGCCGTAAGGAGTAAAGTGGTCAAAGGTATGCGGCGTCAACCAAGCTGCTTCGCAAAATGGGGGCCAATGGCTACGTGCATATGACCAAGGTCGCTCACACCGGTTGCTAAGACCATGCCACAGTCGCTGGGGCCGGAACCGAAGATAAGATCCGGCGAAATGCCTCCCCAAGTCCTGTCATTCTCCACGCGCAACATGCCGGAGAAGGAACGCGTGCCGTACTGGCGGGAAGTTTTTGGCCGCCACGTTATCCGCGTAGACTTTGCCCCCAAATCGGACGCGCCGTTCAAGGCGGAAGCGTCACTCTGGGCGGTGCCCGGCTTGCGCGCTCACTGGTCGAATTACGGGGGCCCGGCGCAGCTTCGACGGACAAAGGAACTCATCTCCCAAACGGACGAGGGCGTAGCGCTTCTGATCGATCGCAAGGGATCGCTTAGGTGGTCGCAACACGGTGCGGACATTCAGCTTGCTCGCTCGTGCGCCGTCTTGGTGCTCCACGCCGAGCCCGCGGAGATGACGTTCCCGAGTGCCGACTATATGGCGGTCATCGCGCCGCTTAAGGCCATCGCGCCGCTTACGAAAAATATCGAAGACCGCCGTTACATTCCCGCCGGGGCGGAAGCGCTCATGTTGCTGCCAGCTTTCCTCCGCATGCTGAGCCGCTTGTCCGAGCCGCAGGTCATCGATCGCTCGGTGACCTACGTCTATGACTTGATGGCGTTGGCGCTCGGCGCGACGCATGAGGCTGCGGCGCTTGCCAACGCACGTGGCATGCGCGCGGCGAGATTTCAGGCGATAAAGACTGATATCGCCGACAACCTGACGTCACAGGATCTCTCGGTCTCTGCGGTCGCGCTCCGCCAGCGCGTGACCCCCCGCTACGTCCACATGTTGTTCGATGGTTCAGGCACCACATTCTCGCAGTTCGTGCTTGCCGAGCGTCTCGCCTACGTTCGCCGCTTGCTGCTAGACGCGCGCTACGCTCACCAACCCATCAACGCCATCGCCTACGACAGTGGCTTTAGCGACATCTCATACTTCAATCGGACTTTCCGCCGCTGCTTCGGAGCTACACCTTCCGAGGTGCGGCAGCGCGAAACTTAGTGGCACTCGCAGAGCGGGAGCGAGACGTTATATGAACAAGCCGGTGCAACGATGAGACGACGGCGCCTTGCTTTGGTGGTTCACGCCACGGTAGTGACGTTCGTGTCGGTGATGTTGGCTTGGCCGCACCCAGCGTCGTCCAGCCCCTGCCGTCCTGAGCGGGGCTTCCGTAACGTCGAGGCCCTGCCGCTCGATCAGGGAATGCTCGAGTTCATGCAAGAGGTCCAGTTCGCTAAGACCGCCACGCTCTACACCGGTCCCCCCGGCATCGAGAGCATCCAGGGTATTGAAGCGCCGAGTGAGAGCTATGCGATTGGCGTCGACTGGACAAGAAAGCGCATCGTCTTCTCCCTTCAAGAGGCCAGGGGTCTGGCGGGCAGTTTAACGCTCTCGTTGCCGGACGAGATTTCGATCTTCGAGGTCGACCCGCTCGAGGGTCCGCCGAAGGTCACAAGTCCAAGCCTCTACAGAGAATGGGAGCTGACCGGCAAAACCACGGGGACCGGGCCGTTTGAAGCGGCGGGCGATCCAGGCCAACGTCTTTCGCTCATCCTGCAGGGCCACGGCAAAGACTGCATCGCGGGTATCGCGGATTTCCAGAATTGGACGCTCGTAATGAAGGGGCCGAAGGCCAATTACCATTTGTTCGGCGATCTGGTCCAAGCCCGATGAGCGCTGGTTGAGCAGGGAAATCGAACCTGAAGCGACCCCTACCGATGAAGAATGGGAGTGGGGTGGTCAGATTGTGCTGAAGGCGAGCGAGAGTGGCGGCAGAAGGCACGCGGGAACGATCGGCACGGGCACCCAACTGTCAGCATATCAATTGCTCTCGGCGCTTCGAAGGTCGAAGCTCATGATGTTAATCGAAGCATCCAAGTGACGCTTGGCAATCTGAGCACGTCGCCTGCATAGCACCATGAGCTGCTCCCGGTGCTTCTGAACTTTGTCAGACGGCTCGCTTTCAACTCCGTAACAATCTGATCGGTGAGTATCTGGATCTCTTGGAGGTTTCTCTCAGCCTGATCCAGAAGCTTCTGTAGTGTCTCAAAGTCGGGCATTGCTCTGTTTACCTCCCGCACGCGCCATCGGCCTGGCCTTGTTCCCGCGCAGCCTTGAGCGCCTGCACCAAGCTCGAATAGAAGCTCTGCATATCCATGACTTTATGATCTGGCCCGAGATAGCTCTGGATCAGCGCATGGGCGGTGGCCCGCGCCTCATCGTCCATCCGAGCTTCTAGCTCAGCATCTTCGCGCACTAAGCGGATCACAGCTTCGGCTTGATCTTCCATTGGAGCCTCCCTCTTTGGCTCCCCCCGCAAGACGAGGATATTACCCTAAGGCTTCGTTAACCAAGGGAGGTGGAGGGTACCCAGAGCAACGCAAGCAGCTTCGGAGAACGTTCTGATGGTAACCGCGCCAGAAACGAGAGACGACGAGGAGCCCAGCTATTCGGGCTGGCTAGACCTGCCTTTATCGACGCGAGAGCCCATGACCGCCAAGGATGCAAACGAGGCTCGTAAAGCTCTACGAGCGCTCGACACCCGCACCACCGTACAGCGGATGCTGGGTGAACCACCTCTTTGGCGCAGCGCCCTGGGGCAAAAGGGCCTTGTCGATTGACGCTTGCTCACGCTACGAAGGCCGAGGTCTTGTTGGCAAGGTTAGCCGAAGAGCAGTTGCGCCACGACTATGCAGACTGCGACCGCGGCTGCGGCGTCGAACGTATTCATTGTCCCTGAGCCCCCGAATGTATCTCTTTCAGGTTAGCCACGGCGCGCCTTAACAAGACCTTGCTGGGAAAGTGCCACCTTGCCGCACCGTGCATTGGTTCAGGGGTCTAGGCCGCAGCCCTGCGCCGTCTCCACCAACCCATCACATTAAGTCCGCCATGGCCCGCTGCGAATAGCGGAAGGGCTGCGGGGAGTTGCCCCGAAGTCTCGCAAAGGACCTTCTTCGTTGCTATAGTCACAATGCAAAACGGCACCGGAGAGTCAGCAATGAAGATGCTTTCCGTAACCCTAGTGGCGGTCGTCGCCGCCGTTCTGATTCAATCGGTTCTGAATGATTGCCATTGGCGCGGTACTGATCGATTGGAGCAGTGGTGTTCTTGCCTGCTGGCGGTTGATCGTTACCGCTAGGATCTTGCGCGGGCGACTGCCCCAGTGCCAACGCGCCTATTCGCTAGGTCCTCCCCACCGCTCCCTTCACAGCAATACGCCGAGCTTCATCGAACGTCAGCGCCTTAGCGATGCTGGCTTGTTCAGGCGTCTCGCGAGCGTAGACGTAGACGAGTGACTGGCCATTCGCGTCCACTACCTTGAAGCCGCCCGGTATCTGCTCGACCGTCCAGGGCGGTGGGAACCGGCGTTGTGATGTGATGGGAGCCTCCCTCATTGGCTCCCCCCGCAGGCTTCGGAGTTTTCCAACATCAATCCCTCCTTTGCGGACTGAGCGCTGCCGCCAGCACCAATATTTGTGCTAGAGGGGCAGCAACTCGTTTGGTCCGCGTTACCTCGCGTGTTACCGCAAGCCGCCATCCAAATAACCAAGTGCTTGAAAATGAAGAGCTTATCAGAGAATACGCCCCTGATGCAGGATCAGGCGATAGCTGAAGCGTCGCACCGGGACATGGCCAACGCCATCCGGGCGCTCGCCATGGATGCGGTGCAGAAGGCCGAATCCGGCCATCCCGGCATGCCGATGGGCATGGCCGACGTTGCCACCGTCCTGTTTACCCGCTTCCTGAAATTCGATGCCAGCCACCCGGAATGGCCCGACCGCGACCGGTTCGTGCTATCGGCCGGCCACGGTTCGATGCTGCTCTATGCACTGCTTTATCTCACCGGCTATCCGGACATGGATATCGAGGAGATCGAGCGCTTCCGGCAGCTCGGCGCGCGCACCGCCGGTCACCCGGAATATGGCCATGCGCCTGGCATCGAGACCACGACCGGGCCTCTGGGCCAGGGCATCGGCAACGCGGTGGGCATGGCGCTGGCCGAGCGCCTGCTCAATCAGCGCTACGGCGACGACATCGTCAATCACCACACCTACTGCATTGCCGGCGACGGCTGCCTCATGGAAGGTATCAGCCAGGAGGCGATCTCGCTGGCCGGTCACTACAAGCTCGGCCGGCTCATCGTCCTGTTCGACGACAATCAGATCTCCATCGACGGCCCCACCAGCCTGACGATTTCCGACGACCAGCTCGAACGGTTCCGTTCCTCCAACTGGCATACCGCCGCCGTGGATGGCCACGACCCGGAGGCCATCGCGCTCGCCATCGAGAATGCCAAGGCCGTCACCGACCGGCCCTCGCTCATCGCCTGCCGCACGGTGATTGGCTTTGGTGCGCCGAAAAAGGCCGGCACCGCCTCGACCCATGGTTCGCCGCTGGGGGCGGAAGAGATCGCCGGCGCCCGTGAGAAGCTCGGGTGGCCCTATGCGCCGTTCGAAGTGCCGCAGCCGATCCTGGCAGGCTGGCGCGCGGCCGGGTCGCGGCATCGTTCGGACTACGAGACATGGACCGAGGCGGCGGGCCGGCTGGACGCGTCGTCGCGGGGCCGCCTCACCGATCCGATCGACGCCGACGTGGCGCGGGGGATCGAGCGCGCTGTCGCCGCCATTAAGATCGATTTCGCCGCCGAAGGCGCCAAGCTCGCCACGCGCCAATCCTCGCAAAAGGTGCTGGAGAAGCTGCTGCCGGTCATTCCGGGTCTGATCGGCGGCTCCGCCGATCTCACCGGCTCCGTCGGCACGCTCACCAAGCAGCACGCCATCGTCAAGCCGGGCGGCTATGCGGGCAATTATATCCATTACGGCGTCCGCGAGCACGCCATGGCCGCGGCCATGAACGGGCTTGACGCTCCATGGCGGCATCGTGCCTTATGGCGGCACGTTTCTCGTGTTCTCGGATTATTGCCGGCCGTCCATCCGGCTTTCGGCGCTCATGGGGCTGCGGGTCATCTATGTGATGACCCATGATTCCATCGGCCTCGGTGAAGACGGCCCCACTCATCAGCCGGTCGAGCAGTTGGCGGCGCTCCGCGCCATCCCGGCTCTCTACGTGATGCGCCCGGCCAATTCGGTGGAATGTGCCGAATGCTGGGAGATTGCGCTCCTGGCCAAGGACACGCCCACCATCCTTGCCCTGACGCGTCAAGGCCTGCCGGTGCTGCGCAACGCGCCGACGGACGAGAATTTGTCGGCCAAGGGCGCCTATGTGCTGCTGGAGCCGGAAGGCGGCCGCGACGTGACCCTGCTCGGCACGGGCTCGGAAGTGAGC
This sequence comes from uncultured Alphaproteobacteria bacterium, assembly GCA_963793075.1. Classification (GTDB taxonomy): domain Bacteria; phylum Pseudomonadota; class Alphaproteobacteria; order Rhizobiales; family Methyloligellaceae; genus Methyloceanibacter. Next base: position 462,117 of record CAWBYO010000005.1, read on the forward strand.
ATGGCGCTCGATGCCGCAAAAATGCTGCAAGGGGAGGGCATCAAGGCCGCCGTCGTGTCCATGCCCTGTTGGGAACTGTTCGAGGCGCAAGACGAGAGCTATCGGGACACCGTCTTGGGCACGGCCCCAAGGGTCGGCGTCGAGGCTGCCGTCGAGTTCGGCTGGCAGAAATGGCTGGGGCCAAACGGCGCATTCGTCGGCATGCGCGGATTCGGCGCTTCTGCCCCGGCGCAGGAGCTTTATAAGCATTTCGGTATCACGCCCGAGGCCGTCGCGGCCGCAGCGCGTGATCTGATCGTCAGAAAGCAGAGGTAGCAGAGGACATGGCTAAAACGCGCGTCGCCATCAATGGATTTGGCCGGATCGGCAGGCTCAGCTTCAGAGCCTTCCTGGAATCGGGCCGCAAGGATCTCGAGTTCGTGGCGATCAACGATCTCGGCTCGGCCGACATGAATGCGCTTTTGCTTGAATTTGACAGCGTGCATGGGCGCTTCCCTGGCAAGATCGCCGTGGCTGATGGCCGCCTCAAGGCCGACGGCCAGGATGTCGCCGTGCTGTCCGAGGCGAACCCCGAGAAGCTTCCCTGGGGCGATCTCGATGTCGATATCGTCATGGAGTGCACCGGCCACTTCACCAAGCGCGAGACGGCGGCACAGCACCTCAAAGCCGGCGCAAAGCGTGTGCTCGTCTCCGCCCCGTGCTCCGGCGCCGACCTCACCGTGGTCTATGGCGTCAATGACGACAAGCTGACCGCGAAGGATGTCGTTGTCTCCAACGCATCCTGCACCACCAACTGTCTCGCGCCCGTCGCGCAAGTGCTGCAGAAGACGGTTGGTGTCGAGCGGGGCTACATGACGACAATTCACGCCTATACCGGCGACCAGCGCACGGTGGACACGTTGCACAAGGATCCGCGCCGCGCGCGGGCGAGTGCGGTGAACCTGATCCCCACCTCGACCGGCGCCGCCAAGGCCCTCGGCCTCGTGCTGCCCGAGCTGGAAGGCAAGCTCGACGGCGCCTCGATCCGGGTGCCGGTGCCCAATGTCAGCCTCATTGATCTCACGTTCGATTCATCGCGGCCGACCACGGTCGAGGAGATCAACGAGGCCATGACCAAGGCGGCCAACGGCCCGCTTGCGGGCGTTCTTGGGGTCAACGATAAGCCGCTGGTTTCATCGGACTTCAACCATGACCCGCTAAGCTCGATCTTCGATCTGACCGGCACGCAGGTCATCGGCGGCACATTCTGCCGCGTGGTGGCCTGGTACGACAATGAATGGGGTTTCTCTAACCGGATGAGCGACACCGCCGTCGCCATGGGAAAATTGATATGAGTTCTGAACCGAGTATGGCCGACATCGACCTTTCCACCATCAAGACCATCGATGATCTCGATGTGGAGGGGAAGCGCGTGCTCGTGCGCGCCGATCTCAACGTGCCGATTGAAAATGGCGAAGTTGCCGATGACACGCGCATCAAGCGCGTGCTTCCGACGCTTGCGAAACTCAAGCAGGGCGGCGCCAAGGTCATCCTCATGTCCCATCTCGGGCGTCCCAAGGGCGAGCGCTCGCCCGAGACGTCCTTGCGGCCGGTCGCAAAGCGGGTGGAAGAACTCCTGAATGGCGGCCCGGTTCTCTTCCTTGACGACTGTGTGGGTCCTGATGTCGAGAACGGCCTCAAGGCGCTCGGCCAGGGCGACGTCGCCGTGCTGGAGAATCTTCGCTACCACAAGGGCGAGGAAAGCAACGACATCGGCTTCGCCAAGCAGCTCGCCAAGTTGGGCGACATCTATGTCGACGACGCGTTTTCCTCGGCTCATCGGGCCCATGCCTCGGTCGAGGCCATTGCCCATTTGATACCAGCGTATGCGGGCAAGTTGATGATGGCGGAGATCAACGCGCTGACCAAAGCGCTTGCCGATCCCAAGCGGCCGGTCATGGCCATCGTCGGCGGTGCCAAGGTCTCGACCAAGATCGACGTTCTGAAGAATCTCGCCACTTGTATGGACGTGCTCGTGGTCGGTGGCGGCATGGCCAACACCTTGCTCAATGCCCAGGGCGTGAATGTCGGGAACTCGCTCTACGAGCCAGACTTCGTCGAGACGGTGAAGGAGGTCTTGGCCTCGGCCAAACGCACCGGCTGTGAAATCTTTTTGCCGGTCGACGAGGTGGTGGCCAACGAGCTGGCGCCGGGCACGGAGTGGAAGGTCTGCGACGTCAACGACATTCCCTCCAACATGATGGTTCTCGACCAGGGCCCGAAAAGCATCGAACGCTTGAAGAAGCGCCTCGGCGAAATGTCCACGTTGCTATGGAACGGCCCGCTCGGCGCGTTCGAGGTCGCGCCATTCGGTAAAGGCACGCTGGCCCTCGCGGAGGAGGCAGGGCGCCTCTCGAAAGAGGGCAAGCTGGTCAGCATCGCCGGTGGCGGCGATACCGTACGGGCCTTGAATATGGTCGGCGCGACTCCGAGCTTCACCTATGTCTCGACTGCCGGGGGCGCCTTCCTCGAGTGGTTGGCGGGACGCCAGTTGCCTGCGGTCATCGCGCTCGCCCACAGCCAGGCTCCGGCGCGGACGGCGGTGGCTTAACGCCGCGTCCGCGGGGAGCGACCTGATGGTTGTCCCGGAAGGATCGAACATGTCCCGTCAGGTTTCCGAAGGAGACATCGTCATCGCGCCGTCGATCCTGTCGGCCGACTTCGCCAAGCTCGGCGAGGAGGTCCGCGCCATCGACGACGCGGGTTGCGACTGGATCCACGTCGATGTCATGGACGGGCACTTCGTGCCCAACATCACCATCGGCCCCGACGTGGTGAAGGCGCTCCGGCCGCACTCCGACAAAGTGTTCGACGTTCATTTGATGATCGCGCCGTGCGATCCCTATATCGAGGCCTTCGCGAAGGCCGGCGCCGACATCATCACGGTCCATGCCGAGGCCGGGCCGCATCTCGATCGCACGCTTCAGCACATCAGAAGCCTCGGCAAGAAGGCCGGCGTCAGCCTCACCCCCTCGACGCCAGAGACGGCGATCGAATACGTGCTCGACAAGACCGATCTCATCCTCGTAATGACGGTGAACCCGGGCTTCGGCGGCCAAGCCTTTATTCCGGCGCAGCTTGCGAAGATCCGCGCCATCCGCGCGATGATCGGGAGTCGTCCCATCGACATCGAGGTGGATGGCGGCATCAACGTAGAAACCGCGCCGCTCGTGGCCAAAGCCGGTGCCAATGTGATCGTCGCCGGCTCGGCCGTGTTCAAGGGCGGCGCCTATGCCGAGAACATAGCCGCCATCCGCGCCGCAGCACTTCGCGCCCGCGCCGCCGCCGCTTGATGGTTCAAGGTCTGGTGGGGCAGGGAGGCGCACGCCGCGCGGTCGTCTTCGATCTCGACGGCACGCTTGTCGACACGATCGGAGACCTCACCGCGGCGCTCAATCGCACGCTCGCCGACCTCGATCTTCCCCCGCATTCCGAGAACGCGGTGCGCGGGATGGTCGGCGGTGGCCTTGCCAAATTGTTGGAGCGCGGGCTCGCGACGCACGGTGTCGCCCTTGAGGCGGGGGAGCCAAGCCAGGCGGTTAAACGTCTCCTCGATCACTATGCGGCGAGCCCCGCCGATCAGTCCCGGCTCTATCCGGGTGTCCGCGAGACCCTAGGCGCGCTACGGGACTCAGGGATCGCCTGCGGGATCTGCACCAATAAGCCGCAAGTCATTGCCCGGGATCTGGTGCAGGCGATGGGCATTGCCGATGCCTTCGGCCTCATTCAGGGGAGCGAGGCGGGTTTCCCCAAGAAGCCGCACCCGGCCGGTTTGGCCCATGTGGTGGGCGCGCTGGGTGCCGCGCCCGACACCGCGCTCATGGTCGGCGATAGCGCCATAGACCTCGAGACGGCCCGCGCCGCCAGCCTCAAAGGAGTCGTTCTCGTCTCTTATGGTTACTCCGTGACCCCGGTCACTGAGCTCAACGCCGATGCCGTTATCAATCATCTTCACGAGTTGGTTCAATCGCTTGCCCTTCTTGGGTGGGAACGGTAGCTAAACGCCATGGATGTCACCTATTTTGGCGCGCTGGTCGCGGGCCTGTTGAGCTTTCTGAGCCCTTGCGTGCTGCCGCTCGTGCCGCCTTATCTCTGCTTCCTCGGCGGCACCACGTTCGACCAGCTCACCAGCGAGGACGAGACGCCGAGCCACGTCTACTCGACCGTGGTGTTGTCGTCGGTCGCCTTCGTGCTCGGCTTCACCACGGTGTTCGTGATCCTCGGCGCCTCGGCGACGGCCGCGGGCCAACTCGTGGCCGAGAATCTGCCGTTGCTCGCCAAGATCGCGGGCGTGCTGATCATCATCGCCGGGCTGCACTTTCTCGGCGTGATCCACATTCCGATCCTCCACCGCGAGGCGCGCTATCACGCCGACACGCGTCCCGCCGGCCTGCTCGGCGCCTATCTGATCGGCCTGGCCTTCGCCTTCGGCTGGACCCCCTGCATCGGACCGGTGCTCGGCTCGATCCTCGCCGTCGCGGCAGGCGAGGACTCCGTGAGCCAGGGCGTCAGCCTGCTTCTCGTGTATTCACTTGGGCTCGGGATCCCCTTCATCATGGCCGCCGTCGCCATCAAGCCATTCATGCGGGCCATGCAGCGCTTCCGGGGCCATCTGGCGGTCATGGAGAAAGTGCTCGGCGGCTTTCTCGTGCTGACCGGTGTCCTCTTCCTCACCAATTCCATGACGCTGATCGCCGGTTGGATCCTGCAAACATTCCCAGGGCTTGCCGCTATCGGCTGAGATGCCCCGCTTGCGCTCATCCCCTAGGCGGTGAATAGGGACACCCATGACAGCCATCGCTCTGACCATTGCCGGCTCCGATTCATCCGGCGGGGCCGGTATACAGGCGGACATCAAGACCTTCTCCGCACTCGGCGTTTACGGGGCGAGCGTTATCACCGCGCTCACCGCACAGAACACCCAAGGCGTGGATGACGTCATGGTGGTGCCGCCCGAGTTCGTGCTGGCGCAGATGCGCGCCGTGGCCAGCGACCTCAAGGTTGGCGCCATCAAGATTGGCATGCTGGGAACCGGCGACATCATCGAGGCCGTCCTCGAGGGGCTCGACGCCTTCCCCGGCGTGCCCGTGGTGCTCGATCCCGTGATGGTGGCTACCAGCGGCGATCCGCTGCTCGATGCGGACGCGCTCGACCTGCTGCGCACAAGGCTCGTGCCGCGGGCTGATCTGATCACGCCGAACCTGAAAGAGGCGGCGGCCCTGCTCGGCGAGCCGGACGAGAGCCGGGAGAAGTGGATGGAGGGACGCGCCGAGCGCTTGCGCGAGCTCGGTGCCAAGGCCGTGCTGCTCACCGGCGGTGAATCGATTGCCGAGACGGCCCTCGATATCTTTGTCACGGAGGCTGGCGTTCAGCGCATCGAGGCGCCGCGCGTGTTGACCGAGAACACCCATGGCACCGGCTGCACGCTGTCATCGGGGATTGCCGCCGAACTCGCCAAGGGCGAGACCTTGGACAAGGCGGTGAAGATCGCGAAGCTCTACGTCACCGCGGCGATCATCGCCGCCGACGAGATCCAAGTGGGCAAGGGCAGGGGCCCCGTGCATCACTTCCACGCGTTGTGGGGCAGGTCTTAAGCGGCCCTAGTCAAACGCCACCACGGTCGCATGCTGCTCGCCGAGGCCGGCCACGGTCAGCACCAGTTCGTCGCCTGGCTTGAGGAAAACGCGCGGCTGGCGCGCCATGCCGACGCCGGGCGGCGTGCCGGTGGTGATGACGTCGCCGGGCATTAGCGTCATGTATTTGCTGATATAGCTTACGAGTTCGGCCACGGGGAAGATCATGGTCGACGTATTCCCCGTCTGCATCCGCATCCCGTTGAGGTCGAGCGTGAGATCGAGATCTTGCGGGTTGGGGATTTCGTCCGTGGTGACGAGCCAGGGGCCGAGCGGGCCGAAGCTGTCATGGCTCTTGGCCTTGATCCATTCGCCGGGACCGCCCTTTTGCAGGCTGCGCTCGGAGACGTCATTGCCGATGCAATAGCCCGCCACATAGTCGAGCGCATCGCCGACGGCGACATTCTGGGCCCGCGTGCCGATGACCACAGCAAGCTCCACCTCGAAGTCCATGCGCTGAAACTCTTTGGGCGCGAGGATCGGGTCGTCGGGCCCGGAGACGCAAGAACTCGCCTTGGCGAACACGATGGGCGTCTCGGGGATCGGCATGCCGGTCTCCTCGGCGTGGTCGCGGTAATTGAGTCCGATGCCGAGAAATTTGGGAACGACCCCGATCGGCGCCCCAAGCCGGGGATTGCCTTCAACCAGCGGCAGTGTTTCCAGCTCGAGCGCTTTGATACGAGTTCAGGCTTTCACGCCCGAGCGCCGCGCCGGCCAGATCGTCGACGACCCCCGAAAGATCCCGGATCTGGCCATTGCCATCGAGAATTCCGGGTTTTTCCTGCCCGGCTGCGCCAAAACGTAGAAGCTTCATCGCCGTCCCCCAGTCGAAATTTTTTGCATGTTGCACAGGCGCGCGCCGGGCGGCAACGGCCCTTCGAAGCGGTGTTGAGCAGGTCCAAGAAGCGGTCTGTGGCCGCTCAGCCCAACCCGTGGCTCAACTGCAACAGGACCCCATAAAGTTTGCGGCCCAGATATCCGGTCGCATACGCGTGTCACGTGCGCAACCCGCATGGCAGCACGGGGCGCAACCACACGGCAAAAGCATAAGCAATTGAAATAGATGCATAAATTCCTGCGTTGGGACATCGTTGCGGGCTTCTTTGCATTTTCGCAACAGTGCCTAAGCGTTTTGCATTTCCCATCTCGCGGAATGTTGATGGGTGCCGCGAGACTGCGCTAGCTTTGCATCACAAACACGGGGGACGGGGCTGGGGGGCCTACTTCTTCCTAGACGACGGACGGGGACGAAGACTGAGACTTACGGGGAACGGGACTGAGAATACGGGGAACTAGAGGGACCTGACGCAAGACCAAACGGCGGCTCAGGAACAAAAATGGGGGGGCGAGTCGAAGCCCGCTGACAAGGCGCAAGCCTTTCGCGTTCGGCTCGTTTCGCAGGGAAGGCCGGCCCGGCATTGTCCGGGCCGGTTCTTTTTTTGCGCACCGCTATCCCCCGCGCTATCCCCGCTAAAATCATGCACTTTTACGCGCGGGATGCGCCAAACGTTGCGCGAACGCGTCAAATCCCAAGCCGCGCCAGCGTCCGTTCGATCCCCGACAGATAGCTCGCGCCGAACAGCCGGACATGCACCAGCGTCGGGTAGAGATTGTAGAGATCTCGCCGCAGCTCGTGGAAGCCCGGTTCCAGGGGTAAGCGGCTCTCGTAAGCCTCGAAGAACGCCTCCCCGAACGTTCCGAACATGGTGGTGAAGGCGAGCTCGATTTCGGGATGCCCGCACGAGATCGCCGGGTCGACGAAGCCGACGATGCGGTTGCCGCTGACGAGCACATTGCCTGTCCACAAATCGCCATGCAGCAGGCTCGGGAAGGCAGGCTCGATCAAATATGCGTCGAGATGCGCCGCCAGTCGCTCGATTCGCCCGAACAGCGGCAGCGGCAGGCTGCCTTCGCGCCGCGCGGCCTGCGCCATGTGCATTAGCCGATGGTCGCGGAAGAAGGGAATCCACCGGGAGCTTTCCGGATTGGGTTGGGGCAGGGGACCGATCAGCGTGTCCCGCGCATAGCCGAATTGCTCGCGCGGGATCGCGTGAAGCGCGGCGATCAGCTCAGCCGCATGACGCTCCACCGAAGCCGTGATGGGCCTGCCATCGTTGTCGATGAAGTCCATGACCAGGAGGTCGGGCTCGGCGACATGCACATGGGGTACGGGGAGATCGGAGAGGCGGGCAAGCTCGCCGAGCATGTAGCCTTCAAGTTCCAGGCTTGGACCGGCGCCTCCGCCTTGGCGCGCCTTCACCGCAAGCCGGCGCCCGTCCGCGAGCCGCACGGCAAGTCCCGTAAGACCAAAGCCCACGGGCAAGGGCGTGGTGTCGACGACAGGTGAACAGAGCGCTGTCTCGAGACGCGTCTTGAGAAAGCTATGGTCCATGGCGCGCCGTTAACCAAAGCCCATCGCCAATGTCACAAGCCTGATACAAAATCACCTTAACTCGCAACATACCGTGCTGGATAAACCGACCGAAGATGACGCGCAGAGCGACGCCGAGACCAGGCAGTTCAGGGCGCTTTTTATCTCCGACATTCATCTCGGAACCAAGGCTTGTCAGGCCGAGGCCTTTCTCGACTTCCTGCGCTGCCACGAAGCCCCCAAGATCTACCTCGTAGGCGACATCGTCGACTTCTGGCGCATCCGGCGCGGCATCTATTGGCCGCAGCCGCACAATGACGTGCTGCAGAAGCTCTTGCGCAAAGTGCGTAAGGGCACCGAGCTTATCTACATTCCCGGCAATCACGACGAGGCCATGCGGGACTATTGCGGCTCGCAATTCGGTGGCGTTGCCATCGAGCGCCAGACCATTCATGTCGGCGCCGACGGCCGCCGCTATCTCATCATGCATGGCGACGAGTTCGACGTGGTCGTGCGCTACGCCAAGTGGCTCGCCTTCTTAGGCGACTGGAGCTACACGATGGCGCTTTGGTTCAACATGCATCTCAATGTGGTGCGCCGCTGGTTCGGCATGCCCTATTGGTCGCTGTCAGCCTATCTGAAGCACAAGGTCAAACGCGCGGTGAATTATATCGGCGAATTCGAAACCGCCCTGTCGCAGGAGGCGCGTCGCAACGGAGCGCAAGGCGTGATCTGCGGGCATATTCATCACGCGGCCATGCGTCAGGTCGGCGACGTGATCTACATCAACACCGGCGACTGGGTCGAAAGCTGCACGGCTGTTGCCGAGACCGAGGAGGGCATCTTCGAGATCATCCGCTGGAATCCGCACCAGATCACGCAAACGCCCAACGCCCCCGCCGAGGAGCTTGAGGCCGCCGCTTGATGCGCATTCTTGTCGCGACCGACGCCTGGCATCCCCAGGTCAATGGGGTTGTCCGCACCTATGAGCGGCTGGCCCAAGAGGCGCCCAAGCTGGGCGCCGAAATCTGTTTCCTCGCCCCCTCCGATTTCCGGACGATCCCGTGCCCGACCTATCCTGAGATCAGGCTGTCCCTCGCCACGCCAGCCATGATCGCGCGCCGGGTTGAAGAGCCGCGCCCCGACTTCATCCATATCGCCACCGAGGGACCGATCGGGCTCATGACGCGGCAACATTGCCGCAAGATGAAACGGCCCTTCACCACGAGCTACCACACGCGATTCCCCGAATATGTCGCGGCGCGCCTGCCGGTCCCGGAGTCGTGGTGCTATGCCTTCCAGCGCCGCTTTCACAACAGTGGAGCCGGCCTGTTCGTGGCAACGGCTTCGGTCGAGGATGACCTGAGGGCGCGCGGCTTCGAGCGCATGATGCGTTGGTCGCGCGGAGTTGATCTGGAGCTCTATCGCCCGAGAAAAATTCGCCTGTTCGGCGACGAAAAGCCGGTGTTTCTCTATGTCGGCCGCATTGCCATCGAGAAAAACATCAAGGCCTTTCTCGATCTCGACCTGCCCGGCCGCAAGGTTGTGGTTGGCAGCGGCCCGCAGCTGGCGGAGTTGCAGCGCGCCTATCCCGATGTGCTCTTTACCGGCCCCAAACACGGCGAGGACCTGGCGGAAGCCTATTGTTCGGCGGACGTGTTCGTCTTCCCGAGCCTCACCGATACCTTCGGCCTCGTTCTGCTGGAAGCGCTGGCCTGTGGTGTTCCCGTGGCTGCCTTTCCGGTCAGCGGGCCGAAGGATGTCCTGACCGATCCCGCCTGTGGCGCGCTCGACACCGACCTGCAAGCCGCCGCTATTGCGGCACTTGATCTCGACCGCGAGGCCGCGAGGGCGCATGCGCTGCGCTTCAGCTGGGAAAATTCAGCCCGAGAGTTCATCGACAACGTGCTGACGGCCCACCATCTGGGGCTGCCAGAGCGCCGCCGGCTGCTGCCCCGATGGCGCGGGCGACGGCCCACGCAAAAAAAAGCGGCCCGGTTGGGGGGGAACCGGGCCGCTTCATTTTAGTGCGTCAGTTTGGGGGACGCTTTGGGGGACATTGCGTCCACCCAGAGATGGTTAGCGGGCCGTTTTTTTTCAAGACCTGGGGTGCCAACTTGTCGCACCAAGGCGGCTAAGCAGCTGATATAGAACGCAAAATAAATTTAACCGAATAGTGCTGCGCGCTTGACCGCGTGGAGCTTGTCGAGCGTCAGCGGCTCCGGCCGCTCAAACCGGCCGCCACGGTCGTCCGCGCCGGCTGGCCCGACTGGCGGTGTCCCCATCATCTGGTCCACGTCATCCTGCTTCAAGCCCTCGCCGGATCGCTGGGGACCGTCCAGCAGTGCGGTCTCCTCTTGCGCAATGCGCTCCATCTTTGCCGTGGCGGAGTCGACCGTGGAGGCGATGTCGTCGACCCCCCAGATCTCGATCATGGCATTGATGCGCTGCTCGATGAGGTGGAGCGCCCGCACAACCTTCGCGGTGCGCTGCCCGGTGATGTCCTGGAACGAGCAGGCGGTATAGATGTCGATCGCCCGCTGATCGATCCTTTCGCACAGTTCGACCGCGACGCCCTGCTCCCGCAGCGTCCAGGCGACCTCCTGAACGTCCTCGGCGGCTGACAGAATCTCCGAGGTAGCCTTCTCGGTCGCTTCGGCGATCTGGTCGAGTTCCTCGGTCGCATGGGTGAGATGTTTGTCGAACTGCTGGGGCGGCCTGATCTGGGCGATCTCCCGCTTGGTCCGCGCGATCGCCTCGCTCATCTCCACCAGCTCGGCCAGCACCGGCGCCAGACCGCTCCGGCGCTGCGGCTTGAGCACCGCCGCTTCCAGCCGGGCGATGGCGTCGAGCATCAGCTGCGTCTCGGGAGTCCGGTTCCGGCGCGCATATTCGGCGAGAAACCAGCGGCCGACAGGCGTGGCGTGTAGCGTGGCCTCGAGCGCAGCATATTCCGCTGCCAGTCCGCGCCTGGGCGGTACCGGGTTCGACTGCAATGGATCGGCGCGGTCTGGAGCTCGTTCCGGCATGGTGGTGGCGAGGCTAGCCTGATTCGGGGTAAGGGGCCGAGCGTACCGCCGGAAGGGCAAGGGATTCGTTAACTCGCATGGCAAACCAAGCCCCAACAAATGCCGCGCTGCCGTCCTTCGCGCTGCGTCTCGGCTTGTTGTATGCCGCGCTCTTTCTGGTGATCGGCTGCTATCTGCCCTATCTGCCGGTCTGGCTGAAATGGCGCGCGCTCGATGCCGACCAGATCGCCATATTGTTGGCGGCGACGCTCTACTCGCGCATCCTGTTCACGCCAGCCATCAGCTTCGCCGCCGACCGGCTCGGCGACCGCCGCGCGATCCTCATCGTGCTGGCTTGGGGGTCATTGCTCTCTTTCGTCATCCTCTGGGTGTCGGACGGCTTCTGGCAAATGCTGCTGGCGATCATTCTGCTGGCGGTCAACTGGACCTCGATCATGCCCCTGATCGAGACCGTGGCGGCAAGCGGCATCCGCAGCGGCGGTCTCGATTACGGCAAGGTGAGGCTATGGGGCTCCATCACCTTCATCGTGGCGAGCCTCGGCTCCGGCTCCTTCATTCAGCTGTTCGGGCCGCAGGCCGTGCTGCCGATCCTGCTTGCCGCCTCGGCGCTGATGGTGTTAGCGACCCACCTCATGCCGCGGCAGCTTGGCGGGCGCAAGGCCTCTCCGGCGGCTGCGTCGCCTATGCCGCTGCGCCGTCTCAAGCTCAGCGATGCCTTTGCGCTCGCCCGCGCGCCGCTATTTCTTTTGTTCCTGCTGGCGGCAAGCCTGATCCAGGCAAGCCACGCACTCATGTATGCCTTCGGCAGCTTACATTGGCAGGCGCAAGGCTACTCCGGCGGCGATGATTGGCGCACTGTGGTCCGTCGGGGTCGTCGCCGAAGTGGCCCTGTTCGCCGTTTCGGGTCGGGTGATCGCTGTATGCGGCACGGCGAGATTGCTGGGACTTGCCGGGGCGGCGGCCGTGCTGCGCTGGGGCTTCATGGCCTTCGATCCGCCTCTGTTGGTAACCGGCCTGCTGCAGATCCTGCACGCCATGAGCTTCGGTGCCGCTCACCTCGCGGCCATTCATTTCATCACTCATGCGGTGCCGGAAGACCGCGGCGCCACGGCGCAAGGTCTCTATGCCGCAATGGTCGCCGGTCTGGTGATGGGCTCGTTGACCCTCGCTTGCGGTCCGCTCTACCGGATGCTTGGCGGCGAGGCTTACGCCGTCATGGCAGCGCTGGCGCTCTGTGGCACGGTCGCCGCCTTCATGCTGCGGCGGCGCTGGCGCGGCGGTCTCGTCGTCGATGCCGTCGACCACTCCGATCGTTAGAGGGCGCCGCTGAGCGACCAATGGCCACGTAACCGAGTCTCCGAATTTCAGGTGTTGATCGGCCTCAAGGACAGGCGGGACGAAACGACTATAATTTCGGCAACAAGCAGGAGGTTCCCATGAACAGATTTTGCGCGTTTTTGCTTGCGGCCTGCGCCGCGATCATTATCGCCGCATCACCGGCGCTGGCGCAGCAAGGCGATCAGCAGACGCCCATGGCAGGTCAAGGCGGCATGATGGGCAAGGACGGCCAAGGCCAGGGCATGATGGGTAAGGACGGTCAGGGCAAGGGCATGATGGGCGGCCAGGGCCAAGGCATGATGGCCAAGATGGGCGGCAGCTGTCCGAAAATGGGCAGCATGATGGGCGGTGGCATGATGGGCAAGGGGGGTGGCATGATGCATTCCCGCCCCATGATGGAAGCCCACCTCGCCTATATCAAAACCGACCTTGAGATCACCGAGGCGCAGACAGCCGCGTGGGACGCTTATGCCGACGCGGTGAGGGCGCGCCACACGACAATGGAAGGCATGCATGCCGACATGATGAAGGCTAATGGCGGAAGCGCCTTGGAGCGTATGGACGCACGCATCAAGGCGACGGAAGCCAGAGCTCGAGAGTTTGAAGGCACTCAAACCGGCGACCGAGGGCCTCTATGCCGTGCTCACGGACGCGCAGAAGGAAAAGGCCGACAAGCTCTTGGGCGGCGGCTGCGGGATGATGTAAGGAGCGCGCCGGTATGAGCTACCATTTCTCGAAGACACTCGGCGTCCCCTTCGACCAGGCGATCGCCCGCGTGACAGAAGCGTTGAAGGGGGAAGGCTTCGGCGTGCTGACCGACATCGATGTCGCCGCCACCATGAAGGCGAAGCTCGGCGCGGATTTCCGTCCTTACAGAATCCTCGGTGCCTGCAACCCGCAGCTCGCCCATCGCGCGCTTCAACTCGAGGACAAGATCGGCACCATGCTGCCGTGCAATGTCGTCGTGCAGCAGCATGACAACGGTGATGTCGAGGTGTCGGCCGTCGATCCCGCCGCTTCGATGCAGGCCGTCGACAATCCGGGCCTCGCCGAAGTCGCCGAGGACGTTCGAGACCGGCTGAAGCGGGTCGTCGACAGCCTGTGAGCGTCAGCCCCACAAGTCAGGCGTCGGCGGCGAGACTATCTCCGCCTCATAGGTGAGGCCCGGCGTGCGGTCGGCTTCCAGCAGCAACGGCCCGTCGAGATCCACCCAGTCGGCGTCTTGGGCGAGGAGCAGGGCCGGGGCCATCGACAGCGACGTCGCCACCATGCTCCCCACCATGATCTTGAGACCGAGCGTGCGGGCGAGGCTCGCGACGAGTAGCGCCTCGGTGAGGCCGCCGGTTTTGTCGAGCTTGATATTCACCGCGTCGTAGCGCCCGGCAAGCGCTGCGAGCGAGGCGCGGTCATGCACGGACTCGTCGGCGCAAATGGGCACCGCGTGTGCGATCTGCGCCAGCAGCGCATCCTCGCCGGCAGGCAAAGGCTGTTCGACCAGCTCGACCCCGGCCTTCGCGGCGGCGGCGAGAAGCGACTCGGTTTCATGGGCTTGCCAGGCCTCGTTGGCATCGGCGATGAGGCGCGCATGCGGGACCGCGGCGCGCACGGCCGCCAAACGGTCTCGATCCCCGGCGCCGCCCAGCTTGAGCTTGAGTAGCGGAATGCCGAGCCGCAGCCTTCGCCTGTGCCGCCATAGTCTCAGGGTCGCCAAGGGAGATGGTGAAGGCCGTCGGCACCTTATGCAGGGGCGGCAGCCCGGCCAGCGCCGCGGCGCTTCTACCCGCCCGCTTGGCCTCCAAATCCCACAAGGCGCAGTCGAGCGCGTTGCGCGCCGCGCCGGCCGGCAGGAGGGTGGCGAGGCCCGTCCGGTTCGAAACCTTGCCTGATCGCGCGGACCGCAGGTCTCGATGGCCTCGACGACCCCCTCGACGCTCTCGCCATAGCGGCCATACGGCACGCATTCGCCGCGCCCCCGATGGGTACCGTCGCCGATCTCGGCCACCACCACGATCGCCTCGCGCTTGACGCCGCGGGCGATGGTGAAGCCCCCGCGGATCGCCCAGCGCTCCACGCCCACGGTGAGCCGCAACGCGCCACCGGGCCCGTTAAGGTCAAGCCGAGATCCCGCCATAACGCCTTTCTTTCTCCCGTGTTATCGTTCAAATACACAGCAATTCTTACGATGCCGGCACCCTAGAAGCGTAGCCTGAGAGCCAAGTTAGGCCCTGCCATGCTCAAGCGCGATCACCAGCTCGTCCTGCCGACGCAAGCCCGCGCACCGGGCTTCCGCGTCGAGCTTAGCGGCACGACGTTCCGGCTGGTGGCGACCGGCGCCTGGACGGTGGCCGAGGCGGCCCAGCTCGACAAGGCCCTGAAGCGCCTGAGGGTGCCGATCCCGCCGACGCCGGACTTTACCGGCGAGATGGATATTGCCGGCATCGCCGAGATCGACACGGCCGGCGCCTTGGCTCCTCCAGCGGACGGCCAATGCCTGGCAGAAGGGTGGCTTGCGCACCCATTACGCCGGCGCCACCGAGGGCTTCCGTATTCTCATCGAGGAGGTCCATCGCCGCGGCAATGCCCAACGGCCCGAGATCGAAAAGCGTAGCTTCCTCACGCAAATGATCGAGGACACGAGCAAGACATTCACCGGCGTCTGGCGCGACGGGGTCGAGCTCACGGCATTCCTCGGCGAGGTGACCGCCGCCTTCTTGCGCATGATCAGGCAGCCCTGGCGCTTTCGTCCGATCTCCTTCTTCCATCATCTCGACCATGCCGGCTTGCGGGCCGTGCCGATCATCGCGCTGATCTGCTTTTTGATCGGCGCCGTGGTCATGCAGCAAGGCGTGGTGCAGTTGCGCCCCTTCGGCGCCGAACCCTTCGCCGTCAACATGGTCGCCATCCTGGCCTTGCGCGAGGTCGGCATCCTGCTCACCGCCATCATGGTGGCGGGCCGATCGGGCTCGGCCTTCACCGCCGAGATCGGCTCCATGAAGATGCGCGAGGAGATCGACGCCATGCGCACGCTCGGCATCGATCCCATGGATACGTTGGTGCTGCCGCGCGTGCTGGCGCTCGTCGTGGCGCTGCCGCTGCTCACCTTTATCGGCGACATCATGGGACTTGCCGGCGGCGGCGTGATGGCCTTCGGCGTGCTCGGTCTCGATATGTCCACCTATATCGACAAGCTGCACGAGGCGGTGGACTTCCAGCATTTCATGGCCGGCATGATCAAGGCGCCGTTTGCCGCTGTGATCATTGGCCTTGTCGGCTGCCTCGAAGGCTTGCGCGTGGAGGGCAGCGCGGAGTCTCTCGGCACGCATGTGACGAGCGCGGTGGTCAAGGCGATCTTCCTGGTGATCATTCTCGATGCCATCTTCGCCATGTTCTTGTCGGGGATCGGGGTGTGATCGTCGACAACGGACGAGAGGTCGTCATCCGCGTGCGCGGGCTCGCCAAGAGCTTCGGCAGCCATCAGATTTGGGATGGTCTCAACCTCGACGTCTATCGCGGCGAGATCCTCGCCATCGTCGGCGGCTCCGGTCAGGGCAAGTCGGTCTTGATGCGGGTGATCACCGGCCTGGTGCCGCCGGACAAGGGCGATGTCGCGCTGTTCGGACATGATGCGAAGACGCCTCACGCCGCAAGCCCGCCTCGACATCGAGAAGCGGTGGGGCATCCTGTTTCAGGACGGCGCGCTGTTCTCCTCGCTCACCGTGCTGCAGAACATCCAGGTGCCGATGCGCGAGCATCTCGACCTGCCGCAAA
Source organism: uncultured Alphaproteobacteria bacterium (assembly GCA_963793075.1). Lineage (GTDB taxonomy): Bacteria > Pseudomonadota > Alphaproteobacteria > Rhizobiales > Methyloligellaceae > Methyloceanibacter. The sequence continues at coordinate 478,295 of CAWBYO010000005.1, forward strand.
CCATGATGGACGATCTCGCGTTCCTCAAGCTCACCATGGTCGGTCTGCCGCCCGATGGCCGCGCACAAATTTCCCTCCGAGCTGTCGGGCGGCATGAGGAAGCGCGCAGGGCTTGCCCGCGCGCTCGCGCTCGACCCCGAGATCGTGTTCCTGGACGAGCCTACGGCGGGGCTCGACCCGATCGGCGCCACAGACTTCGATCACCTAATTCGCAAGTTGCAACAGACACTTGGGCTGACTGTCTATATGGTGACCCACGACCTTGATACGATTTTCACGGTGTGTGACCGGGTGGCGGTGCTGGCCGACAAGAAGATCGTGCGCACCGGCTCGCCGGGCGAGTTGCAGCGCCGGCCCGATCACCCGTGGATCAAGGAATATTTCTGCGGCGAGCGGGCGCGCGCCGCGAGCCCGACCGAGCAGCGGCGGCTGATTGTCTGATGGCGCGAGTTTGTTGAGGGTCCGATGGAAACCAAAGCCAACTACTCTGATGATCGGCGGCTTCGTGCTGGGCGTGCTCGCCTTTGCCTTCATCTTCATTTTCTGGATCAGCAATTTCGCCGGCGGCGGCACGCGCTATCTCATCGTATTCGAGAATTCGGTCGCCGGGCTCACCTCGGGCTCGAGCGTCGCCTTCAACGGCATCAAGATCGGCGAGGTGCAGTCCTTCGCCCTCGATCCCGACGACGGCCGCAAGGTGCAGGTGCTCATCAGCGTCAGCGACGGCACGCCGGTGCGTGAAAACAGCCGCGCGAGCATCCAGTCGCTCGGTCTGACCGGGGGCAGCGGCATCCAGATTACGCCAGGCACGCCCGAACTCGCCCTTGCTGGTGGCGACGGCCGAGGATCCCATCCCGACCATTACCGCCGATCGCAGCGCGGGGCAGGGCCTGTTCGACGCCGCGCCCGCGGCGCTGAACAACGCTAATGTGCTGATCAAGCGGCTTGACGATCTCGTTGCCGCCAATGAGAAGGCCATCACCAAGACGTTGGCGAATGTCGAGGAGTTTTCCACCATGCTGAACGAGAAAAATGCCGAGATCGGCCAGATGGTAGACGATGTGAGCCAAGGCGCTCAGTCGTTCAAGACTTTGAGCAGCAAGCTTGAAGTCTCTCTCGGGGATAACATGGATGGATTGACCCGCCAGGCCAAGGATAGCATGCAGGAGTTCAGTGCCACCATGCGCGAAGGCCGCCGCGCGGCAGCAACTCTGAATCGGGTTCTTGAGAAGTTGGAGGCGGATCCTAGGGGCTTTTTGCTTGGTGGATCACAAGTGCCGGAATACACTCCACGTGGTCAATAAGGCACTTCCAAGGGCCAACGAAGTGCCGCGTCACAGGGGGCGATCGGAAATGTCTCGGTCGGCGCCATTTCTTGCCGCGGGCTTGATTTGCCTGGGCCTAGCCGGCTGCGCAATCGCCGGCGGCGGTGGCGGCCACGCACGGGACACCTACGACCTCGTCGCGCCTCGAAGCTTCGCCGGCAGCCGGCGGACCGCCCGCTGGCAGCTCGTCGTCTATGAGCCTGTCGCCGTGCATGCGCTGGAGACGGACCGCCTGATGGTGCGTCCCCGGCCAGACCAAGTCTCCTATTACAAGGGCGTGGCCTGGAGCGATCGCCTGCCGCGGCTGGTGCAGGCCCGCATGATCGAGAGCTTCCAGAACTCAGGCGCCGTCAAGGCGGTGAGCGCGACATCCGGGCAATTCGGTCTCGCCACGGAGCTCCGCGCGTTCCAAGTCGACGTTTCGAGCGGCAAGGCTGCCGCCGAGGTCGACATCTTTGCCAAGCTGATCAACACCAGCTCGGGCAGGGTGGTCGCCACCAGGGGCTTCAGCGCCCGGGTGCCCGCCACCACCGACAAGCCGGACGACGTCATCGCTGCGCTGAACCAGGCTTTTACCGAGGTGCTGCAGGACATCACCGGCTGGGTCTCGGCCGGCCGCTAACGCTTCGTGATCGGCTTCGAGGGAAAGCGCGGCTGGCGTCTCAGCCGTGCGCGTCATGGCGCTGAAACGACTCTCAAAAAGCAAGGCCACCGGCCGACAAAAAAAGGCCCCCTCGTTCCCGGTCAGGGAGGAGGGGGCCCTCTTCTTTGGGGGAACCTAACGGGTGAGGCTTTAGCGCAGGCGGCCACTCGCATGCGAGAGCAGCAGGTAAACGCGACCGGTCTCCGACGTCAGATAGTTCTGCAGCATATGACCGGTCGGGTCGGACTGCTCGGCCTCGCCAAGCAGGCGCTCGAAGTCGCCGATATAGCGGTCGACGGTGTTGCGGAACTCGCCGTCGCGATCATAGCGGCCGGAGATCTCCTCGAAGGTCACTTGGCCGTCATAAGTGTAGATGTGCCGTCCGAGCACGCCTTGTTCGCCGGCCCGCATCCGGTGCCAGACCTCGGCGGCCGTGCGGTGGTCGATGGCGCGCGCCAACTCGTCGATGCGGAGCTGGCCGGCGCCGGCAGGGGCAGCGCGACCGCCGCCATAGGCCGGGGCTGCGCCGTAACCCTGATGACCGCCATAAGGATCGGGCTGCTCGGCGGGGCGGGTCAGCAATTCGCCCATGGAGCGGCCGCCACGGCCGCCGGCGCTCGCAAGCTGGTGCGCGAGACCGCCCGCGGCCTGGTCGAGATCAGCCGCCTCATGCGGCGCCGACACCTGGCGTCCGCGCGCATCGAAACGCGGCAGCGGCGGCAATCCGTAGTCGCCGCCGGTCGGTCGGCCCTCGTCAGCCTGAACCTGCGGCGGGAAGGCCTGGGGCCTCGCTTGCGGCGGCTGCCGGTAAGGATCGGCCCCGCTGCCCATGGTCGCGGCGGAAGCGCTCACCCGTGATAGGCTCGGTGTGAGGGCCTCGATCTCGCGGAACTGGTCGGTGAGGGCCTTGCGGATCGCGGCGGTCGCCTGCGCGGTCTGCTCGGGCAGCGTGTCCATCCGCTTCTGCATATCCACGCGCAAGCTGTCGAGATCGGTCGCCGTCTGCCGTGCCGCCTCGCGCATGCCGCGCGAGGTGTGATCGAACTGCCCGCGCATCTGCTCAAGCTGCTTGCCGATCTGCGTGATGACCGTCTCGAAGCTGCCCTTGAGGTCAGTGACCGCACGCGCCGTGTGGGCTTGGGCCTCGTCACGCAGCTTCTCGATCTGGGCGAGGGCCTGCTGCGCCTGGCTGGCGGTGTCGCGGCCGAGAGCCGTGGTCACCTGCTTGGCCCGTGCCTCCGCCTGGGTCAGCGCCCCTTCGACGATGCCCGCATAGTTGCCCATCATGCCGTCGAGCTCCTTGGCCTTGGTATTGACCGTGTGGAGCAGGCCGATGATGGACTGATGACGGCCTTCCAGGATCGAGTCGATCTTGGCGTTCGAGGAATCGAGCGCCTTGGCCGCGGTGAGGATGGCTTGGCCCTGGTTCTCGAAGCGCTGGGTGAGCCCGTGGATCTGCTCGAGCAGCCCGCGCGAGACTTCGCGCAAATTCCCGGTCTGGCTGGTCAGGATGTCGACCGCCTCCTTGGACTGGGCGCCGACCTGTTCCGCCGTCTGCTGCATCATCTGCGAGTTGTTGGCGAGAACCTCGTTGAGCTGCGCCGTCTGCTTGCCGAAGGTTTCCCCGGCGATGCGCGTGTGCTCGCCGAGCATCTTGTCGGTCTCGGCCGTGCGCTGGCCGAAGGTCGTGTCGATGGACTTGAGGCGTTCGGCGAGGGAGGTGATCACGAGCTGCGTGCGCTCGCCCATGGTCTGGTCCAGCGCCGCGGTCTGCTGCGTGATGGCCGTCTCCAGGCCCTTCACCTTCTCGAGCAGAGATTTGGTGAAGCTGTCGGCCCGCTCGGCCAATGTCCTGTCGAGCGCGATGGCGCCTTGGTTGACCGCCGAGGTGAACTGGGCCGTGCGATCGTGCAGGGTCTTGTCCACCGCATTGGCCCGCTCGTCGATCCTCGCGGCGAGAGCGTCGGTGCGCTCGGTGAGGGTCTTTTCGAAAGCGACCACGCCTTCCGACACCACGCCCGTGAAGGCATCGGTGCGCTCGGAAAGCGTCTTGTCGAGGGTGACGGCGCTCTCGGCCACGACATTGGTGAAGGCGTCGGTGCGCTCGGAGAGGGTCTTGTCGAGGGTGATGGCGCCCTCCGCGACCACTTTGGTGAAGGCATCGGTGCGGTCGGCAAGGGTCTTATCGAGGGTGACAGCGCTCTCGGCCACCACATGGGTGAGGGCCGCGGTGCGGTCTTGCAGCGTCTTGTCGAGGGTGACGGCGCTCTCGGCCACGACATTGGTGAGGGCCGCGGTGCGCTCGGTAAGCGTCTTTTCGAGAGTGACGGCGCCCTCGGCCACCACGCTGGTGAGGGCCGCGGTCCGGTCTTGCAACGTCTTATCGAGGGTGACGGCGCTCTCGGCCACGACATTGGTGAAGGCCGCGGTGCGGTCGGCAAGCGTCTTGTCGAGGGTGACGGCGCCCTCGGCGACGAGGCCGGTGAAGGTATCGGTCCGGTCCTTCAGCGCCTTGTCGAGCACCACGGTGCTCTTGCCGATCTCGGCCACGAATGTCTCGGCGCGCTCTTTCATGGTCTTGTCGAGAGCGCCGGCATTCTGGGTGATGGCCGTGGTGAAGGCGTCGGTGCGGTCCTTAAGCGTCTTGTCGAGGACGATGGCGCCCTGAGCGACCGAATTCTCGAGACCCTTGATGCGCTCGGCGAGCGAGCCCTGCAGAGCCTCGGTCCGCTCCTTCATGGTCTTGTCGAGCGCCGTGGTCCGCTGCGCAACCACGGTCTCCAGCGCCGTGAGATTCTGCGTGGCGCCGTCAATCACTTTGGTGAGGCGGCCTTGCTCCTTGGTCAGGCGCTCGAGCAAGCCCGGCACCACTTCGGCGACCTTGGCTTGTGCCTTATGCACCTGCTCGGCCGCTTCGCTGGAGCGCGTCACCAGGAGCTCGGTGAGCTGGGCGCCGCGTTCGGAGAGCTTCTTGTCGATCGTGCCGCTGGCGTTGGAGATGTCGCGGGCGACTTGCGCGCCCACGCCCTTCAGCGCCTCGCTGACCCGGTGGCTGTTATTCGTCAGGGCCTCGCGCTCGGTCGCAAGCTCGTTGATCAAGCCCCTGACGCGAAGCTCGTTTTCGCCATACGAACGTTCCAGCGCGGCGACTTCGCTATGCACCATGGCTTCGAGCTCGGAGGCCCGGCCGATGGCGCGGGAGATGGCGTCGTTCATCGCCGCGACCTGGCGGCGGATGGTCTGTCCGACCGATGCCACCGACTGTTCAGCCATCCTGTCGGGCTCGGCGAGCCGCACGGCGACCTCGGTCATGGCCGAGGCCATGAGGCGCAGTTCCTGCGCGCGCCACACGAGCAGCGCCAGGAACCAGAAGACGACGATGGGAACGAGCAGGGCGGCCGCGGCCGATAGCGCTGCGGCGCTGAGGAGCCCGTCGCCCGCCGCTTGGTTCGAGATCACGCCATACGCAAAGATGCCGCCGATGAGGAACCAGGCGACGGAGGCCGCCAGCGCCACGAGGAACGGCGTGCGCGAAGGCCTCTGCTGGAGTGCGAAGATCAGTCCGCCAATGGACGGGACGTCGTCATTGGCCGGAGCGGACAGCCGGCGCTGCGGCGGCGGACCGGCGGGACGGCGCGTCCTGGTGAGGTGCTTAGGCGAAGGGGCACCAGCCGTGGTGTCGGAGAACTCGGCCGGCTTGGGCTCCTCTTCGCGCCGGTCCTCACGCCTGAAAGTCTGTGATTTCGGTTCTTCGCGCTTGGGCTCGTCGCGCTTGCGCTGCTCGGCTTTGAGCCGGTCTGCCAGAGAGGAGCGTCTCGGTAGTTCGGAGCCACGCTCCAGGATCGGCGCCTCGTCGGACTTCGCCCGGTCCTTGTTGCTCTGCATCATCGCTTCCAGAGGGCCTTTGACTTCGTCTTTGGCTTCTGGCGTCGCTTTCCCAGGAGGCGACTTTGCTTGTTCCTGCGCCATAACGCGTTCCTCGCACCACTAGACTCTGATCAAAATGGGAGAAATCTGCGCCGTCAGACCCAAAACCCGCCAACCGGCGGCGCATCGCGTCCTGCGGAGCCCCCGCAAACCTCCGGTAAGAAACACTAACCGGAAGAGCCCCCAACGCTTTTCCCCCTCTGCCAACATCGTTAACGAATTTTTAGGGCTAAAAAAAGCTGAATCGAGAGCTTGGGTTAACGGCCCATAAGCCCTTACGATCACAGCGTTAATTTGCTGCACCCGACCGGCGAATCGGCTAGAGGTGAGAGCCTCTGGTGGCCCCCCGGGGGTGGTTTCCCGCTGTGGGACACTTATCTGGGTCCAATCTGTGTTCCTGTGCGTCGCCTTGGACGTTTTTGCGCCGCGTCAACCAACCCATCCTGATCGGGCCTCTCGCGCGGCGCTGAGGGCAGGATTTTGAGGGGAGACAGTCTCATGGCGAGCGAGCAGGCAGCGAGGGTCGCTGCCCCGCATTCCGGGATCGCGTCGGGAGCGGCATACACGCGGCCCGTCGATCTCGTGCATTTGTCGCGCTACACGCTTGGCGAGCGGGCGCTGGAGCGTGAGGTGCTGGAGCTCTTCTGTACCCAGTCCGTGCTCTATCTGGAGCAGCTTCGGGCAGCGATGTCGGACAAGGCCTGGAAGGACGCCGCCCATTCTCTCAAGGGTTCGGCAATGGCGATTGGGGCATGGCGTGCGGCGCAAGCCGCCGAGCGGGCCGAGGCGCTGCAAGGCGACGGTCTCACGCAATTCCGCAGCGCACGGATCGACGAGATCGAAACCTCGCTGCGCGAGGCGGAAGCCTATATCGTCTCGGTGCTCGAGAAGGGCTGAGCGGCCCACCGGGACAAAGCACCGCAAGGCGCTGGAGTCTCATATTCAATTGCCCTATAGAGCACGGGCTGCGGGCGGGTCGGCCCCCTCTCGCGCTCTACCTTCGGGCGCGCGCTTCCCGCCGCCGCCCGACTCCCGAGATTGGACCACGCTGAGAGCCCGCCAAACGTCATGGCCAGGATCACCTTTATTCAACACGACGGCACCGAGAACACGGTCGAGGCCGAGCCCGGCATGACCGTGATGGAGGCCGCCGTGAAGAACTCCATCCGCGGCATTGCGGCCGAATGCGGTGGTGCCTGCGCCTGCGCGACATGCCATGTCTACGTGGACGAGGCTTGGCGCGAGGCGACCGGGCAGCCGGAGCAGATGGAAGAGGACATGCTCGATTTCGCCTTCGACATTCGCCCCGAGAGCCGGCTGAGTTGTCAGATTAAGGTGACCGAGGCCCTGGATGGCCTCAAGGTTCAGATTCCCGAAAAACAGTTCTGAGGCGCCATGTCAGCGGAAGTGATCAAGACCGATGCGGTTATCATAGGGGCGGGGCCCGTGGGCCTGTTTGCCGTGTTCGAGCTCGGGCTTCTCGACGTCAAAGCCCATGTGATCGACATCCTCGACCGGCCGGGCGGCCAATGCGCCGAACTCTATCCTGAGAAGCCGATCTACGACGTGCCGGCGCTCACCATGGTCACCGGCCAAGAGCTGACCGAAAAGCTCATGGAGCAGATCAAGCCGTTCAATCCCGAGTTTCATTTCGGCGAGCGGGTCGAGTCGCTTGAGCGCATCGACGGCGGCTTCCGCCTGACGACCGACATCGACACCGTGTTCGAATGCAAGGTGGTGGTGATCGCCGCGGGCGGCGGCTCCTTCACCCCGAAGCGTCCGCCGCTGCCCGGCATCGAAGCGTATGAAGGCACCTCCGTTTTCTACTCGGTGCGCAAGATGGATGCGTTCAAGGACCGCGACGTGCTCATCGTCGGCGGCGGCGACTCCGCGCTCGATTGGACCTTGAACCTGCAGCCCGTGGCCAAGTCGCTCACGCTGCTGCACCGCCGCTCTGAGTTCCGCGCCGCGCCCGCCTCGGTGCAGAAGATGTTGGCCCTGGTCGAGAGCGGCAACATCGCCTTCAAGCTCGGTCAGGTGACCGAGCTCCAGGGCGCCGACGGCCAGCTTGCCTCGGCCACAGTCAAGGCGCCCGATGGCACGACGTTCGAACAGCCGGTCGAAGTGATGCTGCCCTTCTTCGGGCTCACCATGAAGCTCGGGCCGGTCGCCAATTGGGGGCTCAATCTCGAGGAGAACCTCATCCCGGTCGATACGGAGAAGTTTGAGACGAGCGAGGAGGGCATCTTCGCCATCGGCGACATCAACACCTATCCGGGCAAGCTGAAGCTCATCCTGTCGGGCTTCCACGAGGGCGCGCTGATGGCGCAGCAAGCCCATAAGTATATCTATCCGGATAAGAAGCTGATCTTCCAGTACACCACCTCGTCGTCGAGCCTGCAGAAGAAGCTCGGCGTGAAGTGAGCCGTTGGGCCGAAACGACCCGTCAGGCCAGCGTGCGGTAGATCGCGATTTCGTAGGGGCTGAACAGCCGGAGCTTGAGGCGTTCCTGCCAGGGAAGCTCCATGCGCGCGAACACGCCGCTGTCGTCGACCAGGTCTGTCGCCACCGGATCGACGAGAATGAGATAAAGCCGCCGCGGCCGCTTGCGGTACGACACCACGAGATTGTGCAGCACCTCGGCGAAAACCTCGCGCGAGAACGGGTTGAAGAAATAGTGGATGGCTTCGCCTTCCGGCGGTCCAACCTGGCTCGCATCCTCAAGCACACATTCCACATTGCGGCAGTGCATGCGTGAGCGCGGATATTGCGCGATATTCATCACCGCGTTGTCGTGCAATTCCGATGCGAATTCGATGCCGCCGATGGCGGCGAAGGGATATTCGGAGGCGAGCAGCAATACGCGCCCCTGACCGGCACCATGATCGACGAAGGTCAATCGCGAAAAGTCGTAGTCGATAGCCGCCAAACTCCACTGCACCAGTCGGCACGGCGATGGGCGGTAGTCGTGACCGTGCGCCTTGTTGGCGCCGCGCACTGTCAGCCCTGCAAGCGCGACCGGGTTCTTGGTCGGTATGAAGAATAATTGCTCTTTGGGCGGGTCGAGCACGCGTTCATGGAGCCAATGAAGAAAGTCGCGATAGTCCTTCTTCATTTGCTCGGGGCGCGCATGCTCCTTCAGCTTGGCGCCGGTGCGTTCAATCTCGGGCAGCACGCTGCCACGCCCATACTCGGTGGCGCGCGCAATGCCTGTCTTGGTCGCTTGCTTGGTTTGGCTCGACGTCTTGTCGGCGATCTCGGCGATGCGTCCGGCCAGACGATTGCGCCACGCGCCACGGTTTGACGCAACGGCGTTTGCGGCCGCGTCCTTGGGACGCGTGACGGCACTTGCCGCAATCCCATTCCCATGCCGCGGCGATGGGACGGTTTGCGACTCCGTCTGATCCGAACCGTGGGGTACGACCGTCATCGCTGGATTTTCCCCTCTTGCGTAAAGATTGGGCACGATGGCTCATGAAGCAAGCGCTTTTTAGGCGTTATGCGGTCCGGCTCTCGCGCTGATGCTGGTCGAATGTGCTATCCTATTGATTCGCGAGGGGGACCCGCGCCAAGGCCAGCACGGACCCGAGCGGCGGGGAACGATGGGTGCAGGCACAAGATTTTCACGACTCCATACGACCGGGCCTCATTGCCATGCTGCCGAGGCTTAAGCGTTTCGCCGATGTCTTGGTCGGCGCGCGCGACGACGGTACGCGCTTGCTCGGCCGCGCGCTGCGCTGCATGTTGGACGAGCAACATCGTTATCAGCGCGGCACGTCTCTCGATGTGTGGGCCTTCGCCGAGATCTATCGGCAATGGCTGCATGAGCTTCGCGGTCATGCCGCGCCGGTTGCGCAAGCCAAGATCGACGACGCGCGTTTCGCCGAACTCTTCTACCCGGAGGTCGACGGCTATTTCGATGCGCCGGTCGCGGTCTTCCTCGCCGGTCTGCCAGCGCAACAACGTCTCACGCTGCTGCTTGTCTATGGCGAAGGGTTTGATCATGAGGACGCCGGACGCGTGCTCGACGTGGCGCCGGACACCGTCGCCGCGCGCCTCGTTCGCATCAGCGCCGCACTTGCCGACCGGTTGAGCGCCCGCCCGCCGGCGCCGGCTGCGGCAATCGTCGAAACCCTCTATCCCGAAGGGCTCAGAGGCTCACCATGACCGAACTCAGCGACGAACTCCTCGTGGCGTATGTCGACGGACAGCTCGCGCGCAAGCAGACCCGCGCGGTAGAGAAGGTTCTCGATCAGGACGATGTCATCGCCGCTCGCGTCGAGGCCTTGAAGCATGCGCACGCCCGCCTGGAAGCCGCCTTCGAGGCGATCTTGGCCGGCGAGGAGATGGACGTCTCTGCGGTGTCGGCGCCGGCGCCGCAAGGCTTTGTGATGGAGTGGCGCACGGCCAAGATGGTTCTGGCCGCGATCGGTATTGTCGCCGCGCTGCTCCTAGCGGTCGCCGGTTATGGCTGGCCGCTGTCGTTTCCCACCGTCATGTCGCCGCCGTCGGCCGAGACAGGCGCGCCGCAAGGCGTGTCCGTGGCGCCGGGCTGGCAGGAGGAAATGGCGCGGGCGCACGCGCTGCTGAGCCGGGACAGCCTTGAGGTTGGACTGGAGAGCCAAGCCAATCGCGATTTCGTCACCCTGCAGCTCGCGCAGATCTTGGGGGTCAATCTCAAGCTTCCCAATCTGCAGCCGCAAGGATTCCGCTTCGTGCGGGCGCAAGCTTTGCGTTCAGGTAACGATCCGGTGACTCAAATTCTCTATCTCGGGTCGCGCGGCGGCCCCCTTGCCCTCTATGCCAAGAAGGGGGAGGGAGACGACACGCTCACCGCGGAGCAGTATGGCTCGATCGGCACGGTGACGTGGGCCGAAGGCGGCGTCGCCTATCTGCTCGCCGGCGAAGTTGACGACACGGTGCTGATGCGCCTCGCCACTAAGATCAAGCTTGAGCCCCTTCTGCCGCTCCGCGCGGCGTCGCGGCCCTACACGCCCGTGAACGACGCGCTGAAAAGCGGCGGCTAGCGCGCCATGCGCGCTTTGGGCGTGTAATCGCCGGCGAGATAGCGGTTGAGGTCCAGCCGGATCGCGTCGGTCCGCTCTTTATTGCAGTAGCTCGGATTGTCGTTGATCGTCGCGAGCACGGACTCGCGCGTGTAGTCGTAAGCCTTCTCGATCTTCCGCATTTCAGCCGGCGTGCGCCCGCTGGCCTGCTCCGCCCCGAGAAAATTCGCGCGCAATTGCTCCGGGCTGAAGATGAAGCCGCACCGCGTGGCCCGCGCCGAGGTCCAGCCGACTTGCGTCGGTCGCGCCAGCGGATCGTCGGGCGCCACGTCGCGCGCGGCCCTCTCGGTCGAGGCGCCGTCCTCGGGGCCCTTGATGCGGCTCACCGTGCCGCAGGCCGCGAGCAGACTAAGCGCGAGCGCCAGACTGGCGGCGACGGCGGCGGAACGCCGGGCATGCGGATGGGGGGCTCTCATGGGCGGGCGATCTTATCGGCCCGGTCACGCTAGCTAAAGGGGAAAGGGGGAAACAAGCCATCAGGCTGGAGCGCGCAACAAGAAAGGCGGAGCTTTGCGGCCCCGCCTCCCTGTTGCGATGTCGCCTTCACGCCCGTTCGGGACGATCCAGTCGGCGCCGCGAGACCTTTCGGTCCCTGGTCACGCGCAACGCCCATGGTCTCCCACAAGCGGCGCCGTGACCTGACCACGGCCCTTATTTAACGTCGCGTTGCTGCGACGCGGCTCCTGCCCTGGCCGGACCGGAACCGGATCGGCGGTGGAGTAGGGGGCGCAAAGAGCCCTGTCGATTTCGCCGCACGGTACTGCGACGAGGTCGCCAGACCGTGGCACTTTGCGTCTCGCTTCCGCCGCCTTCAGCCGCCCATGGCACTGGACGACCTCGGGCTTGCCTCGCCCTTGCGAGCGTTCCGACTGTTTCCCGGTGCTTTTGGATTTCTCCGGCGGCACCTTCCACATCCGGGCAACTCACAATTGAGAGGATACATAAACGCCGGGAGTGTGCATCTGGAAGCCCAGGCTTATCCCCGCTATCCACCGGGGCGTGCATACGCCCGCTCTGCGCCGGCGTTTCTTTGGCTTTGCTGAGGCCTGTTGCCGCAACTGCGACGCAGCCTTGGAAAGCTGCCATTCGTGGTCGTTGCGCCGCCGTTTTTCTGACCCACCCGGAGGGTTATGCTAGGTTTTGTAAAGAGGGGGTGGTGCATTTCATGCGGCGTCTTGCGGCCAGGACCATGCCGTTCGTGGAGGGCTTGCGGCGCCCGCGCACGATCGGTCGAAGTCTGCCTGCGAGTCTGCGTGCAAAGCTGCCTACGAAACTGCGTGCAACGTTGCGCACGGGGCTCCCTGCAAGGCACTCGGCGAGTTTGCTCGCCGGCATGATCGCGGCCGCGGCCCTGCTCGCGATCGGCGCCTACGCTCTGTCGCCTAACGCAAGCGCCGACAGGCAATCCGCCGTTATCGCCGCGCATGGCGGCGAGACTGTCGTTTCGAAATTTGCACGGTCCACACTTGCCCAGGCAAAATTGGCCAAGTCGAAATTTGCGCCGGCGCTGTCCGCGCCGACGGCTGCGGCCGTCACCGCCGAGCCCACGCCCGCCAGTCGCTTGCTGGCCATGGCGCTGGCAACCGTTCCCTCCGCTGCAGCGCCACGCAGCGCGGAGCCAAATCTCGAAGGCTTGAGTGAGATTCCCCGGGAGCTCATCTGGAATCGTTCCCCCAAGAAGAATGACGAGGCCGCCCCGAAGGCCTTCGGGGCATTATCGAAGGTGAGCGAGGTGCTGCCCTGGGACGCGATCGAGCCGGTGCCGTTTTCTCCGCTGAAGGCCAAGCCCGTCCCGGTGCAAGCGAAGCCGGCGAAGCGGACCGCCGCCCTTGGTCCACCCATCAATCTGCCGAAGGACGGTCAGGTGGCGACCTGGATGAGGGCCAAGGCCACCGAGTTCAAAGGCGCCGATCGCACACGGCCGCTCTATCATTTCGAAGTCTGGCTCGAGCCGCCTGAAGCGGTGAAGGGGCGCCTGGTCGGCGTCGCTTACGAATTCAGCACGCCCGCCATCCGGCCTCAGTCCCAAGCCTCGAGCGATCCGGCGAGCGGCTTCCGCATCAGCGCCGGCGGCTTGGCCTGCGCCGACGAGATCACCGTGATACTGACCTTCGACGATGGACAATCCCAGACGGTCGTCGTGGACGGCTGCAAGCTCTTAGGCTGATCGGCCGTCGGTCCCGAGCCCGGCCACCTCGGCGACCATTTCGCGGAAGCGTGGGCGTTGCTGCTCGACGTAAGGCAATGGCCGGCACACATCGATCGTGGCGATGCCGATGCGCGTGGTGAGCGCGCCGTTGAACAGGCCTTCACCGAGCCGCGCCGATAGTTTCGCCGTCAGTCCATGACCGATCACCTGATGGATCACGTCGTCGCCGAGCGCGATGCCGCCGGTGAGCACGATATGCGTGACCACCATGCGCGCCAGCTTGAGCAGGGACAGCGTCCCGGGCCGCGCGCCGTAGAGCGTGGCCAGCTTGCGCAGCATGCGTAAGTTCTGGGCGGCGACGAACATCATGTCGATGACGGCATTGGGGCTGACGGCGGTCACCACCGACACGCGCTTGGCCGACGCGGCGACGATGCTGCGGGCGATCGGGTCCAGCGGCGCGATCAGCGTGCGCTCGTCGAGGCGCAGAAGCTCCTCGGCGTTCATGATGTCGTGCTCGTGCTCGGCCAGTCGCTCCAAGCCCCAAGCGAGATCCTCGCGTCCGGCATAGAAATTCTTCAGGCGCCGCGTGACGTCGATGGCGAGCGCCTTGTCGTTCTGCCGCGCCGCACTGTCGGCCTCATGGCGGATCTTGCCGAGACGGCCGAGACGGAGCAGGCCGGCCACCTCGCGGACGACGATCATCAGCAGCGCCAAGAGCACGAGTCCGAGCAGCACGACCGCGGCCCAGCCGATCCAGTCGTCGCGGGCGAGGAGCGACAGCACCCAGTCATACAGCCATAGCGAGGCGACGAGGCTGACCAGTCCGCCCAGCGCCCCGAAAAAAATGCTCCCCCAGCGCAAGCCCCGTCGGAGATCGGGCAGCGCCCGGACCCGCGGCACAGGCTGAGAGCGCTCTTCCGCAGGCAGGTTCGCCCGCGCCGGCGGCACGAATACCTCGACGTCTTCGACCCGGAACGAAGCGGGCTTGCGATGCGGGCTCTTGGTCATTCGAGGCGGTCTCCGATCAGCGCCTGCATGGCGCGGTCCAGCCGGATATTTGGGAACGGCGCGAAGCCGCCGGAAGGCAGGGCTTGCGGGTCAGGCGGACGAAACCGCACGAAGCGCATTTCGCCGTCCTCGGTCTGCCAGCCATCAAGCGCCTTTCGCGGATCTTCGGGGAGATCGCCCGGGAAGATGGCGAAGGCCTCGTTGCCGTCGAAAGTGCGGCGCCCGATCTTTTCGCCGGGCAGGGGATAGCCGACGATGCATGGCAGCGTCTCGCCGTTTCGTTTGGCTTGCCCCTCGCGCGTGGCGCGCACTGCGGCCAGCGCCAGAACCTTCACTTCGGCCCCGGCATAGCGCGCGCGATCTAACGCCTCGTCAGTGAGCAGCGCCAGGATCGCCTCGAGCCTATCATGGCTCTCGTGATGCAAATGATCGGCTTTGGTGGCGGCGAGCACGATGCGGTCGATGCGCGGTGCGAACAGGTTCGACCAGAGACTGTTTGAGCCGGTGCGGTAGCATTCGAGGATCTCGGTCATGGCGCGTTCGAGGTCATTGACCGCGCCATGTCCGCCGTTCAGCGCGGCAAGCACGTCGATGAGCACGATCTGGCGATCGAGCCGGGAGAAATGATCGCGAAAGAACGGCCGCACCACATAGCTCTTGTACGCCTCGTAGCGCCGCAACATCAGCGTCCACAGCGAGCCGCGCGGAAAGCCCGTTTGCCCTTTGGCGTCGAGCGGCGCGAAGGTCAGCGCCGGCGAGCCTTCGAGATCGCCCGGCATGAGGAAACGTCCGGGCGGCAGCGTCGACAGCGTGTATTGATCGGAACGCGCCGCGGTCAGATACGCCTTGAACAGATCCGACAGCTTCGCTGCGTCCGCCTCGTCGGCAGGGTCCGCCGGAGCCACCTCGGCAAGCGCGCGATGCCAATCCTTGGCCGCCGCTTTCCGCTCTGGCGCGTGGGCTTGCCCGATGGCCGCGCGCGACCACGCCGCATAGTCGAGCTGCAGCAGCGGCAGATCGAGCAGCCATTCGCCGGGATAGTCGACGATGTCGATATGCAGGCGCTCGCGTCCCAACTGCCGTTTCCAGAATC
This sequence comes from uncultured Alphaproteobacteria bacterium, assembly GCA_963793075.1. Lineage (GTDB taxonomy): Bacteria > Pseudomonadota > Alphaproteobacteria > Rhizobiales > Methyloligellaceae > Methyloceanibacter. The sequence goes on from CAWBYO010000005.1 coordinate 493,509, forward strand.
GGGTCGAGGCGTATTCGAGCGTGAGACGCAGCTGGCTGATGCGCCGCGTGCTCTCCGGCCAGCGTGGCGGATCGGCGGTGAGGTCGGCGAGATGCTTCTCATATTCGAAGCGGGGTACCAGCTCGTCCGGTTGCGGCTCGAGATAAGCGCGCAACAGGCGCCCTTGCGCCGCCGCATCGAAGAAGGGCAGGCGGCCACCGGCGATGAGATTATGCACGAGCGCGGTGATGAACACGGTCTTGCCGGAGCGCGCGAGGCCGGTAACGCCGAGCCGCACGGTTGGCGTGACGAGGCCGGAGGCGAAGTCGCCGATATTGCGAACGGCGTCGCCGGCGGCATTCGTGTAGGTTGAGATCGGCACGCTTTTAAGACGTCCTTTGCACTCTGGCCCCCGTGCCATGCGCCTCATAGCGCGCCATGCGCCGAGAAGGAAGAGCGGCGCCCGGACCGTGAAATCCCAGGCCCGGCCGCACTGCACAAGAAACGAGCGTTGAAAGTCCCGGCTCTGCCTCAAAAATATGACGGATTTGCAATGCCGCTAGAGAAAGCACTTCGCGCGTTTGTCAAGCGCAGGTGCTGTCTTGACTTGTCGACTCGCTTCCGTAAATACGGGGCAGCCCGGCGGGGGTCGCTGACGGAAGCGAGCCGGACAGGGAGTAGGCGAAGAGCCCAACGACGATTGGATACGTCTGGACATGACTCTCATGGCGACTGCGAAGAAAAAAAAGGCACTCCCCGAGGATTATCGGCCATCGGAAGATGAGCCGTTCATGAGCGATGAGCAGCGGGCCTATTTCCGCCGCAAGCTGCTCAACTGGCGCGACGAGATTCTCCGCTCGACCAAGGAGACGCTCCAGCATCTCCAGGACGACTCCGAGCAGCATGCCGACATCGCCGACCGGGCGACGTCGGAGAGCGAGCGGGCGCTCGAGCTCAGGGCGCGCGACCGCCAGCGCAAGCTGATCGCTAAGATCGATTCCGCGCTTGAGCGTATCGACGACGGCACCTACGGCTATTGCGAGGAGACCGGCGAGCCCATCAGCCTGAAGCGGCTCGATGCCCGGCCCATCGCCACGTTGAGCGTCGAGGCGCAAGAGCGTCACGAGCGCCGCGAGCGCGTCTACCGCGACGAGTAGTCAGTCTGCGGCCGACAACGGGGTTGCCACATCTTCCAGAGATTTGCGCTCGGCAGCGACGCCGTAACGGGCGGCGATGAGCCCCGCCGCCAGCATGAGCCCGGCACCGAACAGATAGCCGCCGAACAGGCTGCCCTTTGAGCCCGTGTCGATCAGCGCGCCGAACAGCCAGGGCGCGCCGACGCCGCCGATGCCGGTGCCCACCGCATAGAAGAAGGCGATGGCGAGCGCCCGGATCTCCAGCGGGAAGGTCTCGCTCACGGTGAGATAGGCCGAGCTCGCCGCCGCCGAGGCGAAGAAGAAGATCACCGTCCAGGCGACCGTCTGCGCCGTGGCCGAGAGAACCCCGGCCGCGAACAGCGCGCCGGTCATCGCCAGCAGCACGCCTGAAAGACTGTAGGTGATGGCTATCATCGGCCGGCGGCCGACCGTATCGAACAGACGGCCCAGAAGCAGCGGCCCGAGAAAATTGCCGGCGGCGAAGGGCAGGAGATACCAGCCGACTTGGGACGCCGCGATGCCGTAGAAGTCCGTGAGCACGAGCGCGTAGGTGAAGAAGATCGCGTTGTAAAAAAACGCCTGCGCCACCATCAATGCGAGCCCGACCACCGTGCGGGAGCGATGGACATGGAACAGTGTGCGCCAGACCTCGCGCAAGGGGGTCGAGCGGCGCGACTTGAGGCGAAGCAGAGCCGGGCTCTCGTCCGGCACGTGGTGGCCGCGCGCCCGATGGTGGTCCTCGATCTGTTCGAGAATGTCATGGGCCTCGTCCGCCCGCCCATGGGTCATCAGCCAGCGCGGCGATTCCGGGATCCAGGACCGCATCACCAGGATCCCTAAGCCCAGCACCGAGCCGATGAAGAACGCCGCGCGCCAGCCATAGTCCGGCGGCAGCAGCGATGGATCGAGCAGCACGATGGAGCCGCCGGCGCCAAGTGCAGCGCCGACCCAGAAGCTGCCGTTGATGATGAGATCGGTGTGGCCGCGGTAGCGCGCCGGCACGAACTCCTGAATGGTCGAGGCGATGGCCGTGTACTCGCCGCCGATGCCGGCGCCCGTCAGGAAACGGAACAGGGCGAAGCTCAGAAAATTCCATGAAAAGGCCGTCGCCGCCGTGGCCACGAGATAGACGGCAAGCGTGACGAAGAAGAGCCGCTTGCGTCCCAGCCGATCGGTGAGCCAGCCGAACAGCAGCGCGCCCGCCACCGCGCCGGCGAGATAGAAGCTCGAGGCGAGCCCGACCTCGGCGTTGGACAGTTGTAGGACGGGGCTCTCTTTGAGCGCGCCAGCCACCGCGCCGGCGAGCGTCACTTCCAACCCGTCCAGCACCCAGGTGATGCCGAGTGCCACGACGACGAGGGTGTGGAAGCGGCCCCAGCGCAGACGGTCGAGCCGCGCCGGCACCGCCGTCTCGACTATCTCGTGTGGACCTGCCGTCACTCGTTGCCGCCGTTTGGCCGGGGCAGGATGGGGAAGTCGAAATAGCTGTCGGGGTAGGGCTCCGGCTCGAACGTGTAGTGCCACCATTCCAGCGGGTAGTTCTTGAAGCCGCGGGTCGCCATGGCGTCACGTAGACTGCTGCGATTCTCGATCTCCTCGGGGTTTAACCCCGGTGTCTCCGTGTTGGCCTTCACATCGAAGCAGTCGAAGCTCGTCCCCATGGCGAGGCTGCCGTCGGGGGCGTATCGCTGCTGCGGCGCGGTGCAGCTAATCCCGCGCGGGTGCTTCTCCGCGGCGCCGATCGGTTCCACGGTCAGGTCGAGCGTGGCGCCGCGCGAATGGCCGGAGCGCGTGGCGATGTAGTCGGGGAACAGGTCCGCCTTGCCGAGATGAGGATAGTGGACCGCCTTGGCGTGTGGATCGTCCGGCTCCTTGGCCCAGGCGACGAAGGCGGCGACGGCTTGCGTGGGGCGATAGCAATCGTAGACCCGAAGCGTCAGCCCTTTGGGCTTGAGGTCGGCCTGGACGGCCTTCAACGCTTCCGCCGCCTGCCGCAGCAGAACGCATTCGGCAGCGTCGTAGCCGGGCACCGGCGCGCCCATGAAATTGTCGCTGCCTGCGTAGCGCATGTCCTGCCGGATCGACGGGTCGATGTCGCGCAGATAGACGAAGTCGTCCGGCATCTCGGCGGCACCGAGCGCAGGCACGGAAAACGCAGCGGCGGCCATGCACGCGACGACGGCGATCAGTCTTCTCACGGAGGCCCTCGCATCGGTCATCAGCCGCATTTAGCCATGACCCGGACATGCAAGGATAAAAAACCTGCCGGCATAAAAAAACTCCCCGCTGGAGGGCGGGGAGTGAAGAGTTTTGGGGGACTGACATGACTGGCAGGGGGCCAGTCAGTGTCGGACCATTAGCAGGGAACTGCCGGCGTCCTTACGATACGAGCGGTTGAAACTACCGGCGTTGCTTCATCCGCCTGCCCATAGGGCGACCGTAAGACCGTGTTCACTATTTAGCCGAATTCGCAGGTCATCACAAGTGAAACCGACCGTGATATTTTGATCACAGTCAACTTCAATCGTGACAAAACCGATCAGGATTTTCCGAAATCGGGGGCGGGCCGGGTCTCGGCTTTGGCGATAATTACGTCGTCAAGCTGGGCCCCGAGATGCGGGCGCCCCTCGATTCCCGTCTCGACCACCACGTCGACCGGGCCGCCGATGATCAGCAGATGCTCGACGTCGTCGCGGCGCACGAGAAGGAGCCTGCGCTTGGCGTCCACTACGGCCGTCTCCACGACCCCGAGGCGCTTCTCGCGGGCCCGGAGGAAATTGGCCGAGTTCGACCGGCCGAAGAAGGTCTTAAACGCCCAAACCACGAGGGCCACCACCGCAGCAGCGAACAGGAAGGCCGCAAGGGCGAGGATGAGGTTGCTGAATTCCATGACGAATGGTGTCCTAAGCAATCGTGCTTAACAGCTCTTTAACTAGGAGCGCGCCCCTTATATGAGGCGCTTAGAAGGGTGCGCCGGTGCGACCTCACCTCCATGACAATCTCCGGTAAAGACAACTCGAATCGGGTATTTTCTCGGCCATGACAGATATCGATGCGCCGATGCGCTATGCCGAGCCCGCCGCCGACCGCACCGAGCGTGATGGCAGTGTGGGGCTCGTGGTGCTCCTCGCGCTCGCGCTTGCCATGGCCGCGGTGGGGCTCGCCATGGTGTCGCGCGAGATGGCCGAGCCCTTCGTGCTGGCAATTCTCGCCGGCCTTGCCGTGGTCGGCGTGTTCTGCCTGTTCGCCGGCGCCGTCGGCATTCTCTATTTCGGCCAGCGCCACGCCCGCAACGATCTGACCAAGGCCTTCGTCGACAACCTGCCGCAAGGCGCGCTGATCGCCGATGCGACCGGCAGGGTGCTTTACGCCAACCGGTCATATCGCGATTTGCTGGGCCTTGACCCGGACGCCGCCGTGCCGCCGCCCGACCGTGCCTTCGGCGGCAATCCGCATCTCGCCGAGGCCATCTTCCGTCTTGCCCGCGCCGCGCAGCAGGGCCGCAGTCTGAAAGAGGAATTCCGGCTGCCGCCGCCCGGTGAATCGCAAGACGACACCGGCGTCAGCCCGCGCTGGTTCCGCATTGCCGTTCAACCCATGCCGCCGGATCCGCGTTCCGGGCGCAAAGGGGCGCTCGTCGTCTGGCAGGTCGACGAGATCACCCAGGACCGTGCCCGCGAGGAGACCAACTTCGCCAAGGTTCAGGCGGCGATCGATTATCTCGACAACGCGCCGGCCGGCTTCTTCACCGCCGGCGCCGGCGGTGACATCGCCTATGTGAACGCCACGCTGGCCCAATGGCTTGGGCTCGACCTGTCGGAGATCGCCAACCGGCCGCTGAAGCTCGGCCAGATCATGTCCCATGACAGCGCCGCCCTGATCGCCGGCGCCGGCCGCACCGAGGCGCAAGGCACGATCCGGCATTTCGACATCGACCTGGTCAAGGCCGATGGCACCAACCTGCCTGTCCGAATCCTGCACCGGCTCCCGCGCGGCAGCCACTTGGCGCATGTGTTGATCCTCAATCGCGGGCCCGGTGAAGCGGAAGAGGCCGGTGCCGCCGAGCTCAAATTCGCGCGCCTGTTCCATGCCGCCCCCATCGCCATCGCCACGGTCGATGCGAGCGGCGTCGTTAGCGCCACCAATCCTACCTTCGTCCGCATGTTCGGCGCCGACGCCGAGGGCGGCAAAGCCAGTCTGGAAAGCCTCGTCGAGCCGGCGAGCCATCAGGATTTGCGCCGGGCGCTCGAGGCTGCCACCGCCGGCCAAGGGTTGATAGAACCCGTCGACGTCACTTTCGCCGGCCCCGGCGACCGCAGCGGCCGCATCTATCTGAGCCCCATCGAGGAGACCGAGGCCGGGCGCGAGGCGGCCATCGCCTATGCCGTCGACACGACCGAGCAGCGGGCGCTCGAAATGCAGATCGCTCAGAGCCAGAAGATGCAGGCGGTGGGTCAGCTCGCCGGCGGCATCGCCCACGACTTCAACAACATGCTGACAGCGATTATCGGCTTCTCCGACTTCCTGCTGATGAACCACAGGCCGACCGACCCGGCCTTTCAGGACATCATGAACATCAAGCAGAATGCCAACCGGGCCGCAGGCCTCGTGCGTCAGCTGCTTGCCTTCTCGCGCCAGCAGACCTTGCGCCCGCAAGTGCTGCAGCTCGGCGACGTGCTGTCGGAACTGTCCATCCTGTTGGGACGGCTGCTCGGTGAGAATGTCGAGCTGACCCTCGACCAGGCGAGCGATCTGTGGACCGTTAAGGCCGACCTCCATCAGTTCGAGCAGGTCATCATCAATCTCGCGGTGAATGCCCGCGACGCGATGCCGAACGGCGGCAAGCTCGCCATCCGTACCGCCAATGTCAGCGAGCCTCAGTCGCGCGAGCTGGGCTTGAGCCACGTGCCGCCCGGCGAATATGTGATGATCGAGGTGCGCGACAGCGGCTGCGGCATGAGCGAGGAGGTGAAGCAGAAGATCTTCGAGCCGTTCTTCTCCACCAAGGAGATCGGCCGCGGTACCGGGCTCGGCCTTTCCACCGTCTACGGCATCGTCAAGCAGACGGGCGGCTATATCTTCGCCGAGAGCGAGGAGGGCGACGGCACCACTATGCGCGTCTACCTGCCGCGCTACGAGGAGAGCGCCGCCGAGATCGATCAGGAGCCGGCCAAGCTCGAGCGCAAGCCCGAGAAGCCGAAAGACCTGACCGGCCGGGGCACCGTGCTGCTGGTTGAGGACGAAGATGCGGTCAGAAGCTTTGCCGCCCGCGCGCTCGGCCAGCGCGGCTACCACGTGCTCGAGGCCTCGACCGGCGCAGAGGCGCTCGAAGTCTTCGAGGGCTATGACGGCGAGGTCGATCTCGTGGTCAGCGACGTGGTGATGCCGGAGATGGATGGCCCGACGCTGATGAAGGCGCTCCGGCGCGACTATCCGGAAATCAAGATCATCTTCATGTCGGGCTATGCCGAGGATGCCTTCCGCCGCAATTTGGATGAGAAGGAGGACTTTATGTTCCTGCAAAAGCCCTTCGATCTGAAGCAGCTGGCGGCGGCCGTGAAGGCTGCGCTGGAGGCCTAGCGGGGGCGGTCTCAACCGTCCCTTGCGACCCTTTGGGGCTTCCCTTGAGCGCTGATCGCGTCTAAGGCGGGGCGCGAAGAACCGGCCTTAAACCATCCCGACCTGGAGTTCCCGCGTGCCCGATTACGAGGTGTTGCCGCCGGAAGAAGACGGCCAGCCTTCGCGCCGACAGCGGAGGAAGCCGAAAATGCCGGCGCTCACCATCGAGCGCTATGGCGGCCGTCTGCTCTATGTCTGGTTCGGCATGCGCTTTTCGACGCTGATGCGTCTGTTCTGGCGCGGCCGCTTCTCCTTCACGCTGAACTGCATCCCCGACACGCTGGCGCTGTTTCTGTGGGTGCCGTGGAACACCCCGCTGCGCTGGATCTCCGAGTGGAAATACGGCAAGCAGGCGGACAGCCTGCCGCTCGATCAGCCGCCGATCTTCGTCATCGGCCATTGGCGCAGCGGCACCACGCTGCTGCACGATCTGTTTTCCGAGGATCCGAACCTCGCCTTCCCGACGACCTATGAGTGCTTCTTCCCGCACCATTTCCTGCTGACCGAGGGGACCCTCGATCACGTGTTCAAGGTGCTGCTGCCGAAGAAGCGCCCGCAAGACGACGTGCCCGTGGGCTTCGACCGGCCGCAGGAAGAAGAATTCGCCATGATCATGTTGGGCGAGGGCTCGCCCTACAACACCATGGCCTGGCCGAGGCTTGGTCCAGCCGAGACCGAATATCTCGACTTCAAGGGCCTGCCCGAGAAGAAGAAGCAGAGTTGGGCCCGTGCCTTCATGTGGTTCTACCGCCGGCTCAAGCTGAAGCACGGCAAGACGCTGGTGATGAAGACGCCCGGTAACGCCGCACGTCTGAAAGTGCTGACCAAGCTTTTCCCGGAAGCCCGCTTCGTGTTCATCGCGCGCAACCCGCTCGACGTGTTTCCGTCGACGGTGAAGCTGTGGCGCGCGCTCTATTCGACCCAAGGCCTGCACAACCCGCCGAATCTCGAACCGTGGCTCGACGACTACGTGCTCGACACCTTCGAGCGCTTCACCAAAGCCTATGAGGAAGACCGCCACCTGATCGCCGAGGATCGCCTGGTGGAGATCCGCTATGAGGATTTGGTCAAGGACCCGATCGCGTCCATGCGCGACATCTATCGGCGGCTCGGGCTTCCGAAGTTCGACGAGGCCGAAGGGCCGATGCGGGCGACCCTGTCGGACCGCTCCGATCATCGGGTGTCGTCCTACCGGCTGCCCACGCCCGTCGCCAAGAAGATCGCCGATCGCTTAGGCCCGTTCATCGACCGCTACGGTTACCGCACGGCGGTCGACGCGGCGTTGAAGGACGAGGCGCCGGCCCCCGTCCGCGAAACCGAGACGTCCTAGGCCCTCATTCCTTCGTCTCGCTGTGGTTGGCTTGTCCAGCCCAGGCAAGTGGCATCGGCGTCACGCGCTATTTCTCGCTGGGAGACTAACTTACCGAGACGGCGTCTCGTGACGCCGGCCCGCCCCGATGACAGAGGAAAAGCTGCGCTTGCCGCATGCCGCGCGGCCCATTCCGCGCTATGCTGCGTCCGTTGCATCCCCGCGTTTCCCGTGGGGGAAGGCGGGGCCATTCCGAAAGGAGGGACCGATGCGGAAGATCGCTCTACTGCTCGCCGCCACCTTTGCGCTGCTGCTCGCTGGCACGCTCGGCTTCCAGGCCGACGCGACAGTGGGCTCGGGCATACAAGGCCTGCCGACCGCCGGCAAGAATTACTCCCCGGTCGACCGGGTCGCCTGCCGCTTCAACGGCCCGAGCTGCCCGGTGGGCTCCACTAGGGTCTGCCGCCCGTGGCGCTGCTGGTGCGTCCGCTGCTAGCGCGAAGGCGCTCCGAGCATCCCATTTCGCTGGCCGCCCTTCTTGGGCGGCCTTTTTCTTGCGAGCGGCGATGAGAACATCTTGGCAACAGAGAACAAAGCATGTACAGTAGGCCGACAGCAGCCTTCCGGCCATGCCCCCGTTCGAAGGGGCGCGGCGCGAAGGCACGGGAGAGACCGAGCACCGCCATTTACGTCAGCCCTGGGGCTATGAAATAAGGGAGAAGACTCATGTCGAACGCCGCGTTGCGCCTCGTTGAAGGAGTTGAGATGGACAAGGAAAAGGCGCTCGAGGCGGCGATCTCCCAGATCGAGCGCGCTTGCGGCAAGGGCTCGATCATGCGGCTCGGCCAGAACGAGAAGGTGGTCGAGATCGAGTCGATCCCCACCGGCTCGCTCGGGCTCGATATCGCGCTCGGCATTGGCGGGCTGCCGCGCGGCCGCGTCGTCGAGATTTACGGACCCGAATCCTCGGGCAAGACCACGCTGGCGCTGCATGTCATCGCCGAAGCCCAGAAGAAGGGCGGCATCTGCGCCTTCGTCGACGCCGAGCATGCGCTGGACACCATCTACGCCCGCAAGCTCGGGGTCGATCTGGAGAATGTGCTGATCTCCCAGCCCGACACGGGAGAGCAGGCGCTCGAAATCGCCGACACGCTGGTGCGCTCCGGCGCCATCGACGTGCTGGTGGTCGATTCGGTGGCGGCGCTGACGCCCAAGGCCGAGCTTGAAGGCGAGATGGGCGATATGCAGATGGGTGCCCAGGCGCGGCTGATGAGCCAGGCGCTCAGGAAGCTCACCGGCTCCATCTCCAAGTCCCGCTGCATGGTCATTTTCATCAATCAGATCCGCATGAAGATCGGCGTGATGTTCGGCTCACCGGAGACCACGAGCGGCGGCAACGCGCTCAAATTCTATGCCTCGGTGCGTCTCGACATCCGTCGCATCGGCGCCATCAAGGAGCGCGACGAGGTCGTCGGCAACCAAACCCGGGTCAAGGTGGTGAAGAACAAGGTGGCGCCGCCGTTCAAGCAGGTCGAGTTCGACATCATGTATGGTGAGGGCGTCTCCAAGACGGGCGAGCTCATCGATCTCGGCGTCAAGGCGGGCATTGTCGAGAAATCCGGCTCCTGGTTCTCTTTCGACAGCGAGCGCATCGGCCAGGGCCGCGAGAACGCCAAGACCTATCTCAAGGAAAACCCGGCATCCGCCGCCAAGATCGAGCAGGCCATCCGCCAGAACGCGGGGCTTATCGCCGAGCAGATCCTGCAAGGGGACATCGGCCATGCCGACGAGGGCGATGGTCCGGACTCCGACGGGCCCGAGCCCGACGAGGCGGGTCCCGGCGCGGCGGAGGACGAGGCCAAAGTCACCTCGATCGCCGGGGGCGGCCGGCGCGGCAAGCGCGGCGCTTAAGCCCGACCGCCGGCAGGCGCATTTTTCGCGGGCTCCGTCCTTGGGCGGGGCCCGCGCTGCATCTAGGGGGTGCAGCCCGCGAAGCCGCGCGGCCGGCGCTTTTTGCCGCTTTCTCATCGCTGGACAGGGTTGGCGCCAGACCTTATGTCTCACGGCCAGGTGCCGTCTCCTGAGCGTCAGGAGCCGCGCGATCACGCCATTGCGGCCGCCGAATCGGCTAGGGTGGCGGGCGGCGTGATGCCCCGCGCGCGCGAACCCAAGGTCGAGCTTTAGCCCCGAAATCCAAAAGCATGAGCGCCGCGAAAACCAAGACCATGAGCGCCGCGAAATCCGACGGGGCGACGACCAAGCCCCGTGCTGGACATCACGTGCCGCCCACGCGCACCAACGACATCCGCGCCGCCTTTCTCGACTTCTTTGCCAAGAACGACCATGCGGTCGTGCCGTCTGCGCCCTTGGTGCCGCGCCACGACCCCACATTGATGTTCACCAATGCCGGCATGGTGCCGTTCAAGAACGTGTTCACCGGCCAGGAGAAGCCGGTCGCCTTGCGCGCCGCCTCGTCGCAGAAATGCGTGCGCGCCGGCGGCAAGCATAACGACCTCGACAATGTCGGCTTCACCGCGCGCCATCACACCTTCTTCGAGATGCTCGGCAATTTCTCCTTTGGCGACTACTTCAAAGAGCACGCCATTGAGCTGGCCTGGGAGTTCCTCACCAAGGATCTCGGTCTCCCGAAGGACCGCCTGCTGATCACCGTCTATGTCGACGATGACGAGGCGGCGAAGCTGTGGAAGAAGGTCGCCGGCCTGTCCGACGACAAGATCCTGCGCATCGCCGGCTCCGACAATTTCTGGTCGATGGGCGACACCGGCCCGTGCGGCCCGTCCTCGGAGATCTTCTACGACCACGGCGCCCACATCGCAGGCGGTCCGCCCGGCAGCGCCGATGCCGACGGCGACCGTTTCGTCGAGATCTGGAATCTCGTCTTCATGCAATATGAGCAGCTCGCGGACGGTACGCGCGTGACCTTGCCGCATCCCTCCATCGACACCGGCATGGGGCTGGAGCGCATCGCCGCGGTGATGCAGGGCACCCACGACAATTACGCCATCGACCTGTTCAAGACGCTGATCGCCGCCTCGGTCGAGCTCACCGGCGTGCCGGCGGTTGGCGCCGAGGCCCCGAGCCACCGCATCATCGCCGATCACTTGCGTGCCTCTGCCTTCCTCATCGCCGACGGCGTTCTGCCGTCCAATGAGGGCAGGGGCTATGTGCTGCGCCGGATCATGCGCCGCGCTATGCGCCACGCCCATCTGCTGGGCGCCAAGGACCCGCTGCTCTACCGGCTGGTGCCGACGCTGACCGCCGAGATGGGCCACGCTTATCACGAGCTGGAGCGTGGCCAGAGCCTGATCGAGGAGACCCTGAAGCTCGAGGAGACCCGCTTCCGCGAGACGCTGGAGCGGGGCTTGCGTCTTCTCGACGAGGCGTCCGACAGCCTCAAATCCGGCGACACTCTGCCGGGTGCGGTCGCCTTCAAGCTCTACGACACTTTTGGATTCCCTTACGACCTCACCGAGGATGCCCTGAAAGCCAAGGGCATCGGCGTCGACGCATCGGGTTTCGCGGAGGCCATGGAGCGCCAGCGCGCCGAGGCGCGAAAATCCTGGGCCGGCTCCGGCGAGGCGGCGACCGAAGGCCTGTGGTTCGAGCTGAAAGAGGCGCTCGGCGCCACCGAATTCCTAGGCTACGAGACCGAGACCGCGTCCGGCGAGATCACCGGCCTGGTTAAGGACGGCAAGCGCGTCGATGCGCTCCATGCGGGCGAGCGCGGCATCGTCATCGTCAATCAGACGCCCTTCTATGCGGAGTCCGGCGGCCAGGTCGGCGACCGCGGCAGGCTCACCATCGCGGGCAAAGCGTCCTTCACCGTCGAGGACACCCAGAAGAAGCTGCATGGCCTCTTCCTCCATGACGGCGTCCTGGAGAGCGGCACGCTTGCCGTCGGCGACACGGTCGCCCTCGACGTCGATCACGGCCGCCGCACCGCGACGCGCGCCCATCACTCGGCGACCCATCTGCTGCACGAGGCCTTGCGCGAGACGCTCGGTAGCCATGTGGCGCAGAAGGGCTCGCTGGTGGAGCCGGGGCGCTTGCGCTTCGACTTCTCCCACCAAAAGCCCATGACCCAGGACGAGATCCGCGCCGTGGAGGATCTGACCAACGCCATGATCCTGCAGAACGCGCCCGTCTCGACACACTTGATGACGCCGGATGCGGCTATCGAGCAGGGAGCGCTGGCGCTCTTCGGCGAGAAATACGGCGACGAGGTGCGCGTCGTGTCCATGGGTGTCGCCGAAGCAAGCGACAAGGCGGGCCACGCCTATTCCATCGAGCTGTGCGGCGGCACCCATGTCAAACGCACCGGCGATATCGGCCTGCTCAAGATCACGGGCGAGAGCGCGGTGGCCTCCGGCGTCCGCCGCATCGAGGCGCTAACCGGCGAGGCGGCGCGGCGCTTCCTTGCCGCCCAAGACGCTCGCGTGCGCGAGGCCGCCGAGCTCTTGAAGGTTTCCCCCGACGAGATGGTCGCGCGCCTTGCCGCCGTCATCGACGAGCGCCGCAAGCTCGAGCGGGAATTGGCCGAGACGCAAAAAAAGCTGGCCATGGGCGGCGCTGGCGGTTCGCAAGGCGACGCCTCCGATATCGTTGACGTCGAGGGAGTCGCCTTCTTCCGGCTGCACGTAACGGGCCTGCCGAACAACGACCTCAAGTCTCTAGCGGACGAGGGGAAAGCCAAGGTGAAGTCCGGTGTGGTGGCGATCGCCAACACGGCTCCCGATGGCAAGGGCGGTTTGGTTGTCGGCGTGACGGATGATCTTGTCGGCCGGTTCAATGCCGTCGACCTCGTCCGGATAGGGGCCGAGGCCCTGGGCGGCAAAGGCGGCGGCGGCCGTCCCGATCTCGCCCAGGCCGGCGGGCCGGACGGAGCGCGCGCCGACCAAGCGCTCGAAGCGATCGCCGCGGCCCTTGCGGGCGCGGCGCCGGCCCCCGCCGAGGGCGGTGCGCCCGAGGGCGCGGACGCCAAGCGTCGCGCCGGGCAAGCCTAGCCATGGCGGCGGCGACCGTCTGGCGCCGCTGGCGCAGAAAGGTCCACGACATCCTCGAAGTGGGCGGCGACGCCGATCCGGCGGCGCACGTCGTCACCGGCTTCATCGTCGTCCTCATCGTCCTCAACGCCGTCGCCTTCGCCGCCGAGACGGTGGATCATCTCGCCGCGCGCTACCACGACTACTTTCTGGCGTTCAATTTGTTCTCGGTCGTCGTGTTCTCGATCGAATACGGCTTGCGCGTATGGAGTTGCGTCGAGATTCCCATGCTGAGCCGCATGACGCCGTGGCGGGCGCGGCTCAAATTCGCCACCCGGCCGATGATGATCGTCGACCTGCTCGCCTTCGCCCCCTGGTACGTGCATTGGTTCTTCCCCATCGATCTGCGTATCCTGCGGGTGTTCCGGCTGTTCCGGCTGCTCAAGCTGGTGCGTTATTCGCCGGCCTTGCAGACCTTGGGACGGGTGCTGGCGGACGAGTATCGCGCGCTGCTCGGCGCGCTGCTCATCATGCTGGTGCTGCTGCTGTTCTCCTCAACCGGCATCTACTTCCTCGAGCGCACGGCGCAGCCGAACACGTTCGATTCGATTCCGTCCGCCGCCTGGTGGGCGCTGGCCACGCTGACCACGGTCGGCTACGGCGACGTCGTGCCGATCACGCCGCTGGGCAAGGTTCTCGGCGGCGTGGTGATGCTGCTCGGCGTCGGCATGTTCGCCCTGCCGATCGCCATCATCGCCACCGGCTTCAGCCAGGAGGCGAACCGCCATCAATTCGTGGTGACGTGGAGCATGGTGGCCCGCGTGCCGCTCTTCGCCACCATGGATCAGGGCGAGATCGCCGAGATCACCAAGCTGCTTTACACGCGCAATTACCTGCCCGGCGTGCCCATGGTGCGCAACGGCGACACGGGCGATGGCATGTATTTGATCGCCAGCGGCGAGGCCGTGGTCGATATCGGCGCGGGCAAGCACCGCCTGCTGAAAGAGGGCGATTTCTTCGGCGAGATGGCGCTGCTCGAACATCGCCGCCATAAGCACGACGTGGTCGCCCGGACGCGGTGCCGTGTCTATGTGCTGGATAGTCAGTCGCTCGCGCGCCTCACCCGCCGCCACCCCGAAATTCTGAGCCGCATCCGCAAAGTGGCGGCGGCGCGGCGTCAGGAAATCGATACCGCCACGCAAGGCACGGCGAGCCCGAAAAAGCGCGCGCAACCGCCGCCCAAGCAGAGCACGAAAGTCTGACTGGGTGGCTTAGGCCGCGGCGCGCTTCGCCATGGCTGAGCGCAAATTTTCTTCGATCTTGTCGATGAAGCTGCCGGTGGACAGCCAAGCCTGCTCGGCGCCGACCAGCAGCGCCAAGTCCTTGGTCATGAAGCCTGTCTCGATCGTCGCCACCACCACTTTTTCCAGGGTCTCGGCGAAGCGCAGCAGCGCGTCATTGCCGTCGAGCTTGGCGCGGTGCTTCAGCGCGCCGCTCCAGGCGAAGATCGAGGCGGTGGAATTGGTCGAGGTGGCCCGGCCCTGCTGGTGCTGGCGGAAGTGGCGGGTCACGGTGCCGTGCGCCGCCTCGGCCAGCACGGTCTTGCCGTCCGGCGTCATGAGCACGCTCGTCATCAAGCCGAGCGAGCCGAAACCTTGCGCCACAGTGTCGGACTGCACGTCGCCATCGTAATTCTTGCACGCCCAGACATAGCCGCCCGACCATTTCAGCGCCGCCGCCACCATGTCGTCGATGAGCCGGTGCTCGTAGGTCAGCCCGCGCGCCTCGAAATCGGATCGGAACTCGGCCTCGTAGACTTCCGCGAACAGATCCTTGAAGCGGCCGTCATAGGCCTTGAGGATGGTGTTCTTGGTGGAGAGATAGACCGGCATGTTCCGGTTGAGCCCGTAATTAAGCGAAGCCCGAGCGAAGTCGCGAATCGAATCGTCGAGATTGAACATGCCGAGCGCGACGCCGGAGCCCTCGAAGGCGTGGATCTCCTGCTCGATTTTCGTGCCGTCCTCGCCGACGAAGTTGATGGTGAGCTTGCCCCTCCCGGGCACGAGAAAATCGACCGCGCGATAGATGTCGCCGTAAGCGTGGCGCCCGATGATGATCGGCTTGGTCCAGCCCGGCACGAGCCGCGGCACGTTCTTGCAGATGATCGGTTCGCGGAAGATCACGCCGCCGAGGATGTTGCGGATCGTGCCGTTCGGCGACCGCCACATCTTCTTGAGGCCGAACTCCGTCACCCGCGCCTCGTCCGGCGTGATGGTGGCGCATTTCACCCCGACGCCGCAGTCGCTAATGGCGTGGGCGGCATCGACGGTCACCTGATCGTCGGTGGCATCGCGATTCTCGATGCTGAGATCGAATTCGAGCAGCGGCAGGTCGAGATGGGGCTCGATCAGCTTCTCTTTGATCATCTGCCAGATAACGCGGGTCATCTCGTCGCCATTGAGGTCGGCGATCGGGTTCTGCACCTTGATTTTTTCCACGCACAAATCTCCGGTGAAAGGCTAGGCCGGTGGGGCAGGGGGCACCCAAGACGCAGCATTGTTGCCGCCGCCATTGCGGCAGGCCGCCCCCTATAGCATCGTGCCGCCATGATGAAAGCAAATGCCGGGACCGGCAAGCATGCGGGCGACAATGACGCGGGGGCCGAAAGCGCCGCCGGGGCGGAACACGCGCCGGCCGAGACGCTGCCGGCGCCCGCCATCGTCCTCGTCAACCCGCAGCTGGGCGAGAACATCGGCTTCGCCGCGCGGGCCATGGCCAATTTCGGGCTGCAGGACCTGCGGCTGGTGGCGCCTCGCGACGGCTGGCCCAACGACAAGGCGAACGCCGCCGCCGCCGGCGCCGCGGCGCTTGTCGATCGCGCCCAAGTCTATGAAAGCGTCGAGGCGGCGATCGGCGATCTGCATTACGTGCTGGCCACGACCGCGCGGCCCCGGGAGATGGTCAAGCAGGTGCTGAGCCCCGAAACGGCCGCAGGGGCGCTCCAGAAGCGCGCCTTGGGTGGCATCCGCACCGGGGTCATGTTTGGGCCTGAGCGCAGCGGGCTCGACAATGAGGCCATCGTCCTCGCCGACGCGATCCTCACAGCGCCGGTCAGCCCCGACTTCGCCTCTCTGAGCCTGCCCCAGGCCGTGCTCCTGCTGTCGTATGAGTGGCTGAAATGCCAGCGGCCCCGGGCGCTGGGGCGCGTCACCGCATTTGACGGTCCGGCGATGGAGGGCACCGCCGCGCCGGACACAAGGCCGGCCACCCGCGCCGAGCTGTTCGGTCTGTTCGAGCATTTGGAAACCGAGCTCGACCGGGCCGGATTCTTGAAGCCGCCGGAGAAACGGCCTTCCATGGTGCGCTCTATTCGCAATATGTTTCACCGCATGGAAGCGACCGATCAGGATGTCCGCACCTGGCGCGGAATCGTGGCGGCGCTCACCAGGCGCTAGGTCCGTCAAGGGGATAAGGTGTCATAGTTCCGCCCCGTTTCTCCTATTGCGATGGGGCCTAACGATGCTAGCTTCCGCCGCGATAAGAAGAGGGGCAGTCGATGAAAGTTGCGTGGGTTCAGTTGGGCGTGGCCGCTTGCGCCGCGATGTTAGCGGTGCTCGTGAGTGCCCCGGTTCGGGCTGCTGACGGTGTGACCGCGGTCGCCGCCGAGGAGCTCGACAAGCGCAGCAAGCAAGCCCAGGAGGAACAAGGCGATAGCAAGGGCATGAGCGACAGCGCGGTGCGCGTGCTGCAGACATACGCCTTCTCCATCATTCCCGAAGAGGCCACGGCCCCCGACGGCAAGGTGATCAAAACCGACAAGTCCGACCCCAACAAATTCTTACTGCCTACTGAGGATGCCAGACGCGTGATCCGGGCCGCCACGCGCACGGCCTATGCCGAGGTCTGCGAGATCCCCGAGCTCGGACGGGCCAATTTCGAGACCCTGATGAAGGGCGAGGAGGCCCGCAAGACCTGGACCCCGCAGCAGCTGCAGATGATCAGTGCGCTGCACGTCTTCTCGGTCTCTTATTTCACCGGCAACATCAAGATTACCGCCAAGGAAGAGCCGGCCGACACGCCCGCCGCCTCCGGCATCGGGGCCAGCACCGCGGCCAAGGGGGCTCCCGAGGGCGGAGCCGCTCCTGCCGATTCGGAAAGCACGACCCGGATCATCTCCTCCAAGGCGCCGGCTTGCCCGGAGGCCCAGAAACAGAAGGTTACGAACGCCATTAATGCCTATGTCCGGGCGGCCCAGGCCAAGCCATAGGGGCCGAATGCGTGCCCTCGGGGCCTTGAGGGCCCTGGAGGATCTGGGAGGCTTGCGAAGCTTCAATTGACAGTTTCCAAGCATACCGTGTAACAGAACGGTCAAAGCCCGAGCGTCTTGGGCTTTGGGGATTGCCGGAACGGCTCTGGCGATCCGAACCAACCACCACCCATGGGTTTTTGCGGCAGGCGCGGATAGACCGACCGCGGAAAGCTTGATCTGGCTTTGGAGTTCTAGGGCATGACGAAACGCATTCACGCCAAGCACAAAATCGACCGGAGGCTCGGCGAGAATATCTGGGGTCGGCCTAAGAGCCCCCAGAACAAACGCGAATATGGACCTGGCGAGCATGGCCAGCGCCGTCGCGGCAAGCTGTCCGACTATGGCCAGCAGCTCAGGGCCAAGCAGAAGCTCAAGGGCTATTACGGCAACATCACCGAGAAGCAGTTCAAGTCCATCTATCATGAGGCCTCGCGGCTTCGCGGCGATACGTCCGAGAAGCTCATCGGCCTGCTCGAGCGGCGCCTCGACGCGATCGTCTATCGCGCCAAGTTCGTGCCGACGGTGTTCGCCGCCCGCCAGTTCGTTTCCCATGGCCATGTGAAGGTCAACGGCAAGCGCGTCAATATCCCGAGCTATCGCTGCCGCGAAGGGGACGTGATCGAGGTGCGGGACAAGTCCAAGGACCAGGGCATGGTGCTCGAGGCCGCCCAGAGCGCCGAGCGTGACGTGCCAGACTATATCGATGTCGACCACGGTAAGATGATGGCCAAGTTCACGCGGACGCCGACCCTGACCGACGTGCCTTACCCGGTCATCATGGAGCCGAATCTCGTCATCGAGTTCTATTCGCGATAATCACGCGAGCACTTTCTCAGACGACGTCATGGCCGGGCTTGTCCCGGCCATTTGCGTTTGTGGAGCGGCGAATCGAAAATGCCCGGCGTTTCCGCCGGGCATCCACGAAGTCGTCTTTGCGCCTAAGAGACTAGGCCGTCCGTGAGAGACTAGGCCGTCTGCGTCTGCGCATTGTTGGCGATGCCCTTGGCGTTGAGCATGTCCTGCAGCTCGCCCGCCTGGAACATCTCCCGCACGATATCGCAGCCGCCGACGAACTCGCCCTTGACGTAAAGCTGCGGCACGGTCGGCCAATTGGAGAAGGCCTTGACCCCCTCGCGCACGCTCATGTCCTGGAGCACGTCGATGTCTTTGTACTCCACGCCGAGATGGCCGAGGATCTGGGCGACCTGCATGGAGAAGCCGCATTGCGGCATCTGCTTGTTGCCCTTCATGAACAGCACCACGTCATTCGACGCGACCTGCTTGCCGATCCAATCCTGAACGTCTTGCTCACTCATTGCTCGATCCTTTCTGCGCGGCGCTGTTATGGTGCCGCGGTCTTCAGGGCCAGCGCGTGCAGCACGCCGCCCATGTTGCCCTTGAGGGCATCGTAGACCATCTGGTGTTGCTGAACCCGCGACTTGCCGCGGAACGCTTCCGACACGATGTCCGCCGCGTAGTGGTCGCCGTCTCCGGCGAGATCCTCGATGCGGATTTGGGCGTCGGGGAAGTGATCCTTGATCAGCCGCTCGATATCGTCTGCTGCCATTGCCATTCTACGTTGCTCCTGTTGCCGCGCGCCTTGGGCCGATCTTAACCGTGGGCCATGAACCGGGGCAACCAGTCCTCATGCACTGCCTTGAGCGCGGACAGGGGTAACGGAGCTTCATCGTCGAGCGCGATGATGTCGCCCCCGACGGTTCCGAGCACCCTGACCGGCACTTCGGCGACAGCCGCCGCTTTATGAATAGCATCCGCCTTGTCGGGCGACGCCGCGACCACATAGCGCGCCTGATCCTCGCCGAACCAGGCGGCATGGGCCGGAATACCGCCGGGAGCGGGCTCGAGCGTGACGCCCCGATTGCCGGCAAGCGCCATTTCGGCGATGGCCACGAGGATGCCGCCGTCGGACACGTCATGCACCGCCGACACGGCGCCGGCCATGACGAGCGCCCGCACCATGTCGCCGGTGCGCCGTTCGGCGTCGAGATTGACGGGCGGTGGGGCGCCTTCCAGATGGTCCAACATGACCTGCATATAGGTCGATTGGCCGAGATGACCAGCCTCCGCGCCGAGCAGGAGAAGCAGATCGCCATCCTGTTTCAGGGCGATGGTGGCCATGGTACCGATGTCGGCGATGAGCCCCACGCCGCCGATGGCCGGCGTCGGCGGAATGGCCCCGCCCATGGTCTCGTTGTAAAGCGAGACATTGCCCGACACGACCGGGAAGTCGAGCGCGGTACAGGCCTCGCGCATGCCTTCGACCGCGCCCACGAACTCGCCCATGATCTCCGGCCGCTGTGGATTGCCGAAATTCATGCAGTCGGTGATGGCGAGCGGCAGGGCGCCGGTCGCGGTGAGATTGCGCCAGCATTCGGCGACGGCCTGCTTGGCACCTTCCTGCGGGTCGGCGGCGCAATAGCGCGGCGTCACATCGCAGGAGATGGCGAGCCCCTTTTGCGTGCCGTGCACCCGCACGACCGCCGCATCGCCGCCGGGTCGCTGCACCGTGTCGGCCATGACCATGTGGTCGTATTGCTCGTAGATCCAGCGCCGCGAGGCGAGGTGAGGGGAGCCCATCAAACATTCCAGCGCGCCGAGAATGCTCTCCGGCGCCTTCACGTCGCCCGGGGCGATCAGGGGCAGCTTTGGTTTGGCAACCCACGGCCGCTCATAGATAGGCGCCGCATGGGCCAGCGCCGGGAGCGGGATATCGGCCTCCACCACGCCGTTATGGCGCACCACGAGATGGCCGGTGTCGGTGGTGTGGCCGATCACGGCGAAGTCGAGCGCCCATTTGTCGAAGATGCGTCTCGCGATGGGCTCGGCCCCGGGCTTCAGCACCATGAGCATGCGCTCCTGGCTCTCCGACAGCAGCATCTCGTAGGCCGTCATGCCCTCTTCGCGCATCGGCACATGATCGAGATCGAGGTCGATGCCGACGCCGCCTTTGTCCGCCATCTCCACGGAGGAGGAGGTGAGCCCCGCCGCGCCCATGTCCTGAATGCCGACAATGGCGTCCTCGGCCATCAGCTCCAGACACGCCTCCAGCAGCAGCTTCTCGGTGAAGGGATCGCCCACCTGCACGGTGGGGCGCTTCTCCTCCGAGGCCTCGTCGAACTCAGCGCTCGCCATGGTGGCGCCGTGAATGCCGTCGCGCCCCGTTTTGGAGCCCACATAGACCACGGGCAGGCCGACGCCCTTCGCGGCCGAGGTGAAGATGCGGTTCGCGTCCACCAGGCCGACGCACATGGCGTTGACCAGAATGTTGTCGTTGTAGCGGGGGTCGAAATTGGTCTCGCCGCCTACGGTCGGCACGCCCATGCAGTTGCCGTAGTCGCCGATGCCCGACACCACGCCGGCGACGAGATGTCTCGTCTTGGCGTGGTCGGCTGCGCCGAACCGCAGCGCGTTCATATTGGCCACGGGCCGCGCGCCCATGGTAAACACGTCGCGCATGATGCCGCCGACGCCGGTCGCCGCGCCCTGATAGGGCTCGATATAGGACGGGTGATTGTGGCTCTCCATCTTGAACACCGCCGCCTGGCCGTCGCCGAGATCGACCACGCCGGCATTTTCGCCCGGGCCCATGATCACTTGCGGGCCTGTCGTTGGCAGCGTCTTCAGCCACACGCGCGAGGATTTATACGAGCAATGCTCCGACCACATCACCGAAAAGATGCCGAGCTCCGTGATCGTCGGCTCGCGGCCCAGCTCCTTCAGCAGCAGGGCATATTCGTCGGGGGAGAGCCCATGCTCGGCGATCAGTTGATCGGAGAGCCCTTGCGCCTTACGTGCCGCCCCGGCCGCGCCGCTCAATGGAGGGTCTCCACCAGCGAGGCGAACATCTTGGCCCCATCGGTGCCGCACAGCGCCGGATCGGCGAGCCGTTCGGGGTGGGGCATGAGCCCGAGCACGGTGCCGGTCTCGTTATAGATGCCGGCGATGTTGCGGCGCGAGCCGTTCGGGTTCGCTACTTCCGTCACCGCGCCGTCCGCCTCGCAATAGCGGAAGGCGACGCGATTCTCGCCCTCAAGACGGTCGAGCGTGGCGTCGTCGGCGAAATAGGCCCCGTCCTTATGGGCAATGGGAAAGCGCACCACTTCGCCGCGTCTATACAGGCTGGCGAAGCTCGTATCGTTGCGTTCGACCTTGAGCAGGACGTCCTTGCAGATGAAGCGCAGCGTGGCGTTGCGCATGAGCACGCCGGGCAGCAGGCCGGATTCGGTGAGCACCTGAAAGCCGTTGCAGATGCCGAGCACCGGCGTGCCGGCCGTCGCGCGGCGGACCACCTCGCGCATGACCGGCGAATGGGCCGCCATGGCGCCGGAGCGCAAATAGTCGCCGTAGGAGAAGCCGCCCGGCAACACGATGAGATCGCTTTTCGGCAGTTCGGAATCGCCGTGCCACACCATGATCGGGGCGGCCCCCATGGCGGCTTCGAGCGCCACGGCCGCGTCGCGGTCGCAGTTCGATCCGGGAAAGACGATGACGCTGGCTCTCATGTCGCTCTAAGCCCCGGACGGTGAGGCTGAGGGATTACGCCGCCTCGAGTTCATAAGCGTAATTCTCGATGATGGTGTTGGCGAGAAGCTGCTCGCACATGCGTTCGACCTCGGCGCGCGCCTTCACCGGATCGCTTTCGGCCACCTCGACCTCGATATATTTGCCTTGGCGCACATCGCCCGCCGACCCGAATCCGAGGGCGTGCAGCGCCCCCTCGATCGCCTTGCCTTGGGGATCGAGCACCCCCGGCTTCAGCGTGATGGTGATGCGCGCCTTCATGTCAGTTGGTCGCCTCGCCGTACTATTTGGATTGCACCAGCACCGGACCGCTGCGGGAGCGCGTGGGATTGTCCACATGCAGGCCAAGCCGCCGCGCGACCTCCTGATAGGCCTCCACGAGGCCGCCCATGTCGCGGCGGAAACGGTCCTTGTCGAGCTTGTCCTGAGTCTCGATGTCCCACAACCGGCAACAGTCCGGCGAGATCTCGTCGGCCAGCAGGACGCGCATCTGCTCGCCCTCCCACAGCCGGCCGAACTCGCATTTGAAATCCACGAGCCGGATGCCGACGCCGAGGAACAGGCCCGACAAGAAGTCGTTGATGCGCAGCGCCAGCGACATGATGTCGTCGAGCTCCTGCGGCGTGGCCCAGCCGAATGCCGTGATATGCTCTTCGGTGACCAGCGGATCGCCCAGCTCGTCGGACTTGTAGTAGAACTCCACGATCGAGCGGGGCAGCATGGTGCCTTCGTCGACGCCGAGCCGGGTCGACAGCGAGCCCGCGGCGACATTGCGGATCACCACTTCAAGCGGGATGATCTCGACTTCGCGGATGAGCTGCTCGCGCATGTTGAGCCGCTTGATGAAATGCGTGGGCACGCCAATCTCGCCGAGCTTCTGGAAGAGATACTCGGAGATGCGGTTATTGAGGACGCCTTTGCCCTCGATCTTGTCGTGCTTCTTGTTGTTGAAGGCGGTCGCGTCATCCTTGAAATGCTGGATCAGCGTGCCGGGCTCGGGCCCTTCATAGAGGATCTTGGCCTTGCCTTCGTAGATGCGCCGGCGGCGGTTCATATTTAGTTCCTCACTAAATTGGCTCTAGCGACTGACAAACGCCAAACGCGCGGGGAGTGGGAGAACCCAGGCCGCGCGCAACAAAGAATCGTCATCGCAGGAATCGGATCAAGAAGTCTTGGCCGACCTTAGCGTAAGGGGCGAGGGCGTACAACGGGCCCAACGGACGCGGACGCTCCTCCCAAGATTTGTTGATTTTCAGGCGTTTCAGCGCTATCACCCGGCCTTGAGAGGCGGGATTTCCCCACAATTTCTACGTGCTCAGCCCCTCGCTTGGCGGGGGGCGTTTTGGAGGTGCCGGGCCGATGACGAGCTTTGACGATCGCGAAAAGAGCTTCGAGAGGAAATTCGCCCTCGACGAGGAACTGAGGTTCAAATCGACGGCCAGGCGGAACAAGCTGCTTGGGCTGTGGGCGGCCGAAAAAATGGGGCTGTCGGGGGACGACGCCCAAGCCTATGCCCGCGAGGTGGTCAAGGCCGACCTCGAGGAGCCCGGCGAGGAGGACGTGTTCCGTAAGATCAGGCGCGACTTCGACGGCAAGGGCATCGATCAGTCCGACCATCAGATCCGCCACGCCATGGCCGAGCTTCTGGCCGAGGCGGTCCGCCAGCTCGAAACCGAAGCGAAGGGGTAAATCCCCTGATGGTCGAGGACCGGTTTCGCCAGGCCGCGAAAGCGGGCCGCACGCTGTTCAACGGTTGGCTCACCCTCAACTCGCCCTTCGTCATCGAGTTGATCGGCGAGGCGGGCTGGGACTGCGTCACCATCGACCAGCAGCACGGGCTCGGCGGCAACGAGGCGCTGCTGGCCTGCCTGACGGCGGCAAAGGCTGCCGATCTGCCGGCCATCGTCCGCGTCGCCAACAACGATCCCGGCCTTGTCGGCCGGGCGCTCGATGCCGGCGCCCAAGGCATCATGTGCCCGCTCATCAACGGTGTGGACGACGCCGAGGCCTTTGTCCGCGCCGTGAAATACCCGCCCCGGGGCTTGCGCAGCTGGGGCCCGTATCGCGCCAAGCTCGGCCATGCGGGTGACTATTTCACCACCGCCAACGATTTCACCATTGCCTGCCCGCAGATCGAGACCAAAGGTGCCCTCGATCAGCTCGACGATATTCTCAAGCTGGACGGGGTGGACATGGTCTGCCTCGGGCCCAACGACCTCTCGGTGGGGCTCACCGGCCGCCTCGACATCTGGGCGCCCGAGGTCCAGGAGGCGATGACTCTGGTCCTGAGGAAAGCCCGCGAGAACGCTGTCATGACTCTGATTTTCGCCAACGACGTGGCTTTCGCCAAGCCGCGGGTGGCGGAAGGCTGGGACGTGATCGCCATCGGCACCGACGCCGGCTGGTTTGCCGCCGCCGCTGCGGCGACCAGGGCCGAAGTTGAACTCAACCTCTTAAGACGCCCCCCGCAACGCCTTCAAACGAATCACCTCGCACGGGCGTTTGCGACGCGTTGCATCCTTGCACCAGCCGGGCGCTCTAGGCTTGGGGTTCGCACTCAGAGGCTGACGCTGCCCGCGCCATATGCGAGTATGGCTGCACGGACTGATTTGGGGGACGCGGCATGGGACCTTCTATCCGGCTGTTCATAGCGTTGACGGCTGGTCTGTTGATCTGCACGGGCACGGCCCAGGCGTTGGAGGCGACGACGGCCTCCGCGCTCTCCCTGCGGGAGGGGCCTGGCACCGGCTATGCGCGGCTTCTCACCATGCCCGCGGGCGCGCGGGTCGAGGTCAGAGGCTGCCGCGACGGCTGGTGCACGGTGAACTGGGACGGCTATTCCGGCTATGCCAGCCAGAACGGACTCCTGCGGACGGCGGCGCGCGGCCGGGTCGTCGAGCCGGAGATCTGGCCGATTTACCCGCCCTATCCCTATCGCGCCGGCCATTATCCCAAGGTGGACTGGTACGACGACATGCCACCTTACACGGCGATCTCACCGAGCTTCTACCGCAAGCGCTTCTTCATGATGGCGCAAGAGCGCAACCGCTATCGCTACATGCCGCATATCTTCAGCGGCAGTAGCGGCTATGGCGACGGTGGCGGTCCCATCGAGGACGTCGACATTCGGGGAATCAACGCAGACCTGCAGGAGAGCTATCCCAAATATTAGGGGCCTCTCCGGCGGCCCTTTGGCGCACCGAAAGCGACCTCTCCGCCCGGCCTCAGTCCTTGAACACGCGCGCGAAGATGTCGTCCACGTGCTTGGTATGATAGCCGAGATCGAACTGGTCGCGGATCACCTCCGGCGATAACGCCTTGGTCACGTCCGGATCGGCCAGCAGCTCCTCCTGGAAGTCCTTGCCCTCCTGCCACACCTTCATGGCGTTGCGCTGCACGAGGCGATAGGCGTCCTCGCGGCTGACCCCCGCCGCGGTCAACGCCAGCAGCACGCGCTGCGAGTGGATCAGCCCGCCGAGCCGGTCCATATTGGCGCGCATGCGCTCCGGATAGACCACGAGATCCTTGACGATCCCGGTGAGGCGATGGAGCGCGAAATCGAGCGTCACCGTGGCGTCGGGACCGATCATCCGCTCGACCGAGGAGTGGGAGATGTCCCGTTCGTGCCAGAGCGCGACGTCCTCGAACGCCGGCATGGCATAAGCGCGCACGATGCGGGCGAGGCCGGTCAGGTTCTCCGACAGGACCGGGTTGCGCTTATGCGGCATGGCCGACGAGCCCTTCTGGCCGGCGCTGAAATATTCCTCGGCCTCGAGCACCTCGGTCCGCTGTAAATGGCGGATTTCGGTCGCGAGCCGCTCCACCGAGCTCGCCACCACGGCCAGCGTGGCGAAATAGGCGGCGTGGCGGTCGCGCGGCACCACCTGGGTCGAGATCGGCTCGGGCTTCAGCCCCAATTTCTTCGCCACATAGGCTTCGACCCGGGGGTCCACATGGGCGAACGTGCCGACGGCACCCGAGATGGCGCAGGTGGCGACCTCCTCGCGGGCCGTGATCATGCGCTTCTTCGCGCGCGAGAACTCCGCGTAAGCCACCGCCAGCTTCAGCCCGAACGTGGTGGGCTCCGCGTGGATGCCATGGCTGCGGCCAACGGTGATGGTGTCCTTATGCTCATAGGCGCGGGTCTTGAGCGCCGCGAGCAGGCCGTCGAGATCGGCGATGAGAAGGTCGGCGGCTTGCGTGAGCTGGACGTTGAAGCAGGTGTCGAGCACGTCTGAGGAGGTGAGGCCCGCATGCAGAAAGCGCGCTTCGGGGCCGATATGCTCGGCCACGGAGGTGAGAAAGGCGATGACGTCGTGCTTCACCTCGCGCTCGATGGCGTCGATGCGGTCGATGTCAAACCCGCCGCGCTTTTTCGCGGCCTCGGCCGCTTCTTTGGGAATGAGGCCGAGCTCGGCCATGGCCTCGGCGGCGTAGATCTCGATTCTGAGCCAGATGCGGAAGCGGGTGTCGGGCTCCCAGATATGAGCCATCTCGGAGCGGCTATAGCGCGGGATCATGGAAGTGGCGGTGCCTTTCCCCGGAAGGACTCCGGCGAGCGGAAGGTCTAGCAGAGCGCGCGGGCCCGCTCAAACCTCGGCGGGCTCAACGCGGACGGCGTCAAGTGTCGACCGTCTCAGATTTCCACCGTCTTAGGTTCCCGCGGGCCGAAGATGGCGACATAAATCGCGGCCGTCACCGCGAGCGCGGCATAAGCCGGGCGCGGCGGGATCAGCATGTCGAGCAGGAACGTGTAGAAGTCGTTGAGCGAGGCCAGATACATGCCCGACAGCGACCAGTCTTGCTGGCTCGGATAGATGGCGTGGATGTAGATGAAGCGGAGCAGGCCGCCGAAGCTGCAAAAGGCCACGATGAAGATGAATAGCGCGAACAGCGTGCGGACGAGGAACCCGCGCTTGGCGGCGAAGCGCTGACACCACCACGTCACGAGCGCCGCCAGTAAACCGGCAAAGCCGACGATCCGCACCGTGTGCTGGGTCTGGGTGTTCATCACCGTGTTCATATAGTCGCCGTTGATCAGCGCCCACATGGACACGCCGATGACGATGGCGAAGGCGGCGGCGAGCACGAAGCCGACCACCTTGGTAAACGTCACTTTTTCCATTGCCGCTGTATTCCCCTGAGAAGCCCCTCGACCGTCGTGACTATGCAAGGGAAACGGTCCGGGGGCAATCCGTGTGAGGCGCGGCGCCTTCCGTGAGGCACGGCCCTTGCCGCTCACCCCGGTTTATGGTCCGATCCGCGGCCGGTTACCAAGGGAGGCAGTCTCAACCATGGCATTCGACGATCTCAAGGCCGAACTCGCGCTGCTCATCAACCAGATGGAAAACCAGCCCGAGGACCGGCACGAGCTTTATCTGCAGATTCGCGAGAGGCTCAACGAAATGCGCGCCTTCGGCATGCCGCTTCCCGAGGACCTGGTGAAGTTCGAGGAGCAGCTCGAAGCGCAGTTCGCGGCCGAGGATAGCGCCGCCAAGAAGAGTTGAGGCTCAGCCGGCGGGCTGTGGCGCCTCGTCGCCGATCTCCTCATAGCCGCCGTTCGACCAGCGATACACGGCGTAGGGCGGCAGGTTCGGGTCGCCCTTCTCGTTGAACCTGAACTTGCCGATCACCGTATCGAACTCATTCTCGTTGAGCGCCTTGACCACGGCGGCGGCGTCCGTTGAGCCGGCCTTCTCCGCGGCCTCCTTCCAGGCCTGGATCGCTGCATAGGTGTAGAGCACGTAGCCTTCCGGCTCGATGCCCTTCTCCTTGAAGCGGGCGACGACTTCCGCCGCGGCCGGGTTCTTGCGCGGATCGGGCGAGAAGGTCATCAGCGTGCCTTCGCCGGCGGGCCCGGTGATCGACCAATATTCCTGGGTGATGAGCGCATCGCCGCCCATGACGATGGCGTCCATGCCTTGGTCGCGCATCTGCCGCGCGATCAGCCCGGCCTCGGTGTGGTAGCCGCCGATGAACAGCACATCGACATCCGCCTGCTTGAGCTTGGAGACGAGCGCCGAATAATCCTTCTCGCCGGCGGTATAGGACTCCGCCAGCACCTCCTGCTTACCGTCGGCGTTCAGCGTCTTCCTGACCTCCTCGGCCAAGCCTTTGCCGTAAGCGGTCTTGTCGTCGATGATGGCGATATTCTTGTCGCCGAAATGCTTGGCGAGATATTTGCCGGCGACGCTGCCTTGCTGATCATCGCGGCCGCACACGCGATAGATGTTCGGCCCGGCACGGTTGTCGGTCAGCGCCGGGTTGGTCGAGGCCGGCGAGATCTGCACCAGATTGCTCTCCGCATAGACCTGGGATGCCGGGATCGACGAGCCGGAGCAATAATGCCCGGCCACGAGCGCCACCTTCTCGCCGGCCATCTGATTGGCGACCGCCACGGCCTGTTTCGGATCGCAGGCATCGTCGCCGACGTCCAGCTCCAGCGTCTTGCCGAGGACCCCGCCGGCCTCATTGATGTCGGCCACGGCCAAGTTCGGCGCCATTCTTCATCTGTTGGCCGAAAGAGGCGTATTGACCCGTCACCGGACCCACCACGGCGATCGTCGTCGTTTTGGCATCGTCCTCGCCGTTGCAAGCCGCAAGCATGAGACCTGCAACCAGGGCAGCGATCAGCCCGGCCATCCGCGTCATCGTGAGTTCCTCCGAATGTGTGAGATGCAAGCCTATATCAGGCGTCCCGCGCCCGCCAAGTGAGCGGGCTCGTCCGCTCGTACAGCCAACGATATTGCGTGACCATCTGCGTCGTCCGCGTGACACGGAAGCCGAGGCTGGCCGCGGCCAGCAGCACGGCATAGGTGACGAGATAGTAGTAAAGCGACGTGAGCCTGCCGTCGAACAGGGCGTAATGGAAGAAGCGCACCGCACCGGCGAGCAGCGCCATATAGACGAATACCCGCCAGAACGGCTTCCACGAACGCGCCAGGCCGTTGCCGGCGAGAAAGGCCGCGCCGCCGCCGAGGATCATGGTGAGCAACACAAAGACGCGCAGGCTGTCATCCGAGAGCCAAGGGGTGAGAGCGGTCATGCGCCCGTCTCCTTGAGGATCGCGGTGTTGCCTTCCAGATAGGCGGCGCGCACCTCTTTGCGCGCGAGCAGCTCTTGGCCGGTGCCCGACATCGTGATCTTGCCGTTGACCATGACATAGCCGCGGTCGGCGAGCTTCAGCGTGTGATAGGCGTTCTGCTCGACCAGGAACACGGTGAGCCCATCTTCGTTGAGCTCTTTGATCGCCGCGAAGATCTGTTTGACGATCAGCGGCGCCAGCCCGAGCGACGGTTCGTCCAGCAGCAGCAGCTTGGGCCGTCCCATCAGCGCGCGGGCGATGGCGAGCATCTGCTGCTCGCCGCCCGACAGCGTGCCGCCGCGCTGGTCGGCCCGCGCTTTCAGCACCGGGAACAGTGTGGTCACCCGGTCGAGGTCGTGTGCGAACCCGTCCGGATCGCCGGCGATGATGGCGCCCATCTGCAGATTCTCCATCACCGTCATGCGCGAAAAGATGCGGCGGCCTTCCGGGGACTGGGCGATACGCAGCCGCGCGATCTCGTGGGTCGGCAATTGCGTAATGTCCTGGCCGTCGAACACGATATGGCCTTCGGCTGCGCGGGGACGCCCGCAGATCGTCATCATCAATGTGGTCTTGCCGGCGCCATTGGCGCCGATCAGCGCCACGATCTCGCCGAGCTTGATTTCGAGGCTGACGCCGCGCAGGACCGGCAGGCGGCCATAGCAGGCGGTGACATTGTCGATTTCGAGCAACGGCGCGCTCACGGTCGCACCTCCGCGACGGCGTCGGGCAACTCCTCGTCGGGCACGCCGAGATAGGCGGCAATGACGCTCGGATCGTCCCGAATCTCTCGCGGCGTCCCGTCGGCGATCTTCTTGCCGTAGTCGAGCACGATAATGTGGTCGGAGATGGCCATGACGACGCTCATGTCGTGCTCAATGAGAAAGATGGCGATCTTCTCTTGCGTGCGGATCGAGTAGAGAAATTCGTTCAAGCTCTCGCTCTCGCGCGCGTTCAGTCCCGCCGCCGGCTCATCCAGACATAAGAGCAGGGGCCGCGTACACATGGCGCGCGCGATCTCCAGCCGCCGCTGGTCGCCATAAGGCAGATCGCCCGCCGCGTCGTCGGCGCGCGCCACCAGCCCGATCCGCTCGAGCCAATGCCGGGCATGCTCGACCGCCGCATTCTCGGCGCGGGCGAAATTCCCCAGCCCGAGAATGGCGCCGATGGTGAGGCCCGAGGCGCGGGACAGCCCGTTGTGCTGGGCGACCAGCAAATTCTCCAGCACGGTCATGCCGGAAAACAGCCGGATATTCTGGAAGGTGCGGGCGACGCGGGCGGATGCGTTGATCTCGTGGTCGTCGAGCCGCTCGAGCCTGAACTCTGGTCCGTCCGGCTGGCGCAGCGCCATGGTGCCTTCGGTCGGCTTGTAGAAGCCGGTGATGCAGTTGAACACCGTGGTCTTGCCGGCGCCGTTCGGGCCGATCAGGGCGGTGATGTCGTGGCGGCCGACGTCGAAGGACACATCGTCGATGGCCACGAGGCCGCCGAAGCGCATGGTCAGATGCTCGACCTTAAGCACGGGATCGCTTTGCCACGGTGTCATGCGCGGCCCTCATTGACGAGGTCGGTTGGAACGGCCTTCGCCTCGTCAAGCACGATCGACGGCGAACGGGCCGAGATGATGCCGCGCGGCCGCCACACCATGATCCCCACCATGGCGACGCCGAACAGCAGCATGCGGTAGAGCGCCGGGTCGAAGCCGTTGCCGACGAAGCTTTGCAAGCCTTCGGTATGGCGCAGCGCCTCGAAGCCGCCCACGAGCACCACCGCGGCGATGGCGACGCCGAGCTGGCTGCCCATGCCGCCGAGCACGACGATGGCGAGGATGATGGCGGACTCGATGAAGGTGAAGCTCTCCGGGCTGATGAAGCCTTGCCGCGTGGCGAAGAAGCCGCCGGCCAGGCCGCCGAACATCGCGCCGGTGGCGAAGGCGGTGAGCTTGGTGATGGTGGTGTTGATGCCGAGCGAGCGGCAGGCGATCTCGTCCTCGCGCATCGCCTCCCAGGCCCGCCCGATGGGCAGCCGCCGCATGCGCAACGTGACCAGATTGGTGAGCACCGCCAGCGCCAGGATCACGTAATAGAGGAAGATGATGCCGTGGAGCGGGTCGTATTTGAGCCCGAAGAACTGGGCGAAGGTCGTGCTGTCGGCGAAGGGCGAGAAGGGCAGGCCGAAGAAGGTCGGTTTCGGGATCGAGGAGATGCCATTCGGCCCGTTGGTCACCTCGGTCCAGTTGAGCAGCACGACCCGGATGATCTCGCCGAAGGCAAGCGTGACGATGGCGAGATAGTCGCCGCGCAGGCGCAATACCGGGAAGCCGAGAATGATGCCCCAGGCGGCCGCCGCGAGTCCGGCGATCGGCAGGCAGATCCAGAACCCCAGGCCGAAATGGGTGGCGAGCAGGGCGAAGGTGTAGGCGCCGACCGCGTAAAAGGCGACATAGCCAAGGTCGAGCAGGCCGGCGAGGCCGACCACGATATTCAGCCCCCAGCCGAGCATCACGTAAGTAAGCACGAGGATGGAGAGGTCGAACCAATAGCGCAACGGCAGGCCGAGATGGAACGCGCTCTCCAGCGCGTAGGTGGTCAGCGGGAAGAACAGCGCGAACACGATGCCGGCGGCCACGAAGATGCGAG
The DNA here is from genome assembly GCA_963793075.1 of uncultured Alphaproteobacteria bacterium. Taxonomy (GTDB): domain Bacteria; phylum Pseudomonadota; class Alphaproteobacteria; order Rhizobiales; family Methyloligellaceae; genus Methyloceanibacter. The sequence goes on from CAWBYO010000005.1 coordinate 525,150, forward strand.
CGTAAGGCAGGTCGGGGAAGACATGGACGATGGCCCGGCGCAACAGCCCGAGGCCGACGAAGGCGAGCACGGCAATGGCGATGAGCTCATAGGCAGGGCGCATCGACGGCGGCGGCGAAGATGAAGCCGAGCGACCGCCACGAGCGATCGTGCCGCCGAGCACCGCGACGTCGCGCTTGTCGAAGGTATCGCGCGTGAACAGTTTGGCGAAGGGGGCGGTGAGGGGGTGCTCCGCCTGCCAGACGAAGAGGTTGAGCAGCAGCCGGCCAAAAAACACGATGCCGACGGCCACGGCCAGCAGCATGGGCCGCGGCTGCAGCGTCAGCCCGGTGACATTGTCCTCGGTGCGCAAACCAAGGACGAGTGAGAACAGTGCGAAGGCGATGAGCCCGGCGAGAAATGAATCTGCGAGGGCCGATTTGAGCCGCTGGCCGAAAGATGTGCCGGGCTCCACCAAGGGCTAGACCTTCTCGACCTCGGGCCGGCCGAGCAGTCCGGTGGGGAAAAAAATCAGGACGATGGCCAGCATCGAGAAGGCCGCCACGTCCTTATACTCGATCGTGAAATAGGCCGACCAGAAGGTCTCGATCAGGCCGATCACCAGCCCGCCGAGCATGGCACCGGGCAGCGAGCCGATACCGCCGAACACCGCCGCGGTGAAGGCTTTGATGCCGACGATGAAGCCGATGTAGAAATCGATCACTCCGTAATAGAGCAGGTAGAGCAGGCCGGCGACGGCGGCGAGTGCGGCGCCGAGCACGAAGGTGAGCGAGATGGTTTGGTCGACATTGACCCCCGATAAAGCGGCCATGAGCCGGTCCTGCTCGCAGGCCCGTTGCGCCCGTCCAAGTGCGGTGCGGCTGATGATCAGCCAGAAGGCGGTCATCAGCACCAGCGTCGTCACTACGATGAGGATCTGGATATTGGAGACGATGACGGTGAAGTCGCCGTCCTTGAAGAACTCGTAGCCGCCGGTGATCACCGGCTGGAGCGGCTTCACGCGCGCGCCTTGCGCCACCTGAATGAAATTCTGCAGCACGATCGACATGCCGATGGCGGTGATCAGCGGCGCCAGGCGGAAGGACTCGCGCAACGGCCGGTAGGCAATGCGCTCTACCGTCCAGCCCCAGATGGACGTGAGCGCCATGGCGACCACGAGCACGATCAGCAGGGCGAGGGGGATCATGGTGACGCCGAGCGCCATCAGCGCGAGAAAAGCGATCAGCGCGATGAACGCGCCCACCATGAAGATGTCGCCATGGGCGAAATTGATCATGCCGATGATGCCATAGACCATGGTGTAGCCGATGGCGATCAGCCCATAGATCGAGCCCAGCGCGATCCCGTTGATCAGCTGTTGTAGAAAATAAGCCATGGAGACGCCTGCCTCGCCTTCCCCCATTCGGGCATTGCAGACCTACGAGAGCGGGCGGTGCCCACTTTGGGTACTCTTAGCAAGAAGGGTGGCCGCTATGCATGCCCAAATTCAGAGCAGCATATGCGAGCCGTCGCAAAACGGCGGGTCGCCGGTGTCCTTGCAGCCGCAGAGCAGCGCCATTTCTGTGCGCTCCGCCGTGAACATCAACGGCTCGATGCCGGTTCCGGCATGGGCGCCGTCACAAAAGGGCTGGTTCTTGCTCCGCCCGCAGCGGCACCATGCATAGCGCTTGCCGGCCTCGAGTTCGACCTGATACGGGCTGAGCTGTGGGCGCTCTGGCTCTTCTGACATTGATATTCCCCAGCGTTGTTGGCCAGTTTCGTCACCGTGTTAGCCAATTCGCTTGGCCGACACAAGGAAGCGCAGGCGATTTCCTGTTAAGCCGCCCGGTAACATTTCCGTCCTAAACAGAGACACGGGAAACGATTCAGAAGAAACTTGAGTCCATGGCCCATCGGGACCATAGAGGGCGGAAAGCTGCGGTCTTCCTGCATGGTGCAGGGTGGATAAGAGGCCGCGAGATGGCGCTTCGGTTGGGGAGGCTGAGGGGCCAAAGCGAGCTTGGAGGCCCTTCGTGGCTGAACTGATTTTCGCGGCGCTCTCCATTGCCGCGTTCTTTGCCTTGGCGATGAACGGCGTGTCCTTTAGGACGTGGGCGATCGCCGTCGCCGTTTTCACCTTGACCCTTCAGCTTTGGCTTGGCTTCCCGTTCTGGACCTTCGCCGGCTGGCTCGTGGCCGGGCTGTTGTTCGCTGCGAGCGTCCCCGACATCAAACGCAGATACATCACGCTGCCGGCCTATGGCGCGCTCAAGGGTGCCATGCCGGCGATCTCCGACACCGAACGCGAGGCGTTGCAGGCCGGCACCATCGGCTGGGACGCCGAGCTGTTCTCCGGCGCGCCCGATTTCGCCAGGCTCCGCCGCGTGGCGCCGATCACGCTCACCGATGAGGAGCGCGCCTTTCTCGACGGCCCGACCGATGAGTTGTGCAAGCGGCTCGACGATTGGCGCATCCGCCATGAGCTGCATGACATCCCCGACGACATCTGGGACTTCGTCTGCGACAACGGCTTTCTCGGCATGCTCATTTCCAAGGAGCATGGCGGCCTCGGCTTCTCCGCCCAGGCGCAGTCGCTGATCCTCGGCAAGATTTCCTCGAAGAGCGCGGACAGCGTCACCATCGTCATGGTGCCGAACTCGCTCGGGCCCGGCGAGCTGATCGAGAAATACGGCACCGAGACGCAGAAGGCCCATTATCTGCCGCGGCTTGCACGTGGCGAGGAGATTCCCTGCTTCGCCCTGACCGGTCCGTTCTCCGGCTCCGACGCCGCCGCCATGCGCGATGTCGGCGTGGTGACGAAGGGGATGCACGAGGGCAAGGAGACGCTTGGCGTCAAGCTCACCTGGGACAAGCGCTACATCACACTTGCCCCGAAGGCGACGCTGCTCGGGCTCGCCTTCCGCCTGTTCGATCCGGACAATCTTCTCGGTAAGGGCGAAGACGTCGGCATCACTTTGGGTCTCGTTCCGACGGACCACCCGGGTGTCGAGATCGGCCGCCGCCATCTTCCGGCGGGCGCCGCCTTTCCCAACGGGCCGACAAGCGGCCGCGACGTGTTCGTGCCCATCGACTGGATCATCGGCGGGCCGGACGGCGCCGGCCAAGGCTGGCGCATGCTGATGAACTGTCTGGCCGCCGGGCGCTCCATCTCACTTCCGGCCACCAGCGCGGCGTGCGCCAAGGCGATGCTCAGGCGGAGCACGGCCTATGCCCGCATCCGCAAGCAGTTCGGTCTGCCCATCGGTTTCATGGAAGGCGTGGAGGAGCCACTCGCGCGCCTGGTCGAGAATGCTTACGGGCTCGAGGCCGCCCGCGCCGTCACCGCCTCGATGGTGTCGGCCGGCGAGAAGCCCGCCGTCATCTCGGCGCTGCTGAAATATGTCTCTACCGACCGCATGCGCGATAGCGTCAACGACGCGCTTGATATTCACGGCGGCCGCGGCATCTGCGACGGCCCGTCCAACTATATCCAGGGTGCCTATCAGATGGTGCCGGTCGGCATCACGGTCGAAGGCGCCAATATCCTGACGCGCACGCTGATCACCTTCGCTCAAGGGGCGCTGCGCAGCCATCCCTTATCTCTTCACCGAGATCGAGGCGCTGCAGGATAGTGACCGTGAGCGCGGCATCGAGACTTTCGAAAAGACCTTCGACGACCACCGCGCCTTTCTGTTCGCCAATGCCACTGGTGCGCTGTTCCACAACGTCACCTTCGGCGCATTCGCGCCGGCCCCGCCGAATGCCGGCGATGTCAGCCGCTGGTGGGGCCAGCTGTCACGCGCCTCGCGCTCCTTCGCGCTCGTCGCCGATCTCACCGTGGCGCTGCTCGGCGGCGGTCTCAAGGTAAAGCAGAAGATCACCGGCCGCATGGCCGATGCGCTGGCTGAGCTCTACCTGCTGTCGTCGATCCTCAAGCGCTACGAGGACGACGGTCGTCCCAAGGACGACCTTGCGCTCGTGAATTATTGCGCCCGCAACTGCCTCGCCCGCTTCGACCAGGCGCTGCGCGGCGTCATCGACAATTTCCCGGTGCGCTGGGCGGCGTGGATCATGGGCCCGCTGGCGCTACCGTTCGGCGTTCGCCGTCCGGCACGTGACCAAGATGCCAAGGCGATCGTGCGCGCCGCGCTTCAGCCGGGTGCCTTCCGCGACCGTCTCACCAGAGACATCTTCGCCCCCGACGATACGAGCGACGGGATTGGACTTCTCGAAGCCACGATGCTCAAGGTGGTGGCCTGCGAGGAGGCCGAGAAGAAGCTCGAGCGTGCTATTCGGCAGGGCGAGGTGAAACGGTTCCACGACAACGACTGGATCGCCGAGGCCGAGACCAAGGGCGTGCTCAACGCAGAGGAGGCGCGCAATCTCGCCGAGTTGCGCGACATGGTGGCCCGCGTCATCGCCGTCGACGATTTTTCCGCCGCCGAGCTTCAGCGCGAAGCGGCGAGCGACCAACCGAAACACATGGCGGCCGAGTAAGGCTTGCCGAGTCCAAATCAAATCCGCAAGTCAAAGAGTGATCATGCCGACCACGCTTCCCGATCTTAAGGACTGGACCTTCACGGATAGACTTCGAGGGCATCGCCTGGGCGATCTTCGATCGCCAGGGCGAGAGCATGAACTCGCTCGGCCGCCGCCCGACCGAAGAACTCGACCGGATCGTCAAGGCGGTCGAGGAGGCGAAGGCCGGCGAGATCAAAGGGCTCGTGCTGATGAGCGGCAAGGAGTTCGAGCTTCGTCGCCGGCGCCGACATCCGCGAGTTCGAGGGCTTCGACACCGAGGAAAAGATCAGAGAGGTGGTCAAGGAGACGCTGGCGCTGTTCGACCGCATCGAACGGCTGCCGGTGCCCGTTGTCGCCGCCATTCACGGCTATTGTCTCGGCGGCGGGCTCGAATTGGCGCTGGCCTGCGATTGGCGCATCGCCGACCGCGAGGAGGGCACAAGGCTCGGCTTCCCCGAGGTCAAGCTCGGCATCTTCCCCGGCCTGCACGGGACGGTGCGCGCCCTTGCCGCCGCCGGCCCGCTCGATGCCATGACCGCCATGCTCACGGCCAAGATGCTGCGCCCGGGCGGCGGCGCGCGCCATGGGTTTCGTCGATCAGCTCGTGCCGACGCGCCATAATCTCCGCTGGGCGGCGCGCAAGGCGGTGCTGCAAAAGCGCCGCTCCAAGGGTGCCGCCTGGTGGAAGAAGCTGATGCTGAAGCAGCCGGCCCGCAGCCTGCTGGCCAAGCAGATGCGCGCCAAGACGGCGGCGAAGGTGCGCGAGGAGCATTACCCCGCGCCCTTCCGCCTCATCGATCTGTTCGAGCGTTACGGCGACGACCCGGCCCGCATGAAGCTCGCCGAGACCGAGATGTTCGCGCCGCTGATGGCGAGCGAGACGTCGCGGAATTTGCGCCGCGTGTTCGCGCTATCCGAAATGCTGAAGGACGCAGCGCCCAAGGACGGCTTCAAGCCGCGCAAGGTGCATGTCATCGGCGCCGGCACCATGGGCGCCGACATCGCCGCCTGGTGCGTCGTCTCCGGCATGCAGGCGAGCTTGCAGGATCTCGACGCGGATCAGATCAAGAAGGGGCTGCACCGCGCCAAGGGCCTGTTCAAGAAGCGCCTGCGCGGCAAGACGGCGATCGATTCGGCCGTCGCCCGGCTGATCGCCGATCCCGACGGCAAGCAGATCAAGCATGCCGATGTCATCATCGAGGCCATCGTCGAGAAGCTCGACGTGAAGCAGGCCCTGTTCGCCGAGCTGGAGAAGAAAGCCAAGCCCGGCGCCGTGCTGGCGACCAATACCTCATCGCTCAAGCTCGAGGATATCGCCAAGGAGCTCGGCGATCCCGGGCGCCTCGTCGGCCTGCATTTCTTCAATCCGGTGGCGCAGCTGCCGCTGGTCGAGGTCGTGCGCGGCGAGGGCACGCGCGAGGACGAAGTCGGCAAGGCCTGCGCCTTCGTCACCGCCATCAACAAGCTGCCGCTGATCACCAAGAGCTGCCCCGGCTTCCTCGTCAACCGCGTGCTGGCGCCTTACATGATGGAGGCCGTGCGCCTCTATCAGGACGGCCAGCCGCGCGAGAAGATCGACCAGGCGGCGCTGAAATTCGGCATGCCCATGGGGCCGATGGAGCTCATGGACATGGTCGGCCTCGACATCTGCAACAAGGTCGGCGAGGAGCTCGACATCTCCCCGGAAAGCGACGGCAAGTCGGGCGACAAGTCCGACAACGTGCTCGCCACCCTCGTGAAGCAGGGCAAGCTCGGCAAGAAGACCGGCGAGGGCTTCTATGTTTGGGTCGACGGCAAGCCGAAGCGCGAGGAGGCGGAATACGACGCCGCCGAGCTGGAGCGTCTCGGCCGCGAGCTCATCAAGCCGCTGCTCGACGAGGCCGAGCGCGCGGCTGCCGATCATGTGGTGGAGAGCGCGGACCACGTGGACGCCGGGCGTGATCTTCGGCACCGGCTTTGCGCCGTTCCGCGGCGGGCCGCTGCATTACCGCCGAAGCGAGGTCGCCGCCACCTCGGACAAGGAAGCGGCGTAAGCCGGGCGGCAAAGAAGCGGCGTAAGCCGGAAGGAACATCATGAAGGAAGCGGGGATGCGGCGGGTTGCGGTGCTTGGCGGGATGCGGATTCCGTTTTGCCGGTCGCACACGGCCTATGCGGAACTGTCCAATCTCGACATGCTGACGGCGGCGCTTGCGGGCCTCGCCGAGCGCTTCGCGCTGCATGGCGCCCATATCGACGAGGTGGTCGGCGGCGCCGTGGTGACCCACGCCAAGGACTGGAACCTCGCGCGCGAGGCGGTGATCGGCAGCCCCTTGGCCCCGACCACGCCCGGCATCACCATGATGCAGGCCTGCGGCACGAGCCTGCAAGGCGCGCTCGGGCTCGCCGCCAAGATCGCCGTCGGCCAGATCGACTCGCGGCATCGCCATGGGCTCCGACACGACCAGCGACGCGCCCATCGTGTTTCAGCGGAAATTCGCCCAGCGCCTGGTGAAGATGTCCCGTGCCCGGAGCATGGGGCAGAAGTTCGCCGCCTTCAAAGGCATGGCGCCCGGCGAGATGGCCCCGCTGCCGCCCTCGACAAGCGAGCCGCGCACGGGGCTCGGCATGGGCGAGCATTGCGAGCTGATGGCCAAGGAATGGGGCATCACCCGCGAGGCCCAGGATCGTCCTGGCCTTCGAGAGCCACAAAAAGGCGGCCGAGGCCTATGACGAGGGCTTCATGGACGACCTCGTCGTCCCTTGCGCCGGGGTGTTCCGCGACAACAATATCCGCGAGGATATCTCGCTCGAGAAGATGGCCGAGCTGAAGCCGGCCTTCGACAAGGTGGGCGGCACCATCACCGCCGCCAACTCCACCCCGTTAACCGATGGGGCCGCGACAATCCTGCTCAGCTCACGAGGAATGGGCGGAAAAGCGCGGGATTCCGGTTCAGGCATATTTAACGTTGGGTCGCACTTCTGCCGTAGATTATGTCCACGGTGAGGGACTTCTGATGGCGCCGACCGTGGCGGTGAGCGATTTGCTCGACCAGGCCGGTCTTGCGCTGCAAGACTTTGATTATTATGAGGTTCACGAAGCCTTTGCGGCGCAGGTGCTGGCCACGTTGAAGGCATGGGAATCAGAGGTTTATTGCCGGGAACGGCTCGGGCGGGACGCGCCTTTAGGCGCTATTAACCAATCCAGGCTCAACGTGACAGGGTCCTCGATCGCTTTTGGCCATCCGTTTGCCGCCACGGGCGCACGCATCTTGGCAGTTCTGGCCAAACTCCTGCATGATAGGGGCGGTCAGAGAGGGTTAATTTCGGTCTGTACGGCCGGTGGCATGGGCGTCGCGGCGATCCTGGAAGGGGTCAAGACGCAGACGCCGTCTGAGACGGCCACCGAGGAAATGGGCACGGCATAAGTGCTCCATCCGGCGGATAAGGACTTGGGCCCAACGAGGCCCGGCAGGACAGGGGGCAAAAGAGATATTGCCGCGGCGGGTCTTTCGCCTTCGGCCCGACCCAAGACGGAGGTGCTTATGAAGCATCATGCTCTCACTGCGGCGACGGGACTCCTGATCGCCACTGTCCTCGTACCCACCGGTCATGCCGCAGGCGGCTTCCGCCGATCCCACAGGCATTTGGCGCAAGGCCGAGCAGGGCGAGCGCCCGGGCAAGATCGAGCTTTTCCGCTGCGGCTCCGGCAAGCGCTATCTCTGCGCCAAGATCGTCTGGCTGCAGGATCCGAACGATTCCAAGGGACGCCCGCTGCACGACGTGCGCAACGAGAACCCCTCGATGCGCGACCGCCCCATCCTCGGCCTGCCGATCATCAACGGACTGGCGCCGTCCGCGCCCCAATGTCTGGAAGGGCAATATCTATAATCCCGAGGACGGCAACACCTATTCGGCCACGCTGACGCTTGTGTCGCGCAACCAGATCAACCTCAAGGGCTGCAAGGCCTGGCTGCTCTGCGGCGAGAGGACATGGCTGCGGACCACGCTGCCGAAGCCCGAGCCGGAGCCCGCGCCGAGCCGCAGATCGAAGCCTCGGCCGAGCCTGAGGCCGACCGCCCGAGGCTGTCGTGCAGCCGGCGGCCGTGGAGAAAAACCCGCTATCCGACGCCGAGATGCTGACTCCGGCCGTCCAGAACAGTACGCAGCCCCGGCTATCGCTTTCTGAACACCTCGTCGACGGCTCGAGACCGATGTCGAGCTTCTCCGGCGAGAACGTGCCGAGCATGTTTGCCATGACGACGCCGCATCGAGCCGGAGGCCGAGCCCGTGGCCCCCGGCGCCGACAGCCGCACCGAGCCCGAAGCCGCAGTGCCGTCCAGGCCAACGCCTCGGCCGCACCCGCGCCGACGAGCCGCCCCCGTCACGCGCTGCGGACGCGCTGCCGGCCGCTCCGTCGGCCGACGCGCGACCATCGAGACGGCCGAGACCGACGCCGTGGAGACGGCCTTCGCCGAAGAGGCGCCGCTCACGCAGGCGGCAAAGGCGGCTCCTGCGGCGCCAGCAGCAGAACGAAGGCCTGCTGCCCTGGCAGCACTAAGCGGCCGGCTTTGAGGTCCGAGCGCTTCGCAGCTCGGCCCGCGAGGCTTGAGTTCAGGTCTTCGTCTGCGCGCGCAGCGCTTTCTTGGACAGCTTGCCGATCATCGTCTTCGGCAACTCGTCGCGGAACTCGATGGCCGCCGGCAGTTCGAGCTTGGACAGCTTGGGCCTGAGAAAGGCGAACAGGTCGACTGCGGTCGCGTCTCGCCCTCCTTGAGCCGCACATAGGCCTTCGGCGCCTCGCCGCGATAATCGTCCGGAATCCCGACCACGCACACCTCGGCGACCGCCGGGTGCTCGTGCAGCGCATCCTCGATGCGCCGCGGATAGACCTTGAAGCCGGCCGCGTTGATCATGTCCTTGATGCGGTCGACGATGAACACGTAGCCCTGCTCATCCATGTAGCCGACGTCGCCGGTGCGGAAGAACCGTCCCGACGAAGGCGGACTTCCGTCTCGGCCGGCTGCTTCCAGTAACCGGTCATGACCTGGGGCCCGGCGATGCAGATCTCGCCGGCCTCGCCGCGCGCCATTTCGATGGCCGGATCGTCGAGCGAGCGGATGCTGATCTCGGTGGCCGGCAGCGGCAGGCCGATCGAGCCTTCCTTGGTCGAATCGAGCGGATTGCAGGTGGCCACCGGCGAGGTCTCGCTGAGCCCGTAGCCCTCCACCACATTGCAGCCGGTGAGTGTCTCGAAGCCGCGCTTCACCTCGATCGGCAGCGCCGCGCCGCCCGAGATGCAGAATTCGAGCGACGACAGGTCGAAACTCTTGATCGTCGGATGGCGCAGCATGGCGTTGAACAGGGTCGGCACGCCCGGCATCATCGTCGGCCGCAATTTGCCGATCAGCTTCGAGTGTCGGGATCAGCTCGAACTTCGGCAGCAGGATCATCTCCATGCCGCTGGCCACGCCGAAATTCATCACCGTGGTCATGGCGAAGACATGGAACAGCGGCAGCACGCCGAGCACGCGGTCGACCACATGCGGCGGCCGGTTCCGCCACGCCTTCACCTGGGCGACGTTGATGGCGATGTTGGCGTGGGTGAGCATGGCGCCTTTCGGCGTGCCCGTGGTGCCGCCGGTATATTGCAGCACGGCGATGGCGTCGGGCGTGATCACCGGCCGGGCGTAGCGGCCGTCATTGTCGAGCAGGTCGCCCGCCCGCACGATGGCGCGCTTCATGGGCGACGCGCCGAGCTTGGCGAGCTGGGCGCGCTTCGTCAGCTTGAGGCCCACCGATTTCAGCGGCGGCAGCAGCGAGGCGAAGTTCGCCACCACGGCCGCCTTCGAGCGCGCCGCGACGCGAGCATGGCCTCGACCTTGTCGAACAGAATCTTGAGATCGAGCGTCACCATGATCTTGGTGTCGCTGTCGCGGATCTGGAACTCGATCTCCTCGAGGCTGTAGAGCGGGTTGAAATTGACCACCGTGCCGCCGGCCTTGAGCACGCCGAAATAGAAGATGACGAAGGTGGGCGTGTTCGGCAGGAGCAGGCCGACCTTGACCCCTTCGCCCACGCCCAGCGCCCGCAGGCCCTTGGCGGCGCGGTCGGACAGGGCGCCGATTTCGGCATAGCTCAGGCGCTTGCCGAGGAAATAGGTGCAGGGCCGGTCGCCGAAAGCGGCCACCGCCTCGTCCAGCAGGCTGCCGACGAGCTTCGGCGGGAAGGTCTGATCCCAGGCGACATGCTTGCGGATATCCCTTGAGCCAGGGGCGTTTCTCCCCGCCTTGCGGGGCGTCCGCGCCCGCCGGATTCGCCTTGCTCGCCATCGATTTTCGGGTTTTGTTTTGCTTTACCGCCGCTTAACGGGTGGAGGCCCCAGTGACGGGAGGCAATTGGCCGCAAGCCCGTTCATCTACTATTATTGTAGCACGGTGTTGATAAACAGTGCCGCGGGAGGACTGAGTCCTCCGGTGGATTATGCTGAAACCATGGCGACAGTCAGGCGCAAAAACGCCAATTTTGTTAGCGATTAGAGCGTATAGTTAGGGCAATCGAGCGGGCTGGGCACGGGTAGACTCGACCAGTTTTTAAGTCTATTCCAATGCCTGACTTGCCCTCGGATTAGCTATGTTTTAGCCAGGGACCATTAGACACGGACCCCTTAACGGGGCAGGGAGAGCGATATGGACGAGGTGGCCACCAAGATCATCGAGATTCTGCGTAAGAACATGAAGGATCCATCCAAAGCCGTTGAGCTCGAAACCCCGCTGAGCGAGCTTGAGATTGAATCCCTCGATCTCGCGGTGATCGTGTTCGATATTGAGGATACCTTCGGTATCGAAATCCCCTATAATGCGAACGAAGAAGTCGAAGCATTCGCGACGGTCGGCTCGGTGGTCGATCGCGTGAAGGGGATCATCGCCGAATCGAAGGCCTCGGGCGCAGCAGCTTGAACCAGCCGTCCGCTCGGGTCCTTCCCGGGACGTCGACCAGGCTTGGAGTTACGGCTTAACACTACATGACACAGAGTAATGGACGCAGGCGCGTCGTGGTCACTGGCCAGGGCGTCGTCACTCCTTTGGGCACGGGCGTAGACAAGTTCTGGGCCGCGATGCAGCGCAGCGACTGCGGCATCCGCGAAGTCCAGAGCTTCTCGACCGAAGACCTCTACATCACGATCGCCGGCGAGGTGCCGGACTTCGATCCCCGCGAGCGCTTGCAGAGCAAGCAGCTGCTGCTGGCCGACAAATTCTCCCAGTATGCGGGCTGCGCGGCGCATGAAGCCGTGCTGCAGTCGAAGCTGGAATATCCGATCAAGGACTCCGACAGCTACCGCTCCGCCTGCATTATCGGCTCCGGCGTCGGTGGCCTCACCACCCTCGAATTCTCCTACAAGATGCTGTTCAAGGAGAACAAGCGGGCGACCCATCCGCTCACGCTGCTGAAGGCGATCGGCTCGTCGGCGAGCGCCCATGTCAGCATCGAGTATGGCATCAAGGGCCCGACCTTCGGCCTCGTCAGCGCCTGCGCCACGGCCACCCACTCCATCGGCCTCACCTACCGCATGATTCGCGAAGGGCTCGTCGATATGGGCCTTGCCGGCGCGGCGGAAGCCTCCCTCAACTGGGGTGCCACCCGGGCCTGGCAGGCCATGCGCGTGCTGAGCCCCGACGGATTGTGGCCCTTTGCCAAGAAGCGCAACGGCACGGTGTTGGCCGAGGGCGCTGGCATCCTCGATGCTCGAGGAATACGAGCGCGCCAAGGAACGCGGCGCGCCGATCCTCGCCGAGCTCATGGGCTACGGCATGACTGCCGACGCCGCCGACATGGTCAACCCGTCCATCGACGGCGCCTCGACCGCCATGCAGCAGGCGCTCGACGACAGCGGTCTGGCGCCGTCCGACATCGATTACGTCAACGCCCACGGCACCGGGACCATGGTCAACGACATCAACGAGACCCGCGCCATCAAGCGCGTGTTCGGCAACGCCGCCAACAAGCTGTCCATCTCCTCGACCAAATCGATGCACGGCCATTGTCTCGGCGCCGGCGGCGGCATCGAAGCGGTCGCCGCCATCAAGGCCATCGGCGAGAACTACGTGCCGCCCACGGCCGGCCTCGACGAGCCGGATCCGGAATGCGATCTGGACTACACGCCGAACACCGGCAAGCCCCGCGAGGTCAACTACGCCATGTCGAACTCGTTTGCGTTCGGCGGCCTCAACGCGGTGCTCGTCTTCGGCCCGCCGCCGGCTTAAGGCCCGTCCCATCCTTTTCGTCAAGCGATCGCTCGGCCTGGTCGTGGCCTTAGGGCTCACCGCCTTGGCCGTCGGCTATTACGTGATCGAGCGCGGCACCCGCGCCGCGCGCAGTGAGCAGGCCGTCGCCACTCATGCCGAAGAGGTGTTCCGCTCGCCCACCAGCGTGGTCGCCGGCAACCCGCAAGGCAATGTCAGCATCGTCGCCTTTTTCGACTATAACTGCCCCTATTGCCGCAAGGACGTGCCCGCGCTGGCCAAACTCATGGCCGGGGATCCGAATCTCCGCCTGGTGCTGAAAGAGCTTCCGGTGCTCGGTCCCGACTCGGAGGCCGCAGCGCGTCTCGCGCTGGCGGCCAAGCGGCAGGGCAAATATCTGGAGCTCTACCGGCGGCTGATCGGTTCGCAAGGGCGCGTGACCGAGACCCGCGCGCTCGCCGCCGCCTCCGAGATGGGCCTCGACACGGACCGCCTCAAAGACGACATGGACGACCCGGCGATCACCGCCACGCTTCTCGCCAACACGCGGCTGGCCAATGCGCTCGGCGTCAAGGGCGTGCCCTTCTATCTGGTCGGCGACCAGGTGGTGCCGGAAGGGGCAGGGGACTTCTACGCGGCCCTAACGGCCCACGTGGCCGACGTCCGGGCGCATGGCTGCCGCGCCGCCTGCTGACGTCCCCGAGCCTCCCGGTTTGCGCCGCTGCCTTTCTGCGGTCCCAGCCGGAAAATATAAGCTCCCCATGAACGGTGATCTCTCATTCAGACCCGCAGTCCTCGCAGAGAAACAAACTCTGGAGGAACTGCAATGGCGTGCCTCGCTGATGTGGGAAGAGTACCGCGACGCATTGCTTGCGAATCCCGACGCGATCGAGCTTCCCGAGGATCATATTTCCGGCGGCTGGACGATCGTCGCCGAGCTGAGCGGCAAGACTTTGGGTTTTGCCGTCGTCTTGCCGGGAGAGGGCGGAAATGCCGAGCTCGATGGATTGTTTGTGGAGCCGAGTGCCTGGCGCAACGGAATTGGGCGCAGCTTGATCGTAGAAGCCGGAAAGCTGGCGGGGGCGGAAGGCGCACAAGCGATCCAAGTCATCGCCAATCAGCGTGCCAAAGAATTCTACGATGCCTGCGGCTTTATCCAGATCGGCGAGGCCGCAACGCGCTTCGGGACCGGCCTGAGGATGCGCTTGGAGCTCACCGAAGGGCGAGGCCGGGGCGATGACGGCGGCTAAATCAGCCCCAGCCCCCGGAAGCTGGCATGGCCCTGCTTGCCGACGATGATGTGGTCGTGGATGACGACACCGAGCGGCTTGGCCGCGTCGACGATCTGCTTGGTCATCTCGATGTCGGCGCGTGACGGGGTCGGGGTCGCCGCTCGGGTGATTATGCACCAGCACGATGGCCGTGGCCGACAGCTCCAGCGCCCGCTTCACCACCTCGCGCACATAGACCGGCGTATGGTCGACCGTGCCTTGCTGCTGCACCTCGTCGGCGATCATCTGGTTGCGCTTGTCGAGAAACAGGATGCGGAACTGCTCCTTGGCCTCGAAGCCCATGGCGGCCCGGCAATAGTCGAGGACCTGCTGCCAGGACGACAGGACCGGCCGCTCCAGCACCTCGCCTTGAACGAGACGCAAGGCGGCGGCGCGCACCAGCTTGATCTCGGTGGCGGCCGCCTCGCCGAGCCCCGGCACCTCCTTGAGCAGATCCTGCGGGGCGTTCATCGCCTCGGCGAAGGTGCCGAAGCGGGCAAGAATCGCCTTGGCGAGGGGCTTCGTGTCGCGGCGCGGCATGGCGCGGAACAGCACCAGCTCCAGCAGCTCGTAGTCGGGCAGGGCGTCCGGCCCGCCCTCGCGAAAGCGCTTCCGGAGCCGTTCGCGATGGCCGAGATAATGCGGCTTGGCGACGTCCTTGAAGCCCATGTGGCCTTCGCAGGTGGTTAAGACGCGGCGGTAGGCCGGTCCAGGCCCTTTGGTGAGAAGGTGAATACCTCGCATCCCGTCTCGGTGACGCCGACCGTGTGCTCGAACTGCGCCGACAATGAGCGGTCGCGGGTCACGGCGGTCCAGCCGTCGGACAGGATCTTCACATGCGGCTTGCCGAGATTGATCATCGGCTCGATGGTGAACAGCATGCCGGGCTTCAGCGGCAGGCCTTCGCCGGGCTCGCCGTAATGGAGGATGTTCGGGCGGTCGTGGAACACGCGGCCCAAGCCATGGCCGCAGAAATCGCGCACGACGCTGCAGCGCTCGCCCTCCGCGTAGACCTGGATGGCGTGGCCGATATCGCCGGTCGTGGCGCCGGGGCGCACGGCGGCAACGCCGCGCATCAGCGCGTTATGGGTGACCTCGAGCAGGCGCTCGGCGGCGCGCGAGATTTCGCCCACCGGATACATGCGGCTCGAATCGCCGTGCCAGCCGTCGACGATGAAGGTGACGTCGATATTGAGGACGTCGCCCTCGCGCAAGCCGCGCGGCCCCGGGATGCCGTGGCACACGACATGGTTCAGCGACGTGCAGATCGATTTCGGGAAGCCGCGATAGTTCAAGGGCGCCGGAATTGCGTCATGGGCCATGGCGAAGTCGAACACCATGGCGTCGAGTTCGTCGGTGGTGACACCGGGCCGGACATGATCGGTCAGAAGGTCGAGCGCCTCGGCCACGAGCCGGCCGGCCTTCGCCATGCCGGCAAAAGCCTCAGGTCCGTGCAGCTTGATCTTGGTGTCGCGCGCTTGGGCGCGGGCAAATTCGAGATTGGACATGGGAACCGATTATAAGGGGACTAGCCGTCACTTAGGAGTAAATCTGCTTGAGTTCAACGGTAGGCGCGTGCCTTTCCCGCGTCCACCGGAACCTGGAGCGGGATGGCCCGCGGCAGAGCGAGCCCTTCCAGCGTGACCGCCGAGGCGACGGCGATGGCCTCGACACCGCCGGCGCGCGCGGTGTCGAAGGCGGCCGCATAGGCCGGGTCGATGTCATGGGCGAGGGTGAAGCTCGACGCATCGCCGCGCTGGACGAAATACACCATCACCGCACGCGCGCCGGACGCCGCCATGTCGGCGAGTGCCTTGAGATGCTTGGCGCCGCGCGTGGTTACCGAGTCGGGAAATTCTGCGAGCCCCGCCCGGCGCATCAGATGCACGTTCTTGATCTCCACATAGCAGGGCGGCCGGCCCGGATCCTCGAGGAGAATATCGATGCGGCTATTGCCGGCGTAGCGCACCTCGCGGCGCATCTCCGCGTAGCCCTCAAGCGCAGGGATGAGACCGCGGGCGATGGCGGCCGCCACTGCCGCATTGGGGCTCGACGTGTTGATACCGACCAGCGTCGGCCCGCACCCCAGATCCACCTCGATCAGCTCCCAGGAAAAGCGGAGCTTGCGTTTGGGGTTGGTGGAGCGCGACAGCCATATCCGAGAGCCGGGCGCGGCGAGGCCCAGCATCGATCCGGGATTGGCACAGTGGGCGGTTACCGTTTCGCCCGCGTCGAGCTCGACATCCGCGAGGAAGCGCTTATAGCGCCGCACCAGCCGGCCCTCGATCAAGCCCGGGGGAAAGCGCATGAGCATGGCATCGACCCTAGGGAGCTGAGGGTGGCGCGGCAAGGCGACAGGCCCGCTTGCCCCCGAAATTCCCGTGGCCCGCAAAGTTCAGGTAGAAGAGGGGACCATGACCGACGACACCGCAAAGCCAGACACCGTCACCGCCGCGCTGCTCGTGATCGGCGAGGAGATCCTGTCGGGTCGGACGCGGGACGAGAACACCGCCTATATCGCCGCCTATCTGACCCGCGTGGGCATCGCGCTCCGAGAGGTGCGGGTGGTGGCCGACCAGGAGGCGGAGATCGTCGCCGCCGTGAACGAGCTGCGCCGCCGCTTCGCTTATGTGTTCACCACCGGCGGCATCGGGCCGACCCATGACGACGTCACCACCGACGCCATCGCGAAGGCCTTCGAGGTCGGCGTCGCGATCCATGAGGAGGCCGTGGCCGCCATGCGCCAGCACTACGCCGACGGCGACCTCAACCCGGCGCGCCTCCGGATGGCCCGCATCCCCGAAGGTGCGGCGCTGATCCACAACGCCGTGTCCCGCGCGCCTGGCTACATGCTCGAGAACGTGATCGTCATGGCCGGCGTGCCGAGGATCATGCAGGTCATGCTGGACGAGGTGATGCCCCGGCTCGCCAAGGGGCGCCCCCTGCAAGCGCGCTCGGTCCGCGTCGACGCGGCCGAGGGCGATCTGGCGCCGCCGCTCGCCGCCCTCCAGGCGGCCCACCCGCAGGTGCAGATGGGGTCCTATCCCTTCTTCGAGCGGAACCGAATCGGCACCTATGTGGTCTTGCGCGGCGCCGACGAGGCGATGCTCGAATCGGCGCTTCAGGCGCTGCAGACTCTGATCGCCGAAGAAGGCTTCAGCGCCGGCGCCGTGGACGAGGCGTAAGCCTCTCAGGCTTGGCGCGCTCAGGCAGAGAGCTGCGCGTCACGGACGGGCCGAACCTCCGCCGGGAGATGCCTTGAGTATCTCGCTCATGAAGGTGAGCAGCCCACGCGCGGCGTCACCGGCCTTCGACCGCGCCACGCCGGGGCTCACCAGCGCCACGGCCTCGGCGGCCGACTGCGAGGTCCCGATATAGGCCATCGACCAGTGTGGAAATTGTCGTGTCTTGATCGCCTCCTCCACGACCACCGCGATGTCCTGGTGCCGCGGGTCGAGACTGATTCGGCCAAAGGTCTCCGCCACCGCCTGCTGCTCGCCTTCGAGCACCTGGGCAAAACGGTCGTCGGTGGCGAGCAGCGCGCCGGTGACTTCGGCCTCGGCATTGTGCCGGCGCGAGGTCAGCAGGATGTCGGCGATGTGCTGGCGTTCGCGTGGGTCGCCGGCGAGACGCGACGTGCTGACATAGGCGAGACGATGCAAGGCCATGTACGTCACCTCTTGGAGCGGGCCGCGCGGCGCATAGACCCGCGGGGGCTTCGAACGCGATGGACCGGACCGCTTAGCATGCACCGTAGGCATGCACCGCAAGCGGTCTGCGCGGGCGCTATCGACAGACAAAAAACCCCGGAGAAAGCTCCAGGGCGCCATCGTCTAATATATTGTTTATACGCCAAAAAATGACAAAAGGCGCGGGGGTCTTGCGATCCCCGCGCCTCTTGAGAAACTACTTCTTCTTTGCAGCCTTGCGAGCCGGCTTCTTCTTCGCAGCCGGCTTCTTCGCCGCGGCGGTCTTCCGCACTGCGGGCTTCTTCGCGGCGGCGGTCTTCCGCACGGTCTTCTTCGCGGCCGTCTTACGGGCCGGGGCTTTCTTCTTCGCTGCAGACTTACGGGCCGGGGCCTTCTTGGCGGCCGGCTTCTTCTTCGCTACTGCCATTATACATCCCTCCTATCGGGTGGCTGGCTGATCAGATCACTCTAACTACAACCGCTCGTCGATCCGCACGTGTCGCACTTGAGACACGTGCCGTTTCGTACGAGGGTAAAGTTACCGCATTCTCCACATGCTTCCCCTTCATAACCCTTAACGCGCGCTTCGGCGACAAGAACTGACGTGCCGCGATGGGCGAGCGCTTCGACGGCAAGGGCAACATGCTCGACCGTCTCCGATGCAGGGGATGTGGACGCGGCGGCAAGGCTTGTGGGGTTCTCGTACAGGTCGTCGTCGGCTTGCGCCTGTAACGCCCGTGCGGGATTGCCAGTGCCCTGCGCTTTACTCGGCGTAACAAAGTTCCGCTCACTGAGGCGACCACGAGTGAAGCCCGGTGAAACGAGAGCTTCGGTGAGACGCAGGCCTTCGCTTGCGTCACCCGAGCCGAGGGTTGTGCTACCGATCTCGCTTGGATCGACATGAGCAAGCTCGTACCGCCCAAGGTAAGAAACTGCAAGCTCTCTGAACAGGTAGTCAAGGATCGAGGTGGCGTTCTTGATAACCTCGTTCCCGCGCACCGGACCTGCTGGCTCGAAGCGTGTGAATGTGAAGGCATCGACGAACTCTTCCAGCGGGACGCCGTACTGCAAACCGACGGACACCGCGATCGCAAAGTTGTTCATGAGCGAGCGGAAGGCGGCGCCTTCCTTGTGCATGTCGATAAAGATCTCACCCAACCGACCGTCTTCATACTCACCAGTTCTTAAGTAGACCTTATGACCGCCGACCACGGCCTTTTGGGTGTAGCCCTTGCGCCGGTGGGGCAGGCGATCGCGCTCGGTGCTGGCGCGGACCCGTTCCACCACACGCTCGACGATGCGCTCGGCGATCACGGTCGCCCGCTGGACTTGCGGCTGATCCGAAGCAACGGCCGCCAGGATGTCGTCCTGCTCGTCCTCGTCGTCGGCGAGGATTTGCGCGTTGAGCGGCTGCGACAGCTTGGAGCCGTCGCGATAGAGCGCATTCGCCTTTAGTCCTAGCCGCCAGGACAGGAGATAGGCCTCCTTGCAGTCCTCGACGGTCGAATCGTTCGACATGTTGATGGTCTTGGAGATGGCGCCGGAGATGAAAGGCTGCGCCGCCGCCATCATGCGGATATGGCTCTCCACCGACAGATAGCGCTTGCCCTTGCGACCGCACGGGCTTGCGCAGTCGAACACCGGCAGGTGGTCGGGGTTGAGCCCCGGCGCGCCTTCGAGGGTCATCGCCCCGCAGGCATATTCATTGGCCGCCTCGATATCGGCCTTCGAGAAGCCGATCTCCGCCAGCAGGTCGAAATCGGGCTGATCGAGCCGGTTTGCCTCGAGCCCGAGCGGCCCGGTGCAGAACGCCTCGCCGAGCGTCCATTTGTTGAACACGAACTTGATGTCGAAGGCGGAGAGCACATCCTTCTCGATGGCCGCGATTTTCTCGGGCGTAAAGCCCTTGGCGGCCAGGGTCTCGTGGTTGACGCCCCGCGCGCCGGCCAGCGTGCCCCGGCCCACCGCGTAATCGATGATGCGCTTGGTCGCGCTCTCGTCGTAGCCGAGCACGCGCAGCGCCTCCGGCACCATGCGGTTGATGATCTTGAAATAGCCGCCGCCGGCGAGCTTCTTGAATTTCACCAGGGCGAAGTCCGGCTCGATGCCGGTGGTATCGCAATCCATCACTAGCCCGATCGTGCCGGTCGGCGCGATCACCGTGGCTTGCGCGTTGCGGTAGCCGAAGTCGCGCCCGAGATCGAGCGCCTGGTCCCAAGCCCGCATGGCGTGCGCCAGCAACCGCGGCTCGGGGCAGGAGGCATGATCGAGCGGCACCGGCGCGGTGGCCAGCTCCTCATAGCCGTCCCGTTCGCCCCGGGCGGCGCGCGCGTGATTGCGGATGACCTTGAGCATGGCGTCCCGGTTGGCGTCGTAGCCGGGGAAGGGGCCAAGCTCGCGGGCCATCTCGGCGCTGGTGGCATAGGCCACGCCGGTCATGATGGCGGTGAGCGCGCCGGCCATCGCCCGGCCTTCGTCGCTATCGTAGGGAATGCCCGACGCCATGAGCAGGCCGCCGATATTGGCGTAGCCGAGGCCAAGCGTCCGGTACTCGTAGGACAGCTGGGCGATACGGCGCGAAGGGAACTGCGCCATGGTCACCGCGATCTCCAACACCACGGTCCACAGCCGGATGGCGTGCTCGTAGCTTTCGACGTCGAAGCTGCCATCGTCGTTGCGGAACTGCATCAGATTGAGCGAGGCGAGATTGCAGGCGGTGTCGTCGAGGAACATATATTCCGAGCACGGGTTCGACGCCTTGATCTCTCCGGCGGCCGGGCAGGTGTGCCAGTCGTTGATGGTGCTGTGGAACTGAATGCCGGGATCGGCGCAGGACCAAGCGGCGTAGCCGACCTGCTCCCACAGATCCCGCGCTTTGAGCGTCTTGGCCACGGCGCCGTTCTTGCGGAAGGTGAGGTCCCAATCGCCGTCGGCCTCGACCGCGTCGAGGAAGGCGTCGGTGACGCGCACCGAATTATTGGAGTTCTGGCCGGAGACGGTCCGGTAGGCCTCCGAATCCCAGTCCGTGTCGTAGGTCTGGAACTCCATCGAGGTATAGCCCTGGCGGGCGAACTGCATCACCCGGCGGATGAGATTGTCCGGCACCTTGGCCTTGCGCGCCGCCTTGACCTCGCGTTTCAGCGCCGGGTTGCGCTTCGGCTCGAAGCAGTCGTCGCCGTCGCCGTCGCAGTTGACGCAAGAGCGGAGGATAGCGTTGAGGCGCTCGGACAGCACCTTGGAGCCGGTGACCAGCGCCGCCACCTTCTGCTCCTCGGCGACCTTCCAGTTGATGTAGCTCTCGATGTCCGGATGGTCGATGTCGACCACGACCATCTTCGCGGCGCGCCTTGTGGTGCCGCCGGACTTGATGGCGCCGGCGGCGCGGTCGCCGATCTTGAGGAAGCTCATCAGGCCCGACGACTTGCCGCCGCCGGACAGCGGCTCATGCTCGCCGCGCAGGCGCGAGAAATTGGTGCCGGTGCCGGAGCCGTATTTGAACAGGCGCGCCTCGCGCACCCACAGATCCATGATGCCGTTCTCGTTGACGAGATCGTCCTCGATCGACTGGATGAAGCAGGCATGCGGCTGGGGATGCTCGTAGGCGGACTCCGAGGCCTTCACCAGGCCCGTGCCGTGGTCGACATAGTAATGGCCCTGGCTCGGGCCATCGATGCCATAGGCCCAATGGAGCCCGGTATTGAACCATTGCGGGCTGTTGGGCGCGCCCATCTGCCTGGCGAGCATGTGGCGGAGCTCGTCGAAAAAGGCCGACGCGTCGTCCTCAGTGGTGAAATAGCCGGCCTTCCAGCCCCAATAGGTCCAGGTCCCGGCCAGCCGGTCGAACACCTGTCGCGCGTCCGTCTCGCTGGTGAAGCGCTCGGCCTCGGGCAGGGCTTCGAGCGCCTCGGTGTCGGGCACCGACCGCCATAGCCAGGACGGCACGGAATTCTCCTCGACGCGCTTCGAGCGCGCGGGCACGCCGGCTTTGCGGAAGTATTTCTGCGCAAGGATATCGGCCGCGACCTGGCTCCAATGGGCCGGCACGGAGAAGCTCTTCAGGGCAAAGACGACCGAGCCGTCCGGATTGCGAATTTCGCTGCCGCTCTCCCGGAACGAAATTGCGTCGTAAGGTGACCGTCCAGGCTCAGTAAAACGTCTTTGAATCCGCATCTTGCTCTCATCCCCCTCGAAAAATCATGCGTTCGGCAGCGCATTCGCGCGACCTTCGAAACTGGGGCAATTCTCTCACGGCTTCAATCGCCGTATCAATATCTAGCAGTCAAAAGTTACTCTACCACTAAACCCTGTGTGTGAGAGCAGGAATAGTATGTGGAAACCCGGTGGACAACTTTCAACGTGGCGGCCGGAAAGGCTTGAAAAACCGTCTTTTCGGCGCGGCGAGCGCCGGCGCCGGAATCCGCGCCCGCGGTGCCTCGCCCCATCTGGACAACTTGGCCGGGGCCGGAAACAGGCGCGCTTCAGGCCGCCGCCAACTGCCCGAAAGCGTCACGATCACTCGCAACCTTCACTCTCTGTTTACGAGAACGTCAGTATTTTTGTTTGCCGCACGTGAAAGCCCTGTGAGTGAGAATCGAGTTGGATTCAATGTTGCATCACCGCGCCCTGGGTCGAGACCTCGAACAGCTTGTCGTGGCGGTCGTCGATAATCGCCGGCCCATGCAGTCCATGATGCGGGCGATGCTCGCGGCGATCGGCACCGGAAGAATCGATACCTATGAGAGCGCCGACGAGGCCTTCCGGGCGATGGCCCGCAATACGCCGGATCTCGTCATCGCCGCCGCGTCCATGCAGCCGGTGACCGGGCCGGAACTGATCCGCGCCATGCGCCATGTAGACGCCGGACCGCTCAGCACCGTGCCGGCCATGATCATGAGTGCCCATGCCAGGCCGAGCCTGGTGGAAGAGGCGCTCAGGGCAGGGGCCCACCAGGTCCTGGTGCTGCCCACCTCGGCCTCGACGCTCTACCGCCGGCTCGATTGGCTGCTCAACGACGATCGTCCCTTCGAGCGGACCGGCGACACTTATGTGGTCGCCGGCATGGAAGAGCGCCTGTCGCTCAGCTTTCCGCGGCCGGCTTACATGCCGGCCCCTGGCCCCGCCAGCATGCCGCTGGCCATCGGTCAGACCGACACCAAGGCGGGCGATGTGCCCTATGCCTTGCGCATGCGTGCCGCGCAGAATTAGGGCCGCCTTTTCCGCGCCGGAAGTGTCTCACCATCGCTGGAAGCGTCCTTGCGCCGCTGGACACGGGCCCGCGCGAGAGGCCATAGTCGCCGCTTACGCTCCATAGGCTCACGCGAAAATCCATGGGACTTTTCGTTGAAATGTTTGCCTGGTGGACGGGCAACACCATCGGCACGCGCCTCTTCACGTGGCGCAAGGGCATTCGCGTGGGCGAGGACGGTCTCGGCAATGTCTATTACCGCGAGCGGGACGGCGCGCGCCGCTGGGTGGTCTATCGTGCCCTGTGGGAGCCCTCGCAGGTCTCGCCGGACTGGCATGGCTGGCTGCATCACACCGTCGATGTGCCGCCCACCGAGGAGGAATACACCCCGCGGCCGTGGCAGAAGGCTCATCGTCCGAACATGACCGGCACCTATGAAGCCTACCGGCCGCCCGGTTCGACGCTGCGTCCGCAGGTGCGCAAGCCGCCCGAGGATTATGAGCCGTGGCAACCCAAATGATCGACGCGCCAACGAAGGAGGCCGCGCCGAGGCCGGTTCAGCGCTGGTCGGCGTCGGACTACGCCAAGAATGGCCGCTTCGTGCAGGAGCTCGCCGGACCCATCTTCGCCATGCTGGCGCCGAAGCCGGGCGAGCGCATTTTGGACCTCGGCTGCGGCGACGGCACGCTCACGGCGGAGATCAGGGCGGCCGGCGCCGACGTGCTCGGTGTCGATCTCAGCGACGAGCTGCTCGCCGTGGCGCGCATGAAGGGCCTGAACGTCCGCAAGTCGGACGGCCATGAGCTTGATTTCGTCCGCGAGTTCGATGCGGTGTTCTCCAACGCGGCGCTGCATTGGATGCGCGCGCCCGATCTGGTGATCGCCGGCGTCGCCCGGGCGCTGAAGCCTCGCGGCCGCTTCGTCGGCGAGCTCGGCGGCCACGGCAATGTCGCAGCCATCGCCACGGCCATGCGGGCCGTGGGCCGGATGCGCGGGGGCGACCCCGCTCTCGTCGCGCCGTGGTACTTTCCGACCGTCGAGGACTACACCAGCCTGCTGGCCAAGAACGGCTTCACCGTCCAGGACATCGCGCTCGTGTCGCGGCCGACCCTGTTGAAGACGGGCATGGAGGGTTGGCTGCGCACCTTCGGCCGCTCCTTC
The DNA here is from genome assembly GCA_963793075.1 of uncultured Alphaproteobacteria bacterium. Lineage (GTDB taxonomy): Bacteria > Pseudomonadota > Alphaproteobacteria > Rhizobiales > Methyloligellaceae > Methyloceanibacter. The sequence continues at coordinate 549,176 of CAWBYO010000005.1, forward strand.
TTCGATCAGTTCCCAGAGCCGGACCGGACCGCGGCCCTCAACGAGGCCCAGGAGCTGCTCAGGCCGTCGCTATGCGACAGCCAGGGCAAGTGGACGGCGGACCATGTCCGGCTCAGATTCAGCGCCGAGCGCCATGCCTGAGCCGCTGCTGCCTCATCGTCGCCCTAATGATCGACGAGGCCTTTTCATGCTAAAGGAGCGCACCCGGGGGGCATCGACGGACGCGGGCGGAGATGTGCGGCATCATGATGCGATGGAAGAATATTTTGGCTGACCGACCAAATCATAGACGACGCGCTTTGGCGGCGCTCGCTCTCGCAGGCGTTTGTGTGGCCCTGCCGGCTGGGCTGGTTCAGGCTGAAACGATCAAGAATCCGATCGCCGTGTTCGCCGCCCTCGACAAGGTGACGGGCCGCATCTCCCATCTCGAGATCCCGATGGATCAGACCGTCGAGTTCGGCGCGCTGAAAGTCACCCCGCGGGTCTGCGATTCGCGCCCGCCCACGGAGACGCCGCATACCGCCTCATTCGTCGAGGTGGACGAGGTCAAGCTAACGGGCGAGGAGCAGCGCATCTTCACCGGCTGGATGTTCGCCGAGAGCCCAGGGCTTCACGCCGTGGAGCACCCGGTCTTCGACGTTTGGCTCACGAGCTGCAAGACGCCGTCCGCGCCCAAGCCGCCGGAGAGCGCCGAAAATGCGCCGGCCGAGGATGCCCCGGCCGTGCCGCCGCCTGCCGCCGAGCCGGCACCCGCGCCACCGGCTGCCGCCGCCGCACCACGCCCGCGGCCCACGCCGCCGCCGGCCGCCGCCGCGCCGCCGTCGGACACGCTGCCTTGGCTGGTGCCCAACGCGTCCTCCAGGAGGCGCTGAAACACCTGGCGGCTGACCTCGATCGCGCCGAAGCGGGCGAGGTGGCCAGTGACGAACTGGGTGTCGAGCAGGGTGAAGCCGCCGTATTTCAGTCTGGCGATGAGATAGACCAGGGCGATCTTGCTGGCGTCGCGTTCTTTCGAGAACATGCTCTCGCCGAAAAACGCACCGCCCAGATGCACGCCGTAGAGACCGCCCACGAGCGCGCCGTCCCGCCAGACCTCGACCGTATGGCAATGGCCTAGCGCGAACAGCTCCCGATAGAGGTGACGGATGCGCCCATTGATCCAGGTGCTCCGCCGGCCGGCCCGCGGCGCCGCGCAGCCTTCGATAACGCCCTCGAAATCATTGTCGACTTTGACCTCGAAGCCGCCGCGGCGAATGGTGCGGGCGAGGCTCTTGGGCACGTGCACCCGGTCCAGCGGGAGGATTCCCCGGCGCTCGGGCTCGATCCAATAAAGGGCGTTGTCCTCGGCGCTCTCGGCCATCGGAAAGATGCCGCAGGCATAGGCCTTAAGCAGCACCTGCGGCGTGATCTCGATCATCACGTCGTCGATGGATGTCATGGCAGTTTACCCGGGTCGTTCGGTATTCGGCGATAGATGGTCTTCGAGCCAATGGATATCGTAATTGCCGTCGACGATGTCCGGCTCGGAAATGAGCGCGCTGAACAGCGGGATGGTGGTCTCGATACCATCGACGACGAATTCTCCGAGCGCCCGCTTGAGCCGCATCAAGCATTCGTTGCGCGTGCGGGCATGCACGATGAGCTTACCGATCAGACTGTCATAATAGGGCGGAATCGTGTAGCCGGCATACGCTCCTAAATCGACCCGAACCCCAAGTCCGCCCGGCGGGTGGAAATGGGTGATCGTGCCCGGCGACGGCCGGAAGGTGTGGGGATTCTCCGCATTGATGCGGACCTCGATGGCGTGTCCGTTGAAGCGCACGTCTTCCTGGCGCAGCGACAACGGCGCGCCGGCGGCGATCCGGATCTGCTCGATCACGAGGTCGAGGCCAGTGATCTCCTCGGTGACGGTGTGCTCGACCTGGAGCCGCGTGTTCATCTCGATGAAGTAGAACTCGCCGTTCTCGTACAGGAATTCCACCGTGCCGACGCCGCGATATTTCAGCTTGCGCATCGCCACCGCCACGATCTCGCCGATGCGCACGCGCTCGTTTTCGTTCAGCGCGGGCGAGGGGGCCTCCTCCCAGAGTTTCTGGTGGCGCCGTTGCAGCGAGCAGTCGCGCTCGCCGAGATGGATGGCGTTGCCCAAGCCGTCGGCCAGCACCTGCACCTCGATGTGCCGGGGGCGGCCGAGATATTTTTCCAGATAGACGGTGTCGTCGCCGAAGGCGGCCCGCGCCTCGTTGCGCGCTGCGGCCAGCGCCGGCTCGAGCTCGTTCTCGAACATCGCCAGCTTCATGCCGCGCCCGCCGCCGCCGGCGGACGCCTTGACCATGATCGGAAAGCCGATCTCCGCGGCGATCGCCTTGGCCTCTTCGATATTGGTGATGGGACCGTCGGAGCCGGGCACCACGGGGATGCCGAGTGACTTCGCTGTCTCCTTGGCTTTGATCTTGTCGCCCATCAGCCGGACATGCTCGGCGGTCGGGCCGATAAAAGTGATCTTGTGCTCTTCGAGGATTTCCGCGAAGCGGGCATTCTCCGCCAGGAAGCCGTAGCCCGGATGCACCGCGTCGGCGCCGGTGATCTCGCAGGCGGCAACAATGGCCGGGATGTTGAGATAGCTGTCCTTGGCCGGCGGCGCCCCGATGCACACGCTCTCGTCGGCGAGCCGGACATGCATGGCATGGGCATCGGCCGTGGAGTGAACCGCGACCGTGGCGATGCCGAGCTCCTTGCAAGCCCGTTCGATACGAAGCGCGATCTCTCCCCGGTTGGCGATCAGGATCTTGTCGAACATCGCGTGGCTAGCGCTGTTCGATCACAACCAGAGGCTCGCCATATTCCACCGGCTGGCCATCCTCGATGAGAATGGCGATGACGACACCGGCCTTGGGCGAGGGGATCTGGTTCATGGTTTTCATGGCTTCGATGATGATGAGGGTCTGGCCCGCGGCCACCCTGCTGCCGATCTCGACGAAAGGCGGCGCGCCGGGCTCCGGCGAACGATAGGCGGTGCCGACCATGGGTGAGGTGACCGAGCCCGGATGGACGGCGACATCGTCGGACTGCGACGCGCGCGGCTTGCCCTCATGATGGTCGTGCGGTGCCGCGGGGATTCCGTTCGCGCTCGTGGTCAGCGTCGTGGTGAGATTGACACCACGCGCGACCCTGAAGCGGCGTCCCTCGAGCTCGATTTCGATCTCGGTGAGTCCGGTCTCCTCGAGAAGCCCGGCGAGCTCTCGGATGAGATCTTTGTCGAGGGTACTCCCGTCTTTGGTCATCGGTGTCCTTTCCTGCCCGTCAGCCGGCTTTGCCGGAGGCGATCGTCGCGGCCAGCGCCTCGATCGCAAGCTCGTAACCCAGGCCCCCGAAACCGCAGATCACGCCCTTCGCGGCCTTGGAGATATAGGACCGGTGGCGGAACGGCTCGCGGGTGAAAATATTCGATAGATGCACCTCAGCGATGGGCACCGGACAGGCGAGCAGAGCGTCGAGCATGGCGATCGAGGTGTGGGTGAAGGCGCCCGCATTGACGATCAGGCCGGATGCGTCCGTCCTTGCCTCCTGGATCCAAGTTACCAGCTCCCCCTCGAGGTTGCTCTGCCGAAAAACCACCGACAACCCAAGGCTTTCCGCCTTCCGCTCGCACCTTTCGCGCAGGTCGTCCAGCGTTTCGTGGCCGTAGACCTCCGGTTCGCGGGTCCCAAGCAGGTTGAGATTGGGACCGTTCAGGATGTAGAGCGGTTTGGCCATGAGGGATGCGGGGCGCCTGTCTTAGGGCCGGGACGGCCTATGGAGGCCTATGTCGCGGCACGGGAAACGGGCCCCTTTATCAGCTTTTCTGCCGTTCGGCAAAAGCCGCTCGCAGCCGGAACCGGCCCTGCGCCCCTTAACGCCTGGGCCTCAGCACGTGGTCGCGCAGCCCTTCTCGCGGACTTCAGTGACCTTTTCCACGAGTTGATCGTAAAGATCGTCCGGCGCGCCGGGGATGATGCGGTCGCCGATCAGGTAGAGGGGCGTGCCTTGCAGGCCGAGCTTCTGGGCCAGGTCGCGCGCCTCGGCGAGCTCCTCCTCGACCTCCTTGCTCTGCATATCCGTCTCGAGCTGCGGCACGTCGAGACCGATCTCATTGGCGATGCGCAAGACCTTGTCCTTATTGGCCTTGCCGGGCTCGGCAAACAGCTTCTGGTGCATCTCGAAATACTTGCCCTGCTTGTGGGCGGCGAGCGCCCCTTTGGCGGCGTCCTCGGAGTCATCGCCGAAGATCGGCAGTTCCTTGAGCACGAGCTTCACCTTGTCGTCGTTGTCGATCAGCTTGACGACCTCGGGCATGGCGCGCCGGCAGTAGCCGCAGTTGTAATCGAAGAACTCCACGACGGTGACATCGCCCTCTGGATTGCCCGCGGAGAAGGACTTGGTCGAGCGGAACAGGGCGTCGGCGTTGTCGCTGATGGCCTTGCCCTGTTGGGCGGACTGCTCATCCTGCTGGCGCTTATCGAGCTCCGTGGTCATCTCCACGAGGATCTCGGGATTCTTGGTGAGATAATTGCGGACGATCTCGACGACCTGCTTCTCCCCGAGCTTGGCGGAAGGGGCGTCGACCATGTCGGGGCTGGCGCGCGAGACGACGAGGATGGTGCCGGCGCTGACGACGGCGGCCACGACGGCGGCCACCAAGGCGGTGGCGAGGCCAGTCTTAGGGGTCATGCTCAATGTCTCCGGGAGCTAGAGTCAGTTACTGTGAGGCATTTCGAAAGCGAGGATATCGTCGGCTCTGATCCAATTGGGCGTGCCGTTGATCAGCCCGACCTTGGCGCGCTTGGCTTGCACCTTGGCGAGCCCTAGGCGCCCTTCATAGAAATAGGCTTCCGCCGATGCAAGTGATGCTTGCGCCATGTAATTCTTCTTGGCGCCCTCGGCTTGGGCCAGGTCGGCCTTGCGCGCATAGGCCGAGGCGATCTGGCGGTAACCCATCGACGATGTGTTCTCGCGCGCCAGCGCGGTCCGCAGATTGCGGATGGCCTCGTCCAAATAGCGTGGGTCGTTGATGCCCAAGAGCGCCTGTCCGAACATGATGCGGATCAGCGGCTCGTTAGGCGCGAGCTCGACCGCCTTGCGCAGCGGCGGGATCGCCGCCTGGCCATTGCCGCTCTCGAACAGGAACTGTCCCTTGGTCTCGTAGAAATACGGCCAGTTGGGCTGGGCGGCGATGAGCTGGTCGAGCAGCGGCATGGCGGCCTTCACGCCGGACTGGCGATAGGTGGCGATGGCCCTGGCATAGACGCCCGCCAGTGACGTGTCGGTCTCCGGGTAGCGGTTGAAGGCGATTTCCGGCTTGTCGAGAAAACCCGACAGCTTTGCCCGCACCAGGTCGTGGCGGTATTGGAGCTCGGGCGGGTCGGTGTTTCCGTAATAGGGGCTCGAGGTCACGAGCTCCCGCAGCTGCACAATGCGCTGCTGGGGCAGGGGATGGGTCATCAGATACGGGTTGATGCCTTGCAGGCCCCGCATCTTGTCGGCCAGAACCTCGAAGGTCTCCAGCATGCCGCGGCCCGACTGCTTCGTGGCGTTCAGGAACGTGACGGCCGCCTGGTCCGCTGAGGATTCCTCGTTCTGGCGATAGGCCAGCACGCTGCGCATCGCCGCGTCGGTGCCGCCATAGGCCGCTCCCATGCCCACCTGGCCGAGGCCTGGCGCACCGGCGATGGCACCGCCGGCCATGGCGGCAAGGCCGAGGAGCTGCAGCATGATCGCCGCCGACTTCGCCTTGGACACCTGGTTGCGCAGCCGGGCCAGATGGCCGCCGGTGATATGGCCGCTTTCATGCGCAATGACGCCGATCACTTGGTTCGGCGTCGTGGCTTCCATCAGCGTGCCCGCATGCATGAACATGTTGTGCCCATCCACCACGAAGGCGTTGAAGTTGCGGTCGTTGACGATATGGATCTGGATGCTCTGCGCGCCGAGGCCGGCGGCGCGGAAAATAGGTTTGGCGTATTCGCGGATGAGGGATTCGGTCTCCGCGTCGCGGATGATGCCTGCGGCGTCGGCGGTAGTGGAGACGACGAGGCCACCGATCAGCCCGAGCACAAGCCCCGCGCGAAGCCGCAGCGGTAAGCGATCGGGTCGGGATTTGGCCAAGGCAGGCATGGTGTGGTCTGATCGTATAGGCTTGCGAGGAGCGGGCAAAGACGCCTGTTTTATTCCGCCTTTTGCGGGCGTTACGCTGGCATGCCGCATCCGGCCTTCGCCATTGCCACACGTGGTCAGCAAGCCTGATTTGATTGACTTTTGATTGAGGCGACAACGTGACAGCGGGGGCGAGGCTTCAATCAACAATGCGCGAGGACGGCTTTAGTGAACGACAGGCCTGAACTGCCGGCGCTGCCGCGGCCGCTGCCGCAAGGCCGCGCCATCGATCCGTTCATCGTGATGGATGTGATGGGCGAGGCCAACGCGCGCCAGGCGAGAGGCGAGGACATCATCCATATGGAGGTCGGTCAACCGGCGACGCCGGCGCCGCGCGCCGCGCGTGAACGCGCGCAACAGGCGCTTCTCAGCGAACGGCTGGGCTACACCGAGGCGCTCGGCCTGCCGGCGCTGCGCGAGCGCATCGCCCGGTATATGGGGGAGCGTTACGGCGTCAGGGTGGGGCCTGAGCGGGTGGTGGTTACCGCGGGCTCGTCCGCCGGCTTCGTGCTTGCCTTTCTCGCCATCCTGGAGCCTGGCGCCGCACTCGGCCTGCCGTCGCCGGGCTATCCCTGCTACCGCCAGATCCTGAAGGCGCTTGGGCTGAAGCCGCAGCTGATCGAAACGTCCGACGAGGGCCGCTGGATGCCCACGCGCAGACAATGTGGACGCGGTCGCCGCCACCGGTGCGGCGGGGCTGCTCCTGGCCAGTCCCAACAATCCGACCGGCACCATGGCGCGCGGGGACAGACTTGCCGAGATTGCCGCGGCCTGCCGGCGGCACGGACAATGGCTCATCTCCGACGAGATCTATCACGGCCTCGAATACGACGCGCCCGCCGAAACAGCGCTCAAGCAATCCGGCGCCGCCATCGTCGTCAACAGCTTCTCCAAATATTTCAGCATGACCGGCTGGCGCATTGGCTGGCTCGTGGTGCCGGAGGCGCTGGTGCGGCCCATCGAGCGGCTGGCGCAAAATCTCTACATCTCGCCGCCGGCCATTTCGCAAGTCGCCGCGCTCGGCGCATTCGACGGTATCGACGAGCTCGAGGCGATCAAGGCGGGCTATGCGCGCAACCGCACCATGCTGCTCGAGGAGTTGCCGCGTGCAGGCCTCGATGCCATCTTGCCCGCCGACGGCGCATTCTACCTCTATGCCGATGTGAGCCGCTTCACCGCGGATAGCGCGGCGTTTGCCAAAACCATGTTGCGGGACATCGGCGTCGCCGTGACCCCGGGCATCGATTTCGATGCCGACCGGGGAGGGCGCTATCTGCGGCTTTGCTATTCGGGATCGGAAGACGCGATGCGCGAAGCGGCCCGCCGTATCGGCGCTTGGCTCAAGACGCGCTAAGCGCCAAGGCCCGCGAAGCAAGAGGAACGAGGAGGCGCCGCTGGCGCCCCCTCAAATTTCCTGGACGCGAAGTCCTAGCCGCGCGACCACCAGCCTCGACGGCGGCTCGCAGGCTCCTCAGCAGCTTCGCTGTCCCCACTGGGCGAGGGTGTCGGCAAGGGCTCCTCGCGTGCTGCCGCCACGCTGAAGGCGGCCTCAGGCTCGCGCGGTTCCGGTGCAGTCGCCTCGCTGGCGAAGGCCTCATCCGGCTGCCGCTTGCGGCTGTGGCTTCTGCCGTTCGGCCGATCCTCAGGTTCCGCCTGCCGATCCGCTGACGGCTCCTGCTCTGCCGGCTTGGTCTCCGAGGAGCTGGCTTCCGACGGTCTGGCCTCTAACGGCTCGCCGCCGGCTTCGGCATGGGTGTCACCGTCCTCGCCGGCCGCGGTCTGCGGCCGCTGTCCCGAACGGCCCCGCCTGCCGCCGCGGCGGCCTCGGCGGCGTGGCGAACGGCGTGCCGGCGTCTCCGCACCGGCCTCGGCATTGACCTCGGCACCGGCTTCGCCGGTCTCTTCCGTCATGTCCTCGGACGCCGTGTCTGCGCCCATAGCCTCGGCGTCGTCGTGCCGTGCCGCGGCCATCGGCCGGTCGGCATCCGCGCCGCCTTCACCGCGCCGGCCACGGCGGCGGCGGCGGGAGCGGCGCTTGGCTTGCTCGCCCTCGCTTTCACTATCGCCATTGCCATTGCTTTCGGCCTCGCGTGCCGGCGCTGCGCCGTCCTCGCGATGATGCGCCCAATCCATTTGCACCACGGCGTTGTCGCCGGCGAGGAACGCGCCCTCGGCGCCGCGCTCGATCACGTATTGGGAAATGTGCATCTCTTTGTCGGCGGTCACCGTGATCGGCACCAGATAGCGCGCCTCGATGTCCTTCAGATGGGCCCGCTTCTGGTTGAGGATATAGAGAGCGACCTCAACCGCCGTGGTGGCGGCCAGCGGCATCACGCCGTCGGTGATCAGCCGATCCTCGATCGAGCGCAGGATATCGAGCGCCACCAATTCCACGGAGCGCACGATGCCGCTGCCCTGGCAGATCGGACAGCCCGTGGTGGAGCCCTCCAGCATGCCGGTGCGCAAGCGCTGGCGCGACATTTCGAGCAAGCCAAAATGGCTGATGCGGCCCACCTGGATCCGCGCGCGGTCGTCGCGCAACGAGTCCTTGAGGCGCTTTTCGACCAGCCGGTTGTTCCGCCGCTCGTCCATGTCGATGTAGTCGATGACAATCAGGCCGGCGAGATCGCGCAGGCGCAGCTGCCGGGCGAGCTCCTCGGAGGCCTCCAGATTGGTCTTGAGGGCCGTGTCCTCGATATTGTGCTCGCGGGTGGCCTTGCCGGAGTTCACGTCGACGGAGACGAGCGCCTCGGTCTGGTTGATGACGATATAGCCGCCGGATTTGAGCGTGACTTGCGGCGAGAACATCGCCGCCAGCTGCCGCTCCACCTGATAGCGGATAAAGATGGGCTCGGGCTCTTTGTAGGGCTTCACGTTCTTTGCATGGCTCGGCATGAGCATGCGCATGAAGTCCTTGGCGTCGCGATAGGCGTCGTCGCCCGCCACCAGAACCTCGTCGATGTCCTTGTTGTATAGATCGCGGATCGACCGCTTGATCAGGCTGCCTTCCTCGTAGACGAGGGCCGGGGCCGTCGACTTCAGTGTGAGGTCGCGGACGGTCTCCCACAGCCGCAGGAGATAGTCGTAGTCGCGCTTGATCTCGGTCTTCGTGCGCTGCGCCCCCGCCGTGCGGATGATCAGGCCCATGCCTTCCGGCACTTCGAGCTCGCCGGCAATTTCCCGCAAACGCTTGCGGTCGGTGGGCTGGGTGATCTTGCGCGAGATGCCGCCGCCCCGCGCCGTGTTGGGCATGAGAACGGTGTAGCGGCCGGCGAGCGACAGATAGGTCGTCAGCGCCGCGCCTTTGTTGCCGCGCTCTTCCTTCACCACCTGCACGAGGATGATCTGGCGGCGCCGGATGACCTCTTGGATCTTGTAGGACCGGCGGCCTTTGCGGCGCGGCGTGCGCTCCGGCAATTCTTCCAGCGCATCTTCGGAGCCGACCGATTCGACGCTGTCGCCATTGCCATCCTTCAGCGACGCTCCGTTCGACTCGTCATCGCCGTCGTGATCGTCGTCGTCATAGATCATGATGTCATCATGATCGTTCATCGTGATCGTCGTCACCATGGTCACCGTCGTCGTGCGCCTCGGTCTCGTCGTCATGCTCGGCCGGTTCGGAGACCGTGTGGGTGAGATCGCTGGCCTCCATGACCACGTCCGACCGCTCATCGCGGGGCGTCGTGTCGATCTCGTCCTCTTCGTCGAATTCGAACTTCGCCACGGCAGGGGCCGGGGCTGCGACCTCGGGGGCCGCCTCGGCGGGCGGCGGCGCCTCGTTGCGAGCCTCGGGGCGGCCACGGCCACGCCCGCGCCCGCGCCCACGACCACGACCACGGCGCCCAGCAGCGGCATCGTCCTCGGCGGCTTCCTCGGCGGAGGCGCGGCTCTGTTCGGCGGCCTCTTCGTCGAGCAGGGCCTGCCGGTCCGCGACCGGGATCTGGTAATAGTCGGGATGGATTTCCGTGAAGGCTAGGAAGCCGTGCCGGTTGCCACCGTAGTCGACGAAAGCCGCCTGAAGGGATGGTTCGACGCGCGTGACTTTCGCGAGGTAAATATTGCCTCTGAGCTGCTTCTTATTCGCGGATTCGTAGTCAAACTCCTCGACGCGATTGCCCTTTACGACGACGACCCGAGTTTCCTCCGGATGCGCCGCATCGATTAACATTTTGTTTGGCATGTTGTGTTTTCTCCGGCGCGCAGGCCGGGAAGGGCGGCATGGAAGACCGCCTCGCCGGGCGGAAGCCTGAGGCCCGCGCGCGCCAATATCCAATAGACCATGATTCGGGGCGACGACCCACGATGAGCCAGATTGCCTGGCTGCGGGGTCCGGCCATCGGCGGCCGACAAGTCATCAGAGGCGCCAGAAAAGCCCGGGAAGTCCCGTGGCTTAGCTGTGTGGCCTGATTCTGCATCGCATTTCTCACTTGCCGCGTTTCAGCCGCGGCCAGCAGTTTCAACCTGGGCGGCCGTTTTTTCGCACTCGGCCGCCGCCGTTCTGCGTCCAGGCCGTTCCAATAAGGCCCGACGCGATAAATCAAATTCCGCCCGTATCACCATTGAGGCGTCCAGGGGCTCGGAACTCAAAGAATGAGTCTGTTCCTTATTACGTGTTTGCCGAGAGATTTGGCAAGTCTCGCGGGGGTGCCGCCAAAGGGTCACAACGGTCGCTTAACCAGGCGTGGTTAACAATTGGGCCCGATTCCGGGCCTATTTGGCGCATCGTCACCTGGATTTAGCCTAGTCAGACGCCCGCCAAAAAGAAGACCGCGCGAACTCGACGCATGTGGGGAACGATGCAAGTTGTGCGTGCCTTGTTTGCGGCCATACCGTTTTGGGCCGCGGTTCTTGGGCTCTTGGCGGTGCCGGCCGGGCTTGTGAGCCTTCCCGCTGCCGTCCAGGCCAAGGATATGGGCGGCAAGGATGCGATCGCCAAGGACGCCCGCCTTGCCGGCGATCGCGAGCGCACCCGCTTCATCGCCGACCTGTCGAAGAAAGTCGACGTCCACGTCTTCGCCCTCGGCAATCCGTACCGGGTCATCGTCGACGCCGCCGATGTGAGCTTTCAGATGCCGCCGGGCCTCGGCAAGGAGCAGCGCGGTCTGGTCACCGCCTACCGCTATGGTCTGTTCGCGCCGGGCAAGTCGCGCATCGTCATCGATGTCAGCGGTCCGTTCCTCATCGACAAGTCCTTCGTGCTCGAAGCGCGCGACGACCAGCCGGCGCGCCTTGTCATCGATCTCATTCCGACCGATGAGGCGACGTTCCTGGCCAAGCTCCGCGAGGTGAAGCAGTCGAGCGTCGAGAGCACGCCACTGCCGCTTCCAGAGCCGCCGTCGCGGCCGGCCGACGCCAAGCCGATCATCGTGCTCGATCCGGGGCATGGCGGCGTCGATCCCGGCACGAGCAGCAAGAGCGGCGTGACCGAGAAGGAGATCGTGCTCGAATTCGCCCGGCGGCTGAAGGAGAAGCTCGCCGCCACCGGCCGCTACGAGATCTACCTGACCCGCGACGACGACACCTTCCTGCCGCTGAAAGAGCGCGTGGCCATCGCCCAGAAGAAGGGGGCGGGGCTGTTCCTGTCCATCCACGCCGACTATTTCCCGACACAGATCGACGACGCGCGCGGGGCTACCATCTACACCCTGTCGGAGCGGGCCTCGGACGAGGAGGCGAGGGCGCTCGCCGCCAAGGAGAATTTCTCCGACGCCATCGCCGGCGTCGAGCTGCCGAGCGATTCCGATGAGCTGGTGGCCAATATCCTCATCGATCTGGCCCAGCGCGAGACCCAGAACCGGTCGGTGGTGTTTGCCAAGTCCATCGTCGGCGAGCTTGCCGGTAAGAACGCGCTGCACACCAGGCGCTTGCGGTCGGCGGGATTCCGGGTACTGAAGGCCCCGGATGTGCCCTCGGTGCTGCTGGAACTCGGATTCTTGAGCAATCCGGACGACGAGAAGCAGCTCATCTCCGCTGCCTGGCGCGACCGCATGACCAATTCCGTCGCCGCCGCCATCAACGGCTATTTCGAAAAGCGTATTGCCCGTAGCCCGTTCTGAATTTAACGATCAGACTGAGAAGCAGCTCCAGAGGCCCCGATTCCGGGCGACTCCAGCTTGTTGTTGCCATATTCTTGGTTAGGGTTGGCGCGGGTGCCCCGCAAGCGGAAATGCGGGGCCGGGACGGATAAAAACAATGGACATTACGGCACCAGTCAAGCCGCCGAAGCAGCGGCGCCGTCGTCGCGGCGGGTTCCTCTTTCGCTTTCTCGGCTTCATGTTCGCCGCCAGCATGATCGTATTCATCGCTGTGGCGGGCGCCGCCGCCTTCGTGCTGTGGAAAGTGTCGCAGGAATTGCCGGATTACGAAGTGCTCGCCAAATACGAGCCGCCGGTGATGACGCGCATCCACGCCAATGACGGCAAGCTCATCGCCGAGTTTGCCCGCCAAAGGCGCATCTACGTGCCGATCACGGCCATTCCGCAGCGCCTCATCGAGGCGTTCATCTCGGCCGAGGACAAGAATTTCTACCAGCATGGCGGCCTCGACATTCAGGGCATCATCCGTGCCGTGGTCACCAATCTGAGCGCCGTACAGTCCGGCCGCCGCATGGTCGGCGCCTCGACCATCACCCAGCAGGTGGCCAAGAACTTCCTGCTCACCAACGACCAGAATATCGAGCGCAAGCTGAAGGAAGCCATCCTCGCCATCCGCATCGAGCGTGCCTTCACCAAAGAGCAGATCCTCGAGCTCTATCTGAACGAGATTTATCTCGGTGCCGGCGCTTACGGTGTCGCCGCCGCGGCCCAGACCTACTGGGACAAGGCGTTGAGCGAACTCACCCTGGCGGACGCCGCCTATCTCGCCACGCTGCCCAAGGCGCCGAGCAATTACGATCCCTTCCGGCATCCCGATCGCGCCATCGCGCGGCGGAACTGGGTCATCGACCGCATCGTCGAGAACGGCTTTGCCACGCCGGAGGAAGGCGAGGAAGCCAAGGCCTCCTCCCTCGGCGTCCAGGCGCGCACTTACGGTCCCAAGATCTTCGCCTCGGAATATTTTGCCGAGGAGGTGCGCCGCGAGATTCTCGATCGCTTCGGCGAGGATAAGCTTTACGGCGGCGGCCTGTCGGTCCGCACCACGCTCGACCCGAAGCTCCAGGCCATGGCGCGCAAGGCTCTCGTCAATGGCCTCACCAGTTATGATCGCACGTACACCGGCTGGCGCGGCGTCGACAAGACGATCGATCCGTCCGGCGACTGGGGCAAGGCGCTGGCCGCCATCCCCGTGTGGAGCGATATCGAGCCGTGGCGGCGCGCCGTGGTGCTCGAAGTCACCAAGGACCAAGCCAAGATCGGCCTGCGCCCCACCCGTGACAAATCCGGCAAGCTTGTCGCCGAGCGCGAGGTCGGCGTAATCCCGTATTCGGAAGTGAAATGGGCGCGCCCCAAGCTCGCGAGAGGCCTTGGCGGAACGCCGGCCTCGGTATCCGCCGTGCTGAAACCGGGCGACGTCATCTATGTCGCGCCGGTCGAGGCGAAGGAGACCAAGGACGGCGAGGCGGAGATCGTCGCGGGGCAATGGTCGCTGCAGCAGCCGCCGGAAGTGAGCGGCGCCTTGGTCGCCATGGATCCGCATACGGGCCGCGTGCTCGCCATTGTCGGCGGCTTCAGTTTCGCCCAGAGCCAGTTCGATCGCGCCACCCAGGCACGCCGGCAGCCCGGCTCCTCGTTCAAGCCGATCATCTACCTCACGGCACTGGATAACGGCTACACACCGTCCAGCATCATCGTCGACGGCGCCATCTGCGTCAGTCAGGGTAAGGGCATGCCGCAATGGTGCCCGAAGAACTATTCGGGCGGCGGCGCCGGTCCGTCGACCTTGCGCTACGGCATTGAGCACTCGCGCAACCTGATGACGGTGCGGCTCGCCCGCGACATGGGGATGCCCATCATCGCCGAATATGCCCGGCGCTTCGGCGTCTACGACAATCTGATGCCAGCGCTTTCCATGTCGCTCGGCGCCGGCGAGACCACGCTGATCCGCATGGTCAACGCTTATTCCATCATCGCCAATGGCGGCAAGAAGGTCGATGCGACCTTCATCGACCGCATTCAGGACCGTTACGGACGCACCGTTTGGCGGCATGATAACCGCGACTGCGGCCAGTGCGGCGCGCGGGAATGGACCGGTCAGGCCGAGCCCGAGCTCGTCGACGATCGCAAGCAGATCGTCGATCCGATCTCGGACTTCCAGATGATCGGCATCATGGAAGGCGTCGTGCAGAGCGGCACCGCGCGCAAGCTCACGGTGTTGAAGCGCCCGGTGGCGGGCAAGACCGGCACCACCAACGACTACAAGGACGCCTGGTTCATCGGTTACACACCAGACCTCGTGGTTGGTGCCTATGTCGGCTTCGACCAGCCGAGAAATATGGGCCGTGCCGCGACCGGCGGCGGCGTGGCCGCGCCGATCGTGCGTGATTTCTTCGCCGAGGCGCTGAAGGACGTGCCGCCGGTGCCGTTCCGGGCGCCGCCCGGGGCAATGCTGGTGCGCGTCAATCACAAGACCGGTCTGCCGGCGCGCCGCGGCGACCAGGGCGTGATCACGGAAGCCTTCAAGCCTTCCCAGGTGCCCGGCGGTGCCGCGGTGGAGGGCGACGGCGAGGCCGTTTCGGGCGAGGACTTCCCCGAATACCCGGACGGCGCACAAGCCGACCCGGCGGGCCAGTTTCCGCCACCGCAGGGCCAGTACCCGCCACAGCAGGGCCAATACCAGCCGCCGCCTGGCAACGACCGGGCTTTGACATCGGGCACGGGCGGCCTCTACTAGACCCGAAAGCGAGCGTAGGTCAGGCGGGTTTCCGCTTGGCCGCGGCTCGTCGCCAGGCTGGCTCAGCCAGTTTTCAATCTTCAGTTCCCACTAGCAAAGCCGAGGAAGCGAATGCGCGCCGAGACTGAAACGGTCGTCAACGAGATCAGAGAATCGCTGTCTTTGCTGCGGAGGTATCTTTGACCCCGATCAGGCAAAGCTGCGGCTGACCGAACTCGACCGCGAGACGGAGGCGCCCGACTTCTGGAACGATGCGGCGCGCGCGCAAGGCCTCATGCGCGAGCGCCAACAGATCGAAGCCGCACTCGGCGAGTTCAACCGCATCAATCGCGAGCTCGACGACAATCTGACCCTGGCGACCCTCGGCGAGGAGGAGGGCGACGAGAAGATTGTCGCCGAAGCGGAATCGGCCCTGCGCAAGCTGCGGCAGGAGACCCATACCCTCGAGGTCGAGGCGCTGCTGTCGGGCGAAGCGGACCCCAACGACGCCTATATCGAGATCCATGCCGGCGCCGGCGGCACCGAGAGCCAGGACTGGGCTCAGATGCTGGAGCGCATGTATATGCGCTGGGCTGAGGGCCGGAAATACAAGGTCGAGCTGATCGGCGAGCATTACGGCGAGGAGGCGGGCATCAAGTCGGCCACCGTCCTCGTCAAGGGCCTCAACGCCTATGGCTGGCTCAAGACCGAATTGGGCGTGCATCGGCTGGTGCGCATCTCGCCTTTCGATTCCAATGCTAGGCGGCATACGAGCTTCGCTTCGGTATGGATTTATCCGGCGATCGACGACGCCATTGAGATCGAGATCGACGAGAAGGATCTCCGCATCGACACCTATCGCGCCTCAGGCGCCGGCGGTCAGCATGTCAACACGACCGACAGCGCGGTGCGCATCACCCATGAGCCGACCGGCATCGTCGTGCAGTGTCAGAACGAGCGGTCGCAGCATAAGAACCGCGCCACCGCTTGGGCCATGTTGCGCGCGCGCCTCTATGAGGCCGAACTCAAGCGGCGCGAGGAAGAGGCGCTGGCCACCGCCGCCAGCAAGTCGGAGATCGGCTGGGGCCACCAGATCCGGTCCTACGTGCTGCAGCCCTATCAGCTGGTGAAGGATACGCGGACGGGCGTCGAAAGCACCAATCCGAGTGCCGTGCTCGATGGTGACATCGACGCGTTCATCGAGGCGGCGCTCGCCCAGCGCGTGCACGCCGACGCCAAGCATTAGACGTTAGCGCGAAACCCTAGGCGCCGATGCGCCTAGGGTTTGTCGTCCGTGTGCTGATAATCCGTCTGACTCGCCGGTTATTCGGCGGCACGGCTCGAGAAGGGATTTCCGCCCGCATCGTTCGGCTTGTCGGTGCGCGGGTTGGGCCTCTCCGGAGATTTGATGTCGGCCATCGGATCGTCCGACCGGCGCGATTTCCCTTCGAAATAGGCGCCCTGTTCGATGGCGAGGCTCTGATGGAAGATATCGCCTTCGACATGGGACTGGGACTGCAAGGTGACCCGGAGGCCGCGGACGGAGCCGACGACCCGG
This sequence comes from uncultured Alphaproteobacteria bacterium, assembly GCA_963793075.1. Taxonomy (GTDB): domain Bacteria; phylum Pseudomonadota; class Alphaproteobacteria; order Rhizobiales; family Methyloligellaceae; genus Methyloceanibacter. Next base: position 565,734 of record CAWBYO010000005.1, read on the forward strand.
CCGCGCACCACGACATCCTCGGCGATGACCGATCCCATCACCTGCGAGGTGTCGCCGAGCAGCAGGGAGCCGCAATGAATGTCGCCTTGGATCTCGCCGTCCACCTGGATCTCGCCCTTCGAGGTGACGTTGCCGGTGATCGTCAGATCTTCGCCGATGATCGACGGGACCATCTTGCTGGCGTGGGAGCTGGCGCTCGGGGTCGGGCCCTTGGCAAAGGTGGCGGGCCGCTCGGTGAAGGGCGACGACTTGGGCTCAGGCGCGGCGCTCGGCCGCTCCCCTCCCAACTTGGTGACAGTTTCACCAGGCTCAGGCTTCTTCGTGAACATAACTGGGTACCTCCCCATCCAAAACGAGTGACGCAAGCGCAAAAACGTACTCGGCACCAGGTCCCGCGACATTGAGACAGCGCAGCAGACAGTCGACGCCGCCAAGAGGATTGTCGCGGAGTTGCCCGTCTGAAGACCAATACCCAGCACCCAACTCCTGCCGGTGACAATATCGCCTCGCCCGAACCTTGTCATGGGGCTTCTCCAGGGTTGCGACGGGCCGCCCCCCAGGCGTTCGGGCCCTGGCCGCGGGCGCCGGAATCGCCTTCCTTTGGCCGATTTTGCCGCCTCATATGGCGACTAGACCTTAGCCTCGCATCGTGCGCCGTGATAACCAGGCACGGGCGAGGCGTTTAGGGCGCACCTGGGGGGAAGCCGGCAAGAGACCATGAGCGGACAGGGCAACGCTGTGTCATTCATCGGCGGGCCATGCTTTGCGCGTGTCTGCTAGTACGGGCCCTGGCCAGAAGGCGGCGATCGGGCGCTCGGCCGAATTTTGTTGGGGCCTGTGACTGAATGGACGAACCAAGCGCAGGGACCTGGCTCAGGCTGACCACCGAGGGTGGCAAGGCGATCCGTGCCTTGCCCGCGCGCGGCCGGGAATTGGTCAAACGGGTTCCACCGCCGGTTCAGATCGAACTCGCCAAGCTCTCCTCGCGCAGCGCCCATGTCTGCCGCGAAATCTTCGCCGGCGTTCTCGTCGTCGGGCTCATCGCCATCGTCTTCGGCTATGGACGGCTCGCCCACGGCCCGATCTCTCTGCCTAGTCTCGTTCCGCCCATCGAGGCGGCGATCAACGACCAGCTTTCCGGCTTGCGCGTGAAGATCGACGGCGCGGTCCTCCAGCGCAGCGCCGACGGACCTGGCGTGTTGTTTCGCCTGCGTAATATTCGCCTCATCGACCAGGACGGTTCGATCGTGGCGCAAGCGCCGCTCGCGGCTATCGGCATGAGCGGCTCGGGGCTTCTATCCGGACGGCTGGCGCCGGGCAGCGTCGACTTCATCGGCGCGCGCCTCTTGCTGTCTTACAGCTCCGACCAGGGCCTCGCCCTGAGCTTCACCAGGCCCTCGAATGTGGACAGCGATAACTTGATCCGCGGTGCGCTGCCGGCCGACGGCGCCACCGACGCCGCGTCCCAGCCGCAAGAGCCGGTGATCGCCGCCCGCCCGGAACTGCCCGTCGGTGCCGGAGGCCGCAAATTCGATTTGAATAAGACGGTAGCCGAGGTCTTCGACCGCGCCCGGCGCGGCGACACGTCCTATCTGACGCGGTTCGGTTTCAAGAACGCGATTGTCGTGCTCAACCAGGACGGCGCACAGACGTTGTGGCAGGTGCCCGATTTCGCCATCGACCTTGAGCATCGCGGCAATCGCAGCATCCTCGTGGGTGAGGCCAATGTCGCCTCGAGCAAGGGCGACTGGCAGCTCGAGGTCCGCACCGAGCAGCGCGCCAAGCGCAACAGTCTATCGATCACCGCGCTGATCGAGAATCTCGGTGCCCTCGGGCATCGCCGGCAACTTCCCCACGATCGGCATCCTCCGGGCGCTCGACATGGCGGTTGACGGCGAGACCACCGTCGAACTGGACGACAAGGGCGAATTCCTATCGGGCGAGGCGCGGCTGCGGCTGGCGCCGGGCCAGCTGACCCCGCCATGGGACCGCGACACGCCGCTCCGGATCGACCACGGCGACTTCACGGTGCGCTATCTGAAAGAGACCGACGTGGTCGAGATTGCGCCCTCGACGCTGCGCTGGGGCAAGAGCCAGGCCACGTTCAGCGGCACGTTCCGGCCGGTTCGCGACGCCAAGGGCAAGCCCGAATCGTGGGACTTTGACCTGAAGGCGAATGACGCGGCCCTGGGTATCGCGGATTTCGGCCTCGCGCCGATCAAGATCGACGAGTGGACGGCCCAGGGGAGCGTCTCGGCCAAGGAGGGTCGTTTGACGCTTTCCCGCTTCGTCATTCGCGCCGGGGACGCCTCCATCGACATGTCCGGCAGCGTGATCGACGCGCCGGGTTCGCCCGAGGTCAAGCTGGCCGGCAAAGTGAGCCCGATGCCGGTCGATACTCTGAAGCGGTTCTGGCCGAAATTTCTCGCCGGAAAGGCGCGGGAATGGGTGCTCGAGCGGGTGGCCGGCGGACAACTTGTCGGCGGCAAGTTCAACGTAGCGCTGCCGGCCGGCGCCATCGCCAAGATCGAGCAGGGGGCCGCGGCGCCTGAAGGCGCCATCAATGTCGAGTTGAACTTCTCCGGCATGAGCATCGTCTATATGCCGGGGATGCCGCCGGTCCTCACCGGCGACGCCAAGCTCACCCTGTCGGGGACGGAGTTCGCGGTCGATATTCCCCAAGGCAAGATCGTCGTCGCCCCCGGACAAGAGATTGCTCTCACCGAGGGCCGCTTCTTCATCCCCGACCTTCGCGTCGACCCCCAGCAGGGCGTCATCACCTACAAGGCGGTCGCGCCGACGCCCACGGTGATGCAACTCCTCGATCACAAGCCGCTGGGCTATATCAGCGAAGTCGGCATGAAGCCGGACTTCCTCGGGGGCACCGCCACGGGTGAGTTCACGCTGTCGATGCCGCTCAAGAACGATCTCGATTTCAAGGAGATCAAGATGAGCGGCTTGGCGCGGCTTGACGACGCCATCGCGTCGAATCTCGTCGGCGACATGGACATCGACGGCGGTGCGCTCGACGTGGTGCTTTCCGAGGAGGGCGTCACGGCCACCGGCGAGATCCAGGTCAAGGGCGTGCCTGCCGAGATTTATTGGCAGCGGGTCTTTTACGCGCCCGACGACCAGCAGCCTCCGATCAGAGTCACGGCCACGCTCGATCAGGCCTTGCGCGAGAAGCTTGGCATCAAGGTCAACCATCTGGTCAAAGGGCCGACCCCGATAACCCTGTCGGTCAGGGGCTTAGGCCAGCCCACCCAAACCATGAGCATGGAGGCCGACCTTACGGACGCGCAACTTCTCTTCGGCAGCATGGGGTGGACCAAGCCGGCCGGAAAGTCGGCGCAGGTCAGCTTCGATGTGGCCAAGCACGAGGACGGATCGGCCGACCTCGAGAATTTCCAGATCGTCGGCGACGAGATCGGCGTCTTTGGTCGGATTGCGCTCGATCCGGATCAGCACCTCAAGAGCTTCTATTTCTCGGACTTCTCAGTGAGCCCCCAGACTCATGTCGAGATCACCGCGAATGTGCGTGACGACCAGGTGCTCGACGTTCGCGCCGAAGGCTCGACCTATGACGGCCAGCAATTCTTCCGATCGCTATTTTCGGCGGGCCAGCTCGTCGAGGACGGATCGGCGGAGCCCGATCAGCCGTTTGGCATCGATTTTACCGCCAGGATCGGGCGCGTCGTCGGCTTCTACGATACGTCGGCGACCAATGTCGACGTCATGCTTAAGAAGCGCGACGGCAAGCTGATCGCGCTCAATGCCAAGGGGCTGTTGAACGGCAAGGAATTGGCCCTCGTCGAGCTGCAGAACAAGAATGGCGCTCGCGTGCTCAAGGCCCAGGCGAACAACGCGGGCGCGGCCTTCCGCCTGGTCGGCTTCTACCGCAGCATCAATGGTGGCGATGCCTCGCTGCAAGTCAACATGGATGCCGGCGGCCCCGGCACGAAGTCCGGGACCCTCTGGGCGCGTGACTTCGAGGTGGTGGGCGATCCGGTGGTGGCCGACGTCCTCACCGACCCGAGTGCCGCGGCGGTTCTAGGCGAGCAGACCAAGCAGATCTCGACGTCGAGCATCGTGTTCAAGCGTCTGCGCGCGCCATTTTCTGTCGGCGCCGGCAAATTCCGCTTGCGCGACGCCTATATCAACGGCCCGGCGATCGGCGCTACCTTGCGCGGCACGGTGGATTTCAAATCGCAGACGGTCGATCTCGGCGGCACTTATGTGCCGCTCTATGGCCTGAACTCGGCGCTCGGCGCGGTGCCCATTCTGGGTAAGATCCTGGTCGGCCGCCAGGGTGAAGGCGTGGTGGGCATCACCTTCGCCATCAAGGGCAAGCTCGACGATCCCACGGTGCTGGTCAATCCGATGTCGATGATGGCGCCGGGCATCTTCCGGCAGATCTTCGACTTCACCGGCACCGTGCCGGATACCCCGGCCCCAACCGCGGCGCAGAGAGACGAACGCATCAGGCCGTTTCAGAATCGCTAAACCGGAAAAGCTAGACGGGGCGAATAAGCGCGTGCCGCTTCTTGCCGAGCGACAGCTTGATCACGCCATCATCCGTCAGGTCTGACAGGGTGAGCGACTGCCGCTCGTCGCCGACGGTCACATCGTTGACCTTGATGCCGCCGCCCTTGATCTGACGCCGCGCCTCGCCAGTCGATTGGACGAAGCCGGTCAGCACGGCCGCATTGAGCACGCCCAATCCCTTTTCGAGATCGGCGCGCGGCACCTCGATGCTCGGCAGGTTCGCCGAGGTCTGCCCCTGCTCGAACGTGGTGTGCGCCGTCACCGCCGCGCGGTCGGCCGCATCGCGCCCATGCACGAGCGCCGTGGCTTCGGTGGCGAGAATCTTCTTGGCCTCGTTGAGCTCGGCCCCTTCCAGCGCGGCGAGCTTGCCGATCTCGTCGAGCGGAAGTTCGGTGAACAGCTTGAGGAAGCGCGGCACGTCGGCGTCCTCGGCGTTCCGCCAAAACTGCCAATAGTCATATGGGGAGAGCATGTCGGGGTTGAGCCACACCGCGCCCGCCGCGGTCTTGCCCATTTTTGCGCCCGAGGCGGTGGTGAGGAGCGGCGAGGTGAGGCCGAACAGCTCGGCGCTCTCGGTGCGCCGGCCGAGCTCGATGCCGCTGACGATATTGCCCCATTGGTCGGAGCCGCCCATTTGCAGCCGGCAGCCCTCTCGCCGGTACAGCTCCACGAAGTCGTAGGCCTGCAGCACCATGTAGTTGAACTCGATGAAGCTCAACGGCTGCTCGCGGTCGAGCCGGAGCTTCACCGAGTCCTGAAGCTCATCATGCGGTTGACGCTAAAATGGCGCCCATAGTCGCGCAGGAAGTCGATGTAGTTCAGCGCGCCGAGCCAATCGGCATTGTTGACCATGACCGCGTCACGGTCGCCATGGCCGAAGCCGAGGAATTTGGAAAACACCGTCTCGATGCCGGCGATATTGGCGCCGATCTCCGCGTCGGTGAGGAGCTTGCGCGCTTCGTCCTTGCCGGACGGATCGCCGACCTTGGTGGTGCCGCCGCCGATCAGCACGATCGGGCGGTGGCCCGTCTGCTGCAGCTTGCGCAGCAGCATGATGCTGACCAGATTGCCTACATGCAGGCTCGGCGCCGTGCAGTCGAAACCGATATAGCCGGTGATGGTCTCACTGCGCGCGAGTTTATCGAGGCCCGCCTCGTCGGTGCATTGATGGATGAAGCCGCGCGTGGATAGTTCGTGCAGCAGGTCGGATTTGAGGGTGGTCATGGCGGATTGGCCGCTTCTAGTCTGATCTGGCGTTGGCCAGAGCCTCTAGCAGGTTTGCGGGACGAACACCAAACCCGCCATTCGCGAACAGCAAGGAGGCCAAGAGGAGACGGGCCCTAGGCCGCCGCACCCTTCCGCTTGTCTCGCTTGCCGAGGCGCTTGTCGAGATAGCCGTCGACCACCTCCATCAAACCCTCCATGCGATCCTCGAAGAAATGGTTGGCGTCGGGCACGGTCTGGTGGTCGATGACGATGCCCTTCTGGGTCTTGAGACGATCCACGAGCCCGCGCACCGATTCCGTTGGCACGACTCGGTCTTTGGCGCCGTTGACCATCAGGCCGGAAGACGGGCAGGGGGCGAGGAAGGTGAAGTCGTACAGATTGGCCGGCGGGGCCACGGAGATGAAGCCTTCCACCTCGGGACGGCGCATCAACAGCTGCATGGCGATCCAGGCGCCGAACGAGACGCCGGCGATCCAGCAGGACGGCGCATCGGCATTGTTGCCCTGCAGCCAATCGAGCGCCGTGGCGGCATCCGCCAACTCGCCGGGCCCGTTGTCGAACAGGCCCTCGCTGCGGCCGACGCCGCGGAAATTGAAGCGCAGCACCGAGAATCCACGCTTCTGGAAGGCGTAATACAGGTGATAGACGACCTGATTATTCATCGTCCCGCCGAATTGCGGGTGGGGATGCAGGATCAGGGCAACAGGCGAGTTCGGAGAGCCCTCGTGATGGTAGCGGGCTTCGATCCGGCCGCTCGGGCCGCTGATATTGACTTCAGGCATGAACTACTGGCCTCGACTTGCGTTAACGCGCTGATGGGGGATGCTCGGCTGATCCGTATATGGGGCGTGAATTTGGGCGCACCACCCAATGCCGCAAAACTTGACTCTGCCGCCTCGGAATCCTATACAAATTAGAGCTTAGAATTGTTCCAAACAAGGCCGTTCCAAATCAGCTGGGCGCTTGGAGCGGTCCATATGTCAGGCCGCGCTTCATAGCACGTGCGACGGGGGCTCGTGCAAGCGTTAACCGGCGGCGTTCGGCCGCAAGCTTCGGCACAGCATGAACCAGCGTACCTATCTCGACTATAACGCGACGGCCCCTTTGCGCCCCGAAGTGCGCGATGCGGTGACGGCTGCGCTCGCGCTGGAGGGAAATCCCTCTTCGGTGCATGCGGAGGGCCGGGCCAGCCGCGCGGCCATCGAGAATGCCAGAGCCAAGGTCGCCGCACTCGTCGGCGCGAGCCCTGCGAATGTGGTTTTCACCAGCGGCGGCACCGAGGCCAATGCGCTGGCGCTCGCCGCCCAATCCGGCGAGGCCTCCTGGCACTGCTATGTGTCGGCGATCGAGCATCCGTCGGTGCTGTCGGGCGGCCGGTTCTATCGCGAGACCACGACCATCATCCCGGTCACGCGCGACGGCGTCGCCGATCTGACGGTCCTCGCCAAGAAGCTCGAGAAGCATAAGCCGGGCGGCTGGCGGCCGATCGTCTCCCTGATGGCGGCCAATAACGAGACCGGCGCCATTCAGCCTGTGGCCGAGGCCGCCAAGATCGTTCACGACGCGGGCGGGATTCTTCATTGCGACGCGGTTCAGGCGGCGGGCCGCGTGCCCCTCGATATGGCCGCGCTGGGCGCCGACATGGTGAGCCTTGTCGGCTCACAAGATGGGCGGCCCCAAAGGCGTTGGCGCCCTGGTGCTGGCCGACGGCGTGACCGTCGAACCCCTCATCAAAGGCGGCGGTCAGGAAGGCCGGCGGCGCGCCGGCACCGAGAACGTATCGGGCATTGTCGGTTTTGGCGTGGCGGCGGAGCTGGCCGCATCCGATCTCGCCAAGATGGACGACGTCGCCAAGCTTCGGGATGCGCTCGAGGCGGGCGTGCGCGCCATCGCCGAGGACGCGGTGGTGTTCGCGGGCGGCGTGCCGCGCCTGCCGAACACGGCGTGTATCGCGGTGCCGGGCGCCAAGTCGGAGACACTGGTGATCGCGCTCGATCTCGCGGGCATTGCGGTGAGCGCCGGATCGGCCTGCTCGTCGGGAAAGGTCGAGACCTCCCACGTGCTTGCGGCCATGGGCGTGAGGCCTGAGCTGGCGCAAAGCGCCGTACGGGTAAGCCTTGGAATAGGCAGTCGGAATACCGATATCAATAGGTATCTCAGCGCCTTCGGTGACGTGATCAAGCGGCTCAAGCAGAGCGCGAAGGAAGCGGCTTAACCAGCCGCCACTGATAGAGAATTTGGAGCAGTTGTTATGGCGGCAGTGCAAGAAACGGTCGAACGCGTCAAAGAGATCGACGTCGACCAGTATAAATACGGCTTCTTCACCGACATTGAATCGGTCAAGGCCCCGAAGGGCCTGAACGAGGATATCGTCCGCTTCATCTCGGCCAAGAAGGATGAGCCGCAGTGGCTGCTCGACTGGCGCCTGGAGGCCTATCGCCGCTGGCTCACCATGCAGGAGCCGGAATGGGCCAATGTCCATTACCCGAAGATCGATTTCCAGGACCTCTATTACTATTCCGCGCCGAAGAGCACCGAAGGCCCCAAGAGCCTGGCCGATGTCGATCCGGAGCTGCTTGAGACCTACAAGAAGCTGGGCATTCCGCTGAGAGAGCAGGAGGTCCTGGCGGGCGTGCAAGGCGCGCCCCGGGTCGCGGTCGACGCCGTGTTCGACAGCGTCTCGGTGGTCACCACGTTCAAGGAGGAACTCGGCAAGGCGGGCGTCATCTTCTGCTCGATCTCCGAAGCGGTGAAGAACCATCCCGAGCTGGTGAAGAAATATTTGGGCTCGGTCGTGCCGGCCACCGACAATTTCTACGCCACGCTCAACTCGGCGGTGTTCTCCGACGGCTCCTTCGTCTACGTGCCGGAGGGGGTGCGCTGCCCCATGGAGCTCTCCACCTATTTCCGCATCAACGCCGAGCAAACCGGCCAGTTCGAGCGCACGCTCATCATCGCCGACAAGGGCTCTTACGTGAGCTATCTCGAAGGCTGCACCGCGCCCATGCGCGACGAGAACCAGCTGCATGCCGCCGTGGTCGAGCTCGTGGCGCTTGAGGACGCCGAGATCAAATACTCCACGGTGCAGAACTGGTATCCGGGCGACAAGAACGGCAAGGGCGGCATCTACAACTTCGTCACCAAGCGTGGCGATTGCCGCGGCGACCGCTCCAAGATCTCCTGGACGCAGGTGGAGACCGGCTCGGCCATCACCTGGAAATACCCGTCCTGCATCCTGCGCGGCAACGGCTCACGCGGCGAGTTCTACTCGATCGCCATTTCCAACGGCTATCAGCAGGTCGATAGCGGCACCAAGATGATCCATCTGGGCAAGGACACCTCGAGCCGCATCATCTCCAAGGGCATCGCCGCCGGCCGTTCCAACAACACTTATCGCGGGCTGGTTTCGGCCCATCGCCGGGCGTCCAATGCGCGCAATTACACGGTCTGCGACTCGCTCCTCATCGGCGACAAATGCGGCGCGCACACCGTGCCCTATCTCGAAGCCAAGAATGCGAGCGCGACCTTCGAGCACGAGGCGACCACCTCGAAGATTTCCGACGACCAGCTGTTCTATTGCTTGAGCCGCGGGCTGTCGGAGGAGGAGGCCGTGGCGCTCATCGTCAACGGCTTCGTTCGCGACGTGCTCCAGCAGCTCCCCATGGAGTTCATGGCGGAGACCCAGAAACTCATCTCGATCAGCCTCGAAGGCTCGGTCGGGTAACGACACGACAAACAAACTCGAAGTCAAAGAGTTAGAAAGACGGACGCATGCTTGAGATCAAGAACCTCCACGCCAATGTCGACGGCCGCGAGATCCTGAAGGGCCTCGACCTCACTTTGCCCACCGGCGAGGTGCACGCCATCATGGGACCGAACGGCTCCGGCAAATCGACGCTCGCCTACGTGCTCGCCGGCAAGGAGGGCTATGAGGTGACCGAAGGGTCGATCACCTGGAACGGCACGAACCTGCTCGAGCTGAACCCGTCGGAACGCGCCGCCACCGGCGTGTTTCTCGCGTTCCAATACCCGATGGAGATTCCCGGCGTCGCCACCATGACCTTCCTGCGCAGCGCCGCCAATGCCGTGCGCAAAGCGCGCGGCGAGGATGAACTGTCGACCCCGGACTTCCTGCGCTTGGTGAAAGAGAAGGCCAAGAGCCTCAAGATCGACGCCGAGATGTTGCGGCGTCCGCTCAATGTGGGCTTCTCGGGCGGTGAGAAGAAGCGCAACGAGATCCTGCAAATGACCCTGCTCGAGCCGTCGCTTTGCGTGCTCGACGAGACCGATTCCGGCCTCGACATCGACGCGCTTCGCATCGTCGCCGACGGCGTGAACGCGCTCCGGAGCAAAGAGCGGTCGATGCTCGTCATCACCCATTATCAGCGGCTCCTCGACTACATCGTGCCCGACCGGGTGCATGTGCTGTCGAACGGCCGAGTGGCGCGCTCCGGCGGGCCTGAACTGGCGGTCGAGCTCGAGAAGACCGGCTACGCCGAATTCGGCGGCGACGCCGCGGCCGCGTAGGGAGAGCCATTCATGGACCTGTCCGTCCAACAATTCCGCAGCAAGGCCGAGCAGGATTATCTCGACCTCTACACCAGAGCCGCGAAAGCGCTTCCCGGCGCCGCCAACCCGTTTGTCGCCGGGCTCCGCGACGCCGCGATCAAGGCCTATGGCCGTCTTGGGCTGCCCCATCGCCGGGTCGAGGCATGGAAATACACCGATCTGCGCGCGCGCATCGACGCGGTGCATCCGCTCATTGCGGTGCTCGGCGCCGAAGTCAGTGACGCGGCATTGGAGGCGGCGCTCGGCAAGGCGATCGCCGAATTTCCCGCCTACCGCCTCGTCATCGCCGAAGGCGAGTTGCGGGTCGATTTGTCGGACATGTCAGGTTTACGCGAGGCCGGCGTCGAGATCGCCTCATTGGCCCATATCTTGGAGATGCCGCCGGAGTGGCTGAAAGCCAATTTAGGCCAAATCAACCCGCGTGACGACGACGCGGTGCTGGCGCTCAACACCGCGCTGATGTCTGGCGGCGTGGTCTTGCGCCTGCCGGCAGGCCTTACCCTCGACAAGCCGATCCATCTCATCCAGCTCGATGGCACCGGCCAGCCGGCGTCGAGCTTCACCCGCAATGTCATCGTCGCGGACGAGGGCGCCTCGGCCACCATCCTGGAGAGCTATGGCAGCCTCGGGGTGACGGGCCTCCAGCGCAACGCCGTGACCGAGGTCAGGGTCGGCGACAAGGCGTCCATCCATCACATCAAGGTCCAGCGCGAAGCCGCCGATGCTCTGCATCTGGGGGTGTGGCTTGTCAGTCTGGGCGCCGATGCCCGCTACAACGCCTTCCAGCTGTCCTTGGGCGCGGCACTGGCCCGTAATCAGGTCTATGTGGGCTTCGACGGCGAAGGCTCGTCCGCCGACGTCTCCGGCGCGTGTCTCGGCCGCGACCGCCAGCATAACGACACCACTCTGGTGGTCGAGCATCGCGTGCCGGCTTGCGCCAGCCGCGAATTGTTCAAGGTGGTTCTCGACGACGAGGCGCGGGGCATCTTCCAGGGCAAGGTCATTGTCGCGCCGAATGCCCAGAAGAGCGACGGCAAGCAGATGGCCCAGGCGCTGCTGCTGTCGGAGACGGCCGAATTCGAACTCGAAGCCCGAGCTCGAGATTTTCGCCGACGACGTGGTTTGCGGTCACGGCGCCACCTCCGGCCAGATCGACGAGGATCTTTTGTTCTATCTGGAATCGCGCGGCCTGCCAGAGCCGGAAGCCCGCGCCATGCTTATCCAGGCTTTTATCGGCGAGGCCTTCGAGGTCGTCGACAACGAGACCTTGCGTGAGGCCTTTAACGCTGCTTCGGCCGAATGGCTCGGCGTTCGGGCCGATTGACGGGAGGGGCCGATGACCATCATCACGCCATCGGCCAAGGGTATCCGCGCCGTCGATGCGTCCTTCGACCTCGACGCCATCCGCGCCGACTTCCCCATTCTGGCCGAGAGGGTCCACGGCAAGCCGCTCACCTATCTCGACAACGGCGCCTCGGCGCAGAAGCCGCAAGCCGTGATCGACGCCGTGAGCAACGCCTACGGCCACGAATACGCCAACGTCCATCGCGGGCTTCATCATTTGAGTAATCTCGCCACCGCCAATTTCGAGAAGGCGCGCGAAAAGGTGAGGGGCTTTCTCAATGCCCGGTCCGACGACGAGATCATCTTCACCCGCAACGCCACCGAGGCCATCAATCTCGTGGCCTCGTCCTTCGGGCGTCCTCGCATCGGCGCGGACGACGAGATCCTGCTCACCATCATGGAGCACCACTCCAATATCGTGCCCTGGCATTTCATCCGCGAGCGGCAAGGCGCGGTGTTGAAATGGGCGCCGGTGTCGGATGAGGGCGATTTCCTGCTCGATGAATTCGAGAAGCTGATCACGCCGCGCACCAAGATGATTGCCGTGACGCAGATGTCGAACGTGCTCGGCACCATCGTGCCGGTGAAGGAGATCGTGCGCATCGCCCACGCCCACGGCATCCCCGTGCTGATCGACGGCGCCCAGGGTGCGGTGCATATGCCGGTCGACGTGCAGGATCTGGACTGCGATTTCTACGTCTTCACCGGACACAAGCTTTATGGCCCCACCGGCATCGGCGTGCTTTACGGCAAGAAGGAACTGCTGGAGGCGATGCCGCCCTATCAGGGCGGCGGTGAGATGATCGGCTATGTCACCACCGAGGAGGTGACCTACGGCAAACCGCCGCACCGCTTCGAGGCGGGCACCCCGGCCATCGTCCAGGCCATCGGCCTCGGCGCCGCAATTGACTATGTGGAGGGCGTTGGCCGGGAGGCCATCAGAGCCCATGAGGACGCGCTGCTCGCCTACGCCATGGAGCGCCTCGGCGATTTGAATTGGCTGCGGATTTTCGGACGCGCCAAGGACAAGGGCAGTATCATCTCCTTCGAGGTCGAAGGCGCCCATGCCCATGATGTGAGCACAATTCTCGACCGCCACGGCGTCGCCGTGCGGGCCGGCACCCATTGCTGCGAGCCTCTCATGGCCCGCTTTGGTGTAACCTCGACATGCCGTGCCTCATTCGCCATGTATAATAGCTTCGAAGAGATCGACCGACTGGTGGAAGCGCTGCGCAAGACCCGTGAAATGTTCGCTTAAACTCGGTGGCTGATATGACGGAAAAGACTCAGAGAAACGATCCCGCGGCGACCCCCGACGACATGTCGCCGGGGATGGCGCAATCCGTGCCGGGCGAGGGGCAGCAGGCATCCGATGCTCCGGCATCCGATGTCCCGGCCCTCGGCGAGCCTGGTGCCTCGCCCGCGCCCGCGATGATCGTGGAGAGCGCGCCGTCGTCCATTCCGCCGGAGGAACTCGAGCAGCTTCATTCCGATCTCGTGTCCGCTCTCAAGACGGTGTTCGACCCGGAGATCCCGGTCGACGTCTATGAGCTCGGCCTCATCTACAAGATCGACGTCGACGACGACCGCAATATCGACGTGGTGATGACCCTGACGGCGCCGGGCTGTCCGGTGGCCGGCGAAATGCCCGGCTGGGTGGAGAACGCCGTCGGCTCCGTGCCCGGCGTGGGGCAGGTGAAGGTCAATCTCGTATTCGATCCGCCTTGGGACATGTCGCGCATGTCCGACGAGGCGCGCCTTGAACTCAATATGTTCTGAGCCAAGCTCTTGAACGAACCGGCAAATCAACCCAAGTTGTAGCGATGACCATGGCCCGACCCCAAGTGATGCGCCTGACCGAAGCCGCCGCGGACAGAATCCGTGCGCTTTCTGCCGCCTCCGGCAAGGAGATCGAAGGCGTGCGGATCGGCGTGAAGAATGGCGGCTGCGCCGGCATGGAATACACCATGGAATATGCCGCAGAGCCGCGGGCCCCATGACGAGGTCGTCGAGGACAAGGGCGTCAAGCTCCTGATCGATCCGACGGCGGTGATGTTCCTGCTCGGCACGGAGATGGACTATCAGAAGGACCGCATGCATTCGGGCTTTGTGTTCAACAACCCGAACCAGACGAGCGCCTGCGGCTGCGGCGAGTCGGTCATGTTGACGCCCGCCGGCGAAACGGCGCCCGTGACCGCCGACGCCTCCGAGTAAAAATTCCCAAGCGTCAAAGTGTCGTCATGCCCGGACTTGATCCGGGCATCCATGCCGTGAGCCAGCAGCCCGGTGAAGAGCCGATGGGATGGATTGCCGGGTCAACCCCGGCACAAATGACAAAAAGACCTTAGGAGATGTGAGCGCCTTACGGCAGCCGTACGGGGCGCATCATGAAGGCGGGGACGTGATCGCCCATGCCCGTCTGCTGCTTGCCGCGCTCCGGCTGCGAGCCCTTGTTCCGATTCTGAGATCGGTCTTGACCGGAGCCGCTACGGCCTTGTTGGCGCTCGCCCTGGTTCCGATCGCGGCCGCCATTCCGGCGCTCATCGTCGCGAGGCTTGGCCTCACGAGGCTTGGCGTCGCGCGGGCTGTCGTGCCGGCCATTGCGGTTTGCGGCTGCCTCTTGCGGCTCAGGCGTTTCTTGGGGCCTGGCGGCGGTCTCTGGAGACTTGGTGGCTTCTTGAGACTTGGCGGTCTCTTGGGACTTCGGAGCTTCTTGCGGCTTGGCGGTCTCGGCTTGCGCCACGACCGCGTCGGCGCCATTGGCGCTGGCGGCTTTGGGGCGCCGCGAACGGCCGCCGCGCCGGCGCCGTCCGTCGCTCCGCTCGGAACTCTCGGCTTGCGCCCGGTCTTCCTGGGCAGGGGGCCCGTCGACCCAGGCGATCTCCTGGCCCAGCATTTTCTCGATGGCCTTGAGCGCCTTGGTGTCTTTCGGCGTCACCAGCATGGCGGCGAAGCCTTCGCGTCCTGCCCGGCCCGTGCGGCCGATGCGGTGGATATAATCTTCCGGGTGGACCGGCACGTCGTAATTGAAGATGTGGCTCACGTCGGGGATATCGAGGCCGCGCGCCGCTACGTCGCTGGCCGCGAGGAAGGCGATCGTGCCGTTGCGGAAAGCTTCGAGGGTTGTCGTACGCTCTCGCTGGTCGAGATCGCCATGGAGCGCGCCGACATTGAAGCCGTGCCGCTGCAACGACCGGAACACGACACCGACATCTTTCTTGCGATTGCAGAAGATGATGGCGTTTCTGACGTCAACCTCTTGCATCAGCTCCCGCAGCGCCAGCCGCTTGCCGGCCGGATCGTCCGGTGCCTTCTTCAGGCGCTGCACGATCGTCGTTGCGGCAGTGGCCGGCGGGGAGACTTCGATACGTTCGGGGTTATGCAGGAAGTTGTCGGCGAGGCGCTGGATCTCCGGCGGCATCGTCGCCGAGAAGAACAGGGTCTGGCGGGTGAAGGGCAGCTTCTTGCAGATGCGCTCGATGTCGGGAATGAAGCCCATGTCGAGCATCCGGTCGGCTTCGTCGACCACGAGGATCTCGATACCGTTCATCATCAGCTTACCGCGCTCGAAATGATCGAGCAGGCGGCCTGGCGTGGCGATCACCACGTCGGCGCCGCGATCGAGCTTCTTGTCCTGTTCGACATAGGACACGCCGCCGATGAGGAGCGCCATGGTCAGCTTATGGTTCTTGCCGAGGAGCTCGAAGGATTCGGCCACTTGGGCGGCGAGCTCGCGGGTCGGCTCGAGGATCAGCGTTCGCGGCATGCGGGCCCGGGCGCGTCCTCGCTCCAGCCGCGTCAGCATTGGCAGCACGAAGGATGCCGTCTTGCCGGTGCCGGTCTGGGCGATGCCGAGCACGTCGCGGCCGGTGACCGCGATCGGGATCGCCTGGGCTTGAATTGGGGTCGGGGTCTCGAACCCTGCCGCGGTGACGGCAGAGACAACTTTGGGGCTTAGGCCAAGATCAGAAAAGCTCATGCGTTGGCTTAATACTGCGCGGCCTTTGGGCTGCGCGCATCTTCTTTCTTAAGGCGCAAAGGTTTGCTGCTACGATTTGTGGGCTCTGCGCAAGACACCACTGAAGCGTTACGGCGTGATGACCGTCTAACGCTTAGCATTCAAATAAGGGGCATGGCCCGTGGGCGCAAGGGGCAAAAAGAGGCAGAAAGACGGTAAATCAAGCAAAATCACCGCGCCCAGCCCCCTCCAGGGGGCGCGTCAGAGGATCGCGCCCTTGTGAACCGCCCCATGGTCGACACGTTCTATAAGGAGCGCGCAGTTGACGCGGATGCAGGTTTGGGGCGGGAGTGCGCTCTTAAAAAGGGGGGCCTGCATGAGGATAGCGCAGTGACGAGCACGACCGACTATGCCGACGTGGCGGTGAAGCCGCCGCTCCTGTTTCTGGGGGCTCTGGCGCTCGGCAGCCTGCTGACCTTGGTCCTGCCGATCGGGCCCGGCTTGGCCCAGCCCAACGGCCTTGGCCTCGTTGTCGGCTTTGTCTTCATGGGGCTCGGCCTCACCTTGGCGGTGCTCGCGGCGCGGGCCTTTCACCGGGCCGGGACACATGTCGTGCCGGGCCTGCCGGCGACGGCGCTCGTCACCTCGGGCCCGTATCACCTCAGCCGCAACCCAATCTATATCGGCCTGGTGCTCGTCTATTTCGGGCTCTCGATCATCATGACGAGTGTCTGGGTGCTTCTGCTCCTCATCCCGGCGCTGATGATCTTGCAGCGGGGCGTGATCGAGAAGGAGGAAGACTATCTCGAGCGGAAATTCGGCGACGCCTACACGCGCTACAGGGCGCGGGTGCCGCGCTGGCTCTAGTGGCAGGCCTCAGATGTCGAGCGCGTCAGGCGGGGCGAATTCCGCGCGCTCCTGGATGAATAGGAAGCGCGCCTCGGGCTTGTTGCCCATGAGCTGATCGACCAGCTTGGTGGTGCTGGTGGGATCCTCGTCAATCTCGACACGCAGCAGCGTGCGCACCGAACGATCCATGGTCGTCTCTTTGAGCTGTCTCGGAAGCATCTCGCCCAAGCCCTTGAAACGACTCACATCGATTTTGCCGCGGCCGTTAAACTCTGTGGCCATGAGCTCCTCCTTATGCGCGTCATCGCGCGCATAGAGCGTCTTGGCGCCTTGCGTGATGCGGAAGAGGGGCGGCGCCGCCAGATACAGATGCCCGCCATCGATGAGCCCGCGCATCTGCTGATAGAAAAAGGTGATCAGCAGCGAGGCGATGTGCATGCCGTCGACGTCGGCGTCGGTCATGATCACCACTTTCTCATAGCGGAGATCCTCGTCGCGGTAGCGTGTGCCCGTGCCGCAGCCGAGCGCCTGGATGAGATCGCTGAGCAGCTGGTTGTCGGCGAGCTTGGAGGAGCTGGCGCTCGCCACGTTGAGGATCTTGCCGCGCAAGGGCAGCACGGCTTGCGTCGCACGGTCGCGCGCCTGCTTGGCCGAGCCGCCGGCGGAATCGCCCTCGACGATGAAGATCTCGGTGCCGGCCGCCCCGCTCGACGAGCAATCGGCCAGCTTGCCGGGAAGGCGCAACCGTCGGGTCGCCGTCTGCCGGCCGATCTCTTTCTCTTTGCGGCGGCGTAAGCGTTCCTCGGACCGGTCGACGACCCAATCGATCAGGCGGTTGGCCTGGGTCGGATTGCCGGTCAGCCAATGGTCGAAGGCGTCGCGAATGGCGCTCTCGACGATGCGGGCGGCCTCCTGGGTCGCCAGGCGGTCCTTGGTCTGGCCTTGGAATTCCGGCTCGCGGATGAACACCGACAGCATGGCCGCAGCGGTGCCGAGCACGTCGTCGGCGGTCACTTGCGCCACGCGCTTATTGCCCGTGAGTTCGCCGTAGGCGCGCAACGCCTTGGTCAAGGCCGCGCGCAAGCCGGCCTCATGGGTGCCGCCATCCGGCGTCGGCACGGTGTTGCAATAGGAGCTGATGAAGCCGTCCGCATTCACCCAGGCGATCGCCCATTCGACCGAGCCGTGACCCTGCGCCTTCTCGATACGGCCGGCGAACACGTCGTTGGTGACCGTGGTGAGGCCTTCGATGCGGGTGGCGAGAAAGTCCTTCAGGCCCCCGGGGAAATGGAGTACCGCGGTCTCCGGCGTGTCACCGTCGAGCAGCGCTTTGGCGCAACTCCAGCGGATCTCGACGCCGCGGAAGAGATAGGCCTTGGAGCGCGCCATGCGGAACAGACGTGACGGCTTGAATGCCGCGCCCTTGCCGAAGATCTTGGGGTCGGGCTTGAAGCTTATCTTGGTGCCGCGCCGGTTCTTGATGGGGCCGAGATTTTTGAGCGGACCGTCCGGTGTCCCACGCGTATAGGTCTGCCGATAGAGCTTCTGGCCGAGCGCCACCTCGACCTCCATCGTCTCCGACAGCGCGTTGGCCACCGAGACGCCGACGCCGTGCAGGCCGCCGCTGGTGGCATAGACCTTGGAGTTGAATTTGCCGCCCGCATGCAACGTGGTCATGATGACCTCGAGCGCCGACTTCTTCTTGAACTTGGGATGCGGATCGACCGGGATGCCGCGGCCGTTATCGGTCACGGTGAGGATGCCGTCCGCGTCGAGATCGACCTCGATGCGGCTCGCATGCCCCTCGACCGCCTCGTCCATGGCGTTGTCGAGCACCTCGGCGAAGAGGTGATGCATCGCCTTCTCGTCGGTGCCGCCGATATACATGCCGGGGCGGCGGCGTACGGGCTCCAGGCCCTCCAGAACCTCGATGTCGGCCGCGGTATAGGAGTCTGCCGCCCGCGCTTTTCCGCGCCGGCGCCTTGGGCGCGGCGGAAGGCTTTGCCTTCGGCGCGGCGTCGAAAAGATCGCTCGATGCGGCGGGTTTGCGGGTGCGTGCTATGAGAGTGTCCTCATGCCAAAGGCGCAATCGCGCTTCCGGATGTGGAAAGAATCAACGACGTGTGGAACCCGTCGATAGCTCGCACGCTGCCGACCGATTATCAAGAGCCCGGTGGTGTGGGGCGCGTCAGCCGATCTTGCCGCCGCCGTCCTTGGTGATGACCATGACCGTGGGCCGCGGCGGCATGCCGTCCGCGAAGTCGGGCCAGCGCGTCACCGGGTCCGTGAAGGTGGAGGCCCGGCCAAAGCCGATCAGGGCGTCGGCGCCGTCGGCGCCAGGATGCTGCACGGACAGGAACAGGGTTTCCCCGTCCGGCGTGAAGCAGGGCCCGCACATTTCGGCGCCGATGGGCACGCGGAAGAAGAGCTTCGGCGTGCCCCGCGCAGGCCCCTCCGTCTCCAGGGCGAACAGCCCGTCGGCGCGTCCCGTGCGCGGCCAGTTCTCGCCTTGGTCGGTGGCGATCCACAGCCGCCCCTGATTGTCGACGGCGGCATTGTCGGGACAGGCGAACCAGCCATCCTTCGAGGTGTCGGGATTCCACATGGCGCCGACATCGGCGACGGCCGGATCGCCGCATTTGACCAGCATGTCCCAGGCGAAGGTCTCGGCGGCATGATCGCCGTCCGGCGGGGTCATCTCGATGATATGGCCGAAGGCGTTATCGGGGCGCGGGTTCGCCGCATCGATGTCCGTCTCCTTGCGCTTCGTATTGTTGGTGAGGATGACATAGATCTTGCCGGTGACCTCGTTGGGCTGCACGTCCTCCGGACGGTCCATGCGGGTGGCCCCCAACAGATCCGATGCCAGCCGCGCGTCGATCACCACGTCGGCCTGGGACTGAAAGCCGAAGTCTTGGGTGAGCCACGGGCGCCCGAACTCAAGCGGCAGCCAATGGACGCTGCCGTCATCGTCGAAGCGCGCCACCGACAACAGGCCGTTCGACAGCAAGCGCTTGTTGGCCGCCCGATCGTCGGGTTCGTAATGCCCGTCGGATACGAAGCGATAGACATACTCGCCGCGCCCGTCGTCACCGCAATAGACGACGACGCGGCCGTCGGTGTTGACCACGCACTCCGCACCCTCATGGCAGAAGCGGCCGAGCGCCGTATGCTTGACCGGCACGGCGTCCGGATCGAAGGGATCAATCTCCACGATCCAGCCGAACCGGTTGGGCTCGTTCGGCTCATTGTCCACGTTGAAGCGGTCGATGAACTTGCCCCAGGCCTGCCACAGGCCCGGAACGCCATAGCGGTTGTAGCTCTGCGCCTGGTTGCCGCCGAGGCCGATCGGCCGGGCGCCGCCGGGTTCGCAGTGATTGGTCCAGAAATAGCCGTGGAAATTCTCCTCGGCCGCCAGATAGGTGTTCCACGGTGTCTTGCCGCCGGCGCAATTGTTGAGCGTGCCTTGGATGGCGGTGCCCGTAGGATCGCCGCTCGTTTGCAGGCGCGCGTTGCCGACCGCCGGGCCGTCGACGGTCATGGCGGTGCTGGCCGGGCTGATGCGCCGGTTATAGGGGCTGTCCAGCACCACCTGCCAGTCGCCGCCGTCGCGCCGGATCTCGACCACGGTGACGCCATGCGCCGCCATCTCGATGTCCACCAGTTCCGCCGTCATGTCCTCGAAACCGGACGTGTCCTGGCGCTTCTTGAGGCTGGGGAACATCAGCTCTTCATTGGTGTATTCGTGATTGATGCAAAGCAGCCCGTGGCTGCTGCTGCCGTCGATGGGAAAATAGGCGACATAGTCGTTGTTGTAGCCGAACCGCTTCAGCTGATCGGCTTGGCTCTGCGCATTCGGATTGAAGTCGTGCAAGTCCGGAACGAGAGCATCGCCCCACCGCAGCAGCGGCTTGGCGCTGTAGCCGTCCGCCACGTGATGGGTCCTGTCGATGCCGGCGTCGACCCCGTCGAAGTCAAAACGGTCCGACGCGGAGCCCGCTGTCGCTTTGCCCGCGTTGAACGCGGCCGGGCCGAACAGGGCGGCCGCGGCGGCGGCGCCAAGCGCCCCACCCATCATCTGCCGGCGGCTGAAGCGCCGGAAGATGACCTCGCCGATGGTTTCGCCCGTCTCGGGACTGCGCGGAGCGTCGTCATGGGCCTCGCAGGCCGCCGCCCGGTTGCGGAAGCTGTCGTTATTGGTCATATGCCTGCCTAGCGGAACAATTGGTTTGGCGCTGAAATTAGAGGGGCGCCGTGACAGATTTGCGAAGAGGATAGGCCATGGCCGAGCATACTCCCGTCTGCGATTTCGGCTGGAAGGCCCCCGACTTCACGCTTCCCGGCGTCGACGGCAGGACTTACAGCCTGGCCGACCTCAAGGGGCCCAAGGGCACGCTCGTCATGTTCATCTGCAACCATTGCCCCTATGTGAAGGCGGTGATCGACCGTGTCGTGCGCGACGTGAACGACATGCGTCCCCTCGGCGTGCATGCCGTGGCCATCTCGGCCAACGATGTGGCGCATTACCCGGAAGATCTCGTTCGACAACATGAAGCGTTTTGCCGCGGCGCACGGCTTCAGCTTCCCCTATCTCTACGACGAGAGCCAAGATGTCGCCCGGGCCTATGACGCCGCCTGTACGCCAGATTTCTACGGCTTCAACGGCGATCTCGAACTGCAATATCGCGGCCGGCTCGACGAAAGCGGCAGAGACCCGGCGTCCGCCGATGTCCGCCGCGATCTGTTCGAGGCGATGAAGCAGATCGCCGAGACCGGCAACGGCCCAGCGGAGCAGATCCCGTCGATCGGCTGCTCCATCAAGTGGAAGGCCGCTTGAGGCTGCACGCGCCGTTAATCTCCGCTTAAGTCTAAAGCTTTCCCGTTTCTTTACCCTCTGGTCCCTAAAATTCGTCGCAAAGGCGAGGGGATTTCGAGCGGCATGTTGATGCGTTACGCCATGCTGGTGGGGGTGGCCGCGGTGTCCGTATGGGGCGCCGTCAATCTCGGCACCACGAATGCGGGCGTGTTCCTGGTCGATGCCGGGCAGGGCGCCCCGCCGGCCAATCTGTCGCTATGGCTGCTCGGCCTGATCGCGGCTTTCATCACCCTATCGCTATTCCGCTTCGTGATCTTCGGTTTGCCGTCGATGTTCGACGACTGGTACCGCGACAACAAATCGTGGCTCTACCTCAGCGTGGGCGGCGCCCTGATCTATGGAGCGTTCTATTTGATGTAGGCGCGCGCGCCGGAAAAGTTTGGGGGAGCCTGGCAAGAACTTTTGGCTTCCCGCGTCCGACGGGGGAACGCGGGGCACAAGGGCAAGGTTCGGCAGGCCGGGCGAAAGAGGGGGCGACCGCAACATCTGCGGCCGCCCCCATCTTGTTTCTGCGTCTGAAGCGAAAACCCGTCAGACGCTGTAATACATGTCGAACTCGATCGGATGCGGCATCATCTCGTACCGCTCCACCTCTTCCATCTTGAGCTCGAGATAAGCGTCGATGGCGTCGTCGGAGAACACGTTGCCCTTCTTGAGGAAGGCGCGGTCGGCGTCCAGCGACTCGCAGGCTTCGCGCAGCGAACCGCAGACCGTCGGCACCTTCTCGAGTTCCTCCGGCGGCAGATCGTAGAGATTCTTGTCGATCGGATCGCCCGGATCGAGCTTGTTCTCGATGCCGTCGAGGCCCGCCATCAGCATCGCCGCGAAGGCGAGATAGGGATTGGCCGACGGATCGGGGAACCGCACCTCGACGCGTTTCGACTTCGGACCCGTGCCCAGCGGAATGCGGCACGAGGCGGAGCGGTTGCGCGAGGAGTAGGCGAGCAGCACCGGCGCCTCGTAGCCCGGCACCAGACGCTTGTAGGAGTTGGTGCTGGGGTTGGTGAAGGCGTTGAGCGCCTTGGCGTGCTTGAGGATGCCGGCGATGTAGTGCAGCGCCGTGTCCGACAGGTCGGCATATTTGTCGCCGGCGAAGATCGGGGTTGAGCCCTTCCAGATCGACTGATGGGTATGCATGCCCGAGCCGTTGTCGCCGAACACCGGCTTCGGCATGAAGGTGGCGGTCTTGCCGTAGACATGGGCGACGTTGTGGATCACGTATTTGTAGATCTGCATGTCGTCGCCGGTCTTGACGATCGGCCCGAACTTGATGCCGAGCTCGTGCTGAGCGGCGCCCACCTCATGGTGATGCTTTTCGGTGACGACACCCATCTCGGCCATCACCGACAGCATCTCCGAGCGCAGATCTTGCGCGGAGTCGATCGGCGGCACGGGGAAATAGCCTCCCTTGGTGCGCGGACGGTGGCCGAGATTGCCCATCTCGTACTCGGTGTCCATGTTGGACGGCAGCTCCGTGCAGTCGAGGCGGTAGCCGCAGTTATAGGGCTCGGCCGCGAAGCGCACGTCGTCGAACACGAAGAACTCGGCTTCGGGTCCAAACACGGCCACGTCGCCGATGCCGGTCTGCTGCATATAGGCTTGCGCCTTGGCGGCGATGGAGCGCGGGTCGCGCTCATAGGGCTCGTTGGTCAGCGGCTCGAGCACGTCGCAGAACACGGCCAGCGTGCTCTGCGCGAAGAACGGGTCAAGCACCGCCGAGTCGCAGTCCGGCATGAGCTTCATGTCCGACTCGTTGATCGCCTTCCAACCGGCGATCGACGAACCGTCGAACATGATGCCTTCGGCGAAAGCCTCTTCGTCCATGAGGGATGAGTCCATCGTCACGTGCTGCATCTTCCCCCTCGGATCGGTGAAGCGCAGATCGACGAACTTGATCTCCTCGTCTTTGAGTTTCTTAGCAATACTCTTTGCGTCTGCCATTTCCACTCCCTGTCATGCGTGATTGGGCCGCCCATTCGAACGGGGCGGCCGATAGGTTGCTTCTATATGATGTAGTTCTGCAGGCGGTCAGTCGTCAGATGGCATCGTTCCCAGTTTCGCCCGTACGAATGCGCACGGCTTCCTCCACGTTCGATACGAATATCTTGCCATCCCCGATGCGGCCTGTCTTGGCCGAGGCGATGATGGCTTCGATCGCCTTCTCCACCATGTTATCGCCAAGCACGAGCTCAAGCTTCACCTTAGGCAGGAAATCGACGACATACTCTGCGCCGCGATAGAGCTCGGTGTGCCCCTTCTGACGTCCGAACCCCTTGGCCTCCGTCACCGTGATACCCTGGAGTCCGATTTCTTGCAGGGCCTCTTTTACCTCATCCAGCTTGAAGGGCTTGATGATCGCTTCAATCTTTTTCATTGTTGGTCCTAAACCTCCCGAGCGGCACAAGAGCGGCGCCTACGCCACGTAGTTGTCGCCGCCATCCAAAAGCACTATGCGCCAGCCAAAGCACGCCCTGTGCCAATCTCTTGTGCGAAACTTTCAGCTGATATTCCAGTCGCCTAACGCTATCTCGCAAATTTCGCAGGCGACTGCTAGTGCAAGCGTGCTCAAAGGTTGGGCGTGCTGCTCAAAAATAGGGCAGAGAGGGCAAGTCCCGCAAATTCTCTCTGCATATTGGCCTCGGCCTACAAGGCAAACGACTGATTGGATGACCGGACACCATGCATGAGCTTCTGACCGCGGAAGAAATGGGGCGCGCCGATCGGCTCACCATCGAGGGTGGGGTGCCCGGCGCCGTGCTCATGGAAAATGCGGGCCGTGGCGTCGCCGATGAGGTGTCCACCCGGTTTCCCGATGCGGCGACGGTGGCCGTGCTGTGCGGCCCGGGCAATAACGGGGGCGATGGGTTCGTGGCCGCGCGGTGCCTGTTGGAAGCCGGCTATTCTGTGCGGCTCGGCTTCGATGGCGAGCCCGCGAAGCTGCCCGCCGATGCCGCCGCCATGGCCGCGCGCTTCGCCGGAGAAATCTATGCCGCTGCGCGCGGATCTTTGCGCGGGCGCCGATGTCATTGTCGATGCGCTCTTCGGGGCGGGGATCGCCCGTCCCATCGAGGGCGCATACGCCGCGTTGATCGACGCCGCCAACGAAAGCGGCGCCCCGATCGTTGCGGTCGACGTGCCGAGCGGCATCGACGGCACCACCGGCGCCGTGCGCGGCACCGCCATCCAGGCTGTCGCCACGGTCACCTTCTTCCGCCTGAAGCCCGGCCATCTCCTGCTGCCGGGGCGGCTGCATTGCGGCGCGGTGAGCCTGGTCGATATCGGCATTCCCGACAGCGTGCTCGCCACGGTCAAGCCCAACACCTTCGCCGACGATCCGGCTCTGTGGCTGGGGGCGTATCCCTGGCCCACGGTGGAGGGGCATAAATATCTGCGCGGCCATGCGGTCGTGGTGTCCGGCCCCGTCTACAGCACCGGCGCGGCGCGGCTGGCCGCCCGTGGCGCGCTTCGGGCGGGCGCCGGGCTCGTCACCGTGGCTTCGCCCCGCGATGCCATTGCGGTCAACGCCTCACAGCTCACCGCCATCATGGTCCGCGAGGCCGACGGCGCCCGCGGGCTCACCGAGCTTCTGGCCGATCCGCGCAAGAATGCGCTGCTGATCGGTCCGGGCCACGGGGTCGGCGAGGGGACCAGGTCCATGGTGCTCGCGGCCCTTGCCGCCGCACCCGCCGTGGTGCTCGACGCCGACGCCCTGACCTCGTTCGCCGAGGATCCGGACAGGCTGTTCAAGGCCATCAAGGCGCGCGAGGCACCCGTGGTGCTGACGCCGCATGAGGGCGAGTTCGCCAGACTGTTCGGCGACATTACGGGTGCCTCGAAGGTGGACCGCACGCGCCAAGCGGCGGCGCGCGCGGGCGCCACCGTTCTGCTCAAGGGCGCCGACACGGTGATCGCTGCGCCGCAGGGGGAAGCGGCGATCAACGCCACCGCGAGCCCGTGGCTTGCCACCGCCGGGTCCGGCGATGTCCTGGGCGGCATCGTCTTGGGGCTCCTGGCGCAAGGGATGAGCGGATTCTTGGGCGCAAGCGCCGCCGTCTGGCTCCATGGCGAGGCGGCCGAGGCCTTCGGGCCAGGCCTGATCGCCGAGGATTTGCCCGAGATGCTGCCTGAGGTACTGGAGGACCTTGAATCGCTGCCGCTTGACGGCTGACCGGACGCCTTCCGGGGCAGAGCCGTGACGTGCGACCCTTTGTTGACATACTCCAAGCTTATGGGGGACATGAAGGGAAGAAGCCTCCCAAGGGAAAGCCTGTCCATCGCCGCCATGGCATTCTTTCGCGCGAATTTCCGTTTGATCCTTGCCCTGGCCCTGAGTCTCGGGGCCGTTGCCGCGGCGCATGCCGAGGATCAGATCCTGTTGCGCGCCCGCGAAGGCGCGGCGGCGATGATCCGGGGCCAATTCGACCGGGCCGTCGCCTTATACGACGAGGCGCTGGCAACACCCGATATCTCCAGCTTCGTGCAAGCAAGCATTTACAGCGACCGGGGCGTCGCCAAATGGCGCATGAAGCAGACCAAGGAGGCGATCGACGATTTCAACGCGTCGATCCAGCTCTCGCCGGAAATCGCCACCGTCTACAACAATCGCGGTAATGCCTTGATGGATATCGGCCACCCGGAGGAGGCACTCAAGGATTTCGACCGCGCCATTCAACTGCAGCCCGCTTACGGCGCCGCCTACAACAATCGCGGCAATGCTTACGCGGCGCTTGGCCAGTACGACGACGCCTTTCAGTCCTTCCGCAAGGCTGCCGAGCTGTTGCCGCAGAGCGCGGTGCCGTTTAACGGGCGCGGCCGGACCCACGAGCAGCTCGCCCGCTATCACGCCGCCGTGCGCGACCTGACCCGCGCCATCAGCCTCGATCAGAAATATGCCGCCGCCTACCGCAATCGCGCCGAGGCCAATTTCGCCATCGACAATTACGGCGAGGCGGCCGAGGACGCGACCGAGGCCCTCACTCTGGAGCCCGACCGGCAGCAGCCCGACCTGCTTCTGTTGCGCGCACGCGCCTACGCCGCCGACAACAGCTTCAAAGAGGCGATCGCCGACTTCGATGCGGCGCTCGAGCTCAAGCCTGATTTGGTCGAGGCCTTTGTCGAGCGGGGCGTGCTCTTCGCCAACAACCGCCGCTACGACGACGCCATTGGCGACTACACCCGCGCCATCCAGATGGATCCCAAGCAGGCCAAGGCCTACGCCATGCGCGCCGAAGCAAAGCTCAAGTCCGACGCAATCGACGACGCGCTGATCGACGTGAACCAGGCACTTCTGCTCAGCATCGGCGACCCGCTCGCCTTGCGTATTCGTGGCAACATCTACGAGGCGCAAGAGCGCGTCGACGACGCCATCTATGATTACCAGCGCGCGCTGGCCAAGGATCCGTTCCAGGCCGAGAGCCGGGCCGCGCTGGTGCGCCTGAACCAAGAGGTGCCGGTAGCGACCGGCCAGCCCATCGGCGACGCCGTTGACGGCTGGGTCGTCACCGAGCCGTCGCCCGGCCGCTATCTGGCAAGCAACCCCGATTACGGGTCGCTGCGAGTCGAGCTCGAAATGTTCGGTGCGGGCAAACCCAGGGTCCTGGACTGGAAGCTGATGCGCGGCGCGCTGTCCGGCATCGGACTGCTGACCTACTATGCCGGCAATTTCGGCGGCGGCGACGAGCTCGAATATGTGGCCATCGTCGATACGCGCGCCAACAAGGTCGTCTCCATCGAGCCGCAGCGCTGGGGCGAGAAGACGGCGCAATGGAATTGGCAGGCGGTGTCGGTGGTCGTCACCGACCCGGACGGCCATGCCAACGAGATCCAGCTCCGCAAGGAGCGCAGAACGCCCGTCGCGCGCGGCCGCGACAGCGAAGAATGGGGTTTCGGCGGCCAACCGCGCAACGAGCGCCGCCGGGCGCGTGGCGGCGGTGGCGGCGGCGGCGGCGGTGCCTTCGACTGGCTCTTCCGCTAATGCCCCGCCGCATTGACTGGTCGCAGTCATGACGCGCTTTCTCGCCAGCGTGCGCGACGCCGAAGAAGCGCAAACCGTGCTCGACGCCGGTGCCGACATCGTCGACCTCAAGGAACCCGCCAACGGCGCCCTAGGCGCCGTGGACCATGCCACCATCAAGTCTTGCGTCACGGTGATCGCCGGCCGCGCGGCCGTCAGCGCCACGGTGGGCGACCTTCCCATGGAGCCGGCCGTCGTGGCCGAGGCGGTTCGGGCGACGGCGGCCTGCGGTGTCGACGACGTCAAGCTCGGCGTTTTGCCGGGCGGCGACCCGCAAAGCTGCTTTGCGCTGTTGCGCGCCGAGCGCCGCCGCGCAGGGATCATTCTGGTGTTCTTCGCCGACGCCATGCCGGGCTTCGA
Source organism: uncultured Alphaproteobacteria bacterium (assembly GCA_963793075.1). GTDB lineage: Bacteria > Pseudomonadota > Alphaproteobacteria > Rhizobiales > Methyloligellaceae > Methyloceanibacter. Next base: position 593,475 of record CAWBYO010000005.1, read on the forward strand.
TCCGATTGCCGCCGCGCTGGCCACCGGCGCGCGTGGCGTGATGCTCGACACCGCCGGGAAGCAATCGGGCGCGCTGCTGGACCATATGGCCGTTCGCGACATCGCCCGCTTCGTGGCCGCGGGCCGCCGCGAAAATCTGATCGTGGGCGTGGCGGGCGCGTTGCGGCCCACCCACGTGGCGCCCTTGCTGGCGCTTGCCCCCGACGTCATCGGCTTTCGCGGCGCGCTGTGCCTGGATGGCCGGCGCGGCGCGGGCCTCGATCCCGTCGCCTGCCGCCGCATTCGGGCCCTGATCCCCGCCGAAGCGACCCTCCCCGAGGGGCAAATGCGGGCGCCGCACGCCGCCGCGATGTGCTAGAGCATCGGCGCCGACGAATTGCCGCCACGGGACCGGAGCGATGACGGAACAACGACTGGGACGCATATCTTCCACGGGTGAAACGGGCGAGCCGTTCGACCGCATCTTCGTGCATGACTATGTGCTCGACGTGGAGATCGGCGTCTTCACCAACGAGAAGGGTGTGACCCAGCGCGTGCGGTTCTCCGTCGATGTCGATGTGATGCCGGCCACCGGCGCGCTCGACGACGATATCGGCAACGCCTTCGACTACGACCACATCACCAACGGCATAAAATCCATCATCGCGCGCGGCCACATCAATCTGGTGGAGACCTTGGCCGAGGAGGTGGCGCTGCATTGCCTCGCCCATCCCCGCGCGGCGCGCGTCACCGTGAGCATCGAAAAGCTCGACAAGGATCCAGGCGCCGTCGGCGTCGAGATCGTGCGGAGCAAGACGAGGACCTGAGGCATGGATGGCCGGGCGCTGCAAAGGGGCGCGACTGCGCCGCTCGCTTGCGAGGCGCATCCCGTCGTCGTCAAGCTTGGCGGCAGCGTCATCCGTTCGCCGGACCTGTCCGCCTGGCTCGAAGCGGTGACTTCAAGTGCCGCCCCCGTCGTCATCGTGCCGGGGGGAGGAGCCTTGGCCGACGAGGTCCGCAGCTGCCAGCAGCAGCTCGGCTTCGGCGACCCGGCCGCCCACCGCATGGCGCTGCTCGCCATGGATCAGCTGGCCTGGGCGGTGGCGGGCTTGCGGCCCGGTCTTGAGGTCGGCCAAGACGAAGACGCGCTGCGGGATATCGTCGCCAGGGGCCATGTCGCGGTCTGGGCGCCGTACGCGCTGGTTTCGGGCCGCGCGGACATGGAAGCGACCTGGCGGCTCACCTCCGACAGCTTGGCGCTGTGGCTCGCGGGGCAGCTCGGCTCGAAATATTGTTACATCATCAAGTCCGTCGCCCGGCGGCACACGGTCTCGAGCGCCGATCAACTCGCCCGGGACGGCGTCGTCGACGAGGCCTTTCCCGCCATGCTGGCCGAGACCGGCGTCTCGGCCGTCATCTTCGGCCAAGGCGATCAGCAGGCGCTCGCCGCAAGCCTCACCGACAATGCGCCCCGCGGCGCATTGATCGAGTAAACTCGGCCTCGCAATGACCGAGAGCATCCTGTTTCTAACCGGACATCTGGCGCGGCCGCGGCTCGAGGCCGTGCTCGAGACCATGGACGCGGGCTTCGACTGGAAGGTGCTCGATATCGGCGTGAAGGTGGCGGCGCTGATGACCGAGGACATTATCCTCAGGCGGCTGCCCGAATCCGGCGCGGCCGACAAGATCATGCTGCCCGGCCGCTGCCGCGCCGATCTCGACCGGCTCAGCGAGCGCTACGGCGTGCCGGTCCTGCGCGGGCCCGACGAGCTCAAGGACATACCCATCTATTTCGGCCGCGCGCGAAAAGCCGCCGACATGACCAAATACGACATCCAGATCTTCGCCGAGATCGTCGATGCCTCGGCGCTGTCGATCGAGGAGATCCTGGAGCGCGCGCGGGACTATTGCCAGAAAGGCGCCAATGTCATCGATCTCGGCGGGCTCCCCGACACGCCGTTTCCACATCTCGAAGCGACCGTCGCCGCGCTGAAAGAGAAGGGCTTCAAGGTCAGCATCGACTCCGCCGACCCGGACGAGCTGCTGCGTGGCGGCAAAGCGGGGGCCGACTTTCTGCTGAGCCTCAACGAAGACACGCTCCATATCGCCGACGAGGTGGCGTCGGTGCCGGTGCTGATCCCCAAGGACCATGGCGACATCGCCTCGCTCTACCGGGCCATGGACGTGCTCGACGCCAAGGGCAAACGCTACCTCGTCGATCCCGTGCTCGACCCCATTCATTTCGGTTTTATGCGATCCCTGGAGCGCTACGCGGAGCTCCGCCGCAAGCGGCCTGACGCCGAGATGTTGATGGGCACCGGCAATCTCACCGAGCTTACCGACGCCGACACCACCGGCATCACCGCCATCCTGCTCGGCATTGCCTCGGAGCTGCATATCAAGAACGTGCTCGTGGTGCAGGTTAGCCCGCACACAAGGCGCACCGTCGAGGAGCATGATTTGGCCCGCCGCATCATGTTCGCCGCGCGCGCCGAGCACGAGCTGCCCAAGGACTATGCCGACGGACTGCTGGCCCTCCATGCGCGCCGGCCGTTCCCGTTAAGCCCGGAGGAGGTGGCCGAGAACGCCGCAGCCGTGCGCGACAAGAATTTCCGCATCGAAACCGCCGAGGACGGCGTCCACATCTATAACCGCGACGGCCATAGCATGAGCCAGGAAATCTTCGATCTCTATCCCAAGCTCGATTTGGAAGGCGACACGGCGCATGCCTTTTATCTCGGCGCCGAGCTGGCCCGGGCGGAGATCGCCTGGCGGCTGGCCAAGCGCTACGCGCAAGACGAACCGCTCGATTGGGGCGTGGCGGCGGACGCGCCGGCCGACGACAAGACGCGCCTCAAAGACGCTGGCCACACGCTCCGCGCCAAGAAGAAGGGCAAGAGCTCATGACGATACGAAAGACCGTCTGATGCCGATGATCCGCGAATGTATCGTCACCACGCTCAATGACGACGGCAGCGCCCATATCGCCCCGCTCGGGCTCATCGAGGACGGCGACGGCTGGGTCATCGCGCCGTTCCGCCCCTCGACCACGCTGGACAATCTGCGCGCCAACCCGTTCGCCGTGGCGAGCTTCACCGACGATGTGCTCGTCTTCGCCGGCTGCCTGACCGGCAACAAGGATTGGCCGGTGCGGGCGGCCACGCAAATCCCCGGCGCCGTGCTCGAAGGCGCGCTGGCCCATATCGAGCTCGCGGTCGATCACGTCGAGGAAGATGAGTTGCGCCCGCGCTTTCATTGCCGCGTGGTGTATGAGGCGAGCCATGCGCCCTTCAAGGGCTTCAACCGGGCGCAAGCCGCGGTGATCGAGACGGCGATCCTGGCCAGCCGCCTTAAGATGCTGCCGCGCGAGAAGGTCGAGCAGGAGCTGGCCTATCTTCAGATCGCCGTGGAGAAGACGGCGGGGCCGCGCGAGCACGAAGCCTGGCGGATCCTCGTCGAGAAGATCGAGGACCATTACAAGCACGCGAAGGCGTAGACTGCCGGTTTACAGACCTCCGGTCAGACGCCCCGGCGCCGTTTTCTTGAGGTAGCGACCATGATGAGATTTCGCCGCCTTCGATTTGCCGTCGCATCCCTGGCGCTGTTGACGATCGGCGCTGGCGGCGCGGCCGCGGCAGACGACTCCGCCGCCGCCATCGATGGCAAGGCCATTCTCGAGAAATATTGTGCGCGTTGTCATGCCATCGGGGCGACCGACACGAGCCCGCTTGAGAAGGCGCCCCCGCTTCGGCAGATTTATCTCACCTATCCGATTGAGCAGCTGGAAGGCGGGTTCGCGGAGGGAATGGGCTCCAAGCACCAGGACATGCCGCAAATTCAATTCTCGACGGAGCAAGTCTCCGCGATCTTGGATTACCTCGGCGGCGTGACCGGCATCGACCCGTCGACACGGCCACGCAGCGAAGTCCCTGGAGAAACGCCTCCCTAGGCAGCTTCTTGGGTCGTTCGCGTGCGTGCCGGCGTGGGTCTTATCGCGGTCCGAGATAAGGATTGTTGTAGCGAGCGTCGACGCAATGCTCGCCGTCCCAGTAATGGAACTCGCCGCAGCTCACGGGCCGGGCCGGGATAATCCTCACCACAGGCTCATCCGCCTCGACGATCACCGCATCGTCGTATTGCTCGACGACGGCGCGCGGAACGGTGACAGGCGGCCAGACTCCGTTCTGGCGATAATAGCGGCGGCGCCAGTCGATCTGTTGGACGCTTGTCGATGCGGCATCTAAGGACGCGATCGAGGGCAGGGGAGCGGCCGGAGCGCTCGTGGGGTTGGCGGTGAGCACGAAGCCGCCGAAGATCAAGGCGGCTGCCGAAGTCAGAACAAATCGCATATGAGGCTCCATTGGTTGTCCGTCCCGCAATTCTACTAGCGGTTCCGCACCGTCTTGGTTCAAAACCAGTCGAGCAGGATCAACAAGTGGTTTCCAGCTGTCTTGGTCGGAAAACCGCCGAGGTTCGAATGGCCGCTGAAAGACCGCTATGACGGCTGTTCGCCGGAGGCCGCCAATCTGGGGGCAACCGAGGCAAGCAACAGCTCGTAGGCGCGGTCGGCAATCTCTTCCAAGGATTTGGTCTTGGCGAACATGGACCTCGCCTTGGTCATCAGCTCCTCGCGGCTCGGCATATGTGGCAGATGCATGGTGGCCAGAACCTCGGCCGTCCTGTCATGGGCCCGGTTAAGTCGCTCCCGCAGAGCCGCCAATTCCGCCCCGTGCAGAGCCGTGGCGATGGATTGGGCAATGCCTTCGGCGTTGAAATGGCCTGCCAGCTGCTCGGCCGCCCGGTTGATGACGCTGGCGCCGAGCCGCTGCTCGTTGCGCAGCACCTGCTCGGGCGGCGACCGCATATCCCAAACCACACCGGCCCAGGACAGCGCCTTCAGGATGTAGAAGGTCGGATCGAACTCCCACCAGCGGAAGCCTTGCCGCACGCTGCTCTGAAAGGCGTGGTGGTTGTTGTGCCAGCCTTCGCCCATGGTGAAGATCGCCAGGAGCCAATTGTTGCGGGAATCGTCGCCGGTCACGTAGCGCTTGCGGCCGCTCACATGGGCGAGCGAGTTGATGCAGAAGGTGCCGTGATAGACGAGCACCGTGCTCCAAAAGAAGCCGACGAACAGGCCGGACCAGCCGGCGATGAGGAAGCAGAGCCCGGCGAGCACGGCCGCGGGCACGAGCTGGTATTTATGCAGCCAGCGCATCTCGGGATAGCGCGCCAGATCGGCCACCGCCGCCTCGTCGTACAGGTCATGCCGCTTGGCGAAGATCCACCCCACATGGCTATAGAGAAAGCCGGTATGCCGGGGCGAATGCACGTCGAGTTCGGTGTCGGAATGCAAATGGTGGTGGCGATGCTTGGCCGCCCACCACAGCACGCTTTTCTGCGCGGTACTCTGGGCGAGAACGGCGAGGATGAGGCGGAAAGCCCGGCTGGTCGAATAAGCGCGGTGCGAGAACAGGCGGTGGTAGCCGGCGCCGATGGCGAAGATGCGCAGCCAGTAAAGCGTGATGCAGAGGATCACGGCCGGCCAGGTGACTCCCGACCAGATCGCCCCGAAACAGGCGAGATGAACCAGCACGAAGGGAATGGCGGATGGATAGACGATGTCGTCATGGACGTCATCACGGGTAATTTCCGTGGGCATAGATTCGCAAATCCTTGTCGTTGTCCGGCTCAATTTAGCGCATTTTGAGAAGAAAAGGGCCAGAAGCAGCGCTCTGCCGCAGGCATATCTCAGCCATTTAAGGGGCGGCGGGAGGCGATACAAGCAGGGCTACGGCGACGGCCGGGGCGCACACCGCCGCCAGATCGGCCATTTCGGGCGCGCAATCGATGAGATCCGCGAAATCGCGATAGGGACGGCCGAGCTTGGCCGCCAGATTGCGCGCGACAAACCGCCCGCAGCCGGCGCCGATCACGGGTGCGTCTTCGCCGAGGGACTCCCGCTCGATCAGCACGAGCGCATCCGCTTCGATCCGGTCCAACTGGCGACGCGCCAGATAGTGCGCCAGCGCCTTCCACGCGATGAATTCGGCGTCCTCGGCGTCCCGGCCCAGCATGCGGGCGAGACGCGCCGCGCTCTCGGTGACCGTCTTGCCGCGCTGGTCGGCGGCGTGAAACGGATCGGCGTCCCCGGGCAACTCCCCGGTGATGCGATAGACGTCGGCCATGGTGGCGAAGCGTTCGGCCGCGACGCCTTGCATGCGGCCCTTGAATGGCGCGTCCTGGGCGACGGCCATCACCGGCGTACGGACCACCCCGCCATAGATGAGCTCGCCCTCGGTCATGCGCTCGCCGTCATTTAGGCCGATGGCGACGGCCTTGCCGTCCTTCAGCGGAATGAGGTCCGTGGTGGTGGTGCCCACATCCACCAGGAGGCCGTCGCGGGCGAGCGCGGCGGCAAGCGTGGCGCTGGCATGCCAATTGGCCGAGGCGATGTCTTGCCAATGTGCGCGCACAGCTGTCGGCCCCGATCAGGCCGTCGCTCAGGCTGTAGAACAGCGTGTCCTCGCCGGTCGTCTTGCGCATGAGGCCGGTGAGATAGGCGACACCCGCGGCGCGTGAGGGGAACACATCCGACAGTTCCCCGGTCATGGTCACCGCATGCCGCCCCTGGACTTGGCAAGTCTCGATGGCGGCGTCCACGGCCTGGTTGAACTTGTCCGGATCGGCGATGACGGGGCAGGGGATCTGCGTCACCGCGGTGACGCGTCCGTCCTCCACCTGCGCCAGCTTGAGGTTGGCGCCGCCCAAATCCCACCCAAATGAAGTTGTCATTCAGCCCTCAATTTGCCAGTTCCATATTTCAGGTCATGATGGGCTGACACCCAGAGGAGAGCACCGGCCATGACCGCCCAATCCAAGGTCGCCGCGACAAAGGCGGTCGGCAGTTTCACCATCATACCCGTGCTCGATCTCAAGGACGGGTTAGTCGTCCACGCCCGCGCCGGCAAGCATGCTCATGCTGGCAAGCGGGCCGAGTATCGCCCGCTGGCCACGCCCTTCGGCCCGCCCCACGACGCCGTGGCCATCGCCCGGGCGCTTCTCGGCATCACCTTCTCGCCCGTGCTCTACATCGCCGACCTCGATGCCATCTCCGGCCGCGGCAACAATTTCGATCTCTGCCGTGAGTTGTCCGACGCCTTTCCCGGCACCACGCTGTGGATCGATGCAGGCTTCACCGACGTCACCGACTGCGCCTTCTGGCTGCCGCTCGGCGCCACCCTCGTCATTGGCAGCGAGAGCATCGCCAGCCTGGAGGCATGGGAGAATATTCGCGCCAGCTTCGGCAACAACGTCGTCTTGTCGCTCGATTTCGACGAGCAGGGCCTGCGTGGGCCGGTCGCGGTGATCGCCGATCCCGCGCTGTGGCCGGACCGGCTCATCCTGATGAGCCTCGGCCTTGTAGGCCGCGAGCAGGGCCCAGATCTCGCGCGCCTGAAGGACGCGTTGGCTTGCGAGGGAGACCGCGCCGTGTACGTGGCGGGCGGCGTCGGCAATCTGGACGACATCAAGCAGGTGGCCGAATTCGGTGCGCACGGGGTGCTTGCCGCCACGGCGCTGCATTCCGGCGCCGTCACCCAAAAAGAAATCGCCGCCCTCTTGCGAGAGCGGCGATCTCAAATCTAAGGGCGGTAAGCCCCGTTCTTAGAAACCGAGCTTCTGCAGCCACCGCCGAATCGGGCCCGGGGAAGTTCCTCCCGGGTCGTCCCGACCTGGGGGTTCTCCCTTTCAGCCAGCGGCGAAAGGATGGTGAGCCGCGTCCTTCTGTGCGGTCACTTCGGAGGCCTTGGGCTCGCCGGCAACGGCACGGGCGAGGGCTTCCTTGGTGGCCTTGTAGTTGAAGTCCTGGATCTTCTTGTCGTCCTTGGCTTCCCAATGGATGAACACGCCGACGCAGACATAAAGGTCGTCTGCCTCGTTGGCGGGGATCACACCCTCGGCCACGAAGTCAGCCACGGCCTTGGCCACGGCGTACTGAGCGGGGCCGAACATCTGCACGGCCTGACGCGCGTCCTTGATGGTGACCTTGTTGTAGAGAATCGTCGCCGGCTTGCAGAGCAGGTTCGGCGCGACCACTGCGAGAAGCGTGGTGAAGCCGTCCTTGTTGTTGGTCAGCGCGTTGCAGAAAGCCGTTTCGACGGCGCTACCGCGCGGGCCAAGCAACAGATCGATATGAGCAACTTCGTTACCGTCGCCGACGAGCAACTCGCCGACACAAACACCAGTGATTTTGGCCATGAGGCAACCCCTCCCTAGTACTAGGATGATCAAAACAAAAACGGCGACCGCCGGCCCAGAGTCCGGCGATAAGCCGACGAAAGTGCTCTGGGTGAACGCTCCTCCGTCCGCAACTCCTGGTCGGAGCTCCGCGGGGCCGAACATAAGCCGGGGCTGGAAGGATCGGCAAGTCGATTATTGCCCGTTTTGCTGCGTCGGAATTGTTCCTTATTTACGCATTTACTGCGCTTGCAGCGCCGCCGCGAAGAGGGTCGCCACGGTCAGATCGGCGGAAGTCCCCGGATTCAACCCTCGTTCCTTCAACGAGCGGTCGAATGCGGCCAGTGGGGCCGCCATTTCCTCCGGCGCGGTCGATTGCGACAATCCCGCTTCGATCGGCCGCGCTTCGTCGCGCACCTCGCTTGCCGCGTCTCCGCCGAACTTCCGCTCGATCAGCGTGTCGGGGATATGGGCGAGGAATCCGAGATAAACGTAGGTCGTGACCCAGGGCACGTCGCCCCAGCGGGTGAGCCCGCCATCGAGCCATTTCAGGCCGAGATCGAAGATGTCGACGAAGCCGTTTGTGTAATTCCAGGCAATGCGGTCGCGGATTGCCGCCGCGCGCATTGCCTCTAGCAGCGTGACTTGCGGCACCGCGCCGACGTCATGGGCAGGCGCTTGCCCAAGGCCGCCCGGCGCCGCGTTGCGGATGGCGCGATAGGCGGCTTGCGCGTCCTCGATGCTCAACGTCCCGAGCACATGGTCGAGCCGGTCGCGCAAGCTGCCGCCTGTGGCGAGCGCCGCTTGCGCCAGGGGGGCCGCCAGCAAGATGATGCCGAGATTGGTGTTCTGGTTGACCGCCTCTTGCGTCGCCGTGACCGCAGCTTCGATGCGCGCGCCGACCGAGAGGCCGGCAGCGCCGATGACGGGTGCGGCCGCGGCCGCGCTTGCCTCGAAATCGGCCACGCTCATGCTGTGGCCGTCGGCTGAAACGATGCACGTTGCCGGGCTTGAGCGCGTCGAGCTCGGCCAGGCAGGCCTCATGAAAGGCTGCCGTGATAGCCGAGGGGTTCAACGGCGTGCTCACGCGCCCTCGATCTCTTTGCGGCGGGCGGGCGGCAGGGCGGCGTCGAGAAACGCATCGACCACATGGTCGGAGATCCGCACCCGGCTGACCCGTTGCAGCCCGTTCCACGCCGGCATGGAGTTCACCTCGAGCACCAGGAAGCGGCCGTCCGGTGCCTGGATGATATCGACCCCGGCATAGTCGGCCCCGACCGAAGCGGCAGCCCGCACGGCGAGGTCGCAGAGCTCCTGGCTGGCGATGGCCGCCTTGGCGCGGGCGCCTTGCTTGATGTTGGTGATCCAGTTCGTCCCATGCCTGATCATGGAAGCGACAACGCGCCCGGCACAGACAAAGATCCGCCAATCCTGATGCTGCGCATGCGCCGGCGGGACGAACTCCTGCAGATGGTAGACGCCGTTCACCTCGTCCGGTGGCGACAGGTCGTCGAGCGATGCGATCAGGCGCAAGCCGATGCCTTGCGCGCCGAACAGCGGCTTCTGCACCAGCCTGTGCCCTTCGGCCAGCATGTTCCGGGTAATCGCTTCCGCTTCGCTCCGGCTGACGGCGGTGAAGGTCGCCGGCATCGGCAGCCCGTCCTTTTGCAGGAAGAAGGTCGTGGTGGACTTGTCGACGCAGCGCTCAATGGCGCGGGCGTCGTTCCACACCGTCACGCCGAGCTCGCGCAGCGCATGCAGCACGCCGAGATAGGCCGTCACCTGCTCGAAGCTGCCGCCGGGGATGAAGCGCACGAAGGCGGCTTCCGGGCGATGATCGCCAAGCCCCGGAATGGCCAGGCCCGTTGCCGTCTCGGTCGAGAAGCCGCAAGTCGCCAGCGGGGCGACCAGCGGCTTGATCCCGCGCCGCTTGAAGGCCCGGAGCAGGCTCCGCCCATGCCAATCCCGCCCGTCGCCGAAAAGAATGATGGCGGGGTTGGGCGGGACCGCGGTCGCCATGGGCGTCTAGCCGAAGGAGCGGGAGAGCACGGCGGCGTCGATATGGCCGCTCTGGAAGCTCTCGCCGGTCTCGAGCGCCGTCACTGTCACCTTGGCCGGGCTGAACAGCATCGGATCGATGGCGTAGAAATCGCCTTTCACCGCGGCGAACAGCTCGGCGAACGGCTTGCCGTAGTCTTTCGACTTGAGGCTCGGCAGCTCGTCGGCGAGCTTCTTGGCTGCCGCGGCGTCGCCCCTGACATAGAGCTGCGCGCGGCCGCCATAGATAATGGCGTCGTTGGTGCGGCCCATGGCCTCGATGAAGCCCGGTGCCGGCGGCGGCACGGGCACCGTGGCGATGCCGTCGACAATATGATCAAGCGGAAAGTGCAGCTCGTGCGCCTTGTGCAGCGCGACCTCGAGGCAGCGCGCGGCGATCTGCACCGTGCCGGCGAGGCTCGATGTCGGCGCATAGAGAATGGTCAGGTTCTTGGGCTTGAGCTTGCAGGCCTTGGCCACATGCTCGACCAAAGCCGGCGGCGGCGCCTTGTCCGCCTCGATCACGAGCGCCGCGCTCTCGGCCTTGTCGTGATAGCCGAGCTCGTCGAACAGCTTCTCCGAGGAGCCCATGGCACGGGCCGGGCCGGAGCCGAGGACGTTGAATTTCTTGCCGTTGTCGTCGACCGAAAGACTCCAGCCGGCATATTGCGAACCGAGGCAGGCGAGCACGGGCTGGCTCGTATGCACGGTCACCATGAACGGCCACGGATCTTCGGTGCTGGTCGTCTCGAAGGTCACCTGGCCGAGACCGGCGAGGCAGACTTCGGACAGAAGGCGCCCCGCCTCGAGACCGCCGACGACGTCGACACCGCAATCGATGAGGGTCTCGCCCAGCGAGCCTTTGGTCACGCCGATGCGCAGCGCCGCGGCATTATCCATGAGGCGGCGGACCAGCGGGGCGACCTGCGCGTTGACGCTCGGTCGTTCCATTTGGGGCTTGGTGCTGCCTTCGGTCTTCTTGTTCACGATTATTGCCCTCACAAAGTTTTTAAATCTTGGCCAGCAGGCTGGCTTTTCGGGTCTCGACGAGGCGCTTGGCACGCCCTCTGGTCCCGGCGCGGGCCAGTACAGTGCATATCGGGCGCTGTTTGTCGATCTGCTCGCCGGGCTTTGGTAAGTCCGCCGCCCAGGAGGGCCAAATCATGTTGCGCGGCACAATGAGGCCCTTCGGCGCATGGACGATTGCCGAGGCGGCAGCACCCTCGAATGCCAAGCTTTCCCGGGGGAGCCTGCCACGTGTCACCGCGTCCACATGGAGACCGAGCAGCGGTTTTGCCGCGCCTGCGAAGACATCGAGTGTGGCGCCGGGTCGCGGGTTGATCTCGAGCAAAAAGGCCTGATTCTCTTTCACCACGAAGTCGGCGGAGCCGAGCCCGGTGAGGCCGAAGGCGGCGGCCACAGCCGCCACGGCCCGTGCCATCTCGGCAGCGGCGGCGACTGGCAAGACGGCAGGCCGCACCGCCCCGCCATAGCGAAAGCGGCGAAGCGGCGCCGGCGCCGTCCATTGCTCGCTGAAGCCGATGATGCGGCAATCGCGCGTATTGGCGAGAAACAGCGCCGACACCGCGCGTCCCTCGATCAATCTCTGGAAGTAGACGTCGCTCGCGTCCTTTTGCAGCCGGCTCGGCACCACATGACTGCCGCCGGCCCCGCCGCGCCGCTTGGCAATCCAGCCCGCATCCTTGGCGGGCCGTTCGGTGCGTGTGTGGGGATGAGCGATGCCCAGCCGCTCGAGCGTGCCGAAGAATGTCTCCGGCGCCTTGATCTTCTTGACCGTGCCCGCGTCGTTGCCAAGCAGAGGCCAGCGCGCGGCGATATTGGTGAGGAGGTTTGGACGGCCCTCGAACCCGGACCCGTAGATCACGCCGAGAAGCGGTGAGGGCGCCTGACTGGCAAGCGCCTCGAGCGCCGGCCGCAAGCTCCGCCATTGCATGCCTTTGCCGATGTCGTTCGGCAGCTTGCGGCAGGCGGCGGCCAGCGCGTGGGTATCGGCATCGGCGAAGAAGTCGGCCACGAGCGCGTCGTAGCCGGCTTCGACCGCCGCTGCCGCCAACGCCCGACCCGAAATCGCCGCGATCAGGAGCGTGCCGCGCCGAGAGCGCGTGCGGCCAGGTTGCGCGCCCCTAGGAGGCGAGCTTCTGGGCGAGTTTGTATGCGGCACGGAAATCGAGATAGACGGGCTTCTCGGCCTCGATCATCTCCTTGAAGAGCCCACTCTCGGTCTTGTACTTCACGTCGCCAATGGCCAGCGCGCCGATACCGAGCGCGTTTGTGCCTTCGATCGGCGCACCGTTGTCCTTGATGCCGACACCTTCCACGCCGTGCGGCGGCACCGCGTTGACGTCGGCGACGACCTTGAGGTCCTTGGCGGGTTTGATCTGCGAAAGGCTGAGAAGCTGCCGCCCCGCCGGACCGGCTGTGAAGATGATGTCGGCGTCCTTGGCCAGTTCCGCCTTCTGCTCCTCGGTGGTGCCGTCGGCATAGCCGAGATCGACCTCGAACCTCGCATTGGCTTCCATCGTCAGCCGGCGCACGCGCTCCGGCCCGTCATAGCCGACCAGAACCGCCTTGGCGCCGTCCATCGTCGCGATGACAGCCGAAGCGAACGCCACGACGCCGGTGCCGCCGAATACAATGACGCGCTTGTCCTTGAGGTCGGTGTTGAACTTGTTCTTCAACGCCACCTTGGCGCAGGCCACCATAGCCGCGGCGGTGGTGAAGGAGCCGGCCGGATCGGCGAACACCGAAATCTCGAACGGCGGCACCATCGCCTTCCTGGCGCGGTCCATCATCTCGAGCGCCTCGATGGCCTTCTTGCCGGCGATGAACATGCCGGTGCGCTTGATGCCGTCGGGGCTGCGCGAGAAGATCGCGTCCTGCACCAGGCCATACACGTCGTCGACGGTGACGTTGGTGTAGGGAATGGCGTGGTCATAGCCGGCGTCCAGCGCCATGTTGACGTCGAACGGGCTCATATGCTTGAGCGGCGTGATCATGTGCAGAATGCGCGGCAGCGCCATCTTTGGTCTCCCGTAGTTTTGTCGCGCCTCGCGCGGGTCGCGAATGTGACGGCTCTTGAGTGCCCCGCTTTAGCATAATCGGCGCGGCGTCAAAGCGCCTCGATCGGCGAGTGTTACCGATTTCCTCGTTCAGCCTATGGCGATCTCGGCGCCTGCATTGCGCCCGCGGGCCAGCTCCAGGCGAAGACCCGTGCCGGCCCCGCGCGTCCGCAATGCCGACAACAGGTCTTGGCCGTCCTGTTCCGTGGCGGCGAAGGCGAAGCCGGTCGGGCCCCATGAGCTCTGGCCGAGGCCGGTCACGCCTTGGCTGCGGAGCCAGTTGAGCGCGTCCGCCACGGCGGGGCTGGTATAGGGGCCGCCGCCCTGCAGCGGTCCGAAATACGCCCCCATGCGTGCCTGCAGATGCCCGACCTCGGCGCAGAAACCGGCGAAATCGGATGCGGTCAAGGCCGGCAGCGCGCCCTCGACGATGCGCGTTGCGGAGATCGGCGGTCTCGGCCTCCGGGAAGTCCGGCAGGGCCTCGAAGGCCGCCACCTCGCTCGCCCCGTCGAGCCCCTTGGTGTCGTCGTCGAAAATCAGAACCACCCGCCAGGCTTCCGGAAACGCGACGCGTGACATGAGCCGGGGCAGGGTGCCGTCGACCGGACCGCTGTCGAGCACCGCGCCGCCCGTCTCGAAGGTGGCGATGCCGATTCCCGACCGGGCGCCGCGCTCCAACCGGCCGGCGATGTCGAGTGGCGTGAGGTCGAGACCTTCGGCTGCGGCGAAGGCGGAGCCCACCGCCAGCGCCAGCTGAGTGCCCGAGCCGAGCCCGGCATGGGAGGGAATCGCCTCCTCCATCCGCAGACGATAGGCCTGGGAGATGCCGCAGCTTTCGGCGATGGCGGCCAGATAGCGTCCGGCGCGGGCATGCTCGGGCCCGCTCACCTCGGACGTCTTGGCGCGCTGGAGGCTCAGCCGCGTGCACGGCCGGTCCAACGACAGGCCGAAACTGCCGAATGGCCGGGCCCCGCGCCCGCTCGGGTCGAGGAACCCGAAATGCAGGCGCGCGGTCGTGGTCACCGCGACGACAGGGGAAGGGGGCATGGAGTCGGACTTAAGCAAAACGGACCGCGAACCAGTGGACGTCAAAACATGCCGTTGAAATTTGCCGAAGTCTTCGGCGCGACTTGCAACACGTCCCAGTGCTCTACAATCTTTCCGGCGTCATCCAACCGAAAAAGCGCCATCGCCTCGCGCGGCCGTGACTGATTGAAGGCCAGATCGTAAAAGCCCATTACGGCAGTCATATTACGCTCCAGATCTGACATGCGGCTCACCTCGAAAGGCCTCCTTTGATCGTCTGGGTGCCTCTGATATGCTCTGCGCAAGAATGGAAATGCGGCCCACTGTTTCAAAAGACGGCAAATATGGCAACGTCAGAACGGACCTATAGCGACGCCGAGGTCGAAGCCCGGCTCAAGCAAGAGCTGCCGCATTGGTATCTCGAAGACGGCTGGATCAGGCGCAAATACAAGACCAACAGCTGGAAGGGCACGCTGATGGTCATCAACACGATCGGCCATCTCGCCGAGGCTGCCTGGCACCATCCCGACATCACCGCGTCCTATGCCTGGGTCGAGGTGCGGCTGATGAACCACGCGGCCAAAGGCATCTCCGACAAGGACTTCGAGCTCGCCAAGAAAATCGAGGATGTGGTGTGCTGGCAGCCTGGCAAGGAGGGCGGCGCTTTGGAAGGCACGCCCGCCGACGACATGCGATTCTCCTATATCAAATACGACAAGCCCAAGAGCTGACCCGAGAGCTGATCCGAGAGCCGACAGAAAAACGTCATCTGCCCTTGGGCGCAGCGTCGTCCCCAGAACCATAGACGGTGTAGGCGGTTAACCGCTTCATGGGGCGACTTCAGACCGGATGAGCGCATTCGCGCGCTTGCGCCACTGGGGTCACCCGTTTAATTGTGCGCCGCTATGGCGAAGGCGGTGGGGGAGGAGGCCGAGTTGGACAGCGCGCTCGAACGTGCAGCGGATTTGCTTGGTCGCGCGCGATTCCCGATCTTCGGCGGTCTTTTCACCGATATTGCCGGCGCCGCGGCCGCGCTCGGCCTGGCCGAGACGCTCGGCGGCGTTATCGATCACGCCGCCAGCACCGGACTGATGCGCGCCTCCAAGGTCATGCGCGAGACGGGCGCCACGCCGGCAAGCTTCGGCGAGGTCCGCAATCGCGCCGATACCGTCGTGCTGATCGGCAAGGGGCCGCTCGGCCGCGATCCCGATCTCCTGGAGAAGCTGTTTCCGGCCAAGCCGGGCCTGCCGCGTCCCGGCGACAACAAGCGCGAGCTGATTCTGCTCGGGACCGACAAGACAGACAACACCAAGATGCCGAAGGGCGTGCGCACGACCGCGGTCGATAGCCGGACGGCGCTTCCCGAACTCGTGGCCCTGCTCGCCGCATCCTTGCGCGAAGGTCGTTTCGAGAGTCGTGACAAGGCGCTTGCGGCCAAGGTCGACGAGACGGCCGTGCGCTTGCGAAAATCCGCCTTCGCCGTCTTCGTCTACGACCCAGCCGAGTTGGAAGAGCCCGTGCTGCACACCGTGCTGGATATGGTCCGCCATCTGGTCATGACCACCCGCGCGGCGATTCTCGCCGTGGCGGCCCCCGGCAATGGCGACGGCGTCAATCTCTGTTCCACCTGGACCTGCGGCCTGCCCGTGCGCACGAGCTTCGCCGGCGCGGTGCCCCAGCACGATGCCTGGGCCTACGACACCGATCGCCTGCTCAAATCGGGCGAGGCCGACGCGCTGGTGTGGATCGATGCGCTTGCAGGCGAAGCCGCGCCGCGGCCGAAAGGCGTGAGCGCCATCGTGTTGTCCGCCAATCCCGGCCGCGCGGCCAAGGACGATATCGTCATCGAGGTGGCGCGTGCCGCCGGCGATCACGATGCGGCACTTTACCTCTCGCCCATTTCCGGCATCGGCATGGTCAAGGCGGTCAAGGCGAATAAGGACAAGCCGACGGTCGCCGCCGTGCTCACCCGCATCGCCGAGCTTCTGGTCGACGAGCGGAGGGCGGCCTGATGCTCATCGAGCTCAGAGGCGGCCGTATCATCGATCCGGCCAATAACCGCGACGGCGTCGGCGATCTCTTCATCGAGGACGGCCGCATCGTCGCGGCCCCGGAAGGCCGCACGCCGGACGAGGTCTACGACGTCACCGGCAAGATCGTCATGGCCGGCGCCATCGACGTGCATTCCCATATCGCCGGGACCAACGTCACGCTTGGCCGACAGTTGATGCCGGAACTGCCGGCTCTCGCCGCCCAAGACGGCCAGCCCATCCTGGCCTCGCCCGCTTCCTGGGGCGCCTACGCCACCGGCATTCGCTATGCCGAGATGGGCTACACCACGGTCATCGAGCCGGCGATGATCCCGACCCACGCCATCGAGGCGCAGGTCGAGCTCGCCTCGATCCCGATCATCGACGTGGCCGGGCTCGTCATTCTCGGCAACGACGACTATACGCTCGAATTGTTGCGCGACGGCCGCGGCGGCGGCGACGAGCTGAAGGACTATGTCGCCTGGACCCTCCATCATTCCAAGGCGATCGGCCTCAAGGTCATCAATGCCGGCGGCTCCGAGGCGTTCAAGTTCAACGACCGCCAATTCGGCCTCGACGACGAGGTGCCAGATTACGGCGTGTCGTCGCGCGCCATCGTCGAGGCGATGCAGACCGCGGTGGCTGGTCTCGGCATCCCGCATCCGCCCCATGTCCACTGCAACAATCTCGGCATCGCCGGCAATGTGGAAACGGCGGTCGCCACTCTCGAAGCGACCCAAGGCTTGCCCATTCACTTCGCCCATATCCAGTTCTACGGCTATGGCGACGGCGGCGACCGCGGCTTCTCGTCCGGCGCGCCGCGGCTCATGGAGGCGGTGAACCAGCACAAGAACGCCACCGTCGATGTCGGTCAGGTCATGTTCGGTCAGACCGTCACCATCTCCGGCGACATCCTGCGCCAGTTCGATGGGCGCCGCGCGGCGAGCCCGAAGAAATGGGCTCTCAATCAGGGCGACGGCAACGGCACCGGCGTCGTGCCCTACAACTACAAGAAAAAGAGCTTCGTCAACGCGCTGCAATGGGCCATCGGGCTCGAAATCTTCCTCATGGCCGAGGATCCCTGGCGCGTGCTGTTCTCGACCGATCATCCGAACGGCGCGCTGTTCGTGCGTTACCCGGAGATCTTCCACCTGCTCATGGACAAGGACGAGCGCGCCCGCTGGCTCGACGAACTGCCCGAGGCCGCGCGCGAGGTGTCCAATCTGGCCGGGATCACCCGCGAGTTGACCCTGTCGGAGCTGGCCATTATCACCCGTGCGGCGCCCGCGAAGCTGATGGGCCTCACCGACCGCGGCCATTTGAGGCCGGGCGCCATCGCCGATGTCGCCGTTTACACCGAGAAGAAGAACAAGACAGAGATGTTCTCCGCCGCCGATCTCGTGTTCAAGTCGGGCGGCCTCGTGGTACGTAACGGCAAGGTCGTGCGTGTCACTTACGGCCGCTGCTATCACGTCGAGCCTGGCTTCGACGCGCAGATCGAGAAGCGCGTGAAGGCGTTCTACGACTGCTATTATGGCGCCGATCCGTCCTGGTTCGGCGTGACCGACGCCGTCACCCACCGTCGCGACCGCTTCGCGACAATTCCAATGTCGAGCTGACATGCCAGAGCTGAAAGTCAAAGGCGTCACCATTGTCGAGACGTTTGCCGAGGCCTTTCCCATGGTCGGCACGCGGATCATCATCACGGCGCCAACGCTGGAATGGGCGCTGATCTCGGCGCGCACCATGACCGGTTTCGCCACCTCGGTGATCGCTTGCGGCGCCGAGGCCGGCATCGAGCGGACGCTGTCCCGGAAAGAAACCCCCGACGGTCGTCCCGGCGTCGCCGTGCTGCTGTTCACCATGAACGCCGACAAGCTTCAGACGCAGCTCCGCAATCGCGTCGGCCAATGCGTGCTGACCAGCCCGGGCTCGGCCTGCTTCGCCGGGCTCAAGGGCGAGAAGTCGCTGAAGCTGGGCTCGTCGCTCCGCTTCTTCGGCGACGGCTGGCAGATGTCGAAAGTGCTCGGCGGCAAACGCTATTGGCGCATTCCCGTCATGGACGGCGAGTTCGTCTGCGAGGAAAAGACCGGGATGACCAAGAAGGCCGTGGGCGGCGGCAATCTCCTGGTGCTGGGCAAGACCCATAAAGCCGTGCTCGACGCCTGCACCCGCGCGGTCAAGGCCATGGCCGACGTGCCCGACGTGATCACCCCGTTCCCCGGCGGCATCGTGCGCTCAGGCTCCAAGGTCGGCTCCAAATACAAGGGCCAGATCGCCTCGACCAACGACGCCTATTGTCCGAGCCTGAAGGGCGCGGTGAAGTCGGCGCTGCCGCTCAATGTGGAAGCGGTGCTGGAGATCGTCATCGACGGACTGACCGCCGACGCTATCGCCAAGGCGATGCATGCGGGCATCCATGCCATCGCCAAGGGCGGTGCGCGGGAAGGCGTCACCCATATCACCGCCGGCAATTATGGCGGCAATCTCGGGCCCCATCACTTCCACCTCAAGGAGATCGTCGGGTGAGCGCGCTGATCTTCGAGCTGAAAGACGCGCCCGGGCCAGCGGCTCGACCTGTCGGCGCTGGTGCCCGCGCGTTTGGGCGGCTTGAGCCGTAAGGAGATCGAGGCGCTGCCGATCGGCACCACGCGCGAGACCCTCACGGTGGGCGATGCCTTCAAGGTGAAGGGCAAGGACGCGGAGAATATCCACTTCGTCGGCACCGACGATCGCTGCGACAAGATCGGCGCCGGACTCGACGCTGGCGCCATCTTCGTCGACGGCGACGCGGGCGCCTATCTCGGCGCGCGCATGACGGCCGGCAAGATCGGCGTGACGGGCAGTGCCGGCGTGCTTGCCGGGGCCAGCATGGCCGGTGGCGAGATCACCATTCGCCGCAATGTTGGCGAGCAGGCCTGCGGCGTGGCGCTCGGCGAGACCATGGGCATGAAGGGCGGTTTCGTTACGATTGGCGGTGACACCGGGGCCCTTCTCGGCGAGCGCATGCGCCGCGGCCTCGTGGTCGTCGGCGGCAAGGCGGGCGACTATGCCGGCGGCCGGATGATCGCAGGCACGCTTGTGCTCAGGCGCGGCGCCGGCCGCTACGCCGGTTATGGCAACCGTCGCGGTAGCCTCGTCTTCCTGGAGAAGCCCAAGGACATCCTGCCCACTTTCAGTGATTGCGGCGTGATGGAGTTCGATTATCTGCGGCTCCTCGAGAAATGGCTCCACGAGCAGGATATCCGCATCCGCCTCGGCGCTCGCGCCCGGCGTCTCATGGGCGATATGGCCGTGCTCGGCAAAGGCGAAATGCTGATCCTCGCCTAGAGTCCAAACTGGGCTCGCTTAAGAGCCTCGATGTTGACGCACCCGGCGCCCATATCCTCTATGCTTGGCTTTGATCCCGTGACCGGCGCCCTTCGATGACCGCTTTGCCCTATGTGCTTCTTGACGACAGCCTGACACCGGGCGGCCGCAGCCTGCTGTTCACCGCGCCTGAAGAAATCGTCACGGTCAGCGATCCGGATGAGGTCGAAGCGGCGCTTCAGACGATCTCCGACGGTCTGGCGCGCGGGCTCCATGCCGCCGGCTTCTTCGCTTACGAACTCGGCTATTGCCTCGAGCCGAAACTGAGGCACTTGCTGCCCGAGTCGCGCCGCACGCCGTTATTCTGGATCGGCCTGTTCAGGGAACCGCGCCCCCTCGATGACGCTGAGACGCGCGCCTGGCTCGAGGCCAATGGCGGGGCCGAGCGCGCCAAGATCTCCAACCTCAACCTGTCCTGGACGCGCGAGGAATATGCCTCCGCCTTCACCGCGGTGAAGGACTTCATCACCGCCGGCGACGTCTACCAGATCAATCTCACTCAGAAATTCCATTTCGACTTCGAAGGCGATCCGGTCGCGCTCTATGCGGGCTTGCGCCGCAAGCAGCGCGTCGCCTATGGCGGGCTCATCGGCATGCCGGGCCTGCATGTGCTGTCTTTGTCGCCGGAACTGTTCTTCCGCCGCGACGGCCAGCATATGTCGACGCGGCCCATGAAGGGCACGGCACCCCGCGGCCGCACCCCGCGCGAAGACGCGCGCCTCAAGACGTGGCTCGCCATGGACGAGAAGCAGCGCGCCGAGAATCTGATGATCGTCGATTTGCTCCGCAACGATCTCGGCCGCGTGTCACGGATCGGCTCCGTCGAGGTCACCGATCTGTTCACCGTGGAGACCTACCGCTCGGTGCATCAGATGACCTCGGGCATCACCGCCGAGTTGCGCTCCGACATGGGCCTGAAAGACATGCTGCGCGCGCTGTTCCCCTGCGGCTCGGTGACCGGCGCGCCGAAGGTCCGCGCCATGGAGATCATTCGCGAACTCGAGCGTGAGGCGCGCGGCATCTATACCGGCGCCATCGGCCACATCGCGCCTTCTGGCGACGCCCAGTTCAACGTGGCGATCCGCACCGTGGTGCTCGACGATACCGGCGGCGAGATGGGCATTGGCGGCGGCATCGTCGCCGATTCCAGGGAGGAGTCGGAATATGAGGAATGTCTGCTCAAGGCCCACTTCCTCACCAAGATCGATACGCCGTTCGAGTTGATCGAGACCTTGCGCTACGAAACGGGGGAGGGGTTCCATCTGCTCGAGCGGCATCTGGCACGGCTGCAAGCCTCGGCTCATCATTTCGGCTATCCGTTCTCGCGTGAGGCGGTGCTGGCTGCGCTGGATGCGCAAGCGGCCAAAATCGGCGCACCCGTCGCCATGGTCAGGCTGCTGCTGGCCGAGGACGGCGCCATCGCCGTCACCGCGACGGAGATCACGCTGCCCACCAAGGACACGGTGTGGCGCTTCGTGATTTCCGATCAGCGCGTCGATGAGAAGGACCCGCTATTTTACCACAAGACCACGCGGCGGCAGTTCTACGACAACGAGATCGAGCGGCAGAAGGCGCTCACCGGCTGCGACGAGGTCGTGTTTCTCAATCAGCGGGGTGAGCTGACGGAAGGCACGCGAACGACGCTGTTTCTGGAGCAGGACGGCCGCCTGTTCACTCCGGCGCTGGCTTGCGGTCTCTTGCCTGGCACGCTGCGCGAGGAACTACTTGACCTGCCGCGCGCGGCGGCGAGCGAGGCGGTGCTGACTCCTGCCGATCTCGCCCGCGCTGACCGCATCTATCTCGGCAACTCGGTGCGCGGCCTGGTTCGCGCCGAGCTGATGCAGCCCGCGCAAAGCCGATGCGCGCGCGCCGGTCCACGCCGGCTGATCGCCTCGGCGCCGATCGACGCATGTGACCGCACGCAAAAATGCCCGGGCCTTTCGACCCGGGCATTTTTTTAGGTGTGCGCTCTTTAAATAGTCTTAGCTCGGCTTATGGCCTTCTTCGCCGGTGGACGACTTGTCCGCCGTCTGGATCTTGGTGGCGGCCTTGCCGAACGAGGCGGCAAGCTCCGACCAGGCGCGGACGAAGCCCTTGCCGACCTCTTGCGCGCCCTGGCGCAGGGGCTCCGAACGCTCCCACGCCTGGCGGGCGGTTTCCTTGGCCACTTCGGCGGACTTCGCGCCGGCCTCGGTCAGCGAGCTCTGGGTCTGGCTGGCCTGCTCCAGTGCCATCCGGCGCATCTCTTCGAGCTGCGCTTCCGTGGCGTTGCGGAAGCTGAGGCTCTTGTTTCTCACATCCTGGTAGCGCGCCTCCAGATTGGCGACCACCGTGTCGCCGAGGGCGGCGGTGTGGTCACGCAAGCTGCCGAGCTGGTCGCCCAGCGTGTCGAGATCGCGCTGCAGGTCTGCCCACTCTTTGTCGGTCTGGTCGATTCTTGGGGGTATCGGTCATCTCAGGTCTCTCTATCTTCGCAGGAGGTCTAAACGGGGGTTTCAGTCTTCTCTTCGCTATCGGGCTGCACGGCGATCCAGTCGCGGAACCGGTCGAGGGTCTCGGCGGCCGCGCGGTGGATCTCAGCCCAAGAGTCCGTCCAAGTATCGCTCCAAGAACTCGGTCCACGTGTCGGACCACATCTCGGACCAAGATTTCGTGGCCGCCTGCTTCCACGCGTCGAAGCGCGCAGCCGCGTCCGTCGCCGATGGTGGCAAGCTTGGCTTTCTGCTCGTTTAACGTCTGGCGGAAAGTTTCCAGGCGCGGGCCGGCATCCGTCTGGATCTCGGCGATGGCGCCCTTGCTCGCCTCGATGGCGCGGGCGGTAGCGGCACCGGCCGCGTCGAGCGCCCGCGCGCTGTCCGCCTTCAGTCTCGAAGTCAGGCTCTCGAACTGGGAGTAGAGGGAATCGTCGTGCGACTCAGCCGGCTTGGCCGACGCAGGCGAGGCGGCGAGCAGGAGGGTCGCGGCGATAATCGCGGCACCGAAACGGCCAAGACGGAATCCCACGGTTCGTCCCCATCAGTTCGGGATGCTCAACCTAGAGATTTGTCTTCCGTGCCCCGACATCAAGGGGTCAGACGCTCCAGGGGAGCGTAATCCAGCCCAAACCGAGCGCCACGCCGGCGATCACGGCCAGAGCCAGCGAGACGCCGAGCACCCAGATCATCCCCACATTGCGTTGCCTGGCGGGCCTCGGTCGTCGTCACTTCGGTATGCGGTTCGCCGGCAGCGTCGAACTTGGTCGTTGCCATGGATATCCTCCGATCTTTTGGGGAGCTTGCAGATATGCCAAGGGAAAACGCATGAAGCCCCAAAGGGTTCCGCGCTAACCTAAAGATTTTAAACGATAAAATCTGTGACGGGAGCGGACGAGCCCGCCCTTGGCTGGACGCAAGCCTTAGGCGCCGTCCAGCTGCTCCAGCGCCGCCTGCACCGCGCGCAGCAGTTCCGCCGGAGCGGCGGCGATTGTCCTCAGGCGGCATGCCTTCGCCGGTGGCCCGCATCAGATCGTCGGCGTCCTCTTCCCAGCGAAGCAAGATCGTTTTCTTGTCGTCCGTCGATAGAGACGTGGCGAGAACATCTTCCGGACGCTGGAACACGGAGCCCGGGTCGAGTTTGGCTTGGTCGAGCTCGGCGGCTGAGAGCGTCTTCATGGCAGGGCAGGCCTCCCCATCGGTTTATCGGTTTGAGGCTCGTGTGGTCCCTTCGTCCGTGCTGCGATGCAAAGGACCGAACGCGGCGAGGGAGCAGTAATGTTTCAGAAGAGTTTAGAAGCGCTGCCGCCGGCGGTCATCACCATTCTGCTCAGCTAATTCGCCGCGCGGCATCGCTCGCCGAGGCCTCGGCGATCTCTTAAGCGCTCTTGGCCTTAGGCGTCCCGTCCTCGTCCGCGTCGAGCTCGAGCATGTCGGCGAGGCGGTTTCGCGCCCGGTTGACGCGGCTCTTAATGGTGCCCACGGCGCAGCCCGAAACCTCCGCGGCTTCTTCGTAGGAGAAGCCCGCCGCGCCGACGAGAACCAAGGCTTCACGCTGATCGTCCGGCAGGCGCACTAATGCGGCCTGGAAGTCCTGCATGTCCATGTGGCCGGGCTGGGCCGGACGGCTGGCGAGCCGCGCCGCGTATTTGCCGTCGGCGTCCTCAACCTCGCGCTTGCGTTTGCGCCGCTCGGAGAAATAGGTGTTGCGCAGTATGGTGAACAGCCAGGCCTTCAGATTCGTCCCTTCCTTGAACGAATCGAAATGGTTCCACGCCTTGAACAGCGTCTCTTGCACCAGATCGTCTGCGCGGTCCCGGTCGCCGCACAGCGACACGGCGAACGCCCGCAGACTGCCGATCTGCGCCACGAGAGACTCTCTGAGCTCCTGGGAAACGGCTTGCGGCAAATTATTTTTCTCCGCTTTTGTCGAGATCCTGGAGCAATCGCAACAGATGATCGGGGATCGGCTCTTCTGCGACCTCGTCGAACATCGCCCGCACCTGGCGTCCGATATGGGCTTGCAGAACAGGGGACATGCCGTCTCGCACCGGGGCACCCTCCTTGATGGCCTGGGGGCCGGCGCGCTCTTTACTGACGTTTGCCGTCATTCGGCTGCTGGCCTTTTTTTTGTCGTTTCGTTCCACGGCGGTTCCTTGTCAGCTCGTTACCCACGAGTACAGTCTAACGCATTCCGCCGCGCGTTTGAGTCTACAAAAACCCTCGAAGGTTCAAATGGTTCCAAATGGAGGGAACTTTTACCGGTCCATTGGCATTTGACCCATGCTTCGCGCATTTCTAAATTCCCCCACTCGCTACCGGTTTGTGCGAAACTGCCGACCGGCGGGGTGTTGCCCAAAAAGAGAAAGTCAGATCGATGCCGTTGTCGAAAACGATCGCGCCGCACCTTCCTTACCTCCGTCGTTTCGCCCGGGCGCTGGCCGGCACGCAAGCCGCCGGCGATGCCTATGTGGCGGCCACCCTTGAGGTGCTGGCCGAGGATGCTTCGTCGTTCGACGACAGTCTCGACCCGCGCATTGCGCTTTACCGGACCTTCCTCGGCCTGTGGAATTCCGTCGGCATCAATTTGAAGCCGACGATCGTCAATGGCGGGGAAACGGTTGTCGACCGCAAGCTCGAGCAGATCACGCCCCTGCCGCGTCAGGCCTTCCTGCTCTGTTCCGTCGAAGGCTTCTCGCCGGACGAGGCGGCGATCATCCTCAACACCAGCCTGTCGAACACCGAAGCGCTAATTGACACCGCAGGGCGCGAGATCGCCATGCAAGTCGCCACCGACGTGCTGATTATCGAGGACGAGCCGATGATCGCCATGGATCTCGAAAGCATTGTCGAGGGGCTTGGTCATCGCGTGGCGGGCGTTGCCCGGACCCATAGCGAGGCCCTGCGCGCGGTGGAGAAGCACAAGCCAGGCCTGGTGCTGGCCGACATCCAGCTTGCCGACGGCAGTTCGGGTCTCGATGCCGTCAACGAAATGCTTGCGTCGTTCCAGGTGCCGGTGATCTTCATCACCGCTTATCCCGACCGGCTGTTGACCGGCGAGCGGCCCGAGCCCGCCTTCCTCATCACCAAGCCGTATCAACCGGATACCGTGAAGGCCATCGTGTCTCAGGCATTGTTCTTCGAGCGCACCGCGAGCCTGCGCGAGCAACCGTCGGCCAGCGCCTGACGCTGGCGGACGCAGCGTCGGTTACCGGCGTCAGATCTTGCCGAGCAGCAGCAGGATCAGCAGGATGACCAGGATAAGCCCGACGATACCGGAGGGGCCGTATCCCCAGCCACGGTTATAGGGCCAAGCGGGAACCGCGCCGAGCAGAACCAGGATGAGGATGATGATGAGGATTGTCGTCAGCATGGTGAGAACCTCGGCGTCAGTTGGGGAGGGGGAACGCGGGCGCCTCGCGCCAAGAGGCTGGGGTCGGGGGATTGAGCGGGCACGCCGCGCGCCAAAGGGGGCTTCATAAGGCTCCCGTCGGCAACGCGGCGAACCGGCGTGTGGTTACATACTCTGGAGCCAGCTATCGACCTGCTTCTCCGCTTCGTCCTTGGCAATGCCGTATCTCTCTTGGATTTTGCCAACCAGCTCCACGCGGCGGCCTTCGACCTTATCAAGGTCGTCATTCGTGAGTTTGCCCCACTGCTGCTGCGCCTTGCCGGTCAGCTGCTTCCAGTTGCCTTCGACTCGATCCCAATTCATGGAATGCTACTCCCTTTGTTGGCGGCCCCATAACCGAAGTGAGGGCCTGTCTGTGATGCGGATGAAACGCGCAAACGTGCAGGCGGGTTCCGTGAACGCTGGCCAAGCGGGCTGCGTCGCCGGAGAATAGAGAGTGCATGGATGTCATGCGCGGCGCGCGCCGCAACGACGCGGAAGGTGAATGAGTGATGACCGCACACCCCATTCTCGTGGTCGAGGACGAGTTCCTCATTGCCCTCGACATCGTCGCCGTCCTCGAACAGGCGGGCATTGCCGTGGTCGGTCCGGCCAGCACGGTCGCCGAAGCTCTCGCCACGATCGAACGCGGACCGTTGCGCGGCGCGCTGCTCGACGCCCATCTCGCCGGCGAGCCGGCCGGCCGCATCGCCGACGCGCTGGCCGCCCGCGGCATCCCATTCGTCTTCGTCACCGGCTATGGGCCGGAGAGTCTGCCGCCGGCCCATCGCGAGGCCCGGCTGGTGCGGAAGCCGTTTACCGAGCAAGAGCTTCTGGCCGCTATTGCCGGTTTTTGATGCGCCGGATGTGCAACGAAATCACGAAACCGAACGTTTGCAGTACGCAGCGACGCGGGGCGTAGCGGCAAGGGGGGCGGCGAACCGCCTTTATATTGATACTGAGTGCGAGGCTGAGAGAGTGAGGAGTCAGGCATGTTGCTTTATTGGGCGATCATCTTCGCCGTCGTCGCCTTGGTGGCCGGCGTGTTCGGATTCGGCGGGGTGGCGTCGGCCGCAGGCGGCGTCGCGCGCATTTTGTTCTTTATCTTTCTTGTCGTCTTCCTCGTCACTCTCATCGCCGCGATCGTCTGAGTGTTGCGTCCGACACATGAAATCGCCGCGTTCCGGCGTGTTGTGAAGGATTGACTGTCAACCATGGGAACTCCAGCTAACGTCACTCTTTACGACAAGCGAACAGGACTGGCCGACGACGCTGGCGCTGCTCAACGCTGTCGGCGACGGGGTCATCGCCGCGGCCTTTCTGCTTGTGCCTGCGGTCCTGCTCTATCTCTACAAGCGGCGGGGGGAGAGCAGCGAAGGCGAAGCGGCACTGGTAAAGCTCTTTCTGCTCTTCGTGTTCGCCGTCGGGCTCGTCCATTTAGCCGCCGTGTTCACCCCGTGGCGGCCCGCCCAAGACATCGAGGGCGTGCTGAAGGGCGCGGCCGCGTTGCTGGCGCTCGGCACCGGGCTCGGTCTGTGGTGGCTTGGACCGTCCTTAAGTCGCGTGCCGTCCCGCGACCGCCTGCAGGCGGAGATCGCCGCCCATCTAAAGACCCTGGAAGAGCTGAGGGAGACGCGCCTGCAGCTCGAGGAGCGGGTAGTGGCGCGCACCAAGGAATTGGCCGAGGCGAAGCAGCGCTTCGAGATTGCGCTGCGCGGCTCGCCCATCTCGGTATTCAGCCAGGACAAGGATCTGCGCTTCACCTGGGCGCATAATCTCCCCGACGGCATCGAATACGACCGTCTTATCGGCAAGACTGACGCCGGCGTCCTTCCCGGCGAGGCGGCCGAGAAGATCATGGCGGCCAAGCGCCAAGCCATGGCGACCGATAGCTCGCAAGAGCTAGAGGTCGACTTTGAGCTCCATGAGCGCGAGCGGAGCTTTTACGTCGTCATCGAGCCGTTGCGCGGGCCCGAGGGGACCGTCATCGGTGCCGCTTCGGTTGCCGTCGACATCAGCGAGCGCAAAGCCAACGAGGATCATTTGCGCCTTTTGCTGCGCGAATTGACCCATCGGTCGAAGAACTTGCTGGCGGTGATCCACGCCATCGCCCGGCAGACTGCCTCGCGCACGCGATCGGTCGATGACTTTCTCGACCGCTTCAGCGCGCGCCTCTACGCCATCGGCCGCTCCCATGATCTCCTCATCGCCGACGACTGGCATGGCGCCTCGCTCCGCATGCTGGTCGAGCAGCAGTTGGAGGCCCATGCGGAGCGCTTCGGCGCGCGGATCGCCATCGAGGGCGAGGACGTCATCCTGAAGCCGGAGGCGGTGCATAATCTCGGGCTCGCCCTGCACGAGCTCACCGCCAATGCGGAAAAATACGGTTCACTTTCAAACCCGAAGGGCGAGATCCGCATCCAGTGGAACTTCTGCGAGGACGCCGGCAAGCTCAAGCTGGTTTGGCAGGAGACGGGCGGACCGGAAGTGAGCCCGCCGGAACGCTCCGGCTTTGGCCGGGCGATGATCGAGACCGTCGTCGGCAGGGCGCTGGAAGGCGACGTGACCCTCACCTTTCCCGCCAAGGGTGTCCGCTGCGTGATGGTCATCCCGGCGGTGCAGGTAACTTCGCGCGGTTAAGTCCGCGTTACCCAACACGTTCGCTTCTCGCGTCCTTCGCCTCAGCCGACCCCGTCAGGCCGCGATGACCGGCGGGCAGCTGTTGCGGCACGATCACGGTCAGCCCATGCCGCAGCACCGAGAACTCGGCCGGCGTCTCAGACCGCGTCTCGCCGTCGGCATTGATCGGCTTGGGGCTATGTCGTCAGGATCGTGACGTGCTCGGCGCAGCTGCGCTGCAACAGCACCGGCTTGGCGAAGCCGAACTTCAGATGGGTGATGCACGCCACGAGCTCCCAGAACGGTCCGGGCGAGACGAGGTAAAGATCGAGCTTGCCGTCGTCGATGGCCGCGTGATCCGCGACCGTGAGGCCGCCGCCGTGGAAGCGCCCATTGCCGACGCTGACTTGGTAGACCGGGCCCGACCACGTGCTCTTGCCGTCGACGGTGAGCGTGACGACGAAGGGGGTCGACTCGCGCGCGGCGTGGATCAGGCTGATGACATAGGCGAACATGCGCCAGCGGCGCTTCAGCGCCGGCCGATTGCGCATTCGCCACATTGGCCGCCACGCCGACGCTCGCCACGTTCAGAATACGGCATGCCATTGACGAGGCCCACATCGATCTTATGGGCGCGTCCGCCAAGCGCGATCTCCGCTGCTTGATAGACATCGGCCGGCACGCCGAGCGTGGTGGCGAAGTCGTTGGCGGTGCCGAGCGGCAGCACCGCAAGCGGCTTTTCGAGCGCCAGAAGCTCCGGCAAGGCGCTCGAAATGGTCCCGTCGCCGCCGCCGATGACGATCCGGTCGGCGCCGGGCCCATGTTCCGTCAGCGCTTGCTTCAGTTCGTCCTGTGAGCCGCTGGCGACGAAAGTCGTGTCCGCCCGCTCCGCGAACCAGCCCGGCAGCGCGGGCAGGGCATCGGCGGCCCTGGACGCCTTTGGGTTAACGACGACGAGCACGCGCATCGGCACTTGGCCTCCTGAGGGCTGATTTTGGCGCCCCGGGAGCGGGCGACGAGGAACAAAGGGACGTGAACACCCGTGCGCGCAAGTTGATTTGAAGCATGGCGGAGAGTGCCTAGATTCCACCAGAGAATTTTTGCGCTGGCCGGATTTTTTGCGCGGCCGATGGGTATGACGCACGGCCTGCAAGGGCATAACGCACAAGGAGCCGACATTGATGACGCGAAGAGACATTCTCTTGGGCACGGCGGCCGCCGTTGCCGTCGCTGCGGCTGGCATCGGCGTTGTCAGATGGCGGGGCGGCGAAGCCGCGGCCGCCACCGAAGGCGGCTTCGAGGTGACCAAGACGCCCGAAGAGTGGCGGAAGATCCTCACCCCCGAGCAATATAGCCGTGCTCCGCGAGGAGGGCACCGAGCGGGCCTTTACCAGCCCGCTCAACAAGGAGAAGCGCGAGGGGATATTCGCCTGCGCTGGCTGCGATTTGCCGCTCTTCAAATCGGAGACGAAATTCGAGTCCGGCACGGGCTGGCCGAGCTTCTATGCGCCCATCGACAACGCGGTTGAGCAGAGCCAGGATTGGTCCTTCGGCATGCTGCGCGACGAGGTCCATTGCCGCCGCTGCGGCGGCCATCTCGGCCATGTGTTCAACGACGGCCCGAAGCCCACGGGCTTGCGCTATTGCATGAACGGCGTGGCGATGAAGTTCATCCCCGCCTAGCTCCCCTTGCATGGCCCTCGGCTCAGGGGCCGCGCCCCTTTCGTTCGGGCCGCTGACCTCCGTCAGGCAAAAGCCTGGAACCATCCCCGGGCCGTGACGTTGTGGACCCTTGGCGGGGTTTGTTCTGCGTATCCCGCCCGCCGTACGGGTACGGGGGTGAAGGGGTCGGGAATGACCCTTTCGCTCGCGGCGGCAGGAAGCCGGACCGCAATCCTTGAATTGAGAAGTATTGGCGCCGGCCCGGCCTGGAACCAGCGCCTCAGCGGTTCGCGACAGGGCGACGCTGCCCCGAGCCCTCTATGCCGACTTCGCTTAGTTTTTGGACGCGTTGCACAGCGAAAAGGCAGGAGGACTCGCGCCAAACAGGATACGGATCGATTTTTGCTGGGATTCCAAGTCCGCCGCGACTGGCACGACCCCTGCAGTCTTACTCGGCATAACGCCTCTAGGGTTCCGGCTTATCAGCGTCAGGTCCGAGAGAGGCTCTCCCGTCTCACGATAGAGGCGGAGCCACGGCGGGATAAAAGCCCGGGAGACCTATACCGCGCGGTGCTTCGGCGCCGGGACGGACAGGCCTCCGCTATCGTTTTTCCGAGGTCCTTCCGTTTCGTAATCGATGCCCCCGCGCGGCCGAAAAAATGGTCAAGCGAGCACAGGGGGTGCCAATGCGCAGTTTCATCAAATTCGTTCTCACCGGCGCGGTTGCTGTCGCGGTCCTGGCAGGGGTCGCGCTGTCGCCCGCGAACGCCGCGGAGAAGAAGGACTTCAAGGTCGCGTGGTCGATCTATGTCGGCTGGATGCCCTGGGGCTATGCCGAGGAGTCCGGCATCGTGAAGAAGTGGGCCGACAAATACGGCATCACCATCGAGGTCAAACAGTTCAACGACTACGTCGAGTCGATCAATCAATTCACCGCCGGCGCCTTCGACGCGGTGACGATCACCAACATGGATGCACTGTCGATCCCCGCCGCCGGCGGTGTTGACACGACGGCCGTCATTGTCGGCGACTTCTCGAACGGCAACGATGCCGTGATCCTGAAGGACAAGGACAAGCTCGAGGCGATCAAGGGCCAGGACGTCAATCTCGTTGAATATTCCGTGTCGCACTATTTGCTGGCGCGGGCGCTTGAGAGCATCGGCGCCGAGGAAAAAGATCTGAAGGTCGTCAACACCTCCGATGCCGACATGGCCGCCGCCTACAAGACGCCTGACGTCACGGCGGTGGTGACCTGGAAGCCGATCGTCTCCACCATCCTCGAATCCCCCGATGCGCATCTCGTGTTCGACAGCTCGCAGATTCCCGGCGAGATCATCGACCTCATGGTGGTCAACACTGAGGTCATCAAAGACAATCCGAAGTTCGGCAAGGCGCTCGCCGGCATTTGGTACGACACGATGAAAGCCATGCAGTCCGAGGCCGAAGCCAAGGAGTCGATGGCCAAGGCGTCCGGAACCGACGTTGCGGGCTTTGACGGAATGCTCAAGACGACAGAGCTGTTCTCCGATCCGAAAGACGCCGTGGCGTTCGTCACCAGCGACGACCTCAAGACGACGACGGAGCGTGTCTCCAAGTTCCTGTTCGAGAAGTCTTTGCTCGGCAAGGACGCCAAGACGCCGGGCGCCGTGGGCGTGGAGTTTCCCGACAAGACCGTGTTCGGTGACGAAGGCAACGTGAAGTTCCGCTACGACGATACGTTCATGAAGGAGGCCGAGGAAGGCAAGCTCTAGGGCTCGACGGGGGATCGGGGTTCGGGCAGGGCAGGCGACCCATGCGCGCCATTAATTTGCGCCTGAGCCGGACGGCGCGCATCGCGCTGGCACTGCTCCCGTTCGTGGCGCTGCTTGTCGCCTATACGATTGGATCGAATCTCCGCCTGGCGGAGAATCCAAACGACAAGCTGCTCCCGAGCTTCGAAACCATGGGCGAGGCGGTCAAGGCCTATGCCTTCGAGCCCGATCCCCGCACCGGCCAATATCTCCTGTGGTCGGACACGGCGTCGAGTCTCAAGCGGCTTCTGGTCGGGCTCGGCATCTCGGCGACGATCGCGCTCGTGTTTGGCATCCTCATCGGGCTGTTGCCCGTCATGAATGCCACATTCGGGCCCTTTGTCGCCGCGCTGTCGATGGTGCCGCCGCTTGCCCTGCTGCCGATCCTGTTCATCGTCATGGGTCTCGGTGAGGCGTCAAAGATCGCGTTGATCGTCATCGGCACGTCGTTGAAACTTATCCGCGATGTGGCCTTGCGTGTCGGCGACATTCCGCGCGAGCAGCTCATCAAGGCCCAGACGCTCGGCGCCTCCACCGCGCAGATCGCCTCGCGCGTCGTGTTCCCGCAAACCATGCCGCGGCTTCTCGATGCGCTTCGTCTCGAGATCGGCCCGGCTTGGTTGTTCTTGATCGCGGCAGAAGCGATCGCCGCCGATTCCGGTCTCGGCTACCGGATCTTCCTCGTGCGCCGCTATCTCTCCATGGATGTCATCATCCCCTATGTGGTGTGGATCACGTTCCTCGCCTTCCTCATGGATTTCGCCCTGCGGCTCCTGCAGCACAAGGCCTATCCCTGGTTTGCGCAAGCGAGGGCGTCATGAGCGAGATCGTCTTCGAGCATGTCTGGAAGGAATATGGCGACCACGTCGTGCTCGAGCAGATCGACCTCGAGATCGAGCCGCGCGCCTTTCTCGTGCTCGTGGGCCCGTCGGGCTGCGGCAAGACGACCTTCCTCCGCATGCTTCTCGGCGAGGAGCGGCCGACCCGGGGCTCCATCCTGCTGGAGAACAAACCGCTCAAGCCCGAGCCGGATTTTGATCGCGGCGTGGTCTTCCAGCGCTACTCCGTGTTTCCCCACCTTACGGCGGTCGAGAACGTCATGATCGGCCGGGAGTTCGAGATGACGGGCGCGTTCGGTCACCTGATGGGGGCGAAGCGCCGCGCCGCGCGCGAGGAGGCGGAAGCGCTGCTCGCCGAAGTGGGCCTCGCCGGCAATGAGGACAAATATCCATCGGCGCTGTCGGGCGGCATGCAGCAGCGGCTCGCGCTCGCCCAGGCTCTTATCCGCAAACCCCGGGTCCTGCTTCTGGATGAGCCGTTCGGCGCGCTCGATCCGGGCATTCGCGCCGACATTCATGTGCTGATGAAGCGCATCTGGAACGAGACCGACCTGACCGTGGTCATGGTGACGCACGATCTGCGCGAAGCCTTCGCGCTCGGCACGCGGATCATTGCCTTCGAGCGTCCCCGCGATTTGCCGGAAGAGCGCGAACGCTACGGTGCCAGGCTCTCCGGCGATACCGAACCTGCGGCGGACGAAGCGCCGCCGCGACAAGGGGCGACCATCACCAACGATGTCGCGCTCTGGCCGGAAAAGGTCGCCGGCAGCGGCGTGCCGCAAGCGGCGCCGAAGCCGTCCTGATCGGCCGCGATTGCCGCGGGGGGACGACCTCCCGCGGATCTCCAGGATGCCGGGACGGCCCGGCGCATCTTGAGCCCGCGCACGCAGGCGGGTCTTTGGAGGTCATAATGGAACGCATCGCGTCGGAGACGCTTCCGGGAGCAAAGCACCGCTCTTTGCTGCTTGGCCGGAACAAGCGGCTGAGGCTGACCGATATAGAGGGCGGCGCCAATGTCGGCATGGTCTTCTTCAATCCCCTCAATCTGCTGGAGCGCTACAACGCGCCCGACACGCTGAAATGCCAGCACACCTTCAAGCTTACGCAAGGCCACTGCCTCTACTCGGACATGGGGCGCATCTTCTGCTCGATCGTTGCCGACACGTTCGGCTGGCACGACACGGTCTGCGGCAACAGCACGAAGGCGTCCCTGGCCGCGAAGTGGGGCGAGCACGGCTATCAGGACTATCGCAACGACTGGTACCAGAACGGCCGCGACAGCCTCCTCATCGAGGCCTCCAAATACGGCCTCGGCACCCGCGATCTTCCGGCCAACGTGAACTGGTTCAGCAAGGCCGTCGCCGCCGATGACGGGTCGCTGTCGTTGGACGAAGCGGCAGCGACGCCTGGCGCCTCCGTCGAACTGCGGTTCGAGATGGAGACGCTCGTACTGTTCCATACCTGCGCGCATCCGCTCAGCACTTCGCCGGCGTTTCCGCGAAAGCCTGTGGAGGTCGAAATCTTCGACGGCCCGCCCGCCGCGGCCGACGATCCCAATCGCATGTCGGCGCCGGAGAACGGCCGCGGCTTTGAGAACAACCGCCTCTATCAAGCGGCGTATTGTGCGGGGGGTGCTCATGCGTAAGGACAGCCCGCTCGATCCCGCCGCCGCGCAGTATCGCAAGGTCGTGCCTGCCGGCGATTATTGGATGCATGTCGTCCGCCAGGGCGAGACGTTGCGTATTCTCGATCTCGAAGGCAATCAGGCCGCCGACACGCTGTTCTTCAACGCCGACGATCCCGCGGAGCATTACTCCGCCTGCGACACGATCCGCGAGCAGGGCAACATTTATCTGAGTTGCGGCTCGGTCCTCATGTCGAATCTCTGCCGGCCGCTGCTGACCATCTCCGCTGATACGGTGGGCCGTCACGACACGCTGGGCGGCGCATGCTCGGCGGAAAGCAACGCCGTCCGCTACGCGCTCGACAAGAGGACCATGCATTCCTGTCGCGACAGCTATCTGCTGGCCGTCGCGGAGAATGAGCAATACGGCCTGACCAAGCGGGACATCGCCCACAACATCAACTTCTTCATGAACGTACCCGTGACCCCGGACGGCGGGCTTCGCTTCGAGGACGGGCTGTCGGGGCCGGGCAAATATGTCGAGATGCTCGCGAACATGAACGTGATCGCGCTCATTTCGAACTGCCCGCAGCTGAACAACCCGTGCAACGCATACAACCCGACGCCCATCGAAGTCCTGATCTGGGGCGCGTGAACCTCCCATGTTCGCAAAGGTTCTCATCGCCAACCGCGGGGCTGTCGCCTGCCGGATCATCCGCACGCTCGATCGCATGCGGATTGGTAGTGTGGCGGTCTATTCGGACGCCGACCGTCATTCGATGCATGTGGGCATGGCGGGGGAGGCGGTCGCCATCGGTCCGCCGCCGGCCGCCGAGTCCTATCTGAACATCGACGCCATCCTCGACGCCGCGCGTGCCACGGGCGCCGAGGCGATCCATCCGGGCTACGGCTTCCTCGCCGAGAATCCCGATTTCGCGGAAGCCTGCGCACAGGCAGGGATCGCGTTCATTGGGCCGCGGCCCGATCATATGCGCGCCTTCGGCTTGAAGCATCGCGCTCGCGAGCTCGCGCTTCAAGCCGATGTGCCGGTCGCGCCTGGGTCGGACCTGATCCGCGATGCCGCCCATGCGGCGCGCGAGGCGGCGCGCATCGGCTATCCGGTGATGATCAAGAGCACGTCCGGCGGTGGCGGCATCGGCTTGCAGCGAGTGTCGACGCCCGACGAGATCGCTTCCACCTACGATCGGGTCGAGCGCCTGGCGCGCAACAATTTCAAGGACGCCGGCATCTTCATCGAGAAATACATCGCCGAAGGCCGGCATATCGAGGTGCAGATCTTCGGCGACGGCAAGGGCAACGTCATATCGCTTGGCGAGCGCGATTGCTCGGCGCAACGGCGCAACCAGAAGGTCATCGAGGAGACGCCCGCGCCGAACCTGTCCGAGGAGACCCGGACGGCGCTGTGGGATACGGCGCGCCGCCTCGGCCGCTCCGTCGCCTATGAGAGCGCCGGCACCGTCGAATATCTCTACGATGCCGCGACCGACGACTTTTACTTCCTCGAGGTCAACACGAGGCTCCAGGTCGAGCACGGGGTGACGGAAGAGGTCGTCGGCGTCGATCTTGTCGAGTGGATGATACGGCAGGCGGCAGGCGAGATGTCGCCACTGGATCAGGCCGCCATCGCCCCGAAGGGCGCCGCAATCCAGGCGCGCCTTTACGCCGAAGACCCCGGCCGGGATTTTCGTCCGAGCTCCGGCCGTCTCACCCATGTGGCCTGGCCCAACGACACGCGCGTCGAGACCTGGGTGAAAAGCGGTTCGGAGGTCTCGCCGTTCTACGATCCCATGCTGGCGAAGATCATCGCCACGGGCGCCACCCGTGACGACGCCTTGAGAGCTCTACAGGCGGCACTCGATGACACCGAGATTGGCGGCCTGGAGACCAATCTCGACTATCTCCGGCAACTGTCCAGGCTCGATACCCTGGCGCGCGGTGAAGTGCTCACCCGCACGCTCGAGAGTTTCACCTATCACGCAAGCACGATCGAGGTCGTGGTTCCCGGGACGCAGACGACGATTCAGGATTGGCCGGGACGCATCGGCTATTGGGCCGTCGGCGTCCCGCCGTCCGGCCCCATGGATTCGTTGTCGTTCCGGCTGGCGAACCGTCTCGTCGGCAATGACGCGGGCACGGCCGGCATCGAGACAACGCTCTCGGGCCCGACGCTGAAATTCAACGCCGACACGGTCGTCGCGCTGGGCGGTGCCGAACTCACCGCCACCCTCGACGGCGAAGCGATGCCATATTGGCAAGCGATCCCGGTCAAGGCGGGACAGGTGTTGAAGATGGGGGGCGTCGAGGGGCCAGGCACGAGGGCCTACATCGCCGTGCGCGGCGGCATCGATGTGCCGGACTATCTCGGCAGCCGGTCGACCTTCACGCTCGGCAAGTTCGGCGGCCACGCGGGCCGCGTTCTAATGACCGGCGATGTGCTGCATATCGGTGCCGCGCCCGACGCCGAACCCGCCGCCGCGCTGGACGCCGCCTTGAAACCGCATCTGACGCATCGCTGGGATATCGGCGTGCTCTATGGGCCGCACGGCGCGCCGGATTTCTTCGCGCCCGAATATATCGACACCTTCTTCGCCGCCGACTGGGAGGTGCACTACAACTCCAATCCGACCGGCGTCCGGCTCATCGGTCCGAAGCCGGTCTGGGCGCGGCTCGACGGGGGCGAGGCGGGGCTCCATCCGAGCAACATTCACGACAACGCCTACGCCATCGGCAGCATCGACTTCACCGGCGACATGCCGGTCATCCTCGGGCCCGATGGCCCCTCGCTGGGCGGCTTCGTCTGTCCCGCCACGATCGCGCAAGCCGAGCTTTGGAAGATCGGCCAGCTGCGTCCCGGCGACACCGTGCGTTTCACGCGGCTCACGCCGGAGGAGGCGGCGCTGCGTCTGGCCAAGCAGGACGCCGAAATCGCGTGGCTTCGAACCGGATGCGTCGCCGCGGATGCTCGCACGCAAAATGGGGGGCCGACGATTGCATCGTGGCGTCTCGCGAGGCGGCTGGCGACCGGCCCGCCGTCGCCTATCGCCGTGCGGGCGATGCGTATCTCCTGATCGAATACGGTCCCATCGTTCTCGACATCGGCTTGCGGCTGCGCGCTCACGCGCTGATGCTGGCTGTCGGCCGGGCGGTGAACTCAGGCAACCTCGCCGGCATCGTCGATCTGACGCCCGGCATCCGCTCGCTGCAAATCCACTACGACCCACGCGTCTTGCCGCTCGAGGATTTGGTCACGGCGCTTCAGGCGATGGACGACGATCTCGGGGATCTCGCCGACATCGAAGTCGAACTCCCGCCTGGTGCGCCTGCCGCTCTCCTGGGACGATGCGGCGGTGCAGGCGACCATCGACAAATATATGCGCGGCGTGCGCGCCGATGCGCCGTGGTGCCCGTCCAACATCGAGTTCATCCGCCGCATCAACGGCCTTGAGTCCATCGAGGACGTAAAGGGCATCGTGTTCGACGCGACCTATCTCGTGTTCGGATTGGGCGACGTCTATCTCGGCGCCCCGGTGGCCACGCCGGTCGATCCGCGGCACCGGCTGGTCACGACCAAATACGATCCGGCCCGGACGTGGACGCCGGACAACGTTGTCGGCATCGGCGGCGCCTATCTTTGCATCTACGGCATGGAGGGGCCGGGCGGCTATCAGCTGTTCGGGCGGACCTGCCAGATGTGGAACACGTATCGCACGACCGATGCGT
Source organism: uncultured Alphaproteobacteria bacterium (assembly GCA_963793075.1). Classification (GTDB taxonomy): domain Bacteria; phylum Pseudomonadota; class Alphaproteobacteria; order Rhizobiales; family Methyloligellaceae; genus Methyloceanibacter. Next base: position 631,369 of record CAWBYO010000005.1, read on the forward strand.
TCGAGCCTGGCAAGCCCTGGCTCCTGCGCTTCTTCGATCGCATCCAGTTCTATCCCGTATCGAGCGAGGCGCTTCTCGACTTTCGCGACGCGTTTCTGGAAGGCAAGAGCGAGGTCGAGATCGTGCCGGGCCGCTTCCGCCTGGCGGACTATCTCGTTTTCGCCGAAGAGAACGCCGAGAGCATCGCCGCTGTCAAAGCGCGTCAGCAGGCGGCGTTCGACGCCGAGCGGGCCCGCTGGCAGGAAACGAACGCGGCCTGGAACGGCGCGCCTGCCGATGCCGGGCCCGAGCCCGAGGACGAAGCGGCGTTGCCTCCGGGCACCATTGCGGTCGAAAGCCCGGTGCCTGGCAGCGTCTGGAAAATTCTCGTCGAGCCGGGCCGCGCCGTCACCGAAGGCGAAGCGCTGATCATCGTTGAGTCCATGAAGATGGAGATCGAGATCTGCGCGCCGTGGGCCGGCGAGGTGCGCGAGGTGCGCTGTGCCGAGGGCCGCGCCGTGCAGCTCGGCCAAGCTCTGGTCATCATGGCGGAGACAGCTTCATGACGCTTTCGCTCGACATCGCCAATCTCGAACGTCTCTACGCGGCGGGCGAGACGAGCCCGGAAGATGATCGTCCGCGAGGTCTATGCGCGCATCGCGGCGCGGGGCGCCTTGCCCGGACTGGATCACGCTCGTCGAGGAGGCAACGGCGGTCGAGAGCGCACGCCATGCGCCACGGGGTCCGCTCTATGGCATTCCGTTTGCGGTCAAGGACAATATCGACGTCGCCGGATTGCCCACCACATGCGCCTGTCCGGCGTTTGCCTACACGGCGGAGCGGTCCGCCACGGTCGTGGACCTGCTGGAAGCCGCGGGTGCCATTCTGATCGGTAAGACCAATCTCGATCAGTTCGCGACCGGATTGAACGGCACGCGCTCGCCCTATGGCATTCCGGCGAGCACGTTCGACGCCGATTATATTTCCGGCGGATCGAGCTCCGGCTCGGCGGTGGTGGTCGCGGCGGGACTGGTGTCGTTCGCGCTCGGCACCGATACGGCGGGGTCCGGGCGGGTGCCCGCGGCATTCAACAATCTTGTCGGGCTTGAAGCCGACCAAAGGCCTCATCAGCACGCACGGGGTCGTGCCGGCCTGCCGCACCCAGGACGTCGTCTCCATCCTGGCGCTCACGGTCGCCGACGCCGCCAAGGTCGCCGCGGTCGCGTGCCGATACGACGAGGCGGACTCTTACGCGCGCGGCGGCCGCGCCTGCCTTTGCCGTCGAGGCGGCGCCCAAAAATCTACGAGTGGGTATTCCGGACGGGCCGCTACCGTTCTTCGGCGACACGGCCTACGAGGCTCTGTATCGCGCCGCGATCGAGCGGCTGACGGACCTCGGCGCCGAGATCGTCCCCATCGACTACGCGCCCTTCGCGCAAGCCGCCGCCATGCTCTATGCGGGGCCGTGGGTCGCCGAGCGCCTGGCGGCGGTCGAGGATCTCGCCGGCCGTGACCCCGACGCCATCCACCCGGTTGTGCGCGGTCTCCTGCTCGGCGCGCGCGACAAGACCGCGGTCGAGACCTTCAAGGCCTTCTACGGCCTCGCCGCGCTGATCCGGGCTTCGGCGCAAGAATGGGCCAAGATGGATGTCATGCTGCTGCCCACGGCCGGCACGACCTTCACCATCGCCGACATGCTGGCCGAGCCGGTGAAGCGCAACACGGATCTCGGCGCCTATACCAACTTCGTCAACCTGATGGATCTTGCCGCCATCGCCGTGCCGGCCGGCTTCCGCCCCGACGGCATCCCCTTCGGCGTGACGCTGATCGGCCCGGCGCTGTCCGACGGCATGCTCGCCTCGGTCGGTGATGTTCTGCACAGATCGCTCGCCGAGGTCGCGATCGGCGCGACGGGCCTCCCGTTGTCGGCCACCCCGCCGGTCGGCCCGGCGGCAAAGAAAACGATCGAGGTCGCGGTTGTCGGCGCGCATCTGACCGGCCAGCCCCTGAACAGGCAGCTTACCGAGCGCAACGCCAAGCTGGTCGAGACGACGCGCACCACCGCCGGTTATCGGCTCTACGCACTCGCCGATACCGTGCCGGCGAAACCTGGCCTCATGTTTGATGGGAGCGGCCCCGGCGCCATCGAGGTTGAAATCTGGGAGATGGACGAGGGCGGATTTGGCAGCTTCGTTGCCGCGATCCCGGCGCCTCTCGGCATCGGCACGGTGACGCTCGCCGATGGCCGAACCGTCAAAGGCTTTCTCTGCGAGGCGCACGCCATTACCGGCGCCGAAGACATCACCGCGTTCGGTGGCTGGCGGGCCTGGCTTGGCCGCCCGTCGGGCACATAAAGTCTCGAAGCGCTCGGAGACGGGGGTGGGGCCGTACTGGAAAAGTTGGCTCCCCGGGCCGGACTCGAACCAGCGACCCAGCGGTTAACAGCCGCTTGCTCTACCAACTGAGCTACCGGGGAGCAGAGCGCAGGCTCATAGTTGAGCTGCGCTAACGGGCTAGATAGCAAAAGGGCGGCAGGCTTTCCAGAGCTTTACGCTGGCAAAGGCCCACGAAATGCGCGGCGCTTGCCGGGCCTGACGGAAGCCCCTATGTCCGGCCTCGGCCTCTTATCACCGCCGGGACACCGCATGGCCCCCAAGGTCCGCGTCTTCAACAGTCATTGGCATTTGCCGAAGTCGAAGCCCGTGCGGCTCGGCATGGGCATTCTGCTGATCGCCGGTGGCCTGTTGGGCTTCCTGCCGGTGCTCGGCTTCTGGATGATCCCCCTCGGATTTCTCGTTCTGTCGGTCGATCTGCCCGCGGTGCGCCGTTGGCGGCGTCAGCTCACCGTGTGGTGGCACCGCCGCAAAGAGGGCAAAGCGCCCCGTGCGCGTTGACGCGGGATCGGCGCCGAAGGCAGAGTGAGGGGGACTGAAGCAAAGCCTGGAGACAATTAAAGGCTCGTCGGGGGACGCAAGGGGGCTCGCATGATCGGCTTTTTCATCGTTGCCTTGAGCGTCGTGCTGCCCGTGATCCATCTGGCGTTGACCAAGGCGCCGCGTACCAAGGCGCGCATCGTGCGCATTCTGCTGCTCTATGCGCTCATCATCGACGTCGGCGTCATGGGCTTCCTCTTCGGCTTCATTCCCCATGTTTTCTTTCCCGACCAGGCCGCCAAGGCGATCGGCTGGTCGCCGAGCCCGTTCCAGTTCGAGGTCGGCATCCATGACGGCGCCTGGGGCATGCTGGGGTTCTTATGCATCTGGATCGGCGGCCTGTTCTGGCTCGCCACGGGACTGGGCTGGTCCCTGTTCATGCTCGGCGCCGCTGGCGGCCACGTCTACCAGACCGTTACCGCAGGCAATTACGCGCCGTACAACTTCCTGATGATCTTCACCGACGGCTTCGTCGCGCTGTGGCTGCTTCTGCTGCTCTACCTCCATGACCGCTGTGGCGGCTTCCGGGGGCAGGGAGCAGGATGAACGCTCGTCAGGGTATTCAAGGTCAGGGTATTCAAGGTATGGAGGCCACGCCCGGAATCGAACCGGGGTATACGGATTTGCAGTCCGGCCTCTTGCAATGGCTGGATGAAGACGTATTGAGGAGCAACGGAGATAATGAATGAGCGATAGCAGTGTGGCGTAAGGAGGGGTGGTTGGTGAGGAAGTGAGACGAGAGATGGGATGAAGCCTCGTTACGTAGGCGAGCACGCTGCAGGGATATCGCAAGGTGGACTGATGAGGCGGCGCAAGGCGTCGGCTCTTTATGTAATTGCAGAGATCGCTATAGTTCGCGCGCTAAAATTCTGTTGGAGACGGTAGAGTACGCTGAATGGTAGTCAGACGCGTGATCGGGGATGTCGACGGCGTGAGAAGTCGAATACGTGCGCGGTGATGAGCGGGAGTGCGTAGCGCGTATACTAACACTACTGGCGAGCTGATGCGAGAGGCTACTCGGCGTGATGTGTTTTGTATATCTGGCTCGTACACAGGGAGTCTGTGCGGTGGACAAAGTCAGCAGAGAGTATCACTCTTCTACGCAGGCGTGAAGCGACTTCTACGGCGCTGATATCTGCACGTGGTCACCGGCACACTACGCGCTGCTGGACGCGCCAGCGGACCTTTCAAAACCGGTGGAGCCGCGTGGTAGGCCTGTCCAACATCTTCCTGTATCGAATTCGACCGACTACTTCTCCACGGATGCTCGCTCAACGAGGGCGGCGAAGAGCGAAAGCAGCGGGAAGGGACGGAAGGAAGGAGGGGAGGAGGGGGCGAGCCGCGGCGGAGGCGCAAAGCCGCGGCACACGGGGGGGAGGGCCGGCGGGAAGGGGAGGGGGACGAAGGCAGCAAGGCAGGCGGACACAAACGCAACGGCGAGGCCGCGAGAGAGGGAAAGACGGGGGCACGGCGGCCGAGCGCGCCCGAACACGAGCGGAGCGCCGGGAACGGCGCAAACGCAGGCACCGGAAAAGGACGATAGGTGAAACACTGCCGGCGAAGTTCCTGTCCTCGCCGTCAGCCTGGCGTGCTCCCCGCGTCATAGAGCGGCCACCGCTACGAACTGGCTCGCACCGATCCGCACTACCGGCACGGTCGCTGGCACCCGAGCTACTGGTCGCTACACCCTAAAGTAGTCGTCGCGGCGATGATGTCACCGGCACCGGCACGACCGGAACGGAGCGACGAAGTCAGGACGAAAGGAGCTGAAGCAGCAAAACCAGGAACACGCTTAAAGGGATACGCACGGCGGAAAAGCCGCACCTACCACGGGGACAGCGGCCATACTCACGGGTTACGTAGGAGCGCAAACGACGCGTAGCACCAAATACAACACCGAAGACGATAGCGACGTCAAGGGGTCACCAACACCAAAGATCCGGCCGCCCCACCACCAGTCACCGATCAGCCAACCAGGCGACGTAGCACAAGGCCACCGCGGCCGTCGAAGACAGTCGGGAGCGCATACCCAGGGAGAAGGTCGAGCCAACGCGCAGACCGAAAACTACTACAACGGCAGGAAGCTAACACCGCGTGCGCAAAGAGGCGTGAGGATATCGGTCAAGGATACCCTCGAGTCCGTAGCGACGAGGCGCGCAAACCAAGTCGACTCGGAGAGAGCGAGGCAAGTCGATCTCGACCAGGACCCATACCCGGACGCGGCAGGATGGCACGACACCACAGCGCACGTCGACGGCAAACATTGGGACCACCGAGGAAATTATGCTGGCGAAACTGTTAGACGTGGTCGATGCGAAGGGGAATACATCATGTACGATTGGAACCACATTCGAAATTTGTGAAAAGTTGGCTCCGCATTTCCGATTTTTTGCAATCTTCACAACTCGCCACGCTGACAGTCAAAAGCCACAGGCTTGCCCGTTGGCGGCAGCAAAGGAGAGCTAGGTATGGAGGCCACGCCCGGAATCGAACCGGGGTATACGGATTTGCAGTCCGCTGCGTCACCACTCCGCCACGTGGCCAATCGGGCAGGGTTCTAATCTCAAACGCGCGAATGTCCAACCCTCTCGTACAAGCAGCGTCAACATCCGGCCCGGCAATATGATTTGTCACACGGCTGCAGGCAGACTGACCGATAGTTTCCAATCACTTTGCGCATCGCGCGCAGTCTATGCAAACCTCCTCGCAAGGGCGGGCCCTCAAGAAGGAAGACGCGAGCATGACCGGTTACGAGGCGCGGCGAATGGCCATGGTGGAGTCCCAGCTTCGCCCCAACCAAGTCACTGACATAGGTCTGCTGGCCGCCATGCGGACGCTGCCGCGCGAGCGCTTCGTGCCGCCGGCGTTCGAGCGCCTCGCTTACATGGACGAGGGCATCGAAGTGTTCCCGGCGGGCGAGGGGACGCCGGCGCGGTTCCTGCTCGCGCCGATGGTCCAGGCGCGGCTGATCCAGCTTGCGGAGATCGAGCCGCAAGACAAGGTCCTCGATGTCGGCTGCGTCACCGGCTACTCGACCGCCATTCTTTCGCGCCTCGCCGCCAGTGTGATCGGCCTCGAGCCCGAGCCGGAGCTGGCCAAGGCGGCGGCGGCCAATCTTGCCGGCTTGGGGCTCGGCAATGCCGAGATCGTCGAGGGCGCGCTGGCCGGCGGCTGGCCGGCGCAAGGTCCCTATGACGTGATCGTGCTCGAAGGCAGCGTGGCCGCGGTGCCGGACAGCCTCCTGGCTCAACTGAAAGACGGCGGCAGGCTCGTCGCCGTGATCACCGCCGCGCCTAACATGCGGCAGGGCAAGGCCAATCTCTTTGTCCGGGTCGAGGGCGAGGCGCGTGGCGTGGCCCATTTCGACGCGGGCGCGAGGCCTTTGCCGGGCGTCGCGCCGGAGCCGGCCTTCATCTTTTAGCTGTCGAGACGGCCTTTCGCCACTGTTGCCGCGATCCCACAGTCCCTTGAGATTTTTGTCAAATCCTGTGGGGTGCGGCGTTCCTGGGTATCCCTTCCGGCGCGCGGTGCTCTATGGTTCCAGGCGCAGGAGGGGCGGGGGGCGTCGCTGACTGCTGGAGAATTATAGTGCTGCTTGGTGTACAGGGCAGGCGCGATCCGTCGTGCTGCGCGAGTTTCTCGCGGCGGCTGCGTGGTGGGGCTGCTGGCGCCATCGCCATGCTCGCCGCCGCGCTTCTGTGCGGGCCGGCCCAGGCCGAGACGCTGGAGCAGGCGCTGGCCGACGCGTATCTCGTCAATCCCGTGCTCAATGCCGAGCGTGCCCGCTTCAGGGCCATCGACGAGCAGGTGGCGCTGGCCAAGTCGGGCTTGCGCCCGAATATCGGCGGCACCGCCGACACCAATTACGTCAATCAGAACAGCGATCGCAGCGGCGCCGGCGCCCTCGACTTCGGCTCCGGCGGTCTCACCACCGACGGCGTGACCCATCCGCGCGGCTATGCACTGCAGCTTTCGCAGCCGCTGTTCGAGGGCTTCCAAAATCTCAACGCCATCCGCGAGGCCAAGGCGCAAGTGCAGTCGCAGCGCGAGGCCTTGCGCAGCGTGGAGCAGACCGTCTTGCTCGATGCCGCCACTGCCTATGTCAATCTCGTGCGCGACCAAGCCATCGTCCGCCTGCGCGAGAACGACGTGAGCGTGCTATCCGAGCAGCTGAAAGCAACCCGCGACCGCTTCGATGTCGGCGAGGTGACGCGCACCGACACGGCCCAAGCCGAGGCGCGCCGGTCCGAGGCGCTCGCCACGCTCGGCCGGGGCGCAAGCCAATCTGAAAACAAGCCGCGCCGCCTACGAGCAGGTCATCGGCCATCCGCCCGGCAATCTGCAAACGCCCCCGTCGATCCGCCATCTCCTGCCGCAGACGCTCGAAGAGGCCATGACGCTCGGCGACGGCGAGAATCCGGTCATCCTCGTCGACCGTCTATACCGAGGAGGCCTCGCTTTACGCGGTCGAGCAGATCATGGGCGAGCTGCTGCCCGAGGTGACGCTCGAGGCGCAATATGAGAAGCGCTTCGGCCAGAGCTCGGCCCTTGACGAGATCGAGACGACGACGGTGACCGGCCGGGTCAATGTGCCCTTCTATCAGGGCGGCGGCGTCGCGGCCCGCGTGCGCCAGGCCAAGGAGACCAACAATCAGCTGAAGCGCGAGGTCGAGGACGCGCGCTTGCGCGTGCATGCCGACGTCATCGCCAATTGGGGCATCCTCCAGTCGTCGGGACCGGCCATCAGCTCCGCGGAATCCGCCGTGTCGGCCAACAAGATCGCGCTGAACGGCGTGCGCGAGGAGGAGAAGGTGGGACAACGTACCACTCTCGACGTCCTCGACGCCCAGCGCGAGCTTCTGAACTCCCAGATCGGCCTCGTCTCGGCTCTGCGCGACCGCGTGGTCGCCGAATATTCCCTCTACGCGGCGGTCGGCCGTATGGACGCACAAACGCTCGGGCTGTCAGTGCCTTATTACGATCCGATCGAGCACTTTGAGATCGTCAAGAACAAGTGGTTGGGCCTGCGTCCGCCAGCCCCTCCGCTCGCCGATAATTGAACCGGCGCGGGACCTTACGCGTTAACCATCCAGGCCATTGACCCAGGCAAGTGGAGACTTGGGTCTTAACATCGTGTTAAACTATTGCGTAAGGGTAACCCTGGTGTACACCGCCGGGTGATGTCAGTTCTAAAGGCGGCAAGGATCAAGTCATGAGCAGCACCGAGCGCGCTCCTGAGCCGACAATGGAGGAAATTCTGGCCTCCATCCGTCGGATCATCACAGACGATGACACGGGTCAGGCACGGACGCAGAACGCGGCCCAGCAAGCCCGGCAGGATGAAGAGTCCCTCGAAGGCGAGGGCGAGGCGGACAGCCAGATCATCGACGACATCGCGCGCGTCCTGAGCGGCGGCCGGCCGGCGGTGGCGTAGAGGTCGATGAGGAAGAGGAGATCCTCGATCTCACGGCCGAGCTTGGCGGTCTCGAGCTCGTCGATGACGACGAGCCTCTGAGCGAGCCGATGAGCGCTCGAGCCCATGAGCGCCGAGCCCGAGCGCCGAGCCCATGAGTGCGGAGCCGAGCCCGAGCCTGCCGGCAGATGTTGTTCCAGCCTGCCGCCGCCGCCGCCGACCTCCGGCCGATGGCTGCGCCCCAGCCGCCGGCTCAGCCTGAGCCCCAGGCGGCGCCCATGCAGGCACAGGCGCCACAAGCGCCGCAGGCGGCTCCCGCCCCGCAACCCTCGGCGAGCCTCGAGGCCGCCTCGGCCCTCGAGCGGGCCATTGCCGCGCTGCGGGCAGGGCAGGTGCCGACGTCGACCACGCCCCAGGCCGAGCCGTTCCACTTTCAAACGGCGCCGCAGCCGGAGACCTTGGCACGCCGAAGCGATGCCAACTCCCACATTCATGCCCGCGACGGAGCAGATGGCCGCGCCGGAGCCAGATGGCCGAGCCTGGAGATCCCCATGGCGGTCCCCATGGACGCGCCGGAGCCGCACGCCGAGACCTATCCCGACGCCGGAGGCTGGGAGCTTCGAGCTCGTGGCCGAGCAAGAGGCGGAGCCTGAGCCGGAGGAAGAGATCGAGCTGGTCCTGACCGAGGTCGAGATGACCGTCGTCAACGAGACCGAGGAACTGGTTGAACTGGAGGCCGCTACGCTCGAGTTCGAGCCGGAACCTCAAGCCGAGCCGGAGTCCGAGACTCGGCCTTCTGGCCGAGCGAGGCGTCCACATGGCAAGAGGACGAGACTGACGAGTCCGAGCTGGAAATCGAGCCCGACCTCGAGCCGGAGCCCGCGCCCGTCGCGGCCCAGGTCAACGGCTCGGGGGTGCATCACGAGCTTCCAGGGCGGATCGTTGACGCTGGAGGACAGCGTCAAGGACATGCTCCGTCCCATGCTGCGTCAATGGCTTGACGAGAACATGCCACGCATGGTCACCGCCGCGCTCAAGGACGAGCTCGACCCGAACACGTTCCGCCAGCAGGACTAGAAGCCCACCAAAAGTTGACAGCGCGGAACGCAAAAGCGTACGACGCGCGGCGACACTTTTCGTCAACCGCGCGCGTTCATGCTCGATAAGAATTACCAACCGCAGAATTTCGAAGGCGACGTTTATCGCGCCTGGGAAGACGCGCGCGCCTTTGCCGCCGGCCGTGGCGATCGCGAGACGGCGCGCCCGTTCACCATCGTCATCCCGCCGCCGAACGTCACCGGCTCGCTCCATATGGGGCATGCCCTCAACAACACGCTGCAGGACGTGCTGGTCCGCTTCGAGCGCATGCGCGGGCGCGACGTGCTGTGGCAGCCGGGCACCGACCATGCCGGCATCGCCACGCAAATGGTGGTCGAGCGGCAATTGATGGAGCGCGGCGAGCCGAACCGCCGGGAGCTCGGCCGCGAGAAATTCATCAAGCGCATCTGGCAGTGGAAGGAAGAGTCCGGCAACACCATCGTCGGCCAGTTGAAGCGCCTCGGCGCGTCCTGCGACTGGTCGCGCTTGCGCTTCACCATGGACGAGGGACTGTCGCGCGCCGTGCGCAAGGTGTTCGTCGAGCTGCACCGTGCCGGCCTCATCTACAAGGACAAGCGCCTCGTCAATTGGGATCCCGAGCTGCTGACCGCCATCTCCGATCTCGAGGTGGAGCAGATCGAGATCAAGGGTCATCTGTGGCATCTGCGCTATCCGATCGAGGGCATGACCTTCGATCCGGAGGATCCCGCGACCTTCATCGTCGTCGCCACCACGCGGCCCGAGACCATGCTCGGCGACAGCGCCGTCGCCGTGCATCCCGAGGACGAGCGCTACACCCATCTCGTCGGCAAGAACGTGATCCTGCCCATCGTCGGCCGCCGCATCCCGATCATCGCCGATGAATATTCCGATCCCGAGAAGGGCTCGGGCGCGGTGAAGATCACCCCGGCGCATGACTTCAACGACTTCGAGGTGGGCCGGCGCCACGGCCTGCCCATGATCAACATCCTGAGCAAGGATGCCCGCCTATCGTTGCAGCCGAATCCCGAGTTCACCCAGGGTGTCGACCGGACGCCGCAACTTGATGCAATGATTCTCGAATATAACGGCGTGTTCCGCTTCGCGGCACGTAACATGATCGTCGATCGCCTGGAAAGCGAGGGCCTGCTCGAGAAGATCGAGCCGCATGTCCATGCCGTGCCCCATGGCGACCGCTCCGGCGCCGTCATCGAGCCGTTCCTCACCGACCAGTGGTATGTCGACGCCGCGACCATGGCCAAGCCCGCCATCGAGGCGGTGAAGCGCGGCCGCACCACGTTCGTGCCGCGGAACTGGGAGTCGACCTATTTCCACTGGATGGAGAACATCCAGCCCTGGTGCATCTCCCGCCAGCTGTGGTGGGGCCATCAGATCCCCGCCTGGTACGGGCCGGACGGCGAGATCTTCGTCGCCGAGGACGCGGCGGGTGCGAAGGCGGCGGCCAAGGAGCACTACGGCAAGGATGTGCCGCTCAAGCGCGACGAGGACGTGCTCGACACGTGGTTCTCCTCGGGCCTGTGGCCGTTCTCGACGCTGGGCTGGCCCGACAAGACGCCGGAAGTGGCGCGCTACTACCCGACCGACGTGCTGGTCACCGGCTTCGACATCATCTTCTTCTGGATCGCCCGCATGATGATGATGGGCCTCCATTTCATGGAGGAGGTGCCGTTCCGCACCGTCTATATCCACGCCCTGGTCCGCGACGAGAAGGGCCAGAAGATGTCGAAGTCGAAGGGGAACGTCATCGATCCCCTGGAGCTGATCGACACCTACGGCGCCGACGCGCTGCGCTTCACGCTTGCCGCCATGGCCGCGCAAGGGCGCGACATCAAGCTCGCGGGCAGCCGCGTCGAGGGCTATCGCAATTTCGCGACCAAGCTGTGGAACGCCTCGCGCTTCGCCGAGATGAACGACTGCGTGCCGCAGGCGGACTTCGATCCGGCCATCCGCGACGCTCACGGTCAATCGCTGGATCGCCGGCGAGGCCGAGCGCACCGCCGCCGCTGTCACCGAGGCGCTCGAGGCCTTCCGCTTCAACGAGGCGGCCGGCGCCATCTATCATTTCATCTGGCACATCTACTGCGACTGGTATCTGGAGCTCATCAAGCCGGTCCTCATGGGCGAGGACGAGGCGGACAAGGCCGAGACCCGCGCCATGGCCGCCTTCGTGCTCGACCACGCGCTGAAGTTGCTGCATCCCTTCATGCCCTTCGTCACCGAGGAGCTGTGGGCCGAGCGCATGCCGAAAGGCGAGCGCCGCGAGAGCTCTGCTGATGCTGTCGCCATGGCCCACCCATCTTGGCGTGCAGAATGCCGACTGCCGACGCCGAGATCGGCTGGCTCATAAAATTCGTGACCGAGGTGCGCTCGGTGCGGGCGGAGATGAACGTGCCGGCCGGCGCCAAGGTGCCGCTGGTCGTTGCCGGTGCGTCCGACCAGACGAAGGCGCGCGTGGCCGCCCATGACGAGACCCTCAAGCGGCTCGCGCGCATCGACACGCTCGATTTCGGGCAGACGCCGCCGGGCTCGGTGCAGATCGTTCTCGACGAGGCGACGCTTGCCATGCCGCTCGCCGGCGTCATCGACATCGGCGCGGAGTTGGAGCGCCTGAAGCGCGAGATCGACAAGGTAGGGTCGGAGATCGCCCAGATCGACGCCAAGCTCGCCAACGAGAAATTCGTATCCCGGGCGCCCGAGCACGTGGTCGAGGAGCAGCGCGAGCGCAAGTCGGACGCTGAAGCCACCGCTGTCAAGCTCGCGCAGGCGCTGAAGCGCCTCGAAGCGCTCTAGCGCGCGCCCGCGCCGTCACGAAATCAGTGCACGCTGGGCTGCCTGGCCGGCGGCCTCATCTCGCGCGCGATGCCGGTTTGGAATCGCGCCCTCGGCCACTTCCAGCTCTTGATGCGGCGGGCGAAGAGCCAGAAGATAGGCGAGGATGAAGAAGTAGAGATAGGTCTCGATGGTCTCGGCCGGCCGCTGCAGCAGTTGCGGGATCAAGGCGGCCTGCTGCAGCTTGTCGACGAGCATGAAGAACGCGACGCCGAGCGCAGTCGGCACGAGCGCCGCCGGCCGGCAGGAACAGCGAGAACCGGTTGGCGCGCACCCAAGGCGAGAAGACGGCGGCGAACGGCACCAAGAGGCCTCCGACGAAGATCCCCAGCTCCAGGATCAGGCGCGGCGTCTTCTCGAAGATATCGATAGGTGTTGTGCAAATTCGTCTCGTCCTGGCGGTTCACCGCCGCCCAATAGTCCGGCGTGCTCCAGTGGAAGAGATGCTGGCCCCAGCTCATCTCCTCGCCGGCGATGTAGAGGCAGGACAGCGCGCCGATCAGCGCCACGGTCCAGGTGAAGGACCGCACCCGCACGAAGGGCAGAAACAGCAGCCCGCCGGCGATGAGCAGCCCGAAGCAGAGGCATGATGAAGTGGGACACTTCGAGGATGCCGTAACCTTCCGGGATCACGACGCGCATGTACCAGTCGGGAGCGAGTTGATAGCTGCCGATGGTGAAGACGGCGACCAGGAGCGGAAAGCCGAGCCACCACCAGGCCTCGCCCCAGCCGGGGTCGCTGGTGAAGGGCCGGTAGGGGCCAACTGGAATCTTGGGATCGGGCAGGGGGGCAGTCTAGCGCGTGCCGCTGACAGTGGCTCAACATTCCAGGGCCTCGTGTCGGGCAAGACAAGCTGTCTAGATGACACTTTTACGACAATTATCAAGCCGGCGGAGCGCCGAAACCAACGGGCGCGACGGCAAGGATTCTTGGGCATGTTGAGCAAGTGCTTAAGCGCCGAAATCTTTGCAACTGTATCTAAATTGCAACAGACTGAGGTATTTGCGCCTCGTTTGCGCCATAAAACTTTGGGACATCGACGTCAGTTAGAGGATCATTGGCCACGGAAGACACTCGCATCTAAGCGAGGGGGGCGGGCCAGGGAGCGACCCGGCTTAGACGTCTTGAGCGGCGGCGGACGTTCCGCCCGCCGATCGATGCGTCGCCGGAAGTGGTACATGGACGCAAAGACGTTCGATAAATCCCGCTTGCCGAGCAGGCATGTGACGGAGGGGCCATCCCGCGCCCCGCATCGCTCCTACTATTACGCGATGGGGCTGACGCGCGAGCAGATTCACCAGCCCTTCGTCGGCGTCGCCACCTGCTGGAACGAGGCGGCTCCGTGCAACATCTCGCTGATGCGCCAGGCGCAAGCGGTGAAGCACGGCGTCGCCGCCGCCGCCGGCACCCCGCGCGAGTTCTGCACCATCACCGTCACCGACGGCCTCGCCATGGGGCACCAGGGCATGAAGTCCTCGCTGCCGTCCCGCGAGGTCATCGCCGACAGTGTCGAGCTCACCATTCGCGGTCACAGCTACGACGCGCTCGTCGGGCTGGCCGGCTGCGACAAGTCGCTGCCCGGCATGATGATGGCCATGTGCCGGCTCAACGTGCCGTCGATCTTCATCTATGGCGGCTCGATCCTGCCCGGCTCCTTCCGCGGCCGCCCCGTGACCGTGCAAGACCTGTTCGAGGCGGTCGGCCAATATTCCGTCGGCAAGATCTCGCCCGAGGATCTCGACGAGCTGGAGCATGTCGCCTGCCCGTCGGCCGGCGCTTGCGGCGCCCAGTTCACCGCCAACACCATGGCCACGGTGTCCGAGGCCATCGGCCTGGCACTGCCCTATTCGGCCGGCGCGCCCGCGCCTTACGAGATCCGGGATCAGTTCTGCATGGCCGCGGGCGAGAAGATCATGGACCTCATCGCCCTCAATATCCGGCCGCGCGACATCGTCACCAAAAAGGCGCTGGAAAACGCCGCCGCCGTGGTCGCGGCCTCGGGCGGCTCCACCAACGCGGCCCTGCATTTGCCGGCCATTGCGCATGAATGCGGTATCGAATTCGACCTGTTCGACGTGGCCGCGGTCATGAAAAGAACACCTTACATCGCAGATTTGAAACCTGGTGGCCGTTATGTCGCCAAGGATATGTTTGAGGCTGGGGGAGTGCCGCTCCTCATGAAAACCCTCCTCGACCATGGCTACCTGCACGGCGACTGCCTGACGGTCACCGGCCGCACCATCGCGGAAAATCTTTCCAAGGTGAAGTGGAACCCGGACCAGGATGTCGTGCGTTCTGCAGACGCGCCGCTATCGCCCACGGGGGGTGTGGTGGGTTTGCGAGGGATCGCTCGCACCGGAGGGCGCCATCGTCAAAGTCGCCGGCATGAAGAACCTGAAATTCAGGGGACCCGCCCGCTGTTTCGACAGCGAGGAGGCGGCCTTCGCTGCCGTGAGCGCCAAGAAATATGCCGAAGGCGACGTCATCATCATCCGCTACGAGGGCCCCAAAGGCGGCCCCGGCATGCGCGAGATGCTGTCCACCACCGCGGCCCTTTACGGCCAGGGCATGGGCGACAAGGTGGCGCTCATCACCGATGGCCGCTTCTCCGGCGCCACGCGCGGCTTCTGCGTCGGCCATGCCGGCCCCGAGGCGGCCGCCGTGCGGTCCCATCGCGCTGGTGCGCGACGGCGACATGATCCTGCTCGATGCCGAGGAAGGCATCATCGATATCGAAGTCTCCGCCGAAGAGCTGGCGGCGCGCGCCAAGGACTGGACGGCGCCCGAGGCGTCCGTGCGGAGCGGTTATTTGTGGAAATACGCCAACGAGGTGGGGCCGGCGCGAACCGGCGCCGTGACCCATCCGGGCGGAGCTGCGGAAGTGGCGTGCTATGCCGATATTTAGCGCAACCACAGTGGGGAGCGCGCTGGCCGCGTTCATCATCCTGACGCCGGCCGCTGTCGCCGGCGCGGACGAGCCGCCGCCTTACGCCTCGGCCACGGAAGCCTATCGCCAAGGCGCCAGCGCCATGAAGTCCGGCGAGATGGCCTCTGCCGTGCCCGCTCTCGAATATGCCGCCAAGCGCGGCGTGCTCGGCGCCCAGCTCAAGCTGGCGCGCCTCTACGCATCGGGTCAGCGACGTGCCGAAGGACGACACCAAGGCGTTCTACTACTTCCAGCATATCGCCGATCAATATGCGGAGATCTCGTCGTCGAGCCCGATCGCCAAATATGTCGGCGAGGCGTTCGTCGCGCTTGGTCAGTATTACGCGAGCGGCATCCCGGCGATGACGCTGCGCCCCGATCCCGCTGTACGCCGTCGGGCTGTTCCGCCATGCGGGCGCCTATTTCGGCAATGCCGAAGCGCAGTATCAGCTCGGCCGGCTCTATCTCGCCGGCACGGGCGTGGAGAAGAATTCGACCGTCGCCGCCAACTGGCTGTCCATGGCCGCGCGCAAGCAGCATGCCGGTGCGCAAGCCATTCTCGGCGAGTTGCTGTGGCGCGGCGAAGGCGTCAGCCAGAGGCCGGCGAGGGGCCTCGCCTTGTTGACGCTCGCCAATGAGAACGCCAAGGCGAGCGGGCGGGATCCGGCTTGGATCGGACAGCTCTATCAGGAAGCCTTCGCCCACGCCGACAACACGACCCGCAAGGATGCCGAGGCCCTGCTGCCGCAATTGGGCGGCGCGGTGCCCGGCGGCCGACCGCCGCCAAGGTCACGCCGAAGGATCGGGTCGTCGCCCCGGCCACCCGCGCCGTGGCGAAGCCGGCCACCCCGTCACTGTCCGCGACCGAGCCGCAGCTCGGCCCGGTCGACGTCGTGCCGCCGGCCGCCATGGGCATGTCCGTCGGCTTCGGCACCTCGTCCGACGGCGTCGGCGGCTTCTAGCCTCGGTTAAAGCGACAGCTCCGCCACGATCGGCACGTGATCCGACGGCTTCTCCCAGCTTCTGGGGTTGGCGTCGATCTCGCAGCCGATGAGCCGGTCGGCCGCTTGCGGCGACAACAGCAGATGGTCGATGCGTAGCCCGTGATTTTTCTGCCAGGCGCCGGCCTGATAATCCCAGAACGTGAAGCGGTGCGGCTCGTCGTGGCAGGCCCGGAACGCATCCGTGAGGCCGAGATTGAGCAGCGCCTGGAAATGGGCGCGCGTCTCGGGACGGAACAGGGCGTCGTCCATCCAGGCGCCGGATTGTAGACGTCCTCCGGCGCGGGGATGACGTTGTAGTCGCCGGCGATGACCAGGGGCTCCTCGTAGGCGAGCAGCGCCTTCACCCGGTCTTTGAGCCGGTTCATCCAGGCGAGCTTGTAGGCGAATTTCTCCGGCGCGCCGTTGCCGTTCGGCAGGTAGATGTTGACCACCCGCACGACCCCCGACGGCACCGACACGACGCCTTCGAGATAGCGCGCCTGCACATCGTCCGCATCGCCGGCGAGCCCGGCGTCACCTCGTCGAACGGGCAGCTTCGACAGCAGCGCCACGCCGTTGAAGCCCTTCTGGCCGTGCACGGCGACGTTATAGCCGAGGTCCTCGAAGGCGTGCGATCGGGAACGCCTCGTCCATGCATTTGATCTCTTGCAGGCAGGCGATGTCCGGCGACTCCGACTTGAGCCAGGTGATCGCGGTGTCGATGCGCGCCTTGATGCCGTTGATGTTCCAGGTGGCGATCTTCATGGCGTGCGAGTCAGTGTCGGACTTACCCTCAAGAGCGTCAGTGGTCGGACATCCAAAATTGACGCGGCGCAATCCGGCTAACTCTGGCCCCGGCGATAACCGACCGGTGATTGCTGCGATTCCCGCCCGGCGGTGAACGACAGTGAATTGAGTGAGAGCGGAAGCTAGATCGAGAAGCTGGTGCCGCAGCCGCACGAGGCGGTGGCGTTCGGGTTCGTGATCTTGAAATGGGCGCCGATCAACTCATCCACGAAGTCGATCTCCGACGCCTTGCACGAAATCCGCCGACACCGGATCGATGGCGACCGTCGCGCCGTCCCGCTTGATGAGGATATCGTCGGGCGCGGTGTCGCTTCGCCAGCTCGAAATGATATTGGAAGCCCGAGCAGCCGCCGCCTTCGACGCTGACCCGGAACAGGCTCGCGGCGGCGTCTTCGGACACGAGTTCGTTGATGCGCTTTGCGGCGCGCTCGCTCAAGGTAATGGACGGTTCGCTCATGATGGGTATAGCTCCTAGGGATAAGATTAGGACGACCAAGGGAGTTGTCAATCAGCCAACGCCGCAACCCCGAGCGGGATTTTGACGCACCGGAAGGCAGCGGCGGCTGCCCGACAGGCGGAGTTCTTGCGGCCTACGCCGTGGATGAAGCGCACGAGCCGCGGTCGGCTGATCCCCGAGGCGCCGAGCCCGACCCGCTCGCCTTACGCCCGCGACCGCGACCGCATCCTCCATTCCACCGCCTTCCGCCGCCTCAACTACAAGACCCAGGTCTTCGTCTATCACGAGGGCGATCACTTTCGCTCGCGGCTGACCCACAGCCTGGAGGTGGCGCAGATCGCCCGCGCGCTTGCCCGCACCCTGCGCGTCGACGAGGATCTGACCGAAGCCTTGGCGCTCGCCCACGATCTCGGCCATCCGCCCTTCGGTCATGCCGGCGAGCGCGCACTCGATGCCGCCACGGCGAATGCCGGCGGCTTCGATCACAACGCCCAATCCTTGCGCGTCGTCACCGAGCTCGAGAAGAAATACGCGCGCTTCGACGGGCTCAATCTCACCTGGGAGACGCTCGAAGGGTTGGTGAAGCATAACGGTCCCTTGTTGGCGGCAAGCGAGCCCGTGCCGGAGCCCATCCTGGCTTATTGCGCCAAGCAGGATCTCGAACTCGCGAGTTTCGCCTCGCTCGAGGCGCAAGCCGCCGCGCTCGCCGACGACATCGCCTACAACAATCACGACATGGATGACGGCTTCCGCGCCGACTGCTTCACCTTCGCCGAGCTCGCCGAAGTGCCTATCGCCGGCCGCCTGCTCGCCGAGGTCGATGCGGCCTATCCCGGCGTCGAGGGGCCGCGGCGTCTCTACGAGGTCAACCGGCGGCTCATCACCGCGATGGTCAATGACGCCATCGCCGAGACCCGCGCGCGGCTTGCGGCGCTTCCGCCGCGAAAGCGCCGACGATGTGCGCCAAGCGGGCCGCGCCGTCGTGGCATTCTCCGAAACCATGCAGGACGAGCTCAATGCGCTGC
Organism: uncultured Alphaproteobacteria bacterium; assembly: GCA_963793075.1. Lineage (GTDB taxonomy): Bacteria > Pseudomonadota > Alphaproteobacteria > Rhizobiales > Methyloligellaceae > Methyloceanibacter. The sequence goes on from CAWBYO010000005.1 coordinate 649,820, forward strand.
GCGGCTTTCTGTTCACGCGCGTCTACCGCCATGAGCGCGTCATGCGCATCATGGGCGAGGCGGAAGACGTGATCGTGGAGCTCTTCGGCCGCTATGCGGCGGACCCGAGCGCGCTGCCGCCCGAATGGCGCGATCAGGCGCCCGCGCCTGGCACGCGCGAATACGCCCGCTCATGTCGCCGACTTCATCGCCGGGCAGACCGACCGCTACGCGCTCGCCGAGCATCGCCGCCTGTTTGACGCCACCCCGGATTTGCGATAGTCGCGCGCCAAAGCATGATCGCGGAAAAGTGGTCACCGGTTTTCCGATAAGATCATGCGCGAGACAGTCTTCCCGGAGCTTCCATGGACGTTTTCGTAGGGTTTCACGGTCACGTCTTGGCGGCCGTCCAGCAGCTCAAGCATGACGGCGTCGTGCCCGATGACGCGAGCGTCGAGGGCATCACGCTGACCGCGCCCAAGGATCCGACCCACGGCGACCTCGCCACCAATGCGGCCATGGTGCTGGCCAAGCCCGCGCGGCATTCCGCCGCGCGCAGCTCGCCGAGCGCATCGTGCCGATGCTCGCCTCCGATCCCGGCATCGACAAGGTCGAGATCGCCGGGCCCGGCTTCATCAACCTGACACTCGCCCGTGCATTCTGGCCAAGCGTGCTGCGCATGGTGTTGGAGCAGGGTGATGCGTATGGGCGGAGCGCCATCGGCAAGGGGCACGCCGTGAACGTCGAGTATGTGTCCGCCAATCCGACCGGCCCGATGCATGTGGGCCATTGCCGCGGCGCCGTGTTCGGCGACGCGCTGGCCAATCTGCTCGCCTTCGCCGGCTTCGACGTCACCCGCGAATATTACGTCAACGACGCCGGCGCCCAGGTCGACGTGCTCGCCCGCTCGGCGTTCCTGCGCTACCGCGAGGCGCTTGGGCGAGGACATCGGCGACATCCCCGAAGGGCTTTATCCCGGCGACTATCTGAAGCCGGTCGGCGAGAGCCTCGCGAGCAATCACGGCCGCGATCTTCTGGACATGCCCGAAGCGCGAATGGCTGCCGCTCGTGCGCGCCACCGCGCTCAAAGCCATGCTCGCCATGATCGAGGAGGATCTCGCGAGCCTCGGCATCCGCCACGACGTGTTCTTCTCGGAGCGCTCGCTGATCGACGGCGGCCATGACGAGGTCGCCGCGACCATCGCCGATCTCGAGGCCAAGGGCCTGATCTACAAGGGAAGTCTGCCGCCGCCCAAGGGCAAGGTCGACGAGGAATGGGAGGACCGCGAGCAGCTGCTGTTCCGCGCCACCGCGTTCGGCGACGATCAGGACCGGCCGCTCATCAAGTCCGACGGGACATACACATATTTCGCTTCCGACATCGCCTATCACCGCGACAAGTTCAGACGCGGGTTTAAGTCCATGATCGATGTGTGGGGCGCCGACCATGCCGGCCACATCAAGCGCATGCGCGCGGCGCTCAAGGCGCTCACCGACAACGAGGCCGATCTCGACGTTAAGATATGTCAGCTCGTTCGCTTGTTTCGCGCTGGTGAGCCTGTCAAAATGTCCAAGCGTGCCGGGACGTTCGTGACGCTCCGGGACGTGGTGGACGAGGTGGGCGCAGGCCCGGTTCGGTTCATGATGCTCTACCGGAAGAACGACGCGCCGCTCGATTTCGACTTCGCCAAGGTCACCGAGCAGTCGCGGGACAATCCGGTGTTCTATGTCCAGTACGCCCATGCCCGGGCGAGTTCGGTTCTGCGTAACGTGCGTGAGATGTTTGCGGATCTCGACGTCGGGGGGAGTGATTTGGCGCGGGCTGACCTGGACCGGTTGAATGACGATGCGGAGATCGCGTTGATCCGCCGCATCGCGCAATTCCCCCGTATTGTCGAGGCTGCCGCGCAAGCACATGAGCCGCATCGCCTCGGATTCTATCTTTACGATCTTGCCGGAGACTTTCACGGTCTTTGGAACAGAGGCAAAGACTTGCCACAATTACGTTTTATTTACGAAAATGACCGAGAGTTAACCCGTGCTCGCATAGCGTTAGTGACCGCCACTCAGCGGGTCTTGGCATTGGGTTTGGGGATCCTCGGGGTTCAAGCCGTGCATGAGTTGCATTAGCCGGCCAGGACAGGGTGGTTCGAGGGAAGTAACCATGTCCACGCGTAATAGCGGGCTCGGCGGGCAAGCCGGTCGATCCCCTGAGTTTGAATCAGAGTTTGCCGAGAGGCAGAACCCGTTGAATGCTCCGGGTAGCCAGTCCTGGGGTGCGAATGCGGCAACCACCCAGAAGAGTGAGGTACCCTACATGGTTCAAGGAGCGGGTCGGCCCGGGCAACCAATTATCGGACAGCGCTCGATTTTCGGAAACAGCGGTCCGGCTTTCACGCAGATGCCGACCTACACGCCGGTGACGCGCGCGCCTGAGCCTCGCAGCCAGCGCCCGAGCCCGCTATCGCGCCATACCCCGCCAACCAGCCGGCCGCCGCGCCCCAGCAGCCCGCGCCCGCAAGCCGCGCCTCAGAGCCATCAGCCTCAGCCCCAGCAGAACCCGTCAGCCGCCAGCAGCGCAGCCGGCCTCAGCAGGCGCCCGCTTATCAGCCGCAGCAGCCGCAATATCAGCCGCAGGCCTATGGCGGCCATCAGCCCTACCAGCCGCAGGCTTATCCGTCCGAGCCGGCGCCCGCGCCAGAGCTATCCTCAAACGGGCTACGGCAACGGCCAGCCGTGGCGCGCCGAGCCAGGAGTTGCCGGATCTGAGCGACGCCGATCCGAGCTTCCCGGACTCCATTTTCGGTGATTTCAGCAATGCCGGCGCGAACTATGCCGAGCATGACGAGCGCCGATCACAGGATGGTGGCGACGCGAGCTTCCCCGAGCCCGGGAGGACGCGGCCTTCCCGGAGCCGCATTATCAGTCGCCCGATTTCGGTTATGACGAGGCGCCGAGCCACGCCGCCGGCGAGGCCCGTTTCGAGCCCGCGGGCGAGGAACGCCTGACTTCCGCATGGCCGCGCCGGACCCAGGATAGGCGCCAGGCGCGCAGCAGTCTTATCAGCCCCAAGCCAGCGGCCGCAAGCCACGCAGCCGCATGCCCCGCAGCCGCAAGCCCAGCACGGCGATCCGCGCCGTCAGCTCCAGGCGTTCGACGCGGTTTACGATCAGCCGCCGCAGATTGCCCTTGGCGGCGTCGCAAGCGCCCGAGCCCGGCGCCGGCGCCCGAGGCGTATTACGAGACCGATCGGTCCGACGCGGATTTCCTCGACGAGAGCCAGGTCCTCGCGCCGCCGGCCGCGCGCTCGAAGTTCGGCGGACTCAAGGGCCGCAGCGCCTTCATGGTCGGCAGCGCTTTGCTCGGCGCCATCGCCTTGGGTGGCGCCATGGCTTACGCCTATAAGCAGAGCGGCGGCGGCATGGGCAGCGAGCAGCCGCCCATCGTCCAGGCCGACGCGCGCCCGGTGAAAGCCGCTCCGGACGACCCGGGCGGCAAGGAATTTCCGAACAAAAACAAGCTCATATACGACCGGTTGACGAATGGGGATGTGGCCGAAGGCGAGCGCCTCGTGCCGCGCCAGGAGGATGTCGCGGTGCCGGCTATGCCGCCGGCGACGGAGACGGCCGGTCTGCCGGCCCCCGTCGCGACCACCGATCTCGGCAATCCGGCGACCACCGAAGGCGTCGACACCGCCGAAGACGGCGGTCCGCGCAAGGTGAAGACGCTCGTCGTACGTCCTGACGGTTCGGTCGAGGCGCCGCCGCCGACCGAGGTCGCCGAGGCCGCAGGCGCAGCCGTTGAAGACGCCGCGGCGCTGTCGATACCGCGCCGCCGCACCAGGGGCCGTGATGCCGGTGCCTGCGCCGCAAGTGCCTGCTGCCCCAGGCCGCGGCACCTGCGCCTGTGCCGCCCGCGCCGCAGCAGGTGGCCGCCGCCGATCCGAAGCCCGCGCCGGCCGGCGCCGACCAAATATGTCGTCCAGGTTGGGGCGCATAAGAGCCAGACCGACGCGCTGGCGAATTACGCCGATATCCAGCAGAAGAATTCGAGCCTGCTCGGCAACTATCCGCCCATGGTGCAGAAGGTCGCTGTCAGCGGCGGCACCATGTATCGCTTGCGCGTTGGCCCGATCGCCAGCAGAGCGGAAGCCTACAAGCTCTGCGGCGACCTGAAGGCGTCCGGCACCGACTGTTTCGTCGCGACGCAGTAAGCCGATCACGGGATGCTTGACCGCAAGGCCGCGTCAGGGCTAGCCCGGCGAGGTGGATCTCAAAGCCTTCATCACCGGTTGCGCCGGCACCGTGCTGACGGACGCCGAGCGCGATTTCTTCGCCGCCGAGCGCCCGTGCGGCCTCATCCTGTTCGCCCGCAATGTCGAGAGCCCGGAGCAGATCCGCGCGCTGATCGCCTCCTTCAAGGAGGCGGTCGGCAGCGACGAGCTCCTGATCCTCATCGATCAGGAAGGCGGCCGGGTGCAGCGGCTTCGTCCGCCCCATTGGCGGGCCATGCCGCCCCAGCGCTGCTATGGCGACCTCTACGCGGCCGATCCCGAGGCGGCGAAGCGCGCGGCCTTTGCGGGCGCGAGGCTGATGGCCGCCGAGCTGCATGATTTGGATATCAACGTGAATTGCACGCCGTGCATCGACGTGCCGCAAGAGGGCGCCCACGACATTATCGGCGACCGGGCCTTCTCGACCGACCCCGACGTGGTCTCCGTGCTCGGCCGCGCGGTGATGGACGGCACGCTTGGCCGGGGGTGTGCTGCCGGTGATCAAGCATGTGCCGGGCCATGGCCGGGCCCATGCCGACAGCCACAAGGCGCTGCCCCGGATCGAGGCCTCCAGGGAGGAGCTGGAGGCGGTCGATTTCCGCCCGTTTCAGGCCCTTGCATGACGCGCCGCTGGCCATGACCGCCCATGTTTTGCTCACCCAATTCGATGAGCGGCGCCCGGCGACCGTCTCGCCCGTTATAATGGACCAAGTGATTCGTGAAGCGGATGGGGCTGACCGGCTTGGTGATGAGCGACGATATCGGCATGAAGGCCCTCGAGGGCCCGTTCGCGGCGCGCACGCGCGCCGTGTTCGAGGCGGGCTGCGATGTGGTGCTTCATTGCAGCGGCGCGCTCGGCGAAATGGTCGACGTGGCCGGCGCCGTGCCGCATGCTTGAAGGCGAAGCCGCGGCGCGCTTCGCCGCGGCACGCGACTGCCTGCACGCGCCGCGAGCCTTCGATCAGGCGGAGGCTATGGCCTTGGTGAGCGAGGCCGCCGGAACCCGCGTGGCGAGCCTCGGCCCCGACCCGACGGTCCAGGCATGAGTGACGGCGAGACCCCGATGAGCAGAACGACATCGCAAGACGCCCCGCAGGACGATCCGCAGTCAGCCGAACAGGTCGCGCAAGAGCCGGATGGCGCCGCGCGCGCCGGCGGCGCTGTCGGACTGGGACAGCAGCGACGAGCGCCTCGAGATCGGGCCGGGCGACCGGCTCATTGTCGATGTCGAAGGCTTCGAGGGACCGCTCGATCTTCTGCTCGCGCTCGCCCGCACCCAGAAGGTCGACCTCGCCAAGATTTCCGTGCTGGCGCTCGCCCAGCAATATCTCGATTTCATCTCCCAGGCGCGGGCGTTGCGTCTCGAGATCGCCGCCGACTATCTCGTCATGGCCGCGTGGCTCGCCTTCCTCAAGTCGAAGCTTCTGCTGCCGGCCGAACCGTCCGAAGAGGGCGAGCCTTCGGGTGAGGAGCTCGCCGCGCTGCTTGCCTTCCGGCTGAAGCGCCTGGACGCCATGCGCGATGCGGCGGCGCAGCTGATGACGCGCAAGCGGCTCGGCCGCGACGTGTTTCCGCGCGGTTTGCCCGAGCCCATCCGCATCACGCGGAACAGCAGTTACGAAGCCAATGTCTACGACCTGCTCAAGGCCTATTCCCAGCAGCGCCAGCGCAACGTGTCGCGCACGCTGCATATGGAGAAGCGCACCGTGTGGTCGCTGAAGGAGGCGCGCGACGAGCTGGAGCGCCTGCTCGGCGTCGCCTGCGACTGGGCGCCGCTGGATCAGCTCATCGCCGAATTCCTCGTCGAGCCGGAGCTCAGGAAGACGGCGCTGGCGTCGAGCTTTACCGCGACCCTGGAGATGACCCGCGAGGGCGCGCTTGAAATTCGTCAGTCGAAGTCGTTTGCGCCGCTGCTGGTCCGCCGTCGCGGACAGGCCGCGTGAGTTGCGTGGACGTGAATGCGCGATGGAGCCGGCGCGGGGCCGGGCTCGAGCGTACCGAACGCCACAGCGCTGAGGGGCACATCATGCCGAGACCCAAAATTTCGCCATCGAAACTTGATCGGGATATGCCGGAGGAGACGGAACGGCCCGAGCGCCCGGCGAAAGCCAAAGCCGGCCTTGACCGCGCTGCTCTCGGATCTATCGAAGCTGTCGGAGGAGGGCGGCGAGGCGAAAGGCGGATCGACGCTGCTCAAGCTCGATCGGGCCATGCGGGCGGCGGCGGCCGAGCATACAAAGACAAGAACTTCCAAGGCGGGGTCGGAAATGACAGGTAAATCAAGTTGAGAGGGTCGTGGAAATGGCGGCAGACGAGGACAAGCAAGGCGCGCCGGCGCCGATGCTGCCGCTGCCGTCTAATGTGATGGCGCTGCCCTCGGCGGACCGGCGCGAGAAACTGCGCATTGTCGAGGCCCTGCTGTTCGCCGCGACCGAGCCCCTGGACGAGGCTGAGCTGGCGCGCCATTTCGGCCAGGGCGAGGACGTGAAGGCGCTGCTCGAGGAGCTGCAAGGCCTCTATGGCGGCCGTGGCGTCAATCTCGTGCGCGTCGCCGGCAAATGGGCGTTCCGCACCGCCGACGATCTGTCCTTCCTGCTTGAGCGCCAGGCCGTGGAGCAGCGCCGCCTGTCGCGCGCCGCCCTCGAGACGCTGGCCATCATCGCCTATCACCAGCCCGTCACCCGCGCCGAGATCGAGGAGATCCGGGGCGTGTCGACGTCCAAGGGCACGATCGACGTGCTGCTCGAGACCGGCTGGATCAAGCTCAGGGGCCGCCGCCGCGCGCCGGGCCGCCCGGTGACCTACGGCACCACGACGGCCTTCCTGGAGCATTTCGGCTTCGAGATGATCCAGGACCTGCCCGGCCTGTCGGAGCTCAAAGGCGCCGGTCTGCTGGATTCCAACCTGCCGCCCGGCTTCTCCATGCCGAACCCGGACGATGCGCCCGATCTGCGCGAGGACGAGGAGCCGCTCGAGGACGAGCCCTTGGGCGCCGGCGAGGACGAGGACGACGCGCTCGGAGGCAGACGGAAGAGCCCGAGGCGCTAGGCTGCTCAGAGGCCTCGCGACGCCACGGAAGTTGCACGAAGGCCCGGCAGTCGCGTAGACCAGCGCCATGCTCGACTTCCTGAAGGCGCGGACCAGCGCCGCCCGTAAGGCGGCCACGGCGACAACGGCCGACAAGACGGGTGCCGGCAAAACCGGCCGGCGCAAAGGTCGGCCGCGGCAAGGCGGCGGTCACCTTCGCCACGCGGCTCAGCTTCGAGGCGGTGTCGCGCCGCTATGGCGATACCCTCGCCCTCGACGACGTCACCTTGGATGTGCCGCCCGGCAAGGTCTTGTGCCTGCTCGGCCCCTCGGGCTGCGGCAAGACCACGCTGCTCAGGATCGCCGCCGGCGTCGAGCGGCCGAGCGCCGGCCGCGTGCTCATCGACAACCAGGAGGTCGCCGGTCCCAATCGCTTCGTGCCGCCGGAGAAGCGCGGCGTGGGGCTCATGTTCCAGGACTTCGCGCTGTTTCCCCATCTGTCGATCCTCGACAACGTGGCCTTCGGCTTGCGCTCGCTGACCAAGGCGCAAGCCCGGGCCGAAGCGCACGCGGCGCTGGAGCGTGTCGGCCTCGGCCAATATGCCGGCGACTATCCCCATATTCTGTCGGGCGGCGAGCAGCAGCGCGTGGCGCTCGCCCGCGCCATCGCGCCCGCGGCCGGGCGTGCTGCTGATGGACGAGCCGTTCTCCGGCCTCGATCCGCGGCTCCGGGAGACCATGCGCGAGGACACGCTGGCCATCCTGCACGAGACCCGCGCCACCTGCATCGTCGTCACCCATGACGCCGAGGAGGCCATGCGCATGGGCGATCAAGTGGCGCTGCTGCGCAAGGGCCGCGTGGTGCAGACGGGAACCGCGCCGGACCTCTATCGCGCGCCGAAGGACATTTTCGCCGCGCGCACCTTCTCCGATCTGAACGAGGTCGTCGTCGCGGATCGAAGGCGGCCGCGCCGCGACCCCGCTCGGCACATTCGACGCGGCCGGCCTCGCCGACGGCACCGAGGCCATCGTCTGCATGCGCCAAGGCGGCATGCGGCTGTTGACGGCAAGGGGAGGGCGTGCCGGGCCGCGTCCTCGACACGCGCTTTCTCGGCGATGTGGGCCTGGTCGAGGTCGCCGTGCAAGGCTTCGATGCGCCGATCTTCGCCCGGGTGCGGGAGGCCGACGTGCCGGCGCCGGGAACCGAGGTCGGCGTCGGCGTCGATCCCGGCGCGGTCCTGGTCTTTCGCGGCCGACGACCCGGCGCGACCTAGCCAGCGTCTGAGTCCATGATCTGAGGGCCGGGGGCACCGCTTGCGAGGGTTGCGCCTTTGCTGCCATAGTGCCGCCGAACAATGACATGCGTCAGGGCGATGGGCCCTCGCGTTGGAGGCTATCCATGGCACCGAGCTGGTGGCAAATTCTGATCGTGCTGGTTTTGTTCGTGCTTCTGTTCGGGCGCGGCAAGATTTCCGACCTGATGGGCGACGTCGCCAAAGGCATCAAGAGCTTCAAGACCGGCATGGCCGATGACGGCCCGGGCGAGCCGGAGCCCGAGCCCGAGCCTAAGGTGATCGAGCACGAGCGCCCGGCGCCGCAGGCCCGCAAAGTCGCCGACCCGCGCCAAGGCGCCGCGCAAGCAGAAATCGGGCTAGGCGCGGGCCGCTCGGCTCGTTACCCCGGCCAATTGCGCGGGGTCCTTGTGCTGGAACGCCTGAACCAAGCTCATGCTCGACATCGGATGGTCGGAACTTTTGGTGGTCGCCGTGGTGGCGATCGTCGTGGTGGGTCCGAAGGACCTGCCCAAGCTGATGCGCAGCTTCGGCTTCTATGCCGGCAAGCTCCGGCGCACGGCGTCCGACTTCCAGCGCCAATTCGACGAGGCCATGGCCGAGAGCGAGGCCGACGAGGTCCGCAAGAATATCGAGGTCGATCCGCTCGGGCATGGGCGGGTCGATCGACCTGCAGGCGCCCATCGACCAGCCGGTGATGATGCCGACGCCCGCGCCGGCGGCGATCGAGGAGGCCATCGAGCCGCTGACCGAAGCCCAGAAGCCAAAGACCCCGGCCAAGCCGGCGACGGCCAAACCGCCGGCGGGCCCAAGCGCGCAAGCCGAAAGCCAAGAACGCCGCAGCAACGCGAAGACGCGCCGCCGCGGCAAAGGCCAAGACCGCGCGCCAAGGCCAAGCCAACGACGGCAACGCGCAAAGACCGCAGCCAAGCCCGGCCAAGACCGCGTCGAAGACCGCAGCCAAGACCGCAACTAAGACCGCGGCCAAATCCAAGGCCGACGCACCGAAGGCAAGCCGCCGCGAAGCGCCGCGCAGCCAAAGCGGGGCCGAAGCCGTGAGCGACGAGGACGATATCGACGCGACCAAGGCGCCGCTCATGGAGCATCTGATCGAGCTCCGGCGCCGGCTGATGTGGGCGCTGGCCGCGATCTTCGTCGCCTTCCTGGTCTGCTTCTGGTTCGCCAAGCCGATCTACAATCTGCTGCTCTGGCCCTATCGCTTGGCCGCCGGCGTCGATGTGCCCATCGAGCTGATCTACACCGCCCCGCAGGAATTCTTCTTCACCCAGGTGAAGCTTGCGCTGTTCGGCGCCATCTTCATCGCCTTCCCGGTGATCGCCACGCAGCTCTATATGTTCGTGGCGCCGGGGCTTTACCGGGCCGAGCGAAAGGCCTTCCTGCCGTTCCTCGTCGCCACGCCGATCCTGTTCTTGCTGGGCGCCGCGCTCGTCTATTTCGTCGCCATGCCGCTCGCCATGAAGTTCTTCCTGTCGATGCAGGAGACCGGCGACAGCGGCGTGCAGATTCTGCTCACCGCCAAGGTGAGCGAATATCTCTCGCTGATCATGACGCTGATGCTCGGCTTCGGCATCTGCTTCCAATTGCCGGTGCTGCTGACGCTGCTGGCGCGCGCCGGGCTCGTCACCGCGGCTGGGCTCAAGCGCTACCGCCGCCACGCGATCGTCGGCGTGTTCCTCGCCGCCGCCATCCTCACCCCGCCGGACCCGATCAGCCAGATCGCGCTGGCGTTGCCGACGCTGCTCCTCTACGAGCTTTCGATCTTCGCGGTGAAGTCTTGACCGAGAAGAAGCGCGCCAAAGCCGGCTCAGCCACCAAGGCCGGTTCAGCCGCCGGCGAGGCCGAATAAGCCCGCCGAAACCTTGCCCCGGGGTGACGCGTTACCTCTCCAGCGCTTCCTGAATTTTCCACGACACATCCAGGATCCAACCCGGGGAGGGAAATCCATGAGCTATGCCCGCTTTGTCGCCATGGTCGTCACGGCGACGATCATCATGTTCGGCCTGATGTATCTCAACACCTACGCGCTCGATCACGTGTGGTTCAGTCAGACCCGCGCCTGGATGGCGGTGGTGATGGGGGCGGTGATGGCCGTCGTCATGCTCGCCTTCATGCTCAACATGTATAAGAGCAGCCGGGCCAATCTCGCGATTCTCGGCGGTCAGCATTGTCCTGTTTGCCGGCGCGCTGTTCCTCGTCCGCAGCCAGGAGACGGTGTCGGACGTGTCGTATATGAAGGCGATGATCCCGCATCACTCCATTGCCATCATGACGAGCGAGCGCGCGCATATCCGCGATCCACGCGTGCGCAAGCTGGCCGACGGCATCATCGAGGCGCAAGTGCGCGAGATCGCCGAGATGGAGAAGCTCATCGCCGATCTCGAGGCCAACCCTGTGCCCGGCGACGCGCCCGACCTTGCGCCTGTGCGGCCAACTGAGGGCACATGAGGAACGAAGGCCACACGCTCCGCCGTTGATCCTCATGGTGAGGGCGGGCGAAGCCCGCGTCTCGACCCGAGTGCGAAAGGCCGATCAGGCGCGAGCCATAAGCTGGACCCCGGCTTTCGCCGGGGTGACGCAGAACCAGGGGTGAAACTTATCCCCGCCCGCAATACCGCGCTTACACTCCCATCACCTCGTCCGTTGAGGGGCGCGCTCTAGAGGCGTCTTGATCGCGGGGCGGGGTGCGGCGCCCGCGGGCTTCATCGCAGCGAAGCACTCGGGCGGTATCGGGGCTCCCCCCGGGACCACTAGGAGTCCCCGCCAGGAGCTGGCAGTTAGATCCCGGACAGACAGTCCGGGATTGAAGCGGGGCCCGAGGCCGTAAGACGCCGTGATTGGCGCGCCGCGAGGCGCCCGCCGCGATCCCACAAGGATCGCGGATACCACAAGGATTGCGCTTCTCGGCGCGCCATCCCCCTCACATCATGGGGGCGGATTTTCGGGAGGCAAAGCCCGGACGCTCCGCGTCGCGGCAGATCTCGTCATGCCCGCGAAGGCGGGTATCCAGTAATCACTGCCCTTCGTGATGTCAGAATGCAGGGGTCTACTGGATCGCCCGGTCAAGCCGGGCGATGACAAGGGCAGGGTGCCGCTCTATACGGGGGGCCACACCTGACGATTCCTCGACTGCAAGGACTGAAAGCGCCGTGCTCGACGTCAAATGGATACGTGAGAACCAAGAGGCCTTCGTCAAAGGCCTGACGGATCGTCGCTTCGACGACCCTGCGCGAATTGCTGACTCAAATCCTGAGTCTGGACGAGCAACGCCGCGAAACGATTCAGGTTTTGCAGGAAGCGCAGGCCCGCCGCAACGCCGCCTCCAAGGACATCGGCAAGGCCAAGCAGGCCAAGGACGAGGCGGAAGCGAAGCGCCTCATGGACGAGGTCGCCGGGCCTCAAAGAGACGATCCAGGCGGGCGAGGAGAAGGAGCGCGACGCAGGACAAGGCGCTGCACGATCTGCTCGCCGGCATTCCCAATATGCCGGCCGACGACGTGCCGGTCGGTCCCGACGAGAGCGCCAATGTCGAGCTGCGCAAAGTGGGCACCCCGCCGAAATTCGACTTCACGCCGAAGCAGCATTTCGAGATCGGCGAAGGTCTCGGCCTCATGGATTTCGACACGGCGGCGAAGCTGTCCGGCTCGCGCTTCGTCGTGCTGAAAGGAGGCTCGGCGCGGCTCGAGCGCGCGCTCGCCCAGTTCATGCTCGACCTGCACACGGACCAGCACGGCTACACGGAAGTGAACCCGCCGCTGCTCGTGCGCGACGACACCATGTTCGGCACGGCGCAATTGCCGAAATTTCGGGACGATCAGTTCATGGGCGCCAGTGAGGGCTCTCGCGACCGAATTGCTTGGACGACGCGCTGACCGAGGAGAACGCGTCGGATCGCGAAGCCGATATGCTCGAGTAGCAAGTCGATTGCGCAGAGCTGTAGGAAGCAATTCTGGAACGCGCGCCTTCGAAGGAAGATCTCTGGCTCATCCCGACCGCCGAAGTGCCGCTCACCAATCTCGTCCGCGACGACATCACCGACGAGGCAAAGCTGCCCATGCGCGTGACCGCCGGCACGCCGTGCTTCCGCGCCGAGGCCGGGCGCGGCGGGCCGCGACACGCGCGGCATGATCCGCCAGCATCAATTCACCAAGGTCGAGCTGGTCTCGGTCACCACGCCGGAGCAATCGGCGGACGAGCATGAGCGCATGACCAAATGCGCCGAGACCGTGCTGCAGAAGCTCGGGCTGCCCTATCGCGTGGTGGTGCTGTCCACCGGCGACATGGGCTTCGCCGCGCAGAAGACCTACGACATCGAGGTGTGGCTGCCGGGGCAGGACGCCTATCGCGAAATCTCGTCCTGCTCGAACTGCGGCGACTTCCAAGCCCGCCGCATGAATGCGCGCTATCGTCCCAGGGACTCCAAGGCCACCCAGTTCGTGCATACGTTGAATGGCTCCGGCGTCGCCGTGGGCCGCGCGCTGATCGCCGTGCTGGAGAACTACCAGGAGGCGGACGGCAGCGTGCGCGTTCCCGAGGCGCTCCAGCCTTACATGGGCGGCCTCACCAAGATCGAGGCGGCGATCGTGATCCAGAAAGAGGAAGGCGCCGGCGAAAGCGCCGAAGAAGAAGAGCAAAATGCGCATCCTCATCACCAACGACGACGGCATCGAAGCGCCCGGTCTCGACGTGCTGGAGAAGATCGCCACCGATCTTACCGACGACGTCTGGGTCGTGGCGCCCGAGACCGACAATTCCGGCGCGTCGCACTCCCTGACGCTCGCCGAGCCATTGCGCATGCGCGAGATCGGCAAGCGCCGCTACGCGGTGAAGGGCACGCCCACCGACTGCGTCATCATGGGCGTGCGCTTCCTGCTGAAGGACGCGCCGCCCGATCTCGTGCTGTCGGGGGTCAATCGCGGCCAGAATCTCGCCGACGACGTGAACTATTCCGGCACGGTGGCCGGCGCCATCGAAGGCACGCTGCTCGGCGTGCCGTCCATCGCCCTGAGTCTCGCGCTCGGCAATTACGACCACGGCACGCCGATCTGGGAAACGCCCATGCATCATGGCGCCGACCTGCTGCGCAAATTGCTCGATGCCGGCTGGCCGGAAGGGCGTGGTGCTCAACGTCAACTTCCCCGACTGCCAGCCCGACGAGGTCAAGGGCATGGCGGCGACGGAGCAGGGCTTGCGCGATAACGACCTGCTCGACATCGACGACCGCATGGATACGCGCGGCAAGGCCTATTACTGGATCGGCATCACCAAGCGCGGCCCCAATCCGCCCAAGGGCACGCGATCTCTGGGCGGTGCGCGCCAATCTCATCTCCGTCACGCCGCTCTGCCTCGACTACACCGACCGCGCGGCGCGGGCGAAGCTTGCCGAGGCGCTCGCCGGCAAAGGCTGACGGTCCTTAAGCGACATGAGCCGAGAATCGGCTGATACTCGCCCGAAAAGCCGCCTCTAGGGAGGTGGGTGGCGATGGCGAGCGCGCAAGAAGATCAGATCGGCCTCATCATGCAACTCCGGCGTCGCGGCATCCGCGACCCGAGGGTGCTGCGCGCCATCGAGCGCGTGCCGCGCGAACTGTTCGTCGACGAGGCCTTCGCCGACCACGCTTATCAGGACATCGCGCTGCCGATCGACTGCGGCCAGACCATCTCGCAGCCTTTCGTCGTTGCCTACATGACCGAGAAGCTGGAGCTCGACGACCGCCACAAGGTGCTCGAGATCGGCACCGGCTCTGGCTACCAAGCCGCGGTGCTGTCGTATCTGTGCCGGCGCGTCTACACGGTGGAGCGCTGGCGCGAGTTGCAGAAGGCGGCGGAGCAGCGCTTGGCCGATCTCAAGATCACCAACGTCACGCACTATCATCGGCGACGGCTGGCTCGGCTGGCCGCCGCAAGCGCCGTTCGACCGCATCATCGTCACCGCGGCGGCGCTCGATGCGCCCGCGGCGCTGCTCGATCAGCTCAAAGAAGGCGGCCGCATGATCATCCCGCTGGGCGAGACGCGGGACGCGCAGTCGCTGGTGCAGATCGACAAGACGGATGAGGGGATGGTCGAGACGCCGCTACTGCCGGTGCGTTTCGTGCCGCTGGTGCATGGCCGGGTCAAGCGTTAGCGCGAGGAGGCGCCTAAGTCGTTGTTCGTTGATTCATTTTTAGGCAGGGCCGCAAAGAGGCTTAATGCGTTGTTTACCGCGCGCGCGCTTTACTCGGCGAAACGAGTATTGCGTGGGGGTCTAGTAGGGATGCGGTTGGCGTTTTCGTCGAGTTGTGGCCGCGGCGCTTATGGCGTTGTGGTGGCCGCCGGGTTTGCGGTCGCCTTGGCGGCGTGCAGTTCCGGCGTCTCGCGTTTCGACTACCCGTCCTTCGGTCTCAGCGACAACAAGTCCGGCGAGGATGCGGACCTGACGACCACCTCGTCGCTGCCGGTTCCGTCCGAGTCGGTCTACACCTCCGGCCGCTATCAATATTACGGCGACCCGGCCAAGTCCGGCGGCATTTCTCGCTCCAGCCTGCCGCCGCCGCAATCCACGGCGGAATATACGCCGAGAGGCGGGGCTTATAGCGCCCAACGTGCGCCGCGTCCGGCGCCGCAAGCCGTGGCGTCGGGCCCGCGCATCAAAGTCCAAAGCGGCGACACCCTGTCCAGCCTGTCGCAGCGCTATGGCGTGCCCATCGACACCATTCAAAGCGCCAACAATCTTGCCGATGCGCGGCTCCGCACCGGCCAAGTGCTCGTCATGCCGGGCGCCCGCAATGCAGCGCCACCGCCGCGTGTCGCCGCAGCGACCACAGCGCCGGCGCCGGGAGAAACCAGCTACACCGTGGCGCCGGGCGACACGCCCCAAGCCATCGCCGACAAGCTCGGCACCGACGCCGACGCGATCATGCAACGCAATGGCGTGCGCGCTGACAATCTGCAGATCGGCCAGAAGCTCATCATTCCGGCGGCATCGTCCGCACCGGCCGTGGCCGCGGCAAGCTCGTCCGGCGTGCGCAAGGTGAAGACGACGACGATTCTGGCGCCTGGCGCCGCGCCGGCGACCGACAAAGCGCCCGCTGCCTCGCCCGAGGTCACCGGCAATGCGCCGAAGACTTCAGCGCCGGCCACGCCCAAGACGAGCGAGCAGACCATTGCTCGCGTCGATCAACTGCCAAATCCCGACCCGATGTCCGGCGGCAGCTTCCGCTGGCCGGTCAAGGGCCGCGTCATCTCCGGCTTCGGGACCAAGCCCGATGGCGGCCATAATGACGGCATCAATATCTCGGTGCCCCAGGGCACCTCGGTCAAGGCGGCGGAGAACGGCGTCGTCGCCTATGCCGGCAGCGAGCTCAAGGGCTACGGCAATCTCGTGCTGGTCCGCCACGCCAATAATTGGGTGTCGGCCTATGCCAATAACGAGGAGCTGCTGGTCAAGCGTGGCGACAAGGTCCGCCGCGGCCAGATCATCGCCAAGGCGGGCGCCACCGGCTCGGTGAGCCAGCCGCAAGTCCATTTCGAATTGCGCAAAGGCTCGCGCCCCGTCGATCCGACGAAGTATATGAGCAACATGGCGGCCAGCGCCGACTGACGCGCGTTTCTAGAGCGTCACGCCGAGGCGCCCGCCGAGATCCTGAATGAATTGCCAGGCGACCCGGCCCGAGCGGCTGCCGCGGCCGCGGGCCCATTCCAGCGCCTCGCGGGTCAAAGTCTCGTCCGTCACGTCGAGCCGGTAATGCTCCGCGTAGCCTCGCACCATGGCGAGGTAGTCGTCCTGGCTGCAATTGTGGAAGCCGATCCACAACCCGAAGCGGTCCGACAAGGACAGCTTCTCCTCCACCGCCTCCGACGGATTGATCGCGGTCGAGCGCTCGTTCTCCACCATCTCGCGCGGCATCAGATGCCGCCGGTTCGAGGTGGCGTAGAGCAGCACATTGGCGGGCCGGCCCTCGATGCCGCCTTCGAGCACGGCTTTCAGCGACTTGTACGAGGTGTCCACCGCCTCGAACGACAGATCGTCGCAGAACAGGATGAAGCGATGCTCCGGGGCGGCGCGCAGATGGCCGAGGAGACGGGGCAGGGCGTCGATGTCCTCCCGGTGGATCTCGACCAGCTTCAGGCCCGGGAAGCCGCTGCCGTGAACGGCCTTGACCAGCGAGCTCTTGCCCATGCCGCGTGCGCCCCACAGGAGCGCGTTGTTGGCGGGAAGGCCGCGGCGCGAAACGCTCGGTATTGGCCACCAGCACGTCACGGCTGCGGTCGATGCCCTTGAGGAGCGGCAGAGGCACCCGATTGACCGCCCGGACCGGCAAAAAAGTCCCGGTCTCCGCCTGGAAAACGAAGGCATCGGCGGCCTTAAAGTCGGGTGACATCGGCCGGACTGGGCCAAGCCGCTCGAGCGCCTGGGCGATTCGCTCGATCAATCCCGAGATCGGTTCTTGAAAGTTCATGTCGGGCCCGTTGCAAAGGCGTTCTAGCTCAGTATAGTCGCGCCAAATCTCGCGATAAGAGCCTGTTCGCTACCGCGAGTAGGGCCCAAACTGGCCGAAAGCGGCCATCCTTAGGACAAGCAGGGGATACGAGCAATGAACGGTTTCGCCTTCGCTCAGGCCGGCTCTGGCGGCTTTGAGATGCTGAATAGCCTGCTCGTCCCCACGGTCCTCATCATCGGCATCATGTATTTTCTGATGATCCGGCCGCAGCAAAAGCGCATGAAGGACCATCGCGAGTTGATCGCCGGCATCCGGCGCGGCGATACGGTGGTGAGCTCCGGCGGCATCATCGGCAAGGTTACCAAGGTCGACGAGCATGAGCTTCAGGTCGAGATCGCCGAGGGCGTCAGGATCAAGATCGTGCGCTCGACAGTCTCCGAGGTGCGCGGCAAAGGGCGATGGCGGCGATGACGCAGGCCAAGCCGCAAGCCAAGACGGCGTCTAAGTCGACTCCCAAATCCAAGGCGGCGTCCGAGTGACCCTGACGCGCGCGCTCGACATTTAGTCTGATCTGGAGTTTCAAACCCGGCAATGCTGCATTTCCAAAAATGGAAGCTGATCTTGGTATTCGGCGTGGTGCTCGCCGGGTTCATCTTTTCGATTCCCAATCTGATCCCGGCCTCTGCCCTGCAAGGCCTGCCCAGCTGGGTGCCGCACAAGCAGGTCAATCTCGGTCTCGACCTTCAGGGCGGTGCGCATCTTCTGTACCAGATCGACGAGAAGGAGCTGGTCGACGACTGGCTCGGCACCATCCGCGGCGACGTGCGCGAGACCCTGCGCCAGAATCGTGTCGGCTATACCGACCTCGCCCAGAACGACGCCGGCCGCAGCGTGTCCGTGCGGATTCGCAAGTCTGAAGACATGGACAAGGCCTTCAGCGAGCTGAAGAAGCTCGCGGTGCCGATCGGCAACGACGTGTTCGGCGGGTTTCTCCGGCGTCGATCTCGAAGTCAACCGCAACGACAGTGACGGCATTACCGTGAGCGTCACCGAAGCCGGACTCAACAATCGCATCAGCGCCGCCATCCAGGCCTCGATCGAGACCATCAGGCGGCGTGTCGATGCCTTCGGCACCACCGAGCCCAGCATTCAGCGTCAGGGCCGCAACCGTATCCTCGTGCAGGTGCCGGGCGTGTCTGACGTGGAGCGCCTCAAAGGCCTGATCGGCGAGACCGGCAAACTCGAGTTCAAGCTCGTCGATCCCTCGGCCAATGCCGCCGAGGTGGCCGTCCAGCAAGAAGGTGCCGCCGGGCGACGAGCTGGTCTATTCCTCCGACGATCCGCCGGTTCCGTATGTGCTGAGGGACCAGGTCATGGTCAGCGGTGAGAACCTGGTGGACGCCCAGCCGGGCTTCGATTCGCGCAACGGCGAGCCGGTGGTGACGTTCCGCTTCGACGCCGCCGGCGCCAAGCGTTTCGGCCGGGTGACGCAAGAGAATGTCGGACCTGCCGTTCGCCATCGTTCTCGACAACAAGGTGATCTCGGCGCCGGTCATTCGCGAGCCGATCCTCGGCGGCACCGGGCAGATCAGCGGCAACTTCTCGGTGCAGGAGGCCAACGATCTCTCGGTTCTGCTGCGCTCCGGCGCGCTGCCCGCCAAGCTCACCGTCATCGAGGAGCGCACTGTCGGGGCCAGCCTGGGCGCGGATTCCATCGCGAGCGGCAAGAAGGCGGCCATCGCCGGCCTGCTGCTGGTGGTGGTCTTCATGTTCCTCGCCTACGGGCTGTTCGGTCTGTTCGCCAACCTCGCGCTCATCATCAACATCGCCATGATCTTCGCCGTCCTGTCGCTCATGGGCGCCACGCTGACGCTTCCCGGCATCGCCGGCATCGTGCTCGTCATCGGTATCGCCGTCGACGCCAACGTGCTGATCAACGAGCGTATTCGTGAGGAGATACGATCCGGCAAGTCGCCCTTTGCCGCGGTCGATGCAGGCTATTCGCGGGCCTTGACCACCATCATCGACTCCAACGTGACGACCCTGATCGCCGTCTTGGTGTTGTTCTGGCTCGGTTCGGGGCCGGTGCGCGGCTTCGCCGTGACCCTCACCGTCGGCATTCTCACCTCAATGTTCACCGCCGTCACCGTGACGCGCATGATGGTCGCCTACTGGCTGCGCCGGACGCGACCGAAATTCGTGCCAATCTAGGATCAGCCAGAATGTTTCGTGGCATCACACTCATCCCGCCGGACACGAAGATCGACTTTGTTGGTCAGCGCGCCATCACCTGGCTCGTCTCGGCCTTCCTGACGGTCGTCCCCCTCATTCTCGTGGCGACGGTCGGCCTCAACATGGGTATCGATTTCCAGGGCGGGACCCTGCTTGAGATTCAGACCAAGGAGAGCCCCGCCAATCTCGCCGACATTCGCTCCAAGATCAGCGGGCTTGGTCTCGGCGAGGTCCAGATCCAGGAATTCGGCGCGCCGAACGCGGTTCTGATCCGCATCGCCTCGCAGCCGAAGGAGGAGGAGCAACAGGCCTCCATCGCCAAGGTGAAGGAGGCGCTCGGCGACACGGTGGAATATCGCCGTACCGAGATCGTCGGGCCGACCATTTCGTCCGAGCTGATCTCCGGTGGCACGGTGGCCGTGGTCTTGGCCCTGCTCGGCATCATGATCTATGTCTGGTTCCGCTTCGAATGGCAGTTCGCCGTCGCCGCCGTGGCCTCCCTGGTCCATGACGTCACCGCCACCATCGGGCTCTACGCGCTGCTTCAGCTCGAGTTCAACGTATCGAGCATCGCCGCCATCCTCACCATCATCGGCTACTCGCTGAACGACAAAGTCGTCATCTTCGACCGCATCAGGGAGAACTTGCGGAAATACAAACGCATGCCGCATGGTGAAGCTGCTCGACCTGTCCATCAACGAGATGCTGTCGCGCGCCGTGCTGACCCATGTGACCACTTTCCTCGCCATGTTGCCCTTCCTGTTCTTCGGCGGCGAGGCGATCTACGGCTTTGCCGTGGCCATGTGTTTCGGCATCGTCATCGGCGCCTATTCGTCGATCTTCGTGGCCTCGCCCATGCAGCTCATCCTCGGCGTGCGGCGCGACGCCTTCAGCGTGAGCCCCGATGCCGCCAAGGATTCCGCCAAGGGCCGGGCAGGGGCCGCTGCGGGCGCTTAAGCCCACGGTGGGCCCAGCCCCATGAGGCGCGCCCGTGCATGACGCCGAGCGTTCCAAGACGGTGCGCGGCATCGCCCGCGCCGCCGATCCGGACCGGACGCTTGCCGCTCTGTTTGCGCCGCGCGCCGCGCGCGACGATCTCTTCGCCCTTTTCGCCTTCAATGCCGAGCTCGCCCGCATCGCCGATCAGGTGACGGAGCCGGGGCTCGGCGCCATCCGCCTGCAATGGTGGCGCGAAGCCATCGACACCGCGGCAGGCGGTGGCACCACCGGCCAGCCCGTGGCCGACGCCTTCGGCCAAGTGCTCGCCCGGCGGGCGCTGTCTCGCGAGCGCATCGGCGCGCTCATCGATGCCCGCAGCTTCGACATCGGCGAGACGGTCATGCCCGATACCCGCACGCTCGACGCTTATCTGTTCGACACGACCGGCGGGCTCTTCGCCTTGGCGGCGGAGATCGTCGGCGCCTCAGGCGAGAACCGCGATCTCGTGGCGGAAGCCGGCGGCCGCGCCTACGGGTTGGTGCGTGTGATGAAGAGCCTGCCGATGCTTGCCGCCCAGGGCCGCACCTATCTGGCCGAGGATGCGCTTCGTCGTCACGGCACCTCGCCGCAAGCGATCTTCGCCGGCGAAAGCAGCCCCGGCCTCATGGCACTTCTCGCCGAGATGCGGGAACGCGCGCGCGAGTCTCTGCGCGCGGCCGAGTTCCATCTGTTCGGCGAGGGCATGACCGGGACCGGCATCGATGAGAACGGCCGCACGGCCTTTTTGCCTCTCGGCTCTGGTCGAGCCCTATCTCACGGCACTGGCGAAGATCGGACGATCCTCTGCACGAGATTGTCCGCATCAACCCGCTTCGCCGTCTATGGCGCTTGGCCAGATCGCGCTAGGCGCTTCCAGCCTATTCGGCGGCGACGGAGGCCGGCGCCGCGAGCCAAAGATCGAGATCGGCCAGCGCCCGGTTGGCCATGGCGCGCTTCCGCTCGAACGACTTGCCGCTGCGCGGGGCCTTTGGTCCTTTGGGCCCGCGCGGCTGGCGGGGCACGGAGATCGGCGGGAACAGACCGAAATTCACGTTCATCGGCTGGAAGCTGCGGGCGGCGCCTTCACCGTCGGCGCTCAAATGACCGCCGGTGATATGCGCCAGCAGCGCGCCGAGCGCCGTGGTCGCCGGCGGCGGCGCGAGGTCGGCGCCCAAGGCCTCGGCGCCAGCGAAGCGCCCAGCGATCAGCCCGATAGCGGCGGATTCCACATAGCCCTCGACACCGGTGATCTGCCCGGCAAAGCGCAAACGGGGATCGGCTTTGAGGCGGAGGCTCTCGTCCAGCAGCGTCGGGCTGTTGAGGAAGGTGTTGCGGTGGAGCCCTCCGAGGCGGGCGAACTCGGCCTCGCCGAGGCCCGGGATCAGGCGGAACACGCGCGCCTGTTCGCCATGCTTCAGCTTGGTCTGGAAGCCGACCATGTTCCACAAACTGCCGAGCGCGTTGTCCTGGCGCAGCTGCACCACCGCATAGGGCTTCTCGTCAGGCTGGTGCGGGTCGGTCAGGCCGACCGGCTTCATCGGTCCGTAGCGCAGCGTTTCGCGGCCGCGCTCCGCCATCACCTCGATGGGCAGACAGCCCTCGAAATAGGGCGTCTTCTCGAAGTCCTTGAACGCGGTCTTCTCGGCGGTGAGCAGCGCGTCGATGAAGGCCTCGTACTGGTTCTTTGTCGAGCGGGCAGTTGATGTAGTCGGCGCCGCTGCCGCTCGGGCCGACCTTGTCGTAGCGCGACTGGCGCCAGCAAATGTCCATGTCGATGGAGTCCAGATGCACGATAGGCGCGATGGCGTCGAAGAAGGCGAGTTCCGTCTCGCCGGTGAGCGACTGGATGGACTTGCGGCGAGCGCCGGCGAGGTGAGGGGGCCGGTCGCCACGATGACGCTGCGCCACTCGGCAGGGGGCAGGCCGGCGATCTCGCCGCGGCTGATCTCGATCAGAGGATGCGCCTCAAGCGCCGCCGTCACCTCCGCGGCAAAGCCCTCGCGGTCCACGGCCAAGGCACCGCCCGCGGGCAGCTTGTGCTTGTCGGCGGAGGCCATGATCAGCGAGCCGGCCCGGCGCATCTCCTCGTGCAGGAGGCCGACGGCGTTGGTCTCCCATTCGTCGGAGCGAAAGGAGTTGGAGCAGACCAGCTCGGCCAGCGCGTCGGTCTGATGGGCCTCGGTTCTGCGCACGGGCCGCATCTCGTGCAGGCAGACGGTCACGCCGGCTTCCGCCAGCTGCCAAGCCGCTTCGCTGCCGGCGAGCACCGCCGCCGATCACATGAACCGTATCCGCCCCATCCTTGGTCATGGCCGTACCTAGGCCCGCATGGCCGGAAGTTTCAAGCGGAACAAACCCTTGTCGGCGGCCGAAGAGGCCAGGATGAACGACTATTTGTTGGGCAAAAGACTAAAGTTTGTTCAGCGCAGGGCCACTTTGGGCTATAGTTGTGCGGGAAGCCGAGTTGACCTGGCAACACAATCGGCTTCCATTCAGTGAGCCGGTGGATTGCCGGCAATCGGCGGCATCCGCCCGCTCTCTTTTTTTCAAAAAAGGGGGGTGAAATGTCCGCGAATACTGCTCTTGCAATCAGCGTTGGTGTGCTTGGCGCCATCGCCACGTGGCTGTTCTTAGGGCCGCTTGGTGGGGCACTGGCGATTTGGGCCGCCTTTATCGCCTGGGGCTGCTTCTTCCATTGTGGTGGTAGCGAGTTGGGCCTGCAATCGGCCATTCTTGGCAATGTCGCCGGCGCCATTATCGCCGGCATCACGCTTTGGGTCGCGACCCAGACAGGTCGTCGGCGACAGCCTCGGCCTGCCGGTGTGGGCCGGCATTTGCGTCGGCGTCGGCGTCGCGGTGATGGTGCTGCTGGGCAATATCCCGATCTTCTCCGCCATTCCGGCGCAGGTCTATGGCTTCGCCTCCGTGGTGGCCCTGACTCTGATGGGGAACGGGGCAGGGAACCTGGCCGCCGCGTCCATGGCCAACCCGGTGGTCGTCATCATCCTGTCGATGATCGTCGGCGCCATCTTCGGCTGGGTTTCCGAGAAGGTCGCGGGCATGCTGGCCGGATCCGGGCACCGCGCCCACGCCAAAGCCTAACACCGCAAATACGGCTGCCTGGCCACGGGACCCCCTAGGCCCGGGGCTTGCATAGCCGGTTGACGGCGTGACCTTATAACGAGGTCACGCCGTTTATTCTTTCGGGTGAACCTTGGGGCAACCCTGTTTTCGGGAGCCGCTTGCGCGGGGCCTAGGAGATCGGCAAGGTGCGGCCTTCCTCATGGTCCCGAACCTTTACGGAGGACTTGAAAGCCGATGCCCTCCGTCGACGTCGTATGGACCGGCCATTGCCGCGACCCGAAAATCCGGTACCGGCTGCTCGGTCATCTGCACCGGCTCGCCGCCTTGAGCGATAGTTATCTTCGCCAGGGCGAGCCCCCCTTCGTCCTGAGCCTGGTTGGCGAGAAATACACCGCGCCGCCGCGTGCCAATATCGAGACGATCGATCATGACGTTTGCGGCCGGATCTTGATATCGAGCTGGATCGGGCCGCATCCGGAGACGCTCGTGACCCGGGCCCGCGAAGCGGGTCTCACCGTGGTCGAGCCGGACGGCGACGGGCCCCAACTCATCGCGCTGGACCGGGTGCGCTTGCGCGGGCTCGACTTCAAGCTGTTCGATCCGGAAGGGCTCTATCCCGGCGCCGACCGCATGAGCTTCGTGTTTCTCGAATGCCCGGAATTTCACTTCCTCGACGGCCGTCTCGTGGAGATCGCTGCGGGCAACGGCAAGGGCAAGGGAGAGGGCCGCGGCGGCGTGGATGCTCTTCGCGCCGGCAATGTCTATCTCACCAGCCCCAGCGTCCACCTCCGCGCCTATCTGGAGGATTGGACCGACTGTCTGTTCTCCTGGATCAGGTTCTTCCTGGTCGGGGACTTTTGGTGGCAACGCCGCGAGGAGCTGCAAGGCTATAGCGACTATCGCGGCGTGTTCGAACAGCTGCAGACCGAGCGCGGCAGCGCGACCGCCGAAGAGGCGACGTTCGATGCGGTGCTCTCGACCTTCGAGCATCATGCCGAGCACCGGATCGATGAGATTCAGAGCCGCGCCCAGGCCAAAACGCGGTAGCTGCCGCTCCGCCGCCTATTTGGCCAGCGGCTTGCCGAAGGCCTTGCGGAGTTCGTCCTTGGCCTGCTCCAGCCTCGCGCGGTCTTCTTCGGACAAGTTCTTGCCCGCGCGGTTGATGTAGAACACCAGCATGGACATGGCCGACCGGTACGGATCGGCTTTGCGGCGCTTGCTAGCCTCGGCCGAGTGCTTCAACGAGGCGGCGATCGCCTTCGGGTCCTGAAGCGTGAACACGCCCTTCTTCAGATCCAGCGCGTGGGAGGATTCCGTCACATCGTGCGACCAGCGTTTCGGCGTTTTCCCGGTCATGCGAAGTCCCTGTGCCCGTGACGTTAGAAGCGGCCTTCGTCGGGAATGTTGAGCCGCGTGCCGCAGGCCTTGCAGAAGATCGCATCCACCTCATGGCGCTGGAGCCCGCAATCGGGGCAGGGAAAGCGCACCTTGTGGGGACGGAGCAGCGTTTGCAGCAGCCGCAAGAACAGGGTCACGCCGAAGATCATGATGACCACGGCGGTGAGCCGGCCGAGCTCGCCGTGAAGGGTGATGTCGCCGAATCCCGTCGTTGTCAGCGCCGTCACGGTGAAATAGAGCGCATCGACATAGTTGGCGATGTCTGGGTTTCGCCAGTGCTGCGTCTCGTAGACGAAGCCGGTCATGATGAAGAGGAACACGCCGAGATTGATGACGGCGGTGATGGTCTCCTCGTTACGGCGGAAGAAGGAGCTGTCGGCGCGCAGCCGCGCGACGAGCTGATAAGTGTGCAGAAGCCGCAGGGTGCGTAAGATCCGCAGGAAGCCGAAGCCTTCCCCGATGATTGGTGCAAGGAAGGACAAGATCGCTACTACATCGGCCCACGTCGCTGGATGCAAGAATTCGCGCCACGGGTGGCGGCTGGCATAAATGCGTGCGCAGAAATCGGCGAGGATGATGATGCCGAAGACGAGGTCGAACCATTCGATCCAGGGCTCGCGCGGGACGAACGACGTACCGATGATGAAGAGAATGGTCACAATATCGAAGGCCAGCAGCGCGAAGCGGAAGCGATGCGCCGTATGGCTGCGGCCGTTATAGAGCCGGCTTAGGTGCTCGCGAAAAGACCGCGGCGCGGCCTCCGTCTCTTCCGGCTCGGCGGAAGGCGGGGCCGGCGGTTTCTTGGCCGAGCTGCCGGCCGGCTTGGTCTTCGTAGCGTTCATGTGGCTTCCGCGCTTGCCTGGTAACCTCTGCCAAATCGAGGAGAACTGAAATGACTGAGCTCACTCTCTATCACGCCGCGCCCTCACGATCGTCGATCGTGCGCTGGATGCTGGAAGAACTCGGTGAACCCTACGATATTCACCTGCTAAACCTGACCAAAGGCGAGCAACTCGCACCCGACTATCTTGCCATCAACCCCATGGGCAAAGTGCCGGCCTTGAAACACGGCGAGGCAATTGTCGCCGAGGCCGCCGCAATCTGCACCTATCTCGCCGACGAATTTCCACAAGCGAAGCTTAACATTCCGATCGGCGATAGGCGGCGCGGCGAATATCTGAAATGGCTGTTTTTCGGGCCGAGTTGTATCGAGCCCGCCATGATTGATCGCGCGATGCCACGCAGTGAGCAGCCTCGCCGGGGCACCCTCGGCTATGGCGATTTCGACACGGTGATGGACGTAACCGCGCGCGCGGTGGAGCAGGGGCCTTACCTTATGGGCGAGCAGTTCACAGCGGCCGACGTGGTCGTGGGCTCGACGCTCCGATGGGGCCTGATGTTCAAGCTCTTGCCCGAGCGCTCCGAGTTCATGCGCTATGTGGGACGGCTGCAAGAACGGCCGGCGCTACAGCGCGCCATCGCCGCGGACCAGGAACTCATGACGGGCTAAGTTTTGCTGAACAGCCGCAAAATCAAGGCGGTGCCGAACCCCCAGGCGCCATTAACCGAAAGTCCGATCAGGAAGCGCGGCCCCATGGCCTGCATCGGCTCGCCCTTCAGGAGCGGCACCACGAAAAAGGCCACGAGGGTGAGGGCCACGGCGCCGACCAGGATCCAGGCCACCCAGTAGCTCGTGCCTTGCAGATTCGCGAGCACCGGCGTCAGCGCCAAGCCCCACAGCCCGCCCCAGAACGCCTTGGACAGCACCGAGGCCACGCCCAGTGGCGGGATCGGATCGAGCGGCCAGGCGGGGCGGGTCGGCGGGATGACGCCGATACGGTTGAATACCCACCACAGCCCTTGATGGAAGATGAGGGTGGCGAGGAATCCGGCGGCAAATCCGAAGAACAACAGTTTCGCTGACGGCATGGCGGTCTCCCCCTCTTCACCGCATGATGCCGCCTCCAGCCCTAAAAGCGCAAGACGAGGAGGCGGGCCAAGTGAAAGGCGCGGGACTACTGAGGATTATCTCCGGCGGCCAGACGGGCGTCGACCGGGCCGCGCTCGATGCCGCCATCGAGATCGGCATCCCCTATGGCGGCTGGTGCCCGAACGGCGGCTGGGCCGAGGACATGGCGGTGCCGCCCGGCGTGCGCTTGCCCTATCCAGACTTGCGCGAGACGCCCGAGACCGCGCCCGGACCAGCGGACCGCATGGAATGTGCGCGACGCCGACGCGCTCATGGTGCTGACTGATGCTGGCGGGCTTGCCGTGTCCAAGGGGACGGCACTGGCGCTGCGCTGTGCCGTGGACCGTGGCAAGCCGCATCTCGTCATCGACATGGATGCGCCCGATGCGCTTGCCCAAGCCAGGACCTGGCTCACGGCGCGGCGAGGGGGTGCGCTATGTATCGCCGGCCCCCGCGACAGCGAGGCGCCGGGCATCTACGCCAAAGCGTGCGCTTTTCTCAGGGCGCTTCTCAAACACTGAGACGGCGCGGCCGCCCTAGGGGCCTTCCCGACTATTTCGCCTCGGTCTCGGCTTTCCACGCAACCCCATTGATTGCCTCGAGGACCAGTTTCTGGGGCGTTCCGGCACGGGTCACATCGGGTGCCGGCAAACTGATGGTGGCGCGCGCGCCCGTCTGCCCGCTGAAGCCGATTGTCTCGGTTTTGAAGTGCGATGCCCAGACATAGGGATAGACGTTGCGGAAGGACGTCGCGGGAAGGGCGGCGAGCGTCGTCCCGTCCCACTCGGCCACGGTTGCGCCCGTCGCATCGAGCAGGCGCGCTGCGATAATGTAAGCCGCGCCCGTATCGGGACCAGCGTCGACATAAGCATCGAAACTGACGGCGCCGTCCGCCGCGACGGTCACATCGGAGAGCGCAACGTTGTGGCGATGGAAATCGACCCGCGCGTGCTGCGGCGAAACCACCGCGCCGAACAGGATCTGGTAGCTGCCGACGGTGAACACGACTGCCACCGCGGCGAGGAATAGGGCGGCCGCCCTGAGGCTCCCCTCGGGTAGCGGTCCGCTGAATATCCAGGCCGACCAGTCATTGCGTGCCGCCCAGCCGCTGCGGCCGATCAGGCTGTCGAGCGACCAGGTGCCGCCGCCGGCGAGAAACACCGCGCTGCTCATCGCCAAGCCGGACACGGCCATCGTCCATTCGTCGAGACAGGTGGAGCCCATCCATCCGAAGATCAGCATCAGAGAAACATTGAGGCCGATGCAGACCAGGGCGGCGAGACGCGTCGCCAGGCCGAAGATCAGTGCGAGGCCGACGACGAGCTCGACGAGCGTCCACAGCCAGACCGAGGCGATAATGAGGTCGGGAAATTGCATTGACCATTCCAGCGGCCCTTGAATCCACACCGTGCCGGGTAGGGCATGGGACAGCTTGTTGGCGACGAAGCCGGCCGAATCGAAGTCGAGCTTGACGGGGACATCGACGCCGTTGACCTCACGAAAATTGTACAGCAACCGCCGGCTCGCCCCGCCCCAGAAGATGAATCCCTGGACGAAACGGGTGCCGAGTAGGACCAGAGCCAGCAGCGAAAAGCAGGAGGCCGGCGTAAGGGCCGTCCGTTCGATCGGGGTTGCGTCAGCCATGAGTGCCTCCAGGCGGTGTCTTCAGGGTTGTAGTCTCACGAAGGAATGTCGGACTCGCGCGGCACCACCACGGCGAACATATCGCCCAACGCCGACAGGCTGGCATCCTGCAACTGCGCCGCCGGCATGTCTGCGCCGGTCGCCGGATTGGGGATCGCGCGCGTCGCCGTCGCCCCGGCGACCACAGTGTTGGCATAGCCGCGATTGAACGAGGCGCGGGTGGTCGAGTTGACGCACATATGCGTCATGAAGCCGGCATAGACGATGTTCTCGACCCCATGCTTCTTGAGCTCGGCGTCGAGCTCGGTCTGCTCGAAAGCGGAAGGAAATGTTTTGACGATGACGGTCTCGCCGTCGATAGGCGCCACCAAATCGGCGATCTGGCCGATGGGCGCCGAGATGTCGTAAGGGGTGCCGGCGCCCGCGTCATGCATGATGTGAATGACTGGCCGACCGGCGTCGCGGAAACGTTTGAGAAGGGCGGCGGCTTCCAGTAAGGCCGGCTCGACATTCTCCAGCTGCATCACGCCCTCGCGATAGGTCTGCTGGCAGTCGATCAGCACGAGCGCGCTGTCGGAGATCGGCGCCGGGTTCGGGTCCATGCCCGTCAGCGTGCGAAGGGTGGGGTTGGTCATGGTTTCCTCCTCGAATGTTGTGAGCGGTCGTGCTGTCTGAGCTGTCCTCCGAGAGTTTAGCGCAATCCCGGGCTTTCGGCGGCCTCCGGCGGTTGCCACCAATGCCCGTCGGACATAGCCTCCATACCGCCGGTCCTATCCGGCCTGACGCTTGATCGACGGAGCGGGAGGAGGCCATGAACCATCCGTTGTATTACGGCGCGGCAGGCGCAGTCTTTGCGCTCGTGCTCAGCTTTGCGGCTGCTCCCGCGGGCGCTTTCGGCGCGTGGGTCGTAGGCGAGGAGGCCGACAATTGCACCAATGACGACGGCGCCTTCAACGAGGCGGCCTTCGTCCTGGTCACCAAACCGCAAGCCGGCGACCGGGTCGAGAGCGGGTTTGCCGTGGCCGGGTGCTCGCGCAGTTTCGAGGGCAGCGTCCAGTGGAAACTCATCGCCCGCGACGGCGCGGAGCTGGCCAGCGGCAACACCCAGGGCGGGGGCGTCGACGGTCCGGCCGCGTTCGCCTTCACCGTGGCTTTCACCGTGGACGGGCGGCAGATCGGCCATCTCGAGGTGTTCGAAGAGGACGTGTCCGACGGCGAGGGCTTTCCGCCAGGCCGGACCGTCTTGCCGCTCGTGCTCAATCCGTAACCGCACTGTTTGGAGTGGCCGAAATGAAACCGGTTCTTATCGTTCAGAACGACGCCAAGGAGGGCGCCGGCCAGTTGTCGACCCTGATCGCCGGGCGGGGGCTGGAGCAGCAAACGGTGTTTGGCTATGACGCGGAGTATGACCGGCTCAGCCCGGACGATTATAGCGCGCTCGTGGTGCTCGGCGGCGCCCAGAGCGCCTATGAGACCGACGAATATCCCTACCTCACGCGCGAGATGGCGCTCTGTCAGGACTTCATGCAGGCTGAGAAGCCGATCGCCGGGTTTTGTTTGGGCGCGCAGATCCTGGCGCGTGCGCTTGGCGGTGAAGTCATGCCGGGTGCCCACAAGGAGATCGGCTGGTACGACCTCGTCCTGAGCGAAGCCGCGGCGGACGACGCGATCCTGGAGGACCATCCCAAGACGCTGCTCGCCTACCACTTCCACGGCGACCGCATCGGGGACGTGCCGGACGCGGTCAATCTGGCCTCGTCTGACCTCACGTCATGCCAGCTGTTTCGCTATGGCGACAATGTCTACGGTTTCCAGTATCACGCCGAGGTGGACCCGCCTTTGGTCGAAGTGATGTGCCGCAACAATGCCGACTACCTGGCGTCCAACGGTTTCGATGCCGAAGCCATCATCGCCCAGAGCGGCGCAGCGCTGCCCGCCTTCACGCAGGCGTGCAAGGGTGCGCTCAACCGTTGGCTGGATCTCGTCACCGGCCGCGACTTCACATAGCGGCCTACGGCGCGATCAGCGCGGGCAGACCATCTTCCAGCGACCGAAGACGCCTTGTTTCCAGAAACAGTTGGGTCTGATCGGCGGGCCCCACGCCTCGGCAAAAGCGGGCTCATCAACGTCCCAGCTGACCCAAACGCAGCGCTCTTCGCCGCACAGCCACTCGGCCTTGGCCGGTGTCCCGACGAACAGGAGTACAGCGGCGAGCGCCGACCCCGCCAATAACGTTCTGATCATGCTTGAACTCCCCCAACTATGACGCTGTTACCGAGACGCGATCTAAGCCGGGCGTGGCGCTAAAGTCCATGGCAAACGGGGCACCGGAATAGGCCGAGACTCATGTTAGACTTAAGTCAGAGAAAACACTGGAGGGGGGAATCATGCTGACAGCACTTATCATCGCGCTTGTGGTCGGGGCCATCGCAGGGTGGCTCGCCGGCCTTGTGGTGCAAGGGACCGGCTTCGGCCTCATCGGCGACATCGTCGTGGGCATTCTCGGGGCGCTGCTTGCGGGCTTTCTGTTTCCCATGTTCGGCATCGCCCTCACGCTGGGTGGCGGACTGCTGGGCGCGATCATCCTCGCCTTCCTCGGCGCCGTGATCCTGCTGGTAATCGTCAAGGTGATCAAAGGGATCGCCGCCTAGGCGAGGGGCTTCGCCTCTTTCGCTTGGTCGTTGTCGCGCTGAGCGCGCAATTCCGCGCGGGCCGGCCGCTTATGCCGTCGGGTCGTAATAGAAGAGGTGGTGGCCGATACGGCCGGCCAGCACCAGGACGCGCGACCAGTGCGGGCTGACATAGTCGGCGTGATAATGGGTGGCGTAGCGCACGAGGCGCGTAGAGCCGTCATCCACATGGCTGGCGAGTAGCCACGCGGCATGGATCAGGATCACGCCCCACTCGGCATGCTCCCTGATCGAGTCGGGCTTGCCGTCGCACGCGAAGGAGAACTGGCAGCGGTTGTGCTTGTTCTTGTTCTGGTAGACGACGTCGCAGACGGTATCCGGATAGGCCTTGCTCTTGACCCGGTTCAGGATCACTTGGCCCACCGCCAGCTGACCGCGAAGGGGCTCGCCACGGGCTTCAAAATAAATCCCGCGGGCAAGGCAATCCAGCTCCCGGGCACTGTCCGATTCAGGCGAGGTGTTTTCCGGCATCTCGCCAGTCATTCCCGCCTGTGCCGGCTGAATTAGCGCAATAAGCCCCAAGACTACAAGGCACGCACGGGTACGTATTCCCCCAAACCCCATCGATACGCCTCACTCTATTATTGCTTAACACCGGTTGCCCCGGCGCCCGCTGAGCTAATGCTGGGCAAATCTGTCCTGAGCGGGGGCATCTTGTGGCGAAACTTTGGAGGCGCCATCAAAGGGTGTGTCATGATGTTGCACGGACACTGGGCGGGAGAGGAAATGGCCGGAAAGCGCCAATTTTAAATCACCAGCCGGCGGGGTCTTGCAATTAACCGCGCCGCCAATATCTCTATGCAATGATCTGCCGAACCCATTGGACGGGGAGAGCTACGATGAAATGGCTGGTGATCGCCTTGGCGCCGCTCGCGTTGGCCGGTTGCGTGACCGAACAGGCGCCCGTTCTTCCCATGACTCTCGGTCCCAGCGAAGCCGCCCAGGCGTCATGCCTGCAATACGGCGATGCGCCCACCTTCGGCGATTGCAAGGCGCCGGGTACGGCCTCCCTTTCCCAAGAGTAGACCCGCTACCAGTTCAGTCCGCCGGCCCCAGACCGGGGTTGTGCGACACGTCGAAAACCGTGAGCCGCGCCGCCAATCCGTCTGGAATGGGTCCGCTCAGCCGGTTGTGATCCAGCCGCAGGACTTGAAGCGAGGTGGCCTCAGTGAGACTGTCTGGGATCGGGCCGGAGAGCTTGTTGCGATTGAGCCGCAAATCCGTGAGCGTCTGCAGCCGGCCGATGTTTTCGGGGATCGGCCCGGTGAGCGCGTTGTCGGCGAGAAGCAGCGAATGAAGCTGCGCGGCATCCGTCAGCGACGAGGGGAGCGAGCCGGTCAGCTTATTGTCGTGCAGGAAGACCTGCTCGAGGCTTGGCTGGCGGAATAATTCTGCCGGCAGGACGCCTGAGATATTGTTGTCCTCGGCGCGGAAGATCTTCAGCTTCGGCGTATCCCAGACCGTAGGCAGCGAACCCGACAATCTGTTTGCATGGACGTCGAGATATTCGAGCTCGGGCAGCACGGCGACCGAGTCCGGAATTCGCCCCGTCAGCCTGTTTCCCTTCAGCCAGAGATTTTTCAATGCGCGGCACTGCCCAAGCGCGTCGGGCAGGGGGCCTGAGATCTTGTTGAAGGAGAGATGCAGCGTGTGCAGCCGCGCCAATTGGCAGATCGCCGGCGATAGTCTCCCGTCCAGATTATTGTCGTAGATCGTCAGCCGGACCACGCGGCCGTCTGCATCTGTCTCCACGCCGTGCCAATCGCCCACCGGCCGGTCGCTTCCCCAGAAGTCGCGCTGGATCCAATCCGGCCCGCCGAGACCCTCATAGACGGTCATCAAGGCCTGCCGCTCGCGGTCGCGCACAGCAGGGTCCTTGGGCTCGGGCAGGGATGCGGCCGCCTCGTCGCCTGTGGCTTCAGCCGCCCGCAGAGGCTGACCCGCTAGGCAAAGCAGCGCGGCCATGGCGAGCAGCCCCGGCAGCACGTATCGCGCCGAAACCCACATCACGACGCTTCGCCGGAGGTTTGGGGATCAGCCTCTTGAGCATGGACGGTGTTGCCCGAGGAAATATCCCACACGGCGATGAACATGGCGGCGATGAGCGGGCCGATGACGAAACCGTTCAAGCCGAAGATGGCGATGCCGCCCAGCGTGGAGATCAGCACGACATAGTCCGGCATGCGGGTGTCCTTGCCGACCAGGTAGGGCCGCATCACATTGTCGACGAGGCCGATCACGCCGGCGCCGAACGCGATCAGCACGACGCCTTGCCATACCGCGCCCGTGGCCAGGAGGTAGAGCGCCACCGGCAGCCAGACCACAGCGGCGCCGACGGCAGGCAGCAGGGCAAGAAACGCCATCACCACGCCCCACAGCACCGCCGCATGGATGCCGAGCAGCCAGAAGATCAACCCGCCGAGCGCGCCTTGCGCGAGGGCCACCAGGATTGTGCCCTTGACCATGGCGCGAATGACGATGGCAAACTTGTCGAACAGTGCGCGCTTTTGCTCGGGCGCAAGCGGCACCGCGGCCTTGATGCGCTGGGACAGCCCACCGCCGTCACGCAACAAGAAGTAGAGCAGGTAGAGCATGATGAAGAGGCTGATGATGAAGTTTGCCGTGCCTTGGCCGACGACCACGGCCTGGGTGGCGAAGAACTGAGAGCCTTCCTTGAGCAGCGCCGTCAGGCCTTTCTGGATGTCTCCCACATCGGCTACCCCGAGCCGGCGAAGAATGCCGGTGGCCGAGGTGGGCAGAGCGTTCAGAATCTCCTGGAGGAAATTGCCGAAATTTAGCTCGCCCGACTGCACCTCCTCGTAGAGGTTGCTCGCCTCGTTGGCCAAGGACGCGGCCGTCAACGCCAAAGGCAGAAGAACGATGGTCACGATGATCAGCAGCGTCGCCAGGGCTGCCAGGTTACGCCGTTCCGGCATCGCGGCCCGAATGCGCCGATGCACCGGGGCAAACACTGTCGCCAGAATGACCGCCCACAGGATCGCCCCGTAGAACGGCCACAGGATCCAGGCGAAGGCCATTGAGACCGCGACGATCAGCACGAGAAGGGCCTTGTCCTGCAGGGGGCTTTTGCTGTCTTTGCTCATGCCTGTCTTCGGTCCTGTTCTTCGCGTGGCGCGGCTCGCGGGGCGATCATAACGGTGGCGCGGCGGGCGCGAGCGAGAAAGTTTTCTGACACGCGGAATGGGGCGATTGCCATCGAAACCCTGCCAAAGCTGCCATGTTGCGGTTGAGGCCGGTTCGGACGACACTCGGCGGCCATGAGCGAACCGATAAGCAAACCGACCCATACCGTCCGCAACAGCCTGGCTGACAAAGAGCGGATCTTCGCGCTCGGGCCCGACGAACTGCGCTGGACCGAGGCCGGGGGAGCGGGGCAGTTCGCCTATGCCGACATTCGCGACATGCGCCTGATCGCCTATAGCTCGCCCATCGGTGAGACCTTCCAGTGCACCTTGCGCGGCCGCAGCGGCGGCAAGGTCAAGCTCCGTTCGGCGCATTACCGGAGCCTCAACAATTTCGAGGATCGCACCCCCACCTACGCGCCCTTCGTAACCGAGCTCGCACGCCGCATCGCCGCGGCGTCCCCGCAGGCCAAATTCATCGCCGGCAGCACGGCGCTGTGGATCGTCTGGCTCATCATCGGCCTGTTGTGCTTGGGCGTCCTCCTCCTGCTGATCTTGTCGTTGTTCGAGGGCCTGCCGCCCGCCGGCGCCTGGGTTATTGCCCTTGTCGTCTGTATCGCCGCCGTGCCGCTGATCCGGCACCGCATTCGTGAAGGCAGCGCGCGTGAGTTCGATCCTGCCGCACCCCCGCCTGAACTGATCGGCCGGAGCTGAGCGAGCCGTGCCTCGCCCCGTCATGTTCAGCGGCCGATTGGAGCGCCGCCGCAAGAACCGCCGCTGGGCGGTCGTGGTTGCCGCGGTGCTGCTCGCCGTGGGCCTCGCCGTGATCGCCGTTGTGGCCATGCAGGGCTTCGACCTGCTGGGCGCCGCGGAGGCCGATTGGCAGCCGATGGCGCTCGGCGTGCTGATCGCGCTTGCCGGCCTCGTCGTCCTCTGCCTCGTGGCCTATGTGGCCGTGCGCATCTACGGCCGCGTGACCTCGGGCTGAGGGCTTCGCCCTTCCGATTGGCTGGCGTTCGACTCCGCCTCCGCCTAAGATATGGGCATTGGGCAACCGAGGGGGGAAATCAACATGGATCTCGCAGCACTTCTCGTCCAGGTCGTATCGGGCGCGATCGGCGGTAGCGCGGCCGGCGCCGCCGCCAAGAACTATTCGCTGGGCACGATCGGCAATGTCATCGCCGGCGCGGTCGGCGGCGGCATCACCGGGCAGCTCGTCGGCTCGTTCGCCGGGCAGATGATCGAGGGCTGGGTCGGCGACGTCGCCGGCGGCGCCATCGGCGGCATCGTGCTGACGCTCATCGCCGGCGTCATCAAGAACATGACGGCAAAATAAAGCGGGCTTCGCCTTCGGCCGCGACCTGGGTGCAGTGTAACGCCGCCGCAAGACGCGGGGACAAGTTTCGCGGCGTGCCGCTATTCGTGCGACGGCAGAGCCGCTCCGTTTGCCACCGGCTCGGGAACGAGCTCCCGATACGCCCGCCAACTCGCCAGGCCGAGCCACGGGAAGACGACAACGAGGCCAACAAACCCCGTGGCCGCGGCGAGCAGGACGAGGAGGGCGATGATCGCCGCCCAAAGGGTCATGGGCCGGAAATTCTCGACCACCGCCGTGACGCTCGTGGCGATCGCGGTAAAGGCATTGGTCCGCTGATCGAGCAGCATCGGCGCCGACACGACCACCAGGCAGTAGGTGAAATAGGCGATCACGCCGCCGACGATCGTGCCCGTCATCAGCATGGCATGCCCGTCCGGGGTGCCGATGGCGAAGGCAGCGAAGTCGCCGACCGTCCGGTGCAGCTGATAGGTCGACAGGCCGTAGACGATCTGCGCGATGCGTCCCCAGAACAGATAGATCAGCACCAGCGCCAGGCCGAGATAGGCAATGTCCGGTCGAAGAGCCGGGCGAACATAGAGCATGCCCAGCAGCGTCGGCGTCTCGCCGCGCTCGAGCAATCTGCCGGCCTCGTACAGGCCCATGGCCAGCATGGGCGCGACGAACACGAAACCGATGGTCAGGGTCAAGACCCAGAAGGCCGCGTTGGCGACGACGAGCGCGTAGCAAAGTCCGAAGCTGAGCAGCGCCACAATCAGTCCGTAGGCGAGGCAGGGACCGGGCGCCTGCCACAGGTCATGCCATCCCCCCTTGAGCCAGCGAAACGGCGCCTTCCAATCGATCGTGCTGACGTCGGGCAACCCGCCTGATGATTCCACCGCATCCTCCCCTTAATGCGCGCCCGGTTTTCCCAGGGCCGATTTTTTCCCGCAGTCTATAGGAGGCAGAGCGGACGGTCTGCAACTGCGCCGTTGCGGATGAGGATATGTTTAGCGGCGGGATTAGTTTCAGGAAGAGGACGCGGGCGCAACACGCATGGCCGGGCTGAACGCCCGGCCACAACGCACTTGTGTCGCTTCGCGCGCGGCCGTCCGAGCTTAAAAGATCAGATAGAGAAGAACGATGACGACGAGAGGAACGCCCATCAACCACATTAGAATACCAGCCATTGTTGCCTCCTTTGCGTGGGTTCTCAAAAGGAACAATTGGGCGGATGCGTTCGTTCCATCAGTGGAAAACTTTTCATCACGCATGACACCCAAACCAAACGCACCAAGGGAGGCAAACATCATGGCGCGCGCAGGAATTCTTGAAGTTGAGGAAGAAGTGATCGTCTCGGGCGGGCCGGTCGGCAAGGCAAACGACTGGGGCGCCATCTTTGGCGGCGCGCTCGGCGCCATCGCCGTCTCGATCATTCTGTTCACCGCAGGCTCCGGCTTCGGCATCTCCACGGCCGAGCCGTGGTCCTTCGCCAACAGGTCGCCGGAGACCTTCGCCATCGGCACGGGCATCTGGCTGATCGTCATGCAGTGGTTGTCCGCGGGCTTCGGCGGCTATCTTGCCGGGCGCCTGCGCGAGAAATGGATTGGCGTCCGCACCGACGAGGTGCTGTTTCGCGACACCGCCCACGGGTTCCTCGCCTGGGCGCTGGCCACGGTGATCGTCGCCGCGCTGTTCGCCATCGCCACCGGCGTCGCCGGCACCACCGCCGTGGTGACCGCGGAGCCTGGCGCCGCTGCCGACGCAGCGGACGCCGCCGCCGCCGTCTCGCAGCAAGCGCTTGAAGCAGCCGCGAAGTTCTCGATCTTCACCGCCATCTCGCTTCTGGTCGGCGGCTTCATCGGTGCCGTGGCCGGCGGCCTCGGCGGCTATCACCGCGACGCGGTCTAACCCGCGCCGATACGCATCAAGCTGAGCTGAGCTTCGAGCGGGCTCGCGGATCCTTCCGCGGGCCCGTTCGTCTATGCGCCGACCGCTCACCGCGATCCCGCGCCCGCTTTGCGCCAGGCGCGATAGGCGCGAAGCTCACCCGCCGTCTCGATCCGGCTTTCCATCGTGGCGAAGTCCGGCCGCGCACGGCGCTCGTCGTCGATCGCCGCGAGCCAGGCGGTCATCAGCCCAACGCAAACGCGCACATCGCCCCGGCAGGCGCGTCCGCGCCGGCAGGCGTGATCGGCGCACAGACACCACAGGCAGATCCGGTCGGCGCCGAAGCGCAAGGCGCGCTCCCGCTCGAGGCTGTTCTCCGTCTTTAAGCGGCTCTCCCTTCCGGCGCTGTGTTTCATGCGTTTCCTTTCTCTCTCGTCGTCGTTCCTTCTCTTCGTCATGCCCGGACGTGTTCCGGGCATCCAATGAGGCGGCGCCACGCATGCGAACCCTCCCAATTGGATTGCCGGGACAGGCCCGGCAATGACGAGGGAGAAGACTGGCACGCCGAAGCGTCTCGCCGGGTTTGATCCCGCGAGGTGAGGGGAGTTCCCCGCGAGGGGGATGGCGCGCCGAAAGACGCAAACCTTTTGGCTCCGCATCCGTTGCCGGATACGGCGGGCGCCTCACGGCGCGCCAATCACGGCGTCGTTACGGCCTCGGGCCCCGCTTCAATCCAGGACTGTCTGTCCGGGATCTACCTGCCAGCTCCTGGCGGGGACTCGTATTGGCCCCGGGGGGAGCTCCGATGCCGCCCGAGTGTTCCGTTGCGAACGAAACCCGCGGGCGCCGCACCCCGTCCCGCTCACGCAACGCCTCGCGAGAACGCCCTTAAGAGGACGAGGTGAGGGGGAGTCTAAGCGAGGTTTTGGGGCCGGGGATAAGGTGGAGATAGCGCCTACTACTAGCGTCACCCCCGGGCTTGTCCCGGGGGCCCAATAGGGCGTTACTTTGCTCGTATGCGGCAGTTCTACGTTTACATCCTCGCGAAGCACCGTCACGGCGCGCTCTATGTTGGGGTGACGAACGACCTCGTACGCAGAACCTACGAGCACCGCGAGGGTTTGGTGCCGGGATTCACGAAGCGCCATGGCATCAAGCAACTCGTCTATTTCGAGCAGCATGCGACTGCGGCCGTCGCTATTCAGCGGGAGAAGACGATGAAGGGCTGGCCACGAGCCTGGAAGATCCGAACCATCGAGACGTTGAACCCGGCCTGGGCGGACCTCTACGACGAAATTTGCCCATAGGCCTCATTGGGTGCCCGGAACAAGTCCGGGCATGACGAGGGAGAGAACGATGATCGTTGCCACGCGGACATTGACGTTGAAGGGACCACGCCGGTCGAGCAGCTGCTTGAGGTCGTGGCCGGTATAGGTGCCTGCGACCTTCGCCACCTCTTCGGGCGTGCCGGTGACCACCATCCCTTCGCTATCCGAGCAAGACGCGCAGGCGATCGCAACCCATTTCTGGGTCCCGCAGCAATCTTTAGGAAGAGGGCCGGCCGCGCGCGCAGCCTCCAGCGATCAGAAGTTGATGGTTTTGATCGTCGGCCAACGGGAGAAGCCTTGCAGCAAGGCGGCCTTGCCGAGAGCCGCGGCCCGCTCTGCTTGCGAGGCGTTTTCAAATTTGTCCCAGGTGGCGCCGAGGACTTCGTATCTGCCGCAGGTCGGGCAGCCGACAACGAAACCATCGAAATTATCCAGGGTGAGGTCTTTGGCCTCGCCGGCACAGACTAAGCATTGCATGTCGGGTGTCGTGTCCTGAGGTTGGCGCCCGTCGATCTTCAAGGTATCGCCAAGCGATCGCCACGCGCGGGCGGGCGCGGCGGTCCGTCGAGCTCGCGCTAGACGCGCTCGATCTCGCATTCCGCCATGATGCGGAAGAACGGCTCGCAGCCGCTCTTGATGCGATATTGGAATTGTCCGTTCCGCGCCGGAAGCTGCGCAATCACCGTGTAGGGACCGGGCGCGGCCTTGCGGGGCGGGTAGCGCCGGCTGAGCAGCACCTCATGCCCGGTCGAGAAGCCATGCCCGGACGGGAGATCATGCCCGGACGGCTCGTCTTCGGTCATGGTGACTCGTCTGGCGGGCGCGCGTCGGGATGTCGGGATGGATTTGGGCGAGGACATGAAGGCGCTCCTATTGGCAGGCGGGAGCGCGATTGACCTCTCTCAGCCATCGGAGCCTGTGACGATCGCCCGATGATGCCCCGAGACATGCGCCTTATTGGCGGAAAAAGCGAGTTTTATAGTCAGTCGCGCTTAATGCCTGGATGACTTGGAGACCTGCGCCGACGGCGGAGAGTTTTCCACAGCCAGCCCCCCGCCGGATCGCCGCGTGTATAAAAGTGAACAGTCGGAAAATTGCCTCATTCGCTACCATTCCGCTGCACCGCCTGCTGGCTTCCACGGTCCGGTGGCGGTGGCGTGAGAGTTGCGTGCAGTGAGCCGCCGGCAGGTGCGGCCGCACTGTTGAGAGCCACTGATGCGTTTTGAAAACCTCGGGTGTCGCGCCCGGGGTTTTCTCATTCCCAAAGGATGGAAACGCCTCCGCAGCTCAAGGGTCAGCCTACGCCCGGCCCGCGCCCGCGCCTGAGCAAAACAGGACACCGCGGCAAAATAATCGCGCCGCGCGCGAAGAAGTCATCTGCGGGCTCACAGCGGGGGCCCAGCGGTGCAAGGTGTGACGACGTCTCCCGCCATGCCTTCGCCGACCCGGAGCGTGATCTGGTTCGGCGCCGCGGGAAAGATCAGCGCCAGCTTGCAGGTGAAGCTTCCCTTCGGCGGGATGGTCCCGTCGCAATGGGTCTTGGCGTAATCATAGTCGCCGAGCAGCCAAGCGGTCGCGCATCAGCCGGCGCCCGGCAAACCGCAGGGTTTCGAGGGGTCGCGGTAGCAATCCGCTAAGGATACGCCCGCGCATGCCGTTTGCCGGAGGCGCCGGCGAGTGGCACACTGACCGGGTTCTTCTCCAAGGAGGACTTTCCCATGCGTAAATCCATTCTGCTCGTCGCGGGTCTCGCGCTCGCGGTCCTATTTGCGAACGCGGCTTCGGCCAAGACCGTCATCGTCACCCTGACCACGCAGCAGGTCGCCAATGTGTGCGGCAAGGGGCTGCAGAGCGGCGGCGGCCATGTCGGCTGCACCAAAAATTGCGGCAGCTACCAGTGCGACTACGACTGCACCAAGAGCGGCTGCACGGGCCAGTGCGTGACCTGCCCGGGGCAGGACCGCATCATCCTCCCCGGTCTGCCGAGCAAGCGCGTGCTCAAGGACGCCGTCCGCGCCGCGCAGTAGAGCGCGTGGCGCCGGTCAGGGCGCGAGCGTGAAGGTGACGACGTCGCCGGCCATGCCTTCGCCGACCCGGAGCGTGATGCGCTTGGGCGCCGCAGTGAAGATCAGCGACAGCGTGCAGGGGAACTGCCCCTTGGGCGCGATATCGCCGTCGCAGCGCGTCTTGAAGTAGTCGTAGTCGCCGGTCTCGCCGGTCTCCGACTGCGCGTCGACGAACAGCATGAAGGCGATGCTCTTCTGCTCGTCGGAGAGATTGTCCATGCGGAGCTCGACCGTCCCCTTGGGCCCGTCGAACGCGACCTTCTCCAGCGTCACCTTGATGTCGCCGAACTGCTTGGCCTCGCCGATCTGCGAGGGCTCGGCTGCGGGCGCGTCCTCCGCCGCGCGCGCGGACGAAACGGGCAAGGCGGCAAAGGGCAAGGCGCAAAGGGGCAAGGCGCAAAGGTGCAAGGCGACGAGGAGCAGCGCCGGGAAGAGGGATCTCGTCATGGAGGTCATGGTGTCCACCGCTGAAACGCTTGGGTCGAACGCGGCGAAGGCGGACGGGGTTTCTCCTGCCGCTTCGGGGCGGCGGGATATAGCATGGTTCGGCCAGGCCGGAATACGGGCGTGATACGCAAAACCGCGCGAAACTGCGCGCGCGTGCTATAGGGGAGCGGCCACGACGCGAGGAGGCTTAAGGCAATGTCACACGATCGGCACGAAGCGTTGGTCCGCACCTATCTCGACGAGGTGTTCAACCGGCACGACCTGTCACGGCTCGACCAATATCTCGCCGAGGATCTCGCCTCGCATTGGCTCGGCGACCGGACGCTGCACGGCCTGGGCGCATGGCGCGACGGCATGGCCGCCTTCTTCGCCGCCTTTCCCGACGCGGCCTACACGCTCGACGATATTTTCTTCGCTGGCGGCAAGGGCGTGTGGCGCGGGACCTGGCGCGCGACCCAACGCGGCGCATGGGAAGGCATCGCGCCGACGGGGCGCAAGGCGACCTGGACGGCGATGATCATGGGCCGCTTCGACGGCGACAGGATCGCCGAGGACTGGGTCGAATACGACCGCTACAACCTGTTTCGGCAATTGGGCGCGGTTTGAGGCAGGATTCTGCGCATGCCTCAAGGCGCCAGCGACGCCGCGAATGCCGCCGCCGCCATGTCCCAGGAGGCGCTTGAAGCGGCCGCGA
This sequence comes from uncultured Alphaproteobacteria bacterium, assembly GCA_963793075.1. Classification (GTDB taxonomy): domain Bacteria; phylum Pseudomonadota; class Alphaproteobacteria; order Rhizobiales; family Methyloligellaceae; genus Methyloceanibacter. The sequence continues at coordinate 691,708 of CAWBYO010000005.1, forward strand.
AATTCTCGATCTTCACGGCCGATCTCGCTGCTGGTCGGCGGCTTCATCGGCGCCGTGGCCGGCGGGCTGGGCGGCTATCACCGCGACGCGGTCTAGACCCGCGCCGCAAGACGGATGATTTGAAACTGGACCGGGCTCGCGCGATGCGCGGGCCCGGCGTCCGCGCGGATCGCAATGCTCATGGGATGAGCGGCAGGGAACGGCCTCGCGACCGCCCGCGTTCATCCATCGTGGCACGAGGACACACAAGGGAGAGCAAAACATGCCGTATCTGTCAGGCGTCCTAACCGGAATCGTTCTTATCATCGTGCTGGTGTTCGCCATTGATCATGTCAACGACGACCCGGCCTCGCAGGACATCGTCAATTGGGGCCTCATCGCCGACGGACTTGGCGACACGGTCGCCGAGGTCAACGAGCAGGTGCGCGAGGAAGTCCACGAGGCCACGGCGCCCGACACGGCGCCCGACGCTGAACCGGCGACGCCCGAACCCGTGACGTCCACGCCGCCCGCGACCGGCACGCCATAGCGCGCCGTCGTCGTCGAGCGATCGGCAAGCGCGCCTTATGGCGACAGCAGCAGCGTCGAGACGAAGCGCGGCACAGGCCTGCACTGGGGCCGGTCGCCCAGCGCCGCGTGCCCTTGGCCCGCGATCGGCACGAAGCGCAGCGTCCGATAGGACCAGTTGAACCTCTCGAAGGAGGCTCGCCCCAGGTCCGGCCTTCGCCTCCGGCCGCTCGGCGAACAGGACGGCGTGGAAGTTCGGATATCCTGATACCGCGCCGCGCATGCATGCCTGTGATCAAGAGATCCCGGACCCGCGTGACCGGACGATAGGCGAACGAGCCGATGGGCACCTGCACGCAATATGCGCGGCCCGCCGCCGCGTCCTCCGCGCGTCCATCACCAGCAGCACGAGCGCGCCGAGCACGGCGCCGACCGCGGCCAAGGCGACGAGGGCGAAAATGAGGAGCCGCCGGAGCATGGCGCGGGGAAGAGGAGGAGGTCATCGATGCGTCCTCATGGGAGGTGCGCGCAATGTACGGCAGGTTTCGAGGGCGGGATAAGTTTGGTTCGCGCGGCATCCTTGTGACGAGAAGCCAATGTGGTTTGCGAGCGCGTCGGTTGCAATATCTTGGAGCACAACACCACAAGATGCTAACGTGGCATGGTCAATGGGAGGCGCTGAAGTATGCCGGGGTTAGTCGTTTTTCTGCATGGCTTGGGGGAGATCAAAACTCATGGGGCGCGGTACCAGATTTGTGCGGAATTCGCCGCTGGGGAATGATTTCGAGGTCGCCTCCACACCCGAATACAGCGCTTCGCTTTGGTCGCCTTCGACGATTGAGACAAGCGCTCAGCAAATTCTGACACTTATCCAAACGAGGTTCCCTGACCACGACCCGATTTTTATTGTTGGTCATAGTCTGGGGGGGGGGCTAGTTGCACGTGAGATAAGCCGACAGTTATTGCTATCCGGCCCTGATGCGCTGCTAAATAAGATTCCTGCCGTCATCACAGTAGGAACGCCTTTGGAGGGAGCGAAATTTGGAAACTTCATTCTCAGCGTACTCTGCTCCTCTCCAAAAAAATCCGACAACTTGCATCACCGAAATATGCCTTTGATGATTACGGCAGGCGATACGTAAGGCAGCGAAAAGAAAAGTCCGTCGCCCGAAACAGCTTCACATCCAAATTGAGGATGACCAAGTCATTAAGGGGCACATTGAGGGCCACTTCACCGAGGATGATATCGCTGCAGATGTTGTTCCAAGAAGCCATACGAACTTCGCCGAACGGAACGAAGACGCATCCTACGTTGCGGAAGTTCTGCTAAGGCATCTGCGTAAGGCGCACATTGCCGTCAGTCGTCCCAACATAAAGGCGCCCGAACCGGCGGCCGGAGTCGAGCTACCGATCGGTTGGTGCTCATAGCTTGCTCGCGTGGAAAACGTGACGGCGGAGCCAGTCCTTTCGCCGGCCCCGCGCCGGTGGGTTGGATACCACAGCCCGACTTGAGACAGAGGGTCATCTCTAAATCGTCATACGTTTATAGCTTGATACGCGATGCGAAGCTCGCCGATGGATTTGAGCGAGGGGGCAATCGTGCGCATCAGCCCGCAAACACCGACCTGAAGCATGGGCCAGACTTAGGCGGTGTGTCGGTCGCTGGGGAGGAAGGCTCCTACCTTCTGCATGGCAGCGATACAATGGGCGTTTCTACGTTCCGGTAAGTGATGCGGCCTGGGAAGCGCTGCCACAAGCGCGAGAGCAGTTCCGAATCCTAATTATGTCCGGCCTTTATGAACTGTATTGAGCCAGAAGAGTGGATTTAAAACTACGACGTACATCTTACGGATTTGGATGAAGACAGCGGACAGTCCGTTTCCTCAATGTGGACCGAGCTTTTCACAGGGTGCTTGAATTTATGTTCGTAACGCCTACCGAAACCGAAAGGTCAAAGTGTTCAATTTGCTCTGTGATCACCATTACGTTGATGCGGTGCAATGGCACGCGCTTTCGCGCAATTGCTCGGTTTTTCACTTGGCGTCTCCAACTCTCAATGACATCGATCTCCTTCCTCCGGCCGGGCTCATCCTGAATTCTTTCTTGCTTGATCCTGACCGTTTGGAAGGGCTCAACGCGATACTGTCACTTACCCACTGTCTGATTTTGGGCTCCCCCTCCCAAATTGGCTGGCACCGAGGTCATTTTCGAAGTTTCGGGTTGGGCTGAGCAAGCGTTGAGCGGCAGCAGGTGCGCAAGAGCGTCTCGAGTGTCCACCGAAGGTCCAAGCCGTTCGTGTGGCTTGGGCAGAGCGTGGACACTAGTGCCCTTTGCGCGCGACATGCCGAGCTGCGGCGCGCGCCGCTACTAACGAGCCTGGGGTGTGCGATCCGCAAACCGACTCTCGCAAAATCTCACTTCAATAAGACATTGCGAAGCGCGCTGGGCGCAACGGGTCCACTCATGCTGGATTCTGGCGGATTTGTGCTCTCCAAAAAACCAAACGCTAGATGGAGCGTGAAGTGTGTCGGAGACCTGGAATTGAAAGAGCTGACGCGGACATCTTTGTGACCTTGGACCTTCCGCCAAGCACGAATGAACTCTGCCACCGACAGAAAACAGAAGATCAGCCGATCGATGAGGAACTTTCGTATCTTACGCGAGAGATTTCCAAGCAAGACTATGATGCCGGTGGTGCATGGTCGGACTAGAAGAGAATTGGAGCTTTCGATACGGCTTCTCGTAAAGAAGAGACGCGTCAACGCTTGACTGGGTAGGCCTCGGCGAAGTTGTTCCGCTTCTTCAGCGCCGACATACGAGAGACCTTACCGAGCAGCCTGAAAGTTTTCATTGCGACAGCTTTGATTGCATGCGCACTGCGTTTCCCGACTCAAAAATTCATGTTTTCGGCGCTGGTGGAGCTCGGACATTTCCTGCTGTCTTTGCACTTGGTGCTGATTAGGGGCCTGAACTCGATCCGGTGGCGACAAGCAGCCGGATACGGATCGATATTCTTACCTCTGAAGAGCCAACGGGTGGTGAAGTGGAATGGGGAGAAGAGACCACCCAGAAAACTGCTTGGACGATAGCGACCTTGCTCAAATCGAGCAGTGTCAATGCCCAATTTGCAGGGGTAAATCAGTAGCTCAACGGCTCGATGCGACTTAAGTCGATCATTTCTATGAACGGTCGATCCATAACGCATGGACTTTGTTGCATCAGGTAGTATTGGCCCCGTTCTCGTGATGCCCTTCTCCGGGCAATTTCAAATGGGGCTCCTGGAGCCAATCGGGCCAAGGCAGTCGGGTAATAGCAACTACTCCGCGGCTTCGGCCTTGGCCGGGCGCTTGCCGCGCGCTGCGGCGCCGCCGCGCCGGTCGAGCAGCTGCTTGAGGTACTGGCCGGTATAGCTTTCGCGCGACTTTCGCCACCTCTTCGGGCGTGCCGGTGGCGACCACCTCGCCGCCGCCGTCGCCGCCTTCGGGGCCGAGGTCGACGATATAGTCCGCGGTCTTGATCACTTCGAGATTGTGCTCGATGACGATCGACCGTGTTGCCCTGGTCGACCAGCTCGTGCAGCACCTCGAGCAGCTTCGCCACGTCGTGGAAGTGGAGCCCCGTGGTCGGCTCGTCGAGGATATAGAGCGTGCGGCCCGGTGGCGCGCTTCGACAGCTCCTTGGAGAGCTTGATGCGCTGCGCCTCGCCGCCCGACAGCGTCGTCGCCTGCTGGCCCACATGGATATAGCCGAGGCCGACGCGCTTCAGGGTCTCCAGCTTGTCGCGCACGCTCGGCACCGCCTTGAACAGCTCGGCGCCTTCCTCGACGGTCATGTCGAGCACGTCGGCGATCGACTTGCCCTTGAACTTGATCTCCAGCGTCTCGCGGTCGTAGCGCTTGCCCTTGCACACGTCGCAGGTGACGTAGATGTCGGGCAGGAAATGCATCTCGATCTTGATGACGCCGTCGCCCTGGCAGGCCTCGCAGCGCCCGCCCTTGACGTTGAACGAGAAGCGCCCGGGCTTGTAGCCGCGCGTCTTCGCCTCGGGCAGCTCGGCGAACCATTCGCGGATGGGGGTGAAGGCGCCGGTATAGGTCGCGGGGTTCGAGCGCGGCGTGCGGCCGATCGGGCTCTGGTCGATGTCGATGACCTTGTCGAGATGCTCCAGCCCCTCGATCTTCTTGTGCTCGCCGGGCAGCTCGCGCGCATTGTTCAGCTTGCGGGCGACCGCGCGATACAGCGTCTCGATGAGGAAGGTGGACTTGCCGCCGCCCGACACGCCGGTGACCGCGGTGAACAGGCCGAGGGGGATATCGACAGTGATGTCCTTGAGATTGTTCTCGCGACGCGCCCGACCACGCGCAGGCGCTTTCCCTTGGTGGCCTTGCGGCGCTGCTTTGGGCAGCGGGATCTGCTTGAAGCCGGTGAGATATTGCCCGGTGAGGCTGTCCGGATTGGCCATGACCTGCTCGGGCGTGCCTTCGGCGACGACCGCGCCGCCATGGACGCCGGCGCCGGGGCCCATGTCGACCACATAGTCCGCCTCGAGGATGGCTTCCTCGTCATGCTCGACCACGATCACCGAGTTGCCGAGATCGCGCAAGCGCTTTCAGGGTTTCCAGGAGCCGCGCATTGTCGCGCTGATGCAGGCCGATGGAGGGCTCGTCGAGCACGTAGAGCACGCCGGTGAGGCCTGAGCCGATCTGCGAGGCGAGCCGGATGCGCTGGCTCTCGCCGCCCGACAAGCGTGCCGGCCGCGCGGGCAAGCGTCAGATAGTCGAGGCCGACGTCGTTGAGGAAGGACAGCCGCTCGCGGATCTCTTTCAGGATGCGCTCGGCGATCTCGTTCTGCTTTGCTGGTGAGCTTGGCGGGCAGCGCGTCGAACCAGTCATGCGCCTCGCGGATCGACATCTCGGTGACCTCGCCGATATGCAGGCCGGCGATCTTCACCGCGAGCGCCTGCGGCTTCAGGCGATAGCCGGTGCAGGCCTCGCACGGCTGGTCGGACTGGTAGCGCTCCAGCTCCTCGCGCACCCAGTTCGATTCCGTCTCGCGCCAGCGCCGCTCGATATTGGTGATGACCCCTTCGAACGGCTTGGCGGTCTTGTAGTGCCGCACGCCGTCGTCATAGGTGAAGGTGACTTCGTCCAAGGAGCCGTAGAGCACGATCTCGCGGAAATCCTCCGGCAGATCCTTCCACGGCTTGCGTCATCGGCTGCTTGTAGTGCTTGGCCAGCGCTTCCAGCGTCTGCTGGTAATAGGGCGAGGTGGCGGACGTGCGCGTCCATGGCGCGATGGCACCGCGCGCGAGGCTCAGAGGATTTCGTCCGGCACCACCAATTCCGGCTCGAAGAACAGTTCCGTGCCGAGCCCGTCGCATTCCGGGCACGCGCCATACGGGTTGTTGAACGAGAACAGGCGCGGCTCGATCTCCTCGATGGTGAAGCCCGAGACCGGGCAGGCGAATTTCGCCGAGAAGATCAGCCGTTCGGGTGAGCCTTTGGCCGGCTTGTCGGCGAACTCGGCGAAGGCGATGCCGTCGGAGAGCGACAGCGCCGTCTCGAAGCTATCGGCGAGCCGCGCGGTCATGTCCGGGCGCACCACCACCCGGTCCACCACCACGTCGATGTCGTGCTTGAACTTCTTGTCGAGGGCAGGGGCCTCGGCGATCTCGTAGAATTCGTTGTCGATCTTGACCCGCTGGAAGCCCTTCTTCTGCAGCTCGGCCAGCTCCTTGCGGTACTCGCCCTTGCGGCCGCGCGCGATCGGCGCCAGCAGATAGAGCCGCGTGCCTTCGGGCTGCGACAGCACGATGTCGACCATCTGGCTCACGGTCTGGCTCTCGATGGGCAGCCCCGTCGCCGGCGAATAAGGGATGCCGACGCGGGCGAACAGCAGCCGCATATAGTCGTAGATCTCGGTGACCGTGCCGACCGTGGAGCGCGGATTCTTCGAGGTGGTCTTCTGCTCGATGGAGATGGCCGGCGACAGGCCCTCGATATGGTCCACGTCCGGCTTCGACATCATGTCGAGGAACTGCCGGGCATAGGACGACAGGCTCTCCACATAGCGCCGCTGGCCCTCGGCATAGACGGTGTCGAAGGCGAGCGAGGACTTGCCGGAGCCCGACAGGCCGGTGATCACCACGAGCTGCTCGCGCGGCAGGTCGAGCGAGACATTCTTGAGGTTATGCTCCCGCGCGCCGCGGATGGAGATGTGCTTGGAGGTCATGCTGTTAGGCAATGTCGGGGGGAAAGGGCCGCTTCGCAAGCCTTAGCCGCCAAAGGGTTGCGCGGCAAGGGCAGGGGACGGTGTGCGGCGTTGTCCCTCACTCCCCGGCCACGAGATCGAGCATGGCCCGGCCGGCATTGCTCAGATGCCGCTCAGCGTGGCGCAGCACGGAGAATGCCCGCGCCGGCAGAACGAAGGGCACGGTTTGCAAGCGTCCCGCGTCGATCCCGGGCCTCGCCACCAGCTCCGAGACCATGGCCGCGCCCGCGCCCTCTTCGACGGCGGCGCGCACGGCCTCGTTGGAGGGAAGCTCCAACCCGATCTTCAACCGGTCGGGGGTCAGCCGGACACGGCGCATCGCCTGCATGAACTCCGATCTTGTGCCGGAGCCCTCTTCGCGCACGATCCAGGTGAGGCGTGCGAGATCGGCAGACCCCCACGTGGCGCCGTGGGCAATATCGGCGTCGCTGCTCATGATGATCACGAGCTGGTCCCGGCCGACGGTCCGCTGCAGGAGGTCCGGTTGTTCGACCTGACCCTCGACGAAGCCCAGTTCCGCATCGCCGGCCCGCACCGCACGCGCCACCCCCGCCGTGTTCGACATCGAGACATGGGTCACGATCCCCGGATGGGCGGCCCGGAAGCGGACGAGCCGCTGCGGCAGCCAGTAGCTGGCGATCGTCTGGCTGGCGTGGATATGCAGGCTGCCGCGCTGCAGCCCCGACAGCTCCGACAGGGCGAGCTCCGCCGATGCCACCCGGGCGAGAATGCCGCGCGCCTCGCCGAGAAACAGGCGTCCGGCTTCGTTGAGCGCGATGCCCCGCCCGATGCGGTCGAACATCTCCACGTCATGCTGGGCCTCCAGCGCCTTCACCGCGGCGCTGACCGCGGACTGCGTGAGGCTGAGCGCCTGCGCCGCGCGGGTGACGTGCTCGCGTTCGGCCACGGCGATGAAAATGCGGAGTTGCTCGAGGGTCATGGCGGTCTCGCGGACTAATCGATGGAACAGATCAATACGACATAAACAATCTGTTGGAACGATCAATAGCGCGCACCTAGTTATGAGCAGACGGATCTTGCGGCGGAATGGAGCGAAGAATGGCCGGTCTTGCTCTGGTAAAACGGGACGCGGTGCGCCAGTTCACACCGAATTGGTTTGCGGCAACCATGGGCACGGGCGTTCTGGCGCTGGCCTTGGCGCAATTCCCCGGCGACGTGCCGGGGTTGCGCACAGCCGGCGAAGCGCTGTGGCTCGTCAATATCGGCCTCTTCCTCCTGTTCTCCGGGCTCTACGCGACGCGCTGGATCCTCTATTTCGACGAGGCGCGCAGAATCTTCGACCATCCCGTCGTGTCGATGTTCTTCGGCTGCATTCCCATGGGCCTCGCGACCATCCTCAACGGGTTTCTCGTCTTCGGGCTGGCCCGGTTCGGCTCGGTTGCCATCGAAATCGCTTATGTTCTGTGGTGGCTGGATGCCGCCATGGCGATCGCCTGCGGCATCCTCATTCCCTTCATGATGTTCACGCGCCAGAGCCACAGCATGGAGCAGATGACGGCGGTGTGGCTGCTGCCCGTGGTGGCCGCGGAGGTGGCGGCGGTGAGCGGCGGGTTGCTGGCGCCACATCTCGCCGATGGACATCTGCAATTGACCGTGCTGGTCACGAGCTATGTGCTGTGGGCCTGTTCGGTGCCGCTGGCGATGAGCATCGTGGTGATCCTCGTGCTGCGCATGGCGCTGCACAGCCTGCCGCCCGCCAGCATGGCGTCGTCGAGCTGGCTGGCGCTCGGACCGATTGGGACGGCGAGCCTCGGCCTCTTGGTGCTCGGCGCGGCCGCGCCGGAGATCCTGGCCGAGAACGGTCTCGGGGCCTATGCCGACGCCGCCAAAGGCATCGGCTTCGTCGGCGCCTTACTGTTGTGGGGCTATGGCCTGTGGTGGTTCGCCATGGCCAGCCTGATCACGTGGCGCTATCTGCGCGAGGGACTTCCCTTCAATATCGGCTGGTGGGGTTACACCTTCCCGCTCGGCGTCTACGCGCTTTGCACGTTGCGGCTTCATGCGGTGCTGCCGATGGGCGCGCTAGCCGTTTTCGGGGCGGGGCTGATCATGGCCCTGGCCGCGCTCTGGTTGGTCGTCGGCGCGCGCACTCTGGCGGGCGCATGGCGCGGCGATCTCTTTGTCGCGCCTTGCCTCAACGAGCCGAGCGCGACCGATACCTTCCGTGGCAGCCCGTTGGCGGCCTCGTAAGTCTCAAACACCGAAACGCCTAAATGAGCGCGAGCTTCTTGAGGCGCGAGCTTATGGCGCCCGGCTTGCGGCCGAGGCCCGCGGCAATGGCGCCCACGGTCTCGCCCGCCTGATGGCGGCGCCTGAGGTCGCGCTCCTCGTCCTCGGTCCACGGCGCATAGGCCTTGCCATGGCTCTGCCGGAGCTCGGCCACGTCGTAGCTCTTGGCCGCCGAGGCCTCTGTGGCGCGCCCACCGCAGTCCTCCAGAAACGCCGCCTGCCGCCGGGCCAACTCGTCCGCCCCAAGCGCCGCCAAAGCGTCGAGCGCATCGTCGGAGGCGTCGCGGAATTCTGCATCCTTCTCGATCGCTTGCGGGTGGACGTGCAGGGCCCGCTCGTTCAGTCCCAAGAGAGACAGGCCCGCCAGGCTGCGCAGGCGCGACAGGGCCACATAGCCTTGGCCGTATTCGAAGGCGCGGCTGAGGTCGATCACGGCGGAGTCGAGCGACATGCCCTGGCTCTTATGCACGGTGATGGCCCAAGCCAGCCGCAGCGGCACTTGCGTGACGGATGCGCGCTCCGTGCCGTTTTCCTCGATCTTCCAGGTAACCGGCTCGGCCACGATGCGCTTGCCGGTTCGCGTGCGCACCACCGGCGCGCCGGTTTCCGGATCGAAGTCCTCGACGATCCCGAGCGTGCCGTTGACGTAGCGTCCGGCCGGATCGTTCTTGGTGAACATCACCACGGCGTCTTGCTTGAGGTCGAGCCGGTCCGGCGACAGGCAGCCGCGCTTCAGCGCATCGATGGAGTGCGGCGGACCCTTGCCGGTCATGGGGAATTGCCGCGTCTCGCCTGCGAGCTTGGCCAATTGCTGCTGGTTGATCTCGTCCACCGCGGCGTTATGGGTGAACAGCCGCGTGCGGCTCGCCGGCAGCTGGTCGCGATCGACCATTCGCGCGGCCAGGAGCTCACGATGGATGCCGGTGCAGGCATTGGCGCGGATGGCGTCGAGCAGGTCGAGAAAGTGCTCGTCGTCCTGCCGGTGCTGCTCCGACAGATAGCAGACCGTGGGATCGAGATCCCGCCAGGCGGCCGAAGCATGGGCAAACTCCGCGCCGAAGCCGTCGTCGGCCAGGTCGAGCATGCCGTGTTCGTCCTGCCGGCGGCGAACCACGGGCGGCAGCTGAAAGAAGTCGCCGACCAAGACCACCTGCATGCCGCCGAACGGCGCGTTGGTCGCCCGGATATGCCGGCAGACCATGTCGGCCAGGGTCAGGGAACGCGCCGGCAGCATCGAAATCTCGTCGATGATCAGCACGCTGGTCTTTTCGATGCGGGCGGCCAGCCGGCGATTGGCGGCGAGGATGTCGAGGTCGCGCCTTGTCAGCGTGTCGCGCACGCCAATGCCGCTCCACGCATGGATGGTGACGCCATGGCCGTGGGTGGCGGCGATGCCGGTCGAGGCGGTATAGGCGACGTCGACGCCCGACCGCGCCAGGTCCCGGAGATAGCGGTTGACCGTGTGGGTCTTGCCGCTGCCGGGCTGGCCGGTGAGGAAGATGCTGGCTCCGGTCTTGAGCAGCGCCAGCGCCTCGTCTTGGGTCATTCCGTCTCCAATCCCTGGCCGAACGGCCGTTGCCGCCGGCCAGCATAACCGATGGCGATCCCGCGAATCTCAGCGCATAGAGTGACACATGACCATGACCCGCACCCAGATCGCCATCGCCGCCGGCATCATTCTCATCGCCGCAGCGCTGCTTTACGCCATGGGCCATCCGCTCATCTGCAAATGCGGCTATGTGAAGCTCTGGCATTTCGACGTGGTGAGCGCGGAGAACTCCCAGCATCTCTTCGACTGGTACACGCCCTCGCACATCATCCACGGGTTTCTGTTCTACGCGGTGTTGTGGCTGATCGCGCCGCGCATGCCATTCGGCCAGCGGCTGATCCTGGCGGTCCTGGTCGAGGCCGGTTGGGAGGTGGTCGAGAACACGGACTTCATCATCAACAAATACCGGGAGGCCACCGTCTCCCTCGATTATTACGGCGACAGCGTCATCAACTCGGTGAGCGACATCGGCTTCATGGTGCTCGGATTTTTTCTTGCCGCCTGGTGGCCGGTCTGGCTGACCGTCATCGTCGCCATCGCGCTCGAGGTCTTTGTCGGCTTCATGATTCGCGACGGGCTGACCCTCAACGTCATCATGTTGGTGTGGCCGCTCGACTCCATCCTGCAATGGCAGCAGGGCAGGTGAGGGCGATTACAGCGGCACGCGGATGCCGAAGATCATCATCAGCATGAGCCAGGCGAAGGCGGCCACCGTCGGATAGAAGGTGAGGCCGAAGCCGAAGGCGCGCAAATACGGGTTCTTGTGGTAGCCGATCCAGAACAGGATGCGGCCGATCACGAACAGCGCCGTCAGGATCGGCAGCGTGCGCGCTTCCGACAGCGGGCAATACATGGCGAGCCCGGCATTGGCGATGAAGAACGCGGTGAACTGCTCGAACGTGTTGAGGATGAAGCGCGTGTTGATGTCGAGCGCGGAGTTCGGCTTGGCCACGCGGCCCACCCACATATTCGGGTCGAGGCGTTGCGCGGCGACGATGCAAATGCCGAGCACGCCCGGCACGAGGGCGAAGACGGCATCCTTGATGACCAGCGCCAGGCGGTCGGCGATGCCCCAGGCCTCCGGCGTCCAGTCCCAAAGCATCTTGCCGATGCCGAAAAAGGCGGCGGCGAAAATCCAGTTGCCCACCAGCACGGCGATGAACGGCCATTGCCGTGAGGTGAAGCCGAGAGTTTTCGTGCGCGGGTCGCGCCGCTTGGGCTTCCGGCGCCCCGATGTCTGCCGCTGCTCGACGGACCGCTGCATATGTTCCTTCGCCCCGCGTTTCAGGCGAGCAACCCGGCCAATGCCGGACGCGCTGCCAAGACCAAACTCGATTCTCCCCTAGCCATAGGGCTCACGCCGGGAAACCTCAAGAGGGCGTCATGGTAGACGGTGAAGAACAAAACATGTACATAGACATTGACGGCCCTGGCCTGTGGACAGGACCGGTGTCATCCGGATGTCGCCTGGAAGCATAGGGCTTCCGGAGGCTAGACTGCCCGCAAAGGGCATACGTGTCGCACACCCGCGGGGAGGTCGAAATATGGCCGGATCGGTCAACAAAGTCATTCTTATCGGCAATCTCGGCGCCGATCCTGAAATCCGCCATACGCAAGATGGCCGGCCCATCGTCAATCTGCGCGTCGCCACCAGCGATAGTTGGCGCGACAAGGCGACCGGCGAGCGGCGCGAGAAGACCGAGTGGCATCGTGTGGTGATCTTCAGTGAGGGCCTGGCGAAGATCGCCGAGCAATATCTGAAGAAGGGCTCCAAGGTTTATCTCGAAGGGGCGCTGCAGACGCGCAAATGGGAAGACCAGCAGGGCCAGGAGCGCTACTCCACCGAGGTCGTGCTCCAGGGCTTCAACTCCACGCTCACGATGCTCGACGGCCGCCGCGATGGCGAAGGCGCGAGCAGTGGCGGGGGCGACTTCGGCCGGTCGAAGCCATTGGCGGGTAGCGGGGCCAGCAGTGGCGGCGGCAGCTTCAACAAAGAGCTCGACGACGAGATCCCGTTCTAGCGTTCCGCCGCTGACAGCCACGCAAGAAGCCCGGCCCACTATATGGCAGGGCCAGGCTTCCCGTGCGCTAGGCACCGAGGCGAGCACGTCTAATTAATACGTCTCACGCTCGGACTTCTCTTTGGTCGTGTCGGCGTCGTTCAACTCGCCGACCGTCAGCTCCTGCTCGCTGAGGCGCTCGTAAGCGGGGGCGGACGCCAACATCTCACTGGTCATGTTGGCCATGACTTTGACATTCCGGTCGTCGTCACGGGCGAATTTGAGGCTGTCGAAGGGGACGGCAACATCCTTCTCGCCGAGACCGAGAAAGCCGCCGACGCCGACCAGCACAGCGACCACCTTGCCGTTCTCGTCGGTGACGAGATCGTTGATATCGCCGATCGACTCGTTCTTGGCGTTCAGCACCGTCTTGCCGATCAAATTACTGGCGAGCCAATCGGTCGGCTCCTGCCGTACCAGAAACTGCTTACCTTCGGTCGTTGCCGCCGCCTGGTTATGCGGCGCGAGGGCGGGAGCCTCCGCGGCATCCTGAGGGATCGCATGGTCGGGCGCGATCGACTTCGGCGCCTCGGACGCCTTCATCGGCGGCGTGGCATCGCCGTTAGATGGCGACATCTCCGAAGACTGGTCCGGGATGGGCGTGCCCGGCACGTCTGGGTCGGCGGGCACAGCCTCCGGCGGCATCGTTTCGACGGCATGGCCGGTTGCTGCATGGCAGGGGGTGCCTGGCTCTCGTCGGCCGGCATATTGGTCTCAGCCAAGGCCGGGGTGAGGCCCATGAACAGGCCGATGGCCGTGCAGGTCAGTAGATGTTTCATGGCTTCTCTCCTCGTGGTTGCGGTCGAACTGGCGCGAAACGCGCCACGAAAAATGGGGCGGCGAGGGTCAAACGCCGCCGTACCACAACAACGTCACGAGCGACTCGATCGTTCCGAGCGAACTGCGCAAAGGGGGCTTTCGCGGGGGCGTCAATTCGCGCATTTCGGCGCCCGTCACAGCGCAATCTAAGTGATTGATCTGTTTAGAAAAAACAAACGCGTCTAAGCCCCCATGATTGGTTGCGGAAGGGGGCTAAAATCAGCTATAGAAAACCGACTCCACGAGCGCGTTCGATCTCACGTGGGAGGCATTGCGTCCCTCTCGCGCTGAAGCGTTTATGCCGGGGTCTGACGATTTCTGAGAAGGCGTTTTCCCTCATTGGCTGACGAAGACAACACCGAGGTCGAGGGGCCGAGCTCCCTCTGACATTAGACCCGTCTCGCTCATCGACGAGATGAAGCGGTCCTATCTCGATTACGCCATGAGCGTGATCGTGTCCCGTGCGCTGCCCGACGTGCGCGACGGGCTCAAACCCGTTCATCGCCGCATTCTGTTTTCGATGCGCGAGAACAATTACACGCCGGACCGCCCGTACAACAAATCGGCGCGCGTCACCGGCGACACCATGGGTAAGTACCATCCCCACGGCAATCAGGCGATTTACGACGCGCTGGTGCGCTTGGCGCAGGACTTCTCCATGCGCCTGCCGCTCATCGACGGGCAGGGCAATTTCGGCTCCGTCGACGGCGATCCGCCGGCGGCCGAACGCTACACCGAGGTGCGTCTGGCGAAGCCGGCCATGGCGCTGCTCGACGATCTCGAGAACGACACGGTCGACTTTCAGCCGAACTATGACGGCCGCGAGAAAGAGCCGGTCGTGCTGCCGGCCAAGTTTCCCAATCTTCTGGTCAACGGCGCGGGCGGCATCGCCGTCGGCATGGCGACCAACATCCCGCCCCACAATCTCGGCGAGGTGGTCGACGCCTGCATCGCCTATCTCGACAATCCGGCCATCGACATCGCCGAGCTGATCGAGCATCGTTCCCGGTCCCGACTTCCCGACCGGCGGTCTGATCCTCGGGCGCACGGGCATCCGCTCCGCCTATCACAAGGGCCGCGGCTCGGTGCTCATGCGCGGCAAGGTCCACAACGAGACCGTGCGCAAGGAGCGCGAGGCGCTCGTCATCACCGAGATTCCGTATCAGGTGAACAAGGCGTCGATGGTCGAGAAGATCGCCGAGCTCGTGCGCGAGAAGCGCATCGAGGGCATCTCCGACATTCGCGACGAGTTCGGACCGCGAGGGCATGCGCGTGGTGATCGAGCTCAAGCGCGACGCCATGGCCGACGTGGTGCTGAACCAGCTTTACCGCTTCTCGCCGCTGCAGAGCACGTTCGGCTGCAACATGGTGGCGCTGAACGGCGGCCGGCCGGAGCTCATGAACCTCAAGGACATGATCCGCGCCTTCACCGATTTCCGCGAGGAGGTGGTCGGCCGCAGGCTCAAATATCCTCCTGCGCAAGGCCCGCGACCGCGCCCATGTCCTGGTTGGCCTCGCCATCGCCGTCGCCAATATCGACGAGGTCATCGCGCTGATCCGCAAAGCGCCGGACCCGGCGACGGCGCGCGAGCAATTGATGGCCCGCGACTGGCCGGCGCGGGACGTGGTGGCCTTGGTCGAGTTGATCGCCGACCCGCGCCACAAGGTCTCCGAGCAAGGCACCTATCGTCTCTCCGAGGAACAGGCCCGCGCCATTCTCGAGCTGCGCCTGCAACGCCTGACCGCGCTCGGCCGCGACGAGATCGGCGACGAGCTGAAGACGCTTGGGCGACCAGATCGCCGAATATCTCGAGATCCTGCGCTCGCGCGCCCGCATCGTCGGCATCGTCACGGACGAGCTCACCGCGCTGAAGGCCGAGTTCGGCACGCCGCGGCGCACCGAGATCCTGGAGATGATCGGCGAGGTCGAGGACGAGGACCTCATCCAGCGCGAGGACATGGTCGTCACCGTGTCCCACAAGGGCTACATCAAGCGCGTGCCGCTGTCGGCCTATCGGGCGCAGCGCCGCGGCGGCAAGGGCCGCGCCGGCATGGCCACGCGCGACGAGGATTTCGTCACCCGCATCTTCATCGCCAATACCCACACGCCGGTGCTGTTCTTCTCCTCGCGCGGCATGGCCTACAAGATGAAGGTGTGGCGTTTGCCGCTTGCCGCGCCGCAGGCGCGCGGCAAGGCCATGGTCAATCTCCTGCCGCTCGGCAAGGACGAGATCATCACCTCCATCCTGCCGCTGCCCGAGGACGAGACGTCCTGGGGCAAGCTCGACGTGATGTTCGCCACCAATTACGGCAGCGTCCGCCGCAACAAGCTGTCCGACTTCATCGAGGTGCGCCAGAACGGCAAGATCGCCATGAAGCTCGCCGAGGGCGACCGCATCATCGGCGTGCAGGTGTGCAACGAGCAGCAGGACGTGCTGCTCACCTCGCGCGACGGCCAGGCGATCCGCTTCCCGGTCGACGATGTCCGCGTGTTCAAGGGCCGCGAGTCGTCCGGCGTGCGCGGCATCAAGCTCGGCAAGGGCGACGAGGTGATCTCCATGGCCATCCTCACCCATGTCGAGGCGGAAGCCTCCGAGCGCGCGGCTTATGTGCGCCAGGCCAATATCGTCCGCCGGGGCGGCACCGACATCGAGCCGGACATCGAGCCGGAGACCGAGGCGAAGGCGAGGCATCCGTCGTCCTCACGCCTGAACGCTATGCCGAGCTCGGGGCGCATGAGGAGTTCGTGCTGACCGTGTCGGAGAACGGCTACGGCAAGCGTTCGTCCGCTTACGAGTTCCGGGTGTCAGGACGCGGCGGCAAAGGCATCATCGGCATGGTGGTCAATCAGCGAAACGGCAAGCTGATCGCGTCCTTCCCCGCCGACGACAGCGACCAGATCATGCTGGTCACCGACCGCGGCCAGCTCATCCGGATTCCGGTCGAGGGCATCAGCATTGTCGGCCGCTCCACCCAAGGCGTCATCGTGTTCGACACGGCCGAGGACGAGCGCGTGGTCTCGGTCGAGCATATTCCCGACGAGAGCGGCAGCGGCGCCGAAGTGGAAGTCGACGAAGCGACCTGGATGGCGGTCCGGAAGCCGGCCCCGACGACAGCGATGATGACGATAGCGATGGCGGCGCACCCGCGACCGAAGAGATCGGCGGCGGGGACGAGCCAACAGGCGGCTTAGGAACTGCGTCCGGGGCGCGTGTCGCCGTAAAGCGCCATGAGCGACTGTGCCGCCGGCGTGCGCGCGGCAAGCGCCGCGAGATCGCGAATGAGAGCCCGGCGCCGGTCGGGATGGCTGAGGAGGCCGCTCGCCCGCATGCGCGACATGGTCCGCGACAGGGTGTCGGCATTGAGCCCGAGATAATCGGCCATATCGGTGCGGCTGAGCGGCATCTCGAACTCGATCCCGCCGCACGGCGCGGCGACGCCGATCCGCAAGGCCAACTCCAGCAAGAAGGTGGCGACCCGCTGCTGACAGTCGAAGCGGCCCACCGCCGCCATATGGATGGCCTGGCGCGCCGTCTGCTTGGCCACCGCATCGTCGAAAAACCGCGCGATCTCCGGATCGCTCGGCCGCCAGACCGGTGAAATGGCTCCAGCGCAGGCGCAGCACCTCGCCGGCGCTCACCGCCGAAAGATGGGCGGCGGCGTGAGGCGGCGCGAAGTCCGGAGCGCAGGACATCGCCCGGATAGAGAAGGGCGACCACCTGGCGCAGATCGTCCGGCAGGGTGACATCGACCATGAGAACGCCCGAGCGCACGATGAACAGCGCCTCGTTGCCCTCGAGGGTGAGCGAGATGGTCTGGCCGCGCCGCGTCCGCACGATTGCGGCATGGGCGGCAGCGCCGCCGGGATCAGCTCGCGTACCGGTGCGTTCCCGTCTGGGGCGGCGCCTGTCAGGTTGATCGGCTCCCGTCTCTTCAAGCTGGATGTCATGACCAAGGGTTTTCCCCCTGCGGCGCAGTGCAAAGGTGGCAACGCGGACATTGCCATTGGAAGACAAGCTGTCGGTCGGCAGACCCGCGCGCGCATTGATTTCGATCAACCCGGCGTCTCGGCGCGACACCGTGTCCGCGGCACCACGCTAGTCCGCAACGATTTGACCTAGATCAAAAAAAACCGTTGCAGCATCGCAACAGTCATCGCGCGATCTGCTGCGGCCTGATCTCGGTCAGCGCCGCCGGGCGATCGGCGCTGGAGCCACGCGGTGCATCCGCTCCAACACTGGTCACGACAGAATTTGCGCACGAGGCCAGATGGGAACGTCATGGCCCGGCACGGCGACGGGGGACATCAGACATGAAGACATTTGCGATAGGAACAGTGGCGGCGCTTGCCATGACGGCAGGCATCGCGGGGGCATCCTTGCCGGCGGCGGCCGGCGACGAGCACGGGAACTTCATGGTTCGCGCGCTGGTGACGGGGGTCAATCCCGACACCGACGCCTCGGTATTCGCCGGCGGCGCGCGCATTCCCGGCGCCAACGCCGACGTTAGCGACGAGATCATCCCGGCCCTGACCCTCAGCTACTTCTTCACCGACAATCTGGCGGTCGAGCTGTTCTGCTGCTTCGCCAGGCACGACTCGACGGCAAAGGCTCGATCGCCGGCCTTGGCGAGACTCGCCGAGACCTGGATCTTCCCGCCGGCCCTGACCGCGCAGTATCATTTCACTGGCATGGGCGCCTTCAAGCCTTATGTGGGCGCGGGCGTGCAGTACATTGCCTTCTTTGACGAAACCACGGGCCAGAACAGGCTCGGTGCCTCGAGCGTCAGCATCGACGATGCCTTCGGCTTCACCCTCCAGGCCGGCCTCGACTACTCCCTCGGCGATGGCTGGTATCTCAACGCCGATGTGAAGAAGACTTGGCTCGACACGGAGATCTCGTGGAATGGCACCGGCGTGCGCGCCGATGCCGACCTCGATCCGTGGATTTTCTCGGCCGGTGTGGGCTACCGCTTCAATCTGAGCGACGTGTTCGGCCATCGCGCACAAACCGCCTCAATACCGATGAAGTAATAAAATGAGTTGGGGTGGGAAGGGCTCGGCAGCGCCGGGCCCTTTTTCTATCCGTTGCATTTACCGTCTGCCCTATGCGCTATCGCCCTTGCCCATCAAGCCGCCGCGCGGCTAGAAGGGGCTCTAAGGCGCCTCCGGCCTGCGATCCATCCTGGATGACGCGGGCCCCGGCGCATGGAGTGCGGCGGCATGCGCGTTGGTCTCTATCCCGGCAGCTTCGATCCGGTCACCCTCGGGCACGTGGATATCGTGCGCCGGGCGGCCCATCTCGTCGACCGGCTGGTGATCGCCGTCGGCACCCATCACGACAAGCATCCGCTGTTCTCCGCCGAGGAGCGCGTGAGGCTCGCGACCGACGTCCTGACCCCCGTGGCGGAGAGCTTCGGCCTAGGCCTCGACGTGACCACCTATGACAGCCTGACGGTGGAAGCGGCCAAGAAAGCCTACGCGACCGTCATCATTCGCGGGCTTCGCGATGCCGGCGACTTCGACTACGAGATGCAGATGGCCGGCATGAACGGGGCTCTTGCGCCGGAGATCGAGACGGTGTTTCTGGCCTCGTCGCCCGGCACCCGCCATATCGCGGCGAGCCTTGTCCGCCAGATCGCCGCAATGGGCGGCGATGTTTCGACCTTCGTGCCGCCCATCGTCGCGGCGGCCCTCAAGCAGAAATTCACCGCATAACCGTGCAAAACTCGCGAGGAATCCCCATGACAATCAGGGCTATCGTCCTATTAGTGCCGCCTTGCTGTTCGGCGCCTTGAGCGCGCAAGGTGCCGGCCAACGCGGCCAATCTCGGCGCACCGTCGACGCTGAACGAGAAGGCGCCCGCCGTGTACAAGGCGAAGTTCGACACCTCCAAGGGCACCTTCGTCATCGAGGTGCATCGCGACTGGTCGCCGAACGGCGCCGACCGCTTCTACAATCTGGTGAAGAACGGCTTTTACAACGACGTGCGCTTCTTCCGCGTCATCGCCGGCTTCATGGTGCAGTTCGGCATCAGCGGCAATCCGGACCTCTCCGCCGTATGGCGCGAGGCGCGCATCCCCGACGATGCGGTGAAGGAGAGCAATCAGCGCGGCTATGTGAGCTTCGCTACTGCCGGACCCGGGCACCCGCACCACGCAAGTGTTCATCAATTTCGGCGACAACGGCGGCCTTGACGGCCAGGGCTTCTCGCCCTTCGGCCAGGTGGTGTCGGGCATGGACGTGGTCGATGCGCTCTATAACGGCTATGGCGAGGGCGCGCCGCGCGGCCTCGGGACCCGACCAGGGGCGCATGCAGGCGGAAGGCAACGCCTATCTCGTGCAGCGACTTCCCCAAGCTCGACTACGTCAAGAAGGCCACCATCGAGCAATAATCACCCGATAACGCGAAAAGGAGGCCTACTCATGGCAACCCCCGAAGACACCCTCATCCTGGAGACGAGCAAGGGCAACGTCGTGGTCGAGTTGCGGCCCGATCTGGCGCCCAATCACGTGGCCCGCATCAAGGAGCTGGCGCGCCAGGGCTTCTATGACGGCGTGCCGTTTCATCGCGTGATCGAGGGCTTCATGGCCCAGACCGGCGATCCGACCGGCACCGGCACGGGCGGTTCGGGCCAGAAGCTCGCCGCCGAGTTCAACGCCGAGCCGCATACCCGCGGCGCGGTCTCCATGGCCCGGGCGCAATCGCCCGATTCCGCCGACAGCCAGTTCTTCATCGTGTTCGACGATGCGAGCTTTCTCAACGGCAAATACACGGTGTGGGGCCGCGTGATCGAAGGCATGGAGAATGTCGACCAGATCAATCGCGGCGAGCCGCCGGCGAGCCCCGACAAGATCGTGTCGGCGAAGATCGCCGCCGACGCGGCCGGTTAGGGCGTTCAGCCCGAAAGAGGGACTGCCATGACCTTGCAAGCTGCTTTGTTGACGCTCGTTGCGCTGGTCGGCGGCGCAATGATCGCGCTCCAGGCGCCCATCAATGCCGAGGCGGCGACCCGTCTCGGCAACCCCATCGCCGCCGCGACAATGTCGTTCTGCGTCGGCACGATCGCGCTGATCGCGGTGACCTGCTCTTCGCCGGCCAGCCACCAATCTCGGCGCCGTGAAAGAGCATGCCGCTCTATATGCTGCATTGGCGGCGGCCTGCTCGGTGCGATGTATGTGACCATCACCCTGGTTCTGGCGCCCAAGATCGGCATTGCGGCCGTGATGGCGCTCGGCATCGCCGGCCAGTTGGTCGCGGCGCTCCTGCTCGACCGCTTCGGCATGTTCGATCTGATGGAGCGCGGCCTGACCTCCGGCCGCGTCGGTGGCGCCGTGCTGGTGCTGGTCGGCGCGCTCATGGTGCGGCTGCTCTAGCCGCCTCGACTGGTGCGCACCGATCTCTTCGATTTTGCATCTGCCCGAGTCGCTGATCGCGCTTGCGGCCCGCCGCGCCGCGCGACGCGGCGCGGCTGCTCGTGGTCGATCCCCATGCGCGCACGAACAGCTCGCCGATCAGTGATGACCGATCTGCCGGCGTTGCTCTCGCCGGGCGATGCGCTGGTGTTCAACGACACGCGGGTGATCCCGGCCGCGCTCAAAGGCGTGCGGACGCGCGGCGAGGCCACGGCGCAAATCTCGGTCAACCTGATCGAGCGGTTCGACGATGCGCGCTGGCAGGCTCTTGGCGCGTCCGGCCAAGCGGCTGGAGCCGGGCGACCGCATTCAGTTCGGCGAGGGCGGCAATGTGTGCGCGCTTGGGTGCGCTCGACGCGACGGTGGAGGCGAGGGGGCCGGACGGTGAGGTCACGCTCGCCTTCGATCTAAGCGGCCCGGCGCTCCACGATGCTATCGAGGCGCATGGGCGCCATGCCGCTGCCGCCTTACATCGCCGCGCGGCGCGCGGCCGACGATCAGGACCGCAGCGACTATCAGACCATGTTTGCGCGCGAGGAGGGGGCCGTGGCCGCGCCCACCGCGGGGCTCCACTTCACGGACGCCCTGATCAAGGCGCTCGAGGACTGCGGCATCACCTCGCCATTTCGTGACCCTTCATGTGGGCCCGGGCACGTTCTTGCCCGTGCGCGTCGAGGACACCGAAGCGCACAAGATGCATGCCGAGCATGGCGTCGTCAGCACGCAAATCGCCTTCGCCTTGAACGCGATCAAGGCGCGCGGCAATAGGATCGTCGCCGTCGGCACCACCTCGCTCCGCCTCTTGGAGAGCGCCGCCGACGAGTTCGGAACCTTGAAGCCGTTCTCCGGCGCGACGGACATCTTCATCACGCCCGGCTACCGCTTCCGCTTCGTCGATCGCCTGTTGACCAATTTCCATCTGCCGCGCTCTACCTTGTTCATGCTCGTCGCCGCCTTCTCGGGATTAGAGACCATGCAGCGCGCTTATGCCCATGCCGTCGCAGAGCGCTATCGCTTCTATTCCTATGGCGATGCCTGCCTGCTCGACCGTGCGGATGTGAGCGCATGACGGACCTGTTTTCGTTCGCGGTGAAGGCCCGCGACGGCGCGGCCCGGACCGGCGCCATCACCACGCCGCGCGGCGTCATCCGCACGCCGGCCTTCATGCCGGTCGGCACCGGCGCCACGGTGAAGGCCATGTTCCCCGAGGACGTCGCCGCCACCGGCGCCGACATCATTCTCGGCAACACCTATCATCTGATGCTGCGGCCGGGCGCCGAGCGTGTCGGCAAGCTCGGCGGCCTGCACAAATTCATGCATTGGGACAAGCCGATCCTCACCGACTCGGGCGGCTATCAGGTGATGTCGCTCGCCAAGCTCCGCCGCATCACCGAAGACGGCGTCACCTTCCAGTCCCATCTCGACGGCGCCACCATCAATCTCACGCCGGAGCGCGCCATCGAGGTCCAATGCCTGCTCGGCAGCGACATCCAGATGGTGCTCGACGAATGCACGCCGTTTCCGGCGACCCGCGACGAGGCCAAGGCGTCGCTGGATCTGTCCATGCGCTGGGCCGAGCGGTCGAAAGCGGCATTCGCGCAAATGAGCGCGCCGGGCCAAGCGTTGTTCGGCATCGTGCAGGGCAGCACCTATCCCGACTTGCGCGAGGAATCCGCCCGCGCGCTGATGGACATCGGCTTTCCCGGCTACGCCGTCGGCGGCTTGCCGGTGGGCGAGGGCCAGCAGTCCATGTTCGACATGGTCGAGGTGACGACCGCCATCCTGCCGGAGGATCGGCCGCGCTATCTCATGGGCGTGGGCACGCCGGAAGATCTGCTCGGCGCCATCGAACGCGGCATCGACATGTTCGATTGCGTGATGCCGACCCGCTCGGGCCGTCACTGCCAGGCCTTCACTTGGGCGGGCAAGCTCAATCTTGCGCAATGCCCGCCACGCCGAGGACATGAGCCCGCTCGACGCCGAGAGCCGATGCCCCGCCGCGCAATATGACCGCGCCTATCTGCATCATCTGGTGAAGTCGGGCGAGACGCTGGGCGCCATGCTGCTGAGCTACGCCAATGTGCAGTTCTACCAGGAGCTCATGGCGCGATCCCGCGAGGCGATCGCCGCAAGGCCGCTTCGCGGCTTTCGCCGAGGATGTGCGCCGCCGCTATCGATCATCGGGCGACGACCGCCGACTGACACAACGAAGCTACTGCGAGGCGATGTCGGAGGCGGGTCCGGCTTTGGCCGCGCCCAGCGGTCTTGCGCTCCCGCGCGAACAGATAGAGGCCGGCCAGGATCACGATGGCGCCGCCGCCGAGCGTCCACCACGTCGGCAGGTCGCCGAACACCAAGAAGCCTGCGAACGACATCCAGATGAGCCCGAGATAGATATAGGGCGCCAGCACCGGCGCCGGCGCATGCCGGTGCGCGAGGATCAGCAGCCAATGGCCGAGCCCGCCCCAGAAGCCGAGCGTGGCGAACAAGAGCCACAGCCACCAGGCATCCGGCGACTGCCAGGCGGCGAGCGCCGAACGGCATCATCACGCAGGACACCGACGAGCGGCGTATAGGTCTGGGTCACCGACGGCGGATCGAACGGCGGCGAGATAGCGGGTGGCGATGTTGTAGAGCGCGTAGCCGACCGTTGCCACGAGGGTCAGCAGCATGGCCCAATGGATCGTGCCGATCCCCGGATGCATGACCACCAAGACGCCGAAAAAGCCGGCAATAATGGCCAGCACGCGATGCCAGCCGACCCATTCGCCGAGCAGCGGTCCGGCCAAGGCCGCGACGAGGAGCGGCGTGAGGAAGAAGATCGTCACGTTCTGATCGAGCTGCAGATATTTCAGCGCGATGAAGTTGAGCCCCGTGGTCAGGATCATGAGGCAGGAGCGGACGACCTGGATGACGGGCTTGGCCGAGCGAAGCGACGGCCTGAGCGCGAACGGCCACAGCACTACCGCGCTGAACACCACGTGACCGGCGAAGCGGAGCCACACCACCTGCGCTACCGGAACCGCGTGCTTGGTGGTCAGATATTTCGCCGTGGTATCGAGCGCGGCGAAGCACACCGTCGCCAGTGCCATCAGGCCGATGGCGATCAGGCGTTGGCGCGCATCGATATGGCGGGCGGCAAGGTCGTCGTCGGCGGGGCGTGGCGGTCATGCGCTTGTGTGGACCAATGTTTGCCTCGGCGCCATCCGCCGATAAAAGGAAGGGCCGCATTTTGAGGAGAACAGCGTGGCTGACATTCGCGCCATGTGCGCTATCGGTCTCAGGGGACAGCTCGGCCTGAATGGCCGGCTGCCATGGGAGGGGAACAAGGAACGCGAGTTTGTCGCCGACGTCGCCCGCTTCTTCGAGGTGACACGCGGTCACGTCATCATCGCCGGGCCGGCCACCATCGGCTCGATCCCGGCCTTCGCCTATGAGGACCGCACCATTTGCGAGATTCGCTCGACCCACCACCCCGAGGAGGTGCTGGGGTGGTTCCCCGACCGCGTGGTCTATGTGGGCGGCGGGCCGCCGGTCTGGGACGTCTATGCCCCCTATATCCGTCACTGGGACATCAACCGGCTGCCTTATGACGGGGAGGCCGACCGCTGGTTCGATCCGGCCTGGCTGGTGGCGGGGGACAACGGCGACTGAGGCCAGGCGTGCAAAAGCTCGAGGCTTTGGGCGGAATTACAAGGCTTGCGGGTAAACTTCCCGCGACGAGTTCCGGAATCGCCTCATTTCGCGTATATTGCACCTGCGAAAAGGTGTTTCGCCTTGGAACAGTGAGGGCTAACATTTGCGCAAGCAAAGCCGGGGGGCGGGGCACCGTCCGGTTTGCCGCCGATAAACCCCAATTTTCTTCCAAACTCTTAGAATGCCCCGCGCTGACGGCCCGTAAGGAGATCGCCATAGCTGCCGCCGAACAAGATTTCACCGTCGAGCAGGTCGGCTGGCGCTTCGCGCTCGGCACCCTCATCCTGGTCGGCGCTTATGGCGCTTGGCCGCTGATTCCGCTGGTGGTGGGGGCCGATATCGATCCCGGCCTTAAGGCGGGGCTTTCGGGGCTACTTGGGCGCCACGCCCTTCTTGTCGAAGTTCATCGCCGTCGCCGTGATGGGCCGCCCGGCCTATTATTTCCTGAAGCGCACCGTCTACGACCGCATTCGCCGCAAGGCCCAGCGCGAGAGCGCCTAAGGGCAAGTACGCGCGCCAACTTCCGGTCTGGTCCAGACACGAGCGCGGGCGCCACCGTGCCGCCTTAGTTCCTCGATTGAGCCTTTCTTCGGAACCTCCTCCGAACGCTGGCGTTTTTGAGTGTGAAAGGAGCACTCAATGCTAAAAACAATTCTGCTAGCGGCCGGCATTTCGCTCGCCGTTGTGCCGATCGCCGGCGCCGTGACCCCGGTTATGAAGCCTGGAGTTGCCACGACTGACGTCGTGCAGGTCAAGAAGCACTGGAAGGGTGACGACTGGCGCTGGGGACAAGAAAAAGCACTGGAAGCGGCGACAACCATTACGGCCGCCACTATCGCCACCATCCCCCGCGTGGCTGGAATCGCTATGAAGCAAGGCCATGGGGCTGGCAGCGGCGCGGCTGCGTCATGGTCGGACCCGTCTGGTACTGCCCGTAACACGGCGGTCAGACGCATGTGAGTTGACAGGGCCGGCGCATCGCGCTGGCCCTTTTTCATTGTTGATCGGACTTCATTGCCGATCAGACAATGAAAAACCCCGGCCGGGTAAACCCGACCGGGGTTGGCATTTGCCGGAGAGATAGATTTTAAAGGGCTATCTCGTCGTCAATTTAGCCGAGCTTCAGCGGCTCCATAACGACGGCCTTCTCGTGATGGCCGAAGCAGCCGCCAAGACCGATGGTTGCCGAGATAATGATGGCGCAAGCAATAAACAGACGCATTGGTTGGTCCCCCGTTTCTTTCTGTCGATTCTGTCAAAGACTATAAATCGGCGTTTGGCGAGAAAAGCTGTGACTTCTGGGTCACGGTTTGACCCAAAAAAGCACAGGGCCGGAATTGCCAGCTTCCCCTGCTTACCCGCTCTTTTGGCCCTCGAAGAGCCCAAGCGAGGCCGCCCTGCCGGCGCGGCGGCCGTCGCTTGAAACCACGCAAATACGCTGATTTTGAATGGTGAGCCCGTCGGGATTCGAACCCGAGACCCTCTGATTAAAAGTCAGATGCTCTACCGGCTGAGCTACAGGCTCTTGAGGCGACCATATGGGCCGCTACGCCGGGCAGGTCAACAACGCAAGGGCGGTTTGCGCCCGACTCCGTGCCCCAGGGCAGGCCAAATACACCATCGCGATTTCCGACGGCTTTCAGTAAGGTCGCGCCCGATCCGAGGACTGGGACGGGGGGACCATCCATGGCCGGCAAAGACAGGAAGCGGGGGTTCGCGCGCTATTGGCCGCGATTTCTGCTGATCATTCCTTTCCTGCTCGTCGCTTACGTGCCGTTCTACAACCGCATCGAGCCCAGGCTCGCCGACATTCCCTTCTTCTACTGGTACCAGCTCGCCGCAATTCTGCTCGGCGCCGCCGTGGCCGTCACCGTCTACCTGCTGGAAGAATGGATCACGCCGACGACGGAGCAGGGATCCTCGCGTCCCGACAGACGGCATCGATGCGTCCGGCACGCCGGGGGACATCCTTTGACCTTCAATGTCACCGCGGCCAGCGTCTTCGTGGCGTTGTTCGGCCTCGTCACCTGGCTCGGCTTCGTCGCCGCGCGCTGGCGGAAGGCCGACCTCAACCAGCTGCACGAATGGGGCCTCGGCGGCCGCCGCTTCGGCACCGTGGTCACCTGGTTCCTGCTCGGCGGCGATCTCTACACGGCCTACACCTTCATCGCCGTGCCGGCGCTCGTCTTCGGCGCCGGCGCCATGGGCTTCTTCGCCGTGCCCTACACGATCCTGATCTATCCGATCCTGTTTCTGATCTTTCCGCGGCTGTGGAAGATCGCCCATGAGCGCGGCCATGTGACCGCCGCCGATTATGTGCGCGACCGCTTCGACAGCCGCTATCTCGCGCTCGCCGTGGCGCTCACCGGCATCCTGGCGACCATGCCTTATATCGCGCTGCAGCTTGTCGGCATGGAAGTGGTCATCGGCGCGCTCGGCTTCCCGGCCGGCGGCTTGACCGGTCATCTGCCGCTGATCATCGCCTTTATCGTGCTGGCCGCCTTCACCTATACCAGCGGCCTGCGGGCGCCGGCGCTGATCGCCGTGGTGAAGGACATGCTGATCTTCGTCACGATCTTCGCCGCCATCGTCATCATCCCGGCAAAGCTCGGCGGCTACGGCGCGATCTTCGCCAGCGTGCCGCCGGAGAAGCTCACGCTCGACGCCGCCGTCAGGCGACAGTCTCGGCAGCTACAGCGCCTATATCACCTTGGCGCTCGGCTCGGCGCTGGCGCTGTTCCTCTATCCGCACTCCATGACCGGCATCTTGAGCGCCTCGAGCGGCAAGGTGATCCGGCGCAACGCCGCGGCGTTGTCGGCCTATTCCTTCGTGCTCGGGCTGATCGCGCTGCTCGGTTACATGGCCATCGCCGCCGGCGTCGATAAGAACCCGCTCTATGCGGCGGGCTTCGCCCAACATGGCGCCAACTTCGCCGTGCCGGCGCTGTTTCTCGACTCGTTTTCCCCCTGGTTCGTCGGCGTGGCCTTCGCGGCCATCGCTATCGGCGCGCTGGTGCCGGCGGCGATCATGTCGATCGCCTGCGCCAACCTGTTCACCCGCAATCTCTACAAGGAGTTCTGGAAGCCGGACTGCACCGACGCCGAAGAGGCGCGCATGGCCAAGATCGTCTCGCTCGTCGTCAAGATCGGCGCGGTGGTGTTCATCCTGGCGATCCCGCAAGCCTACGCCATCCAGCTTCAATTGCTGGGCGGCATCTGGATCATCCAGCTCCTGCCGCCGATCCTGCTCGGCCTGTTCACGCGGGCGTTCAACGCTCATGCGCTGCTCATCGGCTGGGCCGCCGGCACCGCCATCGGCACCTATATGGCCGCCGCGCGCGGCTTCGTCTCGTCGGTCTATCCGCTCGAGATCTTCGGCGTCACGGTGCCCGGCTATGCGGCGCTTGTATTCGGTGCTGGCGAACTTTCTCGTGGCTGCGGCGTTGAGCCCGCTCTTCGATCGCCTGGCGCGGCGCGGGGCGGCATCCGGGTGCGCTGATCGAGTCCGTGGGGCGAGATGGGTCCGGTTGATCTCGACCGCACCGCGATTCGCCGATAAGTTGTTCATAACGCGCCGATCTCCATGCGCGAGAGGGAGGACAGTCAACATGGCAAGCCACAACCCAGGAAGTCGGGCATTTCTCGCTATCGTCCTTGGCGGCATTGTGATCGCCTTCGTGGTCGCGGCCTACATCCTGTCCGGGAACGACAGCGAGACGAGCGTCGAGATGGACGAGCCTGCCGCCGAGACGCCCGCTGCTGCCGAGCAACCGAGTCGCGGCGGAGGAGATACCGACGCAAGACGTCAGCCCGCCCGACGAGATGTCGGAGGAGCCGATGATGGACGACGCCACGCCCGAGGACGCCATGCCGGAGGACGCCATGCCCGAGGATGCGATGCCGGAGGACGGCATGATGGACGACACGGCGCCGCCCGACGAGATGTCCGACGAGGCGCCTGAAGACACCATGCCGGAAGACAATCCAGACGAGGCCGCGCCCGAGGATTCGCGCCAGACGCACCGAACCCCTAAGCGCGACGAGGTCAGAGGCGGCCCATTCAAGGGGCCGTCTCAAGTCCTCACCGGCGTTTCATCACGTCACGCTCGGGCCGAATGCAGCGATGTGTGCCTCCTTGCTGCCGGAAAGAGTGGTAGAGTAGGGGCCTCGATCCTCCGCCCGAAAAGGTCGACATGACGCGGAACGGACGCAGCAGGGATGCGCGGTGGTGGCTGCTTGGCTGCTAGCCTTGCTCACGACATCGACTGTGGCCCTCGCGCAGGACGCCAAAGATGCGCCCATACCTGTCGAGGCGGCAAAAGTGGTCGCGGCGCCGCTCAGCGAGCAGGTCACGGCCGTGGGCTCGCTGCTGTCCGACGAGTTGGTCACGGTCAGCACCGAGATTCCGGGTCGTCTGGAGGAGGTTCTATTTCGAGGAAGGGCAGCCGGTAGAGAAAGGCGCACCGCTCTTCAGCCTCGAAGATTCCGTCTATCGCGCCCAGCTCGCCGATGCCGAAGCCAAGCTCAAGCTCGCCGAGCAGAACTCCGAGCGCACCAACCAGCTGTTCAGACAAAAAATACGCCTCCGGCTCAATCGGCCGACGTGGCAGCCTCCAATCTTGCCGTGAGCAAGGCTGCGGTGGAGCTTGCCCGGGTGCAGCTCGAGAAGATGCGGATCGTGGCGCCATTCGCTGGGATCGTCGGCCTGCGGCATGTCAGCGTCGGCGAGTACCTTACGGCCGGGCAGGCGCTCGTCAATCTCGAGGCCATCGACCCCGTGAAGGCCGATTTCAGGGTGCCGGAGAAATTCCTGCCGGCCATCAGGACGGGGCAAGGCATCAGTATCAGGCTCGACGCCTTCCCCGGCGAGACCTTTAAGGGTGAGGTCTACGCCATCGACCCGCGCATCGACGTGTCGGGGCGGAGCCTCTTGGTGCGCGCCAAGGTGCCGAACCCCGATCGGCGCCTGCGGCCCGGTCTGTTCGCGCGGGTGACGGTGCTGCTCCAGCTCAAGCAGGATGCCTTGACGATCCCCGAGCAGGCCATCGTGCCGCAAGGCGACAGCCAGTTCGTCTTCAAGATCGTCGACGGCAAAGTCACACTGACCAAGGTCAAGATCGGCATGCGCCGTTCGGGCCGGGTGGAGATTCTCGACGGCCTCTCCGTCGATGACGAGGTGGTGACCGCCGGGCAACTCAAGCTCCGCGACGGCGCAGCCGGTATCCGTCGTCACGGGCGCCGGGGCTTAGGCGTGACCCTTCCCGAATTATCGATCAAGCGGCCTGTCTTCGCCACGGTAATGAGCCTCGTGCTCGTGCTTGTCGGGCTGGTTTCCTATGACCGCCTCAGCGTGCGCGAATATCCTGCGATCGATCCGCCGGTCATCACCGTCGAGACCGACTATCCCGGCGCCAGTGCGGCAATCGTCGAGACCCAGGTCACCCAAGTGCTGGAGGATTCGCTGGCGGGCATCGAGGGCATCGACTTCATCACCTCGATCAGCCGCCAGGAATTGAGCCAGATCACCGTCACCTTCAAGCTCGACCGCAATCCCGACTATGCGGCCGCCGACATTCGCGATCGCGTCGGCCGCGTCCGCGGGCGTCTGCCGGAGGAGATCGACGAGCCGATCATTCAGAAGCGCGAGGCGGATGCCCAGCCCATCATGTATCTCGCCTTCTCGAGCAAGCGCCATTCCGCCCTCGAAATCACCGACTACGCCGACCGTTATGTGAAGGATCAGCTGACGACGCTGAACGGCGTGGCCGAGGTACGCCTGTTCGGCGACCGCGCATACTCCATGCGGATCTGGCTCGATCCGGAGCGTCTCGCCGCCTATCAGCTGACGCCGCAGGACGTCGAGAACGCGCTACGCCGCCAGAACGTCGAGGTTCCCTCCGGCCGCATCGAAAGCCTGCAGCGCGAGTTCACCGTGCTGGCCGAGACGGATCTGCGCACACCCCGAGCAATTCAACGATCTCATCATCAAGGATGCCAATAGCTATCTCGTGCGGCTGAGCGACGTCGGGCAGGCCGAACTCGGGGCCCTGGACGAGCGCCGCGTGGTCCGCTTCAACGGCGAGCCGGCCATCGCCGTCGGCGTCATCAAGCAGGCCACGGCCAATCCCGCTCGAGGTGTCGGAGGCGGTTAACAAGATCCTGCCCAGCATCATGAGCTCGCTGCCGGAAGGCATGCAAGTCAGCGTCGCCCATGACAAGTCGGTGTTCATCGCCGAGTCGATCAAGAACGTCTACACCACCATCGGCGAGGCCGTGATCCTCGTCATTCTCATCATCTTTCTGTTCCTGCGTTCCGTGCGGGCCACGCTGATCCCGCTCGTGACCATCCCGGTGTCGCTGATCGGCGCCTTCGCGCTGATGCATGCCTTCGGCTTTTCCATCAACACGCTGACCCTGCTGGCGCTGGTGCTCGCCATCGGCCTCGTGGTCGACGACGCGATCGTCATGCTCGAGAACATCTACCGTCATGTCGAAGGTGGGATGGCCCCGGTGAAGGCCGCGCTGCTCGGCAGCCGCGAGATCAGCTTCGCCATCATCGCCATGACGATCACCCTGGCTGCCGTCTACGCGCCGATCGGCTTCATGACCGGCCTGACCGGCCGCTTGTTCACGGAGTTCGCCTGGACGCTCGCCGGTGCGGTGATCGTCTCGGGGTTCGTGGCGCTGACGCTGTCGCCGATGATGTGCTCCAAGCTGCTCAAGCATCAGAGCCACCACAATCTCGCCTACCGCGTCATCGAGCGCTTCCTCGACTGGGTGACCAAATCGTACCGGATGTTGCTCAAGGGCGCGCTGGCGGCGCGGCCTCTCATCCTGGTCATCGGTCTTGCCGTCGCCTGCTCAAGCTATTTCCTGTTCATCACGCTTAAGAGCGAGCTCGCCCCCGTCGAGGACGAGGGACGGATCAACGTGAACTTCAGAGGTCCCGAGGGCGCGACGATCGATTTCACCGACGCCTACGCCAAGCAGCTCGAGGACATCGCGCTGGCCGTGCCCGAGGCGGACCGCGTCTTCGTGGTGGCGGGCAGCCCGACCGTGTCTCAGGGGCGCGTCATCCTGCGCGTGAAGCCTTGGGGCGAACGCGAGCGCTCGCAGCAGGAGATCGGGCGCTCCATCACGCCGGAGGTGTCGGGCGTCACCGGCGTCGTCGCGTTTCCCAGCAATTCGCCGCCGCTCGGGCAGAGCTCGCGGTCGAAGCCGATCAATTTCGTCATCCAGACGTCGCAGCCTTACAGCGAGCTGCAAAAGATGGTCGATACGCTTCTCGACAAGGCGCGCGACTATCCCGGACTCGTCGACTTGGAGAGCGACCTCAAGCTCAACTCGCCGCAGCTCGACATCTCCGTGGACCGCGAGAAGGCCGCGTCGATGGGTGTCGAAATCGAGACGCTGGGGCGCACACTTGGAGACCCTACTCGGCGGCCGGCAGGTCACGCGATTCAAGAAAGAGGGCCAGCAATACGACGTCGTGGTCAAGGTCGCCGATATCGATCGCGAGAACCCCGACGATATGCGGCGCATCTATGTGCGCGGATCCGACGGCGCGATGATCCCGCTGTCGAACCTCATCACCATCAAGGAGACGGTGGCGCCGAAGGAACTGAACCACTTCAACCAGCTTCGCGCCGCCACCATCACCGGGCAAGTCGCGCCGGGCTATTCCTTGAGCGATGCGCTCGGCTATCTCGAGGCCACCGCCGCCGAGGTGCTGCCGCCCACGGCGCATATCGAATATGCGGGCGAGTCTCGGGAGTTTCGCGAGGCAAGCTCCAGCATGTATGTCACCTTCCTGCTCGCGCTCGCCTTCATCTATCTGGTGCTCGCCGCTCAGTTCGAGAGCTTCACCGATCCCTTCATCATCATGCTGACCGTGCCGCTATCGGTCACCGGCGCGCTGCTCGCCCTGTGGTGGAGCGGTGGCACGCTCAACATCTATAGCCAAGTCGGTCTCGTCACGCTGATCGGACTGATCACCAAGCACGGCATTCTGATCGTGGAGTTTTCCAATCAGTTGCGCGGTCAGGGCTGGCCCATGCGCGATGCCGTCATGCAGTCGGCGGCGCTGCAGGCTCAGGCCGATTCTGATGACAACGGGCGCCATGGTGCTCGGGGCGGTGCCGCTGGCCCTGGCCACCGGCGCGGGCGCCGAGAGCCGTCAGGATATCGGCTGGGTCATCGTCGGCGGACTCTTGGTCGGCACGCTCTTCACGTTGTTCGTGATCCCCGTGGTCTACACCTATCTCTCCAGGCGCGTCTTCATCGAGGCTGACGATGAGGGCGTCCCGGACGCGGTGACTCTACCGCCGCCAGGCAAGAAGAAGAGGCGGCGTCCGCGTCGGGTGCCTGCCGTCGGGCCGGCCGAATAGCTGAGACGGGAGGACAGGCATGGCCAAACTCTAGGCAGTGGCGGCCGGGACTGTACAAAAAAGAAGAGCCCCGGCGCGGGGAGTGCCAGGGCTCGTACGCAATACACAGAACGCACTACCTACCCAGACCGAACACAACTGGGCATAGGGAGAATGCCTGTGGCCTATGGCAGTTCTGTGACGATTCCTTGTCAGTATCTTTATTAGCAACAAGGATTTGCGGGCTCGATTCTCACTCTCTTGGCGAAAAACGGCGCGACCCCGCGAACGGGCCTTCCGCGACGGTGTCAACGCCGAATTCTCCTTATGTCCAGGAGTCTTGTGCGCCAGCGCGCCCCATGCACAATGCTCGAAAGTTTCGCACAATGGCGGTGGCGTGAGGATTTGAGATGCGGTGGCGCGGCCAAAGAGAAAGTGAGAATGTCGAGGACCGTCGCGGCGAGCGCCGCGGGTTCGGCTTTCCGTTTCCAGGACGTGGCGGCGGCGGCGTCCGCTTCCCGAGCGGCGGCGGATCGGGCGGCGGCGGTGGCGGCATCGGCATCGTCGGCCTCCTGATCATCCTCGGCCTCATGCTGTTCTTCGGCCTCGATCCCTCCGTGCTCATGCAAGGCGGCGCCCCGGGCGGGGGCAGTGGAGGCGGATTCCCCGACATTCGCCTGCCGCAACAGAGGCCGAATACCACCAATCTCCCGGCGCCGGGCGGGCACAGGCGCCGACATCCAGCGGCCCGGCAACGCCAGTACGGACGAGCTCAAGAGCTTCGTCGCCGTGGTTCTGGGGACCACCGAGGACGCCTGGACGGAGACCTTTCAGCGTTTCGGCCAGCGCTACCGGGAGCCGACGCTCGTGTTGTTCGACGGCTATGTGCGCTCGGCATGCGGTACCGGCATGTCGGCCATGGGGCCGTTCTACTGTCCCGGCGACGAGAAGGTCTATATCGACCTCGATTTCTACCGCGAGCTGAGAAACCGCTTCCGCGCGCCCGGCGACTTCGCCCAAGCCTATGTCATCGCCCATGAGGTCGGCCATCACGTGCAGAAGCTGCTGGGCATCGCCGACAAGGTCGAAGCGGCGCGGCGCCGGGCGGGCACCAAGGAGAGCAACGCTTTGCAGGTTCGCATGGAGCTGCAAGCCGACTGCTTCGCCGGCGTCTGGGCCCATCAATTGCAGTCTGACAAGGGGCTCATCGAGCCGGGCGATATCGACGAGGCGCTGGGAGCGGCAAGCGCCATCGGCGACGACCGCATCCAGAAGCAGACGCAAGGATACGTGGTGCCGGATTCCTTCACCCATGGCTCCTCGGCCCAGCGTGTCCGCTGGTTCCGCCGCGGCTATGAGGACGGCAACCTTGCAGGTCTGCGACACGTTCAACACCGACGAACTCTGACATTTAAAGGGCGGAAGGCCGTGCCCAGCGGACGATCTCTGGCCGACCTTGCTGCGCGGGCGCCGGTTAGCGGCTAGTGTTTCGTCTGCGAGCGAGATTCGCAAAGAATAAGACGGCGGGGGACTCGACGTGTCGCTTCTGAGAGGGCTGTCGGCGGGCCTCGGCTTCGTCCTGCTTCTGTCGAGCGCCGATACCGCGTCATGTGCCGATGAGACCGTCACCCTCGGCGCCGCCGTCTCTCTGACCGGGAAATATGCGCAGAACGGCGCCAACACCAAGAACGGTTACGATCTCGCCGTACGCCGGATCAACGACAAGGGCGGCATCAAGATCGGCGGCAGGCCCTACCGCCTCGAGATCCGCTATTACGACGATGAATCGACGCCGGCGCGCGGACACCGAACTCGTCGAGCGGCTCATCCAGCAAGACGGCGTGAAGTTTCTACTTGGGCCGTACGGCTCCGGGCTGACCCTGGCCATTCTGCCGATCATCGAGCGTCACAAGATCCCGATGGTCGAGGCGAACGGCGCGGCGCGGGACCTGTTCACCAAGGGCTATCGCTACATCTTCGCCGTGCTGTCGACCTCCGATCAGTATCTGACGCCGGCCATCGATCTTGCCGCTGCGAACGCGGCCAAGCTCGGCAAGACACCGCAAGACTTGCGGCTTGCCATCGTCACCGAGAACGATCCGTTCGCGCAGGACGTTCGCGCCGGTCGTTCTTGCCGACGCGCAACGTCACGGCATCAATTGCGTGATCGACGACCAGTTGCCGCCCGAACTCGACGACATGTCGGTCACGCTCACCAAGGTGAAGACGCTCAAGCCCGATATTCTCGTGGTCTCCGGCCATGAGAAGGGAGCGCTCACCGCCGTCACCCAGATCGAGGCCTTACGCGTCGACGTGCCGGTGATCGCGCTCACCCATTGCGATCCGCGCAACTCGCCAAGAAGCTGCCGAAGGCGTCTCAGCATGTGTTCTGCGCCCATCAATGGCATCGTTCCCTCAAGCACAAAGGCAAGCTGTTCGGCTCGGCGGCGGATTTCGCCAAGCTGTTCGAGCAGGCTTACGGCTATGAGGCGCCGGACCAGGCGGCTCAGGCGGCCGCCGCGGTCTATGTCTTCGCCGACGCCTTCGCCCGCGCCCAGAGCCTCGATCGCGAAAAGGTCCGCGAGGCGCATCGCCGCCACCGATTTGCCGACCTTTTACGGGCCGATCAAGTTCGACGCGTCGGGCAAGAATATCGCCAAGCCGATGGTCCTGACCCAGATCGTCGACGGCGAATATGTCGTGGTCGTGCCGGAGGAATGGGCCGCGGCCAAGCCGATCATTCCCCGCCTGTCCCATTGAGCCCTGGACGGCGCCGGCTCTCGACGATCCGGAGATGGATCGGCGTCTGGCCGCCGATCCCGCTGGCCGATTACAGCGCGTCGCCCGCATAGACCGTCGCCGCGCACGGCCGGTCGGCCTTCTTGAACAGGCGCAGGCGCCTTCGGCGTCCTGGGCGTTGGTGAAGGGGCCGGCGATCAGCCGCCACTTCTTGTCGGGAGCCAGCACGCGGCGCGGCTGCAGTCCGGCGACGAGGGCGGCGTGATTGGTCAGGAACTCCCGCCAGAGCGGCCGCAATTCGATCGCGCTGGGCCACGGTGCCGATCTCGATGCCGTAGCGGGTCGACCCGTCATTGGCGGCGGGCGGCAGAGTCACGGGATCGAAGGCGGCGATCTCCACGTCTTCCGCAGGGGCAGGGGTCTGCGGCAGTGTCGGATGCAGTCGCTGCTGGCGGGCTCAGGCTCGGGCTCCATTGGCGCGGCGGCGACGGCCGGCGGATCGGCGACCACGGGCGCATCCACGGTGACGGGCGGTGGGGCGCCGCGGCGACGGGTGCCGGGGCAGGGGGCGCGGCCGTCACCACTGGCGGCGGGGCCTCGGGCTCGGGCGCCGGCTCAGGTGCCGCCTCCACGACTTCGGTCTCGACATCGGTGTCGTTGACCGTAACCTCTTCTTCGACCGGTTCCGGCTCTGGCGCGGGCTCAGCGGCTGGCGGGGCGACTGGTTCGGGAGCCGCCGCCACGGGCGCGACATAGTCCTCGGCCGCCTCCAGCCGCGCATCGATCGCCGCCATTTGCCGCGACATCGCCTGCAGCGAGTCCTTCAGCTTTGCCGTTGTCGGCGGCGGCTCAGCGGGCCATCGCCCGCGGGGATAGGCGCGCCGCCGGCGATGGCGCTGAATTGCATGGACTGGCCGCCAAGCGCTGCCGGATCGGTGACCAGCATGAACAGATACAGGCCCGAACATCCGGCCAGCACGATCCATAAAGTGGCGAAGATGCCTCGCGCCATACTCCGCGCACCGGTCCGGCGACTTCTAGCGACCATGGGGTTCGAGCCTCCGGGTACGAGGTTTGGGCGAAAAAGCGACGCGATTAGGGCATTGGGCAGATTGTTTTGCCGCTCGGCTGGGAGATTACTCACTCTGTCCGTATGGTCAATTTCTGCGTAAGCCATCCGGCGTATCTATTGGCGCGCGTTGGGTTATGGCCCTCGCGGCCGGATTGGACTAGACACTGCGGCCTTAGGAGAAGTTGGCCAAAGCGAATCGGTTTCCGGCTCCAGCCAGCGGCAGCGATCATAACGGCATGGCCCACGTAGCATGACCCATCCTTCGGCTCTCGCCATCGTCCTTGCCGCCGGCAAGGGCACGCGCATGAAATCGGCA
Organism: uncultured Alphaproteobacteria bacterium; assembly: GCA_963793075.1. Classification (GTDB taxonomy): domain Bacteria; phylum Pseudomonadota; class Alphaproteobacteria; order Rhizobiales; family Methyloligellaceae; genus Methyloceanibacter. The sequence continues at coordinate 728,767 of CAWBYO010000005.1, forward strand.
CTGCCTAAGGTGCTGCACCGCCTGGCCGGTCTGCCCATGCTGGCCCATGTGCTGCGGGCGGCTCAGGCCGCGGGCATCGGGCGATCAAGCGTCGTCATCGGCCCCGGCATGGATGAGGTGGGCCAAGCGGCGCTTGCCATCGACCCGAAGCTCCAGGTCTTCGTCCAGCCCGAACAGCTCGGCACCGCCGATGCGGTCAAGGCGGCGGCCCCGGCCTATGAGGGCTTTGCCGGACATGTTCTGGTGCTCTACGGCGATACGCCGCTGTTGCGCACCGAGACGCTGAAGGCCGTCTTGGGCGAGCTCGATGCCGGTGCCGACGTGGTCGTCATCGGCTTCGAGGCGAACGACCCCACCGGGTATGGCCGCTTGCTGTTCGACGAGAAGGGGCGGCTTGCCGGCATTCGCGAGGAAAAAGACGCGACTGCCGCCGAGCGCGCGCTGGCGATCTGCAATTCCGGCATCATGGCGTTCCGCACGAGTGACACGCTTGCCGCGCTGATCGGCCGGATCGGCAACGACAACGCCAATGGCGAGTTCTATCTGACCGACGCCGTGGCCCTGGCGCGGAAAAGCGGCCTGCAAGCCCGCGTCGTCCTGTCGAACCCGGAAGAGGTTCTCGGGGTCAATTCACGCGCCGAGCTCGCCACCGCCGAAGCGTTGATGCAGCGGCGCTTGCGCAGCGCCATCATGGCCGGTGGCGCCACCCTGGTCGCGCCCGACACGGTGTTCTTCAGCTATGACACGCAAGTCGGCCAGGACGTGGTGATCGAGCCCAACGTGGTGATCGGTCCCGGCGTCAGCATCGACGACGGCGTCATCATCAAGGCCTTCTGCCACATCGAGAGCGCCAGGATCGGACCCGGCGCGACCGTGGGGCCGTTCGCCCGGCTGCGGCCCGGTGCCGCGCTCGCCAAGAACGCCCATGTCGGCAACTTCGTCGAGATCAAGAATTCCGAAGTCGCCGAGGGCGCCAAGGTTAACCACCTCACCTATATCGGCGATGCGAGCGTCGGCGCGAAGGCTAACATTGGCGCCGGCACCATTACCTGCAATTACGATGGCTTCGCGAAGCATCGTACCGAGATCGGCGCCGGGGCTTTCATCGGCTCCAACAGCTCTCTGGTGGCGCCGGTCAAGATCGGCGATGGCGCCTATGTCGGTTCCGGCAGCGTCATCACCAAGGATGTGCCGGCCGATGCGCTCGCGGTGACCCGCCCTCCGCAGGAGACGCGGGAGGGTTGGGCCGCCAAGGTGCGGGCGCGGCGCAACCGGTCCAAATAGCCGCTCGCCACATCGCCGCCACGCAATAAAGGGACATAGCTCGTGAATTGCGACGCAGCGCTCGTGCATTTAGGCAAGAAACAGGGTGCGAGGGAGTAGGGGACGATGTGCGGGATTGTCGGCGTTCTCGGTAAGGGACCGGTCGCGGAGAAGCTGGTCGATGCGCTGAAGCGCCTCGAATATCGCGGCTACAACTCCGCCGGGGTGGCCACCCTGGAGAACGGCCAGCTCGCGCGGCGGCGCGCGCAGGGCAAACTGGTCAATCTCGAACAGCTTCTCAAAGTCCAGCCGCTCCAAGGCGACACCGGCATCGGCCACACACGCTGGGCCACCCACGGCAAGCCAAGCGAGGCCAACGCTCACCCGCATATGACCGACGACGTTTCGGTCGTCCATAACGGCATCATCGAGAATTTCCGCGAGCTCAAGGCCGAGCTCATGGCGGAAGGCGCCCCGTTTTCGAGCGACACCGACACCGAGGTCATCGCCCATCTCATCACCCGCGAGCTGCGTGCGGGCAAGGACCCCATCGCCGCCGTCTACCACACGCTGAGCCATCTTCAGGGCGCGTTCGCGCTCGCCATGATCTTTCGCGGCTACGACAACTTGATGGTCGCCGCCCGCCAAGGCAGTCCGCTCGCCATCGGCTATGGCGACGGCGAGATGTATGTGGGCTCCGACGCCATTGCGCTGGCGCCGTTCACCGACCGGATCTCCTATCTCGAAGATGGCGATTGGGCCGTCATCACCCGCGAAGGCATCGCCATTCGCGACCGGAACGGGGCCGCTGTCGAGCGTCCCATCGCGCGGTCGCTGGCCGCCGGCCTCGTGGTCGACAAGGGCACATACCGCCATTTCATGGCCAAGGAGATTCACGAGCAGCCGGAAGTCGTCGGCCACACGCTGGCGCATTATCTCGATCTGGCGACCTACCGCGTGGACTTGCCGGCGCTGCCCTTCGACTTTGCCGGCGTCAGCCGCCTGTCGTTGTCAGCCTGCGGCACCGCCTTCTATGCCTGTCTCGTCGCCAAATATTGGTTCGAGCGCTGGGCCAAGCTGCCGGTCGACATCGATATCGCGAGCGAGTTCCGCTATCGCGAGACCACCATGGCGCCGGGCGGGGCGGCGCTGTTCGTTTCCCAATCGGGCGAGACCGCCGACACGCTGGCCTCGCTGCGCTATTGCCGTGAGCAGCGCCAGCATGTGCTGTCCATCGTCAACGTGCAGGAATCCTCCATCGCTCGAGAGTCCGACGGGGTGCTGCCGACGCTTGGCGGGCCGGAGATCGGCGTCGCCTCCACCAAGGCCTTCACCTGCCAGCTTACGGTTCTCGCCTGTCTCGCCATCGCCGCCGGCAAGGCGCGAGGGGTCGTCGGTCCGGGGCTCGAAGCGGAGCTGGTCAAGGCGCTGGTTGAGGTGCCGCGCCACATGGCGACCATCCTCCACGACGAAACGCCTTACGAGGCGCTTGCCCATAGCCTGTCGAAGGCGCGCGACGTGCTGTATCTCGGCCGCGGTTCGAGCTACCCCATCGCGCTCGAGGGCGCGCTTAAGCTGAAAGAGATTTCCTACATCCATGCCGAGGGCTACGCCGCCGGTGAGCTGAAGCACGGGCCGATCGCGCTCATCGACGAGACCGTGCCGGTTATCGTCATTGCCCCCCGCGACGACCTCTTCGACAAGACCGTCTCAAATATGCAAGAGGTGGCGGCGCGCGACGGCAAGATCATCCTGATCAGCGACGCCGACCCGGCAAGCACGGGCTGCGCGGTGCAAACCGTCTTGCCGGTGCCGACCGTCCATCCCTTCGTGACGCCACTCGTTTATGCGGTGCCGGTGCAGCTCATCGCCTATTACACCGCGGTATTCATGGGCACCGACGTCGATCAGCCGCGAAACCTCGCAAAATCCGTGACTGTGGAATAGGCTACAGCCTCGGATTTGCCTGAATTCTTTGCTTGAGCAAGACCATGGCGGATCATCGGAAGACCTTCCGGCCGCGCCGTCTTGCTTTTGACGGGCGCTCTCTTCCACGCGGACGCCGTCTTGGTGTCACGCTGACGCTTCTTGGCGCTCTGACGACGGCGCCGATCCTCGGCTCCGGCCAGACTCAGGCCCAGGAGGCCGGGCTCAAGAGTGGCGTCGCCTCGCTCACCGCCGGCAAATACGACGCCGCGGTGCGCCAGCTCTCCGCCACGGTCAACGACGACAAGGCAACCCCAGGCCAAGCGGCCAAGGCCTTGTTTTTGCGCGGCATTGCCTATCGCAAGCTGGGCCAGCAAGGCCACGCCATCGCCGATCTGGGCGCCGCCGTATGGCTGGGGCTGCCGGCCTCGGACAAGGTGAGGGCGCTGGTCAATAAAGGGCTCGCCTATAAGGCGGCGGGCCTGTCCAGCCAGGGCGACGCGGCGATTGCGCAGGCGAGAAGCGCGTCGAGCTCGAGCGCGGTCGACAAGATCATCGCCGAGGACGGCGGCGGCGGCGCGGTGGCCGGAGCCGATCCCGGCACCTTCGACACCCAGGTTAGTAGCGGCGGTGGCGAGTTCCGCCCCGTCGGGCGAGAGTGTCTGGAGCCGGCTGGTACCGAGTTTCGGCGGCTCGAGCAGTTCACCGCCGCGGGCGCCTGCTGCTGAGTCCGCGGCCGCACCCACGCCGCCGGCGCCCACCGAAACGGCCACGGCGGCGGCGCCCGCCGCAGGCTGGGGCGCGCAAGTGACCGACGAGACCGCGCAGCCAAGCGGCAGCGGCGTGAGCCGCTGGTTTGGCTCGCTCACCGGCGATAGCGCGCCCGCACCGGCCGCGCCCAGCCCCGCACCGGCGCCGACGACAACCGCGCCGGCCAATACGACCACCGCGGAGCGAACGATGACCGCCCCGAAGGCTGCGCCGCCGTCTGCCTCCAGCTGGGCGGCCAATACGGAAACCACCAAGGTTGCGTCCGAGGGCTCCGGCAGCAGCGGCATCGGCCGCTGGTTCGGCGGCGGCACGACGGAACCCGCACCGAGCGCGGCGCCGCAAGCCAGCGGCGGCGGTTATCGCGTGCAACTGGCCAATAGCCGCTCACAAGCCGACGCCCAGACCTTGTGGAAGCAAGTGCAGAAGTCGAACCGGCAGCTGGCGAGCGCCGCGCCGGAGATCGACAAGGTGGATATCGGCAGCTTCGGCACCTTCTACAGCCTAAAAATCGGGCCCTTTGCCACGGAGGCGGAAGGCACCAAGCTGTGCAACGCGCTGAAGCGCGGCGGTACGGATTGTTCCGTCGTCTCGCCCGATGGGCCGTGAGCGGCGGAAAGCGGACTTGCCAGCGCGCCCGCATTCGGCCATGCCTCACAATCGTAAACCCGGCGTGCTAGGACCGGCCGCCGATGACAACCATGAAATCCTGACCGTCCCTCTTTCCCGTTCATTGTCCAGAGCCGCATGACCGCCGAAGATCCCCAGACGCAAGAGTCCAAGCCAACGCAAGAGACGCACGAACCGCTCGACGACCAGCTCGGTCTGTTCGGCGCGCTCGAGCCGACCTCGTCGCATTTCGGTGCGCGGTTGCGCGGCTATTTCCTGACCGGCCTGATCATCGTCGGGCCGGTCGCCATCACCGTCTATGTGGTTTGGTGGTTCATCAATCTGGTCGACGGCTGGGTGAAGCCGCTCATTCCGCAGGCTTATCTCCCCGAGACCTATCTGCCGGTCAACGTCCCGGGCGTCGGCCTGATCGTCGGCATCCTGGCGCTGATGCTGATCGGCGCACTCACCGCCAATCTGTTTGGCCGGACCATCGTCAGCTATGGCGAGATGATGCTCGACCGCATGCCGGTGGTGCGCGGCGTCTACCGGCTACTCAAGCAGATCTTCACCACGATCTTCTCCAAGTCCGGCACCGGGTTCAAGCGTGTCGGTCTCATCGAGTTTCCCCGCCGCGGCCTTTATGCCGTGGTGTTCGTCTCCGGCGAGCCGCCGGCGGAAGTGATGAACAAGCTTGGCAACGGCGAAAAGCTGATGACCGTGTTCATGCCGAACGCGCCGAACCCGACGACGGGCTTCGTGCTGTTCATGCCGGCCAAGGACGTCATCGTGCTCGACATGTCGATCGACGACGGCGCCAAGCTTGTTATCTCCGCCGGACTGGTGGCGCCGCCGCAAGAGGCGCTCAAGAAGTCTCGCCGACGACGCGAAGGCGACGAAGCCCGTGCCCGAGGAAGAGCCGGTCGTCTGACGCGTCAGCCGGCCCGCATCAGCCGGATCGCGTCGTCGCGCTCGAACAGATACAGCAGCAGCCGGAGCGCCTCGGCGTCCTTGCCCGTAAGGTCGGGGTCGCGGGAGAGCCTGAGCCTTGCTTCGTCGCGCGCGGCCTCCAGCAATTCGCGATGCTCGGGCAGGATCGCGATGCGAAAGGCGGGGAGCCCGCTCTGCCTTGTGCCCAGCACCTCGCCGCCGCCCCTGAGCCGCAAATCCTCCTCGGCGATGACGAAGCCGTCTTCGGTGCTGCGCATGACATTGAGCCGTTCGCGCGCCGTCTCGCCCAGCGGCTGGCGATAAAGCAGGATGCACGACGACTCGCGGCGCCCCGGCCGACCCGGCCGCGCAACTGATGGAGCTGGGCGAGACCGAAACGCTCGGCATGCTCGATGATCATGATGGAGGCCTTGGGCACGTCGACGCCGACCTCGATCACCGTGGTCGATACCAGGATGGACAGGGCGCCTGAGGCGAACTGCGCCATGACCGCGTCCTTCTCTTTGCCCGTCAGCCGCCCATGCACCAGGCCGACCTTGTCGCCGAATTGCGCGCGGAGTGCCGCGTAACGGTCCTCGGCGGCCGCCACATCCAGCACCTCGGACTCGGCGACGAGGGGGCACACCCAATAGACCTGGGCGCCGGCGGCGACCGCGCGCTCGACGCCGCCAACGACCTCGTCAAGTCGCTCCAGCGGCACCGTGCGGGTGACGATGGGCTTCCGGCCCGGCGGCTTCTCGTCGAGCCGCGTCACGTCCATGTCGCCATAGCTCGTCAGCAGCAGCGTTCGCGGGATCGGCGTCGCCGTCATGACCAGCAGCTCGGCGCCGGTCCCGGGCCCCTTGGCTTGCAGCGCCAGCCGCTGATGCACGCCGAAGCGGTGCTGCTCGTCGATGACCACGAGGGCCAGATCGCGGAACTGGATCGTCTCCTGGAACAGCGCATGGGTGCCGATGAGGATGTCGATGTCGCCCTCTTTCAGCGCCCGAAGGATGGCGTCGCGTTCGCGGTCGGCCCATAGCGCTGCGGACGCGCTATTGCCCTGGCGTGGCGTTTCACTCCACGCCGCCTGCGTCGCCAATTCGTAGAACGGATATATCTGCGCCGGATCCCAAATCCGCAACTTTTTGGCGACTTCGCTCAACGTGAAGAATGGCGGTGCCTTCCTTCGGCGGCGGCATTGGCGTCCACGGCAGTTCAGCGTTCTCGCGGCGCGCTTTTGTGCGTGAGGAGTTGGAACTTGCCACCCACGACAGCCGCGGCTTTGCTTTCGCCGCGCGCAATCCGCAGCGCCGCCTCGTGCACCAACCGGATCGGCGTTTCGCCGCCCATTCCCGCGTTGATCTTGTTGGCCGGCGATATGGCGAGCTTCTCGCACAGAAGACCGACAGCGTCGGCGTAACGCCAGGACACCAAGCCCACGAGATCGATCGAGTCCAACTGCGCAAGCAGCTTGGCGCCAGCGTCAGCCTCGGCTGTACGCATGGCTCCAACCATGAGCGCGACAGGCTCTTTGCTTTCGACAACACTCTTCGGCCGTTCGCTGAACTCGCCAACGCCGACGACAACCGGCGTTGTCTCCGCCGAACTCATCACACGCGCTCGATGATGATCGCCGGGGCCATGCCGCCGGCGGCGCACATGGTGACCAGGCCGCGCTTCAGGTCGCGGCGCTCCAGTTCGTCGAGCATGGTGCCGATCAGGATCGAGCCGGTGGCGCCGATCGGGTGGCCCAGCGCCATGGCGCCGCCGTTGACGTTGACCTTGTCGCGGTCGAGCTTGAGGTCGCGGATGAACTTCTCGGCAACCACCGCGAAGGCCTCGTTGATCTCGCACAGGTCGATGTCGTCGAGCGTCAGGCCGGCCTTGTCCAGCACCTTCTGCGCCGCCGGGACCGGCGCGTTCAGCATCAGCGTCGGGCTGTCGCCCATGTTGGCCATGGCGACGACGCGGCGCGCGCGGCTTCAGGCCGTGCTTCTTGGCGTATTCCGGCGAGGCCAGCAGCACCGCCGCGGCGCCGTCGACCACGCCCGACGAGTTGCCGGCGTGGTGGACGTGCTTGATCTTGAGGTCCGGATAGACCTGGCGGATCAGGCCGGCGAAGGTCGTGCCCTTCTCGTCGAGCGGAACTTCGGCCATGGCCTCGAAGGACGGGCTTCAGCGCCGGCAAGGCCTTCCAGCGTCGTCTGCGGGCGCGGGAATTCTTCGTGGTCGAGCGCCAGCGTGCCGTCCTCGTTGTAGACGGGCACCAGCGCTCTTGTCGAAATGGCCGTCCTTGATGGCGCGCGTCGGCGCGCTGCTGGCTGACGACGGCCAGCTCGTCGAGGCGCCTGGCGCGAGATGCCTTCCAGCGTGGCGATGGCGTCGGCGCAGATGCCCTGGTGCGATTGCGGATGCACGCGCGCGCAGGCGCAGGTTGCCGGCGTCCATGCAGCGGCGGCGGCTTCGGGATCGGCGGTGCGAGGCGGTGTAGCACATCATCTCGGTGCCGCCGGCGATGACGAGGTCTTCCATGCCCGACATGATCTGGCGCGGCGGCCAGGTTCACCGCGGTGATGCCCGAGCCGCAGAAGCGGTCGAGCGTCACGCCGCTGGCCTTGATGTCGTAGCCGGCGTCCAGGGCGGCCATGCGGCCCAGGTCGTCGCCCTGCTTGCCGCGCTGGGAGGAGGTGCCCCAGATGATGTCGTCGACCTCGGCGGTGTTGAGGTCGTTGCGCTCGGCGAGGGCCTTCAGCACGGTCGCGGCCAGGTGCTGCGGGTGGATGTCGGCGAGCGCGCCCTTGCCGACCTTGCCGATGCCGCGCGGCGTGCGGCAGGCGTCGATGATCAGGGCTTCGGGCACGGGCGTCTCTCCAATGGCGTGTTCTATGTGAATGTCGGAAGCCACCTTATGCCGCCCAAGGTGCTAGGCCACCCTCGCGCACCGGCAGTTTGCGCGAGCCTCCGTGCGCTCCGTAGCGTCATCTCACCGCGCATGCGTCGGCGACGCCTTTACCAGCAGCCCTTCTTGCGACATGGCTTTCGCATCAACGGCTCAGCGCCACCTATTACGAACGTCGGAGGGTCACCCCATGCAACTCAAAGGATTGTCGGCAGTGGTTACCGGCGGCGCATCCGGCCTCGGCGCGGCGACCGCGCGCCTGCTGGCCGCGAAGGGCGTCAAGGTCGCGCTGTTCGACCTGAACGCAGAGAAGGGCGAAGCGGTCGCCAAGGAAATCGGCGGCGTCTTCTGCGAAGTGAACGTCACCGACGATCAGAGCGTCGACGCCGGCTTCGCCAAGGCGCGCGCCGCCATCGGCCAGGAGCGCATCCTCGTCAACTGCGCCGGCACCGGCAACGCGATCAAGACCGCGAGCCGCGACAAGAAGACCGGCGAGATCAAGCACTTCCCGCTCGACGCCTTCAACTGCATCATCCAGATCAACCTGGTCGGCACCTTCCGCTGCATCGCCAAGTCGGCGGCGGGCATGCTGACGCTCGAGCCGCTGCGAAGACGGCGAGCGCGGCGCGATCGTCAACACCGCCTCGGTCGCGGCCGAGGACGGCCAGATCGGCCAGGCCGCCTATTCGGCGTCCAAGGGCGGCGTCGTCGGCATGACCCTGCCGATCGCGCGCGACCTGATGCAGCGAAGGCATCCGCGTCAACACCATCCTGCCCGGCATCTTCGACACGCCGCTGCTGAGCGCGCGCGCCGGAGCAGGTGAAGGCCGCGCTCGCCGCGTCGGTGCCGTTCCCCAAGCGCCTCGGCAATCCGCCGGAATATGCCGCACTGGCGCTGGAGATGATCGACGCAACGGCTATTTCAACGGCGAAGACGTCCGCCTCGACGGCGCCATCCGCATGGCGCCGCGTTAGGTCCAGGGGGCGAAGCAGCGGCTCACTAACCCGAGAGACGTTGCTTCAACGCTGCGAGCGTCGGCGGGATCTCTATCGCGACAAGGCTCGGCCCCAACGCCGCCAGCGCCGGCGACAACGGCACAGTCCCGCCGATGATCGGCTCGACCACTTCCGGAAACTTCGCCGCGTGCGCCGTAGCGACGATAACCCACGGGCCGCCAGATACGTTGCCTTCAGCGCGGCGCCGCGCCAACGCTTCGGCCGCGGTCGCGGTGTGCGGACACCAGACCTGACCGTCCTCTTCAAAACCCGCGCGGATACGCCTGCGGATGGCCTCGTCATCGATCGGTAGGCCGTCACCGCGCCGCCGCAGAGCTTCGAATGCCGGAAACAAATGCCGCAAGCGCTCGGCATTGCTCGGATCGCCGACATCCATGGCGGACGCCAGCGTCGGCATCGCTCGGGCGCGGCGCGCCAAGCGCCAGATTCCAGATAATCCGGCATGGTGCGGTTGGCATTGTGCGCCAGCACGATCTCACCAATCGGCAAGCCAATATGCCGCGCCCACACGCACGCGGTCGCATGGCCGAGATTGCCGCTCGGCACCACGAACGACGGCGCGGCACCCCGCTCGTTCCAGATCGCCGAGGCTGCTCGACGGCGAAATAGCGACATCTGCGGCAACAGCCGGCCAACATTGATGCTGTTCGCCGAGGACAGATCGAACGCGCGCTGCAGCGCAGCGTCCGCGAACGCCGCTTTCACCAAACGCTGACAATCATCAAACGCGCCGCGACCGCAAACGCGGCCACGTTGCCGCCCCAGCAGGTCAGCTGCGCTCCTGCAACGGCGAGACCAGGCCTTTCGGGAAAAGCACGCTGACGCGCGATGCCGGCGGCGATTGTGAAAGGCCGCCGCAACCGCGCCACCCGTATCGCCGGAGGTGGCGACCAGAATATGCAGACGGGCGTCGATCCTGACGCTCATGCACGCGCAACACACGCCGCCAAGAAACCGCGCGCCAAAGTCCTTGAACGCCGCAGTGGGCCCGTGAAAGAGTTCAAGCACGTACGTGTCGGGCCGGCGCAGCGCCATGAGCGGTGCTGGGAAGTTCAGCGCGTCAGCGCGATGTCACCGCAGCGCAGGCGCCAGCTCGTCGCCAGCGAATAAACTCGCCGAGAACGTCTGCGGCCACCCGCGGCAGCGATCGCGGCGCAGGGCGCGCGTCGTAACGCGGCCAGCCTCCGGGACATACAAGCCCGCCGTCCGGCGCAATCCCGTCGCAGAAGCGCCTGACCAAAGCTCACGGGCTGCGCCACCGCGCGTGCTCACGATAGCGCACGGCTCAGTCCGACAAGCCGAGCGCCAGCGCGAATTGATCTCGACGATCCAGCCATCGGTTTTGATATTCGTGCCGGTGAAACCCGCCTGCATCGCCGCGCGCACGCGCTCCGCATCTTCTGCGCGCGCCAACGCGAACATCGTCGGCCCGGCGCCCGAGATCGAGCAGCCGAGCGCGCCTTCCTTCATCGCCGCTGCGCGTACAGCCGGTGAACGCCGGGATCAGCGATTGTCGCTGCGGCTCGATCATCACATCCTCCAACGAAGCGCGGATCAGATCGAGATCGTTGTCGTAGCAACCGGAGATGAAGCCCGCGAGATTTGCGGTCTGCCAGACGAAATCCGACATCGATCACGGTGCGACGAAGGATGGCGCGCGCTTCCTTGGTCGCGAGCGACATATGCGGATGCACCACCACCGCGCGCACGCCGCGTGCGGCCTGGGATGCGCTTCACGCGCGGATCATCGACGCCAACCGTCAGCACCAAACCGCCGAACAGAGACGGCGCGACATTGTCGACGTGGAGCGAGCCACTCGCCACCGCCTCGCCCTGTATGGCGAACTTCAGCAGCTCGGGTCTTGTCGTATCGCCCGTCCAAGAGCGCGTTCGCCGCAACGACCGCGGCCACCGCTGAGGACGCCGAACCGCCAAGCCCTGAGCCAAGCGGAATGCCCTTCTCGATCTCTATGCTCGAACCCGAAGTTCGGCTTGGCGTCATCGAGCATCGCTTGCAGCGCGCGCCCCGCCGTGTTGTTGCGCGGCCACAAGCGGCAGATCCTGCACAACGCCGCGGATAGATTTGATGGTGACGCCCGGCTTGATCGTCCTGCGTGCGCGGTGACCCGGTCACCCAAAACATCAACGGCCAAGACCCAGAATATCGAACCCGACCGCGACATTGCCGATTGAGGCCGGCGCAAACGCGGTCGCGCGTTCCACTGCGCTGCTCACATGCGTGCTCCGAGATACGACGGCGAGCGCTAAGCAGATCGGCGAACACGCCGCCAGCCGTTACTTCCGGCCCGGCGCCCGGCCCCTGCACGATCAGCGGATTGGCGCTGTAGCGCCGCGTCGTGTAGCGCACGATGTTGTCAGTCAGTGCGGTACTGGCGAGTGCCGCCTTGGGATCGAGTTCGACAATGCCGACGCTGGCTTCGCCGTTCGCCTGCACGCGGCCGACGTAACGGAGCGCCTTGCCGCGCGCCTTGGCACTCTCGAAACGCTCGCGCATCGCCCCGTCGAACTCCGGCAGCCGCTGCATGAACGTCTCGGCGTCGACGCTTTGCAGCTCCGGCGGCACCAGGCTTTCGACCTTCACCTCGGACAATTCGAGCTTCAACCCCACCTCGCGCGCCAGAATGATCAGCTTGCGCGCCACGTCGAGCCCCGAGAGATCGTCAGCGCGGATCAGGCTCGGTGTAGCCGCGCTGACGTGCGTCACGCACGACTTCCGAGAACGGCGTTACGCCATCATAAGTGTTGAACAGAAACGCCAGCGTGCCGGAGAAAATGCCGTCGATACTGGTAATGTCGTCGCCGGTCTCGCGCAGTTCGCGCGTGGTTTGCATGACCGGCAGGCCCGCACCAACCGTGGTCTCATAAAGAAAGTGCGCGTTGCCGGCCGCGCGCGCCGCCGCCATCCGATCCTGAAATACGCTGTTCGGCGCTGCTGGCCTTCTTGTTGGCGGTGACGACATGGATGCCGCGCTCGAAAAACGCGGGATACTGCCGCGCCACGTCCTCGCTTGCCGAACAATCGATGATGACCGTGTGAGGGATATGATCGGCGCGCACGTGATCGACGAAAGCGTCCCGATCCAATGCCGTGGCGTTGCGCTCAATCTCACCACGCCAATCCTTCAAGTCCGCGCCGCCGTCGAACAGCGCCATGCGCTTCGAAGTACATATGCCGCGCACTCGAAAATTCAGGTTGAAGCGCTCGCTCAAGCGCGCTGTTTGCGCTGCGAGCTGATCCAGCAACACGCCGCCCACCGAGCCCGCGCCAATCAGCCCGATCGAGACCGTGTGCGGCGAGAGATAAAACGCGGAGTGCGCCGCCCGCAGCGCCCGTGTCACCGCTTCGCCGTTCACCACCACGGAGATGTTTCGCTCCGACGCGCCCTGCGCGATCACACGCACGTTGACGCCTGAGCGCCCCAACGCCGTGAACAGCTTGGCCGACACGCCCGGCGTGCCGGCCATGTCTTCACCGACGATCGCCAGCACCGCGAGATCGCGATCGATGGCGACATCCTGGATTTGCCCGGTGCGCAGTTCGCGCTCGAACGCATCACGCGCCGCCGCCGCCGCACGCTCGACTTGCGCCTCCGGCACCGCGCAGCAGATCGAATGCTCCGAACTGCCCTGCGAAATCAGGATCACCGACACCTCGGCCTCGCGCAGCGCGCCGAACAGACGATGCGCCGTGCCAGGCACGCCGATCATGCCCGAGCCCTCAAGATTGACGATGCCGATGCCCTCGATGCTGGTGACGCCTTTCACCGGTAGCTGCATGCTGGCGCTCGGCGCTGATCAGCGTGCCGGCGCCATCGGGCTTGAAGGTATTGAGGATGCGGATGGGAATGTTGTTGGCGACCGCTGGGCCCATGGTCTGCGGATGCAGCACTTTGGCGCCGAAATAGGCGAGCTCCATCGCTTCGTTGTACGTGAGCCGATCGATGACCGCCGCGTCCGGCACGCGACGCGGATCAGCCGACAGCACGCCGTCGACATCGGTCCAGATATCGATCTCGCGCGCCATCAGCAGCGCACCGAAGATTGAACCGGAGAAATCGCTGCCATTGCGGCCAAGCGTGGTTGCCGCGCCGTTTTTGTCCTGTGCGATAAAGCCCGTGACGATCAGCAATCCGCCAGCCGCCGCCCACGGCGCGATCGCCTCACGCGATTGCGCCCAATCCACCATCGGCCCTAGCGGGCCTTGCTCCACCGTGATGACCCCCCGCGCATCGAGCCATGCCGAGGCGCCGTTCGCCAACCCGCGCTCATTCGCGGCGACCGCCAGCAGTTTCGACGACCAGATTTCGCCATAGCCGACGATGAGGTCGCGCACATTCGCGGCTGCCGATCGCGTGAGGCCAATCGTGTTCAGCGCCGGCTTGATGTCGTCGAGATCGGCGTCATAGGCCTGCGCGTAGGCGCGGGCCGCGGCCGCAGAAAGAATCTCATCTGCAATGGCGACGTGGCGCGCCCGCAATGCCGCCAGCGCCGGCGCAACCTCGCCGCGCTTCTCCGCCACCGTCACCAGCCGGTAGAGGTCATCAGTCACGCCACGGCACGCCGAAACCACGACGGCCGACGGCGACGGCGCCTTGCGCTCAAGAATATCAAGCACGCGGCGAAAACACGCCGCATCGGCGACACTGCTGCCGCCGAACTTGTGCACAATCCAGCTCACAACGGCTCGCTGTCAGAACTGAAAATCCGCGACCGTTTCATTTTGCCGTTTCCAAACGCTTCGCCCCCCCTGCCTTCGCCACCGGCAGCACAGCTAAAGCCCGCGATAAGGCGGTCCACAAATCTTCGGCGTGCTCCAGGCCGACCGACACCCGCAACAGCCGGTCATCGATGCCGGCGGCGGCGCGCGCGTCTGGGGCCATCGAGGCATGGGTCATGCTCGCGGGATGCGCAATCAGGCTCTCCGTGCCGCCCAGCAATTCCGCCAGCGTGAAAATGTCCAACGCGTCCAGCAAGGTGCGCACATGCTCGGGCCCCGCGCCAATCTCAAAGCTCAGCATCGCGCCGAAGCCAAGCTGCTGCTTGGCGGCTATGGCGTGGCTCGGGTGTTCCTTCAGACCCGGATAGTGCACCACCCGCACCGCGGCGTGCTGCGCCAGCCGCTCGGCGATGAGACCCGCCGTCGCCTGCTGGCGCTCGATGCGCAGATTGAGCGTGCGCAGGCCGCGCAGAGTGAGCCAAGAGTCAAACGGCGCGCCCGTGACGCCTGTACAATTGGCCCACCACTTCATCTCGGCTGCGTCAGCCGCATCAGCCGCGATAACGGCACCGCCGACCACGTCCGAGTGGCCGTTCAGATACTTCGTCGTCGAATGCACGACGAAATCGGCGCCTAGCGTGATTGGCTTTTGCAGCGCCGGCGAAAGGAAGGTGTTGTCGACTACGACACGCGCGCCCACGGCCTTGGCTTGCTTGGCCAGCGCGGCAATATCGACCACGCGCATCAGCGGATTGCTGGGCGTTTCGATCCACACCAGCGAAGGCTTACGCGCGAATACGGCGGCGAGCGCATCCTGGTCATGTTGATCCACAAACGCGATCTTGATCGCCTTCTGCTTGGCGCGCGCCGTGAACAGACGCCAGGTGCCGCCGTAACAATCGTGCGGCGCAATCACCAGCGAACCTGGCGCGATCAGGTTCAGCACCAGATCCACCGCCGACATCCCCGAGCTGGTGATGACGCCGCCTGCGCCCTGCTCAAGCTGAGCAATCACATCAACCAGCATGTCGCGATTGGGATTTCCCGAACGGCAGTAATCGTGCGCGCGCTTCTCGCCGTGGGCCGAGAAGCTGTAGTTCGACGAAAGATAAATCGGCGGCATTACCGCGCCGTAGCCGACGTCAGCATCGACGCCCGCTGTCGAAATCAAAGTGTCGTCATGCGTCGGCATGGGTTTCACGCTCCAGGAAAGAAGTGAGAATGGGGCGAAGCTGGCTCGCTTCCTTAAGAAAAGCGTCATGGCCGAAGAGCGACGGCAGCTCGTGGAGCGCCGTCAGGTTCGGCAACGCGGCAGCGAGCACGCGCATCTGGGCGATTGGCACAAGCTGGTCACTGGGGCACGCCACCAACGTCGTTTGCGCACGAACATTTTCAGGCGCGATACGGCAGCGGTCGATCGCCTCGCTCAGGGACAGCCAGCGTTGCGGCGGCATGCGCCCGGCATAGGCCTCGCCGCGCGAAATTAGATAGCGATCGAGGTCTGAGCGGCCATCCTCGCCGACCACGCAATCGAAGCGGCTCTGGAACTCCTCGGCGCTGCGATATGTGGTCATCGCCAACTGCCGCGCGAGCGCAAGCCCTGATGCGGCGTCGCCTTGCGCCAGCGCCATTTCAACGATGCGCCGCTGCACGCCGCGCCACGCCTGCGCCATCGGCGCGGGCCGATGCGCGGCGGAAATCACGCACAGCCGCTGCACCAGCGCCGGCGCGTGCGCCGATAACGCCAGACCGATCATGCCGCCATACGAGGCGCCGACGAACGCGTGCACACGCGTCACGCCGATGCGTTGCAGCGTGTGCGCCAACAGGGCCGCCTGGCTCACCGGCGAGATGGCGACGCGATGATCGTCGTCCGGCGAAAAGTCGAAGCCAATGACTTGATAGCAGCCAATATCGATCGCCGCCCCGGCGCCCACCATCTCGGCCCACCAGCCGCCCTCACCGCCGGCCTTGCGATCCGCGGAAATGCCCCCGGCGACGACAACGACGGGCGCATCCATGCTGCCATGGCGGCGCAGCTGCACGTGCGTGTCCGGGAGCGCCGCGCCGTTCTCGAGACGGAAGTCTGCGGGGATGGCGACCGCTATGTCCTCGCCGAGTTCGCGCGAACGCACGCCCGCGGGCGGCTTCTGTTGATTTTGGCTGGCCTTTTGCGGTTTTGCCGCAACGCTTGTCGCAACCATGATCGCCTCGAAACATCGAGCGATTTGGGGCAAAGCGTTTTCGGAAATCGTGGGATCGGCCCTCCTGGGCTTCACCCGCGCTCTCTTTAGCAGGTACCGCCTGCAAGCTGAGCATCAAATCGCGTCGGCGATGTCTGTACCGCGGCTGCGAAGGCTTGTCACTAGGGTGCGGCGTCAGCGCTCCAGAAAAGCCGCCGTCGCCATGCCGCCAGCCGTGCAGACGCCGACAACGCGCCTTGTGGGCGTCGCGCCGGCCTAGTTCCAGCAATGTCGAGCCGAGATAGCGGATGCCGCTCATGCCATAGGGATGCCCGAGCGCGATGGCGCCGCCATTGACGTTGGTTTTTTCCCACGGCGTTTCCAGTTCGCGCTGATTGTAGAGCGTCGTCACCGCATAGGCTTCGTGCAGCTCCCAAAGGTCGACGTCGGCCGCTGTTGAGCCCGTGATGCTGCATCAGCTTCCGGATCGCCGGCGTGATGGCGATGCTCATTTCCTCCGGCGCCACCGAGCCCAGCTGCATGCCGCGGAATAAGCCCAAGGATCGGCAAGCCCGCGTTTCGCCGCGAGCTCCGCGTCCATCATCACCACCGCCGCCGCGCCGTCGGAAAGCTGCGAGGCATTGCCCGCCGTCGTCGTGCCGCCTTCATACACAGGCTTCAGCTTCGCGAGCCTCTCCAGCGTCGTATCCGGCCGCGGGCCCTCGTCGTGATCGAGCGTGACATCGACCATTTTGCTTTCGTTGGTCGCCTTGTCCGTCACCTTCATTGTGCGTCGTGAACGGCGCGATCTCCTCGGCGTATTTGCCCGCCTTGCGCGCCGCTTCGACCCGCGCTTGTGGCTCATCACCACGTATTCATCAAGCGCTTGGCGGCTGATGCCGTATTTCTCGGCCACGAAATCGGCGGTCTGGTTCATGGTCCACCACACCGCCGGCATTATCTGCTTGCAGCGGTTCGTAGAAGAAGCCGTTGAAGTTCAGATTGAACTGCACCAGCGAAATGACTCTCGACGCCGCCGGCAATGCATCACATGCGATTTCGCCGTGGCGATCGTGTTCGCCGACAAACGACGCCGCGCTCAGCCCCGAGCCGCAATAGCGGTTGACGGTAATGCCCGGCACGCCGACGCCGAAGCCAGCGAACAAAGCCGCGTTGCGCGCCACGTTGTGGCCGGTCGCGCCTTCCGGCAGGCCGCAGCCGAGGACCACGTCCTCGACTCTCGCCCGCCTCGATTCCGGCGCGCGTCACCGCCTCTTTCATCACGTGCGCGGCCATGGCGATGCCGTGGGTTTGGTTCAGCGCGCCGCGCGTGCGCCTTGGCGATCCCAGTGCGGCAGTAGCTGACGACGGCGACATCTTTCATGGCACGACCTCTTTGTGATGCAGCTTACATAGTCGATCGGCAGAGCGCGCGTTAGCAGCCAGTTGCCGCTTGCGCGCAAAATCATTTGCGACAATCTGCGCGTAGGGGTGGCAATGAAGCGCATCGCTCTATTGATTTTGGCCGCGGCGCTCGGCGCGTGCGGGCCGCAGATCGGCAACCTGCAGAAGGGTGAAACCGGCCGCGTCGTGCGCGTCTGCAATGGCGACGTTGCAGTTGGACTCCGGCCTGCGCGTGTTCCTCGCCGAGGTTGATGCGCCACGCGGCAAGCAGGCCTACGCCAACCAAGCGCGCGCCAAGCTCGAGGCGATGGCGCTCAATCGCACGGTGTTGCTGGCCTATGGCGGCACGCGGCGCTGGGTAGGGCGACAAGCCCCAAACACACCTGGCGCGATGGTTGCGTCGACGGCGGCTGCAATGGCGACGACGGCCGCGACGTCCGTCGCAGCGGCTCCAAGAGAAACCGCCATCGCCCACGGCTTCGTCGAGCGCGAGGGCGGCCGCTGGTTCTGGCTTCAGCACGCGCTGGTCGGCAAAGGCGCGGTGATGGTGCGTCCGCGTCACGACAACCACGCCCGCACAGCGCAACTCCTGGAGGTGGAAGCGCAAGCCCGCGCCGCCCAACGCGGGCTGTGGAAGCAGCGCGACTATCGCGTGTTGTCTCCACAAACGGTCACGCGCGCCGCGCGCAGCTATAGGCGCCTGCATGAGCGGCGAAGCGCCCTATCGCCTCCTCGAAGGCGCCGTGCATGAAGCGCAGACCGTAGACACACGCGCGACCCTGGTCATGGACGGCGCCAGCGCCGACAAACCCTTCGACGTGGTTCTGTTCGGCGACAGCTTCACGCAGGACGGGCCGGCGCTGGCGAGCCTAGGCGGCGCTCGCATTCGCGTGCGCGGCGCACTCGGCATGTTCCAAGACACGCCACAGCTCCGCTTGGACAATGGCGGTGAGTTGCAAGTGCTACGCGCGCGTTAGGCGGCGATCGCGCGACCGGCGGGCATGCTAGGCGACGAAGCCCGCGCCCACCGGATCGGCCACCCGCGCCAGCAGCGCCCGCTTCAGCTTCGCGAGTGCATTGCCTTCGATCTGGCGCACGCGCTCCTTGGAGATGCCAAGCTGTTCACCCAGCGCCTCTAGCGTCATGGCGTCCTCTTCAAGCTTGCGCTCGCGGATAATGAAGCGTTCGCGCTCGTTGAGATCGCCGAGCGCGTCCTGCACCAGATGCGCGCGCGCTTCCGCATCGTGACTCAACGTGGCCACAGCTTCGGGATCGGCGGCGTGATCGGCGAGAAAGTCTTGCCACTCGCCCTCGCCATTGTCGCTCATGGGCGCATTGAGCGAACGATCCGGCGCCGACAAGCGCGACGCCATGGATTCGACCTCTTTCTCCGACACGCCGAGCGCATGCGCCACTTGCGCGCGCCCGGCGGCGGTCATGGTGGCGTCGCCGACATCGCCGATGCGAGCGCGCAAGCGGCGCAGATTGAAGAACAAAGATTTCTGCGCCGAGGTTGTCCCCGTGCGCACGATGGACCAATTGCGCAGCACGAAGTCCTGCATCGCCGAACGCATCCACCACGACGCATAGGTGGAAAATCGCACCTCGCGATCCGGCTCAAAGCGCATCGCGGCCTGCATCAAGCCAACATTGCCTTCCTGCACCAAGTCGCTCATCGGCAATCCGTAATGGCGGAAGCGGGCGGCCATCGCCACCACGAGCCGCAAATACGCGGTTATCAATTCGTGCAAAGCGCGTTCGTCATGATTCTCGCGCCAGCGCAGCGCCAGATCATGCTCATGCACCGCGTCCAAAAGCGGCGCACGCATCGCTGCGCGCATGAAGCGCTGCGCACCGCGTTGTAGATCGAGAGTTTCTGTGAGCGCCATGACCTAACTCTACGTCCGGAAGCGGGCGCGGTTCTTGCCGCCACTGTCGCAAACACCACCGCATAGGTCACGAACGCGTGAGGCCGGAAAAAGTGCCGTGTCCGCGCGCGCAAACAAAAGGGCAGAGCTCGCGCCCGGCCCCTTCCGATCTTGTCTGTCGCGCGTTTAGGCGGCGGCTTGCGCTTGCTTCTTCGAGGCCAACGATGTCGTCAGCCGCAGCACCGCGTCGTCGCGGCTGACCTTTTCCACGGCCGCGAGTTCGCGGGCCATGCGATCGAGCGCGCTCTCATAGAGCTGGCGTTCCGAATAGGATTGCTCCGGCTGGTCGCTGGCGCGGTGCAGGTCGCGCACCACTTCAGCGATCGACACGAGGTCGCCCGAGTTGATCTTCGCTTCGTATTCCTGGGCGCGGCGGCTCCACATCGTCCGCTTGATGCGGGCGCGGCCTTGAAGGGTCTTCATGCGCCTGGTCGACCACTTCGCTCGACGCGAGCGGACGCATCCCGCACGAGCGGGCCTTCGTGGTCGGCACGCGCAGGGTCATTTTGTCCTGCTCGAACGAGATCACGAAGACGTCCAGATCGATGCCGGCGACCGACTGCTTCTCGACGCCCATAACCCGGCCAACGCCGTGGGCCGGGTAAACGATGTGGTCACCAGGGCGGAAAGACGTCGGCGGATTGGCGGTCTGCATGTATCGTATCTCCAGTGTCCCATATGTTCTTTTGGAGCAGCCGGGTCTTCCGTGGCGTCAAATCAGCCCGCACGACGTAAAAGGCGGACGGCACAGCCCGTCCGCGATCCTGTCGTCCCTTGCGCTAGCTGATTGGCGCTCTGGATAGATCCAGCTGCCGTGCGCCGCTTCGGGCGCACTCAATTTCTGAACTTGTATACCACAGTTTTAGGCCGTTTCGGAAGCGGCCGTGCCACCGCAAGATCAGTTGCCGTCTCCAGGCTCTGTGCTGAAGTATTTCTCGAATTTACCTTTTTCGTCTTTGAATGTGTCCGCGTCCGCCGGCGGCGTCCCTTTGACCGTAATATTTGGCCAAACCTTCGCGAAGTCGGTGTTGACCTTAAGCCACTTGCCGTCCGGCTCGTCTTGGGTGTCCGGCTTGATCGCGTCCACCGGGCATTCAGGCTCGCAAACCCCGCAATCGATGCACTCGTCCGGGTGAATGACGAGGAAGTTTTCGCCCTCATAGAAGCAGTCGACCGGGCAGACCTCGACGCAGTCCATGTATTTGCAACGCACGCATGCGTCGGTGACGATGTAGGTCATGGTCCCAGCTCCGCTTCGGCCGCTGACATGGCGGGCGACAGCCGCGAAGCGTCAAGCGAAGCGCGTCTGCGTCAAGTTCACTGTAGAGCGCGCGCGCCTCCGGCTCGCGGGACCGCGCCGCGCGCCGAGCGCCGTCGACCTGCACGGCCAGCAAGGCTTCCGCTCTGCGGGAACATCAAAGTATCGCCCGGCGCGACCTCGACAGAGGGCTTCTCGAGCTGCGCGAGGCGCCGCCTATCGCGAACCAGGCGCACGCCGCCTTCGCTGACCAGCCGCGCGGCCGCGGCGCGCGTCTTGGCGAACCGCGCGCGCCACAGCCAAACATCGACGCGCTGACGCGCTCGCGCTCACGCTGGCGCGCCTGCGCCGGCGGCGCGGCGGCGCCGGGCGGCAGCAGGTCGGCCAGCGCCGAAAACGGCGTTGTGCTTGACGCGGCTGCGTCTTGCGTTTGCGCTTGGCGCTGCGCGCGGCGCCAGCGCTCGGCTGGTCGTCTCGTCGCGGCGATAGCCGAGCGCGTCAGCACGCCGGCCAGTTCGCGGACCGGGCGCCCGATCAGGCGCGCCAGCGCCGCGTCGTCGGGCGGGCTTCGCTGTCGAGCGCTTCGGCGAGACGTTCGACGAGATCGAACCGCACGGCGACGCGCCCGCAGGCGCGATAACCGGCCGCGGCAAGCTCGCCCCACCGCCGTGAATGATCGAGCGGCGCTGAGAGCGCGCCCGGGCCGCGGCAAGAACAGCCGCACGATGTCCGCGTTCGGGATGCGCCGCGTGCCAGAGCATCGCCAGCGTCATGTGCGGCGCGCGGCTTCAGCAGCTGCGGCAAGAAGACGATGTGCGTGCCGACGCGAACGCCGAGCCGGCGCAGGGCGTTGCGCCGCCTCCTCGGTGAACGTGGTCGCCTCCTCGGGCGCGATCCAGGGCGCCGCGCGTTTTCCAACAGCCGAAAGGCCAAGCCGCGCGCATCCGGCGGCAACCGGCCTTCGCGCCAGGCCGTCTCAAGCGCCACCAGCGGCCGCAGATCGTCCGCAACCGTGCGCGCCAGCCAGGCTCGCCACGCGTTCACGCGCGGCGTTGCGCTCCGGCTCATTGGCGTTCTCGCCGCCGATCAGCTCAAGCCGCGGCTTCAGCACTGGCGCCACCTGGCACGATGCGCGCCACCGCCGCGCCATCGATGCGGACGCGGCCGTCGCGGCCCAAACTCATCGCCGCGTCATCGCATGAGGCGATGTGGGCGAGCCGCCGCGACACTTCCGGTCGCAGCGCCCGCAGCGCCGCGTTGCGCACGGCGCGGCCTTCAAGCCCGATCGCGTCGCGGATCGGGCACGAACTCCAAGCCATCCAGCCGGCCAACGAAATGGCCTTCGACCGTCACTTCACCATCCTCAGAGACTGCCGGCCAGCAGCGCATCCTCGCGCTTTAGGCTCTTCAGCAACGCGCTGGTGCGGCGATCGATGAAACGCTGCGTGAGCGCTTCGTGCAGCGCGTCAGAGAGCTTGTCCTCCACCTCGCGCGTGCGAGCGCGAAACGTCTCGGCGTCGTCCAGCCAATCGGCGCGGTTGGCGACGTAGGTCCAGGTGCGCACATGCGCCAGACGCTGCTGCAGCAGCATCGAGATCGCCTTGCGTGCGATCAAGCTTGTCGATCTCGGCGCTGACCCATTCGCGCGGCATGCGTCCGCGCTTCGCGCGAAGATGTAGCTGGCGATGCGGCCCGCCAGCCGGGCATGCTCTTCCGGCGACGATCTTGCGGAAATCCGGCAGCTGGCAGGCGTCCCACAGGCGGCGCACCTGCGTCCGCGCCACGCGCCAGCGCGATGCCATCAGCTCGGTTCATCACAGCGCGCTTCAGCACCACTTCGTCGTCGGCGCCGCGCACGCGCGCGAGACCTGGACGATCCGGCGAGCGCTCCAAGCGATGCCAGCAACGCGACGACCGAACCGAAGTTCAGATCGCGGTTGCGCCATTGGATCGCGTCGACCGCCTCGAACTCGTGCGCCTCGACCCGCTCGAGCGTGTCTTCGTCGAACGGCGCGCATTCGCCGGTTTCGCCGAAATGCGCCGTCGCGCGTGAAGCGCCCGGCGCGGCCAGCGATCTGCGCGATCTCGTCGGCGCGCAGATCGCGCCACTGACGGCCGTCGAACTTGCGCCGCGACGCAAACGCGACGTGATCGACATCCATGTTGAGGCCCATGCCGATCGCATCGGTGGCGACGAGAAAGTCCACCTCGCCGCTCTGATAGAGCGCGACTTGGGCGTTGCGCGTGCGCGGGCTGAGCGCGCCCATCACCACCGCCGCGCCGCCGCGATGCCGGCGCAGCAATTCGGCGATCGCGTAAACTTCTTCCGCCGAGAACGCGACCACCGCCGTGCGCTTCGGCAGCTTGGTGATCTTCGCGGGCCGGCATAGGCTCAGCGTCGACATCCGCTCGCGCTGGATGATCTCGGCGTCCGGCAGCAGCTGCGCGGATCATCGGCCGCATCGTGTCGGAGCCCAGCAGCATGGTTTCGCCAAAGCCGCGCGCGATGCAGGATGCGATCGGTGAACACGTGGCCGCGGTCGAGATCGCGCGCGACCTGGATTTCATCGACGGCGACGAACTCTACCGCCCGATCGAGCGGCATCGCCTCGACCGTGCAGACGAAATAGCGCGCGCTTTCCGGGGCGATCTTCTCTTCGCCGGTGATCAGCGCCGCCGCGCTCGCCCTTTGGCGGCGACCACGCGGTCATAGACCTCGCGCGCCAGCAGCCTCAGCGGCAGGCCGATCATGCCGCTGGCGTGACCGAGCATGCGCTCGATGGCGAGGTGGGTCTTGCCGGTGTTGGTGGGCCCAAGGACCGCCTTGAGTTCCGCCCTGTTCCGGGCCCGCACGTTCATGAAACGACGATGGGTCCCGTCTGGGATGATTTCAAGCGGGCGACGCGCGCGGCTTCAGCCAAGTAATCGCGTGTCGGAAGGTACTGCCTCAGTTTGAAATCGGAATAATCAGCTAGACCCTTGCGCGAGGCGCGAACCGCCCCATGCTTAGCGCTGAGCATCGTCCTTCTTTGGGGGCGGTCGATCTGGGATCATTCTGCGAATGATGCGTGTGCCCGCATATATGACCAGCACCAGGACTATTAGGGCTGGAATCTCGATAAAGGGATTGTCGCCGAAGACCACTTCGAAGGGGCCGGCGCGCGCCATTTCGGGTTGCATATGTCAATCTCCCCGTCGTGCAGGATACCACAATGCCTAAAGGCCCACGCGGAGAGAAGCGTCCAGCCGACGCCATCAAGCGCGCGGTCATGGTTGGCCGGATCGCCACTGGCGAGATTGAAGACCGGCTTCCCAATAAGGGAGAAGGAAAAGACCCTAACGCTCAAGCACTGGGGTCAAAGGGCGGTCGAGCGCCGGCTATCAATTAACGCCCTTTGGTGACGAGATTCGAGCCGAACGCGAAGGCGAGATAGCGTCTAATTAGCGTCTATCCCTCTTGCTGGCTCATGCAAATCAGTCGATTTAAATGCAAAGGAGCCGAACCTTTCGGCTCGGCTCCCCTGCTTTGCAAGCCGCCCTGTGGTTAGCGCTTCTTGCTCGGCTTCATCGTCTCAACAACGGTCGTCTTCGGCCGTTGTTGAGCGACCCGAACGGGGATGAACCGACTTGAGTCAGCCTCCCGCCCGATCTTCCAGCTACCCTTAGACATAGGATTTCTCCGTCTTCGGATGGCGGAATAAGCCGCCGCTCCGAGACAGCTTCGCGCTGCCCCGCCGCTTGTCAGGGCTCACGCGAATCGCTGGAGTTGCGACCTATCGCGATCATGGGGTGATTCAGGCGCGTTGTTACAGTTGACCTGTAGATTTCGGCGCAGCTACGCCCCGCGCTAGCTCCCCCTAACAAAGCTATAGAAGGGCCTAGGGCGTGCCCAAGACGGCGATCCATGACGCGGCGGCGATGGATGCTGTCAGCAACAGCACGCCTAAGATGATCGCTTGAAGGCTCGGAGTGTGAGGCGGTGTGGACATAGTGCCTTTCAGGCTCGGAACCTCTTTACTGGCAGGTTCCAGAGAGATCGGCCCGGTATCGCACAGTCATGTGTTAACCGGGCTGTCCCTAAGCCGCCCATCTTCGTCGTTTTGTTCCATCCAAGAAATCATGCCTACCGCCAAGCACTTTTTACTAATTCAAACTGAGGCAGTACCTGTCGGAAAGCGGAAGAATGGAGCGGGAACGAATTCGTCGACGAATCGCCGCGCTTGATTCGTTCTTTGCCTGTTCACGCCCAAATCTTGTGGTTAACCCTTAAGTAACACACAAGACCTCCCCCGCTGCCACACAGCCTCTCCTACGCTTGGTTTAGCGCAGGGCCGCGCCATTGATAGAGATGCTGCGCGCCTCGAGCCGGATCACGCCCATGTCGTCGGACGGCATCTCAATCGACAGCGGTGCAAACAATCCGTTGGAGGTTTGCGCGAACACGAAGATAAGCGTTTGCACCTGTTGTGGATCCGAAAATCCCGCGATCGGCACAAAGCGGACGCTGCAACGCAGCGCCGCACCCCGATAGACCGCGGTGTTGACGTTCACTTGGCCGTTCGGCGTGAGCACGAAGTCGAAGCGCGCCCGCCCGTCCATGTAAGCGTGCACGGTCTGAGTGCAGGGGCTGCCGGAAGCCGTGATCAGACTGGCGATTGCCGTCAGCTGGTCCACTGCGCCGCGCTTTTGCGCCTGTGTGGCAGGGGGATGGCCCATGCCCATGTGCGGCTCGGCGGTGGTGACGATGTCATTGGCGGTGAACATCGCACGCACCAGCCGATTGCGGCTGCCGCCGCGGTGCTGGTAGTTCGCAGGCCGCAGATCGCCGTCCACAACCGCGCCCGTGACGCCATAAGTGAAGTCTTGGCGATCGCCCGCCAGCATCCGGAAAAAGCCCGTCAGCCGGCGCTGCGCGGACACCGCATATGCCCCGCCCGTCTCGCTGAAATGATAGGAGAATTCGCCGCCATTGATGCCCCGGGCAATGGCCGCGTAGGTGGCGTCGAAGCGCGTGTCAGGCGTTGGCTGCTGGGCTGCGGCGGACCCCGCCAACATCACCCCAAGCCCCAACACAGCGGCGGCGAACCCTCTCATAAAATTTCCTCTTCTCGGCGCAATTGCGCAGGACAACACCTAACCCGCTGACGCTGATCCACTGATGAACCAAATCGGGCGGTTTCAGGGAAGCCGGCGCGTCAAAAACCCGGCCTTCGCCTTGACCCTGGCGGGCGTTCCGTACGTGTCCGCCGTTCAATTTTCCCGGTTTTTGAGAACACACCCATGTCCCGCCGCTGCGAGCTGTCCGGCATCAACCGCCAGATCGGCCACAAGGTCAGCCACTCCAACATCAAGACCAAGCGCTCATTTGAGCCGAACTTGGTCAACGTGACGCTGGCCAGCGACGCGCTTGGCCGTGCGTTACAAGATGCGCATCACGGCAGCGGCGCTGCGTAGCGTCGATCACCGCGGCGGCCTTGATGCGTTCTTACTGAAAGCCAGCGAAGACAGCTCTCGGCACGAGCGCCGCGAAGATTCGCCGCGACCTGAAGAAGAAGCTAGCTGAAGCCGCCGCCGCTTAATTCGCCGCGCGTCTCCACAATATCGAATGCGTAGCAGCAGCGTGCGTTGGCGCGCGCTGAAATTGTTGTCCGACACGATGTAGAGCCGCGTCACGCCGTCGGGCATGCGCACCGCGGAGATGCCTTCAAAATTGTCGACCAGGATGCGGCGGCCCGAGCGCGGCCAATGTTCGACACCGGCGATCGTGCGCGCGCCCGCTCGCAGCGCCGGCGGCGGTAAAGCGCGTGATGCGCGCGCGCGCTCCGATCACCGGCGCATAGAAGCGCTCAAGCGCAACAAAATCACCGTTCGGCAACCGGTCGAGACTGGTCAGCGAGAAATCGTCGGAGAGCGGAAAGCGCGTGGACGAATGCACCTGGCGCGCCGCATCGAGCGGCGCGAGCCAAATCGGCGTCGTTTCGTGGCCCTCGCCTTCGGCGCCCACCACCAGCACGCCCTGTTCCGTTACCGAGAGTGCTTCCAAACCCGAGTTTGGCAGGCAAACGCCGACGCCGTCGAGCCGCGGCCCCGGCTGGCGGCGCCAAACGGGCCGTCACGATTGAGATCATAAATGCGGATTGATTGAGTTTGCTCGAAGCTCACGGCAAAGCGCCCATCCGGCAATTGCGTGAGATCTTCAGCATCGCCGGCGTCCTTGCTTTCAAACGGCTGCCCGCGCTCATCGCGCATGAGCGCCGTGCGCACGTTGGCGACCCCGGTCAGATTGCCGTTGGCGTCCAGCACCAGACTGGCCATCAAACCATTCGCCTGTGTCGCTCTCGCGACGAAGCGGCCGTCTTCCAGCACCTCGAAGCCGGAGAGACCGCCGAACGACGCATCATGCCGACCGCAGCTCGACCCCGCCGCGAAATAGCCAGCTGCCCCACGTGCGCATCGCCGAATGCCACCGGGATGCTCTGCACCGTGATTTCGCGCCATTGATCCGCACTCGGGGGATATCGCCGCAGTCGGCGCGCAAGCGCAAGCGACGCCGCCACCAGAAACGCAAATCTCAAACTGTCGCTCCTGCCGGCTGCTGCGTTGCTGCGCGATCGCGCGGCGGTCGCGCTGCATCTGAATTTCGCGACGCCGGTTCGTCGAACAATTCCGCCAGTTTCTCGGTCATCGCGCCGCCGAGCTGCTCGGCATCGGTGATGGTGACGGCGCGTTTGTAATAGCGCGTGACGTCGTGGCCGATGCCGATGGCGATCAGCTCCACCGGCGAGCGCGTCTCGATCCAATGGATCACCGTGCGCAAATGCCGCTCAAGATAATTGCCGGGATTGGCCGACAGCGTTGAATCGTCCACCGGCGCGCCGTCGGAAATCACCATCAGGATGCGGCGCTGCTCAGGGCGCCCGATCAGGCGCTCATGCGCCCACATCAACGCCTCACCGTCGATGTTTTCCTTCAGCAAGCCTTCGCGCATCATCAGCCCGAGATTGCGGCGCGCGCGCCGCCACGGCGCATCCGCGGATTTGTAGATGACGTGCCGCAAATCGTTGAGGCGCCCAGGTTGCGGCGGCCGGCCAGCTGCCAGCCAATCCTCCTTCGATTTGCCGCCCTTCCACGCGCGCGTGGTGAAGCCCAGGATCTCAACCTTCACGCCACAGCGTTCCAGCGTACGCGCCAGAATATCGCGCACAAAGCGCCGCCACCATGATCGGGCGCCCGCGCATCGAGCCGGAATTGTCCAAGCAGCAGCGTGACAACCGTATCCTTGAACGGCATGTCCTCTTCTTGCTTGAACGACAAGCGGCGACATCGGATCGGTGATCACGCGCGTCAGACGCGCGGTATCGAGCACGCCCTCTTCAAGATCGAAACTCCAAGAGCGGTTTTGCTTCGCCATCAAACGCCGCTGCAGACGATTGGCGAGCCGCCCGACGACGCTCTGCAGCGGCTTCAGCTGCTGATCGAGATACGTCCGCAAGCGCGCCAGCTCTTCGGCGTCGCACAAGATCCTCCGCGCCGATCTCTTCGTCGTGCGCGCGCGTGAACACTTTGTAGTGCGCGTTCGGATCTTCGGCGTCGTTGCGCGGCTTCGGGCGGATCGGCTTCTCGCCCGGGCTCTTCCTGATCCGTTTCATCCATGTTCATCGGCATCGACATCGGCTTCAACGGTGACATCGCGATCGTTCTCCATGTCGATTCGCTCTCGACCATCTCGAGCTCGGCGGGCTGCTCCTGATCCTGGTCGTCTTCGCCTTCGGATTGTCGTTGCTTTGCTCCGGCGGCGGTTCTCGCCTTCGGCGTTGTTGGGGTCGTCGTCGTTGCTTTGCTCGGCGCTGAGCTCATCGCCGATGCCGAGATCGCTCATGCACTTCGCGCGCAAGTATGGCGAACGCGCGCTGATCGCCCGCCACCGCCTCAAGTTTGTCGAGCGTCGGCGCCGGCGCCATCCTCGATGTCGCTTGCGCCAGATCTCCACAAGCGCCTTGGCATTGGCGCGGCGGCTTCAGACCCGTCAGCCGCTCGCGCACGATCAGCGCCAGCGCATCCGCCAGCGGCGCGCGGCGCGCGATCGTGCATGCGCGCCACGCCTTTGCGTTCCAGCGTGTCGGTGAGTGCAGCGGTCAGATTGTTGGCGACGCCGCTTCATCGCGTTAGCGCCCAGCGCCTGAACGCGCATCTCCTCAACGGCGTCGAACACCGCGCGCGCATCGGCGCGCTTGAGGGGCGTAGCCTGCTTGTGCTGCGCGTCGTCGTGATAGGCGAGCCGCAGCGCCAGCGCGTCGGCTTGCCCACGCAAACGCTCGGCTTCGCGGTCGCAGATCACGCGCGGCGGATGCGGCAGCACGATCCGCCCCGGCATCAGCTGCGGCCCCTCAGCGCCAAACGTCACTTCAAGCTCCTCTTCCCGCCCCGCAAGCGCGCGCGTCGTCTGCGCCAGCGAGCGCTTGAAGAGTTCGGCGGGGGTTTCCTTCGCGGACATGACGTTTCAATGTACTAGCTGCAGCAGCCTTCCGCCGCCAAGCCAATCTCACCGTTCTTGCAGCCGAATTGAACGCGGCGGCGCCAGTGCTATGCACTGCGAAATGACGCGCTACTTTTGCCTACATGAGTATGAGCCGGCGCTGCGGTCGCAGACGTTAAATCCCGTGTCCTAGGAGGCAACCAATGTCCATCGCCACGCGAGTTGGCTATCATTTCGATCTTTGCCGCGGCATTGACGACGCCTTGCGCCGCCCTAGCGCAAAACGCGCCCACCGCCCAAACGCAGGCCGCCTATAGTGATGTGCAGCTTCGCAGCTATTTGGCCGCGCGTGACGAGATCACCGCTGCTACCGGCGGCCCACACCTACGACGAACAGCGGCAGCTGCAGATCACCATGAGCAATATTCTCCACACGCACGGGCTCACGCCGACGCAGTATCAAGCTATCGATACGACGGCGCGCAGCGATGCCACGTTGCGCAACCGTGTAGCGGCGCTGAGCGTGGGATCGTCGGTCCGCGACGTGGATTTGCAAGCGTTCGCGGCCGCGAGCCTTGAAATTGCGCCTGTTACGCAAAGTCTGGCGACGGCGACACCGGAACAGCGTCAGCAGCGGGCGAGCAAATCCGCGCCATCCTGGCGCGTCACGGCATCAGTGGCGAGACCTACAACGGCATCGCCGCGCGCGCGCAAACCGACACCGATCTAGCCACGCGCATAGCAGACGCGCAGATCGCGCTGCGCAGTGCCAGCGGCGCAGCGGTCACGCAGTAGCAGCCGCTCAAGCCACCTTCACCCGCGTCGCCGCTTCCGGCAGGTCCGCGCCGAACGCGCGCTGGTAGAACTCCGCCACCGTCGGGCGTTCCAGTTCATCGCACTTGTTCAGGAACGTCATGCGGAACGCGAGGCCGACATCGCCGAAAATCTCGGCGTTCTGCGCCCAGGTGATCACCGTGCGCGGGCTCATCACCGTGGAGATGTCGCCGTTCATGAACGCGTTGCGCGTCATGTCGGCGACGCGCACCATCGCCATGATCGTGCGCTTGCCTTCGGCGGTGTTGTAGCTCGGCGCCTTGGCCAGCACGATTTCGGCTTCGGCGTCGTGATCGAGATAGTTGAGCGTCGTCACGATCGACCAGCGGTCCATCTGACCTTGGTTGATCTGCTGCGTGCCGTGATAGAGCCCGGTCGTGTCGCCCAGGCCGATCGTGTTCGTGGTCGAGAACAGACGGAAATACGGATTGGCGCTGATGACGCGGTTCTGATCGAGCAAGCGTCAGCTTGCCGCTCGCTTCCAGCACGCGCTGGATCACGAACATCACGTCCGGCCGGCCGGCGTCGTATTCGTCGAAGCAGATCGCCACCGGCCGCTGCAGCGCCCATGGCAGCATGCCTTCGCGAAACTCGGTGACCTGCTTGCCGTCCTTCAGCACGATCGCGTCCTTGCCGACGAGATCGATGCGGCAGACGTGGCTGTCGAGATTGATCCGCACCATCGGCCAGTTCAGGCGCGCGGCCACCTGCTCCACGTGCGTGGATTTGCCGGTGCCGTGATAGCCCTGCACCATCACGCGCCGGTTGATGCGCGAAGCCCGCGAGGATCGCCAGAGTCGTCTGCGGATCGAAGCGGTAGGCCTCGTCGATATCCGGCACGTACTCGGTCTTCGTTTAGAAGGCCGGGATCTTCATGTCGCTGTCGACGCCGAAATCGCGCGCGGAAACCTGGCTTGTCGGGCTTCGTCGAGAGGAGATCGTCGGCAGTGGTCATTGCGTCTCGAATGCATCGGGATGAGTTCCGTGAAATATCAGCTTATCGCGCCGCAGCATGCGAGAGAAAGGCGGCGAATTGCCGAGCTTTAGACCAGCCCGCCGGCCTTCAAGCGTCTGATAGGCCTTGAGCACGCGTTGCAGGTTGGTCTCGGCGCTGCGGTCGCCGCCATTGGAGTCCGGGTGCCAGCGTTTCACCAACTCGGCGTACTTGGCGCGGATTTGGCGCCGCGTCGGCGTTCTCCTCGAGCTGCATGGCCTCCAGCGCCAAGCCCTGCAGCCGCGTCAGGCGGCGGCGCGATCGGCCGGCGCCGGCGGCGCTCGGCGTCAGCCTGCCGAACAGACCGAAGCGGATCGCCGCGCCGGCCGGTGGGCGCGCCGCGCACTTGCCGCGGGATCCGGTCCAGCCGTCCGCCACGGAAGGTCCAAGTGGGCCGTTGGCCTACCTCTTCGCGCGCCATGGAAGTCTTGCACTTCCGCCGTCGCTCATGCCGGAGAAGATAGTTCCAGCGTTTGTTATAGTCGGCGGCGTGCTCGAGCGCAGAAATGCCAGAACTCGTTGCCATGATCGCGGCTTTTCGGCGCGCGGTGGACGCCGGCGGCGTTCGCATCCCACATGATCGCAGTGGCGTTGGCTCGCTTGGTCATCAGCGGCTCGGCCCTGGGCGCGCCGGCGCTTCCGACGGCTTCCGGTTTGACCCGGATGTCGACAAACTTGGGGCGATAGACGAACGCGTCAGACATTTGGACCGATGAGTATGGGCGCCAGAGGTTAAGCGGACAAGGAATTGACAGACGGCAAAAAGCATCTTTCGCGCGCCGCGCGCATGGAAACGCGCTTGTCGCGCAACTTCGCGCCCGCGAGCTTAACACTCGTTGATGAATCTGGCCTGCACGCCGGCCATGCCGGCGCGCGCCTGGTGGAGAAACCCATTACCGCTTGCGCGTCGTCGCTGAGGCCTTCAGCGGCCTCGCCCGCGTGGCGCGTCAACGTCTGGTTTACGATTTGCTTCGTGAAGAATTCGACACGGGCTTGCATGCGCTGCGCTCTGGAACTCAAAACTCCAGCGGAGGCGCAGTCCTCCTGACGGCGTGGGGGAATGCCGATGCTGCGGCGGATGTCGGCGTGGGTCGCGGCAATCTGATTGGGCGTGGCGCTTGGCGTCGCCTCGGCTGTGGGCAGTGCTTGACGTTCGGCGGCGCTAATTTTTCGAGCACTACGGCGCCTGGTCGCTCAACCGCGCCGCAGGTTCGCAAGCCGCGGGACCCTACACGCGCGCCATCATCGCCCGCGACGGGTCTGCTGGCGCTAAGTGCGCGCGAAGCGATCTACTTCAATCTCGATACGCGACGAACACGGCCGTCCGCTAGATGAGAGCCTGCATCTACGAACTCTCCGGCGGCCCACTTGAGGCGCGCTGGTGGTCGGTCACGCTCTACGCCGATGACAATTACCTCGCCCGCAACAGCGACCACGCGCATTCCGATCGACGCCTCCCGCGTCGGGCCTGGTACGTGGCGCGCGCGCGTCGCCCCGGTACAAGGCGATGCCCCGTTCTGGATTTCCTCGCGCGCGGCCAGGCGCGGCTTTTCGCTGACGCTTAGGGTCTACAATCCGCTCGATGATTTCATGCCGAGCGCGCAAGTGCTGCCGCGCTTGCGCACGATCTCCTGCGCAGGAGGCCAATCATGAGCGGCCTCGGCAAATACATCTGGACGGCGATCGCCGTCGCCGTGCTGACACACTTCGCCCTGCTCTACGGCTTTCCGCGCACCGCGATGGGCGTCGCCATTCAGCGTATCGGCCGGGGATATTTCAACGTCTGGCGTCCGGCTCCGCGCGTTACCGAAGCCTCGCGCGGCATCGTCCGGCCCTCGCCTGATCTCGCTTATTCGGCATGCTCGTACGATCTCGGCCAAGGGCCGCTGAAAATCCGCGTCGCGCCATGGCGCGGATATTGGTCGCTCTCATTCTATCAGGACAACAGCGATAATTTCTTCGTCATCGACGACCGCGAAGCGCGCGGCGGCGCCGACATCACGCTGATCCGCCGGCGCGCCGCACGGCCAGACCACGCATCGCAAGTGGTCGAAAGCCCGAGCACACGCGGCATCGCCCTGATCCGCCGCCTGGCGCCCACGCAGAACGACTATGACGCAGCCACGCTTGCCGCCAGGGACGACATTTGCGCAACCATCGCGCGGCCCGCGAACTAGTCTTAGAATCCGTTCAGCCGCGCCGCCGCCAGCCGCGCAAACAATAGCGTCACCGCCTTGCGCCGCGCACCTGCGAGCGGCCGCGCCGCGGTGTCGCGCAAAACCGCGCCGTTGAACCCATCGGCGACGATCAGCCCGGCCTCTGCCGGGATCATCTCGCGCGGAAAATCTTCGCTGACGCCGAAAAAGAAGCTTGTCGCAATACTCCAGATAGTCCGGCCACTTCTGATCGCACGCGTAATCAGCAACGCCCGATTTGGTTTCGACGATCCAGATTTCCCCCAACGCCGTCAGCGCCATCACGTCCGCGCGGCGGCCATTGGCGAGCGGAACTTCCAGCACCGACGCGAGCCCATGATCGGCCAACATGCGCGTGACGCCACGCGCCAGCGCAGCGGTGATGTCAGGACGCGAAACTGGCGCGACGCTCATGTTCCCAGCATCCCATTCCCGGCGCGCGCAAACAAGCATCGGGAACCGTGCGGGGGCGGCTGCGTTCGCTGGCCATGTCCCCCTCCCCATTTCGCGTAAGCCGCGTGGCTTGGCTCGCCGCGCTCACCACATTGTTTTTCACAACCGGCTGCGGCGCGTTTGCGCCTGCCTATCCGAAATTCGGCGAAACCCCCTATCGCCTCGAAGGCAATACCCAAGCGCCCAATGGCGGCGCTGCAATTCACACCGTTATTTATCGTACCGGGCCAAACTTGCGCGTCGAAACTGTGCTGCCGCGCTACGGCCGCGCCGTCGTTGTCTTCGATCAATCCACCAACGCAGCCTATGTGCTGAACCCCACCGTGCAGCCAAGCGTCGCGACCAACACGCCAGTTGTTGCCGACAGCGACGCGCCGGCCGCCGCACCAGCTGCTTCAATTCCGCAAGCAGAGGCGCCAAGCACCGCCACGATCGCCGCTCCCGCTACAACAGCGCCGAACGGCGCGCCGCAAACCGCCACCGCAGGGCCGCGGGCAGTCGGCGTCGCTGTGCGTATCGCCGACGCCGACGCGCCACAGCCATTGGAAACTGCGTGGGCGGCCCTCGGCGCCTCCAACGCCAAGAGCGTCGGCTCGTGCCAAGTCGCCGGCCAGCAAGGCCATGAGTGGCAGCCCGCGCAAGCGCCGGCGCCGGGCGTCGACCGCACTGCTTGCATCACGCAGGATGGCATCGTGCTGCGCGTGCGAGAAAACAATCGCACGCTGTTTGAAGCCACCAACGTTCAACGCGGCCCGCAAAGCGCCAACCTGTTTGGCATTCCGCAGGGTTATCAAGTGATCGATCCCGCCGCCGTAGCCGAGCGCGTCGGTGCGGTGACCGATCAGCTCAACAGCGTCACCGGCACGCCGCCGGGCTGATCAACGCAAATTCGCGCATCACCGCTTGTGATGAGGCCGCCGGCGTTGCAGCGTCAGCGGCACATTGCGACAAGCGGGGGAAACATTGGTCGAGACGCAAGCCGTGGCGGACGCCGCAGCGACCTCCGCAACGCCACCCCCCAAGGCCGGCTTTGGCACGCGCGTGCTCTTCGGCCTCGGCTCGATCGCTTTCGGCATCAAGGACAACGGTTTCCAGACCGTCTTGCTGCTCTTCTACAATCAAGTCGTCGGACTTCCGGCCCAATTGGTTGGCCTTGCCATTCTCCTTGCGCTCTTCCTTGACGCGTTCATCGATCCGATCGTCGGGCAGATTTCCGACAACATCCGCACACCGTGGGGCCGGCGCCATCCCTTCATGTACTTTTCGGCAATCCCGCTAGGGCTCTCGTATCTGCTTTTGTGGAACCCTCCGCACGCCTCGCAGGAAGTGCAGTTCTTCTATCTCTTGATCGTCTCGATCATCGTGCGCGCCTGCATCGCGCTTTATGAAGCGCCGAGCCAGGCGCTCGCACCTGAGCTCACTAGCGACTACCAGGAACGCACCGCACTCCTCGGTACGCGCGTGTTCTTCGCCTGGTTCGGCGGCCTGGCCATGTATTTCCTCGCCTTCGCCGTGCTGCTGAAGCCAGATGCGACCCATCCCGTGGGTCAGCTCAATCCTGTCGGTTACTTGCACTATGGCTGGGTCGCCGGCGCGGCGATGACCGTCTCGATCCTGGTTTCAGCGCTTGGCACTCACAGCCGCATCAAAACCTTCACCGTTGCCGCCGCACGACCCAAGGGCGAACGCAATTCGCTCAAGGAAATGTTCGCCGCGCTGTCGCACAAATCATTCATGGCCATTCTCGCCTCGAATTTGTTTTCGGCTGCCGCCACCGGCGTCGCCTTCTCCATGAACCTGTATTTTTACACCTATTTCTGGGAGCTCAGCGCGGTTCAGATTTCGATCTTCGCCGTCGTCAATCTCGGCTCGGCGCTCATTTCTGTGTGGCTTGCGAGCTTCTTCTCCCGCCGCAACAAGCGCCGTTCCGCCATCATCTTGTTCGTCGGCGGCTTGGCGATCTCGGTCGCGCCGATGGTGTTGCGTTTGCTTGGGGCCTTCCCCGAAAACGGCGCGCCAAACCTGTTTCCGTTTTTGCTAGGCTTCAGCTTCGTCGGTCTCGCGCCGATGATCTCTGCGTCCATCCTTGGCTATTCGATGATCGCCGACGTCGTCGAGGACAACCAGTTGCGCACCGGGCGGCGCTCCGAGGGGCTGTTCTTCGCCGCCAACAGCTTCGTGCTGAAAGCCGTCTCCGGGCTTGGCGTATTCTTGTCGGGCGTATTGCTGGCGGTCGTGCATTTCCCGCAAGCGACAGCCATGCAGCCCGGCGCCAGCGTCGACCCCGCCATCGTGCGCAATCTGGCGCTCTTGTATCTTCCGACCGTCCTGGTGCTCTACCTGCTCGCCGCCGCCTGCCTCGCCGGCTATCGCATCACCCGCGAGAAGCACGAAGAGAACCTGCGCACACTCGCAAACTCCTAAACCGCACCCCGCCGATCGCTGGTCCGAAGCGGACATCGGCTGCGACCATGGACCGGGTGGCGAGCAAGCTGGCGATAACGTTTGCCTCGTGCTCGACTGAGGGCCGCTCCCGGCGAAAAGCGACACAGCGGCGACTTCGCAAAGTCAATCGCGCCGCAAAACGCAAAACGCCCCGCTTGCGCAGGGCGTTTCGTCTCCCAGCACTGACGCGAACTATTCAGCCGCGACTGCGCTAGCCTTGATGTCGTTCAGCGCCTCGCCATTGATGCCGAAATTGATGGTCTGCAGGTACTTGATGCCCTCGTCGGCGATGGCGTCGCCAACCATCTCATCGCCCTCGGCTTTGAATTCGTCGAAGTTCACGTACATCGCATAGAAGACGACGGTGCGGCTGGTGATGATGCCGGCGTTCAGCAGCGTCTTCACCAGCACGCGGAAAATGTTGGTCGACTTCCTTCATCTCCTCGCGGCGCGCCTCGTCGGTGGCGACCGCCTGGAAACCTTCCATCACCTTGTCCGGATCGAGCCCGAAGCGCGGCATAGATGTCCTTCATCTGGTGCGGCGCGACCAGGTTGAAGAGCAGCGTCTGGAAGCAGTGCGCCGCCCAGTCTTCGACGATGTTGTGTTCGTCTTCGCTGAGCTTCGGAATGGTGCGGTCGGCCCAGATCTTGCCGAACTTGTGGTGGAACGCCTCGTCGGTCATCACCAGCTGCGTCAGCTTCTGCGCCAGCGGATCGTTCCATTGCTGATAGAACGTGGCGAAGGCGCCCATCGCGAGGCCTTCCACCAGCATCTGCATGCCGATGATCTTCTTGTAGACCTCCGGCGCGTGCACGATTTCCTGCAGCAGCGTCGGCCAGCACCTGCCGCACGGCAGCGGCGAGCCCCAGCGCGCCTTGATGTACTTGGCGAACGCGGTGACGTGGCGGCCTTCTTCGCGCGTCTGGTTGGCGGCGTATTCCTGCGCGCCCGGATCGCGCAGCACGTGGCAGAGCGAAGCCGACAGGTTCAGCGCGCCCTGCTCGCCGTGCAGGATCGAGCGACATCGACCAGCGCGCGATCTCGTTCTTGAAGCGCGTGCGCAGTTCGGGATGCTTCTCGAAATGGTCGCTGACATAGTCGGTCTGCAGCGCCGGCACCATGTCGTCCGGCTGCAGGTCTTGTGTGTCGAGGTCCCAGGGCGGCGTCGAAGTCGATATATTTCTTGTCGAGCGGATCCCAGAAATGGTCGTGCGTGGCCGAGATGATCTTATCGAAAGCGTCAGACCGGTTGATGTGCCGGTCGATGTCCAGCATCGCGCCAAAGTCGGTCGGCGCGACGGCGTCATAGACCTCGTCCTTGGTGATCTGGCGGATCGAAGGCGATCTGCGCGGCGGAATCGGCCATCGCGTCACTCCCCGGTCGGCCGCTGCGAACGCGGCGTCTTCATGGTGCGCGCTCCCTTACTAGCCGAAAGCGGGCCGCGCTCAAGAAAAATGACGCATGCGTCAACTTAACTAGAATCCAGTCAGCACCGCCGCGCCCCGCGCTAGGCTCGGCCCAGATGGCTCAGCTCGCCCCCTCTCTGGACGACATCGAAATGTTCGCCCGCGCCGCCTGGGATCGGATGCCCGGCGAAATCGAAGGCTTGCCGGCGACGTCATCTTCCGCATCGAGGATTTCGCCGCCGAGGACGTACTGGCCGAACTGGGCATTGATGATCCATTCGAACTCAGTGGCCTCTATCAGGGCGTCGATCTCACCCAGCGCTCGCTCGGCGATCCTGCGCCTTCGGCGCCAATGGTCTTTCTCTATCGCCGCGCCATCCTCGACGAATGGATCGAGCGCGGCGACGTCGCACTGGCGGACCTCGTGGCTCACGTTCTCGTCCACGAAGTCGGCCATCACTTCGGCTTCAGCGACGAACAGATGGACGCGATGCTCGACGCCGACGATTAGTGATGCGGCCGCTGCATCCGGCTCTCCGGTACAGCGGTGCGGCCGGCCTGACCCAACGGTGCGAGCAGACGTCTTCCGGGGAGTCCAGGTCTGCAACGCATCGGATCGCTCTCGGCGGACATCACCTGCATGACGCAATGATCCCAGTGCGGATATCTTCGCGTCGCTCGGCAATCGAGCGCGGGTCGCCGTTCGGCGGCGGCACTTGCTGTTCAGGCACGCTGCCGTGCACGACGACATCGCTCGGATCGCGCGGCGGCGGTGGTGGTGGCGGCGCGGCGACCGCCACATTAGGCGCGGCAACCGGCGGCTCTGAAGCTTGCGCGGGCGGTGGCGGCGCGGGCGCAGGCGCGCTGACCGGCGGCGTTACGTTTGTGCTCCGTGTTGGCGGCGGCAGCGCGTTGTTCGGAGGCGTCACCGGCGCGGGCCGCGACATGCCGGCTTCTTCACGCTGCGCCGTGCGGCCGGCGGGCTCCAAACCCGCGCACCCCATCAAAGCTACCAGCGCTACCGTTGCCGCTACGCGTCCAAGCATCCTGCGCTCCTTACCTGCACTTCTAGCTTAGCCCGAAAAAACAACGCGCCTAGTGCGGTCCGATAAGGCTGGGCCGCGCCGACGCAGTTTCGCTGGCTTTTCGGTAATGTGCAGAGGTCTCGCTCTCATTGCGAGATTGACTTTCGTGGCGGCGTCTCAGCGCCCCGCCGCTTCCGCGCATACACATCCTCGCTGACTCCATAGGCCGCCAGCGGATCTGCATTCCGGCATCCCAAGCAGCGCTTCGCATGTTGTAAAACTTGCGGCGCGCAAGCGTGCGTCCGGAGCGCATAACAGCATTATTCTCCCCGCCGTTCGCCTCACAGGCGAGTCAGAGGGAACTTGCGCGCCGCGAGCACCAATTCGCGCTTGACCCGTTAACCACGTTGGGGTTTGCGGTACCGGGGGAAATTAATGACGGAGAGCGCAAAATGCGCATTGCTTCTATTATTGCGGTCTGCGCCCTAGGACTGTTGGCCGCTGGGTGCGCAAACCGCACCGGAGATCACACTATCGCCGAATGGTGCGCAGCCGATGCGTCGCGCGCCAACACCGACATCTGCAAACAACACGCCGACACCGAAACCTTGGGCTCGCGCATTGCGGACGTGTTCGGCGTTGCCCATCACGCGCAGGACACCGCCGACCAGGCGATGGCCCGCAATGTCGTGTGCGTGACGCGTACAATGCGCCGCGTTCACGCGGGCACGTGCGATCCGGGCTATACGCTGACCAGCTGCACGCAAACGCACTACGGCAATCGCGCCGGCGGCATGGCTATCATGCGCAGCATCAACGACAGTGAGTGCCACTACAATCAGCAATACTCGAAGTTCAGGTGCGCTGCTGCGCGATCGGTCCAAACCCGCCGCCCGCGACCATGGTGAGCGACACTGCGCCGCCGGCGCCGCAAACGCCGCCGCCACAGCCGGTTTCGTAAGCCGCGCTGACAGAAGAAATCGTGCGAACCGCCGGCCCCTCGCCGGCGGTTCTTTTTACGCGCCGCTATTTGGATGTTCCTGCTTCCCCGATAGCTGTCATTTGCAAACCAAATGACGGACGGGCGGCGTAAGCGCCTGCACACACTCGCGCGCGGGCGACCTCCCTACGGCGGGAGAACAGTCCGCAAAGAACCTCCCTATTCCCGCAGAAAATACTCCGACTCCAGCCGGTACAGACTCGGCGCGGATTTGCGTGTCCAGCTTGAGTAGAGCCCGAAACTCTCAATCTCGAACGGCCGCGACTTGAACAGCCCCAGCCGCGTCTCGAAACTCTGCACGCGCCCAAGTTCCGCGTGGTTGAGATACGCGAGCGTCACGTGCGGCGTGAACTTGCGCGGCGCCGGCGCCAGTCCCACGCGCCGCGCGGCCCGTTCGCAGTCAGCGGCCAGCTTTTTCAACGCCGCGCTTTCGCCCACACCGACCCACAACGTGTGCGGATCGGCCTTGCCGAACGAACCTGCGCCCTTGAGCTGCAGTTCGAAGTTCGCCGTGACATCGGCGATCTGCGCCAATTCTTCGTCGAGATCGTTGGCGACAGGCTCAGCGAGCTCATCGAAGAACCGAAGCGTCACATGCAAATTCTCGCGCGGCCGCCATTTCGCCCCTGGCACGCCCCTTTGCAGCGCCAGCAAGCGTTCGGCGACATCGTCAGGAATGGCGAGCGCGGCGAAGAGACGAATGGTCATGCAGTGTATCAGCTAGTGATAGTGCGGGCAGCCGCAGGAACCTTCGAGCGCGCATCTTGCGTTGCGCCCTTGTAGTGGCAGGCGGAGCAGCCCATGCATGGACGATGAATTGTCCAGATTGCAATGCTCGCCTCACTGACCGTGAATCCCGCGGCGACGCCGCCCGCTATCAATGCCCCAAGCACGGCATCTTCCGCGTAAGCAACAAGTCGCAAGCGCTCGGCTTTTGGAAGGCGCCTCAGAGCGAACAAGTGAACG
Source organism: uncultured Alphaproteobacteria bacterium (assembly GCA_963793075.1). Lineage (GTDB taxonomy): Bacteria > Pseudomonadota > Alphaproteobacteria > Rhizobiales > Methyloligellaceae > Methyloceanibacter. The sequence continues at coordinate 769,489 of CAWBYO010000005.1, forward strand.
CGCTCAAAAAAGGCCGCGCCAACGTGAGCAAAGGCGGCGAACCGATCGCCGTCTATTGAACAGGGGCAAGCAGGCGGCGCACGGCAAATGCGTTGCCCGTTTGTTGTTCAAACA
>CAWBYO010000006.1:0-110000 GCA_963793075.1 uncultured Alphaproteobacteria bacterium
TATGTTTATGTGTGTGTACTGGTTCCGTTGGTGCTTGCTTTGCGGGTGACTCCAGGCTAATGCGACGCTGGTGGAGTCTGGTCCTTGTCAGGTCGGTGCGTGGGCGTCGCGCACCACCGCCAATCCTGGCCGGTGCTGGGTCCACCTGCCGCGTCAGTCCGGCGGGATTCGCCGGTAAGCGACAGTGTTGGCGTCAGCCGCTGATGTTGTTGATGAGCGATGGCTCTCTTGACAAGCCTTGTGTCGCCTCGGCTTCCTCGTCCTCGTCGCCACCCATGGCGTCGAGCGAACGCTGCCGTGCCTGCTCCAGACGACCGGCGTAGTCGGGCATGAAGATCTCAACGAGTGACTTCTCCAGGGTGCCGGAGATCGCGTAGATGCCTGACCAGACGGCGCGGTCTGGGACAATCACATCGAGCTTGTCGGACTTCATCATCACTTCGTAGAGCCAGTCCGACAGCACGAACGCTTGGTCGTGCGTGAGCTTGATGACGACCGGACCCTAGTCCACCGTCAAGGTACGCGACGGTCGAGCTGGGCTACGCGGTGCTGGCCCTTTGGGCTTCGAAGCACCAGTTTGGAAGACGCCGTATGCGGATGGCCGCTGACCTGGCGACCCCCTGACCTGGTCCGGAGCGAGGTTGGCGCCGCTGTTTCCCGTCAGTCCCCGCTGCGTCCCCTGCGACCGGGCACGCAGCAGGGCCGCGATGAACTTCTCGATGCGAACTACCGGCGGGACGGTCGCTGAGGTCTGCCCGGCTGGTCAGCCGTCCGCCTGTGGCTCGTGGCAATCGGCTGCGGTCACGGTAGTTGCTGTACTTCGCTGCTGTACGGCTACGGGTGGACCGCCTCGTTCAGGTGCCGAATGAGACGAATGCTCAGCTCACTGGTCAGCCGCGTATCCGTCGACGAAGTACTCAAGATTGGGATCGGGCGGCCCGCAGTGCAGGATCTCGTCCACCTTGGGCCAGACATCAGGCGGCACTGGGTAACTGTGGATGTACCAGGGGTCGTCGGGATCAGGGACGACAACCTCGCGCAGCCTCACCAACTGGTCCTTGCTGATCGGATGCTCGCTGTGCAAGCTGTCATCTTCACGGAAGGCGGAGAGCACCCACACCATGTCTGGGTCATCGGACGGCATACGGTGAGGCTACCTGGGCTGCCGATCATTTCTTCTGGAAGTGATGCGCCAAGTCTTTGACCACGAGCCGTGCAACGAAGTGACGCTGTGGTCTGCTGACTAGCTGTCACTGGTTGTCAGCTTTGGTCGTCGCTGAGTGCCCTGAGACGGCCCAGGGACGGCCCCGTGCGTGCCCGTCCACGAGCTGACTGCCCGCAAGCTGATGAGCCCACGGTGGATCCTCAACTTCTACTCAAACTTCTGCTGAGGACCGGACGTCCCTTGTTGAGCCCAAGCACACTGCTGCCATGCAGCCCAAGGTGAAGCGCACACTACTCGTCCTGACGTCGACTGCGGCCATCGTCGCGTACGCGGCTCTTCTGTGGCGGGGGCCTTGGTGGTTCGACGGAGCGCACATACGCTGCAGGAAATCTTGAACCCGCCGATGGTGTCGTAATCACGGGTTTCCGGACCATGCTTGTTGCACTCGGCGCCGGCGCCATTGCCGCTATCGGCCTGTATTACACCCATCGCGCCCACCAGCAAACTCGAGAGCTTCTTCGATCACACCAGGGCCAAGGATCGGGAACAGGCTCATTTGGTGCGGGAAGGTCAGGTCACCGAGCGGTATGTGGAGGCCATCAAACTGTTGTCTGCCGAGAGCCTTACGCGGCAGTTGGGGGAATTTGGTCAGAGCGCATCATGCATGACTCGGAAAAAGATCGGCGCACGGTGATTGAGGTGCTTGCGGCCTTCATTAGAGAAGCGCCCAAACGTGGCGAGACGCAAGGGGGAAAGAAGGGGAAAGGGACTCCTAAGACCCCGATGCGGCCATCCAGGCTGCGCTGGTCGCTCTGAGTCGGAGGCCGGATAAAGAAGTAGGTTTCAATCTTCAGGGTGCAGACCTCAGCGATCTAAATGCCGTTCATTTGAACCTTCGAGGAGTGTTTCTCGCTGGAGCCTCCCTCGAACGAATGCGGAGCGAGCGGGGCCGACCTTCGGCTAGCCTGTGGTAATGCCAATTTGAGGGAAGTCGATCTGGAAACCGCCGCTTGATGGCGCAGTATTTGTAGATTCGGATCTGACAACGGCTGGGTGGGACGTCGCGCACGCGCACGGCATGCGCGATGCCGATCCGCTGAGGTACCAGCGGATGCGGCAAGCCGCGATGCGTGAGCGTGCGGCAATCTCTGGGAGGGGAGCGGCTATGTGTTCACCACGCGTACGGGGCGATCGATCGAGCCACGCAACGCCTATCGGTCCTTGTGGGCGCGGACGGTTTCGAACCGCCGACATCCGCCTTGTAAGGGCGGACGTGATCGTCGACAGGGGCGCCCAGGTCACTCCCGCTGTAGCGGCAGCCCAGGTCTACGGCGCATCTCGGCTTCGTCGCGGCGGCGACGGTGCTGCTGCCTGCCCGGTTCGACGAGAGATCAGTCACCCGTCCGCCACCGCCGTTCCCCGTGGCTCCCCGCTGGATCCGGTACGGATGTGGCACGGGAATCTTCTGATCCGTAGCTCTACAAGTCGTTCAGCTCTCCATTGTCCGCCTGCGGTTCTCGCAGGAAGGAGGGTGTGACGGGGAGGTGCCATCGTCTTGTGGCCCGGTTGGACGACGGATGCAGCTACTTGGCCGTATTTGCTGCTGTGCCTGGGTGAGGAGGAGTTGCGGCTCACTGGGAGAGGTGCGGGAGGCGGCTTTGCTCCCAGTATCCGGGACATGGACGAGGGATTCGTTTGTGCTCCGGCGGTCCCTGCACTTCAAGGAGAGCCATGCGATACCAGCACACTGTCCGGCATCGCGGTCCTGGCCACGATCGTGGTCAACGGCGTGATCGCGGTACCGGCCGTCGCCGGAAACGGAAACGGGATTTCAGTGCCGTGCGACACCACGGCCCTGATCAACGCGATCGCCACGGCGTCGGCGGGATCCACGCTCGTCCTCGCCCGCCACTGCACTTACCACCTGACCACCCCTTACGCCGGTGACAACAGACTGCCCCCATCGACAGGCAACTCACCATCGAGGGCCGGGGCTCCACCATCGTCCGTGACGGGCTGACGGCTGGTGCTTTCCGTATTTTCCACGTCACCTCCACCGGTGACCTCCGGCTCGGCGACATCACGATCCGCCGGCGGCAACGCACCAACGGTACGGGGGAGGCGTCCCTCGTCGGCACCTCCGGCATGCTGAAGCTCAACAAGGCCACCCTCGACAACAACACCGCTGGCATCGAGGGAGGCGGCGTCGATGTCGAGTCCGGAGCAACGGCGTACATCAGCCGCAGCGAGTTCACCTTCAACAACGCGGGCGGCGATGGCGGAGGCCTCGTGGACGGCACCGTCACCACCGACGGGGTCGTGTTCTCCCGCAACTTCGCCAACGTTGGCGGGGCCATCGGCCACGAAGAAGGTGACGCCGTCTTCCGCAACACCACTCTGAAGAACAACACCTCAGGCTCCGACGGTGGTGGTATCGACACCGTTAGCGACACCGTGCAGTTCATCAACAGTAAGATCATCAACAACACCACCGCGGGTACGGAGGGCGGCGGGATCTGGAATGCGGCCTCGCTGACGCTTATCAAGACCGAGGTCGCCGGTAACGTCGTTGGAGGCTCCGGCGGCGAGGGCGGCGGCATTTACGAAGACACTGGCACCCTGGTGCTGCGGGACAGCAAGGTCGTCCGCAACAGCGCGAACGGCTCCGGCAATTCACAGGCCGGCGCGTGACCCCAAGCACGGCAGATCTAGGTGACGCTCGACCACAGTGAGGTGAACAACAACGCCTCCACCACAGCACCGGGCGGCATGTGGACCGACACCGAGTTCACCGTGAACCGATCCGAGATCCGGCACAACGTCCCACCAACTGCGCCGGCAGCCCCGTCATCGTCACAGGCTGCGTCGGCTGACCCGAGCCGATCCCTCGCCGGAGGCATCATCTTGACCGTGGGCCGCTCTATGCGGTGATCGACTCATGGCCACCGGCCCTATCCACACGTGGGCGCGCGTCGGCTGCAGCGTGCGCGGAGCGGGCGAAGGCAGGAGCGCAGCGCGCAGCGGAGCCGGGAGCGGCGCCCGGTGGAGCGGAGCGCAGCCGGGTGCCTTGATGAACGTAGGGAAAGTCTGTGATCCATGACCCAGCTGTCCGGGTCCCGCGTCGAATGCCAGCGGCCTGGGAGACGTAGTGCCCATCGACAACGTGTTTGTCTCGCCGCAATTCAGTAAGATCGCGATGACCGTCGGCCCGCGGCTTGGCTCGGATCACCGCCCTGTGATCGCCGATGTCGCCATCATGAAATAAGATGCCCCATTGTCCTTTGAGACGGGAGGCTTTCATGACCTTGCGCACCGCAGTCGCTTTTTGTCTGGCGCTTCTGGCATCCGCGCCCGGTATTGGCCGCGACCGGGAGCCCCCTCGCCATCGAGGTCTGGAAATCTCCCTCTTGCGGCTGCTGCGGCAAATGGATCGACCATCTCGAGGCCAACGGATTCGCCGTGACGGCGATCGACGCAGGTTCTTCGATGCTGCGGCAGATCAAGCGGCAAGAAGGGATCGCCGAGGACCTCGCCTCCTGCCACACCGCCAAGATCGACGGCTATGTCATCGAGGGCCATGTGCCGGCGGAGGACATCAAGCGTCTCCTGTCGGAGCATCCCGACGCCATCGGCCTCAGCGTTCCCGATATGCCGGTCGGCTCGCCGGGCATGCAGCAGCCTAACAGCAGACGGAGCCCTATGATGTCTTGCTGAGTAAAAAGGACGGCTCCTCCGCCATCTTCGCGCATCATTGACCGGAGTGTGCCGCGAGGGTCCCTTCGACGGAGCTCACTCTTTGACGAATTTGTCGAGCGCGGCCGGTAGGAGCGCATGGCGCGGCGCGCGACCTCGAGCTCGGCTTCGAGCGCCAGCGTATCGGGCGATTTCGGCCTCGGCCGCCGCGCCGCCACGAGGAGCAGCGCCAGCACCGCCATGGGCGTGAGAAAGTCGGTGATCAGGATCGGGCCGGCATTGCCCGCCGTCAGATTGCCGTAGGCCACGATGTCGTGCACATGCCCGATGCCGGCGCCCACGAGAAAGCATGACGCGGCGATGGCCACGGCAACGCGCGCATAGAAGGTCGTGAAAGCCGCATAGAGACTGGCGAGCCCGAGCCCGAGACTGGCGTAGCCCACCTCGAACTGGAAGGGACTCGGTTCCCACCCGATCGCCTCCGCCGCGCGCTCGGGAAAGAACACGTGGCCGGCAAAGCTCACAGTCCCTGATCCCCAGCGGGAAGATGAACAGGTAGCGCAGCAGCCGGTCGATGACATAGGCCTGCAGGATCGGCCGCGGGGCCCGCCACACCGACGAGGCCCCAGCACACAAGCGCCGCCGACCCAGACGAGGATCGGGACCAGCGATACTTGCTCCATGGCGTTAGACCTCGGCTGCTTTGCTCTCGTCCATGGCCTCGAGCTCGTCGATCAAGCCTTCGATCACCTTGAGACCCATGGACCAGAAATGCGGCTCTGACGCATCGAGACCGAACGGCGCAAGCAGCTCCTTGTGGTGCTTGGTGCCGCCCGCCGCCAGCATGGCGAGATAGCGCTCGGCGAAGCCGTGCATCGGCCTTCTCGTAGACGGCATAGAGCGAGTTCACGAGGCAATCGCCGAACGCGTAGGCGTAGACGTAGAACGGCGCGTGAATGAAGTGCGGAATGTAGCACCAGAAGGTCCCGTATTCGGGCCTGAGCTCGATCGCCGGTCCCAAGCTCTCGCGCTGCACGTCGAGCCAGATCTCGCCGAGCTGTTCCGCCGTCAGCTCGCCTTCGCGGCGCTCGCTCATGGACCTTGCGCTCGAAGCTGTAGAACGCGATCTGGCGGACCACGGTGTTGAGCATGTCCTCGACCTTGGGGCGAGCAGCGCTCTTGCGTTCGCGCTTGGTCGGCGCTTGGTCGAGCAGCCTGCGGAAGGTCAGCATCTCGCCGAACACGCTCGCCGTCTCGGCGAGCGTCAGCGGCGTCGGCGCCATCAGCGGGCCCTGCGCGTTCGCGAGCACCTGATGCACGCCGTGGCCGAGCTCGTGCGCCAGCGTCATCACGTCCCGCGGCTTGCCCTGATAGTTCAGCAGGATATAGGGGTGCGCGCTCGGCACCGTGGGATGGGAGAAGGCGCCTTGGGCTTTGCCTTCGCGCACGGGCGCATCGATCCAGTTCTCGGCGAAGAAGTGGCCGGCGATATCCGCCATGCGCGGCGAGAAATCGCCGTAGGCCGTCAAGCACCGTGTCGCTTGCGCGTCATCCCATCCGATGACCTGCTTCGGCTCTTCGGGCAGCGGCGCGTTGCGGTCCCAGTACATGAGCTTCTTCTTGCCGAGCCACTTCGCTTTCATGGCGTAGTAGCGGTGGGAGAGCCGCGGATAGGCGTCGCGCACCGCGGCCACCAGCGCGTCGACCACGTCCTTCTCGACCCGGTTGGCCAAATGGCGGCAGTCGGCGACGTCCTAGAAGCCGCGCCAGCGGTCGGAAATCTCCTTGTCCTTGGCGAGCGTGTTGGTGATCAGCGTGAACAGCCGCACATTCTCCTTAAACACCTTGCGCCAAGGCTTCGGCGGCTTCTTTCCGCTTCTTCTCGCCCGGATCGAGCAGCGGTTCAGCGTCGGCTCGAGGCTGAGCTTCTCGCCGTCGATCTTGAAGCGGAGCGACGTCATGGTCTCGTTGAACAGGCGGTCCCAGGCGCCCCGCGCGGTCACCGCCTTCTCGTGGAACAGCTGCTCGAGCTTGTCTTCGAGCTGATAGGGCTTCTCTTTGCGCAAATCCTCGAGCCAGGGACGGAAATGGCCGAGAGCCGAACCCGCCATGCGGCTTCGAGCGCCGCGTCATCGAGCCGGTTGAGCTCGAGCGGGAAGAACAGGAGCTTGGACGAGATCGCCGTGATCTTCTCCTGGATGTCGCCATAGAATTTTTGCCGCTGCGGATCGGCTGTGTCGGCCGCGTAGAGCAGGCTCGCATAAGACACGATGCGCCCCATCAGATCGTTCAGCGCCTCGAAGGCGCGCACGGCCTCGGCCAGCGCATCGCCGCCACGTCCCTCGTCGAGCACGCCTGCGAGCTTTCCGGCATAGCGATCGTGCATGGCCTCGGCGTCCCGCTCCGCCCGCTCGATATCGTTCTTCAGCGCCGGTGCGTTCGGGGGGCGGATAGAGGTCCGCGAGATTCCACTCCGGCAGATCGCCGAGCTTCGGCTTGTCGTCATGCTTCGCTTTGCTCTTGGCCGCATGGGTGGCGGCGAAGACGGGATGCGGGAACGGAAAAGTAAAAAAAGACGGCATCGGAATGGGGAATCCTCGTTAGCGGTGGCCAATGCCTAGTGTGGGAAGGCGCGCGCGCTCCCGCAAGGCCCAAACTGACCGTTCCTCCTTGATTTTGGCAGGCAACTTTCGGAACTCGAACGGCGGCGTTGAAGCAACGTCCCCAAAATCGAACCGAGTTAAAGAAGATGTTTACCCTTCCGATGCACAGTTTTGGCACAGCAGGGGCCCACTTAGGGCGAAGTGTTGCCTTAGGGGGCGCCTCTGCCTCGTTAGTATTTGCGTAACTTTAGTGAGTTTTGCGTCATGCCCAAGCGCGTCCTGGTCGTCGATGACGACCCAACACAACGTCGTATTCTCGAAGAGACCATCAAGCGGTTCGGCTACCCCGTTGAAACGGCCGACAGCGGTGACGCTGCCCTAGCTGCGCTGAAAGCTGACAGCGCAGGGGAGATTTGCCTCATCCTTCTCGATCTCGTCATGCCCGGTACCGACGGCATGGCCGTGCTCTCCGCCATGCGCTCCTTGCCGCGGAAGCCCCCGGCCATCGTGCAGACCGCCAATGGCAGCATCGACGCCGCGATCGGCGCCATGCGCGCCGGCGCCGTCGACTTCGTGGTGAAACCGGTCAGTCCCGAGCGGCTCGAGGTTTCCGTCAAGAACGCGCTGAAGATCGAAGCGCTGGCCGGCGAGATCAACCGCATGAAGGCGACCGCCAACGGCGATCTCGGCTTTGCCGATCTCATCGCCAGCAGCGAGGCCATGCGGCGGGTCGTCGACCTCGGCAAGCGCGCCGCGAATTCGTCCATTCCTGTCCTGATCGAAGGCGAATTGGGCGTCGGCAAGGAGCTGATCGCCCGCGCCATCCAAGGCGAAAGCGCTCGGAAATCGAAGCCTTTCATCACCGTCAATTGCGGCGCGATCCCCGAAAACCTGGTCGAGAGCATTTTGTTCGGCCATGAAAAGGGCTCCTTCACCGGCGCCTCCGAAAAGCGTGCGGGAAAGTTCGTCGAAGCCGACGGCGGAACGCTGTTTCTCGATGAGATCGGTGAACTGCCTCTCGATGCCCAAGTGAAGCTGCTGCGCGCCTTGCAAGAAGGCGAGATCGATCCCGTCGGCGGCAAGCATCCGGTCAAGGTCGACATCAGACTGATTTCGGCGACCAACCAGAACCTGATCAAGCTCGTGCAGGAAGGTGCCTTCCGCGAGGACCTTTATTACCGGCTGAACGTCTTCCCCATCTGGGTGCCGCCGTTCCGCGAGCGCCTCGAGGACGTGCCGGAGCTCGTCCGCCATTTCACCGCCCGCTTCGCCGCCGAAGAAGGCAAGCGCATCGACGGCATCGACGCCGAAGCGACGGCCATGCTTCAGCGCTATTCTTGGCCCGGCAATATCCGGCAGCTCGAGAATGCGGTGTTCCGCGCCGTGGTCCTCGCCGATACGCCGATGCTGACGGTCAACGAGTTCCCCCAGGTCGCCGCGCATGTGGAGGGATACGCCGTCACCGTACCGCCCGCGCCGGCACCGAAAGATTTGACGCCGCGTTTCGAAGGCCCCGTCATGCTCGGTCAATCGACCGACGCGCCCGCGACCATCCATGTGCCGTCCAGCAACGGCAAGGACGCCGTCGGCATCGCCGCGCTCAGCGACACCGGCGACATCCGCTCATTGGAAGCCGTCGAGGCCGACATGATCCGTTTGGCGTTCGGCCGTTATCGCGGGCGCATGACGGAGATCGCGAAGCGGCTCGGGATCGGCCGGTCGACGCTCTATCGCAAGATGCGCGAGATCGGTCTCGAAGCGAGAGCAAACTAAGTGACGCGAGCCGCTGCGGGGAGTCTCAGCAGGACGAACCGCATCGGCTCGAAAGTCACACTTGGAGAAAAATCAAGCGCGGAGTGACTTTAATCCACTGCTTCGTGTGGCCAGATATGGGGGGCCCGGGATAGGGTCCGGGTGCTGCCGAATCCGGTGATTCGGCCAGAGGGAGCAAGGACATGAGGCCGATCTACGGTATCGCGTTGACTGTGTTTTTGGCGGCGTCCCATGGCGCGCCGGCCTTAGCCGCCGAACCCGATGCTCCCGGGACCTTGATCACGCGGCCCGAGGCGATTCGCATTGCCGTGCAGAACCGGCTTTCGGCGAAATTCTCCGCCACCACCGAGCACAAGAAGGACGAGACCGGCGCCCTGGTGGAATATTACTCGACCCCCGATCAAAAGCTGCTCTGGGTCGACGCGAACGGGTTGACCGACCGGGGAGAGGCCGCCATCGCCGAGATCCGGGCGGCCGACGACTATGGCTTGCGCGCCGCCGACTATGAGTTGCCGCGCATGGCCGGGTTCGATGCGGGCGGCACGGCCGCGACCGAGGAACTCGCCGACGCGGAGATCAAGATCAGCTACGCCGTGCTCGACTACGCTTACGATGCGCGCGGCGGACGCATCACGCCCCAGCGCATCTCGAAAAATCTCGATCCGACATTGGCGCTGCCCAATCCGTTGGAAGTGATCGAGTTCGATCGCCTTCCGCTCCGACCCGGCGGCGTATCTGCGAAGCTTCCAGCCCGATCAGCCGCAATTCGAGCTGCTCCGCAAGAAACTCATCGAGCTGCGTGGCGGCGACACACCCGCCGCGGAAAAACCGGTCGTGAAAATTCCGGGCGGCCCGCTCCTGAAACTCGGCATCGCCGATCCTCAGGTCGCGCTCCTGCGGACCAGGCTCGATGTGCCTGCCGGGCAGAATCCCGAGCTCTACGACGAAGCGGTTTTCGATGCGGTGAGGTCGTTTCAACTCGCACATAACACCGCGCCAGACGGCGTGGTTGGCGCCGGCACGCGGCGGCTCCTCAATCAGCCGCATCTGCGCAGCATGGGCAGCCCCTCTCAGATCAAAGCCATCCTCCTCAACATGGAGCGCTGGCGGTGGCTTCCCCGTGATCAGGGCAGCTTCTACGTCACCGTGAATATTCCGGAGTTCACGTTGCGCGTGGTGAGCGACGAAGAGACCATCCACACGACGCGCGTGGTTGTCGGCAAACCCGACAAGCAGACACCCGTGTTCTCGAACGAAATGCAGACGGTCGTGTTCGGCCCGTTCTGGAACGTTCCGAATTCCATCAAGACCGACGAGATCAGACCCTATGTCCGTCAGACCGGCGGCGGCTGGTTCAGCGGCGGCAGCGGCTGGAACACTTCGGTCTTCCAGCGTCATAACCTCCGCATCAAATATGGTGGCCGCGAAGTCGATCCCAATTCGCTCGACTGGAGCCGGGTCGACATCCGCACCCTTCATCTTTATCAGCCGCCCGGCCCCGGCAACGTGCTCGGCAAGGTCAAGTTCGTGTTCCCGAACAAGCACGACGTCTACATGCACGACACGCCGCAAAAGCATCTTTTCGCGAACCAAGTGCGCGCTGAAAGCCACGGCTGCATGCGGGTGCAGAACCCCGATCAGCTTGCCGCGGTCATTCTGAAGCACGACCAGAATTGGAGCGAGGCCCGCACCCTGTCGGCCATGGAGACCGGCTACGACCAGCATGTCGGGCTGCATCGCAAGGTGCCGGTCTACATCACCTACTTCACCTTGCGGGTGAACGAGGACGGCTCGATCACGACGTTCCGCGACCTCTACGGCCACGACCGCCGCATGGCGTCCGCCCTGTTCGATGGACGCTCCGTGTCCGCGACGCCGGACGACGATGACCTGCTGACCCAGTCGATCGCCGAGCCGGCCGCGGCGCGCCGCAACTCCGTGTCGGACACGGTCTCCGACTTCTAAAGATCGAAAATTCTTGGTCGATCGGCCGGCACCCGCGAACCGCGCGGGGCGCCGGGACCGTGCTTTGTCCCCCGCGCTGACCCTCGCTCATGGCCCGTTAACTATGCCCGGAACTGACCGGGCAAGGTTAATGCGTTTGCCTTGTTTTTCGCGCAATTTGCAGATTACTGTTGCTTAACGGTCACGATGGATAGTGTCGCGGCCAGGTGGCGCCTAGCCCCTAAAGGATTGACGCCACGGGGAAAAAGCCGGTCTGCGAACGCCGGCGAGGGACGTTAACGGAAAGTCGGGGATGCGTATTCGGGGGAATAATGCACGTCGCGCCATGTTCGGTGCCGCCGCCGCGCTGTTAACCGTCGGCATGATCCTGGCCCCCAAAGCCGGCGCCACGGGCGAGACCCGGACTCTTTCGCTCTACGAAATCCACACCAAAGAGACCCTGACCGTCACCTATAAGCGGAACGGTCAATTCGACGAGGCGGCTCTCAAAAAGCTCAATCACTTCATGCGGGATTGGCGGGCCAACGAAGAGACCCAAATGGATCGCGAGCTCATCGATCTCATTTGGACGTTGCACGAGACCCTCGGTTCGAAACAGCCCGTGCATCTTGTCTCCGGCTACCGGAGCCCATCCACCAACGCCAAGCTCCGGCGGGCCGGCGGCGGCCAAGCCAAAAAGAGCCAGCACATGCTCGGCAAGGCCTCCGATCTTCATTTTCCGGACGTGCCGGTGAAGCGGCTGCGCGCTTCGGCATTGATCCAGGAGGTGGGCGGCGTCGGCTACTATCCGACCTCCGGCCTGCCATTCGTCCATGTCGATACCGGACGCGTGCGCATGTGGCCGCGGATGCCGCGCCTTGAGCTTGCCGCCCTCTTCCCGAGCGGCAAGACGGGGTACATCCCTTCTGACGGGCGGCCGATCACCAAGGCGGACTACAAGCTTGCGCTGGCCAAGGGCCTGGTCAGCAAGACCATGGTCGCCTCGCTGCCTGCGCCTTCACCCGCGCCGTTGCCGACTCCGAAGCCGCAGCTCGCGTCCGCATCAACGTCTCCGCTCGAAACGCCCGAGCCCATTCTCGCCTCCTATACGCCGGGCCAGCCCGCGGCCGCGATGGCCTTGGCGCCCGCCGACGATCCGGTCTCGCCGCATTTCGCTTATGCGAGCGCGGGGGGCGGATTTGCCCTGCCGCAAGTCCCGGATCTGTCGCCGAAGAGCCACGAAGCCAAACTCCCGTCTCCCGACAGTCCGACCTACGAGAGTGCGCAAGTCGTCGGCGCCCCCGAAATGGATGACGACCATCCAGACGAGCTGAGCTACGTGCCGTTCGAAACGGCGAGCCTCATGACCGACTCCTCGGTCGCCGAGAGCCAGACCATCGCGCCGCTCGTCCATCCCGAGCAGAACAATCTCGCTTATCTGTTCGATGACATGGACCGGCCCACGGCCTTCAAGCTGCGCGCGTCATCCGGCTATCGCGGCTTGGCAAGCGCCCAGAAATTCTCCGGCGATGCGGTGAAGAGCCTCTACGCGGAACTCGCAGGCGCCGGCGCCGACCCGCCTCGCCCGGCGCTAATCCCTAAGCCGCCTCGGACTCCTCGTCCGCCTCCGCGCCCGTCATGCCGAGCGCATGAAGATAGGTGTCGAGGATCAGTTCCTCCTCGCGCCGCTTGGTCTCGTCCACCTTGCGCAAGCGGATCACCGCGCGCAGCGCCTTGACGTCGAAGCCGTTGCCTTTCGCCTCGGCATAGACCTCGCGCAAATCCGCCGACAGCGCCGCCTTCTCCTCTTCCAGCCGCTCGATACGGGAAACGATGGTACGAAGCTGATCTTTGGCGGATGCATGAAGCGACACGGCAGGACCCTCGGAGGTTTGTGATGATTCGATGAAAGGCGAGAGTGGTCCCGATCCGGGCGCGCAGCAAGGCGCCAGCCCTGCTTTTCCCGCTTATCCAGAGCCCTTGCAAAACAGCGTCACCGTCCGCCCATGCAACTTCGGTCGACGCTAAAAAAACCGTTGATAATAATTGTGTTTTACGAGCAGCGCCCGGCCGTCCTCACGCGCGTTCGCTCTGATGCTTCGCTTTCCATTCCTCATAGGGCATGCCGTAGACGATCTCTCTCGCGGCATCCTTGCTGAGGGCGATGCCGCGCTCGTCGGCGGCCTCGAGATACCAAGTCGACAGGCAATTCCGGCAGAATCCGGCGAGCTCCATCAAATCGATATTCTGGACGTCGGTCCGCTCACGCAAATGCTCGACCAGCCGGCGGAAGGACGCCGCTTCGAGCTCCGTTCTCGTCTTGTCATCCATGATGTCCGCATCCTCTCATTGGTTCGGCGTCTCCGCCGGTATAGGAGCCATGGTGCTCGACCTCGTGAAGCCGTTCGCCTCTGCCAAGCGCCTCCCGCACGGCACGCGCGAGATGGTCTGCCCATTCATCCTGCCCGTCCTCACTGAAGATCAAGTCCTGCCGCACCTCGATCAGCGCGTGCGCCAATCCCCGCATGGTGGCATGGCGATAGAGCGTATCGCCCTTGAGCTGGCCCGAATACGGCACGTTGTCGCCGACCTCAACATCCGGAATGCGCCGCAAGGCCGCAAGCAGCGGCAACGGCAAGCGCGGATCCTTGTCCCACAGCACCGAGACCGACCACGGCCGCTTCACGCCCTTCCAGGCTTGGGTGAAGCTGTGGATCGAGACGATCACCGGCGGCTTGCCCGCGGCGATGCCGGCATCGACCGCCCGGCCCACCGCCTGGTCATAGGGCCGATGGAAGCGCTCGATCCTTGCGTCGATCTCCGCACGGCTCAAGCCGACATTCCCTGGAACGACGAGCCCGTCGGAGAGCTGCATGAGAAGGGTCGGATCGTCGAGACCGCGGTTCGGGTCGATGAGAAGGCGCGAGAAGCGGCTCAGAACCGCGGGCGCCCCGAGCAGCCGGGCCAAGCCGGCCGCCACGCCGGCCGCCCCGAGATCGAAGGCGATATGCCGGTGGAGGTCTTCCGGCCTGAGGCCAAGTGTCCCATATTCCTCGGGAATCGAGTTTTCCGCGTGATCGCAGAGGATAAGAACCCCGAGGCTCAGATCCCCGGTGATGTTCCGGTATGGCTTTTCGCCCAATTCTTCTTGTACAACAGTGTCCAGTCTCAACTCCCCGCGATGCTGATCGCGTCCTTCCAATTGCTTCCGCCCCGTTCCGCAGCGACAACCATCGCCAAAAACCCCAGGTTGCGGCCCATTTGCTCGATGATTTGAGCGATGTTCGACGAGGTCCAACAGGCTTTATAATCGACTCCGGCCGGTCAGAGAAATGCAACCAATTCGATGCTACCTTTCGGTGTTCGTTAACCGATTTAAGACTTGAGAGACTGATGTCGACTTCACACGAGACCCACGAATTGGCTGGCCCCAGCACCCATCGCCCCCGCATGCGGTGGCAGCTTTGCGGGATGCTGGTGTTCGGCCTCGCCATGTGGCTCGGAGCCGGACCCGCCCATGCCGACCTTAAGCTCTGCAACACGACCGCGAGCCGTGTCGGCGTCTCGATCGGATATAAGGACATGGAAGGCTGGGCAAGCGAGGGATGGTGGAACATCGCCTCCCACACGTGCGAGACCTTGCTCAAGGGCGTGTTGATCGGACGTTTCTACTACATCCACGCGGTCGACTACGATCGCGGCGGCGAATGGGCCGGCAGCCTCTTCATGTGCACCGACGACAAATCCTTCACCATCCGGGACACCACCGACTGTGAGAAGCGGGGCCACAAGCGGACCGGGTTTTTTGAGGTCGACACCGGGGAGGAGCGGGACTGGACCGTCCGTCTCACCGATCCGGAAGGTGAAGCAAAGTCCCAATGAGGCGAAACCGCCGGGTCAAGATCGTCGCAACGCTCGGTCCTGCCTCCACCAACGAAGAGACGATGCGGCGCCTGTTCGAGGCGGGCGCCGACGTGTTTCGCGTGAACATGAGCCACTCGACTCATGACGGCTTGCGCGAAGTCCACGCGATCGCGCGGAAGCTCGAGACCGAGTTCGCCCGCCCGATCGGTCTACTGGTGGACTTGCAAGGCCCCAAGCTCCGCATTGGCACGATCAACTCCGGCGCCGTGCGGCTGACGCAAGGCGACATCCTGAGCTTCGTCCGCCGCGAGGCCATCGGCGGCTTGGGCCGGGTCCAGCTGCCGCATCCGGAAATCTTCGAATCCGTCGAGAAGGGCCACACGCTTCTGCTCGATGACGGCAAGCTCAAGCTTCGCGTCGTCGAGGCGAGCGATGTCCGCATCGACGCCGAGGTGCTGACGAGCGGCGTGCTTGGCAGCCGCAAGGGCATCAGCCTGCCGGACACCGTGATCCCGATGGGCGCGCTGACCGACAAGGATCGAGCGGATCTCGAATGCGCCATGACCCTCGGCGTCGCCTGGATCGCGCTGTCCTTCGTGCAGCGGGCCGAGGACGTCGCGGAGGCGCGCAAGATCGCCCGCGGCCGGTCCGCCATCATGGCCAAGATCGAGAAGCCCTCGGCGGTCAACCATCTCAAGGAAATCATAGAACTCGCCGACGGCATCATGGTCGCGCGCGGCGATCTCGGTGTCGAGATGCCGGTGGAGAAAGTCCCCGGCCTGCAAAAGCAGATCAGCCGCGCGGCGCGTAACGCCGGCAAGCCCGTGGTCGTCGCGACCCAGATGCTCGAATCGATGATCTATGCCCCCGTGCCGACCAGGGCGGAGGTCTCAGACGTGGCCACGGCCGTGTTCGAGGGCGCCGACGCGGTCATGCTCTCGGCTGAATCGGCGGTCGGCAAATATCCGGTCGAGGCCGTGGCCACCATGGACCGCGTCGCCAAGGAGGTTGAGCGCGACCCGCTCTATGCCGCGATCATCCATGCCCAGCGCATCGACCCGCAAGCGACCGAATCCGACGCCATCTCGGCCGCCGCCCGCACCGTCGCCGAGACGCTGAAGCTCGCGGCCATTGTCTGCTACACCGCCTCCGGCGCCACCTCGCTGCGCGCCGCGCGCGAGCGTCCCCAGCAGCCGATCCTGGCGCTCACGCCGATCCCGGCCACAGGCCGCAAGCTCGCGCTTGTGTGGGGTCTCCACTGCGTGCTGACCGACGATCCGCGCAATCTCGACGACATGGTGGCGAAGGCCTGCCGTATCGCCTACCAGGAAGGCTTCGCGCTGTCGGGCCAGCAGCTCATCATCTCGGCGGGCGTTCCCCTCGGCACCCAAGGCGCCACCAATCTGTTGCGGATCGCGACGGTCGGTGACGAGACGGACGACGACTGGCAGTTTTAGCCGGCTCGCTCAGCGGTCTCGCAAGACATCCTGCTTAGATATCTTGGCCTTCGACTTCGCGCTTGAGCGCCTTGACGCTCTCTCGTGCATCCTCGAGGAACGGATTGACCGCAAGCGCCCGGCGATACGCCTCGAGCGCTTCCTTCTTGGCGCCGAGCCGCTCGAGCACGAGGCCGAGATCGTTGATCGCGAGATAGTGGTTCGGATCGAGCGTGAGCGTCCGGCGAAGATCCGCCAAGGCCCGCTCAGGCTTGCCCTTGAGCACGTTCACCTTGGCCCGCAAATACCAGACCCCGGCTTCTTGGGGGGCAATGTCGACGACGGCGTCGAGAATGGACAGAGACAGGTCCACGTCGTCTTGATTGGCGAATTGCGCCGCGCGGCTCATCAGCAGGTCTACCGTGTCGCTGCCCGACGCGACCCATAGATTTTCGATCGCCGCGATGATCGGCTGGGCGGTGGAAGCATCCGCCGCGGTCCCGAGTTGCTTGTAAAGCTCGGCGAGCTGTTCCCGCCGATCGAGGGGGACCACCGGCAGACCGCTAAGCTCGAGGTCGAGCTTGTTGTCCTTGGTGCCCTGGGCCGATTGTGGCGGCGCCATGTCATCGGCATTGTTCTTGAGATCCGGGCGCAGAACCGGCTCGGCCTCGTGCGGCTGTGGTCCCCGGGGCACTGCCGATTGGGGTCCCCCGTCGAGACGGGGCATATCCATGCCCTCGCTAGCGCCCGGCAAATCCAAATGAGGCTCCTCGACGGCCGGGTCTTCTGCGTCCTCGGGTTCGTCGCCAAGCGTATCGAGATAGATCTGCGCCAGAACTATGGGCCCGGCCTGTACGGGTGTGCCTGCCAAGCCGAGAGCCGCAGCCATGCACAGCGCAAGCGCCAAGCTTGCCGTTTTAACGTCACTGACCATGCTTGAAACGTAAGGGCGCGGCGCGGGATGCGTCAAAGCAATTCCGCGCGAAAAGTCGCGAAGGGAAAATGCCGGTCAAAAACCGGCGTTTAGCCCTGGCGAGCCTTGAAGCGGCGATTGGTCTTGTTGATCACGTAGAGGCGTCCGCGGCGGCGCACGACGCGGCAGTTGCGATGGCGCGCACGCAAGGACCTCAGTGAATTCTTGATCTTCATGGCAAAGCATCCATCGCTTGGCAAAAACAGCTCGAGGCGGCAAAGCCGCCCCGAAAACTTGGCCGGAACATATGGAGGCCCGCCGGTTCTGTCAACACGAGCGCCTCCGCTAGATGCCTTGAATTGTGGCGATTCCTGGTCTTCAGGGCCCACAGCGCCTCCCACCGCCCCGGCGATTGACAGCCTAACGCCGTGGCTGTAACTTAACCATATGGTTAAGTATCAAGAAGCCATCCTCGACCGGACTTTCGCGGCCCTCGCCGACCCGACCCGGCGCGCGCTCCTCGCGGAGCTTGAGGCGCGCCGGAGCCTCTCGGTCAGCGAGCTTGCCGAGCCTTTTTCCATCTCGCTGCCCGCCATCATGAAACATCTCGCCGTCCTGTCCGACGCGGGGCTCATCACCCGGACAAAAAGCGGACGCACGGTGACTTGCCGCCTGACTGCCGAACCCATGGAGCACGCCATGGAGTGGCTCAATCACTATCAACGCTTCTGGTCCGAGCGGCTCGACCGGCTCGCGGCCTTTGTGGAGGAAGACGGATGCCCGCCCAAGCAAAGCTCGCAACCAAGCCGAGCCTCACCCTCAAACGTCGTCTCGATGCCGCGCCGGACAAAGTCTACGCCGCCTGGACCGACCCCGAAAAAATCGTGAAATGGTTCGGTCCCGACACAGGGCCGGTGACTCATGCCGAGGCTGACGTGCGTGTCGGTGGACGCTACGCCGTGACCTTCTTCACCGAGGACGGCGAAGAGCACCACGTGAGCGGAATCTACCGCGAGGTCGTGCCGAACGAAAAGCTCGCCTTCACCTGGGCCTGGCGCACCCTGCCCGAGCGCAAGTCGTTCGTGACCATCCTCATCAAGCCCGACGGCAATGGCGCGGTGCTCACCCTCATTCATGAACAGTTCTTCGACGAGCCCGCGCGCGACCGCCACGCGATAGGTTGGAGCGGCTGTCTCGATAAGCTCGAACGCTATATCGCCGCGTAACCAAGGAGAAAGCAGACCTAATGACGATCGCCAAGCAGCCCATCACGCCCTGCCTGTGGTTCGATACCGAGGCCGAAGACGCGGCCAAACTCTATTGCTCCGTCTTCGACAATTCGCGGATCACATCCGTCAGCTACTACGGCAACGAAGGGCAGGAAATTCACGGCAAAGCGCCGGGCTCGGTCATGGGCGTTGCGTTCGAGCTCGACGGGCAGAAATTCTCCGCGCTGAACGGCGGGCCTCAATTCAAGTTCGACGAAGCGATCTCGTTCCAAATCCACTGTGCCGATCAGGAGGAGGTCGACTACTACTGGGCGAAATTGACCTCGGACGGTGGCACGGAAGGTCCGTGCGGTTGGCTCAAGGACAGGTTCGGCCTGTCCTGGCAAGTCATCCCGAGCGCGCTCTTCGACATGATGACGGCGGGCGACGCGCGGAAATCGGATCGCGTGATGAAGGCCTTTCTGCAAATGAAGAAATTCGACATCGCCGCGCTCGAGCGCGCTTTCGAGGGACCATCAGTATGAGTAAGCAAGGCACGTTCGTCATCTCCCGCACATTCAACGCGCCGCTCGACCGGGTGTGGAACGCCTGGACCGATCCCGCACAGATGGCGGCATGGTGGGGTCCGAAAGGCTTCAAGGCCGAAGTCGAAAAACTCGAGCTGAAGCCCGGCGGCGTCTTCCACTACCGCTTGGTATCGCCGCAGGGTCAGGAGATGTGGGGCAAGTTCATTTTTCGCGAGATCGTGCCGAAGCAGCAACTCGTCTTCCTCAGCGGCTTCTCCGACGAGAATGAAGAAATGACCCGTCACCCGATGGCGCCGGTTTGGCCGCTATACATGCTCTCGACCATCGGCTTCAGCGAGGCGGGCGGCAAGACGACCGTCACGGTCGAGTGGGAACCTTACGAGGCGAGCGAAACGGAGATGAAGGCCTTCGAAGACGCCCGCAACTCCATGCAGGCCGGTTGGACCGGAACCTACGACAAGCTCGAGGACTACCTGACCACCGCCTAGCTGCCGTTATCGAGGAGCGTATGAGATGATCACGATTTCCGCTTTCGCCCTGGTTCCTCAATTCGCGCGCGGCCAGGTGCGCGACCTGCGCGTACGCTGGGCGCTTGAGGAAGCCGGCCTGCCCTACCGCACGCACCTCCTCGAGCCGGGCGAACAGAATAATGCCGAGTACCGCGCGCTGCAGCCCTTCGGTCAGGTCCCGATCTACCAAGAGGAGGATCTCACGCTCTTCGAATCCGGCGCCATCGTGCTGCATCTCGGGGAGCGCAGCGAGACGCTGCTTCCGAAGGATCCGGATGCGCGCGCCCGCGCCGTGCAATGGCTCGTCGCCGCCCTCAATTCCATCGAGCCTTACGTCATGAGCGTCGCCATGATCGAATTTTTCTATGCCGAAGAGGAATGGGCGAAACTGCGCCGCCCAAGCGCCGTCGCGTTTCTTGAAAATCGTCTTGCCGGCCTCTCCCAGGCGCTCGGCGACAAGCCTTATCTCGACGGCGACCGGTTCACGGCAGGCGATCTGATGATGTCCGCGGTCCTGAGGATTCTCAATCGGACGGATATCGTGACAAGCGACAAGCGTTTGGGCGACTACATCGAGCGTTGCACGTCGCGGCCGGCGTTCCAACGCGCGCTTGAAGCGCAACTCGGCGATTTCACTGAAGCGGCCTGAGGAAACGCAAGGCCAACTGACCGACACGGAACACCACTCTCAGCAGGAATGTAAGATGAAACTCAATCCGTATCTAAATTTCCCCGGCACGTGCGAAGAAGCCATGAACGTCTATGCCCAGATCCTCGGCGGAGAGATCGTTGCCATGCTCACCTATGGCGACATGCCCGGCGACAATCCCATTCCAGACGACATGCGCAAGAAGATTGCCCATGTACGCGTTGTCATCGGTGACCAGGTTCTCATGGCGTCGGACTCGGGGCCCGACCGCTTCAAGCCGATGCAAGGCGCCATGGTCACCCTCAACATCCCGGAGCCTGACGAGGCCGACCGGGTCTACAAGGCGCTCACCGAAGGCGGAACGGAGATCATGCCGATGATGGAGACCTTCTGGGCTCACAAATTCGCAGTCTTCGTCGACCGCTTCGGCACCCAATGGATGGTGAACTGCGAGAAACTGCAGCCGCAAGCTTAAGGATCCGCCCCCATGGCCTATGTCGATGGATTTGTCATTCCGCTCCCAAAAACCAAACTCGACGCTTACCGCCGCATGGCGCGCAAGGCCGGCAAGGTCTGGAAAGAGCATGGGGCGCTGGCATTCTGCGAATGCGTCGCCGACGACGTGAAGAAAGGAAAGGTCACGTCGTTCCCCCGGGCCGTGAAGCTGAAGCCGAGCGAAACCGTCGTCTTCTCCTACATCGTCTACAAGTCGAGGAAGGACCGCGACCGCGTCAATGCCAAGGTGCTGAAGGATCCGCGGCTCGCCGCCATGATGTCGGGCAAGGACATGCCCTTCGACGGCAAGCGCCTGATCTATGGCGGGTTCAAGGTGATCGTCGACCTCTAGACCGGCCGGCTCTATCGCCGCTGGCCGCCGAGGATGCCGAGACCGAGCGGCCCACGTTGACGCGGCTGATTGCTGTGGGCGCGGCACTCCGGCCAGGAGATGAGGACTGCACCACCCGGCACGGCACGCGCCCCGGCGTTCCTGCCTTCGGCTGTATGATGGTGGCAAGCAGGTTCAGCGGCGAGGCAAGCGTGCCCACGATCGCGCCCGCCACGGGCGCGCCTGTGAGCCTCACGCTCGGATTGCCGAGCGTGCCTTGGATGGCGAAGGGCTGCGCGATCTTGATGAACTGCGGCTGCAGCGCTTGCGGTTTGAAATGAAGATCGACCCGATCCGATCGATAGTCGACATAACCGACGCCGACGATCTGCACATTCCGCGTCTCGAGCACCAGAGAGCGCGTGCTGCCCCGCCCCTGCTTGAAGGAGAACGGCGCGACCGCGCACACGAGCGTCGCCTGGTTGCCGCCCGGCGCTCTCGTCAGCAACCAAGCCGGCAGGCTCATGCCGGCGAGATCGAGCAGGCCTGTGCCGATCCAGCCATTGCGCAGCGAGATCGAGAGACTTCCGCTCAGAGACCGCGGAATTTGCGCCTTGGTGTTGCCGGCGCCCGACAGATCATAGGTCACGTTCAGCGATCCCGAGACGGGATAGCTCACCTGCAATTGCTTCAGGACCTCACCGATCCGCAGGCTATTGACGCTGCCTTTGAGTGCGAACGTATTTAGGGTGCCGCTCGTGTCGATCTTGCCGTTCGCCGAGGCGTTACCGCCGAGATAGGTCAAGCTCAGCGGCGCGAGCCCGATCACGCCGGCGAGATAGGTCACCCGGCCGTTGATATTGCTTGCGCCGTCGCCGCCGCCCGCGATTCTGGCGACCTTGACCGGCCAAGTCGACGAACAGTGACTCCCACACTTTCGAATAGTCAAAGACGTCCTCGTCCGCCTCGTCGACATTCTCCCGATAGACCGTGTTGATCGATGCGAGCTTCATCAGATCCGACAGGTGCAGGAGTCCGGTGGACACGTCGCCGGACAGCACGGGCTTCCCTTCCCGCAGCGCGCCGGCCAGCGAGCCCTTGATCGTGGTCTGGCCGACGAGCGTGGTGCCGGCCATGACGATCTTCTCCGTCGCTCCCCGTAATGGTGCCGTCGAATGTCACGGCGCCCACTTCCTCGACCTGGCTCCCGAGCGCCGCGGCGAACGGCTTGAACCGTGGAATGTCGAGATGGGTGGCGAATTTCAGCTCCTTCGCTTCGGGAATGTCGTCGAACACTAGGTCGATGGCGAGCTTGATCAGGGCACTGTCGGTCACGTTCGCCGTCAACGACTCGATGCCGAGCGAGCCGTCGGCATCGGAGATCGCGATATTGCCGACGAGGTGGCCGAGTTCCTCGGCGTGCTCTTCCGCTGCCAAATCGAGGAAATCGGCAGTAAGGAAGTCGATCTCGCCTTTGAGGTCGACGCCCTTGAAGCTGATGATGTCTTTCACGGTGCCGGCCACACGCACGCTCGGACGCTCGGGATCGCCCGCGAGCACCAGCACATCGTAGAGCCCGAGCCGGCCGTCTCTATCCTTGTACAGCCGCTCGGCGGTGATCGGCCCGATGTCGCGAAGATTGGCGGTGATCGAGCTGGTGAACACATGAACGTCGCGCACCGAAGCCCCGTCGAGCGATCCCTCGATGCGGCCGTTGAAGCCGGTGATGCCGATATCGTAGATCGGCGGCTGCTCGCCTTCGGCCAAGGGCGTGCGCGCAAACGATCCCGTCAGCGACAGATCGAGGCCGGTCCCCGCGGCGATGTCGGCGACGCCGCCCGTCAGCTGATATTTGTCGCCGGTCTGGAAGGCGAGCGTGAGCGCGAGGTCCGAAAGTTTCAGCGCATCGAGCGATCCCGTCAGCTGCGTCTCGAGCTTGCCCGATCCCGCCACCTCGCCACTGATGCCGTAAATGGCGAGAAATCGTTTCAAGTCCGGTACCGAGGACTCGAGCGCCATGTTCACCGTGTCGTGAAACACGCCGAAGCTATAGGTGCCCTGAAGCGTGTTGGTCAGCCCGGCATGCGCCAGTGAGAAAGAGAATGCTCGCTCGTCATCGTCCCCACCCGGCGGGTCCACTCTCCCCTCGAGCGTCAGAGGCTCGCCGTTCAATTGGCCGGTGCTTGCGAGTTGGACCGTTCCATCGGCGGTGCGGCGCGTGTCGATTTCGTCGAACGCATAGCGAAGCCAGAAGCCGCTATCGAGATTGGCATAGGTGATCTCGGATTCGTTCAAGGTGAGATCGTCGGCGAAACGGGAGCGAAGAAAATCGGCGACCACCTCGGCGGTATCGATGCCGTCCTCGTCCTCGGCCGCCCCGCCTTCCGGAATTTTGATGGCAAGTTCGAGCCCGTTGACAACCAGCGTGTTGGGCTGCACCTGGCCGGCCAGCAGCGGCACCAGCGGCAATTTAAGGCTCAACGACCTCGCCGACATCGCCTTGAGGTCTGACGGCATCTCGGATTCGACGGCTGCGACATCCCCAATGCTGATCGTCGGCTCCCAATCGACGCTCACCGTGATCGGGCCCCTGACCTCGACCGCGATATCGAGGGCGTCGCCAAGCAGATATTCGATATTGGACCGGCGCACGGGCTCGAACGCATCGAGGTAAAGCACCGCGAGCGCCACGGCCGGCACCGACAGCACCAGCATGACGATAAAGATTAGGGGGCCGATGAGCCGGACCGGCGAGGAGGAGCGCTTCATAGGCTTCATCTGAGATTGCACGGGGACAAGCCTACCCTATCATCGGGAGGCGGCAACCCGTGGGCGGGCAAGCATCGATTACGCCATGCCCATTTGCTTATCATTCGCCTCTCCTTCATGCTTGGACATCATATCGGTTCGATTGAACGTTTTAAGCTGGTCGGCAGATATTATCCGCTTTCGCAGGAACGCTTGTTGGGGGAAGCACGTGACGACGTCGTTCAAAACACATCCGGTCTCGCTCAAGGACCTCATGCGGGAGTGTCATGAGGGAAAGCTGCAACTGCCCGATTTCCAGCGGGGCTGGGTATTGGATCAAATCGGATCATTGATCTCCTAGCATCGATCTCGGAAGGCTTTCCGGTCGGTGCGCTGATGACACTCGATGCTTCGGGCGAAGTGAATTTTGCCGTCCGTCCTGTCGAGGGGGCACCTGAGCCGCAGAAGAAGCTGGAGGCCTATCTTCTCGACGGCCAGCAGCGGATGACGTCGCTCTACCAAGCGACGTCTACACCTGAACCGGTTCGGACGCAGAACGCCAAGAAGCGGCCGGCAAAGCTGCACTTCTATTTCGATATTAGAGGATCTCTCGGATCCGGGCGTTACCCGGCGCGATGCTATCTTGGCTGTACCTGAGGACCGAGATACGCCGGACGAATTTCGGCCGTGATATTGAACTCGACCTTTCATTGGAGGAGAAGGAGTTCGCTGCGCTCCACTTCCCAATCGACCGCATCTTTGAGGCTCAGATCTGGGTCCAGAATGCGCTGACTTGGGTGCTCCAGGATATGGAAGCGCGCAAAGAGCACATGACGCTGATCAACGAGTTCTCCAAGGAGGTCGTCAACAACTTCACGGAGTACCAGCTCCCGGTCATCACGCTCGGCAAGGACACCTCGCGAGCGGCGGTCTGCCTGGTGTTCGAGAAGGTCAACACGGGCGGTAAGGCACTCGATGCCTTTCGAGCTGGTGACTGCGATGTACGCGGCGGAGGAGTTTCACCTCCGCGATGACTGGAAGTCGCGTCGTGACAGGCTCGCCAAGCAGCCCGTGCTTGCCAAGGTCGAGCCGGTCGAATTTCTCCAGGCTATTTCGTTGTTGCATACGAAAGCTCTCCGCGAGCAGGCACTGGAGGAGGGCAGGGAGCCGCCGGGCGATCAGCGCCAACCGCAACAGCCTCCTGCAGCTGCCGCTCGCCGCTTACAAGCAATTTGCCGATCAGGTCGAACAGGGCTATCTCAACGCAGCCAAATTCCTGCATGGCCTCCGAAATCTTTCGCGTTCGCGATCTGCCTTATCAGACACAGCTCGTTCCGCTGGCCGCGATTCTTACCGAGCTGGGTGCGGTCTGGGAGCACGACGCCGTCCGGCAGCGCCTCAGTCAATGGTACTGGTGCGGGGTCTTCGGAGAACTTTACGGGTCTGCTGTCGAGTCTCGCTTCTCGCTCGACATTCGTGATTTCAGTCGCTGGGTTGCCGGCGGGCCACTGCCGCAAACGATCGAGCGTGCCGACTTCCGCGAGGAACGTTTGCGTACTCTGCGGTCACGTCTCTCCGCAGCTTACAAGGGTGTCCATGCTCTCCTGATGAAGACGGGCGCAGAAGACTTCCGCTCTGGTCAGCCTTTCGACCAGGCGGTCTTCTTCGATGAGAATGTCGATATTCACCACATCTTTCCTGAGGCTTGGTGCAAGGCGCGAAGGCCTGAACCGATCGAGCCCAAGCGCTACAACAGCATTATCAACAAGAACTCCGCTCTCCGCCCGGACCAATCGGATTATTGGCGGTATCGCACCCTCGACCTATCTCGGACGCCTCGAAAGGGGCGGCGGAAAAGAATCCGCCGATCAAGGTCGAACGACTGCAGGAAATCTTGCATTCGCATGAGATCGACATTGCTCAACTGGAGGCGGACGATTTCGAAAAATTCTTCGACGATCGCCGAGAACGCCTCCTGAGACTGATCGAGACAGCGATGGGTAGGGCAGCGGTGCGCGAGGATGTCGCGCCGCCCGATGAGGACGATCTTTACGACGAAGATGAGCAGGAATCCGAGTTGATGGAACTCATCTCAAAGCCCGGAGCCTGTCGAGAGTGAGGCGTCAGTGTGATGGCACGATCGCGGGAAACCCCAACTCAAGGTGAAGCGCTCAGCGCTGTCCCTAATGCCCTCTTCCGGCTGAGACCCCGAGATCAATGATGGTGGGCGGTACTGGGATCGAACCAGTGACCCCTACGATGTCAACGTAGTGCTCTACCGCTGAGCTAACCGCCCGCTGCCCCGAGGCAAGGTCGACTTCTATATGGGTGGCGGTGGGCGAAGGCAACCCGCCGTTTCGCCCCTTTAGCCTTAAGCCGCGAGCATCCGCTCCACCTGATCCACCAGATCGCGCAGGTGGAACGGTTTCGACAGGATCTTGGCGTCTTTCGGCGCGTTATTGTCCGGATTGAGCGCCACGGCGGCAAAGCCGGTGATGAACATGATCCTGAGATCCGGATCGAGTTCGGTCGCTTTGCGCGCGAGCTCGATGCCGTCCATCTCGGGCATCACGATATCCGTGAGGAGGAGCATGAAGGGCTCTTCCTTGAGCCGCTCATAGGCCTCGAGCCCGTTGCCGAACGACACGACGTCGTAACCGGCCTTCTCGAGCGCCTTGACCAAGAAGCGGCGCATATCCTCGTCATCCTCGGCAAGCAAAATACGCTGCACGCTGCGTGCCCGTGGATCATTCGCCTCCATATTCCCCGTCCCCCTCAACTCTCGCCCGTTAGGCGTACACGACTTTGGTAAACGACCGCTTGCCCCTAGCCAGAAAGACCAATTTGATCGCCCCTTACTCAAGTCCAAATCATTGCTTCTATTTGGGCCGGACACAAGGCAGAACACGCCTAGACACGGTCAACTCTCATTGGCAGAGTTTACAGGCTACGATTCCAGGAATGCGGACCCCGCTTGGCGGGCAAAATCAAGGGTTGGCCATGAGCCTGAGCGAGGCCGAGTCGATCGAAACCGAGTTGAATCCGCCCTTTCTCGTGGCGCGGCCGGCGGAATTGAAGGTGCCGCTGGTGTTCAATTCCCCCCATAGCGGCCGGGTCTACCCGAGCAGCTTCCTGGCCGCCTCGCGGCTCGACCCGCACACGCTCAGGCGGTCCGAAGACTCCTTTGTCGAGGAACTGTTCAGTTTCGTCACCGATCTCGGCGCCCCACTCCTGCACGCCCATTTCCCCCGCGCCTATCTCGACGTGAACCGTGAGCCCTACGAGCTCGATCCGGTCCTCTTCCGCGATGGCCTGCCCCATTACGCCAATACCCAATCGGTTCGCGTGGTCGGCGGCCTCGGCACGATCGCCCGCATCGTGTCGGAGTCCGACGAGATCTATCGCGAGCCGCTCTCCGTGGAAGCGGCGTTGGAGCGCATCAACCGGCTCTATACGCCGTATCACAACACGCTGTCCGCGCTTCTGCTTGAAGCAAAAAGAGAATTTGGCTTGTGCGTGCTGATCGACTGCCATTCCATGCCGTCTAATCCGGGCGCGGCCCAGAGCGGAGAGCGGCCGGACTTCGTCCTTGGCGACCGCTTCGGCACCTCCTGCAACGGCGCGTTGACCCTGCTCGCGGCCAGCCAGCTCGAAGGCCTCGGCTATGCGGTGGCGCTGAACAAGCCCTATGCTGGCGGTTACATCACCGAGCATTACGGCCGCCCCCATAAGGCGCAGCATGTTCTTCAGATCGAAATCAACCGCGCGCTCTATATGGACGAGACCCGATTTGAAAAATTGTCAGGTTTCGAACGGCTGCGTGAAAGCCTCGAAACCATGGTGCGCGGACTCGTGCCGGGCATCCCGGGACTCGCTATTCCGCGGGCCGCTGCCGAGTAGATGGCGCAGCCCCGCCCGAGAGACGAGAGACGATTTCAAAAAAATGGGCCGTCCGATTGAACGAACGGCCCAAGTCTAGGGAGGAAACGCCCAAGGAGGGCAGCGGCACAGCCTGGAGAGCCATGCCGCATTGCAACAATATGTCATTGCGGCGCACAAAAATCAAGGAACGTCTACCCCAGCCTGTGGCATTCCTGAAAGACTGGTGCAGAACGGTCACCGAATCTGCCGCTACCCCTTGCTTTCAGCCGTTTCACCCGAGCGATGATCCGCTAAACCTTGACTCTTAAGGGCAAACGCCCCCAAGGCTCTGCCGTGTCCGAAACAGAAAACCCCAATTTCGAGGCCTTTTTGGCCTTTGCTCATGGCCTTGCCGATCGCGCTGGCGCGGTCATTTTGCCGCATTTTCGCACAGGCGTCGCCATTGACCATAAAGGAGGCGATTCCTTCGATCCGGTCACGGCGGCCGACCGCGATGCGGAGTCCGCCATCAGAGACGCCCTCGCCAACGCCTATCCGGCCCACGGCATCCTCGGCGAGGAGTTCGGCGAGAGCCATGGCAGCGCGGACTATCGCTGGATCATCGATCCCATCGACGGCACGCGCGCCTTTATTATCGGCCAGCCTTTGTGGGGCACGCTGATCGGGCTCACCGAAGCCGGCGCACCGCTTCTCGGGCTCATGGATCAACCCTATACGCGCGAGCGCTTCTGGAGTGGCGAGAGCGATGCGTTTTTTCGCCGCGACGGGAACACCTCGGCCATGCGAACCCGCGCCTGCGCCACGCTCGACCACGCAGTCCTCGCCGCGACGACGCCCGACATGTTCGAGGGTGGTGACGAGGATGCCTTCGTGCGTTTGAGCCGTGCGGTGCGCCTGAGGCGGTTCGGCGGCGACTGCTACAATTATTGTCTCTTGGCCCTCGGCCAGATCGATCTCGTGGTGGAGAGCGACTTAAAGCCCTTCGATATCCTGCCCCTCGTCCCCATCATCGAGCGGGCCGGCGGCGTGGTCTCGACTTGGGAGGGCGGCGATCCGCGCGAGGGCGGCCGCATCATCGCCGCCGGCGACCGGCGCCTCCATGCCGCCGCCCTTGAGATCTTGTCCGGCTAACCGGCCTTGCTCAGGGCGACGCCCGGCACGAAGGCATCGAAGGCCGCCCAGAATTGCTCGCGGATCGAATCCCGTTCCTGCAGGATTTCGTGGCGCGCCCCTCTGAGCACGAGCTGTGAGCCCGCTCTCAATCGCGAGGCAAGATCCTCGATGGCCTTGTTCGAGACCACTTGATCGTCGCCGGCCGCGACCATCAGAGACGGAATGCGGATGCGCGGCGCGAAGTGCTCGTCATCCAGTTCCGCCATGGCCTCGCACGCCGCGTTCAGCCAGCCGATCGTGGGCGGCCCCACGGCCAGCTGAGGCGCCGCATGCAGCACGGACACATTACGGAAGAATCGTTCCCGGTCGGACGTGAGCGGGTTGCCTTCGAATTCCTCGCTCGTCCAGCTCTCATTGTGGCCGCCGGGGACCACCTGCTTACCGAAACCGAAGAGGGTGAGCCCGTCCGCCAGCCGCCCGCATAAGGCTTGCGGCATGGGCAGGTTCTCGAGCTTGACCATCGGCGCCGTCAAGACCAGGCGGCTGAACCAGCAGCCCCGCTTAGTGGCGGCTTTGAACATCACCGTCGCCGCCATGGAATGGGCGAGCGCGTAATAGGGCGCAGGGCAGTCCGGCAACACCACCGACTTCATGAAGTGGGTGACGTCTTCCTCGTAATCGCTGAAATCGCGGACGTGGCCCTTCATCTGGCTTCGCGTCAACCGGCTCGAGCCCCCCTGCCCGCGCCAGTCGAGTACGGCGACGGCGAACCCCCGGCGGCGCAGCTCGCCGACCACTTCGAAATATTTCTCGATGAACTCGTTGCGGCCGGGAAAGATGCACACGGTACCGCTCCGCTGGCGCAACGCCGACGGCCAGCTCGCGAAGCGAATCCGCACGCCCTTCCGGATGTCGATGAAGCCCGATGATGTCCCAAGAGGGATCGGGTTTTTGGGTGTCGAGACGAGATCCATGACTGTGAGCGGCCCCTAGCTCCGGCGCTGACGCGCGGCCGAAGCGCGTTCGCTTTATAGCAGCGCGGCGCACCAAGGCCACAGCCTTGCCACGCAACGCTGCGCTTGTTCCCCGTCTCGCCAGTGGCTCTCACAATTTGCCTTTATTTTCAGCAGAGTAGTCCCCTTGACGAAGATATTTCGCATTCCCATATCCCACGCTGCAAGGCCGTCAGGCTTGCACTTTGGACGAACGCCCGGCTCGGAAGCACGAGCGGGCAATGACCATATCGCTTCTTGTGGAGGATGTGACATGAGACACTTCGATCTGACCCCCCTTTACCGTTCCACCATCGGCTTTGACCGCGTCGGCTCGCTGCTCGATACGCTGAGTTCGTTCGAGGGCGAGACCCCGAGCTACCCGCCTTACAATATCGAGCGGGTCGCCGAGAACGCCTACCGCATTTCCATGGCAGTCGCGGGCTTTGGCGAGAGCGATCTCGATATCGAGGTCAAGGAGAACACGCTTTCGATTCGCGGCGAGAAGCATGGCGAGGCTGAAGAGTCGACCTACCTGCATCGCGGCATCGCCTCGCGCAGCTTCGAGCGGCGCTTCCAGCTCGCCGATTACGTCATCGTGAAAGGTGCGAGTCTCGAGAACGGCTTGCTGCATGTCGATCTCATGCGCGAGCTGCCGGAGGCCATGAAGCCCCGCACCATCGAGATCACGACCAAGGTGGCGACCGAGAAGCCCAAGGTGATCGACAGCAAGGCCGCCGCTTAACCGGCCACACAATTTATCGTCTGGTGACTGACAAGAAGGGCGTCCTCCGTGAAAAGAGGGCGCCCTTCTCAGTTCGCAGGTGCAGATGGGAGAGAACCTGCCAGAAGTGCCGCACATACGCTGAACATCAAGGCGGCTGGGCTAAAGGTTACGCCGCACTGCTTAGGTTAGCCTTAACGGGGCATGAAGGTTTCGTTAGGACTTCACGTCTCAAGGCGGGCGATGGCGCCGCTCTCCATCAGGCCCGCAAGAGTGGCCGCCACATCGAACTTCGGGACTTGCAGGAGCGCGCAGGCCGCGGCCTCATGGAGCGTAGATCCTCCTGACAGCGCACCGACAAAGGCGGCCCCGCCTCCGGGCAAGCGGCGCACCTCGACGGTGAGCCGGGGCCTCGTCACGAGCGCGTCCTCGTCCCATGCCGGAAGCCGCACGGTTTCGCCGTTGCTCTCCCGCCTCGCACGCTGCCAGATGGTCACGACCGGATAGGCCGAGCGCACGATGCGGAGCGAGGGATGAAGGGTGACCCGCGCTTCCGCCGCCGCGCCGCTCGCCGCTTCGAGGGCCGCAAGCGGCAATGGCTCGGCGTCCGCCGCGTGATAGGCCTGATGCCAAGCCCATTCGAGCCGGGCGATATCGGCAAGATAGGGAACGGGATCCGCCGCCGGAAAATCCGCGATGAAGTCGGCAAAGCCTCCGCCATAGTGCAGCAGGACGGCCGAGACCGGTGGCGCCGTCTTGACATGGAGCCGTGCCATGGCGCGGAAGAAATCATCGCCAACCAGCCGCGCGGTCGCCGGAAAGCGCGCGGCGAGCATGTCGATCAGGCTCGCATAGACATTGTTGCGATAAACGCCGAAGCGCCGCACGGGCGCCCCGGGCACATTCCTCACAAGCTGCGCCGGCACCGCGGCGTCCCCGTCGAGAACGGCACGCGCAAAATCGCCCTGAATCTCGCTCGAGCGCATCACCATGACGACGCCGTTTGAAGGCGGCCCGGGCCGCACGCACATATTTCGTCTTGCAGGCCGGCGATGAGCGCATCGGCCCGCAACGCCTCGGCGAGCAGAACCGGCCAAGCCGGCACGTCGTTGTCCCATTCGATCAAGGTCGGGATGGGACCGGTGCGGGCGAGCACCTCGCCATAGAGCGACCAGACCGGATCGGCCACGGCGCGGCCGTGATCGTCGATCAGCAGAACCGTGCCGTCATCGTCGGCGTCTTGCCCATGCCCGCCGAGATGAATCTCGCCCACATGCTCTATTGGAAAGCGCGCGAGATAGGCAGCCGGATCGAAGCCGTGATTGACCGCTTGCACGAAGACATTGTTCACGTCGAGCAGAAGCCCACAACCGGTGCGCCGCACGACCTCGTCGAGGAACGCGACTTCGCTCATCGTGCTCTCCGCGAAGGCCACATAAGTCGCCGGGTTCTCGAGCAGCATCCGGCGCTGCAGCGCCTCCTGCACCTCATCGATATGGTCGCACACGATGGCGAGCGTCTCGGCCGTGTAAGGCAGCGGTAGAAGATCGTTGAGATAAACGGCGCCGTGGCTCGACCAGGCGAGATGCTCGGAGAACAGCGCGGGCTGATAGCGGTCGGCCAAAACCTTGAGGCGCGCGAGATGATCCTTGTCGAGGGGATCGCTGCCGCCGATCGATAGCCCGACGCCGTGCAGCGACAGCTCGTATCGCTCGCGGATGGCCATGAGGTGCGCGTGGGGCGGACCGCCCTCGCCCATATAGTTTTCGGCATGGATCTCGAACCAGCCGATATCGGGGGTGGTCTCGAGGATCTCGCGGCAATGCTGGTGCTTAAGCCCGACCCCGGCGCGTGGCGGGATCGGGCTCAAGCCGGTCGAGCGTTGCGTCATCGCCATTAAGCGGGCGGCAGGTCGCGGTCGAGCGCTTCGAGGCTGCCTTTACGGTCCCCGGGCAGCTCCATGGTGGTGCAGGTGCCCTTCGGCACAAGCTTCCAGGAATTACCTTGATAGTCGACTTTCGAGGTGCCGGCGCAACTCGTGCCCGCGCCCGCGGCGCAGTCATTTTCGCCCGCCGCGGCTACGCCGTAGCACTTCTCCTTCTCATCCGCCGCGCTCGCAGCGGTGCCGGTGGCGGCCAGGCCAAGCGCGGCGGCGAAGGCGGAAGCCACCGCGAGCGCGGAGATCGGCTTTGTTTCGTGGGTCATGTCAGCTCCTTTGGGGTCATGGGATTGCGCAGGAAGACGGCTCCGGCAGGCCGGATCGTCCACGCAAATAGGCCAGCGGCGGGGCGATCACGTCAAATCAAGCCTCCGCCAGATCGCGGTGAACAGGCTGAGTGGCCATACGCGAAAACACCGGAATCTCTGCTTGTGTGCCTATTGGAAATCTGTCATTTTGACATTAGATAGGACAGGCTTGCTGACCTTTGTGCTGGGGGTTGCGGCGTGAGGCAAAAGCGTCTCTCGGAGAGGCGAATTCCAGTCTCGGCCCGCATGCGCTGGCGCAAGGACGCCAGCCACCCTAAAAGCCGGTTCTTTGCTCTAGCCCCACAGGTCTATTCTGGTGGCTTCTGCTGGTGAAGAGGCTGGCCGTCCGCCAAACTCCTAACAGGCCCCGCGTCGTGTTGTTGCGGCAAGGGCCGAGGTTCCATAGACGATGGCACCCCGTAAGCTCATTCCCGGACATTTCGATGCGGCGCGGTCCTCCCCGCCGCAAGCGCAAGGACTGTATGATCCGGCCTTCGAGCACGACGCTTGCGGTGTCGGCTTCGTCGCCGACCTGAACGGACGCAAGAGCCATACGATCATCAAATATGGCTTGCAGATCCTCGAGAACCTCACCCATCGCGGCGCCGCGGGCGCCGATCCGCGCGACGGCGACGGCGCGGGCATTCTGGTGCAGATCCCGCACGCGTTCTTCCGCGAGGTCTGTCCGCCGCTGAACATCAAGCTGCCCGAGCCCGGCGAGTATGCCGTCGGCCACATGTTCATGCCCTCAAACCAGGCTCAGCGCATCTATTGCGAGTCCGTGATCGAGCGGGTCGTCGAGGCCGAGGGGATGCAGCTGCTCGGCTGGCGCACCGTGCCGACCCACAATGCCTGCCTGTCGCCGATGGTGATCGATACCGAGCCCACCCATCGCCAGGTCTTTATCGGCCGCGGACCCGGCATCACCGACGAAGCCGATTTCGAGCGCCGGCTCTACCTGCTGCGCAAGGTCATCTCCAACACCATCAATGGCGAGACCGGCGGCCGCGACATCGGCTTCTATACCGTGTCCTTGTCGTGCCGCACGCTGGTCTACAAGGGCATGTTCCTCGCCTATCAGCTCGGCGCCTACTACCAGGATCTGCACGATCCGCTGTTCGCCTCGGCGCTCGCGCTGGTGCATCAGCGCTTCTCGACCAACACCTTCCCGTCCTGGAAGCTGTCGCACCCCTACCGGATGGTCGCCCATAACGGCGAGATCAACACGCTGCGCGGCAACGTGAACTGGATGGCCGCCCGTCAGGCGAGCGTTTCCTCGCCCCTGTTCGGTCCAGACATCGAGAAGCTGTGGCCGATCTCCTATGAAGGCCAGTCCGACACCGCCTGCTTCGACAACGCGCTCGAGTTCCTGGTGCAGGGCGGCTACAGCCTCGCCCACGCGGCGATGATGCTGATCCCGGAAGCCTGGGCCGGCAACCCGCTCATGGATGCCGAGCGCCGCGCCTTCTACGAATATCACGCCTGCCTCATGGAGCCGTGGGACGGCCCCGCCGCCATGGCCTTCACCGACGGCCGCCAGATCGGCGCCACGCTCGACCGCAACGGCCTGAGGCCCGCGCGCTATTTCGTCACCGACGACGGTCTCGTGGTCATGGCCTCGGAGACCGGCGTGCTGCCCTTCCCCGAGGAGAGGATCGTCGAGAAGTGGCGGCTGCAGCCGGGCAAGATGCTGCTCATCGACCTCGAGAAGGGCTGCATCGTCTCCGACGAGGAGATCAAGGCGGAACTCGCCGCAGCTCATCCCTATCAGCAATGGCTCGACCGCACGCAGATCCGCGTGCACGAATTGCCGGGCGGCTCTGCGCCCGCTGCGCGCACCAATGTGAGCCTGCTCGATCGCCAGCAGGCGTTCGGCTACACCCAAGAGGCCATGAAGTTCCTGATGACGCCCATGGCCCAAACCGGCCAGGAAGCCATCGGCTCCATGGGCACGGACACGCCGATTTCGGCGCTGTCCGACCGGCCGAAGCTGCTGCATACTTATTTCAAGCAGAATTTCGCGCAAGTGACGAACCCGCCGATCGATCCGATCCGCGAGGAGCTGGTGATGTCGCTGGTGACCTTTATCGGTCCGCGGCCAAACCTGCTCGACCTCGAAGGCACCTCGAAGCAGAAGCGCCTCGAAGCGGCGCCAGCCCATCCTCACCAACGAGAATCTGGAGCGCATCCGCGCCATCGGCGAGGTCGCCGACAACCAGTTCCGCACGGTGACGCTCGACATCACCTATCCCGCCGAGAAGGGCGCCTCCGGCATGGGACCGGCGCTGGACAAGCTCTGCCAGCGCGCCGAGGCGGCCGTGCGCGAGGGCGAGAACATCATCGTCCTGTCCGACCGGGCGACCGGCGCGGAGCGCATTCCGATCCCTTCGCTGCTCGCCACCAGCGCGGTGCATCATCATTTGATCCGTTGCGGCTTGCGGACATCGGTCGGTCTCGTGGTCG
Source organism: uncultured Alphaproteobacteria bacterium (assembly GCA_963793075.1). Lineage (GTDB taxonomy): Bacteria > Pseudomonadota > Alphaproteobacteria > Rhizobiales > Methyloligellaceae > Methyloceanibacter. Next base: position 35,301 of record CAWBYO010000006.1, read on the forward strand.
AAACCGGCGAGGCCTGCGAGGTGCAACCAGTTCTGCACGCTCGCGGGCTACGGCGCCGAGGCCATCAATCCCTATCTCGCTTTCGAGACCATCGAGGCCATGCGTGCCGGAGCTCGACGAGGAGCTGACGGTCGAGGAAGCCATCAAGCGCTACATGAAGGCGATCGACAAGGGCATCCTCAAGGTCATGTCCAAGATGGGCATCTCGACCTATCAGTCCTATTGCGGCGCGCAGATTTTCGATGCCGTGGGCTTGCGAAGCCGACTTCGTCGACCAAGTATTTCACCGGCACGCACACGCAAGTCGAGGGCGTCGGCCTCGAGGAGATCGCGCGCGAGACCGTCGAGCGCCACCGCCTGGCCTTCGGCGATGCGCCGGTGCTGCAAGAACGCGCTGGAAGTCGGCGGCGAATATGCGTTCCGCATGCGCGGCGAGACCCACGCCTGGCGCCCGCAAGTGGTCGCCGACCTGCAGCACGCCGTGCGCGGCAAGCTGCCTGAGAAATATCGCGCCTTCGCTCAGGCGATCAACGAGCAGTCCGAGGAGCTGCTCACCTTGCGCGGCATGTTCCGCATCAGGAATGCCGAGGAAATGGGGCGTGCGCCGATTCCGCTCGACGAGGTCGAGCCGGCGCAAGAGATCGTCAAGCGCTTCGCCACCGGCGCCATGTCCTTCGGCTCGATCAGCCGCGAGGCGCATACCACGCTCGCCATCGCCATGAACCGCATCGGCGGCAGGTCGAACACCGGCGAAGGCGGCGAGGAGGTGGACCGCTTCACGCCGCTCCCGAACGGCGACTCCATGCGCTCGGCCATCAAGCAGGTGGCCTCGGGCCGCTTCGGCGTGACGACGGAATATCTCGTCAACTCCGACATGATGCAGATCAAGATGGCGCAGGGCGCCAAGCCCGGCGAAGGCGGCCAGCTTCCCGGCCACAAGGTCGACGCTACCATCGCCAAGGTGCGCCACTCGACGCCCGGCGTCGGGCTCATCTCGCCGCCGCCGCATCACGACATCTATTCGATCGAGGATCTGAAGCAGCTGATCTACGACCTGAAGAACGTCAACCCGACGGGCGACGTGTCGGTGAAGCTCGTCTCCGAGATCGGCGTCGGCACGGTCGCCGCGGGCGTTGCCAAGGCCATGGCCGACCACGTCACCATCGCCGGCTTCGAGGGCGGCACCGGCGCTTCGCCGCTTACCTCCATCAAGCATGCCGGCTCGCCCATGGGAGATCGGGCTCGCCGAGACCCAGCAGACCCTGGTGCTGAACCGACTTGCGCGGCCGCATCGCGGTCCAGGTCGACGGCGGCGTGCGCACGGGCCGCGACGTCGTCGTCGGCGCGCTGCTCGGCGCCGACGAGTTCGGTTTCTCCACCGCGCCCTTGATCGCCGCCGGCTGCATCATGATGCGGAAATGCCATCTGAATACCTGCCCGGTCGGCATCGCGACGCAAGACCCGGTGTTGCGCGCGCGCTTCACAGGGCAAGCCCGAGCACGTCATCAACTATTTCTTCTACGTGGCCGAAGAGGTGCGCGAGTACATGGCGGCGCTCGGCTTCCGCTCCTTCTCCGAGATGATCGGCCGCACCGAGGTGCTCGATAAGAGCCAGGCGATCGACCATTGGAAGGCGAAGGGTCTCGACTTCACCAGGCTGTTCCACAGGCCCGAGGTCCGGCCGGGCGTCGCCATCCGCAATACCGAGCGCCAGGATCACGGTCTCGACGACGTGCTCGACAGGAAGCTCATCGAGCTTTGCCGCGGCGCGATCGAAGATAAGAAGCCGGTCAAGCTCGATCTGCCGATCAGCAACGTCAACCGCTCCACCGGCGCCATGCTTTCGGGCGCGATCGCCAAGCGCTACGGCATGCGGGTCTGCCCGAGGACACGATCTGGATCCGCTTCAAGGGCTCCGCCGGCCAAAGCTTCGGCGCCTGGCTTGCCCACGGCGTCACGCTCGACTCGTCGGCGAAGGCAACGACTATGTGGGCAAGGGCCTGTCCGGCGGCCGCATCATCGTCCGTCCGCCGGCGAAGTCCGGCATCGTGCCCGAGAAGTCGATCATCGTCGGCAACACGGTGCTTTATGGCGCCGATCGCCGGTGAATGCTATTTCCGCGGCGTCGGCGGCGAGCGCTTCGGCGTGCGCAATTCCGGCGCCATCGCCGTCGTCGAGGGCACCGGCGATCACGGCTGCGAGTATATGACCGGCGGCGTGATCGCGGTGATCGGGCCCACGGGCCGCAATTTCGCGGCCGGCATGTCCGGCGGCATCGCCTATGTGCTCGACGAGGACGGCGATTTCGAGCAGCGCTGCAACATGGCGATGGTCGATCTCGAGCCGATCCCGAGCGAGAACCAGGTCATGGAGCACCGGCGCCATCAGGGCGGCGACCTCGAGAGCCACGGCCTCGTGGATCTGTCCGACATGACGCGCTTCGACGAGGAGCGGCTGCACCAGCTGATCGAGAACCATCTCCACTACACGGGCTCGTCGCGCGCGCGGGAAATCCTCGACAACTGGGCGGACGTATCTGCCGAAATTCATCAAGGTCATGCCGGTCGAGTATCGGCGCGCCTTGGAGGAGATGGCGCGCCAGCAGGTCGCCGACAAGACCGGCCTCGGAGAAATCGAGATCGGTCTGCGCGGTAACGGCAAATAATCAGGCAGGAAAGCGGCCATGTCCTGGGCTTCGGCACCAGGGCTGTGGCCCTGCCGCGCGAAAAGTGCGATACGCTGACGAGGATGCCGGAGGCTGGCCATGCCAGGCCCGGGTTGTTGAGATGATTTAGGGCGGAGATTCGTGACTCTGATGGGCAAGATCACGGGCTTTCTTGAGATTGATCGTCAGGACCGGGCTACGAGCCGGCCGCCGATCGCGTGCGCCATTTCAAGGAGTTCGTGATCCCTGCGAGCGACGCGGAGGTCACGCGCCAGGCCGCCCGCTGCATGGATTGCGGCATCCCCTATTGCCATACCGGCTGCCCGGTGAACAACCAGATCCCCGACTGGAACGATCTCGTCTACCAGGCCGACTGGTCCGAGGCGCGCGCAGAACCTCCATTCGACCAACAACTTCCCCGAGGTGACGGGCCGCATCTGCCCGGCGCCTTGCGAGGCCGCCTGCACGCTCAACATCATCGACGAGCCGGTCACGATCAAGACCATCGAATGCTCGATCGCCGACAAGGCCTTCGAGGAGGGCTGGATCGAGCCGCAGCCGCCGAAGCAAGAAAACCGGCAAGCGCGTGGCCATTGTCGGCTCCGGGCCCGCCGGGCTCGCCGCGGCGCAGCAGCTCGCCCGCGCCGGCCATGACGTCCATGTCTACGAGAAGAATGCCAAGGCCGGCGGCCTGCTCCGCTACGGCATCCCCGACTTCAAGATGGAAAAATACATCGTCGAGCGCCGCGTGGCGCAGATGGAGGCCGAGGGCGTCACCTTCCACTACAACGTCAATGTCGGCCACGACGTGCGCATCGCAGAAGCTCGAGCGCGACTACGATGCGGTGCTGCTGTGCCGGCGGCGCCGAGCATCCGCGCGATCTCAGCGTGCCCGGCCGGGAGCTTGAGGGCATCCATTTCGCCATGAACTATCTGCCGCAGCAGAACCGCCGCGTGTCCGGCGAGCCGCTCGGCGACGTCGAGCCGATCCTGCCGAGGGCAAGCACGTCGTCGTGATCGGCGGTGGCGACACCGGCTCGGACTGCATCGGCACCGCCTTCCGCCAAGGCGCGACCTCGGTGACGCAGCTCGAGATCATGCCGCAGCCGCCCGCGCATGAGAACAAGGATCGCTCACCTGGCCCCATTGGCCGCTGAAGTTCCGCACCTCGTCGAGCCAGGCCGAGGGCGCCGCCCGCGATTTCAGCGTGGCGACGAATCGCTTCCTCGGCGACGGCAAGGTCGAGCAGCTCGAATGCATCCGCCTCGACGAGCAGATGAAGCCGATCCCGGACAGCGAGTTCACGATCCCCGCCGATCTGGTGTTTCTCGCCATGGGTTTCCTGCATCCCGGTGCAGGAGGGCATGATCAAGACGCTCGGGCTCGATCTCGACCAGCGCGGCAACGTCAAGGCGAATGAGCTCGAGTATCGCACCTCGCGGTCCAAGGTGTTCGCCGCCGGCGACATGCGCCGCGGCCAGTCGCTGGTGGTCTGGGCCATCCGCGAAGGCCGCCAGGCGGCCCACGCCATCGACAAGTTCCTGATGGGAAGGACCGACCTGCCGCGCTAAGGATTTCGCGCGGTAAGAGATCGCTGCCGCGCTTGCCTAGCTCGGCGGCCAGGCGAAATCGTCGGCCCTGCCCGACTTCGGCTCGAGCTGCTCGCCTCTGATCAGCACCTGGTAATAGGGCCGTTGCGACAACGGCAGACGGGGCCGCGACGAGGCGAGCGACAGATCGGTGACCGCCGAGATCGTGGCCACGGCGGTGAAGCCGCCCGGAAGCTCGCCGGTGATCACTTGCGGCTCGGTCGTGACGATATTAAACGGCTGCGGCGCCAAATTGCCGGCCTGGAACTCCGCAGTGGCGATCGTCGGCCTGACCACACTGATCTCGCCGACCTTGGTTTTCCTGCAAGGCTGCCGCTCCTCCGCCGCGTCCTCTTCGTCCACGCGAATCGGCGCGTCGAGAGCGTCCGCCGATGCCGTATGGCGTCGGCGCGGCGCTGGCGTGCCGGGCCCGAAACCGGTTCGTGACCTTGGCCTGCTCTTGTTCGTTTCCCGCCAGCGGAATATTCCGTTCGGCCTTGGCCAGTGTCCAGATCCTTGCGCAGCTCCTTATCGACGAAATGGCCAGCTTGAGCAGAGCCGCGCATGGTGAAATGCGACGCCGTCATTGTCTCTGAGGCGCTTCACCTGTCCCGACATGTCGGGTCCATAGGCGCTGTAACGGCCCTGCTCGTCGACGAAGCCGTTCCAGGTATCGACATATTTTGCGCCGTTGATGAAGGCCTTCTCGCGGAACACATCGTTCAGCTTCTCCGCGTCCTCGGTCTGGTCCGGCGCCCGCATGACCGGCAGCCCGACCCAATAGGTCGCGATGTTGGCGTCCCGCAGCTTCTTGATGAATGTCTCCACCCGCTCGCCATAGGCCTGGCGCCACTCTTCGGTGCCGACCTTGAGCCACTTCCCATCCTTCGCTTGATCGGCCTGCGTGTCATCGGCGCCGAACATCACCACGGCGATCTTGAAAATTGTCGTCCTTCAGGATCTGGCCGATTTCGGCGTTCCAGTCGTAGCGGTCGGGGTTGCACGAAGCCGGTGGACTTCTGGGAGCGCTGAATGAACTCCAGCGTCGGGTCGTCCTCGAAGGCGCGATACAGCCCTTCCCAAAGCCCGTCGCCGAGGGAATCGCCGAGCACGACGATGCGGTAGCGGTCGCCGTTCGGGAACGGATTGATGTAGCTGCGGTGTGCCGGGGTGTCTTGCGCGGCCACCGGCTGCGGCGCAAGAGCCCATCATCAGAGCCGGCACGAGTCGCTACGGCGAGCGCCAGAAGCTCTGGCGCGCAATGCCGGCGCGCGGGCGCTGGAGACAGTGACAGGACGCGGTACGAGACATCGATCAATTGGTCCCTTTCGGTCGGGGTCTTCCCTCAATTTGTCCAGGCTCGGGGACATTGCTAATCGCTTCTGCTGCGAATGGCAAGGTCTCACTTTGCGCCACGATCTAATTCGCCGCGGGCGCCTTGGGCACGGCCGTTGTCGCGGGCGCGACCTGGGTCCCGGATTCGCCGGCTGGCCGGCTGATGGTGCCGCCGGCGGGGCAGCAGTCGCGGCCGGCGCCGGCTGATTTTCAGCCTTCACGGGCTGGCGCCGCGGACGGCGGTGGCGGTGGTGGCGGTGCCTCGGCCCGCAGCTTCTTCAGAATGGTCAGCGTCGGATAGCCGTCGACCGCCAGAGCCCTTGGCCCGCTGATAGGAGCGGACGCCTTCGAGCGTGCCGCTGCCGATGATGCCGTCCACCTCGCCCTCCAAATGGCCCAGGGAGATCAGATCCTGCTGCAGCTCCATGCGCTGTTCGAGCGACAGCCGGTCCTCGCCCGTCGGCCATGGCATGCGTGAACGGCCCATAGCCGGCAAGCCGGTCGGCCAGATGGCCGACGGCGAGCGCGTAGGACTTCGCTTGGTTGTAGCGGAGGATCGAGCGGAAATTGTTGAGCACGAGGAAGGCGGGACCGTCGGTCCCTTCGGGGGCGAAGAAGCTGCGCCTTGTCGCCGGCGCGCGGGAAACGGCTTGCCGTTGACCCGGGTGATCCCGAGCTTCTGCCATTGGCCGAGCGTCTTATAGGTGCTTCTCGCTGACGCGTTTCGGGTTGAGGCCCTTCGGCAGCTTGACCTCATAGCCCCAGGTCTGGCCCGGAATCCACTTCGAGACCTTGAGATAGGCCGCGGTCGAGCCGAGCGCGTCGGGGATGGTGCCCCAGATATCGCGCCGCCCATCGCCGTCCTGATCGACGGCATAGGCCGAGTAGGTCGTCGGAATGAATTGGGTATGGCCCATGGCGCCGGCCCACGAGCCGTTCATCAGTTCATGGGTGACGTCGCCGCGCTGGAGGATCTTCAGCGCCGAGATGATCTGCCCGCGCGCGAATTTGGCCTTGGTGCCGGAGCAGGCGAGCGTCATCAAGCGACTGGATGACGTTCTTGTCGCCCCGATTGTCGCCGTAATTGGATTCCACGCCCCAGATGGCCACGACGATATGCCGGTCGACGCCGTATTTGGTCTCGAGCTGGTCGAGCAGCGCCTTGTACTCGATCAGCTTCTCCTTGCCCTTCGCGAGCCGCTTGGGCGACACGGCGCGGTCGACATATTCGCCGATCGGCTTCTTGTATTCGGGCTGGTAGTTCGCCGCCTCGATCACCTCCGGGTCGAGCTTGATGCCCGGACGTGGCCTTCTCGAACGTGTCCGAGCTCACGCCCGCACGCTTGGCGGCCGGCCAGAAGCTCTTCACGCAGGTCTGAAACTTGTCCGCGTAGGCCGGAGCAGGCGGCACGAGGGCGAGCGGTGAATGCCGAGATGGCGCCGAACATCAAAATTTTAGGGGATGGGTCGAATCGCATGCACGCGGAGCTTAGCAACCGGACCGGGCAAAACCTAGGCAGCCGAACCGCCAAAGCCATATATTCATGACCGCAGCCGGCCGTTTCGCTACTGGGCTTTCGCTCCCTTGAGCACAAGGTCGACCAGGGCGGAGCTCGGATAGCAGGTGAGCGGCAGCTTGAATTTTTTCTCCTGCTCGCCGATGCTTTGTCGGGTCTTGAAGCCGACGAGCCCGTCGACCTTGCCGACATCGTGTCCCTGCGCCACCAGCACCTCCTGGAAGCGCTGGATGCTTGTCGCGGGGAAAGCGCTCGACCGGCTGCCAGGTGCCGACGAACTCGGCCGGCGAATTATAGGCGATCATGTCGGCCACATGACCGACGAAGATCGCGTAGACGTCGGAGTTGTTATAGAGCTTCAACACCGAGAAATTGGTGGTCGCGAGGAAAGCCGGCCCTTTCATCCCGGCCGGCAGGACGAGGAACGTCCAGTCGCCGAGCCGCGCTTCCGGGAAGGGGCGCTCGCGCACCCGCCGCACGCCGAGATCGATCCACTCCCGGATCGGCAGCGCCTGGTCCGGGCCCTGCTTGCGTGCAGTCGAATGTCTTCGGCAGCTCGACCTCATAGGCCCAGGGCTGATTGCCGTCCCAGCCTTGGCTATGCAGCGAATTGCCGGCCGAGGCGAGCGCATCCGTCACCGAGTTCCAGATGTCCCGCCTGCCGTCGCCGTCGAAATCGACCGCATAGTCCTCGAAGTCGCCGGGCAGGAATTGCGTGTGACCCATGGCCCCTGCCCAGGAGCTTCTCATCTCCGCGCGGGTGGCATGGCCGAGCTGGATGATCTTGAGGGCGCCGATGAGCTGGGGCCGGAATTCGTCGGGGCGCCGCCCCATGAAGGCCTGCGTGGCGATGGCCGACACCGCGTCATAGGGCAGCGCCGCCCCGCCGAAACCCGTCTCCCGGCCCCAGATGGCGACGATGATGCTCGCCGGCACGCCGTATTGCTTCTGGATCGCCGTCGAGCTGGGGCGCGAGCTGCTTGATATTTGCTGCGGCCCGTCGCCGCCAAGGCATCGAGGCTGCGCTTGCTGAAATAGTGCTCCGGCACGTCGAACTCGGCTTGGTGACGCGGCTTCGGCTTCATCGCGGCCGGCAGCGCCGGGCCGCCGGGAGCGGCCGGATCGGGAGGCACGATCTGCGGCAGCGACCAATCGAGCTTGAGGCCTTTCAGCTGCCCATCGAAAGTCTTCCGCGACACGCCCGCGGCTTTCGCCTCGGGCCAGAGATCTTGCAGCCACTGCTCGAACCGCGCCTCGACCGCCTCCTTATAGGTGGCGACCGCGTCGGCGGCCTCCGCGCTCGATGGCGGAATCAGCGCCGCGGCAATGCTCAACGAGCGCAGCCGCAACTCCGCTCCGCCATAGCGCATACGCGCGAAAACCCATGCGTTTTCCTCAGGCCACCACGCGATTCGGCGTGTAGAGCCTGATTGTGCAGAGCGGATTTGACGCTGAAAAGGCGAAAACGGCGAAACTTCAGGACGCTGCGCGGGGGCGGCGCGATAGTCCCGGCAGGCGCTTCTCCCAGGAGAGCGCATCGGCCACGATCGTGTCGAGATCGTTCAGGCGCGGCTCCCAGCCGAGCACCTCGCGAATCCGGCCGGCGCCCGCCACGAGCGCGGCCGGGTCGCCCGGCCGGCGCGTCCGTCGGTGCGAACCGCGAAATCGGTGCCCGAGGCCCGCTTCACCGCCTCGATCACTTCGAGCACCGAATAGCCCTCGCCATAGCCGCAGTTCAGCACGACGCTCTCGCCGCCCTCGCGCAGATAGCGCAGCGCATCGAGATGGGCGCGAACGAGATCGCTCACATGGATGTAGTCGCGGATGCAGGTGCCGTCCGGCGTCTCGTAATCCGTGCCGTACACGTCGAGATAGGGCCGCATGCCGAGGGCCGCCTCCGACGCCACCTTGATCAGATGCGTCGCGCGCGGGCTCGACTGGCCGCTGCGGCCTTCCGGGTCGGCGCCGGCGACGTTGAAATAGCGCAAGGCCACGAAGCGCAAGGGATGGGCCTTGGCCGTGTCGCCGAGCATGGTCTCGGTCATCAGCTTGGAGCTGCCATAGGGCGAGATCGGCTGAAGCGTTGCGTCCTCGGTGACCGGGTTGATCTTCGGAATGCCGTAGACGGCGGCGGTCGAGGAGAAGATGAAATTCGGGATCTTGGTCTCTACCGCGCAGGCGAGCAGCGCCCGCGAGTTGCAGGTGTTGTTGAGATAATAGCCGAGCGGATCGGCGACCAATTCGGGGACGACGATGGAGCCCGCGAAATGGAGGATGGCGTCGACGGAGTTCCGCAGCAAAAGCCGCCGGACCAGATCTGTGGTCGCCGACATTGCCCTCGACGAACTTGGCGCCGTCCGGCACCGCCCAGTCGGAAGCCGGTCGAGAGGTTGTCGAGGACGAGCACATCCTCGCCGGCCTCGATCAGTTCGAGCGCCATATGGCTGCCGATAAAGCCGGCGCCGCCGGTAACCAGAACGCTCATAGACCGCTCCCACAATCCGATTTGCAATTCACTGCTAGCTATCGCAAAGAGGTTGAGGGACTTCTAAGCACCGGGCGGACAATTCGCCTTGAGCAACCAACCATTAGGCTTAACGAGGACTGAATGTCTGCTCGCGTTCGCAAGGCCGTATTCCCCGTCGCCGGACTCGGTACGCGTTTCCTGCCGGCCACCAAGGCCATGCCGAAAGAGATGCTGACGGTCGTCGACCGGCCGCTGATCCAGCACGTGGTCGACGAGGCCCGCGCCGCCGGGATCGAGCATTTCGTCTTCGTCACGGGCCGCAACAAGGGCGCGATCGAGGACTATTTCGATAAGCAGCCCGAGCTCGAGGAAACCCTCGCCGCCCGCGGCAAGACGGCCGAGCTCGACGCGCTGAACGCGGACCTGCCCGAGGCCGGATGCTGCCAGCTTCGTGCGCCAGCAGGAGCCTTTGGGGCTCGGCCATGCCGTATGGTGCGCCCGCGAGATCATCGGCGACGAGCCTTTCGCCCTGCTGCTGCCCGACGTCCTGGTGCAGACGCCCGGCAAGAGCTGCCTCGCCCAGATGCTCGATGCCTACGACAAGCATGGCGGCAATATCATCGCCGTCGAGCCGGTGCCCGAGGACCAGGTCAAGAACTACGGCGTGGTCGCGGTCGGCGAACCCGACGGCAAGGTGTTCCCCATCACCGGCATGGTGGAGAAACCGGCGCCCGGCACCGAGCCGTCCAACCTCACCATTCTCGGCCGCTATATCCTGCAGCCGGAGATCTTCGATCTGCTGTCGGACGCAGGAGAAGGGCGCGGGTGGCGAGATCCAGGTCACCGACGCCATGCTGGCGCTGCTGAAGAAGCAGCCCTTCTATGCGCTGGAATATGAGGGCCGCACCTTCGATTGCGGCTCGAAGCCGGGCTTTCTCGCAGCCAACATCGCCTATGCGCTGGACCGGCCCGAACTGCGCGACGCCGTCATCGAAGAGATCAAGAAGCTTCTCTGACGCGCGCCGCCCCTAATGCCGGATGCGCATGCCGATCCGGACTTCGTTCTCGGTGAAGTCACCCGCCGCATTGGTCGAGGTGAAGTCCGTGTGCTCGTAGCGCGCATAAACCGACATTGTCGGGTTGAAGTAATACTCGGCGTTCGCGCCCTCCTTGATCCGCTCATCGACCTGGCGGCTTCCGGCATAGTCGGCGATTTCGTAGGACACGAAGCCGCCGAGAACGAGATAGCGCCAGAACGCGTGCTGGAGGGAGAGCTGGTAGAAGCGGTCGACCGCGCCGAGCGAATCCAACAGCGTCGAGCTTGCCACGTCCGAACGCGCCAGGAACTCGACCATGGTCATCGGCGTCGGACGCCAGATGATGTCGGCATTGATCAGGACGCCTTCGATCGGTGCCAGGGTCTCGTCGAGCGATGACTGCTGACCCCAGCCGAGGCTGAACTCGCCGCTTAAAGTGCTGCCGATCGTGAAGGTCATGCCGGACAGCAGCTCGAAGCCGTTCGAAGTCACGCGTGATCCCCTCGATGCTCACCGGCTGCTTGTAGACTTCCTGGCTGATCGAACCCTCGACGAAGACGCCCATCTGGGGCTTCAGCTCATAGGTGCCTCGCAGGGTCAGCTCGTCCTCGCGGTAGTCGCGGATATCCGCCCCGGGACGGGGGTCGGCACCGTGGGATCGATGATGCCGAATTCCGTGCCGAACAAATCGGAATAGTCGTAGCTTGCGACAGTGCCCTCGACCGCAAGGGTCAGCCGGTTGAAGGTGTGATCGGCGCTGGCGGTAATGTGCTCTTCCTGAACATTGGTCTGGATGCCGGATATATCGGTGAGGCTGATCGCGTTGCGGCCGTCCTGGGTCTGCGATTTTCCGAGCTCGAGGGCGAGATGCGTACGCCGCGTCACGTCGAGACGGCCATTGAGACGCGCGAAATACGTCTTGTCGTCCTCCACCTCGAAATCCTTGTACCAGCTGCGGTCGGCGGTGAACGACGCACTGAAGAAGTGACGGCTCCAATTGGAATCGAGATGGACGTTGGGCGCGAATTCGAACGCGACGTCCGATTGCGGGTCTTGCCGCGTGCCGAGCACGTTGTCGGTCGTGATCATGCCGATCTCGGCCTCGCTGAACAGCAGGAAGCTGCCGAGCTTCATGCCGATCGGCACGTAGGGATCGAGTTCGTGCCCCTTGGGCGGCAGCGGCAGATTTTCCGAGATCGTCGTCGAGGCTCGGCGGCTCGACCAGCGGCTCGCCGGAGGCATCGGTGATGCCGAAGCTCGGGGCCTGCCGTAACCGGCTCGGCCGGCTCATCGCCCAATCCCCCGAGTGGCGGCGGGGGTGCCGGAGGCGCCGGGGTGAGAGAGCTGTCGTCGGCGAGATTGTCGGGAATGCCAGTCACGGAATTCGTGCCACTCGCCGCCTTGGCGGGCCTGCCCGCCCGCCGACTTGCCCTTGGCTCGAGGTGGAGCCGAGCGAAATCGGCTCTCGCATCCGTGCCGATACTGCCGCGCAAAGGCGGGCTCGCCGCATTTTGCGCGGCGGCCGGCGCCAGGACGGCGGCGGTCAGGGCTGCAGCGAGAGCGCCCGCTGCGCTGGACGTATGGCGACGCGGCAAGGACGCACCTTCGATCGGCGCTGGGAAAACGACCGGGAATCCACGAAATTGTGGCTCCTGTCCCAGGCTCCGTTTGACGGTTGAGCCTAGGAGCAAGAGGGTTAACGAGCCGTTTAGGGCTGTTTCGAAATGGCCCGCTTTTTGGCCGTCTCTTGGACCTTTCGCCGCCTTATTCCGTGCTAAAATCCAAATTGTCACAGCGGGGGAGCACCTGAATGTCGGTCGGCCTGAAGCGGGATCCGTCAACGCGCGAGGACCGCAGCGAAGCGGTTCACTCGGCAACCCGGACCCTTCAACTGGAGGCCGAAGGCCTGAGCGCGCTCCAAGCGGCGCTCGGCACGCATCTCGCGGAAGGCTTTGCCGAAGCTGTCGGCCATGCTGCGCGCCTGCCGCGGCCGGGTCATCGTGACCGGCATGGGCAAGAGCGGCCACGTTGGCCTGAAGGTCGCCGCCACCCTGTCCTCCACCGGATCGCCCGCCTATTTCGTCCACCCGAGCGAGGCGAGCCATGGCGATCTCGGCATGATCACCCGCGATGACGTGATCATCGCCTTCTCCTGGTCGGGCGAGACCGTCGAGCTCGGCAATATCGTCTCTTATTCGCGCCGCTTCGCCGTGCCCCTCATCGCCGTGACCTCGAACCCCGCCTCGACCCTCGGCCAGGCCGCGGAGGTCGTGCTCGCTGCTGCCCCATGCCAAGGAGGCCTGCCCGCACGGGCTTGCGCCGACGACCTCGACGGTGATGCAGCTCGCCCTCGGCGATTGCCTCGCCATCGCCTTGCTCGAGAGCAAGGGCTTCACCGCGCATCGACTTCAAGGCGCTGCATCCCGGCGGCCAGCTCGGCGCCAGGCTGAAATTCGTCAGCGATTTGATGCATAAGGGCGATCGGCTCCCGCTTACCGCTGTCGACATCGTCATGTCCGAGGCCATGGTGGTCATGACCGAGAAGGCCTTCGGCTGTCTCGGCGTCATCGATGCCGACGGCATGCTGATAGGCATCATCACCGATGGCGACTTGCGCCGGCATATGGGGGACTCGCTGCTTGAGCAGCCGCACCGGCGAAATCATGACCGCGGCGCCGAAGACGGTCACGCCCGACCTCTTGGCGAGCGCGGCGCTCGAGGTGATCAACACCTCGGCCATCACCGCCCTCTTCGTCGTCGAAGAGGGAAAGCCCGTCGGCATCATTCACGTTCACGACCTGCTGCGCGCCGGCGTCGCTTAGCCGGACACCCCGAGCCTGCATACGCGGCGGCGGCCTCGGCCGGCCGCTTGGCGCGCGAGAACGAGCGCCCCGCATCCGGCATGGCGCCGGTCTTCACGTCCACCTGCGCAAGCGCATGGGCGAGCGCCGAGTAGTGATAATGCATCGCGACCTTGATCGCGTAGATGAACAGGATGTGCGGCTCGCGCCAGCGCTCGCGCAACATCGCGCGACAGCTGCTGCTTGTATCTGCGCCCGCAGAGCGCTCGTCCTTCACACGCCGACAACAGCCGTCGAGGCCACCGCGCCGAACTTCACATAGTTGAAGAAGCACCGCTTGGCCCAAGCCACGCGATGGCTTGTCCAATAGGGCAGCTCATGCATGGCGAATTTGAAATCTTCGTCGAAAATTGGTCGTCGAGCCGGCCGAAATACGCATCCGGCGCATAGCATTCCTGCATCACTTGCGATGAATCCGTCGCGCAGCTCTCTGGTGACATGCCGAGCGGCACGACATTGGTGCCGTAGAGATCGCTCGCATCGTCGATCGTTCAGCCGCCCGGCCTGCTTCAGCCGGTCGTAAAGCGGCGTCGTCGGGATGGCGTGCAGCAGGCCGATCAGCGCGGCGGAGATGCGCGACTCCGCCAGGAATTTCGGCATCACGTCGAAGATCGAAGGATCGTCGTGGTCGAAGCCGACGATCATGCCGCACCAGACGTCGAGGCCGTGCTCCTGAACGCGATGGATCCGCTCGAGCAGAGTGCCGGCGTTCGGCCGCACATTCTGCAGCTTCTTGGTCTCTTTCAGGGAGTCCTCGTTCGGCGTCTCGATGCCGATGAACACGCTCTGGAAATCGGCGAGGCCCATCAGCTCCATCAGTTCGTCGTCCTCGGCGAGATCGAGCGAGGCCTCGGTGAACAGCGTCAGCGGATAAGCGCGCTGCCTGCTGCCAGGCGATGATGTCGCGCAGGATCGGCTTGATCGCCTTCTTGTTGCCGATGAGATTGTCGTCGACGACAAAGACGATCTTCAGCCCGGCGCGCTCGAAGGACTCGAGCTCGGCGATCACCTGCTCGCTGGTCTTCAGGCGCGGCCGCCGGCCGAACGTCACGATGATGTCGCAGAACTCGCAGGTGAAAGGGCAGCCGCGGGAGATCTGCAGGCTGCCGAACATGTAGCGATCGGCCTTGAGCAGATCGACCCGCGGCAGCGGCAGGCTCGCCATGTCGGTCTTCTCGGCCTGCTCGTAACGTGTCTTGTGCGTTCCTTGCTCCCACTCGCGCAGAAACTGCGGCCATGTCTCATCGGCCTCGCCGAGGAAGATGACGTCGGCTAACCCTTCCAAGATCTCCGGCTCGACCGTGGCCATCGGTCCGCCGACGACGGTCGTGACGCCGCGCGCCTTGACCTCTTCGAGAATTTCGAGCAGCCGCCGGCCCTGGATGCTCATGCCCGGTGAGACAGACGAGATCGGCGCGGCCGAGACGGTCGAAGTCGATGTCCTCCACATTCTCGTCGATCAGGGTCACCTGCGTGATGGTCGGGAACGAGCGCCGCAAGCAGCGCAAGGCAGGCAACCGGCAGATTGGCGCGCTTTCCGAACAGGCGGCATGCAATGCTCCAAGCCCCAAAAGGAAATCTCGAAGCGCGGATTGATGATGACGATATCTGCCATGGGTCCTTTCTGCCATGGGTCGTTCCAGGCGGGCGTTTTTGCGAACAGCGTCAGTGTAGAGTACGCAGTGCAACATGGCGATAGCACGCCGGAAGACAGCCAAATCCATGTTGAAGTCGGTTAACCCTTCCGCCGGCGGCCGCCGCTGTGAAAGGGCTTTAGGGATCATAACGTCGTGACCATGGAAACGTTCGATCTCGTGATCGTTGGCGGTGGCATTCATGGCGCCGCCGTGGCCCGGGATGCCGCCGGCCGCGGGCTGAAAGTGCTGCTTGCGGAGAAGGGCGACTATGCGTCGGCCACATCGTCCGCGTCCTCCAAGCTCATCCATGGCGGTTTGCGCTATCTCGAGCATTTGGAGTTGAAGCTCGTCCGCGAATCCCTCGTGGAACGCGCCGAGCTCCTGAAGACCGCGCCCCATCTCGTCGCGCCGCTGAAATTTCTTTTGCCGATCTATCGCTGGCAGCATCGAAGCGCGTGGTTCATGCGGTCCGGCCTCGCGCTCTACGATCTCTTATCGATGGGCGATGGATTGCCTCAGAGCGGCAAGCTCTCCGCCGCCGGTATCGCGAGCCTGCCGCGTCTGCGCCGCGAAAACTTGAGCAGCGTGCTGCATTATCACGACGGCGCGGCAGACGACGCCCGCCTGACGCTGACAGTGGCGCTCGATGCCCGCGCGCGCGGCGCCGACATTCTCAATCGGCGCACCGTCACGGCGATCGCGCCGCTCGAGAACGGCTATGCGGTCGAGCTCGATGAGCGCGGGCAAAAGCGCCGCGTCGAGACGCGCTTCATCGTGAACGCCGCCGGTCCCTATGTCGCCGAGGTCAATGCCCTGACGGACGCGGCCCCCGAGCCGCAATCTTTGCGGCTCGTACGCGGCAGCCACATCGTTCTGCCGATGCCCGATCCGCCCCAGACAGACGCCTATACGCTTCAGGACGAGGGCGAGCGCATCGTCTTCGTCATGCCTTGGCTCGACGCGCGCTTCCTCGTCGTCGGCACGACCGACGTCCCCCATGACGGCGATCCGGGGATGGCCCACTGCTCGGCCGATGAGAAGGCCTATCTGGTCCATGCCTATAACCGGTATTTCACGAGCCCCGGCCGGCCCGTCACCGAGAGGGACATCGTCTTCACCTGGTCGGGCGTGCGCGCGCTTCATGGCGCGTCGGAGGAAAGGCCGAGCCGCATCAGCCGGAGTCCTTCGCTCGCCGCCTGCGCGCAAGGCACCGGCGGCTTCATCACAATCTATGGCGGCAAGCTCACCACCCATCGCGCGCTCGCCGAGGACGTCCTCTTGATGCTCGGCACCTTCGGCCTGGAGATGAGCGGACCCTGGACCAAGGACGTTCCGCTCTATGGCGGCAGCATGAGCCGGCCCGCGCTGCTCGAACGTGCCGCGCAAGGCCCGGCGGCGATCCCGCCGGCCACACGTCAACGCTGGGCCCTCACCTATGGCGACAAAATCGATGATCTTTTTTCCCGCCTCGAAGCCGATCCGAGCGTGGCCGAAGAAATCGCACCCGGCATTTCCCGCGCCGAGCTCGACCATGCGGTCGGCACCGAAGACGCCATGACGGGGGAGGACTTTCTCCTGCGGCGCACGAAGCTCCATCTTCTGCTCGATGAACCCGGACGCGACGCGGTCAGAGACTGGTTCGCTGTTAATGCCCCGTGATCCTCGTCATGCCCGGACTTGATCCGGGCATCCATGCCCTACGGTTCGACCAAGTCGAAGCGCCACTGGCGTGGATTGCCGGGTCAAGCCCGGCAATGACGCAAAGTCTGTGTAACAACAAGGAGAGGCTATGCCGCGCTTCACCGTGAGACAGGGAAAACGCTACCGGGCGACGATCAAGCTCGGCTTTGTTCAGGCCTTGGCCTCGAACGACATGGTCGCCGACAAGTTCCGCGAGGTCGGATTCACCGACGTCGCCGTCACCGGATCGGGGCGGACCCGCTTTGCCATCGGCGCTTGGCCCCATGCGGATCAGGCCGCCGAAATTCCAGATGAGATCGATCACATCGACGAAATCGGGCAGATCGAGGTCTAGCGCTCCGAGGCCTGCGCCTCTGTTTTCAAATCGCTTACGCCGGTTCCACCTTGAGCACCGAGCCGTCGACGCCGACCACCTTGACCTGCGCGCCCTTCGGCAGTGCGGGCCCCTCCACCCGCCAGATCGTATCGCCGGCATGAATGCTGCCGCGGCCGTTCACGATCGGATCGACCAGATCATAGGTCTCTCCGATGAGTTGATCGGCGCGCCGGTTCAGGAGCGGCTGCTCGCTCTCCGTTGAATTTTTGCCGAGAAAGCGGTTGGCGATCACCACCGCGGCCAAGGAGAGGCCGCAAAACCAGATGAGCTGCCACTGCCAGGCGAGGTCGTAGCGGAACATGATGAGCCCGGTCACCAAGGCGGCGAGGCCGAACCACATGAAGAAGATGCCGGGCGCCACCAGTTCGAGCACGAACAGGACGGCCGCCAAGATCATCCAACTCCAGGCGCCAAGCTCGAGGATGGTTTGCATCATTGGCGGGCCCCGCTAGACGTTCGGCACGGACCCGCGTCCGCGCTGGCCGCCTTGTGGTTTCTTGTCCTCGTCCTTGCTGCCGAACGCCTCGCGCGCGATCTCGCTGATGCCGGCGATGGCGCCGATCACCGAGGACGCCTCGACCGGCATGATCAGCACTTTCTGGTTCTTCGCCTCGGCCAGCGACTTCAGGGCGTCGATATAATTGTTGGCGACGAAATAGTTGATCGCCTGGGCGCTGCCGCTGATGGCCTCGCTCACCATGGCGGTGGCCTTGGCCTCGGCTTCGGCCTCGCGCTCCCGGGCCTCGGCATCGCGATAGGCCGCCTCGCGGCGCCCTTCCGCGGCCAGGATCTGGGCCTGCTTCTCGCCTTCCGCGGACAGAATCGCGGCCTGGCGTTCGCCCTCCGCGACGAGGATCGCCGCGCGCTTGTCGCGTTCGGCTTTCATCTGCCTCGCCATGGAATTGACGAGGTCGCGCGGCGGCTCGATATCCTTGATCTCGATCCTTGTGACCTTGACGCCCCAATTGTGAGTGGCGTCGTCGACCACTTTGAGCAGGCGGTGATTGATCTCGTCGCGTTCGGACAAAAGCTTGTCCAGATCCATGGAGCCCATCACCGTGCGGATATTGGTCATGGTGAGATTGAGGATCGCGACTTCGAGATTGGTGACCTCGTAGCTCGCTTGCGCCGCATCGAGCACCTGGAAGAAGGCCACGCCGTCGACCCGGACCATGGCGTTGTCCTTGGTGATCACCTCCTGGCTCGGCACTTCGATCACCTGCTCCATCACGTTGAGCTTGCGGCCGATGCGGTCGATGAACGGGATGATCAGGGTAAGGCCGGAATGGAGCGTGCGCGTATACCGGCCGAAGCGCTCGACCGTGTAGTTGTAGCCTTGCGGCACGATCTTGACCGCCGCGATGACAAGCACGACGAACAGAATCAGCAGAGCAACGACGAAGATATCAAAGCCGAACATATGGCACTCTCCCCAAGGTGGCCGGCAGCCGCTGCCGCTTGAACCTAGCGTATCGCGCGCGCGGCGACTGCGGCAGTCCATAAATGGTGGGCATCGATCGTTGTTATAAGGCCTGCTTGCAGCGCCCGCTTTGTGCGGTCCCTCACATTAACGGGGCAGGAGCTTCAGGATGTCTTGGGCGGCCGCATCCGCCGCGGCGTTGGCGGCCGCGCCCCAGTGCCGGTCGAGCGAGCCTTTGCGGATGACCTTGACCTGGGTGATGTTTCCGAGCCGCATGCCCTCGGGCCCGAAGACCGTCCAATCGATGCGGATATTCTCCTTGCCGGGCGCCGCCGGCGTGAGCCTGACCATGCCCTGAATTTCATAGGCGTTGGCCTCGGGGGTGCCGGTGACCGTGAACCCTTCGTTCAGCAGCCGGTTCGACAGAGCCCGCTCCAGGGCCTGCTCGCCATCGCCCGGCGCCCCGGCAACGTCGATGAAGGCGGCGAGAGTCGCGGCGGGTTCTGAAGCGCGGGTCTCCTCGGCGGCCTGCGCCGGACCCGCGGCCAGCAACCACAGCTTGAAGCCAAGACCTGAGTAAAGGCTGAAACAAAGACCGAAAATCAGAATGACGGCGCGCACCAGAGCCCTCCCCCGCGCAAAATGAAGCCGGCAAGATACTTGTCCGCCGGCGCCGCTCCAACCCTTAGCGGCCGCTTCTGACAGACATGCGACTTTCTGGACCAAGCCCTTGCTAGACCCAGCCCTCGAGTTCGCGCTCGATGAGGTGGACGAGAACGCGAATGCCTTCCTCGCTGTCATTGAGACACGGGATGAAGCTGAATTTCTCGCCGCCATGCTCGAAGAAGATTTCTTTGGCCTCTTGCGAAATCTCCTCGAGCGTCTCGACACAATCGGCGGCGAAGCCCGGCGTCACCACGGCGATCCGCTTCACTCCCTCGCGCGCAAGCGCTTCCATGGTCTTGTCCGTATAAGGCTGCAGCCATTCGGCGCGGCCGAAGCGAGACTGGAAGGTGAGCTTGAGTTTCTCGCCAAGCGGTCCGAGTGCGGCCTGCAGCGCGTCCATCGTGTCCATGCATTGACACTGATAGGGATCGCCCTTGTCCACATAGGCCTTCGGCAGCCCGTGGAACGAGACGACGATCGCCTCCGGTTCGAAGTCGAGGCCATCGAGATGTGTTTTGATCGAATGCGCCAGTGCCTCGATATAGACGGTGTCTTTCGGGTAGGCCGGCACGGTGCGCAGCGCCGGCTGCATGCGCATGGC
This sequence comes from uncultured Alphaproteobacteria bacterium, assembly GCA_963793075.1. Lineage (GTDB taxonomy): Bacteria > Pseudomonadota > Alphaproteobacteria > Rhizobiales > Methyloligellaceae > Methyloceanibacter. The sequence continues at coordinate 55,173 of CAWBYO010000006.1, forward strand.
CTTCAGCTCGTCGAACACCTTGTCGTTGACGGTGGCCGTGGTCGCCGCGGAATATTGCGGGTAGAGCGGAAACACGAGCAGCCGGTCGCAGCCCGCTTTCGTCAGCGCCGCCACGCGTGAGGCGATGCTCGGCGCGCCGTAGCGCATGGCCCAGTCGACGGCGATTTCCTCCCGATGGCCGAGCGCGGCCGCCACCTTCTCGCTTTGCGCTCTGGTGATCGTACGCAGCGGCAATTCGTCGAGCGCCTCGTTCCACACCGACCGGTAGGCCGCGCCGCTCTTCGTCGGCCGCGTGGTGAGCACGATGCCGTTGAGGATCGGCCACCACAGCAGGCGGGGGATCTCGATGACCCTCGGGTCGGAGAGAAATTCCTTGAGATAGCGCCGCATGGACCAATAGTCGGTGCCATCCGGCGTGCCGAGATTGACGAGCAGAACGCCGATCTTGCCGAAGCCGGCAGACCCATGTTCGCCGACGGCGAAGGCATCGGTGAGCGGCGCGTCATTCATTGGACCATCCTCGCCCTCAAACGCCTCTAAATAGGCCATCGCGCCGGGCGCGCCTAGCCTTTGGGCGGGAAGTGAGGCATTTCAGCCGCGTCTTCAAGGATTTGCGCGTGATCGAAGGCGAGCCGCGCGCCGCGCCAATCGGCGACCCATTCGGCGGAATCCGCATCGTCCCCTGCGGTCGGCGGCGCGGCCGAGGGCATCAGGGCCAGAAACGCCACGCTCACCGTATGGCCGCGCGGGTCCCGCTGAGGGTCCGAATAGACGCCGACCAAAGCGAGATCGTCGACGGATAGCCCGGTTTCCTCCCAGACTTCCCGGCGGCAACCGTCCCCGACGGTCTCCCCGGGATCGACGAAGCCGCCGGGGAGCGCGAAAGCCCCCTTGAACGGCTCATTCTTGCGGCGGATGAGGAGGACGCGCGCCTCGGGATCGCAAATGACGCAATCGACGGTGAGCGCCGGTGTCTGCGGCAGGCCCTGTTCGGTTGATTTCATGGGCGCAAGTCTAACAGCAGTCTACAGCATAGGCGCGCGCGTCCGCTATTTCGGACGCACCGCAAGACTTGCCTTAGCGGTCGTCGCGCGACAGACGTCTCGATTCTCTGAGGGCCATGCCAAGCAGATAAGCCAGGAAATCAAATCCCTTGGCGCGTGCGACTTTCATCAGAGGGGAGATCTGTTCGGCGATCTGCTTTGCGCACTCGCGCGGATCGTCCCCGCCCCCGGGGGAGCCCAGGTTGCTTTGCGACATTCTTTTCTATCCGGTGTTCTGGCCGGCCCCGAAGGCACCGGCACAGCGTTCCATTCGGCCACGAACCGGTATGATTTGTAGGCAACCGCTTCTACCATGAAGCTGCCTGAAGCATCCATTCGAAATATTAAATCGTATAGATGCATCAAGTGCAGGTGACTGACCCTGCTGAACTTCGATAGCGAAGACGAGCTTGCTCAGGCGACCTTGCGGGCTTGATGCTCGCCCTCTTCGATTTCCTCGATGATCTTGGCGCAGAACGCGTCGAGATCGTCCGGGTTGCGGCTCGTGATAAGCCCCTTATCGACCACGACTTTCTTGTCGACCCAGCGTGCGCCGGCATTTTTTACGTCCGTCGCCATGGAATGGTACGACGTCATCTCCCGGCCCTTCGCGATACCCGCTTCCACCAGCACCCACGGTGCATGGCAGATCGCGGCGAGCGGCTTCTTGCTGTCGAAGAAGTCGCGCACGAACCGGACGGCATCCTCGTCGGCGCGCAGCAGATCGGGATTGATCTGCCCGCCGGGAATTACGAGTGCGTCATACTCATCGACGCTGACCGCGTCGATCGTCCGGTCGACCTCGATCGAGTCGCCCCAATCGCCGTCCTTCCAGCCCCGGATCTCGCCGACCTTGAGAGAGACGATGTCGACCGTGGCGCCGGCGTCCTCGAGCGCCTTCTTCGGCACCATCAGCTCCGATTGCTCGAAGCCGGTCGCCGATAAAATCATGATTCGCTTGTCGCTGATGTCAGCCATAAGGCCTCCTAGAATAAGGGTTGTTCGGGGCTAAACGCGCCGAGCGCCCATTTGTTCGGAAGCCGGAAATTCTTGTTGATCTAGAAGGGTCTAGCTGGTCCGAGCGAGGCGGCGAAGAGGAGCAGACCGGACAGCAGCACCACGAGGGCGCCGCCGATGGCGCAGCTCGTCCACACCGCTTCGGCCCAGCGCTGGTTGCCTTGGCCGACCCTCAGCATGAGCGCGCGCGAGCCGAGCGCCATGCTCGCGAGCGCCGCAACCGTGAGGGCGGTGCCGAACGCCATGGCGAACGTCGCCGCGACCCCGGCCCAGAACAGGCCTTGCGTGAGGGCGAAGATAAGAACGAGGATCGCGCCCGAGCATGGCCTTATGCCGACCGAGACGACCACCGCGGCCACTTTCCGCCACGACAAGGGCCCGGCAATGTCGCTTGCGTCCACGATATGGTCGCAGGCCGCGCCGTCCTCGTGATGGTGATGGCCGGTGCCGTGGTCGTGGCTGTGGTCATGGTCATGGTGGTAGTCGTGAGCCTCATGATGCCCATGGCCCTGATGCTTGTCCGCCGGGCGCCACCACCGCCGCGCCAATCGGCGGAGCTCGCTCACCAGCAGATAAAGACCGACCAGCGCGATCATCGCGTAGCTTACCGTCTCGAGCTGGTTCGCCCAGGCGGTGACCTGAAACCCTGTCGCATTCAACGCAACCAGCAGAAGGCTCACGAGTGCGACCGCGGTCAGCGCCTGAAGTGCGGCGGCAAGGAAGGAAATCAGGATACCGCGCCGCACCGTTTCCTCGTTGGCGAGGACATAGGAGGAGATGATCGCCTTGCCATGGCCCGGCCCGACCGCGTGGACGACACCGTAAACGAAGCTCAAGCCGGCGAGGAACAGGCCTGCCCCGACCGCGTTGCCGCTTTTGAGGCCTTTTACGGCGCCGGCAAGCGCCCGCTGCAATCTCTGCTGGGTCTGAGCGACCCAGCTCAGAACGGCCCCGAACGGCCCCTTGGCCTGCAGCGGCGCCGCTGTCGGGGCAGCAAAGGCCGGCGGCGCTGTCGTCTGCTTGGACGGCGCGCCGAAGGCGGAAGGGGGAGTCGTCTGAGCCGAGACAGGTGCTGCGTAGCAGAGAACTACCAAGCCAATCGCCGCCAAACCGATCATTGCCCATCCAGCCGCGCGGCTAAGGATGCAGCCAAGACGCTGGAAGGGAATCCTAGCCGTCATTGGGCGCTGCACCTCACATGCATGGTCTGGGCGAACTGCGCCCCGAAACTCGAATTCGGTCCGAGCTGGCTGAAAAAGGCTTCGCTCAAGGCCTTGGCTTCCTCGGCACTTTCCGGATCGGGCTTGTCGACCTCGGCCACGCAGCCCGGCGTAGGCGTCCCGGCGATCTTCACCGGCATTTTTTCGGCGAAGCCGAAGGCGACAAAGAAGGAGGGATCATAGACATCGATAGAGACCGGCTTGAGCCTTGGGTCGAGCGGCGTCTCCAGCGGCAGCGTGAAATGCAAGGTCAGCACGGTTCCGTCGAACTCGACCCAGTAATCGACCGGGGGTTTCAGCGGCAGGAAATTATCGTCCTCGGCGAGCCGCACGAAAGTGAAATAGTCGAACTCCTTGAGGGATTCGACATTGACCTTGGCGAGCGGCGCAAGCTCTTCCTTCGTATAGACGCCGTCGCCGTCGGCATCGAGGCCCTGCACCGCCATGGCGGTATAGAACTCGTCGAACGTCCAGGCATGGCGGATGCCGGTGATGGTATGGTCGGGACCGAAGACGATCTCGGATCGCACGGTCGCCCAGACATGGGGATGCGCATCGGCAGGCGGCGCAAAGCCGATCGTCGCCGCCCCCATGATCACGCTCATGAGCGCAGTCAGAAATAGGCGGCGGCCCTGAGCACCCGTCGCAGCAAGGCGAAGCTCCCTCGAACGTGAGCTCGTGCTTAGACGCGAATTATGAAGGTTTGGGGGCTAAGCCTGCAACGCCGGGCAAAGCGGCGGAGGCTAAACAGCGGGAGCCAGCTCCGTGAGGAGCTGGCTCCGCTTTTAGAAGCTTTAAACGCCGTCTGGCCTAGCTGGCGCCCAGCTTGTCGGCCACATTCTGGAACATGGACGTCAGGTTCGTGCCGACGGTGCCGACGACCGTAACGATGGCGACAGCGATACCGGCAGCGATGAGGCCATATTCGATGGCCGTGGCGCCCGACTCGTCCTTGACGAAGCGTGCAATAGAAGTCCTCATGTCAGACACTCCCTTTCGATCAGATCTCACAAAAACGGCCCCGCACCGCGTCACCGTATTCGTCGGTGGAACCTGGAGGCCAACCTAACGGTCACCGGTTAGATACAGGTTAAAGTGATCCAACAGAGATGGGGCACTCAAGGTAAACAAATAGAAAAAGCAATATCTAGAAATCGAGCAAATTCGCCGATTTTTGCTTCGAATTTAGGAAATTATAGTCTCTTGTTTACTTGGCGTTTACCACAACACAACAACTGATGTTCCGACAGGGACCCGCTGGTAGAGATCGGCGACGTCTTGATTGAGCATGCGGATGCAGCCGTGGCTGACCTCCTGGCCGACCGTCCAGGGCGCGTCGGTGCCGTGGATCCGATAGGTGGTCTTGCCGAGATAGAGCGCGCGAACCCCTAGCGGGTTTTGTGGATGCCCCCCGGCACGTAGGCGGGCAGATTCGGATTTTCCTCGCCGCATCTCGGCCGTCGGCGTCCAGCGGGGATTGACGCGTTTTTCGCTGACATAGGTCGTCTCCGGACCATCTGCCTCGCCTTTCGGCGCGCCGATCGGATAGCTGATCGCGCGCTGCTGCGGCAGCACGAAATAGAGCCGGCGCGGCTGAACTGGACGATGACGGTGCCGGGCTTGTAGCCGCGGCGGGAACGGCCACCAAATGCCGGCCGGCACCGGACTGCGGCTGGTAGGAATCCCCGAAGAAATCGAAGAGACCGGCCGAGGCTTGGCCTGGCAGAAGGGCCCACAGCATGGCTGCTGGCGGCCGCGGCGGAGGCGCGGAGAGCCGAGGATACGCATGACAAAACCCCCGTCTTACTGTCCCTCCGAGTGTCGGGTGATTTCTGGTTAGCGAAAGGCAAACGCCCGTCCCATAGAGGCGATTAAGCGCCCGGAAATCCCGCGCTGGAGAGCGCCTCGTCTTGACTTGGCGTGCGACTTCGGATAAGAACAAAACAGGAACGAGAAGTGGAGTATTAGTGAACGTGCGTAACAACGTTCCAGACGGCGATCAGTGGTGAGTCTTCCGCCGCCTGGCGTTAAGAGAGAGCAGGCGGGTCCACGGGGAGGGTCCTGATCGAGCAGCTCCGTGCTCGATGCGCGCCCTCGAGCAGGTTCCCGTGTCCCTGGCCCCACCCCCCGCACCGGGCGCGGCCCCTCCCGCCCCGCCTGCTCCTTTACTTCCGCCTCCCCTCAGTCCTCCAATGACAACCGCGGACAGCCCTCCTACGCGAGCCCTGCCAGCCAAGGCGGGCTGCACGAGCTCAAGCCGCAAGCCTATCGCGACACGCCGGCGGCGCCTCGGCTTCGCCCTCGCTGTCGGTCACGCGCCGGCGCGACGGCAAATTGCCGCGGCCTCGATTTTGTGGTGCCTGACGCGAGCGCGCCAAGCACGCGAATGGGGGCGCCCTTATGGTCCCGGCCTTCTCGCGCTCGGGTCTCGACCCTGCGCGCCTCCTCATCGTCGAACGCGCAAGGACGGCGGATGACGCCGCCTGGGCGCTCGAAGAAGGACTGAAGAGCGGAGGCCTTCACCGCCGCCTCGCGCCAGATCGAGATCAAGACCCCGTTGTCGCCCGCCGCCTCGGCCTTGCCGCGCAAGCCGCGCCGCACCCCCTGCCTTCTCCTCTCCAGCCACCATGGGACACGCCGGCGCTGCCCGGCACGCTCACCCGCTGGCGCATCGCCACGGAGCGAGCGCGCCCACGGCCCCTTCGACACGGCCGCGCCCGGCGCCGCCATGCTTGGCGCCTCACCCTCGAGCGGTGCCGGGGAGCGGCGCCGGGCCGGAGTTTTCGATCGTGGAGTTGTGTGATGATGCGGATGGTCTCCGTCTGGCTGCCGCAATTGGCCGATCGAGCGGCTGAAGCGGGAGAGGAGGCGGCGAGCTCTGTCCGGATGAGCGGCCCTTCGCGCTGGTCGGCAGCGAGGCGCGCGGGCTTAACCTCACCGCCGTCAACGGACGCGCTCTGCGCGACGGTCTCATCCCGGGCTTGAGCCTCGCCGACGCGCGCGCCATCTGCCCTCATCTCCTCACCGCGCCGGCCGAGCCCGAGCAGGACGCGGACACGCTCATCGCGCTCGCCCGCTGGTCGTCCCGCTACAGCCCCACCCTCAACATCGATGGCGAGGATGGGCTGTGGCTCGACATCACCGGCGTGCCGCATCTTTTCGGCGGCGAAAGCGCACTTCTCGCCGATCATGGCGCGGACGGCTCGCGCGCGCCGGCTTCAGCCGCCAGGCTCGCGCTCGCCGAGACCCTTGGCGGGGCGCATGCGCTTGCCCGCTTCGCGCGAGGCTCTCGCCTGCGTCGTCCCCGACGGCAAAATCCGCGGAGGCCTTGGCGACGCTTCCCGTCGAAGCCTTGCGCCTCGCAGCGGAGACCGCGCGGCTGTTGCGGCGGCTCGGCCTCAAGCGCATCGGCCAGCTCTACGATCTGCCGCGCGCGCGCCTCGAGCGGCGCTTCCATGCGCGCGAAGAGGCCGAAGCCGTGCTCGCGCGTCTCGATCAGGCGCTTGGCCGGCGCGAGGAGACGCGCACGCCGCTGCTGCCCGCGCCGGACTTCGTGGCGCGGCTTCCTTTCCCCGAGCCTCTGATCACCCATGACGGCGTCGTCGCCGGTCTCGACCGTCTCGGCGGCCGAGCTTTGCCGGCGCTTGACTGCAGCGCCGGCCGCGGCGCGCGGCGCGTCCGGCTTGTGGTCTATCGCGCCGACGGCTCCGCCGCCGTGGTCGCGGCGGGCTTGAGCGCGCCCTCTCGCGAGGCCCGCGCATCTCTGCGCGCCTGCTGCAAGGACAAGATCGCGACCATCGACGTGGGCTTCGGCGTCGATCTGATGGTGCTCGCCGCGCTTGACACCGAGCCGCTGCATCCCGCCCAGACGAGCCTTCGCCCGAGCGCCGGACCGGGCGGCGGCCGGAAGCGCTGATCGACCGCCTGGTCAATCGGCTCGGCGGTCAGCGCCGTGCGCCGGCTCTTTCCCCGCGACAGCCACTTCCCGGAACGCGCGCAAGCCTGCGCTGCCGCCTTTGCCGGACCGCCAGTTTGGTCCGAGCGAGGCCGCACGACGCCGACCGCCGCGCCCTTGCTTCTGCTCGACCGGCCAGAGCCTCTGACCGTGCTCGCCGAGATGCCGGAAGGCCCGCCGGCGCGCTTCACCTGGCGGCGCGTGCAGCCCGCCGCGTCGTCAAGGCCGAAGGGCCGGAGCGCATCGCGCCGGAATGGTGGCCGCGCGACCGGCACGCCGAGCCGCACGGACGCGCGACTATTACCGCATCGAGGACGAGGACGGCCGCCGCTACTGGGTGTTCCGCGAAGGTCTTTACAGGAGAGCGCCGAGGAGCGCGCCGCGCTGGTTTCTGCATGGGGTGTTCGCGTGATGGCGCCGCCCCCCGCTTACGCCGAGCTCGACGTCACCACGAATTTCTCCTTCCTGCGCGGCGGCTCGCACCCCGAGGAACTGGTGGCGACCGCCAAGGCGCTCGGCCTTGCGGCCATCGCCGTCACGGACCGCAACACGCTGGCCGGCGTCGTGCGCGCCCATCTCGCGGCGCAAGGAGGTCGGCGGCATCAAGTTCATCGTCGGCGCGCGCCTCGATCTTGAAGACGCGCCGAGCCTGCTCGCCTACCCGCGCGACCGCGCCGCCTATGGCCGGCTCTGCCGTCTGCTCACGCTCGGCCAGCGCCGCGCCGTGAAGGGCAAATGCACGCTTCACCTCGACGACGTCGCCGCCCATGCCGAGGGCCTGATCTTCATCGCGCTGCCGCCCGAGGTTGGACCGCCCGATGCACGGCTTCCGACAGCCACAGCTCCTGTCAGCGGTCATCTGATGCCACGCTTTCGCAGGCGACCCGCCGTCATCATCTCGCTTGACGCAGCGACGCATGCCTTCACCGCGGCGACGACTCGCCGCGCGGCATCGACGCGCGCTGGCCGCGCTCGATCGGCGCTGGCGCAGCGACAGGCGTGCCCCTCGTCGCCACCATGGCGTGCTCTATCACGCGCCCACCGCCGCCCGCTTGCAGGACGTGCTCACCTGCATCCGCGAGAAATGCACGGTCGCCGAGGCCGGCTTCCGCCTCGAAGCCAATGCCGAGCGCCATCTGAAGCCACCGGAGGAGATGGCGCGGCTGTTCGCCGGCCATGAGGAGGCGCTTCACCGCACCATCGAGATCGCCGATGCCTGCACGCTTCTCGCTCGATGAGCTGAAATACGAATATCCCGACGAGCCGGTGCCCGCACGGCAAGACCCCGCAATCCCATCTCGAGGATCTGACCTGGGAGGGCGCGGCCTGGCGCTTTCCCGGCGGCATCCCGGACACATGTGCGCGCGACGCTCGAGAAGGAGCTCGTGCTCATCGCCGAGCTCGACTACGCGCGCTATTTCCTCACCGTCCACGACATCGTGCAGTACGCGCGACGACCTCGGCATTCTCTGCCAGGGGCGCGGCTCGGCCGCCAACTCCGCCGTCTGCTATTGCCTCGCCATCACCAATGTCGATCCGACCGAGATCGATCTTCTGTTCGAGCGCTTCGTCTCGCCCGAGCGCAAGGAGCCGCCCGACATCGACGTCGATTTCGAGCACGAGCGGCGCGAGGAGGTGATCCAATATATCTATGCCCGCTATGGCCGCGACCGCGCCGGGCTCGCCGCCACCGTCATCTCCTATCGCGGCCGCTCGGCGCGTGCGCGAGGTCGGCAAGGCGCTCGGGCTCTCGCGAGGATACCGTCGCCGCGCTCGCCACCACCATCTGGGGCTTGAGCAATTCAGCGCTGCCCGAGGAATATGTGCGCGAGGCGGGGCTCGATCCGCACCGATCCCCTGCTCGCCCGCTGCCTCGAGCTCAGCCACGAGCTGATCGGCTTTCCCCGCCACCTCTCCCAGCATGTCGGCGGCTTCGTGCTGACGCGCGGGCCGCTCTGCGAGGTCGTGCCCATCGGCAACGCCGCCATGGCGGAGCGCACCTTCATCGAATGGGACAAGGACGATCTCGATGCGCTCGGCCTGCTCAAGGTCGATGTGCTGGCGCTCGGCATGCTCACCTGCATCCGCAAGGGCTTCGCGCTGCTGCAAGAGCATTACGGCAAGGACATCGCCCTCGGCACCGTGCCGCGCGACGACGCGGCCGTCTACGACATGCTGTGCCAGGCCGACTCCATCGGCGTGTTCCAGGTGGAGAGCCGGGCGCAGATGAACATGCTGCCGCGGCTGAAGCCCCGCTGCTTCTACGATCTCGTCATCGAGGTCGCCATCGTCCGCCCCGGCCCCATCCAGGGCGACATGGTGCATCCTTATCTGCGCCGCCGCTCCGGCGCCGAGCCGGTCGAGTTTCCCTCGCCGGACCCCGCCCACGGACCTGCAGACGAGCTCCATCAGGTGCTCGGCAAGACCATGGGCGTGCCGCTGTTCCAGGAGCAGGCCATGCGGCTCGCCATGGTGGCGGCGAAATTTTCCGGGTCCGAAGCCAACGAATTGCGCCGCGCCATGGCCACGTTCCGCCGCCGCGGGACCATCGGCCAGCTCCAGGACAAGATGGTCGGCCGCATGACGGCGCGCGGCTACCCGCCCGATTTCGCGGAGCGCTGCTTCAACCAGATCAAGGGCTTCGGCGAATATGGCTTTCCCGAGAGCCACGCCGCGAGCTTCGCCCATCTCGTCTATGTCTCGGCCTGGCTCAAATGCCATTACCCGGCGGCGTTCGCCTGTGCCCTGCTGAATTCCCAGCCTATGGGCTTCTATGCCCCGGCGCAGATCGTCGGCTGCGCCCGCACCCATGGCACCGAGGCCCGCGAGGCCGACATCAATCACAGCCATTGGGACGGCACGCTCGAGCCGACAAGCGCTCAAGTAGCGCGAAGCGCGATAGCGCAAATAAAGACAAGCGCTCAAGTAGCGCGAAGCGCGGTACGCAAATAAAAATGCGCTCAAGTAGCGCGACGCGCGTTGCGCAAATAAAACCCACCTTCGCGCTCCGCCTCGGCATGCGTCAGATCGACGGTCTGCGCGAGGCGGACGCGGCAAGGATCGTCATGGCGCGCGATCGTGGCGGCCCCTATCGCGACATGCACGATCTGTGGCGGCGGAGCGGCGTTGGGCGGGCTTGTCTCGAACGGCTCGCAAGCGCCGATGCCTTCCGCTCCCTTGGGCTCGATCGCCGCCAGGCCCTATGGGCGGTGCGCGGCCTCCCGCAAGAAATCCCTCTGCCGCTGTTCGACCACGCCAAGGCGAGCCGAGACCGGCGCCGAGCCGGAAGCCGCACTTCCCGTCATGCCGCTGTCGGAGCATGTGGTGAACGACTACCGGACACTGCGGCTCTCCCTCAAAGCCCACCCCATGCATTTCCTGCGCGCCCGCGCCACGGCCGCCCGCGTTGTCCCATGCGCCACGCTCAAATCCGCGCGCGATGGCGCGCGCGTCAGCGTCGGCGGCGTCATCCTGGTGCGCCAGCGCCCCGGCTCCGCCGCCGGCGTGGTGTTCATGACGATCGAGGACGAGACCGGCGTCGCCAATACGGTGATCTGGCCAAAAATTCTCGAGCGGGAACGCAAAGTGGTGATGGGCGCGCGCCTCGTCGTGGTGCATGGCCGGGTGCAGCGCCATGAAGATATCGTTCATGTGGTCGCGGCGCGGCTCGAGGACCGCAGCGACTGGCTGCATCTCCTCACCGAGGACGGCGAGGCCATGGAGGCGGCCCTCGCCAATGCCGACGAGGTGCGCCGGCCCGATCCCGGCTCCTGGCGCGGCGGCGAGCGGAACGAGCTTCCGCTGCCGCTTTCTCCTGCGGACCACGTCAAACGTCCCGAGAGCGGAGAGCCTCGAACCAAGGGCGAGCGCCGCCATTCCCGATGGCATCCGCGCCGCCACCCGCGCGAGGAGCGCATCATCCCGAAGTCCCGCGACTTCCATTAGCAAGACCAAATCCCCACGCTATCCCCCGCGCCCCATGCCTCGCGTAGAATGGCGTCGTCTCGTCCATCGAGGGGCGCTCTCGCGAGGCGTCGTGTCGGCGGGACGGGATGCGGCGCCTGCGGATCTCGTGACGCACACGAGGCACCCGGGCCGGTTCGGGGCTCCCCCCGGGACCACTAGGAGTCCCCGCCAGGAGCTGGCAGTTAGGTCCCGGACACACGGTCCGGGATCGAAGCGGGGCCCGAGCCGATAGACGCCGCGTGGCGCGCCTGTTCGGGCGCCCGCCGCGATTCTCTGAAAGGAATCGCGGACACCAAAAGGATTGCGCCTGGCGGCGCGCCACCCCCTTCTCCAAAGGGGGAAAAACCAGAAGCAAGGTCCGGACGCACTCGCCCCCGCGTCGCGGTGACAGACCCACATGCCTGAAAAACCTTCTATGCTGCGCCCCATGTTGCACCCCTCGTTGCGTCCCATGTTGCGTTCCCTGCTCTCCGTCATGCTCGCGGCCATGTTGCTGGCTCTGCCCGCGCGCGCCTTCGAGATGCCCGAAGGCGCGAGCGGGCTCGCCCCGAAGCCCCTGGTCACGGCGAAAAAGCACATGGTGGTGGCCGCCCATCCGCTCGCCGCGGAGGCCGGGCTCGCCATGCTGCGCCAAGGCGGCTCCGCGATCGACGCCGGCATCGCCACGCAAATGGTTCTGAATCTGGTCGAGCCCCAGTCTTCGGGCATCGGCGGCGGCGGCTTCATGCTTTATTGGGAGGCCGCCACCGAGACCTTGACCAGCTATGACGGCCGCGAGACCGCGCCGGCGGGAGCCACGCCGGAGCTGTTTCTCGACAAAGACGGCAAGCCGCTCTCCCGCAAAGTGGCCATCCCGAGCGGACTGTCGATCGGCGTGCCGGGCGTGCTCGCCGCGCTCAAGCTCGTGCATGACGAATATGGCAGGCTCCCTTGGGCTACGCTGTTCCAGCCTGCCATCAAGCTCGCCCGCGACGGTTTTCCCGTTTCGCCGCGCCTCGCCAAGATGCTGAGCGGAACCGATCCGGACAGCTTCACGCCGTCGGCCCGCGCCTATTTCTTCGACGCGGACGGCCGTCCCTGGCCTGTGGGTTACACGCTCAAAAATCCGGCGCTCGCCGACACGTTTGAGACGATCGCGAGAGATGGCCCCGACTCTTTCTATGAAGGCGACATCGCCAGCGATATCAGTGAGGCCGTCCGGAACGACCCGCGAAAACCCGGCACGTTGTCGCTCGACGACCTGAAAGACTATCGCGCCAAGAACCGCGAGGCCGTCTGCGTTCCCTATCGCGGTCGCAAGGTTTGCGGCGCCGGCCCGCCCTCCTCCGGCGCGGTGGCCGTCGGCCAGGTGCTGGGCCTCCTCGAACCGTTCGATCTCGGCAAGACTCCCTTCGAGCCTGAGGCCGCCCACGTCATCACGGAAGCGGAGCGTCTCGCTTTGGCCGACCGCGCGCGCTATCTCGCCGATCCGGATTTCGTCGCCGTCCCGCTCGCCGGATTGCTCGATCCGGCCTATCTCGCAACCCGCCGCGCCCTGATCGATCCGAAGCAGGCGCAAAAAGAGGTCTCGGCCGGGACGCCGCCCGCTTTGCCCCCGAGCGCCTTCGGGCGCGATCAGACCAAGGAGCGCGGCGGGACGAGCCATATCTCCGTGGTCGACGATTGGGGCGATGCCTTCTCGCTTACCACCAGCATCGAATACGCTTTCGGCGCCCGCACGATGGTGCGCGGATTCCTGCTCAACAACCAGTTGACGGATTTCTCGTTTGCCCCGTCCGATGAACAGGGCCGCGCCATCGCGAACCGCGTCGAGCCCGGCAAGCGTCCCCGGAGCTCCATGGATCCGACCATGGTTTTCGGTGCGGACGGCGGGCTCGACTATGTCTTGGGCTCCCCAGGCGGTCCGGGCATCATCCTGTTCAATCTCAAGGCCGTCATCGCGCTGATCGACTGGCAGATGAATGCCGCAGACGCGGCGGCGTTGATCAATCTCGGCAGCACCGAGACGACCGTGCTCATGGAAACGGATCCGGCCTACGACGCGCTCGCCACGCGGCTCGAGGCCATGGGTCATCAAATCCACCGCATGGACATGACGAGCGGCCAGCATATCATTGCGGTGACGCCCGACGGACTTCAGGGGGGCGCCGACCCGCGCCGTGAGGGCGTGGCGCTTGGGGACTAGACAGGCCGGATTGTCCGAGGCACCCAAGAGGTCATGAGCCAACCCCTCTCCATCGCCATCCGCGGCGCCGGCATCACCGGATTATGGCAGGCGCTGACACTGGCCCGCCGCGGTCATCGCGTGATCCTAGTTGAGCGATCGAAAGCGCCCTTCGCGGAAAGCTGCAGCCCCTATGCCGGCGCCATGCTCGCGCCCCGCTGCGAGGAAGAGAGCGCCGAACCCGTCATCCGCGAACTCGGCGAGCGTGGCATCGCATTTTGGAAGGCGGTCTATCCGGGGCTGATGGCGAACGGAAGCCTCGTCGTCGCGCCGCCGCGCGACCGCGTGCTTCTCGACCGCTTCGCACGCATGACCGAGGGCGCCGACCGCCTCGACGGCGAGGCGCTCGCCGCACTCGAGCCGGAGCTCGGGCCGCGCTTCGGCACGGCGCTCTATTATGCCGGCGAAGCGCATATGAACCCGAATGCCGCACTCCTCTTTTTGCTGGCCGAGGTGGAGAAGGCCGGTGTCGTCGTGGCTCTCGGCGAGGACCAGGTCCCGCCGGGCGCCGATCTCGTCGTCGATTGCCGCGGGACTCGGCGCCAAGGCCGACTTGCCGGCGCTCCGCGGCGTTCGTGGCGAGCGCATCATCGTGCGCGCGCCCGACATCGCCATCACGCGGCCCATCCGGCTGCTCCATCCGCGCTTTCCTCTTTACCTCGTGCCGTGGGGCGAGGGCCTGTTCATGGTCGGCGCGACGGCGATCGAGAGAGAGGACGCCGGCCCAGTCACGTTGCGTTCCGCGCTCGAACTGTTGAGCGCCGCCTACGTGCTCGATCCGGCTTTCGGCGAGGCGGAGATTCTCGCGCTCGGCGCGGGCGTACGCCCCGCCTTTCCGGACAATCGGCCTAGGATTATCGTCGCGAAGGGCTATATCTACGTCAACGGCCTATACCGGCACGGCTTTTTGCTTGCGCCGGTCATGGCAGAGCTTGTCGCCGCCTATCTCGAGACCGGCGCCATCGATCCGGAGGTCTTCGTTGCAGATCCTGCTCAACGGTGAACGTGTCGCCACCGATGCTCATACGCTCGACGAGCTTTGCGCAAAGCTCGGCTTCGCCGAGGCCAAGGTCGCGACAGCGCTCAATGGCAGCTTTGTCGCCGCCGACCGGCGAAACATGACACGACTCACCGAAGCCGACGAGGTCGAGATCGTGGCCCCGAGGCAGGGCGGCTGATGCTCGAACTCTACGGCCAAACGTTCACCTCGCGCATGCTGCTCGGAACGGCGCAATATGCCTCGCCCGACGTCATGCGACAGGCTGTCGAAGCCTCCGGCGCCGAGATCGTCACGGTTTCGCTGCGCCGGGAATCGGCCCGTGCCCGCACCGGTCAGGGCTTTTGGTCGCTGATCGAGGAACTCGGCTGCCGCGTCCTGCCCAATACCGCCGGCTGCCACACGGCCAAGGAAGCGATCGCGACGGCCGAGATGGCGCGCGAGCTGTTCGGCACCTCCTGGGTCAAGCTCGAGGTGATCGCCAATGACGACACGCTGCAGCCGGACCTGTTCGGCCTCGTGGAAGCGGCGGCCGTGCTCAGTGCGGATGGCTTCGACGTTCTGCCCTATACGACCGAGGATTTGAGCGCCGCGGACCGTCTGCTGGCCGCGGGCTGCCGCGTCCTCATGCCTTGGGCTTCGCCGATAGGTTCCGCGCGCGGGCTCATCAACAAGACGGGGCTTCGCTCGATGCGCGCGTACTTTCCCGACACGCCGCTCATCATCGACGCCGGCATCGGCACGCCGTCGCACGCCGCCGAAGCTATGGAGCTCGGCTACGACGCGGTGCTGCTCAACACGGCGGTCGCGAAGGCCGGCGATCCGATCAAGATGGCGCAAAGCTTTGCGCAAGCCATCGAAGCGGGACGGCTCGCTTTCGAAGCCGGCGTGGTGGAGCCGCGCGACATGGCGTCTCCCTCGACGCCGGTTGCGGGCACCCCCTTCTTCAAGATCGACCACGCCTCCTGATCGAGATGCCGACCCATCGAGGTAAAAAGCCGTGACCCATCTCGATCCGTTCTACCCCATCGTCCCCGACACGGCCTGGCTCGCGCGCCTGCTGCCGCAAGGCGTGAAGCTCGTGCAGCTCCGCCTGAAAAACAAGAGCGACGAAATCGTCCGCGCCGAGATCGGCAAAGCGATCGCGCTTTGCGCGCAACACGGTTGTCAACTCGTGATCAACGATTATTGGCGTGACGCCATCGATGCTCGCGCCGGCTTCGTCCATCTCGGCCAGGAGGATCTTGCGGAGGCCGATCTCAAGGCCATCAGAGCAGCCGGCATCAAACTCGGGGTGAGCACCCATAGTCCCGCGGAACTCGAAATCGCGCTTGCCGCGAATGCCGACTATGTGGCGCTCGGTCCCATCTATGCGACCCGCCTCAAGAAAATGGTTTGGGAGCCGCAAGGTCTGCCCCGCTTGGGCGAGTGGCGCGCGAGCGTCAAATGCCCGCTCGTCGCCATCGGCGGCATCACCGTTGAGCGGGCGCCGGCGGTCCTCGCAGCAGGTGCCGATATCGTGGCCGTCATCACTGACATTGTGACGAGCCAAGACCCTGAGGATAGGACACGAAACTGGATCGCTGTCACGAAACCAATGCGTCAATTATCAACAGATTGTCCACAGGGCTGACAACCCTCTTTAGGGTTGACCATGCGAGGCTCGCCGGGAATCATGTCGGGGGGACTTCGGAGATAGAGGCAGGGCAGCGATGAGTTACGAGCTTGATCCGACCTTGCCGATGAGCGAGGCCCTGAGAAGCGCGGCTCTCGGCGAAATTGAGATCGCCCATATTTCGCTGTCGTCAACTCCGGACCGTCATACCGGCGTCCACAGCGCCCGTAAGTGCTTCAAAAAGCTACGATCCCTGCTGCTTCTTGCGCGTCCGGGCATGCCCGAGCCCGTGTTCAGCAATCTGAGCGCGCGCGTCGCAAGCATCGGCAAAGGCCTCGCCGCTGCGCGGGACGCTCAGGCGCTGCTCGACGCTGTCGACAAGCTCGAGCGCAACACGTCTCCAGGCTCCGGGGAAGGGCCGATCCAATCCGTCCGCAGGTGGCTTCAGAAACGCAAGCAAGCGGCCGAACAGAATCTCGAGCACAGCACGGCCTCGGATGCCATGCGCCGGTTGGGTGATCTGCGCCCGGCCTTTATGGGCTTAGCGGTTTATCCCGACGATTTCAGCCCCCTCGCCAAGGGACTCGAGCGGGGCTACCGCGCCACGCGTAAGGACTTCAAGACCGCCTTCGAGACCGGCACGGCCGAGGACCTGCACGAATGGCGGAAGGGCGTGCAGCATCATTGGCGGCATATGCAGCTTCTGGCGCCGTGTTGGCCGTCGGAGCTTACGGCGCGCGCCGAGGCCGCCCACGCGCTCTCCCAGTTGCTCGGCGACGATCACGACATCGCCATGCTTGTCCATTTGGTCTCCACACCGACCATGACATTCGGCAGTCCCGAGGAGACCGGCGCCTTCGTGAAGCGTTGCCGCAAGCGGCACAAGGCGCTCAGAAAGGAAGCCAGGATCAAGGGCGAGCGGCTGTTCGTGGAGAAGCCGGGGCCGTTCACCGCGCGGATCCACGCTTATTGGACAACCGCTGCCGTGGGTGCCGACAAGCCGGTCGCCCAGCCCCAGCAGCCAGGCAATGTCGTCGCCATCCGCGCCGGACGCGCGGGTCAGAGCTAAGCCGTCACCGCCATCCCATCGTAGGAAATTTCCCATCCGGCTGTTTCCACGGCCGCCCGCTCCGGCGAATCCTCGCGTAGGACCGGGTTGGAATTATTGATGTGGATGAAGATCTTCCGTGCGATTCCGAGCGGCGCAATTTGTTCGACCGAACCTTGCGGCCCCGACATATTCATGTGGCCGATGCGCTCACCGGTCTTGCTCATCAAGCCCTGCTCGATCATCTCGTTATTGGTGTAGAGCGTGCCGTCGAAGAACAGCAGCGGCGCAGCCTTAAGGCGCTCGCGCAAGACATCGTCGAGGCGCGAGCAGCCGGGAATGAAAAAGAAGTGCTTGCCGCTTAAGTCCTCGGTGACCTTCAAGCCTATGGTGTCGCCTTCTTCGGTGCCGAAGCTGCCGCCGGTGCCCTTCTCCTCGTCCTCGAGATAGAGCGGAATTTTGCCGGGTACGGCGAAAGCCTCCATCGTGAGACCGACAGGACCGCCGGGCCCTTCGACCGGAAACGCCTCGCCGAGCGCCATGGGCTTGCGCTTGACGAGCTCGGGGTTCAGCACATCGAAGATGATGTTGCCGGCCAGCACGTCGAGCACGCGGGCGCTGCCATAGACGCTAAACGGTTGCCCCTCGCGAAGACACAAAAGACCAGCGACGGCATCCACATCGCCATTAGTCAGCACGACGGCCTTGATCGGGCTGTTGCGCGGAGGACCGTTGGGATCCGGCTGGAGTTCTCTCGTATCGTTGATTTGCTGTCTGAGATCGGGGGCAGCGTTCAGCAGAACCCAATTCCGCCCATCGGCGCTCACCGCCACCGAGGCTTGCGAGCGTGGCTTGACCGTCGTGAGGCCGCGCCGCGCATCGGCGGAATTCCGTCCATTGCAGTTCCACTGGGGCAGACCGCCGCCCGCGCCTGCGCCGATGACCTTAATCAACATGCAGCGGTCAATGGCGTCTGAGGCCCCGTCCCGTCAAGGCAAAAAGGACGGTCTTCGTCAGCAACGAGGACCGTCCTATCGGAGATTCTTTGAAAACCTGGCAGCGCTCAGAAGCCGATACCGCCCTGGAATTTCACCGCGGTATCGGAGGTCATGTCGGTAAGACCGAACTGAACGCCGACATTGAAGGACAGCTCCATCTCAGGTGCGCCGGCAACGTCATCCTCGTCGCCTTCGCCGCCGACGTCTTCGTCGTCGGCGCCCGGATTGTAAAACAGGGTTGGGCCGATGCTGTGAGATTGGTCGTCAAAGGAGCCTGAATGCGCAAGCTCTTCGATCTCGCCGAACATTTCCACCCCGACGCCCCAGCGCTGGGCGACCTTGTATTCGGCGCGCCAGCCATACTCGAAGCCGAGCCCGTCGGTCTCACGGTCGTCGCCAACCTGCGCCCCGAAGAATGGATTGAGCGTGAGTAGAAGCGGGCCGTTAGCCAGTTCGACGATCGGGCCGAACTCGATCTCGTCTGCCTCGCCGCCGCGGGTCGCGAACCCATAACCGGCCGTGAAGGCCAAGCCGAGGCCGTTACCTTCGCGTTCGATCAACTCGTATTTTCCTTCGACTTCCACGCCGCTCACATCGAAGTCTTCGTCGAGCGGCTCATCTGCGCTGAGCGTCGTCGAGAACGACCAACGTTCGGTAATGCCGTATTGAAACTCGAAATCGTGGCTCTGACGTAGGAACTCGCCCTCTTCGTCGTCGTCCAAGGCACCTCCCTCGTCATCCTCTTCTGCCGCGTTCTCAGCCCCTTCACGCTCGGCATTGGGAAAACCAGAATGCGTAGCGCCGCGATACTCGAGTTCGACCTCGCCCTTTTCCACGCTCGATTCTTCGATCTGGTATTCCGCCAGTGCCGGTTTCGTCATGGCCCCGATGAAGCCTATCGTCGCCATGGTCAAGACCGCCCTGGTTAAGACCAGATGCGGCGCGCCACGCTGTGCTTTGGAAAAATGTCGCAAGAGCCGTCCCCCAAGATAAACTCTGCTTACGGTCACCAGGCAGAAACGGACTGTCTTCTGCGCTAGCGAATGCGGCCGTTTCCGGCCGGTTCCGCCCGTCAGGGGTATACTCCCCTTTTGATCGAAGCAGATTGCCACCACCACCCTCAACCTAAACCAGCCGGCCGGGGAATTGAATAGGCTGGTTAATTGCCTGCCTGGGTAGGATTTACGGGAAGATTCGGCATTCCAGTTGCCAACGATCGCAATGGGTCATTGGTCTATTGTTCTGAGCCACGGGAGGGCACCGCGCCAGCCTCGAGGACCATCAGGGAGCCGGGTAGCCCGCTGAAAAATACAGTATAGGTATAACTTGGGTTCTGGCGGAAAACAGCGCCTGAAGAGCGCCGCCTGCATGCGAGGGGAGGCATTTTGGCCGGGCCGTCGATGGGTTATGGCCGGAGCATTTTAGGCACCGATGCGGTATCGCACAAAGCTCATGATCGCGGCCGGGTTGCTGCTCGCCATGTCCCTATCGGCGGCTGCGCTTGCCTATTGGGGGGTGGCACAGTCCCACCATTACCTCACCCGCTCCCGCATCTCCCATGAGCAGCTTGAGCGGCAGGTCCAGCTCTCCCGCCACAGCCAGCAGCTGTTCAAGGTCTGGACCGATACTCTGTTGACGGGAATGACGGATCGGCCTCTCGGCGCGGCCTATTTGAACAAGGTCATCGAATCGGACCTCTCCGCGCTCCAGGACCTCTCGGAAAAGGAGCTCACGATTGTCGGCCCCGACGAACGGCATGCCGAGAAGGCCGAGATCGATCGCCTCGCCGCCATCCGGCGCGAGTATCAGCACGCGCTCGATCAACTGGCCGAGGTCGAGCAGCTGCGAAGCCGCGGGCGGCCCGATATGGCATGGCAAAATCTCATGCAGCTTCTGAGGGGAGGTATCGATCAAGAGCTCAACGAGCTGATCGAGGTCGCCGTGGCCGACGAGACGGCCGAGGTCTTGCGAATTGACGCCGATGCGAACCGGCTCTTGAGCCGGCTGGAGCGTTTGAGCCAGATCCACGCAGTGCTTGCCACTCTGACCACGCTGGCACTCCTCTTTTTGCTCGTGCGTGGCCTCCGCGCGCCGCTCGCCGAGCTCCTACATGGCACGAGAAAGCTTGCCGAGGGCGACCTTTCCCATCGCATCTCGGTCTCCGGCCGTGACGAGTTTGCCGAGCTGGGGCGGAGTTTTAACGGCATGGCCGCGGACCTACAGACACATCAGAAGGCCCTCAAGGACGCCCACGCCAATCTTGAGACAATCGTCGAGCAAAGAACCGAAGAGCTGCGCCAAGCCAATGAGTCCTTGCGCAAGATCGACGAGACCCGCCGCGGCTTCTTCGCCGATATCAGCCACGAGTTGCGCACGCCTCTGACCGTCATCCGTGGTGAGGGTGAGATTTCATTGCGTGGCAAGAACAAACGGGTCGTGGAATACAAGCAATCGATCCAGCGGATCGTCGAACAGGCCAAACATCTCTCGGTGCTCGTCAACGATCTCCTATTCATAGCGCGCCAGGGGGCTGGGGCCGCCAAGCTCAATCTTCAGCCGCTCGACTTGAGTTCTCTCGTCGAGAAAGTCTGCGGCGACGCCAAAGTGATCGCCCATAGCAAAGCCATCGATATCGACCTCGCCAATGGCTCTGCTCATGAAATGGTCCGCGGTGACCCCGCCAGGCTTAGGCAGCTCTTGCTGGTGCTGCTCGACAATGCGGTCCGCTATTCCAAGGAGAGGGGAGCAATCAAGGTGACGATCGAGAGAGCCGATGGTGAGGTCATGGTTCATGTCTCCGATTCCGGCGTGGGGATAGAGCCGGGCGAGATTGACGGCATTTTCGAACGCTTCCGGAGGGGCGGCAACGCTGCACAGATGAACGAGGACGGTATGGGGTTGGGTCTGCCCCTCGCCAAGGCCATTGTCGAAGCGCACAAAGGTAGGATCGAGATGCAGAGCAAGGTCGGCACGGGAACGACGGTGACGGTCGTCTTGCCGGCACAAGCGGAAGGGGGAACGGCGTGAACGTGTTGCTGGTCGAAGACGAACCGCGCGTTTCCGATTTTATCGATCGCGGGCTGCGCGCCGAGAACCATGGCGTGACGGTCGCCGCAACGGGGACCGCCGGCGTCGATCTCGCGAAGACCGGGGAGTTCGACGTCATCATCCTCGACCTCATGTTACCGGACATGAACGGCTATGACGTGTGTCAACGCCTACGCCAAGACGGTCTGCTCACGCCGATCCTGATGCTGACCGCGATGGATGCCCTGGAAGACAAGATCAAAGGGATCAAAATTGGGGCCGACGACTACCTCACGAAACCATTCGATTTCGATGAGCTCCTTGTCCGAATAGAAGCGCTGGTCCGCCGCTCTCACAACTTCGCGCAAAGCTCAAACATACTGAAAGTGGCGGATCTCGCGCTTGACCGGGACCTGCTGGAAGTCACGCGCGGCGGTCAAGCCATCAAGCTCACGGCGAAGGAGCTGGCGATCTTGGAATTGCTGATGAGCGCGCCGGGCCGCGTATTTTCCCGCACCAGGATCCTCAATCAAGTCTGGGGCTATAGCGAGGATCCGCTCACCAATGTGGTTGACGTCTATATTGCCCGGCTGAGGCGCAAAATCGACGCCGGCGGACGCGATCCCCTGATCGAAACGGTGCGCGGTCACGGCTACCGGATGAAGGCACCGAGCTGATGCCAAGCGAACCGAGGCCATCAATTTCCTGGAGGGCCGCGCTGGCCGGGAATGGAGCCTTGCTAAGTGAGGTGGGTTCGGTAGATTATGCCTCGCCACTCTCGCTGATTGCGCACGATAAAACTTCCGGGCCTTACCAGACGGCCGCGGTCCCGCTTGCCCATCAGCAACCAGAGCCTCGGGCGCGCGTAGCGTGGCTAGTCCCAAAGACCTTAAATCGAATTCCCACGTGGAGGAGTCCCCCTTGCGGTCACGTCTGTTAGCATTTTTGTTCGTCGTCCTGGCAAGTTGTGCGATCGGGCACGCGGCGGAGCCGCCGAGCAAGCTCAAGATTGCCGTGCTCAAATACGGCACGGTCAGCTGGGCGCTCGACACCATTCAGGCCAACGGCCTCGACAAAGCCGAAGGGATCGAGCTCGAAATCGTGCCTCTGGCAAGCACCCAGGCCACGACGGTCGCCCTGCAATCCTCCTCGGTCGACATCATCGCCACCGATTGGCTTTGGGTGTCCCGCGAACGCGCCAATGGCGCGGATTTCACATTCGTTCCCTTCACCACGGCTCTCGGCGCCATCATGGTGCCCCCGGATTCTCCCATTAAAACGCTTGCGGACCTCAAGGGTAAGACCCTGGGCGTCGCCGGTGGGCCTCTCGACAAAAGTTGGCTTCTGATCGTTGCCTACGCGCTGCGCACAGCCAATATCGACCTCCGCAGCGACACGACGCAGGAATTTGGCGCGCCTCCGCTTCTCGCCGAGCGGGCCAAGCAAGGGGCGATCGACGCCGTGCTCAACTTTTGGCCCTATGCGGCAAGGCTCGAAGCGGACGGCTTCACCCAGTTGATCGGGCTTGAGGACGTCGTGCGTGAATTGGGTGCCAAGGGCGAGGTTGCCATGGTCGGTTACGTTTTCAACGAGGCTTTCGCAAAGGATAATTTGAAAGCAATTCAAGGGTTTGTGCGCGCCGCCGCCAAGGCGAACGAGCTGCTCGCCACCTCGGATGCGGAGTGGGACAGGCTGAAGCCGCTGATGGGCGAGAATGACCCATCCTTCAACGAGGCCACGTTCGAAGCTCTTCGGCGCCACTATCGCGAGGGCATCCCGGAACGGTCGAGCGCCGCGGAAGAGGCGGACGCCAAGGTCCTCTATCAATTTCTGCGTGAGCTCGGCGGCAAGAAGCTGGTCGGTTCCGGGACCGAGCTCGCCCCCGGCACCTTCTGGCAGGGTGCCGAAAAATGAGTGTCACCTTCGCCCGCTCCGAGACCGGACGGTCGTTGCGCATCGCGCGCGGCCCGTGGGTCTCGATTCTCTCCGTGGCGGGCTTTCTGCTGGTGTGGTTTATCGGCGCCGAAATCGCTCAGAGCCGGCTGTTACCTGGGCCAGTCGCGGTCTTGGACTATATCTACGACGAAACGCTGCACGGAAACCTCCTGACGCAACTTGGCATCACGCTCTGGCGG
Organism: uncultured Alphaproteobacteria bacterium; assembly: GCA_963793075.1. Lineage (GTDB taxonomy): Bacteria > Pseudomonadota > Alphaproteobacteria > Rhizobiales > Methyloligellaceae > Methyloceanibacter. Next base: position 78,418 of record CAWBYO010000006.1, read on the forward strand.
GTCGTCGCGTCGTTCTTTGTCGCCATGGTGATCGGCAGCGCCATCGGCCTCATCATGGGCCAGATGCCGGCGGTCAATAGAGCACTCGATCCCTGGCTGATCGTGCTTCTGAACCTTCCTGCCCTCGTGATCATCATCTTGGCGTATGTATGGTTCGGGTTGAACGAGGCCACAGCCATCGGCGCGGTGGCACTCAATAAGATCCCTAACGTCGTCGTCACCCTGCGCGAAGGTGCCCGGGCGCTCGATCCCTCGCTCGACGAGATGGCCCGGGCTTATCGATTGTCGCCCTGGAGCAAGTTCCGCAACGTCACGCTGCCACAACTCCAGCCCTATTTTGCTGCCGCCTCACGGTCCGGCATCTCCCTCATTTGGAAGATTGTCCTGGTGGTCGAACTCCTCGGCCGGCCGAACGGCGTCGGCTTCGAACTTCACCTCAACTTTCAACTTTTTAACGTGACTGCGATCCTTGGATATACGCTCGCATTCGTAGCGGTGATGCTGGCAATCGAATATTTATTGGTGCAACCCCTTGAACGATATTCAACACGCTGGCGAAACAAGCCGGTTTAAAATTCGCGTCGAGGAAAAGACGTATGTGGGGGCTGACGGCACCGAGCTGACGGCGATCCGCGACTTCGAGCTCGACTTGAAGCCAGAGAGCATGACCGTGCTCATGGGACCGTCCGGCTGCGGTAAGACCACGTTGCTGCGGATCATCGCCCATCTTGACGACCGCTTCATCGGCGCGGTCGAGTTTCCCAACCACGCGCGCATCGGTTTCATGTTTCAGGAACCGCGCCTGCTGCCTTGGCGCACGGTGCGCGACAATATCGAACTGGTCGCAGCGCCAGGCTTCACCGCCGAGGATCTCGACCGCCTGGCCCAGGCCGTCGGAATTGCCGAAATGCTTCCGCGCTACCCGCTGGAGCTATCGCTCGGTTTAGCGCGGCGGGTTGCCCTTGCCCGCGCCTTCTCGACCAAACCCGATTTGCTTCTACTCGACGAACCCTTCGTTTCGCTCGATGAAAAAACGGCCGATCGATTGCGCCGCTTGCTGCTTGATGTGTGGTCGGCTCGCCCGACGACCGCCGTCATGGTCACCCATAACGCGCGTGAAGCCCTGCTCCTCGCGGATCAGCTCGTCCTGCTGGCACCGCGGCCGACACGGGTGGTCGCGGTCGAGACCATCGACGTGCCGCAAGCCGAACGCGACCCTAAGATGATCGAGGCATTGCACACCGACCTCCTGGAACGCTTTCCAGCCAATTTCTCCGGCCTCTAAACAACCTCAGCCGGCGGCGGGGGCCAAGGCCTTGCGCTGCTGAATACCGCGTGAGGGATCGTAGGCCCAGACCGACAGGGCCAGGAACACCACGGTGCAGCCGGCCACGACGCCGAGCGCTTCCCAGTTCACTTTGAGATAGAAGGCGAAGCGGATCAGCTCGACCGCCCAGGTGAAGGGGTTGTAGAGGCAGATATAATAGAGCGTCAGGCTTCCTTCGCGCATCTTCCACAGCGGGTAGAGTGCGGATGATGCAAAGAACATCGGGAAGATCACGAAGTTCATGATGCCCGCAAAATTTTCGAGCTGTTTGATGGTCGAAGACAGCAGCATGCCGAGCGCGCCAAACATCATGCCCGTCAGGATCAGCGCCGGTAGCCCCGCGACATAGCCCCAGGGCGGCAGCTCAACCCCACAGAGATAGGCAACAAAGAGGAACGTATAGACCTGAAACAGCGAGACGAGCACCCCGGCGAACAGACGGGAGACGAGCAGGAACCAGCGAGGCAAAGGCGTCGTCAGCAGAACCCGCATGGACCCCATCTCGCGGTCGTAGACCATCGATAGCGAGCTCTGCATGCCATTGAACAATTGGATCATCGCGAGCAGGCCCGGTGTGATGTAGACGTCGTAAGTGATGTAAGTCTCATAAGGCGGGATGATCGAGATCCCGAGAGCCGCGCGAAACCCCGCAGCGAAAATGATCAGCCAGATCAGGGGGCGCACGAGCGCCGCAAAGAAGCGCTCACGCTGCTGCAGAAACCGCAACAGCTCCCGCCAGACGATGCCGCGAAAGGCGCGTGCGAAATGCATGAGCGTCATACGGCGACATCCTCTCCAGTACCGCGGATCAAGCGTCTGAAGGCCTCCCCCAAATCCTTGGCTCCAGTCTCGGCAACGACAACCTTGGCCTCACCCCGGGCCACGATCCGTCCGCGGTCGAGCACAAGGAGATCATCATCGGGATCGATTTCGTCGAACAGATGGGTGGCCCACAGCACGCCGATATTGTCGGCCTTCGCCAGCCCATGAATATGCTTGACGATTGCCGCCCGTGTTGGGTCGTCGAGCCCAATCGTCGGTTCATCGAGCAGCAGCAGTTTGGGACTGTGCAGGAGCGCCCGGGCGATCTCCACCCTTCGGCGATGACCGCCATTGAGTGAGCGCACTTTCTCGGTGATGCGTTCCTTCATGTCGAGTGCATCGAGCGCCCGGTTCATGCGTTCATCCGCCTCTTTGCGCTTCAAGCCCCTCAGCGAGGCGAAATAGCGCAAATTTTGTCTGACGGTGAGGTCGAGATCGAGCGTCGGCTGCTGAAACACGACACCGAGCGGCCCGAGCGCCTTGAAGCCCTGTTCGGCGGCCGAGTGTCCGTCGATTTCGATACGGCCGCTCGGAGCATCGAACAGGCGGGTGATCAGAGAGAAGAGCGTGCTTTTGCCCGCGCCGTTGGGACCGAGAAGCGCCGTGACCTTGCCCGAATAGACATCGAAGCTCACGTCGTCGAGCGCGCGCTTTTCCCCATACCAGTAAGATACGTCCTGGACCGACAGGACGGGCTCGCGTGCCGACCCTTTCTTGGGGGCTTCCTTCTGCATGGCGGTATATGTGCAAAGGGGTCTAGCGCCCCTCTCCTCGAGGATCCTCTTCCCAGAGATAGCCCCGGCAGAGTCTTTCACAACCCTTAGGCGCGGTCGATCCTTGGCCTTCGGGCGACAAGTCTATCGATCTTGGAACGGGACGGCGAGAGCGCAAAAAAGAAGCCGCCCCGAAGGGCGGCTTCCGTAACCTGCAGTTCCGCGTGGTGGATTAGAAGAAGATCACGCCACCAACCTGGAACAGATCCCAATCTTCGAAGCCTTGGTTCAGGTTTGCACCGGTACCAATTTCCTGAAGATCGACGTCGAGTTCGAGATGCTGCCAGCGGGCATAGACATGCATGGCGGCAGAGTCGATCTCTTGGACCGCGCCGAGGCCGAAACGTTGCACTTCGGAGCCGGTGACGATCGCGCCGGTGGCGCCACCGTTACAGACACCAGCCGTGCTCAGAGCACCCGTGCCGGCGGCGCAGACATTCGTTCCGGCGATGCCACCGAACATGTCATGATACTCGCCGTACTCGCCGAAGAGCACCGTGGCGCCGAGCGGGTTCCAGGTCCGCTTGATACCACCCTTCAAGTACCAGATATCGGTGTTGTCGCCAGAGGCCGCACCAGCGGTCGGACTGGCCAAGGCTGCCGGTGTTCGCCGGAGAATAGCTGCCCTGCTCGTTCTGGTACAAACCGTAGATGAACAAGCCCGAAGGAACGTGCAACGCGGATGCGCCGACCTGGTAGAGGTCCACGTCCTGCTTGAAGCCGGCAAGACCACCGCCGCCAGCAACGTAGCGCTCGTCCGTCGAATGGGTATAACCACCAGCGGCCGACACTTTGATGTTGCCGAAGTCGCCAGCATATTTCAGCGCGACGTCGTAGATGTCGTCCTCACCATAAGAGGTCGAAACGCTGAAGCCACCGAAGGTCGGCGTGTCGTAACGAATGGCGCTGTAAGGAACGCCGTTACAGTCCGCGCCGATCCCGGCTTTGGCTGTCTGACAGAAGAGGAACGAACCCCATGTTGCGGAGGTCAGGCCCTTCTCGGTGTTGTTGCCGTTCGGACGAAGGAAGAAGCCGGCGCCTTCGAACATCACCGCGTTCGCTTCGATGATGGTGCCAGACAGGTCGGGAAGCAGAGCCACGTTATCCGTCGCCTGGCTCAGCAGACCCCAGTTGATGGTGCCGTACTTGTCGCTCTTGATCCACATATAGGACAGCAGCGTGTCGAGCGTCCTGTAGTGCAGTCGTTGTCGTTGATCTGGTTCGCAGTCAAAGCCAAAGGCGTTGCCCGGCGCTTCGATGCTCATCGTGTAACCGGCGGAGTAGCCCGGAGCGATCGTCGCCGCACCGGAGAACTGGAAGTGGCTCGAAAGGGTCGTGCCCTTGTCGCCCACGTACATGTTCTCTTCGGCCCCGTCATACCACCAGTTGGCCGACTTGGTGACCCAACCCGAGATCGTCAGCGAAACCTTCTTGTTGCCCTTGCGGACGGTCGTCGCTTCTAGTTCCGCAACTCGCTCCTCGAGATCGGCGCAGCAGTCGCCCCCGAGGTCCGCAGCCTTGGCCGGGGTGCTCATCGCGTATCCCCCGAATGTCACGCCAAGTGCGGCTGCGATGGCGATGCGGCTGGATGTTTTTGTCAGTCCCCCAAACATGTCCATCTCCACCTTCCCTGATAAATTGCCTAATCCAAACTCTCGCTTCGAATTTTGCCTTTCGGCTCCGTATCGACAATTTTCTGCCAAAACACGACAGAAACCCCCGACGGAGAGTTCTAGGTTCCGGTTATACGCGTTCCCACAAGAAGGTAAATTGCTATCAAAGCGTGCGGGGTCGTTTTTGGCCTTCTTGTGACATTTCCGCCACGAGATTCGCGCCCGCCGGACGCTTCTGATGCGCACCGATATGATGCCGAAAAACTGCTTCCGGTCAAAGACTTAGTTGAAATCGGTCCATGCGACATAATGGCCTAGCTCTCCCCTGAAATCGAAGCCAAAGAGGCCGCGGGTCCTTGAGGGAGCCGGGGTCTTCGGGTGCAAAACTGCTCAATCCGTGTCCACTTTTGGCGCATTATTCATGCACCTTCGAATTTGCCTTTGACCGTGGTCAGTTGAGCGCCCCATCAGCGATTTTGGGCTCGCGAAAAGCCAGCCTCTGGTCTAGAAAACGCGTCCTATCGGTCCGGCTCATGCAGAGTTCGGCCCTATCGTCTTGCCTATTCCCTCACCGCGAGTCGCGACCAAAGACGGACAGAGCGTGAACGATTCTTCGCAGCCCCCTAAGATCGACGGCCTTCGCGTCCTCGTCGTCGAGGACGAGGCGCTGGTGGCGCTTCAGATCGAGGATATGCTGACGGGATTGGGCTGCGTCGTCGTGGGACCGGCAAGCCGAGTTGGCCAGGCCCTTGAGCTTCTGCACGGACAACAGGTGGACGCAGCCGTGCTCGACATCAATATCGCTGGAGAACTCGTCTATCCGGTCGCCGATGAGCTCGCGAGCCGCGGTTTGCCTTATATTTTTGCCACGGGCTACGGCGCCTCGGGCTTAACGGACGCCTATCGAGGCCGGCCGGTGCTGGAAAAACCCTTCCCCAAGGGCGCGCTTTTGCAGGCCATGCTCGATAGCCTGCAGCGGGAATAGTACGCCGAACTCAACGATTGCCGCCCGCAACCTAGGCCATCCCATCGAGGGTGAGCGTGGGCACTCTACTCAAACGCAACTCATGAAGCCCCTGCTTGCGAGATTCGAGGCTCCCGTTCGAGAGGGAGAGAGCCGCCCCGGCGAAGGACAGCACCAACATTGCCGCGCAGCCCGCGCCAAGCAGAAAACATGGGACCGCACTCCGGTCGGAGCGGTAGGACCTATTTGAAAACATTGACGTATTCCCCGTATGCTTGCGGACCGACTGGCGCGCTCCGTCGCTATGAAAGCTATCAGGGAGTTGTTTTGTTTCCGTAAAATGGAGCCCGAATCATGCCGCAGCCGGCCGCAAATCCCGCGTTTGGTTAAGGAGATGGGTTGTTGAGCCAGGTCAAAGCCGTGTGGCGCCGCGTGGCGCTATGCGACAATAGAACTACCCCGGGCAGAGCCCACGATGCTTGTGAGCTTCGTTCTATTGGGCTACTTAGCAGGGGCACAGTCCCGGCGCATATGGACTTTAAGCAAGCGACACAAGAACTTGCTGGCTCTGGGGTGCATAAAGATTTCCATTCTGTTCAGCCAATAGCTGGGTGCCATTGGTGAACGCCAATGGTCTAAGGGAACGGAGACAGATGGATTACGAGAACAGGTTCCGCCAGCATTTGGATTCGCTTCACAGGGAAGGCCGTTACCGGGTTTTCGCCGAGCTGAAGCGTCGCTGCGGCGCCTATCCGACGGCCGATCATTTCACGGGCGAGGGCATCCGCGACGTGACGGTGTGGTGCTCGAACGACTATCTCGGCATGAGCCAGCATGCGAAGGTCCGCGCGGCCATGCATGAGGCGATCGACGAGGTCGGCGCCGGCTCCGGCGGCACCCGCAACATCTCCGGCACGACCCGCTATCACGTGGAGCTCGAGGCCGAGATCGCCGATCTCCACGGCAAGGAATCGGCGCTTCTGTTCACGAGCGCCTATATCGCCAACGACGCGACGCTCTCGACGCTGACGAGGCTCATCCCCGGGCTGGTCGTGTTCTCCGACGCCAAGAACCACGCCTCGATGATCGAGGGCATCCGCCATGGCGGCGGCGAGAAGCACATCTTCCGCAACAACGATATCGGCCATCTTGAGGATCTGCTGAAAGCCGTGCCGCTCGAGACCCCGAAGATCATCGCCTTCGAGAGCGTCTACTCCATGGACGGCCATATCTCCCCGATCGCCGCGATCTGCGATCTGGCGGAGAAATACAACGCGCTGACCTATCTCGACGAGGTTCATGCGGTCGGCCTTTACGGCCCGCGCGGCGGCGGCATCGCCGAGCGCGAAGGGGTCATGGACCGGGTCGACATCATCAACGGCACGCTCGCCAAGGGCTTCGGCGTCATGGGCGGCTATATCGCGGCCTCCCGCGCCTGCTGCGACGCCATCCGCTCCTATTCGCCGGGCTTCATCTTCACCACCTCCCTCGCCCCGGCCGTCGCCGCCGGCGCGCTCGCCTCGATCCGCCACTTGAAGGGCAGCGACATGGAGAGGGCCAGGCATAAGGAGCGGGTCCGCACCCTGAAGACCCTGATGGCGAAGGCAAGCCTTCCGGTGATGGACAATCCGAGCCACATCGTGCCCGTGATGGTCGGCGATCCGGTCCACTGCAAGGCGGTGACCGATACGCTGCTGACCCGCTACGGCATCTATGTGCAGCCCATCAACTATCCGACCGTGCCGAGGGGCACCGAGCGCATGCGCTTCACCCCCTCCCCGGTCCATACCGACGCCCAGATGAGAACCCTCATCGCCGCCATGGAAGAGCTGTGGGCCGCATGCCCCGTCGCCAACGGACAATATGTCCGCCTCGCCGCCGAATAAAACTTAGCGGGATCGGCGGTTGAGGTCAGAGCCGAGTCCGTGCCGAGCGGGGGGACATCAAGCTTGACCAAGCCCCTGACCCTGTCCGCTAAAAATCTCTATCGTTTGAAGATTTTTGGGCTGTGCCTCGCCGGCATGGCCGCCCCGGCAATCGCCCAGGACGCGGACCTTTGCTTGATGGCGGCGGAGCGATCCGCCAGTGGCGAAGACCTGGGGGCCGACGAGAAAACCAAAGCCCACGAGGCCTGTCTCCGCGCGCTCTCCGATACTTCGAGCGTGCTTCAGAAGTACCAGTTCCAAGAGGCCGACTTCGCCATCATGGGGACCCATCACAAATATTGAGGGTCCCCCTCTAATGACGTCGCCTTAGCGCCCCCATACCCAAGCAATTAGGCACGAGGCCGCGAGGATCACCAAAGTCCACAGCAGGATAACCACGCCGATGGCGCCGATGATTCCTTTTAGCGTTCCCCAGAATCCAAATGTGGCCACCAACGCGGCCAAGAGCAAAATAGTCACGATCGGCATTTCAGTCTCCCCCTGATTGTTTGCAGTCGATGAGTTGCGAATCCAGATTACAAAAAACTGCGCGAGGCGAAACCCGAACCGCTCAACTGCCAAACAGCAGTTTGCGGATCATGTCGGTACCTACGGCACGTTGGAACTCCTTAAATCCGAAGAACGGGAGCAGCGCGACACAGAAAATAAGCCACAAGGCAAATGCGCCGCCAATGCCGCCACCCAGGAGCGGTAGGCTGGCAAAGAACCCATGCCCGCCAAGCCACCCGAGAAGTCATGGCCTCAAGCACATAGGCCATAAAGAGAAGAGTCGTGAAGGCGACCGCCTTGTAGACGATCGGATAGATCAGCGGCTTCCGCTTCAGGCTCTCCGCAAATCGGAGTTGCTCGGCCACAAGCATGATTTTTCCGAGCAGAATTGCGTTGATCACCGCCAGACCATAGAATTTGAACCCAATATGGTTCTGAGACAGCACGATCCACTCGTGCAGCAGAAGCACCATGAACACGACCCAAAGATAAACGACGATCCCGGCGAATTTCTTGGCTTCCTCGAGAATCCGCAGTTTGAGCGTAGGTTCAGCCGGCTCGCCGTTCCCGGTCAGCGCTTGAATCAGCGCATCGACGTCCTCCCCGTTCGGCTCGGCAACGGCGTGCGCCGGGTCGTCAAGCTCAGGGGCGATGCTTAGGGTCTGGTCACCGCCGAGCGCCACATGACTGCTGGTTTCGTCCTCGGGTGAGAGGGGCAGGCTGAATACCGCGGCCTCGGCAGTCTCACTGCTTGGCGCGTCGGACTCTTGGCTCGGCGCGATAGAGGATTCCGTGCTTGCAGCGGAAGACGGATCCAGGCTGAAGACATCATCCGCCGGCTTCCATGCATCGAACCCCGCCGTCCACACGAGATCCCCGGGTTTGAAGTTGCCGCCTTCGGCAAACAGCGACAGTTCCCGGCCCGTCAGAGGCCCCAACTGTTCTCCGCCCCGGGTCAAATACCAAGTCGGCTCGCTATCCGCCGCCTCGGCCTCGGCCACGCGCTTCTGCATTCGTCCCCCCAAACGCCAAACCATTTTGGCGAGTGCTTAGCTCACCTGGGATTTGCCGTCGAGATGAGACAGGTGGACGCAGCCCCCGTCAAGCCGACAAGCCTGCCAAATGACGGCACCGGCCCTGCCGTCGGCACGCTCTATCCGATCCACAAAGCCGATTGTGACCGGTGAAATTCCTTACCCTTATGCAGTCTTTCCGGCGAGATGGTCGCCGAGCCGCAGGCCCCAGGCATAAATGGTCAGGGAGGGGTTCACTCGGCTCGCGCGCGGGAGCGGACTCCCGTCACCGACATAGAGGTTCTCCATGCCGTAAACCTTGCCGTGCGGATCGACCACCGAGCTCTCGGGGTCGGTGCCGGTGACCATGCTGCCGAGCGCATGCGCGGTACCGGCCATGCCCATATATTTGTCGAAACCGACGAGGCCGGCGCGAAGCAGGTTGCCGATCCAGTCATCGATCAGAGCGTGATGCTCCCTCGTCGCATGGGGAATGCGGTCCAAGCTGTAATCCATGATCGGTTTGCCGCCTGCCCCGCCCGAAATGATGCGGTTCTCAGGCGAGGACGAATCTTCCGTGGTCGCCCAGAAGCCTATGGCCCGCTTTCCGAGGAACTTATCGAGGAAGCCCGGCATCGCTTTCGGCGCCTGCGTCGCAAGAATCTCGGCGTCGATCCAACCCAGACACTGCATCGAGGAATGCGGGAATTTGTCGTTATAGAGAACCGCCGTCTTGCGCAGCACGTCGTGATCGGTGAATGGCGAGAAGCCGAGCACGGCCGAGTTGATGTGCATTTTGAAATTGGCGCCGACAAGGTCGCCGCATGGAAGCGCGATGCCGCTCGCATGCAAATGATCTTGAAGGATACGCGGGCTGGTCATGGCACCCGCCGCAAGCACAATCGTATCTGCCTCATACGTCGAACCGTCGGCGCATTTGACGCCGACGATCGTGCGTGGATCGCCCGGCGCTGCCACGAGCTCCGATACGGGATCGCCGGCGATCAGCGTGAAGTTCGGCTTGTCGCGAATGTGGTCGATCAGGTTGCGCTCGGAATCCGACTTCAGGCCGGCCGGCGAGGCAAAGCCGTCGAAATGCTTCGCTTCTTCGGGGTGATTGACAATGTCCTTGGACAAGCCGAGCGGCAAGGGATGCAACTGCCAAGCAGGCTCCGCCGTTATGATCTTATCGAGCAAAGCCTGAAGCTGCGGCTCATTCTCGAAACTTGTAATAGCCAGAAGATCGGTCGCCTCGTCGTAATACGGCTTCAGCTCATCATAGCCGAACGGCCAACCGAGTAGCCCGTAGTCGGGTTCCGCTTCGAACTCCACGGGGCGGAAACGAAACAGCGCTGCACCGTACCACTTGGTCTTCCCCCCGACATTGTAGAACTCGCCGGGAACGAAGTTGTGGCCCTTGTCGTCGAGCCAGACCACGTGATTCTTGAACACGCCATCGATGAAGACCTGCCTGACTTCGAGCGTGGAAACATTACGCGGAAGGAACGGCCCCTTCTCGATCAGCAACACACGCTTGCCGGCATTGACCAGCTTATACGCGGTGCTGGCGCCACCGGCGCCGCTGCCGACAATGATCACGTCATGTTGGGCCATTATGATTCAACCCCTTTGCGAGATCACCGAGTATCGAGCCCCCAGAGAGGGCTTTCGAAGTTAGGACGTTAGCAAGGTTGCCGATGCTATTGCCAATGTCTAGGTTTATCCGGCTCCAATTGCAGTCGAGATGAGTCGAAACGCAGCCAGCGTTAGTGGAAGATGAAAATTGTCCACCTGATGGAGTGTCTCGGATGTCTCTGAAGAACAAGGTCGCGATTGTTACCGGCGGAAACAGTGGAATCGGTCAGGCGATCGTCCTCGAGCTGGCGCGACAAGGTTGCAACATTGTCATCGACTATGTCGCTCACCCGGATGCAACAGAGGCGCTGGAGCGTGAGGTTGCCGCTCTCGGCGACAGGTGCATTGGCGTCGATGCGGACGTCAGCCAGATTGTCGATCTTCAGAAGCTTGTTGGCGCGGCGGTCGCCAAGTTCTCCCGGCTGGACATCATGGTGAACAATGCCGGCATCGAAACGCGAACGTCGATCCTCGATACGACCGAGGATCAGTACGACGCCGTTATGAAAATCAATCTTAAAAGTGCTTTTTTTGGCACCCAGATCGCAGCCCAGCAAATGATCAAGCAGGGTGGCGGCGGACGCATCATCAATATTACTTCGGTGCATGAAGACTGGCCGATGCCCGGAAACACTGCCTACTGCCTTTCCAAGGGTGGCATGCGAATGCTGACGAGGACGGCAGGCGTGGAACTCGCGCCTCACGATGTTCTGGTCGTGGGCGTTGGCCCCGGTGCGGTGGCTACGCCAATCAACACCGGCACCATGGACGACCCGGCGAAGCTGAAGAAGCTGGATTCTGCCATACCGCTTGGGCGTATGGCGCAACCGGGGGAGATCGCCAGCGTGGTCGCCTTCCTCGCCGGTGACGGCTCAAGCTATCTCACGGCCACCACGATTATCGCGGACGGTGGCCTCATGCAAAGCAGCCCCGGTCTCTAGCGTCGTGGCGCTCCTCATCGAAGACTACGCTCTGATCGGCGACTGCGAGACCGCGGCGCTCGTCGGACGCGACGGATCGATCGACTGGTTTTGCACGCCGCGCTTCGATTCCGCAGCAAGCTTCGCCGCGCTGCTTGGGACACCGGAGAACGGCCGCTGGCTGATCGCACCGACTGACCCGAACGCCAAGATCACGCGTCGCTATCGACCCGATACGCTCATTCTCGAAACCCGGTTCGAGACCGCCACTGGCGCCGCCACGCTGATCGACTTCATGTATCCGACCGAACAGCATCCGCATATCGTGCGGCTCGTAAGCGGCGAGAGCGGTACGGTGGAGTTCGAAACCGAATTCGTCGTACGCTTCGGCTACGGCGGGGAAGTGCCGTGGGTCACGATGCTGCCGGACCACCGCCTGCGCGCGGTCGCCGGCCCGAACAAACTCATCCTCCAATCGACGATCACTTTACGCGGCGAGAATTTCAAGACCAAGGGCACGTTCACAGTGAAGGAGGGCACGACGACCTCATTCGCGCTGACTTACGGAGAGTCATTCGTGCCGGATCCGCCAGCGGCCAATCTCGAGATACTGCTCGGCAAAACTGAGCAGTATTGGAAAGACTGGTCGGCGAAATGCGATGTGCGGGAAGGACCATATGCCGCTGCCGTGAAACGCTCGCTCATCACGTTAAAAGCCATGACATACGCGCCCACCGGCGGCGTTGTCGCCGCGATGACGACCTCGCTGCCGGAGCAGTTTGGCGGTCCGCGAAACTGGGACTACCGCTATTGCTGGCTGCGCGATGCGACCCTGACTCTGCTGGCGCTCATGAACACCGGGTATTTTGAAGAGGCACGAGCTTGGCGCGAATGGCTGCTGCGCGCGGTCGCCGGGAGCCCTCATCAGATGCAGATCATGTACGGCATCGCGGGCGAGCGCCGCCTCTACGAGGTCGAGATCCCGTGGCTCCCTGGTTACGAGAAGTCCGCGCCCGTACGCATCGGCAACGGCGCGCATCAGCAAACGCAGATCGATGTCTACGGCGAATTGCTCGACGCCCTTCATCAAGCCCGCAAGGGCGGCCTCGTCCCCGAGAAGTCCGGGTGGGACCTTCAGCTCGCCATCGTCGAGCATCTTGAGGACGTGTGGAAAAAGCCTGACCAAGGCATCTGGGAAGTGCGAAGCGGACCCGAGCATTTTGTTTATTCCAAAGTCATGGCGTGGGTGGCGTTCGACCGTTCCATCAAGAGCGCCGAACGCTTCGGCCTGAAAGGGCCTCTGGAACGCTGGCACAAGATCCGCGACGAGATCCACAGCCAGATTTGTTCACAAGGCTACGACCAAGAGCTCAATAGCTTCGTCCGCGCCTACGGATCGAAGGTGGCCGACGCGAGTTCTTCTGTTACTTCCCGCAGTCGGCTTTTTGCCGGCGGACGATCCGCGCATCGCGGGCACAGTGGAATTCGTCGAGAAGACGCTCATGAAAGACGGCCTCGTGCAACGCTACGACACGTCGAAGAGCAATGACGGCTTGCCGCCGGGCGAAGGGATGTTCGTTGCCTGCAGCTTCTGGCTCGTCGATGCTTATGTGCTGCTCGGCCGGCGAGACGACGCGGTGAAGCTGTTCGAAAAACTGCTTTCGCTCCGAAACGACCTCGGACTTCTCAGCGAGGAATACGATACGAGCGCCAAGCGGCTTTGCGGTAACTTTCCGCAAGCTTTTTCCCACCTGGCCTTGGTCAATAGTGCGTGCAATCTTGGCCGGGACGGCAAACCGCTCGAGCAGCGCGCCGAGTGCAATTTGAACTCCGAGACCGCGGCATCGAGCAAACCGGTGCTTGCAGCAACGCGCTAACTATCGTCGGGCCGATCATGTCCTACTCACGCTCTGGAGACGGAAGGCCGAAAGACCCGCGGTCCGCCACGAAGGGGATTGTCGCTTTTGCTCTCGTGTTTGTGCTGTCACTCGTGACCTTCGCCTTATCTGGGTTGGCGGAACACTCGCCGCCGGCGCCCCCTCAAACGCAAACACCGAGCTACACGACCGACATTCAACCCATCTTCAACAAGCGGTGTGTCGCCTGCCATGGCTGCATCGGCTCCCCGTGTAATCTCAAGCTCACGTCGTTTCGCGGGGTCGAACGCGGCGCCTTCGGCGAAAACCCGTATTCGAACCACCTATTGGCCTCTCCGCGCACAGGCATGGACGTGGTGCAGACGACGGCCGAATGGCGCAAGCGGGGTTTCTATCCCGTGTTGTCGCGAGGCGGCACGAAGCTCGAGAACCAGTATTTGTCGCTGCTCTATCAGATGATCGAAACCGGAACCCGTCACAACGTCCCGGGCTTCTCGCGTCAAGCGCTCATGCCGCTCTATTCGAAGCGCTACGATCACCAATGCCCAGCCACACCCAATTCACTCAGGGCGCAACTCAAGCAAAATCCTGCTTCGGGCATGCCCTTCGGATTGCCCGCGCTCGAGGATCGAGACTTCAAGACATTGCGCGACTGGGTGATGACCGGATCGCCGGGTCCGACCGAGCAGGAGCTGCGGGACGCCGACACCCCGAACAGCCCTGCCGCCGTGCTTGCCTGGGAGACCTTCTTCAACGGATCCGACAAGAAATCACAACTCGTCGCCCGCTACATCTTCGACCATGTTTTCTTGGCGACGATCGTCCTCGACGAGAGCCCCGGCGACTATTTCAAGCTGGTGCGCTCGAAGACGCCGCCGAGCACCAATCTCGCGGACTCACCGAACTCCTATTGAGGTCATCGATACGCCGCTACCCTACTCCGACCCCTATAAATATGCCGGCGTCGATCGCTTCTATTACCGCTTGAAGAAGATGACGGCGCCGATCGTGCAGAAGAACCATTTTGTCTGGCGTCTCAACCGCACCGATATCGATCATCTGACCACTTTGTTTCTGAAGCAGGATTGGGGTGACGGCCTCGGTTTCGACGCGCCTTGGGACGTCGGCAATCCCTTCCTGGTCTATCAGGCCATCCCAGTGGAGGCGCGTTACCGGTTCATGCTGGAGAATTCCGAACTCATCGTCTCCGGCATCACTTATGGGCCGGTATGCCTCGGTCAGACTGCGACTTATGCGGTCAAGGATCAGTTTTGGGTCTATTTCGTCGACCCGAAACACGACGTCTCGGTGCTCGACCCCAAACTCGGTCTAGAAACCTGGGACACGTTCATGGACCGCTCGTTGCTTGGCAACGACAGTTATGAGGATGCTTACGGCAAGGCTCTCGCCAAACTCCAGCCGAAGGGCTACAGCATCGACGCCATCTGGAATGGCGACCGGAAGAATCCCAACGCATGGCTGACTGTGCTGCGCCACGAGAGCAATGTCTCGGTCATGAAAGGTCGGCAAGGCGGCATTCCCCGGACCCAATGGCTAATGGATTATAGCGGCTTCGAGCGCATCTATTACGACACCGTGGCCAATTTCGAATATTGGTCCGGCGACATTGCGAAACTCGAGACCCTGGTGTTCTTCAATTATCTCCGCCAGGAATTCGAGGATAATTTCCTGCTCTTGCTGCCCAAGGAAGACCGCGAAGAAATTCGTCACGAGTGGAACTCAAGGCATAGGGCAAATCGCGCTCGACTTGATGCCGTTCGCCGGCGAGGAGCAGCCCACGCAGATCACGACCTCCTCTCGCGATCCAATATTGAGTTTGATGGATGTGATCCAAGACCATATGGGCGAGGCGGTCAGCGGGCCGGCAGACCTGCTGAACCCGCATATCAAACCCGACGTCTCCTTGAGCGACCCGATCAAGAGCTACGACGATTGGGTCAGGGCCGCTTCGCTGCTGACCCAGACGCGCGCTTTTAAATTTCCGCGCTATCTGCCGAGCGTGATCCTGTTGAAGCTGACGGACGGCAAAGACACTGCGCGCGTCTACTCGCTCATCGCAAATCGAGTCTACAAATCGCAGGATACGCTGCTGTTTCAGGATGGCCAGGAACTGCCCGCTCTCTACACGATGAGCATCTATCCGACCATCATCGGCGGGTTCCCGAACTATTTCTTGGAGATGGACCTGAGCGAAGCCGGTGACTTCCTGCGCGGGCTTCGCGCTGTCGGATCGCTCGCCGACTGGAACCGCTTGCGCGATCGCCATGGCATCCTGCGCAACGACGCGCGTTTCTGGGCCACCTATGATTGGTTCACTGAATGGAACGTGGCCAATCGCGGCATCGATGCCGGCTATCTGGACCTCTCCTATTACGATCTGTTCGATTCGGTGTATTGAACAGGACAATCGCGTTGACGGACCATGAGTTCGTGATCTCGGTAAAACTGAGTTTCTAAAGTCTCCAGCTTAAATCACGATCTGCGGGAACACTCGCTCCTCGGATCGATCGAAAGAAAACGACCGCCATGCAAGCACCCTCTGGCCCCTGCACACCCACTTGGGCCCCCGCCCGCAAGGACCTCGTCGGCGCGAGCCTCGGCTCGTCGCGGTTGTGGTTCACCATCGCCCAAGGGATCGTCACCGAGGTCTATTACCCGCGCATCGACATCCCTCAGATCAAGGATCTCGGCTTCATCGTCGCCGACGATCGGGGCTTCTGGGTCGAGCTCCGCCGCCTTGGCAACTACACCGTCACTTTGCCGAAGCCCGGCGTGCCTGCGGCAACGATCGTCCACCGGCATCCGCGTTTTACCTTCACGCTCGAGATCTGTCCCTCGGAGCGCCGCGACACACTCCTGGTACGCTACGCCTTGGAGGGCGGCGCTGACCTCAAACCGTATGTCCTGCTTGCTGCGCGTCTCGGTGAGGATGTCGAGAACAACGTCGGTACCGTCGCGACCCATGACGGCCGCGCCGTTCTTTGGGCGGAACAAGGCCCCTTCGCCCTGGCGCTATCTGCCATAGACGATGCTGAAGCCGACGCGTTTGGTCGCCGCTCTGTTGGCTGCCTTGCGGTCAGCGACGGCTGGCAGGACTTCGCCCGCAATGGGCGCATGACCTGGGAGTACGACAGCGCGGGGCCTGGCGCCGTCTCCCTGATGGGCGAGCTCTCGCAGCGTGGCACGCTCGCGTTAGGACTTGCCTCCAGTCAGGAAGCCGCCGCGACGCTCTCGGTCTCGGCGCTGTTGGATGATTTCGATCAGGAATGGAACGCCCATTGCGAGGCCTGGCAGGAATGGCTCGGCCAGTGCCGCCGCGTATCCTTCGGTGGAGAGATCGATGACCGGCTCGCCCTATCCGCCACGGTCTTGAAGGTTCATCAGGATCAGACCTACCGGGGCGCTGCGGTGGCCAGCCTCTCGGTGCCTTGGGGCGAAACCAGCACCAGCCGCGGCGGCTATCATCTGGTGTGGCCGCGCGATCTCGTCGAGACCGCTGGCGCGCTGATCGCAATGGAGTCTTATCGCGATGCCCGTGACGTCCTGCGCTACCTCATTGCGACCCAGCATGAGGATGGCCATTGGTTCCAGAACCAGTGGCTCGGCGGGCGACCGTTCTGGCAAGGCCTCCAGCTCGACGAGGCGGCGTTTCCCATCTTGCTCGTTTCGCTTTTGCAAGAACGAGAGGCGTTGGACGGAATCCCCGTCAAGGACATGTTCGTGCGCGCTGTCGGCTTCATTGCACGCTCGGGCCCTTCCACCTGCCAGGACCGTTGGGAGGAAGACGCCGGACTAAACATGTTTACGCTTGCCGTCGCTATCGCCGCCCTTGTCGAAGGCAGCGAATATCTCGATGGCGCGGCACAGGAACATGCGCTGCGGCTCGCCGACTACTGGAACGCATGCCTCGAGAACTGGGCCTTTGTGCAAGGAACCCCGCTTGCCGAGCAGTTGAACGTGAGCGGCTATTTCGTCCGCACAGTTCCGCTCGAGGCCTCCGGCGAGAGACAACCGTTTGACGAATCGGTGATGATCAAAAATCTCGACCACAATCCGAACTTGCCGGCAAGCGCGCAAGTCTCGACCGACTGCCTGCAGCTCGTACGCTACGGCCTGCGCGGGCCGGGTGATCCTTCCATCACTGACAGCATCAAGGTCATTGACGCTCTCTTGAAGACCGACACCCCGTCGGGACCCGTATGGCATCGCTACAACAATGACGGCTATGGCGAGCATGACGACGGAACAGGTTTCGACGGAACGGGCCGTGGCCGCGGCTGGCCGCTCCTCACGGGCGAGCGCGGGCATTACGCGGTTTGCGCCGGCGCCGACGTAACGCCTTATGTCGACGCCATGATGGCCATGGGCAGTCCACTCGGCTTGATCCCCGAACAAGTGTGGGACACCGCCCCCATCCCGGCCCACGATCTCGTGCCGGGGAAGCCGAGCGGCTCGGCCATGCCGCTGGTTTGGGCCCATGCCGAGTTCGCGAAGCTTTGTCACAGTCTCGCACTCGGCCGCCCCGTGGACCGGCCGCGCGCCACCTGGGCCCGCTATGGCGGCGTCCGTCCAACCATCGACTATGATTTTTGGGGACCGAATTATCGGCCGAGTCGCATTCCGGCGGGACATCGGCTGATCGTCTCGCTGACCGCCCCGGCGCGCATTCATTTCGGCGTCAATGACTGGACGGACATTCAGGACATCGACACCGAGGATACCGGCCTCGGCGTGCATATCGCCGAGCTCCCGACGAAAAACTTGGGCGCCGGTGGCAGCGTTCAGTTCACCTTCCTCTGGCGGGACTCGCAGAATTGGGAAGGAAGAAACTACGAGGTTCACCTCGTGGCTGAATGATAGCCGCACCGAACCTAAGAAAAAATCAAGGGAACGCTGGCGACGAGCAGCAGGATCGCCAAGATCACGGACAGGCTGAGATCGGCAAGCATTCCGGGTGCGTGGATTTTTGCATCGTCAAGGAGCCATCCCGTCCTAACGAAGCGTGCGGTTGCCACGAGAATAAAGGCGATGCCGACGAGGATGAAGGCGCGTCCCGCGCCGGTGCTGAGGGAGTGTGACAGCGCATCGAGCTTTGCGCGGTGGTCAGGCGCAACCGAAATGGCATCCGTCATCGTGAGGACAAAGAGATCGAACCGCTCCATGAGGAATCCAAAGGCGATCACCGCGACGCCCGTGCGGAGCCAGGCGAGGAAGGTGCGCTCGTTGGCGGCGTGATCGGTATAGGACTTGATCATGGAAGGCCTCGTTCGACGCTCTGAACGAGACAGTTTCGCAGCCGAGGGCCCAAAAATGACTTAAGACCCGCCTTTCGGGCCGGGCCTTGCTTCATTTCGAAAAAATTGGTTGCGGGGGCAGGATTTGAACCTGCGACCTTCAGGTTATGAGCCTGACGAGCTACCGGGCTGCTCCACCCCGCGCCAATTCAATGGGCTATCGTTGCCCGACACCTTCGAGATCCAGAACCAAAGGCCCAAAAACCTCATGCAGCGCCGTCGCTGTGCGTCAAACGGGCTACCGCGAAAGGGGGGAACCTATAGCAGGTTCGAAGAAGATGTGAAGCGTGACATCAGCGGCTCAGCGGCCCCTGCACGCTGATGTCTATATGGCGATTTCCCTTGGATTTGTAAAGCCTAAGCCGCGTAGCCGGCAGCGGTTGGGCCACTTGGGCCTGGCCAACAAGCCAAAGAAGGATCGGCCAGCTGCGCTAACGGTCCAGGGGCTCGCGGACTGGCCCGGAGACAACGTCTCCGCGCCGGCCGACGGGTGACACCGGGCCTTGGAGGCTCCTCCGCATCGGCTCCGGCCAACCGAGCCAAGCCTGGGTGCGCGGCCCACGGATGCGATACCCTCCGCCGGGGGTTCGCTCGAACAGCCAACGCCGCGCCGCGAACCGCTCACGCACCAGATAGGGGAACGCCGTACCAAGCGCGGCGCCGACGACCACGTCGGTGAAATAGTGCGCGCCTATGAAGATCCGGCTCGCTGCAATCCAGGCCGCAACCGTATAGATCAGCACGCGTCCGCGCGGCCACAAAATGGCGATTACCGTGGCAAGCGCGAAGACGGTTGTGGCGTGGCCCGAGGGAAAGGACGCGTAGTCCGCATCGAAGGCAAAGAGCTTGAACTCGAACTGGCCCATCGTATCGAAAAGCTTGGGGCGGGCTCTGCCGAGAATGCTCTTGAGCAAATTGGCGATCAACCCCGCTCCGCCGACGCTCACGAACACAAACCCGACCGTGCTCGCCATAATCCCATAGCCGGCCGCGTTTCGGAAACCCATATGCTTGCGCCGCAGAACGATGGCGACTGCGATGGCGGCGCCGGTTGGAATAAGGATCCAGTTCGACCGGCCAATATCGGTGATGGTGCGAAAGAAATGGCGGGCCTCCGGCGGAAGCGCCCGGGCGCGCTCGAGCAGGAAAGGGTCGATGATCAGAACGCCGAGAGCGACCAGCGACAGCGCGAGGACGACCTGCTCGAACACCGAGAGATCCTTGAGGCGAAAAGTCATGTGTGTCGCCGAGCCGAGGTCCGTGGAGAGGTCAAGCCGTCAACCCACTTAGACGGCTTTGGCCGTTCCCGGCACTCGTTTTCCGAGCCAGATGAAATAAATATTGCGGGAGTAGATCACGAGCCCGGTGGCCTGGCCGAGAATGAACACCGGATCGACCCGGTAGATCGCGTAGGCCAGCAGAAGCACGCCACCGACGAAACTGAAATACCAGAAAGTTTCTGGAATGATGCTGGCCCGGGCCCGCTCGGTGGCGATCCACTGCACGAGAAAACGTGCCGAAAACATGAGTTGCGCGACAAGCCCGAGCCCGAGCCAAACAAGCTCGCCTGTCGGCGTCGTCTGCCACCAATGTACAAGACCTGCCACGGACATTCCGGTCATTCCCTCTTACGAATTAACTACGCCCGAATTTCATGTACCATCTCGGCCACCTCGGAAGGCGCCGGCTCGCCTGCTGGATGCGCGATCCACGACGGGCGGAATGTGCGTGCGTTTGCGCAACCAACTCACCCCGACAAGATCGTAAATGCCGATCAGCGCGCGCCCGAGATTTGTGTATTTCGAGGCGCCGCGCAACCGTGGCCGATCGTTCACCGGCTCATAGACGACGTCATGGCCGTAAGTGAGGAAAAAGGCCGGCAAGTAGCGGTGCATGCTGGTGAAATAGGGAAGCTCCAGATAGGCATCCCGATGATAAGCTTTGATTCCACAGCCCGTGTCGGGACAGCCGTCGTCCAACACCTTGTCCCGTAGCCAGTTGGCGAAGCGAGACGCGAATTTCTTTGATCCGGTATCCTTGCGGAAGCCCGCAAACCACCGACCAGCGCCGGCTCCTGCCCTAGCGGACCGAGCCGCTCGTAGAGACGCATGATGTCCTTGGGGTCGTTCTGACCGTCGCCGTCCATCGTGGCGATGGCCGGGAAGCGGGCCGCCAGCACGCCCGGTCCGCAACGCCGCGCTTTGCCCGGCGCGCTGCCCGTGCTTGACATAGCGTAAGTCCGGATAGGTCGAGAAAAGCGCCTTGATTTCCGCTCCGGTCTTATCGTCGCTAGCCGTCATCCACCGCGATCACCTCGCCGAGCACGGCCGTCGGCACCGCCGCGAAGGTCTCCGCAATCAAAGGGCCGATATTGCCTTCCTCGTTCAGGGCGGGAATGACAACCGAAAGACGCATGGGCGAAATCCTGGGAACGATCCGGAGCATGGCGGACACTGCCGCCCCTATTTTAACGCAAAAATGAATGAAGACGCGAGCATGGCATTCGTATGACGTATCCGGTGGCAAAAAGCGCCGAAAGCCGCCTTCCGCCATGGGGCGCAAAGGTGTAAACGGAGCCTCCCTCAAACCCCCTTTCTCCTCGGAAGTGCACCATGGCGCGGCAAGACACGCCCTCCTCCCTTTCCGAGGCCAATTACCTTCTCTGGCTGCTGGTCTGCCTCGCGGCGATCCTGGCGCTAAGACTCATCGCCCTTCACGCTTCGGCCATCGATTTCGTCATGGACGAAGCCCAGTACTGGACTTGGTCGCGCGATCTCGATTTCGGCTATTTCTCCAAGCCGCCGCTGATCGCGTGGATCATCCGCGCCGCGGGCGAGCTTTGCGGCCAATCGGAAGCCTGCATCCGCTCGGCCTCTCCCGTGATGTACACGCTCGCCTCCCTGATGCTCTTCGCCACGGGCCGCGCCCTGTTCGACGCCCGCATCGGTTTCTGGTCGGCCATCGTCTTCGCCACGCTGCCCGGCGTGTCCTATTCCTCCCTACTGATCACCACCGATGTGCCCCTGATCCTGCTGTGGACCGTCATGCTCTATTTCTGGGTGATGCTGGTGAAAGAGCGCAACATGGGTTACGCCATTCTCCTCGGGGTCGCCATCGGGGTCGGCTTGCTCGCCAAGCAGGCGATGATCTACGCCGTGCTCTGTGCCGCGTGCCATGCCGCCATCTCCCGTGACGCGCGGGACGCTCTGAAAGGTGGCCGCGGCCTCGTGGCGGCCGTCATCGCGCTCGCGCTCTTCTCGCCGAACATCGTGTGGAACGCGCAGAACGACTTTCCGACGGCGAAGCACACCGGCGCGAATATCGGTTGGCAGTATCCTTATGTTCACCCCCTGAACCTGCTCGAATATGTCGTCGTCCAATTCGGCGTCTTCGGGCCCATTCTATTCGTCGTCCTGGTTCGCGCGGCATGGCGCGAGATTCGCGAACCACGCGATCAGAACAAGGCTTTGCTGCTTGCCTTCTCGCTGCCGGTGCTTGCGCTTCTGCTGGTGCAAGCGTTGATGTCGCGTGCCCATGGCAATTGGTCGGCCACCGCCTACCCCGCCGCGACGATCTTTGTCACCGCGGTCATGCTCCAGCTCGACCGGCAAGTCTTGTTCCGAGCTTCGCTTGCGCTGCATCTTGTGATCGCGGCCATCCTCGCCGCGGCCCCGGCCTTTGCGCGGCAATGGCCCGTGTTCGGCGAACTCGAGTTCGTGCAGACGGCCCTCGGCTGGGAAGAGGTGGCGGCCAAGGCCCGTTCGCAACTCGCTCGCGACCGCTACGGGGCGCTGCTCGTCCATCGCCGCGAGATGGCGGCGGAACTGCTCTACTATCTCCGCAACTCCAAGGTTCCGCTCGTGGTCTGGGCTCCCGGGACCGAGCCCCACGACCATTACCAGATGACCCGGCCCTTCAAGGCAAGCACGCCGGATCCCATTTTGTTTGTCTCGCTGAGGCCCTGTCCCGAGGCGATTACCGGCGCCTTCGCCAAAGCCGAGGATCTGGGCAAAGAGCGCGTGCGGCTCGTCGACGCGCAGACCCGCGACGTCTATTTCTGCCGCCTGACGGGGTACAAGGGGGCCGCATCGGCGGCGCCCTGAGGCTAGTGGTGCCCGTGGGTTTCCTGTGCGTCCTTGCCATCAGGAGCGGCCGTCTTGACGGGCACGAGGACGTCAATCGGTCCTGCTTTGGCAAACTCGAGCGTCAACGGCAGTTCGCCGCCGGCGGAGAGCCCTTCTTTTAGCCCCATGATCATCAGATGCGTTCCGCCCGGCGCGAGCGTCAGCGTGCCGCCGACCGGTATCGGGAGACCGCCTTCCACAGGCCGCATCTGCATGACACCATCCGCCGTCATCGTTGTCTGGTGGAATTCGACGGACTCGGCTTTGGCCGATTTTGCGGCCACAAGCACGTCGTCTTCATCGCCTCTGTTCATGACCGTGAAATAGGCCGCTGTCGCCCTGCCAGTCCCGATGGTCGGCCGCACCCAGGCATCGGACACCGCGATCTTGGCAGGCTCCGCGGCCCAAACGGTCCATGCCGCGAACAGAACGGCGGCCACGGTCAGCACCACAGCCGCGCTGATCTCGAATAGGCGGAGTCTGGACAGCTTGGTCCGGGCGTCCTCCGAGTAGACTGTTCTCACCGCATCGATCTCCAGCCGCAAACATCTCTCCTTCTGTGTATGGCGGGTTATCGCCGCCGTCTTGTGCTTTGGTGTCGCGTGCGGCGTCGGGTCGCCGCTCATCTAGGGCGTAACGGCTTGGCTCTCCGAGACGACGACGGCGTCCTGCCCGTCGTCCAGCTCGTCATCCCCTGCGTCACGGCCGTAGATATCGGGGCGGAACTGGGCGACCCCGCTCCCGTTGGCGAAGGCTGTCAGATAGACGAAGTGGACCGGCACGGCGCGCTTGAGCTTGACGTTCTTCTTCTGGCCGCTCGCGATCTCCGCCTCGACCTGGGACAAAGACCAGCCTTGTTCTTTCAGGAGCCACGCCACAAGCGGATAAATGTTCTCGACCCTGACGCAACCTGAGCTGAACGCTCTAAGGCTCTGGCTGAAGAGCTGCTTCAGCGGCGTATCGTGCATATAAACCGCGTGCTTGTTCGGCATGTTGATACGCACCAAGCCAAGCGCGTTTTTGGGACCTGGCTCCTGACGGAATTTATAGCTGACCACCTGCGGCGAGGCCCAGTCGACCTGCGTTGGATCGAGCGGCGGCGACCCCCACGACCGGCTCACATTGAACCGGTTGTCGTAGAAATAGGACATATCCTTGCGGATAGCGGGAATGAGGTCTTTCTGGGCGATGCTTTGGGGCACGCTCCAAACCGGAAAGAAGTTCACTTCGACGATCTTGGCCGAGACTTCGGGCGTGGCGCGCGACGGCTTGCCCACCACCACGGCGCTATCGAACTCGAGCTGACCTCGGGCCACCCCCTGGGCCGTGTAAGCCGGTACGTTGACGATGACGTAGCGGGGCGCCTTGTTGATCGTCATCAACTTCTGAATGCGGGGTACGTTGGTTTGGAGCTGCTGCAGACGTTCGGTCGCGGGGACGTTGAGCGCGTTCAGCGTCCGCCTGTCGACAAAGCCGGTGACACGCAAGCCATTGCGAATCTGGAAGCGCGCCAAGCCTTGACGGAACTCGGCGTCGAATCGCGGCGAAATCCGGGAGGTTGGCGGCAAATCGCCCTCGACGATCAAGTGCTTCCTGATATTGGCGACTTCGGAGCTGGTATCGCCCATCCGCAGCGTCACTTTTCCGGAGATGCGTGGCCACCCGCCCGCAGCGACGATCTGCTGGTAACGCTGAATGGCCTGTTGCAGACCGGCAATGGCGGCGTCGCTGACGAAGGGGACATCCATGCGGTATTGCGGGCTGAGCCGGTCGTAAAGCGCCTGACGCTCCGCCTTGCGGCGATCTCGATCTTCTTGCGTGACCGGACCGCTGTCCGTGAACACGTTGCTGAAGGGATTGAGCGGGTCCGCACGCAAGGCGTCCGGGTGCGCCATGGCGAGGCAAACAGCGCCTGCGAGAACGATACCACTTAGGATGATTGAGGACGTGAGCCGACGGGGAAGAGAGCGAGTAGAGGGCATAAATCAGCAAATTTCCGGTTTGTGCGGGGCCACGGAGGAGGTGGACCAAGCTGCCTGTTCATTCGGTCGGAGGGCGAAGAAGCACATGAATTCCATGGCACAAAAAGGACGCCCTCTAGCGTCCTTCTTGCCTGCCACGGACCAGAGCTTGCTGCTTGCCACCGGTAGACGGGATCGGACGTGCCGCATGGTATCGCGGAGAGGGCTTCGATGAAAGGCACAGACCGACGCAACCTAGACGCGTTGTGGTGCCATCAGAAACCGACTGTCGTGCGCAATCCGATGAGAAAAGCATTCGCAACGGTTCGGCCGGGGTTATCGGGATCCGGCACACTCCCGCCAGGATTGACCATGTATTGCAGGTCCGGCTGCAAGGACCACCACGGCGCCAGCTGCGCCCTATAGGTCAGCTCGAACACGGTCTCTCCATCGCGGATGGGATACGGCGAGCCGGTAACGCGGCGTGTCGCTCTATCGCGCGCGGCCGCGTCGAAGCTGATGTTCGAATAGGCGACGCCGAAGGTCATCATATCGTCGGGACGGCTCGGCAGCGGCCCCGTTATGCCGAACCCGCCGTCCATGTACCAGGAGACGAGGTTGCGGTCTGCGGGCACGACACTCCCGCGCCAGAAGACGGTAAGGCTCGACACGGCACCCCGCCATGCGACCTGATCGATGACCCCATAGGTCCCCCAATTGCCGGCATGTTCGAGAGGATCGTTGGAATCGACCGCAAGGGAAACGATGGTACCGTTGGTACCATTGCCGCGTTCCTGATCGGCGAAATCCGCCGTGTGATACCAGCCGCCGAGCTTGTAGGCCGACTGCGGGCCTGACGCATCACCCTCTCCGTTTGCTTGATATTGGAGCTCTCCCATGATCAGCGCGCCCCCGCTAAAGCTGAAGGTCGTGCCGTGCTTGTTGCACACTTGCGGATTCTCCATGGCGCCACACTCGCCGGCTGGATCGCCGCTGAACACGGCGCCCAAGACCGAGACATCGTCGGTCGGCTCGAGCGCAAGGCGCGCGCCGGGTGTCGCCAGCGGATAAGCGGGACCGCCACCAGGCAGATTGACCGCTAGGATGTTGGCCCAACCAAAAGTGCCGCCGATCAAGGCCGCCGCCGTATCGCTAATCAGGAACTCGTCATCCGCGGCGACTTGGCCGACCCGAACCGAGCCCGCATCGCCCAATCTCTGCTCGAGCCAGAGCGTGAACAGCCGGGTTGTCGGCCGCGCGTCGATATTGCTCGGATCGGAGATCGATCCGGTGAGGTCGACGATGTTCCGGCCGCCGTCGTCGATCTGGTAAAGCGACATATGCGCCGAACCGCCGTTCCATCCCATTAGCTTTTTCAGATCGGCATCGACCGCGAAGCCGAACAAGTCCTCGTAAGTCGTTCCGCGCTCTACGCCGCCGGATACATCGCCGAAGATTTCGCCTGTGTAGTCGAGACTGAAATCGATGCCCTCTTCGGAAAGGCGGCTGCGCGCGCCGTTCCAATCTCCGGACAATAGATCCCGCGACCACAAATTGGACTCATCCGCAATCGCCTGTCCCGGAATCAGCACAACGAGAAGCGCCGTGGCGGAAATCATGGACGGCACCGAGACAGACCATCTCACGAGCATGCGTACGCTCCGGAAGCGAAGACCTTTCTCAAGTCTTCGCCGCATTTTACCTCGACCAAGTCCGTTATGGCCATTTTGAAGCAGGGATAAGCCCGGGGACTAGGTGCGATCCGCGAGAATTGACTGCAGCAGTCGATCGATGAAGGGAATCTGGGCCGCGAGGATCTTCGTGCGCGCAGCCTCGGGCGCGAACCATGCCGCCCGATCGACCTCGGGGAAGCACTGCATCCGGCCACTTCGCGGCGGCCATTCGGTCTCGAAAACGTTGGATTTGAGCCGCGCCGGGTCGAAATCCCCAGCGACCGCGAAGGCGGCGACCATCTTGCGCCCGGACTGCGTCACTGTGCCGAGATCGACATAATCGCCCTTCGGCGCCAACACACCAAGTTCTTCGGCGAACTCGCGACGGGCCGCCGCGAGAGGATCCTCGCCCGGGTCGTATTCGCCTTTGGGGATGGACCAGGCGCCATTATCTTTCTTGGCCCAGTAGGGCCCGCCCGGATGCACGAGCAGCACTTCCACCGCCGCTCCCACACGGCGATACATTAAGAGCCCGGCGCTCCGCTTCTGCATCCACGGAGCTTAGACGGAATTAAGGCCTTGCCCGTAAATTTGCCGACTGACACGGGGGCGGCGGCGGCTTAGATCTGCTGTCCTGACGAGGGCCGGGTGGGGGACATGAGGCGAGGGATTGCAGCAGTCGCGCTGATGGCGCTGGCCGTGGCCGGCTGCTCGGGGCGCAACGCGTCACGTCCGGCGGACACGACCGTCATGGCGGGCAGCTCGAGCGAGCGCATTTGCCTTGTCCGTGCGATGTATTTTGAGTCCAACCGCTCGAGCCAGGACGGCCTGATGGCGGTCGGCACTGTCGTGATGAACCGCGTGGCCTCGCCGAGATTCCCCAACACGATCTGCGGCGTCGTGAGCCAACAAAGACAATTCGCGCCGGGCGTCATGACACGGTCCCTCGATCCGAGGCAACTGCCCCCGGCCGAGCGGGCCGCCGATAGGATCCTCGCCGGCGAGCGCTACGCCCCGATCGGCAACGCCATGCACTTCCACATGGCGAGCTTCAATAACCCCTATCCGGCCAGATATGTGGCGGTCGCCGGCGGCAACGCGTTTTACCTCAAGCCTGGCCGGCGGTGGCGCAACGACACGACCGGTGCGATTGCGAGCAAGGTGCCGGACGTCGTCCCGGTGTCCGCATCGACCGATACCGCCATGGCGAGCGCCGCACCTGAGACCTTCCTGCAAAGACTCTATAAGAATGCCACCGCGGACGGCCAGGGCGCAGCACCCTGCGCAAGCGCGACCGGCTTCGGCGCCACCTCGCTCGCATGCGAGACCGACGCCGAAGGGCGCTAGGGCCCCGAGCCACTCTCTCATTAGTTCTTACGCCGCGAATTGCGCGCTCGGGCTCGAGCGTGAAATCTCGCGCTCCTCGTCCGTCATTTGCTCCGCCACGTCGGCGAAGAGCGGCGTGCTCAAATAGCGCTCGCCGGTATCGGGCAGCATGCAGAGAATGGTCGCGCCCAGTCCGCCGCAGACGCAATCTGAAGAGCGCCCGCAAAGGTCGCGCCGGAGGTGATGCCGACGAAGATTCCTTCTTTCTGGGCGAGCTCCCGGCTGCAGCGCAGCGCATCCCCATTCTTGATGGCGATGATGCGGTCGATCGTACCCGACGCCACGGCGTCCCCCGTCAGCTTCGGGATGAAGTCCGGCGTCCAGCCTTGCATGGGATGCGGCGCGAAGGCCGAGTGCGCCCCGGCTGCGGACCCGTCGGGACGGCGCGCTTGCTCGACCCCGCTGCCGAGAAGCTGTGCGTCTTCGGGTTCGCAGACGATGATCTTGGTCTCGGGCAACTCCGCCTTGAGAACGCGCGACACTCCCTTCAGCGTCCCGCCGGTGCCGTAACCCGTCACCCAGTAGTCGAGCGTCTCATCGCGGAAATCCTCCAGGATCTCCTGCGCGGTCGTGCGGGAATGCATGTCGGGATTGGCCTCGTTCTCGAACTGCCGCGTCAAGAACCAGCCATGGGTCTCGGCCAATTCGCGAGCCTTGGTGACCATGCCCATCCCGCGTTCCGCACCCGGCGTGAGGACCACCTTGGCGCCGAGGAAGCGCATCAGCTTGCGCCGCTCGACGCTGAAGGTCTCCGCCATGGTCACGACCAGCGGGTAGCCTTTCTGAGCACACACCATGGCGAGACCAATGCCGGTATTGCCGCTCGTTGCCTCGATGACGGTTTGTCCCGGCTTGAGCTTCCCGGCCTGCTCTGCCGCCTCGATGACGCCGAGAGCCAGACGGTCCTTGACCGAGCCGAGAGGATTGAACGCCTCGACCTTCACGTAAAGATTGACGCCGGGCGGCGCCAGTCGGTTGATCCGGACGACCGGCGTGTTGCCCACTGTCTCCAATATGTTTTGATATTTGGCCATCTCAGCCCTCGCCTTTGAGACCCTTCTCGAAATATTTGTGCACGATCTTATCCTGGTTCTCGAGCAGCCAGTCGATCGACGGCTCGAAATTCATCGCCTTGTGGATGGCCTGCGTAGTGGCCTTGCGGTGGATGTCGAACAGGACCTGATGGTCGAGATCCTTGACGTCGACGATGCCGGGATTGAGCCACACGGAGACGATGATGCCGA
Organism: uncultured Alphaproteobacteria bacterium; assembly: GCA_963793075.1. Classification (GTDB taxonomy): domain Bacteria; phylum Pseudomonadota; class Alphaproteobacteria; order Rhizobiales; family Methyloligellaceae; genus Methyloceanibacter. The sequence goes on from CAWBYO010000006.1 coordinate 107,500, forward strand.
GGTCGTCGCATTTGTCCTTGGGGATATCGCCGGCGCGCACCGCGTCGAGCACGCCCATGGCGGTCGCGTACTGGACCGTGCCCATGAGGATGTTGGTGTAGCGGGTATCCTTGACCGTGACTTTGCTCACGCAGAGCGTCGGCGGGCGCACCATCACGTCGGTGTTGAGCAGCGCGAGCACACGGCTATGCCCCTTGACCTGATCGCCGAGCAGATTGGCGAAGGCGGTGCCGAACGGCCCGTCCATTTCGCCGATCGCGACTTCCGGCTCCGCAGCGGTGCCGGGCGGTCCGCCGGCGACAAGGCTCTCGCCCACTCTCATGACAATGCGTTCGGCCATGCTGCTCTTTACTCCTCATGCTGCTTGCGTCGGGCGCGACTATGGCCGTGTCTGCCCCGCAAGGCGGGTATCAAAGCGCAAGGGCTTCAAAGTGGAGGGATCGCAGCAAGTGAAAACGAAAAAACCGCCGCGAGGAAACTCGGCGGCGGTTCTTGCTTCGTGGCAAGCCATTTCTGGCGAAACCAACTCGTGAAAGAGGGGAACGCGCAGTTATTTTCTGCGCGCATTCTCGATGAAGGCTCTGGGAGCCCTTCGCTCGCTGCGCTCGACGCGATTCCGCGGGTGCGCAGCCATCGTCTGCGTTCAAACAGCCCAAGGGCCAAGAACGCAACGAATGAAGTTTTGAAACCGCCCTTGGCAAGCCTGGCGACGACCTACTCTCCCAAGCCTTGAGACTTAGTACCATCGGCGCTGGAGCTTTTCACGGCCGAGTTCGGGATGGGATCGGGTGTGGACGCTCCGCCAAAATCACCAGGCCAGCGAAGGGCGGTTTCAAATCTGGTCTAAACCCGCGCCTATGAAGCGCGGTTCTCGCACTCATCGTTTCCGGTCGCGCTCAAGTAGGCCAAAGGCCGGTAGCGCGATGAAAAAGATGGGCACTGACAATGAAAGCAATCAAGCCAATCGAGCTATTAGTACTGGTTAGCTTCACGCATTGCTGCGCTTCCACACCCAGCCTATCAACGTGGTGGTCTTCCACGGCTCTCAAGGGAGAACTAGTTTCGAGGTAGGCTTCCCGCTTAGATGCTTTCAGCGGTTATCCCGTCCGCACTTAGCTACCCTGCTGTGCCGCTGGCGCGACAACAGGTCCACCAGAGGTGCGTCCATCCCGGTCCTCTCGTACTAGGGACAGCTCCTCTCAATTCTCCAACACCCACGGCAGATAGGGACCGAACTGTCTCACGACGTTCTAAACCCAGCTCACGTACCACTTTAATCGGCGAACAGCCGAACCCTTGGGACCTGCTCCAGCCCCAGGATGTGATGAGCCGACATCGAGGTGCCAAACGATGCCGTCGATATGGACTCTTGGGCATCATCAGCCTGTTATCCCCGGAGTACCTTTTATCCGTTGAGCGATGGCCCTTCCACTCGGGACCACCGGATCACTAAGGCCGACTTTCGTCTCTGCTCAACTCGTCAGTCTCGCAGTCAGGCGGGCTTATGCCTTTGCACTCGACAGCTGATTTCCGACCAGCTTGAGCCCACCTTCGCGCGCCTCCGTTACTTTTTGGGAGGCGACCGCCCCAGTCAAACTACCCACCATGCACTGTCTCGGACCCGGATAACGGGCCGCGGTTAGATATCCATAATCGTAAGGGTGGTATTTCAAGGTTGGCTCCCCTGGAACTGGCGCCCCAGGTTCAAAGCCTCCCACCTATCCTACACATGCCATCACGAATACCAGTGCAAAGCTATAGTAAAGGTTCACGGGGTCTTTCCGTCTAACCGCAGGAACCCCGCATCTTCACGGGGAATTCAATTTCACTGAGTCTGCGTTGGAGACAGTGGGGAAGTCGTTACGCCATTCGTGCAGGTCGGAACTTACCCGACAAGGAATTTCGCTACCTTAGGACCGTTATAGTTACGGCCGCCGTTTACCGGGGCTTCGATTCAGAGCTTGCACTCCTCCTCTTAACCTTCCGGCACCGGGCAGGCGTCAGACCCTATACGTCGCCTTGCGGCTTCGCAGAGCCCTGTGTTTTTAATAAACAGTCGCCACCCCCTGGCTTGTGCCCCCCACACCTGGTTGCCCAAGTATGGGGCCCCCTTCTCCCGAAGTTACGGGGGTATTTTGCCGAGTTCCTTCAACGCAGTTCTCTCAAGCGCCTTGGTATACTCTACCAGTCCACCTGTGTCGGTTTAGGGTACGGTCTGATGTGGGGGCTATTTCCTGGAACTCCTTCGCGGCCAGATCAATCCGATAAGACCTGACAACTTTTGGAATTCGTCACACACCCACTGGCTGAGGAATATTAACCTCATTCCCATCGACTACGGCTTTCGCCCTCGCCTTAGGAGCCGGCTAACCCTGCGCTGATTAGCATTGCGCAGGAACCCTTGGACTTTCGGCGGAAGTGTCTCTCACACTTCTTATCGTTACTCATGTCAGCATTCGCTCTTCCGATACCTCCAGGCCACCCTCGCGGGGACCCTTCAC
>CAWBYO010000006.1:115000-468771 GCA_963793075.1 uncultured Alphaproteobacteria bacterium
CGCCCGAGCAGGTGCGCCGGCTTGTCGCCGAGGCGGCCGAGAATTTCGCTTATGCCGAAGCCCCGCTGGCCGGTGGCGACGGTGACGGCGAGGCCACGCTGCAGCTCGCCTCCTATCGTCCCGACGAGGTGGAGCGCCCGCGCCTCCTGCCCAACACCACCGAGATTCAGAAATCTCTCGAGGAGGACGGCGACGAATTGAACGATGAGGACATCGCCGGCGCCGAGACCAAGGACATCAAGGTCGAGTCCGGCGACACGCTGCTCGGCGTGATCCTCAAATCCGGCACCGACACGACCCTCGCCGCATCCGTGATCGAGAGCCTCGATCCCGTGTTCAGCGCCAAGGATCTCAAGCCCGGCCAGCAGGTCCGGTTCCGCTTGGTGCCGGCGCCGTCAGATTCGGGCCAGATGGAGCCGATCCGCGTCAGCGTCTTCGACAAGGACGGCGACCATATCGTCACCACGGCGCGCAACCGCGACGGCGACTATGTGGCCTCCACCGAGGAGCCGGCCGCCGCCGCCGCCAATATCCAGCAGGCCGCGACCCGCGCCACGCTCTATCAGAGCTTCTACCGCGCCGCCCTGGCCCAGCATATTTCCGCCGACACCATCCTCAAGCTGCTCCGCGTCCATTCCTACGACGTCGACTTCAAGCAGAAGGTGCATCCCGGCGACACGCTCGAGATGTTCTTCGACGGCGGCTCCGGCGACGACGCCGACGCGGTCGACGAGCTGCTCTACACCTCCATGACCATCGCCGGCGAAACCCGCAAATTCTATCGTTTCCGCACCCCCGACGACACGGTCGACTACTATGACAACCACGGCAACAGCGCCAAGAAGTTCCTGATGCGCAACCCGGTCAAGGGCGGCCGCTACACCTCGGGCTTCGGCGTGCGCGTGCATCCGCTGCTGCACAGCTCGCGCATGCATACCGGCGTCGACTGGGCCGCGCCCGCCGGCACGCCGATCCTCGCCGCCGGCGACGGCACCGTCGAGATGGTCGGCCGCGAAGGCGGCTACGGCAACTATGTGCGCATCCGCCATGCCAACGGCTTCTCCACCGCCTATGGCCACATGCTGCGCTATGCCGCCGGCATGCAGCCCGGCGTCAGCGTCAAGCAAGGCCAGGTCATCGGCTTCGTCGGCTCGACCGGCCGCTCCACTGGCCCGCATTGTCACTTCGAGGTCCTGGTCAACAACAAGTTCGTCAACCCCATGACCATCGCCGTACCGCGCGGCCTCCAGCTCACAGGCCGCGAGCTCGCCGCGTTCCAGAAGGAGCGCCGCCGCATCGAGGCCCTGATGCAGCTCGATCCCGTCACCAGCCGCGTCGCCCAGGTTCAAACGCAGTAGACTTCCAAGACTCGGTAGACTTCCAAACGCAGTCGTTTCGCTTCCCTCGCCTCTCCTTCTCCCTCCCCTCGAAAACCTAATTTGCGCTAGCGCATGGAACATTGCGCTCAAGTAGGCCAAAGGCCGGTAGCGCAAGGAATATGCGCGCACGCCAATGCCGCTCGCCGGGCAAAGCCCCGCGAGGCAAGAAGGGGAGCGGCGCGCCGGCAAGCGCAAAGTCCTATGGCGTCCGTGCCCGTTGCCGGACACGGCGGGCGCTCAAACGGCGCGCCACATGCGCGAAGCCCATGCGCTCAAGCAGGCCAAAGGCCGGTAGCGCATCGCTAAAAGGGCGCATGCATCTTGCGGACGTCTATCGGCGGCGGGCCCCGCTTCAATCCCGGACTGTCTGTCCGGGATCTACCTGCCAGCTCCTGGCGGGGGCTCGTAGTGGCCCCGGGGGAGCTCCGCCACCGCCCGAGTGCCAAGGCTCGCGTCAGCCAGGCCCGCGGGCGCCGCGCCCCGCCCCACGATCACGACGCCTCGCGAAAGCGCCCCTTCAATGGACGAGGTGGAGTGAGTGTAAGCGAGCTTTTGCGGGCGGGGATAAGGTTGCCCGCTGAGTCTCGCTTAGCCGGATGGCCTTTTGCCGCCCCGCTGCCTGGCCAGCATATGACCGCTTGCGCGGCCATCGCGTAGCCCGCTGGTCCTTTCCATGGGCCGGGGTGGTCACGCGCGACCCTGTCGTTTAGGATCGAGAGCAACCGGTGTTCATGCGCAGTGCTTTCGAAACGACCAACAAACGGGCGGCCTTACCCCTGGGAGCACATGACGCAGCGCGAGTTGCTGTCCGTCAGACTGTGTGACCTGAATGTCTCCATGGAGGGGACTTGGCTTGAGGAACGTATCGAACGGGTACAAGACGAGCTCGACCAGCGTGACCTGCGCTTCAAGCCGCATTTCTGGCTTTCCGACGAGTGGTTCTCGCCGACCGGCGTGCCCGGCGTCGCGCTGCCCTTCTACCTCGCCCATCCCAAGCTTACGCGTCTCGAGCGCTCGCAGATGCTCGAGGCGGAGGGGGCGACGGCTGAGTCCTGCTTGCGGCTGTTGCGGCACGAACTGGGGCACGCCATCCAGCATGCCTTCAACTTGCAGCGCCGCCGCGAATGGCAGCGCATCTTCGGCAACGCAAGCACGCCCTATCCGGATGCCTACCGGCCCAATCCCGCGAGCCGCCGCTACGTTCACAATCTCCCGGCCTGGTACGCCCAGAGCCATCCGGAGGAGGATTTCGCCGAGACCTTCGCGGTCTGGCTGCGCCCGCGCTACAACTGGCGCCGGCATTACCGGAGCTGGCCGGCGCTGCGCAAACTCAAATATGTCGACAGCCTGATGAAAGATCTTGCCGGTCAGCCGCCCCGTGTTCGCAGCCGCGCCAAGCCCTTCGCCTTATCCCGCGAGCGAATGACGCTCGGGAGTTACTACGAGCGTAAGCGGGCGCATTATTCGGTTGGCTTTTCCGATGCTTACGACCGCGACCTGAAGCGTCTATTCGACGAGGCCGAGGGCACAAGCGACCGCCGCGAGGCGGCGTCGGCATTTCTAAGGCGGCACCGACGCGAGATACGGGGCATGGTGGCGAAGTGGACAGGCGAGTACCAACTCACGCTCAATCAAGTTCTCGATCAGATGATCGGACGGTGCAAGGAACTGCGACTGGTGGCGGACGGCCCGGAGCGCAATCTGGTGCTGGACTTCGCCATCATGTTGACCGTGCATGGCATGAACTACGTATACCGGGGGCGCGAGTGGCACGTGATGTGAGGCGCTAGGCATGCGCAAGAAGCGGGTGCTCGTGCTGATGCACGCCGATCTGGTGCCGCCCGAAGACATCTCCGGCAAGCCCGAGGCGGAGGTCATCGAATATAAGACCGAGTACGACGTGGTGACCGGTTTACGCGAGGAGGGGCATGAAGTTGAGCCGCTCGGTCTCTACGACGACTTGACGCCCCTGCGCCAGGCCATTCAGAACTTCAAACCCCACATCGTCTTCAATCTGCTGGAGGAATTTCACGGCGAGCCGATGCTGGACCAGAATGTGGTTAGCTATCTTGAGCTCGTCCGGGTGCCGTACACGGGGTGCAATCCCCGAGGCCTGATGATCGCGCGCGACAAGGCGCTGTCGAAGAAGATCCTCCTCTACCACCGCATTCGGGTGCCGCGCTTCGCCGTCGTCCCGGCCGGCCGCAAGCTCGGGCGCAAGCCGGCCCGCTTGGAGTACCCGCTCATCGTCAAGTCGCTAATGGAAGAGGCCTCGCTTGGCATTGCCGAGGCTTCCGTGGTCAACACCGACGAGAAGCTCGCTGAACGCGTGGCATTCATGCATGCCCAGGTAGGAACCAGCCTCATCCTCGAGGAGTATGTGGACGGCCGTGAACTGTATGTCGGGGTCATGGGCAATTCGCGCCTGCAGACGCTGCCGATCTGGGAGCTGGAAATGCGACAGCTGCGCTCCGATGCGCCCAGGATTGCAACCCGGCGGGCCAAGTGGGACCCCAAGTTCCAGGAGCGCCGCGGCGTCGAGATCGGCCCTGCCCGCGACCTGCCGCCGGATGTAGAGCGCCTCCTGGTGAAGACGACCAAGCAACTCTATCGTCTGCTGCAGCTCAGCGGCTACGCGCGCGTGGACTTCCGCCTCGATGTTGAGGGGCGGCCGTACTTTCTCGAGGCAAACCCGAACCCTGACATCGGCTACGGCGAGGAATTCGCCGAAGCCGCCGAGGCCGCTGGTATCGACTACGGCCCGCTGCTAGATCGGATTCTCGCCATCGGGCTCCGGAAGCGTTTACGGGCCCCTTAGCCTCAGAGCAGCCTGATCTGACAATTCGGATGCTTGAGACCTATCCTTGGCGAGTTCAGCCCCCTAAGCCGCCTTGGCCTTGCTCGCAGCGGCCCCGTTGAACATGAGTCCGTCCTTGCCGGCGGTGATCTTGATGGTTTCGCCGTCGCGGATCTTGCCGGCCAGCACCATCTCGGCCAGCGGGTCTTGCACATATTTCTGGATGACGCGCTTCAAGGGCCGCGCGCCATAGGCCGGGTCGTAGCCCTTGGTGCCGAGCCAATCCTTGGCCGCGTCGTCGAGCTCGAGCGTGATCTTGCGGTCGGCCAAGAGCTTGGCGAGGCGCTTCAGCTGGATCTCGACGATCGCGCCCATATGCTCGCGGCGCAAGCGATGGAACAGGATGATCTCGTCCACGCGGTTGAGGAACTCGGGCCGGAAGTGCCCGCGCACCACGTCCATGACTTGGCTCTCGACTTCGGAGGACTCCTCGCCCTCCTTCTGGTTGACGAGATATTCGGAGCCGAGATTGGACGTCATGATGATGAGCGTGTTGCGGAAGTCGACCGTGCGGCCCTGGCCGTCGGTCAGCCTGCCGTCGTCGAGCACTTGCAGCAGCACGTTGAACACGTCCGGATGCGCCTTCTCGATCTCGTCGAACAGGATGACCTGATAGGGCCTGCGGCGCACGGCTTCGGTGAGCGCACCGCCCTCCTCATAGCCGACATAGCCGGGAGGCGCGCCGATCAGCCGGGCCACCGCGTGCTTCTCCATATATTCGCTCATGTCGACGCGCAGGATGGCGTGCTCGTCGTCGAACAGGAACTCGGCGAGCGCGCGGGATAACTCCGTCTTGCCGACGCCGGTCGGGCCTAAGAACATGAACGAGCCCATGGGCCGGTTGGGGTCCTGCAGACCGGCGCGGGAACGGCGCACCGCCGTGGACACGGCCTCGACCGCCTCCGCCTGGCCCACCACGCGCTTGGCGATCTGCGTTTCCATCTGCAGCAGCTTCTCGCGCTCGCCTTCCAGCATCTTGTCGACGGGAATGCCGGTCCAGCGCGACACGACTTGCGCGATCATGTCGGGGGTGACGACCTCTTGCGCGAGGCTGCCGGCCTGGCCCTCTTCCTCTTCGATCTTTTGCAGCCTGGCCTCGAGATCGGGGATCCTGCCATAGGCCAGCTCGCCGGCCTTGGCGAGGTCGCCCGCCCGCTGCGCCTGCTCCAGCTCGTTGCGCGCGTGATCGAGGTCTTCCTTGATCTTCTGCGCCGCGCCGAGCTTCTCTTTCTCTTCCTGCCAGCGGCCGGCGAGCGCGTTGGCGCTCTCCTCCAGATTGGCGATCTCCTTCTCGAGCCGGGCCAAGCGGTCCTTGGAGGCGGTGTCGGTCTCTTTCTTCAGCGCCTCGCGCTCGATCTTGAGCTGCATCAGGCGCCGGTCGAGTTCGTCCAGCGCCTCTGGCTTGGAGTCCACCTGCATGCGCAGGCGCGACGCCGCCTCGTCCATCAGGTCGATGGCCTTGTCGGGCAGGAAGCGGTCGGTGATGTAGCGGTTGGACAGCGTGGCGGCGACCACGAGCGAAGCATCGGAAATCCGCACGCCGTGATGCAGCTCGTATTTCTCCTTCAGCCCGCGCAGGATGGAGATGGTGTCCTCCACCGTCGGCTCCGGCACGAACACCGGCTGGAAGCGCCGGGCGAGAGCTGCGTCCTTCTCCACATGCTTGCGGTACTCGTCGAGAGTGGTGGCGCCGACGCAATGCAGCTCGCCGCGGGCCAGCGCGGGCTTCAGCAGGTTGGAGGCATCCATCGCCCCGTCGCCTGCGCCGGCCCCGACCAGCGTATGCATCTCGTCGATGAACAGGATGATCTGGCCGTGGGAGGCCTCGATCTCGCTGAGCACGGATTTCAGGCGCTCCTCGAACTCGCCGCGATATTTGGCCCCGGCGATGAGCGAACCCATGTCCAGCGACAGCACCTTCTTGTCTTTGAGGCTTTCCGGCACGTCGCCCTTGACGATGCGGTGGGCCAGGCCCTCGACAATGGCGGTCTTGCCGACGCCCGGTTCGCCGATCAGCACGGGATTATTCTTGGTGCGCCGCGACAGCACCTGGATGGTGCGGCGGATCTCCTCGTCGCGGCCGATCACCGGATCGAGCTCGCCTTTCTCGGCGGCCTCGGTGAAGTCGCGGGTGTAGCGCTTCAGCGCATCGTAGCTCTGCTCGGCGCCGGCGCTATCGGCGGTGCGGCCCTTGCGCAGATCGTTGATCGCCTCGTTGAGGCTCTGCGGCGTGACGCCGGCATCCTTCAGGATGCTGGCGACCTCGCCTTCTTTGGTCATGGCCAGTGCCTGCAGCGCCCGCTCCACGGTGACAAAGCTGTCGCCCGCCTTTTTCGCCACCTGCTCGGCCTGGTCGAGCACGCGCGACAGGGCCGGGGTCATCTGCGGCTGCGTGGCGCCGGAACCCGACACTTTGGGCAGCTTGGCGAGCGCGGCATCGGTCCGCATCAGCGCCGTCTTGGCATCGCCGCCGGCGCGCCCGATCAGCCCGGCGGCCAAGCCTTCGGGATCGTCAAGCAGCGCCTTCAACAAATGATCGGGCGTAATCTGCGGATTGCCGTCGCGGACAGCAATGGTCTGGGCCGCTTGCAGGAATCCCTTAAGGCGGTCGGAAAGCTTTTCGAAATCCATGATCTTCCCTCTTGAACAGGCCGAGCTTGAGGGTGGGCCGGAAAGTGAGATTGACGTGGCGGGAGCCAGCCGTACCCGAGCCTCATACTCCAAGGCCCGTTAACGGACATATAGCGAGCCGTTTACCTGACAAAAAGGGGCGAAGCCTTGAGGATTCGCAAGGACAGCGAAAAGTGCATCGACCCTCGGATTCGATGCTACGATGTTGGGCAGGCGTCTCAAGGCTCGTTCCATGCAGTATGCGGCAAGCCAGTTCACCCCTTTTTGGTTCTCCTCGAATGACCTTCCCGGGCGCGACGACATCGCCGTTGCCGCGTGCCCTCGGGTGAACGGTGCCGGTTCAATGAGATGGGCGGCTTTGATGCTGATGGGCGCCATTGGCGCCGCAACCGCGACACCGTCTCACGCCGGCACGCCAAGCCAAGGCATGCCGACATGTGACGAGTTCTCCGATAAATGGGAGCCGTCAGAGTTGCCCCAAACCATGCTGGCGGCCATGGCCTTTGCGCAAGAGAAGGTGGCGGCCAAGGACTGCGTGGAGAAACAGGACATCGCCACGGCCTGCCGCCATTGGGCCGGCATGCTTGGCATCATCGACAAGGCGCCCGCGCTCGAATACAGCCGCGGAGATATCCAAGAGCTGATAACCAAAAACGACTGCGCCGCGAAGGCGCCCGAGTCGGATCCAGGCCCGGCTCAATAGGTTTCAGTGCGCAAGCGCCGCGACGCTGGCCAGATCGATAGCATTAACCGCAGCCTTGAGCTGCTCCATGGTCGTCCCGGAACCTTCGGCCTCGACCATGACCCTATCGCCGACGATCGTGCTATAATGCCCGCTCCCCGTTTCGCGATTGAACTCTTCCATCGTCATGCGGCCGTCCTCCTGCCCAACCTTGGAATAGGAGGTCTCGGTCTCCTCGGCAGAGTTGATGCCGAAAGCGCTGCCGAGTGCGGCGAACGCTCCCATCACTCCCATGTCCATGAGCGACACCGTGATCGTTGTGTCGCCCTTGCCGTAGACGCCCTTGGCGCTGGCGAAGGAGAACCCGGCGGCGCCCGCGTCAGAGGTGGAAACGTCGGTACGGGCAAATCCGCCCGGCAAAGAGGCGGGAAGCAACGCCTTGAGGGCCTGAGTGGCGATCGGCGCGCTGTCGCCCGGCGTTTCGTCGGCCTCCGAATCCGTGCGAGGCTTCGCTTCGCTCGTCTGCGCCTCCCTCTCCTTGGCAATCTTCTCGAGCCGCTTGCTCGCCTCTTGCACCTTGTCCATGTCGAACGTGATGCCGCCAGGGAGACTGATTTTTCCGGTGGCGTTGTCGGACTTCAGCATCGTGGGATGCGGCATCAGCGCCGCGAGGATCAACGACATCACAATTCCGATGACAAGTCCGACCGCAATGATGGCGCCCGTGAAGCCCATTGCCCGATCCTGCGCCAAGCGCATCACGACCGGCGCGCCGGTGTACAGCAGATAGAGGGAGTAAAGCCCCAGGATAGTGAGGAAGCCGAGCACCGGAACAAGGGTGAAGATGCCCGCGATCCAGCTTGCGGTCGCCGAGTAGGCGGCAAGCTTCAGCGCGTTCACACGGTCGGGCGTACCGCCGAACCGCGGCGCGAGCGCGTCGATGATGAGAGCGAAGACGTAAACGCCGCCAAGCGCGAGCCCATACTGCAGGAGGGCAGTCCACAAGGCCCCGAACAGCGACGGGCGATACGTGACACCGCCGAAGCCGTAACCGAATATCAGGCTGCCGACCAGCGTACACACCGGGGGCACGGCCGCGACGTAGACGATGTAATCGGAATAGAGGCTGGCGACGGTCGCAGGCTCCGCCGCGATCTTCGGCCATTCCTCTTTCGGCCGGAGCAGAATGCCCTTGATCCGCTCGATGAGCACGGCGCGACCTTCGGGCGTCTGCATTATGGTCATGGCCAAGAATACCGGAAGAATTGAACGGGATGAAGCGGTAGTTCGACCCGTCACTCAGCGAACAAGATTGACCGTTAAACGTTATCCACTGCGGCAGGCTTATGGAGAGCCCCGGTAATGTCGAAGCCAGCACTTGCGATCAGTTGGGCCAAGCCGCCGCCTTCTTGGCGGTCCTAGACTTTGCCTCCACTGGCCGCCTATCCCCTGGCCAACCCTTCGACCAACTCTCTCCTTGGAGCACCACCAATGACCCGGTTCGCAGCCCGCGAGCACCCGCAGTTTGGCCTCCCGATGATCGTTCTAGCATTCGTCTTCAGCGCAATTGGCGTCGCCTGCGCCGCCGACTTTCCCGGTAGCGCGGATCACCCGATGGTCGGCCGTTTTGAGGGCAGCGAGATCGTCGGCTATCAGGTGAAGGACTTCGACGAAGTGACCATAGTAGAGGCGCCGTTTGATGTGGTCAGTTCCGACACGCAGACCGGCCCCGGCTTCAAGGTCGTCGAAGGCCGCGTCTTCCTGATCTACTACAAGCTCCCGGAAGGCATCTCGACCCTCGAAGTCATGCGCAACTACGAAGACAGCCTCAAGGCCAAGGGGTTCTCCGTGGCCTTCTCCTGCACGACCGCCAAGGGAACCTGCTTCACCAGCCAGCAGCCCGAAGGCGGCTATGCGCTCGGCCAGGCGATCGGCAACCCGCTCTCGCTGCCGAAGCTGATGGACGATTACGTCCATAACTGGTTCACCGAGGGCCGCTATCTTCTCGCCAAGCTCGACCGCCCCGAGGGCGCTGTTTACGCCGCGCTCTATCTCGGCGAGAGCGCTTCCGGCAACGTCGCCGTCGTGCGGGTGGTCGAGACCAAGGAAATGGAGAGGGGAAAGATCGAGTTCATCAACGCCTCGAAGATGGAACAAGCGATCGGCACCGAGGGCCGGATCAACGTCTACGGGATCCTGTTCGATTTCGACCAGGACACGATCAAGCCGGAGTCGAAGCCGACACTCGATGAGATTGCCAAATTGCTCGGAGCCAAACCCGACCTCAAGCTCAAGATCGTCGGCCACACCGACAATCAGGGAACGCCTGAGTACAATCTCGGACTGTCGCAGAGACGCGCCGCCAGCGTTGCCTCGACCCTTGTTGCGGTCTACGGGATCGACGGCTCGCGGCTGACGTCCGAGGGGGTGGGGTTGACCCAGCCGATCGCGCCGAACGACAGCGAAGAGGGCCGGTCGAAAAATCGCCGGGTCGAACTTGTCTCGCAATAGGCTCGAAGAGCTAGCTCACCGCGTCGCTGTAACTCCCTCAAAAAAGATGGATTATATTGAGCGAAGGGACCGACGCCCACACGGCAGAGCCCGTTACCGAACCGTTAGTTGCGAGAATTCCTGCGCCTCGCGGATAATTCCCACCAAGGAGCGGTGATCAGTTCGAGGATGGGGCCGAGCAGCCATGGCTGAACCCGTCGCTTACGCATACCGCGCGTTCATCTCCTACAGCCACGCGGACACGGCCTCCGCCAAATGGCTGCATCGCGGCCTTGAAGGCTTCCGCATCGACAAGGATCTTGCGGGCCGCGAGACGCCTCTGGGCGCCGTGCCCAAGACCTTGCGCCCGGTGTTCCGCGACCGCGAGGATTTTACCGCCGGCCATAGCCTCACCGAGCAGACGCTTGCCGCGCTCGACGCTTCCGCCGCACTCATCGTCATCTGCTCGCCCGCCTCCGCCAAGAGCCGTTACGTCACCGAGGAAATCCGCCTCTTCAAGTCGCGGCATCCCGAGCGGCCGGTGGTCCCCTTGATCGTCGACGGCAGGCCGGGCGATCCCGACCTCGAATGCTTCCCGACCTCGCTCAGGTTCAAGCTCGATGACACTGGCGGGATCACCGATGAACCGCTGGAGATGCTGGCCGCCGACTCTCGCGAGGCAGGCGACGGCAAGAATTTGGCCCTGGCCAAAGTGGTGGCCGGACTTCTCGGCGTCTCTTCCGACGACGTGTTCCGCCGCGCCGAGCGCGAGCGCCGCCGCAAAGGCAGACTGCGCACCGGCATGATTGCCGTACTGGCCCTCCTCGCCGTCACCGCGTCAGGCAGCGCCGTCTACGCCTGGCAGCAGCTCAAGACCAACGAGGCCTTCCTCACCGCCACGCTGAAAACTGCCACCGAAATCGTCGATCGAGTCCGTGTCGCAAGCGGAGAAGTTCGGCGTGCCCCGTGTCGCAACCCTTGCGATGCTCACCAAGGCCGAAGGACTGTTCGACAACATGGCCTTGCTCGGCCGCGTCACGCCCGAGCTGCGCTATCAGAAGGCTTGGATGCTCATCCAGTTCGCCCGCAACTACGAGCTCCTGGGCGACACGAGGAAGCAGCATGATCGGGCGGAAGAGGCCTATCGCATCATGACTAAGCTTTCCGCCGAGACGCCCGGCGATGCCAAGAACCTCGGCTTATTGGCCCCGGCGTCTCTCGAGAAGGGCAAAGTCATGGAGGCGCAGGGCGATCTCGCCGAGGCGATCCAATATTACAAGGACGGCTTCGATATTCTCGACCGGCTGGCCAGGGCTCACCCCGACGAGATGAGCTACGAGCGCGAAGTCGCCGTCGCCACCGACAGGGTGGGCGACGCCGTCCGCGCGCGCGGCAACCTTGCCGAGGCTTTGCGGTACTACCAGATGGGCTTGGCCATCAGACAAAAGCTGGTCAAAGCCACCCCGGAGAATGCCGACTGGCAAGGCGGTCTCGCCATTTCCTTCGACAGGCAGGGGGACGTGCTTCTGGACCAAGGCCAAATTGCCGGAGCATTGCAGTCTTACCGAGAAAGCCTTGCCATCATCGAGCGCCTCGCCGAGGCGGACCCTAAGGACGCCCGGCGGCAGAGCGACCTCGCCATTTGCTATGAAAAAGTCGGGGACGCGCTGAAGGCACAAGGCAATGTCGGCGATGCGCTCAAAGTCTTTCGCGATAGCCTCGCCATCCGAGACCGCCTCGCCAAAGCTGACCCGAGCAATGCCGGCTGGCAGTTCTCGCTCTCGATCGCCTATGAGAAGGTCGGCGGCGCGCTCAAGGATCAAGGGAAGCTTGCCGAAGCCTTGCAATTCTACGAGGACAGCCTCGCGGTCCGGGATCGCCTCGCCAAGGCCGATCCGGGCAATGCGCCGTGGCAGCGCGATCTCGCAATCGCCCATCGCTTGGTCGGGGAAGTCCTGGTGGAGCAGGACAAGTTTGCGGAAGCGCTAAAATCGTTCCGGCAAGACCTCGCCATCAACCAGCGCCTGGTTAGGACCGACCACAGCAATGCCGATTGGCAGTACGGTCTGTCCATCGCCTACGACCGGCTCGGCACATTCCTGCGGACACAAGACAAACCCACCGAAGCCCTGAAGGCGTTTCGCGACAGCCTAACGATCCGGCAGCGCCTCGCCGGTGCCGACGGAGAAAACGCCAGGTGGCAATACGGTCTCGCCGTCTCCTACGGCGCCATCGGTGAGACGCTGGAATCTCAGGGCGACACCGCAGGGGCACTTCAAGCATTCAAGGACGGCCTCGCCATTCGCGAATGGCTGGTGGAAGCCAACCCCGACAACGACAGCCGGACATTCGGGCTCAGCCTTGCTCACGGCCAGATCGGCGACGTGCTGTTTGACCAAGGCGACCTCGCCGGCGCGCTGGCGTCTTATCGGCAAGTCCTCGCCCTACGACGCGTTCTCACTGAGGGGCAGCCCCAAAACAGTGGCCGCCAGCGCGACCTGTCGCTCGCTTACGACAAGGTCGCAAAGCTACTCAAAGTCCAAGGCGATCTTGCCGGAGCGCTTGCGGCATACGAGAAAAGCCTGGCCATTGCCGATCGGCTGGCGGAGGCCGAGCCGGATAATGACGCGCGGCAACTCGACCTCGCCCTGTCCCACGACGCGGTTGGCGACGTGATCGAGGAGCAAGGCGATCTTGACGGCGCGCTCGCGTCATACCGCAAGGCCCTTGCCGTGCGCGAACGCCGCGCCAAAGCCGCACCGGAAAATGCGGACCGGCAGCGCGGTCTGTTCGTCTCATATGACCGGATCGGACGCGTACTGCGGGCGCAGGGCCATTTCACCGAGGCGCTCGAGGACTTTCACCGGGGCCTGGCCATCACCAAGGCGCTCGTTGCTCAAGACGGCAGCAACGAACAATGGCGGGAGGACCTCGATTACTGCATTGGGAGCATCGGCGGCACGGCCTATCACTATGTCTTGGCGCACAAATTTGATGAAGCGCTTAGGACTGCCGACGAAGGGATCGCGCTCGCCCCTGAAACGATCTGGTTTCACACGAACCGCGCCCATGCGCTCATGCTGCTCGGCCGCGAGGACGAAGCGCGGGCGCTATATCTCAAATATCGCGGCGTCGAGAACGCGCAAGGCGAGACGTCTTGGGACAAGCTGGTCGTCGAAGACTTTGCCGCCATGCGTAAGGCCGGCCTCAACCATCCTCTCATGGACGAGATCGAGGCCGCTCTCGGACCTTCAGAAACCGCCGCGCCAGAAGCGGCTCAGGCCGAGCAAGCGGCCCACTGAACTGCCGGTGCGAAAACGCGCAACTCTAGAGAAGGACTAAAAGCTAGCTCACCGCGTCGGGAGCATTTTCGCTTTCGTCGGCGGCCTGCGCCTCGGCCGGCTCAGTGCCGTTGGCGTCATGCACACCCCCGCCGCTACCGTTGCCGCCTGGCGCCCGGCGGCCCCGCTCGCGTCCACCGCCGTGGTGCTCCCGGTCGCCCGTATGGCGCTCGCGGTCTTGCCCGCCCCCGCCGGTTTGGCCACTGGCCACGGACGCCATCTCGTCGGCGCCTTCTTCCTCGGTATCGGAATGCCAGCGACTTTGCGGCTGTGCACCGGCCCCGCCATTCGGCGACTCGCCGGGCTGACCGCCTTGCGGGGCAAGCTGAGTCTGAGCCGCCATGACGATGCGGTTGTAATGCTCGGCGTGCTGCAGATAGCTCTCCGCGGCGATCATGTCACCGGAGGCGAGCGCGTCGCGCGCCAGCGACATGTATTTCTCCGCCACATGAGAGGCGGTCCCGCGGATCTTGACGTCCGGGCCGTTCGATTCGTAATTCCGTGCCAGTGGATTCTGGGGTTTACGACCACCACCACCACTGCGGCCGCGGCCCCTGCGATTCTGTTGTTGTCCTTGCCTCATGAGCCTTGTCACCTGATTGGCGGCCAATATGCCGCGTCCTTCGTTCCCTGTTCACTCACAACGACCAGCGCTCAAACTCCCGCACGCTTTGCGCCGGAAGGCCGGATGGGCCACGCAGTCGTCACAACGCTGTTTTTTCTTGCTGCCTTGTCTTGGGTTGGCCCCCGGCGCTACGCGTCTTGAATCCTTGGGCTAGCGCCAGCCAACCAAATCTGATGGGCGGTTGAGCGTCTCCTGAACAACCCGAGAGGCACACCGCCTGTCAATCGAGGTTCACGAGATATCCGCTCTTGTTGCCATGCAACCGGCCCGCGTTACAAATCCACGCTTGGCCGAAGATTTTCATTCCGTTGCCCGAACCTACCCTGAACATCGGGGTATTCCAAGCTCATTTTTGGGTGCCTGCGACCTTCGATCCCGGCCTTGTGGGGGCTCCCGGCAAGGATGCAACGGGGCCGGCCAGCCAGATCGAACCGCACATCGTCCGCCTCGACCACCAGGCCTGCCGTGCGGAAGAGCGCCGAAACCGCCGCGGCCTGAGTGGCGCCGATCTCGACCACGAGCCGGCCCTCCGGCGCCAGCGCCGGGCCCGCTTCCCCGGCGATCCGCCGATAGGCGTCGAGCCCGTCCGCCCCGCCGTCGAGCGCGGCCCGCGGATCGTAGGCCGCCACCTCGCGGGCCAGGCCGGCGATCTCCGCCGCAGGGATATAGGGCGGGTTGGAAATGATGAGGTCGAAACACCCCTCGATCCCCGCAAGCCAGTCAGCGGCGATGAACCGAGCGCGGGCTTCGAGCCCGAGCCGCCGGGCGTTGTCGGTGGCGATCCGCAGGGCCCCTTCGCATGTGTCGGTGCCCACCCCGTGCGCCTCCGGCAGCTCGGCGAGCAGCGTCAGCAGGATGCAGCCTGAACCGGTGCCGAGATCGAGTAGCCGGAGCGGACGGGTCCGCCCGCCGTTCCGGGCGACGACGTCGAGCACCGCCTCGATAAGCGTCTCGGTGTCGGGGCGTGGATCGAGCGTGTCGCCATCGAGGCGAAAGTCGCGCCCATAGAACTCCCGCAGCCCTCTGATGCGCGATACCGGTTCGCCCTGCAGCCGGCGCGCGACAAAGCCGGCCAGCCGGGACGTAGCCTCGGGCGCAAGCCCCGCGCGGCTTCCCGCGATCAGCCCCTCATGGGTAAGGCCGGCGGCATGACAGAGGAGCAGCCGCGCATCCAGCGCCGGTGTCGCGACGCCACCCTCGCGCAAGGCCCGCGCCGCCGCGCCAAGCGCCGTCTCCAGCGTCTCGGTCACGCGTCGTGCTCCTGCATTTCGGCGAGCTGGCTCGTCTGGTGCTCGGTGATCAGCGCGTCGATGATCTCATCCAGCGCCGGTTCGCCCTCCAGCACCATATGCAGCTGATGGGTGGTGAGACCGATGCGGTGATCGGTGACGCGCCCTTGCGGAAAATTATAGGTGCGGATGCGCTGGGAGCGGTCGCCCGTGCCGATCTGGCTGCGGCGGTCTTGCGCCCGCTCCGCGTCGAGCTTAGCCCGCTCCAGATCGTAGAGCCGCGCGCGCAGCACTTTCATGGCCTTCGCCCGGTTCTTGTGCTGGGACTTCTCGTCCTGCTGGATGACCACGAGGCCGGAAGGAAGATGCGTGATCCGGACCGCGCTGTCGGTGGTGTTGACCGACTGGCCGCCTGGGCCGCTCGCCCGGTAAACGTCGATGCGCAGATCCTTCTCTTCGATCTTGACGTCGACCTCCTCGGCCTCCGGCAGCACCGCCACGGTCGCCGCCGAGGTATGAATGCGTCCTTGCGCCTCGGTTTCCGGTACGCGCTGCACCCGATGCACGCCGGACTCGTATTTCATCCGGGCAAACACGCCCTTGCCGGTGATGTTGGCAATGACTTCTTTATAGCCGCCATTGGCCAACTCGCTCGCCGACATGACGTTGACCTTCCAGCCTTGCCGGTCGGCGTAGCGCTGATACATGCGAAAGAGATCGCCGGCGAACAGTGCCGCCTCGTCCCCGCCGGTGCCCGCCCGCACTTCCAGGATCGCGCTCTTCTCGTCGGCTTCGTCCTTGGGCAGCAGCTGCACTTTCAACTGATGCTCGAACTCTTCGATCTTGGCGTCGAGCCCATCGATCTCGTCCTCGGCGAGCGACCTCATGGCCGGATCGGAAGAGCGGTCGTCGATGATCTCCTGCAGACCGTCGCGCTCCTGCTGCGCCTCGCGCAGCCCATTGATCGTGGCGACAATGGGATCGAGCTCGGAGAACTCGCGGGAGAGGCGCACATAGCTCTCCTGATCGGCGCCGGCCGCAAGGCTGTTTTGCACCGTCTGCCATCGGGCGACGAGATGGTCGAGCTTCTCGGCGGGAATAGTCGTCATGGGATAAGGCGGGAAAGCCTAGAAATTGTTCGGAAGCTTGTCAGCCTTGCGGCTGCGCGGGTCGTCCGGATCCAGGACAGGATCGGAGGTGTTGAAGGACCCCGAAGATGACGTTGGACCCGACGAATCGCTGAGCGCCATCCATAGTCCAAAGCCGATCACCGACGCAATCAACGCGACGAGGCCCCATTTCAATAAAGCGGGCTTTTTGCGCGCCGGCTTCGGCGCCGGCTCGGGCATGAAAGCGGCGTCTTCCAACGGTTGCGGCTCCCCGGCCAGATCGGGCTGGTAGCCCTGGTCCGGCTGGTAACCTTGGTCGGCCTGGTAACCCTGGTCGGGCTGATAGCCATGAACATCCGGCTGATAGCCCTGGATGTCCGCCTCGAAGCCGTGCGGGTCCTGCGGATACGCCTGCGGCGGCTGAGGGACCGGCGGCTGGGGCCGGACCGGCGGCGCCGGGCGGGCTTGCGGCGGCGCGGCCTGTACGCCATTCGGCCAGGCGGGAGCGAGTGGAGACGGAGCGCGGGGCGCCTGAGCCGCCTGCTGCGGCATGCCGGCCATCCCGCCTTGCGGGAATTGCGGCGCGCCACTCGGCCATGGCGCTTGCGGCTGCGACCGCACTTGCTGGCCGTTGGGCCAGGCCGGCGCTTGCGGCATGTCCGGCAGCGACGGCGCGCCGCTGCCGACCCCGAAATTGCCAGCGCCCGGCGGCGCCATGACGGGAACGTCCGGCATGGTTTTCGGGCGCAGCTCGACAATCCCCGCTTCGATCTGCGCGTAGATGCGCCGGAGCAATGGGCGGGTGTCGAGATTGAGCAGCGTGCCATAGGCGTTGACCACACGGCAGGTCTCGGGCCAGGGCGGCAGCGCGTAGAGCGCGCCCTGCTCAAGCGCCTTGACCACCTCGATCGGGGCGGCGATCTGGGCGGCGAGGTCTGTTTCGGACAGGCTGCTGGCGGCCCTTAGGTCCCGAAACAGCTCGGCCACTTCCGCATCATAGCCGGCTGGCATTTCTCTGATCCCGTGCATTTCAAGACGCCGCCGACCGGCATCCGGCGACGGGTCCATTGGCATTTGCTGCGGCCCCGCTGTCATCGCTTGGCCGGCCCCATCTCCTGCGATCCTTCAGCTAACACAAGCCCAATGTCGGCGAGTTTGCAAGCCTCCGGGAGACTACCATAGTGCCGCGCCGATTGCCGACCCATCGCTAGCATGCGCGCCTATATCTGCACGCCACTCTCGGCGGCAAATTGCTTCAAATCCCCGCGAAGTGAGGTTTTCTTGGCGTCGAGCAGGACATCCAGCCGCCGCGCGAGAGCGCCGGCATCGAGCGACAGCACCATGGCTTTGACCGGACCTACCGACGCCGGCGCCATCGAGATCGAGCGGAAGCCGAGCCCGATCAGCGTCATCGCCTCGAGCGGCCTTCCCGCCATCTCGCCGCACAGCGTGAGCGGCACGGCATGCTTCTCCGCCGCGTGGACGATGTGCCGGAGCGCCTTGAGCGCCGCCGGGCTGAGGCTGTCGAAGCGGTCGGCGACGCGGACATTTCCGCGGTCGGCGGCGAACAGGAACTGCACCAGGTCGTTCGACCCGACCGAGGCGAAGTCGACCAGGGGGAAGATCGTGTCCAGCTGCCACAGAAGCGCCGGCACCTCGACCATGGCGCCGACCATCAGCTTCTTCGGCTCGGGCCGTCCATGGCGCTTGAGGATGATCACCTCGCGGTCGATCAGCCGGCGGGCGGCCTCGAACTCCGACACGTCGGAGATCATCGGCAGCATCACGCGAAGCTCGCGTCCGTGCGCGGCCCGCAGCAGCGCCCGAATCTGGGTGCGGAACAGCGCCGGGCGGTCGAGCGCCATGCGGATCGCGCGCCAGCCGAGCGCCGGATTCTCCTCCGCGCCGGCCCGGAAATAGGGGATCACCTTGTCGCCGCCCACGTCGAGCGAACGGAACACCACCGGCCGGTCGCCGGCGGCATCGAGGATCGCCTTGTAGAGGCGCGTCTGCTGGTTCAGCCGCGGGAAGGTCGACGAGATCATGAACTGCAGCTCGGTGCGGAACAGGCCGATGCCGTCGGCGCCGGACTGGTCGAGATGCGGCAGATCGAACAGAAGACCCGCATTGATGTTGAGGCTCACCCGCTGATCGTCGAGGGTCAGCGCCGGCACCTCGCGCAACGCCGCGTATTGCGCCTGGCGCCGCGCCATGAAGCGGACCTTGTCGGAATAGGCCGCGATCACCTCTTGGGTGGGGCGTAGATGCAGCTCGCCACCCGCGGCGTCGAGAATGGCCGCATCGCCCGGCTCCACCGCGTCCAGCACGCCGTCGCATTGGGTGATCGCGGCGATGCCGAGCGCCCGCGCCACGATGGCCACATGGCTGTTGGCCCCGCCCTCCTCGAGCACGAGCCCGCGCAAGCGCTGGCGGTCGTAGTCGAGCAGCTCGGCCGGGCCCATGGTGCGCGCGATGACGATGGCGTCCTCGGGCAGATTGCCGGTGGCGGCCGTCTCCGTGCCGCCCGACAGCAGGCGCAGCAGGCGGTTCGACAAATCGTCGATGTCGTGCAGGCGGTCGCGGAAGCGCTGATCTGGCATGCGCAGCATGCGCGCGCGGGTATCGTTGCGCACGCGCTGCACGGCGGCTTCGGCGGTCAGGCCCGTGGCCAACGCCTCGTCGAGCCGCCGCCGCCAGCCATGGTCGTGGGCGAACATGCGGAACGCCTCGAGCACTTCGCGGTGCTCTCCGGCCCGCGCCATATCGCCCCGGTCCATCATCTCGTCGATCATGGTGGTGAGGTCTTCGATGGCCTGGAGCAGCCGCTGCCGCTCGAGATCGACGTCCTCGGCGATCAGGCGGGTCACCACGATGCGCGGCTCGTGCAGCACGATATGGCCGAGCGCCACGCCCTCGGAGATGGGTTGGCCCGTGAACCGCGCATTGGCGTCGCGCCGGGTCTCTGCCGTGACTTCCTCGTTGACGAACCCGCCCGAGGCGATCATCTCGGCGATCACCATCGCCGTGGTCTGCAGCGCCTCGACTTCCTCGTCGCTATATTGCCGCATGGTGCGATTCTGCACCGTAAGCACGCCGATCGTGTGGCCGCCGCGCAAAATCGGCACGCCGACGAAGGAGTGATAGATCTCCTCGCCGGTTTCCGGACGGTAGGAGAAAGCCGGATGATGCTGGGCATCGGCGAATTGCTTCGGCTCGGCCTGCTCGGCAATCAGGCCGACCAGACCTTCGCCCGGCTTCAGATGGGTGTTGTGAACGGCAAGCGGATTCAGGCCCTCGGTGGCCACCAGCTCCAGCGTGCCGTCGCGCCGCCGCAAATAGAGCGAGCACACCTCGGCCACGATATTGGAGGCGATCAGGACCACCACCTTGTCGAGGCGAGCCTGCGCGCTCTCGTGCTCGGCCATCACCTCGCGCAGGCGACGGAGCATCTGTCTTGGGGCACCAACTGACGTCGCAGGCATAGCTACCCGTCCTCGCCGACCGGAGAAGCGGCGGACCTAGCGTCTCAATGAAGAGAGAGTAAGGCTGGCCGCTTCGTCCGCTAACGGTCTAATCCGAACAAGGAATGCAAGGTCCGCACCGCAAGTTCGGCATAGGCCGCATCGATCAATACGCTGATTTTGATCTCGGATGTCGAGATCGCCTCGATATTGATGCCCTTTTCGGCAAGCGCGCTGAACATTTGCGCGGCAACCCCAGCGTGGCTCCGCATACCGACGCCAATCGCCGACACCTTGGCGATGTCGGTCGACCCACGCAAGTCCAAATAGCCGATGGAATCCTTGGAATTCCTCAAAACTTCCAGCGCCCGGTCGAGATCGGCGCTCTGCACCGTGAAGGTCATGTCGGTGTGGCGCCCGTCGTCGGAGACGTTCTGCACGATCATGTCGACATTGATATGGGCCTCGGCCAGCGGGCCGAACACTTGCGCCGCGACACCCGGCTTGTCGGCCACCTTGAGCAGCGTCACCTTGGCTTCGTCGCGCGCATAGGCAATTCCACTGACGACATTCTGCTCCACGATCTCATCCTCATGGCAAACGAGTGTTCCAATGCCCTCGCCGGTCTCGGCATCGCCCCTGCCGGCCAGATCGGGCGCCTCGAAGCTGGAGCGCACGAGCACGCGCACGCCCTTCTGCATGGCAAGCTCGACCGAGCGGGTCTGCAGCACCTTGGCCCCTTGCGAGGCCATTTCCAGCATTTCCTCGTAGGAGATGCGGTCGAGCCGGTGCGCCTTCGGCACCACGCGGGGGTCGGTGGTGTAGACCCCGTCCACGTCCGTATAGATGTCGCAGCGGTCGGCCGTGAGCGCCGCGGCCAAGGCCACCGCACTCGTGTCGGACCCGCCGCGGCCCAACGTGGCGATGCGGTTTCCCGGCGCGATGCCCTGAAAGCCGGCGATGACCGCCACTTCGCCGTCGAGCATCCGCTCCTTGAGCTCGCCCACCTCGATGCCGGTGATGCGCGCGGCGCGATGGGCGGCGTCGGTGTGGAGCGGGATCTGCCAGCCCTGCCAGGACCGCGCCTTCATGCCGGCCGCCTGCAGCACGAGCGCCAAAAGGCCCGAGGTCACCTGCTCGCCCGAGGACACCACCGCGTCATATTCGCGGGCGTCGTAATGGGCGGACGCCTCCGCGCCATTCTGGCGGCGCTCCTTGAAGCCCCACGCCTCCTCGACCAGCGACACCAGCTGGTTGGTCTGCCCGGCCATGGCCGAGACCACGACGGCGCAAGCGTTCCCGGCGTCGACCTCGCGCTTCACATGCGCCGCGACGTTGCGGATACGCTCCAGGTCGGCCACCGACGTGCCGCCAAATTTCAACACCAGCAGAGACATGACTGCTCACAACAGAAGGGCCGGCCCCGTTTTCGGACCGGCCGGCAAAATTCGGCTCTTTCATACTGATTGGGGCCGAATGCCGCAACCATGGTGCAGGGCTCCTTGACAGGCGATGAAGGCCAAAGGCCAATGGCGTCCATGGCGCCTGCCCCGAAAAGCTCAACGAGCGACAGATCATCGACCGGAAGTTCATCGACCGGCGGTTCATCGACGCTCGACAGCGACGAGGTCGCCCGCTTCGCCAAGCTCGCCGACGATTGGTGGGACACCAAGGGGCCGTTCGCCCCGCTGCATCAGATCAACCCGACCCGGCTCTCTTATATCCGCGACCAGCTCTGCGCCCATTTCGGCCGCGATCCCAAGGCGCCGCCCAGCCTAACGGGGCTCACGGTGCTCGATATCGGCTGCGGCGGCGGCCTCGTGGCCGAGCCCCTGGCGCGGCTTGGCGCCGACGTCACCGGCATCGACCCGGCGCAAGAGACCATCGAAGCGGCCAAGACCCACGCCCAAGGCGCCGGGCTCGACATCGCCTACCGGGCGGCGACCGCGGAGACCCTCGCCGACGAGGGCAAGCAATTCGACGCCGTGCTTCTGCTGGAGGTGGTCGAGCACGTGCCCGACGTGCCGGCTTTCCTGAAGCGGCTTGCGCCCTTGGTGAAGCCCGGCGGCGTGATGATCCTGTCGACCCTCAACCGCACGCTGAAGGCCTATGCGCTCGCCATCGTCGGCGCCGAATTCGTCCTGCGTTGGGTTCCGGTCGGCACCCATCAATGGGAGCGGTTCGTCCGGCCAGAGGAACTGAAAGCGGGCTTGCGTGCTGCCGGGCTCAACCCAACCGGCACCAGGGGCATGGTCTACAACCCGCTGACCGATGTGTGGAGCCTGTCCGGCGACACCGACGTGAACTACTTCGCCACCGCCACCAAGGGCTAAGCTGACAAGATCAGCTCTCAATAGCCCGGGGGACGGAACCAGCGCTTCTGGCCGCGCTGCTGCTGCTGCGCCGGAGGCGCCTCATAATAAGGCTGGAAGAACCGCTTGCGCTTGCGGCGGACCGGCGGTGCCTCGTCATAATAGCCGTAGCGACCGTAATATCCGTCCCGGCCACGCACCGGATACTCGGGATAGGCCGGCTGCCGCTGGCGCTGGCTCACCACGTTGGACTCACCGCCGGGCGAGACGCCCGTCAGCACAACCTGGGTATTCTTCAGGCCCTTCTCCTCGACCAGCTTGTAGAGGATGGCGGCGTTCTTCGGGGCCAGGCGGACGCAGCCATGGCTGGCGGGCGTCCCCAGCCTCTTCGTCTCGTTGCTGGCGTGGATCGCGTGCCCCTTCTTGGTGAAGAAGATGGCATGGGGCATGGCCGCGTTGTCCCACTGCTTGCTGTACCAGATCTTGTTCATCGACGACGCGGTATAGGTCCCCGACGGGGTGGAATAGCCGCGCATGCCAGTGGATACGGGCCAGCTGTACATCTCGATACCGTCCACGAACACGGTCATATGCTGCGTGCTCTTGTCGACATCGACGAGCACCTGAGAGCTGGGCTCGGTGTCGACGGGCTCCGTATCCGCGGTTTCGGAATCGGCTGGTTCGGAATTGGCAGGATCGGAGTCGGCAGTTTCGGGATCGGCAGTTTCAGGATCGGCAGTTGCAGGATCGGCTTGGGGATCGCTCGTCACGGTCTCGATCTCGGCATCACCGTCGGCCTTGGCAGACGCCGAATCGGCATCTGATTCGTTTTGCGGACCGGCGAGGAGCGAAGGTGATTCGGTCGCCTGGGTCGCAGGCGTCGTGGCGTGGCCCGCGGGCTCCGCGCTCACCGGAGAGGCGAGCATAACCGCCAAAAGACCGGCGGCGAGCACCTGAAACGGCAGAATTCTAGGCTTTAGCAGACATGAGAGGCGCATTTTATCGTTCCCTGGTTACGCGCAAACCACCGCCCGGCAGCCTTAGGATACAGGCTAACAAGGCCTTACCAGGGCGCCTCGCGAGAAGTTGTTCCGTCTTTTTTACCGGAGGCCCCCAAACAAGACGTTACCTCACAACGACAAACCTATGATGGCAACGCCTGAATTTCAAACGCGCATGTGTCAGTTCTGTTCCTTGGGCAGCGGCGGCAACGGCAGAGCGGGAATGCCCTCGTCATGCAGCGCCTTGGCCTCCTCCGGCGTCGCCTCGCCGTAGATGCTGCGCGCTTCCGTCTCGCCGTAATGCATCTTGCGGGCCTCCTCGGCAAAGGCTTTGCCCACATCGTCGGCATTGGCCTTGAGGTGCTCGCGCAAGCCCTCGAGGACCGCGTAAGTCTGCTTGCCATCTTTCGGCTCGCCCGACTCGGATCTGTTACCGCGCAGCACCGCGGGCGCCATGGGCGCCTTTTCCACCCTGTCGCTGCCGCAGTCGGGGCAGACGATGACGCCGGCCTCGGATTGCTCGTCATAGGAAGCGCCCGATGAGAACCAGGCGTCGAAGCCGTGGCCTTGGTCGCAGGCAAGGGCAAAGCGGATCATGACGCCTCCTTCCGTGCCGGCGCCGGGGAGGCGATTTCGATATCGAAGGCCCGCCCGTGCTTGAGCGCCGGGATACGCGCGCGCGCCGCCTCGGACTGGCCGACGTCGATATCGGCGAAGATGACGCACGGGTCTTCACCCGCCTCGGCCAGGATCTCGCCCCACGGCGACACGATCAGGCTGTGGCCGAAGGTCTGTCGGCCATTCTCATGCGCGCCGCCTTGGGTGGCGGCGAATACGAACGCGCCGGTCTCGATGGCCCGCGCCCGCACCAGCACATGCCAATGAGCCTGGCCGGTCTGCTTGGTGAAAGCGGCGGGGATGGCGATGAGATTGGCGCCGGCGGTGGCGAGCGCCCGGTAGAGCGCGGGGAACCGTAAGTCGTAGCAGATGGTCATGCCGAGCCGCCCGAACGGCAGATCGGCGATCACCGCCTTCGACCCGGGGCCGTAATATTGCGACTCGCGATAGCTCTCGCCGCCGGGGAGGTCGACGTCGAACATATGGAGCTTGTCGTAGCGCGCGGCGATCTCGCCATGCGGATCGATGAGAAACGACCGGTTGGCCACGCGGCCCTCGCCGAGCTTGATGCCGAGCGAGCCCACATGCAGCCAGATGCCAAGCTCGGCGGCAAGCGCACTTAAGCGGGCGAGCGGCGCGCTGTCGGCTTCCGATTGCACCAGCTTAAGCACGCGCTCCGGCTCGAGCTCCATCAGCGCGGTATTCTCCGGCGTCTGCACATAGACGGCGCCGCCTTTGGCCGCCTGGCGGATCAATGCTTCGGCCCGATCGAGATTGGGCCCGATGTCGCGGCTCGCCCGCAATTGCACGAGCGCCGCGCGGAAATGGGTCTCGGGACCGGCGCTCATGGCTCGACCGGTTCGCGCGCAAGCCAGTCCTCAAGCTCGCCGGCACGCTCCAGCGCCACCAGCTCGTCATGGCCGCCAACGTGATGGCCGTGGATGAAAATCTGCGGCACGGTGCGCCGCCCGCCCGACCGCCCGGTCATCTCGCGGCGCTTTTCGTCGTCGAAGCTCACATCGATCTCCTCGAAGTCGAGGCCTTTGCCGGCGAGAAGACGTTTCGCCGCCAGGCAGAAGCCGCAATATCGGGTCGTGTAGAGAACGATCATAAACTTTTGTCTCGGGAGGACCGGAGGCCCATGTGTGAGGCCAGAGTTTCAGGTCATGGTAACTGGGTTGTTAACCCGCCCGGCACAAGCCTCTTCAGAGCACGAAAGCGGTTGGCTCGACCGCGCGCGCCAGGGCCAGCACGTCGACCTGCGCTGCCTTTGCCCGCTTAAGCGCCCGCGCGCAAGCCTCCGCCGTCGCCCCCGTGGTGATCACATCGTCCACCACGACGATCCGCTTGCCTTTGACGTGGGACGCCCGTGACGGATCGACCTTGAAGGCGCCCGCCACGTTGCGCACGCGCTGTTCCGCCGTGAGGCCCACTTGGCTCGCCGTCCGCCGCACGCGACGCAGCACGAAACAATCGCTCGGGATGCCCGTCGCCTTCGATACCCTCTGCGCCAGCATGGCCGACTGGTTGAACCGCCGCCACCAGAGCCGCGAGCGGTAGAGCGGCACCGGCACGATCAACTCGGCCTCGGCCAAGAGCTCGGCCCCGGCAGTGACCAGCCATCGGCTGAACAGACGCAAGCCCCTCCTGGCGGTCCCCATATTTGAAGCTTCGGATCAGATCGCGCATGGTCTGCGAATAGCGCGCCACGGCCCGTGCCCGGTCGTAGACTGGCGGCGAGGCGATCGCCGCCGCCGACAGGGACGGCTCGCCGGCGTCGTAAGGCAGCGGCACGCCCAGCCGCGCGCAGATGGGAGGGGCGATGAAATCGACTTTGGCGAAGCACTCCCCGCAGAGAAGGCCATGGCCCATGATGCGCCCCCGGCAGGAAATGCACACCGGCGGCAGGAGCAGATCGGCGACCGCCCCGAGGCCTGTTCGCCAAGATGCCCTGCGCCAAGCTGGCCTGCGCGACGGCGGCCGCTCTGCCTGCGTCTGTGTATCGCTGCCCCACATGGCCCCCATAATACATCAGATGTCGGGGATGCCATTGTCAGGAAAGCCATGACCGACGAGCGCCAATTGTTCGACCGCCGCCTGCTGCGCCAGCGCCGCGACC
This sequence comes from uncultured Alphaproteobacteria bacterium, assembly GCA_963793075.1. Classification (GTDB taxonomy): domain Bacteria; phylum Pseudomonadota; class Alphaproteobacteria; order Rhizobiales; family Methyloligellaceae; genus Methyloceanibacter. Next base: position 140,855 of record CAWBYO010000006.1, read on the forward strand.
GCTTCGCCCACGAGGTGGAAGAGCGCGAATTTCTCATTGCCTACGTGGCGCGCGAGATTGCCGAGCGCGTCGAGATCATGCTGCGGACATTCCCCTTGGCGCTGGACCTCGGCGCCTTTCACGGCCTGCTTGGCCGCACGGTGGCCGCGCTCCCCTCGGTCGGCGCCATGGTCTACGCCGAGAGCGCGTTCGCCTATGCGCAACGCTGTCCGCGTCCCGCGCTCGTCTGCGACGAGGACCTGCTGCCGTTCAAGGACGCGAGCTTCAACCTCATCGTCTCGGGGCTCGCCCTGCACCGGGTCAACGACTTGCCCGGCAGCCTCATCCAGATCAGGCGCGCCCTCGTCCCCGATGGCCTGTTCATGGCGGCGGCGCTGGGCGCCGGCGCGCTGATCGAGCTGCGCGAGGCGCTGATCGAAGCAGAAGACGAGATGGAGGGCGGTGCCTCCCCGCGGGTCTCGCCCTTCGGCGATGTCAGGGCCTATGGCGCGCTGCTGCAGCGCGCCGGCTTCGCCCTGCCGGTGGCCGACGCGGAAATCCTGAAAGTCGTCTATCCCTCCCCGCGCGAAGTGATGCGCGAGGTGCGCGCGCTCGGCGGCGGCAACGTGCTCATAGCGCGCAAGCGGGCGCCGTTGCCGAAGCGCACATTGGCGCGGGCGGAGGAGATCTACCGTGCGCGGCACGGCACCCCTGACGGCAAGGTGACCGCGACCTTCGAGTTTGTCTTCATGAGCGGGTGGGCGCCCGACGCCAGCCAGCAGAAGCCACTTCAACCGGGCAGCGCCAAGCAGCGGCTCGCCGATGCGCTCCACACAAAAGAGCAACCGGCCGGCGACAAGGCTTCGTTTCCGCGGATCCCACCCAAGGCGGAATCAGAGTGACGGGCACGAAGAGAGGCGGCTAAGAGCCCAGAGCTCTGACGGCGATCGCATAAATCTCGCTCAGCGGGGTTGTCACCACGCTGATGCCCGCGATCACCACGGCGCCGAGCAGGGCGCCCATCAGAATATATTCGACGGCGGTGGCGCCGGAACAGTCCGATGCAAAGCGCCGCGCGATCGCCCCGAAACGCGCCCACATGCTGTCTTGGTTCTTTATCTCACGTTCCGTCATTGTGATCCCGTGACAGGCCTAAAAGTGTGGGCAGGATCTGCTTCAGCGGCTCGTCCGCCGGCGGCATACCGTATGCGCCAAGCGCCTCCGGCCGCACCCAAGCCAATCCCTGCCCCTCGTTTGCGGCCACCTCCCCGGTCCACTGCCGGCACAAATAGACCGGCATGAGGAGGTGGAACGCCGGGTAAGAGTGACTGGCAAAAGTTAAAGGAGTGAGTCCCGGCGCCGCAACATCGATGCCAAGCTCTTCTTTAAGCTCGCGGATCAGCGCGTGCTCCGGGGTCTCGTCACGCCTCGACCTTGCCGCCGGGAAACTCCCACAGCCCCGCGAGCGGTTTGCCTTCGGGGCGCTTGGTGATCAGTACGAGCCCCGCATCATCGACCAGAACGCACGCCGCGACGAGAACGAGATTGGGAGCTGCGCCACCGCCGCTCACGGCCGCTTCACGACCGGTAATCGGCGTTGATGGCGATATACTCCTTGGTCAGGTCGCAGGTCCAAACGGTCGCCGACGCCGCGCCGACGCCCACATCCACGGCGATGTCGAGCTCGGCGCAGCTTCATATAGGCCGCGCCCTGCTCTTCGCGGTAGCCTGGCGCCACGCCGCCGTCCTGGGCCACATCGATGTCACCGAACCGGATGGCGAGTTTGTCGCGGTCCGCCGCTTCGCCCGCTTTGCCGACGGCCATGACGATGCGCCCCCAATTGGGGTCCTCCCCGGCGAGAGCCGTCTTGACCAGCGGCGAGTTGGCGATGGACAGCGCGATGGTCCGCGCCGCCGCCTTCGTCTCGGCGCCGGTCACCGTCAGGCGCACGAACTTGGTCAGCCCTTCGCCGTCCTTGACGATTTGATGGGCGAGATCGGTCATCACCTCGAACAGAGCGGCGCGAAAACTGCCGAGCCGCCCATCGTCGCCGCGCGCGATGCGCGGCGCGCCACGCTGCGTCGCCGCGCCCGTGGCGAAGATCAGCAATGTGTCGCTGGTCGAGGTGTCGCTGTCGATGGTGATGGCGTTGAAGCTGTCCTCGACAAGCGGCGCCATGACGTCGTGCAGGGCGGCGGGCTCGATCGCCGCGTCGGTGAACAGAAAGGCGAGCATGGTCGCCATGTCGGGAGCGATCATGCCGGCGCCCTTGGCGATGCCGTTGATGGTGACTGTCACCCCGTCGATCTCGCAACTCCGCGTGGCGAGCTTCGGGTAGGTGTCCGTGGTCATGATCGCCCGCGCCGCCGTCTCATAGGCGTCGGCTTGCGCCGCGGCGGCAAGGCCGCCGAGCAGTCCGACGAATTTTCCAGGGTCGAGCGGCTCGCCGATGACGCCGGTGGAGGCGATATAGACGTCGCCCTCCAGGCATCCCACAACGTCGGCCGCCGCATGGGCCGTCTCTGTCACGGCCTCGCGGCCGCGCATGCCGGTGAAGGCGTTGGCATTGCCGGAATTGACCACCAGCGCCCGGGCCATGCCGTGCGCCAGATGCGCCCGGCACCACTCGACCGGCGCCGAGGCGGTCTTCGAGCGGGTGAGCACGCCGGCCACCGTGGTCGACGGCTCGAACAGCGCCAGAAGCAGATCCGTGCGTCCCGGATAGCGGATGCCGGCCGCGCAGGCAGCCATGCGCACCCCGTCAATGGCGGGGAGTGCTGGCAGCCGCGTGGGCGCGAAAGGCGAGATCTTAGCCAAGGCTCAATTCAGACTCGCTGCTCGCGGACGGTTTAATGGTCCTCTTTGTCGTCTTCTTCGGGCAGCGGCGGCGCCTCGCCGCGCAGCGCCGCGTCGTCCATGGACCGCTTGATGTCGGGATCGACGATCTCGATCTTGGCGGCGTTCCGCAAGCCCGTCACCACGGCTTGGGCCTTCTGCTGCACGAGCTGCGCCTCGATGGCCGTCTTGACCTGGTCGAAGGTCGGCACAGCTTGATCGCGCTTCTCCTCGACCTTGATGATGTGCCAGCCGAACTGCGTCTGCACCGGGTCGGAGATCTGCCCGACATCCAGCGCGAAGGCCGCGTCTTCGAACGGCTTCAGCATTTGGCCACGGGCAAAGAAGCCGAGATCGCCGCCTTCGGCATTGGTGTCTTTCGACTTCTCCTTGGCCAGCGTGGCGAAGTCCTCGCCCTTTTTCAGTCGCGCGGCGACTTCCTTGGCCTCTTCCTCGGTCTCCTACGAGGATATGCCGGGCATGCACTTCCTGCTCCGGCGTCATGCCGGCGATTTTCTCGTCGTAGATCTTCTTGGCGTCCGCGTCGTTCACCGCGCCGGTGATGCTCGCGTCGAAATAGGCATCCCGGAGCGCGCGCCGCGTATGATATTTGACCCGCGCAGGGAAGGTATCAGTGGTGTCCAGCTTCTCCTTCTCGCCGGCCGCCGCCATCAGCTCGTTCTCGATGACATATTGCAGCAGGACGCGCTTGCGGTCTTCTGGGCGGTAATTGCCGAGCCGAGGTCCGACCTCGGAGGCGGCAAAATCGAGATCGGATTGCTTGATCTCGACGCCGTCGATGCGCGCCACGACCGTGTCGTCGGCAGCGGCAGACAGCGGGACAAGAGCGATGAACGCTGCAAAAAGCAGCAGAGATGACCAAGTTTTCACAGGATTGTATCCTCGTCTTCTGCTCGCCGGTATTGCTCCGATTGAGGGCTGGCGAGCGGGTTGGGCGCTTCCCCCGCGTCTTCTTTAGCGTTGGCCATGACTCTTGCCAAGCGGCGGAATTGACGGACGCCAGTTATTTCGATATATCTCGAAATATGGATACAATAAATGCCGTCGGCGCCCTCGGGCGCGCTCGCCCAGGAGAGCCGGCTCAAAGTCTTTCGCCTGCTCATTCGCGCCGGGACGGGTGGCATGGCGGCCGGCGACATCGCCCGTGCGCTTGAGGTGCCGCCCAACACCATGTCCTCGCATCTTGCCATTCTCTCCCGGGCCAAGCTGGTCACCGCCCGCAAAGAGGGCCGCTCTGTCATCTATGCGGTGAACCTGGCCGGAACCCGCGAGCTATTGCTGTTCCTGGTGGAGGATTGCTGCCAGGGCGAGCCATCGGTCTGCATGCCGGCGATCGAATTCCACCCTCGCCGCGTGCTGCACAAACTAGGCCGGAGGAAACAGCCATGAAGATCGTCAGCAGCCAAGAACCACTCAATGTCCTATTTCTCTGCACCGGCAATTCGGCCCGGTCGATCCTGGCCGAGAGCATCCTCAATCGCGAGGGAATGGGCCGGTTTCGCGCCTATAGCGCCGGCAGCATCCCCACCGGCAAAGTCAATCCGCTGGCCCTCAATCTGCTCAAGCGGCTGAACTACGACCTGTCCGGGCTCCGCTCCAAGTCATGGGAGGAGTTCGCCAAAGACGGCGCGCCGAAGCTCGATTTCGTGTTCACCGTCTGCGACAACGCGGCGAACGAGGTCTGCCCCATCTGGCCCGGCCAGCCGATGACCGCCCATTGGGGCGTGCCCGACCCGGCCGCGGTCGAAGGCACCGAGGCGGAAAAGGCCTTCGCCTTCGACGACACTTACCGGATGCTCAATCAACGCATCTCCATCTTCGTCAGCCTGCCGCTCCAGAGCCTGAGCAAGCTCTCGCTCCAGAAGCAACTGGACGAAATCGGCCAGACGACAGCCGGCGTCTCCAAGGAACCGGCCTGAGGGAGCCCGCCTGGGAGCCCGCCTCGCAGCTGCGTCGCGTTGACAAGGCCAAGGGCGCCTCTTATGTCTCAACCGCGTTGATCCCCGGCATTTTTTCGTCACTTTTCTGAAGGCTTGACGAGGACCGGCGGGGACCGTCGCGCTCAAGACACCACACGGCCTCCGGGGCTTTCGCCGCAAAGCCCCACGGGACCGTCTCATGCCATAAGAGGCTTCAGATCCATGCTTTCCTTTGGCGCCCTCGCCACCAAAGTCTTCGGCTCGGCCAACGACCGCAAACTCAAGCCATACGCGGCCGTCGTCGCCAACATCAACGCGCTGGAGCCTGAAGTCGCTGCGCTGTCCGACGAGGGCTTGCGCGCCCGCACCGTGGAGTTCCGCAAGCGCCTGGCCGACGGCGAAACGCTCGACGATTTGCTTCCCGAAGCCTTTGCCACGGTCCGCGAGGCCGCCAAGCGCACGCTAGGCCAACGTCACTTCGACGTTCAGCTCGTCGGCGGCATGGTGCTGCATGAGGGCCGCATCGCCGAGATGAAGACCGGCGAGGGTAAGACGCTGGTGGCGACGCTGCCGGTCTATCTCAACGCGCTGACCGAGCCGCGGCGTGCACGTGGTGACCGTCAACGACTATCTCGCCGCCCGCGACGCCGCCTGGATGGGCGCCGTCTACAAGTTCTTGGGTCTCACCGTCGGCACCATCGTGCACGACATGAACGACGTGCAGCGCAAGGCGCAATATGCCTGCGACGTCACTTACGGCACCAACAACGAGTTCGGCTTCGACTATCTGCGCGACAACATGAAATACGCCTATTCGGAGATGGCGCAGCGCGGCCACTACTTCGCCATCGTCGACGAGGTCGACTCGATCCTCATCGACGAGGCGCGCACCCCGCTCATCATTTCCGGTCCGCTCGACGACCGCTCGGATTTCTACACCACGATCGACGTGTTCATTCCGCAGCTGATCGACGAAGATTTCGAGCTCGACGAGAAGACCCGCCATGTGAGCCTGACCGAGGCCGGCAACGAGCATGTCGAGCAGCTGTCTGAGCAAGGCCGACCTGCTCAAGGGCGAGTCGCTCTACGACGTCGAGAATGTCAGCGTCGTCCACCACGTGCAGCAGGCGCTGCGCGCCCACAAGCTGTTCCTCAAGGACCGCGACTACATCGTCAAGAACGACGAGGTGGTGATCATCGACGAGTTCACCGGCCGCATGATGTCGGGCCGCCGCTACTCGGAAGGCTTGCACCAGGCGCTCGAGGCCAAGGAGCACGTGACAATCCAGCCCGAGAACCAGACGCTGGCCACCATCACCTTCCAGAATTATTTCCGTCTCTACGACAAGCTCGGCGGCATGACCGGCACGGCCGCTACCGAGGCGGACGAGTTCATCGAAATTTACGGCCTCGACGTGGTCGAGGTGCCGACCAACGCCGACATGATCCGTCAGGACGAGGACGACGAGGTGTATCGCAGCGCCCAGGAGAAATACCGGGCGATCATCGAGCTCATCAAGGATGCGCAGAAGCGCGGCCAGCCCATGCTGGTCGGCACCACCTCCATCGAGAAGTCGGAGCTTCTGGCCGAGCTGCTCAAGAAGGACAAGGTTCCGCACAAGGTACTGAACGCGCGCTACCACGAACAAGAGGCGCATATTATCGCCCAGGCCGGCGTGCCCGGCGCCATCACCATCGCCACCAACATGGCCGGGCGCGGCACCGACATTCAGCTCGGCGGCAATCCTGAAATGCTGATCGACGACTGGCTCGCCATGCAGGCGGAAAAGGGCAAGGAGCCGACCCCCGCCGAGATCGAGAAGCAGCGCCGCCAGATCGCCGAAGACGTCGAGAAGAAGAAGAAGGAGGCGCTTGCCGCCGGCGGGCTCTACGTCATCGGCACCGAGCGCCATGAAAGCCGGCGCATCGACAATCAGCTCCGCGGCCGTTCGGGCCGTCAGGGCGATCCGGGGCGCTCGCGCTTCTTCCTGTCGCTCGAAGACGACCTCATGCGCATCTTCGGATCCGAGCGCATGGACGGCATGCTGCAAGCGCTCGGGCTGAAGGAGGACGAGGCCATCGTCCATCCGTGGATCAACAAGGCGCTGGAAAAGGCGCAAGCGAAGGTCGAGGCCCGCAACTTCGACATCCGCAAGAATCTGCTCAAATACGACAACGTGATGAACGATCAGCGCAAGGCAATCTTCGATCAGCGCCGCGAGCTGCTGGGCGACGCCGATCTCAACGAGACCGTCGGCGAAATGCGCCGCCACGTGGTTGACGACCTGGTTGCTCAAGCCATCCCGGAGAAATCCTACGCCGAGCAGTGGGACATCGAGGGGCTGAAAGAGCAGGTTCGCGACATCTTCGATCTCGACCTGCCCATTACCGATTGGGCGGCGGAGGAAGGCATCGCCGAGGCGGAGATTCACGAGCGGCTGATCAAGGCGACCGACGAGCGCGCCGCCAAGAAGGCCGCCGAGTTCGGCCCGCAGGTCATGCGCCAGATCGAACGCGCCATTCTGTTGCAGACCCTGGACGGGCTCTGGCGCGAGCATCTGGTGACGCTGGAGCATCTGCGTCAGGTCATCGGCTTGCGCGGCTATGGCCAGCGCGACCCGCTGAACGAATATAAGACCGAGAGCTTCACCCTGTTCGAGCAGATGCTGGCGCGGCTCCGCGAGGCCGTGACTGGACAGCTGATGCATGTCGAGCTCGCCAAGCAGGACGACGTGCCGCCGCTCGACGCCGGCGATCTGCCGCCCATGGAGGCGCATCACCTCGATCCGACCACCGGCGAGGATGAGTTCGCGCTGGAAGCGGCCAATGCCGGCAGCGGCGCGGGCGCCGGCACAAGCGCGGCCAGAGCAGCGCGTACGCGAAAAGCCACGGCGGCGGTAAATCCCGCCGACCCGGCCACCTGGGGCAAGGTTCAGCGCAACGCGCTGTGCCCGTGCGGTTCCGGCAAGAAATACAAGCACTGCCACGGCACCTTTAGCTAGGGCCCTATAGCTAAGACCTCCTCTCCGCACTTAGACTTCGGCGCTTGAGAACTTCGCGTTTTCCTGAGCGACGCTTTGTCCCGCGCCTTCGCGGGAACCGAAAACGTCCTTGAGCTCTTTTGTCCGGAAGCAGGGGAATCCTAGAACAACATGACGCTCGATCAGGCGCTCTCTTTCGCCGTCATCATTGGCATGATGGCGCTCTTCATTTGGGGGCGCCTACGCTACGACCTCGTGGCCGTGCTCTCGCTGCTGGCGGCAATCGCCGCCGGCATCGTGCCGCCGAATAAGGCCTTCTCGGGCTTCAGCGATGACATCGTCATCATCATCGCCAGCGCGCTGGTGGTCAGCGCCGCCGTGGCGCAGTCGGGCGTGATCGAACGGGTCGTGCGCAAGTTCGGTCCTTACCTCACCGACACCTATCGGCAGGTCGCAGCCCTTGTCGGCTCGGTCACTGTGATGTCTGGCTTCGTCAAGAATATCGGCGCGCTGGCCATGCTGATGCCCATCGCCTTCCAGTTCGCCCGCCGCACCGGCACCTCGCCCTCGTCGCTGCTGATGCCCATGTCGTTCGGCGCGCTGCTCGGCGGCATCGTTACCCTGGTCGGCACCTCGCCCAACATCATCGTGTCGCGCGTGCGCGAGCAGATTCTCGGCGAGCCGTTCCACATGTTCGACTTCGCGCCCGTGGGCGCCAGCCTCGCGGTGCTCGGCTTTCTATTTCTGATCTTCGGCTGGCGCCTCCTGCCCACCGACCGCAAGGGCGCCGTGTCGATGGATGCCGCCTTCAACCTGTCAGGCTACACCACCGAGGTCACGGTGCCCAAGGAGTCGCCCGCCGCCGGGCTGACCGTGAAGGCGCTCGAGGATCTCGGTGAGAGCGAGATCGAGGTCATTACCCTGGTCCGCGGCGGCAAGCGGCGCGCCGAGCCGGCCGGCAACGTGGTCATCAAGCCCGACGACATTCTCATCATCCGCGGCGAGCCGTCCGCCCTCGAACGCATCGTCGCCCTGGAGAAGCTCACGCTGCTGCGCGATGAGGACAGCAGAGCCTCGGACACGCCGACCGACGAGATCGGCATCATGGAGGCGGTCATCACGCCGGGTTCGCAACTCATCGGCTCATCCGTCGGCCAGTTGCGGCTCTACGACCATTACGGCATCAGCCTGCTCGCCGTGAGCCGCACCGGACGGCGTATCGCCAACCGCTTGCGCACGGTGAAGCTGCGGGCCGGCGACGTCATCGTGCTGCAGGGCAATCTCTCCATCATGCCGGAGACCTTGGGCGAGCTGCATTGCCTGCCACTGGCCGAGCGGGACTTGCGCATCGGCCGCAAAGGCAGCCTCGTGCCCATTGGCGTACTCGCCGTGGCCATGGGCCTCGTCGCCTTCAATCTGGTGCCCGTGGCCATCGCCTTCTTCGGCGCCGCCGTGATGCTGCTGCTCTTCCGCTCGCTCTCCTTGCGCGAGGCCTATGACGCGATCGAATGGCCGATCTTGGTGATGCTCGGCGCGCTGATCCCGGTCAGTGACGCGCTGCGCACCACCGGCGGCACCGAACTCATCGCCGCATGGCTGTCGGACACGGCCATGTCGCTGCCGGCTTGGGGCGCGTTGGCTCTGCTGATCGCCGCCGCCATGGCGGTGACGCCCTTCCTCAACAACGCCGCCACCGTGTTGGTCATGGCGCCCATCGCGGCGACCTTCGCCACCAATCTCCACTACAACCCCGATCCCTTTCTCATGGCGGTGGCGATCGGGGCGGCCTGCGACTTCCTCACGCCCATCGGGCATCAGTGCAACACGCTGGTGATGGGCCCCGGCGGCTACCGCTTCGGCGATTATTGGCGGCTCGGCTTACCGCTCTCCGTCATCGTGCTCGTCGCCGGCACGCCGCTCATTCTGTATTTCTGGCCGCTCTAGCGCCTCACGAATTGCCGGCGATGTCCGGCGGACAGCGCTTCTCGACCGCCTGCCCCACTGTCTCCGGGGTTCCCGCCTCGAACACGTAGCGTCCGTCACACACGCTGACCTTGGGCGGCACCCGGTCCCGCTCGAACAGGTCCGAGCCGGTCTTGAGGTCGGCCCAGAAGCCGCTCCATTTGTCGCCCTTACGGAGCCGCAAATTCCGCTCGGTCATGCGGAACGGGAAGGCATGCACCGGAATGCGGGCCTGACCGTTGTCGAGCGCCGCGGTGACGAAGGTCCAGATCTCGTCCACCACCGCGTCGGTGACGGCATAGCAGCCGATCGACGAGCAGCCGCCATGCACCATGAGGAAGGAGCCGCTGCGCCCCTTGTCCCGGTCGTACGCGTTCGGGAAACCGAGATTGAAGGACAGATGCATGCGGCTGTTCGGATTGAGCGCCTCCTTGCCCACCGTGTAGAAGCCTTCCGGCGCTTGCCGGTCGCCCTCTTTCAGCTTCGGGCCCGAGCCGCCCCGACCACATGCACATCGGATAGGTGGCGAACAGCTCGAAGCGCCCGTCCTTCTCGACCCAGAGCTCAAGCTCCAACTCGAGCTTGAACACGCGGATGAAAAACCGGCGCGCCTAGCGCGATACCCGCCGCCTTGAGCCGTGCATCCAGCCGGGCGAGGTCCGGCGTGCCCGGTAGCGGCTGACCCGACCGATGCAGCGCCTTGTTCTCGGCGCGCTTCATGTTGACGTGGATGCGGTCGATGAGCTGCCGGCCTTGCGGGCTGAGCAGGAAGTAGCCGCCGGCGGCGAGCGCCAAGACGACGAGAGTAATGAGGAAGTGCCGCAACATCGCCGCTCACACACAAGCCAAACCGAAAAGGCGAGACGATGGAGTATAGCGCGAGACCGGCGGCTGTCGCCGCGCCGGCGCGAATTGCTATTTTTTCTTCTTGTCGCTCGTGACCGAAGGCGTCGCGGGGCCGAGCGTCATGGCGCGATAGACCGGCGTGACCGAGCCGAAGCTCAAGCCCATGACGCTGCCGAGCGGCTTGGCCAACGAGGCCTGCGACATGGTCTTGTTGCCGTCGTCTTTAGACGGCTTGAACGCCACCACCGGCAGCTTCCGGTAAGCCGGGCATGCACCGGCCGGGTTCGGCCTGACATTGCCGGTGAAGGCCGCATTGACGAGATAGCGCTTCTCGCACACCGCCACGGTCGGCGGCAGCCGCGTCGTCTCGAAATAATCGTAGCCTTCTTTCAGGTTCCGCCAGAAATCGTACCAGTCATCCTTGCGATGGGCCTCCAGATTGGCCGCCGTCATGCGGAACGGATAGGCCTGAACCTGAAACGAGGCCTGGCCGGCGGCCAGCGCCTCTCGCGCCAGGATGTAGATTTCCTCGATGACTGCATCGGTCATGGCGTAGCAGCCGGCCGACGTGCAATCGCCATGCACCATCAGATTGGAGCCGGTGCGGCCTAGCGAGCGATCATAGGCGTTGGGGAATCCGATATTGAAGGAGAGGTGATATTTGCTGCGCGGATTCAACTGGTCGCGGCTGATCAGATAGAATCCTTCCGGCGCTTGCCGGTCGCCTTGCTTCACCTTCGGGCCGAGCCCGCCGGAATAGGCGCAAATCGGATAGGTCTTGAAGTGGTAGTAGCGCCCGTCGTCCTTCTGCTTCCAGACCTCGAGCTCGGACTCGGCTTTGAAGATGCGAATGAGGACGGGCTCGTCCTCGGTCATGCCCTTCTCGGCGAGCAGCGCGCGCGTCTGCGGCGACAGCGGCTTCATGTAAGGCGGTGAGAATTGACCACAGCCAGCGAGCGCGGTGGCCATACCCACTACGCTCACCGCGATAACGGCCGTGATAAACCTTGAACGAAGCATACGCAGTGCCCCTCGCGCACCTCGGCCAAGATCAGTTCGATGGGTTAAGTCGAGGTTAGCGCGATCCCCGCGCCAAGCCTCCAGCGTCCCCCGATTTGGCCCTCTTATTATACGCTTGGCAGGGTCCGAGGTGGACTAAAAAAAAGGCGCTTTTTGGGGTGAAAGCCTTTTTAGACGGCGCGGCCCATGGCGAGGAATTTTTCCCGTCTTTCCTTGCGAATCTCGTCCGGCGAGAAGTCGTCATATTCGGACAGGGCCTGGACCAGGACATCGCCGGCAGCCTTGACCACGCCGGTTGCGTCCCGATGGGCCCCACCGATCGGCTCGGGGATGATTCCATCGACAATTCCGAGCCTTAGCAGGTCCTGAGCGGTGATTTTCATGTTCGTGGCCGCATCCACGGCCCGGGTCGAGTCGCGCCACAGGATCGAGGCGGCCGCCTCCGGCGAGGCCACCGTGTAGATCGAATGCTCCAGCATGTAGATGCGGTTCGCCGTGGCAAGGGCCACAGCGCCGCCTGAACCACCCTCGCCGATAATGAGCGACAAGAGGGGCACGCGAAGCCCCATGCAGCAGTCGGTGGACCGGGCGATCGCCTCGGCCTGGCCGCGCTCCTCCGCGCCGATGCCGGGATAGGCGCCGGCCGTATCGACAAGGGTGATGACGGGCAGCGAGAAGCGGTCGGCCATCTCCATCAGGCGCACCGCTTTGCGGTAGCCCTCGGGCCGGGCCATGCCGAAATTATGCTTGATGCGGCCCTCGGTATCGGAGCCCTTCTCGTGGCCGATGATGAGGACCGAGCGGCCCGATAGCCGCCCGATGCCGCCGATGATCGCTTCGTCCTCGCCGAAATAGCGGTCGCCCGCCAGCGGCGTGAAGTCCCGCACAAGGCCTTGAATATAGTGCTTGAAATGTGGCCGCTCGGGATGGCGGGCGACTTGCGTCTTCTGCCACGGCGTCAGGTCCGCGTAGGTCTCTTGGAGCGTCTCCTTGGCCTTGCCCTCGAGCCTGACCAGTTCGTCCGCAAGGGCGACGGAGGCCTGCTCGCCGGCGAGCGCCTTGAGCTCGGCGACTTTGCTCTCAAGCTCCGCGATCGGCTTTTCGAAATCGAGATAGGTACGCATGCGGCTTGGCTAAACCCCTTGGGGAACCCCGTCTTCCCGGGCGCGCCTTCCGTACGACGGAATAATGGCAACGGGAATGCGGTTGTAAGTGGCCTTGCTAGGATACCCTGTCAACTGGTGACCCGCGCAAGCCGGGCCAAGAGATTAGCGCCGCTTGGTTAAATGAGCCTGAGCCAGGGGGTGATGCTCCTCCACCAGCCGGCGCAAGCGCTCCTCGATGACATGAGTGTAGATCTGCGTCGTCGAGATGTCGGCGTGGCCGAGAAGCTGCTGCACCGTGCGCAGATCCGCCCCCCGCTCCAGCAGGTGACTGGCAAAGGCATGGCGCAACACATGCGGCGAGACCCGGGCCGGATCGAGGTCGGCGGCGAGCGCAAGTCCCTTCAATTCCTGGCCGAAACGCTGTCGGGTGATGTGCTGGCCGCCGTCGCCGGTGGGAAATAGCCAGCCTGAAGTAGCTTTGCCGGCCGCCTCAGCCGCCTCCAGGGCCGCCACATGGGCAGCCAGCGCCGTCCGCGCCGAGTCGTTGAGCGGCACCAGCCGTTCGCGCCCGCCTTTGCCCTTGATGGTCAGGACCCGGTCGTCGGCGGTGAGCGCATTGCGCGGCAGCGCGATCAGCTCCGACACCCGCAGGCCTGAGGCATAAAGCGTCTCGATCAGCCCATAAAGGCGCAGAGCCCGGCGCCGCGGCACGCCCTCGGCGGCCGTGGTGGACGCCTGTTTCGCCGTCTCGATCAGGGTCTCGACCTCGGCGAGCGACAGGATCTTGGGCAGCGGCCGGCCGAGCTTCGGGCTGTCGATGGCCGAGGACGGATCGTCGGCGCGCAGGCCCTCGGCCAGCAGAAAGCGGAAGAATTGGCGGATGGCCGACAGCTTCCGGGCCCGCGATGTCGGCGCCTGCCCTTGGCGCGCAAGCCCGGCAATATAGGCCCGCAAATGATCGGACGTCGCCACCCGCGCGGCGGCGCCCTTACTCGCCAAGAAAGCGAGAAAGTCACTGATGTCCCGGGTATAGGCCTCGATCGTGTTGGCGGTCGCGCCACGCTCGGCCATGAGCATGTCGAGAAATAGCGCCAGGTCGGAGGCCCCTGCCCCGGTCGATGAGGTTTTCGCGGGGCTCAAGGCCTCAAATCCCTTCAAATCGGGGATTATTCCGGGCCGTCAGGCACGGTGAAGGACGGCGCGGCCGAGGCATCGGTGGACGCGGTGGCGTCCGGCGGCGCCTGTTCTTCGGGACGCGCCTTGACGTTGCGCAGAGCTTTGGAGATTTCCTTAGGCTCTGGCTGAAAGTATTCGGCGAGCACATAGAGGCTTCCAGCGACGACACCGACGATCGACCCTAAAATCATGAGGAAACGAAACAGTGTTGGCATCGAGGCGCTCGTGTTCCTAACTGTCTATTGATCCTGGGTAGGGCCCCAGTATGACTCGAAATCACCGGGCGCCTTAACCCTCAAATCGTATCATGGATGATTCGACACTGCCCTGTCAGCATGGGACAAATAAGGCCCTCCCTTCGAAGATGACCCTAAACTTGGCTGACCATAGCAAAGACGACCGCGAGCGTCGGTTGGCGGAAATCCGCCAATCCCTGGGCGCGCGCTCGATCGTGCTGATCGGACTGATGGGCGCCGGCAAGACCGCGGTCGGCAGGCGCCTGGCCAACCGGCTCGACCTGCCGTTTATCGACGCCGACACCGAGATCGAGCAGGCAGCGGGCCAGAGCATCAAGGAGATTTTCGCCGAGCACGGCGAGGCCTATTTCCGCGAGGGCGAGCGCAAGGTCATCGCCCGCCTGCTTGACGGCGGCCCGCAAGTGCTTGCCACCGGCGGCGGGGCCTATATGAACCCGCAGACGCGGGACGCTATCAAGGCGCATGGGCTGTCGGTCTGGCTCAAGGCCGATTTGCGGGTGCTATTGAAACGCGTGCAGCGGCGCGACCACCGGCCCTTGCTGGCCAACGGCGACCCCGAGACCGTGATGAAAAAACTGATGGCCGAGCGCAATCCCGTCTATGCCGAGGCGGACATCACCGTGGAGAGCCGCGAGGTGCCCCACGATGTCGTCGTCGGCGCCGTGATCGACGCGCTCGCCGCCAGGCTGGACTGCGCGGCCACGGGCGGCGGTTCCGCTACGGCCGCGCGCCGCAAGGGAGAACGGTAATGGGCGGTGATGCGGCCACGCTCGGCCAGGCCAAGAGCGAGACCAAGAGCGAGACGACGATCGACGTCGGCCTGCCCGAACTGCGGCGCTACGACATCGTCATCGGTGAGGACCTCCTCGCCACGTCCGGCGACCGCCTGGCCACCACGCTGCCAGGCGCCCGCTTTGCCGTGGTCAGCGATTCGAATGTCGCGGCTTTGCATCTGGCGCCGCTGAAAGCGAGCCTCGAGCGGCAGGGCCAGTTCCTTGGCGCCGCCGTGGTCGCGCCCGGCGAGGCAAGCAAGAGCTTTCCCGTTCTCGCCAAGCTTTGTGAGACCCTGCTCGATCTCGGCGTCGAGCGCGGCGATTGTGTCGTCGCCTTTGGCGGCGGCGTGGTGGGCGACCTCACCGGCTTCGCCGCCTCTATTCTCCGGCGCGGCGTGCGCGTGGTGCAGATGCCGACCACGCTCCTCGCCCAAGTGGATTCGGCAATAGGCGGCAAGACCGGCATCGACACCAAGCAGGGCAAGAACCTGATCGGCACCTTCCATCAGCCGGCCCTGGTGCTCGCCGACGTCGCGGTGCTGTCGACTTTGAGCGAGCGCGAGTTCCGCGCCGGCTACGCCGAGGTGGCGAAATACGGGCTGCTCGGCGATGCGGCCTTCTTCGCCTGGCTCGAGCAGAATTGGGGCGATGTCTTCTCAGGGCAGGACGGCAAGCGCCGCCACGCGGTGGAAACGAGCGCCCGCGCCAAGGCCGACGTGGTCGTGGCCGATGAGCGCGAAGAGAGCGGCAAGCGCGCGCTGCTCAATCTCGGCCACACCTTCGGCCATGCGCTGGAAGCTTTCGCCGGCTATTCCGACCGGCTGCTGCACGGCGAGGCCATCGCCATCGGCATGCGGCAGGCCTTCACCTATTCCGTCGAGCACGGCCTATGCCCGCCCGAAGACGCCGCGCGCGTCGAGAAGCATTTTGCCGCCGTCGGCCTCCCCACCGAGATCTCCGCCATTCCGGGCGACAAGCCCACGACCGGCGAGTTGTTGCGGCTCATGGCCCAGGACAAGAAGGTCAAGGGCGGTAAGCTCGCGCTCATCCTCGCACGCGGGATCGGCGAGGCCTTCGTCGAGAACGACGTATCCATGGACCGGTTGACCGAGTTCCTGAAAAAGGAGTGCGCCGGCCGATGACCTTGAGCTTAGGCATCACGCTCGGCGCCATCCTCGGCCTGCTCATTATCTCGGCCTATTTCTCAGGCTCCGAGACGGCGCTGACGGCTGCGTCACGCGCCCGCATGCATGCCCTGGAAGAGGACGATAACAAGCGCGCCAAGCTCGTCAACCGGCTGCTGTCCTCCCGCGAGCGTCTGATCGGCGCCATCCTCTTGAGTTACAACCTCGCCAACATCGCCGCCTCGGCGCTCGCCACCAGCGTGCTTCTCGAGATTTTCGGCGATGCCGGCGTCGTCTACGCCACGATCGTCATGACCGTTCTCGTTGTCGTGTTCGCCGAGGTGCTGCCCAAGACCTACGCCATCGTCAACGCCGATCGGATGGCGCTGGCGGTCGCGCCGGTCATTCGCGTCGTCGTCGCGGTTCTCGCGCCGGTCACGGCGACCATGCAATTCCTCGTGCGTCACACGTTGCGGCTATTCGGCGTCTCCATCAGCGACGACGCCGACGTGCTCTCGGCGCATGAGGAGATCAGGGGCGCCATCGCGCTGCACCACAAGGAAGGCGGCGTGGTGAAGCTCGACCGCGACATGCTGGGCGGCGTGCTCGACCTGCGCGAGCTCACCGTGTCGGACATCATGGTGCACCGGACCAATATGGATGCAATCGATGCGGACCTTCCGCCGGCGGAGATCGTTGACGCGGCGCTGAAGAGCTCGCATACGCGGCTGCCCTTGTGGCGCGGCGAGCGCGAGGAAATCGTCGGCGTTATTCACGCGCGGCCCCTGCTCCAGGCTTTGCGCGATTCCCGTGGCGATGTCAGCAAGATCGACGTCATGGCGCTGGCTACGCCACCATGGTTCGTGCCCGACACCACCAATCTCAAGGATCAGCTCAACGCCTTTCTCAAGCGCAAGGCCCATTTCGCCATCGTCGTCGACGAGTACGGCGAGGTGATGGGACTGCTGACGCTCGAGGACATTATCGAGGAGATCGTCGGCGAGATCACCGACGAGACCGACATCGCCGCGGCGCTGGCCAAGCCGCAGACCGACGGCTCGCTGATCGTCGACGGCATCGTGCCCATCCGCGACGTCAACCGTCTCATGGAATGGGACCTGCCCGACGAGGAGGCGACCACGATCGCCGGGCTCGTGATCCACGAGGCCCAGACCATCCCCAATCCGGGTCAAGCCTTCACCTTCCACGATTTTCGCTTCGAGGTGCTGCGGCGCCAGCGCAATCGGGTCACCTCCTTGCGCGTGACCCCGCTGGGCAAGTCGGCCGCCGATAACGCCAAGGAAGACAACGCGGCCTCATGAGGCCCGCGTGCCCTCCTCAGGCGCCAGCGCGGTGATGGCGAGCGCGTGGATCTTGCCGGCGAGCTCGTCGGCCAGCACGGCGTTGACCATGCGGTGACGCTCCACCCGAGACTTGCCGTCGAACGCCGCCGACACCACTTTAACGCTAAAATGACTCTCGCCGGTGCCGGGCGACCCGGCATGGCTGGCGTGGTGATGGGAGTCGTTGACGACGTCGAGCGCCACGGGGGCGAAGGCTTGCGTCAACTTTTCTCTGATTGAATTCTCGATGGTCATGCTGCGAAGGTCCTTGCGAAGTATGCTGCGCGGGCGCCGGCGCTCAACCGATCAGACTATCGCCTTTGTTGGCGCGGAGCCATTCTTGTTGTGACGGACGCCACTTCCCATAATGCCGAGTCCATGAAGCTCAATTCAAAATTCCTCGACCGCTTGCGGGTCAAGCCCGACAAGGATCGTCTCCTGCGCGAGGCCTGCCCGTCATGCGACTGGGAAGGCTGCAATGAGCCTGGTCTCCACCCCGCGCCGAAAGGCCGCGGCCTGGAGGGGCAGTATCATCGCTACTGCCTGGAGCACGTGCGCGAGTACAACAAGGGCTACAACTATTTTTCCGGACTGCCCGACGAGGACGTGGTCGCGCAGCAGAAAAGCGACGCCACGGGCAACCGGCCGACCTGGTTCGTGGGCGTCAATTCCTGGGCCCGCAACCGGACCAAGACAGGCAGCCCGCCGCCGCGGAGCGGTTTCGCCCATCGCTTTTCGACCCAGGATCCATTCGGCGTGTTCGGCGACGGGGCGCCGGGCGGGGTCAAGCCGGGCGCCGCGCCGCGCCGGCCGCTGAAGCGGCTCGAGCGCAAATGCATGCGCCACCTCAATCTCGACGACAATGCCACCAAGGCGGACATCAAGGCGCGCTTCAAGGAACTGGTTAAGCGCCTCCACCCCGATCACAATAACGGCGACCGGTCCTCGGAGGACAAGTTGCGCGAAGTGATCCAAGCCTATAACTATCTGAAGCAGGCGGGGCTTGCGTAAGCCGCCCGGCCGTCCCCGGCAAATTCAGGGCTTTGCTCCAGGCGAGCCCCGACCAAAACGCGACAAACAGGCTCATCAACGATCATGACACTTGAAGCTGCTCACAACGGCGCACGCTTGCCCGACATGACAGTCTCCGCGCGCCAGGTCTTCGGCATCGACGCCGATTTCGAGGTGCCGGCCTATTCGCAACCGGACGAGCACGTTCCTGACATGGACCCCGACTACCTCTTCAATCGGGAGGTGACGCTCGCCATTCTCGCCGGCTTCAAGCACAACCGCCGCGTGATGATCCAGGGCTATCACGGCACCGGCAAGTCGACCCATATCGAGCAGGTCGCCGCGCGGCTCAACTGGCCGTGCATGCGCATTAACCTCGACAGCCATGTGAGCCGCATCGACCTGGTCGGCAAGGACGCCATCGTCATCAAGGACGGCATGCAGGTGACCGAGTTCCGCGAGGGCATCTTGCCCTACGCGCTCCAGTCCAACACTGCGCTGTGCTTCGACGAGTACGATGCCGGCCGCCCCGACGTGATGTTCGTCATCCAACGGGTGCTGGAGGTCTCCGGCAAGCTCACCCTGCTCGACCAGTCCAAGGTAATCAAACCGCACCCGGCCTTCCGGCTGTTCGCCACCACGAACACGATCGGCCTCGGCGACACGAGCGGCCTCTACCACGGCACCCAGCAGATCAACCAGGGTCAGATGGACCGCTGGTCCATCGTCGTCACCCTCAACTATCTGCCCCATGACGACGAGGTGGCCATCGTGCTGGCCAAGGCCAAGGCCTGGAATACCGAGGGAGGCCGCAAGACGGTGTCCAACATGGTCCGCCTCGCCGAGCTGACGCGCAACGCCTTCATCAACGGCGACCTGTCCACGGTGATGAGCCCGCGCACGGTGATCACCTGGGCCGAGAACGCCGAGATTTTCGGCAATGTGGGCACTGCCTTCGAGCTGTCCTTCCTCAACAAATGCGACGAGTTGGAGCGCGGCCAGATTGCCGAGTTCTATCAGCGCTGCTTCGGCGAGGATCTGCCGCAGTCGACGGCCAACGTGGCTTTGAGCTAATCCCATGGCGCCGACCAAGCGGAAAGAGGCGCCCCTCGATCCGTTCAAGCGCGCCCTGACGCAGACCACCCGCTCCATCGCCGCCGATGGTGCCGTCGAGGTGGTGTTCACCAGCGAGCCGCCGGGCCTTGCCGGCAAGACCGCCCGCGTGCCCGAGCCTTCGCGCGTGCCGACCAAGAACGAGATCTCCGTGATCCGCGGCCATGCCGACGCGGCGGCGCTCGCCGTCGCCTGCCACGATGACAGCCTGCACCGGTCGCTGGCGCCGTCGGGCGGCGATGCCCGCGCCGTGTTCGAGGCGATCGAGCAGGCCCGCGTCGAGGCCATCGGCGCCAAGCGCATGAAGGGCGTGGCCGCCAACCTCAATGCCCGCATGGAGCAGCGCTATGCGCGCAGTCGCGTGACCGCCGAGACGGAACGCGCCGAAGCGCCGCTGTCGGATGCGCTGGCGCTGCTGGTACGCGAGCGGTTGACCGGCGTTGCCCCGCCGGCCAAAGCGCGCGCGATCGTCAATCTGTGGCGTCCATGGATCGAGGAGCGCGCCCGCACCCTGCTCGACCGCATGCCGGAGACGCTGCTCGACCAGGAGGCTTTCGGCCGGCTGGCGCGCGATCTCCTTGCCGCCCTCAATCTCGCCGACCAGCTCGACCAGGGCGACGAGCAGAGCGAGTCCGACAAGGACGGCGAGTCCGACCCGGATGCAGCCGACGACCAGGACGAGAATGCCGAAAACCGGGACCGCGCCGAGATGGCGTCCGAGTCCCGGGCCGAGCAGGACGACGCCAGCGACCAATCCATGGACGACCAGGAGGACGGCGCCACGGACCAGCTCGACCGCGACGCTAAATCCGCCGACCTGCCCCGGCGCTCCGAGCCTTGGCGTCCGAATAGCTCGGTGCTCGATGACCCCGAGGCCTTCGGCTACAAGGTTTTCACTCGCGCCTATGACGAGATCGTCTCCGCCGAGGAGCTCTGCGACCAGGACGAGCTCGACCGCTTGCGCGCCTTTCTCGACAAGCAGCTGCAAGCGCTCCACGGCGCCGTCTCCCGGCTCGCCAACAAGCTTCAGCGCCGTCTGCTGGCCCAGCAGAATCGCGGCTGGGACTTCGACCTCGACGAAGGGACCATCGACGCCGCCCGGCTTGCCCGCGTCGTCGTCGACCCCATGCATGCGCTCACCTTCAAGCAGGAACGCGAAACGCAATTCCGCGACACCGTGGTCACGCTGGTGCTCGACAATTCCGGCTCCATGCGCGGCCGGCCCATCATGGTCGCGGCCTGCTGCGCCGACATCCTGGCGCGGACCCTCGAGCGTTGCGGCGTGAAGGTCGAGATTCTCGGCTTCACCACGCGCGCCTGGAAGGGCGGCCATTCGCGCGAGGCGTGGCTCAACGCCATGAAGCCTCCGCTCCCTGGGCGCCTCAACGACCTGCGCCACATCATCTACAAATCGGCCGACATGCCGTGGCGCCGGGCGCGGCGCAATCTCGGCCTGATGATGCGCGAGGGACTGCTGAAGGAGAATATCGACGGCGAGGCGCTGGCCTGGGCGCATCAGCGCCTGTTGGCGCGGCCCGAGCAGCGGCGCATCCTGATGATGATCTCCGACGGCGCCCCGGTCGACGACTCCACACTGTCGGTCAATTCCGGGTCCTATCTGGAGCGCCATCTGCGCCAGGTGATCGAGGAGATCGAGACCCGCTCGCCGGTCGAACTGCTGGCCATCGGCATCGGCCATGACGTCACCCGCTACTACCGGCGCGCCGTCACCGTCACCGACGCCGAGGAGTTGGCCGGGGTGATGACCGAGAAGCTGGCCGAGCTGTTCGACGAGGATCACGCCAGGCGTCAGTCCTATCGGAACGCCCCGTCGGCGGCGCGGGCCAGGCGGCGGAAGCTCCACTAGCTTTGCGCCTCACGTCCCGCAGAGCCCAAACGACGCTTGCTTCCGCACTGCTCGTCGCGATCGGGCTTTTTGTCATCGTCCCGGCACTCGCCGACAAACCGGCCGAGGTGCTCACCGGCCCCATCGCCACCACCGTCACCGCCATTCCCATCACATTCGACCGTGACCGGCCCGAGCGTGAAGCCTTTGGCAAGCTTACCTTCCGGGGCGGGCTCAACCTGTTCGGCAAGTCGCGCCATTTCGGCGGCTATTCAGGCATTGCGCTGGATGAGTCCGGCACGGCCCTGCTCGCCGTCTCCGATGCCGGTACCTGGATGCGCGCCACGCTGGACTATGACGGCCGCAAACTGAAGGCACTCAACGACGTGGTGCTCGGCCCGATCCTCGGCCATGACGGCAAGCCGCTTTCGACCGACGCGGAGCGCGACGCCGAAGGCATTGCGCTTGCGAGCGGCGACACACGGCAAGGCGCGGCGTTCGTCTCCTTCGAGCGCGAGCAGCGCATCATGCGCTATCCTTTCACCGCCAAGAGCTTCGGCCCACCCGACCGCGCCATCCCACTGCCGGAAGAGACGCGGGCCATGAGCGCCAATCGCGGCATCGAGGCCGTGGCGCTGATCCGCGCCGGCCGGCTGAAGGGCACCATCGTCGCTTTCTCCGAGCGCCTGACCGACCGGCGCGGCAATCTCAAGGGCTGGCTCATTGGGGACCGCAAACCCGGCCCCATCACCTTGCGGCGCATCGGCGGCTTCGACATCACCGACGCGGCCGGCCTGCCCGATGGGGGGATCGTCCTGCTGGAACGCCGCTTCCGCTATAGCGAGGGGGTCAAGATGCGCATCCGGCGCATCACGCCAGCCGAGCTCAAGCCCGGAGCGCTGATTGAGGGCGAGACCCTGCTCGAGGCCCAGGACAATCTCAACATCGACAACATGGAGGCGATCACGGCGACAAGGTCAGCCTCCGGCGAAACCATCCTGACGCTCATGTCGGACGACAATTTCAGCCCGCTCCAGCGCACGCTGATCATGCAGTTCGCCATACCCACGGGCAAACGCGCGGCCGCCGAGCCCGCGGTACCGCGAACCGAGATCAGTGAATAGGAACCGGGAAAGCCCTAGGAGGCCGCGGCTTGCGCCTCATGCACCTTGGCGACCTGGCGCTTGAGACGCCGGGCCTTCAAGGAAAGCTCCTCGTCGCCAGCCTTGAGCAGATAGGCGTCAAGGCCGCCGCGATGCTCGACCGAGCGCAGCGCATTGGCGGAGATGGTGAGCCGGACGTGCTTCTTGAGCGCATCGCTCTGCAGCGTCACATTGCACAGATTCGGCAGAAAACGGCGCCTTGTCCTGCGCTTGGCATGGCTCACATTGTTGCCGGTGAGCACGGCCTTGCCGGACAGCTCGCAGCGACGGGCCATAGTCCTTTGTCCTTCTTCGTATCTCTATGAAAGCCGGTTGCGGCTCGTGACTATCCACAAGCGCGGCAGCCATTTGCCGGAGATATACGGGGATGGCCCTATTCGGTCAAGGCACCGCCTCGATTCCCGCCTATGCTCCCGGAATTGACGAATCCGCGAAATACCTGGACATTCGCGGACCCCGGGGGGTTTCTCGCGGGAGGACGTCTTGCGAGGGGCCGGGACGCATGTGGGCGGCACGACATTGCTTGAGCTTGGTGGCTGTTGCCAGCCTGACCTTAGGGGTCGGCGGCACCTTTGAGAACGAGCGCGCCCACGCCCAGGCGGCGGCGCCTGCCTCCGCCCGCATCGTCGCGGTCTACCGGGTCGATCTCGGCAGCTTTAATCTCGGCGATTTCCGCGTCACCACCACCTTCCGCGGCGACGGCTACGAGATGCGCGGCGAAGGCAGATTCTCAATTCTCGAAGGGCTGGTCTATGACTGGCGCGGCTCTTCGGCCAGCGCCGGCCGGGTGACGCCCGACGGCCCCGAGCCCTCAATGTATGCCTTGAACTACACGGATGGGGCCAAGAGGGGCGAGCAGTTGCGCATGACCTTCGACGGCGGCGCCGTACGGCAGGTCTCGATCCAGCCCCGCACGCGCACCCATCCCGGCACCATTCCGGTGACGCGGGAGCAGCTCGAAGGCGTGCTCGATCCATTGAGCGGCGCCTTCCTCACCGCCACCTCTGCAAACCCCAATGGCGATCTCAGCGTGTGCAATCAAATGCTGCCGGTGTTCGACGGCAAGCAGCGCTACGATCTCGTGCTGAAGCCGAAGAAGGCGGTCAGGGTGCAGAACCGCTCGCCGACCGCCTATTCCGGACCGGCCGTGATCTGCCGAGTGAAGTTCATCCCCATCGCCGGGTACGAGCCGGACAATCCCGGAATCAAACTCATGGCGCAGACCAACGAGATCGAGGTTTGGCTGATCCCGGTCAGGAGAACCAATATGTACGTACCCTATCGGATCGTCCTGCCGACGCCGGTGGGCTACGGAACCGCCGTGGTCACATCGATCCAGGTCGTCGGCTCAAAGCGCGCAAGCATCGACTGAGCGGAACCGCAAGGCGTCCTCTAAAAGCACCAAGTGTTAACGCGAAAGCCCCAAAACCCAACATGTCGTAGGGAACGGACGACGAAAGTTTACGCTCCCCTGAATTCGACCCCGCTCCGTTCCCCTTGTGACCCCGCAAAGTAGAGGCCCGACGAGCAGTAAAATCGAGATGTAGCGTTGGAGAAGACGACGCAAGCGCCGGCCCCGGAGCCGCCAGCCTGCGTGGCGATTGTGCCATTTTGGGGCTGGAACGAAAACAGAACTCGGCTGAGTCAGCAATTCGGACGAGATTCGTTCTGCCCCCGTTCCCTGTCCGGACGAGAGTCACGTAAAGAACTACCTAACATGAGCCGCTCCTTTTCCCCGCAATCCACAGGCCTCGCCAAAGGCCGCGGCGTCACCGCCGTGCTCGGGCCCACCAACACGGGCAAGACCCATCTCGCCATCGAGCGCATGCTGGCGCACGACGTGGGCGTTATCGGCCTGCCGCTGCGCCTGTTGGCGCGCGAGGTCTATGACAAGGTGGTCGCGCGGGTCGGCGCCGGACAAGTCGCCCTCATCACCGGCGAAGAGAAGATCAAGCCGCCATCGGCACGCTTCTATGTCTGCACCGTCGAGGCCATGCCCCAGGATCTGGAGGCGGACTTTGTCGCCGTCGACGAGATCCAACTCGCAGCGGACGCCGAGCGCGGCCATGTGTTCACCAACCGCCTGTTCCATGCGCGCGGCTCTCAGCGAGACGCTGCTGCTCGGCGCGGCGACCATGCGCGACGCCATTCGTGAGCTGCTGCCCGGCGCCAATCTCGTGTCGCGCCCGCGCCTGTCGCACCTCTCTTATGCCGGCGAAAAGAAGATCACCCGCCTGCCCCGGCGCGCGGCCATCGTCGCCTTCTCGGTCAACGACGTTTACGCCATCGCCGAGCTGGTGCGGCGTCAGCGCGGCGGTGCCGCGGTGGTGCTCGGCGCGCTCAGCCCCCGCACCCGCAACGCCCAGGTCGAGCTCTACCAGAACGGCGACGTGGACTTCCTGGTGGCGACCGACGCCATCGGCATGGGCTTGAACCTCGATCTCGACCATGTGGCCTTCGCCGGCATCCGCAAATTCGACGGCCAGAACCATCGCAATCTGACGCCCGGCGGAGATCGGCCAGATCGCCGGCCGCGCCGGGCGCCATATGAATGATGGCACGTTCGGCGTGACCGGCCAGGTGCCGCCGTTCGAGTCCGAGCTCATCGACCGGCTGGAGAACCACACCTTCGACCAGGTCGGCATGCTGCAATGGCGTAGCCGCAAGCTCGATTTCGCCTCGATCGACGCGCTGAAGGAGAGCTTGCGCGAGACGCCGGACCATCGGCGCCTCACCCGCTCCCGCATGGTCGACGACGTGATCGCGCTAGAGAACGTGACCCGCGACGAGGACGTGCTTGACGCCGCGCGGGGCCCGGCGGCGGTGGGCCTCCTATGGGAGATGTGCCAGATCCCCGACTACCGCCGGGTGTCTCCCGCCGAACCATGCCGAGCTGGCCGCCACGCTCTATCGCTTCGTCATGAGCGATGAGGGCAAGATCCCGGAGGACTGGTTCGCCAATCAGGTGGCGCCAATCCGACCGCACCGACGGCGACCTCGATACCCTGTCGAACCGGCTTGCCCAAATTCGCACCTGGACATTCGTGTCCCACCGCGCCCAATGGTTGCACGATCCCGAGCATTGGCAAGACCGCACACGGGCGATTGAGGACACATTTGTCCGACGCCCTTCACGAACGCCTGACACAACGCTTCGTTGACCGCCGCACCAGCGTCCTCATGCGGCGTCTACGCGATAAGGAGGAGATGATGGCCGAGATCAGCCCTGACGGTCAGATTCTTGTCGAGAATCACTATGTCGGCCGCCTCGACGGCTTCCGCTTCACGCCCGATGCGTCGAGCGACGGGATCCACGGCAAGGCGGCGCGCCATGCGGCCACGCAAGTGCTCGCGTACCGAGCTCGCCTCCCGGGCCGCGGCGCTTGCCGCCGCACCCGACCCGGCCATTACGCTGTCGCCCAGCGGGCGCATCCTCTGGCAAGGCTCGGAGATCGGCAGGCTCGAGCGCGGCGAGACGGCGCTGAAACCGCGCCTCCAGATCTTCTCCGACGAGCATCTCGCCCCTGCTGATCTGGAACGCGCGGAGACCCGCCTGCAAAGCTGGCTCGCCGCGCATCTCGAGGAACGGCTGAAGCCGCTGGTGGCCCTGAGCGAAGCGCCGGATCTCTCCGGTCTGTCGCGCGGGCTTGCCTTCCGCCTGACGGAAAATCTCGGCGTGCTTCGCCGCGATACGGCCGCCGCCGAGATCAAGGCGCTCGACCAGAACGCGCGCGGGCAATTGCGCAAATACGGCGTCCGCTTCGGTGCCTTCAATCTCTATTTCCCGGCGCTGCTCAAGCCCGCCTCCGCCGAGCTGCTGCTTCTGCTATGGGCGCTACATGACGGCCAAGCCTATGGCATCGATCCCGATGCGCTGCCGGCGCGGCCGCAGCAGGGCCTTACCTCGGTCCCGGCGGATGCCGCCCTGCCGGAGCCCTATTGGCGCGCCGCCGGTTTCCACGTGGCCGGCAACCGCGCCGTGCGCATCGACATGCTGGAGCGCCTGTCCGACCTCATTCGCACCCGCGTCACTTGGCGGCCCGCCAAAATCGACGCTGCCCAAGCAAGCGCCCGCGCCCGAAGCCGAAGCCCTGGGCGAAGCTAGCGGCGCCTGCCGAGGGCAGCACCCCTGCCGAGGGCGAATCCCGCCGAGCAAAGCCAACAAGGCGGCCGACACCACGGCGCCACAGCCGTCTGGCGCCACCGGCGACGGCGGCTTCCGCGTGGTGCCGGAACTCATGTCCATGGTCGGCTGCTCGGGCGATGAGTTCGCCTCGATCCTCCGTGCTCTCGGTTTCCGGCTCGAGCGGCGGCAGGTCAAAGCCGATAGCGGCACCGGGAAGCCGGCCGCGATGCCGGCCGTTGACGGTGAGCCCCTTGAAGCGACGGCAACGGCCGAAGCGACGGTGACGCCCGAACAGGCGGCAACTGTAGAAGCGACAGGGGAGCCTGAAACCACTGCCGCAATGGCGCCGCCACCCGAGCCTGCCTTCGATGAGATTTGGCGGCCCGGCAAACGCAAGGAGCCCCACCGGGCCCCGCGCACCGCGGCTAAGTCGCCGCGCCATGATCGCGCCAGGGAGCGCACCACCGAGCGCGGCAAAGGCGGCCCGCGCCAGCCGCGTCGAGGTCAAGGTCCCGGTCAAGGCCAAGCGCAGGCTGAAGCCCAGCGCCAAGCCGCCGAGCAACGCCAGGCCAAGCGGGAACGCGCGGCCGCGGCCATGGAGAGCTCGCCCTTCGCCGCACTCAAGGAGCTGCGGGCGACACTCGTCGCGCGTGGCCGGTCCGAGTCCAGCTGACGCCTGCCTCCATGCTGGAGCAGCGGCTCGACAAATGGCTCTGGTGCGCCCGGCTCACGAAGACACGCACGGGCGCCGCGCGGCTCATCGCTGACGGCAAGGTTCGCATCAACAGCGAGCGCGTGCTGAAACCGAGCCGCCTCGTCCATGCCGGCGACGTCGTGACGGCGACACATCACGAGCGGCTCTCGATCGTACGCGTGGTCGAGTTCACCGAGCGGCGCGGTCCGGCGAGCATCGCCCAGACCCTTTATGACGACCTCACGCCGGAGGTTGCGCCCGAGCCCGACAAGGCGTCACGGACCGGCAAGCGGCCGACGAAGCGCGACCGGCGCCGCCTGGACGCCTTTCTCGGCGGCGACGAGCTAGCGTCCAGTTCTGAAATTGCTGTGCGGTCCGTCACGCCGCCGAGGTGAACCGGCGCTCCGGCGGCGGCACGGCCGGCGCGATCCGCCCTTCCCGCAGGATCGCGGTGGCCTCGGCGGCCTTTACCGGCCGGCTGAAATAATAGCCTTGGGCATGCTCGCAGCCGGCGCCGATCAGGAACCGCATCTGCGCCTCCGTCTCGACGCCCTCGGCGATCACGTCGAGGCCGAGTTCGTGCGCGAGCCGGATGGCGGCGCGCACGACCGCCGCGTTGCGGTAATCGACGGTGACGCGGAACACGAACTCCTGCGCCAGCTTCAGCCGGTTGACGGGATAGGTGGTCAGATATTTGAGCGACGAGTAGCCGGTGCCGAAATCGTCGATGGCGATCTTGGTCCCCATCCGGCGCAAATTCTCAAGCGTGTTGCTGTGCCGCTGGGTCGCTTCCATGAGCACCGACTCGGTAAGCTCCAGCTCCATATCGCCCGGATCGATGTTCCATTTCAGCAGGCTCGACCTCCACCTCGCGCTCGAGCTCCGCGCCGTTTTTGAGCTGGATGCCGGAGACGTTGACCGCGAGCACTTCCGGCGCGATGCCCTCGGCGTGCCAGTCTTTCAACTGGCGGCAGGCCTCGTCGAAGACCCAGTTCCCGAGTGGCAGAACGGCGCCGGTGCGTTCGGCAATCGGCACGAACGAGGCGGGCGTCAGCAAGCCCCTTGTCTTGTGGTTCCAGCGCACCAAGGCCTCGAGGCCGGTCACGCGCCCCGTGGCGAGCTCGACCTGCGGCTGGTAGTAGAGCTCGAGTTCGCCTTCCTCGAGCGCCGCTCTAAGCTCGTCGGCCACGCGCACGCGCTCATGCACCTGGCGGTCGAGATCCTCGCTGTGGAACCGGTAGCAGTTTCGCCCCTCGTCCTTGGCGCCATAGAGCGCGAGATCAGCCTGGACCATCATGGCGTCGGGCCCGGCGATGTCCCGCGAGTAGGATGTGATGCCGATGCTCGAGGTGACGGAGATCTTGTGCCCGTCGATCACGAAGGGCTCGGCAATTGCTTCGCCGACCCGCGCCGCCAGCGCGCCGGCGTCCGTTGGGTCCTGCACGTTCCCGGTGAGAATGGCGAACTCATCGCCGCCGAACCGCGCCACGATATCCTCTTCGCGCACGACCGCCTTCAACCGCTCTACGATGGCCTTCAGCAACTTGTCGCCCATGGCATGGCCGAGCGTGTCGTTCACGTCCTTGAAATCGTCGATGTCGAGATAGAGCACGGCGAACGGCGGTGCGCCGCGCAAGCTCGCCGCGAACGCCATGGTGAGACGCTTCATGAAGGCGCGGCGGTTGGCCAGCGTCGTCAGGATGTCGGTCTGGGCGAGCTGCAATATCCGCCGGTTGGCGCTCTCCAGCCGAAGCGCATGCCGCAGCGACGCCCCCATGTAGGCAAGCACGGCGGCAAACACCAAAGCGACCAGTGCGACGGCGAGCCAAGCCCGGTAGTAATTGATGAGCCCCGCCTTGGCCGGCACGACGAAAAGGTCCCAGCGCACATCACCGGCGGCAATCGGTCCAGACCAATGAGGCCGATCAGCGAGCGCCGCTTGCGACATCGGTTCGTCGGAGCCTTCCTTGCCGAATGCTTTGCGCGTGTAGATCGGCGTAGCCTGATGTTTTCGCCTGCGGCGTAGACATAGAGGTCGACATTCCGCGGCAGAATTTCCTTCGCCAGGATGCTGTTGAACACGGTCGCCGTTTGGAAAACACCGGCAATCATGCCGAGGAGGTTCCGCCGTCTGCTGACGACGCTGTCATGGGGAAGACCTGGTTTGTAGACCGGCAGGAAGGCGAGAAACCCCGGACGTTTTCCGGCGATGGGGTTGCGCAGTTGGACGTCTTGCGCGATCGCCATGATGTCGTCCGTCGCGCGCGCGGCCGATCGCCTGGCTTCGGGCTCGCTCGGAATTCAGGTCGGCCCCGAACGTCGCCGTGCTGCGCGTACGATACCGTCGAGTAGAGGATCGGGAAATATTCTTGGTGCTCACGCTCCAGGCTTACAGGTCCGTTCGGACGCCAAGTGGTAATCGAAAAGTCTGCGAGACCATTTTTCCTCGCCTCGAATTCGATCGCGCTGCGTTCATCTCGGCCAACGCGCGGCAGCCAGAGGAGGCGCATGGTGTCGCCATAACCGGTGAGGATTTGACTTGTGAACAGCGTGAACTCGTGACGATCGACACCGACGGAGGCGTCGTAGAAGGCGCGCAAGGCGCGGATCTTATCGAAATATTGGTCGAGCCCGTGTTGCAGAACCGTCGCATAGTCGCCGGCGACGTCATTGAACTTCACCTTGGCGAGCCGCTGCTCCCAGGCCGAAACGGCGACCCATGCTGCCATGGCCAGCGCCGCGCCCAGCGCGCCGACGGCGAGCAGCGGCCAGATATGCGCCATCGGCTGACGCTTGCCGCTCACCTCGGAGAGATCAGGCATTCGGCGGTTAGTCTGCCTCGGCATCGGGATGTAAAAGGCCCTGAGCGCGGCTCGTCGTCCAAGCCTCTGGGGGTGCCATAAATTGATTGACGCGGCCTTAGGGAGAACCGTGGAATTCAACCTAAAGCTGCCCCGTATAGCTTTTGGCCGGTCCTGAAATCACCGTTTGGCGCGCGGTACAGCGCCTTGTGCTGGTGGCGCGATTGTTATAGGCAGGGCGCTCCCAGGGCTTATCCGTCAGCCCGCAAGGGCTTAGAATATTGGGCTGGGCGAAGAAGCCGAAGGCATGTGGGAACGATGACGTACGTCGTCACTGAAGTCTGCATCAAGTGCAAATACACCGACTGTGTCGAGGTCTGCCCCGTGGATTGCTTCTACGAGGGCGCGAACATGTTGGTCATCCATCCGGACGAGTGCATCGATTGCGGCGTCTGCGAGCCGGAATGCCCGGTGGATGCCATCAAGCCCGACACCGAGCCGTCGCTGGACCAATGGCTCGAGGTAAACCGGCAATACTCCGAGACTTGGCCGAACATCACGACCAAGAAGGACGCGCCGCCCGATGCGGACGATTTCGTGGCCGAGCCCGACAAATTCCAGAAATACTTTTCCACCGAGCCGGGCGAAGGCGACTAAGCCCTTCAACGGGTTAAGCGTTAACCCTAGAGCCAAAATGTCGCATATTGCGGCGCCGAAACGGCCATGCTGCGGCACGGCACGGCTTCCAGATTCACTAAATTTGTGTTATGGTGCCTTTGAAATGGCGCAGACTGTCGGCGCGTGAAGCACCAAGAGGGCGACGCCGTTTGGGCGCGCTTTTTTTTCTGACTTGGGAGAGTTGGCGCGATCAGGCCACCTGATCGACGCTTATCTTGTGCCCGCACCCCGCCCCAGGCGGATGCCAGCAGATTTCGCTGGCTTAAAGTAGCGAGCAAGCTCACGTCACTCTGGCTTCGCCGCCCACTAAACAATTTAATTGATGAGGCGAGAGTATGCCCGATAAAAAGAGACCCCAGCAAAGACACGGTTTCCGGACGAATGAGTATATCGTCTATCCGGCGCATGGCGTCGGCCGAATCGTGAGCATCGAAGAGCAAGAAATTGCTGGTGCGAAGCTTGAGCTTTTCGTCATCAACTTCGAGAAGGACAAGATGACCCTCCGGGTCCCGACCTCGAAGCTTGAAAGCGTCGGCATGCGCAAGCTCTCGGAGGACAAGGTCCTCAAGAAGGCTCTCGCCACGCTCAAAGGCAAGGCGCGCGTCAAGCGCACCATGTGGTCCCGCCGCGCCCAGGAATACGAAGCCAAGATCAACTCCGGCGATCTCATCTCCATCGCCGAGGTGGTGCGCGACCTGTACCGCTCCGAGGCCCAGCCCGAGCAGTCTTATTCCGAGCGTCAGCTCTACGAAGCCGCCCTGGACCGTATGGCCCGGGAGCTCGCCGCCGTGGAGAAGCTGGACGAGGCAAGTGCCGTCGCCAAGATCGACGACGTGCTGGCCAAGACGGCCCGCCACAACAAGCTGGCGGCCGAGGACGCGGCCCGCACCAAGGCCGCTTAAGCACAAAGGCCGCTTAGGCGCCTCTGTCGCGAGTTCTGATCTGGTCATGGCCGGGCGGCAACGTCCGGCCATTTCCTTGTCAGGCGGCATGTCGTCCGGCTCAGAGCGCGGGCGCCGGCGCTAAGACCTCGATCTGCTCGGGATGGGTGGCCGCGATCATCGGTCCGTTCCACCATTCGACCCAGCCCCGCACCCGCACTTTACTGCCGGCAAGCCGCGCGAGGTCGAGCCCTGCGGCCTCGAATGCCGCCAGGTCCTTGCGGGCGATGGTGATGGTGAAGTCGCTCCGCCAATCCTCGGCGAAGTTCACATAGATCAGCTTCCGCCCCTCGCCCACCGCGTGAACCATGCCTTCCACGAGCTGATAGGTGCGGGTTAGCCGCCCTAGACGCCTCACATCGGCCGCGTCCTGCACACGATAGGCCCAGGAGCGCCAGAGACCGCGCCGCGCGGTGCGCGCCGCATCCTCCCGGGCCAGAAGCTCGGCCACGCAGGCACGCGTGTCGGCAAGCGAATAGACCCGGGCAAAGCCGCGGCCGACGAGCTCCTCTTGCAGCCAGATCCGGTCGTCGCCCCGCAGAATAGTGACCTGCGCCAGGAGATGGCCGTGGCGATCCTCCCGGCGTTCGTCGAAGCCGAGCTCGACCGTGGCGCCAGAGGCGAGCCGCGACAGCTCTGCCTTCGCCTCCGCCACGAAGGGCCACGGATCCTGCTCCTTCCAGCCGAGCGGCGGCGACGGCGCCTTCACGCCCAGCAGCCTGACGGTGCGGCCATCGGCGAGGATCAAGGTCTCGCCATCCGCGACCGAGCCTACGGTGACCGTTTCACGCTCGGGCAAGTCGCAGGCGACCGAGGGTGTGGCACCGAGCAGCATTGCGCCCACGAGAGCCGGCCAGGGGCGCGCGAGCCGTCGTCTCCAGGCGGTCTTCACGGCACCGACGGGAGCGCCCTGATGCCGAAAATGGCGATGGCGCCCTTGCCTTTGACCTCGATCTCGCCCAGCGCCTCGCCGTGAAACGCCGTCGACACCTGCTCCCAGATCTCCTGGGTGGTGGCGACGCTGCCCGACGCACCCATGCCGACCATGCGCGCGGCGAGATTGACCGTATCGCCCCAAATATCGAACTGATAGCGCTCCTGACCGACGACGCCGGCAACCACCGGACCGGCATGGACGCCGACCCTGACCTCCCAGCCGAGATGGGCCTCGATCAAGGTCGAGGCCATCTCCAAGCCGCAACGCACCGCCGAGCCCACGGGATCGTCGATCTTGTGCAACAAGCCGGCCGCCGCCATGAAGCCGTCGCCGATCGTCTTGATCTTCTCCAGCCCATGCTTCGCCGCGACGCGCTCGAAGATGACGAACAGAGCATCGAGCCGCGACACCACATCTTCCGGCTCATGCTGGTCGCAATAGGCCGTGAAGTTGGTCACGTCGCAGAACAACACGGCGACATTCTCATAGCGCCGCGGGATCATCGTCCCGAAATTGCGAATCTCGTCGGCGGCCTTTTTCGGCAGGAGCGCATGCAGCAACTGGTCGGCCTGCGCGCGCGCCTCTTGCGCCTCGCTGACCGCCTCCTTCAGCGCCAATTGCGTCTTGACCCTGGCAAGCACAATCGGGGCCGAGAAGGGCTTATGGATATAATCGACGGCGCCGACGTCGAAACCCTTCTCCTCGTCGATGGAATCGGTTTTCGCCGTCAGGAAGATGATGGGAATCTCGGCCGTCTCCGGGTTGGCCTTGAGCCGGCGGCAGACCTCGTAGCCGTCCATCCCCGGCATCATCACGTCGAGCAGGATTAGGTCGGGCTTCTCCGGTCCCATGGCGATCGCCAACGCCTTCTCGCCATTGGTCGCCACCTTGGTGCGAAACAGATCCTTGAGCACCCCCGACACCACGGTGACGTTGGTCGGCGTATCGTCGACCACGAGCACGAGCTTGCGGTGAGAGCTCAACATCACGACCTTCGATCTCAAGCGACAAACGCGAGGCAATCGCCGCCAGGCATTTGAGCGCCGCCTCGAATTCGAAATTGCCCACCTGGTCGGAGAGCGCTTTGACCTCGGCCGGGGTGAGCACTCCTGCAAGCTGCGGTTTGACTTCGATCATGAAGTCCGCCGCTTCCCCGTCGTCGCTTTCCAGAAGCTGCTTGAGACGGGTCAGCGGCGCGGCAACGGCGCCGGGATCGCCCGTGCGGCCGTTGCCGAGGCCATCGGTCTCGGGGGGGAGCGCGGTCTGGATCGACTTGATCGCCGGATCGAGCGTGAGCGCGAGGGTTCTCAGCGTATCCTCCGCATCCTTGCCCATCCGCACCGCGGCCTCCGTATTGGCTGCGGCTGCCGCCAAGGATGCCGCCCCCAGCGTCGCGGCGGCCCCCTTTAGCGAATGGGCCGCGCGCTCGGCCGTGGCCGCATCGCCGTTTGACAGCGCCAGCCGAATGTCTTCCACCGTGCCGCCCTGCCGTTCGGCGAATTTGCGGAGCAGGGCCATATAGCGTTTGCGGCTGCCGCCGGTGAAGCGCAGCCCTTCCTCGACGTTGATCCCCCTGAGCTCCAACGTCTCCTCTCCAGTGTCCGCGCCGGGCTTTGCCGCTGCACCGTCCTTGGCCTCTGCCGTCTCGTCCGGTCCGGGCCGCCGGATCCAGCGCAGCAGCGTACCGAAAAGCTGATGCGGATCGATCGGCTTGGCAATATGATCGTTCATACCCACGTCGAGGCACAACTCGCGATCTGTCGACAGTGCGTTGGCGGTCATGGCGATGATGGGCAGGTCTTGGAAGCGCCGGTCGGCCCGGAGGATGCGCGTGGCCGCCACTCCGTCCATCACCGGCATCTGCATATCCATCAGCACGGCGTCGTAATCGTTCTGCTCGACCAACCGGATGGCCTGCTCGCCATTCTCGGCCAGATCCACGAACACGTCGGCGTCCTCGAGCTGGCCCATGGCCACTTCCTGATTGATCTCGTTGTCCTCGACCAGAAGGATCCGCGCCCCGCGCAAGCGATCGATGTCGAGCGAAGGGCCGGGAACCGCAGGCTGTGCCGTCCCACCATCTCCGCCGAGGACGACAACCGCCGTGTCGAACAGAATGGACGATGTCACCGGCTTGATCAGCACGTTTTCGAATCCGCTCTCCTCGGCCTGTTTCAGCACCTCCTCGCGGCCGTAAGCGGTGACCATCACCAGATGGGGCGGCTTTGAACCATCACCCAACGAGAGCATGCGTTTGCCGGTCTCGATGCCGTCGAGGCCGGGCATCTGCCAGTCGATGAACGCGATCTCGTAGCGCTCGCCGGATTGTCTCGCCTGGCGCAACATTCCAGCGCTTCCTCCCCCGAGGCCGCCTCGTCCGCCGTGAAGGTCATGTTGGTCAGCATATTCGCCAACACGGTCCTTGCATGCGAATTGTCGTCGATGACGAGGACGCGCCGGCCGCGCAAGTCCGACTGCAGCAGGCGCGGACGCGGCGCGGCGGTGCTCTTGCCGAGACGCGCGGTAAAGCGGAACACGCTGCCCTTGCCCGGCTCGCTCTCCACCTCGACGGAACCGCCCATCAGCTCCGTGAGCTGTTTGGAGATGGCAAGTCCAAGGCCGGTCCCGCCATATCTGCGGGTGGTCGACGCATCCGCCTGCTCGAAGGCCTGGAACAGACGATCGACCTGATCCTGCGTCATGCCGATTCCGGTATCGGTGACCGAGAACGCGACAAGCTGGCTGTCGTCGCGGTCTTCGAGCACGCGCACCTGGACCCAGATCTCGCCGGTCTCGGTGAACTTGACGGCGTTCGAGCAGAAATTGATCAGGATCTGTCCGAGCCGCAAGCGGATCGCCCGTGAAGTGGGCCGAGACGCCCTGCTCGACATCGAAGATCAGCTCGAGCCCTTTGGCGGAGGCTTTCTCGGACATCAAGTTCCCGACATTTTCCAGCACCTTGTCGAGATCGAAATCGATATTCTCGATCGACAGCTTGCCCGCCTCGATCTTCGAGAAATCGAGAACATCGTTGATGATGCCGAGCAGGTGCTGACCGGAACTCTTGATCTTTGAGCACGTAGTCGCGCTGGCGCGGGCTCAGCTCCGTCTTCAGTGCCAGATGGGACAGGCCAATGATGGCGTTCATCGGCGTCCTGATCTCATGGCTCATATTGGCGAGAAAGATGCTTTTGGCCTCGTTGGCCTCGAGCGCCGCCTCGGTCGCCTTGGCCAGTTCCGCCTGGGAGGCTTGGAACGCCTGTTCGGCCTCCTTGCGTGATTCGATATTGCTCCACGAGCCGACCACCTCGACCGGGTTTCCCTGCTTTGTCGCGGATGAGCTGCTGCTCGTCGCTGAGCCAGCAATAGGTGCCGTGCTTGTCGAGGAAGCGGTACTCGGCGAGATGCATGCCCTTGCCGAAGACATCGGACTGCTGCGCCTCGGCCTTCTGCAGATCATCGGGATGGACATGCTCCCGCCAAAAATCGGCGCCTTCGAGATATTCCTCCGGCGCGTAGCCGAGCAGCCGCTGGATGTTCGGGCTCACGAAGGTCGGCGCGAAGTCGCCCGTCGCCTTGAAGCTGTAAATCACCACGGGCGCCACATCCAACAGCAGATCCAGCCGCTCGCGCGCCGCCGCCCGAGCGAACTCGGCCTCCTTGCGCTCGGTCACGTCGGTCCATGACCCGACAATCTCAAGGGGCTGGCCTTTGTCGTCGCGCACCACCTGCTGCCGGTCGTGCACCCAAAAGTAGGACCCGTCCGCACGTCGGATGCGATATTCGATCGAGCGCATGTCGTTCTCGAACATCACTTCGACCCAGGCGTTGATGCGTGGGATATCGTCGGGATGGACGTGCTCGCGCCAAAGATACGGATTGGCGAGATATTCCTGTGGCGTGCAGCCGAACAGCCGCTTGATGCTGTCGCTGACGTATGTTGGCTGGTAATCGCCGCTGGCGGAGCGGCAATATATGACGGCCGGCGATGCATCGAGCAGAACGGACAACCGCTTGCGCGTCGCTCGCTCGGCCTTCTCCGTCAGCTCCCGCGACCGCGCCACGTCTAGCTCAACCAGCATCTCGTCAAATGCGCCGGCCAGACGGCCAATCTCGTCGTTGCTCCTGTAATCGACCCGGTGGCCGTAGTCCTTGGTCTCTTGAACGCGCCTTGCCACGCCCTCCAGACGCGAAAGTGGGCGCACGATGTGCCGGTAGGTCAGGTATGCCAGGAGGATGCTAAGCGCCGTGAGGGTCACCATGATGAGCAGGCTCCGGTAGAGCCGGCCCATCAGATCGCCGATGCGTTGGTTTAGAAGTCCCTTGAGCTCCGTCAGATCCGGTACTCCAGGCGACGAGCGTGTCCTCAGCCGCGCTCTGCCAAAGGGGCTCCAGCGCGGCGCGGTCAAGGCTGCCCGTTTCAGCCAGGCTGTCATCCAAAGTTCCGAGATAGGCGGCAACGCTGGACAGCGCCACTGCAATCAGCGGCTCAGTGCTGCGCCGCAGAGTCCCGTTGGGATTTCCCCGATACGCCGAGGCGGAGTTTTTCGCGATCTCTTCGGTGGTCGATTGCGCCATCGCCGTAAGGGCGATGAGGCTAGATTTATTGTCCCGTACCGTTTCCGAGTCGTAACTGCTCGCAGCGCTCCGCAGCTCGCCGAGCCTGGCAAGCAACCCGGGCATTTGCCGAACCAGGGTATCCTGCAGATAGTAGGTGTCGAGGTCAGGATCGAGCGTGAGATTGAAGTCGTCGCCGATGCGCCGGATCAGGTCGCTGGACTTATCCAGGGCTTCGGCGACAAGGTTGAGTTGCGCCTCGCCCTGTATCTCCCCGGACCAAAGCCGACGCAGCGTCGTCGCCAGCGATTGCTCAAGCGCTTTTGTGTGAAGACGATCCCCGGACGCCGCTTCGGCGCTGTCGAGCAACTCCAAGATCGCGTTGGCGTTGTCGGGCGGGCCTGTGATAAGCGCGGCATAGACGTCCTGAAGGCTCTCCATATAACCGACGCCGACGAGCTCCTTGCTGGCGAAATCGATGGCGATGCGCTTTTCGGCCACGAGGCTGTAGATCGCCACGGCAATTGCGATGACGAAGGCGCTGCAAAGCAGGAACAGCTTCTTGCGGGTGCTGAGGTCCCTCAACATCGCCTTGGCCCACACTCAATTCCAAAGGGCTGTGTGACGGGGCCGGCGAGAAGGGCATCGGCGGCCAACTCCACGGCCAGCGCCCGCAGGGTCGCGGTGGCGACCGTCTCCGCTTGTTCCCTAGCGGCCGGCATGACTGAAACCCTCCAGCAGGCAACCTTCGGTAGCGCCTCTCCCCGACCAACAGCGTAACGGCTTCTAGCGGTTGTGCAAATGGCCCGGACGGCGGCCGAGGGACCGTCAGGGTCGCCCGCCGGACACGCCTGCGGTGCCGGAGACCGCCCGTTTCCTGGGTTGCGGGCGGACCGAGCGTCCTCTATCCAGCTAGAGTGATGCAAAGGACCCCGTAGCTCAGTCGGATAGAGCATCAAATTCCTAATCTGAGGGTCACAGGTTCGAAATCCTGTCGGGGTCACCAATTAGGTCAATGGGTTGCCGCTCAAGGTGCAGGCGCATTCCGCTTTTTGATCTCGTCTTAGCTACCATACAGCTACCATGCGAAACCGTCGCTTGGCTGCGCAACTAGCCGCATTTCAATGTCTGCTGGGAATCGAAAGCACACGTTCTTAGATGTGATCGCCCACGTCGGCTTTTGACCCGAAACGGACAACCGGCACGACTGATTGACGTAGGTCAAGGCCGAGCACCGTCTGCGGAGGACGCTGGGCTCTCCCGCAACATTTCCTGCTCCTTTTTTGGCGCCTAATGGCAAGCTTTACGGCATCTTGGTCGACTAAACTCCGGCTCAGTCCACCCCCCATGCCCTGCTGAGGAGAGACGACATGAGAACGATGGTTCTTATTGCGCACCTGCTGTTTATCGTGGCCATCGTCACTCCGGCAGCGGCCGAATCGTACAAGATGACGACCCCTATCGCGCCGGGAGTGGCGACCCCGGACGAGGTTGAGACCTCGATCGGAACTCTAAAGCTGCATGATGGCGTTCCTTCGGACGAGACCACCGAAGCGATCTACGACAACCTCGACCGGTCGCGGGCGCTTCAGGCCTATCTGCTGGGTATTCCCATCGTGAACCAGGTCGCGATGCGCAACGCCCTGCGCGAATATGGTCCGGTCAACACGACCGACGTAATCTGGGAGAACCTTGTTGATTCGAAAACCGTCGAGCTGACCGCCAACGACAACACGGTCTACAGCTTCATCTGGCTCGATACGAGCAAGGGGCCGCTGGTTGTCGAGATTCCGCCCAAGGTGCTCGGGCTGA
The DNA here is from genome assembly GCA_963793075.1 of uncultured Alphaproteobacteria bacterium. GTDB lineage: Bacteria > Pseudomonadota > Alphaproteobacteria > Rhizobiales > Methyloligellaceae > Methyloceanibacter. The sequence continues at coordinate 179,877 of CAWBYO010000006.1, forward strand.
TCGACGACATGTGGTATCGCTGGGTGGCCGATGTCGGCATCACCGGCGAGGACCACGGCAAGGGCGGCAAGTATCTCATCCTGCCACCCGGTTATAAGGGCGAAGTGCCGGACGGATATTTCGTGGTGCGGCCCAGCACCTTTGGCAACTGGATGCCGTTCCGCTCATTCCTCGTGGACGGGTCACCCAAACCCGGTGTCGACCTCGTCAAGAAGACGCTGAAGATCTATCCGCTCGGCGACGAGCCCCAGCCAATCAAGTACGTGAACCTGTCCGGCGTCCCCTCGACGTTCGTGGCTCCGGCCGACTACTCGTTCTGGGAATTGCTGAACGAAGCGATCCAAGAGCGAACCGGCGGAGGGGTCCAACGCCACGACACTCGGCCTGTTCGCCTCCATCGGCATCGAAAAAGGCAAGCCCTTCGCCCCCGATGAGCGGATGAAGAAGATCCTCACCGATGCGGCGAATATCGGCGCCGTCACCGCACGCACGCTCGGCTACAGGATGCGCGACAAGAACGGCTACATCTATCCGGACGGCTATTGGCGCAAACCCTTCTTCGGCGGCTACAAGTTCGAGGTGTCGCCTGGGGTGAGCAACCTGGACGGTGCGGCATTCTTTTACTTCCTCGCCACCGGCGTCACGCCGGCAATGGCCGAGAAGATGGTCGGCGAGGGATCGCAGTATCCTTGGACGGCCCTCGACGCCGACGGAAATCCCTTTGACGGCGGCAAGACCTACAAACTGAACCTGCCTCCGAACATCCCAGTGAAGGACTTCTGGTCTGTTATCGTCTACGACACCCAGACCCGGTCCATGCTGCAAACCGATCAGCAGTTTCCCAGCATGTCTAGCCAGAACAAGGACGTGAAGGTCAATGCCGACGGGTCCGTCGATATTTGGTTCGGCCCGAAAGCGCCGGAGGGTATGGAGCACAACTGGGTGCAGACCATTCCGGGCAAGGGCTGGTTCATGATCCTGAGGCTCTACGGCCCCCTCGAACCCTGGTTTAACCAGAACTGGCGCCCCGGCGAGATCGAAATGGTGTCGAACTGAGCGACAGGGAGCCCCGCAACCCAGCAAGCGAAGGTTGCCGCCAGGAGCGGCTCTGGGTGCCACCGTGCCCTCGTTGGTTTGGTCGAGTTGATGCCCGCCATTGGCACTTAGCGAACGTTGTGAGGCGCTACTTCCACGTCAGCTTAGTATTCAAAAGGCGAACCTCAGATTTGTCTGTTTCCTAATCTGAGGGTCAGTGGTTCGAATCCAGTCGGGGTCACCATTTTTACGAAATTCGATCGCGCCCCTGATCCTCGAACGCGCCTCCGATAAAAAAAAGGCCGGGCCCGTATTGCCGGGTCCGGCCAAGTTTGCAGGCGGGGGTAGAGGAGAAGTTCAGCCGTTAGCCGCCGAGACGCGCCGTGCCCGAAGCGCCATCATCGCGCACCCAGCGCACCGCGTTGCCGTTTTGGCTGAGCTTGTAGCAATAGGTGCGGCCTTCCATCCAACTGGACCATTTCTGGCAGAGCTGGTCGTCGGCGATCCACCACTTGCCGCGGTCCGAGGAGCCATCGCCCCGGGAGAAGGCCGCGGCGATCGTGCCCATGCTGCCTTTCATGGTGCCGCCGGCCCGATACTGGATCGGCAGCTCGAACCCGGAAATCTTGAGATAGACGGTCTTGCCGGTCACGGCACTGCGCAGGGCGTCGCCGGACAGCGTGGTCTCCGCGGCGTTCGCGGCGAGCGGGGTGCTGAGTGCAAGCGTGGCACAGGCGGCGGCAGTCAAAAGTGCGGTCTTCAGCATCGGAGCAACCTCCATTTGATGCGCCTTTCCTCACGAGAGGCGCGGGCTCTGTTGGGAGAGCGGAAGCAACCCCCCGCTCGTGTCAGGATGCTGTTTTCGCAGATCCGGGCTGAACCGAAGCTGAGGCCGCCGTTCATCTGCCATTCACCGGAGAAACGTGGAGGAAGCGAGGTTTTCGGCAGCGCCCGCGCCTTGCAATTGACACGGAACGCAGTCTTAATTTGCGGACAGGAGCATCGATCATCCAAACTTCGGAGAGAAGAATGTCGACGAAAGATGCAAAGCTCAGCTACGCGATTCTCGCCATTGCAACCGTGGCCGTTCTCGCCCTGGTGGCGATTTATACCGGTCGGTCCAACGACACGAATTTCACGGAAAATCTCGTCCGGAAGGGCACGGCGCCGATCGGCGCGCGCTCGGCCCCGCCGACAGCAAAGCAAGGCGTGACGGCGGCGCAAGGCACGCGAACACCCGGACAGGGGTCCCAATCGGACCTTTCGCGCACCGCCAAGGTCCAATTTCACAAGAATACGCCCACAGCCCAAGGCGGCTCGGGACCCGGCCTGACCCGTGCGGCCACCACGCACGCCGCACAGGCGGCACGGTCGGCCGGCCCCGAGACCGCAAGCGTCGACCGCACGCGGTCCGCCGTTCCCCAAAGAGCGCAAGCCGCCAATCCGGCCGCAAGCGCCCTTACGGAGCCAAACCGGGCGCGTTCGGCCCCAATTCGATCCGCGCAAGCGGCTCGGCCCGGAACCGGCGCAAGCGCAAGCCCGGCACGTGCGGCCACCGCCCGATCCGCGCAAGCGGCGAGACCCCAAACGACAAGTCCCGACGGTGGCCTGTCGCGATCGGCCGCCGCGCCAACGGTCCAAGCGGCGAAGTCTGCCGATCAGGGTAGCGTGCAGGATCCGGCCCGATCCTCCGCCATGCCGGCCGCTCAGGCCGCGGCGCAGCCCACGGCAAGCCAGGCCTTCCGCAAGTCCCTATCGCGGTCCGCAGCCGCTCAGGCGGCGCAAGCGGCGAGAGCTGGTGATCCGACGATTGGGCGTGATTTTACGCGCTCGGCGACGTCACAGGCCGCGCAAAGGGCGCGGTCCGATGAGGACACGCTTGCCCTCACCCGCACCTCGCCATCGGAGGTCAGCCGGGCGGCGCAGGCGCCCATCGTACTGCAGCGGAAATGGGACCCGGCCCGGACCCCGGACGCATCCCAAGACCAGGACCTTCAGGAACTTTAAGCCGACCAAATCCATAGGGCCCGGGAGGCAGGCAAAAATAGCGAGGCAGGCAAAAAATCAGGCCGCCGCCGGCATCCCGGCAGTGGCCTGATTTGCATTCCAAGCCGGAAGCCGGCCTATTCGTCCGGCACGCTTACGACGAAATTGTCGAACTTGAAGGTTGCCGGGGCATCCGCTGGGGACGTCGCGGTGACGCCGATCACGCCGCCGTCCTTGGGCTGGATGCCCTTGAACCGCTGAACCTTGGTGCCGTTGATGATGATGGTGGCGTCCCGCGGCTTCAATTTGAGTTCGATCTGATTGGTCTCGCCGACACCCTTCTTGAGCGCCAGCGTCTCCGTGGTGAAGACCGTAGTGGCCTTGCCCTTGAAGACCCGCCGGACCTCGAGCCCGCCATCGGGCCACACCCACACATAATAGTAATTGTCCCAGTTCTCCCACCAGAACACCAAGCCCATGGGACTGTTGCCTGGCTTGGGGGCCTCGACGACGGTGGCATCAACACAGACATTGGCGCCTTCGTTCTGTGTGGTGAAATTGACCTGATCGCGCCAACCCTTGACGACCAGCGCCTCGTCCTCGACGAGGAAGTTCTCGTCGGGCTCGCCCCAGGAGACGTCCATGAACTCAAAATTGTCTTCGAACAGGGCGTTGTCGGGATCGCACGCCGCGAGAGCAGGGCTCGCCGCCGCAAAACCGAACGCCATGGCCAGGACCATGCCGACGGCGAAACGCGAATGGAATTTCATCGATGATCTCCCATCTGGTAATGGCGGCCCACCAACCGCCACGCGAGGAAATGTGTCGCTCCAGGGCGGACCTTAGCGATGATCGATGACGTCTTCAAGCAAGCGCAATTTCAAACAGGCTAGCGCGTTGGCATCGGCGTCTCGCCGCGATAGTCGTAGAAGCCCCGCTTGGACTTGCGCCCAAGCCACCCGGCCTCGACATATTTCACCAGCAACGGGCACGGCCGGTACTTGGAATCGGCAAGCCCCTCATACAGCACCTGCATGATCGACAGGCAGGTATCCAGGCCGATGAAGTCGGCGAGCTGCAGCGGCCCCATGGGATGATGGGCGCCGAGCCGCATGGCCGTATCGATCGCATCCACCGAGCCGACGCCCTCGTAGAGCGTGTAGACCGCCTCGTTGATCATCGGCAGCAGGATGCGGTTGACCATAAAGGCCGGGAAATCCTCCGACACGGCGGTCGTCTTGCCAAGCGCCTCGACGAAGTCCTTGGCGCGCGTGAAGGTGACGTCGTCGGTGGCAATGCCGCGGATCATCTCCACCAGTTCCATGACCGGCACCGGATTCATGAAATGCATGCCGATGAAGCGCTCGGGGCGATCGGTGGTGGCCGCCAGTCTGGTGATGGAGATCGATGAGGTGTTGGTGGCGATGATGGCGTCGGGCTTGAGGAAGGGGCAGATCGCCACGAAGATCTTCCGCTTGACGCTCTCGTCCTCGGTGGCGGCTTCCACCACGAGGTCGACGTCGGCGAGCGACTCGTAGGTCTCGCCGAAGGTGATGCGCGCCAGCGTCTTCTCGCGCTCCTCATCGGTGATCTTGCCGGAGGAGACTTGTCGCGTCAGGTTCTTGTCGATCGCCAGGATCGCGCGATCGAACCGCTCCCTCTCGAGATCGTTGATCACGACGTCGTGCCCACCGAGCGCCACCACATGGGCGATACCGCTGCCCATCTGACCTGCGCCGATAACTCCGATCTTGTGAATGGGCTCCACCTTAAGCTCCTGCTTTGAGGTTGGGTCGGCGCGGAGATCCGAGCCTTGAACTATGTCGTCCATCGTTATTCCTCATGAACCGACTTACTCTCCATACCCGGCCTTTTTCAGCTCGGCGTCGAGCTCGGGCAGAACCGTGAACAGGTCACCGACCAACCCGTAGTCGGCCACCTGGAAGATCGGCGCGTCGGCATCCTTGTTGATGGCGACGATCACCTTGGAATCCTTCATGCCGGCGAGATGCTGGATGGCGCCGGAGATGCCCACGGCGATATACAGATCCGGCGCCACGACCTTGCCCGTCTGCCCCACTTGGTGGTCGTTGGGCATATAGCCGGAATCAACCGCCGCGCGGGACGCGCCGATCGCCGCGCCGAGCCGGTCGGCGATCGGCTCGATCAGCTTCGCGAAATTCTCGCCCGACGCCATGCCGCGGCCGCCCGAGATGACGATGCCCGCCGAGGTCAGTTCGGGGCGCTCGCTCACGGTGATGTCGGAGCCCGCGAAGCTGGAAAGCCTCACCGCGCCTGCCGGCGTGATTGTCTCGACCGTAGCCGAACCGCCCTCGCCCGTGCTGGCGAAGGCCGTCGTGCGCACCGTGCCGACCACGATCTTGTCCGACGTCTGCACCGTCTCCAGCGCATTGCCGGCATAGATCGGCCGCACGAACGTGTCCGGCGACTTGACCTCGATGATGTCGGAGATCTGCCCGACATCGAGCAGCGCCGCCACGCGGGGCAACACGTTCTTGCCCGTCGTCGTCGCCGGCGCCAGCAGCACTTTGTAATTTGCCATCAGCGGCACGATGGTCGCCGCCGTCTCCTCGGCCAGCTGCTGGGCCAACTGCGGCGCCTCGGCGAGCAGCACCTTGCGCACGCCTTCGAGCTTGGCCGCCTCTTCGGCGACCGGCTTGCACCCCTCGCCCGTAACGAGAATGTCCACATCGCCGCCGAACGCGCGCGCGGCCGTCAGCGCCTTGGCCGTGGCCGGCGCGAGGCTCACATTGTCGTGCTCTGCCAGCAACAGCACCGCCATCAGAGTACCCCCGCCTCGTTCTTGAGCTTGTCCACGAGTTGGGCCACGTCATCCACCTTGATGCCGGCCTGGCGCGCCTTCGGCTCGACGACGGAGATCACCTTGAGCCGCGGCGCAATATCGACGCCGAGCGTCTCCGGCGTGGTCTCTTCGATCGGCTTTTTCTTCGCCTTCATGATGTTGGGCAGCGAGGCGTAGCGCGGCTCGTTGAGGCGCAGATCCGTGGTGACCACCGCCGGCTTTGACAGCTCGACGGTTTCCAGCCCGCCATCCACCTCGCGGGTGACTTTGACCTTGTCGCCGGCGAGCTCGATCTTCGAGGCAAACGTGCCTTGCGGGGCGCCCAGCAGGCCGGCCAGCATTTGTCCGGTTTGGTTGCAGTCGTCGTCGATGGCTTGTTTGCCCAAGATGATGATGTCGGGCTTCTCCGTCTCCACCACTGCCTTGAGCAGCTTGGCCACGGCGAGCGGCTCGACGATCGCGTCGGTCTTGACCAGGATGGCGCGGTCGGCGCCCATGGCGAGCGCTGTACGCAGCGTATCCTGCGACTTGGCAGTGCCAATAGACACAGCGACCACCTCGGCTGCCTCGCCCCGCTCTTTGATGCGGACGGCTTCCTCGACGGCGATCTCGCAGAACGGATTCATCGACATCTTCACGTTGGCAAGATCGACCCCACTGCCGTCGGATTTGACGCGGACCTTGACGTTTGAATCGATGACCCGTTTGACGGGTACAAGTATTTTCATGCGGCTCTTATGTTCCCCGCACTTCTGTTGACTAGCCCCCCAAAAAGCCAGCATCTCGCACTTGCGAAATGGCGGCGACCGTACTGCCCGAAATGGCCGAAGTCAATGGTTCCCGGGGTTTTCCAGAGGCCCCTTAGGCCCCACCCCGGGTGCGGTCGAACAGAACTACACCGCGCCGCCGCATAAACAGGATCAGGACCGCGCCGGCCGCCAGCCCGCCCACATGGGCCCACCAGGCAATGGCCTCCTCGCTCTCGAACAGGAGGCTCACGAACTGGGCCGCGATCCAGATGCCGAGCGCCCAGGCGGCGGTGATCTTGATGGGGATGCGCCACAGCGCCAGCACCCACACCTTCACTTTGGGATGGAGGATCAGATAGGCGGCGATGACCCCGGCCACGGCGCCCGACGCGCCGATCAATGGCATCTCCGAGTGCGGCAGCATGTAGGAATGCAGCAGTGCCGCGAAGATCCCGCACATCAGATAGAACATGATGAAGCGGATATGCCCCATGGCGTCTTCGATATTGTCGCCGAACACCCACAGAAACAGCATGTTGCCGATGAGGTGGAGCCAGCCGCCGTGCAGGAACATGTAGGTGACGAGCGTCAGGCGTTCCGGCACGAAAACCGCGCCGTTGGCGAAGAACGCAGGCCCGCCACCCGTGCTTGCCAAGAGCTTCGCCGGGATCACCGCGAACGCCGTCACATCCTCGTCGGCCAGCGGAATGAACCAACCCGTCTGGAAGATGACGAAGATGACAACGTTGAGCGCGATCAGCCCCACCGTCACATATTGAAAGCGGATATTCTTGAGAGGATTGGTGTCGTGGAGGGGGACGAACACGGGCGCACCGCCGATCGCATCAGCGGTTCTTGCCCGGCACCCACATCACATCGGACTTGCCCTTGCCGTTCGCATAGCGCGCGGCAACAAACAGAAAGTCCGACAGCCGGTTGATGTAGCGGAGCGCCGCGTCGCCGACCGGTTCGCCCGGACGCGAGCGTAAGGCGACCATCAGCCGTTCCGCCCGGCGCGACACGGTGCGGGCAAGATGCAGGAAGCTGGCGGCGGGGGTGCCGCCGGGCAACACGAAGGAGCGCAACGGATCGAGCGCGTGGTTGAGCGCATCGATCTCGCTTTCGAGCCAGGTGACCTGGGCGTCGGTCATTTGCAGTTTGGCGCTGCCGTCCTTGGTCTCGTCGGGAAAGCAGAGATCGGCGCCGAGGTCGAACAGATCGTTCTGAATCCGCGCGAGCATGGCGTCGAGCTCAGGCTCGGCCGTGGCCGTATGCAGGCGCGCCAGACCGATGACCGCATTGGTCTCGTCGAGCGTGCCATAGGCTTCGACGCGCAGATCGTATTTCGCCACGCGCCGGCCCGAGCCGAGCGCCGTCGAGCCGTCATCGCCGGTGCGCGTGTAAATCTTGTTGAGGACTACCATGACCACCCGCCCCGATCGCTCAGGGCCATCCGCGGATCGCAAAAGTCCGCTTTAGAGTTCAGCGTAGCCCGGCCCCAAGGTGGGTCAAGCCTTCGTTGTCCGGCTCGAAGCGGCGCTATCCGCCTCTATGGCTCGTGAGATAGACGACGGCCATGACGATGAGGATCGCGATAAACTGCAAGATCACGCGCGCGCGCATGAGTTTCTGGCTGAGATTGGGGTCTCCCCCGCGCATCATATTCCACAGGCCGACACCCAGCACGATCGCCACTGCGGCCACCGCGAACGGCAGGATCCAACGAAGATAATATTCCACACGCCCCTCCCGGGTCTCGTTGGGCGTCAATTCCAACGCCAGGACAGGACTTTAGTTGCTTGCCGCCACCACGTCGAGCGCACGGGTCGGCAGCAAACGCCGTAGAAGCGCCACCGCGTAGGTCTGAACCGTGACGTAATACCGGGTCTTCGGCCGCTTGGCCTCCAGCGCGTGGACGAGCTTTTTGGCGACCGCTTCGGGCGGCAGCTTTAAGGCTTTTTGGCCGCCCTGCTCCATCTGCGCGAGCCGCGCCCGGTAGATGTCCCGGTGCGGCGATCCCTCCAGGTCGATATTTTGCCGGTAGGCTTCGAGAGCGCGTTCGACGAAACGCGTGGCGATCGGCCCCGGCTCGATCAGAGAAACATGGATGCCCGTGCCGCCAAGTTCCATGCGAAGTACATCGGCAAGAGCCTCAATCGCGAATTTCGAGGCGCAATAGGCCCCGCGATAGGGCGCCGCGATCAGCCCGAGCACCGAGGAGCAATAGACGATGCGCCCCTCACCCCGCGCCCGCATCGCCGGGATCACGCGGCAGGTCAGGTCGTGCCAACCGAAAACATTGGCCTCGAACTGGGCGCGCAGCACCTCGGGCGTGACGTCCTCGACGGCGCCCGGCTGGCCATAGGCGCCGTTATTGAACAGCGCCGTCAGCGTGCGGTTTGTCGCCCCGAGCACGTGATCCGCAGCCGCGGCGATCGACTCCGGCTCCGCATAATCGAGATAGAGGCTTTCGAGCCCGTGCTCGTCTTTGAGGCGGGCAATGTCCTCGGGCTTCCGCGCCGTAGCGAACACCCGCCAGCCGCGCGCCTTCATCGCCAGCGCCGACGCAAAACCGATTCCCGACGAGCACCCGGTGATGAGGACGGAGCGTGGGGTCATGAGTACGATCTAACGATCATGGTGCTGGCTGACCGAAATCGTAACCGCTGTTCAGCGCCCAGATGGCGAAATTCAGCCCCGCCGCGAACGACACCCACAGCAGAAGCGGGACCATCAGCAGAGCCGCGACCCGGCTCAAGCGGCCGAACATCACGATGGTGATGATGATCGTGACCAGAAACACCATGATCACGCCGAACCCCAAGGCGGGGCTATGCAGCCAGAAGAATGCGGCCGGCCAGAGCACGGCGACCAGGAGCACAATGCCCAGCCAGATGAAGGCGAGATTCGTGCCTTCGTCTTTGCCGGGCGCCCGCCACACGAGCCAAGCCGCAACCGCCACCGTGACATAGAGAAACATCCAGGCGATGGGAAAGACGCTGTTCGGCGGCGTGAAGCCAGGCTTCGTCAGCGTCGCGTACCAGTCGAGATTTGGCGTCGTCAGCGCCCCGCCGATAGCTGAGGCGGCAAAGCAAGCTGCGAGCAAAATGATAAGCGCAACGATCGAGCGCTTGGAGAAGGCCGGCTCCGCCGCCACACTCATTGCTCGAGCAGACGCCGGGCGATGACATGGGCCTGGATCTCGGCCGCGCCTTCGAAGATCGACAGGATGCGCGCATCGCACAAGACCCGGCTCACCACATATTCGAGCGCGAAGCCGTTGCCGCCGTGAATCTGCAGCGCATTGTCGGCGGCCGCCCAAGCGGCGCGCGCGGCAAGCAGCTTGGCCATGCCGGCTTCCAGATCGCAGCGGTGGCCGGCATCCTTCTCCCGCGCGGAGAAGTAGGTCAGCTGCCGCGCCAGCAGAATCTCCGCCGCCATCATCGCGAGCTTGTCGGCGACACGCGGGAAGGCGACGATCGGCTTGCCGAACTGCACGCGCTCCATGCCGTAGCGCAGGCCGAGGTCGAGCGCCGATTGCGCCACGCCGATGGCGCGTGCGGCAGTCTGGATGCGCGCCGCCTCGAAAGTCTGCATCAATTGCTTGAAGCCTTGGCCCTCGACGCCGCCGAGCAGATTGGCCGCCGGCACCTCGAAGCCGTCGAACGAGATGTCGAACTCCTTCATGCCGCGATAGCCGAGCACCTCGATCTCCCCGCCGGACATGCCGTCCGCCGGAAAGGGATTGTCGTCGGTGCCGCGCGGCTTGGGCGCCAGGAACATGGACAGACCGCGATAGCCCTTCTCGTTCGGATCGGTGCGCGCCAGCACGGTCATCAGGTCGGCGCGCGCCGCATGCGTGATCCACGTCTTCTGCCCGGTGATGCGGTAGACGTCGCCGTCCTTCACCGCTCGCGTAGTCAGCGACGCGAGATCGGAGCCGGTATTGGGCTCGGTGAACACCGCCGTCGGCAGGATCTCGCCGCTCGCGATCTTCGGCAGCCATTCTTCTTTCTGCGCGTCGGTGCCGCCGTTCAGGATCAGCTCCTCGGCGATCTCAGACCGCGTGCCGAGCGAGCCCACGCCGATATAGCCGCGGCTTAGTTCCTCGGAGACGACGCACATGGCCTCCTTGCCGAGACCGAGCCCGCCATACTCTTCAGGGAGCGTGAGCGAGAACACGCCGAGCTCCGACATCTTGGTCAGCAGCTCGAGCGGTATGTAATCGTCCTTGAGGTGCCATTCCTGCGCGTACGGCACCACTTCGGCTAAAGAGAAGCGGCGCATCTCGCCGCGGATCTCCTCATAGGTGTCCTCGAGTTCCGGATCGCCGTAGCTGGCGGCCGCGGCGCCTTGCGCGTCCTGGATCAGCGTCACGACGCGGGCCCGCATCTCCGGCGTCACGCCCTGGATCAGCGCCACGACGTCATCGGTGAGGAACGCGTCCCGTGCGGAGTTCGGCACGCCGAGCTCATGCAGCCGGGCCACCTCGCCCTGGCTCATGGTGACGCCGCCGGCCAGCTGCGCCAAATATTCGCCAGCGCCGATCTGAGCGAGCAGCGACTTCATCTCGCCGAACCGGCCTTCGCCGTCCATGCGCTTGGCATAATCGGCAAGCTGGCGGATCGCTTCGGCATAGGTGGCCATCCAGGCGAGGCCATGCGCCGCGTGCTGCTCCTGTTCGAGCAGCGCATTGTCGATCTTGCCGCCAACGGTCACCTTGGCTTTAACGGCCTCCGTGGCGCGGGCGCTCAACGCCCCGGCGGCCTCGGCGGCGGCCTCAAGCAACGGGATCAGCTCTGCGGGGCTCAAAGCCTCGCGGTCGGTCAGGGTCTCGGCAGCGGTCAAGTCTCTGGCTCCTCGGACGATTCTGGTCGATTTTTCAGGCACAACGAAGCCTGACCGGCGGGCAGAGTCAAACCAGAATTGCAGCCCTCCATGAGCGGCGCTCATCACCCCGATGACACATCTTCGTTATCGTTCGCAGAGGCTCCCCCTTAGTTTTGAGCGGAGGAAGGCGTTGCGCGAATTCGGAGGACGACATCGTGAAATTTCTAAGGACGCTGGTCGTGGCACTGGGCGTCACAATGTGGCTTCCCCTGGCGGCCCAATGCGCCGAGGACGCCGTCCCAGCCGCGGAGAACCAAGCCTCGGAGGAAGCCGCCCCGCCCGCCGCGGTCTCGGCCGCGCCGAAATGCCTGCAAGCCGTGGTAAACCCGGTCACCGGCTTTGCCATCTGCGTCAATCCTAAAGGCGCTCCCGTAGAGCCCCCGCCGAGCGAGTCCTTCCAGCGTCCCTGCAAGCCCCGGGCGCATGACGACGATGCCTGGACCGTGTACGAGCATGCATCCGGCTGCGGCGACTAGGCTTCGAGGTTCGTGCGCAACAGAAGCTGCGCGCGCTGTTTGTAGTTCATGCCGGCATCCGGCCGGAGCGCCTTCGACAGCTGGAAGAAGTTGACGATCATTTCGGCCAGATGGTCCGCGGCCGGCGAACTGCTCCGGCTTCGCCGCAGCACGAACTCGAAGTCGGGCAGCGCCGGGAGCGCCTCGGCGGCGCCAAGGGCTTTGAGCGTCGGCGGCAGATTGAATTCGGGAAACACGCTGATCGCGAGGCCGGCCTCGAGCGCGGCGAGGATGCCGGCCGTCCCCGCGCTCTGGATTGCGAGCGTCCAGGTCCGGCCAGCCTTAGCAAGTTCTTCGAGCGACAGCTGGCGCCACCGGCAGAAGGGCGGGTAGAGCGCGAGCGGCGCCGGTTCTTCCGGGCCGAGCTGCATGGCCCGTCCGGCCGCCCAGACGCGGCGTTCGCGGCACAGCGCAATGCCGTCGCCTTCCCCGATCTCGTTGCTGACGATCACGAGATCGAGCTCGCCCTCGTCCAGCAATGCGGAGATGTCTGGGCCGATGCCGAGCTCGATATGCAACCTGATTTCGGGATAGTGGGCCGAGAATTGCCGCAGCAACGAAGACAGCGTGTGGAGATCGAAATATTCCGGCACGCCGATCCGCACCGTGCCGCCGCTATCGCGGCTCAGATGTTGCTCGGCTTCCTTGTACAGAGCGAGGATTCGCCGTGCGTAGGATTGCAGAACCTCGCCCTGCTCCGTCAGCCGGAGCCCACGGGTCTTGCGCACGATCAGGCGCGTACCGACCTGGTTTTCAAGACGTTTGACGTGAAGGCTCACCGCCGACTGGGTGAGATTCACCGCGCGCGCGGCCTTGGTGAAGCTGCCGCTATCGCAGATGGCGACGAAGGTGCGTAGGAGAACTGTGTCGTACAACATGGGCCGCTCGTGGTTGTTGGAAGCTGTTCTCAAGCGTTCCCAACTATGTCAGATCGCGCCACGGATGCCTCCGGCATTATCAAAAACCCCGAATTAGCGCGACTTTTTCAAGCCTATTTTAAGTTGCTCCAGCTATGCGTGTGCAACCGGGCCCACTCATGCGGCTACGCGACCCGGTGGGACGAACCGGGCCCAGCGATGGAGGGAAGACATGCCGATAGTTGACGCGAAGCCATTTCACTACGATTTCAGTTTCGACCACGTTGCCCTGGTCTGCATCGACATGCAGCGGGACTTCTGTCAGCCGGGCGGATTTGCCGAGTCGCTCGGCGACAACATCAAGAATCTCCAGCCCTGCATCCCGGTTATCGCCAAGCTCCAGGAAGCCTTTCGCAAGGCCGAGCTGCCGATCATCCACACCAAGGAATGCCACAAGCCGGATCTCTCCGACCTTCCGACCGCCAAGCGGAACCGCGGCAACCCCAAGCTGAAGATCGGCGACCAGGGACCGATGGGGCGGATCCTGATCGACGGCGAGGAGGGATCGGACTTCATTCCCGAGTGCGCGCCCGCCAAATGGGAACTCGTCATCTCCAAGCCGGGCAAGGATACATTCTACAACACCGTCTTCGACGATTATCTGAAGCTTCGGAAAATCACCCAGCTCGTGATCACGGGCGTGACGACCGAGGTCTGCGTGCAAACGACCATGCGCTGTGCGAACGACCGCGGCTACGACTGCATCCTGGTCGAGGACGGCACCGACAGTTACTTCCCCGAGTTCAAGGCCATGACCCTGAAGGCGCTGGTTGCCCAAGGCGGCATCGTCGGCTGGACCTGCAAATCAGACGTCTTGCTGAAGTTGTTGGCCAAGGAGGAAGCGGGACACGTAAGTCCGGACAGGCCTGTCGCTGCATAGCGCGGCGAACGGCGGCCTCGCGCTTCCACCCACAAGGACATGACCACGTGCCAGTCGACGTCGTGCGCGGTACATGGAGCCTCCAATGAAACAGCCCGTCGATTACATCTTTCCGCCTGTCGCGAGCGGCCAGGTTCCATATTGGCGGATGGTGCTGCGGGGCTGCTCGCAGATTTGCTTCCAGAGCAACGAACTGACGGGACTGTTCTTCCTGGTGGCGGTCCTGGTCGCCTCGCCGATCAGTTTCGCCTACCTGCTGGTGGCAGGAATCATGGCCCCGGCGGGGCGCATGTTGATGGGAGAACGGGGTCCGATTCTCGCGACCGGTCTTCCCGGTCTCAATCCTTGCCTGATCGCGCTCGGGCTTCCCGCCTTCTTTGTAGTCGGCTGGGCCAATGTCGGCATGTGGATCGTGCTCGTCGTCTGCGTCGCGATCACGATTGTGCTGGTGCGGCTGTGTGTGGCCGTCCTGCCGTTTCCGACGCTCGCTCTACCGTTCCTAATCGTGTTCTGGGCGCTCTATGTGCTGGCGCCACATCTCGACGCCGTTCAGCCGCTCCATTTCACGGCAGCGCACGCCACGTTCCATCCCGTCACGGCCGTGATGTTGAGCCTGGGGCAGGCCTTGTTCTCTCCCACAATTCTGTCCGGCGTACTGTTTGCCAGCGGCGTGCTTCTCAGCAACTGGCGGCACGGCGTGCTGGCCGTCTTCGGCGCCATCATCGGCACAGCGGTGGCGTACTATTACAGCAATGCCGACCCAGCGAGCGCCGACCTTGGCCTCTACGGCTTCAACGGTGTTCTCACGGCGGTCTCGGTGTTCGTAGTCTGCGGCGGGAAACTCAGGCTCTCCATATTGGGCGCCCTGCTTGCCACAATCATGACCCCGGCCATCGCCGACCTCGGAGTTCAGACGCTCTCCGCACCGTTCGTGTTCACCACCTGGCTCATGCTCGGCTTGGGCTGGATCGAGGACAACGGGTTCGACGTGGCGCCGGCAGATGCCGCAAAGCCCATCCCCGCGACAAAACCCGCACGTGCGGCAAAGCCACGTGCTGCGCCGCGGGTCGCGCATAGCAGCCCTGGAGACTGACACATGCTCGCGCTCACGGCCCCTCTGGTCCTTCACAACCTTCAGGAATTCGTAGGCACGCTGCGTCAGGAGAGTGATTGGCAGCCCTTCCGGCCGGGCGTTACGGCCCATTGGCTGTACCAGGAAACGAACGGCGGAGCGTCGGCTGTGCTGCTGCGTTACGAGGCCGGCGCACGTGTCGCCGAGCATGAGCATGTTGGTTACGAGCACATGTTCGTTGTCGAAGGGGATCAGTATGACGAGGACGGCACCTATCCGGCAGGCAGCTTCGTCATCCACCAGCCCGGCTCGCGGCACTCGCCGGGGAGCCACGGCGGCTGCGTGGCGCTCCTGATCTACGAGAAGGCCGTCCGCTTCGTGACACCGGAATAGAGGCTGCTCCAAAGGACCAATCGATCCTAGGGGTCCGTAACCGGGCAAAAAACGCCCCGGGCTTTTGGCCCGAGGCGCTTCCGGCCGCTTAGCGGCCGTATTCGAATGGCGGCGCTCTTAGGACCCGCCGTGCATTTCCTTGCTGGCTTCGAGCACGTCCTCGAAGGTCCGAAGGCCCGTGACCGGCGCGCTCACCAGCACCGACATATTGCCGGGGCGATGCTCGTTCTTCCACATGCGCATATGGGCCTTGGGGATCTGCTCCCAGGGGAAAACTTCCGACATGCACGGGTCGATGTGCCGCTCGATGACGAGCTTGTTGGCCTGGCTCGCCTGCAGCAGATGGGCGAAATGGGAGCCCTGGATGCGCTTCTGATGCATCCACACATAGCGCGCGTCCATGGTGAGGTTGTAGCCGGTGGTGCCGGCGCAGAACACGACCATGCCGCCGCGCTTCACGATGAAGCAGGAGACCGGGAAGGTCGCCTCGCCCGGATGCTCGAACACGCTGTCGACGTTCACGCCCTTGCCGGTGATCTCCCAGATCGCCTTGCCGAACTTGCGGACCTCCTTATTCCACGCGTCATATTCCGGCGTGCCGACGGCGGGCATCTGGCCCCAGCAGTTGAAGTCCTTGCGGTTGATCACGCCCTTGGCGCCGAGCGACATCACGTAGTCGCGCTTGTCGTCCTCGGACACGACGCCGATGGCGTTGGCGCCGGCCGTGGCGCAGAGCTGAATGGCCATGGAGCCGAGACCGCCCGAGGCGCCCCACACCAGAACGTTATGGCCGGGCTTCAGCGTGTGCGGACGATGGCCGAACAGCATGCGGTAGGAGGTGGCGAGCGTCAGCGTGTAGCAGGCGGCCTCCTCCCAGGTGAGATGCTGTGGCCGCGGCAGAAGCTGACGGTCCTGGACGCGCGCGAACTGCGCGAAAGAGCCGTCCGGCGTCTCGTAGCCCCAGATGCGCTGGGACGGCGAGAACATCGGATCGCCGCCGTTGCATTCCTCGTCGTCGCCGTCGTCCTGGTTACAGTGGATGACGACCTCGTCGCCGACCTTCCAGCGCTTGACCTTGGAGCCCACGGCCCAAACGATGCCGGACGCGTCGGAACCGGCGATATGATAGGGATTCTTGTGCACGTCGAACATCGAGATCGGCTTGCCGAGTGAGGCCCAAACGCCGTTGTAGTTGACGCCGGCCGCCATCACCAGAACCAGCACGTCGTGGCTATCAAGCTCCCATGTGGGCACCACCTCAACCTGCATCGCCTCGTCCGGCGGACCCTGCCGCTCGCGGCGGATCGCCCAGGCATACATGTTTTTCGGCACGTGACCGAGCGGCGGAATCTCGCCGATCTCGTAGAGATCCTTGATCTCGCCACGCGGCCCGGCGGTTTCTGGAGAAACTGCAGTTAAAGACATTTCATTCATCCGATCGTTCCCCCAGTCCTCTTGTTCGGTCTCTTTTTGCACTGCGGCAATTGTCTTCGATCCATCTCGCGACTGCAACATGTTTGCGGGCCGCAGACTTAACACACGACCGCCCCAAAAGTGCCGGGGCTTCCTTGGATTTGCCCTATTTCCGGCAGGGCGACCTTCAATCGGGTTGGAGGGTTAGCAAAAAGAATCGGGTCTGCCCAGGGGTCGATTCGCGCAAGGGCGGCAATGCGTCCTTTTCGACCACCCGCCGCTTGAACTCTCCGTGAGCGCCCGACCGTCACCGGAACTGTGAGTGCAGGGGTGCGTTTTGAATGGGTCGGCGCGTCAATCGGCACGAGACAAACACGAAAGCCGAAGCGCCCGGCTTCCCCAAAGACTTGCGAACAAACCCTTGCGAAGGAGACTCCCATGAGAACGACCACATTGATGACGGCTGCGGCCGCCTTGGCCATCGGCTTTGCCGGCCCGGTTGTCGCCGAAGAGGCGACGGGCGCCACGAGCGATATCGTGATCGCCGCGGACACGAGCGATGCCCCTGGCGGCAGCGGCGTGAACGAGAGCGCCGCCGGCAAGGCGACGACCCAGAAAGGCGAGAACGAGATGCCGGCCTCGGGCGCCGGCTCCATGCAGGGCGGCGGTGACATGGCCGACGACGACGGCGGCACCGGCGTTAAGGCGAGCGCCGACAGCGAAGGCGCCACCAACAAGGACACAGACGATCCTGATGGCAGCATGGGCATGAATGAGGGCGATTCCAGCGGCAATGCCCCTGGCGGTTCTGGTGTCGAGAAGAGTGCTGCGGGCGAGGGCGCCAAGAACAAGACCTCGGCCGAGTAATCAAGCTTTATTCGACGACCTCGCGGGGGGCGGCGCAGCAGCGCCGCCCCCATCGTTTTTCGATCATGCGCAGCGGCGATGCGCTCATAGGCTTGCCGGCCAAATTGCCCTAAACCGCATACGCAATGACCAGCAATATCATCGTCTTCGTGGTCCTGGCGGCGGTCGCGGCGCTGCTGTTCTCACCCAAGCTCACGGCCTCGCCCGTATGGCGGGCAACCGTTACGCCGCTCGCCTCCATTATCGGCTCCGGCTTCCTCGTCTCGTTTCCGCTGCTGACCCACGATCTCGGCTCCTACGCCGTGATCGCCATGGCCTGTCTCGTGGTCTTCGCCTACCTGCTCGGCGGCGCCATCCGTTTCAACATTCTGCATGGCGAGCAGCTCTTCGCCAAAGCCGGCTATCGCCGGCTCGGCTTTGTCGAGCGTGCCTCGCATCTCGCGCTCGCCCTCGCCTATTTCATCTCGGTCACCTACTACCTCACGCTGCTCGCGGCCTTCCTGCTCAAAGGTCTGGGGATCGAAGAGCCGCTGATCGGCAAAGTCGTCACCACGGCCATTCTGCTCGGCATCGGCGCGCAGGGCCTGCTGCGCGGCCTGCACGGCCTCGAAAGCGTCGAGGAATATGCCGTCGGCCTGAAGCTCGCCATCATCGCCGCGGCGCTAGCCGCTTTGGCCTGGTTCAATATCGACGCGAGCCTCAACGGCACCTGGCATATCGTCGAACCGACGAAGCCGTTCGACTGGCAGTCGGCCAGGGTGGTGCTCGGCCTGCTCGTCGTCGTCCAGGGCTTCGAGACCTCGCGCTTCCTCGCCGGCGCCTATCCGCCCGAACTCCGCGTCCGCACCATGCGCTATGCGCAGTGGCTGTCCGGCGCCATCTATATGGTCTTCTTTCTCCTGGCGATGGCCGCGGTCGACGATCCCAAGGCCCTGAACGGCAACGCCACCGGCATCATCGCCGTGCTTGAGCCGGCCGCCTCGAGCCTGGTCTATCTGATCGTGATCGGCGCCGTGTTTGCCCAGCTGTCGGCCGCGGTCGCCGATTCCATTGGCGCCGGCGGCCTCATCGAGCAGGTCAGCGGCAAGCGAATAGACCATCGCCACGCTTATCCCGTCATCGCCCTGATCGGCATCGTCCTCACCTGGAGCCTCGATATTTTCGCCGTCATCGCCCTTGCCTCGCGGGCATTTGCGTTATTCTACCTGCTGCAATGCCTGGTCGCCGCGGGCGTGGCGCTGAGGAGCCCGGATGTGCGCCGGCGCGGGCTTCATGCCGCGGCGTTCCTGGCGCTCGCCGCCATGGCCCTCGCCGTTGTGGTGTTGGGCATCCCCATGGAAGGGATTTGAAATCGTTTCGGGTCCATGGAATAGGGGCAGATAGCGGCGGCCCCTTGAGTTGCACCAAGGCGGGCCCCCGTGCTTCGATGAGGCCAGCGCGCGCGACATGAGGCGCCCGGAGACAGCGAATGGCAGACGGCAAAACCACACGCGACAAGCCCCCTCACGATAAGCCTTGGATGTTCCGCACTTATGCGGGCCATTCGACGGCGACGGCGTCCAACGAGCTCTACCGCAAGAACCTGTCCAAGGGTCAGACCGGCCTGTCCATCGCCTTCGATCTGCCGACCCAGACCGGCTACGATTCCGACGAGGCGCTGGCCCGCGGCGAGGTCGGCAAGGTCGGCGTGCCGGTTTCCCATCTCGGCGACATGCGGGCCCTGCTCAAGGACATCCCGCTCGACGCGATGAACACGTCGATGACGATCAACGCCACGGCGGCGTGGCTGCTGGCGCTCTATGTTTCGCTCGCCGACGAGCAAGGTGCCGACCGGACGAAGCTCACCGGCACGGTGCAGAACGATATCCTCAAAGAATATCTGTCGCGCGGCACCTATGTGTTCCCGCCCGCGCCGTCTCTGCGGCTGATCAAGGACGTCATCGTCTTTACCAACCGCGAGATGCCGAAATGGAACCCGACCAATGTCTGCTCCTATCATTTGCAGGAGGCGGGAGCGACGCCGGCGCAAGAGCTCGCCTTCGCGCTGGCCACGGCCGTGGCCGTGCTCGACGAGGTCAAGAACTCCGGCGAGGTCTCCGACGCCGATTTCCCGAGCGTCGTCGGCGCCATCAGCTTCTTCGTCAATGCCGGCGTACGCTTCATCACCGAGGTGAGCAAAATGCGCGCCTTCGTCGATCTTTGGGATGAGATCGCGCGCGACCGCTATGGCGTCGCCGATCCGAAGTTGCGGCGCTTCCGCTACGGCGTTCAGGTCAACTCGCTGGGACTTACCGAGCAGCAGCCCGAGAACAATCCCTACCGCATCCTCCTGTCGATGCTCGCCGTCGTGCTGTCGAAGAAGGCGCGCGCCCGCGCCGTGCAGCTTCCGGCGTGGAACGAGGCGCTTGGCCTGCCCCGGCCCTGGGACCAGCAATGGTCGCTCCGCCTGCAGCAGATCGTCGCCTACGAGACCGACTTGCTCGAATATGCCGACATCTTTGACGGCTCCAAAGTGATCGACCGCAAGGTGGAGGAGCTCAAGGAACAGGCCCGCGCCGAACTCGCCAAGCTGGACAGCATGGGGGGCGCCGTCGCCGCCATCGACTACATGAAGGAGGCGCTGATCGCCTCCAACGCCGCCCGTATCGCCGACATCGAGCGCGGCGATCAAGTCTTGGTCGGCGTCAACCGCTATACCGAGACCGAAGAGTCGCCGCTCAACTCCGGGGCCGAGGGCATTCTCACCGTGCCGGAATCGGTCGAGATCGAGCAGATCGCCGCCCTCCAGGCCTGGCGCCAGCAGCGCGACAATGCCGCCGCCCGCCAGGCGCTGGTCGATCTGAAAGAGGCCGCAAGCGAAGGCCGCAACATCATGCCGCCTTCCATCGCCGCGGCGAAAGCCGGCGTCACCACCGGCGAGTGGGGCGCGGTCTTGCGCGAGGTGTTCGGCGAATATCGCGCGCCGACCGGCATCGGCGCCGCGCACGCCGTCGACGAGGAGCGCCTGAAGCAGATCCGCGAGCTCGTCGCCGACGTCTCCGGCAAACTCGGCCGCACGCTCACCTTCGTCGTCGGCAAGCCCGGCCTCGACGGCCACTCCAACGGCGCCGAGCAGATCGCCGTCCGCGCCCATGATTGCGGCATGGAGGTCGTCTATGACGGCATCCGCCTGACGCCCGCCGAGATCGTCGAGCAGGCAAAAGAGGCCAGGGCCCATGTGGTTGGGCTCTCCATCCTCTCAGGGTCTCATGTGTCTTTGGTGCGCGAGGTGGCGCAGAAGCTGCGCGAGGCGGGACTCGGCGATGTCCCGATCGTGGTCGGCGGCATCATTCCGCCCGAGGACGTCAATATCCTCAAGCAATGCGGCGCCTCGGCCGTCTACACGCCCAAGGACTTCCAGCTCAACGAGATCATGACCGGCATTGTCGGCCTCGTGGACAGCAAGGTGGAATTGCTGGCCGAGGCTGGCGTGCCCGTGCCGCCCTTGCGCGCCAAGGAAAGGGTGCGGCTCTAGAAGTCTCCCCATCGTCTGGCGATGACAGCAGGCGCGCTTTGCCGCTAAACTCGCAACCCAGCGCCCGAATCTGTTCAGGCGTCCTGGCCAAGGGGGAACATCATGAACTTCAATCTGAGCTCGCCGCGCCGGGAGACGTTCATCGTCTCCGTCGTTATCGCCATTTTGGTCGTTATCGGCATGATCGTGCCGTTGCCGTTCTTCACCGGCTACGGGCTCGGCCTATTGCTGATCGCCTATCTGATCCTGCTCGCCGGCGTTTTGATGGACAACGTCTAGGCGAAGTCCAAACCCGGCACGGCCTCAGCTCGCTTTGGCGAACACCTCGAGGTCCATGGACACGTCGAGCGGCTTCGGCGCGTCGAGGAACGGCACGAGCCCCGCATAGAGCGCGCGGCCTTGGATCGGCTTCGCCACGCAGGCGTTGATGCCGGCGGCGACATAGTCTTGCTCGTCGTCGGTGGCGTCGCGCGCGGTGATCGCCACGATCGGCACTTCCGATGAGGGCGCATGCATGGAACGGATACGCTTGGCGATCAGCTTGCCGTCGTAGTCCGGCAGCACCGTATCCATGAGCACGAGATCGTAGCTGCGGGCATCGAGGCACATGATGGCCGCGGCGCCATTCTCGACGCCTTCGTAGGTCAGACCGAACTCATCGAGATAGGCGCCGATCAGCATGCGGTTGACGGTATTGCCTTCGACCACCAGCACATGGCCTGACAGCGTGCCTTTCGGTGCCAGCTCCTGCGGAACCGTGTCATTCGCCGCCTCGGCCACGATCATGTCCATCCCGTCTTGATCCGCCGCGGGCTCTGCCTGGAGCGTAAACCAATAGAGCGTGCCTTGGCCGAGCGCGCTGTCGCAGCCGACATCGCCGCCCATCGCCCCGGCCAGCCGCCGCGCGATCGGCAGGCCGAACCCGCCGCCAACGCGTGACTGATCGGCCGACGGGCGGAACAGGCTCTCCTGCTCCTGCTCGGTCATGCCGGTGCCCGTGTCGGTGATGTCGAAGCGCAGCGTGAGCGGCGTCTTCGCGTCGTTGACGCTGACATAGAGCCGCACCGAGCCCTCGCTCGTCGATTGCAGCGCGGCCTCGATCAAGCCCATCAGAACCTGGCGGACCCGCACCTCGTCGCCGAGAATGAAGCGGGGACAGTTGGCGCCCATATCGACGCCGCTGGTGAGACCCTTGGCGCTTGCGCGCGCCTGCAGCACCGAGGCGGCGCTTCTGACCAGCGCGTGCAGATCGAACCGCTGCGATGACAGCTCGGCCTCGCCGGCTTCGAGCGTGGTGAAGTCGAGCACGTCGTGGACCGCGCCGAGCAGGCTGCGCGCCGTGTGCGCCAGTATCTCGGCCTGACGCCGCTGCGAGCCGTTGAGCGAACCCGCGAGCAGGCGGTCGGCCATGGCGACAAGCCCTTCCATGGGCGCGTGCAGCTCACGGCCCATCACCGCGAGGATTTCGGACTTGGCCGCATCGGCCGTCTCCGCCGCCTCGCGCGCGCGTCGCTCCGCTTCGAGCCCATCCACAAGAATTTGGATCTGCGTGAACAGGTCGTCCGGCTGAAAATCTCTGCTTTGCATGATCGGCCCCCGCCGTTGGTTTTTGCTCTGTTCTCCCGGGAGCATCGCAGAGACGACTTAAAACTCGGATAAATTGCTTGGTTTATAAGGCGCTAAGCAACGGCCTGGTCAGACCCTCCCGGCCCGCTTGGAAAGCCTTTGACTTGCGGCCCCACACATTCCACTTTAGAACTATCCTAATCTGAGCCGAACCCGCCTAGACCGACCCCAAAGGCACGGCATGAGTTTGTTTTTGCGCGGGACTTGACGACAAGCCATCCGCGCCGCCTTAGAGAGAGGCATGATTGTCTGTTCCTGCTCCATGATCACGGCCGACGACATCGCCGAAGCCGTATCGGCACTGCGCACCAAGGATCCGTACGTGGTGCTCACCCCAGGGTCGATCTACCGGCAACTGGGTAAGCGGCCATCCTGCGGGACCTGTCTGCCGCTCATCGCCAAACTCATGGTCGGCTACGACGAACAAGGGCCGGCTTCGGCGGCCGCACTGCCTCACCGCTCCGCCAACGAGCGCCGAGACTAGCCGCACACTGAAGATCACGTCATGATGATGACCAAGGTTGAGAGGAGAATCGCGACATGAAGGGCAATCCAACAGTCATTGAGTATCTGAACAAGGCGCTGACGAGCGAGCTGACCGCCGTCAATCAATATTGGCTGCACTACCGGCTGCTCGACGACTGGGGCTACAGCAAGCTGGCCAAGAAGGAGCGTGAAGAGTCGATCGAGGAGATGCATCACGCCGACAAGCTCGTGACCCGCATCATCTTCCTCGAGGGCTTCCCCAATTTGCAGAAGCTCGATCCGCTGATGATCGGCCAGAACATCAAAGAGATCCTCGAATGCGACCTCAAGGCCGAGTACGGCGCCCGCGCCCTCTACATGGAAGCGCGCGCCTGCTGCCGGAAGGAAGAGGACTATGTCACCATGGACCTGTTCGAGGAGCTGCTGTCCGACGAGGAGGGTCACATCGACTACCTCGAGACCCAGCTCGGCCTGTTGAACGACATCGGCGCTCAGATGTACGGCCAGCTCAACGCCCATTCCGCCGACGACGTCCCGGAGGGCGACTAGGTGCGGGCGGTTCAGGTCTCCGCCTAGATGACCTCGCAGCAGCTTGACGGGCCGCGTCTCGAACCCGCCGCGGGCGGCGCGCCTCGCCAGCTCGTGGTGTTCCTGCACGGCTATGGCGCCGACGGCAACGATCTGATCGGCCTGGGGCGTGAATGGGCGCAAAGCTTGCCCCATGCCGCGTTCGTGTCGCCGAACGCGCCGGAGCCGTGCGGCATGGCGCCCATGGGCCGGCAATGGTTCGATCTCTCGCTCGGCGACATGGCGCTGATCGCCGAAGGCGTGAAGCGGGCGGCGCCCGCGCTGCAAGCCTTTCTCGATGCGGAGCTGAAACGCTACGAGCTGCCGGCTGAGGCGCTGGGCCTGGTGGGCTTCAGCCAGGGCACCATGATGGCCCTTGCGGTCGGCCTCGCCCGCAAGCCGGCGCCCGCGGCGATTGTCGGCTATTCCGGCGCGCTCGCCACCGTCGAGGCCTTGCCCGTACCGGGTTCCGGCCCCGACATCCTGCTGGTGCATGGCGACATGGACGAGGTGATCCCCGTCGACGCCATGCTCATGGCCCGTGAGCAGCTGGCCCAAGCCGGTCTGCCGGTGGAATGGCATGTCGCCGAGGGTATCGGCCATGGCATCGACGGCGAGGGCTTGCGGCTTGGCGGCGCGTTTTTAAAGCACGCCTTTGAGACCGCTCCGCTCCGCCAAGGCCCGTAAGGGGTTTCGGCGTCGCCTAGGGGCAGAGGCCATCTCGGACCACATGATGTGGGGCCCTTCACATTCGTGACACGTCCTTATAGTATCCGGCCCATCGAGAAGAAGGCCCGAGTGCGACGGGCAAGTTGAAGGACCGTTTGGCCTTGAACGTCGCAACCGCATCGGCTGCCCCAGGCACTTACCCGGCGCTCGTGCTGAATGCCGACTATCGGCCGCTCTCTTATTATCCGCTCTCGCTTTGGGGCTGGCAGGACACGGTAAAGGCCGTGTTCCTCGACCGCGTCAACATCGTCTCCGAATACGACCACGCGGTTCACTCGCCCTCGTTCGAGATGAAGCTGCCGAGCGTGGTGTCGCTGAAGAGCTATGTGCGCCCGGCGCTCTATCCCGCCTTCACCCGATTCAACGTGTTCCTGCGCGACCGCTTCACCTGCCAATATTGCGGCGACAGCCAGGATCTCACCTTCGACCATCTCATTCCGCGCTCCCGCGGCGGCCTGACCCGCTGGGAGAACGTCGTGGCGGCGTGCGCTCCGTGCAATCTCAGGAAGGGCGGCGTGATGCCGGCGCAGGCCAAGATGTGGCCGGCGCAGAAGCCTTATCGGCCCACGGTGTTCGAGCTGCACCGCAATGGGCGCCTGTTCCCGCCGAACTATCTGCATGAGAGCTGGCTCGATTATCTCTACTGGGATACCGAGCTGGAGCCGTAGGCCGGCCCTCAATATTGCGTGGTGACGTTCGTCAGCCAGTCAGGCGAGATGTCCACGAGGAACGTCTCGAGCCGCTTGTCGACGCCGGTGGCAACGAGCAGGCCGACCGCGACCAGCAGCACGCCGAGCAGCATCTTGCCGCCTTTGCCCGCCTCCATCAGGCGGCCGCGCCAGCGCATCATCGCCTCCCGCGAGACGAAGCCGAGCACCATCAAGGGCAGTGCCGCGCCGATGCCGAAGGCGAGCATGGTGAGCGCCACCTGGCCGAGATTCTCGCCCTTGGCGGCGAGCAGCGAGGCGGCTCCCAGCGTCGGTCCGACGCACGGCGCCCATACCGCGCCGAGCAGCAGCCCGAGGCCGAACTGGCCGTAAAGGCTGGTGCCGGCGAATCCGCCGAAACGATCGTCGACCCAAGCCCCGACCGGGCTTGCCGCCACGGCGAATTGCTCTTGCAAGCGCGGCACCAGCAGCACCATGCCGACGGCGATGAGCAGGACGCGCCGAGATCGCGCGGAACACATCGGTGTCGAGCCCGATGGCGAAGCCGACAGTAGCGACGAACAGGCCGATCACCGTGAAGGACAGAGCGAGGCCCGCCGCCAAGGCCACCGGCCCGAGCCGGTGCTCGCTCTGCGCGGTGCCGAGCACGATCGGCAGCAGCGGCAGCACGCAGGGCGACAGGATCGAAAGACGCCCGCCAGAAGCGCCAGGCCGATTGTTCCGATCATCGCGCTATGCCTACGACGGACGCCCTAGAGCGTCTTGTCGAGCATGCCCTCGATGGAGATCTGGCTCGTGTCGCCCGCCGACCGGTCAAGCTCCTTGCCGCCCTTGAAGACGATCAGCGTGCTCTGGCGACCGCACATTAAGCGCCCTCAGGTCGTCCTTCTGGGTGTCGAAGTCGGCCTTGAGCACCACGAGGTTCTTGAATTTGGGCTCGCGGGTGAGCTTGACCAGGATCGGGTTCTGCGCCCGGCATGTCGGGCACCACGCCGCGAACACGTCGACCAGGATGGGCTTGCCTTCGGCCTTCGCCGCGGCGAGCGCTTCAGGGGTGAATTCCTTCCACTCCGCCGCCGAAGCGGGGACGGAGCCAAGCAAGGCAACGGCAACGAGGCCGGCAAGAAAGGCGCGGATCAGGGTCATTTTTGGGACTCTCCAAGGGGAAATCTTCCCTTCCGTATAGCAGGCGGGCCTTGGCAAGGCCAATCACCACGCTTGAAACTTTCGTGAGCGAAGAGGCGCTGTAGGTCAGCGCGTGCGGGCGGCGCCGAAGGCGGCGATCGCGGCCAGCACCGCGGAAACCATGGCATTCCAGGCGGCGAAGGATAGGCCGAGGAACCACCAGGAGGCCTCGTCGCAGCGGATGACCGGCGTATCGACGATGCCGTCCTTGCCCCATTTGAGATCGAAGCCGCCGCCGCAGGTCTCGGGCCCGGGCCACCATTTCCACTCCGCGCCCGCGTGATAGACGCCGAGCGCCGCGTTGCAAAAAACCAATGGCGAGCGGACCAGCACGAGCAGGCGAGCGAACCGCAACTTTCAGCCGCATGCGGCTGAGGATAGCGCAACAAGCGCGGCGGGCACGGCGAAGTAATAGGCGTAACGCTCCTGCAGGCAGAGCTGGCATGGCGCATAGCCGCCGAAATGCTCGAAGGCGAGCGCGGTCAGGATCGGGCAAGAGCGCCAGCGCAAACACGACGGCGCAGAGCATCATCATGCGCCCTGCCAGTCGGTCGGAATCAGCCATCAGCCATCGCCTGCCTCTTACATCACATATTTAATGAGGACGAAGCCGCCGATCAGCAGCACCACGAACAGGATCGACAGGATGCCGAGATATTTGTCGATGAAATCCTTGATCGGCGGGCCGAACCAATACAGCAGTCCGGCGACAATGAAGAAGCGCAAGCCCCGCGCCGCCACGCTCGCCGGCATGAACACCAGGAAATTGAGCTGGGTCACGCCGCTGGCGATGGTGATGACCTTGTAGGGGAAAGGCGTGACGCCGGCGATGAACACGATCCAGGCGCCGTATTCGTTGTAGCGTTGGCGAAATCCTCGAACGCGTGCGCCATAACCGTAAAAGCCGAGGATCGGCTGGCCGATCGTCTCGAACAGGAAATAGCCGATGATATAGCCGAAGATGCCGCCGATGACCGAGGCGACGGTGGCGATGGAGGCGTAAAGCCAAGCCTTCCGCCGCTCAGCGAGCACCATGGGGATGAGCACCACGTCGGGAGGGATCGGGAACACCGAGCTCTCGATGAATGCCACGACCGCGAGGGCCCACGGCGCATTGCGATGAGCGGCGAACTCCATGGTCCGTTCATAGGCGCGCCTCAACATGGCGCTTTGCTTAGCCGGGGACTCGGCCCTTGTCCATCGGCTCTGCGGACGCGGGCTGCGGCCTCACCGAGAGTTGACCCGGACAGCGGCTTACCCCATGTTCCCGGCCCGAAAGCCCCAGTGGCGGAATGGTAGACGCGACAGACTCAAAATCTGTTATCCGCAAGGGCGTGCTGGTTCGAATCCGGCCTGGGGCACCATCTTCTTGGCGTGAAGGTCCTTCGAGGAAGGAAGCAAGAATGAAGCGGCTGAAGCGCCTCCTTCTGATTCCTGCGCTGCTTCTGGTCGCGCCCCCGGCTGCCAACGCCGCTGAAGCCTTCGGCAGCGGCGCGCTCGCTTTGGCCGCTCTGGTCGGCAATGTCTCGCCGCTTCTTGGCGCCCCGGACAAGACCGCGCTCATGGCTTTCCTCGACGGTAAGACCGGTGTTCCGGCCAGCGGCAAGATCGCCGTCACGGCGGATAAGGTCGCGTGCCGTGCAAGCAATGTCGATATCACCGCCCATGACTGCGATCTCATCTTCGGCGGCAAGACCGTCACGCTGGAGGGCCGCGCCGCGCATGAGCTCTACGCCACGCTGCTCGAGGTCGGGGTCGAGGCGGACCCCGGCGCCGGCAATATCTGGGTGTCTCTGTCGAAGCTAGACTGCGCCATCGACGTCGCCGAGGTGAAGGACAAGGCCGGCGGCGGCGCCAGTTGCACCTATGCCGCGTCCGATGGCTAGCCGTCTCGCCGCTCTCGTCGCGCTGGCGCTGCTCATCGTCGCCGGCAGCGCTGCGGCACAAGATGCGCCGCGCCCCGTTATTGAGGCGATCGAGACCGCACCCTCTCCGCAAGACCCGCAACAGGTGATCGTCGGCGCCTATGTCAACGACATCCAGCAGCTCGACTTCAAGACCAACAACTACATCATCGATCTCTATGTCTGGTTCCGCTGGCGGTCGCCGGATACGGACCCATCCAAGTCGGTGGAGTTCATGAACCGGTTTGCGTCGGACAATAACCGCCGCGATGAGTTGACGGACACGCCGGAGGCGATGCCGGACGGCAGCCGCTATGCGATTATCCGTTACCAGGGCCTGTTCGCCGCCAAGTTCCCACTCGAGGCCTATCCGTTCGACACCCAGGTCTTGAATGTCATCATGGAGGACACGCTCGCAGGCGCGCGCGAGCAGGTCTACGTCGCCGACGGCAAGCATCCGGTGATCATCGATCCGGTCATCACCCTGCCGGGCTTCAAGGTCGGCAAGCCCACCATGCGCATCATCACCAACACCTATCCGACCAATTTTGGCGACCTTTCGGCGCCGAAGGCGGAACCCTATTCGCGCATCGTCATCTCGGTTCCGGTGACCCGGCCCGTCATTGCCATGTCGCTCAAGACCTTCGTACCGATTCTGCTCATCGTCGTGTGCGCGTCGCTCGTCTACTTCGTGCGGCCGCGTTATGTGGAAGGCCGCATCGGCCTCGGCATCACCGCCCTGCTGACTCTGGTCGCGCTGCAGCTGACGGCGACGTCAGGGCTGCCCGATGTCGATTACCTGATGATGCTCGATAAGGTCTTTCTGCTCGCCTATCTGTTCATCATCATCGCGCTCGCAAGAGTCGTGGCCACCTCCTGGCGTGGCGCCGAGCCGGACGCCGAGACCGCGATCAAGCACGCCGACCGTCGCTGGGCCGCTGCCGTGCTCGGCATCTATCTGGTGGCGAATATCGTCGTCCTGTGGACCACGCTCGCTTGAGGCAGACCGTGGCCGTTGCCTCCACGGCGAGGCTTACCTAAGCTGAGGGCACTGTGGGACGAAGCGCCTGGGATCGGCCGTACGGCCGTCTTCGCGTTCATTCCGCGAAGTTCGTGCAATGCGGAGGCTCGCCATGTCGCTCAAGTCCTTGCCCCTGGCCGTTTTTCTGCTTCTTGGCATCACCGGGGGGCCATCTTTCGTGACCCAAGCGCGCGCCCAAGACGGCGACATGTCCTGGCAGTTCTCCGAAACCAACGATCCCGACAACAAGGGCGCCATGACCGCGCGGCTGGTCTATGGCGTGCCCGAGACTGACAATATCCAGGTGATGGGCGTCTGCGACGCACGGCCCAGCACCGGCGTGAAGTTTTCGAGCGTGGCCTTCGGCGCCGACATCGGCGATCTGGCGAATGGCGCGGACGCGGAGTTGCGCTTCTCCGGCGGCGGCTTCGAGCAGACGCTGAAAGGCAATGTCCAGCGCACCGCGGAGGAGGGCTTGAACGGCGTCCATCTCGACATCGAGAACAGCGACGCATTGTGGACCGCCTTCGCCGAGAAGGACACGCTCGACTATCAAGTGCCGGGCTATCGCGCCGCGCCGCTCAAGCTCGAGACCGGCCGCGACAAGATCAAATCATTCATTGAGGCCTGCCGCACTTACGAGAAAGCCGTTCTCGGCGATCAATACGTCGACACCGCTGCTGCCTCAGGCGACAATGCCGAGAAGGACGCGTTCAACAGCGCCAAGGAGCTCGGCACCGTCGCCGGCTTCGAGGCCTTCCTGTCAAACTATCCGTCCGGCTTCTATGCGGACCTGGCGCGTGCCTATGTCGATAAGCTCAACGCCAAGAGTGCGCCTCCGCAGGCCGCTGCGCCTCCGCCGCCTCCCCCGCCCGCTGCGCCTGCACCAGCCGTGGTGACCAGCGCGCCCGGACCGGATCCGTCCTGCCGGAGCCTTTCGACGTTGCGGTCGCAAAACTCCAACACGCGGGCGAAGCTCATCGTCATCAACAAGTCCGGCATGTATCGTTCCGTCATGTGGATCGATTTCAACGGTCAGCCCAAGGACTATGGCGGTCTCAATGCCGGCGACCAGATGACGCTCGACACCTTCCTGACCCATCCGTGGATGATCGCCGACGGTCCGGGCGACTGCATCGAGATCGTCATGCCGCATGCCGGCACCCGCGTCGTCGAACTCGCCGGCAATGGCGGCGCCGTGCAGGCGGCACCGCCGCCCGTAAGGAAGGCGTCTCCGCCGCCAGCACCGAAGACAGCGGCACCAAAGAAGGCGGCGGCCCCGAAATGCCGCTCACGGTCCATCTTGGTGGACGGCAAATGCATTTTGAAAAGCAACGCGGCGGGCTATTGCGGGCCCGGCTACCGCGTGAAGAACGGCAAGTGCGTGCCCGGGGCCTATGTCGCGCCCAAGCCCAAGCCCTCAGGACATGGCTGCCCGTCGGGCCAAGTCTGGACCGCGCAAGAAGGCTGTCACTATGACGATTGAGCCTAGGCGGCCTGCCGCGCCTGCCCTGCGTTGAGCCGCACCGGCAGCGCCTTCACGCCGCGCAAGCCGAAGCGCTCGATCCATTGGATGTTGTCCGGATCGGCAAGCGTCAGCGCGGGATAACGCGCGTAAAGCCGCGCAAGCGCGGCTTGCGCCTCGACCCGGGCGAGCTGCATGCCGAGGCAGAAATGGATCCCTGAGCTGAACACCAGATGCGGATTGGGAAAGCGGTCAAGCATGAGCGTTTCGGGCGTATCGAATGCCGCCGGATCGTAGTTGGCGGACGCCAACAGGCCCATGACGATGTCGCCCCGTCGCAGCTCTTGCCCGAAGAATTCGCGATCCCGCGCACAATAGCGCGGCTTGGTGCTCTGCACCGGCGAGTTATAGCGCGCCAGTTCCTCGACCGCGCGCTCCATGCGGCTCGCCGGGTCGGCCAGCAAATGGGCCTTCTGCTCCGGGTTCTGCTCGAGCGCGACGATGCTGTCCTCGATCAGATGCGTGGTCGTCTCGAAGCCCGCGAAGAGCAGGAGAAAAACCATGGAGATGAGCTCGTCCTCATTGAGCTTGTCGCCGTCCTCTTCGGCTTGCACCAACTCGGCGATCAGCCCGTCGCGCGGCTCGCGCCGGCAGGCCTCGATCTGGTCGCGCACATATTTGATGACGCCGCCCATGGAGAGAAAGGCGCGAAAGATGCCGAAGCTGCTTCGCATCGACATGGCCGTCTTCGCCCAGGCCGAGAAGAGCTGACGGTCATCTTCCGGCAAGCCAAGCAGCTCGCAGATCACTTCGAGCGGCAGGCGCCGCGCATACTCGTTGGCGAGATCAGCTTCGTCGCACCCCTCGAACGCATCGAGAATCGTGTCGGCGATCTGCTCGATATTCGCTCGCATGTCCCGCACGTGACGGCGCTGGAACGCTTGGTCCACCAGCTTGCGTAAGCGCCGATGGTCCGGCTCGTCCTTCAGCAGCATATTGTTGGTGAGAAGCTTGAGCGACCGCGGCATCCACCAGCTCATGCCCGCCACGCCGGACTTCCCGGCATGCCGCGATTCCTGCACGAACGTCTGGTTGTCCTTGATCATCGCCAGCGTCGCCTCATGGGTCGTCGTGACCCAGACCTTGCCGACGAAGGGCAGCTTCACTGGAATGACGGGGCCCGCCGTGCGCAACGCCGCGAATAGCGGGAACGGGTTCGCCTTGCTGTTTGCGCTTTCGAAGTCAAACTTGAGCGGTGCGCTCAATCGATAGGGCATGTCGCGACCCTCGGGGGCCTGGAGACTTAGACCGGGCCTTTTCTAAATATCCGACGATTCCGCGATTCTGACAAAGCAAAGCGGCCCCGGGATGACGATCCCAGGGCCGGCTAAAGAGCGTCGAAGTCAGATCGCGACGGGCCTAATGCATCAGTTCGCGCCAGCTCTTCTCGTGCACTTCGACGCCATAGAAGGATGCCGCCTTCTTGATGTTGGCGAAGGCGAGATCGCGGTCGGCATCGCTCACACCGTCGACCTGATCGAAGCGCGCCAAAGCGTTCCGCACATGATCCGCGTCCGTGAGCGGCTCTTTGCGCTGCTTCGGGAAGGCGAAGACGCTCTCCGGCAACTCCGCGCGATTATGAATCGTACCGTGCTCCGTATCTGGACTCCAAGTCGTCTGCATGGACTGATCCTCCTAAGGTTGAGGGCGGTTGGCTCGTTCCCTGCCAATCTTTTTTCCGGTCAGCGCTTTCGCGTTCCCGGTCCACGGGCCTCGCCGAGATCCGGAACGTCCTCGCCGAGCGCCGTGGCCAAATCGATCAAATGATCCTGCTCCTGAACGAGAATCTCGCGGATCTGTTCCGCCATTGCGAACTCGCCCAGTTCCTCGCACTGGCCGACCCGCGCACGATAGTTGCGAATGGTCTCGGCCTCATTGTTCAGGTCGAATTTCAGCATATCGCGCGCTTTTTCCGAAGTTTTGACCGGTTTCGGCGTAACGCTCGGCATCTTGCCGAGATAGTCGATCTGGCGCGAGATCGTGAGCGCGTGCTGCAACTCCTCATGCGCATGCTGCTCCAGCTGACTGGCGATGCTCATATACTCCGCCCCCTTGAGCACTTGCGAATAGACCACATAGGCGATGATTGCCTGGTATTCGCGCGAGAGATCCTCGTTCAAGAGTTCCGCCAGCTTGGTACGCGTCATTTTGGCTTCGGCCATTTTCTTCCTCCATAGGTAATCGACTTGTTGCCTGCAGGCATCGTTTTGCGCGCCGCTAATAGTTATACCTGCTATTTATGCAACGCGAGCGGCGGCTATTGAGTTTCCGTTGCGCTCCATGAAACCTGTAAGCAAACTCTGAAGGCGGAGACTTGGTTTGTCGGGATTTGGCAGACCTCGGGGACCGGCCTCGAGACGGGACGGAGGGCCATGCAGCAATTGATCTCGTCATTTCCGGCGCTATGCTATTGCGTGGCGCTGGTGCTCGGGTTCCTGGAGATCGGGCAGCCCTTCGGCAGCCCGGAACTCACGCCGCTCCTGCAATGGATGCTTTCCCTGGGGCTCGGGCTGCCGAGCCTGTGGGCGGCGCTGTCGCACGCGGTGTTCTCCGAACGGGTCGCCACCTCCATCGGCTGGGCGCCCAGCCCGTTTCAGAAGGAGATCGCCGGGGCCAATCTCGGCATCGGGCTCGGCTCCGTCGCCGCCTCCGTGCTCGGGCCGGAGGCCGCTTGGGCGATGACCATCATGGCCGCCGGTTTCCTGTGGAGCGCGGCCGCGGTGCACATCGCCGACATGGTGCGGCGGCGGAATTTCGCCATCAACAATGCCGGTCCGATCTTCTGGTGGGACATAATAACCCCGCTCACGCTGTTCATCGCGCTTCTCATTCACGGC
Organism: uncultured Alphaproteobacteria bacterium; assembly: GCA_963793075.1. Classification (GTDB taxonomy): domain Bacteria; phylum Pseudomonadota; class Alphaproteobacteria; order Rhizobiales; family Methyloligellaceae; genus Methyloceanibacter. Next base: position 213,480 of record CAWBYO010000006.1, read on the forward strand.
GGCTGAGCAAGTCCCGCATGGTGGGGGGCAAGCCACACGGTCGGCGTTCGCTTACGCAGCACGCAATGCCGCCCTGCATTCCGTCGCCGCCCCTTCCGCCTCCCGCAACGCGGCCAGCTGCTTCCACATCTTTCTTGGCTTCGCAGGCCTCCTCAAGCTCACCGGAGAGAACGGAGATGCGCATGAGGCCGAGCATGCCGGCCGCCGAGCGAAGCTTGTGGGCGCTCGCCACCAGTGCCTGACGATCGGCGTCGCCGCCCTTGAGATCGCTCAGTAGGGTGTGAATCGTATCGAGATAGGTCCGCAGCTTGTCGTCGCCGAACAGGCCTCTCATCTGCTCAAACGTGGCCTGGTTGAAGTCGCCCTCGGCTGCGGAGTCCTCCGAGATATCCTCCACATTGGCCGCGTTTATCGGCGCGTCCTTGGGCTTCTTGGCACCCCATTTTGCGACAGTCGCCGTCAATGCGGTCCGTGAAAAAGGTTTGCCGAGATGGGCGTCAAAGCCGGCACGCATAAAGCGCTCGATCTGCTCAGGCAGCACGTTGGCCGTCAGGGCAATGATCGGCACGCCCGCACGCCAATCTCCCAGCTTGCGAATTTCCACCGTTGCCGCCATGCCGCCCATACCGGGCATCTGAATGTCCATCAGGATCAGGTCGTAGACGTTTGCCTTGACGGCCTCGATGGCCTGGAGCCCGTCGCTCGCGATGTCCACCGTGTGACCGGCCCGCTGCAGCATGTTCTCGGCGATTTCCTGGTTCATCGGCAGGTCTTCCACCAGCAGAACATGCGAGGATCGCGCCGGCTCGCTCCCCTGCGCCAGGGCCTCGTCCATGACAGGTGCTTCCGTCCGCGGCAGCCTCAACGTAAACCAGAACGACGAGCCCTTGCCTTCCTCGCTCTCGACCCCGAGATCGCCGCCGAGAAGCCCAATCAGTCTCTTGCAGATGGCGAGCCCAAGCCCCGTGCCTCGCCGCGATTCAGCCGTCGCCGAAATGAAGAGCGAGCCAGACGGTCGGCGGGTCATCGCGCGTCCAGGTCACCCGATGGCGGCAATGGGCAGGCAGGAAGACCCAGCCGCCCTCCTCGATCGCACGGTCCTCGGCCTCACCCGCGATCCGCAAGCGCGCGGCGCCAGACACCAGCAGCACGAACTCGTCATTCTCCTGGTCGTACCACTCGCCGACTGGCGTGGCTTGCCCGGTGGAGACGATGCGCTCGATGCGCATGCCCGGCCGCTCGAGCATAAGGTCGACAAGCTCCTCAGGAAGAGCCCGCGCCGGCAGGTCCGCCAGCAATCGTCCCGCCTTAACCAAGCCACGTCCGTCAGGGGGCAAGATGCGTCACCTGGTAGAACCGCTCCAGCCACTTGCCGTTCTGCTTGACCAGAGTGGAGGTGATGAACACGGCCCCCGAGATCGGCTTGTCTTTGTAAGTGCCGTCGAGCTTTGCAGTGAGCGTCCGCATGGCGACATCGGGCGCCGAGCAGACGTCACGGCCGGCTCGCTCGAATTGGTCTGCTCGTATTTGAGATCGGGCAGCGAAGCGATCACTGCTGATCCACCGATTGTGGCTTCGCCGTAATAATGGGTCACGGCCACATGATCCGACGTCATCAGCGCTTTGATCGCCGACGCGTCCTGGGCCTCGAACGCCTCGTCGAGCTTGGCCGCCGCATTGTCGACCGCCTCGATCGTGGCGACATCGCCGGACTGGGTGCAAGCAACCGTCGCGGTCAGAATCAGGAAAGAGAGCGCGGCAAGAAATATCCGCATGCTAAGCTCCTATGCTCGGTGTTGACTGAATTGGCCGTTTGCATTTCACCTTGTATGGCGCAATAGCACAACAGGCCCGCAATGCCATGACGGCCTCGCCCCCAGAACTCACCCGCGACCGGCCCCTCGTCAAGGGACGCGCCGCCCTGCTCGTCATCGACGTGCAGAACGGCACCTGCGGACCGAATGACGCGGAGGCGCGGCCCGAGTTCTACAAGGCCACGGCGCTGCGCGTGATCCCCAACATCGCTGCGCTTCTCGCCGCCTTCCGCAGCGCCGGGCTCGAGGTCATCTACACGGTGATCGAAAACCTGACTGCGGACGGGCGCGACCGCAGCCTCGACTACAAGCTCTCCGGCATGGGGTTTCCTAAAGGCTCTCATGAATTGCAAGTGATCCCGGAGCTGGCTCCGCTCCCCGACGAATTGGTCCTGCCCAAGACATCCTCGTCGGTGTTCAACTCGACCAATCTCGACTACCTGCTGCGCAATATCGGCATCGAGGACGTGTTCGTGACCGGCTACCTCACCGACCAGTGTATCGACCACGCGGTGAAGGACGGCGCCGATCGCGGCTACTACATGACTTGCGTGCACGACGCCTGCGCCGCCGAGACGGAGGCGCGGCACGCCGCTGCGCTGCAATGCTTCGAAGGCTATTGCCGCGATGCTTTCCACCGAGGAGATCCTCGACCTCATCCCGAGCCGTTGATGCGCCGCTAGTTCGGGGCGTTGAGAACCTTGATATCGAAGGGCTTGAGGTTGGGATTGGTCTTGAGGAAGTCGGTGATTTGTGTTGACCCCTTGCAACCGTCGCTGACGACCACATCTTTGTGGTGCAGGTCGTGTCGGTATAGGTGTCGGTCACCACGAGATACGGACCCTTGTCCTTGGTCACGGTGCAGGCACAACTGGCCTTGGCGGGATCGTCCGCATCGACGATGCACGGCTTGTCGAGACACCAGGCCCACGGCCGGTCGTTGTTGCACGCCGCGTAGCCCGTGATCGGGTAATAGCGCGAGCTGATCTGCGTGCCCTTCTCGGTCTTGATCTCTCCCGTGCAGGGCTCTTCGCCAGCGGAATAGCCGGTCTTCACATCGCAAGCGCAGGAAACCGTGTCCTTATCGCCGTCGATGGGCTCACACGCCGCCGTCGTGCAGAGCGCATAGGTGCTCTCGCAAACTTTGAAATCCGGCTGGCTCTCCGCGTCGCAGCCGCCGAGTACCAAGCGCTGAACGCGCAATCGAAGCAAGCCGTCTTCCACATCGAGCCTCCATGGCCAAGATAGCGCCGGACCCCGCCCAAGCCACACGGGTCGCACACGTTAGCGCAGAGTTACCCTGCTGTCGTTTGCCCGGCAAACCGCTGGCTCAATAGACCTCGGCATAGCGGGCGCAGAGATCCTCCGGCGAAGCTCGGCGACAAACGCAAGCTCCGACCGCTTGTGGCGGAGATAGGCCTCGAAGAAGACAGGCCCGAACCAACTCTTGACCGCCTCGCTCGCCGCCATGGCATCGAGTGCCTCGCCCAGCGAATGCGGCAGCGGCGGGCTTGCGTCCGGCAGAGCGCGTTTCTCGCGCGAGCCCATCGGCGCCGGCAAAGATCAGCGCGCCGAGCGCCATGTAGGGGCTTGCCGCTGCATCGCAGACACGGAACTCGAGATTGAACTGCGAGGCCCGTGTCGCCTCGTTGTCCGCCTCGAACACCGGACATATACGCAAGCTCGCGCCGCGGTCTTGGGTCTCGATACTCGCCACAGTCGGCGCCCAGCGGTTTGGCGTCAGACGCAAATAGGAGACCGGCGACGGCGCGGTGATGGCGCAGATCGCTGTCATGTGGTGCAGCACCCCGGCGGCGAAATGCGTGGCCGCCGCGCTCAAGCCGAGCGGTCCTTCCGCATCGTAGGTCGCCGGCGCCCCCTGCTCCTCGTGCAGGCTGAAATGGATATGCACGCCGTTGCCCGCTCCGTCGGCCACCGGCATCGGCGAGAAGATGGTGCGGTTGCCGAGGCGAAAGGCGGCCGCGCGGGCCATCTCGCGGGCGATCACGCCTTGATCCGCCGCCCGTAACGCCGTCTCCGGCGCCACCGTGACTTCATATTGGCGCGGCCCATACTCGGCGAGGAAGGAGTCCGGCTTGGCGCTGGCGGCGCGGATCGCCGCCGTTAGCATCTCGCCGAACACGCCTTGGCGGCGTAAGGCACTCAGACTGTATGCGTGGCCGGGCAGGTCCTCGACGCCGGTATAGACGAACTCCTGCTCAAAGGCCGCGATCAGATGGAGGCCGGACGCCTCGTTCAGCGCGGCAACGGCCTGGCGCAGGAAATTGCGCGCGCAGCATTCCCAAGGCCTGCCGTCGAGCTCGCGGATATCGCCGAGAAAGAAGTGCTCGGCCGCCGACCCGTCGCGGAAATCCACATGTACCTCGGCCGAGGGGTCCGGCACGATCATCAAGTCGCCGCCGGTGCCGAATGGCGTATCGAGGATCGGCCCGAAGCAAGTCTGCATGAGATTGGAGTGGGTCCAGCCGATGCCAGTCCGGCGCCGTGCCGGCAATTCGCTGGCGGGAAAGCCCTTGCCCCGCACCAGCCCGGCGATGTCGCAAGTCCCAACGAAAATCAGCTCTTCGCGCAGCATGACGCCCTCGAGATCGGCCCGAAAGCGCGCAGTCTACGTCAGGAGACGAAAAAAGACGTTACCTGCAAGTGGGCTGCGATCGCGCCGTCAGGTGCGGCGCATATGCGCCCGGATCGGCTCGTTGGCTGTCGTCATGAACTCACCCGCCAGCGTGCGCAACTCCTGGGCTTGGCTGCCGAACACGCCGACGCAATCCTGCCAATAGGTCATCTGCAGCCGCATCGCCTCCATGGGCGTCTTGGCGCCGGCGAGGTCGCGCGCCAGTTCGAAACCGGCATTCATGTTGGTCTGCGCGATGTCGACGAGCTTCCGGTTGACGGCCCGCGCGACCGGCATCGCGGCCTCAAAGGACTTCTCCAGCGTCTGCACGGCACTGTCGACGACATCGTCAAAGGACTCGGACAGCCTTTCTTCCGGCATGATCGCGTTGACCAGGACAGGAACCGGAGCCGGAGCTTTCGCCGGAGCAGGAGCCGGGGCTTTCGGCACCACCGTCTCGCGGATCACCGCCTCGTCCATTTTGGCGGCCGAGACGCGCTTGCTCGCCGGCTTCTTGCTCGCCTGTGTCTTGTTCTCTGTAGGCTTGTTCACTGGAGCCTTGTTTTCTGGAGTCTTGGTTCGAGGTCGTTTCGGGCGAGTGGCCATCGATATCCCCGCTTGCGTTAAGGGCCGCGCCTAATCCTTCATCACCGATGCCGCCGAATTAAGCGGATCGGTCCGATTAGAACCGCACCCCGCGGCCATTTTGCGGCGGCCAAGCGAACATCCGCCCCGGCAGCCAAGGGGGTCTTGCATGAGTCGTGCCGCAGGAGCCGTGCCGCAGGGCCGATCCGTGCCTCTCAGCCTGCTTCGGCCTCGGCGCTGTCGAGCGCGGCAATCTCCTCTGCCGAGAGCACGATATCGGCGGCGGCCACGTTCTCCTCGAGATGCGCCACCTTGGACGTGCCCGGAATGGGCAGCATCACCGAACTGCGGGCCAAGAGCCAGGCGAGCGCGATCTGGCTGGGCGAGGCGTCATGCTTGCGCGCCATCTCATCAAGAATGGAGCCCTCTTGCGCCAGCTTGCCGGCGGCCAGCGGATACCACGGGATGAAGCCGATGCCGTGCGCCTCGCAATAGTCCAGCACGTCCTCATGCTTCCGGTTGGCGAGGTTGTAGAGATTCTGCACCGTCGCCACCGGGAAGACTTTCGCCGCCGCCTCGATGTCGTCGACCCCAACCTCGCTCAAGCCCACATGGCGCACGATGCCGTCATCGAGCAGCGACTTAGCCGCGGCCAGTTGCTCGTCGCGCGGCACGTCCGGATCGATCCTATGCAGTTGCCACAGCCCGATCTGCGACACGCCGAGCTTGTCGCAACTCTTGATCGCCTCGGCGCGCAAATGCTCCGGATTGCCATTCGTCTCCCACACCCCGGCGCGCGGCCGCGTGAACCCCGCTTTGGTGGCGATGAGCATGTTATCGTAAGGGTAGAGCGCCTCGCGGATCAGCTCCTCGGAGACGTCAGGCCCGTAGGAATTGGCGGTGTCGATGAAATCGATGCCGAGCTCCGGGCAGCGCTTCAGCGTGCGCAACGCCTCGCCGCGATCCTCCGGCTCGCCCCAAATGCCGGGACCGGTGATGCGCATGGCGCCGAAGCCGAGGCGGTGGACGGCGATCTCGCCGCCGATCTTGAAGCTTCCCGATCGCCCCGCGTCGAGCGCACTCTTGTCAACTGTCATGGGTCTCCCGTTCTCTCTGCACCGCGCGGTGCGGTCGCTTCCGCGCCCGCCACAGTTCCCGGCATTTCCGCACGGCGTTCCACAGGAGAAACACCGTCACCGCCGCCGCCATGAGGCCGCCTCCGACAATCAACATCGCTGGAAACCTCTTGCCGACGCTCTATGCTGAGACGCCCCGCCTTCCCATTTGGTTCCGCTTCCATGCACCGCGCCGAAGATCCCTTATTCTTCTCTCTCCTGGTAGAGAGCTATCGCCGCATCACCGGCCAACAGCCACCCTTTCTTGCGGCGCCCTTCCTGCCACCGGGCGCCAAGCCTTCGGCGCGCTGGCTTTACGCGGAAGCGCCCGTCTGCGTGCTGGCCCATAATACCGCGCCGGACCCGCACTTCATCTATGCAAATCGGTGCGCGCAAGTTTTGTTCGGCTACACGTTTGACGAGATTACGGCGCTGCCCTCGCGCCTGTCGGCCGAGGAACCGGCGCGCGGCGAGCGCCAGCGCCTGCTGGACGAGGTGGCCACAAAAGGCTTGGCCACGGGATATTCGGGCGTGCGCATCGCCAAATCGGGCCGCCGATTCCGTATTGAGAATGGCGTGTTGTGGCAGCTCAAGGCGCAAGACGGCACGCTGTACGGCGTCGCCGCTACATTCGCTACATGGCGCGATGCGTGAGCGGCGGCCGCTAGCGCCGGCGGTTCACTTCGGCTTGTGAGACCTCGCCCGACTGCACCAGAGCCTTGACGCAGCTCTTGGACAGGCTCTTACCGTTGCGGTCCATGCAGGAGCGCAAGCCAGTGGTTTCCAGGCCATAGTCGCCGCAATATTTCTTGTAGTCCGCCTGGCAAAACTGCTGAACAGCCTTGCTATAGGACTGGGCCTGCGCCGCGCTCGTGAGTCCGACGGCGGCAACGGAAGCGGCGACGAACGCCGCGAAAGTCATTTTCATGAGTGGTCCCCTCGATCCTCGGCCTCGGAACGTAGCAGACCAACCCCGCGGTTCAAGGCCGGTTCCCCACCAATGACTTCGATTTCACATTAAACAGCGCGAGTGTTGGCGAAGGGCCACAGGTCTAAAGTCGAAAGCGCCTGACGCTCCAATATTCATGTCAAAAGACATGATTTAGGCGCCTCATTGATCGCCTCGCCGAGGCGCGCGCGTTGTGTCGAAGAGCGGAGCCGCCGCGAACGGAATTATCCGCCGGAGGCACAAACGATTAGTGGTCTGAACCCTCGGACTCCATAATCGAGTCCGCCGGCTGGTCCGTATTCGCCTCCAAGTCCTTGATCACCTCGTCCTCGAGCTTCTTCATCTTGGATTCGTCCTGCGTGCCCCCCTCACCTGCCTCCGTGGCACCCCCGTCGGCTGCCTCGGCGGCATCCTCCTCGGCATAGGTAAGCGTCGGGACGGAACCAACACCAATCACAAGCGCGGCGGCGAAAAGCCCGGCAGACAACTTCATCATCTCATTTTCCCTCGATTGACTTGACCGATTTTCACTTCCGAATGCCGGCGCGATGCCTCGGAGCGACAAGGCCTAGTTTTGGCAAGAAGACGGCGCGGGCAGACCCTTGAAGCGGTCGTTCATCCACTTGATGGCAGTTGGCGCGCTGTCGCGTGCGACGAAAATATGCGAGACGCCGGGAAGCTCGACAAAGGCCACCCGCTCGCCTTTGGCGCAGAGCGCTTTAGCGAAGCGCTTGGTGACCTGCGGGTCCACCGTCGTGTCGGCGGTTCCCTGAGCAATGAAGACAGGCGCGCCGGCGCGGGCATGGCCCGGCGAATTGCGCACCATGATGCCTTTCCAAGGGTCCGTCTTGGTCGGGTCGATTTTCAGGAACCTCGCGGCCTGCAACCGCTTCTCGTCTTTCTCGATGGCTTCGAACTGCGCGATCGATGTGAGGCAACCCCGCGCGGTGGCGTTGAAGGCCGTCATTTGCGCCGGCTCGACAACGGTCGCGGGCGAGATGCTCAGGAGCCTTGTCCAGGACAGCAACGCCATGGCAATCAAGTCCTGCTCGGTCTTCGCGTCGTCTTCGAACAGTTCCACGAGGTAGGTCGCTGGCGCCGCCGCCGCGACCCCCACCAGCTTGAGTTCCGGCGCATAGCGAGCGGCAAGCTCGCCCGTAAAAAGGGCGGCATGACCGCCTTCGCTGTGACCCCATACGGCGAAGCGGTTGGAAGCGCCGCTATTGCTGAAGTTTCGTGTGGCACGCACGGAATCCAGCACAGCGCGCCCGGCGCTCTCGCCGATCAGGTAAGGATGGATGCCGTCGGTACCGAGACCGGGATAGTCGGTGGCGACGACCACGTAGCCCTCGTTCAGCATCTCCTTCAGGTTCCAGATCAGTCCGGCCCTGTCCGGATACAGCGATGGCGCGCAATCCGGCGCGACGCCCGAAGTTGGGTGGGCCCAGGCGATGACGTTGCGGCCGCCGGCAGGCACGGGGCCGGACGGGATGAAAATCGCGCCCGAGACGGGAATGGTTTCGCCCTTCGGCCCCGTGGAGCGGTAGAGAAAGCGGAAAGCGTCGCTATTCCCAGGGCCGCCGCTCTCGAGCGGCCAGACGCGAATGAGGGTCCCTGGCTTGCCCTGAACCTCGCCAGGCTTAACGTCGTACAGCGCTTCGGCAGTGTCGCCGCCGAGGCTGAGAAAGACGGCGAAAGCAGCGATCCCTGCCACCCTCGACACGGACTGGACGGCCCTGACGCCGCGTCGTTTTTGTGCGAAAAATTTCACTTCTGACCACCGCAGGTTGCCACCCAAACCCGGGCGGTGTTGGGAAAGTCGAGGACGTTCTGGCCCCCTCGTCAAGGGATCAGGCTACCACGACGGAAACGGCCGAACTTGCTTTAGCGGATCGCCTGTCGGCGAAGTCTTGCCATTTGGCGCCAGGACCGTTTCGGCATGGAGTAGCGATGTCATCAAGAGGAACCAATCCGCCCGTTCCGGATTGACTTAGTGACAAGGAGCGCCTGCGAGGCCTCCAAGGGCTGGCCGAAAGGCGGAAAGGACGTGACATGGGACTTTTTGATTTTGTGAAGGAGGCGGGCAAGGCGCTGTTTGGCTCGGACGAGGCCAACGCAGCCGAGGCCATTGCCAAAGAGGTCGGAGACCCGAGCCTCGCCGACAAGCTGGACGTCAAGATCGACGGCGAGAACGTGAAGATCAGCGGCAATGTCCCGTCCCAGGAGCTGAAGGAAAAGATCATTGTGGCCGCCGGCAACGTGAAGGGCATCTCCAAGGTCGAGGAGAACCTGACCACGAAGGAGACGGACGCTAAGGGCACGTTCCACACCGTGCAGAAAGGCGACACCCTCTGGGCGATTTCCGAGAAAGCTTATGGCGACGGCTCGAAGTTCAAGACGATCTTCGAGGCCAACAAGCCGATGCTGTCGGATCCCGACAAGATCTATCCGGGCCAGAAGCTGCGCCTCCCGGCGCAAGCCGCTTAGTCTTCGAACGGTCAGCAACACCAGCATATTTGCGTGAATTCGGCGGCGGCTCCTTAGAGCCGCCGCTTTCGTTGTTCGGAACCAACCTTCGATGGCTGGAGTTGACCAAAGTGAGTTCGGAATGTGTCAGGCTAAAACCCAACGTTAAGGCGGCTTTGAATGAAAGATCTTGAAGGACTGTTCAAGCACTTCCTCCGCGACATCTATTACGCCGAGAACAAGGTGCTCACGACCTTGCCGAAGATGGCCAAGAAGGCCGATGCCAAAGAGCTTCGCATGGCTTTCAACGAGCATTTCAGAGAAACCAAAACTCAGGTCTCGAACCTCAAGAAGGTCTTCAAGGGGCTCGATCTCAAGCCGCGCGGCGTCGTGTGCCATGCGATCAACGGCATCCTCGACGAAGGCAAGGAGATCATGAAGGAGTGCGACGACCCGGATGCTTGCGATGCCGGCATGATCGCCGCGGCGCAGGCCGTCGAGCATTACGAGATCACCCGCTACGGCACCATGATCGCCTGGGCCAAGCAACTCGGCCTGCGCGAGGAAGCGGCGCTGCTGAAGCAGAATCTCGACCAGGAATACGCCGCCGACAAGAAGCTCTCGAAGTTGGCTGTAGACAGCCTCAACCGCCAAGCCGCCTAAAGGACCCGACCCCCATGCTCCATTTCCTCTGGATTATCCTCATCGGTTTTATCGCCGGCGTGATCGCCAAGCTCATCATGCCCGGCGACAACGAGCCCCAGGGTTTCATCCTGACCACCCTCTTGGGCATCGGCGGCGCCTTCGTCGCCACCTATCTCGGCCAGGCGATCGGCTGGTACGGGCCGGACGATTCGGCCGGCTTTATCGGCGCGACCGTCGGCGCGATCATCGTCCTGGCGATTTGGGGCTTCTTCTCCCGGCGCAACGTCGCTTAAGCGCTAAACGTACTGTTGAGGCACACGCTCTAAACTGCCGCAATGGTCCTTTAAGGTGTCGAATGAAATGGTGCCGCCCCACGATCGGGTCGGACGTGAAGAGCGTAGAGGAGTTTTGCCGATGTCGAGAAAGCTGGCTTTGATCCTGGCTTTGCCGGTGCTGCTGTTTTCGTTCAGCGCCCAAGCCATTTCCGCCTTGCCCATGCCGGCGCAAACCGCCGCGTCCGAGATGACCTTGGTGCGCGGCTTTTGTGGTCTCGGCCGTCACCGCGGCCCCTATGGCGGCTGCATTCGCAACGGCGCCGTGGTCGCGCCGCCGGTGATCGTGGCGCCGCCCGTGGTGGTCGGGCCGCGCTATGCGCCGCCGCCCGTGGCCGTCGAGGAGCCCGTGTGCCCCTACGGCTACTATCTCGGTCCGTACAACCGCTGCCTGCCCTACTGAGTCCAACCGGTTCGGCGCTGAGCGCATGTTTCATTGCCTCGCCGCTCGCGCGCGAGTCCTGTCAAAGAGCAGAGCCCCCTGAAGAAGGGGGATGGCGCGCCGAAAAGCGCAAACCTGTGGTGTCCGCGATCCTTGCGGAATCGCGGCGGGCGCCTCTCGGCGCGCCAACAAGCGCTCAAGTAGCGAAGCGATAGCGCCTTAAAAGAACACGCCACGCTGCGCCAAGCGCATGCGATTTGCGGCGTCCATACGGCCTCGGGCCCCGCTTCAATCCCGGACTGTCTGTCCGGGATCTACCTGCCAGCTCCTGGCGGGAACTCATAGTGGTCCCGGGGGGAGCCCCGATGCCGCCCGAGTGCTTCACCGCGTGTGAAGCCCGCGGGCGCCGCACCCCGTCCCGCCATCACAAAGCCTCGCGAAAGCGCCCCTTCAAGTGGACGAGGTGGAGGCATGATACGGCAGGTTTTCGCGGCGGGGATAAGGTGGGGACATCTGCCCCTTTGTGTCATTGCCCGGCTTGACCGGGCAAATGCCCGCCTTTGCGGGCATGGCAACTGTGGATGGCCGGGACAAGCCCGACCACAGGCGGCCGCAGACAATCAGTCGCCCACCCGACCTGCCCACAAGCCCATCACCCCTGCTATAGACGGGCATATTGTCGGCAAGAAGCAGGAGGGCGGCGTTTCCTATCAGCACCCCGGCATCGGCGATTTCGCGGATCGCGCTAAGGCGCCGCGCGGGCGAGGCTCCGCCGCCAGCCCAGTCCGATCAGGCGCCCGGCTCGCGATGGTCCACGGGCGTCCGGTCGAAGATTTTGCGCCCCGTGAACATGGCGGAGACGATGCCGCCGCCTTCGCGCAGCTCGGTCACCACCACGCCAACGATATGGATCACGATCAGCGCAAGCAGCGCGTAGAAATTCCAGTAATGCACGGTGACGAAGGGCGAGCGGAAGGCGCGCATGGCATCCCAGGACGTGGGATCGATGCCGGCCTTGTTGTAGGGGAGGATCGTCGCCGGGTCGACGCCGGGGGCCGCGATCCAGCCGGCGATCCAACTGCCGAATGGCGGATAGTAGACGTCGGTCCCGGCGAGAACGAGACCCGTCACCGCCTGCACCACAAGCAGGAGGAGCAGCAGCGACACCATCAGGCGCGCAACCGGGTTGTGCCCTAAATAGGGGCGCACATCGCCGCGAAACAGCTCACCCACATAATCCTTGAGCGCCGTGCCGTAGCCCTTGCCGAACGGCAGCAGCGCCGACCAGCCCGCGTGCCGGTTGCCGATGAAGGCCCAGACGATGCGCCACGCCAAATTGACCGCGAAGACATAGCCGAACAGGACATGGGTGGTCTTCAGCAGGATCTTGCCGTCGTCGGTCACGCCGAGCTCTTTGTCGTAGAGGATGGCGGTGCCAAGCGCGACCAGAGCCACGACACACACGAAGTTGATCCAATGGAACCACCGCGTGGGCCTGTCCCATACCGCGTGGGATTGAAGGATTTAAGTCGTTGTCTCGGTCATGCACCCTCGCTTGCTCGCCGGCCGGAATCGCCCAAAAGCGGCATTTTGAACCGTAGCCGCCGGCATCGGACCCGCGTCAGCAATTCGCGTCGATGAGCTTTTGGGATAGCTCCTTGATCGCGTCGTCGTCGGCAAGCGCCAAGGACTTGCGGGCGTCGGCACAATTCTGCGCCCGGTCGTCATTGTTCGACGCTCTCACGCCGTAAAGCATCCCGATCATGGCGTTCTCGACCGAAGCATTGTTAATCAGCCGCGTGCAGGCCTCGACGATGTCGGCTTTGTCCATTCCCTGGGTACAGGTGACGAAATCCTCTTTGAAGCCGTCGTAAGCAAAGACCTGCGTGGAGGCAATCATCACCAAGCCCGCCAATAAGCGCCAGACGCGCATGTCTTTCTCCATCGACCCTTAGACATCGACCCATAGACCAGGACCCAATCCTAGGCCCCCACGCCTGGGCCATCGACCCCTAAATCGTATCCCCACCCCCATCTGCCCCAAGCGCCACACCCCTGCTATAGTCCGGGCCGAATCTGAGGGTTGAGGGCGCCAGACAGGGCCCAGGGGGACACGGGATATGGTCGGCAAGAAGCACGAGGGCGGCGTTTCCTATCAGAACCCCGGCATCGACTATTTCGAGGACCGGGAGCTGCGCCGCCACGCCGGCGTCTTCTATCTGTGGGCGCTGGGCGTCGCCGCGGTGATCTCCGGCGATTTCTCCGGGTGGAATCTCGGCTTCGCCGTGGGCGGCTGGGGCGGCATGTTCGTCGGCGCCGTCATCATCACCGTGATGTTCTTAGGCCTCACCTATTCCATCGCCGAGATGAGTCCGGCTCTGCCCCATACCGGCGGCGCCTATTCCTTCGCCCGCACGGCCTTCGGGCCCTGGGGCGGCTTCATCACCGGGGTCGCCGAGAATATCGAATATGTGCTGACGCCGGCGGTCATCGTCTATTTCATCGGCGCCTATCTCACCGCCATCTTCGGCACGCCGGCCGCGTGGCAGCCGCTGTTCTGGGTCGCCGGCTACGTCATCTTCGTCACCGCGAACGCGCGCGGCGTCGAGCTGTCCTTCATGGTCACGGCCATGGTGACGCTGATGGCCATCTGCGTGCTGGTGACCTTCTTCCTGAGCGCGCTGCCCTCTTTCGACTTCTCGCGCTACGCGCTCAATATCGGCGTGGACCCGGCGACCGGCGCCGGCGTCGAGCTGCCCGAGGGCAACGGCCCGTTCCTGCCCTTCGGCGTTTACGGCATTCTCGCCGCCATGCCGTTTGCCGTCTGGCTGTTCCTCGCCATCGAGCAATTGCCGCTCGCGGCGGAAGAATCCGTCGATCCGAAGCGCGACATGCCGAAGGGCATCATGCTCGGCATGTTCACGCTGATCGGGCTCGGCTTCCTCGTGCTCCTCATCAACCCGTCGATCCCGGTCGAGCGGGTCGTGAACGGCGAGACCGTGCACGGCGCCTTCGCGCTCGGCACCTCTTCTGAGCCGATCCTGGACGGCTTCCGCGCCATCTTCGACCTGCATGCGGCCGGCGCGCTGGCGCTTGCCGCCGTGGTCGGTCTGGTGGCGAGCTTCCACGCCATCATCTTCGCCGGCGGACGGCAGATCTATTCCTTGTCGCGCGCCGGCTATTTCCCGCATTTCTTGTCGGTGACGCACTCCAAGCACAAGACGCCGAACGTGGCGCTGGTGGCCGGCGCCGTGCTCGGGCTCGCGGTCATGCTCACCGTCTGGTTCACCATGGGCGGCGAGAATGCCGGCTCCTTCATCGGCGGCGTGCTGCTCAACATGGCGGTGTTCGGCGCCATGTTCTCTTATCTCTTGCAGGGCCTCACCTTCATTCAGCTCCGCCGCAAATTTCCCAATATCGAGCGGCCGTTCCGAAGCCCGTTCGGCGTGGCGGGCGCGGGCCTGACCGTGCTCATCGCCGCGATCACCATCGGCTTCCAGCTCGCCGATCCGGTCTACCGCACCGGCATTGTCGGCGTGGCCATCTGGTATGGGCTGGCGATCTGCTATTTCGCCGTGCATGGCCGCAAGCACCTGGTCATGTCGCCGGAGGAAGAGTTCGCCACGCGGCATCGCGAGGGCGCGCGCCCGACCTAGAACTGGCGCGACGCGCCGCTCAGCCCTTGGGCGGGCCGGGCAGGTTGGGCTGCTTCGCCTCTTGCGGGACGCTGGGGTCGATCGGCGCCCAGCTTGGCGCGCTCGAAGTCCAGATGGTGATCTGCGGCTTGCCGATCTCCGGGTCGTCGAGCGTGCCGGCGCGGATGCCCAGAAGATGCGGCCGCGCATCGGAGCCTGTCGTCACTGGCGTTCCGCAGGTCGGGCAGAAGCCGCGATGCATGAGATTGCCGCTCGCCGCCGTGCTGGCAAAGTCGCGCAAGGCTCCCTCGAGATGGACTGCCTCGGCGGGGAATACGACATTCACCGTGGCGCTGCCGGCGGCCAACTTCTGGCAATCGGTGCACCAGCAGGTCCTGACAACCAGCGGCTCGGCCTCGATCCGGTAGCGCACCGCGCCGCATAGACATCCCCCGGTGATGGTCATCGCCGCCTCCCTGTTTCCGTCCGTCTCGTCGTGTCGCGCAAGGTGCAGAACAAACGAGGTACGGGCAAGCCCTTGTAACAAAGCTGCAATACTTGCGGCGGCGCGAGGGCGGCCTGCCGACAAAATGCCGGGATTCAGGCTTACACCCACCAAACTCGGTAAGCATAAAGGGCCCTTAACGAGGGGAAAAAAAATGATGTCGGTACTGTCTCTTTTGTCGGGCGTTGTCCTCGCCGGGCTGATCTATGGCCTGAGCTTCTTTCCCAGCGCCACTTTGGCGCGGTATGACGACGACGTGCCGGGCTTGGCCGACGACAACAGCGCCATGCCGGACGCCGACGTCGCCGCTATCGATCCCGACAGTGAGCGTCGCGAGCGCGACGCCGTCTAGATCACGCTAGCGTGAGCCGCGCCGCAGCGACGCGTTTGCGGGCACAGACAAAAATGGCCGGGGCGACCCCGGCCATTATGCGTTCATCGCCTCAAAAAGGCGCCGACTCACGGGTCGCTGCCTAGTCCTTGCCCTCCTCCTGATCGATCTCGCTCTCCTCGCTTGGGGCGGGCCCATCGCTCTCGGTAGCGTCCTCCGCAGGGGGCGGCGTGACCTCTTCGGGTTCCAAAGCCTGCTCGACCGCTTCCTCCTCCACGTCATCGGCGACCGGGACGGCGACATTTGCAGGTCCATTGAGCGTTTGCGGCGGCGCCGTGAGCGCGTAGCTGGCAGTCGCCAAGCCAAGCACCAATGAAGCCCCGCCGACCGTAAGCAGCAGCCTGAACATTGAAATCCCTCCTATGGATGAAGACACGCGACGATATCAGAACCCGCATTCCGCGAGAAAGTTCATAGCTGGCTTTTCCAACGCTTTCGCCTAGGGGCCGAGGGGGACGGACCAGCGCCCAAGACGCAAAAATGGCCGGGGCGAACCCCGGCCATGTGTCGTTTCTCGGCCCCGGCTTGTCGCCGGGGAAGCCTGGTAGGCGGAAAGCCTACATACCCATGGCGGCGGCTTTGTCGAGCAGCGCCTGCGCCTGGCGGATCGAGGCGATGTCGATGAGCCGGCCGTCGAGCGACACGGCACCCTTGCCTTCTTTCGCCGCCTGCTTCATGGCCTCGACGATGCGCTTGGCCTTGGTCACCTCGGCCTCGGATGGCGTGAACACCTGATTGGCGAGTTCGACCTGGGAGGGGTGGATCGCCCACTTGCCCTCGAAGCCGAGCACCGCCGCGCGCTTGGCGGCCGCCAGATAGCCGTCCGGATCGGAGAAGTCGCCGAACGGGCCGTCGATGGGGCGGAGGCCGTAGGCCCGGCAGGCGACCATCATGCGCGACAGCGCATAGTGCCACGGGTCGTTCCAGTAATAGTCACGCTCAGCGACGCCCTCTTCCTTGTCGGCCAAGATGCCGTAATCCGGATGCGGGGCGCCGATGCCCATGGTGCGGGCGCGGGTCGAGGCGGCGTAGTCGGCGACGCCGAAGCTCATGGCCTCGACGCGCGGGCTCGACTGGGCGATGGCCTCGACATTGGCCATGCCGAGCGCCGTCTCGATAAGCAGCTCGAGGCCGATCTTCTTCTCGTATTTCTTGAACTGCTCGATCTGCGTCACCAGCATGTCGATGGCGTAGACGTCCTGCGGCACGCCGACCTTGGGGATCAGAATCATGTCGAGGCGCGGGCAGTTTTCCAGCACGTCGACCACATCGCGGTAGGCATAATGGGTGTCGAGACCGTTGATGCGGATCATCATGGTCTTGTTGCCCCAGTCGAGATCGTTGAGGCCCTGGATGATGTTCTTGCGGGCCTGCTCCTTATCGTCGGGCGCCACGGCGTCCTCGAGGTCGAGGAAGATGACGTCGGCGCCGCCGGCGGCGGCCTTCTCGAACAGCGACGGGTTGGAACCCGGCACGGCAAGCTCGGAACGGTGGAGACGCGGGGTCGCCTGTTGGATCAGGGTAAAGCTCATTCTAGGGGTCCCTCCTGGTTTAACCTGTGGCGCCGAGACCGGCGGCAACGGTGTTGATGGAAAGCAGTAATGCGGATTTGAACTCTTCGCGTGTCGCGTCGGTCTCTGTCGCCCGGAAGCGGCGCAAGAGATCGACCTGCTCGCGGTTGACCTCGTTCGTGGTGGGGAGCCTCACGGCGAGAGAGGCGCGGAACTGCGAAAATCGCCCGGCAATCTCCGTTCCACCGGACACTTTCAGCACCATCTCGGCGGTCAGTGCAAGCTCCTTCTCGATCATGGCAAAAATGGTCTCTCGGACCCTTTCATCGGGCACTAAGCTCCCGTAATCCCTAGCAATATCGAGATCGACCAGGGCCAGCGTCTTCTCCACCTCATCGATGATCAGGCGGAACAGGCGCGAGTCGGCGAACATCTTGGCAAGCAGCTTTTCGCCTTCCGCGCCCCGCACTTCGACGAAATTCTCAAGTGCGCTGCCGACCCCGTACCAGCCGGTGATGATGTGGCGGTTCTGGGCCCAGGCGAACACCCAGGGAATCGCCCGCAGATCCTTGAGCGAGTTGGCGCCGAAGCGCCGCGCCGGGCGCGAGCCGATATTGAGCAGCGAAATTTCTTCCAGCGGGCTCGCCGCCTGGAAATAGGCGACGAGGTCGGGATGGGTGATGAGCCCGGTATAGGCGGCGCGGCTCGTGCCCGCCAACGCCTCGAGCGCTTGGTCAAACTCGCGAGAAGGCTGCAACGCCACCTCGCGCTCCGACTTCAAGGCGTGCTCCAGCACGCTCGCGGCCAGGAGCTCGATCTGATAGAGCGCCGTGCCCTTATTGGCGTATTTGTAGGAGACCACCTCGCCCTGCTCGGTGACGCGGAAGCGCCCGCGGATCGAGCCGGCCGGCTGGGCGGCGATGGCGCGGCCGGTGGGGGCGCCGCCCCTGGACACCGAGCCGCCGCGACCGTGGAAGAAGGCGATGGGTGTGCCCGCTTCCTCGCCGACGCGGGTCAGGCTCGTTTGCGCCTTGGCCAGCTCCCAATTCGAGGCGACGAAACCGCCGTCTTTATTGCTGTCGGAATAGCCGATCATCACCTCCTGCAAGCCACCCTGCCAATGGGTGGAGCGGCGGATCAGCGGGATGGCCAGCGCCTCGCGCATGATCGCGGGCGCCGCGCGCAGATCGTCAATGGTCTCGAACAGCGGCACGATGGGCATGGCGCAGATCTCGGTACCGGCGGTATCGAGAAACAGCCCGCCTTCCTTGGCGAGCAGATAAGCGCCGAGAATATCGTCCACCGAGCGGGTCATCGACAGAATGAAGGAGCCGAAGGCGTCGCGGTCGAGCCCGCGCCTGATCTCGGCGGCTTGCGCGAACATGGCGATGAGGTCGGTGGCCTCGGCCGGCAACGCGGCGGTCACGCGCTCGGTGGTCAGCGGCCGCGCCAGCGCCCTGAGCAGCCAGGTGCGCCATTCGCGCGTGCCGAGGTCCGGGGGATTGCCATCGCCATGCCCGGAGATGGCCCACCACAGCGCCTGCAGGGCTTGCGTCGTGCGCGTGGTGTTCTCGCGCAAGTCCAGCCGCACGGTGGAAAAGCGGAACAGCTCGACGGCCCGGCGCACGGGCTTGATCAGGTCGGCGGCGATGGACGGGCTGTCGGCCTCGGCCAGCGCCCGCTCCATCAGGCGCAAATCGTGGATCAGTTCGTCGGCATTGGCGTAATTCGGTGTGCCGAGCTCGAGCTCCCCGCCGCTGGCCCGCACCGTGGTGGCGTCCAGCTTGCGCAGCACGGTGGTGAGAAACTGGCGGTAGGGCTCGCCGGGATTGCGAACGGCGATGGTCTCGCCCTCGCCGCTCATCCTGAGCGCGTGGGTCAGCGCGTCACGGAAGCCTGGCGGAACGGGGAGCGCGCGCTCGGTGATGGACAGCATGCGGGCGAGGCTCACGATGCGCTCACGGTAATGGCGCAACGCGGCGAGCGCATTCTGGCGTAGGGCCCACCCGGTGACGGAGGTGGTGACATGCGGATTGCCGTCGCGGTCGCCGCCGATCCACGAGCCGAACTGGAAGAAGGGCGGCAGCTCGAAATGCTGCCCCGGGTAATGATGCTCAAGCGCGCCCTCGAGCAGGGCGATCATCTCGGGCGCCTTCTCGAACAGCGTCTCGTCGAAGAAATGGAGACCGCGCAGGACCTCGTGCTCGACCGTCGGCTTCTCCAGATGCAATTCACCCGTCATCCACACGAGTTCGATCTGGTCGCGAATGTCGGCGAGAATCGTCTGCCGCTCGCGCTCCGTCCAGCGCGTGCCTTCGAGCTCGCGCAGCAGCAGATAGATCTTGCGGTATTTTTCCAGCACCGTGACGCGCTTGGATTCGGTGGGATGCGCGGTGATCACCGGCCGGATGCGCAAGCTCGACAGCAGATCCTCGATCTCCTTGGGCTTGATGCCCTCTTCCACCGCTTCGGCCAGCACGTTATCGAACGTGCCGCGCACGGCGTCGCGCCCGCGAATCCGCTCGATATAGCGGCGCCGGCGCATGGCCGCGTTCTGCTCGGCGATGGAGAGAAGCTGGAACCAGATGCCTTGCGCTTGCAGCGCGCGGGCCATCAGCTCAGGCGTGAAGTCGGAAGTCTCGGCGCTGCCGTCGAACACGCCTGCGATCTCGGGCTGGTGGCGGCGCACCACCTCCATGAGGAGGTCGAACAGGATATCGGACGCGTCCTTCGCCGAGGTGCCGCTGATAAGCGCAGCCGTCTCGTCGTCTGAGTCAGGCGTCGGCTCTAGAGACTCATCATTCATGACAACGCAAGGCACCCCGATCGAAGCGATCGGCATTGGAGGTTAGGACCGCGCGAAACCGTTTCGCCGCGGCATCCATGTCCCTAAGCGCCAGGCCCGCCGTGGACGAAAGTCTGAAGGTGGGGCGATGCCGCCCCACCCATAACCGTCTTGAACTTACGAAAGACCGCGCGATCTCACCGGCAATTCGGCATCGCCGATGAGAGGCGGCGTCTTCCTTAAGCCCCAAGCACGCTCGCCACGGTGGAGCCGAACTCGCTCGGATTAGGCGCAACAGTCAGCCCGCACGAACGCATGATCTCGGCCTTCTCGGCAGCGCTGTCTCCCGCCGCCGAGATGATGGCGCCGGCATGGCCCATCCGGCGTCCCTTGGGCGCCGTCAGGCCAGCGACGAAACCGACCACCGGCTTCGACATGTTGTCCTTGATCCAGGCGGACGCCTCGGCCTCCTGTGGACCGCCGATCTCGCCGATCATGAGCACCGCCGAGGTCTCGGGATCTTCCTCGAACAAAGCAAGATGGTCGAGGAAGGACGAGCCGTTGATCGGGATCGCCGCCGATACCGACGGAGGTGGTGATACCGATGCCCTTGGCCTTCATCTGCGCGGCGGCCTCGTAGCCGAGCGTGCCGGAGCGCGAGATGACGCCGACATTGCCTTGCAGATAGATGTGACCCGGCATGATGCCGAGCATCGACTTGCCGGGGCTGATGATGCCGGCGCAGTTCGGGCCCACCATCATCGGCCGGCGGTCCCTGGGATAACGCATCAGGTAGCGCTTCACGCGCATCATATCCTGAGCCGGGATACCGTCGGTGATCGAGCAGATCAGCCGGATACCGGCGTCGGCCGCTTCCATGATGGCGTCGGCGCAGAACGCCGGCGCCACGAAGGTGATGGTGGTGGTCGCCCCCGTCGCCTTGACGGCTTCCTTCACCGTGTTGAAAAGCGGCCGGTCGAGATGCTTGCCGCCGCCCTTACCGGGCGTCACGCCACCAACCACGTTGGTGCCGTACTCGATCATCTCCTTGGCGTGGAAGGTGCCCTTGTCGCCGGTCATGCCTTGCACGATTACCGGCGTGGTTTCGTCGATCAGAATGCTCATTACTTTTCTCTCTCCGATGGCCGTCTAGGCCGCACGCTGGGCGCCCCGGCAAGCCGCGACCGCTTTGTCGGCCGCCTCGGCCAAGGTCTCCGCGGTAATCAGCTTGAGTCCGCTATCGGCCAGGATTTTCCGGCCCTCTTCCACGTTGGTGCCCGCCAGACGCACGACCAGCGGCACGTTGATGTCGACCGTCTCGCACGCCTGCACCACGCCCTTCGCCACCCAATCGCAACGATTGATGCCGGCGAAGATGTTGACCAGGACGGCCTTCACGTTGGCGTCCGACAGAACGAGCTTCAGCGCCGTGGCGATACGGTCCGGCGATGCACCGCCGCCCACGTCGAGGAAGTTCGCCGGCGTGCCGCCCGCGTGCTTGATCATGTCCATGGTCGCCATGGCGAGGCCCGCGCCGTTGACGATGCAGCCGATCTCGCCGTCGAGACCGATATAGTTGAGGTTGTGTTCGGCGGCTTGCGCCTCGCGCGGGTCCTGCTGCGACGGATCGTGCATGTCGGCCACGTTATGGCGGCGGAACAGCGCGTTGTCGTCGAACGACATCTTGGCGTCGAGCGCCAGCACGCGGTCGTCCTTGGTCACCACCAGCGGGTTGATTTCGAGCATGGTGGCATCGCAATCGCGGAACGCGCGATAGGCGTTCATGATCGTCGACACCGCGCTCTGCGCCTGCTTGATGCTGAGGCCCAGCTGGAACGCGAGTTCGCGCGCCTGGAAGGCCTGCAAGCCCACGGCGGGCTCGACGATGACCTGAAGGATGGCCTCGGGATCGGTCCTGGCGATCTCTTCGATCTCCATGCCGCCCTGCTGCGAGGCGATCACCCGGATGCGCTCGGCCTTGCGGTCGAGCACATAGCCGAGATAAAGCTCGCGATCGAAGGGCTCGGCCACCTCGATATAGACGCGCTGCACGGGCTTGCCCTCGGGCCCGGTCTGGGTCGTGACCATGCGCTTGCCGAGCATGCCCTGCGCCGCCTCGCGCACCTCATGATAGGTCTTGCAGAGCTTGACGCCGCCGGCTTTGCCGCGGGCACCGGCGTGAATCTGAGCCTTTACCGCCCAGTTCCAGCCGCCGAGCTCGGTGGCCGCATACACGGCCTGATCGGGGCTGAAGGCAACGGCGCCTTTCGGCACCGGCACGCCGAAGCTACCCAGAAGCTCTTTCGCTTGATACTCGTGTACGTCCACGTGTTCCTCCCTTCCTAGTTTCTTCGGCGGGCTTTTGTTTCAGAGCCAACGCCCAAAGAGCGTCAGCTCACTTTGCCCTTGACGATGTCATAGGCCTTCTCGGTCGCCGCTTCCGCGCCGGCCAGAAGACCCTCCAGTTCTTGTAGCTTAGCGTCCACGAAGCTCTTGTCCGAAATCATTTTCGCATTGATGTAGACATTGAGCGCCGCGCTTCGCAGTGCAGCATAAGCCGACAGGACGCCGACGCCGGCGTCCGAGATCACGTTCAGGTTGCCCTTTGCGGAGGCCGTCAACGCCAGGTCGATCACCTCGCGGGCCAGATGACAGCAGCGGATCGGCACCTCGGTCGCCTGCTTGAGCGCGGCCTGAATGGCCTCGCCGCGGGCGTCCTTCTCCGCGTCCGTCTCTTTCGGCATGCCGTAGGCGCCCATCACCGTGTCGAACGCCTTCACGTCCTCCTGGATCATGCCGGTCATCCGCCGGCGCAAATCCTCGGCCTTGGCCAGCACGTCCTTCATCTCCTCCTCGACCTCGGCATATTTCTTTTTGCCGATGGTGAGGTTGCACACCATGCTCACGAGCGCCGCACCCATGGCGCCGAGAATGGCGGCAGCACTGCCGCCTCCGGGCGTCGCCTGGCTCGAGGCCAGCGCATCAAGGAAGGGCTCGATGGCGGTGTCCTTGATCTGGGTCATCAGGCCATCTCTTTGGCGAGCTTGTAGATTTCCTCGGCGTCGTAAACGCCCTCGGAGCTCTCGAACATCTTGGCGATGCAGGCCCGGTGCAATTTCAGCTTGAGACCGCCGATGCCGAGCGCGCCGAAGGCCAGCTTGCCGTTGTAATCCTTGCCCTTGTCGGTGGCCTCGATGCCCTCGACGCCGAGCGGCGGCTGGGCGTTCACGTCGGCCAGAAGCTCGATATTGGGATTGTTCTCCCAGGCGGACTTGGGCAGCAGCTGCACGCCGATGGCGCCGGCCGCATAGACGATATTGGCGTCCTTCGCCGCTTCGCTGCGCTCCTCGTCATTGCTGCCGGCGGCGCCGCCAACCTTGATGCCGAAACGCTTCTCGATGATCTTGGCCGCCTCTTCGGCACGCTCCTTGGTGCGCGAGGTGATCGTCACCTCGGCGCCTTCCATGCCGAGGAAGCCGGCCGCGCGCATGCCCACCGGGCCGGTGCCCGCGAGCACGACGGCCTTCTTGCCCTTGAGCGGCATCGCCTTGGCGAGCAGCGCCACGCCGGCCGCGGCCGTCGTGTTGGAGCCGTTGGAATCGAGCATGACGGAGACGCGGAACGGGCCGAAGAAATGCTTCTTCACCTTCTCGAACAGCGCCTCGCCCTTGGCCATGTTGCCGCCGCCGACGAAGATCGCGGTGTTCTGCTTGTCCTTGCCGCCGCGGGTGAAGATCGTGCCGTCGACCAGCGCGCCCACATTGTCGGGCGTCACGTTGGCATAGCCCGTGACGTGATCGGCGCCGCCGTCATAGCCGACGACCGTGTCGAACACGCTCGGCATTTCATCGGTGTCGAACAGGAACAGCAGCTTTTTCATTGGTCTCGCCCTTGAGGTCTACTCGACGACGTTCTGCGGCTTGCCCGCCACGAACGCCTCGACGTTATCGATGAGTTGGTCGGCCAGGATCTGCATGGCCTCGCGGCTCGCCCACGCCACATGCGGCGTGACGATCAGGTTCGGCATGTCGAGATCGAGGAGGATGTTGCCTTGCTTCGGCGGCTCCACGGTCAGCACGTCGAAGCCGGCGCCGGCGATGGTGCCCGCTTTCAGCGCGTCGGCCAGCGCCGCCTCGTCCACCAGACCGCCGCGCGCCGTGTTGATGAGGATCGACGTCGGCTTCATCATCTTGAACTCTTTGGCGCCGATCATGTTCTTGGTCTCGGGCGTCAGCGGGCAATGCAGCGTGATGACGTCGCTCTCTTTCAGCACCGTCTCCAGATCGACGAGACCGTCCTGCGGGAACACGTCATAAGGCAGGATCTTCATGCCCAGGCATTCGGCCCGCTTGGCCACCGACTTGCCGATGGCGCCATAGCCCACCACGCCCATGGTCGAGCCGGCGATGTCGCGGATCGGGTGGTCGAAGAAGCAGAACTGGTCGACCTCGCCCCAACGGCCCTTCTTCACGTCCTGAACATAGGCCATGAGGTTGCGGCGCAGCGCGAACATCAGCGCGATCACGTGCTCCGGCACGGTGTTGAAGGCGTAGTTGCGGATATTGACGACGGTGATGCCGGCCTCTTTGCAATAGGCCTTGTCGACCACGTCGGTGCCGGTCGCCGCCACCGCGATCAGCTTCAACTTGGGAAGCTGCTTCAGCACCTCGGCGCGCATCGGCACCTTGTTGATGAGGGCGATGGTCGCGTCCTTGAGGCGATCGACGATCTCCTCGGGCGTCCACGTGGATTCGTGCTCTGTGTAAGTGTGCGGAAAATCGGGCCGGCGCACATTCGCGCCCACCAACTCTCGATCGAGGAAGACGATCGCGTGTTCCACTGAACCTCCCCCTTACTCGTCAATGCGGGGACACCCCCACGCCAAAAAGAAAACCGTCCCGGCGCAAGGCCGAATGCGCCGGACGGCCGTCAGACAAGACGTCATCGAGGACGTGGCTTCCACCAGCCCTCGCGCCGCTCAGGACCTATTCGGCCGCGAGACGGGCTTCACCCGCGCCTTGCGCGCCGCGGAAATATTCCTGCGCCGCCGCAACGCCCGAGCCGGGCTCGACCTCGATGCCCACGTCGCGCATGGACATCTCGGCCCCGGCAATGGCGCCGAGCAGCATCAGCTCGTTGAGATCGCCGAGGTGACCGATACGGAACAGCTTGCCCGCCATCTGCGACAGGCCGGCACCGAGCGAGAGATTGTAACGCCGGTCGGCCCGATCGATGACGTCGGCACCGTTGAACCCTTCCGGCACCATGATCGCGCTCACGGTATCGGAGTACCATTTCGGATCCCTGGCGCAGAGCTCGAGCCCCCACGCCTTGACCGCGGCGCGCGTACCCGACGCGAGATAGCGGTGCCGCGCGAACACGTTGTCGAGGCCCTCGTCGAACAGGATGTCCAGAGAAGCGCGCAGACCGTGAAGCAGCGTCGTCGCCGGCGTGTACGGGAAATAGCCGCTCGGGTTGGTGCGGATATGATCGGCGAAATCGAAATAGGCCTTGGTGCAGGTGGCGTCCTTCATCTGCGCCAGAGCCTTTTGGCTCACGCACACGATGCCGAGGCCGGCCGGCAGCATCAGTGCCCTTCTGCGAGCCGGTGATGGCGAGATCGACGCCCCACTCGTCCATGCGGAAGTCGATGCTGGCGATCGAGCTCACCCCGTCCACATAGAGGAGCGCGGGATGGCCCGCAGCGTCGATGGCGCGACGCACCGCGGCGATATCGGAGGTGACGCCCGTGGCGGTCTCGTTATGGACCACCATGACGCCCTTGATCTCATGGTTCTTGTCGGCGCGCAGCGCCTCTTCGATGCGCTCCGGCGAGGCGCCCGTGCCCCACTCTTCCTCCTGAACGATGACCTCAAGCCCATGACGGCGGGCGAGTTCGATCCACAGATGGCTGAATTGGCCGAAGCGCGGCGCCAGCAGCTTGTCGCCGGGCGAGCGGGTATTGGTGAGGGAGGCCTCCCAGGCGCCCGTGCCGCTCGACGGAAAGATGAAGACCTGGCCTTCCTTGGTCTGGAAAACCTTCTTCATGTCGTCGTAAAGCGGCAGCGTCAGCTTGGGGAAGTCGGGGGACCGGTGATCCTCCATCGGCACGTGCATGGCGCGCAAAATGCGCTCGGGAACATTGGTTGGTCCCGGCACAAACAAAAAGTTACGGCCCGGCCGTCTGGCTCCAGCCATGGTTTCCTCTCCTAAAAATCGGGGGCTACCTGGTCCTTGGCGGACCTATGCCTCGCATATAGGCAAGGTGGTAGCGTCAGGTTGCGCGCCTGGCAACCCCTTTGCTTAGCTAGAACAAACCGCTAATGCGGCCATCCGCCGCAAGCTCGATATTGTTGGCGGCAGGCACCCGCGGCAGGCCCGGCATGGTCATGATATCCCCGCAGATCACCACCACGAATTCCGCTCCCGCCGACAGCCTGACCTCGCGGATCGGGATGGTATGGCCGAGCGGCACGCCCTTGGCGTTGGGGTCCGTGGTGAAGCTGTATTGGGTCTTGGCCACGCAGATCGGGAAGTTGCCGAAACCCTGTTTCTCGAGGTCGGCGAACTTGTCGACGACCGCCTTGTCGGCGGTGATGTCCTCCGCCCCGTAGATCTCCTGGGCGATGGTGCGCGTCTTGTCCCACAACGACATGTTGTCGGGATAGAGCGGTTGGAAGTCGCTCGGCCGCGTCTCGATGGTCTTGACCACGGCTTCGGCCAGCTCGACCGCGCCCGCCCCGCCAAGCGCCCAATGGTCGGCCATGACGCATTCGGTGCTCGAGGTCGAGCACAGGCGCTTCAGCAACGCGATCTCCGCGTCGGTGTCGGACGAGAAGCGGTTCGTCGCCACCACCACCGGTACATGGTATTTCCGCACATTCTCGATGTGCTTCTCGAGATTGGCGAAGCCCTTCTCCAGCGCTTCCAAATTCTCTTTCTTGAGATCGTCCTTGCCCACGCCGCCATGCATCTTGAGCGCCCGGATGGTCGCCACGATGACCACGCAGTCGGGCTTGAGCCCAGCCTTGCGGCATTTGATGTCGAAGAATTTCTCGGCGCCGAGATCGGCGCCGAAGCCCGCTTCCGTCACCACGTAGTCGGCGAGCTTCAGCGCCGCCTTGGTGGCGATCACGGTGTTGCAGCCATGCGCGATATTGGCGAACGGCCCACCGTGGATGAAGGCGGGATTGTTCTCGAGCGTCTGCACCAGGTTGGGCGCCAGCGCGTCCTTCAGCAGCGCCGCCATGGAGCCCGCCGCCGACAACTCTTTCGCGGTCACGGGCTTCTTCTCACGCGTCTCACCGATCTGGATTTGCCCCAGCCGCCGCTGCAGGTCGGCGAGATCCTTGGCCAGGCAGAAGATGGCCATGACCTCGGAGGCTACGGTGATGTCGAAGCCCGCCTCGCGCGGGAAGCCGTTGGCCACCCCGCCCAGCGAGGTGACGATGGAGCGCAGCGCGCGATCGTTCATGTCCACCGCGCGGCGCCAGGTCACCCGGCGCTCATCGATGTCGAGCTTGTTGCCCCAATAGATGTGGTTGTCGATCAGCGCCGCGAGCAGGTTGTTGGCCGCGCCGATGGCATGGAAGTCGCCGGTGAAGTGGAGGTTGATGTCCTCCATGGGCACCACTTGCGCGTAACCGCCGCCGGCCGCGCCGCCCTTCATGCCGAAGCAGGGGCCGAGCGAAGGCTCGCGGATGCAGATCATGGCCTTCTTGCCGATCTCGTTCAGCGCATCGCCGAGGCCCACGGTGGTCGTGGTTTTGCCCTCGCCCGCCGCCGTCGGCGTGATCGCGGTGACGAGAATGAGCTTACCGTCGGGCTTGTCCTTGAGGCTGTCGATATAGTCGAGCGAGACCTTCGCCTTGTAATGGCCGTAGGGGATCAGGTCCTCGGATTCGATGCCGAGCTTATCCTTGGCGACATCGAGGATCGGCCGCATAGTTGCCGCCTGGCTAATCTCGATATCGGATTTCGGCTTCTTGTGTTGTTCGTTCGAACCCTCGGGCATTGGTCGTTCTTCCCCAGCTTATTGGCACTCCGGCACACACGAATGTCCCGCGAAAGGAACGCGCACCGTATTCATTCGCTTGCCTTCTGGCAATCGTCTGTGCAGGTTCATCGCGCCAGTTTCGAGGGGGAGGTTGAGCTAAAAAAATGACGCCCGAAGCGCTTCTCAAAGCCATGTTCCAGGCCGGTGTGGACGCAGCCCTGCCGTCGCTCTGCGTGCCGGCGCATCTGCCGCCGAAACCCAAAGGCCGCACTGTCATTATCGGCGCGGGCAAAGCCTCCGGCGCGATGGCCAAGGCCCTCGAGGACGCTTGGGACGGGCCGCTCGAAGGGCTCGTCGTCACCCGTTACGGCTATCGCGTGCCGACGGAGCGCCTCGAAGTGGTCGAGGCCGCCCATCCCGTCCCCGACGAAGCCGGCCGCGAGGCGGCGCGACGCATCTTCGATATGGTGCAGGGGCTGACCGAGGACGACCTCGTGCTCTGCCTGATTTCCGGCGGCGGCTCGGCGCTGCTGGCACTTCCCGCCGAAGGCGTGACGCTCGAGGACAAGCAGGCCATGAACAAGGCGCTGCTGAAATCGGGCGCCACCATCTCGGAAATGAACGTGGTGCGGAAGCATCTCTCCGCCATCAAGGGCGGCAGGCTCGCGAAGGCTGCCTACCCGGCGAAAGTCGTGGCGCTGATGATCTCAGACGTGCCGGGCGACGATCCCTCGATCATCGCCTCGGGCCCCACCGTGCCCGACCCGTCCACCAATGCGGACGCGCTCGCCATCATCGAGAAATACGGGCATCGACGTGCCGGAGAATATGCGGCGCGTTCTGGAAAAGAACGACGAGACGCCGAAGCCCGGCGAGTCCTGCTTCGCGCGCGTCGAGAATATCATGATCGCCACACCGCAAGCCTCGCTGGAGGCGGCCGCCGAAGTGGCCCGCAAGGCCGGCGTCACTCCGGTCATTCTCGGCGACTCGATCGAGGGCGAATCCCGCGACGTGGCCCTGGTCCATGCCGGCATTGCGCGCCAATGCGCCATGCGCGGCCAGCCGGAGCAGCCCCCATGCGTGCTGATCTCCGGCGGCGAGACCACCATCACGCTCAAAGGCAAGGGCAAGGGCGGCCGCAATACCGAGTTCCTGCTCGCGCTCGCCATCGCGCTTGACGGCTTGCCGCACATCTACGCGCTCGCCGGCGACACCGACGGCGTCGACGGCTCGGAGGATAATGCCGGCGCGCTGATCTATCCCGACACGCTGGCGCGTGCCGAAGCTGCCGGGATCAACGCCAAGGCGATGCTCGCCGACAACGACCCTTACACCTTCTTCAAAGGGATCGGCGATCTGCTGGAGACCGGCCCGACGCTGACCAACGTCAACGACCTCCGCGCCATTCTCATAGAGAAGCCGTAAGGCGCGCTAGCGCCGCGCCGCCCTTAACCTTAAGTCGTCACCTTGAGTTGCCGTGCCGCTGGTTTGGAAGGCGCTTTTGGCCGCAGGATCGCCATCTGATCCTAACCGGGGATGCGCGCCATGCTGCACAGCCTAAAAGCGACCATCAAAACCTACGCCCCGCAGTCCGTCCTCGGCGCGTGGCGCCGGGTTCGTTTCGGCGTAGAGCATTGGCGCGACGGCGGCCGATCGCTCGACGAGATCTTCCAGGACGTCTACGAGAAGGGGAAGTGGGGCGCCTCGGAAGACTCGCCGTTCTTCTCCGGAGTCGGCTCCCTGCCGGAAGCGACCAAAGACTACGAGGACTTCGTCGCTGGCTACTTTGAGGCGCATCCGGCAGCCGAGACCCTGGTGGATATCGGCTGCGGCGATTTTCAAGTGGGCGCCCGCATCCTCGAGCGCATCCCGCGGCCTATCCGCTATATCGGCTGCGATATCGCCGGGAATGTCATCGCCTACAACACGGAGCGCTTCGCCCGCGACGGCGTCGAGTTCCGCGTGCTCGACATCACCAAGGACAGTCCGCCGGCCGGCGACGTGGTCGCCATACGCGAGGTGCTTCAGCATCTGTCCAACGACGCCATCAAACAGGCCCTGGCCAATCTGCGTCGGCACTTCAAGGTCGCCGTTATCACCGAATCCGTTTTCGCGGAGCCGTCGCAGCCAAATCTCGATATGCCGAGCGGACGCTGGACCCGCGACCGTCAGCGGTCCGGGGTCTATGTGGACCTTCCACCGTTCAGCCTCCCGGTGATTGACGAATGTGCCGTCCACTACGCGACAGGAGAGATGCACAGGACGACGCTGGTCGCGCTTGACGGGTCTCGGCTGAGCTAGGCCCAAACCAGGCGATCTTTCCGACGGAGACCCTCGACGTCGAGCAGAAAGAGGGCGGACCCGACAAAGCGGTCGTCCAACGCCCATTTCAAGACTGTCGCGACGGTGACCAGTGCCGCGGCGGTTTGCTGGCCCGCGAGGACTACGGCGCCGAATGCCCGCCGCGTACGAAAACGCGGCGGGCCTCGCTGCCGTAAAGCTTGGAGGAGCTTTTAGCTCGGCAGCATCACGGTATCGATGACGTGGATGACGCCGTTCGACTGCATCACGTCACCAATGGTGACCTGAGCGGTGTCGCCCTTTGCGTCCATGATCATGAGCTTGCCGCCCTTTTCTTCGACGGTCAGCGTCTCGCCTTCGACAGTTGTGAGCATGGCCTTGCCGCCGCCCTTCTTGACCTTGGCCATCAGGTCTTGCGCGGTGAGCTTCCCGGCAACCACGTGGTAGGTCAGGATGCCCGCGAGCATCTTCTTGTTCTCAGGCTTGAGCAGCGTGTCGACGGTACCGTCAGGCAGCTTCGCGAACGCTTCGTTGGTGGGCGCGAACACCGTGAACGGGCCCTTGCCCGACAGCGTATCGACCAGGCCGGCGGCCTTCACCGCAGCGACGAGCGTAGTGTGGTCTTTCGAGTTGACGGCGTTTTCGACGATGGTCTTGGAGGGGTACATCGGGGCGCCGCCCACCTCGACCGTCATCTCCTGCTTGGCGAAAGTCGGCATCGCGGTAAACGCGAGACCCGCGGCAATGGCGCCGCAGATAGCGAATGTTGCGAACTTCATGAGTTTACTCCTGTGCTGGTGTCCCGTTGGGGGTAACGACAGAAGCTACGGAGACGGGCGGGGCCCGGACGCGCGGACCTTGTTAACGTTTTCGTGAGGGCCCCCCTCAGAGTGCCGCACTCAGAGTGCCGCAAGCGTGCCCTTGGCCACGATGGGGCCGGTGGGATCGCCAGACGGCGACCCGCCCAGCGGCTCCAATGTAATCGCCAGCGTGGAATCGGCGCTGACATGGGGCCGGAGCGCGGGCGGCACCACGACCTTCACGGGCCGGTCGGGATCGACGAGACCAAGTGAATGGGGCTTGCCGCCGGGCGGAATGACCCATAGCTCCAGCGAATGCTGGGCCTGCCCGAGCAGCGCCGCGGGCACGATGGTGACGCTGCCGTCTTGCGGGTTTGACGCGGCGATGAAGCCGGGCTGCCCGGATTGTTCGTCGAGCCGCGCCACGAGTGGCGCCGGAGCGCCGGGAATATCGGTCAAATAGACGAGCGCCGCGATGCAACCGGCCGCGAGCGCGACAGAGGCGAAGGCGATCCCCCGCCACAAGGGTAGATTGTTCCAGATTCCGCGCCGCTGATTGGCGGCCTGGGCTTCGCGCCTCAGAACCGCTTCGACCCTGGCCCAGCCGTCGGCAGGCGGGGCGACCGGCACGATACCTTCGGCCAGCGGCCCGAGCCGCGCCTCCCAGAAGGCCACCTCGCGGGCAAAGGCCGCATCGTCGACAAGACGCTGCGCCGCCCCGCGCCGCTGCTCGGCGCCCAGCACACCGAGCACATATTCCGCGGCGGTCAGCGCGCCGTGGTCCTCGTGTTCCTCTGTGCGGTTGTCGCTCATCGCTCCAGACACGCTCTCAGCTTGGCAAGCCCGCGCCGGATCCAGCTTTTCATGGTGCCGAGCGGCACGCCGGTCGCTTTCGCAAGCTCGTCATAGGTCAGCCCGTCCATGAATGCCGCGCGGATGGCGGCGGACTGGCGCACTTCCAGTTCTTCGAGGCAGCCGCCAAGGCGCTCGGCGTCCTGGGCGGCATCAAGCGTTTCGAAGGCAGACGGTGCGCCATCGGCGATCTCGGCGGCCTCGTCGAGCGGCGCGCTGCGCCTGGCCACGGCACTCGCGCGGAGGCGGTCGATGGCCCGGTTCCGCGCCACGGCGACCAGCCACGTGATGGGGCTCGCGCGATCCGCGTCGAAGCTCGCCGCTTTCCGCCATACGTTGAGATAAATATCCTGCAGCACATCCTCGGCCTCGCTCCGGTCATTCAATATACGGAGACAGACGCCAAAAAGCTTCGCCGCGGTCTCCTCATAGACCAAGCGCAAGGCGGCGCGGTCGCCATCGGCAACGCGGGCAAGCGCGGCAACGAGCTGTCGGCGCCTCGTTTCGGCGTCCATTGTCGACTGGTCCATGAGGGTAGGCTTCCTGCGCACCCAATCCTTTAGCGCGTGGCGGCGGCCCTGTCTCTAACGTGCGCGCAACTGCGAAGCAGGAACTTCGCGGTTGCGAAAG
Organism: uncultured Alphaproteobacteria bacterium; assembly: GCA_963793075.1. Taxonomy (GTDB): domain Bacteria; phylum Pseudomonadota; class Alphaproteobacteria; order Rhizobiales; family Methyloligellaceae; genus Methyloceanibacter. The sequence goes on from CAWBYO010000006.1 coordinate 245,809, forward strand.
ACACAGGGCGCGTTAGTCTGCGGCCCTGAGGCGCAGGCTTGCCGATTGCGATTCGACTGGTCGCATGGGTGCGAATCTCGGCGGACCGGCCTGAATTTGGCGGCGGCGGGACATGTTTTCCACATCCGTCACGGAACAGTCGAATTTGGGGTGATTATGGGGCGCGGGCCATCCTAGGGGCTGGGCGGCCCATCATTTATCGGCTTGATCGCGGCGACCGCACGAGCGGCGGCGAAATGGGCTTTCAGGCGCAACGCGTCGAAAAGAACGGGGGAAAAGGTTCATGCTGAGGCGCGCGTTTCTTAGCATTCTCGCCGGAGCGGCCATCTTGGTTCCGTCGATCGCCACAGCGAGCCCTGCCCTCGTCTTCGAGCCTTACAACGGCACCGTGTTCTATTCCGAGGAACCCGACGCGCCCTGGTTCCCCGCCTCGCTCACCAAGCTGATGACGGCCTATGTCGCCTTTCACGCCATCCGCAACGGCGAGGTGACGGGCGACACGAAGGTCATCTGTTCCAAGCTTGCCTCGACGCAAGCCCCGACCAAGCTCGGCCTCGCCGTCGGCGGCTCGATCGATCTCGACACCGCGCTGAAAGTGCTCATCGTCAAGTCGGCGAACGACGTGGCGATGATGATCGCCGAGACGGTCGGCGGCAGCGAGGAAGGATTCGTGGCCCGCATGAACGAGGCGGCGAAGCGGCTCGGCATGACCACCACCCATTACGCCAACCCCAACGGCCTCCCCGACGAGCGCCAGGTCACCTCCGCCCGCGACCTTGCCCGGCTCGCCCGCGCGCTCATCATCGAGTTCCCCGAGCACGCCGATATCTTCGCGTCAACCCAAGTCCAGGTCGGCCAGAAGAGCTTGCGGACCCATAACGGCCTGCTGATCAGCTTTCCGGGCGCCGACGGCATGAAGACCGGCTTCATCTGCGACTCCGGGTTCAACATCGTGGTCAGCGCCACCCGCGATGGCCGCAAGCTCGTCGCCGTCGTCCTCGGCGAGCCGTCGACGCGCACGCGCAACGCCCGCGCCGCCCAACTTCTGGAGAACGGCTTCCAGCGCTATTTCTGGAAGTCGCTGTTCGGCACGAGCCTGGATGGGCTCGCCGTGCAAGCCAAGTTGGCCGACGCCCCGGCCCATCTGCGCGAAGTGATTTGCGGTCCGAAGCCGCAGAGGCGCCGCAAGCGCGCCGTCCGCAAGTCGAAGCTGACGCCGGAAGCGCGTAGTGCCGACGCGCCCGCCACCAGGACGGCTGAGTTCCCCCGCAACGTCTTCAGCGCCGCAAATTGATCGTAACTCGCGTCCGGAGTATCGCGCTCGCGCTCGCCGCAGTCCTGCTGCTGGCGGCCGCCAATCCCGTGCGGCTCCATGCCGAGGACGCGCCCGAGGATATCGCCGAGATCATCGCCGAGGCCGCACAGGTCTGCCGCACCTCCGGCGGCAAGGCCGAGACCACCGCCGTCCTGCGCAGCGACGACTTGAACGGCGACGGCCGCGCCGACTGGATCGCCGACTTCTCCAAGCTGCAATGTGACGGCGCGCCGAACCCCGCCTGCAACAATGCCGGCTGTACGCTGCAGCTCTATTACTGGGACGGCGATGCGGGCTGGGACCTCGTGTTCGAGGACTTCGTCAAAAGCTACAAATTCTCTTCGAGCGGCGAGACGCGCACCATGCACGTGACCACTTCGGGCATCCCCTGCAACAAGCCCATCGAAGAGACCTGCACCTACATCTACCGCCTCGAAAAAGACGCCGTGGTGCCGGTGCAATAACTCAAAACGACGAGCCCGGCTGTTCGAGGAACGCTTCCTCCTCAGGCGTCGAACTCGCGGCCGAGGATCTTGTTCCGGTGCGGAAAGCGGCCGAAGCGGTCGACCACATCTCGATGCCGGATCGCGTAGTCGAGATTAAGCGGGTTGCCGAGCGCCGTGAACAGGCCCACCGAGCGCGCCTGGTCGGCCGCATCCTCCGCATGCTGGAACGGCAGATAGATGAAGGCGCGCTTTGCCGGCGGCAGTCTCTCATCCATGCCCTCGGCGATGGCCCGCTTGGCGAGCGCCAGCGCTTCCCCATCGGTGGCGAAGGCCTGTGGCGAGCCGCGGAACATGTTGCGCGGGAGCTGATCGAGCACGAGGATCGCGGCGAGAATGCCTCTCGGGGTCGCCAGCCAGTCCTCGGGCACGCCGTCTTTCAACGCCTCATAGGTGTCGCGGAACCGGCGGTCGATGTCGGCATCGACACGCGGCGGCGGCCGGTACCAATCCTTCGGCGTGAGGATCTCGAACCAGAAATGCAGCAGCGTGCCGATCTTATCGTCGATCGTGTCGGTGCTCATCCTGCCCCCCTCGGCAAAGCCTCGCGCGACTGACGCGGGGCAGCATAGCACGATCAGGTTCGATTGGGGCGGAGGCGCTAGCCCGCCGGCTTAGAGGTGGCGATTGCCGCCGCGATCAGCCGCTTGGCTTCCGCGCTCGCCCAATCCGCCGGTCCCACCAGCCGGCCGATCTCCTTGCCGTCCGGGTCGAGCAGCAGCGTCGTCGGCATGCCGACCGCCTTCACCTTGGCGAACAGTTTGCCCGAGGGATCGGTGTAGAGCGTCAGATCCGAGGCCTTGGTCTCTTCCAGGAATTTGCGCGCCTTCTCCGGGCCGCCCTTGTCGATATTGATCGCCACCACCTCGAAATCGGCGCCGCCGAGCTCGGCCTCAAGCGCGTTGAGCTGTGGCATCTCCTCGCGGCAGGGCACGCACCAGGTCGCCCAGATGTTGAGGAGCACGACCTTGCCCTTCAAATCGGCCTGCGATTTACCCGCCCCGTCGGCCGCCTGAAACGTGAAATCGGGCAGCGCGAGCGGCGTCTTGCGGGCCACGAAGGCGGCCATGGCGCCGGTGTTGAGCCCCTGCAGCGAGCTCGGCGGGGCCGTCTCCTGATCCGCCGCCGCCGTCTGGGCGGGGGCTTCCGGGGCCGAACCGGACCGCAAAGCATTGTCAGAGGGGGCAAAACTCCAATATACCGTGCCGAACCCGGCGATCGCGGCGAGGCTCGCGGCGATCACATATTTGGCCGGCGACCCGGCGTGCTTACGTCTCTTCGTTGAGTTCACGTCATCCTCTCTTCAACTGCCTGCTCTGGGCGCGGACGATCATGACCAACACCATGTGGGGCGGCCGCTTTGCCGCAAGTCCTGCGGAGATCATGGAGGAGATAAATGCCTCCATCGACTTCGACAAGCGCCTGTGGCGGCACGACATCGAGGCGTCCAAGGCCCATGTCGCCATGCTCGGCGCCACCGGCATCGTCACGCCCGAGGAGGCCGAGCAGATCTCAGGCGGCCTCGACACCATACTGGCTGAGATGGAAGCCGGCACGTTCACGTTCACGCGAGCGCTCGAGGACATCCATCTCAACATCGAAAGCCGGCTCGCCGAGCTGATCGGCCCCGTCGCCGGCAAGCTGCATACCGCGCGCTCGCGCAACGACCAGGTCGCCACCGATTTCCGGCTCTATGTCCGCGACGAGATCGCAAGCCTCGACGCCGGGCTTTCGGCCTTGCAGAACGCGCTGGCCCGCAAAGCCCTCGACCAGGCCGCCACGGTCATGCCGGGCTTCACCCATTTGCAGACGGCGCAGCCCATCACCTTCGGTCATCATTGCCTGGCCTATGTGGAGATGCTGGCGCGCGACCGGGGCCGCTTCGCCGACGCCGCCAAGCGCCTCAACGAATGCCCGCTGGGCTCCGCGGCGCTCGCCGGCACGAGCTTTCCGATCGACCGCGACATGACGGCGGAGGCGCTGGGCTTCGCCCGGCCCACGGCGAACTCGCTCGACGCCGTCTCCGACCGCGACTTCGCGCTGGAGACCTTGGCCGCCGCGGCCATCGCCGCCATGCATCTGTCGCGGCTGGCCGAAGAGATCGTGTTGTGGACCTCGCCGCAATTCGGCTTCGCCAGGCTCACGGACGCCTTCTCGACCGGCTCGTCCATCATGCCGCAAAAGCGCAATCCGGACGCCGCCGAGCTGGTGCGGGCCAAGACCGGCCGCATCGCCGGTGCCTTCCAGGCGCTGCTGATGGTGATGAAGGGCCTGCCGCTCGCCTATGCCAAGGACATGCAGGAGGACAAGGAGCCCGTCTTCGATGCGCTCGATGCGCTGAAGCTCGGCCTCGCCGCCATGACCGGCATGGTTGTCGATCTGGACGTCGACATCCGGGCCATGAAGCGGGCGGCGGGCCATGAATATTCCACCGCCACCGATCTCGCCGACTGGCTGGTGCAGAATTTGAACATCCCCTTTCGGGAGGCCCACCACATCACCGGGCGAATCGTCGCTCTGGCGGAATCCAAGGGCGTGGACCTGAAACGGCTGCCCCTGGCGGAGATTCAGGCGGTCGAGCCCCGCGTCACGGACGCCGTCTACGCCGTCCTGGACCCCGCCAGTTCGGCCAAAAGCCGCAAAAGCCAAGGGGGAACCGCCCCCGCCAATGTGCGGCGCGAGGCCAAGCGGTGGATAAAGCGTTTGGAGAAGGACGGCCTGTCGCGATAAAAGGGATGAAAGGGCCGGGGAAGGGCCCTGATCACAGGGGCACGACCATGGGAAGCGCAGTGCGCATCCTCGTAACGCTGGCGCTGGTAATGGCTGTCGGGCTTTCCGCCTGCGGACGACGCGGGTCTTTGGATCGGCCGCCGCCGACTTATCCCGAGACCAAGGCCGACCCGTCGACCAAAATGTCCCAAGCCCCGGATCGCCGTTTGTGGATTGATCGTCTTATCCAATAACCCCCTTCTCCTCCCATGCACCATTTTGCCTACCGGCGCGGCGTGTCCCACGCAAGCGTGCTACATGCCGAGCAGGTCGATCTGTGCGCGCTCGCGGACACGGTCGGCACGCCCTTCTATTGCTATTCGACGGCGACGCTTGAGCGCCACTACCGGGTGTTCGCCGAAGCCTTCGCCGCGGCCCCGGACACGCTCGTCTGCTACTCGATCAAGGCCAACTCCAATCTCGGCGTGCTCGCCACCTTGGCGCGGCTCGGCGCCGGCATGGATGTGGTGTCCGAAGGCGAGCTGCGCCGCGCGCTCGCGGTGAATGTGCCGCCCGACCGCATCGCCTTCTCCGGCGTCGGCAAGACCAAGGAGGAGATGGCCTTCGCGCTCGACGCCGGCATCTTCGCCTTCAACGTGGAATTGGAGGCCGAGCTTCGCGCCCTGAGCGAAGTGGCCGAAGCCAAGGGGCGCCAGGCCCGCATCGCCATGCGCGTGAACCCGGATGTCGACGCCAAGACCCATCACAAGATCGCCACCGGCCGCGCCGAGAACAAATTCGGCGTGCCGTTCGAGCAGGCCCCCTCGCTCTACCGCCAAGCCGCCACGCTGCCGGGGATCGTGCCCGACGGCGTGCATATGCATATCGGCAGCCAGATCACCGATCTGGCGCCGTTCAAGAACGCCTTCGCGCTGCTGAGCGAGCTGGTCGGCACGTTGCGCGGCGCCGGCCGCTACGATCGACTTCGTCAATCTCGGCGGCGGCCTCGGCATCCCCTATCGCCCCGACGAGCCGGCCCCGCCGCTGCCCACCGACTACGCGGCGTTGGTGAAGGAGGCGGTGGGCGGTCTCGGGGTCAGGCTGCTATTCGAGCCCGGCCGCATGATCGCCGGCAATGCCGGCATCCTCGTCTCCCGCGTGCTCTACGTGAAGCCGAGCCCGGCCAAGACCTTCACCATCGTCGATGCGGGCATGAACGACCTGATCCGCCCGACGCTGTACGAGGCCCATCACCAGATCCTGCCGGTGGTCGAGCCCACGCCTGACACCCCCACCCGCATCACCGACGTGGTGGGGCCGGTCTGCGAGACCGGCGATTATCTGGCGCTCGGCCGGCCTTTGCCGGAGCTGAATGCCGGCGACTTCATCGCCGTGATGACCGCCGGCGCCTATGGCGCGGTGCAGGCCTCCGCCTATAACAGCCGGCTGCTGGTGCCGGAGGTGCTGGTGTCCGGGAGCAATTATTGCGTGACCCGCCCGAGGCCCACTTACGAGGACATGCTGGCGGCCGAGCGCCTGCCCGACTGGATCTGACCGGCGCGGGCTGACCGGGCATTGGGCCTCCATTTCGCCCGCTTCGGCCCCCAAATTACTGTGATGTAACCTTCGCGCAGGCGCCCCCTGTGCTAAACACGGGCGACCATGGCGAGACTGTCCCGCTCCAGACAAAGCGCCAAGGAAGCCGCCGAGGCGAGCGCGCTCAAAATCCGCTTCGAGCGCCGCGTGCGCTTGAGTTGGCTTGCGCTGTTCGCCGAGCGCGTCTGGGAGGCACTGCTCTGGCCCTTCGTCGTGGTCTGCGCCTTCTTGGTGTTCACCCTGCTCGACGGCTGGTCCGTAATGCCGCCGCTGGCCCATCGCCTACTGCTCGGCGCTTTCGGCCTGGCGCTGCTCGCCTCCTTCGTGCCGCTGGTGCGCCTCGCGCTGCCGACCCGCACAGAAGCCTTGCGGCGCCTGGAGCGCAACGCCAAGGTCAAGCACCGCCCGGCCTCCTCCTACGAGGACCAGCTCGGCGCCACGCCGCCCGCCGAGACGGCGCTGCTCTGGGCGGTGCATCGCAAGCGCCTCGCCCAGCTCGTCGCCAGGCTGAAGCCGACTTGGCCGGCGCCGCGTACCGACCGTAAAGACCCTTATGCCATCCGGGCGGCCCTCTTCCTCGCCCTCATCGTCGCCGCGCTCGCCGCCGGCGGCGACAGCGCCACCCGGCTCGCGAGCGCCTTCTCGCCCGCCGCCGGCACGGCGACGGCGCTGCTCAGATTGGACGCCTGGGTCACCCCGCCGATCTATATCGGCATGGCGCCCATCGTGCTTGCCGACGGCAACGAGGCGGTCGGCGCGGGCTCGGAATCCTTCCGTGCCTTGTCGGTGCCCGAGCGCAGCCAGCTCATCGTCCGCACCCATGCGCCCGACGGCGAGACCGTGAGCCTCACGATCCGCAAGACCGCCGACGCCGCGCCGAAGACCATCGAGCCGAAGACCGGCAGCAGCGCCGGCCTGATCGAGTTCAATGTCGGACTGATGGAGCCGCTCACCGCCGATGTCAGAATCGGCGGTCAGACCGTCGCGCAATGGCAATTCGCGATGATCGAGGATGCGCCGCCGACCATCACTCTGATGTCCGATCCGACCACGACGCCGCGCGGCGCCCTGCGTCTGGTCTACAGCGCCCTCGACGATTACGGGGTGGCCAGCGCCGAGGCCCACTTCGAGTTGGCTGCGGGCGAAGACCAGAAGTTTACCGCCCCCGCCTCGGAAGACATGATCGAAGAGGACGACCTGGCCGAGGCGAACCCACTGTTCAGCGCCGCCGGTCATGCCGCTGCAACTGCCGCACACCAACGCCAAGAAGGTCGAAGGCCAAAGCCACGCAAGACCTGACGGCGCATCCCTGGGCCGGGCTCAAAGTGCGCATGACCCTCATCGCCCATGACCAGGCCGAGCAGACGGGCAAGAGCCAGGGCTACGAATTCGTGCTGCCCGAGCGAACCTTCACCAAGCCGCTCGCCAAGGCGGTGATCGAGCAGCGCAAGACCCTCGTACGCGACCCGGCTGCGCTCTCCACCGTCGCCCGCGCGCTCGACGCCCTGACGCATTGGCGGCGAGAAGGTCAACGAAGACAGCGTGGTCTATCTCTCCTTGCGCAACGCCTATTGGCGCCTGTTGAACGACGACTCGCGCGAGGCCGTCGCCAGCGTCGTCGATCAGCTGTGGGACACGGCGCTGCGGATCGAGGAAGGCGACCTGCCCGACGCGGAGCGCGAGCTCAAGAACGCCCAGGACGCGCTCTTGAAGGCGCTCCAGGAGAATGCGCCGGCCGAGGAGGTCAAGGCCCGCGTCGAGGAGCTGCGCGCCGCGCTGCAGCGCTATCTCCAGGCTCTGGCCCAGCAGGACGACAAGGGCGCCAAGCCGCCGGAGCAAGCCCAGACCGGCCAGGATCTCGTCTCGCAGCAGGATCTCGACAAGATGTTGAAGAGCATCCAGGACCTGGCCGAGGCGGGCTCCAAGGAGATGGCCGAACGCATGCTGTCGGAACTCAACGATCTTCTCGAGCGGCTACAGACCGGCACGACGCCCGAGAACGCCAAGCAGCAGCAAGCCCAGAAGATGATGAAGGACCTCGACGAAATGGCGTCCGACCAGCAGAAGCTGCTCGATGACACCTTCGCCGAGAAGCGTAAGCAGCAGGGCAAAGGCGGCGGTGGCGATCAGTTCGAGGTCAGCCCACCCCAATCCCAGGACTTCGGTCAGGGCATGGGGATGGCGCCCTTCTTCGACCAAATGCCGCAAAGCGGCCAAGGCGGCCCGAAGGCGCAAGGCCAATCGGGGCGGCAAGGCGACGCCCCCGGCGGCGGGCAGCCTCAGATGGGCCAGCAGCAGGGAAAACAGCAAGCCCCCTTAAGCCAACTGGCGGAGCGCCAGAAGCAGCTGCGCGACAAGCTGCAGCAGCTGATCGACCGCATGCAAATGCAAGGCGGTGACGCGCCGAACCAGTTCGAGGGCGCCAAGGACGCCATGAAAGATGCCGAGGAGGCGATCGGCGAGCCGGATCTCGACAGCGCCACCCAGAACCAGAGCCTGGCGCTCGAGCGCATGCGCGAAGGCGCCCAGTCCATGGCCCAGCAGATGATGGAGAATGGCGAGATGCAGGCGGGCGGCAAGGGCCCCGGCAATAACGGCAAGGACCCGCTCGGCCGTCCCGACCGCTCCAACCGTCCCGACTTCGGCCTGTCGGTGCAGGTTCCCGACGAGATCGACATCCAGCGCGCCCGCGAGGTGCTGGACGAACTGCGCCGCCGTATCGGCGATCCGTCACGGCCGACATTCGAGCTCGACTATCTCGATCGCCTCATCCGCTCCTTCTGATCGCCGGACGTTATTGGCGCCAAGTTCGCAAGCTCGTCATGGCCGGGCATGACACCCTATATATGGGTGACGAATTCGGTGCCGCCGGAGAGTGAGTTCCCATGCTTGATGCGATCGTGCGTTTCTTCACTAGGACCTTTCAGGCCATCGGGCGTGGCCTCGGCCTCGCCGTGGCGTTTGTGCTGAAGCCCTTCGTCTGGCTCGGTCGCTGGATCACGCAGCGCGGCGTGATCCTCAAGGTTCTGCTCGGCATCTTCGTGCTCGGCATCGTCGCGCTCTACGGCTACTTCTTCTGGGCCACGCAGCGCTGGACAAATTTCGATCCCGACTATGGCCGCGCCTATGAGCGCAAGGCCGAGGCCGGCACGCCGGCTGCGCCGAACAGCAAGGCCGCCGGCATCATCGCCAGCGACGAGGACGCGAAGACAGCGCAACCGTGGCAAAGACCTGCCGGCGCTCCCTGATCGTCGACGCCACCACAGATCTAGTCGACTTCAACGTCAATCAGAACGCCTGGCTGTCTTCGATGATCCTCTACAAGCTCGGACTGTTCGGGCTCGATTGGGACAAGACGCCGTTCTTCGACAACAAGGCCTCGTTTCAGCGCGGCGTGAATCAGGCGGTCCGCCGCACGACCATCGAGCTCGTCGATACGCTGGGACGCGTGCGCGGCACCTCGCAAATCGATACCGACCTGCAGAATGCCCGCGGCAGCTCTCCAGTTCGACGAGTCCACCTGGTATTTCGGCCTGAGCCCGTTCGGCCCCAAGACGCCGACGCCGAGCTTCTACCGCTCGGCCATCAAGGACCTGAAGAGGTTCAACACCAGGCTGGAGAAATGCGAGGCGGTGTTCGATGCCCGCGCCGACAATCTGCTGCAATTCGTCGACCGCATCGCCAACGACATCGGCGCCACCTCGGCGATCCTGCGCGAGCGCTCGGAGAACTATAACAGCGGCTGGTTCGACACCCGTGCCGACGACCGCTTCTGGTTCGCCTATGGACAGCTCTACGGCTATTACGGCATTCTCAAAGCCGCCCGCGCCGACTTCCACGACGTCATCGAAGAGCGCCGCCTGACCACGCTGTGGGACGAGTTGGAGAGTCAGTTGCGCTCCTCGCTCAACATCCGGCCGTTCATCATCTCCAACGGCGCGGAATCCGGCTGGCTGATGCCGTCCCATCTGGCGACGCTTGGCTTCTATGTCTTGCGTGTGCGCTCGAACCTGGTGGAGATCCGCCTGGTGCTTGACCGCTAGGCGATCAGCCGTCGACCGTGCCGATGAACGGCAATTCCCGGTAGCGATTGCCGAGATCCATGCCGTAGCCGACGACGAAGCGCGGCGGACATTTGAAGCCGGTGAAGTCCGCCGTGACCGCCACCGCCCTTGCCACCTCTTTGTCGAGCAGGATGCAGCTCTTGACCGAGCGCGCGCCGCGCTGCGTCAGAAGCGCTTTAGCGAAGTGTAGCGTCCGGCCTGAATCGAGAATGTCGTCGACGATCACCACGTCGCGGCCGGCGAGATCAGCCTCCACGTCGCGCAATATCTTGACCTCGCCGCCCGTGGTGCCCGTGCCGTAGCTGCCTAGGAACATGAAATCGATCTCCGGGCGCAGGCCCTGTTGGTGCAGGGCCCGGATCAGATCGGCGGCGAAGATAAAGCTGCCCTTCAGCACCGCGACGATGAAGAGATCGCTGGACGCGCCGGCGGCGATGTCGTGAGCCAGCGCCTCGACGCGGCGCGCGATGATCTCGGCGCTGTAGAGCGGCGTGATGGCCTCCGCCACAGCGCTTCCGGCCATGCTTCGTCCGCCCTTCGTTGGCTATTCCGGTTTGGCGAAACGGACCTTGAGGCTGCGCACATTGCTCGGCGGCGAAGGGATCTGCCGCAAGAACGGCGCTTCCTCACCAGCGGCGAGCTCCGCCGCGCCCACCTCCGTCGTCCACTCGGAGATTTCCTCGCCCTTCTCGTCGCGCAGCGCAATGACCACGGTCGGCACCGACATGGTGGCGCCGCTCGTGTTCTTCACACTGCCTTGCACCTCAAGCACCGTCTGGCTGCCGTCGCTGGTCCAGCCGTAGCGGACGCCTTGAAAGGCGAGGCCCTCGGCGCCGACCGGCATGCCGAGCAGCGAGTAGACCTTGGCCGCGCCCGGCAACATCGACACGGTGGTGCCCGGCGCCAGGAAGAACAGGCCGACGACGATGGCGACCAGCAGCGCCAGCACGCTCCAGCCGATGGCGACGACCGGCATCGGTTTGCGCGGCGTCTTTGACTTGCCCTTGGCCTTGGGCGGCGCTTCACCGAAGGCCGCGGCGACCAGGTCGGGATCGGCCAGCGCCGGGTCTTGGGTTTCGTCATATCCGGCGTCGAACGAGGCATCGGCAAAGGCGGACTCGCCTTGCGGTCCGGGCGCACCGAAGGCCGCATCATGCTGCGGCGGCGGCGCCATCCCGGGCGGGGGTGGCGGCGCCATATCGTGCGGCGGCTCGGCCGGGGTGCCGCGCTTGCCCATGATCTTGGCGAACAGGCCGCCTTGCTTCGCCACCGTGGGCGCCGGCTCGGGCGCGGGCGGTGGTGCAGCCCTCTCGGCGTTCATCCGCGCCACCTGTGCCGTCAAGGCGTCCTCGGTGTCATACTCGGCGTCGGCCCGCCGGGCTGGCGCCATGCCGGTCAACGCCGCATCTGGCGGTGGCGGTGGCGGTGCCTGCCTTGGCGGCGGCGGCGGTGGTTGCGGCGCGCGCGGCGGCGGCGGCGCAGCCTGGACCGGTGGCGCCATTGGCGGCGGCACGGGGGCTTGCTGGGGAACCGGGGCGGCCTGCGGGGCTGGTGCCATTGGCGGCGGCGCGGGGGGTTGCTGGGGCTGTGCCGGCGCCGCCTGAGGCCGAGGCGGCACCTGGGCCGCGGGCGCTAACGCCTCCGCACCGACCGGCTTTGCCATCCAGACATGGCTGCACTTCGCGCAGCGAACCTTGCGTCCTTCGGGTGGGAACGCCGCCTTAATTTCATAGCGGGTTTCGCACGCCGGACAGATGATCAGTGTTGCCATTTGAAAGCCGAAATTCGTCCGTTACGCGAGGACTTTACGAACGCCCCATGTCGTTGCCCAATTCCATTGATACCGGACGGGGAGTTCAGCATAAAGAGGCCGTGGTCGGCAATCTTAAGAGACCTAAGGAAGACGGGTGATCCGCTTTGACAATGTCGGGCTCCGCTACGGCTCAGGCCCGGAAATCTTGCGTGACGTCACCTTTCACGTGCTTCCGGGGTCATTTCATTTCCTGACCGGACCGTCGGGCGCCGGAAAGACCTCGCTTTTGCGACTGCTTTTTATGTCGCTCAGGCCAACGCGCGGGCTGATTTTCGTGTTTGGCGAGAACGTCGCCGACCTCCCGCGCAACGGCCGGGCAGCGTTGCGGCGGCGAATCGGCATCGTTTTTCAGGATTTCCGCCTGCTGGACCATCTCACCACCTGGGAGAATGTGGCCCTGCCCTTGCGCGTCATGGGCCGGCGGGAGTCCGATTATGCCGAGGATGTGACAGATTTGCTGCGCTGGGTCGGCCTTGGCGACCGGATCGACGCCTATCCGGAGATCCTGTCCGGCGGCGAAAAGCAGCGCGCGGCCATCGCCAGGGCCGTGATCGGCCGGCCCGAGCTGCTGCTCGCCGACGAGCCCACCGGCAATGTGGACCCAGCGATAGGCAACCGTCTGCTCCGGCTTTTCGTCGAGCTCAACCGGCTCGGCACCTCCGTCATCATCGCCACCCATGACTATGCCCTCATGGATCAGCTCGAGGCGCCCCGCCTCATGCTCTATGACGGCGAGTTGAAGGTCAGCACCCCGTGAGCGTGGTCACCGACATTAGGGGCTATCCCTGGACCACCCTGCTGGCCGCCATCCTGCCGGCGCGGCTTACCGCGTTGTTGCCGAAGCGCTTCCAGGCCGCCCCGTCGCAAATCGTGCCGTCCGCCTCCATCGCCGGCAACGCGCTCACCGTGGTGATCTCCATCATGACCTTTCTCGCCTGTCTCACAGCGGGCGGCGTCTACATGATCAATCAGTCGGCCCAGGCGTGGGTCGACGACATCGCCAGCGAGATCACCGTCGAGCTCGATCCGGTGAACACTGCCGACATCGAGAAGAAGATGACGCTGGTGTCGCTGTTCCTCGCCAAGCAGCGCGGCATCACGCGGGTCAAGCCGCTCACCGCCGACGATAGTGCGAAGCTCTGGAGCCGTGGCTCGGCTCCACCGCGGCGCTGTCGGCGCTGCCGATCCCCCGCCTCATCGCGGTGGAGATCGACCGCTCCAGCCCGCCCGACATCGAGCTCATCAAGACGGCGCTGTCGCAGAATTTCGAAGGCGTCACCCTCGACGACCATCGCCGCTGGCAGGCCGAGATCCGCTCCATCACGCGCTCGACCGCGCTGGGCGGCATCGCCGTGCTGGGGCTCGTCGCCGTCGCCACCATCGCCGCCATCATCTCGGCCACCCGCAGCGCCATGGCCTCCAACCGCGCGATCATCGAGGTGCTGCATTTCGTCGGCGCCAATGAGCGCTTCATCTCGGGCGAGTTCGAACGCCATTTCCTGGGGCTCGGCGTGCGCGCCGGCCTCATGGGAGCCGTCGCCGCGGCCCTCGCCTTCCTGCTTCTGCCTTTCGCCATGCATCTTCTGGGTGGCGGCGTGGTCACCGAGGCGGAGACGCGCCGCCTGCTGGGCTCCGGCGAGCTCGATCTCGGCGGCTACCTGCTTTGCGCGCTCGTGGTCGTCGTCGTCGCCGGCCTGTGCATGATTACCTCGCGGCTCGGCGTGGTCCGCGTCCTCAAATCCTACGCGTGAGCGCCATGATGCTCCCCGGCAAAGCCGATTTCACGCACGGGCGATTTTGCCTATCCTGCGCCGCGCCGAGGCGGGTTGGGAGTGCGTGGTGACCGAGGACGTCCAAGAGGTCCAGGAGGAAGTCCAAGCGAGCGCGGGCCGGCGTCATTTCCGGCGCTTCGGCGGCATCGTGGGCAGCATCCGGCTGCTGTTCGATGCGACGATCCTGGCGCTCGTCATGCTCATCATCGGCTTCATCGTGTTCGCCAACAGCGTGGACCGCGAGCGGCGCGAGCCGGCCTATGCCGCCGACGGCATCGCCGTGCTGACCGGCGGCGTCGCGCGCATCGATGAGGCCATGAGGCTGCTCGCCAAGGGCAAGGCCAAGCGCGTGCTGATCACCGGCGTCAACCGCGACACCACGAGAGAGCAGCTGAAGAAGCTGGCCAGCCAAGGCGACCAATATTTCGCCTGCTGCGTCGACATCGACAAGGAGGCGCGCAACACCATCGACAACGCCACCGAGACCGCCCAATGGGTGGCGCTCCACGAATATGGCTCGGTCATCATCGTCACCTCGAATTATCATATGCCCCGCGCGCTAGCCGAGCTTGCCCGCGCCATGCCGGGCGTGACGCTCATCCCCTATGCCGTTGTCGACAACAACGTGCATGTGGAGCGCTGGTGGACCTTCCCTGGCACCACCAAGCTGCTGCTCTCCGAATATCTGAAATACATCCCGGCGCTGGCCCGCCTCGGCGCCACCAATTTGATGCGCATGACTGTGTCGGGCGGCTCGGTGCCGCCCGTGGACCAGCCGGAGCCTTGAGAAGCCCGGCCCCGTGATGATGCTCCGCTCCCTCCTCTTCAGTCTCCTGTTCTATGTGACCACGGCGCTGTTCGTCGTGCTCGGCAGTCCGCTGCTGTTGGCCCCACGCAGTTGGGCCATGGCGGCCCTCAAGATCCATGCCCGGACCGAGCTATGGCTCCTGAAGCACATCGTCGGCTTGGACTTCGAGGTGCGCGGGCTCGACAAGCTGCCCAAGGGTCCCTGCCTCGTCGCCGCCAAGCACCAATCGGCCTGGGAGACCTTCGCCCTCATTCCGCTGTTCCGCGACCCCGCCATGCTGATGAAGCGCGAGCTGTTCTGGATCCCGTTCCACGGCTGGTTCTCGTACAAGTTCCAGATGATCCCCGTCGACCGCGACAAGGGGCCGACGGCGCTGCGGCGCATGCTCCGCGCCGCCAAGGAACGAATTGAGGCCGGGCGCGAAATCATCATGTTCCCCGAAGGAACACGCCGCGCGCCGGGCGCAGCCCCCGATTATAAGACGGGCATCGTCCTGATTTATTCGGCGCTGCGCGTGCCCTGCGTGCCGGTCGCGCTGAACTCGGGACTGTTCTGGCCACGGCGCAGTTGGCTCAGAAAGCCGGGGAAAGTGCTGGTTGAGATCCTCGATCCCCTGCCCGCAGGCCTGCCCAAGGCCGAATTCATGAACCGGCTGGAAGACGACATCGAGACCGCCTCCGCCCGCCTGATGGCCGAGGCGGAGGCCGACGAGCCACCCCGTTAACTCCTTGTTAACACTTAAAAGCTTGACGGGCGCGCGAGCTAAGTTCATCCTTTGTTCCAGACAGAATTCGTGATCGCTGACGGTCTTGAATTTGTCATCGGTCAACCCATTTCAGGTAGGTTACTTAGTTAACGGGACGGATTCCGATGTGGACGAGCCAAGCTAACGCCGCTGAGACGACTGCCCCTTGGGGGCCGGCCGATGAGCCTGCGCTGGTCTGCGCCGAGACCGCCTTTGCGCAAGCCTTCCATTATTGGCGTGGCGCCTCGGGCCGCCGCTATCTCCACAGCGTCTATACGCTGGTGGGCTGCCCAGCTTTGCCCCAGGCCAACTACATCCTGGTGCGCCGTTACGAGGACGGCACCCGCGAGGCCATCGCCTTCGGCGACACCAAGGACGACGCCGTGTCGCTCAACCTCGCCCATCTCCGCCATGAGGGCGCCAAGTGCGGCGCCAACGAGGTGCATGTCCACCTCCTGGCCGACAATGCCCATGACCGGGCGCTGGTCGAGGCGGATCTGACGGCGGCCCATATGCGCCGCCGCACCGCCAAGGCCGCTTAGGCAGCATTTCCCAGCAGACTGACTTCGTCATGCCCGGACACCGCGCTCAAGTAGCGAAGCGATAGCGCATACCAATGACGCCGGGCATCCATGCCGTTACGCCTGACGCGGTGGAATGGGATTGACCGGTCGAGCCGGGCAATGACAACGCGTGGTGGATCAGCCTAGCTGCGTGAAAGCTTCTCGAGCCGCTGCTGCATGGCCAGAAGCTCGGCCTTGAGCATGTCGATATCGTCGCCGCCGGGCTTGGCGCCGATCTTGGCGACAGACGCCGACTTGGCCTCCGTCCCTTCCGCAGCTTCGCCGCCTTGCGGAGACGGCAGCCCGTGCGCATTGGGCCCCTCGGTGCCGGAGAAGGGCGTGAACATGCCGAACGCGCGCTCGAACGTGTCGAAATTCTTCCGCACCTGTTCTTGCATCGCATCAAAAGCCGCCGTGCCGAACGCATTGGCGAAGCGGCGGCGATACTGCTCCTGCTGGCGCGGTCAGGGAGTCGAGGCTGAACTCAAGATAGCTCGGCACAAGCTTCTGCATGCTGTCGCCGTAGAAGCGGATCAGCTGGCGCAAGAAGCCGATAGGAAGAAGGTTGGTGCCTCTGCTTTCCTGGTCGACGATGATCTGGGTAAGGACAGCATGGGTGAGGTCTTCGCCGGTCTTCGCGTCGTAGACGACGAAGTCACGCTCGCCGCGGACCATTTCGGCGAGGTCCTCGAGAGTCACATACGTGCTTGTATCGGTATTATAGAGCCGCCGGTTCGCGTATTTCTTGATGATGACCGGCCGGCCCTCTTGATCCGCGTCCCTAGCCAATTGTCTTCACTCCTACGCTCTGGGCCCAGTCCCCGGGGCTACTCTATGCCGCACCTGCGAAGATGACTAGCACGTTCCTTGTGCGGGGCACCAGAGGCTTCGCCGGAGCCTTAACGGGGCATCCGTGGGCTTTCCCAACGGGAATCACTAGGGTATGACCTGGGGTCCCTAGGGGTATGGAGAATTCGAATGAAAGCGGAAGAGATCGTCATTGTCGCCGCCGCGCGCACGCCGGTCGGATCGTTCAACGGTTCGCTGGCCAGCCTGCCGGCGCACGAGCTGGGCCAAATCGTGATCAAGGCGGCGATGGAGCGCGCGAAGCTGAAGCCCGAGGACGTGAGCGAGGTGATCCTCGGACAGGTCCTCACGGCGGCGCAGGGGCAGAACCCGGCGCGCCAGGCATCGATCGGCGCAGGGCTTCCCATCGAGACCCCGGCCTGGGGCTTGAACCAAGTGTGCGGCTCGGGCCTTCGCGCCGTGGTCAACGGCGCCCAGCAGATCGCTCTCGGCGCCGCCGATATCGTCATCGCCGGTGGTCAGGAGAGCATGAGCCAGTCGGTCCACGCCGCGCATCTGCGCAACGGCGTGAAGATGGGCAATCTCGAAATGATCGACACCATGATCAAGGACGGCCTGTGGGACGCCTTCAACGGCTATCACATGGGCAACACCGCCGAGAACGTCGCCGACAAATGGCAGATCACCCGCGATGAGCAGGACGCCTTCGCCGTGGCCTCCCAGAACAAGGCCGAGGCCGCCAAGAAGGCCGGCAAGTTCACCGACGAGATCGTTCCCGTCACCATCAAGACCCGCAAAGGGGACATCGTGGTGAGCGAGGACGAATATATCCGCGACGGCGCGACCCTCGAGAGCGTCGCCAAGCTGCGGCCCGCCTTCGACAAGGAAGGCTCCGTCACCGCCGGCAACGCCTCGGGCATCAATGACGGCGCCGCCGTCGTCGTGCTGATGACCGCCGCGGAAGCCAAGAAGCGTGGCTTGAAGCCCCTCGCCCGCATCGCCTCCTGGGCGCAGGCCGGCGTCGACCCGGCCGTCATGGGCTCCGGCCCGATCCCCGCCTCCCGCAAGGCGCTGGAGAATGCCGGCTGGAAGCCGCAGGACCTCGACCTGATCGAGGCCAACGAGGCCTTCGCCGCCCAGGCTTGCGCCGTGAACAAGGATCTCGGCTGGGATACCAGCAAGGTGAACGTCAATGGCGGCGCCATCGCCATCGGTCATCCGATCGGCGCCTCGGGCGCGCGCGTCCTGGTCACGCTGCTGCACGAGATGCAGAAGGCGGACGCCAAGAAGGGCCTCACCACGCTGTGCATCGGCGGCGGCATGGGCATCGCCATGTGCGTCGAACGCGACTAGGTCTCGGCCTCAATCAAGCGTAGGTTTTTGTGTGGGGTGGCTGCTCGCCGCCCCACACGTGGGTTTATCACGAAGAAGCCGGCGCCAACGTGCGCCAAGGGAGGAAGCTATGGGACGTGTGGCTCTGGTCACGGGAGGAACGCGCGGTATCGGCGAGGCCTGCTGCAAGGCGCTGAAAAAGGCCGGCTACAACGTCGCCGCCAGCTATGCCGGCAATGACGACGCCGCCAATGCCTTCAAGAAGGAGAACCGGCATCCCGGTGTTCAAATGGGACGTCGGCGACTACCAGGCCTGCGAGCAGGGCGTCATCGCCGTCGAGAACGAGGTCGGCCCCATCGAGGTGCTGGTCAACAATGCCGGCATCTCGCGCGACGCCATGCTCCAGAAGATGACCCACGAGCAGTGGGAGCAGGTCATGCGCACCGATCTCGACTCCGTGTTCAACATGACGCGCCAGGTGATCAACGGCATGCGCGAGCGTGGCTTCGGCCGCATCGTCAACATCTCCTCGATCAACGGCCAGCAGGGCATGCTGGGCTTGAGCAATTACTGCGCGGCGAAAGCCGGCATGATCGGCTTCACCCGGGCGGTGGCGCTCGAGGGCGCGCGCAAAGGCATCACCGCCAATGCGATCGCGCCGGGCTATGTCGCCACCGAGCTTCTGTCGGGCGTCTCCGAGAAGGTCATGGAGCACATCGTCGGCCAGATCCCGGTGGGCCGTCTCGGCGAAGCGGAAGAAGTCGCTCGCTGCGTCGTGTTCCTCGCCGCCGACGAATTCGGCCTGGATCACGGGCTCGACGCTGACCATCAACGGCGGCCAGCTGATGGACTAACGGGCTTTCGTCCCTCAAGGCTCGTGGGCCTTAAGGCTCCCAGCCTTGGGGGGCGAGCTCGAACCCGGCGAAGTCGAAGCCCGGCGCCACGGTGCAGCCGAGAAGCGTCCACGCACCGAGGCTTCGCGCGCTCTGCCAGGCGCCCGCCGGCACCATGCCTTGCGGGTGCTCGCCGCGCGATGATGTCCGGACCGAGCTTCAGCTCGTCGCCGCGTGCCCGCGTCGTCCGCGATCTCCAGCAGCAGCGGCGCGCCGCCGTACCAGTGCCACATCTCCACCGCATCGACCCGGTGCCAGTGCGACACCTCGCCCGACTTCAGCAGGAAGAGGATCGCCGTGGAATGCGCGCGGCCCTGATGTCCGGGCTCGTCTCTGAAGGTCTCGCGGAACCAGCCGCCTTCGGGGTGCGGCGCGAGCTTGAGATGGGCGATGACCTCGTCGGCGGTGAGCGGCTCGGCCACGGCTAGAACCTGTCCTTGCGGCGGCGGACCTCGCCGAACACCTCATCGAGCGGCGCTCCTTCCATGCCGAGCCGGTGCTGAATGGCGGGGCTCGCCGGCGCGCAGGAACGGATTGGTGGCGAGCTCCTGGCCGATCGTGCGTCGGCAGCGACGGCGCGCCCTTCGCGTCGTTCGCCGCGACCTCGGCCGCGCGCGCTTGCAGCGCTTCGTTCTCCGGCTCGATGGTGAGCGCGAAGCGGCAATTGGCGCCTGTATATTCGTGGCCGCAATAGACGTCCGTCTCCGGCGGCAGCGCCGCGAGCTTCGACAGCGACGTCCACATGGTCGGGGCGTCGCCCTCCAGCAGCTTGCCGCAGCCGACCGAGAACAGCGTGTCGCCGACGAACACCGCCGCGTCCTCGGGGAAGTAATAGCTGACATGCCCGCGCGTATGGCCCGGCGTCTCGATCACGCTGGCCCTTCGCGCCGCCGACCTCCACCATGTCGCCTTCCTTCACCTCCACGTCGAGACCGGGGATCGATCCCGCCTCGCGCGCCGGCCCGGTGACCGTGCAGCCGGTCTTCTTCTTCAAGGCCGCGATGCCCGCCGTGTGGTCGGCATGGTGGTGGGTGATGAGGATATCGGTGAGGGTCCAGCCCTTCGCCTCGAGCGCCGCCAGCAGCGGGCTCGGCCTCGGGCGCGTCGATCGCCGCCGTGGCGCCCGTGCCCGCGTCATGGATCAGCACGCCGTAATTGTCGCTGCGCGTCGGAAATTGATAAATCTCGAGCTTGGCCATCATGCTCTCTTCTGTTTCGCTGCTAGCGTCAATTACTGCGGACTTCGGGGGCCGGACCGTAGCACTCAAATCCCGCGCGATTGAAACCGCGGCCCCTTGAGCCTTAAGTGGGTGTTGATCCAACTAGGGAACGAACTCTAAACACCGCCAGCGCGACAGTTCAGCCATGCATCTCGACGCATTCGACCTCAAGGATTTCTACGCCCGCCGCCTCGGGCTGATGGTGCGCCGCCTGCTGCGGGCCGCATATCCGCGCGCGCTGGGGCGACCTCAAGGGCTTGAACGTCTTCGGGCTCGGCTTCACCACGCCCTATCTCGGCGAATTCAGAGGCGAGGCGCGCGCGCTCGGCGCGCTGATGCCGGCGGGGCTCGGCGCCCTGCGCTGGCCTGACCAGTGGCCAGTCCATGAGCGTGCTCGTGGACGAGACGGAGCTTCCCCTCGACGACGAGGCCGCCGACCGCATCCTGCTGGTGCATATGCTGGAATGGTCCGAGCACGTCGCGGGTTCTGCTGCGCGAGATCTGGCGCGTGCTGAGCCCGCAAGGGCGGCTGCTCATCGTCGTGCCGAACCGGCGCGGCCTCTGGGCCCGGGTCGACACCACGCCGTTCGGCTATGGCAGCCCGTTCAGCCGCTCGCAGCTCACCACAGCTTCTGAAGGAGGCGATGTTCTCGCCGGAGGGCTGGCAATACGCGCTCTACACGCCGCCCTTCAACTGGCGCATCCTGACGCGCTGGCCGGCCTTCTGGGAACGGCTCGGCCTCGTGCTATGGCCCGCCTTCTCCGGCGTGATCCTGGTCGAGGCGACCAAGCAGGTCTACGCGGCCATGCCGGTGCGCGAGACCGAGCAGAAAGTGCGCCGCCGCATCGTGCCCGTCCCCGCCGGCGCCGTGACGCCGCGCACGTCAGCGCGACAGCAGAAACACCGCCTGCTCGCCGAATAGGTTCTGCGCGAATAGCGGCATGGCGACGAGCTTGGTGCCATAGGCGTTGAGCGCGATCGCCCGCTCCACCTTGGCGCCGACATCGTCGCACAGGTCGAGGAAATCCTTGATCGTGCAGAGATGGATATTGGGCGTGTCGTACCAGCGCTCCGGCAGATTGTCGGTGCGCGGCATGTGCCCGCCGAACATCAGCTGCGTGCGCACGCGCCAATGGCCGAAATTCGGAAACGACACCACCGCGCGCTTGCCGATGCGCAACAGCTGCTCCAGCACGAGGCGCGGCGAATAGGTCGCCTGGATGGTCTGCGACAGGATCGCGTAGTCGAAGGCGAGATCGGGATAATAGGCGAGGTCGTCGTCGGCATCGCCCTGGATCACCGCCAGCCCTTGCGCCACGCAGGAGTTCACGCCCGCCTGGCTCAGCTCGATGCCGCGCCCGTCGACGCCGTGCTTGCTCGGCGAGGATGCGCAACAGCGTGCCGTCGCCGCAGCCGATATCGAGCACGCGCGAGCCCGGCGTCACCATCTCGGCGATGATCAGAAGATCGACGCGCGCCGTGTCGCGTCGGCCGGACGCTGTGGGCTTTGACCGGGCGCGTTCATGCTCACAGCCTTCGTGCCGTCCGGGAACGTCACGCCGCGATGGCGCGCCGCCGCGCTCAAGAATCCGCGCACCGCGTCGAACAGCTCCGGCTCGTGCAGCAGGAAGGCGTCGTGGCCCTTGTTGGACTCGATCTCGACGAAGCTGACATTGGCGGCGACCGCGTTCAACGCATGCACCACCTCGCGGCTCTCCTCGGTGGGGAACAGCCAGTCGCTCGTGAACGACACCAGGCAGAAGCGCGTCTTGGTGCCGGCGAACGCATTGGCGAGCACGCCGCCATGGTCCGCGGCGATGTCGAAATAATCCATGGCGCGCGTGATGTAGAGATAGGAATTGGCGTCGAACCGGTCGACGAACGTCATGCCCTGGTGGCGCAGATAGCTCTCCACCTGGAAATCGGCGTCGAATCCGAAGGTGACCTTTTCCCGGTCCTGCAGATTGCGGCCGAACTTGTCGTGCAGCGCCTCGTCGGACAGATAGGTGATATGGGCGGCCATGCGCGCCACGGCCAGGCCTTTGCGCGGGCTCTTGCCCTCTTCCAGATAGCGGCCCTGGCACCAGTCCGGATCGGCCATCACCGCCTGGCGGCCGACCTCGTGGAAGGCGATATTCTGCGAGGAGTGCCGCGCCGCGCAGGCGATCGGCACCGCGGAGAACACGCGCTCCTTATAGGTGGCGGCCCATTCCAGCACCTGCATGCCGCCCATGGAGCCGCCGAGCACGCACAAGGCTTGCTCGATGCCGAGATGGTCGAGCAGGCGCGCTTGCGCCCGCACCATGTCGCGCACGGTGATGACCGGGAAATCGGGGCCGTAGGGCTTGCCCGTGGCGGGATTGATCGAGCTCGGGCCCGTCGAGCCCATGCAGCCGCCGATGACGTTGGGGCACAGCACGAAATAGCGGTCGGTATCGATCGGCTTGCCCGGCCCGACCATGGTGTCCCACCAGCCGGACTTGCCGGTCAGGGGATGGAGATTCGCCGCGTGCTGGTCGCCGGTCAGCGCATGACAGACCAGCACCAGGTTCGACTTGTCGGCGTTAAGGGTCCCGTAGGTCTGATAGGCGATGGAGAAGGGCGCAAGCGCGGATCCGCTGTCGAGCGGCAAGGGCTCGGCCTCGGGAAAATGCACGATATCGCTCTGCGGATTGGCGCTCTGCGCCAGCTGTTTCGCATGATCGGCGAAACTTTCCGCTCCGGGAGTTTCGTTCATCGCTCAGCCTACTCAACGCACGCCAAGGCCGATTCCTCGCGCGCTTGGGACCACTATGCCGGAAGATTATACAATGCCGGGTTAGCTATGACGTCATCCTTGAAAGTCAATATTTTCTTTGGCTTGCCCCGGGAAATGGCCCTATGAGAGGCCCTTCGCAAAGCCTGCCGTCCAGGAGAGATGAGATGACCGCCACACGGGGGCCAAACCCGCGTCCAGGCATACTCGACATCGCGCCCTATGTCCCGGGCACGAGCGCGCTTCCTGGCGCCGGGCTCGGTCATCAAGCTGTCGTCCAACGAGACGCCGCTAGGGCCTTCGCCCAAAGCCGTCGAGGCCTATCTCGGCGCAAGCGCGCCCATCTGTCGCGCTACCCGGACGGCTCGGCGCGGCCCTTGCGCGAGGCGCTGGCCAAGCGTTACGGGCTCGATGCCGCGCCGCATCGTGGCGGGCGCCGGCTCCGACGAGCTGCTCAACCTGCTCGCTGTCGGCCTATCTCGGTCCCGGCGACGAGGCGATCTACACCGAGCACGGCTTCCTCGTGTACAAGATCGCCATCATGGCGCGCGGCGCCACGCCCGTGCCGGCGCCCGAGCGCGATCTCACCGCCGATGTGGATGCGATCCTGGCGCGGGTGAGCGATGCCACGCGCCTGGTGTTCATCGCCAATCCCAACAACCCGACCGGCACCTACCTGCCGTTCGACGAGGTGAAGCGCCTGCATGCCGGCCTGCCGGAGCATGTCATCCTCGTGCTCGACGCGGCCTATGCCGAATATGTGCGCGCCAACGACTACGAGGCCGGCATCGAGATGGTGGCGACGACCCAGAACACGGTGATGACGCGCACCTTCTCCAAGATCTATGGGCTGGCGGCGTTGCGGCTCGGCTGGGCCTATTGCCCGGCGCCGGTCGCCGATGTGCTGAACCGCATCAGAGGGCCGTTCAACGTGACGGGGCCGTCGATTGCCGCCGGCGTCGCCGCACTTGCCGATCAGCCGCATATGGAGCAGGCCGTCGAGCACAACACGGCATGGCGCGGCCGCATGGCCGAGGCGCTGACCGCGCCTGGGCTTGAGCGTGACGCCGAGCGCCGCGAACTTCCTGCTGGTGCATTTTCCGCGACGCGGCGGCAAGTCCGCGCGCGAGGCCGACGCCTTCCTGCATGACGCGCCGCATCATCCTGCGGCGGGTGGAGGAATACGGCTTCCCGGACGCCTTGCGCCTGACCATCGGCACCGAGGAGGAGAACGCGCCGTGCATCGACGCGCTCAGCGAATTCATGGGGCGGAGCGCAATGACCAAGCCGCTGTTCGACACCCTCGCCATTATCGGCCCCGGCTTGATCGGCTCCTCGATCATGCGCGCCGCCCGTGCGCAAGGCGCCGTGCGCGCGATCGTGACCAGCTCCCGCTCAGCCGAGACGCGCGCAACGTGTCGCCGAGCTCGGCATCGCCGATAAGGTCGTCGAGACCAACGCGGAAGCCGTCGAGGACGCCGACCTCGTCATCGTCTGCGTGCCCGTCGGCGTGTGCGGCGCCGTGGCGCAAGAGATCGCGCCCCATCTGAAAGCCGGCGCCATCGTCTCCGACGTCGGCTCGGTGAAGGCCTCCATCGTGCGCGATATGGGCCCGCATCTGCCGGACAATGTGCATTTCGTGCCGGCCCATCCGGTCGCCGGCACCGAGCATTCGGGCCCCGACGCCGGCTTCGCCGAATTGTTCGAGAACCGCTGGTGCATCCTGACGCCGCCCGAGGGAACCGATACAGAGGCGGTCGACCGGCTCGCCGCGTTCTGGACCCTGCTCGGCGCCAATGTGGAGATCATGACGCCCGGAGCATCACGATCTGGTGCTCGCGGTCACGAGCCATCTGCCCCATCTGATCGCCTACACCATCGTCGGCACCGCCGACGAGCTGGAGACGGTGACGCGCTCGGAGGTGCTGAAATTCTCGGCCGGCGGCTTCCGCGACTTCACCCGCATCGCCGCCTCGGATCCGACCATGTGGCGCGACATCTTCCTCGCCAACAAGGACGCGGTCCTCGAGATGCTCGGCCGCTTCAACGAGGACGTCTCGGCCCTGACCAAGGCCATCCGGCATGGCGACGGCGACGCGCTGTTCGAGCAGTTCACCCGCACCCGCGCGATCCGCCGCGGCATCATCGATGCAGGCCAGGACACGCCCGACGCCGATTTCGGCCGCCCCCACGGTCACGAGGATTAGCGCAAAAATCTAGCGCGTGCGGGGAATGCCCAGATAGCGCGTGGTGCCTCTGCGGATGAAGCGGGTCGGGATCTTGCCGCGCAGGAAATGATCGAGCCGAGCGAAGAAGCCGACCGGATAGCGGAATTTCGGGCTTTTCGCCTCAAGCGCGGTCGGCGATGACCTCGGCCACCTCTTTCGGGTCGCGCGCCGTCTTGGCCTCGTGCCGGTCGGCGCCGGCGAACACCTGCTGCAGCCAAGGAAGATAGGCGCTGTCCTCGGGCAGGATGCGCGGCGTGCTGCGCCAAATCTCGGTGCGGTAGGGGCCGGGCTCGACGCAGGATGACGTCGATGCCGAAGCCGTCGAGCTCGAACGCGATCGACTCGGCCCAGCCCTCGAGCGCCCATTTCGAGGCGCAATAGATCGAATTGGCCGGCTGTCCGGCGAAGGCCGCCTGGCTCGAGACGAGGACGATGCGGCCGGCTCTCTGCGCGCGGAATGTCGGCAGGAGCGCCCGCGTCAGCGCCAGCACGCCGAAGAAATTGGTTTCCATCACCCGCCGAATATCGGCGTCGGGCATGTCCTCATGCGCCCCGGCAACGGCCACCCCGGCATTATGCACGACGGCGTCGAGCGTATTGCCGGTCTCGGCCAGGACGGCAGCGACCGCGGCCTCGATCGACGCCGGATCGTCGACGTCGAGCTGCAGGATGGTGACTTGGGCTTCGAGGCCGCGCCTTTTTCAGGCCGCGCTCGAGCGGACCCTTCTTCGCCAGATCGCGCATGGTGGCGAACACGCGCCAGCCCTTTGCCGCGAGGCACTCCGTCGTGACCCGCCCGATGCCTGTCGATGTTCCTGTAATCAGGACCGTTGGCATTCATCCCCTCCTGCCGGCCGTGCTGGCCGGCTTCCATCGCCGCGGGCATGGTAATCGAGAAGCAACCAGCTGTTGCCAATTTGTTACAGACAGTCTTCGCCGCCCAGTTTTACATTTGGCCGTCATTTCAGACGGTGGACTGTTTGCATGACGACCGATAGCACCGACGAGCTAGCCGAGCCACGCTGGCTCGCGCCGAGCCTGATGGGCTTCGTCGGCCCGCGCGCCGGAGGCGACGGCGTCCCGATCTCGGCGCGACGGGCTGGCTCGCGACCTGGCGCTACATGTCGGCCAATGTCCTTCTCGTGCTCGGCGCCGCGTCGCTCGCTCATCGGCGGCTACGCGCCGTTCGCGGTCATCGCCGTGGCCATGGTCGTAGCCTCCTTCGCCGACGAGGCGAGCGGCGACGACGACACCACGTTGAGCGACAGCGCCCGCGCCTTCTGCGAATTCAATCTGTACCTGTCGCTTCCCTTGATCAGCCTGTTGGCGATTCTGCTCGTGCTGTTCGCCGCGACCGCCGAGCGCCCGAAGCCTGCTCGAGATGATCGGCGCGTTGTGGGTGACGGGCTATCTCTTCGCGCTGGTCGGCGCCACGGTCGCGCATGAGCTCACCCATCGGCCCGGCAAGCTGGCCAAGCTCGTCGCGCAAATCCTGCTCGGCTTCACCGGCAATGCGTCCTTCGTGATCTACCATGTCTATGCCCATCATCGGCGGGTCGGCACCTACGACGACGCGTCGACGGCGCGGCGCGGCGAGCGCTTGCGCACCTTCATGGCGCGGACCCTCGCGCAGCAATTCGCGCAAGCCGCGCATATCGAGGCGGCGCGCCTGCGCCGCAACGGCCTGCCCGTGTGGTCTTGGCGCAACCGTCTGATCCAGGCGCACCTCGCGCCGCTGTCGATCCTCGTGCTCGCGCTGATCATCGGGGGACCCGCCGGCCTCTTGGCGATTTTCCTCGCCGGCCTGCTCGGGCGCCTGTTCCACGAGCTCATCAATTACGTGCAGCATTTTGGGCTGGTGCGCGTCGAGAATACGCCGATCCGGCCGCATCACAGCTGGGACTGCTACCGTACGATCTCCAACATTCTGCATTACAATCTGCCGCGTCACTCCGACCACCATATGTTCGCCACCAAGGCCTTCTGGCAGTTGGACGCACTCGATAGCGCGCCGACGCTGCCCTATGGCTATCAGACCATGGCGTTCATTGCGCTCACGCCCCCGCTCTGGCGGGCGATCATGCGGCCGCTGCTGGTGGATTGGGATCGGAACTACGCCAGCGAGGCCGAACGAGAGATCGTGGACGCCCGCGGCTGGCACGGCATCGCTTAGCGACTTGCCGCTCCTTCCCTCCGGAGGCAATATTGTCTCCGCCGATCTCCTGAGGAGCAAAATAATTATATTGGCCGGGAATGAGTGAGCTTTGGGTCTTCGGATACGGCTCGCTGATGTGGCGGCCGGGCTTTCCCCACGACCTGCAAGCTCCGGGTCTGCTCCGCGGCGCCCACCGCGCCCTGTGCGTCTATTCCATCTTGCATCGCGGCACCCGCGAGCAGCCGGGGCTCGTGCTCGGCCTCGACCGGGGCGGCGCCTGCCGTGGCGTCACCTTCCGCGTCAGCAAGGGTGCCGAAGAGGCGACGGTCGCCTATTTACGCGAACGCGAGCAGGTCACCGAGGTCTATCACGAAGCCTACCGTCCGGTGCGCCTGCTGGACGGCTCGGGCCGGACGGTGCGCGCCCTCACCTTTCTCGCCGATCCTAACCATGCCCAATATGCCGGCCGGCTGACCCTCGACGAGCAGCTGCGCATCGTGCGGAACTGCTGCGGCGAAGCCGGCGCCAATGTCGAATATGTGCTGAATACGGTGCGGCATCTGGAGGAGGAAGGCGTGCATGACGCAGGCCTTGCGCACCTCGCCGCGCGCCTTGCCGGCAGCGAGACTTAGCCTGCCGGCTTGGCGGGCTTGGCCGGCTCGGAGGCTTGCGGCTTGGCGGGCTCCTTGGCGAGTTCCGGCTTGCCGAAGAAATAGCCCTGCATGTAGGAGACGCCCGCCGTCTCGAGGAGCCGCATGGTCCGCTCGTCGCCCACCCATTCGCCGACGGTAACCACGCCGAAGCTCCGGGCGAGATCGATCAGCGTGCGCACGAACATTTCGTCCTCGGCGTCATTGCCGAGATTCTGGATGAAAGAGCCGTCGATCTTGACCATATCGACGCCGAGCTGGCGCAGTGAGCGGAACGAAGTGTAGCCGGCGCCAAAATCGTCGAGGGCCACGCGGCAGCCGAGCTCTTTGAGGGTGCTGACGAACTTCACCGCCGACTTCACGTCGGAGATGGCCGTCGTCTCGGTGATCTCGATGGTCAGGCGCTCCGTCAGTGTCCGGTCTTTGCCGGTGAAGCCTTCAAGTCCCGCCATCCACTGCGGGTCCGTGGCCGTCGCCGCCGAGACGTTGAGTGCCAACTTGATCTGCGGCGAGGCCCGCAGCAAATCCACCGCAAGTTCCAGCACGCGATAGTCGATCAGCTTGGCCAGGCCGAACTGTTCGGCCACGCCGATGAACTCACTCGCGCTAATCACCGTGCCGTCGAGCCGCCGCATGCGCAAAAGGCATTCGTAGAGTTCGGGCTCGTGGCTTCGCGACGTGACGATCGGCTGCAGCGCAATCATCATGCGGCGGTCGTTGAGCGCGCGAATGATATCGTCGGCGATGACAACGTTCCGCCGCCGCTCCAACTCGACCCGCTCGCACGGGACATAACGGCTAAACCGGTCGCCGCGATTGGTGCGGCCAACGTCCAAGGCTTGCAGCGCACGGCCGATGGCGTTCTGAGCGGATGCGGCATGCTCGGGAATGATCACCGCGCCCACCGAGATCGTCGCCGCTACCGCGCCGACGCTCGTGTCGACGACGCTGTCGGCGATCGAAGCCATAAGGCGGCGGGCGATGGCTTCGACACCTCCGGCGTCGCAATCGTGCAGCACGATGCCGAATTTGTTGGAGGAGAACCGGCCGATGCAATCCTTGCCGCGCAAGACGCGCCCCAGGCGCCGCCCGACAACGGCAATCAGCTCGTCGCCCACGTCGAAGCCGTAAGTCTCGTTGACGAGCGTGAGGTCGTTCACCCCGGCCAGCAGAAACGCCCCATTCATAGGCGAGCGGGCCGCGCTCGAAAGAAGCGCGCTCAGCGCCTCGGTCAGCCGTGTGCGGTTGAGTTGGCCGGTGAGTTCGTCGTGATTTGCGGCGGGGTGTTGGCGCTCCTGTTGGCGCCGGTCGGCGATCACCCGCAGCGTGCCTTGCGCCTGCATGGGGCGCCCGTCGGCATCGGTGAAGCAGACGCCCGTATCCTCGACCCACAGGGCCTTCGTGCCGCGGCGTCCGTCGGGCAGAATTCGGTAGTGCAGGCAGTAGTGCAGCGCAGCGCCAGGCGCGGCATGCGCGCCGCCGGTGACACCGTCGTAACGGGCGCCGGCATGCTCGGGATCGATATGTAAGGCGTAAGCCCGCCCGCGGCGGAGTTTGGCGATGTCGTCCACGCCGAGCACGCTTGCGGCGTTCTCGGCCCAGTCGATCCTGTCGCTGGCGACGTCCCAACGATAGGCGGTGGCGCGCACGCTCTCCAGAACCTGGTCGAGGTCGAGCGGCTCTTGGGCCGGCGGCTCGCCGCCGCGCTGACCGAAATCCACGATGCTGGCACCACCTGTCTGGCGCGGCGGTACGCGACCGCCTCCGGCAAACTCATTCGAGGATGCAACCACTGACCGCCCCCATTTTTTCCCATGGACCCACCATGGGAAGCGCCATTCGGCGCCTCGGCTTATTGACGAGGAGGCTAGGCGATAAGTTTTAAAAAAGCCGAAAGCCGACCCCCTCGTGAGGGATTCCCCGGCCCAGCAATACCCGTCGGAGCGACCCGACCGGCGGCTTTCATGCGGCTTGGTTGATGAAAGCTTGCGGAATTGCCACAGACCAGGCGAGTGACATCACTTAGGCGCGGGACATGCCGGCGCGCACGCAAATATGCCCGGCGCCCGTCAAGGGCGCTGGGTCCGATCGGCAATAAAGACTTGATGGAGGCTGGCAGCGAGGGCGAAAGCCCCGGCGGTTACGCCTCTTCCTTGACCGCGATCACCTGACGGCCGCGATAGCGCCCCGACTTCAGGTCGATATGGTGCGGGCGGCGAAGCTCGCCGGAGTCCTTGTCCTCGACATATGTCGGGGACTCCAACGCATCGGCGCTACGCCGAAAGCCCCGCTTCATGCGGGAGGTTTTTCTTTTAGGAACAGCCATAGTCGTAGAACCTCAAATCGCCCTGCGGAAGTCCCGCCGGGGCTGTCTTCACCCCTTAGGGGCTCTGTCTCTGGGCCGTTATGGGGCCGGTGTCTTGCTCCCCTTACAGGGGGCCTGTCTTGGCGCCCTTATAATGGCAATCTTTTCCCCTGGCCAGGGCCCTCAACCACCCTTTTTCAGGGCTTCAGGACGCAATAAGCGCGCCGGACCATATACGGCATGCGGCCTTCCACGGCGTTGGCGACCAGCAGCATGCGCCGGCTGGGCTTGGCGGGGTTGCGTAAGCGCGGGTTCGGCAGCGCCGCGGCAAGCAGAACCGCCTCGCGCCGGGTGAGCGCGGAAGCGGGCTTGTGGAAGTAATAGCGGCTGGCGGCCTCGGCGCCGAAAATCCCTGGGCCCCATTGGGCGATGTTGAGATAGACCTCCATCATCCGGCGCTTCGGCCAGATCGCCGTCATGAGATAAGCCAGCGGCACTTCCATGGCTTTGCGCACATAACTGCGGTCATTCCACAGATAGAGATTCTTGGCCGTCTGCATGGGGATCGTGCTCGCGCCGCGCGCGCCTTTCAGGCTATGAGCCGCATCGACCGCGTCCTTCACGGCCGCCCAATCCACGCCCCAATGGGCGCAAAACCGGCCGTCCTCGCTCGCCACCACAGCCAAGCGCAGATTGGGCGAGATCTTCTCGAGCGGCACCCATTGGTGCCTGAGGGTGGCGCCTTTCAGCTTGTCCACCGCCATGACCGGGGTGATCGGGGGATTGACGAAGCGGAACACCACGATGGACAGCAGGAGCGCGCCGGCAAGGATGAGCAGCACCAGTGCCACGCCCCGCAGCCATGGGTGATGTTTGCGTCCGCCCGCCCGTCTCTTGACCGGCTTTCGAGCCCCTGAAGCCGTCTTTACCGCCATCGAATCGGGTTCTACCTCATTGCATGGACGCCATGCTAGGCGTTTGCCGCCGGGCCCGGCCTCCGCTATCCCTGTGCCCCAAGATGACCTTCCCGAAAGAGCTCGAACGCATAGCCGCGACCGTCGAGCAGCGGCTCGGCGACATCCTCACCGCCCGCGACACAACGCGCCGGGTGGCGCCGCCCTTCCCGAGGCCATGCGCTATGCGGCGCTCGGCGGCGGCAAGCGCTTGCGGCCATTCTTGTTGATTCAGTCGGCTCGCCTGTTCGGCGTGGACGAGGCCCACGCGCTCGATGCGGCCTGCGCGCTGGAATGCGTCCATTGCTATTCCCTGGTGCATGACGACCTCCCCGCTATGGACGACGATGCGCTGCGCCGCGGCCGCCCCACCCTGCATGTCGCCTTCGATGAAGCGACCGCCATTCTCGCCGGCGATGCGCTCCTCACCCTTGCCTTCGAGATCCTGAGCACGCCCGAGACCTATCCGGACGCAGGCGTCCGCGCCGAACTCGTCCTCATGCTCGCGCGCGCC
Organism: uncultured Alphaproteobacteria bacterium; assembly: GCA_963793075.1. Lineage (GTDB taxonomy): Bacteria > Pseudomonadota > Alphaproteobacteria > Rhizobiales > Methyloligellaceae > Methyloceanibacter. The sequence goes on from CAWBYO010000006.1 coordinate 277,511, forward strand.
GCCGGTTGGCAGGGCATGGCGCTTGGCCAGGCGCTCGACCTCGCGGCCGCCCATCGGAACTTCTCACCCGAAGAGACCGTCACCATGCAGGCGCTGAAGACCGGCGCTTTGTTCCGCTTCGCCTGCGAGGCGGGCGCCGTGCTCGGCCGCGCCGACGCGGGCGGCCGCGCGGCGCTCACCGCCTATGCCACCGCCTTCGGCCAGGCCTTCCAGCTCGCCGACGATCTGCTCGATGCGCAAGGCGACGCCGAAGCCATGGGCAAGGCGGTGGCCAAGGATGCCGAGGCCGGCAAGGCGACGCTTGTGGGCCTGCTCGGCATCGAGGGCGCCATGGCCCACTTGGCCGGTCTCGTGGCGGATGCGGAAGACGCGCTCGCCCCCTTCGGCGATCAGGCTGCCATGCTGATCGACGCCGCCCGCTTCATCGCCGAACGGCGCGCTTGAGGAAACCGGCGAATCCGGATCGAATGCCGCCCATGGCCACGACGCGGCAGCCTCTGCATCGCTTCCGGAATACGCGGGTCTCCCGCTTCCTCCAGGCGCGCTGGCGATTTGTCTTCGCGGCGCTGGTATGTGTCGCGCTCTTGGCGTTCCTGCCGGACAACTATCACCCCACGTCGCGCTTCTTGATCGGCTTCGACGCCGGTGTGGCGCTTTATCTCCTGCTGGTGATTGTCATGATAATGGGGTCGGACCCGGACCGCGTGCGCCGCGAATCGCCGCTGCAGGACGATGGCCGCATCGCCATTCCCATCCTCACCGTGGCCGCCGGCATGACGAGCTTAGGTGCCATCGTCTTCTGGCTGCGCACGGCATCGCAGAGCGAGACCATTCAGCCTGGCCTTCTCGCGCTGCTGTTTGTCACGACGTTGCTGTCGTGGCTCTTCATCCACACCATGTTCGCGCTGCATTACGCCCATGAATATTACGCCGAGCATCGGGGCGCTGGCGGCGGCATGCGCTTTCCCGGCGGCGGCAAGCCCGGCTATTGGGATTTCGTCTATTTCGCCTTCGTCATCGGCACCTCGACGGCGGTGTCCGACGTCGCGGTGACCTCACGCATCATCCGCCAGACCGTGACGGCGCACGGCCTCGTTGCCTTCGTCTTCAATGTCACGATGATCGCGCTGACCGTGTCGATCGCCGGCGACGCGATCTCGATCAACTAGGTGCCGCTTACTTTCGCTTGCTTGAGGCGGATAGTTGGGCGTCGCACCAAGTCCGAACGCGGTCGCACTCACTTTTGGTCTGCTCGGCGTAGGCGCGCAGACTGTTTAGGTAACTGGTAGGCGTTTCGGCAACCAGCGGTTCATCGTCGACCCACGACGCGTAAAGGCGGACGCCATCCCGGTCGACAGGACCCACTACCGTACCGGCAGTCGACCTGTCGAACCCCAGGGCCTCCAGGAATATGGAGAAATCCGCAAACCCCTTCTCGTCTCTGCAGAACGAGTGAATCAAAAGAACGGCGTCGGTTGTACGGTAGCGCTTGGCCTCTAGGATTACGGACGCGGCGCGGTGCAGGAGTTGATAGCGCAGGCCGCCACACGCCTCAGGCCGCAAATTCAGCAGTCTGCCGAGACCGGCTAATCTGGCCCGCTTCGTCTCGCTTCCGTCATGCCAGACGCTCACGCAGTCACCGAAGGTCTCACCAGCCTTGCCCTCGATGCCGAACACGGCGATGCCGCCCTCGATACCGGCTATGGCCAACAAATCTGTCTGACTTGGCCGGCCCTTCGACTGCAAGTCAACTTGACGCTCAAAAAAGGCATCGATCAATTCTGCCGATCGGAATTTGTCAGCGGTATCCAGCGCTTGCCTTATCCGAGGGGGGAAATCGTTGTACTTGAACCACAGCGACGCGAGCGAATGAGCTGAACGTCCCTGCTTCCAGTGTTTCTCTTGTTTACCGAGATGCCTAACGACGTCTTCTGGCGCGGTAACGGGAACGTATAGGCGTGGGATCAAGGCGAGCTACTCCGCCGCGCTGCGGCCCATCGCGCCGGTGCCGTAGCGGTTCTCGATATAGTCGAGCACCATTTGCTTGAACTCGGCGGACGCGCCAGGCCCGCGCAATGTCGTGACCTTCTTGCCGTCGACGAAGACCGGCGCGGCGGGCGACTCGCCCGTGCCCGGCAGCGAGATGCCGATATCGGCATGCTTGGATTCGCCCGGCCCGTTGACGATGCAGCCCATCACCGCGACGTTGAGATTTTCCACGCCGGGATAGCGGCGCTTCCACTCCGGCATCTGGTCGCGGATGAAATCCTGGATGTCGCGGGCAAGCTCCTGGAACGTGGTGGACGTGGTGCGCCCGCAGCCGGGACACGCCGCCACCAGCGGCACGAAGGCGCGGAAGCCCATGCTCTGCAGCAGCTCCTGCGCCACCTTCACCTCGACCGTGCGGTCGCCATTGGGCTCGGGCGTCAGCGAGATGCGGATCGTGTCGCCGATGCCTTGCTGAAGGAGAACGGAGAGCGCCGCCGAGGAGGCGACGATGCCCTTGGAGCCCATGCCGGCTTCGGTGAGGCCGAGATGCAGCGCGAGGTCCGAGCGCGACGCGAGCATGGCGTAGACGGCGATGAGGTCCTGCACGGCGGAGACCTTGGCCGACAGCACGATCTTGTCGGCGCCCATGCCCAATTCCATGCGCCCGCTCGGCGCTGATCAGCGCCGACTGCACGATGGCCTCGTGCATGACCTGCGCGCGCGTCCTTCGGCTCCGCGGACTGCGCGTTCTCGTCCATCAGCCGCGTGAGCAGGTCCTGGTCGAGGCTGCCCCAGTTCACGCCGATGCGCACCGGCTTGTCGTGCTTGAGCGCGATCTCGATGATCTGGGAGAATTGCTTGTCGCGCTTGTCCTTGAAGCCGACATTGCCGGGATTGATGCGGTATTTGGCGAGCGCCTCCGCGCAATCCGGATAGTCGGCAAGCAGCGTATGGCCGTTATAATGGAAGTCGCCGATCAGCGGCACGTCGACCCCGAGCGCCGCCAGCTGGTCGCGGATCTGCGGCACCGCGGCGGCGGCTTCCGCCCGGTCGACGGTGATGCGCACGAGCTCGGAGCCGGCCCGCGCCAGCGCCGCCACTTGCGTGACAGTCGCGCCCACATCCGCCGTGTCCGTATTGGTCATGGACTGGACGACGATGGGGGCATCGCCGCCCAACATCACGCCGCCGATCCTGACCGCTATGGTGCGCTTCCGCGCCTTGATCTCCATGGCGCCAGGATACATCACATTTGTGGAGCCCGCGCTACCACCCGCGAACTCAGGCTTTCCGGCACTTTTTGCCGCGACCAAAGCAGCAGATCGGCGAGCAGCGCAGCCACCGCGACGCCGGTCGCGGCGGCGAGCGCCGTGGCGGGGTCGGCCATCCGGTCCGGCGTCAGCGATTGCGCCGCTTCCAGCAGCACCGCGAAGGGGAGCAGCACCGCCGCCACGGTCATCGGCCGGGGCCAGGCGAGGCATGCCAGCACGGTGAGCCCGAAAAAGGCGAGGAAATGCTCCACGAGCCAATGCAGCCCGAGCCGGATTTGCCAGCCCGGGCGGCCCCAGCGCGGCGAAGACGATGGCGGCCAGCAGGACGGCGATCAGCGGCAGCAGCCACCGCCGTCCTGCCAGGCATTGCTAACTCGACAGCGCCGCGGTGAGCGCCCCCACATTGTGGTGGAACATGCCGAGATAGGTCGGCGCTGGGCCGTCCGGCGGAGACAGCGCGTCGGAATAGAGCACGCCGCCGATCTTGGCGCCGGTCTCCCGCGCGATCTGATCGAGCAGACGGCGGTCGGTGACATTCTCGATGAACACCGCCGGGATGTGCTCGGCGCGGATCTGGCGGATGATCTTGGCCACGTCCTGCGCCGACGCCTCGCTCTCGGTGCTGACGCCCTCCGGCGAGATGACCTCGAGCCCGTAGGCATTGGCGAAATAGCCGAACGCATCATGGCTGGTGATGATCTTGCGGCGCGCCGGCGGCAGGGTGGCGATGGCCTGCTTGACGGCTTTGTCCTCGTCGTCGATGGCGGCCAGATATTTCGCGGCATTCGCCTCGTAGACGGCCTTGCCGTCCGGATCGGCAGCGATCAGCCCGTCGCGGATATTGGCCACATAGATCTTGCCGTTGGCGAGGCTCTGCCAGGCATGGGGATCGTTGACGACCTCCTGCTGCCCGCCCTCATCCTCGGTCATCTTGAGCGGCTTGACGCCCCCGCTCGCCTCGACGAGCGCGCCCTTGAAGCCCGAGGCGTTCTCAAGGCGCTCCATCCAGCCTTCGAAGCCCAGCCCGTTGATGAAAAAGATGTCGGCGCCCGCCAGCATCTTGGCGTCGGCCGGCGTCGGGCTGAACACATGGGCATCGCCGTTAGGGCCCACCAGCGTCGTCACCTCGACCCGGTCGCCGCCGACCTGTTTCACCATGTCGCCGAGAATGCTGAACGAGGCGACGGCCTTGACCTTGTCGGCCGCGTGGGCCGCGCTCGCAACACCGAGCAGGACGAGCAGGGCTCCTAAGAGAGTAATGAGGCGATTGCGCATGACGCAACTCCTTGACGAGGGATCAGGCTTCCAGATGCTTGCGCGGCACGAGTCGCCACAGGACACCGCCTTTGACGCCGACAAGCATGGACAGGAAATAAAAGGCGCCGCAGGCGAGAATGACCGCGGGGCCGGTGGGCACGTTCAGGTAAAATGACATCAGCAGGCCGGTGAAGCTGGCGGCGAACGCGGTGGCGACCGCCACGCCGATCATGCCCGACACGTCCTCGGCCCAGAATCGCGCCGCCACCGCCGGCAGCAGCATGATGCCTACGGCCATCAGCGTGCCGAGCGCCTGGAAGCCGGCGACGAGATTGAGCACCACCAGCACGAGGAACAGGAGATGCGTCGGCGAGCTCAACGGGCTCACCGAACGCAGGAACTCCGGATCGAAACATTCGAGCACGAGCGGCCGGTAGATGACCGCGAGCATGGCGAGCGACACCGTGGCGATGCTGGCGATGAGCAGGAGCGCTGCGTCATCGAGGGCCAGCACCGTGCCGAACAGCACATGCAGCAGATCGACATTGCTGCCGCGCACCGAGACCAGCATCACGCCGAGCGCCAGCGACACCAGATAGAAGCCGGCGAGGCTCGCATCCTCGCGCAACACCGTCGAGCGGGCGACAAGCCCGGCGGCGAGCGCCACCGCGAGGCCGGCGGCGAAGCCACCGAGACTCATGGCGAACACCGACAGCCCGGCCAGCAGATAGCCGATGGCCGCGCCCGGCAGTATGGCATGCCCCATGGCATCGCCCATGAGACTCATGCGCCGCAACACCAGGAACACGCCGATGGGCGGCGCCGTCAAAGAGATGGCGAGACAGCCGACCAGCGCCCGGCGCATGAAGGCGAACTCGACGAAGGGTTGGATCGCGGCGTCGATCATGCGGTCTCGCGCTCCAATTCCTCGTCGCGCTCGCAAATCTCCGCATGCGTGTCGAAGGCCTCGGTGAGTTGGCGCGATTTGGCGAGATTGGCCGGCGTCAGAACCGTGGGCGTTTTCCCCCAGGCCACGACCTCGCGCGCCAGCAGCAGCGTATCGGGGAAATGCACACGCACCTGCTCGATGTCGTGCAGCGCCGCGAGCACGGTGCGCCCCTCGCGATGCCAGCGCGCGATGAGCGCGATGAGCTCGGCGACGGTCTTGGTATCGACGGCGCGGAACGGCTCGTCGAGCAGGATCACCGCGGCGTCTTGCAACAGGAGCCGGGCGAACAGCATGCGCTGGAACTGCCCGCCCGAAAGCGTGCCCACCGGCCGGCCGGCGAGCTCGACCAGGTCCACCGTGGCCAGCGCCCCGACGACATACTGCTTGTCGCGCGCACGCAAGCCGCGCCATGCGCCGATCTCGCGCCACAGCCCCATGGCCACGCAGTCGAACACAGAGATGGGGAAGGAGCGGTCGATCTCGATGACTTGCGGCAGATAGGCGATGTCGCGCTTGCTGAGACCGTCGAGAGTGAGGCTGCCGTGCAGCGGCTTCAGATCGCCGACAATGCCTTTCAGCAGGGTCGACTTGCCGGCACCGTTCGGCCCGACCACCGCCAGCAGCTCGCCACGAGCGATCTCGCCGGTGATGTGATGCACGGCCGGATGCCGGTCATAGCCGAGCGTCACGTTATGAAAGCTGATGGCGGGCGCAGTCGTCTTCATCGAAGCGCCCAATAGACCGCGAGCCACAAGAGCAGGACGGCCGCGGCGACGATCAACAGCCTGGCCGGCACCGAAACGCGCAGCAGTGAGATCCCGTTTCCGGGCGCATCGTGCTCGTGCCGCTCCACCGCTCCGCGCGCGCCCATGACCGTCGATCCTTGTGTCTAATGTCTTGTGTCGTGTGTCTTGTCTTAGGCGGATTGCGCCGGACGGCAGGTTTGGCATAGCCCGGCCAACTCGAGCGTCACCTGCTCGGGCGCAATCTCCTCCGGCGCCAGCGCCAGCAGCCCGGCCTGGTCCTCATCGGTGAGCGCGATCTCTACCACCTTGTCGCAAGCCCGGCAGATGGCGAAGGCGAACTTGCCGTCGCAGGCGCCATGGCCGCAGGCGACGAAGGCCGAGCGGGATTCGAGCCGATGCACCATGCCCTTGCGCATCAAGTCGTTGAGCGCACGATAGACCGTCGGCGGATGGGAGATGCCCGTCTTCCGCACCCGGTCGAGAATGGCATAGGCACTCATGGGCTCATTGGCCTTGCGCAGGCACGTGAGAATCTCCGTCTGATTGCGCGACAGCTTGGGGCCTTCGTGGTGATGGGCGGCGTTCATGGTTGATGATATAACATAACAACCGCGGTCCCCGTCAAGGGGTCTCGGCTCGCGCCGCCAGCCGCGCTCTAGGGGCTTGATCGGCAACGCTTTTCAGCGTGCAATGCGCCCATGCCGCGGCCCGCATCGACATCATCGAAGGCGACATCACAACGCTTCCTCTCGACGCCATCGTCGAGCAAATCAAGCGCTAGCGCGGATCGAACAGACCGAAGGCCTCGATCCTCGAAAGGTCGTCAGCGATGAGCTTCTCGCCGATATCGCGCCGATAGCGCGCATTCATCACCATCACCCGATCGGCAAGCGCGTTGGCCGCGTTGCGCGCGTCCGCCACCGTCTCGCCGACGCCGGTCACGACAAGCGTGAAGCCGCTGGCGCCGGAGGTCACGAGCAGATCGCCCTGCAAAGCGACTTCGCCATAGTGGATATTTCGCCGGTCGGACTCGGAGAGGTCACCGTCGAACAAGATCGGCAAGCCGACAGGCTCCGGCACCTGGGCGCGCGAATAGGGAAATGGGGGCGTGGCGATGACGATGCCTACGCAGAAGCCGGGCTCCGTCTCGAAACGTAGTGTCGTCCGCCCGATCATCGCGCTGAAGAGCTCGGCCCAAGCTGTGCGCTGCAACGGTTCGAGAATCGCGTAGCCTGGGTATCCGAAGCGGCAGGTGAACTCGATCGGCCAGATGCCATCCTCGTTCGCGATGGTGTTCAGATTGATGTAGCCGCAATAGCCATGTTCGGCGAGAAGCGGCCTCATCTTGCCGAGAGTACGCTCGAAGAAGCTCTTGCTACGGTCATAGGTCACGACCGTTCCCATCTCGCCGGTCAACTCGCCGAGATCGCCGGGGAAGAATTTCTTGTGCTCCCAATCGAGGCAGGCAGGCTCCAGAAAGTCGACACCATTGAAATAGGCGCCGACGCCTATCTCGATACCTGCGACGAAATCCATCAGGATGAAGCTCGTGCCGGCATAGCGCGTATCGGCGACAAGCACCGTGCGCACGTCCTCACCGTCCGGCTGACGTCCCACATAGCTGACGGCATCCGCTCCGTTGGCCTTCAGCACGTAACGCTGGGGGCGCTCGGCAATGAAGCGGCGCGCGTCTTCGATCTGGGAGAAGGTTGTTATGGCCGCCGTTCGTAGCCCAAGACCGGCGAGAGTTTTTTGGGCATAGGCGCGGTCGTTCTCAAGCACGGCGCCATAAGCACTGCTGCCGATGACATTCAACCCCTCGCGCCGCAGTCGGTCCTGGAGCGCGCCGCGCCCGGCCCCCACGTTCTCGAACAAGATGCAGCCGTCGTCCCCTGCCGCTCGCACCCAATCCAGCTCGGGCTCCCAGGCATCGACTTTGTCAACGAGCCCGGTCAGCGTACCGCGGCACAGCGGGTCGTCGATGTGAACCTTGACCTCATGGCCTTCCGCTACGAGGCGAACATAAAGAGAGGACAGATCGGCATTGTCGCCGATCCCGAGGAAGCGCATCAGAGCTCCCTCCGCAAAACTTACGCCGCCACGCTGCGCCGGCTTTCGCTGAGCTCGCGCCGATAGCGCTCGAAGCAGCGCGCGCCGTGCCACAGTCTAAGAACGGCGCCCTCGCCGATCGCCACCGCACGCTGCGGATCCTCCGCCACCAGCGACCGCAGTACCTCGCGATTCCAACATTCGGAATGCTTGATGTCGAGCACTGCATGCAGCGTGAAATAGAGTCGCTTCTTTGTCGGCACTCGCAGCCGCTTGAGCCCGTCGGCGACAAAGCCTGCCCTCGTGGGCGCCGTCATCTCGATGACGCCGAGGGCGCCAACCGAGTGGAAAGCGTATCGCCGGCTTCGCGCCATCGCGAGCATGGCGTTGCCGAGCGCAAGGGACTCCGGGATGACTTGGCTGGGAGAGGCATCGATTTCGAGATGGGTGGCGAGACGTTCGAGCAGAGGCCCGTGCATCGCGCTCTCGCGACCGCGTCCCATCTCGTCCCAATAGTTGCGCGCCATCTCCAACTTTGCGGTAACTGGCATCTGGACCTGGGTCATCGCCAAGAGGTCGTCGAACCCGGCCTCGCCGGCGACCTCCTGGGTCAAAAACCACAACATGTCTTCGAGGGTTGCCGATTCGGCGAGCCACGGAAACAGAGGGTCGCCCTGACCGGAACCTGTGTCGCGAAGATCCTCGTACCAGGCAACGAAGTCCTCGACTTGCTCGGGGATATCGGTCACGAGAGGCGCGATCTGCCGGCGCACCGCCTCGAGATACTCGCCCTCCGCGCGCATCACCCTAGCGAGCACGTCGAGCTCCGACTGCCATGCCTCTGTCGGGAGGCCCGGCGCGATCGCGTTACTGTTGTATTTCGCGAGCTCCAGCTGAAAAAGCGCGAACTTGGATCCCTCAAGGACGCCGGCATGCTCGGTCCAGGACAGGTCGTTGGAAGTCACGTTGGCTATCCTCGTTTGATGGCGGTCAGTCCGACAGCGGCGATCCGATCCACACTGCCGTAGGCAGGTTTCTCGAGCTCCTCGCCGAACACGTCGGGATCGATCTCCTCATAACGAAACTGGCTGGCGTTCAGTTGCATCAGGGGTTGGACAACGTCGAAAAACACATCGACCCCGGCAATCACGGGGGTACCGGTATAGAGGACCAGTTTGCCGCCCGGCTTGAGACGGCTCAGGGCTTCCCTGATGATCCGCACGGCGAGGTCAATGCCAAGGGTCCCGCCCCCATGGCGGTAGAGCCGCTCCTTCTCATCGACTAGATAGGGCGGATTGGCGATGATGAGATCGGCCTCACCCGGGACGTGTTGCAACACGTCGCTCCAGACGGTTTGCGCTGAAATCGGACCGTTGAGGACAAGGTTAACCGCGGTAAAGGCAAGCGCCCTTTCGTTGATGTCAGAAAGCACGATCTCGCTTCCCGCCGGCAGGAGACGCGAGGCGAAGATACCCCCCGCTCCCGTCCCGCAACCGAGATCGATGAGCCGGAGCGGCCCGCCCTCGGGCAATTCCCCGAGAGACGCCGACAGCAATCGCGCGAACCGATAGGTGTCGGGTCCGAAGAACACGGCATCGTTTTCGGTCGTAGGAAATCCGGAATGCAGGAATAGAAGATCGCCGATCGTGGCGAACCGTATGGTCGACAGGCAGAGATCGCCCATCTCAATGAGAGCGCCGGCGCCAGCGAGAAGATCGCGCAGTGAGCTTTCGAGGTCCGCGGGCCTGAACGGCCGGTTCCAGCCGAAGATCGCTTCGAGCGATGAGGCATCGCCCGCTCGCGCCAAGACCAGGCGATGGGTTTCCGGGGTGACCGCCGTAAAACGATAGCCCCGCGCTGCGAGCGCCCGTCCAAGTTCGACATATGCGCGGCCTGTCTCGTCCATGACAAGCTTAGGGGTCTGACAGCCGGCACTGTCAATGCTGCGGCCGTGGATGCGGCCATGCACCGCCTGGGCTTTTAGGGCAAAGCCGGGTAGTCTTCCCGCAAGTGATGAGTCGCCCTCGAAGGCGGCCATCGACTGCAGGTGGGAAACGAACGAACGATGTCCGAACTCGATCCGCTTCTGTTGTCGCGCATCCAGTTCGCCTTCACCATCTCGTTCCACATCATCTTTCCGTCCTTCACCATCGGTCTTGCCGCCTGGCTCATGGTGCTCGAGGCACTGTGGCTGAAGACCGGCAAGCCGATCTATGCCGACATCTCCCGCCAATGGACCAAGATCTTCGCCGTGTCCTTCGGCATGGGCGTCGTCTCCGGCGTGGTCATGTCCTACGAGTTCGGCACCAATTGGAGCGAGCTGTCGCGGCTCGGCGGCAACGTTATCGGCCCGTTGCTTTCCTACGAGGTGCTGACCGCCTTTTTCCTCGAGGCGGGCTTCCTCGGCATCATGCTTTTCGGGCGCAACCGTGTGCCGAAATGGGTGCATTTCTTCGCCACCTGCATGGTGGCGGCGGGCACGGCCATCTCGGCCTTCTGGATTCTCTCCGCCAATAGCTGGATGCAGACGCCGCAAGGCTACCGCATCGCCGAGGACGGCGTGCTCCATGTCACCGACTGGTGGCAGGTCATCTTCACCCCGTCCTTCCCCTACCGCTTCGCCCACATGGTGGCGGCCGCCTACCTGACCACGGCCTTCGTCGTCTCGGGCATCGGCGCCTGGTATATCTTGCGCGATCGCGACATGCCGCATGGACGCATCATGCTCGGCATGGGCCTGAGCCTCATCGTCTGGCTTGCGCCGCTGCAACTCGTCATCGGCGACCTGCATGGGCTCAATGCGCGCGAGTATCAGCCGGCCAAGATCGCCGCCGTCGAGGCCCATTGGGAGACACGCCGCGACGCGCCGCTTGTCCTGTTCGCCTGGCCCGACACCAAGACCGAGAGCAATCTCTACGAGATCGCCATTCCCGATCTCGGCAGCCTCATCCTCACCCATGAATGGAACGGCGAGGTGCGCGGCCTGAAGTCGTTCCCACCGAACGACCGGCCCGATCCCGTCATTCCCTTCTTCTCCTTCCGCATCATGGTCGGCATCGGCTTCATCATGATCGCGCTGGGCTTGACCGGCGCGGTGCTGTGGCTCATGGGCCGGCTCTACACGACCCGCTGGTTCTTGCGCGCCATGGTGCTCGCCACGCCGATCGGCTTCATCGCCGTGCTCGCCGGCTGGTTCGTGGCCGAGGTCGGCCGCCAGCCCTGGGTCGTTTATGGGCTGCTGCGCACCGCGGACGCGGTATCGCCCGTCCCCGGCGGCAGCGTGTTCGCGTCGATCGTTCTGTTCGTCCTCGTCTACGGCGTCGTGTTCGGCGCCGGCATCTTCTACATGGGCCAGCTCGTGCGCCGCGGACCCGATCAGACGCCGCCGGTGCCGAAGGGCGACGCAGATCTGTCCCACCGGCCCTTGGCAGCGGCAGGAAATACACGAGGGTCATGAGATGACAGCCACAGCCGTCGACATGAGCCAGGTGCTCCCGATCTTCTTGCCGCTCGTCTGGGCCGCGATCCTGGCGCTCGGCGTGTTCCTCTATGTGCTTCTCGGCGGCTACGACCTCGGCCTCGGCGTGCTGTTCCCGCTGGCGCCATCTCATAACGACCGCGACGCCATGATGGCCTCCGTCGCGCCCTTCTGGGACGGCAACGAGACATGGCTCGTGCTGGGCGGCGGCGGTCTTCTGGCCGCCTTCCCGCTCGCCTATTCGGTGATGCTGCCGGCCCTGTACATTCCGGTCATCCTCATGCTCCTGGGGCTGATCCTGCGCGGCGTGGCCTTCGAGTTCCGCTTCAAGTCGAGCCGCTTTCGCTGGGCCTGGGACCTCGCCTTTGCCGGCGGCTCCATCCTCGCCGCCCTCATGCAAGGCGGCGCCATCGGCGCCTTTGTCCAGGGCTTCGCCGTCACCGACAACAGATTTTCGGGCGGCGCCTTCGACTGGCTGTCACCCTTCTCGCTCGTCACGGCCGTCGCCGTGCTGTCGGGCTACGTCTTGCTGTCCGCGGGCTGGCTGATCATGAAGGCCGACGAGGCCTTGCGCGACTGGGCCTATGGCGTCGCCCGCTACGCACTCATCGCGGTCACGCTGTTCATCGTCGTGTTTTCCCTGTGGACGCCGTTCCTGCATCCGGAGATCGCCGCGCGCTGGTTCTCGCCCGGCAATATCGTGATGTTCTGCCCCGTGCCGCTGCTGACCGCCGGCGCCGTGATCGGTCTGTGGCGCGGGATCGCAAATCGCCAGCGTTACGCGCCGTTCCTGTGGGGCACCGCCATCTTCCTGCTCTGCTATATCGGCCTGGCGATCAGCCTGTTCCCCTATATTATCCCGCCCGACATCACCATTTGGCAGGCCGCCGCCGCGCCCAACTCGCAGCTCTTCATGCTGTACGGGGCGATTCCGCTGCTGCCGATCATCCTCGGCTACACGGCCTATTCCTATTACGTGCTGTGGGCCGCGCCGGAGAGTGACGCCTATCACTAGGCGATGCGTCGCGCCTCATGCTGAGGAGGGCCGGAGGCGCGTCTCGAAGTATGGGGCCACCCTTCGAGACGGCCGCGTTCCGCGGCCTCCTCAGGGTGAGGAGTCAATTCTCACCACTTACCCGCCAAATCCTTCTGCTGCAGCCGCTGCTTGAGCAGCATGATCTTGCCGTAAGCCTGCTGGATGCGGCTGCGCGAGATGCGCCCATCGCACACCGCCTTGGAAATGGCGTCATGCAGCCTGGCGCCGAGATTCGGGTCGCTCGCCTCCACATTGGAGAACACGACGATGTCGGTGCCGGCGTTGATCGCCTTGACCGCCAGTTCGTCGCGCGAGAAATCATCGCGCACGGCGCCCATCTCCATGTCGTCGCTGATGATGACGCCGTCGAAGTCGATCCAGTTCGGATTCCGCAACGCGCGCACGGCCTTGGCCGACAGCGAGGCGGGCAGCTTCTCCCTGTCGCTGAAACGCGGATGATAGAGATGCCCGATCATCACCGCATCGAGCTTGCCTGCCGCCGCAAGCCGGCGATAAGGCTCGAGCTCCACCTCGCGCCACGTCGCCGACACGTCCGCCAGCGCCTTGTGGCTGTCGACGCGGCTCGAACCGTGGCCGGGGAAATGCTTGGCCACAGGCACGACATTCGCCGCGCGGTGCGCCTCGATGAAGGCCGTCGCCAGCGCCGTCACGGTATCGGGGTCGGCGCCGAAGCTCCGTCCCCGCGCGCCGATCACCGGATTGCTCGGATTGAGATTGAGATCGACCACGGGGCCGAAATTCATGTTGAAGCCGGCCTCCGCCAGCTCGACCGCCATCTTGTCGTAAAGACGCCTTGCCGCACCGGGTACGGCAAAACTCGGGTTCCGACCCACGCTCTGCGCCGAAGGGTAATTTGTGTACCCGTTCCAACGATTGAGCCGCTGCACCTTGCCGCCTTCCTGGTCGACGGCAATGAACGGCCGTGGGTTCGAGCGCGCATTGCGCAAATAGGCGATGAGATTCTTCAGCTTGTCGGGTGAGCGGATATTTTCGGGGAACAGCACCACGCCGCCGACCAGGCCCTTGTTCAACTGGTCGCGCACGGCGATGACGCCCGCGTCCTTCTCGTCGTCGCCTGGAAATCCGACCATGATCATCTGGCCGATCATCGCCGACAGCCGGGGCGAACCGCAGCCGTCCGGCAGCGGCGCCGCGCGCGAGTTCGATCACGGCCACGCTCAACAGGCAGAGCGCGGCGGCAACGATTGCGATCACTGAGCGGAAGAAGAAGAGGACGGACATTTGCCGTGGGTTTATGGACGAAATTTGCCGCGTTTGTGAATAAACTTCGCCACGCGTGGTGAGCGTTGGCAGAGCGCCCACCGAGGCCAAGACCCAAGGCATCGGTTGCACCAATATGTCCCGGGACCAGGATATCGGCTAAGAAGGCGGCGCGGAAAATGGGGGTCCGCCAATTTGGAACAAATCATATTCGTGGTGACAATCTTGGCGGCGCTCGGCACCGGGCTGCTGGCCGGTAATTTCTTCGCCTTCTCGGTCTATCTGATGCGGGCGCTCGGCGGGCTCTCGGCCGAGCGCGGCATCGTCGCCATGCAGGCCATCACCGCGGCAATCAAGAACCTTCCATTCCTCGTGGTGTTCTTCGGCACGGCGGCGCTCTGCGCCGTACTGTCGGGCGCCGCCATCTTCGACTGGGGCAAACCCGGCGCATGCTATCTGCTGGCCGGCACGCTGTTCTTCCTCATGGGTACCTTCCCGGCGACGATGATGGGCAACGTGCCGCTCAACAATCGGCTCGCCCTCGCCTCGCCCGATACCGAGGACGGCCGCGAGCTGTGGAAGTGGTTCCAGTCGTCATGGGGTGCGTGGAACCATGTGCGCACGGTCACCGCTATTCTCGCTTGCGCCCTGCTCATCCTGGCCGCGGCGGCAGGCGGCAATCCCTTCGCCCACTGACACCAAGCAACTGCACGCACCCTCACTGCGGGCAGACCGCGCTCCGGCGCGCCGCCTGGTCTTTGATATAAGTCGGCTTGCGCGCGAAGGTTCGCGATAAATTGCCGATCATCGTCCAGCCGTCGAAATTGCCGTCGTCGTCATAATCGACCCTGACGAGAGCGCCGTTGCTCTCGCCGATGCGCGCCGTGTTGGCGTAGCAAATCTGCGCCACCAGTCCGCGCCCCAGCTGCGGCTCACACTCGATATAAGGACGGCCGCAATGCGCGGTGCTCGCCAGCGCGCCCGGCGGCAGGGCGCCCGTGGCGCGGATCAAGGCGTCGCCGTTGCAGGCGAAGCGGCGCTGACTGTAGATCGCCTGCGTGCGCGCCTTCGGCACCACATAGGGGCCTTGCCGCGTCCAGAAGCCGATCGACTGGCCGGCGAAGGCGGCATTTTGGATATCGGTATCGAGATGCAGTCCGCCCGCGCATCGGCCGTTCGCTTTCCGCGAGAACCAGGTCGTGTCGGTCCAGTTCTGGAATAGATGCCATTCCCCGGAATTGTGGAAGGCGGAAGATCCACCGAAGGACCGCGACGCCGACAGCCAGGTGAAATCGATCAGCCTCTGCTCCTTCAGCAGCATGAGCGCATCGCCACTGCCATAGGCGCCAACCAGATAGCCGGCGCCGCGCAGGGTGCGGTTCACCACCGTGAAATATTCGATCATCTTTTTCGCCGTGGCCGTATCGCTCCTATCGAAATTGAAGTCGACGCCGAAATAGATGGCGGTGTTGGGCGGGCTGGCCAAGCGCTCTCGCCTGCGCGACCGCGGCGCGGGAATCGAGCGCCGCTTCAGTCGCGGTCGAATGCGGCGGGTTCGCGGCCTTCGCGCAGTTGCCGTCCTTGAGCGTGAACAGCCTGCCCTTGCTGTCGAAGCTCTTGCCCTGGAACTTGTATTTGCTGCTGGAGAGATATTGGTAGATCGACAGCACGGCGAAGCCGTGGTCGAGGATCGCGTCGATCTCGCTGCCGGGCTCGCCCGCCCTCCCATTGTCGATGAGCCGCTTGCCCGCCCATTGCGCGCAGCGGCCGAGATAGCGGCCGATCACCTTGACGCCGGCGGCGCGAAGCTCCGGCAGATGCGGCGTCACGTTGTGGGAGGTGTCGATAATGGCGATGCGCCCGGCATCGTCATTGGCCGCGGCGCCGAGCGGCGCCAGCAGCATCGTCATTGCCATCAAAACAGTGCCGTAACGGAGCAAGAGCGCAGGTCCTCCTCAAAAGCGAATCTGCCCCGAACGGTTGGTCGAATCGTGGCGAGCGTCAAGCTATTGAGCCGCTATGCCTAATCCCAGGCCGGCACTTTTTCTTCCGCGGCCAGTGCCGTCATCGCCGCTTCCAGCGCGGCCAAGCATGCTGCGCGGTCGTCCGTGCCATGCAGCATCTCGCCGACGCTGACGATGCAATTGAACGGCACCGGCAGCAGCGAACCCTTGGGCAGCACCTTGCCAAGCCCATGCATGAAGACCGGGATGACCGGCACGTTGGGCCGGGCGCAGGCCAGATGGCCGATGCCTTTCTTGAAGGCTTGCAACGCCTCCGGCGCCCCCCGCGATCCTTCCGGAAACAGCACGAGGATATCGCCCCGGTCGAGCGCCTCTTCGCAACCGGCAAGCGGATTGCCGCCTTTGAGCCCGCTGCCCCGCATCGACTGGGATGATGCCGATGATGTTCTTGGCGAACCAGCCGAACGCGCCTGGCGTGGCGAAATAGTCGGCCGCCGCGACCGGGCGGAGGCGCGGCAGCAATTTGAGCGGCATCAGCGACATCAGCGCCAGCGTATCGAGATGGGAATTATGGTTGGCGGCGAGCACGGCCGGGCCGTCACTCGGCAGGCGCTCGCGATGGCGTACCGTCAAGCCGATCGCCACCAGGATCACCGCCCGCACCACGACCGCGAAGAAGACGAAGCGCAAGCCTCTGGCGAGCAGGTTCCGGCTCATGGTGCGCGCCTCATGGCGTGAAGAAATAGCGGAAGAAGTGGAAGAAGGCGGGCGCCGCATAGGTCAGGCTGTCGACCCGGTCGAGAATGCCGCCATGGCCGGGGATCAGCCCGCCGGTGTCCTTGACCCCGAGATCGCGCTTGACCGCGGAGATGGTGATATCGCCGAGGAAGCCGGCAACGCCGAGCACACCGCCGGCAAGAGCCGACCATTGCCATTCCATCGGCGTGAGATAGGGGCCGAGCGCGGCCGCCAGCACCACGGTGGTCAGGACCCCGCCGACCAACCCTTCCCAGGTCTTCTTCGGGCTGACAGTGGGCGTCACCTTGTGGCGCCCGAACATCTTGCCCCAAGTATATTGGGCCACGTCGTTGAACTGGGTGAGCACCACGAGGAAGAACAAGAGCCCGACGCCGCCGGCCACCGGGTTATAGACCTCGCCCGAGACCAGCAGCATGGCCATGTGGCTCAGGGCAAACACGGTCAGCATCAGCCCCCAGGAGAGGGTGCCGACCGCACGCAGAAAGCCTTGCGTGTCGCCGCGCAACGCCATGAGCGCCGGGAAGAACAGGAACAGCCACACCGGCACGAACACGATGAACATGTTGTACCAGTCGTCCGCCGCCCAATAATATTGAATGGGAATGGCGAGATAGGCGAACAGCAGAAGTCCGCGGTCGATGCGCCGCGTCGGGATCAGCGACAGATATTCCTTCAGCGCCAAATAGGAGATGAAGGCGAGGAAGACGATGGCCGCCGTCTGGCTCACGACGATGGCCAGGGTAAAGGCGCCAATCATCCACCACCAGGACGCGGTGCGGTCGACCAGCTCGCTGTACGTGCCGGGGCGGCGCCAGTGCAGAACCAGCACCAGCAGCGTGGCGGCGACGAGCAGCGCCCACACTCCGGCGGTGGCATAAACGACGTGCTCCGGCAGGCCGAAGACCATACTCATGGCGTCTTACTCTCCGCCACGATGGCCCGCGCGCGGTTAATCACGGTCACCACGGACAGCGCCAGCAGAATGGCGAGATAGACGCTCGTCCACCTGCCCGGCGCGAAGCCGACACCGATGATGACAGCCAGTAGCCCGAAGGCGAAGGCCCGGTCGCTCTTGCCGAACGGCCCGTCATAGCGGCGCGGGGCTTTGATCAGCGGCCCGAGCGCGCCCGCCATCTCGGCGATGATGCCGGCCACCACGACCAGCACGACGAGGCTCGCATTGATGCCGGGGATGAGCGCGAAGGGGAGATAGAGCACCGCGTCGGCGATGACGTCCGACAGCTCGTTGAGCACGGCGCCGGCCGCGCTCGCCTGCCCATGCTCCTTGGCCATGAGTCCGTCGACGGCGTTGAGCGCCATGCGGATGAACAGCGACACCGGCAAAACGAGTAGCAGCAATGCCGCGCCGGGCTCAAGCGCGAGCCACGCGCCTTGGGCCGCGCTCAACACCAGCGCGGCCACCGTGACCCCATTGGCGGTGACGCCGGCGCGCACCAGCCACGCGGCGATGGGGCGCAAGCGCGCCTGAAATTTCGGTTTCAGATCGTAGATGGTGGCCAAGCGGTCAGCCTTGAAGAGAATCAGCGAACCCAGTCGACGGCGAAGAATATCAGAGCCGCCAGAAGCGCGGCAGATGGGACGGTGATCGCCCAGGCCGCCACGATGCCCACGAAATGCGACCGGCGCACCAGCTTGCGGCGGCGCAACTCGTCCTGATCCGGCAGGGAGAAGCGCCGTTGCGGGGCTCTCCGCTTATTCATGAGGATGTAGTACCGCCGGCGGCGGCTATGGGTCGTGTAATACTCGCGGAAGAAGCCGACGCCGAACACCGCGCCGACGACGATATGCGTTGTCGACACCGGCAAGCCAAGCTGCGAGGCAACCAGCACCGTGAGGGCGGCGGACAGCGCCACGCAGAAGGCGCGCATCGGGTTCATCTTGGTGATCTGCTCGCCGACGATGCGCACGATGCGCGGGCCGAACAGGAACAGACCGAGACTGATGCCCACCGCACCGATCAGCATCACCCAAAACGGCACGCCGACTTGGCTGGCCAGCGACCCCGTGGTGGCGCTGTTGAGGATCGCCGCCAGCGGGCCGACGGCGTTGGCCACGTCGTTGGAGCCGTGGGCGAAGGACAGCAAGGCGGCCGAACAGATCAGCGGCAGATGGAACAGCTTCCGCAAACCCTGGTTGCGGTTCTCCATGCCCTCCGACTGGCTGCGCACCCAGGGCTTCGCCGCCAGGTAGACCAGGGCGAAGACGAGGATGGTGATCGTCGCCAGCGCGGGAAAGCCGGGCTTCCATACATGGCTGAGCCCCTTGGTGACCAGATACGCGGTGAAGATCGCCGCCAGCAGCGCCACGAGCACGGGCACCCACCGCCGCGCCGCGGCGATCTTGTCGTGTTGATAGATGAGATTGACCTTGATGAAGGCGAGGAAGCCCGCCGCCACGACGCCGCCGATCAGCGGCGAGACCAGCCAGCTGACGAGGATCGACGACACCACGACCCAATTGACCACCCCGAAGCCCACCGCCGCGACGCCAGCCCCCAGCACGCCGCCGACAATGGCGTGGGTGGTCGACACCGGCGCGCCGAGAAAGGTGGCGAGATGCACCCAGAGCGCCGAGGCGAGCAGCGCTGACATCATCACCCACACGAACACGCCCGAGCCCGGCACGAGCGCCGGATCGATGATGCCCTTGGAGATGGTCTCGACCACATTGCCGCCGGCGATCAGGGCGCCGGCGCATTCGAAGATGGCGGCGATGGTGAGCGCGCCGGTCATGGTCAACGCGCGCGCGCCGACCGCGGGCCCCACATTGTTGGCCACGTCGTTGGCGCCGATGGTCAGCGCCATGTAGCCGCCGATGACCGCAGCCATGATCATCAGCACGCTGTGCTGCCCGGCGCCGATCTGGGTGGCGGCCAGCACCCCGGCCGTGGCCAAGAAGAGAAGCGCGATGCCGACGGCGATCCGATTGCGGGAGACGGCGCGGGTCGCGTCCTCCAACCGCTCGATCTTGCGGAGATCCTTGTCGAGCGAGGATTTGCGAATCCCGTCTACGCGTACGGCCGGTACGTCCTCATCGCGCAATGTCACGGATTAGAAGCCCCCTGTTCCTCGGGTAGGTCATAGGGGGTCTGGAAGGCGGTCACAACCGCGTGCCGCCATTCGCCAACGCTTTTCACCGGCGGGCCCGGGAACCGGGACCGCGCGTCAAACCAGCCCGAGCTTGGCGAAATCCCGCAAGACATTCGCCAGTTGTCCGTCCCGGACCATGGCGGCGGCCTTGTCCGGGGCCACCCATTTGAATTTCCGGCTCTGCTTTTCCGGCCAATCCAGCTCCTGGCAGCGGGCCCGCAAGCCAAACACATCGACGCTGCATCGGGCCCAGGACAGCAGATGCAGCCGCTTGGTGTAGTCGTAAGAACCGATCGGCTCAGGCGCGACCTCACCGGCGATTCCCGCCTCCTCGAAGGCTTCCCGCGCGGCCATCTCGGCATCCGCCAGGCCCGCTTTGGCCCAACCTTTGGGGATGGTCCAGCGGCCCATGCCACGCGTGGTGATGAGCAGAACCAAAGGCCCGCTCGTTGTCTCCACGAAGGGCAGCGCTGCGACTTGCTTGAGGGGTGGCGTCATGTGGGCAACCAGGTGACAGGCGAGGAACGAATCTCGCCAGCGCGTCTTTGCGCGTTCACTCCGACAAATTCGTGGCAAGAAAGTCCGAGAACGCCTTCGCCAAGGCGATCGATCTCATGCGGGTCCTCCTGAGTTCATACGCAGACATGGCTCACCCTTTCGCATTCACCTGCGCCAACAGCGCTTCCACCTTCGGCAGCATGTTCTCGACGATCTTCGCGACACCCATGCCGTTGGGATGGATGCCGTCTTTTTGCATCAGCGCGTCGTTGAGCGCGGCGCCCTCCAAGAAGAACGGATAGAGCAGCACATCATATTGCGCGGCAAGATCGGGATAGATTGCGCCGAACGCGGCCACGTAGGGCGCACCCATGTTGCGCGGCGCCTCCATGCCGGCGAGCAGCACCTTCAACCCGCGCGCTTGAAGCTGCTCGATGATCTTGGCCAGCGCCGCCTTGGTCCCCTCGGGCGGCACGCCCTGCAGCGCATCGTTGCCGCCGAGCTCGACGATCACCGCAGCCGCGTTGTCGGGCAGCGCCCAGTCGAGGCGTTTCGCCGCGGCCGAGGCCGTATCGCCCGACACGCCGGCGTTCACGATTCTGACATTGGCGCCACGCGCCTGAAGCGCCGCCTGAAGCTGCGCCGGGAAGGATTGGTCCTGCGGCAGGCCGTAGCCCGCGGTGAGACTGTCGCCGAGCGCGACGATCACCGTCTCGTGCTCATCCGCCGCGATTGCGCGCAGCGGCAGCGCCAAGATCAGACCTGCGGCGACAAAGCCCACAAGGGCCGTGCGGACTATCATCATTTGGACCTGTTTGCTCTTGTCTAATACGGTTATCTGACGGCTATCCTGCCATTCGCTTCTCGACCGGTGACCCTTCTCCCATGGATCAGACCCTGAAACAGCACCCCGCGATCCATCTCGAAGGCTTGCATGTCACCCTGCCCTCGCGCGCCGGCGCGGTCGCCATCCTCCGCGGTATCGATCTAAGCGTGCCGGAAGGCGAAGCTGTGGCGGTGGTCGGCCCCAGCGGCTCGGGCAAGTCGACCCTGCTCATGGTTATCGCCGGTCTCGAGCGCGCCACGAAAGGCCGCGTCACCGTCGCCGGCACCGATCTCGGCACGCTGGACGAAGACGGTCTGGCGCGGCTCCGTGCCGCCAATATCGGCATCGTGTTCCAATCCTTCCACCTCGTGCCGACCATGACGGCTATCGAGAATGTGGCGCTCCCCATGGAATTCCTCAACCAGGACGACGCCTTTACCAAAGCGCGCGCCGCGCTTGCCGAGGTCGGTTTGGCGCATCGCGAGACGCATTTTCCCGGCCAGCTCTCCGGCGGCGAGCAGCAGCGCGTGGCCATTGCCCGGGCGCTCGCCACCAAGCCGACGCTGATCCTCGCCGACGAGCCCACCGGCAATCTCGACCTCGCCACCGGCGAAGCCGTGATGGATTTGCTGTTCGAGCTGAAAGAGCGCACCGGCGCCACCCTGCTCCTCATCACCCATGACAGCACGCTTGCCAAGCGCTGCGACCGCACCGTCAACGTCGCCGACGGGCGCATCGTCACCGGCGGCGCCAAGCGCCGCGTGCGCGCCACGTGACGGCGGCAGCGACAACGGCGGTCGCGCCCAAGCCGCACTTCCAACTGCCGCTGGCGCTGAGAATCGCCCTTCGCGAGTTGCGCGCCGGCGCCGGCGGGCTTGCCGTCTTCGTGCTGTGCATCGCGCTCGGCGTCGCCGCCGTCGCCGCCATCGGCTCGCTAGCCGCATCCTTCGACAAGGCGCTCGCCCAGCAAGGGCGGCTCCTCATCGGCGGCGATCTTTCTTTTGAGCTGATCCACCGGCAAATCAACCCCGACGAGGAAGCCGCGCTCGAACAGCTGGGCAAGATCAGCGGCTCGGCCAGCTTCCGCGCCATGGCCCGCGCCGAAGACGGCAAGAGCGCGCTGATCGAGGTCAAGGCGGTCGACGACCCCTACCCGCTTTACGGCGACGTCGCGATTCTCGAGCCCAAAGACGCCGGTCCCGTCTGGCGCACACAAGGCGTCGTGGTGGCCCAGCGCGTGCTGCTCGACCGTCTTGGACTGAAGATCGGCGACCCCCTCAAGATCGGCGAGGCCACCGTCACGATCGGCGGGGTTCTCGGCGACCAGCCCGACCGCTTGGCCGACCGGCTGTCCTACGGCCCGAAGCTCCTGATGTCGCGCGACACGCTCGCCACGACCGGCCTCGTGCAGCCCGGCAGCCTGATCCGCTGGACCTATCGCGTGAAGATGCCCGAGGCGATCGCCGTCGACCGCGAGGCGCTGACCGCGGCGCGCAAGGGCATCGAGACCAAATTCCCGCAGTCCGGCTTCGCCATCAACGACTGGACCGACCCGGCACCCTCGCTCCGGCGTGACGCCGAGCGCTTCACCCAGTTCATCAACTTCGTTGGGCTGACCGCGCTGCTGCTCGGCGGCATCGGTGTCGGCAACGCCATCCAGAGCTATATGGCGAAGAAGCGCGATATCATCGCCACCTTCAAATGCCTCGGCGCCTCGAGCCGGCTCGTGCTCAACGTCTATCTGATCCAGGCGCTGCTGCTCGCTTTGGTCGGCATCTCCATCGGCCTTGTGCTCGGCGCCTCGGCGCCCGCCGCCATCGCCACGCTCTATGCCGATGCCCTGCCCATCGCGCTTGCCGTCGAGCCGCATCCCATTCCGCTCCTTGTCGCCGCGCTGGCCGGCCTCCTCACCATGGTGCTGTTCGTGCTGTGGCCGCTCGGCCGCGCCAGCCGCATCTCGCCTGCCGTGCTCATGCGCGCGCATCTGACCGAGGAGAGCGAACGCTCGGCGCTGCCCTTTGCGATCGGCTCGGCGGCCGCGGGGCTGGCCCTGTTCGTGCTCGCCATCGCCGCCTCGGAAGAACGCCTGGTTACCGCAGCGATCTCCGCCGGCATCGTTGTGGCCTTCGGCCTGCTGCTCGGCTTCGGGGTGATCGTGCAGCGCCTCGCCGCCCGCTTCCGCCGCACCAAGCCCCCGGCCTGGAGCCTGGCGCTGGCCAGCATCGGTGCGCCCGGCTCGCTGGCGCGCTCCATCGCCGTGTCTCTCGGGTTGGGTCTCGGTCTTCTGATCGCCGTGGCCCTCATCCACACCTCGCTCCTCACCGAGATCGAAAGCCATGTGGAGGTCGACGCTCCCGCCTATTACTTCCTCGATGTGGAGCCGGACGACCTCCAGTCCTTCCAGGATACCGCCAAGGCCATCCAGCCAGCCGCCAAACTCGCCGACGCGCCCATGCTGCGCGGCCGCATCGTCGAACTGAACGGCGTCTCCGTCGACAAGGTGGAGGTCAAACCGGACGCCCGCTGGGTGCTCGCCGGCGACCGCGGCCTAACCTACACCGACAATGTCCCCGGCGCCTCGACGGTGGAAAAAGGCGAATGGTGGCCCAAGGGCTATGACGGCCCGCCGCTGGTCTCCTTCGACGGCGAGCTTGCCGAGGGATTGGGCTTGAAGCTCGGCGATCACGTCACCGTCAACATTCTCGGCCGCAACGTGGAGGCCAAGATCGCCTCCTTGCGCAAGATCGACTGGGAGTCGCTCGCCATCAATTTCGTCATGGTGTTCTCGCCCAACACGTTGGAAGGCGCGCCGCATCGCCTCGTCACCACGCTCGAGCTGCCGAAAGGTACCGCAGCCACGGACGAGGCCAAGATCATCCAGGCGCTGGCCGAGCGCTTCCCGCTCGTCACCGCCATCAAGATCGGCGACATCATCGACGCGGCCAAGGCGCTGCTCGCCAAGCTGATGACCGCGATCAGCGCCACCGCGGGCGTGACGCTGCTGATCGGCGCCGCGGTCCTGGCGGGCGCGGTGTCCGCCGGCCAGCAGCAGCGGAAATATCTGACGGTGCTCTACAAGACGTTGGGCGCGACGCGTGGCCGCATCATCCGCGCCGAGTTGCTGGAGTTTGGCGTGTTGGGGCTCGCCACGTCCCTGCTCGCCCTACTCATCGCCACCATCACGGCTTACGCTCTCTGCACCTTTGCCTTCGACATCAAATTCATCTTCGCGCCATGGGCCGCGATTCAGACGGTGCTGCTGGCGCTGGCCCTCGTGCTGGCCGTCGGCGGCATCACCACCTGGCGGGTGCTTTCGGTCAAGGCGGCGCCCTATCTCCGCGCCGAATAAGGGCAATTCCGGCCAGGCCGGACACAGTCTCTTCACCTTGCGCCGCTAGCCTTAAACCACCATATTCGTAGCCAAATTGGCTTTCTGACCAACTGTTCAGCAAGGGATTCTCTTACATGGCGGAACTCGACAGACGTTATGGGCAAGGCACGGTCGCAGGGCGTACCGACGCCGGCGCCATCGACCAGGGCCTGCGCGCCTACATGCTCCGCGTCTACAACTACATGGCCTCCGGCGTCGCCATCACCGGCGTCGTCGCCTACGCGGTCTATGCCATGGCTGTGGTGACCGGAACCGACGGCGCTGTCACGGGCCTGACCCCGTTCGGCAGCTTCATGTTTGCCAGCGCCTTCAAATGGGTGGTGATCTTCGCGCCGCTCGCTCTGGTGTTCTTCATCTCGGCCCGCATCAACTCGATGAGCCTTGGCACGGCCCAACTCGTGTTTTGGGGCTTCGCCGCGCTCATGGGCGCCTCGATCTCGTCGATCTTCCTGGTCTATGCCGGCGAAAGCATCGCCAGGGTGTTCTTCATCACCGCCGCGTCCTTCGGCGCGCTGAGCCTGTGGGGCTACACCACGAACAAGGACCTGTCCGGCTGGGGCTCGTTCCTGTTCATGGGCCTGATCGGCATCATCATCGCCTCGCTGGTGAACCTGTTCGTCGGCTCGACCGCGCTGCAATTCGCGGTGTCGGTGATCGGCGTCCTGATCTTCGCCGGGCTGACTGCCTACGACACCCAGCAGATCAAGGAGATGTATTCCGTCAACGACGACGGCTCCGTCTCCGGCCGCAAAGCCGTGATGGGTGCGCTCAGGCTCTATCTGGACTTCATCAACCTGTTCATGATGCTGCTGCAGCTCTTCGGCGACCGCCGCTAGCGTCAAGCAGACAATCGCGAACGACCAAGGCCCCGGCGGCAATGCCGGGGCCTTTTGTTTACCGTTACCAAGCGACGCAGTTGAGCGTGCTTGAAAAATGGGATTTCGTCGCCAACTAGCCTGTTGTGATGGGCTTCCCTCCCCATCACAGGTTCCCCCCATAAGGAACCGGAGAAGCCCCAGAGTCCCCCGTCTCTGGGGCTTCTCCTTTATCTGGGGTCAGGCCTCGACCAGGCGCAGGCCCTTGTCGAGTGCGCGCAAGACCCGGGCAAGGTCGTGGCCGCGCTTGAGAATCAGCCCCGTCGCCGCGATCACGCTATAGGCGCCCTGGCGCCGCGCCAGCTTCGGCGCCTTCTCGATGCGATAGAGCGGGCATTCCGATGTCCTTCGGAACACCGAAAACACGGCCTTTTCTCTCAAGCGTATCGATGGCGTAGTCGCGCCACTCGCCGCTCGCCACCTTGCGGCCGTAGACATTGAGAATTTGGCTGAGTTCCTGGCGATTGAAGGAGATGTTGGCGCGCCGGGAGCCCTCGGAAGTGCTAAGATCGCCGCCAGCCTTGCGGGCCAGCGGCACGACTATCGGCTCCGTATCGCTCAACGCGCGCCTCCTGTAACGGAACCTTCATGATGACCGCGCGGGCGCCGAAATTCAAGCCGCACGAGCCCATCACACGGACTGTAACATAACGAAACATAAGTCACAGTTACGCCCCAGTTCAGCCCCGGGCGCGCCCCAAAACTCCCTATGATTATCCATGTTGCCTCTCGGCCCGGTCCAACTAGAGAGGCTTCGGAATCTCAGCCCCCCAGCCCCCCCGGGGTCTTCTCTCGGACCGGGCCATTTCCTTCGAAGAGGCCACGAAAAAGGGCCGGCGCAAGCCGGCCCTTTTTCTTTTCCGAAAACGCGATGAATGCCGCGGCTATTTCCGCTCATAGGCGGCGGCGCCGAGCACCGGCCCCGCGCCCTCCACCTGCACCAACGCCACCAGGCAATCGCCGCCGATTGTCTGCAGATCCTTGAGCGGCAGGCGCAGCGTCATCGCCTCGCCGGCCCACATGCCGATGGGCGTGAGCTCCCGCACCGGATGGGTATAGGTGATCTTCTTGCCGCGATTCTCGCCGCGGCTAATGGCGACGGTCTCTTTGTCCTTGGCGACGGCGAGCCAGACCGTGGCCTCGCGCATATCCGAGGTCTCGGGCGCCGCGCCGATATCGATCACCAGACTGTTGCCCTCGGCATGCATGGCGACCGGCACGCGGACGTCCTTGAGCCGATTGGTGGCGTTGCGCATCGCCATCTCGATGGCGGCCTCGCTGCTGCCGTTCACATGCATGATGCCGTCGACGACGACTTGCGGGGTATAGACGCGGCCGTCGCCGCGCGCGAGCGCGTAGTCGCGCTGGCGTTCGCTGTTCTCCGGGCTCGACAGCGTGTCGTGCCAGCCGAGATAGTTCCAATAGTCGACGGAGAAGGACAGGGTGATCACGTCCTTCTTGGTGCCGTACTCGGCGAGAAGCTTATCGGCCGGCGGGCAAGACGAGCAGCCTTGGCTCGTGAACAACTCGAGCAGGGTCACACCGGTGGCCCCGGGCGGCTCGGCCCGGCTTGGCGCCGAGAGCCCGATGAGCGCAAGAGCGCCCGCGCCCACGGCAAGGAAGAAGACTGGCCTCATGCCGCTAGCATGCCGGAATTAGCCCGGGATTTCCGGGAAAAACGGCTCAACTAGGGTCACAACTCAGTGACCTATGCCGCGTCGCGGGCGAGCGATCGCAGCACGTAGTGGAGAATTCCGCCATTCCGGAAATAGTCGAGCTCATCGAACGTATCGATCCGCAACTGCAGCGGCACCGCCTGGCTCTCGCCGCTGGCCGGATAGGTAATATCCGCCTCCAGCCACTGCCCCGGTTTGATCTCGGTCAAGCCGCGCAGTGAGACCGTCTCGTCGCCCTTGAGGCCGAGCGTCTCCCACGACATGCCCTCGGCGAACACCAGCGGCAGCACGCCCATGCCGATCAGGTTGGAGCGGTGGATGCGCTCGAAGCTCTCAGCCACGACCGCGCGCACGCCGAGCAGCCGCGTGCCTTTGGCCGCCCAGTCGCGCGACGAGCCGGTGCCGTATTCCTTGCCGGCGAACACCACCAGCGGCACGCCTTCGCGCCCCATAACGCATCGCCGCGTCGTAGATCGGCAAGCGCTCTCCCGAGGGATAATGCACCGTGACGCCGCCCTCGACGCCGGGCACCATCTGATTCTTGATGCGCGTGTTGGCGAAGGTGCCGCGCATCATCACCTCGTGATTGCCGCGCCGCGAGCCGTACGAGTTGAAGTCGTGCGCCGCCACCCCGTGCGCGGTGAGGTAATGACCTGCCGGACTGTCTTGCTTGATGGCGCCGGCCGGCGAGATGTGGTCGGTGGTGATGGAATCGCCGAACAGGCCGAGGATGCGCGCGTTCTCCACATCGGTCACCGCGTCGGGCGCGGCCGTCATGCCGACGAAATACGGCGGCTCCTGCACGTAAGTCGACTTGGTGTCCCAGCCATAGGTGAGGCCGCCCGCGACCTCGATCGCCTGCCATTCGGGATCGCCGCGGAACACGTCGCCATAGCGCTCCTTGAACATCGACTTCTTCACCGCCTTGCGCACCAGCTTGGCCACCTCTTTCGACGACGGCCAGATGTCCTTGAGATAGACCGGCTTGCCTTTCCGATCCGTGCCGAGCGGTTCGGTGACGAGATCGACCATGATCGAGCCGGCGAGCGCGTACGCCACCACCAGCGGCGGCGAGGCGAGATAATTCGCCTTCACGTCCTGATTGACCCGGCCTTCGAAGTTGCGATTGCCCGACAGCACCGAGGCGACCGCCAGCCCATGCGCGTGGATGCTATGCGAGATCTCCTCCGGCAGCGGCCCTGAATTGCCGATGCAGGTGGTGCAGCCATAGCCGACGAGATTGAACCCGAGCGTGTCGAGATCGTCTGTCAGACCGGCTTTCTCGAGATAGTCGGTGACCACTTGCGAGCCCGGCGCCAGCGATGTCTTGACCCAAGGCTTGACACTCAAGCCCTTCTCCACGGCGTTGCGGGCGAGCATCCCTGCTCCCACCATCACATAGGGGTTCGACGTGTTGGTGCAGGACGTGATGGCGGCGATGACCACGTCGCCGTGGCCGAGATCGAAATTCTTGCCCTCGACGGGCACGCGCTTGTCGACTTCCGCGGCCTTGCCGTATTCCTTGTCGAGAACCTCGACGAAGGAGGACGCGGCGCGATCGAGCGGCACGCGGTCTTGCGGGCGCTTCGGTCCGGCGATCGACGGCACAACATCGCCGAGATCGAGCGCCAAAATGTCGGTGAACTCGGGATCTGGCGTGTCGTCCTTGCGGTAGAGCCCTTGCGCCTTGGCGTAAGCCTCGACCAGGGCGATTCGCAAGTCTTTGCGCGCCGTCGCCTCCAGATACGCGAGCGTCTCCTTGTCAACGGGGAAGAAGCCGCACGTCGCGCCATATTCGGGCGCCATGTTGGCGATGGTGGCGCGGTCCTCGAGCGGCAGATTGTCGAGACCGATCCCGAAAAACTCCACGAACTTACCGACCACGCCCGCCCGGCGCAGCATCTCCGTCACGGTCAGCACGAGATCGGTGGCGGTGACGCCTTCGCGCAAGCGTCCCGTCATGCGGAACCCCACCACTTCAGGGATGAGCATGGAGATCGGCTGGCCGAGCATGGCGGCTTCGGCCTCGATGCCGCCCACACCCCAGCCGAGGACCGACAGACCGTTGACCATGGTGGTGTGACTGTCCGTGCCGACCAGCGTATCCGGGAAGGCGAGCTTCACATCGCCCTCTTCCTTGGTCCACACCGTCTGCGCCAGATATTCCAGATTGACCTGATGGCAGATGCCGGTGCCCGGCGGCACCACACGGAAATTGTCGAAGGCGCCCGCCCCCCACCGTAGGAAGGCATAGCGCTCGTTGTTGCGCTCATATTCCCTGTCGACATTGAATTGGAACGCGGCGCCCGAACCGAAGGCATCGACCATCACCGAGTGATCGATGACGAGGTCGACCGGCGCCAGCGGATTGATCTTATGCGGATCGCCGCCGAGCGTGGTGACGGCATCGCGCATGGCGGCGAGATCGACCACGGCGGGCACGCCGGTGAAATCCTGCATCAGCACGCGCGCCGGCCGGAAGGCAATCTCACGGTCGCTGCGCTTGTCTTTCAGCCAGTCGGCGACCGCGCGGATATCGTCGGCGGTGACGGTCCGCCCATCTTCATGGCGCAGGAGATTTTCCAACAGCACCTTGAGCGAGAAGGGCAGGCGGCTGATGCCGTCGAGCCCCGCGGCTTCCGCCTCTTTGAGATCGAAATAATCGTATGCGCGCTTGCCCACATGCAGCGTGCGCCGGCACTTGAAGCTGTCGAGCGAGGTCGAAACCACCGATGTCAATGAAGTCTCCTTCGAAACCCCGAGAGGGGCAGGTCCCAGCAAATGAGCATGCAAAGGTGTGGCCAATCCTCCGCGAGGGGCTTCCGCCATCTCGCGCCGGGGCGTCCTTGGCTTTTGGATGGGCGCTCTTGCGCGCTCTTCGGCCCACTATAAAAGCCCTTGCGGCAACGAGACAATGACGCGAAGAGACGCGTGACCCGATATCGACGCCCCAGCCCCGCCTCTGGTTTGCACAATATCCATGCAAATGCCCTTCGAGCTCAGCCTCAGCGCCCAAGACATCGCCTGCGAGCGGGGTGGCCGGACGCTGTTCCAGGGCTTGAATTTCGCCCTCGAGCCCGGCCAAGCGCTGCTCGTCAGCGGGCCGAACGGTGCCGGCAAGACGAGCCTGTTGCGGCAGATCGCCGGCCTGTTGCCGTTGGCCGAGGGCCGTTTCACCGCCGAAGGCGCCGACCCCGATACGCCAATCGCCGAGCTCGCCCATTATGTCGGCCATCTCAACGCGGCCAAGACCGCCTTTACCGTGCGCGAAAATCTCGCCTTCTGGGCCGACTATCTGGAGGGCGGCGATGGTTCGCTCCCTCAAGCGCTTGCCGCCTTTGGGCTGGAAAGTCTGGCTGACCTTCCGGCCGGGCTCCTCTCCGCGGGCCAAAAACGGAAACTTGCTCTATCGCGCCTGTTCGCCGCGCCGAGGCCCCTATGGCTCCTCGATGAGCCGTCCGTTTCGCTCGATGTGGCTTCGGTGAAGAGGCTGGACGATGCGATCCGCGATCACCTGAAGGCGGGCGGCATCGCCGTCGTCTCGACCCACGTGCCGCTCAAGACCAAGTTCACGCACACGCTCACCCTCGGCCTGGAGCGCGCCGCATGAACGCCGCCGTAGCTCTGCTGGCGCGTGACGTCAAGCTAACCTGGCGCGAAGGCGGCGCCGTCGGTGTGGCGCTCGGCTTCTATCTGATCGTCATCGTCATCACCCCGCTCGGGCTCGGCCCCGACCTCAACCTGCTCGGCCGCATCGCGCCCGGCATTCTATGGGTCGGACTGCTGCTCGCCGGGCTCCTCTCCGCCGGCCGCATCTTCGACAACGACTACGAGGACGGCACGCTCGATGTGCTTGCTGCTGGACCGCTGCCGCTCTCCGTCGTCGCCGGCGTGAAATGCCTCGCCCATTGGCTCGCCACCGGCATCCCGCTGGTGCTGATCGCACCCCTTCTCGGCCTGCTCCTCAATCTGCCCCTCGGCACGATCCCCTCGCTCGTGCTGGCCATGCTGGCCGGCACCCCCGCCGTGAGCTTCATCGCCGGCATCGGTGCGAGCCTGACGCTGGGCTTGCGCCGCAGCGGCCTCCTCCTCGCGCTGCTCGTGGTGCCGCTCTACGTGCCGGTCCTGATTTTCGGCGTTTCGGCCGTCACGCCCTATGTCACCGGGCCCAACTCGCTATGGCCCCCCTTCTTCATTCTCTGCGCGCTCAGCCTCGCCAGCGTCGTGCTCGCGCCACTTGCCGCCGCGGCCGCGATCCGCAACGCGCTGCGATAGGCCTCATTTGCGCTCGCGCATCAAACCCACTAGATCAGCCCCATGATCAGCCTCGCCAACCCCACGCGCTTCTTGAGCCTTGTCGGCCAGGTCGTGCCGTGGCTCACCGCGCTGACCCTCATCCTGCTCGGCATCGGGCTCTACCTCGCTTTGTTCGTGGCGCCGCCCGACTATCAGCAGGGCGAGACCGTGCGGATCATGTTCATCCATGTGCCGGCCGCCTGGCTCTCTATGTTCGGCTACATGGTGATCGCCGTCGCCGCGCTCGGCACGCTGATCTGGCGCCATCCGCTCGCCGACGTCGCCGCCAAGACGGCGGCCCCTATCGGCGCCACTTTTACCTTCGTCGCGCTCGTCACCGGCTCGCTGTGGGGCAAGCCGATGTGGGGCACCTATTGGGTGTGGGACGCGCGGCTTACCTCCATGCTGGTGCTGTTCCTGCTCTATCTCGGGCTGATCGCGCTGTGGCAGGCCATCGAGGAGCCGGGCCGTGCCGGGCGTGCTGTTGCCATCCTGGCGCTGGTGGGCGCCATCAACATCCCCATCATCAAGTTTTCGGTGGACTGGTGGAATACGCTGCATCAGCCGGCGAGCGTGTTCCGCGCCGGCGGCTCCACCATCGATATATCATTGCTGATGCCGCTCTTCGTCATGGCGGCCGGCTTCACGGCGCTGTTCGTGCTGTTGCATCTTCTTGCCATGCGCGCCGAGATCCTGCGCCGCCGCGTGCGCGCGCTGCAGCAGACCCAAGTCGAGCGCGCCGCGCTGGCCGAAGCTTAAGAAGCGAGCCCATGCTTGACCTCGGCCCGCATGCAAGCTTCATCGTCGCCGCCTATGGCGTGACCCTCATCGCCGTCGTCGCACTGGTGGTCGTCACGCTTGCGGACGACCGCGCCCAGCGGCGCAAGCTTGCCGAGCTGGAGCGCATGGGCATCAGGCGGCGTTCGGCGACACCGCCCAAAACGACGACACCGCCGAAGACGACGCCGGCGATGACGGCGCCGCCCACCGCCACGGTCGAGAGTGTCGACACCAAGACCGCCGATACCAGGACCGCCGAGACAAGCGCCGCGGCCAAGCGAAACCCCGCGGCGAAACGCAAGACAACGGCGGCCAAACGAAAGACGGAGGCCAATGCGAAACCCGCCACCCCGCGCACCCGGAAGCCCCGCTCATGACAGCCAAAACGTCAGCCAAATCGACCGGCAAAATGCCTGCTAAGACGTCCGCGAAGACGACTGCGAAGGCAACGGAGCGCAAGCGCAGCCGCTGGGCCGTGGCGCTGCCCTTGCTGATCTTCGCCGGCCTCGCCGGGTTGTTCTTCTATGCGCTGCAGACCGGCGATCCGTCCAAGCTGCCCTCGGCGATGATCGGCAAGCCGGTGCCCGAGTTCACCCTGCCTCCGCTCGACGGGCTGAAGGCGGACGACGGCGCACCCGCGCAAAGCTTCACGTCGGCCGATCTCGCCAACGGCGAGCCCACCATCGTCAACGTCTTTGCCTCCTGGTGCGTGCCCTGCCTGCAGGAGCATCCGATGCTGATGGCGCTGGCCAAGGACACCGATGTTCGCCTTTACGGCATCAACTACAAGGACGACGCCGCCTCGGCCCGGCGGTTTCTCGGCCGCTACGGCGATCCCTTCGCCCGGGTCGGCGCCGACCGCTCGGGGCGCACGGCGATCGACTTCGGCGTCTATGGCGTACCGGAGACCTATGTGATCTCCGGCGACGGCAAGATCGCCTATCGCCATGTGGGCCCGCTGACCGAGCAGGCGATCAACGAGAAAATCCTGCCGCTCATGCAGCGGCTGGCGGTCAAGCCCGGCGAATAGCAGCCTGTCATTCCGGCGAGAGCAGCGCTGTCGGCTACTTGTCGGCGGCTTCGACGATGAGAATGAGGGAATCGATAAAATCCTGGCGCTTGGCCGGCGGCAGGCTAGCCATGAGCACCGCGTCGGCTGCCTCGGCCGCCGGCTGCGCCTCCCGCAGAGCCTTGGCGCCTTGCGCGGTCAGCTTGATGGCATAGGCTCTGCCATCATTTTTGGCGCGGCGACGCTGGATCATCCCACGGCTGAGCAAGCGGGCGACGATATCGGCCAGGGTCGACCGGTCGATGCCGGTCCGATCCACGAGCTCGGTCTGCGTCAGCCCCTCTTCGTCGTAAACCACCGCCAGCACGGCAAACTGGCGCGGCGTCAGTCCGTCGGTCCCCGCCGCATCCGCGAAGATATCGGCGGCGCGCTGGCCCGCCCGGTGCAGCAAATGCGCCGCCGAGCGATTCAGGGGATTTCCAGCCTTTGCCATAATGCGCACGCTGCCAATCTCACGCAAAAGCGTGCAGGATCATCATCTGTCCTAGCTTCCCTCGGCCTCGCGTGGGGCACTTGTACAACCCGAAAGCGTATTCAGCAAACGTCTGGTTGCACAAACGTCCCGACGCACGGCGAGACAACTCGGCATGACCAACAGGGTCCGCCTGTCATATCGGAGGCTTCGAGCCGCATACAAGCAGCCGATTGTGAGGCGATTGGGGGTAACCTTAAGCAAGAAGGCCCGCTATTCGGAGGCCTCGTCTTGCGGCGCACCATAGCGTTGCATCAGGGGCACTTGGCTCATCGCAAACAAGAACGTGATCGGCAGGAAGCCGAACGCCTTGAAGCTGACCCAGGTATCGGTCGAGAAATTGCGCCACACGAACTCGTTGACCACCGCCATGGCCAGGAAGAACACGGCCCAGCGCAAGGTCAGCTTGCGCCAACCTTCGTCCGTCAAATTGAACACCGGCCCGAACAGAAGTTCGAGCACGGGCTTCTTCGTGAGCAGGCCTCCGAACAGCAGCACCGCGAACATCGTGTAGACGATGGTCGGCTTGAGCTTGATGAAGGTGTCGTCGTGCAGATAGAGCGTGAGCCCGCCGAAGGCGAGTACGATCCCCGCGCTGACCAGCGGCATCACCGGCACTTTGTGGTAGCGCCACCAGGCGAAGCCCAGTGACAGCACCGTCGCCACCATGAAGGCGGCGGTGCCGGCATAGATCCCGGCGGCGGCGTTGCCGCCAAAGAAGATGAGCAACGGCCCCAGCTCGATGGCGAGCTTGGCGGCGACGGACTGCTCCGGCGCCTCAGGCTTGCTGGCTGCCGCCGCCTTGGCTGCTTTAGCCATGGGTTCGGTTTCAGGCTGCGGCTTCATTCTCACGTCCTGCTCCGGCGATGGCGCGGGCGAAGTCATGGGCATCGAACGGCTCGAAATCCTCGATGCCCTCGCCGATGCCGATGGCGTTGATGGGCAGACCAAAGCGCTCGGCGATGGCGACAAGAATGCCGCCACGCGCCGTGCCGTCGAGCTTGGTCACCACCAGATTCGTCACCCCGGCGATCTCCTGGAAAATCTGCACCTGATTGATGGCGTTCTGCCCCGTGGTGGCGTCGAGCACCAGCACCACGCTGTGCGGCGCATTCTCATCGAGCTTCTTCAACACCCGCACGATCTTGGCAAGCTCGTCCATGAGGTCGCCCTTGTTCTGCAGCCGCCCGGCGGTGTCGATGAGCAGCACGTCGACGCCTTGCGCCTTCGCGCGCTCCAGCGCCTCATAGGCGACGCCGGCCGGATCGGCGCCCACATCCCTGGCGACGACCTCGGCGCCGACGCGGGCCCCCCAGATTTTGAGCTGATCGATGGCGGCGGCACGGAACGTATCGCCGGCGGCAAGCATGACCCGGTTGCCGTCCTTCTCGAACTGATGCGCCAGCTTGCCGATCGTCGTGGTCTTGCCGGTGCCGTTGACCCCGACCACGAGGATGACATGGGGCTTGGCGCTTGCATCGAGCGTGAAGGGCTGCGCGACCGGCTCCAGCACGCGGGCCACTTCGGTGGCCAAGACGCTGCGCACGTCCTCAGCCGTCAACCCCTTGTCGTAGCGGCCCTTCGAGATGGCCTCGCGCATGCGGTCGGCCATGCCCATGCCGAGATCGGCCCGGATCAGCACGTCTTCCAGCTCATCGAGGGTGTCGTCGTCGAGCTTCCGCTTGGTCAGCACGCCGGCGAGATTTTCCGACAGCGAATTTGAGGTCCGCGAGAGTCCGGACTTGAGCTGCGCGAACCAGCTCCGCTTGGACTCCGGCGGCGCAATCTTTTCGCTCATGGCGCATCTCCGCCAGCAACGACGCGCCGTCATCGCCGGACACCACCGCGTCGACCAGCGCGCCGGCTTGCGCGCAAGGCTCGAGCTTGACCGGCGTGAAATCCGCCGACCGGCCGTGGTCCTCATTTTCCATGAGCACTTGGATGCGCCGTCCACGCGCGCTTGCCAGATGGCCTTTCAGCGCCGCGGCGCCCTTGTCGCGCAACTCCGACGCGCGCCGCGTCACCACTGCGCCGTTCACCTGCGGCATGCGCGCGGCAGGCGTGCCCTCGCGCGCCGAGAACGGAAACACATGCAGGAAGGTAAGGCCGCAATCGTCCACCAGCGACAGCGAGTTGGCGAACATCGCTTCCGTCTCGGTGGGGAAGCCGGCGATGATGTCGGCACCAAACACGATGTCGGGGCGCGCCTGGCGCATTGCCTCGCAGAAGGCAACCGAGTCGGCGCGGGCATGGCGCCGCTTCATGCGCTTCAATGTGAGGTCGTCGCCCGCCTGCAAAGACAGATGCAGATGCGGCATCAACCGTTCTTCCTCGGCGATGGCGGCGATCAGCGCCGGGTCGGCCTCGACGGAATCGATGGAGGAAATGCGCAGGCGCGGCAGCTCCGGCACGAGCTTGAGCACGGAGCGGACAAGCTTGCCGAGCGTCATCTCGCCGGGGAGGTCCGCGCCATAGGCCGTCATGTCGACGCCGGTCAGCACGATCTCGGCATAGCCGTTCTCGACCAGGCGCCGGACTTGCGCCACGACCTCGCCGGCCGGCACCGACCTGGACGGTCCGCGGCCGAACGGGATGATGCAGAAGGTGCAGCGATGGTCGCAGCCATTCTGGATCTGCACATAGGCGCGGGCGCGGTTGCCGAAGCCTTCGATCAGATGGCCGGCGGTCTCCGTCACCGACATGATGTCGTTGACCGCGACCTTCTCGCTGTCGTCCGTGCCGAGGCCGACGAACGTGCGGGCCTGCATCTTCTCCTGATTGCCGATGACGCGGTCGACCTCGTCCATGGCCGCGAAGCGGTCCGGATCGATCTGGGCCGCGCAGCCCGTGACCACGATCTTGGCGTCGGGCCGGTCGCGCCGGGCCTTGCGGATCGCCTGCCGCGCTTGGCGCACGGCTTCCGCCGTCACCGCGCAGGTGTTGACGATCACCGCGTCGGTGACGCCGGCGGCGTTGGCATGCTCGCGCATGACCTCGGACTCATAGGCGTTGAGCCTGCAGCCGAAGGTGATGATCTCGATATCCGACATTTGGCGGCTTCTAACACGAATTCCTCAAAGGAGTCAGACCCCGGCGGCGGCTAACAGCCCCACGGGCAGCGTGCCCTCGAAATCGAGCGCATAGGGCCCGGTCATCAGCACATGGCCGTCCGCCTCGCGCCACTCGATGACGAGATCGCCGCCCGGCAAGCTCACCGTCACCTTGCGGTCCGCCAATGCCCGGCGAGCGGCGGCCACCGCCGAGGCGCAAGCCGCCGTGCCGCAGGCCCGGGTCAGCCCCGCGCCCCGCTCCCAGGTGCGGACCTTGAGATGGTCGGGCGCCAGCACCTCGACAAGCGAGATATTGGCGCGCTCGGGAAACAGCGGGTGATGCTCCAGCATCGGCCCGATGCGGGCGAGGTCGATGGCGTCGGCGTCCTCGACGAAGAAGAGGCAATGGGGGTTGCCCACATTGACCACGCCGGGCGAATGGATCACCGGCGCATCGATGGGGCCCGCCTGAAGCTCGATGCGGCGCGTGTCATGGAACGGCTCCGACAGCGGGATCTCGTCCCAGGCGAGCCGTGGCACGCCCATGTCGATGGTGACTTGGCCATTGCTGCCGACCACGGCGCCCAGCACCTGGTCCTCGGTCTCTATGGTGACGTCGGCGCGTCCCTGCTCGTCGGCCACCAGCGCCGCCACGCAGCGCGCGGCGTTGCCACAGGCCGCCACCTCGCCGCCATCGGCGTTCCAGATGCGCATGAACACATCCGCCTTGGCCGAAGGCTCTAGCGCGATGATCTGATCGCAGCCGATGCCCTCCTTGCGGTCGGCGATGGCGCGCACCGCGTCCGGCACGAGCGCCAGCGCGTCCGACCGGGCATCCAGCACGACGAAGTCGTTGCCGAGCCCATTCATTTTTCGAAAGCCGCGTACGCCCGCGTCCATGTCCCAATCGCTCCAAAATCCTGCTGTCTCTATAGCACCGCGCCGGGAAACCCGTCAGCCGGCCGGGCTCAGCCTGCGCGGGATGCTTAAGAAAGCCACCAGCGACAGCCCGGCAAAGCCGGCCCCGGCGAAGAAGGTGGTGGCCGGGCCGATGGTCTCCCACAACACGCCGGCCAGGACGCTGGCCACCAGCGCCGCCAGTCCGGTGACCAGGCCGAACACGCCAAACGCCGTGCCGCGCAGGCGCGACGGCGCGGCTTGCGCCACCAGCGCCGACAGCACCCCTTGCGTCAGCCCCATATGGAGGCCCCACAGCGCGATGCCAAGGAAGACGGCAAGGAGCGATTGACCGCGCGCCAGCAACAGGTCCGCCGCGATCAGCGCCAGGAGGCCGGCGACGAGGAGCGGCCGCGCCCCGAACCGGTCCTGGAGACGCCCGGCCGGATAGGCGGCGCCTGCATAGACGAGGCTCATCACGGCGATCACCGCCGGCGCCAAGGCCAGCGCCAGGCCCGTGTCATGAGCGCGGATCACCAGAAACGCCTCGCTGAACCGGGCAAGCGTGAACACCGCGCCGGCACCGACCACAAGCCAGTAGAATGGGCCGAGGCGCGCGATCTCGGCCGCCTTGATCGGCACGCGCTGTTCTTTCGACGCCGGCGCCGGCTCTTTGACCGCGAATACGAGAATGGCGACGGCAATCGCCGCCGGGATCACCGCGAACCACAGCACGGTGCGGATGTCGTCGCTGAACGCATACATCAGCCCGACCGCCAGCAGCGGGCCGACAGTGGCGCCCACCGTGTCGAGCGACTGGCGCAGGCCGAAAGCGGCGCCGCGGGTTTCCGGTTGCGTCACGTCGGCGATCAGCGCGTCGCGCGGCGCCCCGCGAATGCCCTTGCCGATGCGGTCGAGAAAGCGGGCGGCGGCCACCAGCCACACCGAGCCGGCAAGCGGGAACAGCGGCTTGGTGATCGCCGCCAGCCCATAGCCCGCAACGGCCAGTGCCTTGCGGCGGCCGAGCCGGTCGGACAGCCAGCCCGAGAACACGCGGGTGATCTGCGCGGTCGCCTCGGCGATGCCCTCTACCAGGCCGAGCACCGCGGCGCTTGCTCCCAGGCTGACCATGAGGAATAGCGGCAGCAGCCCGTGGATCAGCTCCGAGGAGATGTCCATGAACAGCGACGTGAAGCCGAGCGCCCATACCGTCCTGGGCAAGCGCAGGCGTGGTGTGCTCTCAGTGCTCAAACGATCCCGCCGCTCTCGATTCGTTGCGAAGCTTTCACTTATATGGCGTTCTCTCTCAACCTCGCAGCCGCAAGGAGAGCCAAATGGTCTTCATCGCCGTTCCCAAGCACGACACGATCGGCGCCCTGGTCCCGCACACGCTCGAAGAGCCGATTGCGGGCCGAAGCGATGGCCCGCTCGCCGGCCTCACCTTCATGGTGAAGGACCTGTTTGCCATCAAGGGCCGCAAGGTTTCCAACGGCAATCCAAATTTCTATGCCCATGCCACTCCGGCGGCGGAGACCGCGCCGGTCATCACGCGACTGCTGGATGCGGGCGCCAGCCTGATCGGCATCACGGTCTGCGATGAGTTCTTCTACAGCGTGCTCGGCACGAACGCCCATTACGGTCAGCCCATCAATGTCCGCGCGGGCAACCATGTGACGGGCGGCTCGTCCTGCGGCTCGGCCGCGGCCGTGGCCGCATCCATGTGCGACTTCTCGCTCGGCACCGACACGGGCGGCTCGATCCGCGTGCCGGCGTCCTTCTGTGGACTTTATGGCTTGCGCCCCAGCCATGGCCGCATCGATGCGCACGGCGCCACCCCCATGGCGCCGAGCTTCGACACGGTGGGCTTTCTCGCCCGCGAGGCCGAACTCGCCCGCACCCTCGGCCAGGTCCTGCTCCAAGGCGACGCCGTGAAGGAGCCCATCACCCGGCTCATCCTCGCCCAGGACATTGTCGGTCGAGTCCGAAGCGAGTGCCGACCAGGCCCTGTGGCAGACCCTCGACGCGCTCGCCGGCATCATCCCCAAGCCCGAACATGCGGAGATCGCCGGCGAAGACATCGTAGCCTGGCGCAAGGCCTTCGCCACCATTCAGGGCTTCGAGATCCAGTCGACCCTGCTGCCCTTCGTGCAGTCCCATAACGTCGATCTCGGCCCCGGCATCAAGGAGCGCTTCGAGATGGCCGCCGCCATCAGTTTCGACGAGGTGGAGGCGGCCCGCGCCGTCCGCGACCAGGTCGCCAAGCGCCTGAAGCAAATCGTCAAGCCGGGCACGGCCATCGTGCTGCCGACCACCCCGACGTTACCGCCAGAGCGCGACATCCCCGACGGGGCTTCGTTCGCCGAGTTCCGCACCAAAACCCTGCAAAGCACCTGTCTCGCCGGTCATGCGGGCCTGCCGCAGATCTCGATTCCCATGGGCCAGGCCTCGGGCTGCCCCGTGGGGCTTTCCTTCATCGGCTGGGAAGGCGGCGACGAAGCCCTACTCGACCTGGCCGTCCGCCTCGGTTCGCTCGCCTGATCGAAGATCGAATAGCTAGAAGTTCGCAAAAACCTTGGAGTGCCCCCTGTGCCCTATCTTTATCTCGGCGCCGCGATCGTCTTTGAGGTGATCGGCACCTCGGCTTTGAAGGCGTCCGATACCTTCACCAAGCTGCTGCCCAGCGTTCTGACCCTAGCGGCCTATGGCTTGTCCTTCCTGCTCCTCGCGCTCACCTTGCGGACGATCCCGGTCGGCATCGCCTATGCCATGTGGGCGGGCCTCGGCATCATATTGATCAGCCTGGTGGGGTGGCTGTGGTTCAAGCAGCCGCTCGACCTGCCGGCTTTCCTCGGTCTTGGCCTCATCATCGCCGGGGTCATCGTGGTGAACGCCTTCTCGAAAACCCTGCCGCACTAGCTTGACTTAAGGCACCGGCTAGCCGACATTCCGCTCGAAATTCAAGGCAGCTCCGTCAAAGAGCCGCCGCCCTGGACATGATTGGCCGCATGCACTTCTAGCGCTCAAGCAGCGCGAAGCGCGGTAGCGCAAATCAAGAGCCAGGGGGGTCAACACCCGTCAGCGCGATGCGCCCACGGGTGCTTTTTTCGTTGCGCTACCGGCCTCTGGCCTATTTGAGCGCTTTTTCGTTTGGGCAATCCTCATCGTGAGGAGGAGACCATGGTGACAAACCGCTTGCAACGCGCCGCCGGCATCCTTGCCGCGCTGGCGCTCGCCTGCCTGCCTGCGGCGACCATCGCCCAGCAGAATGCCGTGCCGGTCATCGCCGGCCAGAATCCGGGCTATGACGCCTGCGGCACGATCGGCCAGGTGCGCGGCCTCAATCCGCAAGGCGGCGACGGCTTCCTCGCCGTGCGCGCCGGGCCGAGCTCCGACTACGCCATGCTGGACAAGGTCTATAACGGCTACCAGCTCTATATCTGCGATCAGCGCGGCCAATGGCTCGGCGTCGTCTATTCCCACAACAACCAGGATTGCGGCGTCGGCTCGCCCTGGCCCCGCGCCGCCGCCTATACCGGCCCCTGCTTCTCCGGCTGGGTCTATCCGCAAATATGTCGCGGACATCGCCGGCTGATGTTCGAGACCCTTTCAGACCGCCTCTCCGGCATTCTCGACAAGCTCACGCGCCGTGGCGCGCTGAGCGAGGCCGACGTGACCGAGGCCATGCGCGAGGTGCGCCGCGCCCTGATCGAGGCCGACGTGGCGCTCGACGTGGTGCGCTCCTTCACCGACCGGGTGAAGCAGAAGGCGCTCGGCCAGGACGTGGTGCGCTCCGTCACGCCCGGCCAGATGGTCATCAAGATCGTCAATGACGAGCTGGTGCGCATGCTGGGCTCGGACGCCCAAGCCATCGACCTCGCCGCCACGCCGCCCGTCGTCATGATGCTGGTCGGCCTGCAAGGCTCCGGCAAGACCACGACCACGGCCAAGCTCGCCAAGCGGCTGACCACCCG
This sequence comes from uncultured Alphaproteobacteria bacterium, assembly GCA_963793075.1. GTDB lineage: Bacteria > Pseudomonadota > Alphaproteobacteria > Rhizobiales > Methyloligellaceae > Methyloceanibacter. The sequence continues at coordinate 319,162 of CAWBYO010000006.1, forward strand.
CGACAAGCAGAAAGTCCTGATGGCCTCGCTCGATACGCGCCGTCCCGCCGCGCAAGAGCAGCTTCGCATTCTCGGCGAGCAGGCGGAGGTCGCCACGCTGCCCATCGTCGAGGGCCAGACCCCGACCGAGATCGCCACCCGCGCCGTCAAGGCGGCGAAGCTCGGCGGCTTCGACGTGCTACTGCTCGACACCGCCGGCCGCACCCATATCGACGAAGAGCTCATGGCCGAGACGGCGGCCATCGAGAAGATCGCCCAGCCGCACGAGACGCTGCTCGTCGCCGATGCGCTGACCGGTCAGGACGCCGTCAACCTCGCCAAGAATTTCGGCGAGCGCGTGAACCTCACCGGCATCGTGCTGACCCGCGTCGACGGCGATGCGCGCGGCGGCGCGGCGCTTTCCATGCGCGCCGTGTCCGGCAAGCCCATCAAGCTGATCGGCGTCGGCGAGAAATTGGACGCGCTCGAAGAGTTCTATCCCGACCGTATCGCCGGACGCATTCTCGGCATGGGCGACGTGGTCGGCCTCGTCGAGAAGGCGATGGAGACCGTCGAGCTCGACAAGGCCGAAGCCATGGCCAAGAAGCTCAGGAAGGGCTCCTTCGACCTTCGAGGACCTCGCCGATCAGCTCAAGCAGATGCAGAAGCTCGGCGGCATGGGCGGCGTGCTCGTCGATGCTGCCCGGCCTCGGCAAGGTGAAGAAGCAGATCGACGCCGCCAATCTCGACGACAGCGTGCTGAAGCGCCAGCAGGCGATCATCAGCTCGATGACCCGCGCCGAGCGCAAGACGCCGAAGCTGCTCAATGCCTCGCGCAAGAAGCGCGTGGCGGCGGGCTCCGGCACCTCGCGTGCAGGACATCAACAAGCTGGTGAAGATGCACCGCCAGATGGCCGACATGATGAAGGCCATGGGCAAGAAGCGCGGACCTTTGAGCGGGCTGTTCGGCGGCGGACCGCCGCCGCGACATGCCCGCCGATCTGCCGGCCGGCACCGAGCTGCCGGCGAATTTTCCGGGACTTCCGCCCGGCGGCTTTCCCGGGGGCTTCCCCGGAGGGCTTCCGGGTCTGCCCGGTGGCGGAATGCCGCGCGGCCTTCCCGGCCTGCCACAGAAGAAGAAACGTTGACATTTTGATTGAGAGCGAACCCCTAGGAGAACCAAACTATGTCACTGAAGATCAGACTGGCCCGTGCCGGCGCCAAGAAGCGGCCCTTTTACCGCATCGTCGTCGCCGACTCGCGCAGCCCGCGCGACGGCCGCTATATCGAGAAGATCGGCACGTTCAATCCGCTGCTGCCGCGCGACTCCGAAGAGCGCGTGAATTTCGACGAGGACCGCGCCAAGCATTGGCTGTCGCATGGCGCGCTGCCGACCGACCGCGTGCTGCGCTTCTTCGACGCCGCAGGCCTGATGAAGCGCGAGGCGCGCAACAATCCGGAGAAGGCCAAGCCTGGCAAGAAGCGCCTCGAGCGCGAGGAAGCCAAGAAGGCCGCCGACGAGGCGAAGGTCAAGGAGGCCGAAGACGCCAAGAAGGCCGCCGCCGAGGCCGAGCTTGCTGCCAAGGATGCCGCTGCCGCCGCCGAGGAAGAAGCTTCTGTCGAGGCCGCCGATGAGGCGGCCGTGCGAAGCGGCTGACGAAGCTGCCGGCGAGGACGCCTGCCGGAGGCCGAAGCCGAGGCCGAGAAGGCCGCCGAGTAGTTTTGGCCGACGAACAAGACCGGGTGCTGGTTGGCGAGATCGGCGCGGCGCAAGGGCTGAAGGGCGAGGTCCGACTCCGCTCATACACCCAATCGCCGGCCGACATCGCCGGCTATGGGCCGCTTGAGGACGAGACGGGCGCGAAGCTCATCGAGATCGAGCGCGTCCGCGTCACCCCGAAAGCGGTCATCGCCCATATCAAGGGCGTGACCACCCGCGAAGGCGCCGAAGCGCTCACCCGCACCAAGCTCTATCTCCGCCGTGCCAGGATTCCGGCGCGGGAGGCGCGCGACGAAGGCGAGTGGTATGTCGCCGACCTGGTCGGGCTCAAGGCCGTCGACCCGCAAGGCGAGGTCATCGGCACCGTGGTGGCGATGCATAATTTCGGTGCCAGCGACATCGTCGAGGTGGCACTCGCGAGCGGCGGCGAAAACCTGCTGGTGGCGTTCACCGAGACGACGGTGCCGGAGGTCGACATCGACGGCGGCCGCCTCGTTCTCGTTCCGCCGGAAATATTGGAAGACTGACGTCAAGCGGGGGCTCGGACGCTGAAGAGGTCCGCCATGACCATCCGGTTCTTTTCGAAGTCTGACCGCTACCGCGAGTTCTCGAACTTCGCCAACTATCCCATCGAGATCGACGGCGTCGTCTGGCCGACGAGCGAACATTATTACCAGGCGCAGAAATTTGACGATCCCGCGCACAAAACAAGCATCCGCGGGCTGTCGAAGGCCGGGGCAGCCAAACGCTACGCCAGCAAATATAAGCGGGACATCAGCCCGGACTGGGGCGAGCGGAAGGACGCGGTGATGGAGCGGGCGCTGCGCGCCAAGTTCACCCAGCATAAGTCCTTGCGCGACCTCCTGACGGGAAGCGGTGATGAAAGAATTGAGGAAGACTCTGCAGAAGGACTATTACTGGGGCACGGGCGCCGATGGCACCGGTCAGAACAAGCTCGGGACCATGCTGATGCAGCTCCGCGCAGATCTTCGCGAATCCTCTCGCGTCAACCACGCACATCAGGCCGTGCGTCCCGCCTGGCTCGCGCCGCTCTCGCGGCTTGCCGAGATGGGCATCTCGCAATACCCGCGCGCGACGCGGCGCCGTCTGAAGATCGTCAACGTTATGGCCCTCATGATCGCGCTCTTCTCGGTGATCTACGCGGCCGTGTTCACTGTCTTCGGCATCGAGCGGTACTGGCCGCTGATCGTTCTCAATTTGGGCCTCGCCGTGGTCGCGGCGCTGGCCCCGCTCGCACACCGGATCAACGACATCGCCGCCGCGCTGATCATTTGTGCCGCGGAATACGCGGCGCTGTTCTTCTTCGTCCGCGAGCTTGGGCACAACTCCGGCATCCAGCTCAATTACATCATCGCCGCGGCCGTCGCCTTCGCCGTCTACGACCGGACCCGTATCGGGCTCAGCGTCGCAGTGATCGCAATCGGCCTCGCCTTGCATCTCGCCACTTGGTTCCTCTATCCGGCGGAGGCCGCGCGCATCGAGGCCGATCCCTTCCTCCTGCATAATCTCTACGTCTCGTCCGCCGCGACCTCGTTCTGCATCATCGGGCTGATCGTCGGCTACGCCTTCACGGTGGCCGACCGCGCGCGCGCCGAGGCCGACTCCTTGCTCGAGAATATCTTGCCGAAACCGATCGCCGAACGCCTGAAGACAAGGCCTGGCGAACGCGTCGCCGACGCCGTGCCAAGTGCATCGGTGATGTTCAGCGACCTCGTCGGCTTCACCGAGCTTGCCCAAGATCTCGGCGCCGCGCGCACTGTCGAGATCCTCGATCGGCTGGTGAGCGAATTCGACCGGCTCGCTGCGCTCCATGGCGTGGAGAAGATCAAGACCATCGGCGACGGCTACATGGCGGTTGCCGGCGTCAGCGCACCACAGCACGACCATGCCCATCGCCTGGCGCGTCTCGCGCTCGCACTGCCCGGAGCCGTGGCGGAGATCTCAGCTATGCACGGCGTGGACTTACGCATCCGCGTCGGCCTTGCCAGCGGTCCCGTCATGGCGGGGGTCATCGGCACCGACAAATTCTCATATGACGTGTGGGGCGAGACCGTTAATCTGGCCGCGCGCCTCGAATCGCACGGACTTCCCGGCGAGATCCAAGTCGCTGGCGACCTCTACCAGGCGCTCCGCGACAGCTATGCCTTCGAGCGGCGCGGACCTATCGCGATCAAGGGCGTGGGCACCATCAAGACCTGGTTCTTGAAGGGCGAGAGCCCGGCGGAACAGGAGCGAGCCCCATGAGCACTCCGGATTCCATGAGCACTCCGAGCCCAACTCCCCGCCCCTGGCGCGCCGCCGTGCTCACCCTCTACCCGGAGATGTTCCCGGGACCGCTCGGCTTGAGCCTTGCAGGCAAGGCGCTCAGCGACGGCACTTGGACGCTGGAGACTTTCGACATCCGCTCTTTCGCCACCGACAAGCACCGCTCGGTGGACGACACGCCGGCCGGCGGCGGCGCCGGGATGGTCATGCGCGCCGACATCGCCGCGTCCGCCATCGATGCCGGGCGGGCGGACGCCGTCCCCGGCACGCCGACACTTTATCTATCGCCGCGCGGGGCGCCGCTCACGCAAGATCGGGCCCATGAACTGGCGCAAGGCCCTGGCGTCGTCTTGCTCTGCGGCCGCTTCGAGGGCGTCGACGAGCGCGTGCTCGAGGCCCGCGGCGTGGAGGAAATTTCCATTGGGGACTATGTGCTGTCCGGCGGCGAGCTCGCGGCGCAAGTGCTGATCGATGCCTGCGTACGGCTTCTGCCGGGCGTCGCCGGCAACGAGACCTCACTCACCGAGGAGAGCTTCGCCTCCGGGCTTCTGGAATACCCCCACTACACGCGGCCCCGGGAGTGGGAGGGCCGCGCCATCCCCGAGGTGCTGCTCTCCGGCGACCACGAGAAAATCGCCAAATGGCGCCGTGAGCAGGCGGAGGCCGTCACCAAGGCCCGCCGCCCCGATCTCTGGGAGAAGCACGGCAAGCGCTAGCTCCCCTCGTCATTGCCGGACTTGACCCGCAATCCATTCCACTGGCCTCAATGCTTGCTGGGTTACGTGGTAGATGCCCGGATCAAGTCCGGGCATGACTACGCAAAATTTTGATCGAAGTCAGTGCCCTGACGGCCCCCAGGGGCTAAGCGGAGCCAAAATCATGAAGGAGACTTTCGCATGAAGAGCCTCATGGTGCTCGCCGCGGTTGTGACGTTTGGCCTTTCCGACGACGCAACCGCCCAAGACGCGGACGTCGCCGCTGGCAAGGCCTATGCGGCCGAGGTCTGCGCCGCCTGCCATGCGGTCCAGCAAGGCGAGATGATGTCGCCGCTGATGGAGGCGCCCGCCTTCCAGGAGGTGGCCGACACCCCGGGCATGACCGAGATGGCGCTTTCGGTCTGGCTGCAGAGCTCCCACCCCACTATGCCCAATATCGTGCTGGAGCAGGACGATTTGCGGAATGTCGTGGCCTATATCCGCAGCCTCAAGGGCAAAGGGTAAACGGGGCCATTCGGCGGATTTTCGGCCTGAAATCCATCGACAAGGGCCGAAACCTGCGCTAGGACACCGCTTGCGGAAGCCCAAACTTGCTGAAACCTATGGCCCGCAATCCTAACGTCTGGATCAATCAAAAAGAATGGCGTTCGTCCGATGGCCGTCAAAGGCCGTGAGCAGGCGCCCGTGAAAGGTATGGCTATGAATATCATCGAGGAAATCGATCAAGAGCAGCTCGTCGCGCTCAAAAACAAGCGCAGCGTGCCTGAATTCGGCCCTGGCGACACCGTCCGTGTCAACGTCAAGGTCGTGGAAGGCGAGCGCTCCCGCGTGCAGGCCTATGAGGGCGTATGCATCGGCCGCTCCGGCGGCGGCATCAACGAGAATTTCACCGTCCGCAAGATCTCCTATGGCGAGGGCGTCGAGCGCGTCTTTCCGATCTATTCGCCGCTGATCGACTCCATCGATGTGGTGCGCCGCGGCCGCGTCCGCCGCGCCAAGCTCTATTATCTGCGTGGCCGCCGCGGCAAGGCAGCCCGTATCCCCGAGCGCCAGGACGTGCGCGGCAAGAAGAAGACCGGACTCAAGGGCTTCAAGAAGCCTGCCGGCGCGCCCGACGATTTCAAGCTCATCCCCGGCGTTACGGCGGACATCGAGAAGAAGCTGAACAAGCTCGGCCTCATCAAGTTCGAGCAGATCGCCAATCTCACCGACGACGAGATCGCCGGCATCGACGACAATCTGAGCCTGGGCGGTGCCATCGAGAGCGGCGATTGGGTCGCCAAGTCGGTCGCGCTGATGGCCGAGACCACTGCCGACGAGGTCCCGGCCGCCGACGAGGGCGAAGTGCCGAGGCCCCGGCCGAAGAGATTAAAAGCTAGGACGCACGCCCACGTCGTCATGGCCGGGCTTGCGCTCAACAGGCCGAAGGCCGGCAGCGCAAGGGAAGTCCCGGTCATCCACGATACTTCGTCGATGGGCCTGAGACGCGGATGCCCGGCACACGGGCGGCCATGACGCATGGTTGGCAAGCGGCCTTCCAATCTCTATCTGACGCGTAGACATCCACGACTTCAGAGAACCGCAGAACCGACATGGCGAAGCCCCGCACCCTTTACGACAAGATCTGGGACGAGCACCTGGTCCATGAGGCGCCCGACGGCACCTGTCTGCTCTATATCGACCGCCATCTGGTGCATGAGGTGACGAGCCCGCAGGCCTTCGAGGGTCTGCGCATGGCCGGCCGCAAGGTTCGCGCGCCCGAGAAGACGCTGGCCGTGGTCGACCACAACGTGCCGACCACCGACCGCTCCAAGGGCATCGACGATCCCGAAGTCGAAGATCCAGATCGAACGCTCGCCCAGAACGCCAGCGATTTCGGCGTCGAGTATTACCACGAGCGCGACCAGCGCCAGGGCATCGTCCACGTGGTCGGCCCCGAGCAGGGCTTCACCCTGCCCGGCACGACCATCGTCTGCGGCGACAGCCACACCTCGACCCACGGCGCGTTCGGCGCGCTGGCCCACGGCATCGGCACCTCCGAGGTGGAGCATGTGCTCGCCACCCAGACGCTGATCCAGCAGAAGGCCAAGAACATGCGCGTGCGCGTCGACGGCAAGCTGCCCGAAGGCGTCACCGCCAAGGACATCATCCTCGCCATCATCGGCGAGATCGGCACCGCCGGCGGCACCGGCCATGTCATCGAATATTGCCGGCGAGGCGATCGACGCGCTCTCCATGGAAGGCCGCATGACGATCTGCAACATGTCGATCGAGGGCGGCGCCCGCGCCGGCCTGATCGCGCCGGACGAGAAGACCTTCGACTATATCAAGGGCCGCCCGCGCGCGCCCAAGGCCGGCGCTTCGAGATGGCGCAGGCGCATTGGGGGACGCTGTTCTCCGATCGCCGGCGCCATGTTCGACAGCGAGATCGTGCTCGACGCCGAGCACCTGCCGCCGCATCGTCACCTGGGGCACCAGCCCCGAGGACGTCGTCTCGGTCGCCGGCAGCGTGCCGATGCCGGCCGAGATCGCCGACGAGACCAAGCGCACCGCGGCGATCGCGCGCGCTCGACTATATGGGCCTCAAGGGCGGCGAGAAGATCACCGACATCACCCTCGACCGCGTCTTCATCGGCTCCTGCACCAATGGCCGCATCGAGGATCTGCGCGCCGTCGCCAAGATCGTCGCCGGCAAGCAGGTGAACGAGAACGTCAACGCCATGATCGTGCCGGGCTCCGGCCTGGTGAAGGCGCAGGCCGAGGCCGAAGGTCTCGACAAGATCTTCAAGGCCGCCGGCTTCGAATGGCGCGAGCCGGGCTGCTCCATGTGCCTCGCCATGAACGCCGACAAGCTGGCGCCCGGGCGAGCGCTGCGCCTCCACCTCGAACCGCAATTTCGAGGGCCGGCAGGGCCGTTCGGGCCGCACCCATCTGGTGTCGCCGCACATGGCGGCGGCCGCGGCCATCGCCGGACATTTCGTCGACATCCGCGAGACGCATTAAGCACCGGATGACGTCAAGACGCTCCAGCGCCATGACGATCGGCATCGCGGCGACTTTTCTCTGGTTCGGGTTTCTCGCGGTCTATCTCGGTTACAATTTGCGGGACGTCTTCGGCCTCGAGCCCGATGCCTTCGGCGATTTTTTAGCGGGCTGGTTTGCGCCGCCGGCGTTTTTTTGGCTGATGATCACTGTCTGGCTACAGAGAGAAGAGTTGGCCGCGCAGCGCGAGGAACTCGCGCGCAGCACCAGCGTGCTCGAAGCGCAGGCGAAAGCCAGCCAAGTCGATCTGTTATTCGGAATCGACGAGTTTTACGCGCAACGGCTCTCGTACCATCTCGATCATATTTTGTCGTCGAGCGGCCTCTACGCCAGCGACGCCGAACGGGACCGCACCTGGGATCTGTTCTCGCGCGGCAACCGCTTGATCATCGCCAGGCATCTTCTCAACATGCTGAAACAGCCCGGCGACGAGGCCGAGGCCAGACAAGCGCTCCAGCGATACATTGGCGAAAGGCGACTTGACGGCAAATAATCTGTCACATTCATTGGCCACCTATTCGAGGCTTGTCGAGGACTATAAGCGGAAGATCGCTGCTTGGGTGAGCAGCCAGAAGAGACGGGCTTCAGCGAGTTTGTCGACATCGCGGATCAACTTGAGGCCATGCGAGGCGATCAATGAGTTCTCTTGTCCAGAAGAAATTCGGTGAGGCCGCCGCCGACTACGCGGCCTCCGCCGTGCATGCCACCGGCCCTTCTCTCGCGCGGCTCCTGGAGCTCGTCGAGACCCAGCCGACCTGGCGCCTGCTCGACATCGCGACCGGCGCCGGACATACCGCGCTCGCCTTCGCGCCAAGACTCGCCAAGGTCACCGCCAGCGACATCACGCCGGAGATGCTGCAGCAAGCGCGGAAGCTCGTCACGGAACGCAAGCTTGGCAATGTGGTGACGGCACAAGCGCGGGCCGGTGACCTGCCCTTCCCCGACACGAGCTATCATCTCGTGACCTGCCGGCTCGCCGCGCATCACTTTCCCGATCCCAAAGCTTCGTGCGCGAGGCGGCCCGCGTGCTCATCCCCGGCGGCAGTTTCGCGCTCGTCGACAATGTCTCGCCGGACGATGCGGATCTGGCCGCCCGCTATAACAGCTTCGAGAAGCTGCGCGACCCGAGCCATGGCCGCGCGCTCGGTCTAGAGGAGTGGCAGACGCTGATGCGCGATGCTGGGCTGACCCTGACCGCGAGCGAGGTCATGGATCAGGACATTCCTTTCATCCGTGGGTGGAGCGCATGCGCTGCACGCGGGCGACGGTCGCGCGGCTGAAAGACATGCTCCAGCAGGAGCCCTTGCGGCCCTATTTGCGTCCCCGCGAGACGGAAGACGGTCTCACCTTCTCGCTGCGGGAGGCGATCATCCTTGCCGGCAAGCCCGCCTAGCCTACGGAGCGCAGACAAGACGGCCTAGTTCGTCGTCGCCCGCTTGCGCTTGAGCCATTTGCCCGTTTTGCGCGGCGGCGGCGCGGCCTCCGCCTCATCCGCATAGCTTTGGCCGTGCCATTTGGGATCGGCGAAATAGCTGCGCGGCTGCATGCGCGACAGCACGTCTGGCAGCGACTGGCCGGCGCACCAGGCGTTCCAATCGCCGCAAGCGGGGCGGCACCAATTATTCCAGGCGCCGCATTGCGACGAGCACCAATGCCCGTCGGCCCCGCAATTCTTCTTCGCCGCGGCGGGCTCCGGTGGGCCGAATCCCACTGTCAGCGAGACAACGGCGACGCCGAAGACGGCCGTCAGGCTCAAGCGCATCGTCATGGCCTCATCATACCACGCCGAGGCCCCGGTTATCTCGACGGCCTACCTACTCCGGGCGCCCCTTGCCGTAATTGCGCTTCTGTCCACTATTGTTGCCGCCGCCCTTCTTGCTCTTGGACTTCTGATCAATCCCTTGCTTGCCTTGCGCCCCCACAGCACGTCTAAATCCCGTGCCTTTTTCAGTGGCGCCCTTGAATGCGCCCTGATCGTGAAATTCAGGCATGGTTCAGACTTGCGCGCGGCGCGCACACGACGCACATGATCGAGCACCCATGCCCCCATCCGGACGCAAAATGACCGACTGGCACAAGCACAGCGCGCCGAGCATCGCCGAGTTCGAGGCCATCGCCGACGGCGGCGTTCAAAAAACTGCCCGCCGCCTTCCGCGACATGACCAAGGACGTTCTGATCCGCGTCGAGGACTTCCCCACCGATGAGGTTCTCGATTCGCTCGGCATCGAATCGCCCTTCGGCCTGCTCGGGCTCTATCACGGCGTCGATCTCACCCGGCAGAGCGTTCTCGACCCTCGCCACTGCCGGAGATGATCTTCCTCTATCGCCGGCCCATCCTCGACTATTGGGCCGAGCATGACGAGACGCTGGGCGACATCGTCACCCATGTGCTGGTGCACGAGATCGGCCATCATTTCGGCCTGTCGGACGACGACATGGAGCGCATCGAATCCGACGCCGCGAACTGAGCGCAAAACGCTTGGGAATTGCCGGTTGACGCTACGCCACCCCACCCGCAGACTGCCCGCAACGGTGGGTAGCAGAGGAAAACATCATGCGGCCGGCTGCCCATCTGCTGCTGGGGCTCGCACTCTGCCTCACCCTGACCGCGACCGGCCTCGAGCCGCAGCCGCGGCCGCCATCGAGCAAAGCAAGCTCGTCGCCCCCGGCCGCCTCGTGGTCGGCGGGACGCCGCCTGTCATGCGGCCGCACCGCCACGCTGATCCGCGATTTCGAGGGTTTCGCCGTCTCCTCGACGGTGATCATGCTCAATATGCAGGCGCTGAAGGATTTGCCGCGTCCGGTGCAGTGGCTGATCTACTACCACGAGTGCGGGCACATTCTGTATGGGCCCAATGAGAGCGCCGCCGACTGCTATGCGGTGCGCCGCGCCCGGCGCGAGGGCTGGCTGACGCCCAAGGCGCTCGAGGACATCTGCGCCGCGTTCAATATCGCCGGTCACGGCCCGGTCCATTCCGACCCGAGGTGCGCTGCGCCCAATTCCAGCAATGCTTCAACAAAAAGGCCGAGATCGAGGCACGCGACGATATCGACGCCTTGCGGTAATTGCGCCGACCCAAATCGCCCTTTACACTGCGAGTTCATGCTTAACGGACGGACCCTCTATCGTGTGGCGGCGTCGTTCGCCCTGGCGCTCGTGCTTTGCGCCGGCGCCGCACGGCTCGGCCATGCCCAGGAGTTCGTCTACCGGGGCGGCGCGGCCAACGGTCCGACCGTCGAGGAGTATCTCGAGCAGACCGGCCCTGACGCCACCTTCGTCGAGCATGGCGCCCTGAAGATCGACGGCAAGGCGGTCAATTGCGGCACGCGGCCGACAGTGCTGAACCCGAGTTTCGACAGCTGGGGCGGCGCCTTTCCCGGCTTCCTCATCCTCAACACCAAGAAGATCAGCGGCCTGAACACCCAGGTGAAGCTCTACATCTACTCCCATGAATGCGGCCATCAGTTCATCGGCGCCGACGAGGTCAAGGCCGATCTGTTCGCCATCAGGCGCGGCGTCAAATGGGGCTGGCTCGACGCGCAAGGGCTGGAGGACATCTGCGCCTTCATCTCGCAGCTGAAGGGCGACTCGGTGCATCCGCCGGGGCCCACGCGCTGCAGCTGATGCGCAACCGCTATCGCGAGCTGATCGAAGGCGGCGGACAGCAAGCGAACTCGGCACGCCGCCGGCACGCGTCCAAACGCTCGGCCCCTCATTCTAAGCCTCGGGGCCTACGCCTAGAAGTTCAGCGCCTAGAAGATCCAGGCGATCATCAGCCAGAAGATCACGAAGAAGATCAGAAAGCCGGCGATGGTGAAGGGCAGCTCGCCAAGATGGCGTCGCCGCCCGAGGCCACGGTCATCACCAGAATGGCGGCGAACGAGACGGCGAACGAGATCAGCGCCGCGTTCTTGAGCCCGAGACCTTCGGAGAACGGGTCCGACGATCCCAGCATCTCGGTGAAGTAATAGAGCCCGGCAGCGCCCATCGCCACGAGCAGGATCAGCGCGATGGCGGCGGCCACGAACAGCCGGGTCGCATCTTGCCGGTCGCGGCGGTCTCCGTCGCCTGGCATCGCCCGTCTTCCCGCCTAGTCGTTGTCGAGCTTCATCTCTTGCGCGCGGCTGATCGCCTCGCGCACCTCATGCGGGTCGGGCAGGTCTTCCACCGTGAACTCCGGCTCGTCGCCCGCGGTCGAGACCTCGATCGTGCCCACCCCGAGAATGCGGTTGACGAAGCTCTGCTTGACCTGCACCGAGCGCACATGCCGGAGCGACACGGAGAGGCGATCCTTGCTCAGGATGCCGCGCTCGTACATGAGCTCATGGTCGGTGACCGTCAGCGCCGTGGCCCGCGTCTTGATGTACCAGTAGAGCAGGATGAGCAGGCCGAGCCCGAAGGCGGCGATCAGCAGGACGAATAAGATGAACCAGAAGGGGTGGGCCCGGAACATGGCCGGATGCGCCTGGTAGATCATCGTTGCCGCCATCGTGGAAAACTCCCTCACCCAATCGAGCCGGACCTTAAGGCCCAGCATGGCCCGAGAAAAGCGCCGATATGTGACGGTGGAAAGCCGGCGCCTTAGCGGCTATATGGCTCTCTGAACCGAGGACGCACATGGAAAAATTCATCACACTCACGGGCATCGCCGCCCATCTGCCGATGATCAATGTCGACACCGACATGATCATCCCCAAGCAATATCTGAAGACCATCAAGCGCACCGGCCTGGGCGAAGGCCTGTTCGCCGAGCTGCGCTATGACGAGGCGGGCAAGCCGCTGCCCGATTTCGTGCTGCACAAGCCGCCTTACACGGGGGCCCAGATCCTGATCGCCGGCGAGAATTTCGGCTGCGGCTCGTCCCGCGAGCACGCGCCCTGGGCGCTGCTCGATTTCGGCTTCCGCTGCATCATCGCCCCGTCTTTCGCCGACATCTTCTACAATAACTGCTTCAAGAACGGCATCCTGCCCATCGTCCTGCCGCAGGCCGAGATCGACAAGCTGATCGACGACGCCGCGCGCGGCGACAATGCCCGCCTCACCATCGACCTGGAGGCGCAGGAGATCCGCGGACCCGATGGCGGCGTCATCCATTTCGATGTCGACCCGCACCGCAAGCGCTGCCTGATGGAAGGGCTCGACGATATCGCGCTCACCCTGGAGAAAGCCGACGCCATCGCCGCCTTCGAGCAGCAGAACGCCGCAAGCCGCCCTTGGGCTTGAAGGTCGGCTAGTCGAACGGAATCGGGTCGGACTGCTGCTCGGCGATCGCCTTGCCGTCGCGCGTGACCTTGGCGGACGCCGCATAGCTGCCGCCCGGCCAACCGCCCGCCGGGACGCCGGTCTTGCCCGCTTGCAGCAAGACGATCTTCGCGTCGGCATCGACATCCCGCATATTGCGCATCAGAGGGTCGCCGTCCTTCATGAGCGTCACCTCGATCGCATCGCCCTTCTTGGCGTTGGCGACCACGACATAGGCCACGCCCGGCGTGTTGAATTTCGGCGCCGCCAGGGTCTCGCCCTTGGCCAGCTCATCCTCGGAGACCTTATGGTCGGCGAGGCCGAGCGCAACGATGGCGGTCTCCTGGGCCTGACAGGCCCCGGCGATGCCCAGGATCAGCGCGGCGGCAAACACCACCCTTGTCAGCATTCCACTCTCCCTTTACCCAAAGCGTCGGGCGGCATTCATGGCGCATTCTTGGTCCAACAGGCACCCGGCTTTTCGGGGTGATGCTTTAGCACAGGACGGACATCGATTCATGGCTTCATACAAACTCTTGCTGCTTCCCGGCGACGGCATCGGACCTGAGGTGATGGGCGAGGTGACGCGCCTGATCGACTGGGTCAACGCCTCAGGCATTGCTGCCATCGAGACCGAGACCGACCTGGTCGGCGGCAGCGCCTACGACGCCCATGGCGAGGCCATCTCCGACGCCACCATGAAGGATGCGCTCGCCGCCGACGCGGTCATGCTCGGCGCCGTGGGCGGCCCCAAATGGGACGGCGTGCCTTACGACAAGCGCCCCGAGGCCGGCCTGTTGCGTCTGCGTAAGGATCTCGAGCTGTTTGCCAATCTTCGTCCGGCCATCTGCTACCCGGCGCTGGCCGACGCCTCGTCTCTGAAGCGCGAATTGGTCGAGGGACTGGACATCATGTTCGTGCGCGAGCTGACCGGCGGCGTCTATTTCGGCCTGCCCAAGGAGATCACCGATCTCGGCAATGGCCAGAAGCGCGCCGTGGATACGCAAGTCTACGAGACCTATGAGATCGAGCGCATCGCCTGCGTCGCCTTCGAGCTGGCGCGCAAGCGCAGCAACCTCGTCCACTCGGCCGAGAAGCGCAACGTGATGAAGACCGGCGTGCTGTGGAACGAGGTGGTCACCGCCGTGCACAAGGACCGCTATGCCGACGTCAAGCTCGAGCATATTCTCGCCGACAATTGTGCCATGCAACTGGTCCGCGCGCCGAAGCAGTTCGACGTCATCGTCACCGACAATCTGTTCGGCGACGTGCTCTCCGACGAGGCCGCCATGGCCACGGGCTCGCTCGGCATGCTGCCGTCGGCCTCGCTCGGCGCCACCGACGACAAGGGCATGCGGCGCGCCATGTACGAGCCGGTGCATGGCTCGGCACCGGACATCGCAGGCCAGGGCGCGGCCAACCCCATCGCCACCATCGCCAGCTTCGCCATGTGCCTGCGCTACTCCTTCGACCTCGGGGACTTGGCCGATCGCATAGAAAACGCCATCGCCGCCGTGCTCGACCAGGGACTTCGCACCGGCGACATCAAGCAAGCCGGCTGCAAGACGGTCGGCACGCGCGAGATGGGCGACGCCATCATTGCGTCGTTAAAGGGTGCGACTTAGAGCCATGATGCTCCGCCTCGGCCTTCTCATGCTTCCGGTGCTGCTGCTCGGCGTGAGCCCGAACGCCATTGCCGCCGAAGAGACGAAGCCCGCCGCCGACAGCGGAGAACAAGTCACCTCGAAGCGGGTCCTCACCGAGGAGGAAAAGGCGGAGAAGCTGGCGCGCAAGGCCTGCAAGATCGAGATTTGCGACATCCTCGCGACCAGGGAGCCGGCCGGGCCCGACGTCGCTTGCGACATCATCAAGACGTGGCGCGCCGACGACATCGTCAAAATGCTCGGCGGCCGCATCAACTGGCCCTGGGGCAAAGCCGTGTGCCAATCCAAACTGCGCTTGAAGCGCGCGCCGCTGGCCAAAGCCATGAGCGAAGACCGCTACGCGGTCGAGATGGAGCCGCACACAGTGCGCTGCTCGCTCTATCAGGACGGCGGCAAGCCCTATGTGGTTGAGATCGCCATGTCGCCCAAGGTGACCTTCAAGAACGGCAAGGCGACCGACGCCACGATCAACTGGGGCGACGTATCGGCGCCCATGCTGATCTACCCCCTGCTCTATGCCGGCACCGGGCTCGACAACTCCTCCAACGTGCTCGGTCCCGAGGTGGTGCGCATGGTCAATCAATTCACCGGCAAGGAATGCGCCAAGGTGAAGGACGAGTTGCCCGGCCGGCGCGTCAACTGAAGCTGCGGCACTTCAACAGCGCCGATTGAACCTAAGCGTCATATTGCGGGCGTATAACTGGTGCCTCTTCACCGGGGAGGGCAGGCACGGCGAGGATATGGACAGCATCGCAGCACCACACCGGCATGGCGCCCCCACGGACGCGGCGACGGCGCCCAACGGCCGGCGCACCTCGGCGCTGCTGCGCGACTTCCTCGATTGCCAGACGGGCGAGCGCGTCTCTGTGGGCGCGCTGCGCGACGCACTCGGCGACCGCGGTTTCGGCGTGCTGCTCTTCATGTTCGCCCTGCCCAATCTCACCCCCTACAGCATCCCCATGCTGTCCGCCGTGCTCGGCCTGCCGCTGGTGATCTTGGCCGCGCAACTGACCTATGGCCGTCATGAGCCGTGGCTTCCCGACTGGATCACCAACCGGTCCTTCCCGCGCGAAGGCTTCGTGGCGGTTATGCGCCGGGCGCTGCCGACGATCGAGCGCATCGAGCGGCTATTGCGGCCGCGGCTGACCTGGCTGCTCACCTGGACCGGCGAACGGCTGGTCGGCGCCGCCATTCTGCTTCTCGCGCTGATCCTCACCCTGCCGATTCCCTTCGCCAACGGGCTGCCGGCCTTGGGTATCGCGGTCTTCGGCCTCGCCATCGTCGAGAAGGACGGGCTTGCGGTCCTGTTCGGGATCGTGATCGGCGCGCTCAGCGTCATCGTCGCCGGCGCCGTGGTGTTCGGTTTCATCCAGGCGGCCCTGCTGATCGCGGCGGGCTTCTTCGGCTAAGGGCTGAACCCGCTCAACCCTCCACGCTCTCGCTCAAATTGACGATCGCGTTTTGCGCCAGCGGATCGACCGCGACCGGGGTGAGCACCGGATGCGTCGTGTAGTAGCGCCGGAGCTGCACGAACGATGCGCCTGCGCCGATGAGCGGCAGGAGGATGGCCACGGACAGCGGCACGCCGGCACCGGCGAGCAGCGCCGCGATCAGGCAACCGGCTGCGCCGCCGGCATCCCAGCCACCTTCCGTCGCCACGTGAAATCTGAGAGTGCAGGCCGATTGTTTGGCCTGGCTGTAGACCGCCGTCATCAGGGTCGGCATGTACAGGCAGACCACGAGCGCGCCCAGCGCATTGGCGAGCACGGCGAGCCCCACATGGCCGGGCGCGGCCGCGCGCAACAGCGTGGTGACCACCAGCGCCCCGATGGCGTAGACGACCGCCTTGCGGCCATGGCCGGTGTCGATGAGCCGTCCGAGAACGAGACCGCCGGCCGCCCCGACGAGCGCGGCCAGCGCCAGAGCCCCGCCGAAGGCGACGAAGCTCTCGCCGAGCGTGATGAACAGCGCGATCTCCCAGACGAAGAAATAGCCGGATGCGATCCAGCCGTCGGCCATGAAAAGCTTGATGCCGGGCATGGCGGCGCGATAGGCGCCTTGCGCCTGCGGCGGCACGGGGACATCGGGAGTGAACAGCAGCGGCAGCGTCCCAAGCAGAAGTATCGCCCCGGTGATGCCGAACGCCCATTGCGGCCCATAGGCGACGAGCACCCAGCCGGTGACCACCGGATTGACAATCCCGGCAAGCGCCGCGAGCGCTTCGCGCGCACCGACCTCGGATCCGCGATGGCCATGGGTGCCGAGGGCGGCGTAATAAGCGTGGAAGCCCGACCAGTAGAAGGCGTCGCCCACCGCGGCGACCACGCACAGTACGATCAGAGCCGGGCCGAGCCCATGCACTTCGGCGAGGACCGGATATTGCAGCGCCGTGATGCAGGCGCCGGCGACGACAATGGCGCGCATGCCGGTCCGGACCGCGACCGGCACGACGATGGGCCTGACGATGAACCGGCCGGCGAGGATCAGCGCGAAGGTGGCCAGCACCCAAGGGACCGAGACGCCGGACTTCAGCAGATAGACGGCGAAAAACGCCCCGCCGCCGCTCAGCGCAAACGCGTGAATGGCATAGTGCACATTGAGGAGATTGACGGTCCTGGAGCGGAAAAAGGCCATGGCGCCGGGACACTATGAGCGCGGCACAGCCTTGGCCAGCGGTTCCCGCCGCCATCCTCTTCGCTTGGTTATGGGACGGCTATTCCAAGCGCGCTGTCTCGGGAGACGCGGTCACGCGCCACACCGTGTTGCCCACGTCGTCAGCCACCAGCAGTCCGCCGTTGCCGTCAATGGCGACGCCGACCGGGCGGCCGCGCGCCTCGCCGTCCTCACTGAGAAAGCCGGTCAGCACATCCGCCGGTTTGCCGGACGGCGTCCCGCCCGAGAACGGAACGAACACCACTTTGTAGCCTGCGCGGGGTTCGCGGTTCCACGAGCCGTGCTCGCCGACGAAGGCGCCGCTCTGATAGGGCGCCGGCAGATTGGCGCCTTTGGCGAAGGTGAGGCCCAGAGGCGCCACATGGTTGCCGAGCGCGTAATCCGGCACGATGGCTTCCTTCACCAGCTCCGGCTTCTGCGCCTCGACCCGGTCATCCACATGCTGGCCCCAATAGCTGAACGGCCAGCCGTAGAAACCGCCCTCCTTCACCGAAGTCAGATAGTCCGGCACGAGATCGCTGCCGAGCTCGTCCCGCTCGTTGACCACGGCCCACAACGCGCCGGTCTCAGGGTTGAAATCGAGGCCCACGGGATTGCGCAAGCCCGAGGCGTAGACTCTGGATTTGCCGGTCGCCACGTCGATCTCATGGATCGCGGCACGGTCCTTCTCCTTATCCAGCCCATTCTCGGCAACATTGCTGTTGGAGCCGACACCCGCATAGAGTTTCGTGCCGTCGGGGCTCGCCACCAGGCTCTTGGTCCAGTGATGATTAAGCGGGCCGCCCGGCAGGTCGGCGAGCTTCTCGCCCGGCGCGGTGATCTCCGTGGCGCCCTCCTCGTAGGGAAAGCGCAGCACCGCGTCCGTGTTGGCTACGTAGAGATTGTTTCCGATCAGCGCCATGCCGAAGGGCGAGTACAGATTCTTGAGGAAGACTTTCTTGATGTCGGCCACGCCGTCGCCGTCGCCATCCCGCAGCAGCATGATCTTGTTGGGGCTCTCGACGCCCGCCCCGGCGTGGCTCATGACCAGGCCCATGATCCAGCCCTTGATGCCGTCACCGTCCTCCGGACGTTCTGGCCCGTTGGTCTCGGCCACCAGAACGTCGCCGTTCGGCAGCACGTAAAGCCAGCGCGGATGGTCCAGCCCTTGCGCGAAGGCCTTGACCGCGAGCCCGTCAGCGGGTGTCGGATGTTCGGAATCCGACCAGCCCTTCGCTTCGGCGACGTTGACCGTCGGGACGACGCCCGAGCTTGGCTCCGGAATGGTGGGATTGGGGCCTTGCGAGGCCTCCTCCGGCAACTCGGCGGAATCGCAGGCCGTCAGCAACAAGGCAAGCCCCGCCGCCATGGCAATGGCGGTCGTGGAAAATGTCGGTCATTTCGGACGCTCCGGGTGCGGGTTTCTGCAGTATCAACGCCTCGGACGGCCATCCGTTTCCCGGCCAAATCGCCGCGCCTTTACATTGGCGCAGGCTTCCCATAAATCCGCCGCAAGGCCCGCGAACAGCCGCCGGCCGTAGGAGTTGCATCCATGGGCTACAAAGTCGCCGTCATCGGCGCGACCGGCAATGTCGGGCGCGAGATGCTCAATATCCTCGCCGAGCGGGCATTTCCCGCCGACGAGGTCTTCGCCGTCGCCTCGCGCCGCTCGCAGGGCTCCGAGGTGTCCTTTGGCGATCACCGGCTCAAATGCCAGGACCTGGAGCAGTTCGACTTCGGCGGCGTCGACTTCGCGCTGATGTCGGCGGGCTCCGCCGTGGCCAAGGAATGGGCGCCGAAGATCGCCTCGAAGGGCTGCGTGGTGATCGACAATTCGTCCTACTGGCGCACCGATCCGGACGTGCCGCTGATCGTGCCCGAGGTGAACCCCGACGCCGTCTTGGGCTTCACCAAGAAGAACATCATCGCCAATCCGAATTGCTCGACCGCCCAGCTCGTCGTGGTGCTGAAGCCGCTGCACGACTACGCCAAGATCAAGCGCGTGGTGGTGGACACCTACCAGTCGGTGTCCGGCGCCGGCAAGGAAGCCATGGACGAGCTGTGGAACCAGACCAAGGGCATCTTCGTCACCGACACGCCCGAAGCCAAGACGTTCACCAAGCAGATCGCCTTCAACGTCATTCCGCATATCGACGTCTTCATGGACGACGGCTCGACCAAGGAGGAATGGAAGATGATGGTCGAGACCAAGAAGATCCTCGACCCCAAGATCAAGCTCACGGCGACCTGCGTGCGCGTGCCGGTGTTCGTCGGCCATTCCGAGGCCGTCAATATCGAGTTCGAGAACGAGATCACGGCCAAGGATGCGCGGCGCATCCTGCGCGAGGCGCCGGGCGTGCTCGTGGTCGACAAGCGCGAGCCCGGCGGCTACGTGACGCCGGTCGAATGCGTCGGCGATTACGCCACCTATGTGTCGCGCATCCGCGAGGATCAGACCATCGACAACGGCCTGTCGCTGTGGATCGTCTCGGACAATCTGCGCAAAGGCGCCGCCCTCAACACCATCCAGATCGCCGAGCTGATCATCGACCGCAACCTGCTCAAGAAGGCGGCCTAGCGTCAGGCTTCCGCGCTCCTCGGGCAAGGCGGCGAAGCTGTCGGTCTCTTCGTCGAGCGCGAGCACCGTGCCGCTGCCGATGTCGAAGTGCAGCCCGTGCAGGGTCAGCAGCCCTTCCGCCTCGCGCTCTTTCAGCGCCTCGAAGGTCCGCAAGTTCGCCAGCGACTGCCGGATGCCGGCCAGCTCGAACGCCGTCTCCTGGTCGAATGCAGCGTCCGACTGCTTCACCTTGAGCCCATCGAGCAGCGTCAGCCAGCGGGCGATGAAGCTCGTCTCGTCGACATTGCCCTTGAGCTTCTCGCGGTAGGCCGCCACGCCGCCGCAATGGGAGTGGCCGAGCACGATGATGTTGGGCACTTTGAGCACGAGCGCGGCATATTCCACCGCGGCGCTGGTGCCGTGGAACTTGCCTTCCGGCTCGAACGGCGGGACGAGATTGGCGACGTTGCGCATGATGAACAGCGCTCCGGGCTCGGCATCGAAGATCGCCGAGACATCCACCCGCGCGTCGCAGCAGGCGATAACCATGGCGGTGGGCGACTGGCCGAGGGCCGCAAGCTGCCCGTAGCGCCCTTTGTCGGGAGTATGCCGATCTCGGCGGAACCGCCAATATCCGTCAGCTGAGGCTCTTAGGTAAGCGCAAACGCAAAATTCCTTCTCAAATCAGCGGCACAATTCCAGCCACTTAAGCGTTTGTCCAGCAGGACTTGCCGAAATGTCGATAGGCAAACCCTATCGAGTGTTCCCAGATAGGCCCTTGATCTTCGGGGCGCCGAGCATGAACTCTTACAGCTATCGGCAATCTTCAGACGCGCGAGAAACAGCGCCGGCCGATACAGGAAACGCGAAGGACGAGGCAGAGCGCCTTCAGGCGACCTCGATCCTCTTTTTTGAAATGACACGGCAGCAGGCTGTTGCCGCTCGCTGGGGCACGATCGGGAGCTCACGTACCTGCACGCCTTGTCGCTGCAACAGGAGTGACACAAATGGCAAAAATTCTCGCCGTCCTTTACGACGATCCGGTGGACGGTTATCCGCCGAAATACGCCCGCAACGACATCCCCAAGATCGACCACTACGACGGCGGCATGACCACGCCGACTCCAAGCAGGGTCGATTTCAAACCGGGCGAGCTGCTCGGCAGCGTCTCGGGCGAGCTTGGGCTTCGCAAGTTCTTGGAAGATGCCGGCCACACTCTGGTCGTGACCTCCGACAAGGACGGCCCGAACTCCACATTCGAGAAAGAGCTGGTTGACGCCGACGTCGTCATCTCACAGCCGTTCTGGCCCGCCTACCTCACCAAGGAGCGCATCGCCAAGGCCAAGAACTTGAAGCTCGCCATCACCGCCGGCATCGGCTCCGACCACGTCGATCTCGATGCGGCGATGGACAAGGGCATCACCGTGGCCGAGGTCACCTACTCGAACTCGATCAGCGTCGCCGAGCATGTGGTGATGATGATCCTGTCGCTGGTGCGCAATTACATCCCCTCCTACCAGTGGGTGGTCAAAGGCGGCTGGAACATCGCCGATAGCGTGGAGCGCGCCTACGACCTCGAGGGCATGAATGTCGGCACCGTCGGCGCCGGACGCATCGGGCTTGCGGTGCTGAAGCGGTTGAAGCCGTTCGACGTGCACCTCCATTATTTCGACAAGCATCGTTTGCCCGAGAAGGTGGAGAAGGAGCTCGGCCTCACCTACCACCCGAATGTGGAGTCGCTGGTCAAGGCCTGCGACGTGGTCACCATCAACGCACCCCTGCATTCCGAGACCGAAGGGCTGTTCAACGACAAGCTCATCGGCATGATGAAAAAGGGCAGCTACCTCATCAACACCGCCCGCGGCAAGATCGCCGATCGAGATGCTGTCGTGCGGGCGTTGGAGAGCGGCCAGCTTGCCGGTTATGCGGGCGACGTCTGGTTCCCGCAGCCCGCGCCCCGCGACCATCCCTGGCGCACCATGCCCCATCACGGCATGACGCCGCATGTGTCGGGCACCACGCTGTCGGCCCAGGCGCGCTACGCCGCGGGCACGCGGGAGATCCTCGAAAGCTATTTCGCCAAAAAGCCGATCCGCACCGAGTATCTCATCGTCGACAAGGGCAAGCTCGCCGGCGCCGGCGCCCATGCCTACACAAAGGGCGACACCACCAAGGGCTCCGAGGAGGCGGCCAAGTTCAAGAAGGCCGGCTAGCTCGCGACTAACACCCGCGTTCCCACGCGGAAAGCCCGCGCTCCTTCCGCTGTCGCCACTCCTCCGGCCGCCGGGGAGTGCGGGCATCTCGCCCGCCAGCGTCATCGCACTGTCATGACTCTGTCGTGTTGCGCGTCCGCCGGGCGCAAAATTGAACAGAGCGCGCGATGCAACCGCTCTCCGCATCGTTAGCCCTTGCGATGACAGCGAAGCCCAGCCAGACTGCAGGCAATAAAAGCGCAAAGCGTTGGTAGGGGGGATAGGCGAATGGCGACCGCGGCACAGGCGGACTCTGGGGGTATTTTCCATTGGCTCGACCGGTCGCACACCGTGGCCAAGCCGGGCTTCAGCCGCTGGCTCGTGCCGCCGGCGGCGCTCTGCGTCCATCTCTGCATCGGCCAGGTTTACGCCTTCAGCGTGTTCAACCTGCCGATGACCAGGCTCATCGGCATCACCAAATCCGCACCTGACGACTGGAAGCTCACCGAGCTCGGCTGGATCTTCTCCCTCGCCATCGTGTTTCTGGGGTTGGCCGCCGCCTTCACCGGCACCTGGCTCGACCGTGTCGGCCCGCGCAAGGCCATGTTCGCCGCAGCACTCTGTTTCGGCGGCGGCTTTCTCATTTCCGCGCTCGGCGTGCATCTCCACCAGCTGTGGATCGTCTATCTCGGCTATGGCGTGCTCGGTGGCTGCGGGCTCGGACTCGGCTACATCTCGCCGGTGAAGACGCTCATTACCTGGTTTCCCGACCGGCCCGGCATGGCCACCGGCATGGCCATCATGGGCTTCGGCGGCGGCGCCATGATCGCCTCGCCGCTGTCCGTTTGGCTGATGCAGCAATTCGCCACGCCGACCCATGTCGGCGTGATGGAGACCTTCGTCGTCCTTGGGCTCGTCTACATCTTCTTCATGATGATGGGCGCGGTGATTGTGCGCGTGCCGCCTAAAGGCTGGGCGCCGGAAGGCTATGTGGCCCCGGCGCAGCCTAAGAAGCTCGTCACCACGGAGCACGTGCATGTGGACCAGGCGCTCAAGACCCCGCAATTCTATCTCTTGTGGGGCGTGCTCTGCCTGAACGTGACCGCCGGCATCGGCGTGCTCGGCCAGGCCTCGGCCATGAGCCAGGAGATGTTCCCCGGCCAGATCAGCGCCGCCGCCGCGGCCGGCTTCGTCGGTCTATTGAGCCTGTTCAACATGCTCGGCCGCTTCTTCTGGGCCTCGACCTCCGACCATATCGGCCGGCGCAACACCTACATGATCTTCTTTGCCCTCGGCATGGTGCTCTACGCCATCGTGCCGTGGACCGGCGGGATCGGCTCGGTAGCGCTCTTCGTCGCCTGCTACGCCGTCATCATTTCCATGTATGGCGGCGGCTTCGCCACCATCCCCGCTTATCTCAAGGACATCTTCGGCACCCGCTATGTCGGCGCCATCCATGGGCGCCTGCTGACCGCATGGTCGGCGGCGGGCGTGTTCGGGCCGGTGCTGGTGAACTACATTCGCGAATACCAGATCGATCACGGCGTTGCCAAGGCCGACGCCTACTCGGTGACCATGTACATCATGGCCGGGCTGCTGCTGGTCGGCTTCGTCCTGAACTGGATGATGCACCCGGTGGGCGAGCACCATCACATGAGCCCTGAAGACGTGGACGCCTGACGGAGGAACCGATGACTGAAGCCAAGCACCATGAGGACGTCTCGGGCGCCAACACGATCAAGCTGATCCTAGCCTGGACATTCGTCGGCATCCCGCTGCTCTGGGGCGTCTACAACACCCTGGCCAAGGCGGTGCTGCTGTTCCACTAGCGCCCGGAAACATGAAATTGGATCTGTTCGGGGCGGCCTATACGCCGGCGAATCCGGGTCGTTTTGGCCTATCCGATTGCTCTGGAACGATTTTTTCTGTCAGAATCCGTTAATGTGGCTGTCAGGCTACGTTCATGGACGCTTCATGCAGCTCTCATCCCCCTACCCCATTATCTAGTCTTGAAGTTCACCGAAGGAGACGACCATGAAAGAGTGGCTGAAGCCCGAGATCACCGAGTCCGAAGCTGGTATGGAAGTTACTTCCTATCTCCCGGCCGAGCTCGACCGCGCTTAATTAGCGCTGATCTAGCAAGTTTTCGGAAAATGGCGGTCCCAGCGATAGCGGGGCCGCCATTTTTCTTTGTGCATCCGCCATCTCGCCTGCCTTCGCCCCCGCGCCTGCGACATTCTGTCAGACTCTCATAATCTGACTGTCAGACGCTGTTCATGGGCGCTTCATGCGGTTCTCATCCCCGCACCCCATTCTCTAGACTGCAAGATGAGTTGAACAATTTCACCGAAGGAGACGACCATGAAAGAGTGGCTGAAACCCGAAATCACCGAATCCGAAGCCGGTATGGAAGTGACGTCTTATCTCCCGGCCGAGCTCGACCGCGCTTAATTAGCCGCGCCGACCTCTCCTTATGCTGAAATGGCGGTCCCAGCGAAGTGCGGGGCCGCCATTTTGGTTTCTGGCCGCCGCGAGCGGCCCCGCCTTCCTGCCCCGCTGTAAAATTCAGATTCGCGCCGCCCGCTTGCGACAGCAAGGTGGGTGACAGCGCCGCCCCGCGAAATTATGGTCCGCCCCGCTAGGCTGGCCCGCACGACAGGGCGCCGGCCGTCCCGTCAACCGGCAACAGGCGCGCAACCCATGGCTTGGACCTATCTTGTGCTGGCTGGGCTCTTTGAGGTCGGCTTCGCCTCCACCCTGAAGCTGACCGAAGGCTTCACAAGGCTTTGGCCGACGTTGATTTTCGCCGCCTGTATTCTCTTGGGCTTCCTCTTCCTCGAAAAGTCGCTGAAGGAGATCCCCATCGGCACGGCCTATGCGGTATGGACGGGCATCGGCGCCATCGGCACTGCCCTCGTCGGCATCCTTCTCTATAAGGAGCCAGCCACGGCGCTGAGACTGTTCTTCCTGGCGACCCTCGTCGCTTCCATCGTCGGCCTGAAATTCGCGACAGCAGCACCAACCCAATGAACGATATCAAAGCAGACAAGATCGACCGCACCGTCACCGGCAACTATTTCGAGGACTTCAAGCTCGGCCAGGAGATCGTGCATGCCACGCCGCGCACCGTGACGGTGGGCGATACAAGCGTCTACACCGCGCTCTACGGCGGGCGCTTCGCCGTGCAGTCGTCGGACGCTTTCGCGCAAAGCATCGGCTACCCGCGCTCGCCCATCGACGACATGCTGGTATTCCACTTCGTCATCGGCAAGACGGTGCCGGACATCTCGCGCAACGCCATCGCCAATCTCGGTTACGCCGAGTTCCGCTTCATGACGCCCGTCTATCCCGGCGACACCATCGCCTCGGTCTCCGAGGTGATCGGCGTCAAGGAGAACTCCAACGGCAAGAACGGCACGGTCTATGTGCGTTCCACCGGCCGCAACCAGAATGGTGAGGTTGTGCTCTCCTTCGCGCGCTGGGTGATGGTCACCAAGCGCGACGCCGACGCGCCGGCGCCGGAGATCGTTATCCCGGAGCTGGCCGGAAGCGTCGAGCCGGAGTCGCTCGGCAAGGCGCTGCCGCCCTTGAAACTCACCGTCTACGACTACGCGCTTGCCGGCTCCCCGCGCCGCTGGGACGACTATCGCGTCGGCGACAAGATCGACCATGTGGACGGCCAGACCATCGAAGAGGCCGAACACCAGATGGCGACGCGCCTCTACCAGAACACCGCGCGCGTGCATTTCAATCAGCACCGGGAAGGTCAGGAACGCTTCGGGCGCCGTCTCGTGTATGGCGGCCACATCATCTCGATCGCCCGGAGCTTGAGCTTCAACGGGCTCGCCAACGCCTTCCATGTCTTGGGGCTCAACGGCGCGCGCCACGCGGCCCCGTCCTTTGCCGGCGACACCATCTATGCCTGGAGCCAGGTGCTCGACAAAGCCGAGCTCCCCGGCCAGTCCGACATGGGGGCGCTGCGCTTGCGCACCTTCGCCGTGAAGGATCGCAACTGCGCCGACTTCCCCGGCGTGAAGGCGGACGGCAAGCTCGAGGACGGCGTCGTTCTCGACATGGACTATTGGGTGGCGCTCCCACGCTAGCGGCCAACCAAGCCCGTCCCTTGCGGGAGGAGAGAGTCGCCAGCATCTTGCGCTATAGTGTGCCGAAGAAGACGTTTAGTAGGAGGCGTATTATGATCCGCAAGTCTGTCTGGATCTGCAAGTCTGTCTGCAAGACCATCTGGATCGCGGCGGCGCTGACCACGGGCTTGGCGTTGGCCGCGCCGGCCTTTGCCGCTGACAAGGCAATCGCGGTCCTGAAGGACCCGGACGGCAAGGAGGTGGGCAAGGTCACCCTCATCGCCATTCCGAGCGGCGTGCTGCTGGCCGTGGACCTGACCGCCATGCCGCCCGGCGACCATGCCTTCCATATCCATGCGGTCGGCAAATGCGAAGCGCCCGACTTCAAGTCCGCCGGCGGCCACTTCAACCCCGAAGAGGACGAGCACGGCCTGATGAACGAGGCGGGCCCGCACGCGGGCGACATGCCCAACATCCACGTGCCCGAGACCGGCAAGCTCAAGATCGAAGTGCTCAACCAGATGGTGAGCCTCGACGGCCTTTTGGACGAAGACGGCTCGGCCATCGTCATCCATCAGGGGCCGGACGATTACGAGACCGACCCCGCCGGAGACGCCGGCCCCCGCATCGCCTGCGGCGTCGTCGAATAGGCCAAACCCCTCCCCCACGGGCCCCCGTTGGGAAATAAACCTTCTGTCAAAGGTTTAGGACCCATTCTGGGCTTTCAGATTCGCAACTGGGGGAGTTGCCGATGGCTTGGGAAGGCCCATTCGAAGGCATCATGGGCGGGGTGGCCTATATCGTCGGCTCGCATGTGTGGGAATTGATCGACGGCGGTCACACCTGGATCATGTCCAAATTCGCCGACGACGCTGAATCCGCTTACGAGATCGCCCGCCCCGCTTGAAGCGCGAGACGCTTCTGGGTACCCAACCGCTCTATTGCGCGATCTCGGGCTCGACCAGGCGCGCAAGATTTCGCAACGATTCCTGCCATCCGAGATAGCACGCTTCCACCGGGATCGCCTCGGGGATGCCTTCTTGCACGATATCGACCTCGGTACCCACGGAGACGGCTTTGAGCGTCACCGTCACGTGCATCTCGCCCGGCAAATTGGGGTCGTCGAACGTGTCCGTGTAGCGCAGGCGCTCGCCGGGCACGAGCTCCAGATATTCGCCACCGAACGCGTGAGACAGTCCGGTGGTGAAATTGCGAAATGACATCTTGAATGAGCCGCCGACTTTCGCATCGGAGTGATGCACGGTGCAGGTAAAGCCGTTGGGCGGCAGCCATTTTGCCAAAGCGTCCGCCTCGATGAAGGCGCGATAGACTTTTTCCGGCTTCGTCGCCAGGACGCGGTGCAACCGAACGGTGTTGGGCATGCGCGTTTCACTTGGACTGTCTGTCACTGTTCCATCCCCTTCAGCAGATCCTCGAGACGGTCCAACCGGTCCTCCCAGAAGGCCGCATAGAAGCTCATCCAGTCGATCAAAGGGGCGAGACCTTTCGGCCGGACGCAGTAATGCGTCTGCCGCCCCTCGTGCCGGTCGTGCACCAATCCGGCCCGCTTGAGCACGCCGAGATGCTTAGACACCGCAGGCTGCGACACCCCGGCCTTGTCGGTCAGCGCCCGCACGGTCAATTCGCCGTTGCGCGCCAGCCGCTCGAAAATGGCGCGGCGGGTCGGGTCGGCCAGGGCGGTGAACACCTTGTTGTTGGCGGCTGCGGCGGGCATGGTAAATTCATAACTGAATGGTTATGGATCGTCAAGCGCTGCGCCGCCGGACCGAGGACCAAAGGAAGCACGCCGCCTGATTGCCCCTGCCCGGCGACTGGGCTATGACAAGCATCGTCTGGGCAACACTCGCAAAATCACCAATGACAAATAAGCTAGAGGCAGAGCGTCCGCTCTCGCCGCATCTCCAAATCTACCGGCCGATGCTGACCATGATGATGTCGATCGCGCATCGCATCACCGGCGCATCCTTGGCCGTGGGCTTCGCGCTTCTGACCTGGTGGCTCGTCGCCGTGAGCATCGGCCCGGAGGCCTACGCGGTGGTCAACCAGTTCTTCTCGGGCCTGATCGGCAGACTGCTGCTGTTCCTGTTCACCTGGGCGCTGATCCACCACATGCTGGGCGGCATCCGCCATCTGATTTGGGATACCGGCACCGGCCTCGACAAGACGAGCATCGAGGTCTTCGCCTGGCTCACCATCATCTCTTCCATCGTGCTGACGGTCCTGATCTGGGTCGTCGGCTACGGGCTGCACGGGGGCCAATAGTCATGGCGACACCGCTCAAGCGCGTCCGCGGCCTTGGCGCCGCCCATCGCGGCACGGAGACCTTCTGGCGTCAGCGGGTCACGGCCGTTGCCAACATCCCGCTGGTGATCTTTCTCATTCTGTCGATCGTCGGCCATATCGGCGCGCCCTACGCGCAAGTGAAAGCCTATCTCGGCCAGCCCGTCGTCGCCGTGCTCATGCTGGCGCTGATCCTGTCCGCCGCGATCCATATGCGCATCGGCCTCAAAGAGATCATCGAGGACTACGTGCATGGCGGCGCCAAGATCGTCGCCATCTTGGCTGTCACGTTCTTCGCCGGCATCGTCGGTCTCGCCAGTGCGCTGGCTTTGTTGAAGATCAGTTTCGGAAGCTAAGAGTAATGCCTCAAGACGCCACGCCAGACATTGCGCCGCCCCACAACGCGGTCCAGATCAACGGCCGCGCCTATCCGGTCACCGACCACGCCTATGACGTCCTCGTCGTCGGCGCCGGCGGCTCCGGCTTGCGCGCTGTGGTCGGCTGCAGCGAGGCGGGCCTGCGCACCGCCTGCATCTCCAAAGTGTTCCCCACGCGCTCCCACACCGTGGCGGCGCAAGGCGGCATCGCCGCGGCGCTCGGCAATATGGGTCCCGACGACTGGCGCTGGCACATGTACGACACCGTCAAGGGCTCCGACTGGCTCGGCGACCAGGACGCCATCGAATATCTCTGCCGCAACGCGCCCGAAGCGGTCTACGAGCTCGAGCATTGGGGCGTGCCCTTCTCGCGCAACGACGACGGCACCATCCTGCAGCGCGCCTTCGGCGGCATGACCATGGATTACGGCAAGGGCCCGGCGAAGCGCACCTGCGCCGCGGCCGACCGCACCGGCCACGCCATGCTGCACACCATGTACGGCCAGGCGCTGAAGCAGTCGGCGGAGTTCTTCATCGAGTATTTCGCCATCGACCTGATCATGGACGACGAGGGAGCCTGCCGCGGCGTCGTGGCGCTCAACCTGGCCGACGGCACCATTCACCGCTTCCGCGCCCACCAGACCATCCTCGCCACCGGCGGCTATGGCCGCGCGTATTTCTCCTGCACGAGCGCCCATATCTGCACCGGCGACGGCAACGCCATGGTGCTGCGCGCCGGCCTGCCGCTCCAGGACATGGAGTTCGTGCAGTTTCACCCGACCGGCGTCTATGGCGCCGGCGTGCTCATCACCGAGGGCGCACGCGGCGAAGGCGGTTACTTACGCAATTCCGAGGGCGAGAAGTTCATGGAGCGCTACGCGCCCTCCGCCAAGGATCTCGCCTCGCGCGATGTCGTCTCCCGAGCCATCACCATCGAGATTCGCGAAGGCCGCGGCCACGGTCCCGACAAGGACTATATGCATCTCCATCTCGATCATCTCGACGACGCCATGCTGGCCGAACGGTTGCCGGGCATCACCGACCTCGCCCGCATCTTCGCCGGGGTCGATGTCACCAAGGGCCCGATCCCCGTCATCCCCACCTGCCACTACAATATGGGCGGCATCCCCACGAACATGCACGGCGAGGTGATCGCGCCGAAGGGCGACGACAAGGACGCCATCGTGCCGGGCCTCATGGCGCTGGGCGAGGCGGCGTGCGTGTCGGTGCACGGCGCCAACCGTCTCGGCTCCAACTCGCTGATCGATCTCGTGGTGTTCGGCCGAGCCGCGGCCATGCGCTGCGCCGAGGTGGTCGGCAAGGGCCGCGACATTCCCGAGCTGCCCAAGGGCTTGGGCGAAGCGGCGATCGCGCGCCTCGACGGCCTGCGCTACGCCAATGGCGGCACGCCCACCGCCGAGCTGCGCTTACGCATGCAGAAGACCATGCAGCGCGACTGCTCGGTGTTCCGCACCGAGGAGGTGCTTAAAGAGGGCGTGAAGGGCATCAAGCAAGTGTGGGACGACGCCGCCGACCTCAAGGTGACCGATCGCTCGCTGATCTGGAACACCGATCTCGTCGAGACGCTCGAGTTCGACAATCTGATCTCGCAAGCCGCCGTCACCGTGCAAGGCGCGCTGGCGCGGCAGGAAAGCCGCGGCGCCCACGCCCGCGAGGATTTCCCCAAGCGCGACGACACCGACTGGATGAAGCACACGCTGTCTTATGCCGATTACGGCACGCATATCGTGAAGCTCGACTTCCGGCCGGTGCACACCTTCACGCTGTCGAACGAGATCGCCTATATCGAGCCCAAGGAGCGGGTGTACTAGGCTCCCGGAACGGTCGTCAGCGCTATCCGGCCGGCGCCTGGCCGAGCAGCTGGCCCAGGACGGATTTCACGCCCTCGAAGTCGAACGGCTTGGCGAGCAGAAGCGCCGTCTCGAAACCCGGTTCATCGTTAGGCCCGCCGTCGCCCGTGGCGAAGGCGAACGGAACGCCGCGCGCGCGCAGCGCGTTTGCCAATGGGTAGGAGTCCTCATCGCCCAGCCGGAGATCGAGGATCGCTCCATCCAGTCCATCGCTACCCGCCAAATCGAGCCCGTCCTGGAGTGAGCGGGCCGGACCGACGACCTCGCAGCCAAGCTCGGTCAGCCAATCCTCGACCAGCATCGAGATTAACGGTTCGTCGTCGACGACCAGGATGCGTGGCACCAGAAAGTCCCTATGAATGAACCGATTGCGGTGATCTTATCAGCACGCGCCGAACGCCACCATGAACCGTTTTATCCGGCCCCGCTAGAGGACTGAGCAGTCGTGCCGCAGCGTGTCGTCAAAGCTAGCCGCCTCGTCAGGCACGCCCCCCTGATCGTCGTCGTCGGCATGGGCTTCGTGCTTGCCGCCGCCGCCGCCGTGGCTGTGCTTGTCGTCCGTTCGAACGAGGCCGACCGGCTCGTCGATAGGTCGCTGGATATCCGGATCGCCGGCGAGGCCCTGCTGGCGGACGTTCAAGAGGCCGAAACGAGCCAGCGCGGCTATCTTCTGACCGAGGACGCGGCCTATCTGCAGCCATACGACCGCGCGGTGGGCACAGTCCCCCTGATGCTCGACCGGCTCCATGAGCTCACCGCCGACGATCCCGAGCAACGCTACCATATCTTGGCTATCGAGCCGCTCATTAGCGCAAAGCTGGCAGAGATCAAGCGGACCATCGACCTGTCGCAAGCGGGTGGGCGCGATCAGGCGATCGAGATCGTGAGGACCGACCAGGGCCGCGGTCTGATGGAGGCCATTCGGGCCGAAATGAAGGCCTTCTTCGAGACAGGGCACGCGAGGCTGCGCCTGCAGCGGGAGAATGTTGCCTCCTTGCGGCGATGGCTGGCGGCCCTGATCATCTTGGCCTTGGTGACGGCAATCGTTCTGGCGGGCACGCTCGCTATCGCGACACGGCACGCCGTGTCGGGCCTCATCGATCGCACCAAGCAGCTCGAGGAGGAATCGAAGCGCCGCCAAGAAGCCGAGGACTCGCTCAGGCAGGTGCAGAAAATGGAGGCTGTCGGCCAGCTCACCGGCGGCATCGCCCACGACTTCAACAACCTGCTGACCGTCATTATCGGCAATCTCGACACGCTCAAAAGGCAGCTTGCCAAAGCGAAGGAAGGGGCGGTCCCGGTGGTCGAGAAGCTGAGAAAGCCGCTCGACCAGGCCATGCACGGGGCGCGCAGCGCCGCCCAGCTGACCCAGCGCTTGCTCGCCTTCTCGCGCCGTCAGGCTCTCGAACCGGTGCGCGTCGACATGAATCGTCTGGTCACGAACATGCTCGACATGCTGAGCCGGAGCCTCGGCGAGCAGATCAGCGTGGAAACGGTGCTCGGCGCCGGTCTATGGCCGATCTTCGCCGACAATCATCAACTGGAGAATGCGCTGCTCAATCTCGCGCTGAACGCCCGCGCCGCCATGCCCGAGGGCGGCTGCCTCACCATCGAGACATCGAACACCTATCTCGACGCGGACTATGTGCGCCGCTTCGGCGACGTCGAGCCCGGGCAGTATGTTGTCCTCAGCATCACGGACACCGGCACCGGAATTCCGGCCACCGTTATCGACCATGTGTTTGAGCCGTTCTTCAGCACCAAGCCTGAAGGTCAGGGCACCGGCCTCGGCCTGTCCATGGTGCACGGCTTCGTCAAGCAGTCCGGCGGCCATGTGCGCATCTACAGCGAGGAAGGCCACGGCACGACCGTGAAGCTCTATCTGCCGCGCATGACCAGCGTCGAGGAAATTGCCGCCGCGCCGACCGGCAAAGCAGAGGATGCGCGGCCCGTGCCGCGCGGCGAGCCCCACGAGACGATACTCCTGGTGGAGGACAATGACGGGGTCAGGGATTATGCGACCGATGTGCTCCGCTCGCTCGGCTATACCGTGCTGGTAGCCGCCGACGCCCCCGCCGCTATCGGTATCCTCGACGACAAGCCTGAGATCGACCTTTTGTTCACCGACGTGGTCCTGCCGGGCGGGGTCACCGGACGCGTCCTGGCCGACGAAGTCCTCAAGCGCTACCCCGGCCTGCCCGTGCTCTTCACCACCGGCTACACCCGCAACGCCATCGTCCACCAGGGCCGCCTCGACGCCGATGTCCACCTGCTCAACAAGCCGTACGCGGCGCAGGATCTCGCCCAAAAGGTGCGCGACATGCTCGACGGCGGATGAAACGAGGCTTGCCCGCATCGCCGCCGCTGGCTACCTATGGTCGAAAAGGTGCGGCAAAGACCGGGCAGGGCAAAGGAATAGGTTGAGATGGTCCAGTTCACACTTCCCAAGAATTCCAAGGTCACCAAGGGCAAAGAGTGGAACCCGCCGGCCAAGGACGCCGAGGCCGGGCGCTGGCGCGAATACCGCATCTACCGCTTCAATCCGGAGACGAACGACAACCCGCGCGTCGACACCTATTGGGTCGACATGCACGAGTGCGGGCCGATGGTTCTCGACGCCCTCATCTGGATCAAGAACACGATCGACCCGACGCTGACCTTCCGCCGCTCCTGCCGCGAAGGCGTGTGCGGCTCCTGCTCCATGAACATCGCCGGCACCAACACGCTGGCCTGCACCATGCACGCCGACGATGCCAAGGGCGCCATCGCCGTCTACCCGCTGCCGCATATGCCGGTGGTCAAGGATCTCGTGCCGGACATGACGCAGTTCTATGCCCAGCACCGCTCCATCGAGCCTTGGCTCAAGACCGACAGTCCGACGCCGCAAAAAGAATGGCGCCAGTCCCACGAGGACCGCGAGAAGCTGGACGGCCTCTACGAGTGCATCCTGTGCGCCTGCTGCTCCACCGCCTGCCCGTCTTACTGGTGGAACGGCGACCGCTATCTCGGCCCCGCCGTGCTGCTGCAGGCCGAGCGCTGGGTGGAGGATAGCCGCGACGAGCGCACCGGCGAGCGCCTCGACGATCTCGAGGACCCCTTCCGGCTCTATCGCTGCCACACCATTCTCAACTGCACCAAGGCCTGCCCCAAGGGCCTGAACCCGGCCAAGGCCATCGCCTCGCTCAAGCGCAAGATGGTGGAGCGCGCTTAGGCGCTCATGTAGCGAAGCGGTAGCGCAAAGAGAGAAAGCGCTCACGCAGCGAAGCGGTAGCGCATTAAAAAGCGGAGCGCTTAGAGATGATCGATCATATCGGCATGCCCGTGCGCGACATCGGCCGGGCTACCGCCTTCTATCTCAAGGCGCTGAAGCCGCTCGGCATCGGCCTGATTATGGAAATCCCGGCCGAGCTGACCGGCAACGGCCCGGCGGTCGGCTTCGGCGCCGAGCAAAAACCCTTCTTCTGGATCGGCGAAGCACCGGTTGCTGAAGGCAGCCATGTGCATGTGGCGTTTACGGCGGGCTCCCGCGCCGGCGTCGACGCCTTCTATGAGGCGGCCCTTGCCGCCGGCGGCAAGGACAACGGCCCGCCCGGTCTGCGCCCGCATTACCACGCCAATTATTACGGCGCCTTCGTGCTCGATCCCGACGGCAACAATATCGAGGCCGTCTGCCACACCCCGGCGTAAAGCGCTCAAGCAGCGAAGCGGTAGCGCATCAAAGCGCTCAAGTAGCGAAGCGGTAGCGCATCAAAAAAGCTAGCGGCGGCAGCGCGGCAGGGAGAAGGGGCAAGTCGGCACGCCCTCATTGCGCATCTTCTCCTGCGCCGCTTCGGTCTTCTCGCTCTGCCATTCATAGGGGCTGCGCACGTTCATATGCGCATAGCTGACGCGCACGAGGACGTCCTTCTCGAAGGTGAGGCTCGCCGTGCACTCCGCCTCGGGGCCCTTCGATTTCTTCTTGCCGCCGAACGGGCTCGAGATTTTCTTCTTGCCGCCGGCATCCGGATCGGCGGCCTGCGGCACCGGCCCGGCGCCGCTATAGTGATAGACCAGCGTCTCGGTGCCCGGGGCGCCGGGAATGCGCGAGCGCGGCTGGCCGGCGCAGGACAGCACCTCGGTCTTGCTCATACCGAGATAGGGCCTGCCCTGATCGACGCTCGTGAGCTGCTTGACCATGTCCTGAGGGCCAGAACCGCTGGCGCAAGCCGAAAGCAGGACCGCGAGCCCCGCGGCCAAGCCCACCGCCGCGGCCATCCTGGCCGCAAATCCCAGACCCGTCCGCCCTGCGTCGCGCAAATCCATGCCTTTTCATAAGCCCGGCAACGGCCTAGCGCCAGATTGCGCGTCAAAAGTGGCGAACAGTGGCACCTGTGACTGTTGCCCGGACTTGTTCCGGTCATCGACTAGAGCGGACCGCCCCGTTCGCACTGACCACTGGATGCCGTCGAGCGAGGTAGGGTGTCTGGCGCGACGTCTGGAGGTTCGCTAATCCAGCCGGGGGCCGACATTCGGCGTCACCGTCCAGCCGCGCGCGGCGAGCTGCGATGTCGCCGTCCTGCTCGCCTTGCCCGTGAGCCACATCTGG
This sequence comes from uncultured Alphaproteobacteria bacterium, assembly GCA_963793075.1. Lineage (GTDB taxonomy): Bacteria > Pseudomonadota > Alphaproteobacteria > Rhizobiales > Methyloligellaceae > Methyloceanibacter. The sequence continues at coordinate 354,429 of CAWBYO010000006.1, forward strand.
CCACGCCCGTTCGCCGCCAAGGCCTCGATCGGCGCGCTCCAATAAAGATAATCCACGGGCAGGATCGACACCGTGCCCTTCGCCGTCTGGATCATCGGCGCGCGGCCCGCCCGGATGAAGCCGGTGACCGGCGCGATCTTCTTGTTGTAGTTGGCGATCAGCTCGGACTGGCGGCGATAATAGAACGCCATCTCGATGGAGCTCGCCCCCGAGGCGGTCTCCACATAGATCTGCCGGCCAGGAACGGTGCCGAGCGTCTTCAGCGCCACGACGATGACCGCCTTGTCGGTCGGCGTCAGATTGGCGTTGGCATAGAAGGCGTCTTGCGCGGTCTTCGCCACGCCCATGGCGGTGAGGAATTCGCGGCCCGTCTCCTCGAGCTGCGCCGCCGTCTTGTCGCGCAACGCCTCGCGCAGCTTCTGGCTGGTCGAGGTGGCGCTGATGGCGATGCTGGCGCCGCCGGTGACGAAGCTGAGCCCCACATTGACGCCGGTATTGCCGATGGCGCTTGCCGTGGCGAGCCGCGTCAGCTGCTCATCCAACGGCTTGAAGCTCGTGTAGGGATCGACGCCGAGGTCGAAGGCGAGCTTGCGCCGCGCCGCGGCGCCGCCCGTCACCGAGGCGACGATGCCCTCTTTGCGCGGATCCGTCGCCTTCATGCCCGCATTGATGCCGCCGAAGAAATTGCCCACGCCCTTGAAGGTATCGCCGATCGTCTTGCCGGGCGCGGTGATGAGGCCCTTGGCGGTGCCGAGCGGTTTCAGCGCGGTGGCCCCCGCCGCGTCCACCAGAGTCTCGGCGCCGCCGATCTCCGCCAGCTTTGCCGCCGCCTGCATCTCGCGGGCCCGCACCCGCAACAGCGTGGTGCCCACGATGCGGAACGATCCCCACTGCGTATCCACGTTGAACACATATTGGTAGTTCTCGACCCCCACCTGGTTCTGCACCTTGTAATAGGGGCTGTTGAGGAGGCTCGGCGGCAGCACGGCGCGCGCGGTGAAGGACGGCGCACTCTCGTATTGCGCGGCGAGCGCGGCACCCGCACCGAGGCCTGCGACAAGCAGGACGCCGACGGCGCGATAAGCGGTCCGGCGCGCTGGGCGCCACTTTGTCGAGATCACTTGCTGCCCCCCACGCGTTACCAAGACCGAAAAGACGCGGCCATCCTCGAGGGGCCCAGCATACAAGCGAATCCGGGGGCCGAGAAGGGCATGGGTCCGCGCGGGCCTCCTGCGGCATGGTGTCGGGCGAGAGGAACAGGGGCCCGTCTCATCCGTTTTCCCCCCATGAACAAGCCAACGAAAGGAGGCTTTCGATGAAGAAAATGTTTCGCAATACCGCGCTGGCGCTTGGCCTCATGGCCGGTGCCGCGCTGGTGACGGCCCCGGCCATGATCACCCCGGCCCTGGCCAACTCCGTGCATAATGAAGGTCAGTTCGGCGGCAGCTGGAGCCGGATCGAGCCAAGCTCGGGCTATTATCAGCACCGCCGTCATGCCGGCCGCGTCGGCCCGCTCTATGGCGACCGCTATTACGGCCGCGGCTACTACGCACCGCGCGGCTATGCCTCTTACGGCTACGGTCCGCGTGGCTATTACGGCGCGCCGTATTATTACGACCGCGGTCCCGGCTTCAGCATCTCCGTCCGCTAAGCTGAATCGCAGTTAACCGTCGCGACGATGAGCCCCCTTCCGCTTGGGAGGGGGCTTTCGCGTGCGCGGAACCTGGCCGTGCCTTGCACGTTATCCTCACAGACGCGGGGCTTTTGGTGCAGGAGGCCGAGCATGACTCTCAATCTGCAGCAGGCGTTTTGTTTGAGCCTCGCCGGCGGTTTCGCCATCGTGGCGCCGCCGAGTTTTCCGCGAAACCGCACGCCGAATGAGCCCGGGCAGGATGCGCCGCCTGCCGATCGCGCCGCCCCCGACCCGGCCCGCGACGATGACGCGCCTAATAAGCGAGCGCGTAATAGATCACGTAAAACCAGCTGAAGAAGCCGTGAATGATCGCCCACAGGATCGAGTGATTGTTGACGTAGGAAATGGCGATGGCGAGCGCGGTGCCGAAGCCGATGCCGTATTGTGCGCCTGAATAGGTGTAGGTCATGGTGTCCTCCTTGTGTGTGGATCCACTGTAGCGCCAATTCCTTATCCGCGAATGCGCGCCGGGCCGTTACAGTGGCGCCGATGATAGGAGGCGCACATATGCGGACCGCGATCGTTGCCACTGCCCTGCTCGCAAGCATGATCGTTTGGACTCTGCCGGCCGGACTGCTCGCGAGGCGGGGGTGGCTGCCGGCGTGGTCAGGGAAGAGCTGTTCACTGAGCCGATGGCCGGCGAGCCCGGCAAGGAGGTGGTGACCGACGTTTACAGCATCCCCCCGGGCGCCGTGCTCCCCTGGCATATCCACCCGGACGCCCATGAGGTGAGCTACATCCTGTCGGGCGAGCTCACGCTCGAGATCGAGGGCGAAGGCACCAAGCATCTCAAGGCCGGCGAAAGCTTCTATCTCCACCCCAATGCCGTCCACCGCGGCCTGAACGAGGGCACCGTGCCGGTGAAGCTGTTCGTGGTGCGCGTGAAGCCCGTGGACAAACCCCTCGCCGTCGAGGTGGAGCCCGGCAAAGCCGAGTAAACGCCCGTCAGCCGGCGCGCCGTTTGCGCAGCAGCGCCCGCAAGCCCACCGCCCAGGCGCCCGCCACCACCACCCAGTAGAACACCTTGGCCGGGGTCCCCAGCACCATGCCGAGAGCCGAGCCGGCGAAGGTGCCGAGGCCTGCCACCAGCGTGTAGAAGGCGGCAAATGCCAGCACGAACGCGATCGCGAAGCGCGGCCGGAAGAAGCCGATCAGCGTGCCGGTCAAGCCCCAGATGAAATTGACGCCGGCCTGGAGCGGATTGAGGCGAAAGCCCGGGGGAAAGCTCTGCGGATCGGTGTCGAAGCCGTAATAGGCGAAGGACAGGAGCATGATCCCGCCGAGCGCCAGAAAATAGGCGCTGCACCGCGCCGCCCACACCACAAGCGGCAGCGGCGGCGTTCGCTCCAACTCCTCGTCAGTCGGCTCGGCTCTCTCGGGAGCCCTGGCCGGCCGCGTCGTCCCTCATGCGAAACCTCGCGTTGCATGCCTCGAGCCACCCTATCCGATCGTCCCAGGGCTGGCCATGGGCTGCTCCATGGCGGAACCCTGAAACCCGCAGCCCAGGCCGTTTCATACTAATCGCTGCCTTGCGCTGGAGCCCAATTGCATTTAACCAACCACGAGTTCATGCGGGGCCCGCAAATACGGAAAAGGCGGCAAATATTCGAAGGGGATTTTCATGGCGCGTAGTCGAATTGCATTGATCGGCGCTGGCCAGATCGGCGGCACCATCGCTCACCTTGCCGGCATCAAAGAGCTTGGCGACGTCATCCTGTTCGACGTGGTCGACGGCGTCCCCCAAGGCAAGGCGCTCGACCTGTCCCACTCCGCTCCGGTCGGCGGCTTCGCCCCGAAATTCAAGGGCGTCAACGAATATGCCGAGATCAAGGACGCCGACGTAGTGATCGTCACCGCCGGCGTGCCGCGCAAGCCCGGCATGAGCCGCGACGACTTGCTCGAGATCAACCTGAAAGTCATGGAGCAGGTGGGCGCAGGGCTTCGCAAATACGCGCCGGAAGCCTTCGTCATCTGCGTCACCAACCCGCTCGACGCCATGGTCTGGGCTCTGCAGAAGACCTCCGGCCTGCCGCGCAACAAGGTCGTCGGCATGGCCGGCGTGCTCGACAGCGCGCGCTTCCGCTACTTCCTCTCCGAGGAGTTCGACGTCAGCCCGCAAGACATCCACACGATGGTGCTGGGCGGCCACGGCGACACCATGGTACCGCTTATCCGCTATTCGTCGGTGGCCGGCATTCCGATCGCCGACCTCGTCAAGATGCGCTGGATCACCCAGAAGCGGCTCGACGAGATCGTGCAGCGCACCCGTGACGGCGGCGCCGAGATCGTCGGCCTGCTCAAGACCGGCTCCGCCTATTACGCCCCGGCCACCGCCGCCCTCGACATGGCCGAATCCTATCTCAACGACGAGAAGCGCGTGCTCCCCGCCGCCGCCTACCTGAACGGCGAATACGGCGTGAAGGGCATCTATGCCGGCGTCCCCGTGATCATCAGCGCCAAGGGCGTCGAGCGCGTCATCGAACTCGACCTGTCCTCGGCCGAGAAAGACGCCTTCATGCATTCGGTGGAATCGGTGAAGGCCCTCGTCGAGCTTTGCCAGAGGATCGCCCCCAACCTCGCCGCGACCTAGTCGGGCGGGCGAGCAGAGAGTTCCCATGAACATTCACGAGTACCAGGCCAAGGAACTACTCAAGGCCTACGGCGCCCCGGTCGCAAAGGGCACGGTCGCCACGACCGCACAGGACGCCGCCGCGCAAGCAAAAAATCTCAGCGGCGACGTCTTCGTGGTGAAGGCCCAGATCCACGCCGGCGGACGTGGCAAGGGCGGCGGCATCAAAATCGTGAAGACGCTTGAGGAACTGCACGCAGAAGCCGACCGCATGCTGGGCAAGCCGCTCATCACGCCGCAGACCGGGCCGAAAGGCCGCGTCGTGCGCAGCGTGTACTTGGTCGAGGACACGACCATCGCCCGCGAGCTCTATCTTTCGCTTCTGGTCGACCGCGCGTCGGGCCGCGTGGCTTTCGTCGCCTCGACCGAAGGCGGCGTCAATATCGAGGAAGTCGCCGCCAACACGCCCGAGCTCATCACCACGCTCGACGTTGATCCCGCGACGGGCCTGAGCGGCTATCATGGCCGCGTCATCGCGTCGGCGCTGAAGCTCGAAGGCGACCTCGCCAAGCAGTGCGGCAAGCTCATCAAGATGCTCTACGACCTCTTCATCGAGAAGGACGCGAGCCTCATCGAGATCAACCCGCTGGTCGTCACCAAAGAGGACAATCTCGTGTGCCTCGACGCCAAGATGGGGTTCGAGGACAACGCCCTGTTCCGCCATCCGGATATCGTCGCGTTGCGCGACATTCATGAAGAGGACCCGGCCGAGGTCGAGGCGTCGAAGCACGACCTGTCCTACGTGAAGCTCGACGGCACCATCGGCTGCATGGTCAACGGCGCCGGCCTGGCCATGGCCACCATGGACATCATCAAGCTCTATGGCGGCGAGCCCGCGAACTTCCTCGACGTCGGCGGCGGCGCCACCAAGGAGCGCGTGACCGAGGCGTTCAAGATCATCCTGTCCGATCCCAACGTGCAGGGCGTGCTGGTCAATATCTTCGGCGGCATCATGCGCTGCGACACCATCGCCGAGGGCATCATCGCCGCGGCGCGGGAAACCAATATCGCCGTGCCGCTGGTGGTGCGTCTCGAAGGCACCAACGTGGAGCGCGGCAAGGAGCTGCTGCGCGAGTCCGGCCTCGCCATCATCCCCGCCGACGACCTCGATGACGCCGCCAAGAAGGCCGTCGCCGCCGTCAAGGCCGCGGCTTGAAACTCGCATCGTCATTTCTTTCGCGTCTTTTCATCAATCCTTCCGCCAAAGGCTTTAGCCGCTAATCATGTCCGTCCTCATCGATAAGAATACGCGCGTCATCTGCCAGGGCTTCACCGGCGCCCAAGGCACGTTTCATTCCGAGCAGGCCATCGCCTACGGCACCAAGATGGTCGGCGGCGTCACCCCCGGCAAAGGCGGCACGAAGCATCTCGACCTGCCGGTATTCGACACCGTCCGCGAGGCCGTCGAGGCGACCGGCGCCACGGCCTCCGCCATCTATGTGCCGCCGCCCTTCGCCGCCGACGCGATCCTCGAGGCGATCGACGCCGGCATCGGCCTGGTGGTCTGCATCACCGAAGGCGTGCCGGTGCTCGACATGGTCAAGGTCAAGCGCGCGCTGTGCGGTTCGGATACCCGCCTGGTCGGCCCGAACTGCCCGGGCGTCATCACCCCGGGCCAGTGCAAGATCGGCATCATGCCCGGCCATATCCACATGCCCGGCAAGGTCGGCATCGTCTCGCGCTCCGGCACCCTCACCTATGAGGCCGTGGCTCAGACCACCGCCGCCGGGCTCGGTCAGACGACCTGCATCGGCATTGGCGGCGACCCCGTCAACGGCACCAATTTCGTCGATGCGCTTTCGCTGTTCCTCGAGGACGACGAGACCGAGGCCATCATCATGATCGGCGAGATCGGCGGCTCGGCCGAGGAAGAGGGCGCCGAGTTCCTCATCAAGGCCGGCAACAAGAAGCCGATCGTCGGCTTCGTCGCCGGCGCCACGGCGCCCCCGGGCCGCCGCATGGGCCATGCCGGTGCCGTCATCTCGGGCGGCAAAGGCGACGCAAAGAGTAAAATTGAGGCAATGCAGGCCGCCGGTATCGTCGTCTCGCCGTCCCCTGCGGCCCTTGGAACGACGCTTGCAGGAATATTTTCGTGATGGGGAAGCCGGACGCCTAACGCTCGCCTTGATTGCCCCGCACGCCGGTGATTCACTGATTCACCGGCAGGGTTTGGTCCGATGACACGACACGAACTGAACGAAGTGTTTGCCCGCACGTCGTTCCTGGACGGCGCGAACGCCACCTATCTCGCCGGAGCTGTACGCTCGCTACGAGGCGGACCCGGCCTCTCTCGATCCCGAATGGCAGAGCTTCTTCGCCAGCGCTCGGCGACGAAGCCGCCGATGTGCTTCGCCGATGCGCGCGGGCCGTCCTGGGGCGCCAAAGGTGGCACGCTCCCTGCGACCGGCGGCGCCACGCGGCTCTCTGACCCAGAAGCAAGCCCTCGACGCCGCCCGCGACACGCTTGGGCGCGCGCATGCTGATCCGCGCCTACCGCACCCGCGGCCATCTCGTCGCCAAGCTCGACCCGCTGGAACTCACCACGCGCCGCGAGCATCCCGAGCTCAAGCCCGCGACCTACGGCTTCACCACGGCCGACTATGACCGGCCCATCTATATCGGCGGCGCTTTCGGGCTCGAGTTCGCGACCTTGCGCGAGGTGCTGGACATCCTCAAGCGCACCTATTGCGGCTCGATCGGCGTCGAGTACATGTACATCTCCGATCCCGAGCAGCGCGCCTGGATCCAAAAACGCATCGAAGGCATGGACAACGAGGTCCGCTTCACCGCGCAAGGCAAGCGGGCGATCCTCACCAAGCTCATCGAGGCGGAAGGGTCCGAGCGCTTCCTCAATGTCAAATATACCGGCACCAAGCGCTTCGGCCTCGACGGCGGCGAGTCCATGGTCCCGGCGCTGGAGCAGATCATCAAGCGCGGCGGCCAATTCGGCGTGCGCGAGATCGTCATCGGCATGCCCCATCGCGGCCGCCTCAACGTGCTCGCCAACGTCATGGCCAAGCCCTATCGCGCCATCTTCAACGAGTTCCGCGGCGGCTCGGCCCAGCCCGACGATGTCGAGGGCTCCGGCGACGTGAAATATCATCTGGGCGCCTCCTCCGACCGCGAGTTCGACGACAACCGCGTGCATCTGTCGCTCACCGCGAACCCCTCGCATCTGGAAAGCGTCGATCCCGTGGTGCTCGGCAAGGTCAGGGCCAAGCAGGACCAGCGCGGCGACAAGGAGCGCAAAGAGATCCTGCCGCTTCTTTTGCACGGCGATGCGGCGTTCGCCGGTCAAGGCGTGGTCACCGAATGCCTCGGACTGTCGGGCTTGCGCGGTCACCGCACCGGCGGCTCGATCCACTTCATCGTCAACAATCAGATCGGCTTCACCACCGCGCCGCGCTTCTCGCGCTCGTCGCCCTATCCGTCCGACGCCGCCAAGATGATCGACGCTCCGATCTTCCATGTGAACGGCGACGATCCGGAAGCCGTGGTGCATGTCACCAAGATCGCCACAGAGTACCGCCAGCGCTTCGGCAAGCCTGTCGTCATCGACATGTTCTGCTACCGCCGGCACGGCCACAACGAGGCCGACGAGCCGGCCTTTACCCAACCCCTGATGTATCAGCGCATCGCCGCCCATCCGGGCGTGGTCGAGACCTACGCCAACCGGCTGATCAACGAGGGTCTGTTTACCGCCGATGAGGTCGAGGAGCTTCAGGCGAAATTCCGCGCCTATCTCGAAGAGGAATTCGCCGCCGGCGAGACCTATCGGCCGAACCGCGCCGACTGGCTCGACGGCAGATGGTCGGGCATCGGCTTTGCCGACGAAGGCGCCCGCCGCGGCATGACCGGCGTCGACCTCGATCTGCTCCGCCAAGTCGGCAACAAGCTCACCACCATCCCCAAGAACTTCACGGCTCACAAGACGATCGCCCGCATCATGGGCAATCGCCGCAAGATGATCGACGAGGGTAAGGGCATCGACTGGGCGACGGCCGAGGCGCTCGCCTTCGGCACGCTCTTGGTCGAGGGCTTCAAGGTCCGGCTATCGGGCCAAGACTCCGAGCGCGGCACCTTCTCCCAGCGCCATTCGGTGCTCATGGATCAGGAGAACGAGAAAAAGTACACGCCGCTCAAGCATCTCGACAAGAAACAGGCCGAGTTCGAGGTCATCAACACCATGCTCTCGGAAGAGGCCGTGCTCGGCTTCGAATACGGCTACAGCCTCGCCGAGCCGAACGCGCTCGTGATGTGGGAGGCGCAATTCGGCGATTTCGCCAACGGCGCGCAGGTGATCATCGACCAGTTCATCTCCTCCGGCGAACGCAAATGGCTGCGCATGTCCGGCCTCGTGCTCCTGCTCCCGCACGGCTATGAAGGCCAGGGACCGGAGCATTCCTCGGCGCGGCTCGAGCGCTATCTCCAGTCTTGCGCCGAGGACAATTGGCAGGTCGTCAACTGCACTACGCCGGCCAACTATTTCCACGTCTTGCGGCGCCAGCTGCATCGCGAGTTCCGCAAGCCGCTCGTGCTCATGACGCCGAAGTCGCTGCTCCGTCATAAGCGTGTGATATCCGATCTTGAGCAGTTCGGCCCGGGGTCGAGCTTCCATCGCCTGCTGTGGGACGACGCGCAGGGCAAGCCTGACGAGCCTATCCAGCTCGTTGCCGACGACCAGATCAGGCGCGTGGTGCTGTGCTCCGGCAAAGTGTATTACGACCTCTATGAGGAGCGCGAGAAACGCGGCATTACCGATGTCTATCTGCTGCGTGTCGAGCAGCTCTATCCCTTCCCGGCCCGCGCGTTGATCCAAGAGCTTACGCGCTTCAAGGACGCCGAGATCGTGTGGTGCCAGGAAGAGCCGAAGAATATGGGAGCTTGGAGCTTCATCGAGCCGAATTTGTCCTGGGTCCTCGACCATATCGGTGCCAAGCATCGGCGCCCGCGTTATGCTGGACGGCCGAGCTCGGCCGCCACGGCGACGGGACTTGATGAGCAAGCATCTGCGTGAGTTGAAAGCCTTTCTCGACGAAGCGCTGGGCTAGACCGAAAGAAAGACAGGCGACGAACCGATGGCGACAGAGATCCGGGTGCCGGCCTTGGGAGAGTCCGTCGTTGAGGCGACGGTCGGCCAGTGGTTCAAGCAGGCCGGCGACGCCGTCTCGGTCGACGAGCCTCTGGTCGAGCTCGAGACCGACAAGGTCACCGTCGAGGTCCCGGCGCCCGCATCGGGCGTGCTCGCCGATATCGTCGTCAATGCCGGCGATACGGTCGCCGTCGGCGCTCTGCTGGGCGCCATCGCCGAGGGCGACGGCAAGGCGACGACGGCCAAAGCCAAGCCAGCCAAGTCTGAGCCCGAGGCCCCCAAGAAGGTAGTGGCCAAAGCCGCCGCGCCCCTTAAAGCCGAGAGCAAAGCGGCACCACCGCCGGTCGCGCTGAAGGAACTCGAGCGCGAGCCCCATCCGCGCGAGGAGATCACCACCGACAGCTACGATTTCGACGAGACCGCGGGCGAGATGCCGCCCTCGCCCGCCGCCCGCAAGGCGCTGGCCGAGAGCGGCCTGAAGCCCAGCGACGTCAAAGGCTCCGGCCGCCGCGGCCAGGTGCTGAAGGGCGACGTGACCGCCCAGGCCGCCGAGGCGCTGCTCATCCGCGAGCGCAAACCGAAACCGCCGGCCCCGCCGCGCGCGCCCGTCGCCACCGACGATGGCGCCCGCGAGGAGCGTGTGCGCATGACGCGCTTGCGCCAAACCATCGCCAAGCGTCTGAAGGAGGCGCAAGACACCGCCGCCATGCTCACCACGTTCAACGACGTGGACATGAGCGCGGTGATGCAATTGCGGAAGGACTATCGCGAGGCCTTCGAGAAGAAGCACGGCGTGAAGCTCGGCTTCATGGGCTTCTTCGTCAAAGCCTGCGTCCAGGCCTTGAAGGACATTCCGGCGGTCAACGCCGAGATCGACGGCGACGACCTCGTCTACAAGAATTACTACCATATCGGCGTCGCCGTCGGCACCGAGCGCGGTCTCGTCGTGCCGGTGCTGCGCGAGGCCGACACCATGAGCCTCGCCGAGATCGAAGCGCAGATCGCCGATTTCGGCATGCGCGCCCGCGACGGCAAGCTGGGCCTCGCCGAAATGCAGGGCGGCACCTTCACCATCTCCAATGGCGGCATTTACGGCTCGATGCTCTCCACCCCCATCCTTAATGCGCCTCAGTCGGGCATTCTCGGCATGCACCGGATCGAGGAGCGCGCCGTGGTGCGCGATGGGCAGATCGTGGCCCGGCCGATGATGTATCTCGCGCTGTCCTACGACCATCGCGTCGTCGACGGCAAAGAGGCGGTCACCTTCCTGGTGAACGTCAAGGAGTCGCTCGAAGACCCCGCGCGCCTCGTCCTCGATCTCTGAGACTTTAGCTCATGACAACATACGATCTCGTGGTTATCGGCACCGGCCCCGGCGGCTATGTCTGCGCCATCCGCGCCGCACAATTGGGCATGAAGGTCGCCGTGGTGGAGAAGCGCGCCACCCATGGCGGCACCTGCCTCAATGTCGGCTGCATCCCGTCCAAGGCGTTGCTGCATGCGAGCGAAGCTTTCGCCGAAGCCGCGCACGATTTCGCCGGCATGGGCATCAAGGTGAAACCCGAGCTCGATCTCGCCGCCATGCTCGCCTTCAAGGATTCCGGCGTGAAGGGCAATGTCGACGGCGTCGAATTTCTGCTGAAGAAGAACAAGATCGACGCCTTTCACGGTACCGGTCGCATCACCGCGCCGCACACCGTCGAAGTGGTCGAGAGCAAGGGCAAGACCCAGCTCGCGACCAAGGCCATCGTCATCGCCACCGGCTCGGACGTCGCGCATGTGCCGGGCATCGACATCGACGAGAAGCGCATCGTCTCGTCCACCGGCGCGCTGTCGCTGCCGAAAGTGCCGAAGCGGCTCGTGGTTATCGGCGGCGGCTATATCGGCCTCGAGCTTGGTTCGGTGTGGTCGCGGCTCGGCTCAGCCGTCACCGTGGTCGAGATGCTGCACACCATCACCCCTGGCCTCGACGGCGAACTCGCCAAGCAGCTCCAGCGCATTCTCGAAAAGCAGGGCCTCGCCTTCAAGCTCGGCGCCAAGGTCACCAAGGTCGACACCAAGGGCAAAGGCGTGACGCTGACCGTCGAGCCGGTCGACGGCGGCAAGAAAGAGACCATCGATTGCGACGTGGTCCTGGTCGCGGTGGGGCGCGTGCCCAGCACCGAAGGCCTCGGCCTTGAGGATGTCGGCGTGGAGACCCACGCCCGCGGCCGCGTCATCGTCGATCACAAATACCAGACCAACGTGCCCGGTATCTACGCCATCGGCGACGTCATCGCCGGCCCCATGCTCGCCCACAAGGCGGAGGAGGAAGGCGTCGCCGTGGCCGAGGACCTGGCGGGCCAGGCCGGTCACGTGAATTACGATGTCATCCCGTCCGTGGTCTACACCGCGCCCGAGGTGGCCTCCGTCGGCAAGACCGAGGAACAGCTCAAAGAGGCCGGCATCGCTTACAAGGTCGGCAAGTTCCCCTTCACGGCAAACGGCCGCGCCAAGGTCAACCGCACCACGGACGGCTTCGTGAAGATCCTGGCCGACGCAACCACCGACCGCGTGCTCGGCGTGCACATCATCGGCGCCGATGCCGGCACCATGATCGCCGAGGCCGCCGTGCTGATGGAGTTCGGCGGCTCGGCCGAAGACCTGGCCCGTACATGCCACGCCCACCCCACGCTGAACGAAGCGGTCAAGGAGGCGGCGCTCGCCGTCGACAAGCGCGCGCTGCATATGTGAGGGGCGGAACGCCTACCTGCGGACGGCCGACTAAGCGTCAATTTTAATGATAAGACCAGTGACCGTGCCCAACGCTCGGTAGCCGCTTCAGGCAGTCGGCTTTAGCGAGGCGGCATCCAATAAAGCAACCCTGTTGGTCCGTCGTCTCTTGCTTGGACGTCGTGACCTTGTTTCCGCATTTGGCCAAGCATCCTGTGAAGGGCGCATCGCAAACCGAGGCGGCGGCTAGCGCCTCCGTCGGCAGCATCTGAGTGAGGTGAAGCGAGGCTAAGGCGGCACAGACCAGAAGAGTGCGCATGAAAGTTTCCTTCCAGACCCTCGGCCCCTAGATGCTATCTTATTCCCCGACTTTTGCCTAATCCAGCGTGCGGCGGAAGCGCAACAGCGCGAGCCCCATGGCGGCGACCAGGAAGATCACCAGCGCCAGCACGTCGATCCTCATCTCGGCGAAGCCGTTCCCTTTGAGCATGATGCCGCGCACGATGCGCATGAAATGGGTGAGCGGCAGGATTTCGCCGATCCATTGCGCCCAGTGCGGCATGCCGCGAAACGGAAACATGAAGCCCGACAGGAGAATGTTGGGCAGGAAGAAGAAGAATGTCAGCTGCACCGCCTGCAGCTGGTTCTCGGCGATGGTCGAGAACGTATAGCCCACGGCGAGATTGGCCGCGGCGAACAGCGTCGTGAGCGCGATCAGCAGCGGAACGCTGCCGAGAATCGGCACGCCGAACATGAAATGGGCCGCGCTGATAATAATGGCCATCTGCACGAAGCCCACGAGCACGAACGGCGCGATCTTGCCGATCATGATCTCGACCGGCTTGATCGGCATGGCGAGCAGGCTCTCCATGGTGCCCCGCTCGATCTCGCGCGTCACCGCAAGCGCCGTGAACATCATCATGGTCATGGTCAGCACCACCCCGAGCAGCCCGGGCACGATGTTGTATTGGGTGAGACCTTCGGGGTTGTAACGCCGCTGCAGCGTCAGCTTGAACGGCGGCGCCCGCGCCGCGATGGAGTCGTCCGGCCCGCGCAACTCGCGCTTGAGCGCGGTGTCGACCAGCCCCTGGACCGCGGAGATCGCCGTGCCGGTGGCGACCGGATCGGTCGCGTCGGCGATGACCAGGAAGGAGGGCCGGTCGCCCCGGCGGATGTCGCGCTCGAAGCTCGCCGGGACCTCCACCGCGAACTGCACCTCGCCCGAGGCCATCATCCGGTCGATCTCGGCCGGATCGCGCACTTGGGCGACGAACTCGAAATAATCGCTGTTCTTCATCGCCGCGAGCACGGCACGGGTCAGCGGGCCGTCGTCGCGCAGGAGCACGGCCGTCGGCAGATGCTTGGGGTCGGTGTTGATGGCGTAGCCGAACAGCACGAGCTGGAGGATGGGGATGAAGATCATCGTGGCGAAGGTCATGCGGTCGCGCCGCATCTGCACGAACTCCTTCACCACCATGGCCCAGGTGCGCTTGAGGAAGCCCGGGTCGCCGCGCATCCGCGGAGCCCGCTTGTCGGCGGCGGCGTTCATGCCGCGAAATTGTCCTTAACGCTGTCCATCAGAAGGATGAACACGTCCTCGAGACTCGGCTCGCCCCGCGTCCAGCGATGCCCGCCGTCTTCTTTCTTGGCCGCGGCGATGGCCGCATCCAGAGCCCGCTTGTCGTGGCCGGAGACATGCAGCTCGGCGCCGAACGAGGCGACCATGTCGATGCCCTTGCGGTGCCGCAGCGCGATAGCGAGGTCATGCAGATCGGGGCCCGACACGATCCACGTGGTCAACCCCGACCGGGCGACCAACTGAGCCGCCGTGCCTTTCGCCAGCAGTTCGCCGAAGGCGATGTAAGCGAGCTCGTGGCAGCGCTCGGCCTCGTCCATGTAGTGGGTGGACACCAGCACCGTGATGCCGTCCGCCGCGAGCCCGTGAATCTCGTCCCAGAACTCGCGCCGCGCCTTGGGGTCGACGCCGGCGGTCGGCTCGTCGAGCAGGAGGAGCTGCGGGTTCGGCAGGATGCAGGCGCCGAGCGCCAGCCGCTGCTTCCAGCCGCCCGACAATTCGCCCGCGAGTTGCTCGGCGCGGCCCGAAAGCCCGAGACGGTCGATGGCCTCCTTCGCGGCCCGGCGCGGGTGCGGCACGCCGTAGACCCGCGCCACGAACTCCAGATTTTCGCGGATCGACAGGTCGGTATAGAGGCTGAAGCGCTGCGTCATGTAGCCGACATGGCGCTTGATCTCATCCTGCTGGGTGAGGATGTCGTAGCCGAGGCAGGTGCCGTCGCCGGAGTCGGGCGTGAGCAGCCCGCAGAGCATGCGGAGCGTCGTGGTCTTGCCGCTGCCGTTCGGCCCGAGAAAGCCGTAGATCTCGCCCTTCGGCACCTTCAGGCTCAGGTCCCGCACCACGACGCGTCCGTCGAAGCTTTTGGTGAGGCCGTGCACGTCGATGGCGATCTCCTTCATCGCCGCACGACTTTCTCCGCGTCGGTCGCAAGGCTCACGGTGATCGGCTGACCGGCGGTGAGATCGTTGGTCGCGTCTTGCGGCCGCGCCTCGACGAGAAACACGAGCTTCTTGCGTTGCTCTTCGGAGAAGATGACGGGCGGCGTGAACTCGGCGTCGCGCGCGATAAAGTTGATCTTGGCCGTCAAACCCGGCGGACAGGCGTCGCACGAAATTTTGACGATCTCACCGACATGGAGCTTGGCGCGGTCCAGCTCGGAGACGAAGAAGCGGGCCTTGAGATTGCCCGGCGGCAACAGCGCCACCACGCCTTGGCCGGCGACGACCACTTCGCCCGGCCGGAAATACACCTCTTCGATCGACCCATTCACCGGCGCGTAGACTTGGCGCTTGGCGAGATTCTTCTCCGCCTCGTCCAACGCATGGCGCGCTTCGGCGACCGATGCCACGGCGGCATCGATCACGCCCGAGCGGCCGGGCAGCTTTCCGGCGTCGATACGGCGCTCCGCCTCGGCGACGGCGGCCTGATTGCTGTCATGCTGCGCCACCGCGTCGTCGAGTTGCGCCTTGGACACCCAGCCCTTTTCGTAGAGCGTTCGAACCCGGTCGAGATTGAGACTCGATTGTTTGAGCATGGCTTGCGACCGGGTGAGCGCGGCTTGCAGCACGTCGATCTCGCGCGGCCGCTGGATATCCGCTTCGGCGTCGGCGAGACGCGCTTGCGCCTCTTCGAGCCGCGATTTTGCCGCGGCGACCGCCGCCTCCTGCTCGGAACTTTCAAGCGTGAAGACGGGTGCGCCCGATATGACCGTGTCGCCTTCCTTGACGGACAGCGTCGCGATGCGGCCGCCCTGCTCGGAGCCGACGAA
This sequence comes from uncultured Alphaproteobacteria bacterium, assembly GCA_963793075.1. GTDB lineage: Bacteria > Pseudomonadota > Alphaproteobacteria > Rhizobiales > Methyloligellaceae > Methyloceanibacter. The sequence continues at coordinate 369,899 of CAWBYO010000006.1, forward strand.
CACCAGATCGGCTTCCATGTAGCCGGGCAATTCGGCCTCTTGATTGCCCTTGTAGGTGAACAGGACGAGCCCGATCACCGTCACGGCGATGAGGCCGGCGAGAAGGAGAGCGGTTCGCTTCATGGCGCGCCGGCCTCGGCCTTCGGCGCCCGGATGGCGTCGACCATGAGGTCGATATGCGTCTTCAGCATCTGATCGGTATCGAGATGGCGATGATGCTCGAACAGCGCCCGCCAGATGACGGCCATGAGCATCGGCGCAATGAGAAGCTGCGGGTAATCGCGCAAGCCCGTCTTGCGGAACTCGCCGCGCGCGACGCCGCGATCGATCAGCCCGCGCAGGGTCTCCAGCCCGCCCGCGACGACATTGTCGAAATAGAAGGCGGTGAGCTCGGGATGCTTGTGGCCTTCGGCAATCAGCAGACGCACGATGAACACGCGCCGCGAGCACACCAGCTCCTGGATGAATTTGAGGAACGGCCCTTTGAGAAAATCTTCGACGGAGAGCGTTGTCGTCTCCATCTCGTCGCGGATCACGTCGAAATGCGATGTGATGACGCTGCGCACCACCGCCTTGAACAGCTCTTCCTTGGTCTTGAAGTAGAGATAAGGCAGGCCCTTGGAGACCTTCGCGCGCGCCGCCACGTCTTCCAGCCGCGTACCGGCATAGCCCTTCGCGGCGAACTCCTCGAAGGCGGCCGCCACGATCTCTTGCGGACGGTCGTCCTTCCGCACCCGCCGGCGGGGCACCGCGCTTTGGGATTTTTTCTCCGCTTGCTTGCCGGCGGTTGGCTTGCTCGCGGCCTGTTTCCCCGCGGACTTTGTCTCGGCCATGCTCGAACCCCTTAGGTTTTGCACCTCCTATTTATGACTGACTGGTCAGTACTGCAATGGGGAACGGAGCAGAGTGACGGGAAACTGGGAAAAATGCTTAAAGGAGTGTGCCCTCAAGCCCGGGGGTGGGCGCTGTCGTAGGTCTTGAGCAGATGGGCGCGATCGACCTCGGTATAGCCTTGGGTGGTCGACAGGCTGGCATGACCCAGCAATTCCTGGATCGCGCGTAAGTCCGCGCCGGCCCCCAGCAAATGCGTGGCGAAGGAGTGGCGCAGCGCATGCGGCGTGGCCGTCTCAGGCAAGCCAAGGGCTGCACGGGCGCGGGCGATTCTGAGCTGAATGATGCGGGGCGAGAGCTGCTTGCCGCGCGCACCGATGAACAGCGGATCGTCGGGGCCGAGCTTGGCCGGGCAGAGTTTCAGATAGCGCTCGATGGCTTGCCGGGTCACCGGCAGCACCGGCACCACGCGCGTCTTCGAGCCCTTGCCCGTCACCCGCAGCATGTCGCGCCCCTTGGTCGGCGCCTCTTTTGCGCGGAGCGACAAAGCCTCGGAGATGCGCAAGCCCGACCCGTAGAGCAGCGTCAGTACCGCGGTGTCGCGGGCCAGAATCCATTCCGGCGCGTCGGGGTGCGCGATATCGGCGCCGTCGACCAGCGCGGTGGCTTTTGCGGCGGTGAGCGGCTTCGGCACCGAATGCGCCAGCTTCGGCAGCGACACGGCGCGGATGGCGTCGTTCTTGCCCAAGCCACGGCGCTCGAGGAAGCGGTAGAACATGCGCAGCGCGCTCAACGTCCGCGCCAGGCTGCGGCTGCCCACATCCTTGGCGCGGCGCATGGCGAGAAAGGCACGGACGTCGCGCGCCGACAGCGACAGCAGAAGCTTCAAGTCAGGCTGGCGCTCGAAATGACCGGCAAGGAAGCCAAGGAATTGGCCGAGGTCGCGCCGATAGGCTTCCACCGTGAGGGCGGCCAGCTGGCGCTCGGTCATGAGATAGACGAACCAGGCATTGACCGCGCGGTCGACATCCGGCGCGGCGCCGAGCGCTTGCGCTTTCGCCTTCGATCCGGCCTTGGATTTCGCCTCGGATTTCGCCGCAGATTTCGACTTGGCTGCCATCCACCCCTCGACTTTGCGCCCGAGCGGCTACTATGGGTCGGTGAGTCGTTAACCCCCGCTTAACCCAACGAGTACGCCCTGGCCAAGACCGAGACCAGCCCGAAAAAGCGCGAAGCTACCGAGGCGGCGGCGGGTCACGAGACCGCCCCGGTGACGGTACCCGTCCTGCTGCCGCTCGCGCTGCCGGCCCCTTACGACTATCTGGTGCCGCAAGGCGAACAGGTCGAGCCCGGCCAGTTCGTGGTCGTGCCGCTCGGGCCCGTGCACTATGTCGCCGCCGTGTGGCGGCGCCCGGACAGGCGAAGAGCCGCCAAAGATCGCGCGGAAAAAACTGCGGGAGATCGTCGCGATCCTCGACGACGTGCCGAAGCTGCCGCCCGTGTCGCTCGACTTCGCCGACTGGGTCGCCAACTACACGCTCAGCTCGCCCGGCATGGTCTTGCGCATGATGATGAGCGCGCGCTCGGCGTTTGAGCCGCCGGCGCCGCGCTACGGCGTACGGCTCGTCGGCCCCCCGCCGGAGCGCATGACGCCGGCCCGCGCCCGCGTGCTGGAGGCGGCGAAGAACGGTCTTACCTGGGTGAAGTCGAGCCTGGCGGAAGCCGCCGGCGTCAGCCCCGGCGTCATCGACGGTCTGGTCGACGCAGGCACGCTCCTCACCGAGACGCTGCCCGACTGGCATGCCATGCCGCTCGATCTCGAACGCAAGCGGGCCACGCTCAACGCCGAGCAGGCCGAGGCCGCGAAGGAGTTGCTGAGCCACACGGGCGGCGGCTTCTCGGTCAGCCTGCTCGACGGCGTCACCGGCTCCGGCAAGACGGAAGTCTATTTCGAGGCCATCGCCCAATGTCTCGAGCGCGGCCAGCAGGCGCTCGTGCTCATGCCGGAGATCGCCCTGACCAGCCAGTTCATCGCCCGCTGCGAGGAACGCTTCGGGGCGCGGCCCGCCGAATGGCACTCCGGCGTCAGCCCATCCATGCGCGGACGCGTCTGGCGCGCGGTCGCGGAAGATCGGGCCAAGCTCGTGGCCGGCGCGCGCTCGGCGCTGTTCCTGCCCTTCCCCGATCTCGGCCTCATCGTCGTCGATGAGGAACACGACCAGGCCTACAAGCAGGAGGACCGCGTCGCCTATCAGGCCCGCGACATGGCGGTTGTGCGCGGGCATCTCGGAACTTGTCCCGTGGTCTTGAGCTCGGCCACGCCCTCCATCGAAAGCCTGGTGAACGCGAGCCAGGGCCGCTACCGGCATATCCGCCTCGGCACCCGCTACAAGGCGGCGAGCCTGCCGGCGCTCCAAGCCATCGACATGCGCAAGAGCCCGCCCGAGCGCGGGCGCTGGCTGTCGCCGGTGCTGATCGAGGAGATCGCCAAGACGCTGGAGCGCGGCGAGCAGGCGCTCCTGTTCCTCAATCGCCGCGGTTATGCACCCGTAACCCTTTGCCGAAAATGTGGCTTCCGCTTCGAATGTCCCAATTGCTCCGCCTGGCTCGTGGAGCACCGATTCCGCCACCGCCTCGAATGCCATCACTGCGGCAAGTTCATGCCGATCCCCCAGGAATGCCCGAGCTGCGGCGCCGAGGAATCGCTGGTCGCCTGCGGCCCCGGCATCGAGCGCATCGCCGAGGAGGTGGCCGAGCACTTTCCCGAGGCGCGCCGCGTGCTGCTGTCGAGCGATCTCACGCCGTCCATCAGCGATCTGCGCGAGACCTTGCGCGAGATCGAGGACCGCGAGGTCGACATCATCATCGGCACCCAGCTCGTGGCCAAGGGCCATCACTTTCCGGGGCTCGCGCTGGTCGGCGTGGTCGACGCCGATCTGGGCCTCGCCCAAGGCGACCCGCGCGCCGCCGAGCGCACCTTCCAGCTCCTGAGCCAGGTGACGGGCCGGGCGGGCCGCGACGCCATCAAGGGCCGCGGCCTGATCCAGACCTATATGCCCGAGCATCCGGTGATCGCCGCTCTGGTCGCCGGCGACCGCGACACGTTTCTGGACCGCGAGATCGCCGCCCGCCGCGAGGCCGGCCTGCCGCCCTTCGGCCGGCTCGCCGCCATTTTGGTGACGGCGAGCTCCCGCGAGGCGGCGGAAGGCTATGCCCGGGACGTCGCCCGCGCCGCCCCCCAAGCCGAGAAAATCCAGGTTTTAGGCCCTGCCGAGGCGCCGCTTTCGGTGATCAGAGGCCGCTATCGCTTCCGGCTCCTGGTCAAGGCCACCCGGGAGGCCGATCTGCAGGCCTATTTGCGGGTGTGGCTGGCCCAAGTGCCCAAGGCCAGAGGCGATATCCGCCTCACCGTCGACATTGATCCCTACAGCTTCCTCTAAGGAATTCGTCGGCCTGGCCCAGCCCAAGGGGTACATTGGGACGCAGTCTTGTCCCTCGATATTGCGCCCCCTTCCCCCCTGTGTTACAGGCTCCGCGGGGTTTCCGGGGGACGTTTTCGGGGGTTTGACCCGTTGATGCGGAAGCTCTAAATCCCAGCATTTTCCGGGGTCCGCGGGTGGGACGCGCGAAGATAGCGCCCGCCCCTGAGCAAGAGGCGTTTTTTCGAAGTGGCAGGCGAAGACCATATCGTTTCGGGCGTAGCCGGCCGCTATGCCACCGCCCTGTTCGAGCTTGCCCTCGAAGCGAAGGCGCTGGAGCAGGTCGAAGCCGACGTGACCCGTTTCGGCGAGGCGCTCGACGCCGTCGAAGACATGCAGCGGCTGGTGAAAAGCCCCATGTTCTCGGCCGGAGACCAAGGCCGGGCGCTTGCCGCCATCCTCGATAAGCTCAAGATCGAGGGCCTGACCAAGAATTTTCTGCTGCTCGTCTCCAAGAACCGCCGCCTGTTCGCCGCCCCCGACATGATCCGCGGCTTTCGCGCCATGCTGGCGAACCATCGCGGCGAGACGAGCGCCACCGTCACCGCCGCCACAGCACTCACCGAAGCGCAAGTCACCGCCATCAAGCAGGCGCTGAAAGCCGCGCTCGGCAAGGACGTCACGCTGGAGCAACAAGTCGATCCTAGTCTCCTCGGCGGGCTCACCGTCAAAGTGGGCAGCCGCATGATCGACACCTCGCTTCGCACCAAACTCAACAGTCTCAAGCACGCCATGAAAGAGGTTGGCTAATGGATATCAAAGCCGCCGAGATCTCCTCGATTCTCAAAGAGCAAATCAAGAATTTCGGGCAGGAAGCCGAAGTCGACGAAGTCGGCCAAGTGCTGTCCGTTGGTGACGGCATCGCCCGCGTCTACGGCCTGGACAAGGTCCAAGCCGGCGAGATGGTCGAATTCGCCGACGGCACGCGCGGCATGGCGCTGAACCTCGAAGTCGACAATGTCGGCATCGTGATTTTCGGCGACGACCGCAACATCAAGGAAGGCGACATCTGCAAGCGCACCGGCGCCATCGTGGAAGTGCCGGTGGGCCGTGGCCTGCTCGGCCGCGTGGTGGATGCGCTCGGCAATCCGATCGACGGCAAGGGGCCCATCGAATCCGACGAGATGCGCCGCGTGGACGTGAAGGCGCCGGGCATCATTCCCCGCCAGTCGGTGCATGAGCCGATGCAGACCGGCCTGAAGGCCATCGACGCCCTGATCCCGGTCGGCCGCGGTCAGCGCGAGCTCATCATCGGCGACCGCCAGACCGGCAAGACCGCCATCATTCTCGACACCATCCTCAATCAGAAATCGATCAACGAGGGCGATGACGAGTCGCGCCAAGCTCTATTGCATCTATGTCGCCATCGGCCAGAAGCGCTCGACCGTCGCCCAGTTCGTGAAGACGCTCGAGGAGAATGGCGCGCTGCCCTACTCCATCGTGGTCGCCGCTACCGCGTCCGACCCGGCGCCGATGCAGTTCCTGGCGCCCTTCGCCGGCTGCGCCATGGGCGAGTATTTCCGCGACAACGGCATGCACGCGCTCGTCTGCTATGACGACCTTTCCAAGCAGGCCGTGGCCTATCGCCAGATGTCGCTGCTGCTGCGCCGTCCGCCGGGACGCGAGGCCTATCCGGGCGACGTGTTCTATCTCCATTCGCGCCTGCTTGAGCGCGCCGCCAAGCTCAACAAGGACAACGGCTCCGGCTCGCTGACGGCGCTGCCGGTGATCGAGACGCAAGCCAACGACGTGTCGGCCTATATCCCGACCAACGTGATCTCCATCACCGACGGCCAGATCTTCCTCGAGACCGACCTGTTCTATCAGGGCATCCGCCCGGCCGTGAACGTCGGCCTGTCGGTGTCGCGCGTGGGCTCCGCCGCTCAAGTCAAGGCCATGAAGCAGGTGGCCGGCAAGATTAAGGGTGAGCTTGCCCAGTATCGCGAGATGGCGGCGTTCGCCCAGTTCGGCTCCGACCTCGACGCCACGACCCAGCGCCTGCTGAACCGCGGCGCGCGCCTGACCGAGTTGCTGAAGCAGCCGCAATTCTCGCCGATGAAGGTCGAGGAGCAGGTGGTGGTGATCTATGCCGGCGTGAACGGCTATCTCGACCCCATCAAGGTCTCCGACGTGGGCCGCTTCGAGGCCGAGCTGCTGCGCTTTGTGCGCGCCGACCACATGGACATCCTCGACGATATCCGCGAGAAAAAGCAGATCTCTGATGAGACCGGCAAGAAGCTCAAGGACGCGGTCGAAAAATTCTCCAAGGCCTTCGCGTAGCTAATCCATGGCGTCGCTAAAAGAGCTCCGCAACCGTATCGCCTCGGTCAAGGCGACCCAGAAGATCACCAAGGCCATGCAGATGGTGGCCGCGGCGAAGCTCCGCCGCGCGCAGAGCGCGGCCGAGGCCGCACGGCCTTATGCGACGCGCATGGAATCGGTGTTGTCCAACCTCGCTACGGCGCTAGAGGGCCGCGCGGGCGGCCCGCCGCTGATGGTGGGCACGGGCAAGGACGCCGTCCATCTGCTCGTGGTCTGCACCTCCGAGCGCGGCCTGTGCGGCGCCTTCAACTCGTCGATCGTCCGGCTTGCCCGCGAGCACATCAATCGGCTTCTGGCTGACGGCAAAGAGGTGAAGATCGTCTGCGTCGGCAAGAAGGGCTACGACCAGCTGCGCCGCCAGTACAAAGGGCTCATCATCGACACGATCGATTTCCGCGGCATTCGCCAGATGGGCTTCGAGAATGCCGAGCAGGTGGCTCAGAAGGTGCTGTCGCTGTTCGACGAAGGCGCGTTCGACGTCGCCACTCTGTTCTTTTCGCGCTTCAAGTCGGTGATCAGCCAGATCCCGACCGCGCAACAGCTGATCCCGGCGTCGATCCCGGACGAGGCGCCCGCCGCCGACGCGAACCTTGGCGGCGCCGTATACGAATACGAGCCCGACGAGGCCGAGATCCTCACCGAGCTTCTTCCCCTCAACATCGCCGTGCAGATCTTCAAGGCGCTGCTTGAGAACGCGGCCTCCGAGCAAGGCGCGCGGATGAGCGCCATGGACAACGCCACCCGCAACGCCGGCGACATGATCGACCGGCTGACCATGCTCTACAACCGCACCCGCCAGGCCCAGATCACCAAGGAGCTGATCGAGATCATCTCCGGCGCCGAGGCGCTCTAGTCACCTAAAGGAACGTACCGATGGCAAAGACACCAGTGGTTGCTGAGACCAAGAAGCAAGAGAAGCGGATCGCCGCAGGCAAAGGCCCCAAAGGCCATGTACGACAGGTCATGGGCGCCGTGGTGGACGTGCAGTTCGATGACGAACTGCCGAAGATCCTGAATGCGCTGGAAACTGAAAACCAAGGCTCGCGTCTCGTGCTCGAGGTCGCCCAGCATCTCGGCGAGAACACCGTCCGCACCATCGCCATGGACTCCACCGAAGGCCTGGTGCGCGGCCAGGACGTCACCGATACCGGCGAGCCGATCGCCGTGCCGGTCGGCGTGAAGACCTTGGGCCGCATCATGAACGTGGTCGGGGAGCCCGTGGACCAAGCCGGCCCCATCGGCACCGAAGAGCGGCGGCCGATCCATGCGCCGGCCCCCTCTTACGTCGATCAGTCGACCGAATTCTGAGATCCTCATCACCGGCATCAAGGTCGTGGACCTGTTCGCGCCTTACGCCAAGGGCGGCAAGATCGGCCTGTTCGGCGGCGCCGGCGTCGGCAAGACCGTGCTCATCATGGAACTGATCAACAACGTCGCCAAGGCGCATGGCGGCTATTCCGTGTTCGCCGGCGTGGGCGAGCGTACCCGCGAGGGCAACGACCTCTATCACGAGATGATCGAGTCCGGCGTGAACAAGGACCCATCCAAGGGCTCCGTCGAAGGCTCCAAATGCGCCCTGGTGTACGGCCAGATGAACGAGCCGCCCGGCGCCCGCGCCCGCGTCGGCCTGTCGGGCCTCACGGTCGCCGAGTATTTCCGCGACGAGGGTCAGGACGTGCTGTTCTTCGTGGACAACATCTTCCGCTTCACCCAGGCCGGCTCGGAACTGTCGGCGCTGCTTGGTCGCATCCCCTCGGCGGTGGGCTATCAGCCGACGCTCGCCACCGATATGGGCGCGCTACAGGAGCGGATCACCACCACGAACAAGGGCTCGATTACGTCGGTGCAGGCGATTTACGTGCCGGCCGACGATCTGACCGACCCGGCCCCGGCCACCTCCTTCGCCCATCTTGATGCCACCACCACGCTGTCGCGGTCGATCGCCGAGAAGGGCATCTATCCCGCCGTGGATCCGCTCGACTCCACCTCACGCATGCTCGACCCGCGCGTGGTCGGTGAGGAGCATTATGCGGTGGCCCGTCAGGTGCAGGAGATCCTGCAGCGCTATAAGGCCCTGCAGGACATCATCGCCATTCTCGGCATGGACGAGCTGTCGGAAGAGGACAAGGTCGCCGTGGCCCGCGCCCGCAAGATCGAGCGTTTTCTGTCTCAGCCCTTCCACGTGGCCGAAATCTTCACCGGCTCGCCCGGCGTGTTCGTCGATCTGGCCGACACCATCAAGGGCTTCAAGGGCCTTTGCGACGGCGACTACGATCACCTCCCCGAGGCCGCCTTCTACATGGTCGGCACCATGGACGAGGCCGTGGCCAAGGCTGAGAAGCTTGCCGCCGAGGCCGCCTAATGCCTGACCCGTTCAAATTCGAACTGGTCTCGCCGGAGCGCCTTCTCGTCTCCGCCGACGTCGAGCAGGTGCTGGTGCCCGGCGCCGAAGGCGACATGACCGTGCTCGCGTATCATGCGCCGGTGCTGTCCACGCTGCGTCCCGGCCTGCTCGAGATCGGGTTTCCCGGCGGCAAGAGCCAGCACTTCTTCATCCGCGGCGGCTTTGCCGAGATCAACCCGGCTGGCCTAACCGTGCTTGCCGAGACGGCCATCGATCTCGATGAGCTCAAGGCCGACCAGCTCGCGCAAGCGATCCAGGATGCCGAGGAAGACGTCGCCGATTCGGCCGACGACGCACGCGACCGCGCCCAAACCAAGCTCGACCATTTGCGCCAGGTCCGGGCGACTCTCAATCTCTAGGATTCCGACCGAGCGTTGGAGCTTCGGCCCTAGGGCTTACCCGCGCGTCAGGATGGGTGCGAACTCCGCCACCACGGCCGCATAGACCTGGCGCTTGAACGGCACCACCAGGTCCGGCAGGTCCGCCACCGGCGCCCAGCGCCACGCATCGAACTCCGCCGCGTGGTCCGGCCTCGGATCCAGATCGATCTCGCTGTCGGGTCCCTCGAAGCGCGCCGCGAACCACATCTGCTTCTGGCCACGGTAACGCCCCCGCCAAGCAATGCCCACCAGCTCGGGCGGAAGATCGTAGAGGTGCCAATCCCGCGTCTGCGCGATGAACCGCGCCCTGCGGACGCCGGTCTCCTCGTAGAGCTCGCGGCGGGCCGCTTCCTCGGGCGCTTCCCCCTCGTCCATGCCGCCTTGGGGCATCTGCCACCATTGACCGGCCCCTTCCGATGCGTCTTGGCGATCGGCGCGGCGTCCGACAAAGGCCTCGTTTTGCGCGTTGAGCAGCATCACGCCGACACAAGGCCGGTAGGGCAGCCGGGATTTCTTTGTCTTTGGAATGGCGGTCAGCTCTGCCGCGGCGGCCGCATCGCGGTGCTGACCGGTACAAGCACCAGGCCCTTGCTCTCAAGCGAGCCGGCCCAGTCGGCGATCTGCTTGACGGTGCCGGGCGAGGCCTTGGCGACACCGATCGCCGTGCCGCTGGCTTTGGCCGCAGCCTCGAGTTCGGCCAGCGCCTTTGCCAACTCAGCGGCGGACGTGCCGCCATCGAGGCGCACCTGGGCCACCGAATAGGTCAGGCCGAGCCCCTCGGCGATCTGCCCGGCGGTCGAACCCTGGACGCTGCCGTCGTCGAAATAGATCAGGCCGCGGCGCTTGAGCTCTTCGAGTACCGGCTGAAGCGAGGCCTGGGTGGTCTCGAATTTCGCGCCCATGTGGTTGGTCACGCCGACATAGCCAACGTAGCGCGACATCAGCCAGTTAAGCCGCTTGATGTTTTCATCTGTGGGGAGGGTGGTGAGGAGAGTATGGGGACCGGGATCTTCGGTCGGGTAGTCATTCGGCTCCAGGGGGATCGCGAGGAGAACCTCGTGGCCCTCGGCTCGGGCCTGGGCTACCCGCTCCTGGAGGCTGCGCCCATAGGCGCCGTAGGCGATACTGACAGGAGGCGGCAGGCCCTTGATCACGTCGCCGTCTGGCGCGCCCGGAACGCCGAGCCCGTTCACCAGCACCGCCACGCGTGGCGGACCGCCGGCCACCAGAGCGTAACGCGATGGGCGCGCATAGACCTCGGCCGGGCGGCGGCCATCAGCGGCGATCTTAGGCAACGGCCCGTATTTCGACTCCTCCACCAGCGCGGGCGCCGGCACCGCTGCCAGCGGGACCGAGCCGGTATCGTCGATGCCGGCGGTCAGGTCCGCGGCGGCGACTTGCGGCGGAGCAGACACGCTCGCAGTTTGTGCTGCTTCGGGCGACATAGCCTCGCCATAGCGATCGGGCGTTTGCAGCGACCCTCCTGGTCCCGGGATCCGCATGGCGGGTGGTCCGACCGGCACCATGGTCGTGCCCTGCCCTGGGGGGGCAAGCCTCGGCGCTTCCGGCTGCTGCGGCACGGTCGGGACGGTGGAGGGCCCGGTGACGGCGAAGCCGGGTGGCAGGTCGATCGTGCTGGCGCCCGGCATTGGTGGCACGCGAGCCGCCTGGGGTGGCGCTGCCGGCGCCGGATCGATCGACAGGACGGCGACAGGCTCACCCGCATCGCCGCCGGGAAAGAACACCAGCACGGCGACGCCGAGCACCAGTGTCCAGAACACAATCCCAGCTGCGACGGCCAGGGCCTTCATCGTTTCGTCCTCCCCGCTTCCCGGCCGTATTCTGGGGCTAACGCCTCTTCTCCGGGGCACTTATCGCCGCGATCAGACCCGACAGGCCTAATTGGCCTCAGCCTTCTTCTTGGATTCGGTGTCGACCGACTTGATGCCTCGCAAGAGATCCAGCGCATAATTGAGCTGCGTGTCTTTCTCCTTGTCCGGGGCCACATAGGAGGAGCTTCCAGACTCTTCCTCGACTTCCTCGCCCTCCGCGGCCTCATATTCACCCTTGAGATGGCCACGGAGATCGGCCTCGCCGCGCGTGCCCCGAATCTCGGCCTTCTTCTTCAGGTCTTCCGGCAACTCCTCCTCGACCACGACTTCAGGGGCAATGCCCTTGGCCTGGATCGAGCGGCCCGACGGCGTGTAGTAGCGCGCCGTGGTAAGCCTGAGCGCCCCGTTGGAGCCCAGCGGGATGATGGTCTGCACCGATCCCTTACCGAAGGAGCGGGTACCGACGAGGGTTGCCCGGTGATGGTCTTGAAGGGCGCCGGCGACGATCTCCGATGCCGAAGCCGACCCGCCATTGATCAGCACCACGATCTTCTTGCCGTCGGTGATGTCGCCGGCCCGCGCGTTCGAGCGCTGGGTCTCTTCCAGGTTACGGCCCCGGGTCAAGACAATCGCGCCCTGATCCAGGAAGGCATCGGACACCGAGATCGCCTGGTCAAGCAAACCGCCGGGATTGTTGCGGAGGTCGACGATATAGCCCTTCAGATTCGGTCCGAGCTGCTTCTTCAGGTCCTCGATCGCCTTCTGCATATTTTCCGTGGTCTGCTCGTTGAACGTCGTGAGACGGACGTAGCCGACGTCATCGCCCTCGGCGTTGTACTTGACCGGGTTGATGTGGATCATGTCGCGGACGACTTTCACCTCGAAGGGGTCCTCGACACCCTTGCGCACGACGGTCAGCGAGATCGGCGAGTTGATCGGCCCGCGCATCTTCTCCACCGCCTCTTGCAGGGTGAGGCCGAGAATCTGCTCCTTGTCGAGATGGGTGATCAGGTCGCCACTCATCAGCCCGGCGCGCGAGGCCGGCGTATCGTCGATGGGAGACACGACCTTGACCACGCCGTTCTCCATGGTGACCTCGATCCCGAGTCCACCAAACTCGCCGCGGGTCTGCACCTGCATGTCGCGGAAATTCTTCGGCGAGAGATAGGAGGAGTGCGGGTCGAGCGCGGTCAGCATGCCGTTGATCGCCGACTCGATCAGCTCAGAGTCTTCGGGCTGCTCGACATAGTCGGCGCGCACCCGCTCGAGCACCTCGCCAAACAGATCGAGCTGCTTGTAGATCTCGGAGTTGGCGGCGGAAGCCGACTGGCTTCGGGCCAGGCTCACCATCGTCGTCCCGGCAGCGAGCACCGCTAAGACCAACAGCGCCCAAAGCGCGTATTCGGATTTCCGCATTATCCTTGCACCTTCCCGGATGCCTCGGCCCACCATGGACCGGGGTCTACTGGCCTACCGTCCTTCCGAAACTCAACATAGAGGACGGGGCGTGAAATTTCGTCGCTGCTGCCGCTCGACTCTTTTGGATTTCCCATCACGGCGATGGGTTCGCCAGCTAACACAAATTGACCGAGGCTGACGTCAATACGGCTCATCCCCGCAAGCAAAAGATGATAGCCCCCGCCTGCATTGATGATCAAGAGTTGCCCGTAGGACCGGAACGGCCCTGCATAGACCACCCAGCCGTCGGCAGGGGCGGTAATCCGCGCTTCTTCGCGGGTTTGCAGAGAAATTCCTTTGAGCGGGGCACCGGCGGCGTCCGTGTCGCCGAAGTTCTTCAGCCGACGCCCTTGGGCCGGCAGCCTTAACGTGCCCTTGGCCAGGTCGAACGGCATGGCCGGTTTCAGCCGGTCGGGGCTGGCAAACGCCACTTTCGTGGAGTCCGGCTTGATCTCCACCACATTCTCATTCGCAGGGGTTGCCATGACCTCCTGCTGCAACCTGGCACGGAGCGCCTTCTCGGCGGCGATCTCGGCGTCGTATTGCGCGACCTCCGCGCGCGAGATCTGCACATCGAGGCGCTCTATCAATTCATTGAGATTGGTGGCTTCGAGCGACAGTTGCTGCGTCGATTGCCTGACCTGGACCAGTTCCGCCTCGCCCTGCGCCAGCTTCGACTTCTTCTCGCCCAGCAGACGGTCGAGGCGCCCCTGCTCGGCGGCGAGCCGGTCGGCCTCATGCTTCTGCTCGTCGCGCCGCTCGCGGATGCTGGTCTCGAGCGTCACCAGACCCTCCAACTCATGGGACAGATTGTCGGCCTGGTATTTCAGTTCCGGGAAGACGTCGGCGAGCAGCATGGCGCCGCGCACCACGGCGAGCGCATCGTCGCGGCGGGTCACGATCGCCGGCGGCGGCGTGCGGCCGATTCTCTGCATGGCACTCAGCATCTTGAAGATGGCGACTTTCCGCTCGGTGATCGAGCTCTGAATGACCGTCACTTGCTCGGTAAGCTCGGCGAGCTTGCCTTCCGTCTCCGACAACTTGGCTTCGCTCGCTTGCACCCGCTGGCCGGCCTCGATCAGCTCGCTATTGAGCCGCGCTCGTTCCTCCGCCAGGGCAACGAGGTCCTTGGTAAGGCCCTCGGCTTTGACCCGGCTCGACTGCAATTCCTGTTCGGTCGCATCGAGACGCTGTTTTGCCTCGTCGCGGGAGAGGTCGTCCTCGGCGATCGCCGCCCACGGCGATGCGCAGAGCAGCCCAGCAAGGAGCAGGGCGAACCGAAGTCTTTGTCTTGTGAAAGCCAATCGATCGGATTGCGCCATACGCCCTGGCCGTTCAGTCGATGGCACCGGAATGAAGCGGCAGAATCAAGGCAAAACGCTTACGAATCCTTAACCTTAGGCCGTTCATCAGGCCCGGTGGTAGGGATGGCCGGCGAGGATGGTCATGGCCCGGTAGATTTGCTCCGCCAAAACGATGCGGGCGAGCCCGTGCGGCAAGGTCATGGGCCCGAACGACAGGCTCAGATCGGCCCTCTCATGGACGGCTGGCCCAAGCCCGTCCGCCCCACCGACCAAAAAGACCAGGCCCGGTGCGCCGCCATCCCGGAGCTTGGCCAGCGTGCCGGCAAAGACTTCGCTCGACTGGGTCTTTCCCGCCGGATCGAGACAGATAAGGGTGTGGGCGAGCGGTACTTTGCCGAGCAGAGCTTCGGCCTCTGCCGCCTGACGGGCCGGGGCGCTTGCCGCCCGGGATTCCGGCTGTTCGATGCTGGCGAGAGGCGCCAGGCCCATGGTCCGGCCGAGCGCCTCGGCGCGGCCGAGATAATGGGTGTAGAGCTCCCGCTCCGGCCCCTGCTTCAACTTACCGACGGCCGCGATCAAGAGCCGCATGGCTCACCTGTCGCACAAACGCCGCCGGGCGCAGTTAGCAACCGGTCAAACCACCATTCGCTCCACGGGCCGGTCGGCGGACCACATCTTTTCGAGGTTGTAGAACCCACGAACCTCGGGGCGGAAGACGTGGACGATGACATCGCCGGCATCGATCAGCACCCAGTCGCACTGGGGCAGTCCTTCGATGCGGGCGCGGCCATAGCCTTCATCCTTCAGCTTTTTGATGAGGTGGTCGGCGACGGCGCCGACATGCCGCTGCGAGCGACCCGAGGCGAGCACCATGTGGTCGCCGATTGAGGTCTTACCCTTCAAGTCGATTGCGACAACGTCCTCGGCCTTTGAGCCATCGAGCGTGTCGAGCACGATCTTGAGCAGTCTGTTCGGATCGGCGCGGAATGACGCAAATCCGGTAGGAGGCGTGCCGTGTTCGGCACCCTCTCTAGGTGAGCGCATGTTTTGGTGAGTGTCCTTTCGTCATTGCTCCCGGAAGCGGCCTTGGCCGTGTCTCGCGCATGATGCTGAGGGAGCCCCATGTTGCCGCTTCACACTCTAAAGATAGTATGTGCGGTCGGCAGGTTTCAATAGCTAGTATTGGCGAGCCTTTTTCTTGGTCTTATTTCGCTCTCTAGACCGATTTCAAGACAGTTTCGCGAAGGGCGGTCGAGGACAGGCCTGACAGCCTGTGGCTGAGGATCGTCCAGGCCGGCGGCGCGAGGCTTGCGAGGCCTGCCGCATCGCTCTCGTCCACGTAATAGGGGCCGAATCGCTGGGCTGCGGGGGCGGCGCGGGCCTTGAGCCGAAAGCCCGGCCGGTCCAGCACCGCGATGGGCATGGTGGCGACGATCTCCGGCCATGCCTTCCAGCGGTGGAACTGGACGAGATTGTCCGCCCCCATCAGCCAGACAAAATGGACGCATGGGAAGCGCCGCTTGAGCGACTTCAGGAGATCGATGGTGTAGCCGGACCCCCGCCTGGACTGGCGTCCCGCCTCCCGCCCGCCGTCGAAGCCGGTGACTTTGATCCTGGGATTGCGGGCAACCGTCGCAGCCGCCGCCACCCGCTCGGCCAAGCTGGGAAGCGTCGAGACATCCTTCAGAGGATTGCCCGGGGTGACCAGCCACCACACCTGATCGAGCCCGAGACGCTTCAGCGCCGTCAGGCTGATCTCGCGATGGGCGTCATGGGCCGGATTGAACGAGCCGCCGAGCAGGCCGATCCGCATGCCGGCCGCTGCCATGGGAACCTGCGCGGCACGCTCCATAGTCAAGGCCGCGTCTGACCCTGTCCGCGCACCACATATTTAAAGGTGGTGAGTTGCTCAAGCCCCACGGGCCCACGCGCATGGAAGCGTCCGGTGGCGATGCCGATTTCGGCCCCCATGCCGAACTCGCCCCCGTCGGCGAACTGGGTCGAGGCGTTGTGCAGCACGATGGCGCTGTCGACGCGGGCAAGGAAGGCGTTGGCCGTGTCCTGGTCGTCGCGTAACGATGGCATCGGTATGCTGCGAACCGTATTGGGCGATATGCGCCACGGCCTCGTCGAGACCGTCGACGACCTTCACCGCGATGATCGGCGCCAGGTACTCAGCGCCCCAATCGTCTTCGGTAGCAGGCTTCACGCGCGCATCGGCGCTCTGCGTCTCTTCATCGCCGCGCACCTCGCAGCCGGCATGGATCAGCGCCTCGACCAGCGGCGCGAGATGGGTGGCCGCGACAGCGCGGTCCACCAGCAACGTTTCCGCCGCGCCGCAGATGCCGGGACGCCGCATCTTGGCGTTGACGACGATGTTCTTGGCCATGTCGAGATCGGCCCCCTTGTCCACATAGACATGGCACACGCCTTCGAGATGGGCGAACACCGGCACGCGAGCCTCTTGCTGGACGCGCTCCACCAGACTCCGGCCGCCGCGCGGCACGATAACGTCGATGGCGCCGTCAAGCCCGCCGAGCATGTAGCCGACCGCCGAGCGGTCCACCGTCGGCACGAGCTGGATGACCGCTTCGGGGAGCCCGGACGCGGTGACCGCCTCGGTTAGCAGATTGGCGATGACGAGCGAGGTGAGAAAACTCTCCGAGCCGCTGCGCAGCATCACCGCGTTGCCCGACTTGAGGCAGAGCCCAGCGGCGTCCGCCGTCACATTGGGCCGGCTCTCGTAGATCATGCCGATGACGCCGAGCGGCACGCGCACGCGCGAGATTTCAAGCCCGTTGGGACGCGTCCACGCGGCGATCGTCGCGCCGACCGGATCTGGGAGTGCTGCGATCTCATGCAGGCCTCTGGCCATGGCGGCAATGCGCAAGCCGTCGAGCCGCAGCCGGTCGAGAAAGGCTGCGTCGCGCCCCTTCTTCTCCGCTGCTTCGAGATCCTGGCGGTTGGCCTGGATAATCTTCTCGGCGCCGGTCTCGAGCCGCGCCGCCATGCGGCCGAGGGCATCATTCTTCGTGTCCGTCGACGCAAGCGCCAGTTCGCCCGCCGCCTCGCGCGCGAGCCGGCCCATATAGAGCATCATCGGCTCTATGGTTGCTTCGGGGCTCTGGGCGGTAATGGACATTGCAAGCTAGCCTTTGCGGGTCAGGGTCATGTCGTCACGATGGATCAGCTCAGGCCGGCCAAGGTAGCCGAGAATGTCGGCGATTTCACTGCTCTTGCGGCCGATGATCGCTGCCGCCTCTGCGTGCCCATAGGCCGTGAGCCCGCGGCCGATCTCCACGCCGTCGCCATTGCGGATGACGACCGCATCGCCGCGCTCGAAGTCTCCCTCGACGCCCGTAACGCCCGCCGGCAGCAGGCTCTTGCCGGAGCCGAGCGCCGCCGCGGCACCGGTATCGACGCTCACCGCGCCGCGCGGCTCTAGCGTGCCGCCTATCCAGCGCTTGCGCGCTGTCACCGGATCGGAATGTGCCAGAAACCATGTGGCGATGCCGGTCGTGGCAAGCGCGTGAAGCGGGTTCATGACCTTGCCGCTGGCAATGACCATATGCGTACCGCCGCGCAGCGCGATCTTCGCCGCCTCGATCTTGGTGACCATGCCGCCGCGCGATAGCTCGGAGCCGACATCGCCGGCCATGGCCTCGATCTCGGGCGTGATCTCGCGCACTTCGTCCAAGCGCTTGGCCTCCGCGCACGAACCCGGCGCGGCGGTGTACAACCCGTCGACGTCGGACAACAGCACGAGGCAATCGGCGCTCGTCATCGAAGCGACGCGCGCGGCCAGCCGATCGTTGTCGCCGTAGCGGATTTCGTTGGTCGCCACCGTATCGTTCTCGTTCACCACCGGCACCGCGCCGAGCTTGAGCAATGTGGTCATGGTGCTGCGCGCATTCAGATAACGCCGGCGTTCTTCCGTATCGCCGAGGGTGACGAGGACTTGCGCCGCCACGAGGCCGCGCGCGCGAAACGCCTCCTCGTAGGCATGCGCCAAATCGATCTGACCGACGGCTGCGGCCGCCTGGCTGTCCTCGAGCTTGAGCGCGCCTTTCGGCAGCTTGAGCGCGTTACGGCCGAGCGCGATGGCGCCGGAGGAGACGACGATGACCTCCTTGCCCTGCTGACGCAGCGCCGCGATGTCGTCGGCAAGGGCATTGAGCCACCCTCGTTTCAGTGTGCCGTCGGCGCTGTCCACAAGAAGCGAAGAGCCGATCTTGATGACGATGCGCTTGGCCGAACTCCATTCCTGTCTCACGGCCGCCACCCATCGTCGACGGGCACCGCCTTATCCGCGGTCCTGACCAGCTCGATGTCGGCGGCCAGCGCCCGCAACACTTCCGGCACGCCGGCGCCGGTCGCTGCCGACACAATGAACGGCTGAACCCCGGCCGCCTTCTTCAAGGCCCGCGCCTTCTTCTTCAATTCGTCGGCCGGCACGGCGTCCGCCTTGGACAGCGCAAGCACCTCGGGCTTGTCCTCAAGCCCCGCGCCATAAGCCTCCACCTCGCCGCGCACGATCTCATAGGCCGCGACTGGATCATCGAGCGACGCATCGACCAGATGCAGCAGCACCGAAGTGCGCTCCACATGACCGAGGAAGCGATCGCCGATACCCGCGCCTTCATGGGCGCCCTCGATCAGCCCGGGGATGTCGGCCATCACGAAGTCGGTGCTGTCGATCCGCACCACGCCGAGATTGGGATGGAGCGTCGTGAACGGATAGTCGGCGATCTTCGGCTTGGCGGCGCTGACCGCGGCGAGGAAGGTGGACTTGCCGGCGTTCGGCAGGCCGATGATTCCGGCGTCGCCGATCAGCTTGAGCTGGAGCCAGATATACATCTCCTCGCCCTTCTGGCCGGGATTGGCGTGGCGCGGTGCCCGGTTGGTCGAGGTCTTGAAACGGGAGTTGCCGAATCCGCCATTGCCGCCCTTGAGCAGGGTGATGCGCATCCCCGGCTCCGTCAGGTCGGCGATCAGCGTCTCGCCGTCCTCGTCGATGATCTGCGTGCCCGGCGGCACTTTGAGCACCACGTCGGCCCCGCCGGCGCCGGTACGGTTCTGGCCTGAGCCGTTGCCGCCCTTCTTGGCCTTGAAGTGCTGCTGATAGCGGAAATCGAGCAGCGTATTGAGGTTGGCCACGCACTCCACGATCACGTCGCCGCCTTTGCCGCCGTCGCCGCCGTTCGGGCCGCCGAACTCGATAAACTTCTCCCGCCGGAAGCTCACGCACCCGTTGCCGCCGTCACCGGCGCGGACATAGACCTTGGCTTGATCGAGAAACTGCATGGGAAGGGCTTAGCACTAGAGGTCTTACCGTTGCACTAGTCACGGTAAAGGGTTGGGCACGACGCAATGGGCTCAAGGCCAACGCAAATTGGCAATCGCCTGGGCCCGGTCGAGCCGGTAGGTCACACAATCCGCGGCCAGGCCCCGCGCCGCGCAGTCGCGCATCTCGCTCCCTTGGGCCACGAAGCCGAGCTTGCGGATGATCGCCGCCGAGGCCGGGTTGTCGGTGAAATGACCCGCCATGAGATAGTCGAACCCGTCCTTATCGAAAGCGTGGGCGATCAGCGCCCGCACCAACTCCGTGGCATAGCCCTGGCCCCAATAGGGCTTGCCGATCCAGTAGCCGAGTTCCGCATAATCCGCCGCCATGGCCCGATAGCCGGTGCAGCCGATAAGCCTCTCGGACCGCTCGATCATGAACACGACGCCTTCCTCCCCCTCAAGCGCGCCGGCGATCCATTCGGCCGCCATTTGCTCGCTATAGGGGTGCGGGATCGTGCCGGTCATGCACGCCACGTCGAAATCGCCGGCGAGCAGGCTGACGCGGGCCGCATCGGCAAGCGCCGCCGGCCGCAGGGTCAACCTTTGCGTTTCGATCTTCACGGGACAATGAGGCTACACGCGCTTTGGCGCGCGCGGGAGGGTAATGGGCGAATATCGGTGTGAGAGGCTAGTGCGCCTCGTTCGTCTTCACCGATACGTAGACCCGGCCCTTTTGCTTGGTCACGAACTCGACCTGACCGTCGCGAACGGCGAAGATCGTGTGGTCCTTGCCGATGCCGACGCCCTCGCCCGGATGCCATTTGGTGCCACGCTGGCGAATGATGATGTTGCCCGGGATCACGCTCTGACCGCCGGACTTCTTGACACCAAGCCGCCGCCCGGCCGAGTCCCGGCCGTTACGCGATGAGCCGCCTGCTTTCTTATGTGCCATGGTGGTCTTCCTTTAGCTCTTTTTCGGCTTGGCCGCCGGCTTCTTGGCGGTGGCCTTCGCGGCCGTCTTGGCTACGGGCTTCTTGGCAGCAGGCTTGGCCGCCGCCTTCTTGGCTGCCGGCTTCGCCTCGGCCTTTTTCGCCGCGGGCTTTGCCTCAGCCTTTTTAGGCTCGGCCTTCTTAGCCTCGGCCGTCTTAGCCGCCGCCGTCTCGGCTTCCGGTTTCGCCTCGACCTTCTTCGGCGCCGGCTTGGCGGCCGCCTTCGACGGCTTCTTGCCGTCGGTCAGGATCTCGGTGATGCGAAGCGCGGTCAGCATCTGGCGATGGCCCTTGGTCCGGCGATAGCCCTGGCGGCGCTTCTTCTTGAAAACGATGATCTTGTCATCGCGCTTCTGCTCGATCACCTCGGCCGCCACCATGGCGCCGGAAATGGTCGGGCTGCCCGTCTTGGGGCTATCGCCGCCAAGCAGCAGAACCTCGCCAAGCTCGACGATGTCGCCGGGCTCGCCCGCGATCTTCTCAACCTCGATAATGTCGTTTGGCGCCACGCGATATTGCTTGCCGCCCGTGCGAATGACCGCGAACATGTCTTTTAATCCGTCTAACTCTGGGGCTGATTTGCCAGCGACTAGGCGCGCGGACAGGGCCTCTAAAGGAGCGATAAGCGGCGCAATATAGAGGCCGAAGCCGATAAGTCAATCGACTAGCGGTCCTGATCGAACCCCGGGCCCGGGCCGTTTTCAGCCCGGCTTGCCGTCCGCGTCCCGGCAAGCTACATGAGCCCCCGTGAGGAGAGGTGCCGGAGTGGTTGAACGGGACGGTCTCGAAAACCGTTGAGCGCGCAAGCGTTCCGAGGGTTCGAATCCCTCCCTCTCCGCCAAGCCCGCCGGCCAAAAAAACGGGGTTTCGCGGAAATGTCGCATTCCGACCCGCGAACAATGCTAGAAGCTAGCTTCAATTTAGAGGGGGCCGTGGATAATGCGTGATCGTTCAAGACCGCCTATCGCTCTTGCCTTTCTGGCCGGCCTTGCCTGCGCGGCACCGTCGGCGGCTTGGGCACAGGCAGGGACCGTATCGAAGGACATGCAGACCTACTGCGTGAACGACTACAAGAAATTCTGTGGCCAATGGGGCCTAGACTCCAGCGGTCTTAATCTTTGCATGCGCAAGGCGGGCCCGAGCCTGTCGCCAGCCTGCGTGCAGGCCTTGGTCAAGGCCGGCAAGGTCTCGCAAGCAGAAGTGGATAAGGTCAAGGCGCAGGCGGCTGGGCGGTAGACCGCTCGACCCCTCGCCACCATTGCTCCTCGCGGGAACACCACATCACATTTCGCGCTCGGCTCGACCGGGAACAAGGATCCAGATGATGAATAGAATTCTCTGCTTGAGCGTGCTTGTTGCCCTGACCTTTTCGGGCAACGCGGCGCATGCCGCGGACACCTGCACCAAGATCGTTTCGACCGGCCATCCTCAATATCCGGCGATTGCCTTCAAGGACGGCGACAACATCGTGGGCGCCGCGCCGGCACTGGTCGAGGCCATTGCCAAAAAACTCGACATTCCTCTTGAGTCGAAATTCATGGGGACTTGGTCCGAGGCGCAAGCCGCGGCACGCGACGGCAAGGCCGACATGATCGTCGGCGTCTACTTCAACGACGAGCGCGCCAAATATCTCGACTACGTCCAGCCGGCCTTCGTCTATGACCCGGTTGTCGTCTTCGTCGCCAAGGACCGGACGTTCGACTTCAAGGGCCAGGACGACCTGATCGGCAAGAAGGGCGCCACCAACAAAGGCGAGAGCTACGGCGACGCGCTCGACGCGTTTATCAAGGACAAGCTTGACGTCGCTCGCACCGATGGCATCGACGCCGCGTTGAACGATCTCGTCGCCGGCAAGGTCGACTACGTGATCGCCGGCTACTATCCCGGTGACGCCCAACTGTCGGTACTAGGGATCGACGATAAGGTCGAGGCGCTGGAGCCCGCCCTTCTGTCGGCCGAGATGTTCGTCGCCTTCTCGAAGAAATCGCCGTGCGCCTCGCTGGCGCCGAAGTTCGGCGAGGGCATCACGGAGATGACGACGGACGGCAGCTTCAATCAGATACTGCTCGATGCGATCGCCAAGTGGGACGCCGACCAGAAGAAGTAAAAGGTGGCGAGTTCTGAAAGTCGCAAGCTCGGTTCAATGGACGCGCGGCGCAATCGCGGCATTCGTATTGGTCGGCGGCGTCACGGCACAAGGCGTCATGGCCCAAGAGGTCATGGCGCCACCTGATGTGACGGCCACCTCGGTGTTCGTGCTCAACGCCGACACCGGGCGGCCCCTCTACGCCAAGAACGACAACGAGGTCTTCTGGATCCTCAGCCTGACCAAGCTGATCACGGCTTCCGTTCTGGTGGATCGGATGGGCGACCGGTTGTCGGAAACCGTGACGATCAATTGGCCCCATTTGGTCGGCGGCTCGACGGCGGGCCTTAAGCGGCGCGACATTTGGACCTTGCAGGACCTGCTTTACGGCATGGTCCTGGTCTCCGGCAACGACGCTTCAATGGCCATCGCCGATCACGTCGGCAGCGACCTCCTCGCCCAAGAGAACAAGCGCGGCGACGGGATCCAGCGCTTCGTTCAGGAGATGCGGTCCACCGCCACGGCGCTGGGCGCGACGCATGCGAATTTCGCCGATCCATATGGCCTCTCGCCGGCCAATGTCGCAACGGCGCACGATGTCGGACTGATTGCGGCCAACGTCTTCACCGATCCGCGACTGTTGCCGGCCTGGGCCTGCACCGAGCGCACGGTCGAGATCGGCGGGCCCAAGGCGCGGACGGTCACGCTCAAGACCACCATCGAGATCCTGGGGGAAGATGGTGTCATCGGCGCCAAGACGGGCTCCCATGTCAGCAAGAATATCTACAATCTCGTGACCGCCTGGCGCGCGCCAAATGGACAAACCATCGTCGGCGTGGTCTTGGGCAGCGCAAGCCATCCCGCTCGCTATGACGATATGCATGCGATCATGGCGGCGGTGCCGCGCGATTTTCCCGAGCTGGCCGAACCGGCCACGGGGACGGTCCCTCAGCCCAACCGCGCAAGCTGCTCCTAGCCCAAGCCATCCCTGACCAAGGGCTCAGGTGCCCGACACGATCACGTCGGCGCAGGGCGCCGCCGGCTCCGGCCG
This sequence comes from uncultured Alphaproteobacteria bacterium, assembly GCA_963793075.1. Lineage (GTDB taxonomy): Bacteria > Pseudomonadota > Alphaproteobacteria > Rhizobiales > Methyloligellaceae > Methyloceanibacter. The sequence continues at coordinate 393,321 of CAWBYO010000006.1, forward strand.
CTCAGTCTCCCCGGCCACGAGAAAAAGTCCGGCGCGGCGTGCTGCCTCTCCGGCCTCGCGCTTCGACGTCAGCCATGCGATCGGAATGGCCAGGCACAGGCCTATCCAGACCGGCAGCAGCCAGAGCCAAACTTGAACCGACAGCATGTAGGTGCCGAGCGCCAGCGCGACGCCGGTCAGCGTGTGCCCGCCATGCTGCCGGGCAACAATCCGCAACGACGCGTCGCACTCGCACCGTTGTTGAGCGACCCATCCTGCGTCGCGTCCGAGCAAGACATCGACGACAATCCGAGTTTGCATCAGCATCAGAACCGGCGCCAGCAGCGCCGACATGATGGTTTCGCAGATGACGCCGTTGGTGACCGCGAAGCTACCTCCCGCCTCCCGGCGCTTGCGCGCATTGGCCATGACCGCAAGCCATGCCAGGATCTTGGGCGCCAGCAGCACGCCCATCGAGAAGCCCAGCAGCGTGAAGCCTTGCTGCGCGTCAAATCGCGGCCAGGTGGGAAAAAGGGCGAAGTCCGACGGGAAATAGTCGGGTTCGACGGTCACCGCGACCCAGCTCAGCGCGAGACCGGTCGCCAGGAACATGAGCCATAGCGGCGAGGCGACATAGCTCATGATCCCATTGATGAGGTGAAACCGGCTCATCCAATGGAACCCGGCGGCGGGCACGACCTTGCCGTGTTGGAGATTGCCTTGCGCCCAGCGCCGGTCGCGCACGGCATGCTCGGCAAGCGTGGGGGGCGTGCCTTCAAAACTTCCGCTGATATCCGGGCGCATATACACGGCGTAGCCGGCCCGCCGCAGCAGCGCCGCTTCAACGAAGTCGTGGCTCATGATGTGACCGCCAAACGGGCGGCGGCCGGTCAGCTCCGGCAGCCCGCAGGCGCCGGCAAAGGCGCGGATCCGGATGATCGCGTTATGTCCCCAATAATTGCCGTCGCGGGCATGCCAGACGGCAAGTCCCGCCGATAGCAGCGGCCCGTAGGTGGCCGTCGCGAATTGCTGCATGCGGGCGAAGAGCGTGATGCCGCCCGTGAGTTGGGGCACCGTCTGAATCAGCCCGGCTTGCGGATCGGCTTGCATCGCTGCCGCCAACGCGACAAGCGAGTCCGGCGTCATATAGCTGTCCGCATCCAGCACGATCATAAAGTCGTAAGCCGCGCCCCATCGCGTCACGAAGTCGGCGACATTCCCCGCCTTCTTGCCTTCATTGCGGATGCGCTTGCGATAGAAGACACCGATCCACCCCTCGACCAGGGATCGCAGCCGCAGGGTGGCGTCGCGCTCGCGACGGATCGTTTCGACTTCCGAGGAGTTGCTCAAGACAAAGATGTCGAAATGCGCCGCCTGACCCGTCATGGTCAGCTCCAGCGCCATGCGCGTCAGCGAGTGGAAGACAGCCTCGGTATCTTCATTGCAGACCGGGACGACGATGGCGGTGCGGGTCGACAGACTTTCCTGCTCGCTCTCGGCTTTCGGCCGACTGGCGCCCATGACCACCGCGAAGAACCCGACCAGCGCCGTCGCCGCCCCCAGCGCGATCCACGAAAAGGTGAGGCCGAACAGCACGACGAGCAAGATTTGAAGTGTCGTGGCGCTGCTTTGGCCAACGACCTGGTACATCTGCCAGGTTCCATAGCCGGCGAGCAGCAGGGTCGTGATGAACACGAACGCGCGCGCGAAGCCGGCCGAACTCCCGGATACGCCACATGGCTTCCCGCCAGGCCACGCCTGCATGCTCTGCGTCGGCATGGCCAGCCGAGCCTCCGCTGGGACCAGTTCGTTGGTGCCTGGATCAAGCGCGCTCATGCTTCAGCCGGTCCATCGATAGAGCCACGTCTCGCTAATCGGTTCGTGTCCATTCAGTAGAACGAGGCGGAGCTCGGAAAGGTCCACCCCGTCGACATCGAGCTCGAAATTCACGCGGTAGCCGCCGGTCGCCCGGTTGGGATAGCCCCCCACGTGGCCGAGGGTCCCCGCGCTCGCCCACACCTCTTGCTTGACGTCATCCGGGAAGAAGCTCGCCGGCGTTCGTCCCCCCGGTCTCGTCACGTCCAACGGGGCGGTGAAGTCGACGACGAAGAGACGCTTCCTGTGGTCCAAGGTGAGTCCGCCGCTCGTCGCTTTAACTCTCGCCAACCCGCTATCCGAGACAGGGCGTCCCCAACGCAGCCAGTAGCCGTAAGAAACACTCTCCCCCCGCGCCAAGCTCTTGGCCGGACGCCAAAAGGCGACAATGTTGTCGTTGAACTCCCGGTCCGTCGGAATTTCGACGAGTTCGACCTGGCCATTGCCCCAGGTCTGCTTCGGCTCCACCCAGATGCTGGGCCGCAACTCGTATTTCGCTTCGAGATCCTGGTAGTCGGCGTAGCTGACGGCCCGCTGCTGCAGCCCAAACCCGCGCACGGCATCCGCCGAGAAGGAACTGAGTTGCAAGGTCTCGGGATTGGCGAGAGGCCGCAACACCCAGCCACCGCCGGCCTCGGCGATCACGAGGGCGTCGGAATCGTGAACAGCCACGCGGTAGTCGGGAAAGCGCGACCTCTCCATCGATCCGAACAGATACATGCTGGTCAGCGGCGCGAGCCCTAAATGTCTCAGCTCATCGCGCGCGAACAGCGTCGCATCGACCTCCATCGACGTCGAATGTCCCGGCGCGATGCGGAAGCTGAAGGCGCCTGTCACGCTGGGACTGTCCAGCAGGGCATGGACGACGACCGTCTTGGCGCCCGGCGGCGGGCGCTCGATCCAGAACGCCCGGAAGAACGGGAACTCCTCGCCCGTGGGCTCGCCGGTATCGATGGCAAGCCCCCTGGCCGATACGCCGTAGACTTGCCCTTCTCCTAGCGAGCGGAGATAGCTGCCGCCCTGAAAGACCGCCACCTCGTCGAGATAGTCCGGCGTATTGATGGGGTAGCGCAGACGGATGCCGGAGAATAGCGGGACGTCCCGCGTCGGCGGCACGGTGAGATGCGGACCGAAGTCGAAGAGCTCCGAATCGTAAGGGATCGGCTTCGCCGTTCCGTCCTCGACAATGTGGATCTCGACAGGCGTTTCATAGATGAACCCCGCGTGCAGCAGTTCCAGGGCAAAACCCCGCTGCTCGCCAAGCCAGAAGGCCCGCTCGCCGCGAAACTTAATGTCGCGATACTGGTCGTATCCGAGGCCGGCGAACGGCTCGGCGACTTCAGGCGGACGGCGGAAGTCGGTCTCGGCGAGATCCTTTGCGATGGCGACGACCGTCGCGCGACTGAAGGTTTGGACCGGCTGCTGCGCAATCGCCGGCGTCATCAGCCTGGGGCTCAGCGCACTGAGCGCCGCTCCACCCGCCGCCAAAGAGAACTCCCGGCGGTTCATATTCCTCTTTCCGTTGCTGGCCACCCTGATCCTGACGCAACAACGCCATCTTGCTCGGCTTGTTCCGGCTTGACGTCGAACATCTGCACATCATGTGCAGGCGAAAAGTCGCAGGGCCGATGGGTGCCGCCTGCTTGGGCATTAACGGAGTCGGGCTTGCGCAATTGCGGGGCAGTTGGCGCGCGAATGACCACGACTGACGCGGCGCGCATTTGCCAAGAAGCGGTCCTGCGGTGGATGCCAGTGGTGGCGCTTTGCCAGCAGCAACCGGTGAGCAAATGGGACGCAGGCTGACGCCGGTCAGCCGATTACGGAAAAGCGCTGGAACGGCATGCGAGACGACGCGTTTTATCGGCATGCAACCGAACCATACCGATACATCCAGCCCCGCACCCGAGATCTCGACGCGATCGCGGATTGGCCTTTTGATCTACGGCATGGCCAATGCCGTGTTGTTCGGCGTTGGCATCGTGGCCGTGCTCAGTGTCGACAGCCTGTCGCAACACGCATGGCTGCTGATCCCGCTCGTCGTCGTAGCGAGCTTGCTCTTGGCTTGGCCGATTGCATGGCTGATTGCACCACATTTGCGGAAGCCGTTGTGGCGGCAGCGCCAGCTCGCCGCGCAGGGAAAGCCGGTCGGCACCCCGGAGGAGCGCCAAGAACTCGCGTCTAGAGCGGCTGGCGCTGGGTCTGCCGCGAACCGACCGGAACTCCGATAATCAGGTCGGCACTCGCCGACTCGACTCCAGCCGGCTCCGGCGGCATCCATTGGCTTCGTTGGTTGTCCCACTGAGCGCCGAGCCAAACCATCGCGATCACACCGGTCATCCCGATCAACTCCAAGAGCTGATAACGGCGCACCGTCTGCCAGACCTTCCGAGGCCGGTGCGGACGAAAAAAGCGCTTGCGCTGGTAATGGGGTTTGATCAGATGAACCATAACGTCTTCGTGAGGCGGGGGTTGGCGGGGCTTCCGCGCCGGAGCTCATCGGTCTACTAGTCTTCTCCAAATATTCCGTTCACCGGCGGCTCCGATTGATTGCCCACGCAGGCAAAACGACTTCAAGGTGAGCAAATCGTTGACGACGGGACCTGAGGGACGCCTCTAGCGAAAATCCCATGCGCCTGCTCCTCGTCTCCGACCTGCATTATTCGCTGCCGCTCTTCGACTGGGTGGTGGAGGTCGCCGGGGACTTCGACATCGTGGTGATGGCGGGCGACCATCTCGATCTCGCCTCTCTGGTCGACGGCCGTGCCCAGGCGGTGGTCGTCAAAAAGTACTTCGAGCGCCTCCAGGCGAAGACGCGCCTGCTGATCTGCTCGGGCAATCACGACCTCGACTCCAAGAACGCGGCCGGCGAGAAGGTCGCCAAATGGCTGCTCGGCTCGCGCAACGAGGGCCTGCTGTCGGATGGCGAGTTCCTGGCTGTCGGCGATACATTGTTCACCATGTGCCCGTGGTGGGACGGGCCGGTGTCGCGCGCGGCGATCGGTGCCCAGTTCGCCGCCGCGGCCGCCAAGCGGGAAAAGCGGTGGATCTGGATTTATCACGCGCCGCCGGCCGACTCGCCGGTCGCCTGGGGCGGCCAGCGCTATTTCGGTGACGATGCGCTGAAGAAATGGATCGAGACCTACCAGCCCGACATTGTCATGTCCGGCCACGTGCACGAGGCGCCTTACGTCCAGAACGGCTCATGGGTCGACCGTATCGGCCCGACCTGGATCTTCAACACCGGCCATTATCTCGGCGCGCCGCCGGCGCATGTCATCCTCGACACCGGGGCGGGCGAGGCGCTGTGGTTTTCCGCTGCCGGCAATCAGTATGTGCGGCTAGACGGTGAACTCACGCGACCCGTTCCCAAACTCACGGCGCTCCCCGAGTGGCTCACAGCCGGGGATCGGCATTACGCTCCGGGCCAAGGCTGAATTCCTCGTCCTGCTGGTGGATCAGCACGTCGAGCACGTCTCCCACCATGCATAGATGATCGCCGTGGTCCTCGAACTGCCGCTTGAGGTCCACCAGATAGGTGGTGGCCGCATTCAGCCGACCGGCGAGCAGCCGGCCGATCAGGAAGGCGATCTCCGGGTTCGACCTGAGAAACCGCTCGGCGTCGTCGAACACATAGACGGTGATGGGCGTTAGCGCGCGGACCGTGGCGGTATGGGGCCGGTTGAGAAGCACCGACATCTCGCCGAACACCGCTCCCGGCTCCTCGACCACGGCGACCTGCGTGTCGCCGCGCAGGACTTCGACCGTGCCGGACTGAAGCACATAAAGCCGTCCCGACGTCTTACCCTCGGGTAACAGCACGGTGCCGGACGGCACCGTCTCAAGTGGCGTGTCGCGGCACTTATCGAGGATCGAGCCCATGGAACAAGCGTAACCCCCAGGCACCCGTTGTCAAACCATCACGCTGTCGCGCCGCTTTAGTTCCCGAGGAAGCTATCCAGAAGCTGCTTTGCGGCGTCTCCGGCGGCATCCTTCTGCTTGTCCTTCTTGTTCTTCTTTTTCTGGGCGGTCTTGCTCTCCTTGGGCGTCTTGTTCGCCTTCGGCGCTGCGTCCGGCTCCGCCGTCGCTTGCGGCACCGGCGCCGCTTTCGGCTGCGCACCGCCGAGCAGCCCGCCGAGCCCTTCGATCAGCGCGTCCTTGTTGACCTTGCCATCCTTGATCGCGTTCTGCAGCGCGCCGGTCTTGTCGATCTTCTCCAGGCCCGGGATCTTCGCCACCCCGTCGCCGAACTGCTTGAACCGCTCATAGGCGGCCGCCGGGTTCTCCAGGATGCCCTTGATGTCGGGGTAGATCTTCGGCTTCGACCACGGCCCGACGATCATCACCGGCACCCCGAGCCCGGCGAGGTCCTTTTTACCGCCCTGGCCCTCGAGCGAGGCCACCAACTGCGGATCGACGCGGAAGTTGAGCTGCTTTGCCGGCAGGTTGACCGTACCGGCCCCGCTCATGCGGACGAGCGGACCGACCAGATGCAAATCCTTGGTGGTCGCGTTGCCTTTCGCGACCGTGAAGCTCGCGCCGAGCGAGGCGAAGTCGGTCTTCTCGTTGTCACCGCCCTGCCAGCCGTCGACGATGCCGGTGCCAAGATTACGCATCATCTGGGCGATATTCACGCCGCGGATGGCGCCGTCGGTGAATTCGAGATTGGCTTTGCCGCCGAGCGCCGAGACGATGGCGCGCTGACTGGCGCCATTGGCGTTCAGATCGAGCGAGATGGTTCCGCGGCCCTCGAGTCGCTGGAATCCCGCCGCGTCCATCAGCAACGACCGAGCATCGAACTTGGTCAGCGTGAGCTTAACCTGCTGAGCCGGCGTCTTGCCGCTGGCGTCGACGGCGATCGCGGCGTCGCCGCCGCCGCCATAGAGCTGGAATTTCGACAGCGTGGCATTGAGCTTGCCGCCGCTGAGCGTCGCCTGCGCCGTCACCGGACTGATCTTGATCTGGTCGTAGATCAGCTGCTCGGCGGAAATGCTGAACCTGCCGTTGACGAGCCGCAGCGGCGAGAAGTCGATCTCCGCGTTACTCCATCCGGAACTGGCCGCGCCACCACTGCCGCCGCCACCGCTATTTCCGCCACCACCACTCGACGGCTTCGACTTCGCAGTTCCCGTCAGCGCATTGACATCGAGCGTCTTCGCCGCCAGCGCCGCCTCGATATAGGGAATCTTGTTGGCCAGATTGGCCGTGACTGTTCCCGACAGAAGCGTACCGCGCACATTGGCGCGCAACGGGTTCAGCGTGACGACGTTGTCCTTGTAGATCGCCTTGCCGGCGAAGGTGTCGCGGCCGGCCGTGCCGGTGAACTGGCTCAAGCTGACCGTGCCATTCTGATAGACGGCGCTGCCGGACAACGTCTTGTCGCCGGACTTGGCGCTGAACTGGCTGAGCGTGAGAATGTCGTTCTTGTAGGTGGCGGTGCCGCTCAAAGTCGCCTGTGCCTCAAGCGCATCGGGCGCATCGACGCTCAAGCCCACGCGTGCCGGAGCCCCTTCGAGAAACTGCCCAAAATTGCCGATCGAGCCGGTGGCCTGCATCGTCTTGCGGTCGACGACCGCGGCCACGTCGAACGACAAAGGCTGATCGTAGGCCGGTAGCGACGCTTCGAGATTGAGCTTCTCGATTTGCTTGCCGGGGGTCTCGCCCGACGGCGGCAAAATCACGGTGCCGTTCTTAATGACGAGCTTGTCGAGGGTAAGGTTCTTGAGCTTGTCGGCGACAGATGTAGTGCCGCCGCCCGTCGGCGCACCGTCTGCGCCAGCGCCCGGCTGCGCTGCAGGCGCGGTCTTGGCTAAAGTCTTCGGCACGGCGATGACCGGATCGATAAGCGTTAGACCGGTCACCCGCATTTTGCCGTCGATCAGGCCGCGCAGCATCAAGCCGAATTTGAGGGTCTTGGCGGTTGCGAACTCCGCGTCACTGCCGGTCGCGGGCTGAGCGATGCCCACATCCTCGGCGACGAGGTCGAGCGACGGGAACAGGGTGATGTCCACCGGCCCGCTAACCCTGATCCGGTAGCCGGTCGTCGACTCGACCTGGGCAAAAATCTGATTGCGCACATCGTCGGCGGAGATGAACAGCGGGCCGATAAAGACGACTGCCGCTGCGATGACGACGATAGCCGTCAGGATCGAGAAAATAAGCCGCACGTGCCCCTCCGAAAGTCGAAATGCCGATACTCAGCGAATACAGCCGATTCCCGAAGTAAGAGCAAAGACCCTTGAAAGATTGCCGGCTGACTTGAGTCTGATTCGTCGAATTAGCCCCGAATTGCGGGGAAATGACGGCCATGTGCGGTTAGTGCCGCCAGACTTGCCCAGCGACGCCTCAGCCCCATACACCAATGGTTCGCGCCGCAATCGGAGACTTCAAATGCCGCGACTTATTCTCCTGCGACACGGCCAGAGCGTCTGGAACCGGGATGCGATCTTCACCGGCTGGACCGATGTCGATCTTTGCGACAACGGCTTGGCCGAAGCGAAGCAGGCCGCCGCTCTCCTGAAGGCGCACGATGTCAAATTCGACCAATGCTTCAGCTCCTACCTAAAGCGGTCGATCCATACCTTGTGGATCGTACTCGACGCCCTGGATCTGACATGGCTTCCGGTCCGGCGGAGCTGGCGGCTCAACGAGCGCCATTACGGCGCCCTGCAAGGGCTGAAGAAGGAGGATGTCCGGGCCGAGGTGGGCGATGAGCAACTGCATCAATGGCGCCGCAGCTACTCCACACGTCCGCCGGCGCTCGAGGAGACGGACGCCCGCTTTCCAGGCAATCAGCCGAAATATGCCCGCGTGCCGCACCGGCACCTGCCGTTGACCGAAAGCCTCGAGGACACCGTGGACCGCGTTCTTCCCTATTGGCAGGAGCGCGTCGAGCCTATGCTCATGGATGGCCGCACGCCGCTGATTTCCGCGCACGGCAACAGTCTCAGGGGCCTCGTCAAATATCTCGACGGGATCTCCGACGAGGACATTCCGCATCTCGAAATTCCCACGGGAAAGCCGCTGGTTTATGAGCTTGATCAAGGTCTCCGGCCGATCCGCAGTTTCTACCTAGAGGACGGCAAGGAGCCCCATGCCTTACCGAGGACGCGGGCGGCGGCCGGTTCGGCGTAAGCGGCCTCTCATACTTCCGGCGGCGCGATGGATATGACGACAATCATGGCTCGCGCGAGGCCCGCGGCAAACCTCAGGGCGGCCCCATGAGCAATCACGACCAGTTCGTGATCCCGCTTGCCGCGCTCCGGCGCGGCGACGTGGCGCGTGTCGGCGGCAAGAACGCGTCGCTCGGGGAAATGATCGGCACGCTAGAAGAAGTCGGCATCCGCGTGCCGGGCGGGTTCGCCACAACGGCGGCCGCCTATTGGCGCTTTATCGAGGCCAATGCGCTGCAAGACCGCATCGCCGAGGAGATCGGCACGCTCGACAACGGCCTCGCCAATCTTGCCCATGTCGGCGACGCCATCCGCGCCATGATCCTCGGCGCCAGGTTTTCGCCCGAGCTGGAGGATGCCATCCGCCAGGCTTATGGCGACATGCGCGGGGACGGCGCCAAGGCGGTCGCGGTGCGTTCCAGCGCCACAGCCGAGGACTTGCCCGAGGCGAGCTTCGCCGGACAGCTCGAGACCTATCTCAACGTCGAGGGCGACGACGCCCTGCTCACCGCGTGCAAGAAATGCTTCGCCTCGCTCTTTACCGACCGTGCTATCTCCTATCGCGAGACCCATGGCTTCGATCATCTGAAAGTCGCTCTCTCCGTCGGCGTGCAGAAGATGGTGCGGTCCGATCTCGCCTCCTCCGGCGTGATGTTCTCCATCGACACCGAGACGGGCTTTCCGCGCTCAGTTCTCATCACCGGCGCGTTCGGGCTCGGCGAGACGGTCGTGCAAGGCATGGTCGACCCCGACGAGTTCCAAGTGTTCAAGCCGCCGCTCGGTGACCCCTCTCTCTCGCCCATCATCGAAAAGTCGCTCGGCGCCAAGCGCCGCAAGATGATCTACGGCGATGAGGGATCCACCATCCTCACCGACACGAGCGATGACGAGCGGCGGCATTTCGTGCTTGCCGACGACGAAGTGCTCACGCTTGCCAGATGGGCGGTTCTCATCGAGACGCATTACGGCCTGCCGATGGACATGGAATGGGCCAAGGACGGCGAGACCGGCGCCCTCTATATCGTCCAGGCCCGGCCCGAGACGGTGCAGTCGCGCCGCGAGGCCGGCGCGCTCAAGACCTATACCCTGAAGGACAAGGGGCCGCTTCTCCTGTCCGGCCTCGCCGTCGGCGACGCCATCGGCGTCGGCCCCGTCTGCCGCCTGGACAGCGCGGCGGATATCGAGCGCTTCCAGACCGGCGCGGTCCTAGTGACGGAAATCACCGACCCCGACTGGGTGCCGATCATGAAGCGGGCCGCGGCCATCGTCACCGATCATGGCGGGCGCACCAGCCACGCGGCCATCGTCAGCCGCGAGCTCGGCCTGCCGGCGATCGTCGGCGCCACAGACGCCACATCCAAACTGGAGGACGGCCAACCGATCACCGTGTCATGCGCCGAAGGTGACACGGGTCATGTCTATGACGGCATCGCCGATTTCGCCGTGACCGAAATCGACCTCGCCCAGATCCCGAAGACCCGTACCAAGGCGATGCTGAATATCGCCAATCCGGCCGCCGCGTTCCGCTGGTGGCGGCTGCCCGCCGATGGTGTGGGCCTCGCCCGCATGGAGTTCATCATCTCCAACCACATCAAGGTGCATCCCATGGCCTTGCTGCGCTTCGACCAGGTCACCGACCCGACGGCGCGCGCCGAGATCGAGCGGCTGACGGCGGGCTACGACAGCAAGGCGGAGTATTTCGTCGACAAGCTTGCGCGCGGCATCGCCCGTATCGCCGCGGCGCATTACCCCAATCCGGTCGTGGTCCGCATGAGCGACTTCAAGACCAACGAATATGCCGCGCTTCTCGGCGGCGCCGCCTTCGAGCCCCATGAAGAAAATCCGATGATCGGCTGGCGTGGGGCGAGCCGCTATTATCACCCGGACTATCGAGACGGCTTTGGCCTCGAATGCCGCGCCATTTCCCGTGCCCGCGAGGAGATCGGTCTCACCAACATCGTCATGATGATCCCGTTCTGCCGTACACCGGAAGAGGCCGACCGCGTGATCGAGGAGATGGCGAAGCACGGCCTCGTTCGCGGGCGCGCGGGTCTCCAGGTTTATGTGATGGCGGAGATTCCCTCGAACGTCGTCCTTGCCAAGGAGTTTGCAAAACGGTTCGACGGTTTCTCCATCGGCTCGAACGATCTGACCCAGCTCGTGCTCGGCATCGACCGGGATAGCCATCGCTTGAGCGGGTTATTCGACGAACGCCACCCCGCCGTGACGGAAACCATCGCGCGCTTGCTGGCGTCGGCAAAAGAGACCGGGAGCCATACCGGGATTTGCGGCCAGGCGCCGAGCGATCATCCCGAGTTCGCCCGCTTACTCGTCGACCACGGCATCGAGTTCGATCTCCGTGACCCCGGACAGCTTCCTGCGCGTCAAGGAGCAGATCGCGGCCGCCGAGGCTGCAAGTCGAGACGCGTGAGCGCGAGCAACCGCACCACACCGCTCGAGATCAGTCTACCGGCCGGGCGCGTACGACCCCGGTCCGTATCCGGCGCAGGACCCTTTCAAGCGGACGTCACCGCCAAGATTCTGACAGATCTGCACCTTCGTCAGCGGGTCGTTATGGACCTGTTTCGCCGTGACCTTCCAGCCATAGCTTTGCGCCACCTTGGCGATCTGCTCTTCCTCGCAATAGGGCGTGGCGATCAATCCGTTCGTCTTGGTGACCATGAAATTGCCCTTGCACTCGATGCGCGCAGCGGCGGGCTGCGCCCCGACCGCGACGAGGAAAGCAGCGCCCAATGCCGTGGCCATAAAACCGTTCAGACCGAGTGCGCGCATGGTCGCCTCCTTCGAGAAAAAACTGCCAGGTTCCGGCATCACCACTCCACGGATTGCAGAACGGGCACGAGCCCTTCGTCGCCATTGGCGTAGGCTTCGCCGTTCGGCCATACGGCGGCGGGACTGCCATCGCTGACGAGCTTGCCGTTGTCGAGCGAAAGCCGCGGCAGCGGCAGGCACACAAATCGCTCGCCGATGACCCAGAACGAGCCGAGTCCCGCCATCATGGCATCGGCAAACGGCAAATAAGCGTCGTTCAAATCTTCGAGCGCCGCGCAGTCGACACTTCCGCTGGCGACGACGTCCCGCAAGGCCGACGACACGAGATACGCGACATTGTGGCTTTTCAGCCCGGCGTCGCCCAAGACCAGGTCGAACAGCGCCAACCTGAAGGGCTCGAGATGCAGCGTCTCGGCGATCCGCGTCTCGGCCGCCTCCTGCGCCTTGCCATAGGCATCCCACACCGCCCCGTCGCGCTGGAGCTCGGCCATGGCCTGATCCTTAAGGGCCTGCATGGTCAAGGTCCAGCGGCAGGCCAAGGGGCTTTCGAAATCGATCCCCTCAATCTCACCGATGGCCTTACTCGGCCCCATCGCCCAGGTGATGGCGACGTCGCGGAAGCCGATCAGCCTCGCATGCTGCCGGACCGCCTCCTCCGCTGCCAGCGGATCGAAATAGGGCCGCGTGGGATCGATCCCATTCAGCCGCGAAATAATCTTCTCCACCTCGTCCACGGCACTACCTTCCCCTGAAGCGCCCTCTTTGCGGGGCATTCTGTCGTTAGGCCATCAGCCTTTCAAGGCACTGGCCGGAACCTAAGGCAATCCGAGCGTTTCCGCGACTGCCTTATGCGTCACGTGCCCGTCATGAATGTTTGAGGCCGTCGCGCCGATCTCTTTGGGAACGCCGGCGAACCTGGACAGGCGGCTGATTCTTCGCGCGGACCTTCCATATCACAACACGGCGAAGGACGCGTGGCGGGCGGCGCAACACCCGCGGGCCGCTATCATGGATGATTTACTACTCGATGGTAGAAGGGACTGAGTTGTCCCGCTCCCCCGAGGATTGCTCCCATGCAAAACGTCGTGCTCCGCCGCTCTGTGGCCGCTCTTGCGCTCATCGCGACCGTCGTTTTCTCCACCGGCATGGCGCGCGCCTCCGACGACGCGACGCGCAACGCTCATGCCCGCAAGGACTGCGTGCGGGGCAAGTTCAAGGATTATTACCGCCAGGGAGAAGGCGGCGACCCGGCGCCAGACTACAAGGGACCGGTGTTCAAGCTCAGCCAGGACTATCCGGACACGCTGGCGCCCATGGAGGACTATCCCTGGCTCAAGATCGCGTTCAAGGACGGCGGCCCCGTCGATCCGCGCGCTTATCTCCAGGCGATGCTTGACTACGGCTTGGAGGGCAATGTCGGAGTTGATTTCCGCGTCCAGAACAACAAGCTGCGAAAATGGTACGGCATGCCTTGGATGGACTGGAACACGGAAGTCGTCGGTGACTGGCCGGGCACGGACGGCCGCGAATTCGTTCACGGCATGACCCATGAATTCGATTCCTCGGGTCAAACGCTCAGCGATCTGCAAGGCGATTTCGCCGATACCTGGTCCAGCGCCTATCTCAACGAGCGCGCCGGCTTTGGCATCGGCCAGGTCTATTGCGATCCTGACGACCCCAACCCGGCGGCGCTGAACCCGGATCGTAACGGCCTCAACAACATGGCCAACGGCTCTTACATCATCAAGCTTCTGTTCTCCACGGTGACCGAGGACGAGCTGCACCTCGTCAAGGGCGCGCTGGAGTGGGACGCGCACGTCTTCACCAATGATGATCCGACGTGGCGCAACAAGGGGCCGATCGCCCGTTTCGACCGCAAACTTGGCAAAGTGCGCCTGATCCAGATCGACGTTTCGGTCCGCGACGACCGCAGCATCACCGGTTGGCTGATGGGCACCTTCGCCTATGACGGCAACAACGATGGCGCGACACCCTTCGACCGTATGACGCCGCTCGGCCTGCAATGGGGCAACGACCCGAAGCTGACCTATAGCGAGCTTTGCGGCAGCGGGACTTGCGATCACTCCAAGCTCACCGAGCAGTGGATCAACGAGGACGCGGTTAAGTCGCTCGCCACGCCGCCGCTCAACTTCAATCATCTGGGTTACGGTGGACGCCTGGCCGGCCCGGTCGACAACTCCAAGGCTTCGTGCATGGGCTGCCACCAGACGGCCGGTTTCCCGGCGGCAGCGGCGCTGCCGGATTTCTCGGCGAACGGCGCTGTGGTTCTCAAGCTCGATTCCGCCGGGTCGCCTCAGACCAACCAAGATTTCCGCATGACATTCTTCGGCAACGTGCCGTCGGGCGTCGTCTTCAACGACCAGCAGCTTTCCTCGTCGGACTATTCGCTCCAGCTTTCCATGAGCCTGCAGAACTTCGCCTCGCTGCGCTGCCGCGGGAAAGCGCCCAAGCCGTCGATCTGCGCGAAGCTCACCGCCTGGGGCACGGCGCAGAAGAACTGGATCGACGAGGCGCTGGTCTTCGGCATGCCGGGACCGAACGGCGGACCCGTACAGCCGGGAGCCGCTCAATAGCGCTTTCGGCAGATTAACTAAGGCGCGGGTCCAGAAGCGCGCGCCGCGCTTCGGGGCTGCTATGCAGGCGTCATGATGACCACCCGTCTCGCCACGACCGATGCGCAATTGCCGCCCGCGGCCGTACTGAAGCCGCGGCGCGTACTGCTCGTCCTCGATCCGGCGCGCGCATGGCGCTGGCAGGCATGGGTGGCGCAAGCCCTCGCCGATGACGGCTGTGCCGTCGCCTGTCAGTTCGTCGAGACGCGCCAAGCCGTGCCATCGTCGCTTCAGCTCTTGATCGACCTCGAGCGCCTCCTCTTCGCCGCCCCGCCCGACCAAGCGAGCGTGCGGCTCACCGACAATGACTTACGCGCGCTTGCTCCGGCGGACAGCGGCGCGCGCTACGACGTCGCCATCGACTTCACCGGAACCGCGGAGCCGATCCAGGCGGACCGCATCTTGCGTCCCACCTTCGACGGCGTGGCGGGGGACGGCGGCGCCATCGCTGCCGTGTTGCAGCGCCGCGGCCCCCGGCTCGGCATTGCCGACAGCACGACAGGCCCGGACGAGCGCGGAATGTGCGCTTTGGAGCACCCCGAGATCTTCACCCGCAGCCTCGACGGAGTGTTCTCCCGCATGGCGGGCTTGCTGCTGAACGCGGTGCGCCAGCCTAAGGGTGCGGGAGATGCCCGCGCCGATCCGTCCGCGCCATCGACGCCGGTGCCGGCCGCGCCGGGCCTCATCCAACCGCTGGCCTTCCTCTCCGGCGCCATTGCCGCAAAAGCCTCCACGCGGCTTGCTCGCCTTCTGGGCCAAGCGCCACGCTGGTATGTGGCCTGGCGGCGTGGCGGGGGTCCGCTGGAGACGCTCGACATCGCCTGGCGGGACTTCATCCCGCTGCCCGACGGCGGCACACGCTATTACGCCGATCCGTTCGTGCTTACGCGCGGCGGCACCACGCATGTCTTCATCGAGGAAGTTCCCTTCGCCACCGGCAAAGGCATCATCTCGCATTTCACCATCGATGCGGAGGGCCAGGCGACGGCGCCGCGCCCCGTGCTGGAGCGGCCCTATCATCTCTCTTATCCCTTCGTCTTCGAGCGCGACGGCGAGACCTGGATGATCCCGGAGACCTCCGCCAACCGCACGGTCGAACTCTACCGCGCCGAGCGCTTTCCCGACCTCTGGGTCAAGGAAGCGGTCCTGCTCGACAATTGTCTCGCCGATGATGCCACGCTCGTGGAGCATGGCGGCCGCCTGTGGATGTTCGCCGGCGTGCGCGACTGGCAAGCCTCGAGCTGGGAAGCACTCGGCCTGTTTCACGCCGACACGCTATTGGGGCCGTGGCAAACCCATGCCGCCAATCCCGTGCTGCTCGATCCCGCTGCCGCCAGGCCCGCAGGCGCGCTTTTCATGCATCACGGCCAGCTCATGCGGCCGGCGCAGGATTGCCGCGGAGGCTACGGTTCGGGCCTCGCCTTCGCGCGCGTCGACCGGCTGGACGAACAGGGTTTCGCGCAAGAGGTCGCAGCTCGGGTCTGCCCGCAGACGCGCGAGACCAGGGGTCTGCACACCTATAATCGCGCAGGCGACGTCGAGGTCATCGACCTGTTCGGCCAAGTCTAAGTCGATTGGTGTAAGTCGAAAGGTCTAGTCGGTGGCCGGTAGCGAAGCCCGCCGATCCACGAGGCCGAGAGCTTCCAGCACCACGGCGTCGGGCCGGCGGCTGGCATCCGGCGTGGTCAGGCTCATGCCGTGCGGGTTGGAATATTCCCAATAGGCCCAAGGTGCGCCCAGCGCCTCGGCTTCGCGGCGTACTGCATCCAGCCAGCGAAACCGGTCGGCGTCGAGCGCTCCGCCACGATGGTCGGTCGCGGCCATCGCGCTGAACTCGCCGAGAAACAGCCGGTTGGGCGGCAGATCGTGCCGCTCGGCCCAGGCGCGCACTTCGCCGAAGCGCGCCTTCAGCCGCGCCTCATTCCAGTGGTCGCCGATATAGCGGTCGACATAGCGGCGCACCTCGCCGAGCTTCTTGGCCCGGTCGTCGGGCGTCACGCTCTCGTCCTGACCGATCAGGATATTCGAGTAGATCAGCGCCAATGGCGTCGCCACCGCGTCCGCCGGCCAGGGCGCACCTTTGACGTCGCTCGCCTCGGCGACACCCTGATGGGTGAAATCGAGCGGCTCGTAGAAATGGAAGCTGTAGAGGATACGGTCGTCACCAAACGCGGCCGGGTCGAGTTGCACCAGACCCTTGACGTTGCCGCCGCACGCACCGGTGACGATGAGCGTCAGGTCGGGCGCCGCCTTGCGCGCTGCGTCCACCAGGCCCGCAAGCACTGCCTTCCATTCGCTCCCGTTGCCGCCGTCGCACGGATAATATTGCGGCTCGTTCATCAGCTCGAGCGCGGTCGCTTCCGTCCCCACGCGGGCGAGCATGCCAGCCACTGACCTGACAACGTCGCGATAGCGCGCCGCCATCTCGTCATCGGCGGAAACCTCCAAGGCCTTGTCGGACCACGCCGGCACCTGGCTGACCGGATGGAGATCGAAGACCACTTTGAGACCGCTCGCGGTCACGAGGCGAACCGCCTGCTCGAGGCGCGCTAGTGCCTCCTCGCGCTTTGCGCCTGCGGAGGCAAGCAGCGGCCCGGGATCGACGGACAGCCGCACGAAATCGAAGCCAAGGGCCTTGATCCGCGCGAAGTCGCGGGTGCTGCCCCACTCCTTCAGATCGTTGTAAGGCGGCCAGCGATAGGCACCGGTCTCCGTGACCGGTGCCCAGTTCAGCCATTCGTGGATGCTCACGCCGCGCTTGAGCGCGATGGGGCCGTCACTTGCCTGGGCAGCCGTCACGCACCCGGGCAGCAGCGCAAGCAGCAGGATGGCGCGTGCGATGTGGCGCATCATGGTCATGCGCCCGCTCCGAACTTTCCTAAGATCGAGCCTTTGATCGATGAAGGGCCGCTTGCCTCGCGCATTGCCGGCAAGTTCCCTCACGAGCTCCAGCTCAAACCGGATGGCACTGCCGACGCGATGTTGAATCTCGTCGAGAAAGAGCCCCGCCTCATCCGTCCCGCACCCAGCCGCCGGCACCACCTTGATCAGGCAATGCCCGGGCGTGTCTTGATAGAACTGAAACTCGGACACACCGAAGAACTTGTCGGGATGAACCGGCACGATGGTCGGCGTGACGATGCGGTTGCCTTCCGCGCCGACAAGAAATTCCGGCTGACGCCGCGGCGTGATCGCGCGCACCTGCAGCCGCCAACGATTGCCCCCGTCCGCGCATTCCACGAGTTCGGCCGTGTCGCCCGTCTCGTAGCGGACGAACGGCATGCCCGTGGACAGAAAGCCGGTACCGACGATACGGCCGCGCATCCCCGGCTGTGTCACCGGCTTGCCCGTCTCGTCGACCAGTTCCGCGTGGCCGTAAAGCGGCTCGAAGGCGTAGACGTCCTCCGCGCCCTCGACTTCCGAGGCGAACAGCACGCGCTCGCTCAAGCCGTAGAACGGCGCAATCGCCGCCTGAGGCAGCGCCGTGCGGATGACGTCGCGTTGATGGCTGTAGAGCGGCTCCGAAATCGGAAACACGCCACGGATGGCGCGTTTCGGCTGCCAGCCCTTGCGCCAGATGTGACGGCAAAGAATCTCGATGGCCGAAGGATAGCCGTGCAGATAGGCGATGCCCCGCGCATCGATCATGTCGAGATAGAGATCCATGCGCGCCTGCGTCATGGCGAACGGCGAGCAACGCAACTCCTTCAGCCCGGCCTCCCACTCGAACGGGCGCTTGTCCACGTCGTCGAGCAGCAGGCCGCGCAAAACGCAACGGGCGTCGCCTTCGCGATAGCCGGTGCGTGCCCACACGTCGTTGACGAAAGCGAACTCGCGCGGGCTGCGGTCCTTGTCGAGCCAGAACAGCAGCGGCTGGCCGGACGAGCCGGAGGTCGAAGCGTGGTCGAGCGCGGCCGGCGGCTGCGCCAAGGCCGCCTCGCCGGCCTGCCGGAGGATATCCTTGGTCAGCACCGGCAGCGCGGCAAGCGCCTCAAAATCGAAACGCGCCAAATCGGGACGGCCGCCCAATGCCAGATCGATCCATTCGCGCCAGAACGGACTTCCCGCATGGGCCTTGGCAATCAACGCCCGCAAGGCGGCAAGCCGCCGGGTTTCCGTGAACTCGGAATCGGTGCGGCTACGCTTGATGGCGGCGCGCAAATCTTGGTAAGCGCGGCCGTATTTCAACGATACGGGGAGCAAGGCCAAGGCTGGACTCACCGCATCGCGCAGCCCTTTCGGACTGCGCACATAGGCCCCGCGGGCAATATCGAGGACGCTCAAATCTGCCTCCTGGTTTCCCACTTGGTTGCAGAAACCAGGCCAAGAAATCGCGCTTCCTCTCGCCGGCAACTCGCTCCCCGGTCCGATAACCGGTTGTTAACCATCGCGTTTTTTCCGGGCCGCCATGGCGCGCCGCTTGCAATGTGGGACCCGAGTTAGTGCCGTGGAGTAAGGTGGGTAAATGCGAAGCAAGGTCGGCCCTGGCGCGGTCCGTATCGCCTATTGCGGCCCCATTGCCCAGCCGGGAAGGCCCGCGCGCGGCGGCTATGAGTCGGCCAATCGCCGCCTGATTGACGACCTCAGACTGCGTGGCGTGGACGTGCTCGAGTTCGCCTACCCTGTTGCCCTCGGCTCGAAATTTGCCAAGGCCGCGGCTTATGCAGGCCGTATGGCCGGCATCGCCCTTGAGCTGATACAGCAGCGCCGGCGCTTCGATATTCTCCACCTGACCCCCCTCTACCGGCAATTCGTCTATGCCGAA
Source organism: uncultured Alphaproteobacteria bacterium (assembly GCA_963793075.1). Classification (GTDB taxonomy): domain Bacteria; phylum Pseudomonadota; class Alphaproteobacteria; order Rhizobiales; family Methyloligellaceae; genus Methyloceanibacter. Next base: position 412,535 of record CAWBYO010000006.1, read on the forward strand.
GCGCTGCTCTGCCTCGTCGCCTGGAGCCTCGGCAAGCGCATCGCACTCGACATCCGCGCCGGCAGTTTCGTTCGGCACTACGAAGAGCGCGGCACCGCCTATCGCAGCCTGGTTGACGCACTGATGCGCCGGGCCGACATGCTGGCGATCGAGGGCCGTGAGATGATGGCGTTCGCCGAGGCGCGGCACAAAGGGCCGATCCTCTATCTGCCAAACTACGTGAACCCTCGCGGTGCTCAAGACCAACCATGCGCCGATCCGAACAGCGACATCGTCCGCATTGTCTTCCTTGGCCGCATCGTTCCGGAAAAGGGCATCGAGACCGCCATCGCCACCATCGAGGCGCTGCAAGACAAGGGCCTGCCGGCGCAACTCGAGGTCATCGGCAACGGCGACCCGGACTATGTGAACGCGCTCGCCAGCCGAACCGGCCATCTGCCCGTGACGTGGTGCGGCTCGCTGGGACCGGACGCCATTCGCACCAAGCTCGCGGCCACCCACTTCTTCATTTTTCCCACGAGACATCTCGGCGAAGGTCACTCCAATGCCCTCACCGAGGCTATGGCCGAGGGCGTCGTCCCCATTTGCTCGGCGCATGGCTTCAACCGCTCGGTGGTGGCGGAAGCCGGCACGGTCTTGCCGCGCGAGGCCGGCCCTGCCGACTATGCCGGCGCCATCGCCACCATCTGGCAGGCCGGCACCTGGCAAGACATGTCCGCCGCTGCCCGCAAGCGTGTGGTGCGGCACTTCACCGGCGATGTGGTCGTGGCCGAGCCTGATCGGCTGCTATTCCGGCGTGCCCGCCGTCCCGAATTCATAGCGGGCGATATTCAGCCGCTCGAATGGTCTAGCGCGCGGCGCCGGCCGGCGCAGGCCAAGCAGCGCCCGGCGGTTCAACTCCAGCATCATGAACGCCCAGAGCTTGTCGGAGGCTTCGACGGTTCCCTTCTGATGCAGGGCCGCGATCTCGCCGACGAAGCTGAGATCGATCATCCCGCCTTGCCAGGAATTCGCCAGCAGATCGTCGAGCATCGGCTTGAGCGGCCCGCGCAACCACGCGGCGAGCGGCAGATCGAAGCCCACCTTGGGGCGATAGATGTTCGACTTCGGCACGTAGCGCTCGGCGAGCTTCTTGAGCAAATATTTTTGCGTGCGGCCGTTGATCAGAAGGTCCTCACGCAGCCCGAGGCTGTAGTTCAGAATCTCGTGCGACAGGAACGGCACCCGGGCCTCGACGGAGGCGCTCATGGTCGCCCGGTCGGTCCGCGTCAGCAGATCGTTGGGCAGCCGGTCGGCGATATCCAACTGGATGGCTTCGGAGAGGTTGCCGGCCGAGCGCGGCGCGTCGAAAGACCCACGGAACACCCGGTCGAGGATCACCGGCTCGAAGATCATGGCCACGCCGTAATAGGCCGGGCCGTTGATGAGCTGATGCGCGAACTGGCGCAGCTTGGAGCGCTTGGCGAGCGCGCGGTCGATCAGGCCCGCGGCCGGGCGCAAAGTCTTGAACAGACGATGGTATCGCAGCGACAGCGCATAGCGGAACTGGGCGTTGTAACCGCCAAACGCTTCGTCGGCCCCCTCGCCCGATAGCATCACCTTGAAGCCCGCGTCACGCGCAAACTTGGAAATTTGATAGAGCATGAGCGCTGACGGATCGGCGACGATGTCGTCCTGGATCAGCGCCCAATCCTCGATATCGCCGAGGAAGCTGCTCGGCTCGGCGACGATGGTGCGGTGCTTCAAGCCGTAGCGTTCGGCGACCGAGCGCGCATGATGGGACTGATCGAGCCGCTTGTCCGCCATGGCGACGGAAAATGTTTCAAGACTGGGCAGGGATTCGCTGGCGATGGCCACGAGGAGGCTCGAATCGACACCGCCACTCAGATAGGCGCCGACCGGGACATCGGACACGAGCCGGTAGTCGACGGCACGGCGCAGCAGGCGATCGACCTCGTGCAAGGCCTCCGTCTCGTCACCTACGGTCCTCGCGACCGCGGCGGGCGTCCACCAGCGCGCGATTCCGGAGATCTTGCTCTCGTGCGTATCGAAGCGCAGCACGGTACCCGGTTCGAGCTCTCTGATGTCGCGGAACAGAGTGCGCGGCGCCTTGATCGCCCGGTTGAGGTAGTAGTCGAAGACCCCGTCCTCGTCGGTCTCGCCGGCGCTGAATTGCATCAGGGGTTTCAGCGTCGACGCAAACGCGAACACCTCGTCGGTCTCGATATAATACACCTGCTTGATTCCGACGCGGTCGCGCGCCAGAAGAAGCTCTCCGCTGTGCCGGTTGTAATAGGCGAGCCCGAACATCGAATGGGTGCGCGCGAGAAAACCGACGCCTTGCCGGTTCAGGCCCCTGAGCAGGACTTCTGTGTCGGAGTGGAGCCGGTAGGTCTCGTCAGGGAAACGCAGTTCGGAGAAGTTGTAGACTTCGCCGTTATAGGTGATGACGCCACGCTCATCCGCCATGGGCTGGTGAGCATCGTCCGGATCGATGATGGCCAGGCGATTGTGGAAGAAATAGAGACGCTCGGAAATGCGCACCGCGCCGAAGTCGTCGGGGCCACGATCGGCTTGCAGCGTCTGCACGGCCTGCGCGAAGGCCTCGAGCGTGCCCTGGTTCGGCTTCCGCTTGAAATACAGACCCGCGATGCCGCACATGACCTTGCTCCCTAAGTTGTTTGGCCCTCATGCAAAGCAGCAAGCTGCATGCCAGGTGCGCGTAGCAAAGCGTCAACCATGGCCTCGTAACGGTCGAGGCAACGCTCCAGCGAAAAGTCTTGCGCACGCGCGATCAGCGGTGCCGGGTCGGGCGGGCGTCGGATCACCTCGGCGAGCGCCGCGGCCATGGCGCCCGCGTCGGCGTCCACGATGTTTCCGTACCGCCCATGGCCAAGCAGATCCTCCGGCGCACCGAGACAGCGCGTGATGACCACCGGCGTGCCGGTCGCCAGCGACTCCACGATCGTATTGCCGAAGCCTTCGCACGCCGACGCCACGGCATGCACGGCGGCACGCCGGAACCACGGCGCCGGGTCGGCAACGAAGCCGGGCATGTATACGCGCTCGGCAACGCCAAGCTCGCGCGCCAGCCGCTCGAGCCGGCCGCGCTCGGGTCCCTCGCCGAGCAAAGCGAGCTGCACCTTCTGGCCGGCCTTCATGGCGTGGACGGCCTCGATCAGCAGTCCGAAATTCTTCGCCCGGTCGAACCGTCCCACCCCGAGTATGAGCGGACTGCCATCCTCGGCCGGCAGACATGTCGTCGCCGCCTCGCCGGCGCGGGGCAAGGGCGAGAAATGGTCCGTATCAACGGGGTTGTGCAGCACATGAAACTTGTCGGGTCGTTTGGCGGCATAGGCGATGTCGCGGCCGACGGCCTCCGACACGACGCCCACCGCGTCGGCCATGCGGTAGATCAGGGGTGCGGCGGCTTGGGCCACGGTGCCGATGACGCCGGAGGTCCGCAAATTGCGCCGATGGACCGACATGATGCCGTGCACCGTGGCGGCGAACGGCGTGCCGGTGAGCCGGGCGGCGACGGCCGCATTGAGATTGTTGTGCTGAAGCGCCGAGATCACACAGGCCGGGCGAATTTCTCTGAGATAAGCGAGGAGGCGTGAGCCCGCGACCGCGGTGCTGCAATCGAGCGAGATCACCCGCACGTCCGGTGTGACGAAGGCCATATGCGGACCTTCCGCGCGGTTGAGCACGAGATCGACCGCGTAGCCGCGCCGCGCGAAGCCCGAGGCAACCAGCGCCTGAACCCGCTCGGCGCCGCCACCGGTCATCGAGTGGATGTAGACGGCAATACGCGGGCGCGCGCGGATGTCGTTCTTGATATGCCGGCGCAGGCTCATGATGCCTCCGCCGGACGGCTCGAAAGCCGGCCCAAAGTCGCAAGGACAACCGTGCGCAGGTTGAGCACGTTGAGTGCGACCGCCGTGGCGGCATAGGCCGTGCCGCCCGCGGCGATCAGAGCAATCAGCCCGACGAGGCCCGGTAGCGGCCCGATCGTCGCGATGACGCCCACCATGGCGGCAGTCGCCGCGCCAATACGGCCGATCTCGGCGAAGGCATGGGGAATGGCGAGCAGACGCCGTCCCGCGAGCCAGCTTGCGGCGAGTGACGCGGCAAAGGCGAAACAGGCGCCGGCGGCGGCCCCTGGAAGGCCCCAGAGCTTCAAGGACACGTAGATGAGCGGCGCGGTGAGCAGTGTCGCCGGCAGGAGCGTCGCCACCTGGAGCAGGAGGCGCCGGGTCACGTGAAACGCCATGTCGAAATAGTGGTATTTGAGATTGGTCAGGAGCGCGGTCACGGCGATGAACGGCATGAGCATCACAGCCTGCTCACGGAACTCCTCGCCGAGGATCACCGTGGCGATCTCGCTTCTCAGCATGATGAGTCCGGCGACCGCGGGCAGGCCGATCGCCAGGATCAGACTGCCGACTTCGCGCATGCGCGCTTGCGCGCCAGCATTGCCGTCGACCTCCGCCGAGCGCATGACGATGGGGAAGGCAGCGAGCGCAACCGCCGAAATCAGCATATTGATGGGCTGCTGCACCAGATTCTGCGTCGCCGCATAGACGCCGACCGCAGCCGGTCCGGCCACGAACTGGATGATGTAGCGCTCGGTGAGCGGAATCAGAGCCTCGAGCACGGTGATCGGCACGATCGGTCCCGCATAAGAGATAATCGACTTCACCAAGACGCGATCGAGCGACAGCCGCGTCAAGTCGCGGGCAAACGGCACGAGGCACACGAGCGCCACGCCCACATTGGCGGCCGTGAAGCCAATGCTCAGCGCTTCGAAATGCGCGCCTATGACCTCGACCAGGATGAGGCTAAGGACGAGCGATAGAACCGCGCGCGCGACCTCGATGGAGAAATAGCCGAGCGATCGCTCCCCGGCTTGCAGTTCGGACAGCCGCAGGCGAACGATACCGTTGGCGAAGTTCATGCTGACCAACAGCCCGAAGAAGGCGAGCCAACGATCGGGCGTCGCCACCAGGGCCATCGCCAGGGCCACCGGAACCGACAGGGCCATGGCGACACCGGTCATCGCCAGGCAGGTCCGCCGCAACAGGGGCAGCCGGCCTTGCGTCTCATGCTCCGGATAGAGCCGCAGGAACGCAAGCCGGATCCAATTGAAGAGCACCATGTTCATGAGCTCGGCCGAGATCACGAACAGGGCGAAATAACCGTATTCGGCGGGCGTCAGCAGCCGCGAGAAGACGATCAGCGCCACGAAGGCGGCAAGGCGCGGCAACAGCAGCGCACCGCCATAAACGGCGGCGTTCCGGCCGAGCTGGCTAGCCTTGGTGGCGCTGCTCATGACCACACCCCGTCACGCAAAGGAACCGTGTAGCGCACGGGCTCCCCGTCTTCTTCGGGGCGGCGGCGGCGCGTCACGAGAGGAATGCCCACCAAGGCCACGGCGAAGATCGCCAGGGAGGGCGTCTTGGTGCTGATGGAGTTGCTCGTGCTCGCCACCACAATAAAGTTGAGGATGGCGAAGGCGGCGATGGCGCCGCGGCCGCGGGCGATCGAGCGCAAGAAGCCGAGCAGCGACGCAGCGAACACGACGAAGAGCACCGCGCCGAGCATCAGGAGGATGTTGATCCAGCAATTCTCGATGATCTGGACGTCCTTATAGGTCGTGAGCAGGAAGTTGACCTCGGCGAAGTCGACCCCATACAGAATGTCGCTTGGGCTCAGATAGTCGAACAGCTTGAAGGCATCGACGCGCGTCTGCGCGCTCTCGTCGAATTTCGCCAGCTTGACGATGCGCTCACCGAGCACGGTGCCGAAGGTCAGCGCCGCGCCGGCGGCCAGCGCCAATGTCGCAATCCACGGCGCGGCCATGAGCGTGGAAAGCCGCATTTCGCCCCGCAGAAGCGACCTTGCGCCGAAGTAGAGAGCCGCGGCGATACCGAGCGCGATGCTCACACCAAAGCTGCTCCGGGCGCCGAAGGCCAGGATGCCCGCCATGCATACCGAAAGGATCAGGGCCTTCTTCAAGGGGCGCCATGGCATGGCCACCACGAGAAACATGATCGAGGAGGTGACAAACGCGTTCTCCAGCGGATGTCCCATCAGCGCCGTGGCGCGGAAATACTCGAACTTGTCGAGCTCGGTGAAAATGAAATGCACGCCGGCAAGACGCTCGATGACGCCGATGACGGCATTGAAGGTCACGAAGTAGATAACCAGCGTGGTGAGCCTTCGCCGCCGGTCCTCGTCGAGAGACAGAGCGAGCATCACTGCGAGCGGCGCGGCAAGCAGCGTGTCCACCATATACGCCACGCCGCCGATACCCTGCCGCCAGATGGTCGCGGTGGCGCAAAGTGCGACGATGGCGGCGAACTGGACGACCCCTGGCCGCAACGCGACTTGCTGGGCGGCAAAACGAACGAGCCCAACGGAGGCTACGACATAGGCCAACGCCAGGAACAGCGTGTAGCTGTAAAAGTGGATCTTGAGCAGCGGGTTGCCCCCGCCGGGCTCCGCATAGCCGGTGAGCGGTGTGAGTAGCGGATTTGGCAGCAGCAGCATCTCAAGGAGCACGACCACCATAAACGCCATCACCACGCGTTGCGCACCCTCCCCAAGCCCGCGCGTGCGCGCGGGCAGGCGCGGTTCGGCATAGGCGTAAGTGGCGTCGAGACTGGTCATGGCGTGGGCGCCATGCTTGCACCGGCGAGTACGACGCCTGCGCCTTCGGGCGCGACCGCCTCATCACTCTTTTTCGCCCTTTTCGGGGCCGGCGGCGCGATGATCTCTACCGCGATCTCAAACTGTCGCGCACGGGCGTCGCGCGGCTGGAACACGAGCTGCGGCGCCGTCCGCAAGGAGCCGAACCGCTCCGAATACCAACCCCGGGCCGGCTCGATTTCGCCCTCATAAAGGGTCAGCCCCAGCGCGCCGCCGCCGGAGATGCGGCACAGCTTCTCGCCTTGACGGGAGATCGTGGCTGAATCGCCGTCGATGGCCACATCGAGATCGGGGTGAACCAGAAATCCGATCTCCACCGAGCCAGCAACAGCGCGTCTCGCCGCCGACCAAGGCGTCGCGAACGGTGAAGCCCTGCGCATGCGCCACGAGATGCCGCTCGTGCAGCAGACCGTGCGATGCGAGATAGCCGTCATGGCGAACCCGGGCCCATGTCTCGGTCTGCGTGCTCTGCCATGCGATTCGCTCGCATTGTGCCTTTCGGCTCCAATTGAACGGGCCGGCGATGCGGCTCGAGTCCTGGCGGTCGAGGCAAAGCGTATTGTGCAGGCCCGTACCGCGGAAGCGATCCCGCCACGGGCCGCCAGAGTGATAGAGATAGGTGCCGGCATCCACCAGCACCGGCTGGTCGCCGATATGCAGCCACAGCGCCAGCGCATCGGCATGGCCGTGCGCGGCGATGGACAGATGCCCGAGCGGCCCGTGGTCCATGACCATCATCGCTTTGCGCCCGGCGATACGGCGGCGGAACACCGAGTAGCCGCCGCTGGTGAATGTCTTCGCCCCCTTGGGACCCGACTGGCAGGGCGCGGGCAGCCCGAAATAGAGATTGCGCAGACTGGGGCTGACGCGCGGGGGCGCCAGATTCGGCCGCTTGAGCGTCGCCGAGATCGAACCCAGGACCGAGGCGACATAGCCGCCATCGGCCGGCTCATCGGCAAGAACTCTGCCCTCGTCATCGTCACCGATGCGCGGGCAGTGCCCGCCTTCGTCGGTGATCCAGCGCAGGAACTGGCCGGCGTCGCCGAGGCGCTTGGTCACAGTTTTCGGAAGCGGATCGCCGGCACGTTCCGCCACATCGGCGCAAAGCAGGTACCATTCGAGCGTAAACGCCGTGTAGGTCGGCGACTGCTCGGCGCCGACGCCGTCATCGTGGATCTGACGGCCGATTTCCGCGATCAGCACCTCGCGCGCTTCCGCCGCGCGGCCGCCGATACCGAGCTCCGGCCACAGCGTGCCGAGCAGGAACAAGGCGCCCGCCTCGGCGATCAGGTGATTGTTGGCCGAGGAATGACGCGAGGGATAGCGGGCCAGCCAGTAAGCATGGGCGGCGAGGCAGGCTCTGATCTTCTGGCGCTGGAGGGCCGAGGCGCGATGGGTGCCGACAAGGCCGAGCACCACCAAGATGGAGACAATGCGCAAGGCGAGCTCGATGCCAGACGCCCAGTTGATCCCACGGAAGGGCGGGTTGGCGTCGATCCAGTCTTCGATCTCGTCGAGACAGAACGCGGCCCGCGCATCGTCGCGCTCATAGGCCGCGAGCGCCGCAACCGGCTGGAGGAATTGAAGGCGATTGAGCTCCCAGACATATTTGACGTCGCCAAGCTTGCGCTCGCGCCGATAGGGAACGTCGAAGCAATAGGCCTGCGCCGGCCATCTCCCGCCGGTAACGGGATCGGCATGCCAGCGGCCTTGACCGCGCTCGGCCGGCCATGTCTGGCCGAGAAGCGAGACATTGCCGCGTCTGGCGACGTCGGCCGCTTCGCGCCACCGGCCGGCAAGGTCCGGACCCAGCCGATCCAGGACGCCCTCATGCGGCGGCAAGCACGGCACGTCGCCGTCGCCCAAGTCGAATTCTACTCCAGCCGGAACGGTTGAACCGCGACAGCCGGCGCTTTGCCGCTTCGCCCAGCCGATGCACGACCTCGGCCCCATCCATGGCGCGCAGCCGATGATAGTACCAGGCGAGCTGATCGAAGCGGGTTGCCGCCTCGAGCCCGGACTGTTTCACCGCCGCGCTCATTCGGCATGCCTCGGCTTGGGCGCGGCAAGCGCCTCGGGCGCCTCGAACACCGCGTCGTAAGCGGCCAGCAGCTTCGGCGCCTCATGTTCCCAGGACAGCGCATCCAGCACGCGGGCGCGGCCATACTCGCCCATGGCTTGGCGCTGCGCCGGATCGTCGATCAGGGAGAGGATTTTCGCCGCCATGTCCTTCGGATCGTTGGCCTTGGCGTAGAGCGAAGCCTCGCCGGCGGAGACGCGGCCCTCGGCAAGCTCGAACTGCACGATGGGCTTGGCCAGGGCCATATATTCCATGATCTTGTTCATGGTGGACTTGTCATTCATGGCGTTCACCCGGTCGGGATTGACGCACACATCCGCCGTATTGAGCATTTCCAGGAACGCCCGGTCGGGGACGCGGCCGGTGAAGGTCACGTAGTCGGCAACGTCGAGACGCACGGCCAGCGCCTCCATGTCCTTGAGCGACGGTCCGCCGCCGACGATGCCGAAATGAATATCGTGGCGCCCGTGGTCGGCGACGATCGAGCGAACCGCGTGCAGCAGAAGATCAATACCTTCTTGCTGACCGATGACTCCCACATAGCCGACGAGATGCGCGCGGCCCTTTTTCAGCTCCGGCCGCGGCGGCAGGATCTCCATGCGCTTGAGGTCGGGTCCGGACCGCACCACGAAGACATTGCCGGGATGCATGCCGCCGCGCTCGATGGCGATGCGCCGGTACGAGCCGTTGGTGGCGATGGAGACATCCGCTGTCTTGAACGTCATGCGCTCGAGCCACAGCAGCAGGCGCCAGAAGAAATCGCGGCGGCCGAACTTCGCCTCGTAGAGCTCGGGGTTGATGTCGTGATGGTCGAACACGAAGCGCGTGCCGGCCAGGAGCTTGAACAGCCCGGCGATAAGGAAGATCGTGTCCGGCGGATTGCAGGCATGGATAGCGTCGAAGCCGCGCGTGAAGAACACGCGAAAAGCGAGCCACAGCTCAAACCCGAGCGCCGACAGATATTCGAGCGGATAGGCAAGCACGCCCTTCGCCTCGATGGGCAATGGGTGCCGGTAGACATGGACGCCATCCAGCAGCTCGTACGAAGTCTCGGCATCCTTGCCCTTGGGGCAGATGACCGAGACATCGTAGCCGGCACGCTGGAGCGTGCGCGCCTGCGACCACACCCGCCGGTCGAACGGTACCGGCAGATTCTCCACGATCATCAAGATACGGCGCGGCTTGTCCCCCCGCGTGGGGGCCCTACCAGTTGATGCCGTCATAGCGGTCGCCGAGATGGTCGGTGTTGTCGATGCGCACCAGATCGATCAGCGTCTGGTCCTGCTTGAGCCGCGACGGCACGTCGGCGAACTCCGCCGCGTTGTTGCCGATGATCACGACCTCGCCATGAGCCAGCGCCTCGTCGAGGCTCTCGACCATGATCGAGTTGATGTGCGGAATGGCGTTGCGGATGTAGTCTCGGTTGGCGCCGGTCAGCGCCGCGAGATTGACGCTCCGGTCGTAGAGGCGCAGGTCGTAGCCCTTGCCGATCAGCCGCTCGATGAGCTCGATCTGCGGGCTCTCGCGCAAGTCGTCGGTGCCCGCCTTGAAGCTGAAGCCGAGCACGGCGACGCGGCGGCGTCCCAACGCCATGATGCGCTGCGCCGCGCGCTCGATCTGCACCGCGTTGCTCGGCAGGATCGACGAGATCACCGGAATGTCGAGATCGAGACTCTTGGCCAGATGGGCGATGGCGCGGGTGTCCTTGGGCAGGCACGAGCCGCCAAAGGCGAAGCCGGGCTTCAGATAGGCCGGCGAGATGTTGAGCTTGGTGTCGCGGCAGAACAGATCCATGACCTCATGGCCGTCGATGCCGACCGCCTTGCACACATTGCCGACCTCGTTGCCGAAGCAGACTTTCAGCGCGTGCCAGACATTGGCGGTGTATTTGACCATCTCGCTGGTCTCGATGGAGGTCACCACGAGAGGCGCGTCGATGCCGTCATAGAGCGCGGCGGCGCGGCGGCCGGCCTCTTCCTCGCCGGCGCCGATCACCGTCACGGGCGGATTGTCGAAATCCTTGATGGCGCTGCTCTCGCGCAGAAACTCCGGATTATGCACCACTGAGAAGTGCTTGCCCGCCCGCTTGCCCGAGGACCTCTCCAGGGTCGGCAGCACGATGTCGCGCACCGTTCCCGGGAGCACCGTGGAGCGGAGCATGATGAGATGACCGTCTTCCTTATTGGCGAGGCTCGTGCCGATTTGGGACGATACTGTCTCGACCGCGTCGAGATTGAGACTGCCGTTGGGACGGCTCGGCGTGCCGACGCAGACGATCGAGAGGTCGGTATGGTTAACAGCTTCGTTAACGTCCGACGTTGCGCGGATGCGCCCGGAACGGACGCCTTCGGCCATCAAATCGTCGAGGCCCGGCTCTACCACGGGGGCCCGTCCGGCGTTGAAACTCTGCACTTTAGAGGCGTTGGTATCGACGCCTACGATCTCATGGCCGTTACGGGCGAAACAGGCGGCGGAGACCGCACCGACATAGCCCAATCCAAACACGCTAATTTTCATTTTGATGTTCCCGTGTGGTCCTGACTTCAGGGCCAAACTGGCAAGAGCTGTGCCAGCCAGAACGGCACACCAGGCGGCCCGCCGCGCTCATGTCCATGGCATGTGCTTTGCACCCTTCGACACGCCTCGCGGGATGGGTCCGCGCATTAAGAGGGCGGTAACCATGGTTCAAGACGCGCGAGCACGAATGATGCCGAGTACAGCCGGCGCCCTGGTCGAGCGGAGCTTTGCTCCACTCGGTCCGACACGCCAGGACGAGCCGATGCTCGACCTGGTGGGTCTCATGCGCATTTTGCGCCGCAGGCTGACGCTCATCGTCATGACCGTGGCGGTCGTGATGGCACTCGCCGCGAGCTACGCCTTTCTCGCGACGCCGATCTATACGTCGTCCGCCAAGGTCCTGATCGACCCGCGCAAGAAGAACACGTTGGGGACCGAGGTGGTCCCGTCCGGGCTCGGCACCACGCTCGGTGACAGCTTCGCGCTGGTGGACAGTCAGGTGAAGGTGATCACGTCCGACGCGGTGCTGCGCCCGGTGGTCGATAAGCTGCACCTCGCCACCGACCCTGAGTTCGGCGCCGGCCAGCCCGGTCTTTTTTCCAGCATCGCCAATCTCTTTGGCGGCTCCTCATCCGACGTGGTGGCCGCCGACCCTGAGGAGCGCGCGCTGATCACACTCGCCAAGCATGTCAAGGTCGAGCGCGACGACCAAACTTATGTCATCGAGATTGCTGTCACCTCCGTCGACGCCGCAAACGCCGCGCGCATCGCTCAGGCTATCGCCGAATCCTATATGGCGGATCAATCGAACGACAAAGTCGAACACCACCGAGCGTGTGAGTGACCTGATGGACGGCCAGCTCGCCACGCTGCGCGACCGGCTCCGCACCGCCGAGAGCCAAGTGCAAATTTTTCGGGCTAAGCACAATCTGCAAGAGGCCGAAGGCGAGCTGATCGATACCCGCCAGCTCAAAGCTCTCAACGAGCAGCTGACCTCGGCCAAGTCCGATATGGCGCAGAATCGGGTGAAGGCCGAGCAGGTACAGGGGCTGCTGAAGCGTGGCGTCGATCCCGAGATGATCGGCGACGCCATCGGCTCCGAGACCATCGCCCGCCTGCGCGAGCAATACGCCATTGCCTCCCGCCGCGAGGCCATCCTCAGCGCCAGCCTCTTGCCCTCTCACCCGCAGATGGTGCAGGCCCATTCCGAGGTCGCGCGCTTGCGCGCGCTGATCCGCGCCGAGGTCGAGCGCATCTCCAAGGCCATCGATCTCGACTATGAGTTGTCTAGGCAGCGCTTGGTCGCGGCCGAGACCGCGCTGGCCGCTTCGCGCCAGGAGTCCGACACCAACGACGACGCCCGTATCAAGCTGCGCGAGCTGACGCGTGAGGCCGAGACGACGCGCGCCGTGTATGAGAGCTTCCTGTCTCGCATCAAGGAGATGAACGAGGCCCAGCAGATCTACACGCCCGATGCCCGCATTATTTCGCCGGCCGCAATTCCTGACCGATCCCAGTTGGCCGAAGAAGCGGCTAATCCTGGCGCTGGCGCTTGTATTCGGCTGCGGTCTCGGCGGCTCGCTGGCTTTGGCGGCTGAGCATCTCGACCGCCGCATCCATTCCGGCGACGAGCTGCGCGCCTCCACCGGCCTCAAGTCGCTGGTCTCGATTCCCACTTTGCACGCTAAGCGCGGGCTCATAGCCGAGCTCTTGGGACAGCCTGCGAAGCGCGCCAGCTTCTACGACATGGTCGTCGAGATCATGGAAGGCGGCCCGCGCTCGAGCTTCCGGGCGGCAGTGCTGCGCCTGCTGTCGTGCCTCGTGGATTTCGATACCGGCGGGCAGCCACGTACCGTGTTGCTCACTTCTTCCGAGGCAGGCGAAGGCAAGAGCGCGCTCGCCCTGAGCCTCGCCGTGGCCGCCGCATCGTCCGGCATGCGCACGCTGCTGATCGACGCCAACAGCGCCAATCCGGCGTTGACCAAAGTGCTCGGCGAAGGCGACGCCGGCGCCGAGCTGTCCGATCGGGTTATCACCGACAACAGACTTGGCCTGTCGTTCCTGTCGTCTGACCGCCGATGAGCTGCCACTTTCCGGCTATGCGAACCGTAACGCGCTCGCTGGCGAGCTGAGCCAGATCACGGCTGGGTACGATCTCACTTTGGTCGACGCGGGGCTTCTGCGCTTGGAGCGCAACGCCACCGCGCTGATCACCGCCTCGCAAGCCATCCTGTTTCTCTCCAGAGCTTCGGCGACGTCGCAAGAGATGGCGGCGAGCGCCGCGTCGGATCTCCTGCAAATGGCCAACGGCCGCCGCTGCGCCGCGGTTCTGACCATGGCCGACAGCGAGATCACCCGATAGGGCGCGATGCCCGCATAGACAGTGCAGACAAGAGGTAGAAGTCATGAGCGACGCAATTCTCAATTGGGATGAAAAGCACAAGAGCCTGTGGGGCAATCAGCCCATCAAGCTGGAGCACCAGCTGCACAACTCCCCGCTGTTCTCCGACGATACGCTGGCCGAGCTGATCGAGACCTATCCCCGGTCGAGCTACAGCATCGTTCATGTCGGCGAGCGCAACGGCAAGAGGCTGTGGCGCGAGGGCGATATCAGCGGTCTTACTGGCGCGCAAGTCATCGAGGCCATCGCCGCCGGGCGCATGTGGCTCAACCTGCGCGGCGTACATCAGGTCGACAAGCGCTACGCCGAGCTGCTCGATCGGATCTTGGACGAATTCCGCGCCATATCCGGCATGCCGCCGGTCATTGCCCGCAACGCCGGCATTCTGATTTCTTCGCCGAACGCGCAGGTCTACTATCACGCCGACCTGCCCGGCCAGTCGCTGTGGCAAGTCCGCGGCAAGAAGCGCGTCTACGTGTATCCGCCTGTCGCGCCTTTCCTCACGCCCGAGAAGATCGAGGGCATCATCCTGTCCGGCGTCGAGGTCAACATGGAGTATGCGCCGTGGTATGACGATTATGCCGTCGTCGCCGACCTTGAGCCGGGGCAGATGATGCATTGGCCTCTCCACTCGCCCCACCGCGTCGACAACCACGACTGCCTCAATGTCTCGCTGACCACTGAGTATTGGACCGATCCGATCCGCCGCACGGTGATGATGAACTGCGGCAACGCGGTCCTCCGCTCCAAGCTCGGCATCACGCCGAGGAGCGAAGCCATCACCGGCCCAGGTTTCTGGGCCAAGGCGGCGCTTCAGGCCGGCGTGAAGCGGGCCGGACTGCTGAAGAAGGGGCGCACGGCGGCAAGGCCCATCACCTTCCGCCTCGATCCGAACCGCCCCGGCACGCTGATCGACACCCCTCAGAACGCCGCCTAGCGACACCCATGCTGAACAGCCAGGTCATTGACGGCGGCGCGATCGTTCCCGCGCCGCCGCACTCCACCGTTGCGCGGCCCTACGATGTCGAGATTGTCACCGAGCCCGACGCCATACGTGCCCGGCTCGCGACGGCGTATCGTGAGGGGATTGCCACGCCGTTCCAGGCGCCTGAGTGGATCTCCGCCTGGTACGCGGCTGTAGGCGTCAAACAACAGGCCGAGCCGCTTCTCGTCATCGTGACCGAACGCGGCACCGGCCAGGCCGTTGTGACCTTGCCGCTGATCCGGCATCGGAGCGACGGACTCGATGTCATCGCCTTCGCCGATCTCGGCGTGACCGACTACAACGCGCCGATCCTCGGGCCGGCAGCTCCCGCCTCGCCTGCCGCCGCGCAGGCGCTATGGGCCCGGATCGTCCGGGCGCTGCCGGGAGCCGATCTTTTCCAGCTCAGGAAGATGCCGGCGACCGTGGACGGCCGCCCCAATCCTCTGGCGCTGTTGCGCGGCGTGCATCCCTCGCACAGCCCGGGATTTTCCGTGCGTCTTCCCGACGATTGGGAGGCCTATCTCCATTCCCTGGCCAAGAAGTTCCGCAAAGAGCTCGGCCGCTCCCTGCGACTGTTCGAGAAGGAAGGCGACGCGGCATTCCGGCGGGTCGAGACCGTGGACGAGGCAGAACGCGTTCTCGCCGTGATGAACACGCAGCAACGCGCCCGACTCGACGAGATGGGTTACGCTTACGTTCTTCAAGAGGACGCTTACCACGCCTTCTACGCGAAGCTCTTGTCCGAGGGCCTCGCGAGCGGCACGACGATCCTCACCACGCTCACCTGCGACGGCGCCATCATCGCCGCGCTGCTCGGCGTCACCAACGGCAAGAGCTTCGCCATGGTGCGTCTCAGCCATGCCGGGGGCGATTGGATGAAGATCGGACCGGGCCGCCTCGTCATCGAACGCACCATGCACGCATTGCATGGCGCGGGTTGCCGCCATTTCGACTTTTCCCTTGGCGATTACCCTTACAAGTCAGGCTTCGGCGTCGCGCCGAGCCCTCTGCTCGATTTGGTCGCCGCGCGGAGCTGGCGTGGCCGGACGAATGCCGCGCGCGACCTGGCAAAGGCGGCGGTCAAGCGTTGTCTCGGTAAGTTCGGGGTATCCTTGGTGCCGCAGTCGGTCAGGGAGCGCTACCGGCGCTATCACGGCGCCGACGGGCCGTAACCGTCGCTCCGCTATTTGGCGAGGACCATCAGCGAGTAGCCGCCGAACAGCCGCGCCGCCCAGTCCGGGCTCACCGCGTGCAGAAGGCGCCGCGGCAATTTCATCAGATTGGCTTTCCAGCCCCGATTGGGGAGCTCGACCGCGGTCGCCGTGAACACGTAGTCGATCACCTCATAGCCCGCATGGTCCAGCGTCTGCAGCGCCGTCTCCTTGGTGAAGTGGTGGAGATGGCCCACCTCGCGCCGCAGTTTCAGGATCGGCGAGACCCGCAGGAGCGACTGCACCGACAGGTCGAGCGGAATGTGGAGGATCTTGTAGTGGCCCTTGGGCTTCAGCCGCCTGAGAAAGCCGAGATAGTCCTCGACATGCTCGAACACGTCGATGGCCATGACCACCTCATAGGCCTCGCCGTCTTCCTCGAGGAGATCGCCGAGACGGAAGGTCAGCCCGTCTCGCTCCCGGGTAAGGCATAGAGCATAGGCCTGGGGCGAAATCTCGTAGCCGGTGAGTTTCGCCGTGCCGGCAAGCGCCCGCGACAGCCAGTTGAGAATTTCGCCCGCGCCGCAGCCGATCTCGCAGATCGTCTCCGGTGCGAGGCCGTTACGGTCCAGCATCGACTCGATATGCGCGGCCTTCCACGGCGAATCCTCCTGATGCCAGGATCCCGTGGTCTGAAGATAGGTGCCGTCGGTATAGATGCTCGGCGCGGCGGCGGCCGCCGAAGCTGTCGCGATTTGAAGGCTCTGCATCGTCATAACTATCTCTCGATGTTGCGTGGACACAAAGCCCGTCAATGGGCGTTGCGGAACGACTTGGGTGACAGGACGGTAAGCACGAGGATGTAGAGGTCGAGCGGGATCGACCAGTTGTCGATGTAGTAGAGATCGTGCTCGACGCGTGCGCGCATCTTCTCCTCGGTGTCGGTGATCCCGCGCAACCCATTCACCTGCGCCCAGCCGGTAATGCCGGGCTTGATGTTATGGCGGCGCGCATAGAACGCGATCTGACGCTCATATTCGCGATCATGGGTGAGCGCGTGCGGCCGCGGCCCGACCAGCGACATATGGCCCAAGAGAACGTTGACGAGCTGCGGCAGCTCATCGAGATTCCAGCGCCGCAAATGACGGCCAATTCTGGTCACGCGCGGATCGTTCTTGACCGCCTGGACAACGACGTCACCGTCCTCGGCGACGGTCATGGAGCGGAACTTGAAGATCCGGAACTGCCGCTGATTGAAGCCGTGGCGCCATTGCCGGAAGAATACCGGTCCCGCCGAATCGAGCTTGATCAGCACGGCGATCAGAAGAAGTAGCGGCGATATGACGACAAGCAAAGCGAGCGCACCACCGAAATCGAACACGCGCTTGGACACGACTTCGAGCCGCGTGAGCGGGGGGCGGATGAGGTTGAGCATCGTCGCCGGGCCGAGCCGCGACAGATGGACTTGGCTGAACCGATCGAAGATGGCCTCCGGTCCGAGCTGAACCGAGACCGGGATGGTCATCAGCCGGTCGGCGCAAGCGTTGACCGCATGTGTCGCCGACCATGGGAGGAGCACCACCACGTCGTCGAGATGCGAACGGCGCACCATGTCGATGGCCTTGCCCAAGGATTCGTTGAGCACGGCGGTGCCTTGCGAGGTCTCGTCGAGCGCCTCTTCGGGCAGGATCACCGTGTCGCTGACGATCATGCCGGACTGCCCCGGACGGTATTTCCGCCGGAACTCATCGACCTTCGCCAGCGTGCCCAAAAGCAATCCGTGGCGCACGGCTAGCCGGCCGGTATAGAGCCCCTGCCGGACCAGGTGCTTCCACGCCACCTGCCACATGATCAGGAGCGGCAGCCCGGAGAGATAGAAGAGGAGAAGGGCGCCGCGGGAATAGGTGCCAGAAATTTTTCCGAGGAACCCGAAGGCGAGCAGGCAGAGGAACGCGGCATTCCACAGATAGAACTGATTGCGGAGCGAGCCTTTGGGCCGCGACGAAATGGTCGACACGGGAGTTTGCAGAATCCAGCGGAACAGCGCCACAGCCGCGCCGACCTTGGCGAAGTCGAGAATCGGACCAGCACCGCCATAGACGACCATGTGGTAGGCGATGCCGGCCGAGATCGAGAGGGCCACCACCACCAGCGCATCGGCCAGCGGCCAGAATAGGGTCAGGGTCCGCCCAAGGAGGAGAGGGACTTGCCGCGCGGGCGCGATTTGGCCCGGGGTGATCTGGGTGATTTCCACCATTTTTGTTACCCGCACTCTTTTCTAGCCCAGGGCTCCCCCAAGCCCGGCAATTGACCGCATCTCGATCAAGCAGGGTGCAAACCACGTGCCCAATGCCGAGCCGCGCACGATTAACCTTAATAGGCTGCGGGGTGGCCGAGACCCGGTGGCACGGAAGTTGAGTTCACAACCCAAAGTCCTCAAACGGGTGCGCAAGACGCATGCCGACCAACATCCCCCATGCCGTCCAGCCGCAGCCTCGCCAGGCTGGGCAACTCCTTGCGCTTCAATACTTGCGCGGCATCGCGGCAATGATGATCGTGTTCTGCCACGCCTGGGACCAGCTGCCTTGGCTGCAGGACCGGCTGCCCAACGTCGCTCAGTCCGGCGTAGACGTGTTCTTTGTGATCAGCGGCTTCATCATGGTTTACGTCACGGCGCGCGCGGGCAGCTCGGCGGCCCATTTCATTAGAATGCGCGTCATCCGCATCGTTCCGCTTTACTGGGTGTACAATTTCGGGACGGCGGCGCTCATTTTAGTACTTCCGGAGCTTTTTAAGACGAGCGTCTTCACGCTGCCGCACTTCCTTCAGTCGCTGTTCTTCATTCCCCATTACGGGCCCAGCGGCTCGCTCAGTCCGCTGATCCTCCTGGGCTGGACGTTGAACTACGAGATGTTCTTCTATGTGGTTTTCGCGCTGGCCATGGCCCTGCTCGCCGCGAGCCGCATTCCGCTTAGCATCGCGATACTCGTTGCTCTTCCCGTCTTGGCTCTCTTCATGAACTTCGAGGGGAACGCCATGGGCGAGTTCTATAGCAACGAGATCATTCTCGAGTTCATCCTCGGCATGATCCTCGCGTCGCTCTTCATGGGCGGCGCGCTTCGCCGCGTCGGCTTCGCCGCCGGAACGACGCTCATCGGCCTAGGCGCCGTCGGGCTCGCCATCGGAGCGCTCCATATCGATGATTACCCCCGCGCGCTCGTCTTCGGCGTGCCCGCGTTCCTGATCCTGACCGGCGCTCTCGCCATGGAATCGTCGCGCGGCGTCTACAGGGTCGCGCCCTTGCTGCTGCTCGGCGACGCGTCCTACTCGATCTATCTCGCGCATCTCTTCCCGATCGCGCTCCTGCGCTTCTCGTGGAGCCGTCTCGATCTGCCGTCCCAGAGCCTCGGTCCGGTCATGGCCTTCATGGGAGTGGCGCTCCTCGGCGGAGCACTCGCCGGGATTACGTCCTATTTCCTTCTCGAGCGGCCGCTCCTGGCGTTCATGAACCGGCGGCGCCATGCGGCACGCGAAGCGTCGGGGCTGCCTCAGGTCTTGCCCGCGCCCCAAGCCCCTTGCCAATCGACGGTCGTGCCCGGCTAGCCCACCCGCCGCGCCGGTGGCGGCGAGGCCGGAGCAACACGCTCTTGCGGGACCGTGCCAGACTGGCGGCGGAAGCGCGACCGTGGCCCATTCTCGCGCCCTCGCGTGTCGCTCGCGGTTCCGGCGATGAGTTCGCGGGCGAGGACATAGGCGAGCGCGAGGAGCGCGGTGGCGGCCATGACGAGGAGTGTGAGCGGCCCGCGCTTGGGGAAGGACGGCAGCACGGAGGCGTGCGCGCGGGAGACGATGGCCGCTTGCGCCGGCACCGCGCCCATGTCGTGGCGGGCGGAGGCATCGCGGTAGCGGCCGAGATAGGATTCGAGCAGATCGCGGTTGGCTTTCGATTCGCGCTCGAGCGCGCGCAGCTTGATCTCGGCGTCGCCGAGGCCCGCCGATTTCGACTTGGCCGAGTTGAGGCTTGATCGAAGCGAGGCTTCTCTTGCGGCGGCGACTTGCGCCTCGTTCTCCAGGCTCTTGACCACCTTGCCGGCTTCGGCGCGGATCTGGGCGCGCACGTCGGCCAGCTCGGACCTGAGCTGCTGGATGCGCGGATGCGACGGCATCAAGGTTGCCGACAGCTCGGCGAGTGAGCGCTGTACCGTGACCCGCTGCTCGACCAGATTGATGATCAGCTGCGACTTCAGCACTTCCGGGGTGGCGTCGATGTCGCCGTTATCGGCCAGCATCTGCTTGATCAGCCGCGCCCGGGCTTCCGCTTCGGATTTCTGCGCGTCGGCCAGGATCAGCTGGCTGTTGAGCTCGCTGAGCTGCTGGGCGTTCAGGGTGACGTTGTTGGAGCCGGAATAGAGGCCTTGCGCAGCGCGGAACTTCTCCGCCTCTTCTTCCGAGGCGGCCACGGTTTTGCGCAACACCTCGATCTGATCCTTGAGCCAGGCGGTGGCGTCCTTGGTCTGCTCGATCTTGGCGCTGCGCTGCCAGCCCACATAGACGTCGGCCAGCTTGTTGGCGATCGCCGCCGCGAGCCGCGGATCGCCGGAGGTATATTCGATGGCGATCACGGAAGACTTCGACAGCTGGAACACGTCGAGATGCTCGGCCACCGCATTGGCCGCCCGCTCCTCTTGCGATTCAGGGCTGCCGAGGCCGAGCCCGAACCGGCTCAGCAGGCGCCGGACCAGCGTCTGGCCGGCATCCTTGGCGAAGGCGGCATTGCTTGTCAGGTCGAGATCCTTGACCACCTGCAGGACCAGGTCGCGCGAGGTCAGCACCTGCACCTGGCTCTGCACCGCCTGCTCGTCGAGCGTGGTGCGCGGCTCGTTCGTCCGTTCCCCGCTCGGCCGGGTGAACACCGATTCCTCGTTCTGGATGAGAATGCGCGCTTCCGACGTATAGAGCGGGCGCACCATGGAGAGCCCGATAAAGGTGACGAGCCCGGCGCCGAGCGCGAGGCCCGCGATCCAGCCCTTGGCCCGCCACACGGCGGACCCCAGCGTGGCGAGGTCGATGTCGTCGGCGGCCGCGTAATCTCTTCGGGACTTGCTCACTGGGCGGAACTCACTGGCTCGGACTCAAACTGGGGTCAGACTCACTTGGCGGCGTTGCCCCATTAAAGGCAGATCGCCGTAACCAAAGGATTAAGTGCCGCCCCGACCCGGCACGCTTGCTCAGCATTCGTTAACCATGGTGCGGTTAGCTTGAGCCCATGTTGGGGACACAAAGCGTTCGGATCGTGCGGTTGGCGATACTGCTCCTGGCAGTGTCCGCGACACTGCTCGGCGGCTGCAAGATGCGTGGCGTGCCGGGGTTAACGGCGCCGGACTTCGCGCTCTCCACGCCCGCGCCCCTGCCGGCCCCCGGCGAGGCCTATCCCGCCGGCGCCGGCTCAAGCCCGCCCGGCGTCCCCGTGGTGCCCAACGAGACCTACACCCTCGACAGCGGCGATCATGTCCGCGTCATCGTCTTCGGCCAGGACAATCTCTCACGCGTCTATAGCGTCGATGGGTCCGGCGCCGTGGCCCTGCCGCTCATCGGCGCCGTGCACGCCCGCGGCCTCACCACCTTCGAGCTCGCATCCGAGATCGCCCGCGACCTCAAGCGCAAATATATCAAGGACCCCAAGGTCACCGTCGAGGTGGAGACCTACCGGCCCTTCTTCATCTTGGGCGAGGTCAACAAGCCCGGCCAATACCCCTATGTCAGCGCCATGACCGTCGAGGCCGCCGTCGCCATCTCCGAAGGCTATACCGAACGCGCCAAAAAGCGCTTCGTCCGCCTCACCAGACGATTCGGCGGCGTCATGTCCACCGTCATGGTCCCAACCGATTATCCCGTCCAACCCGGCGACACTATTTACGTCCTCGAACGCTTCTTCTACGGTGCGCCCGCCATACTTTCTGCCGGCGTAGACCCATTGCACCGCGGCGAAGACGAGCGCCGTCGACCACCCGAACATCAGAAGTCCGTTGGCCGCCTCGAACGAGGACAGCAGCCGCCATGTCTCGTCGAGCGTGATGTCGCCGAAGCCGAGCGTGGTGAAGGTCACGGTGGAGAAATAGACCGCCTTCTCGAGCGTCCCGATCGCGCCAAGCACGAGATAGAGCGTCGCCCAGGTCCACACTTCGATGATCGTGGCGAGAAACAGCCACAGCACGAAAACGGCGAGCTTCAGCGTCGAGTGCACCAGCGACTTCGTGGTCCGCTGTTCCAGGTGATCGCGCAAGCGCTCGATGCCGAGCATGGTGAAGACGCCTTGGATCAGCGTGGTGACGACGATCATCGCCGCGCCAAGCATGATCTGAGCGAGCACTGTTCGGGCCTCCTTTGTGCGGTTTGCTTCCGGACCTACGTCTTTTGCGTCTTGGCCGATGGCGGCAGTTCGGTCTGGGCCTTGTTGCGTTTTGCCGCCTCGCGCAGACGCTGGAACTGGACATAGAGGAAGGGCACGAAGGTCACGCCGAGGATCGTGGCCAGCAGCATACCGCCGAACACCGTGAGGCCGACGGAGACTCGCGCCGCGGCACCGGCGCCTGTGGCCAACACCAGTGGCAACACGCCGAGGATGAACGACAGCGCCGTCATCATCACCGCCCTGAAGCGCAGCGACGCCGCCTCCTCCGCGGAGTCGACGATCGACCGGCCGGACTTCGCGCAGCTCCTTGGCGAACTCGACGATGAGAATGGCATTCTTTGCCGCCAGGCCGATCAGCAGCACGAGGCCGACTTGCGCGTAGGTGTTGAGCGCGACCCCCGTCAGCTTCAGCGCGACCACCGCACCGAGCACGGCGAACACCACCGACAGCATGACCGAGATGGGCACGGTCCAGCTCTCATACTGCGCCACGAGGAAGAGATAGGCGAAGATGATCGACAGCACGAACACGGCGCCCCCGGCCTCGCCCGCCTTGATCTCCTCGTAGGACATGCCGGTCCACTCATAGGTGTAGCCGTCCGGCAGATCGCTCGCGGCGGTCGCCTGCATGGCGGCAATCGCCTGACCCGAGCTGTAGCCCGGGGCCGCATTGCCGTTGACCGTGGCCGAGCGGAACATGTTGTAGCGTTCGATGGTCTCGGGCCCCAATATCGACTTCACCGTGACCAGCGTCCGCATGGGCACCATCTCGCCGCCGGCTGAGCGTACATAGAGCTTGCCGATATCGGCGGGCTTCGAGCGCCGGTCGGCCTCCGCCTGCACATAGACTCGGTACACCCGCCCGAACTTGTTGAAGTCGTTCACGTAGTAGGAGCCGATATTGGCGTTGAGGACGGTGAAGATGTCCTCGATGCCGACCCCCTTGGTTTTGGCCAGCTGGCGATTGACGTCGATGAAGAGTTGCGGCGAGTTGGCGCCGAACGTGCTGAACACGCCGGTGAGCTCGGGGCGTCCATTGGCGGCAAAGATGAAGCCATTCAGAACGGCGGACAGAGATTGCGGCGACCGGCTCTCGGTGTCCTGCAGCACGAACTCGAAGCCGCCGGTGCTGCCGAGGCCGGGAATCGGCGGCGGCACGAAGGGAATGATGACGGCCCGCGAGATGGCGGCGAATTTCGGCGCCACGCCCTGCATGATTCCGCGCAAGGAAACTTGCGGCGTCGTGCGCTCATCCCATGGTTTTAGCACGGCGATGACGAAGGCGCCGTTCGGCACCACCGTCCCCTGCAACAGGCTATAACCGCCCACCGAGATGACGTTGGCGACGCCGTCGGTTTCTTCCAGGATCTGCTCGACCTCGGCAAGCACCGCCGCGGTGCGAGGTAGGGCCGCGCCGTCGGGCAACCGCACATCGACATAAAACGCGCCGCGATCCTCCGGCGGAATGAAGCCCGTCGGCAGCGACATGCCGACGAACGCGGTTGCCCCGAACACGGCGGCGACCAGAACCAGCCCGACGACCGTGCGCCGGATCAGCGCGCGCACGCCGACGTTATAGCCGTTGCGGGTGCGCGTCGAGGCCGGCCTCGAACCACGCGAGAGGCCCGCGGCGCGCTTGCCGCGGCGGCTTCAGAAGCGTCGCGCACAGAGCCGGGCTCAGCGTCAATGCGTTGATCGACGACAGCGTCACCGAGATGGCGATGGTGGCCGCGAACTGCTCGAACAGCCGCCCTGTCAGCCCGGGCGTGAATGCCACGGGCACGAACACCGCGAGCAACACGAGCGTGGTGGCGATCACCGGAGCGGTCACCTCTTCCATCGCCTTGCGTGTGGCGTCGGGCGGCGACATGCCCTCGGCCATATGACGCTGCACATTCTCCACCACGACGATGGCGTCGTCGACCACGACGCCGATGGCGAGGATGAGGCCGAACAGGCTGATCGTGTTGATGGTGAAGCCGAGCGCCAGCAGCGCCGCGAAGGTGCCGATGAGCGACACCGGAATGGCGATGGCCGGGATCAGCGTCGACCGCCAGTCCTGGAGGAAGATGTAGACGACGAGCACGACAAGCCCGAGCGCCTGCAACAGGGTGATCGCCACCTCGCGGATCGAAGTCTTGACGTAGAGCGTCGTGTCGTAGGTCACCTGATAGGCGAGATCGGGCGGGAAGCGGCCCGACAGACGCTCCAGCTCGGCCTTGACCCCGTCGGCGACATCGAGCGCGTTGGCGTCGGGGAGCTGATAGACCGCGAGCAGTGCGGCCGGCTTGCCGTTCAACTGTCCGAACCAGCCGTAATTCTCCGCACCCAATTCGACCCGCGCTACGTCCTTCAACTTGACGACCGAGCCGTTCGAGTTGGCCACGAGGATGATGTCCTCGAACTGGCTCACATTCTGAAGCCGCCCTTGCGCGGTCAGCGTGTATTGGAACTGCTGCGAGGCGGGAGCCGGCTGCTGGCCGATGGCGCCGGGCGAGGCCTGAATATTCTGATCGCGGATAGAGGCGATGACATCGCTCGCCGTCAAGCCGAGCGCGGTCAGCCGGTCCGGTTCGAGCCAGATGCGCATACCGTAATCGCGCGCGCCAAGGATATCGACGGAGGCCACGCCGTCGACCCGGGCCAGCGTGTCGCGCAGGTTGATGCTCGAATAGTTCGAGAGAAAGATGTCGTCATAAGTTCCTTCGGGCGAGTAGACCGACGCCACCATCAGCATGCTGGTCGACTTCTTCTCGGTGGTCACGCCCTGCCGCTTGACCTCTTCGGGGAGCTTCGGCGACGCCTGAGCCACCCGGTTCTGGACGTTGACCTGGGCGGTGTCCGGATCGGTCTCGATGGAGAAGGTCACGGTGAGCGTATAGCTGCCGTCATTGGAGCTCTTGGAGGACATGTAGGTCATGCCCTCCACCCCGTTGACCTCGCCCTCGACCACCGCCGCCACGGTCTCCGCCACCACCTTGGCATCGGCGCCGGGATATTTCGCCGAGACCTGGACTTGAGGCGGGGTCAGCTCGGGATACTCCGCCACCGGTAGCGCGCTGATCGCCAACAGCCCGGCGATGATCGTCACGATGGCGATGACGAACGCGAATTTCGGGCGCGTGATGAAGAAGGAGCTGAGCATGCCTTACGGCTCGACCTGCGGATCGGACGCAGGCTCCGTCTGCGGCTCGTCCAAGGACTGATCCTCGAACCCGGATTGCTGCGCCGGTTGCGGCGCGACGACCTCCGGCTCCTCGGCCGGCGTGCGGTAGGCCGTCTGCACCTCGGCGCCGGGGCGCACCTTCTGGATGCCCTCGACCACCAGTGTCTCGCCCACCGCGAGACCATCCAGCACAACCACGCCGTCATCGACCCTTTCGCCCGTCTTGATCGGCCGGGCCTCCACACGGCCCTGCCCATCGACAATCAGTACGAACGATCCGGCCTGATTCTCCTGGACCGCCACCTGCGGGATGACGACGCGCTTCTCCGGTGTGGCGCCCGTGAGGATCACGCTCACATATTGGCCGGGCAACAGAATGCGGTCGGGGTTGGGAAAGGTCAGGCGGACATTGATCGTGCCGGTTGCCGGGTCGACCTTGTTGTCGATCACGTTGACCTTGCCGGGGAACCCATAGAGCTTGTCGTTGGCAAGCCGGATCCGCGGCGTGAATTTCTCCGCCTTGCCGTCCTTGGCCGCCTCAATGAAGTTCAGATAGTCGCGTTCGCCGACCGAGAAGAGCACATACATCGGATCGAGATCGAGCACCGTCACCAGCACGCCGCTGTCGGGACCGATGATATTGCCGACATCGATGTCGGAGATGCCGCTGCGCCCGGCGATGGGCGAGGTGATGGTGGCGTAACTCAGATCGAGCTTGGCCCGCTCGACATCGGCTTGCGCCGCGGCAACGTCGGCCCTCGACTGATCGGCCTTCGACTTGGCGATGTCGTATTGGGCTTCGCTTGCCGCCTCGCGCTTGAGCAGGACTTCGTAGCGCGCCAGGCTCCGGTCGTTCTCGTCAAGGCTCGCTTGCGCCTTGTCGAGCTTCGCCTGGGCGGACAACAGATCGGCGTCGAATTCGGCCGGGTCGATCTCAAACAGCACCGCGCCGTCTTTGACCTCGGCGCCTTCCTCGAACGGCCGCTTCAGCAGCGTACCGCTGACCCGGGCCCGCACATCGACCCGTTGCGAAGCTTCCGTGCGCCCGACGAAATCAGCTTGGTCGGATACGTCCTTGGCGGTTACGGCCTCCACCACCACGCTGGGCAGAGGTTTATCCGCGGTGCTCGTCGTGTCACCGCTGTCGCAGGCGCTGAGGAGAAGCGGGACAAGGAGCGCAATGCCGCTCAGCCTGAAGCCCGCCACGATGCGCGTTCGTTTCATCGCCACCCCTCTCGCGCTCCGCCCCGAGCAATTTTCCCGTGATGCTAGCCCACGGGGCTGGCGAGGCAAGCCGCAATCGCTTTACGGCGTCCCGTCGCGGCCATCGCCCGAGGCGGGCTTGATACGGCCCCAATACCGGCACACCTTGGCGCTCAAAGCTCGCGAAAAATCGAAGTCCACGGGAGGGCAATACACGATGATCTCAACCAGCAGCCGCGCATGGCATTTTTGCGCCGGGGCCCTCGCCATTGCCGCCAGCGTGCTGTTCGCGCCGCCATCGTCGGCACGAGACGGCGTTTCCGGCTGCAGCATCGTGGAGGCGGAGGCTGATGGAAAGCGCATCTGGCGCTACACTGTTGATCTGCTGGTGCCGCAAGGCGGCCATTGCCGCGTCTTTGTGAGCGAGGACCGCGACCGCAAGTCGTGGAACTATTGCTGGCTCAAGGACGCCTCGCAAAATCCCGTCTCGGCGACGTGCGACGATCCCCTCGACGACCAGGACTTCGTCAACTGGAAGGCCAAGGCGGTCTGCGGTGGCCAGACCTTCATGGCCTATTGCCGCAACGAAGCGCCGCCACCGACGCCCTCAGCGTTGGCGCCGGCGGAGCCTGAGACGCCGGACCGCTAGCTGCCGCGCTTGCAGAACGGCAGGTCGGGATTTGCCTTGCAAGCCGCCGCCCGATCGCCACCGCCTTTGCCCTTGCCGCCACCCTTGCCGCCGCCATTGCCTTGACCACCGCTGTGGCCTTGACCGCCGGAGCCACCGCGGCCGCTGCCAGGCTTGGCGTTGGCCGACTTGGCGTTCGCCGCTTTCGCCTTCGCGGCCTTGGCTTTAGCGGCTCTGGCTTTGGCCGCCTTGGCCTTTGCCGTCTTGTCCTTGGCGGCCCTTTCCCTGGCGGCCTTGTCTTTGGCCGACTTGGACTTGGCAGAATTGGATTTTGATTTGGAGCCTGACTTGGATTTGGCCGCCTTGCTCTTCGAATGATCGCCGCCATTGACGCGATCCCGCGATGGCACGTTCAACGGTCCCGGGCGCCAGTTATTCTGATTGGCTTCAATCGGCACCCGGTTGCGCCCTTGCACGGGCAGCTGCACCTTCTTCGCCTGCTTGGCGTGGGTGTTGCCTGGCTTCTTGGACGGCTTGTGTGTCACCTTCTTGGGCGGCTTTCTCGGCTTGGCGCCCTTCTTCACGCCCGGCGCATAGACATAGAGATCCCGACCGTGGCTCTTGTTCCAGCCATACGGCGCGTCTCTGCGGTCGCCGCGATAGACCTTGCGCGGCTCGACGCGCTGGCGCGTGATCAGGGACCAGCGGTCGCGCGGCATGCCGTAATTGTAGACGGCGCCGTTGCGGATACTCAGGCCGGTACACGTTCGTCGTGCGACTGAACGCAATCGAAATGCTACTCCGCGGCAGGGCGTAGCTGCGCACGGCGGGGGCCGTAAGGTGACCTGGCCTGACGAACACCCACGAGTTCTTGCGGCGGCGGCGGCGCATAGCCCGCCGGACCGCCATAAGCGTAGCCGCCATACGGGGTCGGTGCTTCGGGCGCCCACCCGACGTATTCGTTGCCGTAGCGCCACTGCACCCAGGCCGGAGCCCAAGTGTCGCCCGGCACCCAATACCAGCCATAGCCGGCGTCGAAACCCCAGCGGCCGTAGTGATAGACGGCCCAAGCGAAGGGCTCGTAGGAATCCCAGTACCAGCCATATTCGTCGGTGGAGACCCATTTGCCGACGGTGTAAGGGCGCCAATCCGGCGCCACGGTGCGCGGCAGCCACACATATCCGTAGCGGGGGTGGGCGATCCACTCGCCATAGGGCGCGAGCTCGTCATAGAACTGATCGATGGCGAAGCCGTCTTGCGCCATGGCCGGCCCGCCGAGGCCGAGCTTGGCTGTGCCAGGCAGGGACACTGCCGCGGCGAAAGCAATCAGCGCGAACAAGCCGGCCCTCAACACCCGTTTCACCGTGCGTTCCTGTGTCATCCTGACCTCCAAATCCGCGCTCAACGCACGCGGTGAATTAACCAAGCCTCCCCTGCCCGTTCGGCCTTAGCGCGGCCAAATCCTGGCGGTTGGGCGACCATCTCAATCGCGATAGTGAACGCCCGGACCTGAACCCAGCTTGAACGGCGCCACCTGTCGGGTTGGCCCGATCCGTGCTTTAATTGAGGGAAGATCGGCTCCGGGACGTCTCCTCGGAGCCGTTAAGTCTGTTTGTTAGCGGCGGTCCCTTGGTCATGAGCAGCATCTATCCAGTGGTCCTATCGGGAGGCACCGGCTCGCGCCTGTGGCCCGTGTCCCGCGCGCAGATGCCGAAACAGCTGATGCCGTTTCTGTCGGAGCGGTCGCTGCTACAGGAGACCGTGCTCCGGCTCGCAGGCACGGACGACATCGCGCCGCCGCTGGTGATCTCCAACTCGGACCACCGCTTCATGATCGCGGCCCAGCTCCATGAGCTCGGCGTCACCCCGACCGCCCATGTGCTGGAGCCGGTCGGCCGCAATACCGCCGCCGCAGCCGCCGTGGCCGCCAAGATCGTCGGCGATCTCGATGCCGACGGGATTTTGCTTCTGCTGCCCGCCGACCATCACATCACCGACGTGGAAGGGTTCAGGGCGGCGGTGACGGCAGGTGCGGCGCTGGCGCAAGCCGGTCACATCGTCACCTTCGGCATCACCCCGCGCTCGCCCGAGACCGGCTACGGCTACATCAAACGCGGCGAAACCATCGACGGCGGCGCCTTCGCCGTCGCCCAGTTCTGCGAGAAGCCGGACCTCGCGCGGGCCAAGGCATTTCTCGAGCAAGGCGGCTACGACTGGAACAGCGGCATCTTCATGTGCCGCGCCGACGTGCTCACCGGCGAGATGCAGGCCCATTGCCCCGAGATCCTGGCGAGTAGCGCCAGCGCGGTCGCCGGGAGCTTCAAGGATCTCGACTTCGTGCGCCTCGATCAGGCGGCCTTCGAGGCTTGCCCGTCCGAGCCCATCGATACCGCGGTCATGGAGCGCACCACGAAAGCCGTGGTTCTGCCGCTCGACATCGGCTGGAGCGACGTCGGCTCGTGGAACGCGCTGTGGGAGCTCGGCGACAAGGACGGTTCGGGCAACGTGATCAGCGGCGACGTCCTGGCGGTCGACACCGAGGAAACCTACATCCGAGGCAATGGCCGCCTCGTCACCACGCTAGGGGTGAAGGATCTCGTGATCGTCGACACCGGCGATGCCGTGCTCATCGCCGACAAGGACCGCGTCCAAGACATCCGCGGGCTCGTCTCCGAGCTGAAGGCGCTAGGACGCTCCGAGCACGACACCCATTCCCGCGTCCATCGTCCATGGGGCTTCTACGAGTCCATCGAGGCCGGCGACCGCTATCAGGTCAAGCATCTCATGGTGAAGCCGGGCGCGTCCTTGTCCCTGCAAATGCATCACCACCGGGCCGAGCATTGGGTCGTCGTCAAGGGCACTGCGCGGGTGGTCCTCGGCAACCGCGAGCTGTTGCTCAGCGAGAACAAGTCGACCTATATCCCCATCGGCACGACCCACCGCCTCGAGAACCCCGGCAAGGTGCCCTTGAGCATCATCGAGGTGCAGTCCGGCTGCTATCTCGGCGAGGACGACATCGTCCGCATCGACGATCGCTATGGGCGGCTCGAGGAGAAGCTCTAAGCGCCAACGGGTGACGCCCCTTTAGACCCCTGAAGCATGGGCCATTCCCAACGGCTTCCCTCCCGCTCGCCATTAGGACCGATCAAAAGCCCCATTTTGGCAAAAACAACCCCATGCAAAGTAAAAGGCGAATATTCAAGGCTGTGTGGACAAACTAGTGGCGTGAAAGACTCGGAGCAACACGGAAATCACCATCGCCGCAAGCAGGTCAAGCGCGTCAATCGGACAAGCAACCGTTGACGGCGAAGTTCCTATATCCGTTAGAAACGACAGAATTCCGGAGAAAAAATTTATATTGAAATTGATCGATAAATCGCGTATACTAAGATCTGTGCTCGAAGCATGGCTGGTAGACCAGCAGCCAGCTGAAGCGAAGGCGACCGGTAAACCAACGTGTCGCCTAACGCCAGGCAAGCCGAAAGCACCGGCGCGGGGCGCTGACCGATCTGACAGACCAGTTGGACGCGGTCGGTGAGCCTGACGCAGACGGACTTATGTTTGACGCTCCCCTCTCCTGACCAGAACCAGGTCTCGTGAGGAGAAGCCGACGGAAAGCGTTCGGTGGAGATGTCACACACTTCGAGTGTGCTTCGCCGCAGATGGCAGTGGCCCACTCCATTGGCAGCGTGACCGGCCGTTGGGATCTTATCCCTGGCTGGTAACAGTCTGAGGGCTCGGTCGCCCCCTAGTCCCTCGCTTCGATCTCGCGAGGATGCTGACCGGCGATTCGACCCCTCTACATCGATCTAATCGTGCGCTGTCGCCTGACAGTCTGCCCAGGCGCGCGCCAAAACTCTGCACAATTCGTAACGCCTGGAATCGTCCAGGCACCCGTGCATCCCGCACCCCTCACGCTGTTGCATTTGGCAGCGGCTCTCGGTGCGCGTGCGCAAAACATCAATGACAAAGCATCGACCGAAAGGAGTTTTACAATGACAAAGGACAATCCGCCAAAGACGGTCTCCCTCAAGACGAAGCCGATGAAACCGTATCCACGCCGGCTGGGCGCGCAAGACAACAAATACGCGAAAGCCATTCGCAAGAGGGTCCGACCCGAAACAGGCGATGCCTCCGAACCCACAAAGGCCCGCTGGCACCGCCATCTCCGTCGGACACGGCATACGGCAAAACCGTCGTGTCTCAATTGGGCGGAACGATTCCCTATCGTGGTGACGATGAGAGCTTCAAGAAGGAGCTCGATGAAGCGATCGCGGACTACAAGCTCATGGATCCAAAGGACCCTGCAGATTCTGCGCTCTGCCGGCTCCACATCGCAATGACACAAGTAGCGATGGACAGCATCTCGCGGACGACGATCCCGGAACAGCCCTCCCTGGTCCGAGATCAGATCTCAGGCTTTCCGATGAAAGCCGCGAAGACGGTGGCCGAACTCATCAAGGTCCGTGACGCGCGACAGACGCTCAACCTCCAGAGCGTCAATGTCGGCCAGGTGAATATCCAGTCGGGGGCCGTGCTGTCATCGGCAATGTCAATCAGCCAAAACCCGATGAAGAGCGTGCCGACTCGACCGAGGTGCCGGACGATGACGAACAAGCCGCGTAGGGGCACGAGCCCTCACAAGCGAAATACGGGCCCCATGCTGATCAGTCGACGGTGTGGGGCCCGCACCGCCAGGGCACGGCTTGCCGCGCCCCGGCTGTTTCCGGGAAGAGCGCGGTGCCGAATGCATGGAGGCGCCCGCGGATCGGGCGCCCCCAAAAACAACAAGAACGCCTTGAAGCACGGAGCCTATACGCGTTCGTCTCAGCAACAGCGTGCTGCACTCCGCGCACTGATCGCTTGAGGCTCAAAGAGCTCCTGCAGGAGCGTCGAGTAAGGCTGAGCACCATCGCCGAGTCCCATGTCTCTCGGCGATGGTGCAACGCCGTCTCAGAGCACCGCCTCGCGTTGCCCGTTTCGGCTCCCGCAGCCTGACGCCGGGCCCGGCCACCTCATCCGCCGGCACGAAGACGATCCCCGCCCGCTCCAACACCTCCTGGAGATGCGCCAGCGTGTCCACCCGGGCGCCTGCGCCGTTCTCGAACCGGCTCACCGTATTCGGCGAGACCCCGGCCTTATCGGCCAGGTCCCGGACCCCCCAACCGAGCGCGACCCGCGCCAAGCGCACCTGCAGCCGCGTGATCACGGCCTCAAAAAAATCTTTTCCGACAACCGGACTTGACGGGTCGGCTCCATTTAGTTACACTGTACACTTAAATAGGCACATTGTAACTAAATAAGGGATGGCCGGCATGAGAATTCGACCCTTGCAACCAGAAGTCCAACGCTACGTGCTCCTCCGTCAGCGGTTGATCGAGACGTTTCCGCGAATCGATGACGAGACGCTCCACGATACCCTGGAGGGCATTACCACGCTCGAGGAACTCATCGCAGAGACCGTCAGATCGGCCCTGGTCGATGAGTCGTTCAAAGCCGGCCTCACCCAGCGCCTCGAGGACATGCGGGAGCGAGCCTCCCGCCTTGAGGAAGCGCGCCGCCAAAAAGCGGCAATGGGCCCTGGAGGCCATGAGCGAAGCCGGTCTCCGGAAGCTCGAACAGGCGGATTTCACCGCCTCCATCCGCAAAGGCACCCCAGCGCTGATCGTGGAGGCGGAAGGTGAGATCCCGCCGGACTACTGGGTTCCACAACCACCAAGGCTATCCCGCCAGGCCGTGCTTCGGGATCTGAAGCAGGGAACCGCGATTCCGGGCGTCTACCTAAGCAACGCCAAACCCAATCTCAGCGTGAGGACGAAGTGATGGGCTTCTCAGACACACAAACACGACAACTCCGCGCGAAGCTCGATGGCAAGCATGTCAAGAGCCGCAAGGCCAACGGCACGACGCTCCATTACGTCGAGGGCTGGCACGTAATTGCCGAGGCCAACCGCGTCTTTGGCTTCGATGCCTGGGATCGGCGCACGCTCACCACACGCTGCATCTGGACCGGCATGAACGACAAGCACTATGCGACCGCCTACACCGCCCGCGTTAGAATTCGCGTGCGCGCCGGCGACATAACGATCGTGCGGGAGGGATCGGGGACAGGCGAAGGCCGCGCTCTGACGCCGGGCGAGGCCCATGAAATCGCTCTGAAGTCCGCCGAGACCGATGCCACCAAGCGCGCGCTCGCGACCTTCGGCAATCGTTTCGGACTTGCCCTCTATGACCGGGCTCAGACCGGCGTGCGGCCGCAGAACCAAGGCGACAACCGAGACAAGGTTCGCCAAAGGCCCTTGGGTGCTTCGCTCCGCCGAAGGCAAGAGCCTCGCCGCATCCGGAGCCCAAAGCCTTTGTCGAAGCCCTCCGGCGGGCCATGGCCGAAGCCTCAAACATCGAGGGCCTGTTCGCGGTCTGGGAAGCAGAATCTCGCCACGGTTCGGCTTCTACACCAACACCTCAAGCACCGGGGCGGACGAACGCGGACGTGGCTCTGGACGTGGTCGCGCATCTCAAGGCCTGCTCCGTCGCCCTCGTTCCACAACAAGAGTCGAAAGGGGCCACAAAGGCAAATGGTCACTCGGCGCCAAGGTCGACAAGAGCACGCTCGCCTTCGGGGAGGTCAAAAGGATCCGGTCGAAGGAGCACCTGAAATTCGTTGCAAGTCGGCCGTGCCTCATCTGCGGGCGGGCACCGTCCCATGCCCATCATGTACGCTTCGCTCAGCCGAAAGGAATTGGGCTCAAGGTCAGTGACGAGTTCACCGTGCCTCTCTGCGCAATCCATCACCAGGAGAACCACGCGACGGGGAACGAGCGGCAGTGGTGGCAGGAGCGAAACTTGGATCCTTTGGCGGTCGCCCAAAAGCTTTGGGAGGAGAGCCGGGGCAAGGGTACGACAGACCAGCCAAACGGGCCAGGGCGGCGCTAGGCCAGGCGTACTGCGTACGAGAGAGCATCTGTTGAAACATTGTCAGGGTGTGTCCGCTTTACCGCCGATAGCGGAGGTGAAGCGAGCCTGCTCGACGAGTCCGCTAAGTGCCAAAAGCAGACATCGAAATTTTGATAGAGACAACCTTAGCGCCGCTCTTCTTCCATTAGTACCGCACTGATCTCGGCCTCGGCGACAAGGGTGCTGTTGACGATAGCTTGCGCCCTGAAACGCCAGATACGAGCGCGGCCGCGCATCTTCTTTAGGTGATAAAAAATTGTGTCGCCGGGAAACACGGGGCGTCGGAAGCGAGCTTTGTCTATTGCCATGAAGTAGACAAGGGGAGCTTCCTTGAGATCTTCGGCAAAGCTAACGCAGAGCGCACCAGCCGTCTGAGCCATGCCCTCTATTAGGAGCACGCCGGGCATAATCGGATTACCCGGAATGTGTCCTTGAAAATACGGCTCGTTCGCCGTCACATTCTTGATACCCGTAGCCGAACGATCACCGTCCATGTCAATAATTCGGTCTACGAGAAGGAAGGGATAGCGATGCGGCAGAAGCCGCATGATATCGGCGCTCTCCAGCGTATCGAGTCTCGCTTTTGCCTGACTCTCATTCATTCAGATCAATCCGAGCCCAACCAAGGCTTCTTTGTCGTTGCCTCATCCATCGGACATTGCCCAGGTAACCGTCCGCATTCGTGGCCCGGATCGGCTGATTGCCAAGCCTTCGTAAGCTTTGGTCGTTGGCGGAAGTCAAGCTCGCCCCCCTGACACGTACGCTACGTGCCATTAGCAGATGTAGCCTCTTTTGATTTTCTCACCTAGCCCCGAACTGCAGGCAAAGTGTTAGGGCGTCCTTACTCATAGCGACTTCGCATACCGCCTCGAGCCGACCCCATGCCTCTATGTTCAAGATCGCTAAGTAGATGCAAAATAGCCCCAAACCGACCGCCGGCAGCAACCATCTCGAATCATCACTGGCGTGGTCAATGTCTAGCGCGTCGATACTCGTTCGATCGACTGCAAGATGGTTACAGCCTCTCGCCCTCGTCGCATAGGCATTACTCCGAGTAGCGTGCCCACTACGGCACCACAGGACCGTCGTGCTGTACTTCTGCGGACTAACTCCCAAGCGCAGCGCACCCAAATCGCTGGATAGCAGGTTGCGGCCAATTCTGATAAGTCTGTGCGTTGCCATTGGATCAGCAGGCCATCCGTACATCAAGTAGATCTGTGCCCGCGTCATACTCGTGCCGGAACGCGGAACGCGTTGGTGTGGGAGTCGACCGCATAGTCGAGCCTGGAGAAGTCGCCGCCGGTAAAAGCGGATAACGGCTTTCAAGCTCTCCGCGCTGCATTCGATGAGGCCATCGACGCCCCCCCCCCCCGCGCATAGGGGCATGAGTTGCGGTGGAGACACGCCAAGGACGCCGCAGGCGCTGGCGAGGGGCGCCTGAAGGCCATTTTCAAAGCGGAAGATTTCAACGCCATCGCTCAAGAAGTCTGATTGAGTGCGGATGTGGTTGTCGCGGACGTAGGAGGATTCAGCAAAGCGCACCAATCAGCTGGCCAAACCAACTGTCGAAGGTCCGGCGGCCGCCAGCATCGCCCCCCTTCATTTTGTATTCGGAGGCAATGCGGTCAAAAGAATGCGAACAATTGCGAAGCTGTAATCGAAAAAGCCTGAACCGAGCAGCTCACGATAAATTCGAGCGTGAATGTGTTGCCAAGATACCTGGGATAACTCATTCGTTTTCGAAAGTACAGCGCCTCGGCACAGCCCAATTCCCGCAATGCTTGCTCAATGCTCGTCCCCCATCTTGGGAATGTGGACGAAAAACACGACTTTCGCGTTGAAGCGGTAGAAGAGGGCGTCGGAAGAGATATAATCGATCAGGTGCGGTGTGGGGGACGGGTGAAAACGATGCTAAGCGTGGTGACGTTCAAATCGGTGCCGAGGGGTACCACGCCGCTATTCCAGTGCCCATGTGAATACTTTGCAGCGCATGGCGTCGCGGCATTATCCGCATCCCTTCCGCTTCTTCTGCGTCACTGATGAGAGCGAAGGCATCGATCCCGCCATCGAAGTCATCCCGCTTTGGCATGATCATGCCGAGGTGCAAATCTCGGTGGCCCGCACAAGGTCAGCTGCTACCGGCGCTTGAAGCTGTTTTCTAGTGAGGCCCGTCGGGACGTTCGGCGAGCGTCTGGTTTGCTCTCGACGTCGATGTCGTCATTCTTGGCGACATCTCACCGCTGAGGGATCGGGAAGACGAATTCGTCATCAATCGCGACGCGCAGCCCCGATGGTATAACCGCTCAATATTTCCCCTCGCCGCTTTTTTTTTTTTTTTTTTTTTTTTTTTTTTTTTTTTTTTTTTTTTTTTTTT
Source organism: uncultured Alphaproteobacteria bacterium (assembly GCA_963793075.1). Classification (GTDB taxonomy): domain Bacteria; phylum Pseudomonadota; class Alphaproteobacteria; order Rhizobiales; family Methyloligellaceae; genus Methyloceanibacter. Next base: position 449,117 of record CAWBYO010000006.1, read on the forward strand.
TTTTTTTTTTTTTTTTTTTTTTTTTTTTTTTTTTTTTTTTTTTTTTTTTTTTTTTTTTTTTTTTTTTTTTTTTTTTTTTTTTTTTTTTTTTTTTTTTTTTTTTTTTTTTTTTTTTTTTTTTTTTTTTTTTTTTTTTTTTTTTTTTTTTTTTTTTTTTTTTTTTTTTTTTTTTTTTTTTTTTTTTTTTTTTTTTTTTTTTTTTTTTTTTTTTTTTTTTTTTTTTTTTTTTTTTTTTTTTTTTTTTTTTTTTTTTTTTTTTTTTTTTTTTTTTTTTTTTTTTTTTTTTTTTTTTTTTTTTTTTTTTTTTTTTTTTTTTTTTTTTTTTTTTTTTTTTTTTTTTTTTTTTTTTTTTTTTTTTTTTTTTTTTTTTTTTTTTTTTTTTTTTTTTTTTTTTTTTTTTTTTTTTTTTTTTTTTTTTTTTTTTTTTTTTTTTTTTTTTTTTTTTTTTTTTTTTTTTTTTTTTTTTTTTTTTTTTTTTTTTTTTTTTTTTTTTTTTTTTTTTTTTTTTTTTTTTTTTTTTTTTTTTTTTTTTTTTTTTTTTTTTTTTTTTTTTTTTTTTTTTTTTTTTTTTTTTTTTTTTTTTTTTTTTTTTTTTTTTTTTTTTTTTTTTTTTTTTTTTTTTTTTTTTTTTTTTTTTTTTTTTTTTTTTTTTTTTTTTTTTTTTTTTTTTTTTTTTTTTTTTTTTTTTTTTTTTTTTTTTTTTTTTTTTTTTTTTTTTTTTTTTTTTTTTTTTTTTTTTTTTTTTTTTTTTTTTTTTTTTTTTTTTTTTTTTTTTTTTTTTTTTTTTTTTTTTTTTTTTTTTTTTTTTTTTTTTTTTTTTTTTTTTTTTTTAAAAAAAAAAAAAAAAAAAAAAAAAAAAAAAAAAAAAAAAAAAAAAAAAAAAAAAAAAAAAAAAAAAAAAAAAAAAAAAAAAAAAAAAAAAAAAAAAAAAAAAAAAAAAAAAAAAAAAAAAAAAAAAAAAAAAAAAAAAAAAAAAAAAAAAAAAAAAAAAAAAAGGGCTCGGCGTCGATTGGCTTCGTAAGCCGGGATAGCTCGTCGATCCACGGCGCTGCATGTCTCGGAACGCCGACAACTTTGATCGCGCTTCGCTCGAGACCAAATGCCTCTAGATAGCCCTCGACCTCGCCGTTCGACAAGACATAAGCCACTGTCGGTTGGAAGTCTTTGGTTCTACTGCCAATTAGGTTCGCGCGTCAGGGCTCTTGAGCTTCCAGATGCGGAGATCGATACCCTGCGGCAGGGAGTACCAAACCGCATTGGGACAAGCCTCCCTGAGTGGCTGCAAATATAAATTCTTCTCCTCGGCGATGTCGAAGAGGACGGCCTTCACGCCCGCGCCGATCGTGGCGAGGTTGGCCTTCTTGCGGGGCCGTGTCGGTGCGTGGCCCGCCGCCTCGCGAAGGCTGGTATGGATAGACCATCGTCGATCGTTGCCAAGGCTAGGCACCTGATTCGAACACCGTCTCACCAAGCACGGTAACGAGATCGCCCTCCTTAAACTGCTTGAGGACGGGCGAAACGGGAATAACTGCACAGAACTGTGCCCCTTCATCCCGCCTTCTGAGTTCCGAGATGACCGGAAACCATGCGTCTAAAATCCCGATATGCGGTGTCACAACGACCATGAGCACCGGGTGTACAGCCGCACTTTGGGCAACGCTTTCCGTAACTATCATGCAGGTCAACTTTGCCGATAGACCATGCGCATAATTGCACGCAAAGGCGAGGTAACCCGCCAAGAGTGGCTTGCGTGCACAGCCTCAAGATGTCTTAAGAGGTCACTGTTTTTCTTCTCAACTCTTCTCGATCCATTTTCAGCTGAACGACGGGCCTCTTCGGCTGAACGACGGGCTGCCCTTTCTTCCTGCAAACGCTCCTCATTCAGCGATTCTATGAAAAAGGCTATGGCGGGCCGCGTGCTGTAGACGGGCGAGCAGATCAGTGCGGATCTCGGCCTTGTCCCAATAGTCGATCAAACACGCGACGAAACAGAGGAAGCAGCTGGGCTTTGTAAAAATAGCCGATGACATTGAGTTGCTCCTTGATATCGATCGGCACCGCGAATGCATTCTGGGAATTTTTTCCACAACTAGGGCATTTTTGCATTCGTGTCGATCTGAAGGCCCCGCCACATAAACAGCAACAAGCTCGGTAGGGCTTGGAGGATGCACAGGGGCAGAGCATATCGAATGCAATGAACGGCGGTTTCGCCCCGTATCAGCCGACCCGGATGCCAGGGATAGCGGCCGCTGATGCTTATGGCGCGGCTCGCGCTTCAAGAATCTCCCACTGCGCAAGGCAGGGTACCCCCCCTCGACTGTTGCCGAAGGTAATGATCTGTTCGAAGCCGTTCTGCGTCGGCAGAACTTCCTCGATCTGCTTCATGCTCTCTAGCTAAGTCACCAATTTCCCTGAACGCCATGCGTGAAATGAAGCTGGCGCGGATCACGAAGCACGATGACATCGAAAACATCGTCGCGCAGCATTTGCAGAAAGTCTGAGATCGGCAGGCCGACCCGCCTGGGCCATTCCAGAAAAGACGACAATTACGCCTTTGGCGCCCTTCCGGCTCGTGTAGTAGCTGGCGTCTTCGCTCCATCGCTTCCCGAACGTAAGCGACCGGATTATCTCCGCTCTTCAACAAAGGAGCTATTTCAAACGGCTGCTCGGCATCGGTCTCGAGTACCGTTGCAATCTCTAGGGGCGTCAGCTGGTTATCCCACTTTTTGACTTTTGCCTTTCGCCGCTCAAAGACTATTTTAGGAGCCATTTCGAGCAGCCGCTACGAGCTGAACCAGATCGCCGACATTTGCCGCAGCTGTTCACATCGTCTTCGTCGAGTTCGACGTCATAGGCTGTCTCGACCGCCATGACAAATTCGAGCAGCGTAAGACTGTCGACGTCGAGCGCTTCCAACGGCTCTTTCAGCAACGGCTCATCGCTCCAGCCGAAATGCTCTTGGAATTTTTCAGACCGGCAATATCCCGGAAGATCCGAGCGCAGCCCGCGGCGGGAGGCTTCAGCGTTTGAGGCATTAGTTTGTCGGATATTCCGGGCGTCAGGCATGAAAGTCGAACCACAATGCTGGAGTAATAGACGAACACCCAATCCGGCTTGCGCCGCTCCGCGCTCTCGACGGCGAAGCGCAGCGGTACCCGGCCGAGCGCCTCGGTCAGCGCGCGCCACAGCCAGCTGGAAAGATCCTACGCCAAGGCACGAGTGCCGGCCTCGGCCGAAATAGCACTCGCCATTGTTGGTATGGTCGCGCTGCGCCCCCGGAATCGAGATAAAGACGAATGCGATCTCCTTGTTTGATCGCAGCATCGCCCAACCTTGCAATCGTCGGCCGCGAACCGCTCGATATAGGGAACGCCTGTCCTCGGCAACGTCGGCCGGATAGGTGACCTCGCAAAGTCGTTTACCTGGAGCGCATCTTTAAGGGCATGCAAGGATCGAACCTGCCGAGCGAGCCCACGATGGAATCGTTATCCTAACATTCTGAGTGAGGTCGCATATCCAGGTGCGATCTTCAGGCTGCTTTGCGCCTTCTGTGTAAGTCTTGAGCATCGCGCCGGCCTTTGAGGACAAATCTGCTTGCGCCGGTTCAGGCTCAAATAAAGATCGAAGATCTGGGAGAGCTGAGATGCCCTCATCGGAGGGCATGGGTATGCCGAGCAGCTGCTCGAACAGAGTATCACAAGCCGGTCGAATAATTTCGCGCACGAGATCGACACGCTTAGGCCTTCAAGACAGCGCGTGGGCACAAGCTCGTTGATTTTCTTGGCGACCGCTTCTTTGGTTGTGCTCGCTTGCGCGGCAATGCACCGGGCCATGGCTTTGCGGATTTCGGCATGGCGCTTCCCCTCGTTCGCTATGGCGACGTGATTAAGAATCTCGATTGCGGAAGAACAATGGATTTCCCACCTTGCCTAGCAAACGGTGCCACTCGGCAAAGTCCGCGGCAACAAAATCAGTCGATTTGAGTATTGCGGTAATTGCATCGGTCTCGAAGACGCACCAGCAGCCCAGAGTGGGAATCCACTCAATAGGCGGCGAGAACTTACCATCTCGTCCCTCGCGCGGGTCAAATCCTAGACGCGGCAATGACAGACGGAACCCCGAATAGCTCGGCTACGGATAATCGCTGCCTCTTAGATTCCTCCCATTTTTGGGTCGGAGTATGGCAAAGGCTTCATGTGTTCTTACCTGACCGGATCTCCGTAGGTCCCGCCAACAGTGCGCGGACAGCAACATTTAAGTGCTGAATAAAGACGCCACGAAGCCCCGATAACCCAACCCTATGGCACGGACGAACGTCCTCGCGTCAAGCTGCTTTCCTCGGTTCTGGCTTTCTGCTCGTCTTTCCAACCTGTTAGGTTTGATTAGGTCTCGGGGGACGCTCCGAGATCGGCTTCTCCAGCGATGCCAGCCGCGCCTCAACTGTTTCAGTTCCAATAATGTCGGGTGGGGCACCGAGCTTTCGAACAATCCCCGCCTGCCTGTGCGGCGCAACGGCGCCATTGCTGGCAAAAGTTGTAAACACACTCTCATGGCCCAGATTCAGCGACGACGCCTTGAACTCCGCCGCCGACTGGCACATCTCCTCGCCAATCTGTGCAAGCGTGTTGCCGAATGGGTTGGAAATAGGGTGAGCCTATGTCAGCAAAAGCCGCGCGGAATATGCGTCGGATGGGTTAAGCTCAACTCCAATGTTCCCGTTTGAGCCCGAAGGTCACCACCGCGAGGATCCGATGACTACTTCATCGCAAAGACGCTAAGGGCCTTGGCCAATCCATTCAACGAATGGACACGGTTCTAGGATTTCAATTTTGGTCATTTTAGAACGTCATAACCAGTACGGTTGCTTGCGGGACACCTAAGTATGATCTTTCGCTCTTCACTCCTCTTCTCATCGTTGGTTGCGGCGCTTCCCGTATTTTTTGTTGCCGTCCCGGGCTCACAAGCCTTCGACGGCTGCAACGCCGCGCCGACCTCCTCCCTCGTGGTGAACGTCAAGGACAGGGGCGCCAAAGGCGACGGGCAAACGGACGACACGACCAACATCCAGAAGGCGATCGACGCGGTCGCGGGCACGGGCGGCACCGTCTATGTGCCTGCCGGTACCTATATGGTGCGCCCGACCGGAAAACGGCGTCTCTATCTCAAGAGCAAGATGACGTTGAAGCTATCGGACGGCGCGGTCCTCAAAGCCATCCCCACCGAACAAGACAAATACTCCGTGCTGTGGATTGCCAATGCTTCGGATGTCGCGGTCATCGGTGGCACCCTCCAAGGCGACCGGGCCGAGCACAAGGGCAAAGGCGGTGAATGGGGCATGGGGATTCGCATCGGCCCCGACGCCAGCGGTGTGACCATCGCGGGCGTTACCGCCAAGGACATGTGGGGCGACGGCTTCTATGTGGAGGGCGCAAAGGACATCGCACTCTGTTCGGTTGTTGCGGTGCATAACCGCCGCCAAGGGCTCTCGATCGTCGAGGCCAACCGCTTGCTCGTGACCAACTCGGTGTTTCGCGACACGCGCGGGACGCGGCCGAGCGCCGGCATCGATATCGAGCCCGATAAGCCCGAGCAAAAGGTCGCCAATGTCCGGATCGAACATTCGAAGTTCATCAACAACGCCGGCGGCGGCGTGATGATCGCCGGCAAGCGCGGCACCGTCGGCGAACGTGGAGATTATCCGCAACGTGTTCGAGGAGGGGCGGCCAATTCTCATCGAGAACGCACCCGCCGTCCGCTCGACCGCGATCTGCGACAACCGGCATATCGGAAAGCTGGCGCCGCCACAGGAAGGGCTCAACGCCTTTGCCGAGACTGTCGAGGTCGTCTCCTTGCAAGACGACTGCCGGGAAGGGCGCGACCTGCGCTTCGAGATGAACCGGGGAAACACGAAGAAGAAAAGAAGAAGCCCGCCAATTGAGGGCGCGCACGAAGGGGTGCGGCAAATGGGCAGCCCGGCGCCAAAAGACCGGGCACCGCCGAGAGGCGCCAAGCCGCCAAGCAACCTAGACTTGGCTAGGCGCAAAGGCTAACAACGCAGGGCTCGCGCCGGATTGGCGGCCAAGCAGCGGCCGCGCCGCAGGTGAGAAAACCTCAGTTTGCAATCATTCGGGGAATAGGGATGAAACTGCCGGCCCTCGCCGACATTCGGATTGGCGTCATTGGTCTCGGCTATGTGGGCCTTCCGCTCGCCGTCTATCTGTCGCGGCATTTTCCCGTGATCGGCTTCGACATCGACGCCGGCCGCGTCGAGGAGCTGTCCCGCGGCGTCGATCGCACCCACGAAGTGACCGACGCGGAATTCGCCGCCGCGAAGGAGCTGAGCTACACGGCCGATATCGAGGGCCTGCGCGGCTGCAATTTCTATATCGTCACGGTGCCGACGCCGGTGGACAACGCCAAGCGGCCCGACCTCTCCGCGCTTGTCGAGCGCGAGCCGCACCGTGGGCCAGGTGCTGAAGCCCGGCGACATCGTGGTCTACGAGTTCGACCGTGTTTCCCGGCGCCACCGAAGAGATCTGCGTGCCGGAGCTGGAGAAGGTCTCCGGCCTCAAATTCAATCAGGATTTCTTCGCCGGCTATTCGCCCGAGCGCATCAATCCCGGCGATCTGGCCCATCGCGTTCCCGACATCATCAAGGTCACGTCGGGCTCAACGCCCGAGGTCGCCGATCTCGTCAACGCGGTCTACGCCAAGGTCATCACCGCCGGCACCCATCGCGCCAGCTCGATCCGCGTCGCCGAGGCGGCCAAGGTCATCGAGAATATCCAGCGTGACGTGAATATCGCGCTCATCAACGAGCTCGCCATGCTGTTCAAGCAGATGGGCCTGGAGACGCTCGAAGTGCTCGAGGCCGCCGGCACCAAATGGAACTTCCAGCCCTTCCGTCCGGGTCTCGTCGGCGGCCACTGCATCGGCGTCGATCCCTATTACCTGACCTACAAGGCGGAGCAGATCGGCTTTCACCCGCAGATGATTTTGGCCGGCCGCCGCATCAACGACGGCATGGCGAGCCTTCGTCGCCAATGACGTGATCAAGGCCATGCTCAAGCGCAAGCAGAGCGATCGACGGCGCCCGCGTTCTGGTGATGGGCTTCACCTTCAAGGAGAACGTGCCCGATACGCGCAATACCAAGATCGTCGATCTTGTCCGCACATTGCGCGACTTCGTAGCCGAGGTGGTGACCTACGACCCCATGGCCGACATCCAATTGGCCAAGCACGAATATGGCATCGACATCACCAGCGATCTGCCGGATGGGCCGTTCAACGCCATCATCCTGGCGGTCAAGCACGATCCCATCGCGGCGATGGGCGAGGCGGGCATCAAGGCGCTGCTCACGCCGGACGGCCTTATTTACGATCTCAAAGGCATCTTGCCGCGCGATGTGAGCCACGCGCGCATCTAGGTCCGATGTTCAAGATAGAAGCCGTAGTCGTCGGCGCTGGCGTGATCGGGCTTTCGATCGCCCGGGCGCTGGCCGCGCGCGGCCTCGAGGTTCTCGTTCTCGAATCGGAACCCGGCATCGGCCAAGGCATCTCCTCGCGCAACAGCGAGGTGATCCACGCCGGCCTCTATTACGCACCCGGAAGCCTGAAGGCGCGGCTCTGCGTCGAAGGGCGCCGCGCGCTCTACCAATATTGCGCCGAGCGGGGCGTGCCCCACCGGCGCTGCGGCAAGCTCGTCGTCGCCACCACGCCGGACGAGGACGCCGCGCTCGAGGCCATCAAAGCGCGGGCGGAAGCCAACGGCGTGGAGGATATCGCGCTGATCGGGCGCCGCGCATCTCAGCGAGCTCGAACCCCATGTCCGCGGCACGAGCGCGCTCGTCTCCGAGCGCGACCGGCATCGTCGATGGCCATGCGCTGATGCTGGCCTATCAAGGCGATGCCGAGGCGGCCGGCGCCACGGTTCAGCTCCGCACGCCGCTCGTCGAGGCGAGCATCGGCGGCGCAGCGTCGATCCTTCGCACCGGCGGGGCGGAGCCGGCCGAGATCGAGACCGGCCTTCTCGTCAACGCCGCGGGGCTCGAAGCGTGGGACGTCTCGTCGCGCCTCGGCGGCCTCGATCCGGCGACCATCCCGCCGCGCCATCTCGCCAAGGGCAGCTATTTCTCCATGAGCGGACGCGCGCCGTTCTCGCATCTCATCTATCCCGTGCCGATGGCGGGCGGGCTCGGCATCCACCTCACCTTCGATCTCGGCGGCGCGGCGCGGTTCGGGCCCGATGTCGAGTGGGTCGACGAGATCGACTACGCCGTCGATCCGAAGCCGGGCAGACGCCTTCTACGCCGCGATCCGCCGCTACTGGCCCGGCCTCCCCGACGGCGCCCTGGTCCCGGACTATGCGGGCATCCGGCCGCGCGTCGTGGGCCCCGGCGAGCCTCCGGCCGACTTCGTCATCCAGGGCCCGGCCGAGACCGGGCACAAGGCCTATGTCGCGCTCTACGGCATCGACTCGCCCGGATTGACCGCATCTCTCGCCATCGGGGACTATGTCGCGGACCTGGCGCTGGGCGAAACGGAGACGCTTCTCTAAGGCGCGGCCAAGGCCCCATCGTGCTACTGAGATCGGATGAAGTTGAAGTCTAACCGGCACATCTGGGCACAGGTCATAGGCGTCCTGCTGACCTTGCTTTCGCTTGGCTTCATCGGCGCGTTGATCTGGTCGCAAAGCCAGTCATTGCCGGCCTTTCGGCCGAGCGGCGCTCAACTCCTCCTCCTGGCCCTGGCCTGCCTTGCCTATGCCGGCAGCGGATTGCTGCTCAGCCGGGCCTGGCTGGGCCTCATGGCCTGGTCGGGAGAACAGAACGTCGACCCCGACCAGAGTCGCGACATCTACGCGAAGGCACAATTGGCGAAATACATCCCGGGAAACGTCGCCCAGTTCTTTGGGAGGCATGTGGCCGGCAGAAAGGCGGGCTGGTCGCACACCGGGCTGATGCTGTGCACGGCCTTCGAGATCCTGTCGCTGATTTGTGTTGCGGGAGGGATCGTGTTCGTTGGCCTGGTCTTCACCGGCGTGCACACGGCAACGATCGAGCTCCCAGTGTTAGCGGTTGTCCTGACCGGCGCCACCGTGTTTGGGGTCTTGCTCCTGCGTGGCGCCCCGCGGTTCCTGTCGCGACGCTGGCCCACCCTGGCCGCGCGGCTCGCAGACCGACGGATCGTGGACCTCTGGGGTGTGGCGTCTCTCCATGCCGCATTCTTCCTCGCGGGTGGCCTCATCCTGCTGCTGGTCACCCATTTGGTGCTCGGGCGGTCGGTGGACATTTTCTATTGGCCGGCCATCGTCAGCCTGTTCGCAGCGGGGTGGGTGGCCGGCGCCATAACGCCAGGACCTCCGTCGGGACTGGGCATCCGCGAGACGGTTATTGTTCTGGGCTTGGCGGCCGTGGCGCCAGTGGCCGAGGCGGCCATCGTCGCCCTGCTCATGCGTTTATTGACGGTCGCCGGCGACGTCGTGTTCTACTTTTTCAGCGGGCACATGGCCAACGCCGGTCAGAAGCTCATTCCGAGGCGACCGCAAGGCGACACCGCCGGTTGAGCCAGACCGGGGGGATGGAGTATCGCCTCGCTTAGGGACGGCAGTGATTGTGACCGATGGCTTGGACGAAACTTAACCCACGGCTATCCGCGACCCAGTGGCGACACTTCTTCGAGCGCAACACCTTCGAGCTCATCGTTACCGTCCTGCTCGTCGTCTATTTTGCTCTCGACCTGACGCCGTCGTCCTATGCCATCGTGCTCAGAGGGTTGGGCGTGAGCGACACCGGCTTGCTGTTCGGGCAACCGTCATTCCTCCGCAGCGACGAATTCGCCGTTTGGACGCCTTACACGCAGGCGGCCGTAAGAAATGCCTTCGAGCGCATCAACGAGACGTCCCCCTATCGCGAGGATCTGAGGAACTTCAACGCGCTCCCCTTGTGGGATTGGGGGCTACTGTTCAAGCCTCAGTTCTGGGGGTTTTTCCTGCTGCCCCCCGATCGAGCTTTTTCGCTCTACCACACTCTGTTGATCGGCAGCTCGCTCATCGGCTGGTCGCTTGTCTTTCGTCTTTGGGGCTTTCCCGCACTTTGGGCAGCCGCGGCAAGTCTCCTCATATTCTTTTCGGGACACACCCAGATGGCCTGGACCACCTGGGGTCCTCTCATGGCCATCTTCCCCTTGCTGATCTTGGCGTTCTGCAGCCACTTAAGGCCGCTGCCCAAGTCCCTGCTCCTCGCCTGGCTGATGACAATTTGGCTCATGAGCCACTTCTATCCGCCGGTCATTATCAGCCTTGGCCTCGCGGGTGTCTTCCTTGTCGCCGCGCTCACACCGCGCGCCGCCTTCGATTGGCGCAACATCGCGGCTGCCGCCGTAGCCTTCCTCGTCGCCTGCCTGCTGGTTCGTCTCTACTTCGGGGGCGTCTTCGAAACGATGGCCGCGACGGTCTATCCGGGGCAACGTTCGCTTTCCGGGGGAGGGCTGCCACTGGCGCAAGGCTTGGCGCACTATTTTCCGTTCCTCACCACCCGCATGGATCAGAGCATCATCGGCGCTAATGCCTACGAGGTAACCACCGGCAGCAGCTATCTGCCGCTCGCCGCGCTAGCCTTTCTCGACTGGCGCAATCTTGCGCGGTCCGTTGCCGAAAGCGCCGAGCTACGCTGGGCTCTTTGCATATTGCTCGCCGGACTTCTCCTGTTCGGCGTGTGGATGTTCGTCCCTATTCCGGCAAGCGTGGGCGCCTTCCTGCTGCTCGACAAAGTTTCGCCGCAGAGGATGATGGGCGCGAGCGGACTGCTCCTGCTGGCGTTGTCCATGCTGCTGCTGCAACGGGGCGGGACGCGCTTTAGCGTTCTGCGGTTCCTGCTGATGACCGTCCTTGTCGTCGGAATGTGGCTGGCGTGGAAAGGCGGACCGTCCCTGTCGCCGCAAGAGGCCTTCGCCAACAACGGCTACTGGGACCTCACGATCCTGCCGGCACTGTTCCTGACCGTGCTACTTCTCTGGCGCCACAAGGACGGGCTAGCGACCGCGATCATACTGGCCTGCGTGATTGTGAACGTCGCCGGCTTCGGCTGGATCAATCCACTTCAGTCCGCCAAGCCGATCTTCGCCAAGGTCGACAGCCCCATGATTCAGGCCTACCGGCATTTCCAGGATCGCGACCCTCGGCACTGGACCGTCGTTCCTGACGTGCCCGGCGCGGTGCTCAATGGCATTGGTCTTAGGTCGATCAGCCACGTGTTGCTGGCGCCACAACTCGCATTCCTGCGTCCCTATTTCCCTGAGCTCAGCGAAGATCAGTTCAACTTCCTGTTCAATCGCTATGCCCGCCTCGAACTCCGCCCCATCGATAGCCCGCGACTGCTTGCCGCCGACGCCGTAGCGATGCCCATTTCTCGTTTTCTCGATGGCGTGGACGACGCCGAGATGGCGCTCCCGGTCATGTGGGACCGATCTCCTCCGCTCACGAGCGAGCCTGGCGGCTACGTTGACAACATCGAGACCAGCGGCAACCAGGTCCGCCTGACAGGCTGGGCGATGCTCGATCCAACGGACAAAGAGAACCGCATTGTCATCGTTGCTGACCGGGCGGTTTCGATATCGCGCGCAGCTTCGCTCTTCCGCCAGGATGTCGTGACCGCTCTCGGCGATCCTCGGCTGCTGCGCTCGGGGTTCAAGCTCGAGATCAGCCACGCGCAGATGCATGCCGTCGAAGAAGTCCAGCTTGCCGATGGGCGTCTCGACCTTGTCGGGAGTCGAGATGGACTTCAGGGTTTGCGTCGACACCTGTGCCTGCGCGGCCTGCATCCCGGACCATGCCAACACGGCGACGGCGGTCAGTGCCGCCAGCGAATAACGGGGTAGTTTCATTGAAGTCCTTTTATTTACGCATCATCATCAGGGAGTCTGGTTTTGCGTAGTGGTAAAGGCGGGCGCAAACCAATCTACTTAGGCTCATCTTCAACCAATGTGTTCTTCCAGTCCAGCCAGAGGCCGCTGTGACGCACTTGTCGGCGTCAACGTCACGCGCACATTCTCGGCTTCATCCAGCTCTTTTACGGGCCCGACGCTCGTTGCGATCATCCCTAGCGCGCAGAGACTTCACGGTCACCCCCGGGTAGTGCCCAGGACTGCATGGCACTAGACTAACGCCATTCCCTGGTAGTTGGCGAAATGCGCTACTCCCCGTCCTGGCTCCTGGCTCCCGCACTGCTGGCAATTGTTGTCGCAGCTGGCGCGACCCCACCTGCAACTACCGTGCGGGTTGTCGTGACCAACGTCCAAAAGCCCGGCGGCGTCCTGCTGGCCGGCGCCTACAGCAGCCCGGACACCTGGCTCAGCGCCACCACGGTCGCCGGCAAGGAAGTGCCGGTAGCCGGCAATGTCAGCAACGGTACGGTGACGTTTGAGATGCAACTACCCCCGGGGAGCTACGCGCTGTCGGTCTTTCAGGACATGAACGGCAACCGCAAGCTCGACACCAACTTCATCGGCATTCCGACGGAGTCGACGGGATCGTCCAACGACGCACCGGCAAAGTGGAGCGCGCCGAAGTTCAAGGACGCCATCTTCACGGTCGGCGACACGCCCATCGAGTTGCGTATCACGCTGCACTGATCAATTCCCGGTGAGAGGTACGTCACAGAAAGCACCTCGGGGCCAATCTAGGCTTCGCCTCATCCAGCGACGTCACCACCACGAACCGGCCAGGAGACGAGGATGCAGCAGACCACGGACTGGTTTTGCCGTTGCGCCTTCATTTGCGACTACTTCTTCGGGAAGGAGCAGAAACTGGCACAGCAGTTGGCGGCGCACCTGGCGGAGCGCTACGTCGGTGATCAGGTTGCCGAACTGAGGCCGGATACCGATGTATCGGCCCTCATGGCCGACTCGATTCGCCGATCGATCAACCGCGATGACCTGACGCTGGCCCGGGACGGGGACTTGTTCGCCGATATAGATTTCAAGGAGTCCGTTACGTTCTCGGAGCTCGTGCGGCTGGTTCGATTACAGCGCTGACAGCTCGCAGCGAGCCCTGACGCCGCAGTTGCACTCAACCTGTTCTGCTGCCATCAATCGACTTTGACGTGCATGGCGTCCTCGTCACTGTTGTAGGTAGTCACCAGCGTGCCACATCTGTCGAGCACATGGATCTCCCAACGGCCGCTGAAGCGAACGCCCTCTAATGCCACCCGTAGCGCCTCGGGTTCATCTACGAACGGACCAGTGACTACGTCGTTCACACAGTCTGCCACCCGCCATTGGCCGGGTTCGTCCTCGGAGACCACGAACACGTCCGTCGCAACCCCTGCGAATTGGAGTCGCCGCAGACTGTTTTGTGCGGTCGCTGAAATCATGACACGTCCCTCGATCATAAAGCCGCTGTAATTGTTCGCGGAGAAGAAGACGCGATGCGGGCGGAGTGGGCCGGGCCGCATCGCGTCACATGGCGTCTGGCAGTGGGGTCGCCGACGCCGTTGCTCAATGTCTGCATGTTTAAAGTGTTGCGAGTTCCGCTGGCGACGACTGCCGGAAGTAACTGCTAAAGCCCGTAGGTGAAATCCTACCTTGACGTCCTTTCCCGCTCACATTTCACCTCCCCCTCAACACCTGGGTTCATCTCACGCATATGCCAAGTCCCGCTGTAGGACAGGCCCGACACGCAAACGTCAATCGCACCGATATTCCCAACTTTCCGGAACTGGACAATTGGCACAGGACAGTGAGGTAGCAGTTGTCATGAATAGATTGCCTGGATTCGGAAGCGACCCGTGTACAAATGAATTGCTTGCCGCGCTGCCTGACGGCACGTTGAATCGCTGGATGCCTCATCTACGAGACGTTGAACTGGAATGTGGCCAGTTGCTCGGCTGGGCCGGAACCGCAGCAGCCCATGTATTTTTTCCAAGCACCGCGATTGTGTCGCTGCTGTGCATTACACCTGACGGCGCGTGCGCGGAGGTCGGTGTCGTCGGCAACGATGGTGTTGTGGGCATGTCGGAAGTACTTGGCGGTGATGGCCTGCCAAGTCAGTGCGTCGTGCAAAGCTCAGGACGAGGTTACCAATTGCCAGCGAGAGTAGTGATGGATGAAATCAACCGTGGCGGGGCCGTTCTGAACATAATGCTGCGCTACGGTCACACACTGTTCGCCCAGGTGGCGCAGACCGCTCTATGTAATCGGTACCACTCGATTGACCAACAGGTATGCCGGCGCTTGTTGGTCAGTCTGGATCGATCACCGTCGGACCAATTGACCATGACCCATTCAGCCATGGCGAACCTGCTTGGCGTGCGGCGCGAGGGCATTAGCGCTGCAGCGAGCAAGCTGCAGCAGGCCGGGATAATTCACTATAACCGGGGCCAGGTCGTGATTCAGGATCGGGAGGCGTTGGAGCAGCGGGCGTGTGAGTGCTACTCGATCGCCAGGACGGAGGCCGATAAGTTGCGGACTTTCTCAGGTACTGCCCGCACTCCAGCCAGTCCGCCAGGGCTCTGGGCGCTGGGGCGGATGTCAACCGCTGCCGACAGATTCCTGAACTTTGGGCACGGCGGTTAGCGAACTGGATGCTCCTGACGGTATGCCTCGATAAATTCCACCCCGTTCTGGGTGCCTTCCGTTGGCCAGGTCTCAAGTTGCATCACGATCCAGGGAAGCGCCATCGAAGAAGTCGTGACGCGTGATCCGCTACGGCGCCTGGTTGCACACGTGCATGGCGAGCATCGCGTCGACGAGTACATTCCGCAGGCGATTGTCATGGTCGAACGCTTCTCCGCGAATCGGTCCACCGACGCCGCCTTACCTGGCAAATCTGATATGGGTTCAAGGTGGCTGGAGATATTCACCCAACGAACGCTCGAGGAAGGGCGGGTGAGCGCCAGTACGCTTGATGCGTACACTCTGGACATAGTGATGCTTCTGCGCTGGGCTGACGAGCAAAAGAAGGATCTGCTATGCCTCGATGCCGGGGACCTTGGGCGGTATGTCAACGAGCGACTCCAGCAAGGGGCTCCTCCGTCAACAGTGAGCCGCCATTTATCCAGCTTTCGGCGCTTCTACGCATTCCTCATCACTGAGGGTGCGCTCGCAGTCAATCCCGCGGCAGCCGTCCTTGCTCCACGAGTGCCTCGGCCTAAGGCGAAGCTTTTGCCGGACAAGGTGCTCGAGAAGTTGCTGAGCCCACGGTTGTCTCGCGAACCATATTCGACTTCGGCCTATAGGGCCATGCGGGACCACACCATCGTCTGCATGCTTCACGGCACCAGTCTTGGCGTCTCCGACATTCGTCTTCTCCGCTGGTCTCAAATTGACGAGCGGGGTCACGAAATCAGGGTGAAAAGCCGCAACGGGAAAGTACGCAACTTCATCCTTGATACCAAGTTGCTGGCGGAACTCAAGGCGCTGCGCGCCGCGGCATCCACTGCCGGCCCGGAGCAAGGCGACAATCGCTACTGCTTTCCGACAACCTCAGGAACGCCAATGACTCGCCAGGCGCTCTGCCAGGTTGTTCGTAGGTGGTCCCAGGAATGCGGCTTGGAGGCAGGCATCACACCGTCGGCGCTCCGCCGAGCCGGGCTGGCAAACAAGTCCCGGCTACGCACAACGAGGCCCGAGCATTGAGGTTCGTCAGAGCCTAGGACAAACAAAGCTCGCCGGCACTTCAAGCTGAGCGACTGGTCAACCGTAGACCATGTTCCCACTACGCATTCGAGCGCGGACGTTCGTTGGCAACTGCACGACTGCGCAGGACGGAGCAGAGCTGAACCACACAATTCCCACACAGTATTCGGTCAGGCCGCGTGCGCGAATGCCTGAGCCGGATCGTAAGCCGTCTGTAACGCCAGCCAAGCCTCGGCACTGGCACCAAAGGCCTAGGTACCGATGTCGACAATCTGATTCAGCGTTTCACAGGCCAGCGCATACGGCTCATCTGGCACCTTCTTCCACGGGTGTGGCTTGGCATTTCTCGCCCGCCAGTCGAATGACTTGGGCTGGTGGCCCAGGATGTAACTGGCCGCTCCTTTGGGACCATTGAACTTCACGGCAAAGGGGTTGGTCTCGTTGAACGTCGCCGTCGTAATCGGCAAGCCAATCACGATTCCCGTCCGTTCGTTGAACTCCTTAGGGGACAGCACCACTAGCGGATGCACGTCCTTCATTTCCCTACCCGCCTGCGGATTGCAGTTGATCCAGATCATGTCCCGACGGTCGGGGCACCAGGGCTTACGCGCTGCCATCAGAAAATCTCTTTTCCAACTCGCCCCGTAGCCATCGATTCGCCTGCGTGTCGAACTGGATCGAATGCCGCCAGCTTTTGCGCCAACGTCAGCTTTGGCTCACCGATGGCCTTAACCAGCACGTTGGAATCCTGTGCGGATACCTCGACTGGTTGGCCGACCTTGAATCGGGCTGATCTTGCGACCGCGGCGGGAATCCGCACGGCCAGACTATTGCCCCATTGTTGAAGCGTCAGTGTTGCGGTCTTGGACATGGCTCACCTCCAATGTATAAACAAGTATATACATCGACCGGTGAGCGTCAACCTGACCTTGTGAATCCCGTGGAGAACCGAGGGCGTCGCCAAAAGGGTTGGCCCAGGGAGGGCCAGCCGGGACCCGCGGCTACGCTGCAACACGTAGCGAGTAGGGGATCCCTGTGAGACAAATGGATGGTGGTGATGGGTAGAGTTGAACTACCGACCTCAGCATTATGAGTTTGACTGCGGATTTATAAGTTTATTCATTTGAAAGCCAAATGCCAGGGAACGTCTCTTTGCGATCATCCCTACTGTGCAGGACGATGCATTACTCAGTCCCGCAAACCTCCCGCAGGGCCTTGTCCAAGATACCTGCCGGAAAAAGCCCATTGACAGCGTTGCGATATGCACGAAACTTTCTGACCAAATCCGTTATCGCACTCGAACTGAAGCGCATCGCATACAGCGTCGCGTAAGGATAAGCCGCGATCCAGGCCGTGCACCAGTTCGTCAATCCTCAGCTGCACTACGTCTAGGACGTCCCTCAGATAATCATGCCCACAGTAACGCGCTGGGCGAACTATCAGGCCACGCCCTGCCCAGAACCACAGGTGGTCAGCCTGTACGCCCGCTCATCGCTTCTGATACGGATGAAAATGTAATCCTTGGCCTTCACGGCGGTATGGCACACGTGCCCGCAATTGGGCGTGCCGGCCTTGTCGGCGTGTATACGTGTCGGTCGTGGGGTCATAGTCAAACTGGGCGTAGCCCCACCCGCCGCTGTCCGGAAACCGCTTGCTATCCTTCTCAATGAAGAAGAGA
This sequence comes from uncultured Alphaproteobacteria bacterium, assembly GCA_963793075.1. Classification (GTDB taxonomy): domain Bacteria; phylum Pseudomonadota; class Alphaproteobacteria; order Rhizobiales; family Methyloligellaceae; genus Methyloceanibacter. The sequence continues at coordinate 466,428 of CAWBYO010000006.1, forward strand.
TCCGCCAGGTTGTCCGGCACATTCACGGGAAACGGCGCTTCCGTGCTCTTCTTCGGTTTCCATTGAATCTTCGCGATCCTCGACCCATCGGGAAACGGTTTGCCGTTGCCGGGAACGCCCGACTTGTAGGCGGCGATCATCGCGGGATTGGCGAGGATCACTTTCAACCGGTCGTCGGTCTGGCTCATCGGAGACGAACTGCCAATCCTCGTATCCCCTGAAGTCTGAGAACGCGAGTCCATCCGTCAATTGCAGCGTGTACTTGTCCTGCGCGGAGATGGCATAGCCGCCCAGCAGAGCGAGCACCACCGCAGTCACAAACATGCTCTTGCCGTTCATCGTCGCTACCTCCCTTATCTCGATTAAACCGGCAGCGGTGAACCAGGTCCATTAGACGAAGGTATTGAATGATGGTCGAGAACGATCGAGGACAAGACCATGAAGTCGCGCGGGAAAGGTCTGACTCATTTCTGGCATCGAGATGTGTCCTGTGGTCATCTTCGTCGTACCGGGGAATGGGGCCGACCTGGGGCGTCGTGTCGTCACCCAGGTCCAGGAACAGTTCATCCACGTAGCACCAGCCCCAACCCTCCGGCGGATCGTAGCCCTCGATGATCGGATGGCCCACAGAGTGAAAATGGGCCGTGGCGTGCCGGCCCGGGGACTGGTCGCAACAACCCACGTGTCCGCACGTGCGGCAAACCCGGAGGTGCAGCCAGCGCTGCCCGGTGGCCAGGCACTCCTTGCAACCGGCTGAGCCCGGTGTGACTCTACGGACGGTGTCCAGGTGCGTGCAGGTGTCTGCCATACCCGTGCCTCCTGCGATGAACTCCTGCCGGATTGTAGCGCCCGTATCGAAAGCATGGCGACAGACAGCGAATCCGCAACCGAAACCAGCGGCCCCCCGGATCCCTACGCCCGGCGCGCCCAGATGTTTCCGCGCCTCAGCGGGGAGATGGCCGACCGCGTTGCCGCCTACGGGCGGGTTGAAGAACTGCCCGCCGGAACCTCTCTGTTCGAGCGGGGCCAGCGGTCGGTGGATTTCTTCCTGGTCCTGGAGGGCACCGTCGAGATCTTCGAATTCGACGAACACGGGACACCCCGCACGGTAACCGTGCACGGCGCCGGGGAATTCACCGGCGAACTCGACCAGTTCAACGATCGCATGGTCCTGGTTTCGGGCCGCACCGGCACCCGGAGCCGGGTGGCGCGGATCGAGCGGGCGGCGTTCCGGCGGCTGGTCATGGGCGAGCCGGATGTTGGCGAGATACTGATGCGCGCCTTCATCCTCCGGCGCGTGGGCCTGATTGCACACGGCCAGGGCGGCGTCGTGCTCCTGGGCCCCGGGCATGCCAGCGAGACCTTGCGGCTGGAGCGGTTCCTGACCCGCAATGGCTATCCCGTCCGGCTGCTCGACACGGAGTCCGAGCCCGACGCCAGCGGCTTCCTCGCCTGCTTCCAGCTGCGGGCCAGCGAGTTGCCCGTGCTGATTCTGCCCGGCGATCTGATCCTGCGGAATCCGTCCAACAGCGCGCTGGCAGACCAGCTGGGGCTCACCGAGGCACTGGATCCGGCTGTCGTTTTCGATGCCGCCATCGTCGGCGCGGGGCCGGCCGGTCTGGCCGCGGCGGTGTATGCGGCCTCCGAAGGACTGAGCACCATCGTCGTCGAATGCCTGGCGCCCGGCGGGCAGGCCGGCACCAGCTCCAAGATCGAGAATTACCTCGGATTCCCGACCGGCATCTCCGGCCAGGCGCTGGCAGGCCGTGCGCACATCCAGGCGCAGAAGTTCGGCGCCCGCCTCGCCCTCGCCCGCCAGGTCATTGCCATCGAGTGCAGCAACCAGCCCTACCAGCTTCGCCTGGATGATGGCCAAACCCTGCGCGCACGCGCGGTCATCGCCGCCAGCGGCGCGCGCTATCGCCGGCTCACCGTGCCCGGCCACGAACGGTTCGAGGGCTCGGGACTGCATTTCGCCGCCACGGCGATGGAGCAACGGCTGTGTACCGGCGAAGAGGTCATCGTGGTCGGCGGCGGCAATTCAGCCGGCCAGGCGGCCATATTTCTTGCCCGCACCACGACCCACGTTCACATACTGGTCCGGGCCGGCGGCCTCGCAGCAACCATGTCCGACTATCTCGTCCAGCGCATCCAGCAGAATCCGAGGATCACGTTGCATCCCCGAACCGAGATCACCGCACTGGCCGGCGAGGACCGGCTGCAGGAAGTCACCTGGACAAATCGCGAGACCGGCGCGTGTGAGACCCGGCCGTGGCCAATGTCTTCCTCATGCTGGGCGCTGAACCCAATACCGAATGGCTGAACGGCTGCCTGCCGCTCGATG